>NZ_KE384529.1:0-399698 GCF_000426485.1 Indolivaga capnocytophagoides DSM 22835
GCTAAACTAGCTCCGACTTCAATCGGAAAATACGGTCAAGTCATGGAATGGCTCGAAGATTATGAAGAAGCAGATATACACCACCGTCATGTATCACAATTATACGGATTATATCCGGGCAACGAACTCACTTTCGAAAATACTCCGCAGTTAATGGAAGCAGCTAAAACAACACTGGAAAGGAGAGGCGATCAATCGACAGGATGGTCTATGGCTTGGAAAATCAATTTCTGGGCTCGTCTGAAAAATGGTGAAAGGGCATACAAACTCATAGGAGACCTCTTAAAGCCTGCTGAAAGCAGCTGGGGGACCTACCCTAACCTATTCAGTGCACATCCCCCTATGCAGATAGATGGCAATTTCGGAGGTTCAGCAGGTATAATGGAAATGCTTGTCCAAAGCCATTCTGGCTACATAGAACTATTACCCGCAATGACTCAAAGTTGTAAAAATGGAGAAGTGAAAGGATTACGAGTCAGAGGAGGTGCATCTGTTGATTTTTTATGGAAGAACAATAGAATACAAGAATTCACACTGAAAGCAGATACGTCCGATATGTTTATATTGAAATTACCTTCTGAAGTATCATCTATTTCAGGTACTAAAAAATATGCCGTTGATAATAACAAAATTTATCTATACATAAAGAAAGGACAAACAGTAAGAATTCTTTTTTAAGGTCTCATATCTTTTATTGACTTTGCAAGTATTACAGCAAGAGCTGATTATCGCTTTAAAATATGTCATTAAATACTTCTCTTCACTAAAAGAACAAAAGAAAGATGAAAAAGAAACAAATAAAAAAATACAATTCTTATGTAACTTTTGTAACCTTTTGGGTTGAGTCGAGAATTGAGAATATAAAATATATCAATATAATGATAGGGAGAAAAAGGTAACTGATGAAAAATGACATAAAGAGTGAAACCTTTGTTACCTTTTATAATTAAGTATTTGAAATCTATATATTTAATATAAACTAAACATGAAAAAACTTTTAGTACTATCTAGTATTTTGGGGTTGTTTACATTCCAGTCACAGGCGCAGCTCAAAGCAAAACCTGTATATCTGGATGACAGCAAGCCTATTGAAGCCCGAATCGAAGATGCTCTTTCTCGTATGACACTCGAAGAAAAGATCGCAATGATTCATGCTCAGTCCAAATTCAGCACTCCTGGATGCCCTCGTTTAGGAATTCCAGAAATATGGATGAGCGACGGCCCTCACGGCGTTCGCATGGAAATCGACTGGGATACATGGAATCACGCTGGATGGACAAATGACTCGTGTACTGCATTTCCTGCATTAACTTGTCTTGCAGCTACATTCAATCCTAATTTATCTCTCGAATACGGAAACGCACTAGGCGAAGAGGCTCGCTACAGAAAGAAAGATATCATACTCGGCCCCGGAGTAAACATCTACCGTACACCGATGAACGGCCGGAACTTTGAATATATGGGCGAAGATCCGTATCTGGCATCCAAAATGGTAGTGCCTTATATACACGGTGTTCAACAAAACGGTGTTGCCGCATGTATGAAACACTATGCATTGAACAATCAGGAACTTTGGCGTGGACATATCAATGTCGAAGCCAGCGACAGGGCTCTGTATGAAATATATCTGCCCGCTTTTAAAGCAGGAGTAACAGAAGGTAAAGTCTGGGCTATAATGGGCGCTTATAATCAGTTCAGAGGACAGCATACCACACATCACGAACTCTTAACCAATAAGATACTTAAAGGCGAATGGGGATTCGACGGAGTTGTCGTAACAGACTGGGGAAGTGCCCACGATACTAAAGAGGCTGCCCTTAATGGTTTGGATATAGAAATGGGCAGCTGGACTAATGGACTTACCTGGGGAGAAAGCTTCGCTTATGACAATTATTTTATGGCACAACCTTATCTGGAAATGCTGAAAAAAGGAGAGTTGCCAATGTCGACTTTAGATGAAAAAGTTAGACGTGTGCTCAGACTTACACTCCGCACAAATATGGATAGAAACCGTCCCTATGGGAGTTTTGCCACTCCGGAACATGCTGATGTAGCACGCCGTATTGCAGAACAGGGAATAGTCCTGATGAAAAACGAAAAGGATTTCTTCCCTATTGCTAAAAATAGATACAAAAAGATTGTTGTTATCGGCGAAAATGCAACCCGATCACTTACCGTCGGTGGAGGATCTTCGGAATTGAAAGTAAAGAAAGAAATATCTCCGCTTGAAGGGTTAAAAGAGAAGTACGGTGATGATAAAGTATTCTATACTATGGGATACGGATCGGGCCCCACCGTATACGATCAGTTTGTACCTTCTCCTTATAATGCCGACTCTCTGAAAAGAGAAGCTTTGGCTCTTGTGAAAGATGCGGATGTAGTACTTTTCTTTGGAGGACTGAACAAGAACTTCCAACAGGATTGTGAAGGAGCCGACCGCATCACTTATGATCTGCCTTTCGGTCAGAACGAACTTATCGAAGATATTCTTAAGATTAATAAAAATACAGGTGTAATTATCATCAGCGGTAATGCAGTTGCGATGCCTTGGTTAGACAAAGTGCCGGCATTGATGCAATCGTGGTATTTAGGATCTCAGGCAGGAACAGCAACAGCTAACATTATAGCCGGAGATGTTAATCCTTCGGGAAAACTGCCATTCTCTTTCCCTAAAAAACTGGAAGACAACGGAGCTATTTCTTTTGGTAAGATTTCCTACCCCGGAGATAGTATCAATCAGGTTTACAAAGAAGGATTACTTGTTGGTTACCGTTGGCACGATACGAAAAAAATCCCGGCGATGTTCCCCTTCGGATATGGTTTATCTTATACTACTTTTGAATACGGTAAAGCTACCACCGACAAAAAAGAATACGGTAAAAATGAAACAATTAAAGTTTCATTCGTCTTGACAAACAAAGGTAAAGCAGATGGAGCTGAATCCGTTCAGATATATGCATCTCAGTCTAAACCATCGCTTGAACGTCCGACTAAAGAATTGAAAGCTTTTCAGAAAGTGTTCTTAAAAGTAGGAGAAAGTAAGACTGTCGAACTATCGGTCCCGGTCGAAAGCCTAGCCTTTTTCGATGATAAATCTCATAGCTGGATTGTAGAATCAGACCAGTTTACATTACATTGTGCAGCATCTTCTGCAGATATCAGAAGCTCTGTTGCAGTTAAAGTGAAGTAGTAGAATGAAGAAGAGGAGATTTAAATCTCCTCTTCTGTTTTTATTTAAGTCTACTGATAATAGCAACTTGTCTGACCAGATCTTCATTGTATCTCCGACTAGATGATTTTTGCCAATTATTATCGAAAGTATCAATGTATTCTATCTTTACATTTTTTCCGGCCAACAAACTATCGATAGGTGCTCCGCTGACAAATACAAACGGTAGTTTTGACTGAATGAGAGCACTATCCGACACATTCAGAGGACGTATGACTTGGTTAGCCTCATATACAAGCTCCATTCTTAACTGCTCTTTTTCATTATAGAAAAACGGCATATTCTGAACTTTGTCGATCTTTCTCAGCATCCTGATACTATGCCTGTCGTTATTTATAAACATATTACGGACAGGTATCATACATAAGCCTTCAACCATAATCATGGTTAACAATATTCCGGTAAAAGCTTTCAGCACATTAATACGATACTTATTGAATACCGATATAATAAGAAAGACAGCCAGACAAATACTTATAACGGAAGTGACTATATAAAGAGGCAGTGTCACCATGCCGTCCTTAAAGAACATAATGTACAATGCCACAGGTAGTGCTACCAGTATAAGAATAATTACAATAATATTGAAACGAAAGGTATTCTTTTCTTTTGATGTCATTATGCTATTGGCACAATGATAAATATAAAACCCTATATTAATAGCTCCGGGAATCAGCATAGGTAACAGATAACGGGTCTTTTTCTCCGGAATCAGGGACAAGAGGATAAAAGCAGCCAAAGTCCATATGACAGAGAATATATATACATGACGGTTTTCGATCTTTTTTTTCCAGTGGAACCAACACAAAGAGGTTATCCAGAATAGAGCCCAGATACCGGCTTCAGCAGGAAACTGCCAGTAATAATATAAAGGTCTCACATTATGATTAAGCCAAGATGATGATTCTTTATCGGCTACAGCAACAGCTAATCCAGGATGAGACAACCGAGCATATACAGGCCACCATGTAGAGATAACCAGACAAGTGAGTATCATAATAAGGATAGGAAGCACTTTATCTTTTGCTGAAGGTCTGAGCACAATAATATAGCTTATAAGGAAAGGAAGTAATAAGGCATAAAACGATACAGGCCCTTTACTAAGGAAAGATAATCCTAGAAAAAGTCCGGTAATAAAGAAATGTCCCCATTGCTTACCTTTTTCTTCCAAGCCCAAAACTAAGAAGTAAATAGCACCAAGCATAAAGCTATGACAGTAAATATCCCATGTAGCAGTTCGCCCCATCAGTATGATATTAAAGCAAGAAGCTAATACCAATGATGATAATAATCCAATATTTCGGTTCTTAGTTAACCTGGATACAAGAAAATACAGAAAGAAAACCATTATCGTAGCAGAAATCGCTGCCATATATCTTTGTACAACAAGATTTTCCGGAAACAAAAGCTCTACACCGGCAGCTATCCATGTTGGTAAAGGAGGTTTTTCAAGACGAGGTTCACCGTTCATTGTAGGCATCAGATAATTATCTGTATGTATCATTTCCTGAGCGGTTGCTAAATTGCGAGACTCCATCAAGTCTGCAGGAATTATCTGATTATTTACAAAGAATGCGAAAAAACAAACTACAATAATAAACAGATAATGAATAAGATGATTCTGAGTATTTGTCATATAGTTACAGATTCAATATACATATAGTGATAAGACTCGGCAAAGATAAATATTTTGAAACCGGTAGTCTAATAAATATAATGTTTTAGAAGTAGCAAATACAAATATATTCTAAAAAATAGATACCTTTGCTGACCAAACAAATATATCAATATAGCGATTATGAATAAGACTTTAGGCTATGAATTAACAATAATAGTCCCAATTTATAATGAGGAAGACAACATTGACAGATTAGAAAAAGAACTTTCATCATATCTCAATAAATCTTCTGTAAAGTCTTGTATACTATTCGTTAATGATGGATCTAAAGATAACAGCAAAGCTCTTATAGAAAAAATATGCCTTCAAAACGACTCTTTTTTCTATATCAATTTTGCAGAAAACAGAGGATTAAGCGCAGCAATAAAAGCCGGAATTGATACTGCAGAATCCGCCTTTGTCGGTTATATTGATGCAGACCTACAAACAACACCTGAAGACTTTGAACTATTACTACCCTATCGGCACGAATTTGGTCTGGTTATGGGAATCCGCACCGGACGTAAAGACAGTTTAGGCAAAAAATTATCCTCTAAAATCGCAAACGGATTTAGGCGTTGGATGACCAATGATGGTGTTGCCGATACCGGATGCCCTCTGAAAATTATAAAGACAGATAACGCTAAACGTATTCCGTTTTTTACAGGCATGCATCGCTTTTTGCCGGCACTTATTCAACTCCAGAACGTCAAAGTCAAACAGATTCCTGTAAGACATTTCGAACGAATTGCAGGAACTTCCAAATTTAATTTATGGAATCGGCTTATAGGTCCATTCTTGGACTGCTTTGCCTACCGATGGATGAAAAAACGATATATCAATTACAATATAGCATCTAACAATATAGCCATTCATCAATAATAACATATGGAAAGCAAATCGTGGTACTTTGTTATAGGCTTTCTGGCTCAGGGTTTATTCTCTGCCCGTGTGCTGATCCAATGGGTATTATCCGAAAGGGCTAAGAAAGTTGTATCTCCTACTATATACTGGCAAATAAGCTTATTTGCATCGTTCTTATTTTCAATATATGGATGGCTCAGAGGCGATTTCGCGATTATTCTCGGTCAAGTTTTCTCTTATTACATCTATGTCTGGAATATAAATAACAAAGACCATTGGAAAGAAATATATCCCATAATCAGATACATTATACTAGCTACCCCGATCGTTGCCGGATGTTATGTGCTATACCACGGAACAAGTAGTATCGAACGCTTGTTTAAAAGCATGCCTCTGGGGTTGCTTATTTTCGGATCTATGGGACAGATTATCTTCACACTAAGGTTTGTTTACCAATGGTGGTACTCACAATCCAAAGGAGAATCATCTCTTCCTGTTAACTTTTGGCTATTAAGTTTAGGAGGATCTATAATTACCATCGCATATGGCATCTTCCGTAAAGATCCCGTGCTGATACTAGGTCAAAGTGCCGGCTTTATAGCGTATGCCCGAAACTTATGGTTAGCTAAAAAGGCAGAAAACGAATTTCCTCAGTAGCACAATATTTCCTTTTAATTCTCATTATTTATTTTTTAGGTTTCAGACCTATTATTAGATGTTTTCTATAACTTACGATAAGACATAATATATGCTGAACGAGCGGGTATATATAGTTTTAAGACATCCTTATCTTTTACTTTCCGGGTAATATAATCATAATTCATTTCTACCAGATCAAACCCATCAAAACGAGATTCATCTGTATTCAAGATGATATTATAAACACCCTCAGAAACGTCTATCGGATAATCAGTATAAGATTTTACAGGACTAAAGTTAAAGACAAATAGTAAATCTCTACGCTTAAAGACTAAAACTTGCTCATTTGTACTTTGAACAATGACAGCAGGTCTTTCATCGAATATAGAATATTTTGTTATTTCTTCCAACATAGCATGCTCAAACTCTGCCAGAAAACGATACCTTAGGTTAGTATCCTTCTCTAAACTCCATTGACGGCGGGCATATTTATAAGACCAATCGTTACCTTCTCTCGGAAAATCAATCCATTCGGGATGTCCGAACTCATTCCCCATAAATGTCAGATAACCATTTCCGGCAGTAGCGATGGTTGCCAGACGAATCATCTTATGAAGAGCTATCCCCCTGTCAACCTTTGGATTATGACCAAACACATTCATATCTGTATACATCAGGCTATCCAGAAGCCTGAATATAATAGTCTTATCGCCAACCATAGCCTGATCATGACTTTCGACATAACTGATCGTAGATTCTTCTTTTCGCTTATTGGTTAATTCATAAAACATATCACCGATATGCCATTCTTCATCCCGTTTTGTTTTAAGCAATTTAACCCAAAAATCGGCAATTCCCATAGCCATCCGATAATCAAATCCAATTCCCATTTTATCTACCGGAGAAGCCAATCCCGGCATGCCGCTAACATCCTCCGCAATAGTAAATCCATTGGGATTCAATTCATGTATCAGCTCATTTGCCAGTGTCAGATATGTTATTGCATCTTCGTCCTGATTACCATCATAATACATTGAATAATTGGTAAAATCACGTCCAATGCCATGATCGTAATACATCATGCTGGTTACTCCATCAAAACGGAATCCATCAAAATGAAATTCCTCAACCCAATATTTACAATTGGATAATAGAAATGCGACCACTTCATTCTTCCCATAATCGAAACATCTGGAATTCCAAACCGGGTGCATTCCTCTTTCTCCTGAATGAAAATACAAGTCGAAACTTCCGTCAAAACGACTCAACCCGTCGGTTTCATTCTTCACTGCATGAGAATGTACAATATCCAATACAACAGCAATATTCAGGCAGTGAGCTTCATCGATCAACTCCTTGAGTTCTTCCGGAGTTCCAAAACGGGAACTCGGGGCAAAAAAATTTGCAACCTGATACCCAAATGATCCGTAATAAGGATGTTCCTGTATAGCCATTAATTGTATTGTATTGTATCCCATCTTTGCTATATATGGCAGTATCTTTTCTCTGAAATGAATATATGTTGACACAGCCTCCTCTTCTCCGGCCATCCCGATATGAGCCTCATATATAAGAGGATTCTTTACCTGAACCGATTTTTTATATTTCCACTGATACTCATGCGTCCAAACCTGTGCAGAGAATATTTTATTCACATCATCCTGCACTACCCTCCTGCAATATGCCGGAATACGCTCTCCTGCTCCATCATCCCACTTTATCCAGAGCTTATACAACATTCCCTGTTTCAAAGAATCGAGAGGCAGTTCTATTTCCCAATTGCCATTATAAGTTTCATAAAATGCAAATTCTTTCCGCTGCTGCCAATTATTAAAATCGCCTATCAGATATATTTCTAAAGCATTGGGAGCCCACTCACGCAATACCCATTTATCAGGATAACGGTGCAATCCGTAATACAAATAACCATTAGCAATATTGCTCAAAGCTCCTCCTTTTGTAAGTAAGGTTTTTCTTTGAGTAAATTTATTATGTCTGTATTGAATGACTGTTTTATATTTATCTAATCCCGGATCGTTATATATAGATTCTTTCATGGCTAATTTTTGTAATAAGATTCTATTATTAATTCTCAACTCTACAAAAAGGTTACAAAAGTAACACCAAAATTGTGCTTTTTCATCAGTTACCTTTTCTTCCTATCCCCAATAAGTAGCGGCAGAACTCTGTAGCTTTAATCACTTTAAGTATAGATAAAATTCTGCAGATTCTGATTGATTAAATTTTAAACATAATATGGCTATTTTGAAATAATCAAAGATAGCCATATTAAATCTTACTTATCTTAATAGATTGTCAGCAGATCATTACATCCATTTCACTAATCCTGAATCTTGTTGGTAAGCTAACAAATCATTTTTCGCATATACCCGCAATCCGATAGAGAAACTTCCGATCTGACTGGTCACATACTTCAACCGGAAAGTTGCCATGCTTCCACTCTGATTTACAAACGTAAATGACTTTTTAATAAGGAAGTCTTCGGTCTTACTGCTTTTGTCATTAGTCACAACTAACTCCACGCCTAAATCCTCAGCAGATAAAGAACCACAGCTCAATTTTACTTCAAAGTCATATTCCATCCCCAAAGAAATAGATTCTTTATAGATACTTGGCATATTTACAGAGATAACCTCTATACTATCCCAACTTCTGGCCATTTTATGTTTCCAGGCTACAATATTTTTAGCCATGGCAAAGTCATCTTTCACTATTTCATGAGCTCGAGCACTCAACTTATTATAGAATCGATCCTCATAATCGGTCAATTGACGATTCATTGTAAAGTTAGATGCTACCTTATCTATTGAATTTTTAACATGCTGAACCCACTCATTGGGAATTCCATTCGAATCTTGTTCATAATACAACGGTGCTATTTCATTCTCTATTGTATTATATACAAGTTCGGCATCCAATTCATTTTGAAATTCGTCATTTTCATAAACCTGCTCAAGAGGCAATGCCCATCCGGCATCTTTCTGATAACCTTCGACCCACCATCCATCAAGTACACTAAAATGCATCACTCCATTCATAACAGCTTTTTCGCCGCTGGTTCCCGATGCTTCCATCGGACGTGTGGGTGTATTAAGCCAGATATCTACACCCTGAACCAAATTAGAAGCTAATTCCATGTCGTAATTCTCTATAAAGAGAATCTTTCCTAAAAATTGAGGGTATTTCGAGATCTCTACAATTTTCTTAATCAAATCCTGTCCTGCTTTATCCGCAGGGTGAGCTTTTCCTGCAAAAATAAACTGAGCCGGTTGTGTAGGATGATTAACAATCGCATTGAGAGTATCCAAATTCTTAAATAATAGCTGAGCTCGCTTATAAGTAGCGAAACGGCGTGCAAACCCGAATGTTAATTTATTAGGATCTAATGCTTCTACAATACTGACAATTTCACGAGGAGTATAATACATCAACTCGTTATGCTTAGTCAAACGTTCTTTGATATGTTCGAACATCCTGGCACGAAGTTTTGTCCGTATATTCCAGATTTCGCGATTCTCAACAGTTTGTATATTTGCAAAACACGATTTATCATAATGGTGATTCGCAAAATCAGCACCAAATACCCTTTCATGTAGTTCTTTCCATTCAGGAGCAGCCCAAGTCGGATAATGTACACCATTAGTCACATAACCAATATATGATTCTTCGGTCAGATACCCCGGGAACATATCTTTAAACATATCCTGTGATACCTTTCCATGAAGCCAGCTTACGCCATTTACTTCCTGAGACAAATTTACGGCAAGGACACTCATCGAGAATTTCTCGCTATGATTGTCAGGGTGCATACGCCCCAGAGACATTATACGATCCCATCCTATCTGAAAACGATCAGGATAATGTGATATATATTTACGCAACAATCCTTCTTCGAAAGCATCATGCCCTGCAGGAACAGGGGTATGTGTAGTAAACAGTGAAGATGAGCGGACTACTTCTCTCGCTTCATCAAAAGAAAGAGTTTTATCAACCATCAACTGGTGAATACGCTCCATACCCGTAAATGCGGCATGCCCTTCATTACAATGGTACACATCGGAGCGTTTATTCAGTTTCTTCAACACCCGTATACCTCCTATACCAAGAAGTAACTCTTGTTTCAATCGGTTTTCCCAATCACCACCATATAAATGGTGTGTAACAGAACGATCTTCGGGTAAATTATCCTCAAAATCGGTATCAAGCAGATATAGTTCAACACGCCCTACATCTACTCTCCATACACGGGCATGTAAGTTTCTGCCCGGTAGAGCGATCTGTATAGTTATCCAATTACCATCTTCGTCTCGTTGAGGGGTCACCGGTGTTTTGTCGAACTGCTGAGCCTCGTAAATATTTTCCTGTTCTCCTGTAGTGGATAGTCTTTGTGTGAAATAACCATACCTGTATAAAAGACCTATACCGGTCATCTTCGTACCCTTATCACTGGCTTCTTTCAAATAGTCGCCTGCAAGAATACCTAACCCTCCCGAATAAATTTTCAAAGAAGTATGTAAACCATATTCCATACAGAAATAAGAGATAGTCGGACCATCTTGTGTATTCTTCAGATCCATATATGCCTTAAATCTGGAGTAAACGGAATCTAACCGATTAATAAACTCTGCATCGTTTTCGAGCTGCTGATAACGCTGATAATTGAGGCTATCCAATAATGCTATCGGATTGAAATACACTTTTTCCCAAATAACAGGATCAACAGACTCAAATAATTCTTTTGCATCCTGATTCCAACACCACCAAAGATTATAGGCCAATTCTTCAAGCCTTTTTAACTTTTCAGGCACATTACGATGCACTATAACATTAAACCAGTTTGGGGTTACACTTTGCGGCATTTGCGGTATATAATTTGTTTGTATGTCAGTTATAAAATCACTTTCGTCATAGCGTTCGGCTACTTTAGCCAAGGCATCGCTATAAGCCTTCATATAATAATAAATCAGATTATCCCAAAGAGCAATCTTAGATACTTCATATGCGTTTTCTTTAACACTAAGCTGTTCTTTTTCTTTATAATTTGCATGTCGGATTACATGACCTTCTATTTTTGAAATTACTTCAGCATCATTATCGTCAGTTCTGCTGATGACTGCAATCCCCGGACGTTCCTCTTTGTAATGCGTTTTTACCCATAGACCAAATCCGGCTAAAGATGTGGTTATAGTAGGCACCTTAAAAGCAACGCTCTCTAATGGTGTATAACCCCATGGTTCATAATAAGACGGAAACAATGCCAAATCGAGCCCGGCAAGCAAGTCATAATAAGGAACATTAAATACTCCGTCCGTACCATTCAGATACGATGGCACAAAAAATATTTTGACACGATCTTCATTCGTATTGTTCAGTTCGTTGTTACGAATTGCATTCATCGTAGGATCATATTGCTCATCGTTCAGATCATGAGTCACATACTTATTATGCAAAGGTCTGTCTGATATATTATTCTGTAGATTGTACAGCAATTCTTTCGAAGGACCATGATGTCCGGCGGGTACTAAAATAAAGCCTACAACCTCTCTGGTCAATGCTTTGTTTTTATTTAACTTGCCTAAAGCTTCTATAAAAACATCTATACCTTTATTTTTGAACTCGTACCGTCCGCTTATTCCTATCAGTAATGCATTATTATCTATCGGACGACCTAAGATAGCCTGTGCAACTTTTATCAGATCATTACGGCCTTTCTTCTCCTGTTCGGCAAAATTTTCATCATTGGCTATAAAATCCTGAAAACCATTCGGAGTTACAATATCTACAGGCTTACCTAAAAATTGTTCGCACTCTTTTGCTGTAATATCGCTGACAGTAGTAAAACTATCAGCTTCCTGAGCCGCCAACTTTTCTAAAGACTGTTTTGATATAACATTAAAATTACGAGAGACTGTATCCGGATTATATGATTTTAGTTTATCGTAAAGTGGTAGATTATTTCCTGCAATACAACGTCCCAGCACTGTTGCATGAGTTGTGAATACGCATCCTACCTGAGGCATCTCCGATTTCAGGTACAAAAGACCCGATCCGGTCATCCATTCATGAAACTGAGCGATGATCTTATCATTAGGTGCACAATGATATTTTACATAACTCTCTATCACTTTAGCAGCTGCATATCCGAAGAGAGCGGGTTCGATATAATCCCATTGTCCTGATAAAGAGTCAAGTTTAAATTTTTCCCATAAATTACTTAAAATTTCATCTTTTGATGAAAAAAACGGAGTAAAATCAATGAGAACAATGATTGGTTTTTCGGCAATATTCCAGCGTCCAACCCTTATGCGCAATCCATCATTTATAGCTTTTGCTTTCCACGTCTTTAACAATAATGGATCTTCAATAAACTCATGATTAGTCTCATTACCCTGTACAACATCAGGCCCTATAAGAATATGCGGTTTATTAAGAACTTTCTCTAAAGATGCGATTTTAGTTGCGATAACCGTATGAATACCTCCTACCTTGTTACACACTTCCCAGCCTACCTCAAATAGATAGTCCGGTACCAATAATTTTTCATTTTGCATAATTATCTAATGATGTTGTTTGTTATTAGCTTCATTAGCGACCCTAATATTAGTTCTTTTTTACTTTAGATGTCTTAATTTCTTTTTCCTGACTTTTATCGGATTTAGTCGATTTTTTCGTTTTCTTCTGCAATCCTAACCCTAGTTCGCCACCTAATATATTTATAATTTTCTTTACTTGTATCGATGTATATTTATTCTGATTAATTGATACTATATCTTCCAATCTTTCTGCATATTTTTTATTAGCTAACAAATCTTTTATTTTTGTATCAAGTAAATCTTCCACTCTCAAGGTAAAATCACTTAATATATTCATATAATTAATGTAAGCATCATATGGACTAGAATAAACATTTTGGAAACGACGGGGTGTACCTTCTGTCAACCACTTAGTCCCCATATAATAATAGTTATCACTATCCTGAAGCCGCTCCCAATCTCGGGTAATCTCAGTATCATCAACAAACGACACTTTTGTTCCTAATTCGCTAAGGGAATTAAATGCGTCATTTTGCAAATCATTTCCTAACCAGATACTCAAATCACGTTCTTCTTCCGACCATGATATAGGATATGGAACATGTACAGGTGCTTTGGCTTCGTGTTTCTTCACAACCTCCGATGGAGTCAGAAACTCGAATTCGCCCTGATTCAAAACATCCTGTGGTAAATACCTCATAAATTCGAATATGCCCGATCCTTTGGAGTGCCTTTCACCGAATGTCAGATAATCCATGAAAAGATTGACAACCTCTTCTGTCTTATCTACATTGTGTAGCCATCCTGTAAATTTTTCGCAGGTAACAGGCCACTGATCCCAGCTTCTATCAGAGAATCGATATGCTATGTCATCACTCAGCCTAAAATTTCTCAATAAAATTTTGAACTTAGAATTATATGCATTCGAATACAGATAATTCGGAGTTTTCCAACCTAAAACATGCTTAGCACCCTCCGCTACCATTGCTTTGAAACCTAACTTCGCAACTCTTTCGCCGATCTGGTCTGAATATATAAGTCCTGTCAATCTTACAACCGACGGTTTCTGCCCAAAATAGCGTTCAATCGTTTCGGCCTGCTTTAATAACTGCCTGTCAAATTCATGCTCATCTTTCAAGAATACCAGTGAATGAGAATATGTTTCACATAAGAATTCCACCGATCCTGTAGCTGCCAGTTCTTTAAAACTATCCAATACCTGAGGAGCATATAATTCGAACTGTTCTATCGTTTCGCCTGTTATCGAAAATGCAACCTTAAAATCCTTACCATGTTCCTTTATTATATCCATCAATACCCTGTTCATTGGCAGATAGCAGTGTTCTACAGCTTTCTGCAAGGCTGTCCGTGTATTGAAATCATCATAATACTGATGAGAGTTACCTATATCAAAAAAACGATATCTTCGGAATTGGAATGGCAAATGTATCTGAAAATAAAAGCATAGAGATTTTTTCATAGCTAATATGTGTTTATGTTATTTTAATAAAGTCAGGCTATTACACCTTTATATACAGCTTTAACCCTGCAAGCACTGTCGTCCCAGTTCAAAGCATTCACTTCGGCTGTACCTTCTCCCTGTAAAGTCGCCGCTAAAGTCGGGTATGTAACCAGTCCGTACATTGCATCAGCCAATGCGTCAATATCCCAGAAATTAACCTTGATTGCATGCTTCAAGACTTCAGCTACACCAGACTGCTTTGATATGATAGTGGGAACACCGGTACGCATAGCTTCAAGAGGTGAAATACCGAAAGGCTCAGATACTGAAGGCATTACATATACATCACTTTGAGCATACATTTTATGCACATCATCTCCTGTCAAAAAACCTGTAAAAGTAAATTTAGAACCGATCCTCAGTTTTGCGACACGAGCAACCATTTTATTCATCATATCTCCACTTCCGGCCATAACAAAACGGACATTCGGGCAGACTTTCAGCACCTTATATGCAGCCTCTATGAAGTATTCTGGTCCTTTCTGAAAGGTAATACGCCCCAAAAAGGTAATAACCTTTTCTTTTATAGCCTTTGATGATTCAATTGTTTCGCGTCCCGAAAAATCAACAGCATTGTGCACGGTTATAACTTTTTCTTTATTTATACCGTAACGGTTGACAACTATATTACGGGTGAGGTCACTTACAGTAATCACTGCGTCTGCATTCTCCATCCCCATTCGTTCCAAATCGTATACCATACGGTTCACATTCTCCCCGCTGCGATCAAATTCCGTTGCATGTACATGTACTACTAAAGGTTTTCCCGAAATACGTTTTGCTACAATGCCTGCTAAATAAGTTAACCAATCATGGGCATGAATAATATCAAACTCATTTTCTTCAGCAATTTTTGATGCAATATAAGCATACCTCATCACTTCTTCCATTAAGTTTGATCCATACTTACCGGAAAATGTAAATTTGCCCCCCAGATGAGTAAAAGACTTTTTATCCGAGCCTTGAGTTTGTTGAGCTATATGAGCATATTCCTCCCACCCAAGATATGGTATCAAACCCGAATCCACAGGCAGAAAACTGACATTAGACCAGAATGACTCAATGGAGGTAACCGAGTTTGGCATTTCAACATCACTTGCGTTTATTATTTTACCAATACTTCCGTCTTCGTCTCCCGATGCTTTCGGCATAACAAATAAAACCTCTACATCTTGTTGAGCCAGGCCTTTAGTCAACCCATAGCAAGCGGTACCCAACCCTCCCGAGATATAAGGAGGAAATTCCCATCCAAACATTAATACTTTCATAGCGTCCACTGAATTTACAGGTTGTTTTTATCTTAAGGTCTCAGACCTCTTTTTATTACTTTTGGTAAGTAGTATATCCGAACAATATTTTAAACACTTGCTATTATTTAGCTTGGTATTTTTCTATCATTTGTAATATTCTCAATATCTCGCTGACACTCCATGCCTGAGAGATACTGCCTCCCGGATGGTGTGGCGGATTTCCGTCATACACTTCGGCGATACCACATATCCCATAATCTGTCATATCATCTTCAAATGCCGATGCTATCTCTTTCGCTCTGTTCACAAAAGTGGAGCTATGCAGTTTAAAACAAGCTTCTACGTAGTGTCCTAGTTGCCAAACCCACACTGTACCCTGATGGTAAGCCCTGTCTCTGGTAGCCTGGTCTCCTACATAGAAACCTTTATAATCGGGATGACTCGGAGATAATGTGCGTAAACCTTTCGAGGTCAGCAATTCATCCTTTATAGCATAAATTATAGAGCTTTTCTTTTCATCATCAATGGGGCTGTACTGCAAAGAAGCAGCAATTATCTGATTAGATCTCAAATCCATATTCTGTCCGCGTTCATCCACATAATCGGCAAGATATCCTAAGTCTTCATTCCAGAATACAGATGTAAAACTCTCTTCAATTCTCAGCGGGAGATCTTCCCATTCTTTAACAAATTTCTTATCTCCGTTCTCTTCAGCCAATTCAAGCATAAAACGAATAGCATTATACCACAAAGCATTTATTTCAACAGCATATCCGGCACGTGGCGTTACAGGCACTCCATCGACAACGGCATCCATCCAAGTTAATGCTTTGCCATCCTGAGCAGCCCAGATCAATCCATTTTCATGCATACGGATATGTTCGTTGATGCCATTGCGGAAAGCTTCTAAAACCTGCTTCATTTTCTTGCCGTAATCCTTCCATACGGACGATTTATCTTGAACTGCTTCTGTATATTTCTGAATAGCCCAAAAATACCACATGGGAGCATCGACCGAATTATATGCAGCATTATCATCTTTACCTATATTCGGAAAAAGTCCGTTATTCACTTCTCTCGACATAGTGTCCAGTACATCCTTACATGCCTTCGGATCGTAATTGGCTGCAAGAGTCAAACCCGGCAATGCAATAAATGTATCTCTACCCCAACGTCCAAACCACGGAAATCCGGCTAATACTTCAGTATCTTTGCCTTGCTTGACTATAAACTGAGTAGCAGAATTTTTCAGGCAATTAAGAAAACTGTCTTTAGGTGGACGGGATTTTACCTCTTTTTCAAAAAAGGCGGCTAATTTTTTAGAAGTCTCTTCTTTTAATGAAGCCGAAACAATTATGCTTTCGTCTTTTTTTATCGGAACCTCAAAATACCCCGGAGTGTATAGATCTTCAAGATAATCGTATCCCCTCACCTTTTCTTCGTAATATTCTACATTATAATACCAATCGGGATTTGATTCGAACTTATTCTTTTTATCCAATTGAATATTTAATATCGGAAATCCGGAATAAAGACGCGATGCGATCCCATTATCAATCTGATCATAATCGGTACTGACAAAGAGATTCGCTTTGCTCAGCTGATGCCTGTTGCGATAAGCAAGGAAAGGGCGTAAACGTAAAGTTGTAGGTGAATGTGCATCGAGCAATGTATATCTGATCAGTATCTGATCGGCATTATGCACCATCAGCAACTCTTTTTTAAGAACAACACCTCCCACCCGGTATGTAATGGTAGGGGTCGGCTCAAATTCAAAGTCTATGATGTATTTATGCCCTCGCGGATCGTATATTCCATTCTGATACTGATGTATCCCCAGATTAAAAGTCTGGTCGTGCTGAATAACGGTTTCATCCAATGCGGATAATAACACAAAGCTTTCGTTATCAAATTCCTTTATTGGACAAACCAGAAGCCCATGATACTTACGTGTGTTACAACACACCATAGTAGTACTCATATAAGCACCGGCTCTATTTGTGCTAAGTATCTCCCGGTGTAATGAATATTGAAGATTTACTAATTCACTTTTATCAAAAGTAAGATATCCCATAGTATAATGTCATTTGAAAGGTGGAACAGAATGAACTACATCCTAAATATAAGATATTTTTTCGTCATTTGCTATAAAATATCAACATGTTTTATAGCAAATTGTTTAAAAACATCTTTTTTTTAACCTTTATCAAAATGACAGTATATCGGCTTGTGAAAAGGATTTTGCTTTCAAGAAGATTTTATCCTAGCAAAACTATCTCAATGAACGCCGTCTGAATTCGCTGCATATTATAGCTGTAGCAACCGAAACATTCAGAGATTCAGAAGTTTGCCTATCCAATGGATAATTCGGAATAAATAATCGATGAGAGATAAACGGCTCAATATAAGACCTGATACCATTACCTTCGTTACCCATTACTACTATTCCGTTTTCCTTTATATCAGTACCATACATATTGTCACCGTTAAGGAATGTTCCATACACCGGTAAATGCTCTGATACCGATTGTAAAAAATCTTCTAAATCCAGATAATGCACTTTAACCCGCGACAAAGCACCCATAGTAGCCTGTACAACCTTTGTATTAAATACATCAACTGTATCGGGTGAACAAAAAATATTCTCTATGCCATACCAGTCGGCAAGACGTATAATGGTTCCCATATTCCCGGGATCCTGAATACCATCCAATACTAAGCTCAACTGGTCTTTAAGCAAGTCTAAATCATAGCCATACTTCGGTTGAAAAAAAACAGCTAAGACTTGTTGCGGGTTCTTAAGAAAACTGACCCTTTCAAGTTCTTTTTTTGAAACCTCTATCAATTCCTGAACATTATCTCCGGTCACAAGCACCTTATTTTCACGAATAAACTCGGAAGTAGCAACCAATAACCGGCATTTCTGATTCAATAAAAGTTCGGATACCATCTTATCCCCTTCTGCGACGAAAACACCTGACTCGTCTCTATCCTTTTTATTTTTGAGAGACTGTATATACTTTATATTATTTTTACTTAAATCCGACATTCGATTCTGTATTCTCTAAATTAACATTCAATCACCCAAAGCATAATTATTATACTTAAAGATGGAGCTTTAATACTTATTGTTACTTAAATTTACACAAAAGAAATAATTATATTTTAAATTTGCCGTTAATTAGACAATTATAAGTAAGTAACAAGCGGCATTAAATGGAGTTCGTTACTTTAGTATATAAAAAGGTCTAAGACCTTTTTATGGTAGATACCTTTAATGATCTGAAATTCCCAGAATGAGAATAAAGCAAAAAATATTTTTTTTTATATCCGGCTGCGCCCTACTGATCTATTCATGTAGCTCGACAAAATATGTTCCCGATAACCAGCAGTTATTGGCAGATGCCACAGTAAAGGTTGATGCAAAGGATATATCATCTTTTGATCTTGAACCTTACATCAAACAAAAGTCAAATTACAAAACATTTGAGTTATTCAAGTTCCCTTTATTTGTTTACAATCTATCAGGAAGAGATACAACCAAATGGTATAACCGAACACTGAAACACGCAGGTGAGCCACCCGTCATATATGACAGTACGCAAATAAACAGGACATTGACCCAGTTATCCCGAAT
Organism: Indolivaga capnocytophagoides DSM 22835; assembly: GCF_000426485.1. Taxonomy (GTDB): domain Bacteria; phylum Bacteroidota; class Bacteroidia; order Bacteroidales; family Dysgonomonadaceae; genus Dysgonomonas_A; species Dysgonomonas_A capnocytophagoides. The sequence goes on from NZ_KE384529.1 coordinate 19,353, forward strand.
TATGGAAAACAAGGGATACCAACATGCTGAAATAGAACCGGTAATAACCGAAGGAGATAAAAGGGTAAAAATTGTATTCGATATTAAATCGAATGAACCAACCCGGATTGCTGATTACAAAATAAATATCAACGATACAGTATTCGACCGTAAGATTATAGATCACTCCTTCCCTATTCCAGAGAGGTTCAGAAAAAGAATGGGAGATACTGCAACCACGATCAACCTGAATAGTTATCTCTCTTACGGAAAATTGCTGAAAAAGGGAGACCAGATGGATTTGGACTTATTGAACGCGGAACGAGAACGTGTTACTTCGATATTAAACCGAAACGGCTACATGGCATTCAGCAAAGATTATATTGAATTTGTAGCTGACACAATAGGTAAAAAAAATGAAGTTGACTTGGAGATGATTATCTATCCTCAAACACAAAGGCTAAACAATCATGAAACAATAAATACTCCACATACCCAGTACTTTCTCGATAATGTAGATATATATGTAGATTATAATCCGATAGCAGATGGCGATCTGAACCATTATAATGCAACAGATACTGTATACCGAGGTAAGTACCGGATTTTCTATGGGGCAAGAGGACGTTATATAAAACCATTCGTAATACTTAACAATTGCTATATACAGCCAGGAAACTTGTATAACGGTAGTCAGGTTTCAACAACATACAATGCTTTGTCGCAACTTAATATACTTAAGAATGTAAATATCCGTTACGAGCAATATCTCGAAAATGATTCCACCAGAATGCGGTGCATCATTACTGCCGTTCCCGATAAGAAACAGGGTATATCGAGTGAAATAGAGGGCACTAATTCATCCGGTTTTTTCGGCATCGGCGCAGGATTGGGATATACCCACCGGAATATCTTTAAAGGATCGGAACTACTGAATATTAAGGTTAAAGGCTCATATGAAGCAGTGACTCCTAATTTTTCAAACTTCAATGACAACTATTTCGAAATAGGTAGTGAGGCTTCGTTGACATTCCCCCGCTTTATGTTCCCTTTCCTAAATTACGATCTAAGGCGAAAATTAAGGGCATCTACTCAATTAACATCCAGTTATACATACCAGCGACGTCCGGGATACTTTACCCGCACCGTATTTGCCACAGGGCTGAAATACATTTGGGAAAACAGAACCAACGGAACCGTAAGACATACTCTCGATCTGGTTGATATCAGCTATGCACATATCCCCAATTTATCGAGTGATTTCGAAAAACAGCTTACTACCAATGCCAAAATATACAGTTTCACAGATCAGTTTATATTGAGTACAGGATATACTTATTTCCGCAGTAATAATATGTCTCAAAGACTGTTTTATGCACCCAACCGGAGAGACAGGTCTTCTTACTCATTACGGGCATCATTCGAAACGGCGGGTAATGCTTTGGCTCTTTTTGCGGCACTTACCAATATCAAAAAAGACGAATACGGATCGAAAAAAATATTCGATACTTACTATGCACAATATGTGAAAGGAAATTTCGATTACAGTAAATCCATCCAGATTGACGACAATAATGCTTTTGCATGGCGTATTGGTGCAGGAGTTGTATATCCATACGGCAATTACAAACTTGTACCTTTTCAGAAAAGGTTCTTCTCGGGAGGAGCAAACAGCGTAAGAGGATGGAGTGCCAGAGAATTGGGTCCCGGATCGTTTTACCGCGAGGATGCGAACTTTAACGATCAATCGGGAGACGTAAGATTCGATGCCAATGCCGAGTATAGAAGCAAAGCGTTCTGGAAACTCGAATTCGCAGCATTTCTGGATGCCGGAAACATTTGGACTTTAAAAGGTACCGAACGCCAATATAAAGGCGAATTTAAATTCAATAAATTTTACAAACAAATAGCATCAGCTTGGGGATTGGGATTGAGGCTCGATCTTGAATTTGTACTTATCCGTCTCGACTGCGGATGGAAATTATACAATCCGGCTGATACCCCAATATATAAAACAGATGCAAGCGGATATCAGGTTGTAGATGGTTTTGAGTCCAAATGGGCTGTATTGAAACCATTCCGGTTCAGAGAAAATACAGCTTGGCACATTGCTGTTGGATATCCTTTCTAAAATCGTGGAGAATAAATTTCCATTTCGGGCGCATGCAATAGACCCGAAATAGGGAAAACTTTAATCTTCTAACAGATCGGGACGCAGCCTCTTGGTTCTTTCCATAGACTGCTGAAGTTTCCATTCATCTATTTTTGCCTGATGTCCCGATAGCAAAATTTCCGGCACTTTCCAGCCCTTGTATTCCGCCGGACGTGTATATACAGGCGGAGCCAATAAATTATCCTGAAAAGAATCCGACAAGGCAGATTGTTCGTCTCCGATAGCACCGGGTATTAAACGAACCACTGCATCTGAAATAATCGCAGCAGCAAGTTCGCCGCCCGTCAACACATAATCACCTATTGATATTTCTTTTGTGATGAGATGTTCGCGAATACGATAGTCAATACCTTTATAATGTCCGCAAAGAATGATGATATTTTCGAGAGACGACATTTTATTTGCCATCTTCTGATCGAATGTCTCGCCATCGGGCGAAGTATAAATAATTTCATCATACACCCTTTGGCTTTTGAGGTGAGATATTACATTATCAATGGGCTCTATCTGCATTACCATACCGGCTTCTCCTCCAAACGGATAATCATCTATCCTGTTATGTTTATCATCTGTATAATCTCTTAAATTATGAAGATGTATTTCAGCAAGCCCCTTATCCTGAGCTCTTTTCAGTATAGAACAATTTATTGCCCCTTCGAGCATCTGCGGTAATACAGTTATAATATCAATTCTCATTAGTGACAATAGTTCGATTTTTACTTCTTACTCCTTTACGGGCTTTTATCTTTCCTAACAATTTACTTATACGAAGTTCAATGACTCCATAAAAAGCTTCACCGAAAATACCGGCATTCATTTTGGATTCACCCAAAACACGATTAACAAATATAATGGAGACTTCTTTTAATTTAAAGCCTAAAGAATAAGCAGTGTACTTCATTTCTATCTGAAAGGCATATCCTTTGAACCTGATCTTATCCAAATCTATAGTTTCCAACACTGTGCGCTTATAGCAGACAAATCCGGCTGTAGCATCATGAACTTTCATTCCTGTAATAAGCTTTACATATTTCGATGCATAAAAAGACATAATAACACGTCCCATAGGCCAGTTAACTACATTAACTCCGGTAGAATACCTGGAACCAACAGCCATATCTGCACCTTCGCTGCCACAACAAGCATCATACAAACGGATCAGATCATTCGGATCATGCGAAAAGTCGGCATCCATTTCGAATACATATTCATAATTTCGCTCCAATGCCCATTTAAAACCTGCGATATAAGCTGTACCCAGACCTTGTTTGCCTTTCCGTTGAAGCAAAAATAATGAGTCACTGTATTTACCTTGCAACTTCTTTACAACATCAGCTGTTCCATCAGGAGATCCATCATCTATGATAAGAACATGGAAAGCCTTGGGTAGAGAAAATACATATTCGATAATTCTTTCAATATTCTCTATCTCGTTATAAGTTGGTATAATTACTATAGAATCGGACATACAGCAAACTAACTATTTAAAGTTTTTTCAAAATTAATTATTAGAACCCATCTAATAAAGTTATTCTTCAAAAATTAATAGAATTTACGATTATAATGAAGAAATAAAAAATAAAAGACTGTTTTTACACCTGTCTGCTTCCAACATTTTTATCTATATAGAAAAACACTTTATTATTATGGCAAAATATACAGAAGAACTAGGGAAGCAAATAGCGGATGCAATAGAACAGGACGGGTACACTTTAGGTGAGATCTGCACGATACACCATATCAGCCGGAAAACATTTTACCAATGGGCTCGAAAATATTCCGGTTTTAAAGAAATGATAGATGATGCACGTTCAGGACGTGACGAGCGTTTGGCTCAAAAAGCCCGTCAGATACTCAAACAAAGATTGGAGCATGGCTATACTGTAACCACCACCCGTTATAAATATGCTGTAGACGATTGTGGTGAAATATATCTGACGGGCAAAACTGTAACCATGAAAGAATATTCTGCAGACGAAAAGACACTGAAAATGGCAATGGATAAAGAAGGAGTAATAGAAGAAAAAGTAGAGAATATGCCGAGACCATGGGAGATTATAGTTCAAAATCAGGAAGCAGCGTATCAGATTGAATTACTCCGATTCCCCGGTACCGAAGACGAAATGGAAGAAAGACGAAAAGAACTCAAACAGAAGTATGCCTCCAAAGAGACGGAGCCTGCTATAGATGCTTATGATCCGGCATTTGAGAAGTAAAATAAGGTTACTGATAGAAAATACATAAGTGGTGTAACTTTTGTTACCTTTTCCACAACAACTTTGAGTTTTAAGAATCTGCTTTTGCTAGTATTTCCTATTATTGCTATCTTTGTACTCTAAAGCTGCATACATTGGAATCATCGAATTTACTTCAGATATTAGACGAGAAGAATAAGTCCCGTATCACTGCCGGAATATTACAAAAGCATAAAACCATTCAAGTAAAAGGTCTCCTCGGATCTTCTTGGGCTATGGTCGCGGCTCTTTGCTTTCAGAAGAACCCGCAGACATACCTGTATATTATGGATGATGCGGAGACTGCCGGATATTTTTATAACGATCTGAATCAGCTACTGAAAAGCAGGCAGGTTTTGTTTTTCCCTTCGGCATATAAGCGGTCAATCAAATTCGGACAGATTGATTCTGCTAATGAAATACTGCGTACGGAAGTATTAAGCCAGCTGCAGTTGGAAAATAATCCGCTGATCATAGTTTCTTATCCGGAAGCTGTATCCGAAAAAGTTATATCTAAAAAGGATTTAAAAGAAAATACTTTGCAGATTAAAGTCGGAGAAAAAGTCGATTCGGCTTTTGTTTCTAACGTTTTAGAATCATACGGATTTGAATATACAGAATATGTATATGAGCCGGGGCAATATGCTGTAAGAGGTAGTATATTGGATGTGTTCTCATACTCGAGTGAATACCCGTACAGAATAGACTTTTTTGGTGATGAAGTAGAAACAATCCGCCTGTTTGATATTGAAAATCAATTATCGAAAGAACAGCTAAAGCAGATACAAGTAATACCTCAAGTATCGAAAAGTAACCATCTGCAGGAATCGATTTTGAATCTCTTACCAGCTGAATCATTTATCGGCTACAGAGACTTTTCGTGGATACAAGGCAGGCTGAATTTTATCTACAGTGATCTTCCCGTATTGGAAAATCCGGAATACGAACAAGATATACATTCATACTTGATAACCGAGTCCGTATTCTCCGAAGAATCGAAAAATCATAAACATCTTATATTTTCTAATTCGAGCACTGTTACTGCTAATGCTACTGTAGAATATCATACGGCTCTGCAACCGATATATCATAAGAATTTTGATTTGGTGAGCAAAAGCTTCGAGGATTTTATAAATCAGGGATATACAATATGTATTCTCAGCGACAGCGTAAAGCAGACCGACCGGTTAAAAACTATATTCGAAGACAGAGGAGAAAAACTGCCCTTTGTGGCTGTACTAAATACGTTACATGAAGGTTTTTCGGACGAAACAGCGAAAATCTGCTGCTTTACCGATCATCAGATATTCGACCGTTTTCACAAATATAATCTCAAGTCGGATAATGCCCGACAAGGTAAGATCGCTCTCAGTTTGAAAGAATTGAACCAACTACAAGTAGGAGACTACATTGTACATAATGACCATGGTGTTGGCAAATTCGGGGGACTTGTCCGTATGGATATGGGAGGTAAGCTGCAAGAACATATCAAACTTACCTATCTCAATGGAGATGCTATATTTGTGCCTATACACTCTATATATAAGATATCTAAGTACAGAGGCAGGGAAGGAGAACCTCCCCGATTGAATAAACTGGGGTCTGGTGCATGGCAGCGGATGAAAGACAATACAAAACGCCGTCTTAAGGATATTGCCCGCGACCTTATTCTGCTATATTCAAAAAGGCGCGAGGAAGTAGGATTCAAATTTTCGCCTGACTCATTTATGCAAATCGAACTCGAAGCCTCCTTTATCTATGAAGATACTCCCGATCAGGTAACTGCAACAGCAGATGTAAAAGGAGATATGGAAAGCGATCTGCCAATGGATCGCTTAATATGCGGAGACGTTGGTTTTGGTAAAACAGAGGTTGCAATACGAGCAGCATTCAAGGCTGTGGCTGATAATAAGCAAGTAGCTGTGCTCGTACCTACAACAGTACTGGCAACCCAGCACTTCCATACATTCAAAGATCGTCTGAAAGAATTCCCTTGCAAGATAGACTATATAAGCAGAGCAAGAAAGCCGGCCGATGTAAAACGCATACTCGGAGAACTGAAAGAAGGCAAAATAAACATACTTATCGGCACACATCGTATTGTGGCTAAAGATGTCCAATTTAATGATCTGGGTTTACTTATAATAGACGAGGAACAGAAGTTCGGAGTTTCGGTTAAAGAGAAGCTGAAACAGATGAGACTCAATGTAGATACGCTTACAATGACAGCGACTCCGATTCCACGTACATTACAATTCTCACTGATGGGAGCACGGGATTTGTCAACTATCACCACTCCTCCACCCAATAGATATCCGACACATACCGAGGTACATACTTTCGATGCTGAAATAATCAAGGAAGCCATAAACTTCGAGATGAGCCGCAACGGACAGGTATTCTTTATCAATAACAGGATAAACAATCTGCCCGAGATAGAGAAGGTTATACGCAGACAAGTTCCAGACGCTCGGATTGCAGTTGCTCACGGGCAGATCGATCCTCAGAAACTGGAAGAAATCATTACCGATTTTGTCGACTATGAGTACGATGTCCTTATAGCTACTTCCATTGTAGAATCAGGTATAGATATTCCCAATGCCAATACTATTATTGTAAATAATGCCCAGCAATTTGGGCTCAGCGACCTTCACCAATTGAGAGGACGTGTAGGACGTGGCAATAAAAAAGCATTTTGCTATCTACTTGCTCCCCCACTCGATAACCTAACACCCGAAGCCAAACGCCGTTTACAGGCTATCGAAAACTTCTCCGAACTTGGTAGTGGTATCCATATCGCCATGCAGGATTTGGATATACGCGGAGCAGGAAATTTACTAGGCGCCGAACAGAGCGGATTTATAGCTGATCTCGGATATGAAGCTTATCAAAAAATATTGACAGAGGCTGTAAATGAACTTCGTAATGAAGAATTCGCTGAACTTTATCATGGCAAGAAAGAAGACGGCGAAAAATCCGAAGGAGACAATTTTGTCGAAGATGTAGTTATTGACACTGACCTTGAATTGCTATTTCCTCCACTTTATATACCGAACGACTCTGAACGTATAGCTATTTACAGCGAACTGAATAAACTGGAAAAAGAAACAGATGTAGCCAAGTTTGTCAGTATGCTTGAAGACCGTTTCGGTAAAATTCCACCCGAGGGTCGTGAGCTGATAGGTGTAATAGGTATCAGACGAATAGCTAAAGCATTAAGTATAGAAAAAGTCACCTTGAAAAAAGGACAAATGGCTCTGTATTTAGTATCAAATCCAGAATCGCTCTATTATCAGTCCAAAGCATTCGACAAATTGCTTACTTATATCCAGAAATATCCGAGAGAATGCCAGTTACGTGAAACCCAAGGTAAGAGATCTATTCTCATCAAACATGTGCCGAATGTTGACAAGGCATACAATATACTGGATGATATATCAAAAGCATAGAGACGAATATGGAATCGTCTCCATGCTTTTCAGAGATTATTCTTTTGGTGTATCTTTTTGCAATTTATACTGAACAGGTAGAGTATAGTATACACTAACGTCTTTTCCATCCTGTTTACCGGGAATCCAATCAGGCATAGCTTCGACTACAGCTATAGCAGCTGCATCGCATTCCGCATCCAAAGATCGAAGTACACGAATATCAGAAACTTTGCCTAATTCCGAGATAGTAAATCGAATGACCACTCTCCCTTCAATCTTATTTTTAGCTGCACTTTCGGGATATTTAAGATTATCTCCTATGAATTTCATTAAAGCAGCTTCACCACCCTGAAAGCGGGGCATTACATCTACTGATCTGTACACGCTATCCTTGTCTGACTCTCCCTCTTTAGGAACAGATTTATCACTCGTAATATTATTCGCTACAATCGCTTCCATTGACATATTATCAGCCATCAAATTTGTGGCAATAAGAAAAACGACGATGGGCAATATCAGAACATACTTTATAGATAAAAACTTAGAGGTTTCTTGTTTATTAATCATAGTAATACGTTTTTTTAATTGTGAAACATTAAAATCATTAATTATATAGATGCTAGCATTATTTTGAGCAGTTTTCAGTAAAAGATATTGATACTTCGTTGCGTCAATTCCATCACTAAGTACATCTTTATCGGCAAGATATTCGAGATTCACCTTGATTTCCCGTCTTAATAACCAGACTATAGGATTCCACCAAAACACAATGCAAAACAACTCAGCCAGCATCACATCAAAAGAATGCTTTTGTCTGACATGCGCTTTTTCGTGTTTAATCATTAACTCGCTGCCGGTCTCTGCTTTTCCATCTGTTGAAATAAATATCAAATTAAAAAACGAAAAGGGCGTTATATTTTCTTCTACATAGATAAAAATAAAAGAACCTTCTCTTTTTAATTTACTTTTTCGGATCAGAATCAAAACACTAAATAATTGGACTAGAAATTTCAGAGAAAAAAAAATACCCCCTATGATCAGAATAGTCAATATAATTAATTGATAGTTAAAGGCCTGTCCTTTCTCCAAATTCGGATTTATCGGATTAATTTCTATCTGAGAAAGATTCACTTGATAAATAAGACTATCTGAGTCCTTTGCTACAAGATTAAATCTTATAAAAGGAAATATTGCAGAAAACAAGAGAATAAATATTAACGATATCCTTCGCAAACCATTCAATGTGTCATGACGAAGAAAACAAAAATACAGTATTGATAGTACTCCCATCGATAAGGATGCTTTCAACATATAATTGAAGTAAACGCTTTCCATATTATTGTTAGTTTAAGTTGTTTTTTCACATAGATAAAAAACCTAAAGAGTTCATTCTGTTATTTATCTTTTCCTTTTTTAATTATTTTCATAATCTCCTCCAAATCAGAAGCTGAGATCTTTTCATCTTTGGCAAAAAACGAAACTAATTCTTTATATGAATTTGCAAAATAATTTTTCACGACTCCCGACATAAAAGTCTTTTTATATTCATCTTCCTTTATTTTAGGAGAATACACATATACATTTCCATATTTTTTAGAATTCAAATACCCTTTTTGCTCCAGATTTCGAACAATTGAAGCAATTGTTGTATAAGGAGGTTTTGGATCATCCATTTCATTAAGAATATCTTTTACTACACATTCTTTCAATAACCAAACATGCAGCATTACTGCTTCTTCCTGTATTGTCAACTTCTCCATAATAATACTTTTATTTAGTAAAACTACTATTTTTTCGTAAATATATTAATAATAATCTCTTAAACAAGCATTACATGCTTATTTTTTTAGTTTTCCGAGTAAATATTTTCTGGTAGGATAAATAGAAGTCAGAATTTTATAAGCTTCGTCTTTTTCTTCCGAATTAGCCTCGGTGTAAATGTCAAGCATTTCTGTAAATTTTGTATCACTCCAAAAAGACAATAAAACAGACGAAGGACGGGCTTGGTAAATGGATTGCAGATCAGAAACAGACTTAACTACACCAATACGTCCACGTACCGGATTATCTGCCATTTCATCTAAACCTTTGCGATGATAATTATACCATAAGGAATGAAAAGCCGAAGAACTTTCCTCGGTCAACGCTAAAGCTAAGGCATATCTATTCCGGTCACTGCCGAATGTAGCCCATCCGATAGAACTGAGAGACTGTGATGAATGAGCAATAGACATTGCTTTTTCGAAATAAGGTTTTCCTCCGTTCTTACTATATGAATCAAAGTCAAAGCCAAGTATTATATATGTATAAAAAGCAACCGTCGCAACCAAATTATTGGTCAGATTATTTTCGGAGAATTCAAGACTTTCTCCTCTTATATATGAAAATTCCAACTCGGTATCTCTAAAGTTAAACATCGGAGTAATGTATGTAGAATTGTACACAGGACGGGAGCTCGAAATCTGTATCTCACCTTTATATACATTATCATCCGGATTAAACTGCTTAAGAGTAATTAATATTGTCCCTTGAATCAATTCATTAGTGTTAAATTTCGTATCAGTCCATTTACGCGCATTAACTAACTGAATCAAAGCGTCCTGCAACTGATCAAATACACTTTTGTCTGTTGTTTGTATCTGATCGCTGTTTATTGTAAGTTTTATATTTAACTCCTGCGCCGAAAGAGAATATACAGATATAAACAAAACAATCAATATCCAATATGCTTTCAACATTTTACATCTTTGCATAATATTAAGTAAATGAAAGTATTTAATGACACATTTTCAATTCATAACAGATTCATGTTATTACACTTACCAAAGCAACAAACAGGTCTGTGATCTTAATGCAACTTATAGGTAGTGGATAATACTTTAAATTCTGTCCTCCTATTTATCTGATCAGCAATTTCCTGCTGTTCGGAGGGTAATCCCAGAATAAATTGTTCAGTCAAAATATCCCCTTCTTTCAAAAAATCGTACTTCTTGACGATCCCCCTTGTCACAACTTTGGGTTTAGTTTTTCCATATCCAGCCACAGTCAACCGTTCTTTATCAATACGATGTGCGATCAGGTAATCAACAACCGATTGCGCCCGATTGTGCGAGAGACGTTGATTATATGCATCTGATCCCTTACGATCTGTATGGGCTGATAACTCAATCGTAACATTTGGATTTAACTCAAGTAAAGCAATCAGGTCGTCCAGTTCCTTTTTAGATTCATCCCTGAGGGCAGCTTTATCAAAGTCATAAAATATATTCTCCAAAACCGCCGGTTTATTAATCGAATACAGCACAAAATCGACATAATAGAGCGAATCCTTTTCTTCGTTTACTGTTCTCAAATCCATCTTTGCATTCAAATATCCATCGGCGCTGGCCAGTAATACGTAATTAACACCCCTGTTAACATGAAAACGATAAGTACCATTTGGTTTTCCGTTAAATTTCTCATTAGTTCCGTCATTTCCCACAACCCTGATGGTTGCATTCGGGATAAATTCATCATCTTTATCTACAATATATCCCTCTAACGAAACCTTGACCACCGGATATTCAAAAGAGTAAATATGATCGGCACCTCTGGCCTCTCCCCGATTGGAACTAAAAAAACCAGACTCCGTATCTTTATAAAATGTAACCCCAAAATCATCTCCTTGCGAATTTATAGGAACTCCCATATTTTCGACAGTCCATCGTTTCGCTCTTTTATCAAAGTTTGCCTTAAATATATCCAAACCTCCTAACCCGGGATGTCCATCTGATGAAAAATACAGAGTAGAATCATTTCGCACATAAGGAAACATCTCGTCTCCTGCTGTATTAATATCAGGGCCTAGATTTTCGATATAACTAACGTCTTCACCAAACATAGATGCCCGCCAAATATCCTTACCTCCATATCCGCCGGGCATATCCGAGACAAAGAACAACGAATAACCATCGGGACTCAATGCCGGATGAGCATACATATATGATGAATCCGAAGGAAAGGCGAGCCTTTCCCCCTTTCCCCATGAACCGTCTGCCCTTCTCGATTTATAAATTGCAGCATTCGACGAGAATTCTGATCCGTCATCACTGAATGTATAATACATCATATTACCACTAGCCGAAAAAGTAGGAGTCCCTTCATCCTTCTCTGTATTCACTGCTCCGGCAGTTTCAGGCTTCATCCATTTGCCTGTTTCATCTTTACGAGTTACAAATATATCATTATTGTACCCTCCGGTTATCGCACTTTTTATTTCTCCTTGTACATCATCCCTGTTTGTGGTGATATACATAATATCGTATTCGGGAGGTAAAAGCATAGGGGAAAATTCACTTCTACGTGAGTTAAAGATATCCATTTTCCGAACTATATATTTCGTTGGATTATCCTTTATCCCGGCCGCTGACGTCGCACCATCTAGGCCATTAAGGGCAAACTGATTCTGAGGATAAGATTCGAGGAATATTTTATATTGATCCACAGCCTGTTTATAACTACCTGCTTTGTGCAATGTTCGTGCATATTGAAGCCGTATCAAAGTATCAGCTTGATTATATCTCAAAGCATTTACATATGCAGCATTTGCCGATACTACATTATTAGACAAACGATAACTTTCGGCTAACCTGAAAGCAACCGTACCTCGAAGATCTTTATTTTTGGGCGGTATTTTACGATAAATCTTGCGATACATATTTGCCGCTTCGAAATACTCCCCATTCTTAAATCGTCGGTCTGCATCACTAAGCTTAACCTGTTTACATGAAAAGGAGAATATACCGACAACGGTCAATAAAAATATAGATGAGTAAATTTTAAATTTCGACATTGATTCCATTTAAGACCTTCGGCCGATTTATTACTATATAGTAATCCATACCCCTCAAGCGCAGACTAATGTTATCCGGCACTTTCTTTTTTACATAAAACACAAAGGTAAAAATATAAGTTAAACAGAACATCCGTTTTATAATTTTTCAATACCCGATATTCATTAACAGTTTTTAAAATTCACATTATTATTTATCTTTGTAGAAAATAGAATTGAACATGAACAAACATTTCTTTGGATGCATACTCGCAGCAGTATGCCTGGTTGCATCTTGCAAACCAAAGGAGCAAAACAATTTTGCGGAAGTTATAAAAATTGTAGACGAAACTGAGGTTATAGTCAATACTTATGACAGTACTGTTTCGATTGCTCTGATAAATAAAAAGATAGATTTCATTAATGTACTAGCAAAAGGAGCTACAGACTCGACAAATCTAAAATTAAACGATCTTAAAAATCTTAAGATCTACCCACCTAATGAAGAATTAAGATCAAGCTCGATTAATTATATAAAATCCCTTCAAAAACTCATCAGTGCAGAAAGCCAATATGCCCTGATAACAGATACAACAGACATAGCTGCTGCAAAACAAATGGATGCGAACGTATTGAAGGAAATAAACGCCATGGAGCAAATGCGTTACAAATACAGGCTGGCTATCAAAGAATCATCAAAATAAAAACATCAGCATAACTGTAACCCGTTATTATTTAATTTATTATTATTTAATTTATTATTATTTATTACTACAAAGTATTCAAAAACAACACCAAAATGAAAAAAAATGTATTGTTCTTATTAAGCCTGTTAACAATTATAATTTCTTTATCTTCTTGTGGGGGGATAGATCCTGTCAAATACAACGACAACTTAGTAAGCTACTCCGACATAGCAGGCGACCGGATTATGGGTCTCAATGACAAAATCGATGGCATAGAAGATCTAGAGAATTACACCGACAGCATTAAAGTTCTAGGAGAAAACACTATAGATAGCTTGAAATCCGATTTAAATAAAATTTCGCTGATGGAACCTGCAAAAGGCAGCGAAGATTTTAAGGCTGCAACAATAGCATATATGGAATCTCTGATCAGTTATACAAAAACTCTGACCGAAGAATATTCAAAAGTTAGTGAAGAAACCTCTGATGAAGATTACAATAATATAGATAAACTTATCGACGAAAGTTTCGATACCAGTATGAAAAAATTAGAGGCAATGCAGGCTGCTCAAAAATCATTTGCAAAGGCTAACAATTTTATATTGAAATAAAACTCATTAGACACATTCATTTATTTAATATAAGTATCTTTGAACACAGATCGGCACTCCGGTCTGTGTTTTTGTCAACTTATAGAAAAAGCTTAACAACATATTGCAGAGAATATATTGTTATACAGGCTAATCAATAAACAATTACTAAAATTTTAATTTAATTGCTTTGTGTCAAAAAACAAACATGTAATAAATGATCCTGTATTTGGATTTATCACTATACCTAATGATTTTATAAACCAGATCATCAAACATCCTTTTGTACAACGTCTGAACCGTATAAAGCAATTAGGTATGGCTTCATTCGCATATCCGGGTGCACAGCATACCCGATTTCATCACACTCTGGGGGCAATGCATTTGATGCAGCAGGTTATAACCAACCTAAAAACAAAAGGTAATAACATATCAGACGACGAAACAAACGGTGCTCTTGCCTGTATACTTCTACACGATGTGGGTCACGGTCCTTTTTCGCATGTACTCGAACATACTATAGTTGAAGGTATACATCACGAAGAAATATCATTAAAGATAATGGAACGCCTCAACAATGAACTAGGCGGAAAATTAGATATATGCATAAGTATATTCAAGAACGAGTATCACAAACGATTTTTGCATGAACTTGTCAGCGGACAACTAGATGTAGATAGGCTGGATTATCTTCGCCGCGATTGTTTTTTCACGGGAGTAAATGAAGGAAATATAGGTTCGGAACGTATTATCCAGATACTTGATGTCAGAAATAACAAATTGGTTGTTGAAGCGAAAGGTATTTATTCTATCGAAAACTTCCTGCTATCACGCAGGTTGATGTACTGGCAGGTATATCATCACAAGACTGCAATATCAGCAGAAATAACGCTTATCAATGCTCTAAAACGAGCAAAAGAATTAGTTAATAAAGGTGTTGAATTATTTACACCACCTGCACTTAATTTTTTTCTGAAGAACAATGTTACTCGTGAAAATTTCAATGGAGAAGCTGTTGACCTATTCATACAATTAGACGATTCTGATATTTGGTGTGCTCTTAAAGAATGGACAAATTCGGATGACATGATATTGTCAACATTAAGCAATGCATTTGTAAACCGCAATTTATTCAAAATAGAGATACACACAGAACCAATAAATGATACACTTGTTGATAAGTATATATCCCGATATACTGAGAAATGGAATTTAAGCAACCATGAAGCAAAGTATTTTTTTGCAAAAAGAACTGTTTCAACAGATGTATATAACGAAAACGGCAATAGTATAGATATACTCTTCAATGACGACAGGGTAGAAGATATTGCAACCATATCAGATCTGCTGAATGTTCAGTTATTGTCTAAAAAAGCCGAAAAGTATTACTTTGCCTATTTGGATATATAAAAAAGGTTTGAGGTCTTTCTCTTACCAAGTTAAATATTTAATCCAAAATAAATTACATAACAAAAAGAAACAATATATTTATCATTCATGATACAAAAATACCCTTCGGTTCTTTTAGAAAGTGCCGTAAATGAATTTGCCAAATTACCGGGAGTCGGACGAAAAACCGCACTTCGTCTGGTTTTACATATGCTACGTCAGGATGAAAAAAATGTAGAAGCGTTTTCTTCTGCCATATTAACTCTGAAAAGAGATGTCAAGTATTGCAAATCGTGCTATAACATATCCGATGAAGACATTTGTCCTATATGTGCTAATCCGGGGAGAGATAAATCGACCGTATGTGTGGTAGAAAATATAAAAGAAGTGATGGCGATTGAGAACACCTCACAATTCAGAGGATTATACCATGTTCTGGGTGGAATTATATCTCCTATTGACGGAATAGGACCTAACGACCTTCAAATAGATACTTTGGTCGAACGGGTAGCCCAAGGCGGCATCAATGAAATCATCCTGGCACTAAGTACCACGATGGAAGGGGATACCACCAACTTCTACATTTATAAGAAGCTGGCACCTTATAATGTCAAAATATCAATGATCGCCCGAGGTATTTCAATCGGGGATGAAATCGAATACGCCGATGAAGTAACTTTAGGCAGATCTATCATAAACAGAACTCTATTTAATGAATCCTTTAACCTGTAACCCATGCTTGATAAAACATACCGAAATTTAAGGCTCTCGTATTTTTTAAGTATTGCAGTTATTCTTATCGCTTTCGTTTTTGATGTACTGTATACAACGAAGTACATAGTTCCTTCCGAATCTGTGATATTAGAGCGTTGGGCTATAATCATTACATTAGGCGGAATTTACGGAATACTGAAAATGCTGCACCCGAAGTTAAAAAAAGAAGACAAACCAACTACCGAAATTGCTCTAAAAAAATATGTTACAAAATATTACACCAGACACGCAGCTTTAGTTGTACTTTGTGTATTTAATATGTCATGCCTGATTATTACGGGTTTGAAAAATTTTACGTTTTTGACTATCATTACTATATTTGCATTCTTCTTATGTATACCGAATAAAAAGCATTTAGAAGAAGAAACTAAAATTATAGACGAAGTATGATTATAGCTGTAGACTTTGATGGAACAATCGTAGAACATGAATACCCTAAAATAGGACGTCCTATACCATTTGCTATAGATACATTATTAAGCCTGCAAAAAGACGGACATATTTTAATTCTTTGGACAGTACGCGATGGGGACTTATTACAAGAAGCCATTGATTATTGTTCCAAAAGAGGGCTGACATTTTATGCCGCCAACAAAAATTATCCGGAAGAAGACCCGGCAAAAGCATCCAGAAAACTGACTGCCGATTTGTTCATTGACGATCGCAATGTTGGAGGGCTTCCCGACTGGGGTGTGATCTATAATGCGGTAAGAGCTGCCGAAAAAGGTGAATATTCTTTCGAAAAAATAATGATGTCCGCCGGAGAGAATATGCAACGATCAAGACGCAAAAAGAATTTCTTTATCCGTCTGGGTGAAATGTTTGAAAGGGACGGATACTAAGGTTCTGGCTTCTTGAAATTAGCTGCAGTATCAGTAAGACCTGATATTTCAAAGATGAAACTATCCATAATTATAGTCAATTATAATGTTAAGTATTTTTTGGAGCAATGCTTGAATTCGATTTTTGCGTCCATTACTGATTTTGACTATGAAATCATTATAGTTGATAATAATTCTTCCGATCACTCAATACCCTATCTTCAATCACGGTTCAGCCAAACTAATCTCCACTACATTATCAATGACAATAATCCGGGATTTGGAAAAGCTAACAATCAGGCAATAAGACAAGCTAAAGGAGAATATCTGTTAATACTCAATCCTGATACTGTATTAGGTGAACATGTTTTACTAAATGTGATTCGTTTTCTCGATCAGAATCCTCAAGCCGGAGCGGTAGGAGTAAAAATGATTAACGGATACGGACAGTTTCTAGCAGAATCAAAAAGAAGTGTCCCCTCCCCTTGGGTCTCCTTCTGCAGATTATCGGGATTACAGGCGGTGTTCCCAAAGTCACGGATATTCGGTAAGTACAACCTACTTTATCTAAACAAAGACTCTATAAATGAGGTTCCCGTTTTAGCAGGGGCTTTTATGATGATCCGTCATTGTGCCATCAACCAGACAGAAGCTTTTGATGAAGATTTTTTTATGTATGGCGAAGATATAGATCTCTCATTCCGTATAGAACAGACCGGATATAAAAACTATTATCTTCCAGAAAAAATTATTCATTACAAAGGAGAAAGCACTGATAAAAACAACCTCAAATACATAAAAGCATTCTATGAGGCTATGCTTATATTTTATAAAAAGCATTACACTGATTCTAATAGACTTTTATACTCATTGATTTGTGCTTCAGTTAAATTAAAATTATATTTTTCCGGCAAGAAAAAAACGCTTGGTAAACATATGCCTGAAAAAAAGACATATACTTTCGATTCGTCACAAACGTCATTCGAAAATATTATTGAAGAAATGGAGAAGCACAGTTCCGAAAACACTCGTTTTTTAATATATTCGCCCCGGACAGATATTACAATAGGTACAAAAACAATAATACATTCTTCAAATAATGTATCTCGAAAATGACGATATAAAATTACGTGCATTAGAGCCCGAAGACCTCGAAGTCTTGTATAAATGGGAAAATGACACACAGCTATGGATACATGGCAACACTTTGTCGCCTTATTCTAAATTAGCTCTCAGAGAGTATATTGCCGATACTCAACAAACCGATATTTATCAGGCAAAACAATTACGGCTGATGATCGAACTAAAATCAGATGGTACTGTTATAGGTACAGTTGATATTTATGATTTTGATTTTCATCATGCCAAAGCCGGTATCGGTATACTTGTTGACAATGCTTACAGGCAATGTAATTATGCAACAATAGCTCTTGAATTAGTACATGAGTATATTTTTAATTTTTTACGTATTAATCAACTTTATGCCTATATAGCCTCGGACAACAAGAATAGCCTGAAACTATTCGAAAAGTCAGGGTATAAACAGTCCGGATTTCTGAAGCAATGGATATACTGTTCGGAACAATACAAAGATGTATATATATATCAGCTGGTAAATAATCACTGAAGAATCTCAACAATAAATTTATCTATAAAAGAGATAAGCAAAGAATGTGATATCAAGAAAAAGGCTATAACCTGAAAAGGACATATGCCTGTTACTTTTGTTACCTTTTATATTAAACATCTGAATAAGAAGAAAAAAAGTAATATATTTATAATAAATGAAAGAAGATATACAAAAAGCCATGGAGGTAATGGCTGCGGGAGGTATCATACTCTATCCTACTGATACTATATGGGGCATTGGTTGCGATGCGACAAACGAAGAAGCCGTACGCAAAATATACGAATTGAAAAAGAGGTCGGATAGCAAAGCTCTTATTGTATTGACGGACAATCCCGTAAAATTGGAATATTATCTGTCTGATGTACCGTCATTGGCTTATGACCTTATAGATGCATCTGAGGATAAACCGCTTACAATCATTTATGACAATGCTAGAAATCTCGCACCTAACCTGATAGCTGAAGATGGAAGTATAGCAATACGAATCACAAGTGAGAAGTTCTCACAGGAATTATGCCGGCGTTTTCGTAAAGCAATAGTTTCTACGTCAGCAAATGTGAGTGGAGAATCATCTCCGTCTAATTTTACGGAAGTATCGGAAACAATAAAAAACGGGGTGGATTATATCGTTAATTACCGTCAGCAAGATACTTTCAAAGCTAAGGCTTCAAGCATACTTAAATTGAGCAACAACGGAGAAATCAAAATCATCAGAGAGTGAGTACATTATTATTTGAAAATCAAAAGATCACATCATCCGAATTCCCTGACAACCTCGCATCAGGTACAGACTTTATAGATTGTACGATTGAAAAATGTAATCTCTTCGAACGGGATCTAACTTCCGTTAATTTCACCAACAGCACCTTTGCGAATTGTGATCTTTCGATGAGCAAATTATCGAATACCCAATTAAACAATGTGATTTTCAAAGATTGTAAAATGATGGGGATAGATTTCAGCAAATGTATAGGATTTCTTTTCGAAGTGCATTTCTATAACTGTATCTTGGATTTCTGCTCTTTCGAACACCTGAAAATGCAGGGTACTACATTCAAAGATTCATCCATGAAAGGGGTTGATCTGACAGGAAGTAATCTTCAAAAATCATTTTTCCTGAATACAGATTTGTTTGATGCCCGTTTTTCCCATACCAATCTGAAAGAATGTGATCTTAGTCTGGCTTATAATTTTACGATAAGCCCGACTCAGAATAATATAAAGAAAGCAATCTTCTCGGAAAACAATATCAGCGGATTATTAAACGAATTCGGGATCAAAATAATCTGACGCTTATATGAAGATACATGGATAAGCAACAACAAGTATTTAATGATATATTTTTAAATTATAACCGACTTTGGCTGTTATACTTACCAAAGTAATAAACAGGACTGAGACCTTAGGTACAATTTGACATTCAAAATATTTCCATATTCTTATTGTAAATTGTAAATTTGAGGTTCAATTAATAAATATGGAACAAAATAGTAGTTTATCCAGGTTTTTAGCATGGAAGAACAGACATATACGGGAACAGCATTTTTTGGTTTTCGTAAGTTTTCTGGTCGGTATTTTAACGGCATTGGCTGCGCTCATTCTAAAAACACTGATTCATTTCATTCAGCACTTACTTACTGATAACTTCAGCATTGCAAATGTTAATTACATGTATTTGATATATCCTATAGTAGGTATTCTTATAGCAGGATTATTTGTCAGATATATAGTGAGGGATGATATCGGTCATGGGGTAACTAAAATTCTTTATGCAATCTCTCAGCGTAAGAGCTATATCCGTGCTCATAATATGTACACATCTATTATAGCCAGTTCCATAACCATCGGATTCGGAGGGTCGGTCGGAGCCGAAGCTCCTATTGTCCTTACAGGATCAGCTATAGGATCTAATCTCGGACGCTTTTTCAGAATAGAACAACGCTACCTCATGCTACTGATCGGATGCGGAGCCGCAGGTGCCATCGCAGGTATTTTCAAAGCCCCTATCGCAGGATTGGTCTTCGTTGTCGAAGTATTGATGCTAGATCTCACAATGACAACTATATTGCCATTGCTTGTAACATCGGTTACTGCCGCAACATTTACGTATGTGGTATCGGGTACCGGAGCCATGTTTCAGTTTGCACATGCCGAACCTTTTCTACTAGAGCGAATACCATATGTTATTGCATTAGGTATATTCTGCGGATTAGTCGCACTATATTTCACACGGGCAATGGACGCTACCGAAAATGTATTTCGCAAACTCAACTACTGGCAAAAGTTCGCAGTTGGAGCAAGTATTCTTAGTATTCTGATATTTCTGTTCCCCCCATTATATGGAGAAGGATACAATACAATCAACCTACTATTGAGAGGGATAAATGGCTCGGAAGCCATTATGGATGGAAGTTTATTCTATACGCTGAAAGGATCTAACTGGGGTATAATCGGGCTTTTAGGCTCTTTACTCATATTCAAAGTATTTGCATCGAGTGCGACTAACGGAGCAGGTGGTACGGGTGGTATATTTGCCCCATCATTATTCTTGGGTTGTATTGCCGGTTTTGCATTTGCTTACGTCATAAACGGATCACATCTATCGCCATTCCTCCCTCACGAAAATTTTGCGTTAATGGGTATGGCAGGAGTAATGGCAGGGGTAATGCATGCCCCTTTGACAGGGACATTCCTAATAGCCGAACTCACCGGAGGATATGAGCTACTGCTTCCGTTATTGATAGTATCAACAATCTCATTTGCCACTATAAAACTATTCGAGCCTCACAGTATATATGCAATGCGTCTCGCAAAAAAAGGAGAATTGATAACTCATCATAAAGACAAAGCGGTACTAACACTCATGAATCTAAAATCTCTATTGGAAGAAAGTTTTCAGGTTGTAAAACCAGAAATGAGTTTGGGAGACATGGTTAAAGTAATAACGCAATCGTCACGAAACGTTTTCCCTGTTGTCGATGACAATGGTAAACTTATGGGTGTGGTACTTATTGATAATATCAGAAATATCATGTTCCGTCCCGAACTATACGAACGCTTCAAGGTAACCCGTTTTATGGTATCACCTCCGGGGGTGATAAACGTGAATATGCAAATGGAAAAAATCATGCGGTTATTTGATCAGACAAAAGCATGGAATTTACCGGTTGTGGATGAAGACGGTAAATACCTCGGGTTCGTTTCAAAATCAAGTATTCTTAATAATTATAGAAAAGTTCTGGTTGACAATTTCTCAGAAATGGACTAAATCAGCACGAATAACTTATGAATAAAAAAGATCTAAGAATAGTATTTATGGGGACTCCTGAGTTTGCAGTAGAAAGTCTTCGTGTACTTGTAGAAAACAATTATAATGTAGTCGGAGTAATAACAATGCCCGATAAACCTGCGGGAAGAGGTCATAAGATACAATACTCGGCAGTTAAAAGCTACGCTTTAACACAAAACTTACCCTTATTGCAGCCCGATAAACTAAAAGATGAAGATTTTCACAAAGAACTAAAAGTATGGAAAGCCGATCTTCAGATAGTAGTAGCATTTCGCATGTTGCCCGAAGTAGTATGGAATATGCCACGGTTAGGTACATTCAATTTACATGCCTCTTTATTACCTCAATACAGGGGAGCTGCGCCTATCAACTGGGCAATAATGAATGGAGACAAAGAAACCGGAGCTACGACTTTCTTTCTGACTCACGAAATAGATACAGGAAAAATCATACTTCAAGAAAAATTACCAATCGGCGATTCGGACAATGTAGGAAAAATACATGATGAACTTATGGTTATGGGAGCTCAGTTAGTTAAAAGAACAGTAGACCTTCTGCTTGAAGGAAAAACAGAAGCCATTCCTCAAGATCAATTTTTCAAAAACGAAGAAGAACTGAAACCTGCACCCAAAATATTCAAGGAAACCTGTCATATCGATTGGAATCAGTCTGTAGAAAAGATATATAACCATATAAGAGGACTATCTCCTCACCCCGTAGCATGGACCGAATTAAAAGTTCAGGGACAAAACGCAGTTCCTGTAAAGATATACTCTGCTACAATGGAAAAATGTAAGCACGAACAATCAGAAGGAAATATCGAAACCGACAATAAGACTTATATAAAGGTAAGTTGCAAAGATGGTTTTATCAATATAACCAATCTTCAATTGCCCGGAAAAAAAGCTCTTAACACAGAAGAACTTTTACGAGGATACAAATTCCCTGAAAATAGTATTCTACAATAATATCGACTCTATGCAAAAAGTACTCAAATCGTCTGATCTAAAAGCAGATTTAAAGAATATTCTCACTCAGATAGCCCATGATAAGCTATTTGTTTTAACGGATACTAATTCAGATGTATTATGTTATCCTCTTATCTCTGAAATCGAAGAAATAAAGAAGGCCGGAAAAATCATCATAAAAGCCGGAGATAATAATAAGAATCTCGAAAGCCTGGCATGTATCTGGAGTTACCTTTCTCAAAACGGAGCGACCCGACACTCTTTGCTTATCAGTTTAGGAGGAGGTATGGTTACCGACATCGGAGGATTTGCCGCAGCCAGTTTTAAAAGGGGAATAAAAAGCATTAATATACCGACAACCTTACTTGGAGCTGTAGATGCTGCTGTAGGGGGAAAAACCGGAATTAATTTCAATGGTTTAAAAAATGAAATAGGTGCATTCGCTCCCGCTGAAACAGTACTGATTGATTCTGAATTTTTCAAGACACTAGATCATCCTAATTTTCTCTCAGGATATGCTGAGATGATCAAACACGGACTAATATCTAATGAACAGGTATGGTTAAACCTACTTTCTTTCGATACGCATCAGATCAATTACGATATACTGAAAGAATTGGTCGTAGAATCAGTAGCTGTTAAAGAAAAGATTGTAGAGCAAGATCCTTTTGAGAAAAATATCCGTAAAGCTCTTAATCTCGGACATACCATCGGACATGCATTCGAAAGCTTATCCTACACTATTAATAAGCCGGTTCAACATGGATATGCTGTAGCATGGGGAACTATTTGCGAATTATATCTCTCATATAAAAAATGTGGATTCCCTAAAGATAAATTATGGCAAACATTGGTATTCATCCGTGAAAACTATGGCTTGTTTCCGTTTTCATGTGACGATTATGAAACCTTATACGAACTAATGAAACATGATAAAAAAAATGAATCAGCAGAACGTATAAACTTTACCTTACTGGAAGGTATCGGTAAACTTGCACTCAACCAAACAGCAACTAAAGATGAAATCTTTGAATCAATCGATTTCCTGCGGGAATCTCTAGGTGAATAAGATTATAGATTTACTATTTAAAGACTAAAAAAGAACGGCTTTCCATGATGGAAAGCCGTTCTTTTTAGAAATATTCCTTTTATTTAATAACAACCTTAGTCCCTGATGTATGAGAGATATACTCAGGAGCATACAAACATTGTATCGTAGTTATACCATTGCTATAGTCACCCACTCGATTGACAAAAACGGGATATTCAAAAACATAAGTGCCTTTTGGCAATAAATCGAAAAAGAAGTTAGTGGATGCATCTTTAGTCGACTGATAATAATATGTGCTCTCCCGCCATTTGATTCCGGATAATGTTTCGGCCGGTTCAAAACACGAAGCCCTCATATCTTTCAGTTGAACAAACTCCATATCTCGATCGGAACGGATAGTCAAACGTATGATAACTTTATCTCCAACCTTTAAAGCTGTAGATTCACTCACTTCCACCAAAGATTTGCCATTGATAGAAGATTGCTCCACAAACAATTTCTTATCGACATTCAACACACCCTTTTGATCTGTTACTTTATCCAGATCTTCGTAATATTGCCAATACATAGTACCCCAAGAAGGACCTTCGGATGTTTTGGATATCGAAACTCTACCCATACCTGAGGTTATGTCTGATCCACTCCAACTTTGCTTTATATAATCCACACCAGGCACACTACTTTTCGTATCTAGAATTCTATCATTAATTGTAATTTTGGAATTTCCGGATGCAGCAAACCAATCATTACCTGCACTCAATAGAGCATATATCGCATCAATTGTAGCATGAGTCGACTCCCATAATTGAGTCTGTTTTTGTTTCAACAACCATTGTTTCATTCTATCCATTTCATCGTCAGACGCATTTGCATTTTTAAAGGCGTCCATCAGAAATGTATGCACAGTTACAGCTGATTGCCCCATAAAACTCCGAATTTCATTATTTGCCCAAAACATGCCCATTTCATCGTTTATTGTGGCATGCTCTCTCAAGGAGTTTATAATTTTGTTATTTAATATCTTATTACCATTCTGCGAAGCTAAAACAGCCAATAATGATTGCTCGTATAAATTGAGCTTAGTCCAATTTTTTTCTGCAATAGAAGTATAAAACCTCTCAGCTTCACGAGTCTTCTGGTCTATTGGTATATCTCGATAAAATGATCTTACATAAAGGTATTCCAATTGATTGGTTGATAAATAAGACAGCTTCTGCCAGTTTTTATTAAACCTCTTCAGATCTTCATATTCTTTCAGGATCTGTGAGTCTATATACTTAAGCGCATTCATCTGCATTACTTTCACGTTTTCTCCATACTCTACTGCATTAAGATGAGTTAGCTGAGTTAATCCGTACAATACATACTGCGTTATACTACGACTCGAATACATTCCTTTGTACCAAGCCCAGCCACCATCTTCACGTTGCAGTTCCTGTAATTTTACAATAGCCTGATCCGCCTGATTCTTCGAATTATTCAGATCCAACAGCAGAGACAATCTTTCCATCTGTTCTGTTTCGTCCTTAGCTTCTAGTACCCATGGTGTTTCCTCAAATAAAACTTGTTTAAGTTCGTCATTTTGCATCAACTTCGAAACCATTGTATTCTTATCTGCACCTTGTTTTTTCCATGTTGCTATCATCGAAGCTACTTTAGGATATTGATGAGATATAAAATTCCCCAATACATTGACATAATAGCTGGCAAACCAGTTTACAGCATTCTCATTGGTTGGGTTACTCAATACAGGTAACGCCTGCACGGCATACCATGCAGGATTTCCGGTATATTCGAACGTCAGCCGGTAGTTAGAAGAACTATTCGATTTATTGTTGACAAACCTATCGAATACAAAGTCTTTAGTCTGGCTTTTGTTCAGATTCATATTCATACTTTCGGTTACAAGCATCCTGTTAGAAAGTACAGGTAAAACATGTTGCTCTCCATCACTGAAAGATTCGCTTTCGGCTATAACTTTAACCCCAAGCATATCTATATCTGAAGGAACATCGAACAACCAGGTCACCGAAGACGATGCATCTTTAGCCAATTCAAAAATCTGAGACTTATTCTCCAATTTTATATCCTTTTCCAGATCTGTTACTGGATCAAAAAATACCAGTCGTACTTTTCCTGATACAGTTTTATCCGAAAGGTTGGATATCTTAGTAGAGATTGAAGCCTTATCGCCCTGCCTTATAAATCTCGGCATATTAGGGGTGACCATCAACTCTTTTCGAGATATTGCGATAGCCTCTAATGAGCCTGTATTAAGATTCTGATCATAGGCTAATGCTCTGAACCGCCATGTTGTATTCGATTCTGGTACTGTAAATGAAATAATAGTCTCTCCATTTTTATCCGTTCTCAATTGAGGATAGAAAAATGCAGTCTCATTAAAATTACTTCTTATCTGAACAGGAGACTTGTCTGCTATATTATCAACAATACCTGCATCGTCTGTAATCACAGGTGGTGTAAACTGTACAGAAGACTCTGATTTCATATCCATAATCCCCTGAACTGAACCAGAAAGTCGCTCTACGGCAAAAGCCGGTGCAGGCGCAGGTTGCGGCACAGAAGACATTCCTCTTATAACAATTCTATTATTGGAGGAAAAACTAAAACCAAATAAGTTCAAACGATCAATCGACATACTCTTATAGGAAGGTCGGCCTGTATTATCAAAATAAAAATATTGATTCAAATCATCAAATCCCCCTCCTCTTTGAAACAAATCAACTCCGGTTGATGGAGAATAAGAAGCAGTGATCAGATTCCAAGGATTAGGGCTGTTCAGTTTATCCAACGAACTATCATACATAGATGCCAGCAGTTCCGAAAAAGCAGGCTTACCGATATTGTCTTTTACCGAAATCCGCCATTCTTCCTGTTGTCCCGGCTTAAGCTTATCTCTGAAAACTTCAAATTTCAGATTAAGATCTTTCTTTTCATCCTCTTTCGTTAATACTATTTGTTGGGTATAAGGCTTTTCATCAATAATATATGTAAATGATACGACTGCGTTTTTATTATATTCCTTTTTATAAGGAATGGAGAATTTCTCAATTGAGTTGTTTAACTTAATCTGCCGTCTTTCAAATACCCGATTATTTCCGGCTATTTCATATAACACTGTAATATCTCTGGCTGAAACCCCAAAAGCAATCTCTGCACTTTGTGCTGTTGAGAAGGTTGTTTTCTTTTCTACTAGCCACTCATTTGATTCTATAGGAGGCTGTTTGTCATTGTATGAGTACAAAACAAAATTTTCTTTTGCAGTAACATTTCTACCCTTATCGTCTTTAGCAGAAAGAACTAACTGATATTTAGCAGAAGGCAAACTTCTCATAATTTCCATCAGATCTGTCTCTTCGGACTTAAATTCACCTGTCTTTACCTGTGAATTTATACTATCATTGGCATGTAAACTGTATAAGACGTAAGTTCCGTTTAATAAGATATTTTCCCCATTGAGATTAGTTGAACTAACAACTATCTTTTTGTCTGATGCTTTATCAATCTTATCACCTATATCTGTTGATAAAATCACTGATACATCTCCAACAACAAAGGATGAAGTCCCTTCCTGAGTCTCTCCATTCTGGTCGGTTACTGATACAGTAATCTCATAATTATATATTTGATTGCCAAATAAACGACTATTTGAGGTTTCTCTTTGAGGAATAACAAAAGAAACTTCAAATGAACCATCAGCATTAGTGACTACTGTACCGTTATCTATTGTTTCGGTTGCACCGCCATACCACCATCTGAAAAATGGACGTTGTATAACATTATATGAAACCTCTGCATCTTGCAGTTTTATTCCTGAAAAATTTTCGGCATGTCCGATTACCTTTACTTTGTCACCAAAAGCATACGCCTTATCTATTTTATCAAAAGTTACCTGAAAAGTCGGCCGTTTGTATTCTTCAACCATAAAATATGTATAACGATCACCAACCTTAATGCTATATTGTCCGGTTAACCGACCTTTCGGCAAGACGAATTCTCCTGAAACAGAACCAAAATCATTTGTGGTCAAACTCTTTTCGGATATTCTCTCACCATTGACATTGAACAACTCAACATTATATTGTTTGTTTTTGGCTAACGCGAACTCTCCTTCTTTGTCCTGTAACAAATTTACGGCTTTGAAATAGACTGTTTGCCCGGGACGATAAATACTCCGGTCTGTAAACAAATTGATAATCTCTTTTGATCCACTTTGCTCATTGGTCTGAAAATTATAAGAATAACTAAAATAAGCCAATACATTTTGTTTATCATCTCCTTTACTAACACTATAGCGATACGAATACAAATTACCTTTATCCCGGTTATATATTCTTGATAAATCATATACGGCAAAGCCTTTCGAATCGGTTTTTACTTGATCTATATCGTTATAAATATTCTTAGAATCGGATTTCTTAATTGTTATCACTGCATCTGACACAGGTGCACCTGTCAATCTGTCCACGATATAAAATTCATATACATCCTGACTTCTGTTCCGAACAAAATTTGCCAGTCGCGATATTGTAAACTCGCATCTTTCGGACTTATCGTTTGACACAGATTTATCAAAATCAATAACCAGATTGTAGTTACCTATTTTGTTCAGATCAATATCAAAATGGATGCTTTCTTGTGAATAAGTCGATTTTGGGTTCAGATTAACAGTCTGCTTTTTGACCTCTTGCTGAGTATTCTTATCTATAATTCTAAGATTGACATACTTTAAATTCCTGTATAGAAGAGTAAAAGTCTTTTTCTTCGTATCAGGATGATACACCTCTTTTCCTTTGATCTGAGCATAAGGACTCTCAATGTTATACAGAACATCTTTCAATAAGTTTATACGGCTGTATTTCGGATATTTTTTCAATCCTAGCTGACACCAATCATAAATCCGGGTCAGATTATCCTCTTTATCTGGCTCTCCCGTCCTCTGTAAAAGTTGGGTCAAGGCATAAATGACCTCTACATTATAATCGTATGCTTCGTTTTCCCGTTCAAGATTCAACAAAAAGCCTTTTGCATATTTATCAGTATATGAACCCACTGTCCGCATCAGATAATTATGACGGTCTAATTCTGTAAACACAACAGACTCGTTCATATTTCGGGCTTTAAAAGATTTTAAAGCACTCTGATAAAAACCAAGTATTAAAAGATTACCATTATCAGAAAAATTCAGTTTAAGAAAATCACTTGCAGGTAAAGCCAAATCGGAAGCTTTTAAACCTTTTGACTTTAAAGCCCTGTCAAAGTCTGCAGATTGAGAACCTTTATAAGAATTTGACATTCTTGCAGACTGATCTATAGCCCTTTTAATAAGAAAATCGTAAAGAGTAGGATATAATGTTCTCGAGTCTTCTCCTTCTATCAGTATATCTTTGTAATTCAGCACCGGCTGTTTAAGCAACTCACTCTCGTTCCCGACAGACGCCTTGAGGTGTTCTGCAGCTTTGTCTCTGAATATATTCCCTGTCCACTCTTTAATATCTTTGGGTATATATCCAACAATATCAGTCCGATTGGATATCTGCCATCTTACAGCATCATAATAATTTAGGTAAACTTCCGCAATAAGTGAATGAAGCAAAGCTTTATCATCAGCCTTGTTCGAAATCGTTATCAAACTGTCTATATCTGAAAAAATAGATATATCGGTTTCGTTATCAATCGAAATTTTATATTTATTGATATAAAGTAATGATTTGATAGTTTGCGGCGTATCTTTAGACGACACAGCATCTTTAAAAATACGATTAACTACACTTAAAGCAGATTTTGGTAAATTATCTTTTTCAAACTTCTCAACCTGCTCCCATTGAGATCTATACTTATTCATACCTTTTGAGGTTTGGTTAGTGTGTGCGAATACCCCTACTGAAAAGAGTATAAGCAATCCTAAAAACAATTGCTTCTTCATATTTTTTTATCTTATTTTTCAACTAAAGGTCTCAGACCTACTTATTACTTTGGTAAGTATAACAACCAAAGTATGTAATAAACTAAAAATACATCACTAGATGCTTGCTGTTACTTAGATATAATTTGTGTCCGAAATACATAAAGCCCTAATATTTTTTAAGATTTAATAATACTATTTCCCCGATATTAACAACAAACCGATTAATTGATCAGATAAGAACCCAACAGGGCGGTAATATACATAAACCGCATATTCGTTTTCTGTTTCAAAATAATTACCCTCAATTTTTGCCTGGCTATATATTTTACCCGACTGAGTAAGGTATTGGTAATTATATGCTCCCTGCTTTAATACAACATCAGCAGTATAAACTTTGTTTGCAATATCATATTTCATCAGGTACTTTTCATCAAACCAATTATTTGTAAAACCTCCGTTCAGATATATGGGCTCTAATATAGGTTCGGGAATATCCAATGTGAAACGTGTTTTAAAATAATCAGCCTGAATATCGGCATCATTCGCCTCTGCATTCCTGATCAGATAACGACCATTCTGATCCTGATCATAAATATAACGTTTACCAGCCCTTACCTTATCTGTGATAATACTAGTTGAATAATAAGGGCGGGTCAGGTCTGTAGATGCAATATTCAATCCATTATAACGGTAACTTACCGACTCGAAACGACGATACTCATTCCCTGCATCAAATATCAAATCACGGTTATGTTCATAGATTAACTTATCTCCCTGTATGTAAGTAGGCTTCACTCCTACCCGTTGATTATCCATTCTGTTATTTTGCCGGACTACCACTTTCAAATCGGAAAATGGATCTCTTATTTGTATGCCCGCCGTATTTATGGAAAAATTTACCTGCTGATGTTCTTTATTGGCGTCAATATCGGTATTAGATGAAAAAGCTCCGTCTATTTTAATCTTAGAATCGAGAACCGAAAAACAAGCCATAAGTAAAACCTTATTCTGTTCATCCTCGGCATAGACTTCCACGGCATAATTTCCCGACAGTTTTAATCGCTGACGATCGTTAGGTATCTGAAAATTATAGTTTGTATAATCAACAATCGTATTTACCGATTGCGCATAATCATCAATTAACAGATCATTAAATCCGTCTAGATATTCAATATCTAATAATCTGGACTTATTCCAATCGGCATCGCAATTTATGATCCGATATTTTAATGCCCTATAAGAATCTTCACCTAATATATCAAAATTGATGTTTATATAATTGTCTCCTGATAAATCTATAACAGGGATACTTGCCCAATTTCCATTCTTATTGACTTGTACGGTATGTACATCTTCGGACAATGGTTGTGTCTTGTATGCTTGCGGGTAAGAGTATAATACGCTTAACAGCAAAGTAATAGTTAACAATATCTTTTTCATAATAACAAAGGAAAGATTTTTAATCGTATGTAACAAAAAAAGGTCTGCAATCATTTGCAAACCTTTCTATCTGGTATATTATCATTCTCTATTTATGAAGACAAAGCTCTCTTTTTCGCCAAGAAATCTTTGATGCCACCAATATGTTCACGGACTTTCTTATCTGAAAACTCAAAGACTTTGGTTACCAATCCATCCAGAAAATCTCGATCGTGCGAAACAAGTATAACCGTTCCGTCATAATCTAGTATTGCATTTTTCAGGACCTCTTTAGTTTTCAAATCCAGGTGATTGGTCGGTTCATCGAGGATCAACAAATTAACAGGCTCAAGCAATAGTTTTATCATAGCTAAACGGGTACGTTCCCCCCCTGAAAGGATTTTCACTTTTTTATCCGAATCATCGCGGTTAAACATAAAAGCACCTAATATATTACGGATCTGAGTACGAACATCACCCTCTGCAACCCGATCTATCGTTTCAAAAACAGTGAGATCTTCATCTAATAAATCTGCCTGATTTTGTGCAAAATAACCGACCGACACATTGTGTCCGAGCATCATTGTTCCGTTATAAGGAGTTTCGCCCATCACACATTTCACGAAAGTAGATTTACCCTCACCGTTCTTTCCAGCCAAAGCTACTTTCTCGCCACGCTCGATCATCAGATTTGCATTTTCAAATACCAGATAATCATCGTATTTCTTGGTAACCATATCCACCGTTAACGGATAATTACCGGAACGTGTAGCGGGCTGAAATTTAATACGTATAGCAGATTTGTCTTCTTCATCAATCTCTACACGCTCCATTTTTTCGAGCTGCCTTACGCGGCTCTGTACTAATGTAGCCTTTGCAGCCTGCGCCCTGAAACGTTCAATAAATTCTTCGATTTCCTGTATCTGCTTTTGCTGAGCTTCCCACGCATGAATTTGCTGTTGACGACGTTCTTCTCTCAGCTCTACATATTTAGAGTAATTCACTTTATAATCATAAATCTTGCCTAAAGTCAATTCGATTGTACGGGTTGTTACCGCATCTATAAAAGCCCTGTCGTGAGAAATAAGAACTACGGCATTGGCCTGAGTTGTAATAAAATCTTCCAACCAGCCTATTGATTCTATATCAAGATGATTGGTTGGCTCATCCAATAACATAACATCAGGTTTGCGCAATAGTAGCTTGGCTAGCTCAATGCGCATGCGCCATCCACCACTGAATTCACTTGTAGGACGATCAAAATCTGAACGTTTAAACCCTAGTCCTAATAATGTTTTTTCAACTTCACCATCAAAATTTGTATCTTCAATATTAGCCAAACGCTCATGAGCATGTGTAAAATCATCTATCAACTTAGCATAGTCATCAGACTCATAATCGGTACGGGTTTCGAGTTGACGGTTCATTTCTTCGATCTGATCCTGTAGATCAAATATATGAGAAAAAGCCAACGATGCTTCGTCTCTTACCGTACGTTCATCGGAAACCTGCATTACCTGAGGGAGATAGCCAATAGTCATCCCATCGGGGCCTGTTACAGTACCTTTGTAGCTCTTATTAACCCCTGCTAATATTTTGAGCATGGTACTCTTTCCGGCACCATTCTTTCCGACCAAAGCTATTCGGTCTTTGGGGTTTATTATAAAATTGATATTGTCAAACAGGGTCTTACCTCCAAATTCAACTTTAAGACTTTCAACTATTAACATGAATTTTATAGACTTATTCTTTTAAGGTCACAGACCTTTTTTTATGAGACTTAGCAAGTATTAACAACAGATAGTTATTTTCCGGAATATGTCACTAAATACTTATGGTTACTGAAAGGGTGCAAAGGTAGGTAATTTATTTTATAAAATCTCTATACATAAAATTAGCTGAAACCAAGTTATTCAAACAGATACTTAATTATCTTTGCATCAAAAAAAGATGTCAGGTTTATATACTATATTATTGCTTATAGCATCCAATATCTTCATGACCTTTGCTTGGTATGGTCATCTGAAACTAAAAGAATTCTCGTGGTTTGCTGCGCTCCCTCTTATCGGAGTAATACTGATCAGTTGGGGTATTGCATTCTTCGAATATTGCTTTCAGGTTCCGGCAAACCGAATCGGATTTAATGAAAACGGAGGCCCTTTCTCGCTCATACAGTTAAAGATTATTCAGGAAGTCATTACTCTTACTGTTTTTGTGATTTTCAGTTCTCTCGTATTTCACGAATCTCTCAAATGGAACCATGTATTAGCTTTCTGTTTTATGGTTGCTGCTGTATATTTAGTTTTCAAGAAATAAAAGACAAAATGTATAATAACATAAAGCTATAAAATAAAAGTTTTTTTTGTATTTTTGTTCTCATTTTAAGGTCTAAGACCTATTTATTGACTTTGCAGGCATAACAGCAAAAGCTGGTTATTGCTTTAAAATACGTCATTAAATACTTTCTATTATTTATTATGTTCCTTATTCTATTTGAGGATTTAACGATTGTGGATTCTTATTTGAAATCAAGGACTCTTATTAAAAAATATTCAATAGATGAAAGTTCTAAAATTTGGTTCAACCGCCATAGATACTCCAGAGAGACTGAATATCGTAGCTGATATAGTTAGTAAAAATAACAAATGTATAGTTATAGTATCGGCCATTTCCGGCACGACATCTCTACTTGAAGAAATTTCGGACTATTTATACAAGAAAAATCCGGAAGGCGCAAACGAAACAATCAGTATTCTGGAAAAGGAGTACCAGCAAAAAATAGAACATACTTATAAAAACGTTGAGATAAAGGCCAAAGCAACTCTTTTTCTGAAAGAAAAGATAAATTATATCAGATCTTTCACAAAAGACTTGTTCACTCTATTTGAAGAAAAGATAGTCTTAGCCCAGGGTGAAATCCTTAGCAGTGGAATTGTAAATCTGCTTTTACAAGAAAAAGGCATCGAGACTAAAGAATTATCAGCTTTGGATTTTATTCGTATCGATAAGAAAAACGAACCGGATCTTTCATTTATCAGCAGTTCTTTAACAAAAATATTGGCAGACAACCGTTCGGATGTGTATGTAACCCAAGGCTACATCTGTAAAAATGCTTATGGAGAGGTGGATAATTTTCATTTTGGAGGTAGTGATTACACAGCATCTCTGGTAGGTGCAGCAATTAATGCCGAAGAAATTCAGATATGGACAAGCTTTGATGCTCTTTATGGGAACAATTCCCAACTGATGGCAAACACATCAACGGTACATCAATTGAATTTTGACGAAGCTGCCGAACTTGCTTATTTTGGAACAAAGATATTACATCCGATATGTATACTTCCCGCTAAAATGGCTAATATTCCGGTGAAGCTGCTGAATATATATACACCGGAGGCCAAAGGAACACTCATATCAAATGACACCGAGTCGGGCAAAATAAAGGCAATCGCGGCTAAAGACGGCATAACTGTTATCAACATTAAATCGAGCAGAATGTTATTGGCTCATGGTTTTTTGAGAAAAGTTTGCGAAATTTTCGAAAAGCATCTGACATCCATCGACATGCTGACTACATCCGAAGTTGGAGTATCTGTAACGATAGACAATACCAAGTATTTAGCAGAAATTACTGATGATCTCAAAAAATTGGGTATTGTTGCGGTTGATAAATCCATGACTATTATATCAGCAGTTGGAGATCTTGACTGGAAAAACGCAGGGCTTGAATCGAAGGTTCTTGATTCAGTGAAAGACATTCCTGTAAGGATGATATCATTCGGAGGCAGCAGTTGTAATATATCGTTTATTGTAAAAGAAGAAGATAAAAACAGGGCTCTGGAAGCTCTTAGAAATACTATTTTTTAACATCCAAATATCACAAAAATAATGACAAAAGGTACATTTCCTGTCGAACGCTTCAAAAGTATCGAAACGCCATTCTACTATTATGATGTCGATCTTTTAAAAGAGACATTAGACAAAATAAAAGATCAGACTCATAAGTACGGTTATCATCAACATTATGCAGTAAAAGCAAATGCCAACCATAAGATACTACAAATAATAGCTGCTGCCGGATTTGGTGCAGACTGTGTAAGCGGTAATGAGGTAAAAGCTGCAATAAGCGCAGGTTTTCCTTGCTCAAAAATTGTGTTCGCCGGAGTTGGTAAAACCGATAAAGAGATCAATCTGGCACTCGATTATAATATATTTTGTTTTAATGTAGAATCTCTGCCTGAACTTGAAGTGATCAACGAACTGGCTGAGAAAAAAGGCAAAAAGGCCTCCGTTGCAATCCGAATCAATCCCAACGTAGACGCTCATACTCACGAGTATATAACTACGGGACTGAATGAAAACAAATTCGGATTCAGTATGTCTTCGCTTGACAAAGTATTTGACAAAATCAAGACTTTCGAGAATATCGAATTAATAGGTATCCATTTCCACATCGGATCTCAAATCACAGAAGTTGAAACTTTCGAGCCTTTATGTAAACGTGTCAACGAATTGCAAAGCCAATGTGAAGCAAAAGGAATCCAATTAAGAAACATCAATGTAGGTGGTGGATTGGGTATCGACTATGACGATCCGAACACTAATCCTATTGCTGATTTCGGTCCTTATTTCGAAGTATTTCACAAACATCTTGAGCTAAGAAAAGGACAAATATTGCACTTCGAACTTGGACGTGCGGTAGTTGCTCAATGCGGTTCACTTATTTCTCGTGTAACATATGTAAAAGAAGGCGACAGCAAAAAATTCGTAATACTTGATGCAGGTATGACAGATCTCATTCGTCCTGCATTATATCAAGCATATCACAAGATTGAAAATATATCATCGGACCTTCCTATCGAAAAATACGATGTAGTAGGTCCTATATGCGAATCTTCGGATTGTTTTGTCAAAGATTACGATCTGAACGAAACCAAACGCGGCGATTTCGTCGCTTTACGCTCAGCTGGAGCTTATGGAGAGATCATGGCTTCGCAATATAATTGCAGAGAAATACCAAAAGCATATCTTTCGGATAAGCTGTAAAATACGATCAAACCTTAAATAAAGGGTAAGAAAGTCAAGATTATTGTACCTTGGCTTTCTTATGTATATAAGGCCGATACTAAATATGAGCTAGATTATATAATCCAAAGACAGCTTAAAGTATCGGATATTTATTAAAACAACAATTATCAATAGACGACACGAAGGCGCGTCAAAGAGGTCTGAAATCTTAATTTGCGGGATGGAACAGTTTATATCATCTTTTACAATAGACATAATAGGGATAATCATTTTCGGCATCTTACTGATTCTTCTTATTATTCAGCTTTATTTTTATCTGGGAGATTACAAAAAACCTGTAACCTACGCAGAAAATGACTACAACCAAGAGAAGAAGGATTGGCCTTCTGTATCCGTCATTATAGTTGGGAAGGATGAATCGGAAAATCTTGAAAAATGTTTACCGGTAATCCTTAGTCAAGACTACCCTAATTATGAAGTCATTGTTGTAAATGAAGGAGCTACAGATGAAACTGAGTTTTTGCTAAAAAGACTCAAAAAAGAATATTCAAATTTATATAGTACCTTCTCTCCTATTCCCGACAACGATGAAGAAGTACGTAATAAAGTACTGCCGTTGACAATAGGCATTAAAGCTGCCCGTAAAGACATCCTTTTATTTACCGAAGCCGACTCTATTCCCGTTGGAAATGAATGGATAAGAAGTATGGTAAGCCCGTTAAATAAAGAAACACAAATATCAATAGGTTACAGCCGCTTCGAAGGCAATGATGAGTCATGGAAAAAAATAGCAATTTTTGACAATCTCATATTCTCGCTTCAGTATTTCTCTAAAGCCATCAAACATAAACCATTCGCTGCGACATACCGCAATATAGCCTATCGTAAACACTTGTTTTTTGATAATAAGGGATTCTCTTCGGCCTTAAATTACAATAGTGCCGAACTTGTATTCGTAAACCGGATAATGACAAGCGACAACACTGCTGTAATTTTAAATAAGGAAAGTTTTGTATCGACCAATCTACAAAGTTTTAATCATTGGAAAGAAATCAAGACCTCGTATTACCGGGCTAAATCTCACTTTACAAATTATACTTCGGGGATTTTCTCACTTGAAACATTCTCCCGATATATGTTTTACATAACTACTCTGGCATCTATTGTATATAGTTCAATCTATTTTTTATGGGCTTACCTTGTGGCTGCGGTATTGCTATTTCTTATTAGATATATAACACAGATAATAGTATTAAATAAAGCGACAAATCTATTCGAAACACCTAAATACAGATTAAGTATTCCGTTCTTTGAAATACTTCAGCCTTACTTTAATTCGAGGTTTGTATCTTTAGCTAAAACAAAAAAGAAGAAAAGAAAATAAGGTCGGTCTATTGATTTAAGGCTCATTATTAAATTCAATAATAACCTCATGACTCTCTTATTTTCTGATAAGGTAGATTAAATTTTTCTTGCCAACAAAGCCAAAGCAGGAACATTACTCCGTCATAATATATCCACTTGAAAAAGCCATCGTGAAAGAAATGATACCAATCTATATAGAATTTCCAATACATTTGCTGTGAGCCATTCCAATCCACACCCGTCAAGGATTCATTTACAGGTATAAACCAAGCAGGAAATCCATCTTTTACTATAAAAGCGGTAACCACCAAACGGAGAATATTTATTATGAAAAGTATAAAGACTGATAAAGGAATATAATACAGTTTTTTGCGCCAAGGCCCCCAATAAAAAATAAGTATAAAAGTGAATAAAAGCATTTGCTTAATACCTGTACACCCCCACACAATTTTCATTTTCAGCGAATTATCGAAGTAAATAAACAAGCCTTTGATATTAAAGCTATCAAAGCCGAATAAATCATGAATAATCCAATAAACAATACGCGCTGTAGCTGCGCAAACAGGATAAATAGAGGAAGTCAGGTCAAATCCTAAAACAAACAATTGACTTTCAGTATCTCCTTCGTGTACACATAATTTCCATAAAAATTCAAAAAATAAGAAAAGGAAAAGAAAATAGAGGATTCCTTTTATTGGTTCTACTTTTTTTAGTAAAAATTGAATTTGTGAATATACGCGCCCCATTCTTCCGGTGAATTAAAGGTCCTAGACCTATTTATTTCCTCTTCAATTATAAATAGCAACGAACAGCTATTATCATGAATACTTTATTAAAACCTTCTATATTTAAGATAAAGCAATCCCAAAGATATCAATTTACACTGAATCTAAAGTTATTACAATTTATAAAGTATTCAATAATCAAAGCTCAAATAACAGAAGGCGCCCATTAAATTACATATATGATGTATAGTTAAGATATGCAAATTTTATAATAAAATACAGGTTCATGAATAAAAGGCAGTAGAATCTCAAGTAAAAAATAATACATTTGCAAACGAAAGACAATCTTAAAAATTCATTATCGAGTTTTCACACTAATGCAGAAATATAAAAAATTACTACTAGCGACAGGTATCGGGATTATTTTTATTGTTCCGCTACACGGACAAAATACCAACTCGCCATATAGTCGCTACGGATATGGCATTTTAGAAGGACAAGCTGTTGGTGCATCCAAAGGAATGGGAGGAATCAGTTATGGTGTCCAAGGACTGAACACCAATCCTGGTAACCCGGCATCCTATGCGGGGGTTGATTCTCTTACCTTTATTTTCGAT
Source organism: Indolivaga capnocytophagoides DSM 22835 (assembly GCF_000426485.1). Classification (GTDB taxonomy): domain Bacteria; phylum Bacteroidota; class Bacteroidia; order Bacteroidales; family Dysgonomonadaceae; genus Dysgonomonas_A; species Dysgonomonas_A capnocytophagoides. Next base: position 58,261 of record NZ_KE384529.1, read on the forward strand.
ATCGGTATTTCTTACCGAAAATCAAAATTAAGTGAAGGCAGCAGCAAGCAAAATGACGATAATGGAGGATTGGATTATATCGCCATGCAATTTCCTTTAGCTAAAAAACTGGGGATGAGTTTTGGTATATTACCCTATTCGTCTGTAGGATATGAATTCGGAACTGTTGAAACGTCAAATTCGATATCCACGCAAAAAACTTTTTCGGGTTCAGGTAATATCAGCCAGATATATGGAGGGCTAGCTTATTCACCTATAAAGAATTTATCTATAGGAGCTAATATATCTTATTTATTCGGTAATACGACCTATAACAGGGTATTCAATGTATTAAACGTTTCCGAAGCGAATATCGAATCAGATTATCATAAATTGACTGTCAATATGGTTAAGTTCGATTTGGGTGTTCAATATGCTCTACCTCTTAGCTCCGGAGACAAAGTTGTATTGGGAGCAGTATTTTCACCAAAGATTAAATCTTCCGGAAAAATTAATAATATCCATTATCAAGGAACATCCGGAGGCTCGGCCATTAAAAATGACACTATAAATTATACAGGTAAGGATGCGCCTACAGACTTACCGATGACTGTCGGAGCCGGTTTTACATGGAATCACAAAGGCCGTTTGGTTATTGGTGGAGATGTAACCTACCAGAACTGGGAAAAAGTTCGCTATTCAGAATATATGAAAGATAATTTGGATAGTAAAGACAGATTTAATAACAGGTGGCGTTTTAATGGCGGTATAGAATACTCAATTGATCCAAGAGACAGAAGTTTCATCAAAAGAATGAAATTCAGAGGCGGTATCAACTATGCCAATTCATATATGAATGTGCTTACTTCCGATAATTCTGTATCAGGTTATAAAGAATATGGTGCAACAGTCGGATTCGGGCTACCATTGACAGATCCATATACAAGAAGAACTTCGTACATAAATATAAATTTTGAATATAGTAATGTCTCTCCAGATAAATCGAATCTTATTAAGGAACAATATTTTGGAGTTTCATTAGGTCTTTGTCTGAATGACCTTTGGTTTATGAAGAATAAGTTCAGATAACAAGAGCGTAAAATTTTTTAAGAGAATTTTCTCAATGTGTTTTTTTAAGTCAAAGTCAGATCAACAATATAAAACAGGAATTAGGATACTTTCGATAAGTATCCTAATGCTGTATTTCGTTACATCCTGCGAGAATAATAAACAAGAAATTATAGACGAACCTCTTGACCGCGAAAAGACACCTTCGGTTCGTGATGATAGCGTGACTATGCTTATTTCTGATTCGGGAGTAATAAGATATAAAGTAATCACTCAGGACTGGCAGATATTCGATTCGTCAAAAGATCCGCACTGGTATTTTCCTAAAGGATTATATGTTGAAAGATTTGATTCTACTTTTCATGCAGAAGCAACTTTAAAAGCTGATACCGCATGGAATTTCACACAACGAAGACTATGGCAGCTTAAAGGTCATGTCTTTATGAAAAATACAAAAGGAGAAACATTCAGCACAGAAGAATTATTCTGGGATGAGAGACAACAAAAAGTGTATTCAGATAAATACATTGAAATAAACAGACCCGAAAAAATCAGACTAAAAGGAACCGGTTTCGAATCTAATATGAATATGACACAATACCGCATCTTCAGACCTGATAATACGAACCTCTATTTCGATGAAGAGAAAGAGGAGCAAGAAACTCCATAATAAGCTATAAATCTTTAATTAACTCAACTATTTTCCGAAATCATAATAAAGGTTTTATCTATAGAGAAAAGCAATTAATATGGAAATAAAGCATTGTAGTGATCAGCAAAAAAGAATACAGCTGAGAATATTCAAACATCGTGTAACTTTTGTAACCTTTCTGATATGAATTAATTATCATTATCCTCACTAATAAAATTCGAAAATTGGCTTTAGATCAGTTTTTTCATGATTTGACCGGATATTAAAGCTAAAATTATTATCTTCGCTCGCTAAAATATTGTAAATAAATAAATAATAATAACAATAAAATTAATAGTACGTTTTAAATGGCTGCATTACAAAAAATTAGAAATAAAGCCGGACTTCTTGTTGGAGTCATTGCTCTTGCATTGCTGGCTTTTATTTTCCCTTGGAATGAAGTAACGTCATTTATCCATAAGCAAAAGGACAAAGCTTTTGTTGTGGATGGGGATATTGTTTCAACAGGAGCATATCATCAGAGAATAACCGATTTCGAAACATTCCAGAAGATGATCAGTGGACAAACTTCATTAGATGAAAATACCACTTCTCAGATCAGAGAATTTGTTTACGAACAAATGGTTAAGGAAATGATGCTTGACAAAGAATCTCAAAAAATAGGATTAAGCGTTAGTGATACCGAATTAAACGATATGCTAACAGGAGCTAACCCATCTCCGCTTCTTCGTCAGATTCCTTTATTTACAGATCCTAAAACAGGACAATTCAGTGTACAGGCATTGAACCAGTTTTTATCGATTGTAAACACTGATACTAAATCAGTTCCTTTAGAACAACAGGCTCAATTAGAAAATCTGAAATCAGTATGGGCAACCATTCGTGGTATGATCAAATACCAACGTTTGGAAGAAAAATACAATGCATTGCTGGCTAACTCTGTTTTGGTAAACGATATCGAAGCTAAAGCGAACAGTGAAGCTACAAAAGCAACATCTGATATTGCATACGTTCTTAACAGATATTCTTCGATTGCAGATTCTACTGTATCTGTATCAGATAAAGAAATCGAAAAACTATATAACGAACGTAAGAATAACTTTAAGACTCAAGATGAGTTGAGAAAAATATCTTACTTCACAAAACAAATAGTACCAAGCGAAAGTGATTATGCTGCTGTTGAAAAAGAAGCTAACACTGCCCGCGAAAAATTGGTAACCGCAGACAATCCTGCGTTAGTTGTAGCTGATTATTCTGAAGTTCCATATCAAGACGTATTTTTCTCAGAAAAGAACTTGTCAGCAGAAGAAGGTAAATTTGCTAAAGAAGCCTCTGTAGGTGATGTCTACGGACCTATCCGCGAGAATGATACTTACAGAATCTATAAACTGATAGATCGTACATCGGCAGCCGACTCGGTAAAAATGAGAATGATTATTGTTCCGGAAGGGACTGATAAACTAGCAGCAAATGCAAAAGCCGATAGTATCATAAACGTGATCAAACAAGGAAAAGAATTTGCTGTTGTTGCAAATGAACTATATCCTCAGTCTAACGGAGGTGAAGTGGGTTGGGTTACAGAACCTCAATTAGCATCGGCTGGAAAAGATTTTGTTGATGCAGCGTTCAAAGCTCCAATAGGAGAAGTTACTAAGCTAAACCTACAAGGTCAAATCCAAATAGTAAAAGTTGAAGCTAAAACTCAGCCGACAACCAAATATAAATTGGCTTTGGTACAAATACCTGTAACTGTAAGCGATCAGACACTTGCTGCATTGGATAATGAATTAAACCAATTTGTAGCAGAAAGCGGAAATGCAAAAGACTTTGTTAAAGTTGCTCAGGAAAAAGGATACAATGTTACTCCTAACACTGTAATTACCGGCGCATATCCTAATATAGCCCAGATCAACGGATCAAGACAAGTTATATCATGGGCTTTCCACGAAAAAGTAGGTTCAGTTAAAAAGTTCGACCTTTCGGACTATAAAATTATCGCTCTGATCAATTCTAAAATAGACGCCGGATATCTTCCTGTTTCGGAAGTTAAAGATGTATTAAAAGCTGAACTTCTTAAAGACAAGAAAGCTGAAAAGATGATAGCTGACATGAAAGCTAAAAACTTAACATCTCTTGATGCTTATGCACAATCGCTAGGTTCAAAAGTAGATACAGTTAAGTTTGTGACTTTCAATACTCCAAACATTATGGGTATCGGTCGTGAATCAGCATTAAATGTATATGCAGAAGTAGGTCAGGTAAATAAACTGGCTGGTCCTGTAAAAGGAGACAACGGAGTATTGGTACTTACTGTTCTAAATAAAACAGATCAAAGTAAAGACTTCAATGTACAATCATTCAAACAAACAGCTAATAACCAAAATATGTATCGCATCATGTCTCAAGCGACACAAGTGCTGAAAGAGAAGCTGGATGTAAAAGACAATAGAATTGCGTTCTTCTAATAGAGATCGTTTATCTTATATAGTAAAAGAGAATACCTTAAACAAGTATTCTCTTTTTTCTTTTCATAAGAATTCGCTATTTTTGCAATAGACTATCGATACTGAAAAATGAAGAAAAAAGAGAGATTCGAACACGTTATCAACTGGTTCGAGACCAACGTTCCGGTTGCAGTAACTGAATTACATTACGACAATCACTTTCATCTGCTCATTGCGGTTATACTATCAGCTCAATGTACTGATAAAAGAATAAATATGATAACCCCTCCCCTTTTCGAGTCATACCCTACTCCTGAAGTTATGGCCGAAGCGTCAGTTGATGAAATATATGAATACATAAAAAGTGTATCTTATCCTAACAACAAAGCTAAAAATCTAGTAGGAATGGCTAAGAAACTGGTTTCTGATTTCGGAGGAAAAGTTCCTGACTCAATGGATAAATTAGAATCGATTCCAGGCGTGGGACGTAAAACAGCCAATGTTATTCTATCAGTGGCATTCGATAAACCGGCAATGGCTGTGGATACTCATGTCTTTAGAGTTTCAAACAGGATAGGCTTAACTACGAATTCTAAAACCCCATTGGAAACAGAACGAGAATTGGTAAAGTATATACCATCTAGACTGTTATCAATAGCTCACCATTGGCTTATTCTCCACGGAAGATATATATGTACTGCAAGAAGTCCCAAATGTGAAGAGTGCGGAATCAAACAATGGTGTCAATATTACTTTAAGATTAACGGAGTGAAATCTGTAAAACAAGACTAGTACAGCTCAAGTATAGACTCAACCTCTTTGAGCCATCTGCTGTAATCAAAGCGGCTCAGGCATTCCTCATGTGTTCTTACATAATGAGCTCTCAAGGAAGGATCATCCAACACCTTCTTCATTGCCTGATATACGCCCTCTTGGCTATTTTCTGTCAGGATACCATATTTCCCATGTCCAACCACATCCTCGGGACCTCCGCATTGAGTAGTGATTACAGGCGTACCCAAAGTTATAGATTCCAGTAAGGTCAGAGCAAAACTCTCTCGCGAAGATGGACATAAAAACCAATCAGCATTTTTCATAAAAGGAAAAGGATTATCAACCCGTCCCAACATAAACACCTCTTGTTCTAAGCCTCTATTCTTAACCTGATTCTGTAAATTATCGAACTCCATACCATCACCCAAAATAGTAACATTAAGTTTATATCCTTCCGATAGTAATCGTTCTACAGCCTGAATCACTCTATCAACTGTTTTCTCATATGACAAACGTATAACTACAATAAACTTCAGACCCTCTACTTCTTTTCTCACTAACTGCTCTTCGGCTTTCTTTACAATATTGGATAAATCCAAAGCATTGTATAAAACAATCAGCTCTTTTTGCGACTTGCCTCTATGATAAATATTGATATACCCCTCTTTCGAAGAATCCGACACACACACAACTTTGTTATATTTATCAAAAGACCGAGCCATTTTCACTATTTGAAGTCTGTTTAAAGTATAGCCTAGCCATTCTCTTACTGAATGACTTGTATAATTACGAACAAAAGGTTGATTTTGAATCCAAAGCACCTTGAATAATTTCATCCGACTGAACATGATCGAATGAAAGCAGTCTTTAAAACAGACAATCTGATCATAATCATTTTCTCGAAACTTAACCAGCCTGCTATATAAAGCAGGTAAAAAAATAAGCAAATTCTTATAGAAAACGCGTTTAAGTCCTACTTGTTCTTCTTTGAACAGATATTTAATTTCCACTTTATCGGAAACCCGACTCAGCAATACATTCTTTTCCGAAGGATTCGGTAATAATAAAGTCACTCTGCAATTATCCCTTTCAACCAGATGATTCAACAAGTTTACAAGAAGAATTTCTGTCCCTCCCATAAAAAAGCAATCATTAAATATCAGAATCCTTTTTTGAGTCATAAATGCTTATTCAAATTAGAAAAAAGGGCAACACCGATAAAATATATAGATAAAAAAAGGACTACATTTTCGGTAGTCCTCTATGCTTTTAATTAATCCCAGAATTATGCCGGACTAATTGCGCTTGTAGGACATACATCCGCACAAGTACCACAATCAGTACAAGTATCTGGATCAATTGTATAGATTTCACCTTCAGCAATCGCACTTACAGGACACTCATCAATACAAGTTCCGCATGCGATACAATCTTCACTAATAACGTAAGCCATGACTCTTAAAATTTTATGTTAATACTAACTTAATATATGACAGAACAAAGATAAACTGTTTTTTGTACTATACAAACTGATTTGCGTTAGATAATGCCAATATTTAATTAATTTTGTCAGTCAGAGATTACATTATAAGGGATAAAAAACTTAATTACAATATTATAAATAAACTGTATAATTATATTCGTTTATTCTTATATTATCTTTATTTTTACACATTCTAAAGTAACTCAACCTTGAGTTTATGTAATAACCACGTACAAAAAGAACAAATTGAAACGTTATAATTTATATATAGTCTTAATATTCACTTTGCTATTTTTTTGCAGCAATCATTCATATTCTCAAAATCGTAAGCCTAAAAACCTCCCATTTGCAGACCAAAAACTATTCCATTTAGGCTTTACAGTAGGGATCAATGCTCAAGATCTTATTTTATCACATACAGGTTTTGCTAATAAAGATAAGTCTGTATGGTATTCGGAGATCCCTTCCTATTCAGTCGGTTTCAGTGTGGGTTTTATTGCCGATCGGTATATCAATCAATATATGAACCTACGGGTTGTGCCAACTCTTCATTTTGGAGAAAAACGATTTACGTTCAGAGAGGAAAACGGACTGAAAGACAATTTCGAAGCGTCTATTAAGACGAATTACCTTTCGCTTCCTGTTCACATGCGTTTCAGCTCCGAACGATTCAATAACATACGGCCTTATGTTCTTGCAGGAGGTTTTGTCAACACACAGATAGGCAACCCTAAAGCTCCGGTCATAAAACTTGAAAATCTGGATTATGGGATTGATATCGGATTAGGTTGCAATTTATACTTTCCTCTGTTTAAGTTAAGCCCCGAACTTCGGTTTTCATTTGGCTTAAGAGACCTTATCGTAAAAGACCGTCCCGACATTACCGACCCGGATATGCAGGTGTTTACCAATGCTCTGAAATCGGGAAAATCACGGATGATTACGCTTACATTTAATTTTGAATAATAGAATATAAATAAACTCACATGCAAGAAGACGAAAACTGGGACGATCCTTCAATCAAGGAATATACTGATATGCAGAAATATGCATTTGTAACAAAACGTGCCATCGAAAAAGATTTTGTAGGATATTGTTATCGCGAAAATACAGAATTTAAGATAGACAGCGGATGGCGTTTTATTTACGGCGACGAAGACGAAACATATCTTGATAACCCTGATAATACAATAACTAAAGATCTCGCAGAAGTTGCCGAATGGAAACCTCAACTAAAAGAAATTCTGGGATCTCGGCGGGGATCGGAATTTGAATGGGATGATGATAAACAAATCTATAACCACATCACAGAAGAATAATATAAAATAGTGATTTTAAATCATTAAATAAAAAAAGGTTACAAAGGTTACAGCGAAACTGTACACTTTTCGGTTGTTACTTTATTGGTCATTATCACATTTCATCATTAAATTTCAGCCATTCAAAGAACACTTTTTTCACAAGAGGATCTGGGACTCAAAGAATACTTTCAGTATAGATAAAACCGGTAACAACAGCCGGTTTTCCTTTTTTATAAGTGAGAAGCAAAAACAATTACGAATTAACATTTGTTATAAGTAGAAATTATTTAAGCAATTAAGGTCACCACTTAATTATTCTATATAAATATGACTATAAAAAAACACTCATTATCTTTATTCATTACACTATGGGTATTCTTCGGAATTTCATGCAATGAACCAGTATCCACTCCGATTGTTGAAACAGTAGCAGACACCACAAAAATAGAAGAAGAGCAACAACCAAAGTCAATCGATCCGGCAAGCATCAAAATAGAAAAAGAACTGTTATATGATAAATATACCCTTGAAGATACATATCCGTACAAAGATACAACCCGTCAATACCAATGGGATAAGATAAAAAAAGGGCTCGCCTTTGTTGACTCCATCCGCAACGAGCCATCTTCGTGGGCTGTATTACAAAATTATAAAAACCTGAACGGAGAAGCTCCATTGGTGAGAAATTACAAACGGAATGCCTATACCCGCATTGCCGATTCGCTGGGAGTAGAACGTTATCAATCAGTTCCGTTATATTATGTCAATGACTCGATTAAACCCGAGTGTTATGGCAGAGATGGATGGCTGGTGAAATACATCGAAAAAGAAGGAACTTTCGATAAAATAGCCACTGTTGATATACATGGAGAATGGATTGTTCCTCAAAGATACATCAAGCAACTGAGCGATACCACCATCTTCAACAAAGTTATTTTTATAGATACTTCGAATCAGAATATTGCAACTTTGGAAAAATCGGACTCCGGATGGCTGGTCAGAAGTATGAATCCTGCAACAACAGGACGTCATCAACCGCCTCATATGCAAGAAACACCCACAGGTATATTTGTAATTCAGGAGAAGAAATTCAAAATGCACTACTTAGTCGATGGCAGTTCCGAAATCGGAGGATTTGCTCCATACGCCAGCCGTTTTACCAACGGTGCATATATACACGGCATTCCGGTAAATGCTCCGTCAACACAGACAATCGAATTTAGTGCATCATTAGGTACAACTCCCCGGTCACACATGTGCGTAAGGAACGCGACCTCGCACGCCAAGTTTGTCTATGATTGGGCTCCGACCTTATCTACTTTAGTTTTTGTGATTGATTAAGACAATTAACATTCTGTTTAACAATTAAATAATTAACTTTGCATCAAATTTTTATTTTTCAGGATAGTATTAAAAATGCAAAGAATATTTATATACCTTTTATTATTTATCATACCGGTAAGCAAATCAAATACTGAAAGCAAAACCGTTGATAAACCAGAAGAAAACAATTCTGTCTCGGAATGTTACCAGCTATATACTGATATGCATCTCCAGAACGAAGTTAACTATAAAGCCTTTGAAGAGGCGTATACCGGATATCAGAAGGTAAAAGAGATCAAAAAGAATATTGTCACTTTGATTGACTTCACAAAGCCATCTACAGAAAACAGGTTATTTGTACTTGACATGAAATCCCGAAAAGTATTGTATTCCACGCTGGTTTCTCATGGCAAAAACAGCGGAGAAAAATATGCAACATCCTTTTCGAATGAAAATAACTCTCTGCAAAGTTCTCTTGGGTTTTATATAACAGAAAATACGTATCAGGGAAAGAATGGGTATTCCCTTATTTTAAACGGATTAGAAAAAGGCATAAATGACCATGCCAAACAAAGAGCCATTGTTGTACATGGTGCGGCATATTCGAATCCCTCGGTTATAAAAAGCGGACGACTCGGTCGTAGTTTCGGCTGCCCTGCCCTGCCCCAAAATCTATCACGTCCTATTATTAATACAATCAAGGACGGAAGCCTGTTATTTATATATGCAAACAACGAAAAGTACCGGAAAGATAGTCCGATACTTTCGATGTAAAGCTACAGAACTGGTAAGTCAATGAACTGCAGCCTTAGTTATTTAGAGATTATGCTAATGTAATATCCTTATCCAGATATACATCCTGTATGGTATTCAATAACTCAACACCTTCTTTCATTGATTTCTGGAATGCTTTACGTCCGCAAATCAATCCCATGCCTCCGGCACGTTTATTGATAACAGCAGTAGAGACAGCATCTTTCAGGTCGGATGCTCCATGAGATTCTCCACCTGAATTAATCAAACCTACACGTCCCATGTATCCATTGGCTACTTGATAACGGCAAAGATCAATCGGGTGATCAGTAGTCAGTTCGGAATACATCTTAGGATTAGTTTTACCAAACTTAATAGTTGTAAACCCTCCGTTATTGGTCGGGAGTTTCTGTTTTACAATATCAGCCTTAATAGTTACTCCTAAATGATTAGCCTGTCCTGTAAGGTCTGCTGCTGACGAATAGTCGACTCCATCTTTAGTAAAAGCAGAATTACGCAAATAACACCAAAGAATTGTAACCATGCCCAACTCATGAGCATAATCAAAAGCTTTCGCTATTTCGACTAATTGACGGCGGCTTTCTTCCGAACCAAAATAAATAGTCGCACCAACAGCTACAGCCCCCATATTCCAAGCATCCTTAACGGTTCCGAACAAAATCTGATCATAAGTATTTGGATACGATAATAATTCGTTGTGATTGATTTTAACAACAAAAGGTATCTTATGTGCATACTTACGGGCAACAGAACTTAAAACCCCAAATGTAGATGCCACAGCATTACATCCACCTTCCACAGCGAGCTTAACGATATTTTCGGAATCAAAATAAATAGGATTAGGAGCAAAAGAAGCACCTGCTGTATGTTCAATACCCTGATCGACAGGAAGTATTGATATATATCCAGTTCCGGACAGCCTTCCGTGATTTAATAAGGAACTATAACTATTGAGAGTTTGTAAATTACGATCCGAATCTACCCACACATCTTCAATAATCGAAGGACTTGGCGCATGAATCAATGATTTATCAATAGTCTTACATGTGTGATCCAATAAATAAGAAGCGGAATCTCCTAAAATCTGTTCAATCTTCATAATCATTTGTTTTTTTAGAGGTCTGAGACCTTAATTATTTTGATTCTAAATAAGATATGTGAATAAAAGCCTTATCGCTTACTATTCCACATTATCAACTATTCATACTTATGGTATATTATTAAAACGTATTTCGTTTGGAGATAGTTTCTTTTAAATATTAATAATTTGTTAAAATCTAAGATTATTTAACAATATCTCTGATTGATAAAGATATGCCCCAAAGCTGATTATTTATTTTTTTTGTTATCTTTGCTTGCCTCTCAAAACAAAAAGACATTGAATAACTAGTAATAATAATCAAAGAGTAAAAAGAATATGCTACATGAATTTACACTATCGCGGGGAAGAGCGATGATTAATTTCACACTGAAATACTGCGATACTAAACAAAAATTACTAAGTAGTTATGGATTTAGAAGAGTAGTTGAAGCATTTGTCAAAAAAATAAAGAAGGACGATCCTATTATATACGATCATTATATCAAAAGTTTCAAAACAGACGAAAACCTTGTCGAATCACTTATAGAATCATTCAAATTACTGACTGTATTCAAAATAGAAGAAGTTATCGAAGTTGATAATAAATACACCGCACTTTTTGCTGATAAAGATTTATTCATCGAACTAATCGAACTACTGCTTCAATATTGGAAAAAACTCGAAAGATATTCTATTGTACGTAATACCCGCTTAGGTGACGGACTTCAGAATGTAAGATTCATTCAGGCCAATGACTTGTTCAATGATCTTGTACTGACTACAGTACGCCGTATTCAGGAGACTGTAAACGGATTCGATCAAAGAGTATACCGTCAGACTACAGTCGGAGCAACAGCCTCTCTTACATTGAATGATGTAAACTGGAATTGCCCAATCGAATACAAAGGACTTACACCGATACCATTTATCAGTACAGTTGTAATACGTCCTCCTTTCATTACATACACAAAACGCAATACCCGAGACGGAATCTTTCAGGAACATCACCAAAATCCATTGAATAATATTATTCTGAATGAGGACGATTGGTATGTATTCCCTGCTAAAGTAGGTGCAATGCTTACATTTGTTTATTTCCACAAAGACTTTATGGCTCAGGGAATAGGTTTATCTAACCTGTTCGAGCTTGCCAAAGAAAGTGAATACATCGGAAAGAAACCTGATATCATCTACGTATTCGGATATCCGGACGGAGAAGAAGAAAAACGTACATTCTACTATAAAGATAAAAAGAATGATATCCTGATCGGATATGCAAACTATTGCGACGATATCGATTATTTCGGATACATGAAGAAGATGTTATTAACACTTCATAATGTTAAACAAATAGAAAACAATCGCTTACCTATTCACGGGGCAATGGTTAACATCGTTCTTAAAAATGGCAAAGAGTCTAATATCATTATCATGGGTGATAGCGGAGCCGGAAAATCAGAAAGCTTGGAAGCATTCCGTACGCTGAATGAAAGCTATATCCGTCATATGCGCGTAATCTTTGACGATATGGGATTCCTTAAAAAAGAAGCAGATGGCTCTATCAAAGGATATGGTACCGAAATCGGAGCATTTGTCCGCATAGATGACCTTGATCCTGCTTACGCATACGAACAGTTGGACAGAGGTATCTACAGCAATCCTGATAAAATCAATGCCCGTGTAACAATTCCTATTTCAACATACGAAGTAATCTCTAAAGGATACAAAGTAGATATTATGCTTTATGCAAATAACTATCAGGAATCCGATAAGAAGATTTCATTCTATGACGATCTGGATAAAGCAATTCAGGTATTTGAAGACGGAGCACGTAAAGCCAAAGGAACAACTACCGAAAAAGGCCTTGTGAAATCTTACTTTGCCAATCCTTTCGGACCTGTTCAGGAACGTGCAGAAACAGAAGTCTTGGTTCGCCAGTTCTTCAAAGATATGAAGAATAACGGAGTTCAAATCGGAGAAATACATACTTCTCTGGCTATTGACGGACGCAGCAAAGATGGTCCTCGTGAAGCAGCTGAAGAGTTGTTCTCTTTGATCAACAACTAAGACAAATTTAGTTCTACTATATAAAAAATAGGATTCATAAAATATGAATCCTATTTTTATTTTGAAAGCTCAACCCTTCTGAGACCTTAACTACTTTTCATCGAAAATGCTTCCATAACGGTGATATTCAAAAGCAATACTTTGCTCTTTCAGGTAATGCAGCAATTCCAATCGACCTTCTACTAAAGGCTTATTTGAAGCAATGTGCTTTCCTAATTTAGCAGCTTTAGCATAAAATTCATCCGACAAATCAGAAGAACAAGTTCTGATACGGTCATAGCGATCCATACCATTTAAAAATTCTGATTCGGACTGAACTTGTATGTTCGCATTCTTAACCATAGGCAAAGCCCATTCTAATTTCTGAGATTTAGGATCATCAGCACTAACACTTACTGTTAAATCAACAGATGCAATAGATGCAGCAAGCATCGAAAGCAAAACATCGCACAGGTCATCTTGCACCCGAACCCTAAGAGCAACCTTATTCAATGGTAAATAACGGAATACATTAGATTCTCCATAGATATGATTAACATCACGTCCTTCAGAAAATTCAGCCTTATAAACCTCAGTATAATTTGCAGCAGCAAAATTCAAGCGGTTCTTAGATACCTCATCCTGAACCAAATCACTTAATGGACATACCGATGCTACTGATTGTAAATTATTATTTTCCTCAAATTCAACAAAACAAGAGACATAATTCACACCTCCCGCTTTAATACCTCCGCCAAAAGCAGACCGTTTCATTCCTCCAAAAGGCTGACGATTGACAATGGCTCCGGTAATACCTCTGTTTATATACAGATTACCAGCCTCAAGAGTATCCTTCCACAACTCCTGTTCATCTTCGTCCAAACTTTGAAGCCCCGATGTCAACCCATATTCGGATGAATTAACAAAGTCAATTCCCTGCTTCAAATCTTCGATACAAACAACAGCCAGCAAAGGAGCAAACAATTCGGTCTTAAAAGTGTAACTTGAAGGTTTTACTCCCCATTTTACAGTAGGTTTCAGTATATATTTTTTCTCATCCACAAAAACAGGAGGTACTAACCACGATTCACCCTGTTCGAGATTTTCAACAGCATGTAATAACTTATCATTATCGTTTGTTATCATTGGTCCGATGATATTATCGGGGTTCCAGACACTGCCTGTGTGCAGGCTTAGAACTGCATCTCTTAATTTAGATTTAAAATTCTCATCCTTGTAAATATCTTTATCAACCAACAGCAAAGAGCAAGCCGAACATTTTTGACCTGCATTACCGAACGCAGAAGAAACAACATTCAGAATAGCATGATCCTGATCTCCGTTTCCGGTAAGTATAATAGCATTTTTACCTCCTGTTTCTGCAGATAAAGGTGTTCTGGGATTCTTTTCCAATAAATTGAATGCAGTATCTGTTCCTCCGGTTAAGATAAAATGCTTAACAGACGGATGTCCGGTGAGAAAGTTCAACGGTTCACGCCCATTCGGACAAACAACCTGTAAGGCATCTCTCGGAACACCTGCATCCCAGAAACACTGCGCAAATTCCCACGCTACAGGAAAAGCAACTGTAGCAGGTTTTAATATAACTGTATTACCTCCGGACAAAGCGGAAGCAACTCCTCCTACAGGAATAGCCAATGGAAAATTCCATGGTGATATAACCAAAACGGTTCCTTTAGGCTTATAAGAAACGGTTTCAAGCTCTTCGAATGACTTCATGCTGATAGGGTAAAAACGGCAGAAATCAATTGCTTCCGAAACTTCTACATCCCCTTCCATAAAAATCTTTCCAGTAATAGCAGCCATACAGCCAATAAGATCACCTCTTTTTGCCGACAACTTATCAGCAACATTATGCAGGATACGATTACGTTCTTCGAGAGTTTTTATTCTCCACCCTGATTTATCAGAATCCGCAACAGATACAATTTCTTTCATCTGATCCAACGAAGACAAGCTAGCCTCGCAGAAGCACACCGCATCATTATTACTCCGGTCGTAATACCTCTTTTTATCTGTTGTTTCAATTTCTTGATCCCCGATCTGAACAGGTATCTTATAATTATCAGATCTTACTTCTGTCTCCCACTTCTTTAATTTTTGTAGTGCCCATTCTCTGTTGATCGGTAAATCCAGATCGGTATCCGGTTCATTCTTGAACAGATTAATATCTTCTACCGGCAAAGGGGCAGCAGTTCTATCTTGTTTTCTAAAAGACTGAGGTATCATCGAGTCTTTTTTCGCATAAGCCTCAAGAAACTGACCAGCTAAAAAATCCCATTGAGGGCTATCCAGTCTCAAGCTAAAAGAATAGCTCAGGAAATTGTCTTTTCCTGTATTTTCATCCAGTCGGCGCACCAGATAAGATACTGCATTCAGGAAATGCTCTTTCTTCACCACAGGCGTATAGAGAATAATCTGCTTATCTAATTTTCTCATCACACGGGGTAAATGATTTGCCATACCTTCGAGCATTTCGAAAGTAATATAATCCTTCACATCGTTTCGCTCACTCAATAAGTAAGCATACCCTATTGTAAAAAAATTATGGGATGCAACACCTATATTCAACACCTTAGCATTCTCCGGCTGCAAGGCAATATCCAAAATATGAAGATAGTTTGCATCCACATCCACTTTTGAGGGTAGAACGGGATTTGTCCAGCCTTTCAGAGAAGAAACAATAGTCTCCATTTGCAGATTAGCACCTTTTACCAACCTCATTTTAAGAGGTGCACCACCCTCCTCTACTCTCTTTCTGGCTAGAGTCAGTAATCTTTGCTGTAGTAACCCTGCATCGGGTAAATATGCCTGAACAACTATCCCCGCAGTATAATTTTTGAATTTAGGCATACTCAATACCGTCTCGAAGACATCTAATGTCAACTCAGCATCTTTGTACTCCTCCATATCGAGATTTACAAATTTAGATTTTTGAACACCTTCGGGAGTAATATAAGGATAATCTATAGCTTGCTGATATATACGGGCTACCCGTTCGCAAAGCTCCCTCTTATTCTGTTCATAACTAAGAGGTTTTATCTGTGCATAAATACCTGACAATTTAATTGAGATATAATTTACATCCGGTTCTTTAAGAGCTTCCAAATAATGTTCGTAACGATGCAAAGCCTCACCATCACCCAAAACAACCTCTCCTAATAAGTTTACATTTTGCCCTATCTTTTTTTGCTTCCGCCCCTCGAGATGCTTAGTCAATTCGGGACGCTCCTCTCCAATAATGATTTTATTGGTCTCATCTCTTAAACGTTTTTTAAAAATTGGAATAGAGATTCCATCAAACAAGTAGCCTATTTCCGTGAAAAGTCTTAGTCCAATACGATCAAATGCTCCAAAAAAATCAGGGACTCCGTATTCTTCGATAAGTAATTTCATCCGTTTTGCAAGTTTCCTGTTATTTCGCACCTGCGATGATTCATCTAACATTTTCGACAATAATGTCTTATAAGCAGGTGTTTGTACCAATGACGCAAACTTTTGCTGCTCTTTAATTTCGTCGGGGGTTAATTCCGATTCAGCTTTTGACAAAAATCCTTTCGCCCACTCTAACACTTCTGAAGTCTTAATATTTTCCATTTAGTTTAGGAGATTTATATTTTACATCTTAATTTACTTTGATTTAATCACCATAAACAACACTTCGTTGATATTGGAAGAGGCTTGCAGCCTCTTTCCTTATTGTGTTTTCTGTATATTTTCAATAGCATTAGCCCCTTAAGCTATGTTTCACCCTCATTATCCGAGTCTTAGAGTCCTATAATTTTACAATTTTTTTTTCACAAAACAATACACACCTCCACGACGACCAAAAGACAAAACAATACAACCACAGAAATAAAAAAAACAAATAAACCAGAAAAAACAACCAAAACAAATCAACAAGACACAAAAATAATCAAAATAAAAACAAAAAGACAAATCAATTTAGATTAATAAATAGTTATCTTTGCTTTATCACTAGGTTTTTAATCCTATTTAAATACGAACATGTATTAAATGATATATATTTAGTCAGCAACAGACTCTGGTTATTACACTTAAGAAAATAATAAATAGGTCTGAGACCCTATTCATATCTTGAAAAAAAATTACATTATGCATTATCTATTATCACTTCTTCTCTTATTTGTTCCGCTAATCTCTCAATCGCAAGAATTCGATCAGTTTTTCATTGATAAAACACTCAGAATAGATTATATATTTTCGGGAAATTCTTCGACTCAAAATATATCCGTTGATCAATTAAATCAGTTACCCCAATGGGCAGGACGCAAACATAATTTATCCGGAAGTTGTTGGGCAGGAAACGGTAATATCAAAGTATATGATGTCGAAACCAACAAATGTATTTATGTAAATACATTCAGCAGCCTGTTTCAGGAATGGCTGACTACACCAGAAGCGGAACAAGTGACTCGCAGTTTCGAAAATGTACTGCTAGTTCCATTTCCTAAAAATAAAGTAAAAATAGAAGTTACCCTCACAGGAAAAGAACATAACACGCAAGCAAGTATAAGTCATATTATAGATCCTAAAGACATCTTAATACACCCCAAAGGTTATACATCAACCACCCCGTATGCCATAATACATAAAGGAACAAATCCTGATAAATGTATCAACATCGCAATTTTGGCAGAAGGTTATACAAAAGAAGAAATGCCCGATTTTCTAAAATATGCTGAAGAATCGGTTAACCAGATATTCTCCTATTATCCGTTCAGTAAGTACAAAGACAGCTTCAATGTATATGCAGTACAAAGCGAATCGAAAGATTCGGGTGTAAGTGTACCCAGACTAAAAGAATGGAAACAAACCGCTTTCGGCTCACATTTCGACACCTTTTATTCGGATAGGTACCTCACTACAGGGCATGTAAAAGATATACACGATGCATTGGCCGGAATACCTTACGAACATATCATCATATTAGCCAATACTAATGTTTATGGCGGTGGTGGCATTTTCAACGCTTATACACTGACAACTACAGGACATCCCGACTTCAAACCTGTTGTTGTACACGAATTCGGGCATAGCTTCGCCGGACTTGCCGATGAATACTTCTACGACAGTGATGTTTTGGATCAGACTTACTCACATTCGGTAGAACCTTGGGAACCGAATATTACTACATTAAAAGACTTTGCCGTAAAATGGCAAAACCAATTACCTGTAAACACTCCGATACCCACACCAACCGATTTAAAGGATAAATACCCAACAGGTGTATACGAAGGTGCAGGCTACTCTTCGAAAGGAATATACAGATCGTCTTTTGACTGTAGAATGAGAACCAATACTTACAAAGAATTTTGTCCTGTATGTCAAAACGCAATCGAAAAGTTAATTCTCTATTATCTTAAATGAAATTTAGAATAAAAAGCCGGAAATATTCGATATATCAAGTTGCTTTTTATAATTTTGCTTAGCTTAAGATAGATTACATATAAAAAAATTTAAATATATATTCCTCAGCATATTAGGCATTATAGCCGGACTAATATTGCTCTTGTACGGACTACTGAACATGTCGTCCGTTCAAAATTATGTAAAAGAACGAATAGTTACCGAGCTGAAAAACAAGCTACAAACAGATTTAGGAATAGAATCCCTCTACATAAAACCATTCAATGTCATTCAACTAAACGGGGTATACCTCAATGACAGAAAAGACAGCACTATATTAAAAGCAAATACCATATACGCCGATTTTGATCTGCTGCCATTACTTAACAGGCAACTGATATTCAATGCGGCAAAATTATCTGACTTTGATGTAAATCTGGCAAAAGACAGTGCTAATGCACCACTTAATATCCAATTTATTATTGATGCGTTCAAACCAAAAGAGCAAACCAATAAGGCAAAAATACAAATTCATATAAATTCCCTTGATATTGAAAACGGAAATTTCCGGTATGATATCAAAGACAGAGGGGTTGTAAATGATAAATTCGACGCAAACCATATTGATATCAGCAATCTGAATGCAAAGCTGGCACTCAAGTCTCTTGAACCTGATTCGCTTAATATTCAGATAAAAAAGCTAAAGTTGGAAGAAAAGAGCGGACTCAAGATTGATAATCTTATCGTAAGGGTAATCACTCAGGATAATCATTTGTTTGTCAAAGGTTTTAAACTCAATCTTCCTAAATCGCAATTACAATTCGACAAATGCGAAATTGACTATGCCGATACCTTATCCCATAAGAATATTATAGACAGAGCCATCTTCGACATCAAAATCGGGTCATCATACATCGCCCTGAAAGATATATCGCCATTGGTTCCTGCATTTAAACATTTCGAAGACCGTATCTTATTCAAAACCTCGATACAAGGAACATTAGATAATATACAGGTATCCGACTTAAAACTCGATTACGGAGATCTGATGCACTTATCAGCAGAAGGAACGTTAAATAATTTTCGTGATAAAGATAAGCTCTGGCTATCCGGAAATGTCAGTAACCTTACTGTCAGCGAAACAGGAATACCTACACTCATAAATAATCTGTCGGGAACAAAACAAGAGCCGTCCCCTATTTTAAAACAATTAGGTACGATCTCATTCAAGGGTAAAGTTTCAGGTTTTCTGAAAGAATTGAAAGCGATCGGTAATTTTTCAGCGCAACCGGGATCTGTTATCGCTACACTTGATTTTGGATTCAACCCGGATGAACGTACATCTTCTTATTTCAGAGGAAAAGTAAGTACGGATAATTTCCATTTAGGAGATTTATTAACCAACAAGGATCTGGAAGATTTATCTTTCGACCTTTCAGTAAACGTTAATAAACCAAAAAAAGGATATCTGAACGGAGATGTAAACGGTATCGTAAAAAAATTGGTGTATAAAAAATACACATACCAAGATATAAAATTAGATGGTAAATACGATGGTCTGCGTATAAACGGAGGCTTGGCTTTGGATGATGAAAATGCGGTATTTAATATACATGGTTTATTCGACTTGTCGCAAAAAGAGCCCGAATTGAATTTTGATGCCCGTCTGAAAAATGTACGCTTCGATAAACTAAACCTGAGTGACAAATACAAAGACTCTTATCTGAGTTTACTGATCGACGCTAACTTTACAGGCAAAAACATTGATGATATACAAGGATATATCAAAGCCGATTCGATCCGTTTTCTGAAACCAGATAAAAAATTCGAGATGGACAATTTTATCATTGCTGCATCAGGGACAGGAGACCAAAGAGAGCTAAGTATTACCTCGGATATTATAAACGGACAGGTAAAAGGCGAATATTCATATTCAACTATAGCTGAGAGCATGCAAAGATCACTGAACAGCTATCTGCCGTCTCTGATAAATTATACGGCAAAAAGAGGACGAAAAATTAAAAACAACAACCTCAATTTCGAGTTTGTTATCAATAATACAGAGACAGCCAGCGATATATTTCAGTTACCTGTAACTATACTCAGCCCTACCAAGATTATAGGATTTTATAATAATCAGATAGAGCGATTTAAAGTTGAAGCCTTTATGCCTTCGATGAAAGCAGGAGGCGGACAGATACAGTCGGGATATTTCGTTATCGAAAATAATGCCGATCAGATAACGTCTAATCTTGCTGGCACGTTTGTAACTAAAAAGCAAACACTAAATACGTTGTCATCTGATTTAAAAATAAGTAACGACATCATTGATATCCATACTTTATTTTTAAACAAAGACCAGACCCGCCTGAAAGGAGAGTTTTCCAACTCAATTACTTTTTCGAGATCTCAAGATAAGAACCTGCAAACCGATATTAAATTCAATAAAGGAGAATTGGTTCTCAATAACACAATATGGAACATTGGTGATTCTCATATCCGTTTGATTCCCAATAAAATTGATGTCGATAATTTCGAAATAGCAAGCACAACAAAAGATCAGAAATTAAAAATAGACGGTACGTTCTCTTCAAAAGATTCTAATGAAAAGCTTTTTGTGAACCTGCAGAATATAGACCTCGATTATGTATTTAAAACATTAGCTATAGATGCATTACAATTCGGAGGAGCTGCTAGCGGACAACTGGCAGTATCGACAATAGAAGGTCAACCCTATGCTAAAGTCAACCTGAATGTAAACGACTTTGCTTTTAACAATACAACATTAGGGCACCTGATCTTAGACAGTGATCTGGATTCGGAAACGAAAAAAGTAAACATGGTGGGAACTATCACCAACGAGCATGACAAAACAACAAAAATAAAAGGGCATATCAACCCCATAACTCAGGAACTGTCCATAGATTTTGACTCAGAAGAAGTGAATATTGCATTCTTGAATAAGTATGTATCAACCCTATTTAATAATGTACAGGGAGTGGGACATGGAAATGTACGCTTATCCGGTGATTTCTCGAATGTAACAGTAGAAGGTAAAGCATTTATCGAAAACGGCGGGCTTGGTATTAATTTCCTGAATACTTATTATACTTTCACCGATACAATATACATGAAGAAAGACCTGATCTACTTCAGCGATATTGCATTCTATGACCAGAAAGGGAATACAGCTTTAGTCAGCGGAAAAGTCGTACACGATTACTTCACTAATTTCATGTATTATGTAGATCTGAAAGGTGATAATTTCATGTTATATAACGCCACTGAAAATCTGAATCCAATGCTTTACGGTACTGTATTCGGATCGGGAACAGGGGTTATCAAAGGCGATGAAAAAGCGGTTGACATCAATGTCAATATGCGTACCAACAGTAATACCAATATCTATATGAATTTCATGGAGGAGACGGCCGAAGAATATTCATTTGTCAGATATAAAACAAAAGAAACGCCGGAAGATTCATTGGTAAACAAAGACGATAAATTCAAAATAGGACGCCTGAAAACCGATTCCGGAATGGAAATCAATATGGATTTCTATATAGATGCAACACCCGATGCAACTGTAGAGCTATTGATGGATCCCGTAGGAGGAGACCGTCTGAGAGGATCGGGAAGCGGAGCTCTTCAATTTATATGGGGAACGAATAAAGATCCCATGCTTTACGGTACATATCAGATAAATAAAGGATCATACAACTTTACTTTCCAAAAAATATTGGAAAGGAAGTTTGCAATACAAGAAGGTAGCAGCGTACAATTCCGAGGGGATCCTTTTCAAGCGAATATAGACATCACAGCCGTTTACCGCATTGTAGCAAACCTTAACGATCTGGATCAGAATCTTGCACGTACCACAGGTCAGGCTAGTGTACCGGTTAATTGCCTTCTGAATATAACAGGTGCGCTGCGAAGGCCAAATATTAATCTCGATATTGCACTGCCATCGGCCGACCCCGAAGTTCAGCGTCAGGTCAAGAGCCTGATGAGTACTGAGGATATGATAAACAGGCAGATAGTTTATTTATTGCTGCTTTCGAAATTCTATACCCCTAACTATGCTGTAACGGAACAAAGAACATCTGACTTTGCGGCAGTAGCATCTGCTACCCTATCTTCGCAACTCAGTAAAATACTCAGCCAGATAGATGATCGCTGGCAGGTTGGAACCAATATACGTACAAGCGACTCGAATTTCTCGAGTACCGAGGTTGAGCTACTACTTTCAAGCCGTCTGCTTGACGATCGCGTACTATTTAACGGAAACTTCGGATATCGTGATAATCCGATGACCCAGGATGCCTTTATCGGAGATATTGATATAGAAGTATTACTGAACCGTGTAGGCACATGGCGTTTGAAAGCATACAACCACTATAACGAAAAGTACTATTACGTGGGTAGCAATGGAGGTAATGGAGTGCAGACTCAGGGTATAGGTATCTTGTATAAAAAAGACTTCGACAGCTTACGTGAGCTATTCGCAAGACCAAAGAAAGTACAAAAAGATTCATTAAAAAATGACTCTGTTCCAAGTTTACACGATGTTGTGAAGATGAAAAAATGATTGAGCTAACATCAGATATAAAAAAATTCATAGCAGAACACGAAAATGAGGACATCAGAGAATTAGCTCTAAAAGCCTCTCGATACCCTCAGATAAATATGCAGGATGCTATCCAGCAAATAGCCGGACGACGTATTGCCAAGAGTAAAATACCCTCATGGTACGCACAGAACAACATCATATATCCACCCCATATATCAATGGAACAATGCTCTTCTGAGCAAACGGCTTCCTATAAGGCATCATTATCCACAGGCAATACAATTATTGATCTTACCGGGGGCTTTGGTGTAGATCTCTCGTTTATGGCTCAAAATAAAACTGAAGCATATTATATAGAAACACAACCACATCTGGTCGAATTAGCTCAGCATAACTTCAAGGTATTAGGTTTAGATCATATAACAGCTATAAATAACAACGGTATCAATTTTCTGAGGTCCGAAGATAAACTCTGGGATACTATATACATCGATCCAGCACGCAGAAATACCTCCGGACGCAAAACAGTTCTGATCGAAGACTGTACACCCAACCTGATAGAGATTGACAGTCTATTAAACCAAAAATCCAAACAGGTTATAATAAAATTATCACCTATGCTGGATATTACCCATGCGTTAAATTCAATCAGTAATATTACAGATATCCACATAATCAGTGTTAATAATGAATGTAAAGAACTGCTCTTAGTAAAAAGTTCTACGCAAAAAGAGGTAAAGTTCCATTGTATAAACATAATAAACAACGGTGTTCAATGTTTTTCTTTTACTAAAGACAATGAAAACAATGCAGCAGTCACATATTCTGATCACCCGGAAAAATATCTGTACGAACCCAATAGCTCTATATTAAAAGCCGGAGCCTACAAATATCCTGCAGATTATTTTAATCTGAAAAAACTACATATAAGCAGCCATCTGTACACATCAGACTTATATATACCCGATTTTCCGGGACGCCATTTTACGGTCAAGAATGTATTTGGAGCGAATAAGAAAGATATAAAACAATATCTGACAATGAAACAGGCGAATATAAGTACACGCAATTATCCACTATCGGTAGCTGAAATAAGAAAGCAAACTAAACTCAAAGACGGTGGAAATGACTATATATTTGCGACAACACTTGTCAATGAAAAAAAAGTGCTAATTTTGTGTGAGAAGGTCGAATAAAACCGCCGAACTATATTATAGTTGATTAACAGATTAACAGATCTGCTTATCAGCCCGTTTATTGACATTATAAAAAGGTCTGAGACCTTAGATTCAAAACATGGAAATCCTCTCCAAAGTAAAAAAGTATATTAAGGATAATAATCTGTTGAACGATCACGCCCGTGTAATAATCGGCGTAAGTGGAGGTGCAGATTCTATCGCACTGTTAGATATACTTTACAATTTGGGATATGAATGTATTGTAGCACATTGTAACTTTCATCTTCGGGATCAGGAATCATACAGGGACGAGTATTTCGTTGAAAAAGCTTGCGAAAAATATAATGTAGAATATGTATCTGCCAGCTTTAACACAAAAAAATATATCAAAGAAGAGTCTATTTCACTCGAAATGGCCGCTAGAGAATTACGATATGCGTGGTTCGAGAAAATCAGGAAGAAATACAAAGCCGAAAAAATAGCTATTGCACATCATCAAAATGATTCGGTTGAAACCGTTCTCATAAATTTGATTCGAGGTACAGGTATACGCGGTCTTACAGGCATTGCACCCCTCAATGGATATGTAATCCGTCCCTTACTTTGCATATACAGGGATGACATCTTAGCGTATTTGCAAAAGAAAGAATTATCATTTGTAGAAGATAGCACAAACAAAGAGGATATATATACCCGTAACAAAATAAGGCTTAACGTTCTGCCCTTACTTCAAACGATAAATCCATCGGTAATACAGTCTATAAGCCGTACTGCCGAAAACCTGACTCAGACAGAAAAAATATACCAATCGTATATAGACAAAGCTAAGAGGGCTGTTTTTTCTGATAATATCATTGATATAGATGCTCTGTTGCAGCAGGTCGAACCCAAAACTATACTTTTTGAAATATTGTTTCCTCTGGGGTTTAATACACCTACTGTCGATAATATATACGAATCGGTTAACAGCCAATCGGGGAAAGTTTTTTTCTCAACAGAATATCAGCTGGTTAAAGATAGAAACACTTTTATTATCCAGCAGATTGAAAGCCAATCGGACAAAATATATACGCTTTTTGAACACGAAACAGAAATAGCAGAACCCTTGAAGCTGACTATCGAATCGTTTCGCAAGCCTAAAGATTTTGAGATAGAACGTAATCCCAATACAATATATATCGATAAAGGTAAACTCTCATTTCCGCTGATCATCCGTAAATGGAAAAAAGGAGATAAGTTTCGACCTTTCGGAATGAAAGGACACAAAAAAATCAGCGATTATTTTACCGACCGGAAATTCAGTCTTATCGAAAAAGAAAATATTTGGCTGCTCTGTTCTGTCGATGACATTGTATGGATCATTGGCGAACGTGCCGATGATCGGTTTAAAATTACCAATAAAACAATAGAAGTATTAAAGATTAATATTGATCGAGGATAATACTTTTACATTGCTGCCGGCAAATCCTATCAAACCTAAAGATTTCCTCAATCCATTGATGTGCTTGTCAAGTGCATCTAATTTATTGCGGGTTACATTTATTTCCCCTTGATCTGTTCTGTCGGGATTCTCTATCTTCAACAGTTGTCCATAATATGTCTGTAGCGACTGTTTATATAATTCATAATATGTCAATGCTTCTCTCGGCTGCTTGAGATCAATCTCATACAATGATAATATAGTATAATAGAGATTCATCTTCTGATTATCATTTGCATACTCAACCGCCTTTTTAAAGAACTCCACAGCTTCCGAAAATTCCTCTTTACCTTCATATGAAATGGCAAAATTTCGATAATACTGATACAATGTAAAGTCGGTAGGCACAGCACGGTCTATCAATAGCCCGAAACATCTTTTTCCCGTATCATAGTCGGATCTTTCATTGGCAACTACACCTAATGCATATAAGATATTGATATTTACAGAGTCTATTTTACTGGCCTTCAGCAAAAATGTGTATGCTTTATCATTCTGTCCCAAAGAATAATAACAAAATCCCAGGCTCCGCTGCACAACAAGTGAACTATCTCCCCTATTATAACATTTTTCGAAACGTGTAGCTGCTGCTTCGTACAAGTCGGCGGCATAATAGCTGAGCGCATTCAGTAAGTTAATTTGCTGGCTAGTTGAGTCCCTTTCTACATAATGATCCGATATACGGATTGCTTCATCATATCCGGTCTTACCTTTCTTGATATCCAAATTTATAAGACCTGCAACCGAAAATGTATCAAAAAAATCTTTCGACCATGACTTATTATAATACACGCGGGCACTATCGGGCATATTGAGATTATCG
This sequence comes from Indolivaga capnocytophagoides DSM 22835, assembly GCF_000426485.1. Taxonomy (GTDB): domain Bacteria; phylum Bacteroidota; class Bacteroidia; order Bacteroidales; family Dysgonomonadaceae; genus Dysgonomonas_A; species Dysgonomonas_A capnocytophagoides. The sequence continues at coordinate 84,628 of NZ_KE384529.1, forward strand.
TAGCATTGAGCGATTTTCCTTAACATATTATCCATCCCGTATTTTTCAGTCAAAGAGCTGTATTCAGACAATGCTTCGGCATATTTATCCTGCCTCATGTACATATCCGCCCTCTGTATCCTGAAATAGATATTTGTAGAATCTTTATTTATTAACTGATTATAACATTCCAGACTCTTATCCCATTTAGATAATGCCTGATAGCAGATTGCCAGTTCTGCTACAGATTGTTTATCTTCGGGATATTTCTTAACAATTTCCTCTCCCACCGTTATGGCATCGGCATACTTATTCAGATTTTTCAAACACAAAGCCTTCTTCTGCATCAGGCTATTAGACTCTTCCAGACTATCAATCAGCCCTAAAGCTTTGTCGAATAAATATCGGTTTATGTAAGAATCAATCTCACTCTCAATCTGAGATTGCGCACAAACAATAAAACCAATAAATCCCTTAATAAAAATCAGCACTACAAATATCACCCTCATAATCAATTTACTATTTTTTAGTAAAACTACGAATTTATTTTAAACATACAAATAAAGTCTATTGAATATTAATTATTCTTCTAAAAAATTGTTTTTAGAAAAAACTTTGCTACTTTTGTAGAACAAGAAAAGACTTCTTATTTCTTGTATCAAGAACATTTTCAATATTATATCCAGCTTATTTGCATCAAACAAAAAATTATAATAGAGTACTTTCCAGTCTCTGTACTATACTGAGAACATATTAAATTAATAAACATCATAGATATACATGCGTATATATAACATTCTTGAGCTTAATGAAAAGCTCACTACAGAACTTAGAACCCTGGCTAAGGAGCTGGGAATAAAGCGTCCTGATGCTTATAAAAAGGACGAACTGATCTATAAGATTCTGGATGAACAAGCTATTCTTGAAGCTAAAAACAAAAACTCGGATAGCTATAAAGCAGAAGATCAGGCCTCAGGTAAAAAAAATCAAGAGAAAGCTGAAAAGGTAAAGAGCAATAAACCGGCTCCTCAACCGAAACAAAACCAGCCTAAGCAAAAGAAAGACAACGCTCCTACAATCAAAGCAGAAGAGAAAAAAGAAACTGTAATTGTAGCGGAAGCTATAAAACCTGAGATAGTTGAACCTCAAAATGAGGCAGAAAAAGAAACCAAACAGCAAAACAAAGGGAAAGTTATCGTAAAAAAAGAGACTGAAGAAAAAGAAGTGCCAGCTGCAAAAGAAAAAGAAGTAGCAGCAGAAGCACCTAAACCACAGCCTCAGAAACCAACCCAGCTTGTGTTCAAATCCAACAGACCGAGAGTAAACGAACCAAAACCCGAAGTTCCGGCATTGGCTCCTCTTACAGCACTGGAAGTTGAAGCCGAACCCGAAACTATTGTTGAACCTGTAGCAAAAGCCCCTGTTCAAAATAATAATCAAAATAATCAGAATCAAAATAATAATCAAAATCAATCTGCAAAACAGAATAATAATCAAAACCAACAGAATCAAGCTCAATCTCAAGATAAGAGTTTCGAATTTGATGGTATATTATCTGCCACCGGAGTTTTGGAAATCATGCAGGAAGGATACGGATTCCTTCGCTCATCTGATTATAACTACATGTCTTCTCCTGACGACATATATATATCACAATCACAGATTCGTCTGTTCGGATTAAAAACGGGAGATATTGTAGAAGGCCCAATCCGCCCTCCAAAAGAAGGAGAAAAATTTTTCCCTCTTGTAAAGGTTGATAAAATAAACGGACGCACACCCGACGAAGTCAGAGACCGTGTTCCGTTCGATCACTTAAAGCCATTGTTTCCTAACGAAAAATTCAGTCTGACAAATGGTCGTAATGATAATTTTTCGTGCCGTGTTGTAGATTTATTCTCTCCGATAGGAAAAGGACAACGCGGACTGATAGTAGCGCAACCCAAAACCGGTAAAACAACTTTACTGAAAGATATAGCAAACGCAATAGCTAATAATCACCCCGAAGTGTACATGATCGTACTTCTGATTGATGAACGTCCTGAAGAAGTTACAGATATGGAACGCAGTGTAAACGCAGAAGTGATAGCTTCAACATTTGATGAACCAGCCGACCGCCACGTGAAAATTGCCGAAATCGTATTGAATAAAGCAAAACGTATGGTAGAATGCGGACACGATGTAGTGATTCTTCTGGACTCTATTACACGTCTGGCTCGTGCTTACAATACCGTACAACCTGCATCAGGTAAAGTACTGACCGGTGGTGTGGACGCTAATGCCCTGCATAAGCCCAAACGTTTCTTCGGTGCTGCCCGTAATATCGAAAACGGAGGTTCGTTAACCATTATAGCAACAGCTCTTACGGAAACAGGATCTAAAATGGATGATGTTATCTTCGAAGAATTCAAGGGTACTGGTAATATGGAACTTCAACTCGACCGTAAATTGTCGAACAAGCGTGTATTCCCTGCTGTTGATATTATTTCTTCAAGCACACGCCGCGACGACCTGCTATTAGATAAAGATACACTAAGCCGCATGTGGGTTTTACGCAATTTCTTATCAGATATGAATTCGGTAGAAGCTATGCAGTTTCTTGAAAACAGACTGAAAAAGACTATCAATAATGAAGAGTTTTTGATTTCGATGAACGACTAAAATTCGAAAGCTGAAAAAAATAAAAAGAAGGATTGTTTGATTTATCAACGATCCTTCTTTTCTTTGTATAGTTCAGTCCTTTTGTATTACTTTTAACAAGTATAACATCAGGTTGTTACTTACATAAGACCATAAATTATTAAATATAATGTCAGACAATCATATACATACACACAATCACGGAGTGCATTCGCATGGACACAATGCTAATAAAAAAGCTCTGACCATCAGTTTTTGCCTAATTGCAGGATTTATGCTGGTAGAATTTGTCGGAGGAATACTAACAAACAGTCTAGCTCTGCTCTCGGATGCCGGACATATGCTATCCGATGCTGTGGCTCTCGGGTTAAGCCTTGCCGCTCTGATATTCGGAGAAAGGGCTGCCACTCTCGACAAAACATACGGCTATAAACGTTTCGAAATATTGGCGGCTCTGCTTAATGGTATCGCACTTGTAGCCCTATCAATATATATATTGTATGAAGCTATCGTTAGATTATCGTCCCCGCCTTCGGTTATAGGTAAAGGCATGATAATCATATCGGCGATTGGTCTTGTTATCAATATTGTAGTAGCATGGATATTATCAAGAGGTGAAACAAAAGAAAACCTTAATATAAAAAGTGCTTTTATGCATGTTCTGGGAGATCTTCTCGGGTCAGTTGGAGCAATAATAGCAGCTCTGCTGATTATCTTTCTAGGATGGAATATCGCTGACCCTATAGCCAGCATGATTGTTTCGGTACTTGTACTATACAGCGGATGGCATATACTGAAAGATTCTGTGAATATACTGATGGAAAGCAAACCTGCAAATATAGACACAGCAGAAGTCAAACGAGCTATAAAATCTATTGATGGAGTTATAGATATCCACGACCTGCATATATGGATGATTACTCAGGAATTTTTGTCTCTCACAACTCATGTTTCCGTTAAAAACAATTCGGACAGAGACCTGCTCTTAAACCAAATAACAGAAATCATCAAACAAAAAACCGGCATAACCCACATTACAGTACAATTGGAAGGACTCGACTTTGCTATCTGCGAACATGCCTGTGATATGAAGCATTAAGAAAATTCTGCTATTAAGATATCAGTAAGGGTTTTGACTTGAAAGTCAAAACCCTTACTACATTTAACATAAACCTATAAAATCATACAGTTACAGTATAATAGCCTATTATTATAATTTGAAAATATATCATCAAATACTTTATTTAAAAGAGTGAAACCTTAAAACTCCTTTTTACCATTTACTGTTATATTTTTCAAATTAAAGTTCTTGATATAACCGGCTTGTATTTCCGAACTTTTTTTCGCAGTAATATCAAGATTCTCAAACGTAAAATCTGACAATTTATACTGATCAGAGTTTACAACTTCAAAAAAAGTTTCACATTCAAACTGAATATTACGCATTGTCACATTATGTGAATAAGACAACGGCATTTCAGAGTGTCCTTTCATATCGAAAAACTGTGTCCATGGTTTGATATACAAAAAACTGCGTGCATTCCCTTTCACATCCTCCACCAATATATACTCATAATTCTGAGGAGTATCAGGACGCATTTTGAGCCACAACAGACGCTGAGCCATATTTATGGTATTACGTCTGAAAACGATATTGTGATTATAAATCGATTCGCTGCCACAGGTCAAAGCACTATGACAGAAGCCAAACGTACAATCTTCAATAATGATATTTTTATTACCCCCATTATTCTCATCCTTATCTGCTAATGGTCCTTTCCCTCCTTTTAAAGCCACAGCATCATCATTAACGGATAAGTAACAATTCTTCACCAATACGTTCGTACATACATCCAAATCAATAGCATCAGTACTTGGAGCCTTCACCGGTTTCGCCGGAGAATAAATATATAGATCCAGTAACTTTACATTTTCACATTTATAAAAGTGAGTTGTCCAGAAAGGCGAATTTTCGAGTCTTATACCCGACAACTGTACATTTTTACTGTTGGATATATATACCAGACGAGGACGCATTTCGTCCATATTAGTACATTTAGGATTTATCTTCCGTCTCAACCAGAAAGCCGTCCAGTAACGCAAACCATTTCCATTTATAGTTCCTTCTCCCGAAATAGTAAATCCGTCCACACCATCGGCATTTATAAGTGCTGCAAAATAGTCAAGGGTTTGCCCTTCCATACGGGTTTTCAATATCTCGAAATCCGCAATGTCATCACTCCCTTTCAATACTCCATCTTTCTCTAAGTATAGATGCGTATTCGGCTTAAAGAAAAGAGACCCGCTCAAATAAGTTCCGGCAGGAATAACGATAACCCCTCCCCCTTCTTTTGAAGCTTTGTCGATAATCGCTTGTATCTTTTCGGTCTGTAAAGTCGTGCTGTCATTCAATACTCCATACTCAGTAATATCATATGCTTTACCAAGAGATTTTATATCAGTAGCTCTATTTTGCCTAAACCATTCAGGAATGGGTGTTCCATCCGGAAACATATCCTGTGCCGAAAGATTCAGCCCTAAAGCAACTGCTAATAACAAAAAAAATAATTTCATGTTGTTCCTTTTTATTAAGGTCTCAAACAGACCTTCGGTTAACTTATTTAAGATTAAATGCTGCTAATTATATGATTTTTATTTAATGCAAAACTATCTATTGGTATAGATATATATATGTGTTTAAGTACAAACATATGTATTTTTGAATCCGGCCAAGGGGGAATATCTGACTTTTCTAATTTTTGAAACAAATACTCACCCAAAATAAGGTTCGACAGGTTTATAAAAAAAGGACATCTCTCGCATTGATTTTTATCTATACAGAAAGTCTATAAATATACTGATTACTCAACATGGAATGAGAATTAAAAAGTTACAGATGAATGTATACAAAAGGAGTAACCTTTGTTACCTTTTGAGGAAATTAATAATGTCTAATTGATAACTGTTACCTGATCATTGACCACCGATTTTGTTACCTTTTCTATTTTAGGAAACAATTCATAATGAGACCGTAATATATGATATCTGATAAAAAGAGGAGGATAAATATTTAAGTCTCAAAAAAAATCAATATCTTTGCACCGCTTTTAAAAGCAAATTTTAAGTTTAACCCTTTAAAGTTACTGATCAGAGCTGGACTCAGATCGTGAATAGATGATCGAATCTGATAAATTAAAAAATGTACAACCAGTTGATAATTTCGACTGGGATGCCTACGAACAAGGCGAAACCTTTTCTAGCAAAAGCAAAGAAGAATTAGTAGAAACTTATGACCAATCATTGAATAAAATCAATGACAAAGAGGTGGTTATGGGTAAAGTAACATCGATGAACAAACGCGAAGTTGTTGTTAACATCGGTTACAAATCAGACGGTGTTGTTTCGATGAACGAATTCCGCTACAATCCTGATCTGAAAATCGGCGACGAAGTAGAAGTATACATCGAAAGCCAAGAAGATAAAAAAGGACAATTGATCCTTTCTCACAAGAAAGCTCGTGCATCTCGTTCTTGGGAACGTGTTAACGAAGCTCTTGAAAAAGACGAAATCATCAAAGGTTACATCAAATGCCGTACTAAAGGCGGTATGATTGTTGACGTGTTTGGTATCGAAGCGTTCCTTCCAGGATCTCAGATCGATGTTAAACCAATCCGCGACTACGATGTATTCGTTGACAAAACAATGGAATTCAAAGTTGTTAAAATCAACCACGAATTTAAAAACGTTGTTGTTTCTCACAAAGCTCTTATCGAAGCTGAACTTGAACAACAGAAAAAAGACATCATCTCTAAACTTGAAAAAGGTCAGGTTCTTGAAGGAACGGTTAAGAACATCACTTCATACGGTGTATTTATCGACCTTGGCGGTGTAGATGGTCTTATCCACATTACAGACCTTTCTTGGGGGCGTGTTCAACATCCTGAAGAAGTGGTTAAATTGGATGAAAAAATCAATGTGGTTATCCTTGACTTCGACGATGACAAAAAACGTATCGCCCTTGGTCTAAAACAACTTACTCCTCATCCATGGGATGCACTTGATGCTAACCTGAAAGTTGGTGACAAAGTGAAAGGTAGAGTTGTAGTTATGGCTGATTACGGTGCATTTATCGAAATCGCTCCCGGTGTAGAAGGACTTATCCACGTATCAGAAATGAGCTGGACTCAACATTTACGTAGTGCTCAAGACTTTATGAAAGTTGGAGACGAAGTAGAAGCTGTAGTTTTGACTTTGGATCGTGAAGAACGAAAAATGTCTCTAGGTATCAAACAATTGAAACCAGATCCATGGGAAAATATCGAAACTAAATATCCGGTAGGAAGCCAGCATACTGCTAAAGTACGTAACTTCACCAACTTCGGTGTATTTGCTGAAATAGAAGAAGGTGTAGACGGATTAATCCACATCTCAGACCTTTCTTGGACTAAGAAAATCAAACACCCAAGCGAAATCACTCAAATAGGTGCAGATATTCAAGTACAAGTATTGGAAATCGACAAAGAAAACCGTCGCCTAAGCCTAGGTCACAAACAATTGGAAGAAAATCCTTGGGATGTATTCGAAACTATCTTTACTGTAGGATCTATACACGAAGGTACAGTTGTTGAGCTAGTTGACAAAGGTGCTGTAATCTCTCTTCCTTATGGTGTTGAAGGTTTTGCAACTCCAAAACACCTAGTAAAAGAAGACGGAACTCAAGCTCAGGCTGACGAAAAACTAGAATTCAGAGTTATCGAATTTAACAAAGATTCAAAAAGAATCATCGTATCTCACAGCAAAGTATATGAAGAAGAAAAAGGAGGAAGCGATGCTTCTGAAAAAAGATCTTCAAGAAAAGCTACCAAGAAAGATGAACCTGCTCAAGTAACATCGACTTCTGCAGAGAAAACAACTCTTGGAGATATCGAAGAATTAGCGGCACTTAGAGATAAATTATCAGGCGAAAGCAAGTAATTTATAACTAAATATAACTTAAAACGGCTTTTGCTCTGAGCAAAGGCCGTTTTTTATTTATGCCTTGTATCTTTTCATTATATTTGCACCAATTATTCATAAACATATGCCACTAATATCTGAACGCGGAATAGAAATGCCAAGCTCTCCTATAAGGAAACTGGCTCCATTATCAGACTCTGCGAAAGCAAGAGGTCTGAAAGTATACCACTTGAACATCGGACAACCTGATCTTCCGACTCCAAAAGCCGGATTAGATGCCATACACAATATAGACCGGGATATTCTCGAATATAGTCCTAGTGATGGATACAGATCATATAGAGAAAAACTGGTAAGATACTATGCCAAATACAATATCAATGTTTCGGCTGACGATATCATAATAACTACAGGTGGTTCAGAGGCTGTTTTGTTTGCATTTCTTGCTTGCTTGAATCCTGGTGATGAAATTATTGTTCCCGAACCGGCATATGCAAATTACATGGCTTTTGCCATTTCCGCGGGTGCGAAAATACGAGGAGTTACATCAAGTATAGAAGAAGGATTTGCACTTCCTCCTATTGAAAAATTTGAAGCCTTAATCAATGAAAAGACTAAAGGTATAATGATTTGTAACCCGAATAATCCCACAGGATACTTATACTCTCGGGCTGAAATGAATCAAATCAAACACCTTGTGCAAAAGCACGATTTATATCTATTCTCAGACGAAGTATATAGAGAATTTATATACACAGGCTCTCCCTATATCTCGGCATGCCATTTAGTAGGTATTGAAGATAATGTTGTGTTAATTGATTCTGTCTCGAAAAGATACAGCGAATGTGGCATACGCATAGGTGCTTTGATAACAAAGAATAAAGAACTACGTAAAACAGTGATGAAATTCTGTCAAGCACGCTTAAGCCCTCCTCTTATCGGACAAATCATTGCTGAAGCATCATTGGATGCAGATCCTGATTATCTAATGGATGTATATGAAGAATACGTAGAACGCCGTAAATTCCTTATTGATCGATTAAATCAGATACCGGGAGTATATTCTCCTATTCCGATGGGAGCATTCTATACAATCGCCCGGTTACCGGTTGATGATGCTGACAAATTCTGCGAATGGTGCCTTTCTGATTTTGAATATGAAGGACAAACTGTATTCCTTGCCCCGGCATCGGGATTCTACACTAGCCCCGGACTAGGAAAAGATGAAGTCCGAATTGCATATATACTGAATAAGGAAGATTTGGGGAATGCCCTAACTGTACTTGAAAAAGCTTTAGAAGCATACAATATTCACAGAAATAAGAATTAATGAAATTACCAAATATCGATCTTACCCTACTTTCAAAATACAGAACTCAATTAATGGGTCTTGCTATGTTGTGGGTTGTAATCTATCATTTACCTTTGGTCTTTTATATTCCTGTAATCAGTGAAATAAGATGGTGCGGATATGCTGCCGTGGATATCTTCTTCCTATTGTCCGGGCTGGGTGTTTACTTCTCTTGGAGTAAAACACCATCAACCAGTCAATTTTATAAAAAGAGAATTATCCGTATATTTGCACTATATATTCCAATACAATTACTGATACAAATTATACTTGTTTACTATCTTCACTTTCCTATATCATCAATCATACAAGCACTAACCTTCTATGATTTTTGGCTAGCAGAGCAAGGACCAACGCCTTGGTTTATTCCGGCTATCTGCCTGATGTACCTAATCAGCCCTATTTATTTAAAAGTTACCTCTTCGAAAAATATACTGCAAAATACAGTTATCGGTTGTATAGTGGGTTTAGTACTGTTCGGTCTATTTCCCCGATTCTTTTCCGAATTAGGAACACGTATTCCAAACTATTTCATTGGTATCTATGTCGGATATTTAATCAAAAATAAGGTTCAGTTATCATCAACAGGTAAGATATGCATGTATGTATTACTTATAACAGGAATAAGTCTGATTTGTATATTCTTTGCGAATCCTTATTTTAACAACATAGAGATAGGACCTCTTATCAGATACGTAATGATAATAACAGCTCTCCCGCTTTGTTTATTTATCAGTAGTATTATAAATTTGAGTTCTTCTTACAAATACCCTGTATTAAGTTTTTTCGGGAAATATAGTCTACCGATATATCTTTCACACATTCCTATGTTCTTAATATTAGATCAATGTATCGGAACTAAAATGTCCAAAACATTAACCGGAATTATTTCTATTATCCTTTGTATGATGTTTTCATATTTCACACAAAAGATTATCTATAAATATTTCAAAATAGAGAACTAAATAAGAAAAAGTGGAGGGTCTCAATTTGAGCATCTCCACTTTCTATATGCTTCTTATTTATTCTGTTGCTTTAGCAAGTCTCTAATCTCTGCAAGCAGAACTTCTTCTTTTGTTGGAGCTGGAGGTGCGGCAGGCTCTTCGATCTTCTTTTTCTGCAGAGTATTCATTCCTTTTATAGCAAAGAATATCACTGTGGATATTATTAAAAAGTTAATCACCATCTGAATAAAATTTCCATAGTTCAAACTTACAGCAGGCAAAGCATTACCCGCAGCATCAACCGATGCTTCTTTGATAACAAATTTAAGGTCTGTAAAATTTACGCCATTTAATAATACTCCGATTGGAGGCATTATCACATCATTCACAAATGAAGTTACAATTTGCCCGAATGCACCGCCGATTATAACCCCGACAGCCATATCGACAACATTTCCCCTCATCATGAAGGCTTTTAGTTCTTGAATCATCGACATAATATACTTTTTTTATAGATTATTTAGATATTATTTTTTGTATAACACTCTGCCTTATTAATTGTTTAAGATAATTTCAGTTTTCAATTGACCGGATTCTGAATAGTACGTATTCACAGCTATTTTAGAAAAACTTACTGAAAATTTTGAAAGATGAGTCCGAAAAGGAAACTCCCTTGATTCGTCTAGATTATTAGATCTGAATACCGTTTTGACTCGTAACCGAGTTTTAAATATACTATCATTCGAAGATGTTATTCTGGATACTTTCCCTCTCATCTTCAAATATCTTTCTAATACGTCCCGATCACAGGAATAAAACATATAACCGTCATAAAAAGTTAAGGTAACAGGTTTATTCTCTTTAAATAAAAATGTCGCTAATTGTTCCGAAGTAGTATATACATGCTGCTTATTCAATATTATATCTTTAGTACTTAATCTCTTACCGATATATCCAAGTTCAAGAGTATTCAGTTCTTTAAAAATTTCAAACCTATTCACCCTATTTTTCAATAAAAATACGGGAGCTTTCTGTAAAGTATCAACTTCAAGTTTATAGAGGGGATCTTCGAAATAAGATTTTAATTTATCAGATAAACCGGACTTTGTAAAATCAATACTATAGGACAATAAACTATCCGGCAAAATAGATTTATCAACAAAAATACTATCGGTAAAACTATCTGCGTTCAAAGATTCCTGTTCATATTTCGTATTAGACAATCCTGAAAACTCTAGATTTCCCTGATTATCAAACCCTCCGTTAAAAATAAAAGAATCCCCATTCTCTTTAAATATTAAATTGACCGGATAGTTAATTTTCAAATCTTTGGATAAAGATTCAAAAGAAGAATCTAAAAACAAATCACTACTGTCCGAGATATCAACAATACGTTCAAGAAACTCATAATTATATCCACCTACAAATATTCCATTGTAAAACATACAGGCAAAAAACTTATTATCTGTTCCCGGATAAAATAAAATCCGTGTTCCTTTATATACTCTTTCTTTCGGAGGAAATGCCGGATATAATACATTAGATAATATTTTGCCGATAGCTTGTTCCTGCTCAATCGTTACTTTAGCTACAATACAAGGATAGTTGTTACAAGAGCTTATTAACAAAGGATATGTTATATAAGGGCTTATCGATAATAATACAGGTTTTATCTCCTGAAAATACGAACTGAACAGTTTTATATCTTTTTGCTTATTGATCTGAAAAAGACTTGACGTTTCCGCTGGAATATACGCATACAGATCCTCCTCGAATACCTGCTTATCGTGAGTCAGTTTTCGCAACATCACTATCCCTGAAATCAATATCAGAAGAATAAAAAATCCAATAATCCCTACCTTTAAATATTTTTTTACTACCATAAATACACATACTGTTCATTACAAAGATAAATTAATTAATGTGAATCAATACTTGTATAATATCTAAAAGGTAACAAAAGTTACAGGATCAATGTACAATTATCAATAAATAATTATTAGTTGTCTATTTCAATCTTTCACCCTTCATTATTAATTCTTCATTTCCCGAAAAGGTTACAAAAGTTACAGCTAAAATGTCGACTTACTGCTGTGACCTTTTATTGATGTTTAATCTGCCGATTCGCATTACTTATAATTAATTATTACTTTTGAATATTATTCATTCTATAGATAAAATAATATGAGTTATAAAGGGGTAATTTTCGATTTCAACGGAACGCTGTTCTGGGATACAGACCTGCACAACAGAGCATGGGATAAATTTTTCGACAAAAACCAGATTAAAATGACTGATGCTGAAAAGTTTCAGAAAATGCATGGTAAGAACAATAGGGACATCCTGAACTCATTATTTAACGAACATCTTAGCGATAAAGAAATAGAAGACCTTGCCCTCGAAAAAGAATTGATGTATCAGGAACTTTGCCTGAAAACAGATATGAAACTAGCACCGGGTGTTGAAGAATTTCTCTCCTTTCTGAAAGAAAAAGATATTCCATACACAATAGCAACAGCGTCGGGTATAGAGAATGTAGATTTCTACTTCAAACACCTTGCTTTATCCGATTGGTTTGACCGAAAGAAAGTGGTTTATAATAATGGCAAGATAAAAAGCAAACCCGATCCCGAAATATATCAGACGGCCATGTCTGTTATAAAACGGAAAGCAGAAGACACTATTGTTTTTGAAGATGCCATAGCCGGACTGGAGGCGGCAAGAAATGCCAAATCCGGAAAAATAATTGTGGTGGACTCATACAACGATGATTACTCAGGCTGGGAACAATATCAAAGGATCCACCATTACAAGGAAGTTGACCGTCAGTTATTCTTATAAATCAGATAAATATCCGTTATGACGGCTTTGATAAGAAAAGAGCTAACAACTATAATATGTTCGGTTACCGGACTTGGTTTCGCTATTATATTTCTTTTGGCCTGCGGGCTTATTCTATGGCTATTCCCCGGAAGTTCAAATATATTGGACAATGGATATGCCGTTACAGACTCATTTTACAAAACGGCATCCATCCTGTTACTGATATTAACTCCGGCTCTGACCATGAGATTGATATCAGAAGAAAAACGCAGCCACACGCTTGATGTACTCCGGTCTAGACCGGTTAAAACCATTACTATCTTATTTAGCAAATGGCTTTCTGCCTTGATATTTGTCATTCTTATATTTATCTCAACATTAGTTTATATATATACCATATATAAATTGGGCACTCCCGTTGGAAATATCGATATTCGCATCGTCACATTGACATACTTGTCTCTGATTATTATTACATCCGTATTTCTAATATCAGGAATACTGGCTTCCTCGTTAACCAATAATCAGATAATAGCATTTTTGGCAGCTTTAAGCTTAAATTTTATATTACTTTATGGAATGGACATGATGAGTAGTGTCATACATAATCCTCAGGTCAAGTCCCATATATTAAATCTATCGTTGTCATTTCATACCGACAGAATCAGAAAAGGATTATTGTATCTGAATGACATAACACTATTTCTGGGATACATCATCCTTTTATTTACAATATCAATTCTGATTTTAGGAAAAATAAAACTTAGATCACTTACTATTTTAATAGGTATAACCTCTCTGTCTATTGCCATGACACTAATACCTGTGTCGGCACGCTTAGACCTGACTAAAGATAAAAGATACACAATCAGTCCAGAATCGACCGTTTTAATGGAAGCGGTAAATAAAAATAATACTTCGATAAGCATCAACATTTATTTCACAGGAGACTTAAACTATGGACTAAAACGCCTGCAAACTTCTGCACTAGACTTACTGAATGAATTAAATGAAAAAGCAGGAAATCGTCTATCCATTTCAATAATAAATCCCTATTCTCTGGGAATGGACAGAGAAACTCTGCCACAATATATGGCGGAAAAATCAATGCCTGCTATCCAGCTAAATGAAATAGACCGAAACGGAAAGATCAGCCGTCAATTAATTTATCCTTATGCGCAGGTAACAAGTAATGGAGATACCTTATCCATACCATTATTAAAAAGTATACGAGGCAATACAGCTGAAGAAAATCTGAATGCTTCGATAGAAGACCTCGAATTCCAATTTTCAGATGCCATCAGACTATTGACAAACAAAGAGAATCAAAACATTGCGTTTATCGAAGGGCATGGAGAGCTTCCCCGCACATATATATACGATGCGGAAGAATCACTTGCTAAATATTACAACATCAACAGAGGACAAATCACGAATGATGTATCAGTTCTTGACAACTTTAAGGTTGTGATTATAGCAGGGCCTACAGAAAAATACACCGAAAAAGAGAAATTCATACTCGATCAGTATTTAATGAGAGGAGGACGCATACTTTGGATTATTGATGGAGCATACGTATCTTATAAAGAACTGACTGAAAAAGGAGAGTCGCCGAGTATAAAAAATGAGGTAAATCTGGATGATATGCTATTCAATTACGGTGTTCGTATAAATTCCGACTTCATACAAGACGCTACGTGTACAACTATACCGGTAAATTCAACAGACGGTTCATCGTATATTAATCTACCATGGTACTATTCACCTATATTATTACCCTCGGCAGACAATGCCGTTACCAAAGATATTGCCGGGGTTAAAGCATCATTTGCCAGCAGCCTGAATCCGGTTAACAAAAAATTAACCGTGACACCTAAAGTACTGCTTACTACTTCTGACAAAAGCCACATAGTACGCATTCCTGAAATGATAAGCCTCGATATTGAAAAAATCCAAGACAACAAAGATTATTTCGATACTTCATTTATTCCGGTAGCGATATCATTAGAAGGCATTTTTACATCAGCATTCGAAAATAGAATGATGCCTGATAGTATTTCCATACAAAAAGATCAAATTCTCACAAAAAGCAAGCCTACAAAAATGATTGTTGTTTCATCGTCCGATATTATACGAAATGATATAGAAACACAAAACGGCTCTCCACAAATATTACCAATGGGTTATGACAGATCATCGGGAAAAACATTCGGCAATAAAGATTTTATTGTAAATTCTGTCAATTGGCTCTCAGATGACAGCAACTGGATGCATCTCCGAACAAAATCAAGGCAAACGAATCTGCTCGATAAACAGAAAATATCCGAAAATCGTAATTTATATGTATTTATAAATATTTCGTGTCCGATATTCTTTATACTGTTAGTCTGTGGTGCATTTTCAATGTATCGCAAAAAGAAATATTCAAACAAAAAAAGGAGAACTTAAGGTCTGAGACCTTTTTATTACTTTGGTAAGTAAAACATTCAAAACATGTTACAAATTAAAACACATCATTAAATCCTTTATATTACTTAAATCTGTTCTCCTTTTTATATGGGTTTCTATTTCCTTATTTAAATACTAAAATTCGTTCCGATAACGGAGACACATCTTTTTCTCCAGGTTCCTGAGCAGGAACACCAAATGGCATTTGAGCAATTAGTTTCCATTTTTTATCAATATTCCACGTCTTAGTTACTTCTTCATCTATAATGGGATTGTAATGTTGCAATGAGGCACCGAATCCAACTTCTTCCAACAGAGACCAGATAGCAAACTGATGAATTGCTGATGTCTGCAAAGACCAGCCTGGGAAATTTTCACTGTATGACGGAAATGCTTTTTGCAATCCTTCGACCACAGCCTGATCTTCAAAAAACAATACTGTTCCATATCCTGAGGCAAAAGAAGTATCTATTTTGATTTCGGTTTTCTCAAAAGCATCTGCCGGTATTTTAGCCTTTAATATACTTTTTACAATATCCCATAATTTTTTATGATTTTCACCCAATAAGAGCACAACTCTTGTCGATTGAGAATTGAATGAAGACGGTGCATTAGTTACAACGAATTCAATAATATCCTGAATCTCTGTATCAGAAACCAAAGCAGTGTTGGTCAATGAATAATAGGTACGGCGATGCTTCATCACCTCTTTAAAACTTTTTGCCATATGTTTTTTTGTTTTGTAAATATAGTCCTGAAGACTTTTAATTGTTTCCTGTGAGTTTAAGTATATCATAAGATGCTTAAGTCACCTTATATAACAAGACAATAAATAGATTTGTTTTTGCTTTTAGGTAACAGAAAGTATTTAATAACGTGTTTTTTTAGTTACAACAAACTTTTGCTGTTATGCCTTCAAAGTCAACAATTCAAGCAGTGAGAGCAAATACAAAATTTATTTTGATTATGCCAAATCGCGAGAAATGCCTTATGAAATAGCATAAATAGGTCTGAGACCTTAGAAACAAAATCAGCACTTATACAATATCATATAATCATACAATTTTAACCAATATCATATTAACAGATATCAACAAATAACAAAGCTTCTTCATAAATATCATTTTAACACCACATCTTATTTAATCAGATAAAAATCCTCCATATTAAAACAAAAAGACAAAACACAACACATCCATACATAGAAAAACAACACACATATAAAATACTATAAATAAGACACATAACACTAAAACATCAGATAACAAATCGATAAACCCAACATCATAGAACATATCCAATCCAATAGAAATATGTTTAATAACACTTTTGATTATTTTAATATCATTTTGCTAGGAGGACAACAAAATAACACCTACTTTTACATCATAAAATTAATAAAACAAAAGTTCAACAATTTAAATACTTGACATTATGAAAGCAAATGTTTTTACTTCAGCCATTGTTGCATTATTTATTTTTGTAACCAATTCATTGGTAGTGAAAGCAGATTCTGACGCTTTACTCTATCATAACGTAGAAAAACAAGACAATGTCGTTTCAACTACTTACTTTAAAGGTGACGGAAAAAGCGAAAACCTCATTCCTTTCAAAAAGAAAGTAAATACGATGAACGAACAAGGTATATGTGTATCGAAAGTTACATATATATGGAACGCAACCAATAAAAATTGGTTACCTCTCGACAAAATGGACTATACCTATGACGGAGCAACCGTTACTAAAGTAAGCCGTTATTCATGGAATGAAAAATCTAAAGATTGGGGCAAAGCTCAACATGTATCTTACGATCAAAACGAAAGCAACTTATTAACAAAGTAATATACTACTTAATTTCACTTAATTATATAAATATAAAAACGGGGATGCTGTGAAGTATCCTCGTTTTTGTCTGTATTAAGTAGTAAAACATTGATTGATGTATTTTTAAGCAATAACCAGCTCTTGCTGTCATACACAATAGGTCTGAAACCTTATTTTGTTCTCATCAGACAACCCTCTTCTAAGAGAAAAATACCTTCATCGACTTGATATCGTATAACAGCCAGTATGTTCTCTTTACTATATTCAGTCAGAGAGTCTAAAATATCCTCAAGAGCAATACCCTGATCGGCATCATCAAGCATTCGACTGATCAGATTACTTATTGAGCGAAATTTAAAAGCTGTTATCCCCGAATCATTTTTCGTTAAACAGACATCACAGCATCCACAGTCTTTTGCATTTTTTTCGCCAAAATAAGCGAGTAGCATGCGGCTTCGGCATACGTCATTTCTCTCAACATATTCGGTTATACCTTCAATACGTTTTGTAAATCTTTCTTTTCGAATCTCATAAACACTTTTGGAGATCACTACATATTTTTTAGCTAAACGAGGTTGTGTGTACACCACAAATGGTGTTTTTTTATACGGAATGTAATCAATAATATGCCTTTTCGACAACAGCTTGAGCATCTCGTATACTTCCTTTCGTGTTTTCTGGATATGGACACCAATTTCACCTTCGTTTATATTTATATAATCAGCAAACAATCCGGTATACAATCTCAGAATAACATTGATAAGACGTTCGTATTCTGGATCAAACTCATACTTATACAACTCATCCCTGTATATCTTGAAAATAAGACGTGATTGATTGTCCGCCTCATCCGTATACTCTATATAACCGGCCAGACTCAAAATCTTCAAAGCATTATGTGTCGGTAAAACAGGAAATTTATAAGCCGAACAAAACTGATGAAGATTAAAATCATAAGCCATTTCAGTACCGAATCCCTCCGCTACCTGAAAAAAATATGCTAACGATTCATATATAAGAAGTATAAAATCCCTCTCAGGATATTCGTCCGATATGCGTTTCTTTAATTTTGTACTATCCGTTTTATTATATAAGATTGTCGCATAAGCTTTTTTCTCGTCCCTGCCTGCCCTGCCTGCCTCCTGATAATACTCCTCTATTGAATTGGGCAAGTCCATATGAACAACAACCCTAACATCGGGCTTATCGATTCCCATCCCGAAAGCATTTGTAGAAACAATAACACGGCATTCATTGTCTTTCCACGCATTTTGTTTTCGTGATTTTTCATAAGAAGGCAATCCCGCATGATAATAATCTGCCTGAATTCCATTTTTCATTAGGCTCTCAGCTATTTCTTTAGTTTTAATCCTGCTCCGAACATAAACAATAGCTGTACCCTGTGTCTTTGTCAATATCTGAATAAGTGACGAAAGTTTATCATCCGTATATCGTACTATATAAGACAGATTTTCTCTCGAAAAGCTTTTCCGAAAAACATTTTTCACCTTAAAATTCAGAATCTCCTGAATATCGTCAGTTACCTCCGGTGTAGCTGTTGCTGTCAATGCTAAAACAGGAACATCCGGAAACTGCTCTCTGATAGAGGCAATATTCATATAAGAAGGACGGAAGTCGTACCCCCATTGCGAAATACAATGAGACTCGTCAACAGCCAGCATACAGAGATTCATATCTCTGAGCTTTAGCTGAAACAAACGGGTAGAAAGACGTTCGGGAGAAATATACAAAAATTTATAATCTCCCAGTATTGCATTCTCGAGTGTTGTAACAATCTCAGAATGGCTCATTCCCGAATAAATAGCCAATGCTTTTATCCCTTTAGCCCTCAAATTGTCAACCTGATCTTTCATCAACGCAATCAAGGGAGTGACCACAAGACATAAACCATCAAGAGCTAATGCCGGAACCTGAAAGGTGATGGATTTCCCCCCTCCGGTAGGCATTAGCCCTAATGTATCTTTACCGGCATAAACCGATTTTATAATATTTTCCTGTAATGGGCGAAAACTATTGTATCCCCAATACTGCTGTAGTATTTTATGAAAAATATCCACTTCTTAGATCGAAGGATTTCTTATTTACTGGACATCGGACGAACTAAAATTTTTATATTAGTTCCTTCCAGTGCCTTTTCCATATCATTATCATTAAAATCAGCAAAATGATATGGATATAAATAAACTGGCTTCACTTTCTTTGCAGCATCCACAAACATATCATCAGTCATTGTATAAGGCAGATTCTTAGGTAAGAATGCAATGTAAATGTCAGATAATTTAGTCATCTCCGGAATATTTTCAGTATCTCCTGCCACATAAACTTTTTTATCGCCAAAAGTCAGTACATATCCATTTCCACGACCTTTGGGATGATAAAATACACCTTCGGGAGTCTTATGTTCAATATTATAAGCAGGTACAGCTTCTATCGAAATACTATCGAAAGAAGTTATGTCTCCATTATTCAGAACCTCTCCTACTCCAAGTAGTCCATTCACAACCTTAGAGGTTATAAAGTGAGTATCGGACTTTTTTATCTGATTAATAGCAGTTGTATCCAAATGATCACTATGTTCGTGAGTCAAAAGAATCAAATCCGCCTTAGGTTGTGTTGAATAATCTGCCACTTTGGAATAAGGATCAACATGAATAACCTTACCTTTATATTTAAATACAATCGAAGCATGTCCCAACAGAGACACTCCCAATTCGCCGTTATTTGTAATATAGGCATCCTGGCTTATACCATGAGGTTCTTCTTTTTCCATACTTTGCAGATAAGATGATTCATTTGCCTTTTTATTATCACTGGAGCATGCGGCTAATGCTGTAAACATCAATAATAATGCTGAGATAATAGTTGTTGTTGTCGTCGTTCTTCTCATTCAATGTTGAGTTAAATATTAGGTAAATTGACCTTTATCTATATCTTTCACATAGAGTTGCGTATTCGTCTTCCCGTTATGGACATTTTGTTCCAGGGTATAACAAATATCAAACAAATCGGTTTTCACCAATTGATAGTTGTTACTTTGCCTGAATGCAATACCATGTATCAAAGCACTGCTTGTTGCATCAAACATATCAAGTTTGATATGTAGATGATCTTTCCCCACAAGCTTGCTTGTCCCGTAATCACTTACATTACGCGTCACAAAAACAGGATTCAGATTCTCGGGTCCAAAAGGAGCGAACCTCCCCAAATCGGATATAAATTTAGCATCTATATCTTTAAATGTAAGTTCTGAATCAATATCAATCTGAGGACACATCATTTCCGGAGCAATTAATTCGACAGACATTTCTTCGAACCTGCGTTTAAACTCCGGTAGATTTTCCTCTTTCAGAGAAAGTCCGGCTGCATAAGTATGCCCTCCAAAATTCTCCAGAATATCTTTACAAGCCTCAATTGCTTTGTATACATCAAATCCCATAACCGAACGAGCCGATCCTGTTATAAGATCGTTCGACTTAGTAAGAACAACTGCCGGACGATAATACTTTTCGGTAAGACGGGATGCGACAATACCAATCACACCCTTATGCCAACTGTCGTTATAAATGACTATACTATTGACTTTACCTATCTCCAGAGTCGATTCTATATAATTGGTCGCTTCATCGGTTATACGCTTATCAAGCTCCCGTCGGTTATCATTGTAATGGTCTATATTTTCACTTTTAGCACGGGCATCCTGTGTAGAGTTTGCAAGCAAGAGATCCACAGCCTCTTTTCCGTTCATCATACGCCCCGAGGCATTGATACGAGGACCTATTTTAAAAACAATATCACTTACCGTGATGGGTTTATGACTCAATCCGCAGATATCAATAATACCTTTCAATCCCATACTGGGACTATTATTGAGCTGTTTCAACCCATAATGGGTCAATACCCTATTCTCACCTGTTAAAGGAACAATATCAGACGCAATACTCAAAGCCACCAGATCGAGGAGATCAAGCAGTTCGCTAAAATCAATCTTGTTGTTTTGCGCTAATGCCTGAGCCAGTTTAAAACCGACACCACACCCCGAAAGATGTTCATAAGGGTATATCGAATCCAAACGCTTGGCATCTACAACAGCAACAGCATTGGGTAATGTTTCATCGGGCATGTGATGATCACAAATTATGAAATCAATCCCTTTACTATTTGCGTAGTTAACTTTCTCTATAGCTTTAATTCCACAATCAAGAGCTACAATCAAAGTCACTCCGGTTTCCGAAGCATAATCAATTCCCTGTTCCGATATACCATACCCTTCGTCATACCTATCGGGAATATAATAATCGAGATTTGTTGTAAACTTTCTTAAAAACTTATAGACTAAGGCAACTGCTGTTGTCCCGTCTACATCATAGTCACCATATACCAAGATACGTTCTTTCTGTCCTAAAGCTTTTTCTATTCTGTCAACCGCTTTATCCATATCGGGAAGTAAAAACGGATCATGTAAATTATCAAAGCTTGGATGAAAGAATTTATCAGCCTCATCTACAGTGGTTATACCACGCTGTATCAACAGCTGGCACAGAGCCGGGTGTAAATTCATCTGTTTAGCTAGTTCATCTTTTTTTTCTGTATCTTTTGGTGTAAGTGGTTCGTAATTCCATTTGTAAATCATTATATATTTGTTTTTTCTTTTCTGCACGGGGGAGAAGCTTCTATCAGCCTCTAAACTCTTTATTCAAAGCCTTTAATCCTTTATGATTAACGAAACTTTCCAAGAGTATAATACGTAAAGATACTACATTATATATAACAACAGATAAGTAGCCGTTGTTTTTATTAAGCAAAAAATACTAAAAAATATCACATTTAAACTAGTAGACCTATTAATATAGAATTAAAATTCGGCTACGATTTTTAAATTTAGTTGACGCCCTGTCAGATAATTGGGCACAGCATACTGCTGATCAAAAACATCATTGATCCAGTAAAACGAATTTGTGTTATTTATATCGAATAAATTAAAAACATCCGCTCCCAACCAGATATTTTTAAATGAACTGCAAAACGAGCTTCTATTTCTTATCGAAAAGTTTTCTCCTAAAACCTGCCATGCAAAGCCCAAATCAACCCGTTTATAAGCAGGTGTCCTGAAAGTTTTAGAACTTATAAATCCGCTATTAGGTGCCGATTGGGGCAATCCTTGAGATAAACTGGCACTCAAACTCATCGTCAAACGCTCTATTCCCGGAAAATAGTCTCTGAAGAAAAAAGAAAGGTTGTATCCCTGATCAGTAGGCAACGGTGCTTTTATACCATTTACATCCTGCTGGGTTTTCATAAAAGAAAGACTCACCCAACTATCTGTACCTTTGATAAACTCACCGAACAATTTCATATCTAATCCCATGGCATATCCCTTACCCTGATTTTCTCCGGAATAGCGAATCTTTACATTATCAACAGTATAGGGAACCAAATCGGTCAGATGTTTATAATAGACCTCACTTGTGAATTTGAAAGGACGGTCATCAGCCATGAACTTATAATCACCACCCAGAACAAACTGTAACGATTTTTGTGATTTTATATCCTCATTCAACACTATAACAGAATTATGACCGACTGTTTCGATACGCTGGTACTCCTTATAAAATGGAGTCTGATAATACAATCCAGCAGCAAGGCGTAAGGTAAATTTATTATTCGGAACATAGGCCAGGGATGCCCGGGGGCTAACCAACGATTCATCATTAAATGACCAATGACTAAACCTCACACCGGCATTCAGATAGAATACATTGTCACCAGATGTAAATTGATATGTATCCTGTAAATAGGCAGAATAACGGGTTGTATTTGTTGAGTTATCTCCTTTCAAATTGGAATAAACACTCACAATATCGGGGATATTAGGTTTGGAATAACCCGCCGAATCTCTCATATTCCACTCTTTTATCTTATCTTCAATCTTTTCTTTTTGAAGTGTAATCCCCCATTTTATATAGTGATTATTAAATCTGAAAGCACCCTGATGAGATAGAGTCGACACATCTGCATTCAATTTATTCCGTGCATGTTCAAGATACGAGCCTATCGCCAGCAAACTACCGTTACTCCCCTCGGCTCCTCCTGTATCCAAGCCGGAGTCAGTCAGCATGTACTCTCCTGAAATATCATAACGTTCATATTCTCGAGATGAAAAGGCTGAACCGGAAAATCCAATTTCAAGATTCTCCGATAATTTACCATTTACACTGAGAGCTCCAAAGTAAGTAAGGAATTTATCATGCTCCCAGCCATCAAAATACACTTTAAAGTTTTTGGCATTATCTATCGTTCCGAATTTAGTTTCTCTGCTCTGAGGTGCGAATTTAAAAACATTACTAGACAAATTTCCAAGGAAGCTAACTTCCCATTTCGATGTAAGCTGCAAAGTCATGTAAGTCTGAGCATCTACAAATTCCGGATCATATTCTGCTTCGGTATCAGTTGTACCAAGCAGGCTTTTCGTTGTTTTATATCTGAATCCGGTAATTTGAGAAAAACGACCCGAAGAACTCCCTATATAAGCATTTGCACCTAAGAGACTACCAGAAACCACCCCTTCGAATCCGGTCGGTTTTTTATAAGTAATATCGAGTACCGAAGACATTTTATCCCCGTAAGAAGCATCAAAACCTCCTGTTGAGAATTTTACATCTTTAGTCATATTCGGATTAAGAAAGCTGAGCCCTTCTTGTTGTGCAGATCTTATTAGTAACGGGCGATATATCTCTATACCGTTGACATAAACAAGATTCTCGTCATAATTACCACCTCTCACCGAATATTGATTACTCAGTTCATTGGTTTTACTGACTCCACTCTCCATAGAGATACGGGTTTCGATAGAAGGATCGGTCAATAAATTAGAGTTTCCTAATTCGATATTCTGGATAGTATTAGTCTGAGCTTTTGATCCGGTAACGGTTACTTCTTCCAACGTTTTTTCTCTAAGCATAACATTTAAAGTCATATTGCCTACAACTTTCGCTATCTTCCGTTCTGTTTTCTGATATCCCAATACCGAAAACTCAATCGTCACCGAATCACCCACAGGTACAGACACTTGATATTTACCCTGACCATTCGTAAAACCGCCGGATACAGATCCTCTCACAGATACACGAACAAAATCGACCGGTTGATTATCAAAGTTTGTGACTGTTCCGCTGATTTTCGCCTGCTGAGCTGCCAGAGAGAAAGTTACTATGAAGAAAAAAAATAACGAGTAAAGTCTTTTATCTATTATCATTTATTATATCCGCTAATATCAACAACATACAACCTTTAACATTATACAATTGAACTATAAAATCCAAACAATGTTATATATAACGTGTAATACAAAAGGATCAAACCTTAGGTTTACAAAGTTAATTTATATTTTGAATATAATCATCTCTATTTTATGACTAAACTGCCATTTAATATACTCACCTATCCTATAAAATCCTTTAACCCGCCACTATTTTAAGAAAAAAAGTTCTATAATTTCCAGAGCATCCTTATCTCGAAAATGCTTATTTGATTGGATTTTAGGTATCATCATGAAAGATTCATTAACATTCTGTTGACAACTTTATGATTGAAGAAAGCCAAAATGCAATATTATAATATAACTTTGCGTCCGTAGATACAGGAAAATCTAAAAGCTATTAAATATAGCAAGTCTTTAACGGCACATTTCGAAGAGAAATCTTCAGCCGTTATCATACTTGGTAAGTTAGTAAACAGGTCTACGACCTTAAAATATATAGACAACTATCATTTAAAAGGAATGGCTAAAGTTAAAGGAACAGTAGTGGTCAATGTCGAACGTTGTAAAGGCTGTGACCTCTGTGTAGTATCCTGCCCGTGTGATGTACTGGAATTGCAACCGCGAGAAGTAAATCAGAAAGGATACCATTACGTATATATGAAAAATGAAGATGCATGTATTGGCTGTGCCAACTGCGGATATGTTTGTCCGGATGCATGCTTAACCATATATAAAAAGAAGATATAAAAAAGATACAGCAGATATATTTGCTGTATCTTTTTATTTTCAAACGGATTATAGTTGCTTGATCAACAATTTTCTCAGATTTTGGTTTTCTCAGCCAATCTATAGTCTGTACATATTTAAGAACTTTCAACATAACATTATGTCAGAAGAAATATATTTAATGAAGGGCAACGAAGCCATTTCACATGCAGCCATCCGGCTTGGCGTCGACGGATATTTTGGATATCCTATTACTCCCCAATCGGAAATATTGGAAACTTTAATGGCCGAAGCCCCTTGGAAAACCACCGGAATGGTAGTGTTACAGGCCGAAAGCGAAACAGCTTCCATCAATATGGTATATGGAGGTGCAGGTTGTGGAAAAGCAGTGATGACATCATCATCAAGCCCAGGATTGAGCCTTATGCAAGAAGGACTATCATACATTGCAGCCGGTAGCCTTCCTTGTCTCGTTGTAAACGTTATGCGTGGCGGTCCCGGACTTGGAACAATCCAACCCTCGCAATCAGATTATTTCCAAACAGTGAAAGGAGGAGGACACGGCGACTACAAAATGGTAACGCTAGCTCCTGCATCAGTTCAGGAAATGGCAGACTTTGTAGATCTGGGATTCCAACTGGCATTTAAACACCTGACCCCCGTCATGATCCTTACGGACGGTGTTATCGGGCAAATGATGGAAAAGGTAAAACTACCCGAGTACCGAAGAAGACGTACCGAAGACGAAATACGTAAACAGTGCCCATGGGCTACTTTAGGCAAAACACCAGACCGTAAGCCTAATATTATAACCACCCTTGAGCTTGACGCCCATGCGATGGAACGTATCAACCTTAATCTTCAGGAAAAATATAAGAAGATAGAAGAAACAGAAATCCGTTATCAAGAAATCAATTGCGATGACATGGATTATTTAATAGTAGCTTTTGGCTCAGCAGCTCGTATCAGCCAAAAAGCCGCAGAACTGGCACGTGAAGAAGGCTTAAAAGTCGGCATAATCCGACCAATAACCTTATGGCCATATCCTTCTCAGATCATCAATGAGTATGCTTCAAAGGTAAAAGGTATACTGACTGTAGAATTTAATGCAGGACAAATGGTTGAAGATGTTCGTCTTGCTGTTAACGGAAAAGTTCCGGTAGAACATTTTGGACGTCTGGGAGGTATCATCCCCACCCCGGCGGAAGTTGTTGCTGCCTTGAAAAATAAACTTATTAAATAAGGCTTTCAGACCTTTTTTCGACTTGCTACAAGGTTAATAGCTGTTCACAACATCTTTTTCCGGTGCAAGACATAGAAAGTTATAACAATTAAGAATTACAATTTATGAACACCAGTATAGTAGATCCTCAAAATTTGGTATATGCCAAACCCGAACTGATGAATGACAATCAGATGCACTATTGCCCGGGTTGTTCGCATGGTGTCGTACATAAACTCATCGCCGAGATTATCGACGAAATGGGTTTACGTGATAAAACTATAGCTATAGCACCCGTAGGTTGTGCTGTATTCGCATACGATTATGTTGATATTGATTGGCAGGAAGCTGCACATGGACGTGCTCCGGCACTGGCTACAGCTATAAAACGACTTTGTCCCGATAAGCTTGTATTTACTTATCAGGGAGATGGGGACTTAGCCGCTATCGGGACAGCCGAAACAATACATGCCGCCAATAGAGGAGAGAATATTGCCATCATCTTTATTAATAATGGTATATATGGTATGACCGGAGGACAGATGGCTCCAACCACTCTGCAAAATATGAAAACATCAACCACTCCAAACGGACGTGATACTTATGAGAATGGTTATCCTCTGAAAATAACAGACCTGCTTGCCCAACTCGAAGGTGTTTGTTTTGCAACCCGTCAAAGTGTACATACAGCACCTGCTGTAAAAAAAGCGAAGCGAATGATTGCTAAAGCTTTTCAGAATTCTTTGGACGGAAAAGGAACATCTATTGTTGAAATAGTCTCTACCTGCAATGCTGGATGGAAAATGACTCCGGCAGGAGCAAATAACTGGATGGTAGATAATATGTTTCCGGTATATCCAATCGGAGATTTAAAAGATATCTAAGGTCTTATTTTAAAGAAAAATTATGGTTAACGAAATTATTATAGCCGGATTCGGTGGACAAGGAGTTTTATCGATGGGTAAAATTCTGGCATATTCAGGATTGATGGAAGGAAAAGAGGTCTCTTGGTTTCCTTCATACGGTCCTGAGCAACGGGGTGGTACATCTAACGTAACAGTAATACTCAGTGATGACGTTATCAGTTCGCCCATTGTCAGCGAATATGACATTGCAATTATTCTGAATCAACCCTCACTCGAAAAGTTCGAATCGCAGGTAAAACCGGGAGGAATTATCTTATATGATCCGGACGGAATTCATCGTCCACCTACAAGAACTGATATATCCGTATATAAAGTTGACGCTATGGGAAAAGCATCAGAAATGCAAAACCAAAAAGCGTTCAATATGATTGTATTGGGCGGCTTGCTCAAAATAAATCCCGTAGTAGATCTCGAACATGTAATGATGGGATTGAAAAAGACTTTACCGGCAAGACATCACGGTCTTTTACCTATGAATGAAAAAGCCATTCTGCAAGGTATGGAAATTGTAGAAAAAGTAAACATTTCCGCATAAACGGAAGCTATATAAGACAGAATAAAGACCAGTCCGGCAAACGGACTGGTCTTTATTGCTTTATCAATCTGTTTTTGCATTGCACAGCTAATTAATAAATAGGCCTGCAACCATAAACCAATAAAAATGTGTACCTTTGCAAAAAAAATACAGAGAAGCAGAACTTCTTGTTTTTTCAAGAGAAGGTATCAACAGTATATACTTACTTATTTATTAGAGTTTAAGAATTTATGGGAAATTTAGTAGCGATAGTTGGACGCCCGAATGTAGGAAAATCAACATTATTCAACCGCTTGACACAATCGCGTCAGGCTATTGTTGATGAAACTTCAGGAACAACTCGCGATAGACAATACGGAAAAGTTGAATGGGGCGGAAAAGAGTTTTCGCTTGTGGATACTGGTGGCTGGGTTGTAAATTCGGAAGATATATTCGAAGAAGAAATCAATAAACAAGTGGCCATAGCTATTCAAGAAGCAGACATTATTTTGTTTGTTGTAGATGTGATGAACGGAGTGACTGATCTCGATCAAAGTGTAGCCGGTATCTTACGACGGGCAAAAAAGCCAATTATATTAGTCTCAAACAAAGCTGATAACTTTAATGTACATGCCCTTTCTGCCGAATTTTACACATTCGGTTTGGGTGATCCAATAAATATTTCGGCAATTAATGGAGCAGGAACCGGAGATTTACTGGATGAAGTTATTACAAAACTGCCAACTAATGAGGAGATCGATTTTGAGGATTACGAAGAGAATATTCCCCGTATTGCCATAGTGGGTCGTCCTAATGCAGGTAAATCATCATTTGTGAATGCTCTTATCGGAGAAGATCGCAATATAGTTACTAATATTGCAGGTACTACCCGTGATTCCATTTATACTAAATTCGATAAGTTCAATATGGACTTTTATTTAGTAGATACGGCCGGAATACGGAAAAAAGGGAAAGTGAGCGAAGACTTAGAATACTATTCAGTAATACGATCTATCAAAGCAATCGAAAATTCTGATGTTTGTATTCTAATGCTGGATGCAACACAAGGTATAGAAAGTCAGGATTTAAATATATTTTCGATCATACAAAAAAACCGAAAAGGATTAGTTGTATGTGTAAATAAATGGGACTTAGTTGAAAATAAAGAACAGGTAGTTATCAAGACTTTTGAAGAAGCTATCCGTAACCGATTGGCTCCCTTTACAGACTTTCCTATTATTTTTGCATCGGCTCTAACTAAACAGCGTATACTAAAAGTATTGGAGACAGCAAAAGAGGTTTATAACCACAAAAAAGTAAGAATTCCAACTCATAAATTAAATGAAGTTCTGCTTCCTATTATAGAGCGTACTCCTCCTCCATCTAATAAAGGAAAGTATATTAAGATTAAATATATCACTCAGCTACCTAATACACAAGTTCCGACTTTTGTATTTTTCTGTAATCTTCCTCAATGGATAAAGGATCCGTATAAGAGATTCCTCGAAAACCGCATACGTGACCATTGGAATCTTTCTGGAACACAAATAAATATAATTATCAGAGAAAAATAAAAAACTAAAGAGATACTTTTGAGTATCATCACAGAATAAAATACTAAAAAGACTGTCCGTAGATAATTCTTCGGAAGTCTTTTTTTTTATAAAATTCCAAATAAAATAAAAAGGGCTGTATATTTTTTTATTCACATAAAAAACGCACATATTTAACATTTATTAATTTTCAATCAAACTTTACACTTAAAATTTTTAACATGAATCACCAAAGTCAAACATTTTACTGTACCTTTACCGGAACAATAACAACAAAAAACAACACTCGTGAAAATCAAATTATTTTTAACGATGCTTTTTTCGGCATCTGTCTTCTTGGCATGTGGAGGTTCGGAAGATTATGAAGCACCGCAGCCTAACCCTAATCCAAATCCAAGTAATCCGGGTACAATAGCTATTAGTTTCTATGACCCAAATCGTAATACTTTGGCAAAATATGAGGCTGTAAAAATCGGAGAATATTTATGGTTTAATAGTAATATAAACCACTATCCGGCCAGTGTAGAAACCACAAGAAGTCAAGTTGACCTTGTTCTTTCGAGATACCGCCTAGATCCGAAAAAATACAAAACCTCATTGAGTGATATCAATAAATATTATGGTTTATACTACAACCGGGCCGACTTTGAATATCTTGAATTGAACCGATATAAATATCAGATAAAGGAAAACGGCAAAGATGCTCCGACAGGAGCATGGGGAGCCCCCTCAAATGCTGATGTGGCTCAATTATTTGCAATGTGCGGCAACGGTACAGAAAGTGATGTAAGAACAATGCTCACTTGTAAATCTGGCAGTAATTCGGCAGCAGTTGCCGATTACACTTATTGGTTTAGTAACAAAAACACCAATAAATATAGATTTAACTTGATGCCGGGAGGAGCCAGATTTCATGCCAACGATAAATGGACTTTAAAGCATGACCATAACGATAATGACATAGATGTTTTTGATGTAGCACCGGGAGATTTCTATGGGTTTGTCGAAGCCGCAATAATAGTAACATGGAACGGGCGTGTTACGATAGACGATTACATCAAATTCGATAATAATAAAAGCTGGCATTTAATGACTGTCCGATGGTGCAGACAATTAACTGACGAGGAGTTGGGTTATAAACTCTACATAAATCAGACACAGACCGATATTCAGAAAGCAGGATTAAAAGACACCGCACCATCAGGATATACCGAACTACCAAAAGGTGCATTAAGAGGATTCTACGTCCAATTTATTATAAACGGAGTAAGACCAAATGCCTCTGTAACCGAAATGTTACAACTGGCAAAAGGCTTAGCATAAAAAAAAGAACAGACATTAAACGTCTGTTCTTTTTTTTTAGAGTTCCGAAATTTCAATTTTCAAGTAATTTCACTTTCTCTTCTGATTCATCCAATAATTTTTGGGCATTTTTCTTCGCCTCCGAATTCAATTTGGCTGCAGCTTTATCAGCGGCTAATTTAGCAATAGCACCTTTCGGAGCAGCAGCATCAATCAATTGCTGTCCTGCTTTTTGAGCTTCTTCCACTACTTTTTCGGATGCAGTTTTTGCTTCGCTGCGTATTTTAGCGATTTGCACTTGTTTATTCTGAGTTATTTTTGACGAAATGTTATCTGTCTTTCCATTACCGGTGCTTGTTCCTCCCAACAATTGCCCGGCAATACTACCTATGACACTTTTTGCATCAACTTTTATTTTAGGATCATTAAATGTTCCGGTTATCGTAAGAGGAACTGCATTCACAAAATTATTAGACATGTTTTTAGGCAAAGTTACCGATCCTTTGTAGTTAATCGTCTGATCTAATCCAGTCATACCTTCTAAACTCAATTTCCCACCATCTCCAATATTAATGGCAAATGGTTTGGTATTGATCTTTCCATCCTTTATTGCGAAAGGTATATTTACATCTTTAGCGGTAATTGATTTTAATGAATTAGATTTAAGAGCAGATGCCAACTCATTCAAGACTTCTACATTTTGGACTTTCACCTCGTTAGATTGAATCAAACCACTGGCAGTTAAAGAGCCCAGCATCTGAGAAATATTACTCACCATAGAAGTATTGAGATTAATATCCATAGAATAATTCCCTAACATTTTCTCAAAAATAGGAGCAAACTTTTGGATAGCCTCCACGGATTTAAATGTTTCAGCAAAAGAAGCCTTGCTAATATTCAATGCCAGGTCTACTTTCGGAGCTGATACACTTTCTGCCGTATTATATGCTCCTGAAATCTTAGCGATTCCACCTAACACATTAGCCGAAACATTCTGCATTCGGGCAATACCATCCTTAACCGTTATAACACCTCTCAGATTATTAATATTCGTTTTTCCGTACACAACATCTTTCATATCGACATCCATAGAAAAATTGAGATTCTGAGGTATCATAAAGTTATCAGATGAGGGAGATGTTCTTCCCGAAGAAGTTTTTTCTTTGTTTTCAGATGGAGCAGCACTTGCTGTTGCCGTATTTTTCTCGGCATCCATAAAATCATTGAGATTAAAATAAGATGATTTCAAATGAAGCTCCCCTTTCAACGTTTTATTTTTTAATACATAAGCTATTAAATTCTCCAAACGCCCGTTAGCAGACAGATCGTTATCTCCTATTTTAATATCAAAAGTAGATAAATTGACAAACTGTGGCGAAAATTGAAATTCTGCATTATTTATCAGTATAGGTTTGGAAGCAGTGCTTTTATATTGCATATTGTTGATCTTCAAAAATCCATTTGCATCAATATTCTGATATTGTTCTTTCTCAATAGCCGACATACGAGCTGCTACATTTAAATCTGCTGTCAATTTCCCATTCAGATCAGTTCCTTTTTCTAAAGGATAAACATCCTTAATCATCGACAAATCGATAATACCTTTCATTTTGGCTTTTAGGTTTGCATCACTCATCAGAGTTTTTATATTCAAACTTGCCGAAAAGGGATTACCCGCCATCGTGAAATCAAATTTGCTGATATCTAATACCACGTTATCCAAATCTCCACCGGTACTACTAACACCCATGATGACATTTATGTTATCGACCGATTTCGGCAAAGATGGATATTTAAACATAGCATCCTGTATCAATATTTTAAAGTCAAATGCAGGATAATGGTCTCCCTGCATCAAACCTTTGACATACCCTTCAAGCGAAGCCGTTCCTGACGTTTTGAGGTCTTTAAAGTCATTTGTATATAATGCAGGAAGGATAGACAAAATATCTTTGAACTGAGTATCCGGAGCTTTTAATTTAAGGTCAAAATCTTTGCCGTCATCCCCGACAAAACTAAATGTTCCGTCAAGAGACGCTTTTACGTCATTCAGTTGAATATTACTCTCAACGAATGTCAGCTTAATCTTGTCCATATCCACATCGACTGTAGCATCAGCCAGCCCCTTGATTCTTGATAAATAAGGTATACCATCCATTGTAAATGAAACTTCACCAATGGTAGACTTTGTTTTTAAAGTTGTATTCTTGGCCGTAAAATCACCAGAAACCTCCCCACTCCAGTCTGATAATAAAACTTTCATATTCAGAGATTGATCTTCGTACAACAGCTTGCAATGATTTAATGATACTTTTTGCAGCTGAAGTTTAAAACCTCCATCTCCGGAGTCGGTATCATTGTTAACAGTCTCTGCGAATACACTATCAGTCTTCATTATATCCCAATTGACACGACCATCAGCCAATACTTTGGCATAAACCTGTGCATGATCCATATTTATACGTGACACAGCATAATTTCCTTTTATTATTTCCCAAAGGGACAATGTGATATCTGCCGACTTAGCCTTAACCAAAGTATCTCCGGCAAAATCCCCCACTCCACTTACCGACATATTTTCGAGAGATAATGTAATGTTTGGAAAATTAGAAAATGCACTTATACCAAAGTCTTTAATAAATAACTCGGCATTCAGTTTTTCATTCGCAGCATTAATAACCGCATCCTTTATCTTCCCTTTAAATAGCAAAGGAACAGTAAATAATAGAATGAGCAGTACAACAAGAATTCCGCCTCCTATAAGCAAACCTTTCTTTACATTCTTTTTCATAAAATTGACCAGTGTTAAAATCTCAGCTTTTTGATATTGTTTAATAAACATGCAACAAAAACAACTAAAGGTAAACTATATATCAAAATGACAATAATTTACCTTCGTTAAATATCTAAAAAAGAAACAACCTATCGGGATTTCTCTTTTATTTCCTCTAATTCCATGGTCAGCAATTCCCATGTACTCATTTCATTTTCTATATCTTTACTCAACTTTCCATGCTTTTCGAAAAGAGCAGCATCCGAAGCACCTTCAGGTGTAGCTAAAACCTCTTCTAACTGCGATTTTTCAGTTTCGAGTTTCTCTATTCGGGATTCAGCATCGGCAATTTGTTTCTCTTGTTTTTTTATCAGACGACCTAGCTCTTTACGTTCTTCATAAGATAACTTATTTTCAGACTGAACAACTTTAAGATCTTCTTTTGGAGCTTCACCATTCTTTGAAGCTAAAGGCTTTTCTAACTCCTGTAAAGTATCCATCTTTTTCTTTTGCAGGAATTCGTATATTCCATACAGATGTTCCTTTACCTGCTGATTACCAAATTCATATACCTTATCAACCAGTCCATCAAGAAATTCACGATCGTGAGAAACAACTATAACCGTTCCGTCAAATTCTTTTATAGCCTCTTTTAATACATCTTTCGATCTCATATCCAAGTGATTGGTCGGCTCATCGAGAATAAGAAGATTAACAGGTTCGAGTAGTAAGCGTATCATCGCCAAACGACTGCGTTCTCCTCCCGACAGTACTTTTACTTTTTTATCGGAAGCTTCACCTCCGAACATAAAAGCTCCTAATATATCTCGTATTTTAGTTCGTATATCTCCTGTTGCAACATAATCTATCGTTTCGAAAACCGTTTTACTCTCATCCAACAATGAAGCCTGATTTTGAGCAAAATATCCGATTTTCACATTATGTCCCAATTCGAGTTTCCCTTTGAAATCGGTCTCTCCCATTATACATTTGACCAAAGTAGATTTGCCCTCTCCGTTTTTTCCGACAAAAGCAACTTTATCACCTCTGTTAATGGTTAAAGTAACATTCTTAAATATAAGATGATCTCCATATGATTTTTCCACCTCATCGGTTATAACAGGATACGAACCTGAGCGAGGCGCAGGCGGAAATTTAAGACGTAAAGAGGAATTATCTTCTTCATCTATCTCGAGCCGTTCAATCTTGTCCAGTTGTTTTATTCTCGACTGTACCTGTACTGCCTTAGTAGCTTTATATCGAAAACGTTCTATAAAATCTTCAGTTTCCTGTATTTGCTTTTGTTGATTTTCGTATGCTCTTATTTGCTGTTCACGGCGTTCTTTTCTCAGTTCAACATATTTCGAATAACTTACCTTATAATCGTATGTCTTACCCAAAACAATCTCAATAGTACGCATCGTTACTGCATCGAGAAAAGCCCGGTCATGAGATACCAGTATCACGGCATTGGCTCGTGTTGCCAAAAAATTTTCGAGCCACTGTATAGATTCTATATCAAGGTGATTGGTCGGCTCATCGAGCAGTAATACATCAGGACGGCGGAGTAAAAGTTTTGCCAACTCAATACGCATTCTCCAACCTCCACTGAATTCACTCGTAGGACGTTCGAAATCTGATCTTTTGAATCCCAGCCCGATTAAAGTACGTTCTACTTCTGCCAAAAAGTTACCTCCACCGGACATCATAAACTGCTCATTCAAATAAACAGAACGCTCTATCAGATCATGATACTCTTTCGATTCATAATCAGTCCGTTCTGCCATTTGCTGATTGACAGATTCGAGCTCAGATTCGAGTTGTTGAACATGATCAAAAGCCAAAGATGCTTCTTCTAAGACTGTATTACCTTCCACCAAAGTCATGTGCTGAGGCAAATAGCCTATAGTTAAATCTTTTGAATAAGAAATCCGACCGTGTGTTGGTTCCTGTATTCCTGCAAAAACCTTAAGCATAGTCGATTTTCCGGCTCCGTTTTTTCCGACAAGGGCAATACGGTCTTTCTTATTTACAACAAATGATATATCATCGAACAACGGTCGCCCGCTGAATTCTACAGTTAATCCTTCTACTGAAATCACTACAAAAATTATTTTTATTATCAGCAAAAGTACAATTTATTTTTAAGGACTCTGCTTTTTTACTACTTTGGCAACTATAAATATAAGATACAGTCATTCATCGTATGAAAAATTTAATCTTTATAGTGATTTTAGCCATTTTGGTAATATCTACATCATGCCGATCAGCAAAAGGCTGCGGATGCCCCAATGGGACAGGCGGTATATCACTTTCATCTTTCTAAAAGAGACTTAGTGACAGCAAGTATTTAATGATAAATTAATAGTTTATAACAGACTTTGGTTGCCTTTTTTACCAAAAGAGTAAATAGGTCTGAAACCTTAAGTTAGTGGTTCCACACACATTTTTACAAATAAAAGAAAGTAATCAATTCAAAATCTTATATCTTTGATAATTTGTTTCGTATAAAAATACGATATGCAGCATAGTTTGATGCAACTAAATAGACAAAGCTTTTTATTTATATAATTGTTAGGAATACCAAAATGAGAACTTATACCAACGTTAAAGATCTGGGAAACTTAAATGAAGCCGTTAAAGAGGCTCTTGAAATAAAAAAAAACAGATATGCATATAAGCATCTGGGAGAAAATAAAACCCTTTTAATGGTGTTTTTCAATTCGAGTCTGCGTACACGCCTGAGTACCCAAAAGGCCGGAATGAATCTAGGAATGAACACTATAGTTCTGGACATCAACCAAGGAGCATGGAAACTCGAAACAGAACGCGGCATTATCATGGATGGAGATAAAACAGAACATCTACTCGAAGCAATACCTGTAATGGGTTGTTATTGCGATATTATCGGGGTACGTGCATTCGCTCAGTTTGAAAATAAACAAGATGACTGTGAAGAAAAAATTCTTAATCAGTTTATAAAATATTCGGGGAAACCTGTATTCAGTATGGAAGCTGCAACAGGGCATCCTCTTCAGGCATTTGCAGATCTGATCACGATTGAAGAATATAAAAAGACTCACAGACCTAAAGTAGTCTTAACATGGGCTCCTCATCCTAAAGCTCTGCCTCAAGCGGTTCCTAATTCTTTTGCTGACTTTATGAACGAAGCTGATGTCGATTTTGTCATAACTCATCCCGAAGGGTATGAGCTTGACCCTAAGTTTGTCAGAGGAGCAAAAGTCGAATATGATCAGGATAAAGCTTTGGCCGGAGCCGATTTTGTATATGCAAAAAATTGGGCAGCCTTTGCAGATTCCAATTATGGAAAAATTTTAAGTAAAGACAGATCATGGACTGTATCAACAGAGAAGATGGCATTGACCAATAATGCTTATTTTATGCACTGTCTGCCTGTACGCCGTAATATGATTGTAACTGACGAAGTTATAGAAAGCCCTCAATCCATAGTAATCCAAGAAGCTGCTAATCGTGAGATTTCAGCACAAACGGTTATTAAACGAATATTGGAAAGTTTGTAGTTTTTTATATGGAAAGGCATATTTCATTAGACTATTTTAAATGTTTTCTTGCTTTTTTGGTAGTACTCATTCATGTTCCATGGAGTAATATTACTTTTATGGGTTGGATAGTCACCTCCGGTATCTCAAGAATAGCTGTTCCTTGTTTTTTTATAATAAATGGCTACTTTCTATCCGAAAAGATCAATGACTCTACCTTTATAAAAAAGTATGTATTAAAATTATTACGGATATACTTTGTCTGGATTTTTATATATGCAGCATTTAATTTTTATACAGGCACTTCTTCTTTCAAGGATTTATTTTTCCACATGATTGTAGGATATGGTCATCTTTGGTATGTGCTTATATTAATTGAAGCTACAATTATAATATACTGGATACAAAAAAAATACCCATTGTCTAATTTTATTCCATATCTGATTACAGCATTACTTATATTTGTATTAATATACTCATTACAAAAGAAATTTTATTATATATTTCTCTATCGTAATTTTCTTTTAGGGGTCTCATTTATACTATTAGGTATAATCATTAAGAATAAAAAGCATCTATTCTTAATGGTCAAAGATTACATTCTTTGTACAGCCATTATTTTTTCAATCTTTGTGTTGATTATAGAGTCTTGGTTTACATATAGATTAGGTGTAACTTATGATCTCTATATATCTCTAATTGTATTATGTCCAGGACTATTTATCTTAGTCTTAAAAAAATCCCAATACAGCAGCAACTCTAACGATTTCTGGGGAAAGATGTCTTCCAGTATGTACTATAGTCATTTGTTAGTTATTTTTTATTGTGCACATTTTCTCCCCTCAATAAGCAATGTAACGGCTAAATTACCATTTATTTATATAGCGATTCTAATGTTCTCATATGCCATAATTGAAATGAATAAGAAATTCAAAATACTTCTTTAATATGAAAAAATTGTATTATTTACCATTCGCATTCTTAGCCGTAACAGCTGTTGCTGCCATAGGATGTAAACAAAAGGCGAAAGCCGAGGAGGAGGTTGTCGTGGAAAAAGGACTCGACTTAAACAATTTAGATACTACTGCTAATCCAGGTACTAGTTTCTTTCGTTATGCAACAGGAGGTTGGTCAGATGCCAATCCTATCCCCGATGAGTATTCACGTTACGGATCTTTTGACCAACTGCGTGAAAACAATCAGAAACAGATCAAAGATCTGATTGAAGAGCTAGGTAAGACCGAACATAACTCCGGATCAACTGCTCAGAAAATCGGAGATCTGTATAAGATAGGGATGGATAGTGTGAAATTAAACAAAGACGGGGCTGCACCAATTAAAGACCAGCTGGCTGAAATAGAAGCAGCTAAAACCGTTGAAGATATTATCACTCTATCTGCAAAAATCAGACACTATACATCTGCTCCATTCTTTGGATTCTATGTAGGTGCAGATGATATGAATAGCTCGATAAACATAGCTCATATCTACCAAAGTGGATTGGGACTTGGCGAAAGAGATTATTATGTTGCTACAGATGCAACATCTAAGGCTCTCCGTGAAGGATACGTAAAACTGATACAAACTCAGTTTGTAAATGCCGGGTACTCGGCAGCCAATGCAAAAACTGCATCGGAAGCTATAATGAAAATAGAAACGGCTTTAGCTAAAGCTCATTTCGAAAAAGAGAAAACCCGTATCCCTGAGCTAAACTATCACAAAATGCAGGTGGCCAGTTTGAATGATTCAGTAGCCAAATTCGACTGGAATCTATTCTTCACATCTGTAGGAGCAAAAGACCTTAAAGAATTGAATGTATCTCAGATTGAACCTATAGCAGCTGCGATAAAATTAATTCAGGCGACCCCAGTAAAAGATTCCAAAGCATATTTGTCTTGGTGCTTAATAAATGCATCTGCTAAATATCTTAGTGATAATTTTGTCAATGCTAACTTCGAATTTTACGGAAAACAACTTAGCGGAAGCAAAGTAATTCAACCCCGCTGGAAACGTACTGTAAATACAATCAACGAATCACTAGGTGAAGAAGTCGGTCAAATGTATGTTGAAAAATACTTCCCGCCTAAAGCGAAAGAACGTATGCTTAACCTTGTGAAGAACCTACAAGAATCATTGAGCGAACGTATCAACAACCTCGAATGGATGAGCAAAGAAACTAAAGCTAAAGCTCAGGAAAAATTAGGTACTTTCATCGTGAAAATCGGTTATCCTGACAAATGGAGAGACATTTCGTCTCTTACAATCAAAGACGACAGCTATTGGGCAAATATGACCCGTTCATCTGAATACGAATTCAACTTCATGCTAGGCAAACTAGGCAAGCCTGTTGACCGCGCAGAATGGCTAATGTCACCTCAGACCGTAAATGCTTATTATAATCCAACTACCAACGAAATCTGTTTCCCTGCCGGTATACTTCAACCTCCATTCTTCTATATGAATGCGGATGATGCTGTTAATTATGGAGCTATCGGTGTCGTAATAGGACACGAAATGACTCACGGATTTGACGATCAAGGTCGTAAATACGACAAGAATGGTAATATGTCTGATTGGTGGACTGCCGAAGATGCCAAGAAATTTGAAGAAAGAGCTAAGGTTCTTTCAGATTTCTTCGATAATATAAAAGTACTTGGCGACCTTCATGCCAATGGTAAATTTACTTTAGGAGAAAATATTGCTGATCAGGGCGGACTTCAGGTTTCATATTATGCATTCATGAAAACAAGAGACGGTAAATCTACAGAAAAGATCGATGGATTTACTCCTCAACAACGTTTCTTCCTTGCATATGCAAATCTTTGGGCTGGTAATATCAGAGATGCGGAAATAACCCGATTAACAAAGATAGACCCTCATGCCCTTGGAAAATGGCGTGTGGATGGAGCTCTTCCACAGGTTGAATCTTGGTATAAAGCATTCAACATTACAGAAACAGACTCTCTTTTCATACCAAAAGAAAAACGAGTATCTATCTGGTAAGGTCACAGACTTTTATTTAGACCAAAACCTATAACAAAAAAGAGCAGATGAATAGCTATTCATCTGCTCTTCTCATATGTATAATGATCAGAAACCATTTTTAAGTAAAAAAAGGCGGTTTTCAGCCGAATAAACCATAAATTAGCATCATATTTGATGTGATCTGAAAAGAGCATCAAGAAAGATTCAAGTTATAGTAATGGAATTTAGCAAACATACGGAATACAATATTTTAGATTCTCTGATAGATAATAACATACATTTTGCTTTATACAGATTGCCGAAAACAAATACGATCAACCTGATAATGCAAAAATCAGATATCACCCAAACATTCTCCAATTTATCTGAACTGAACGGAAAAAACGGATTTACAATTGTACCATATCAGATAACGGGTAGTACTCCTGTTATATTAATAAAACCGGATGTAATCCTGAATAACGAACAGAACATACTGGACTATATAAAAAAGCTGGATTTACATCAGAAAAATGGGTACAGACCTGCGTCTTATCCTGATAAAGAAGACTGTAATTCATTTGAGAGGTATTGCAAAGTTTACGATTTATTTCAAGAAGAATTGGAATCGGGAAAATGTACAAAACTAGTGTTGTCAAGGACTTTTGACATTGATAAAGGAGACCGTTTCTCAGCAGGAGCTTCATTTGCCAAGGCTTGTTCAAAATACCCGAATAGCTTTATATATCTATGCCATACTCCTATTTCAGGAACCTGGTTGGGATGCTCTCCGGAACGACTGATATCGGGTCAAGATAATCAATGGATCACTGATGCACTAGCCGGAACACAGAAAGCTGAATCGGATATAGCGTCAGCTGTTTGGGACGATAAGAATAAACTCGAGCAGCAGATTGTTGCCGATTATATGCATCAGCAATTACAGAAAGCAGGTATAACATCATCTCATAACAATGTGGAAACCATCCAAGCCGGAAATCTATTGCATTTGAGAAGTGAGTTTTCGTTTCATTTAGATAACCCTTCCCAGATAGGACATGTGCTGGACTTACTACATCCAAGTCCGGCAATAAACGGATTCCCTAAAGAAGAAGCCTTTAATTTCATTCTTGATAATGAAGGATATAACCGGAGCTATTACTCAGGATTTATAGGAAATCTGAATACAGAAGAAAGAACCGATCTGTATGTCAATCTGAGATGTATGCAAATATTTGACAACAAATTAAGATTATATGCAGGTGGAGGCATACTTCCCTCTTCTGATTTATTTTCGGAATGGAAAGAAACCGAAAATAAACTGCAGACAATTATCTCTATTATAGAAAATATCTGATATGTTTTCAACAAAAAAGAACATATTACAAACAGCAGCATTGCTTAAAGCATATGGGATAAAGCATATTGTTTTATCTCCGGGTTCTCGTAATGCACCTTTGATGCAGACTTTTTCGCAAGAGCCGTTCTTTGATTGTCATGTTATTGTTGACGAACGGAACGCTGCATTCTATGCTCTTGGCATCATACAAGCCAAACAATGTCCTGTAGCGATATGCTGTACTTCAGGTTCAGCCTTGCTAAATTATGCTCCGGCGGTGAGTGAGGCATTTTATCAGCAGCTACCGCTTATCGTTATATCAGCCGACCGGGCACCACAATGGATAGGACAAATGGATGGTCAAACTCTCCCTCAACCGGGAGCATTCGGTTCTCTGGTGAAAAAAGCAGTAAATCTACCTGAAATAAGTAATGATACGGACGAATGGTACTGTAACAGACTGATCAACGAAGCTCTTATTTCATGTACAAGTGATGCTCCGGGTCCTGTACAAATTAATATCCCTCTAGGTGAACCATTGTTTGATTATTCGGAGCCAACATTACCCGAAATCAGGCGAATATATGCACCAAAGATAGAACAGACTATCGACACATCTTATTATGCTGAACA
This sequence comes from Indolivaga capnocytophagoides DSM 22835, assembly GCF_000426485.1. Lineage (GTDB taxonomy): Bacteria > Bacteroidota > Bacteroidia > Bacteroidales > Dysgonomonadaceae > Dysgonomonas_A > Dysgonomonas_A capnocytophagoides. Next base: position 126,342 of record NZ_KE384529.1, read on the forward strand.
ATGGAAAGAACTACCTAAAAGGATTATTCTTGTAGGGCAGAGTTTTTATTCGGAGCGACTTATATCGATCTTAGAAAAGCTGGCAAAAGATCACAATTGTGTAATCTTCACCGAGTATTTGTCGAACTGTATATCTCCTGAGTTTATATCTAATTTCGATGCTTTACTCTACCAACTCAGCGATGAAGATAAAGAATTATATAGACCAGATCTACTTATATCTTTAGGAGGGCATATTGTTTCTAAACGAATAAAACATTTCTTCAGGCAATATAAACCAAAGGCACATTGGCTGTTGAGCAAATCGGGAGAGGTGGTCGATCTGTTTCAATCTCTCACAGATCTGATAAAAACTGATCCGACAGATTTTCTGACCGCTTTAGATAGCAATATTCCAAAAGAGGTAAAATCTACTTTTTGTAAGCAGTGGATAAATCCAACAAATGCGATAAAATATCCAGCGGATAATATACCTTTTTGTGATATTTGGGCTACGGGTAAATTTCTGAATATACTACCTATAAACTCTGCATTGCACATAGCAAATAGTTCAGCGGTACGTAATGTTCAGCTATATCCGATAGATTCATCGATCAGAATTTATTGCAATAGAGGTGTAAATGGAATAGAAAGCACTTTACCTACTACTGTAGGATTTGCTGCTGTTTCAGAAAAACCTGTTTATCTGATTATCGGCGATCTCAGTTTCTTCTACGGACTAAATGCTTTATGGAATATCAAACACATAAAGAATCTCAGAATTTTACTGATAAACAATGGAGGTGGCGGCATCTTTCATCTTTTACCGGGATTGAATAAATCAGAATCCCTTAACGAATTTGTTTCGGCAGAACATACAACCGAATCCTGTGATTGGGCTAAAGCTGCCGGGTTTACATACCTATCAGCCAAGGATAAAGACGAATTAAATAATCACCTCACATTATTTACTGTAGAACAATCAGAACAATCCATCATTCTGGAAGTCATTGCGGATATGGATATATGCAAGAAGGCATTTCAGAAATATTACCATGATCTAAAAAAATAAGGTCTCAGACTTTTTTATTGTTCGAGCAAGTATAAATGCAATAAATAACTATAAAACATAAAATATCTATATAAACTAATAGTTGCTTACTTATGGCTACAGAAAGAAAATGGGAAACCATCAAAGAATATGAAGATATTCTATTCGATTACTTCGAAGGAATAGGTCGTATAACAATCAATCGTCCACGCTACCGTAACGCTTTCACTCCGACAACAACAATGGAGATTGCAGATGCTTTGCGTATTTGTCATGAGAATCAGGATATATATGTAATCGTACTGACCGGTGCAGGAGATAAGGCTTTTTGTTCGGGAGGAGATCAGAATGTAAAAGGTAAAGGCGGATACATCGGTAAAGACGGTGTACCTCGTCTGCAAGTACTTGAAGTACAAAAACTGATCCGTTCGATGCCTAAACCTGTTATTGCAATGGTAAACGGCTATGCTATCGGTGGCGGACATGTCCTTCAGGTAGTTTGTGATATATCAATTGCTTCGGATAATGCTATTTTCGGACAAACAGGTCCTAAAGTAGGTAGCTTCGATGCAGGATTCGGGTCTTCATACTTAGCTCGTATAGTCGGACAAAAGAAAGCCCGTGAAATATGGTTCCTTTGCCGTCAGTATTCAGCTCAGGAAGCTCTCGAAATGGGATTGGTTAATACTGTAGTACCATTTGATCAGTTGGAAGATGAAACCGTAAAATGGGCACATGAAATGATGCAGCACAGCCCGATGGCATTACGTATGATCAAGATGGGTCTGAATGCAGAACTGGATGGACAAGCCGGTATACAAGAGCTTGCAGGCAATGCTACCCTACTCTATTATCTGACAGATGAAGCGCAGGAAGGTAAGCACGCATTTCTTGAAAAACGTAAACCAGATTTCAAAAAATTCCCTAAATTTCCTTGATTGGTATTATTAGGTAACAGAAAGTATTTAATGATATATTTCAATGTGATAACTTACTTTTGTTGTTATGCTTACAAAAGCAATAGATAGACCTGAGACCTCTTTGAAGGTTCAGATAAAACCATATAACTTACAGTTTAAACGTCCTGCGGGTACTTCGCGGGGCGTTTACACCGATCATAAAATATGGTACGTAATCGTTTCATCATCCGATAATCCTCGGCTTTGGGGAATAGGTGAATGTGCCCCGTTGTTTGATTTAAGCTGCGATTACAATGATGATTACGAGAACAAACTCCGTTCTTTCTGTAAAGAACTTGAAAAAGACGGATATCTTAATACAGAAAAACTCAGAAACTATCCATCTATTTTGTTTGGACTCGAAACTGCGATAAAACAGCTTGAACAGCAAGGCAGCTTTAAACTTTGGAATACTCCTTTTTCGAATGGCTCCGCCGGAATACCTATCAACGGACTTATCTGGATGGGCGATTATGATTATATGCTTGAGCAGATAGAGGCAAAAATGCAGCAAGGTTTTCGGTGCATCAAACTAAAAATAGGAGCTATCAACTTCGACGACGAACTGAACCTGTTGAAACATATACGTAAACATTTCTCTGCAACAGATATTACCCTTAGGGTAGATGCAAACGGTGGATTTTCACCCGATGATGCTTTAGATAAATTGAAACGGCTTGCCGAACTTGATCTTCATTCCATCGAACAGCCTATCAAAGCGGGGCAATGGGAACAAATGAGATATCTGACCGAACATACACCTTTACCAATAGCTCTGGATGAAGAATTGATCGGTGTTAATAATCCCGAACAAAAGAAAGAGCTATTGGAAACTATTAAGCCTCAATACATCATATTAAAACCTACCTTACATGGCGGTATTTGTGGAGCAACCGAATGGATAGAGCTAGCCAATTCTATGAAAATGGACTGGTGGATAACTTCGGCTCTAGAGTCTAATATAGGATTGAATGCAATTGCTCAATGGTGTTCGACCTTTCATAATTCATTGCCACAAGGGCTAGGTACAGGTTCGTTATATACAAACAATATAGATATGCCTTTAGAGATAAAAGGCGATTGTCTTTGGTATAATCCTGAAGGTAATTTTTTCGATCCAAACAGTTTGTAAAATGTACAATTTTGACAGAAAACAACAGACAATCACTATCGAAGGGGTAAACTACTCAGCTAAAGACTTTGAAATGATTCAGGTATTCAATAACCCGTTTTGGAATGATCTGTACTCTTTTCTTCACGATTGGTTTTCTGATAATCCCACTCTTACTGTACAAACATCCGGTTCTACAGGTATACCAAAAGAAATACAGGTCGAAAAAGAAAGAATGATGCAAAGTGCCCGGCTTACATGTTCTTTTTTGGGTTTAAAAGCAGGAGACAAGGCTCTGCTCTGCATGGATCTAAAATATATCGGGGCAAAGATGGTAGTCGTCCGATCTCTTATTGCAGGTCTGGATTTATATATAACAACACCTAGCGGCAACCCTCTCAAAAATGACACAACACAATACGACTTTGCAGCAATGGTTCCTATGCAGGTATTCAACAGCCTTCAAGACAAAGAACAAAAACAAAAACTTTCCCGGGTCAAGCACCTCATTATAGGAGGTGGAGCAATCGATCCTCAGATAGCCGAAGAAATACGTCTGTTTCCGAATCATGTATATTCAACTTACGGCATGACGGAAACCTTATCTCATATTGCATTGCGTAAGTTGAACGGACAGGATTATTCTGATCGGTACTATCCTTTTGATTCGGTATCTCTCAGTCTGTCCGCCGAACAAACGCTTATCATAGATGCACCTCTGGTAAATACAGAAAAGCTTCAGACCAACGATATAGCGGAACTGTTAGAAGATGGCAGCTTTCGTATCATAGGACGTAAAGATAACATCATCAATAGCGGAGGTGTCAAAATCCAGATAGAAGAAGTCGAAACATTACTAAAAAGCTGTATTTCCGGCAATTTTGCAATATCCTCAATCTCTGATCCGAAATTCGGAGAAATAGTAGTACTTGTAATAGAGCATGATACAACTATTAATATTACTGAACTAGAGACTACTCTCCCGCCTTATTTTATACCAAAGAGAACAATACAAATAGAACAGATACCTCTTACCGAAAACGGCAAAATAAGCAGAGCCAAATTAAAAACACTACTTCTTAGCCTTAGGTAACAGCATCCTGCAAACAATCGAATGATCGAATGTTTTATCCAGCTTTATAATCCTCTGATTGCTGCTTCCTCTGAATGCTAAAGACGGTGAATAAAGATCTTTCTCGAAACGCCCGTCTACCAAAACATCTATGTATCCTAGACATGTAGCCAGATCCTTACTCTCAATCAATTGTTCGTATGTGTATCCGGTATAACACCAGATATTCTTACCTGTTCGTTCTTTAACAGCTTTCAATAATTGAAGAAACGATTGTGGATAAAAAAACGGATCCCCTCCCGAAAAAGTCACCCCATCCAATAAAGGATTATCATTTATCTCATTCACTATACGATCCAGCCATTCTTCTGTCAACAATGTACCCAAAGCAGGATTCCAACTGTCGGGATTATGACAACCTTTACAATGATGGCTGCATCCCGACAAATAGATAGAATAACGGAAACCTTCACCATCGGCTATCGTTTCTTCATATATTTTCAGTATTCTCAAAGGATCTTTAAACATGCTTTACCCTATCTTTTTCTTCTGCTTGTTTTGCTGAGTTCCACGATTCAAGACTGCCTGTCAGATATCCTGTAATACGCCGCATACGCACAATATTCTCGCTTTTACACAAAGGACATTCCGCATAAATCACACCTTTATAACCACATTTACGACAAGTATCTACAGGATGGTTTATAGAACCATATCCAATATTCTCTTTATGCATCAGATACACAATCTTAAGTATTACCGGAATATTCTTCTTCGCTTCTCCATCCAGTTCAACATACGTAATATGTCCGCCTTTGGTTATAGCATGAAAAGGAGCTTCCAATTTAATTTTTTCAGCAACATTAACGTGTTCCTTTACATCAACATGAAATGAATTCACATAGTAATCTTTGTCATTAACACCTGTTATAACTCCATACTTCTTCTTATCCATTTTCGTAAATCTACCGGATAGACCTTCCGCAGGAGTAGCCAGAACCGAATAATTAAGATTGTATTTCAGTTTATACTCATCTACAACCTTATTCATCTCCAGAATAGCATCGTATAAGGTCTGATATGCCTGCTTATTAATGGCATGCCCTTCGCCATAGATAGCAACCATTGCATTGTGTCCGCCGATAAAACCAATACCGAGAGTTCCGGAACGGATAATATCTCCTACTTCTTCATTCTGTTCCAAAAGCTCTCCACCTTTCCATAGATTATTATTCATCATAAATGGAAACTGGCGAGCCAATGCTGTACGTTGATACTCATACCTGTCGTACAACTGCTCAGCAATCATTTTTGTCAGATCACTTACCGATTTAAGAAACAATTCACGTGATACCTGCTGGATAGCCTGCTTGTCTCTTTCCGGATAAAGGCTTTCTGCCTTCATCCGGGCTTCTATTGCCAAACGGGGCAAATTCATCGAAGTAAAAGATAGATTACCCCTACCAACCGAACTCTTCTCGCCATGCAGATTTTCGAAAACACGGGTACGGCATCCCATTGTAGCGGTCTCATAAAGATATCGCTTAGGGTCATCCGCTTTCCACTTTTCATGCTTATTAAAAGGAGTATCTAAAAACATGAAGTTAGGGAAAAGAGCTACAGAAGTTGTCCGGCAAGCTGATAGCAATAAATCGAAATTAGGTGACTTAAAAGAAAATGCACCATTCAATGCCGCATCGAAATCAGTCATCGCCAAACTGTAATCCTCATCGGAATAAGAAACACCATCTTTAACTTTGAATATCTGAATAGGAAATACCGGAACCTCTCCATTTCCGAGTCCCTCCTCTGTTGCAGCCAATAGCTCACGAATAACCATACGGCCTTCGGGTGAAGAATCCGTACCGTAATTTATAGAACTAAAGACAACTTGATTACCTCCTCTCGAATGCATCGTATTCAAATTATGGATAAATGCTTCCATCGCCTGATGAGTATCCTTCCGGCTACTCTCTAATGACCTTTTCAATACAGCTTCCAAATGTTCGGCACTAATCAATGAATGTTGTTTATTCAAACAAGCCAGCAAGTCACCCTTTTGAGAAGACAATAACTCAATACCAGGGACTAGTGCTTCAACCTGATTCTTTAACCAATCTTCATTAACCGAGTTTCCGTCTAATTGAAGAAGCAGTAAGAGATTTGAACGTAAATGTTTACGAAACGTCTTCAACACACCTTTAGCCATAAAAAAATCAAATGCCGGTATAGATTGCCCCCCATGCTGTTCATTCTGATTGGTCTGGAAAACAATGGTTGCTAACGTTGCATAACTTTGTATCGACTGTGGAGTACGAATACTTCCGTTTTTCGTTCTGAATCCCTTTTCGAATAACTCTTCCAAATCATATTGCAAACAAGTCGTCGTTTTGGTCGGATAGTAATCCAGATCATGAATATGTATGTCTCCGTTTTTATGAGCCTGAGCATATTCTTTATTTACCAGATACTTTTCTGCATAATCCTTTGTAACTTCCGATGCAAAAGTCATCATCTGCCCCGCAGGAGTATGTGCCGACATATTAGCATTTCCCAGATTTACGTCATTCTTCTCAATAGAAACGATACCATCCATAATATGTTTCATTTGAGTTTTCTTATGACGCTCTATATTTCGCCACTCTCGGTAGATGATATATTTTTTTGCAACAACCGGATTACGCCTCATCAACTCCTTTTCCACCAGATCCTGAATTTCTTCTACTGATGTTTTAGGTGTTTTAATCTCAGTTGCCACAGCAAAAGCTATATCGTACATCTCCCGTTCGCCATCGGGTAAATTGCTCGCCCGAAACGACTTGGTTATAGCATTCTTAATCTTCTCGATAGAAAAAGACTCCTGCTTGCCATCACGTTTGACTATTTGAATTTCGGAAAAGTTCATATCGTTTTTAAGTTGTTTTTGTAGAGAATCAATCAATTATCAATAAACCATAATCCGTCAGCCGTTATTAAGTAACACAACAGCAAGTATTTAATGATATTTTTTAGTTGTAACAGACTCGGGTCATTATATTTGCCTAAGTAACGTTTAAGCGGTGAGAGCAATCAAGTTTACCTGAACTTTGCCGAATCGCTATAAACGGTTGATGTAATAGAATCAATAGGCTTCAGACCTTAATGTTTACTAACCTGAAATCTTGGATTAACACCAAACGAATGGAAATTCGCACTGGTTTCTTTCAGGCAAGATGGACACAAACATTCATCGTAATTCTCTTTTACATAATCACGAACTCCCGACAATAAATAAATGCGGGTACAACTGCAAAGATCGGTGCGGTCTTCACGGCACACAAAGCTGTCAGAACAGCGTGGACATATTTTTTTCATAATCTCGTTTTGTTAAAATGAAGGACTTAGTCCTTCTTGTTTATATTCCTTGTATCAATAAGGCTGCAGACTCTAAACAAAAAACTCTGAAACCTTAAAATATTTTCAATCCTAAATCACTTATCTGTTTAATCCCCTTTACACTCTTCTTTCTGAAAAATAATGCGGCAACACATATACCTATAGCCAGGCAAAACAATAAAGAAGAGGTCAATATAAAGTTGTAAACAGTATCTTGAAGTAAAGTCGAAGACGTCTGCCCTACTCCTTCTCCATAAATACGAATGCAACCGAGCATGGTTCTGTATGCATACAAACCCGGGATCATTGTAATACAGGCTGGCAAAGTATAAACGACAGGAGGTGTATGTATACGATGCGCACAATATATTCCGGCAAGACCGATAAACAATGTACCTGAAAGAGTAGAAGCAACCAGCCCAAAATCGAACTGCAGCATAGTAAAACGGATGCAATGCCCCAATCCCCCGAGTATTCCAGCAACCCATAATGCTTTTCTCGGAGTTTCAAATAATAATGCGAAACCGAGTGCAACAAAAAAGCTTAAAGCGGCATCCTTTAAAATATCCATCCACATATCTCAAAAATTACTTATACCGATCAAATTCATACTTAAAAACATTCCGACAGCTATACACAATAAAATAAAGCCTCCGAAAGCTCCTCGTGCTATTGCCGTAGGTATATATCCCTCGAACAGGTCGATAATACAATTTATGAGAGGAACGCCGGGTATAAGAAACAATACAGCTGTCGCTACAGCTATATCCGGTTTTGCACCCCAATGCAACAATGTATCAAGACCCGATATTGTAGTTGTGACAAAAGCAGAACAAACAATCGCAATCATCAGATTGAAATGATATTTGACCATTTCCTGACGAACAATCAGTCCCACAAAAGATGCAGAGAAAGCAAATAATCCGTTTATCCAGTTACCACCAGCCAGTAAACAAAGACAACCACAGGCAACTCCTATAAACAGACGCACCACCCATATAGAATGTTTAGGCATAGAGCGTAACTCTTCCAAGCATTTTTCCAACACGTCAACAGACTCTCTTTTTTCATAAAAATTCCAAGTCAGAATACTTGTATTTGTCAGAATCCCGTAATGCGCTCCATGATGCCTTACTTTTTTATTAATGGTAGCAGTATTATCAGCATCGGCTAAATCCGTAACTGTAACCGAAATAGCCGTGAAAGTCAACAGCATATCCACTTTAAATGAATAAGTATCGGCTATTCGCTGCACATTTCTATTGATTCGTTCGCAATGTGCCCCCGATTCGAGTAAAAGGATCGCAACATCCAAAATAGAATTAGCCAACCGTTTGGCTGATATTTTTTCTTCTTTTGTTAACGAACTAACTTCCATTTCCAACTTCATATTTTTTAGAAATACATCCGTTCGGAAAGCAACAAATCAGAAGGTATAATTTCCCATGTCTATCATATTTTCAAAATATAACAAACATTTTACTTCCATCACTGAAAGTATTATCCTTTGGATAAAAATATATAAGAAATTAAATCTTATGACCGGTCTTCATTTCCCGAAAGACAAAATCATTAATCATTATTGGCAGGTCTTCTGACTTACTCAGGTTTCAAAGCAGCCTTCCCTTTAATACTAAAAGTGGCATTGAGGTATTGCTTAAAACCGAAAAAGAGTTTACAGCAGCGGGTCTGTTCAGGATTTTCACCTGATTCCCTTTTCATCACTCACTCGAAGAAACGAGTTTGTGACACCAATAATCTCATACAAATATCTAACAAAAAATTGAGAATGTTGTTCATTTCGGAAAACTATTTATCAACATTTATCAAAAAAGTTTTCCCAAAAGGGAAACATACACATAAAAAACATAGCTACAGTTGGGTCTATAGCTATGCAGTTCAAGAAAATGATTATTATATAGAGTGTGTAAGAAGGACTAATTATTCTTGGGCAGCAATTGCTTCATTCAAATGCCTTATCCATACATTTACAACAGCCGGATAGTCTCCTAACCCTTTAAGAATGCAGTTGGAATTTTCCACTTTGTATCCGGCAGCGTTTAATTGTACTTTCCAGCTCTGATCTTCTGCTTTTTCGGCTTTATCATAATCGCCAGCCATATCATTATTCGCATGATCTCCGGCTATAGACATAAGCGGTGTAAGATTTATAGTGGTATTGGATGCAACTGTATTTTTAAGATCAGTTATTACAGCTCCTATCAACATATCTTCGCAATCGACAGTACCAACAAACATCTTCTTATCGCATTTAGTCTGCATATAAGTCTTTATTTTCTGATAGCTCATATTTGCATTACTATAACTCGATTCAGGATTTCCGTGTCCCATAAAAGCTACAGCTTCTCCTTTTTCCAACTGAGGTTTGAAAGCTGTATATAAAGCGTCACCAACTTCTTTTATATCCTCATCGCTTACCAACAACGGCTCTCCTAATACAACAGGAATAGAAGTATATGCTTTCTTGAAATTTTTCACATAATAGTCTCTCAATAGAGTATATTCTTCACCGGGTATTACGTGCAGCGATTGTACCATCACGTCTTTGTATCCTGCTTTACCGATTGCATTAAGCCAAAGATCAGGTGTTGCGTAATACTCTCCGGTTTTTGCCCCCCAACGGGTTATACAGGTTGTAGATGTAAACGATAAATAAACATCGGCATCCGGAAACTCCTTTTTGAATGTATCAAGCATACCATCGTATGTCTTCTGAGGCTCATCCCAGGTACTGCCAAAAGTTACCAATAAAAGAGCTTTATCTTTAGTTTTTACAACTACTGCTGCGTCCTGAGATTCGTTATCATCACTCGAACAGCCCGAAAAGCACATTACAGCAGTCAATAATACCGCAAAAAATTTCGTGATTTTTTTCATGTCTTGTTTTTAATATTTAGTGTTTATTTTATAAAGCGTAGAGTTACAGATGTATAATATGTTCTACCGGCAGTATTCGATGCATAATTATACCCATAGGGCTTAGTCTCATGATAATCAAATATATTATCAATGCCTGCATTAAATTCCAGTTTACAATTACGTATTGTCGCAAGTTTGTGGTTTGTATTCAAACGCCAAGTCATATAACCTCCGGCATTTCCGTCATATTCATAGTATCTTTTAGACTGAGCTCGGGCAAATAATCCCACCCCCAGTTTATATTTTTTCCAATCGTGATTCCATACAAAACGCATATTAGCATGATGTAATGCCGTACCGTCAACCATCAACCTAACCATAACTCCATCTTCATTCAGCTTATTCGCTTCAGCATTCGTATAGCTATACCCTCCACCTACAAGCAGATTTCCGGTCACATTGAAATTGAAAATAAAATCGATCCCTCTAATCTTTGCATCTTCAATATTATTATACTGCATTGTTTTGTCAATTCCTCTCACTTTATCGTAATAAGAACTTTCGATCTCAACAAGAGCAATCATGTCTTTTACCCTGTTGTAATATCCTGTGACACTGACTGTAAATCGTTTCGAATTATATTCTGCTCCCAGCGAATAGTAATTGGAGAACTGAGGTTTCAGTCCCGTATTACCAAGATACAATCGCAGGTCAGACATCATTGTACGTTCATACCTGTAATACAATTCTTTTAATGTCGGGGTTTTAAACCCATTCGAATAAGTAGCTCTAAGATTTACATTTTCCAATTTATACAAGGCCGAAACTTTAGGTGTGATCTTTGCGCCGAACTCTTTATGACCGACCAAGCGAGCTCCGGCTGTTATATTCAGATTACGATACGACCATTCATCCTGTACATAGGCTGATAGTGTATAGGCAGATTCTTTTTCAGATAAAATGCGATAAGGAGATTTAAGCATATCCAGATTATATTCGATACCCGAACTAAGTCTATGGGATTTGCCTAAATTAAAGACTCCTTTAAGATGGGCTAATATCCTCTCCTGAGAACTTTGCAAGGACTCATCTCCCTTCTGAAAAACAGGATGCGAAATTTCGCCGGATTCATCAATATGCTCTTCGACAGTCAATGACGAGTATCGGTGCGAATAATTTGTTTTATCATAACTTGCATCAAACGTAAGAAAGTTATTATTCAACAATAAATACTTTCCGCCCAAATCATAAGATTGGCTACGGTAAAACATTCCATATGTTGTATATTGAGGTTCACCACATGGACGGTACATATCTTTTCCGTAAACCATACCACTGGCATAAGCACTCAGCTTTTCGTTCGGTTTGAATTCTATTTTTTCTGTTACACGGTAATCTGTAAACCTGTTAGCAGTTTTCGTTACTGTCGAAGGATACAATGTATTCTTATATATTTCCTGATTTGAATTCTTCCAGCCATCGGAATGCTTAAGATTAAAAACAGTAGAAGAACTCCACTTTTTGGATTTTAACCCAATAGTATTATGCTGCTGGAAATCGCCGTATGATCCTCCCCTAGTTGTATTTTTGATATTCAGAGGATTATAATTTTTTTTCGTTATAATGTTGATAACCCCGGCTATAGCATCCGATCCGTAAAGAGACGAAGATGCACCCTTTACCACCTCTATACGTTCTACATTTTCAGGATTAATCATGCTCAGATTATTCTGTCCTCCTACATCCCCATGCACTTTTTTACCATCAATCAGGACAAGTATATAATTGTTTCCTAAGCCATTCATCTGCATATTTGAACCCATTTCATTCTGCCCGAAGTCAAAAGACGGACTCAATCCGCTTAGTATTTCTTCTATACTTCGCCCGGAATATGCCGATAATATCTGATTGGTAATAACTTCTGTTTGTACGGGAGCATCTTTCAGGTAATGTTCTGTTCCGGTTCCGGTCACAACTACTTCATTGATCGCTTCCGGGCGGCTGTTTAAAGAGAAATCCAGCTCCGTTGACTGATCTTTTATTGTTATTATTTTTTGCTTGGTAGTATATCCGACATAAGAAGCAGTGATGGTGTATGTACCTGTCGATAAACGCTTGATCTGATATTCGCCACGGGTATTAGTCGCGATACCTACATTTGTACCCTGTATACTAATAGTAGCACCCAGTAATGGTTCTTTAGTGGTACTGTCGGTTATTTTGCCTTTTATTAAGCAATTCTGTGCATTCAAAAATTGGCAGCCCATAGTAAAAGCAGCCACGATAAGTAATGTAAAATACCTCATATAGTGTTTTATTTTAAGCAGCATAAAATAAAACATCGAGTTTCCTCTACACAGGGAATCCCCTGTCAAAAAATAAAATAGTGATGTATACTTTGTGAGTATTACACAGCCTTCTATTCCTGGAAGCTTGGTGTTTATTATACAATTTGGCAGGTCTTCTGGCTTTCCTCTGGTCAAAAACCTTCCCGTATCACAGATACAGTGGCTTAGAAATTTTGACCAACATCAATTAGAGAGGATTTACAGCTGCAGGTACAGCCCCGTAATTTCATCGGGTTCCCTTTCACCGAAGTAAACGAACTACTTCGATTACCAAATCTGAGACAAAATTAGATATTAATTTTTATTAACGCAAAATTACATAATTAAAACTTTCTTTAAATTCTTCAATCAAAAGATTAGCCGAAGCGAATAGTTTCTATAGAATATTTTGATATTTTTGCACGCTAGGTCAAAAAGTAAATCATATATAAAACAATTAATTCATGACTATAGTAGCAATGATCCTTATCGGGGTAACATGTATAATCAGTTTTATCGGGTTTAACGATAAGCGTTTCTTTTCGAGATATATGTTTAGTACATATGCTATACGGGAAATGAAACAGGTAGACAGGCTGATTACCTCAGCATTTCTTCATGGCGATTTTATGCATCTGCTATTCAATATGCTGGCATTATATTTCTTCTCTGATATTATCATAGCCCATTTTAGCAATGCAATCTATCTGATTATTTATTTTGCTGCGGTACTCGGAGGTAATCTTCTAACGTTGTGGATGTACCGCAGAGATTCCACTTATACAGCCGTTGGAGCATCGGGTGGCGTTTCGGGAATTATATTTGCTGCTATAGCTATATACCCGCAAATGACTATGATGATCTTCCCTATTCCTATTCCTATACCCGGATGGTTGTTCGGAATCGGTTATCTGGCTTACTCTGTATATGGCATGAGACGTTCATTAGGAAATATCGGGCACGCAGCCCACCTTGGAGGAGCGGCAATAGGTTTAATCCTCGCCATTGCATTATACCCTGAAACATTGCAATACAATACCTTTTATATAGGTATAATAACACTGCCTCTTATCTGGTTAGGTTATTTAGCCTATAAAGAAAAATAAAAAGGACAGTGATAATCACTGTCCTTTTTTATTTTTCATGTACAATTATTCGCCTAAAGCCTGTAATATATCCTTTTTAAGGTCTTCTATATTTTCCAGCCCAACGGATAAGCGTAAGAGATTATCTTCAATACCCATTACCTCTTTCATTTCTTTAGAGAATGTTCCGTATATAGTAGATTCGGGATGAATAATCAATGTCTTGTTATCAAACAAATTAGTAGCCCGTCTGATTACTTTCAATTTATTCTGAAATTGGTAACAATCTTCCTTCGATGCAAGATTAAAGGTGAGCATGGCACCCGGATTAGATGTAAATAATTTATCAGAGACAGCCTTATAAGGAGAACTTTCCAATTTTGTATAACCCACCTTTTTTACTTTTTCATTAGCTGATAAAAATTTCGCCAATTCATAAGCCGAAGCCGACATATGTTCGAAGCGGATCTGAAGGGTTTCCATTCCTAATGCTTGCAGAGAAGCAGTTTCCGAATCCATACAAGCTCCGATATTTCTGGCAATCTCACGACGAAGCTTAAATGTAAATCGCAATCGTCCGTCTACAGCGGTTACTTTATTTAATTTTTTATTCTTAGACCAATCGAATGTTCCGTAATCCAGAATTGCACCACCAATACTTGTAGCTCCTCCCGATACATATTTTGTTGTAGAAACAACCTCAATATCTGCACCTGCCTTTTTAGCATTAAAACCACACCAGGGAACAATGGTAGAGTCAACTATGAGCGGTACATTTTTAGCCTTCAATATTTTAGATATAGCAGGAAGGTCTGCCACTTCCATGTGAGGATTAGTTATCAACTCACAAAAGAAAGCACAGGTATTTTCATCTACAGCCGCTTCTATCTCAGAAAGATTATCAGTATTCACAAAACGTACTTCCACTCCAAATTCGGCAAGTGTAAATTGAAACAGCGAAAATGTATTTCCAAACAAATGAGGAGATGTTACAATATTAGAACCTGCATATGCCATCGCCATAAAGGTATTACTTATAGCTGCCATACCCGAACTAACCGACATGACAAAATCCGCACCTGACGCAGCCTTTATTTTCTGCTCTAAATTTTCTACTGTTGGATTTGATATACGTGTATAAGTATGTGCATTAGCTTTGAACTGAAACGCATTAGCTATAGCTTCGGCTGTTTCGAACTCAAATGCAGCATTACGGTATATCGGTAAACTAATTGCGCCATGCGCATCCTTGCGATTGAATTGTGTAGTAATAATACGTGTTGCAAATCCTTCGCTCTGACAATCTTCAATTTCCATAAAACGAATACTTTTTTTAAATAACTAAGGTCGCAGACCTCTTTATATACTTAAATAGGTCTATAACCTAAAGCAGAACTATTACAAAAATAGCAAATCTATAGCTATTTATTGCAAATATCACCAATAAATAGCCGTTTTATTATTTTACAGACACAATAAAAAAACGATATACGATCAAGAATACTGTTAAACAGACTTTGGTTGTATATCGGTCTAAAAAAACAGGCAAGATTCTTAATCTTTAAAACCTATTTTGGCATGCGTTCCATCGCAATAAGGCTTGTTATGGGAACCTCCGCAACGACACAAGTGTGGATTTGTTTTTACCACAGTTGAACCATCTGCAAGAGTTAATTCTACAGTACCTTCCACCAATAAAGGCGCATTAGGTATTACCTTGATTTTAAGCAATGAATCTTTTGTTTCCATAATGTAATGTTTTTAAGTTGATCGGTATAATAACATTACAAGACAGAAAAAGTTGTCATTCTAACAACCTTTTTTACAAAAGATTCTTTTTAGGTGTCGTTGCCACAAAATCTTTCAGATAAAAAGGCTCAAAATAAGCAACATCTACAAAAAACTTATTATTGAAGGCCTTTTCAGATAATTCAATCATATGCTTTGCAGAAGGGTATATTCCATCTATAAAAACGGCATTATCATGAATCAGCACATCTTTGCATTTTTCTGCACCATCACCGAAGAATACAACTTTTTGCTTATCCAGAAAATTCCGGTAAGAATCATTATCTACAATATCTGCCGCTGTATCCCGTAAGACTTCAAGTTTACTGTTATAGATAACAGCATAAACTTCCATACGACGGGCATCTATCATAGGACAAAGTAAATCATCCTCGCTGATGCCTGACTGAGTATCCAATACCTTTTTTGCCATAACCTCAAGACTTTTGACTGCTATCAATGGAATACCAAAACCATAACACAAACCTTTAGCTTCCGATACACCGATACGTAAACCTGTGTAAGAACCGGGTCCGCAGCTTACAGCTACAGCATCAAGCTTATGATTATTTTTTCGGACGGCTTCCAATGCTTCTGCTACAAAAACGCCCAATAAAGCAGCATGAGATGGCCCTGTTGTATTCTCTTTTTCAAAAATAATTTTACCATCAAATGAAACGGCAACCGAACAAACATTTGTTGCTGTTTCTATATTTAATATACAAGACATATGTTATAATTTTTTCGGGTACAAAGGTACGATTTTCAGAGAAAAAGACTATTTACTTTATTTAATTAACTAACTTTGCAATCATAAATATCATATGCACAAAAAATATGAACAAATACAGGCATTCATATTTCCATGAATTGAGTTTACAAGTAATACATTTAAACTCAGCCTTTTTTGTTCTTCAATTATACAGCCTCGAAACATTGTTGTTTTCGAGGTTTTTTTTGTGTAAAAATCAACGGATGAACCCCCAAGCGATTTGCAATTTTGGTTAGCGAAAGAACCTAAACGTATAATGGCATTAAAATGTTCTATTTAGAGCCTGTTTTAATTTTATCAATTATTCATACCAATACCATATACACTTACTTATGAAAAATAAAAGTTTGGTTTCAATTACAGATTACAGCAAAGAAGATATTCTCAGAATACTTGAAATTGCTAAAGAATTTGATAAAAATCCGAACCGCCGACTTCTGGAAGGAAAAGTATGCGCTACTTTGTTTTTCGAACCATCGACGCGTACACGTCTTAGTTTCGAAACAGCTGTCAACAGATTAGGTGGACGTATTATCGGTTTTTCTGATGCTTCGACTACCAGTTCGACCAAAGGTGAAACCCTTAAAGACACCATCGCCATGGTAAGCAACTATGCCGACCTTATTATCATGCGACATCATTTGGAAGGAGCTGCCCGATATGCATCAGAACTGACAGCAACCCCAATTATCAATGCCGGAGACGGAGCCAATCAGCATCCTACACAAACCATGCTGGATATGTATTCGATATTTAAGACACAAGGCAAGCTTACCGATTTGAATATAACAATAGTAGGAGACCTGAAATATGGACGCACCGTACACTCTCTTATCATAGGGATGTCGCATTTCAATCCCACTTTCCGATTTGTAGCTCCGGAAGAATTGAAACTTCCCGAACAATACAAATTATTCTGTGATGAGCACAATATCAAACACGAAGAAACATCAGACTTCTCTCCCGAGATAATTAATCAAACGGATATTCTATATATGACCCGTGTACAACGTGAGCGTTTTACGGATCTGATGGAATACGAAAAGGTGAAAAATGTTTATATCCTGAAAAAAGAGATGATAGAAAACAGTCGTGAGAATTTAAGAATACTCCATCCGCTGCCCCGTGTAAATGAAATTCAACAGGATGTAGACGACAGCCCCAAGGCCTATTATTTCGAACAAGCAAAAAACGGTGTATTCACACGTCAGGCAGTTATCTGTGACACATTAGGTATAAGTCTTTAATAAACAGCAAAAAATCAAAAGCCATGTCTGAAAAAAGAAAAGAATTACAAGTAGCTGCCTTATGTAACGGCACTGCTATAGATCATATACCATCCGATCAGTTATTCAAAGTAGTTTCATTGCTTAACCTTGACAATCTCGCTCATCCCATCACGATAGGAAATAATCTCGAAAGTAAAAAAATGGGAACTAAGGGTATTATAAAGATTTCGGATAAATTCTTTGAAGAAAGTGAAATTAACCGCATTGCGCTTATTGCTCCCAATGTTGTTTTAAATATAATAAAAGACTATCGGGTTATTGAAAAGAAAAGGGTAAGCCTTCCTCATATAATTAAGGGAATAGTCAAATGCAATAATCCTAAATGCATTACAAATAATGAGCCGATGGAAACAAGATTTGAAGTATTGGATAATACTCAGGTCGTTTTAAACTGCCATTATTGCGATATAAAAATCCAAAAAGATGAGATCATTTTAAAGTAAGGCTCATACCTCTTAATTTTTTTATCTACAAATAGAGCATGACAGGGACTGTACCCTCCTTTGCAAAAAAAAGGCTCTTTAAATAACTGGACAACATACATTTTCGATCTCTCAGAGAGAAAAGGTGTCAATCATTAAAGTACATTTTTGGTGTAACCTTTGTTACTTTTTTTTCAATGAACCCAAACCCCTAAAGGGAATTTTCGAACGACAGTAAAAAAATCCCCTTTAGGGGTCAGAGGGGTAAAGGTAAACGAAAGAATCAATACAATATGAATGTGACTTTTGTAATCTTTTTAATATAAAAACCTGATAGAATATTACGTTCAATTACTGATTCGCATTATTTATAAAAGAATAACACTTTAGTTCAGATATCCGTTGGACAAGCTGAAACTTTTTTCTCTATCTTTGATTGAAAATACAATAAGAAAAATGACTGGTCTTATAAAATTCAGGCCATAGGCTTTTCATTCAAACTTTAAAACATACAACACACATGCCACAATCTAAACAATACCTGGATATACTACCTCGATTTGTTCAAAAACTATACAAATCGTATCAAAACAGCAAGAAAAAGAGCAAATGGCTAAAACAAGGTAAGCCAATGCCGGTGCCTCATATCGTAAAGCAAGAATTGATAAACGAATATAAAAATAAACATCACATATCGGTTCTGATAGAATCCGGAACCTATCTTGGTGATATGGTATGGGCTCAACAAGACAACTTTGACAAGATATACACTATCGAATTAAGCTTAAGCCTGCATAAATTGGCTCAAAAACGATTCAGAAAAAAACCTCACATCCACGTTTTACAAGGTGATAGCGGCAAAGTAATGGCCATAATTGTAAAAGAGATCACCAGCAAAGCCATCTTTTGGTTAGATGGGCACTATTCGGGAGGTATCACTGCACGGGGAGATAAGGACTGTCCGATATGGGAAGAGTTAAAAGCTATATTTTCCACTAATACAGAACATATCATACTGATAGACGATGCTCGGCTATTCATCGGAGAACGTGATTACCCATCATTAAGCGGAGTAAAAACTTTCATACTCGAACAGTATCCAAATAGCAAAATTGAAATAAAAAACGACTCTATAATTGTAGAACTAGAAAAATAAACAAATGTACAAATTCAGTATCGCTTTATTTATCGTGTCAACAACTTGTATCTTTCTGAACATTATATTAATTATAGCAGACAGATACAATGTGAACCATTATATACGTGCGTGTACATTTGTTATATTGTCATTTTCATCTTATTATCTGATGAAATATTATAAGGAAAAGAATAATCGTAAATAAAAATAACAAGAGTACAATAAACAAAAAAAGGAACTAAACAATTAGTTCCTTTTTGAGCCTCTTGTCGGATTCGAACCAACGACCCCGAGATTACAAATCACGTGCTCTGGCCAACTGAGCTAAAGAGGCAAGTGGGTAAGCTTACTATATCGCGCCGCTACAACCAACTACCCTTGCTGCGATCAAACCCTGGGGGATTAATCGGGAGCTGACCGTATAGGACTTACCCGGGCACAAAGGTAGATATTTTTTTTAAATTCCAAAATCCATCACAAACTTTTTCGTTTACTTTCATTTTACTATCTTTGTTCTTAGTAAATCGTAGGCAGAATAACGCTTTTAAAAGCAAATAGTTATATTTCTTTTACAGTAAATAAACCTACTTAAATTTTCATCAAAAATTTTTCAAATAGAATGAATGTAGTAGACAGATTCATCAAATACGTACAATTCGACACCGAATCCAGCACCGAAACCGGAACAACTCCAAGTACTCCGGGACAATTAGTCTTGGCTGAAGAACTAAAGAATGAACTCATAAATCTGGGATTATCGGATGTATCGCTAGATGCAAATGGGTATGTAATGGCAACCCTACCTTCAAATACCGATCAAACAATCCCGACTATTGGTTTTGTTGCACATATGGATACCAGCCCCGATCTTACAGGTAAGAATGTAAGCCCTCGTATAGTAAAAGCCTATGATGGCAAAGATATAATACTACACAAGGAAAATAATATAGTATTATCTCCTGTTGATTTTCCTGAATTACTACAATTCGAAGGTCAAGATCTTATTGTAACAGATGGAACTACCCTTTTGGGAGCTGACGATAAAGCCGGTGTTGCTGAAATTATTACAGCAATGGAACACCTGCTTCAACACCCCGAAATAAAACATGGTAAAATAAGGATCTGTTTTACTCCGGATGAAGAAATAGGTGAAGGTGCAGACCATTTTGATGTGGAAAAATTTGGTGCAGAATGGGCATATACCATGGATGGAGGAATTATCGGCGAACTCGAATATGAAAATTTCAATGCTGCAGGAGCTAAAGTATCCATTCAGGGAAGAAGTGTCCATCCAGGATCGGCGAAAGATAAAATGGTTAATGCTTTGATTGTTGCCAATAAACTGATAACACTTTTACCCGAAAGCCAACGCCCTGAACATACAACAGGATACGAAGGATTTTTCCACCTCATAGGAATGTCGGGGTCTGTTGATGCTGCTAATGTTTCATTTATTATACGTGATCACGACAGAGAAATATTTGAACAAAGAAAGCAACTTTTAAAAGATGCTGTAACTTACCTCCAAGAACTATACCCTGTAAGCAGTATACATCTTGAGATAAAAGACCAATATTATAATATGCGTGAAAAAGTAGAACCTGTAATCAAAATTGTAGATTACGCTTTCAACGCTATGCAGGAGTTAAATATAACACCTATAGTAAAACCAATCAGAGGGGGAACCGATGGAGCTCGATTATCATTCATGGGTCTACCCTGCCCTAACATATTTGCCGGAGGTCTTAATTTTCATGGCCGTTACGAGTTTGTCCCCATCCCTTCAATGGAAAAAGCAACACAAGTAATTGTTAAGATAGCCGAACTTGTAGCAAAAGATCCAACTAATAGATAACTAGATCAATACAATCATTTCAGAAAAACTAATTATACGAAATTTATGAAAAAAAGACTTACCATAGCTTTGGTTGCTCACGATCACCGCAAGGCTGACATGGTTGACTGGTGTTATTATAATTCCGAATTTTTATCAAAACACCATCTTGTATGTACCGGCACAACCGGTCATCTTATACAACAAGCCTTTAGCGAAAGAGGCATGGATACCGAAATCACATGTATGAATTCAGGTCCTCTGGGTGGAGATGCGGAGATCGCAGCAATGGTTGTTCGTCAAGAAATAAATCTGGCTGTATTTCTGATCGACGACCTTAATCCACAGCCACACGAAGCCGATATAATGATGTTACTTCGTCAGTGCCGTGTACACAATGTACCCATTGCCTGCAACAGATACAGCGCAGATTTGATGATTACAAGTTCTCTTTGGGATAATGACGACTACGTACCAACCAAACCTCGTTACGAAAGATTCGATCGTGAGAAATTTGATGAGTTATATGGTAAGATAAAATCTTAAGAAAAAGATATCTGCTACTAAAAAGAAAGAGTTTGAATATGTTCAAACTCTTTCTTTTATATTTTTTCGCTTAGAAGCTTTCCTATTTCGACTATTTTTCCCCTATATACATTGTACAAATACCAAATGTATAAGATTTATGCCGGGCATTATTAAAGCCGTTCTTAGTAAGGACTCCGACCATTTTTTTCCCTTGTACAAAAGCCTCTATAGATTTAGGCAGATATTTATATGCAACTTTATCCTTTGATATCAATTTACCTATAGTCGGGATAAAAAGTCGTGAATACAACCAATACCCTTGCTTCATCGGAAAAGTCTTTGGTGTGGTCAGCTCCAGAATCATTAACTTTCCTCCGGGCTTCAAAACCCTTAGAATTTCGGTTAATCCTTTATCCAGATTTTCAAAATTCCGAACTCCAAAACCAACGATGGCAGCATCGAATGTATTGTCTTCAATAGATAAATCCATACAATCCTGCTTCTCGAAACTGATTTTATCGGAAAGCCCGATCTTTGCGACCTTTTTACGCCCCACCTCCATCATACCTTCCGAAATATCAATTCCTGTAATATGCTGAGGACGCAAAATATCGAAAGCCTGAATAGCCAGATCTCCGGTACCGGTTGCAATATCAAGTATAGTTTGAGGATTAGAGTCTTTTAAAGCCAAAAGACTTTTCTTACGCCATCCACGGTCAATCCCCATAGACAACGTATGATTCAGTGTATCGTAATTTTCCGCTATAGAATCGAACATACGTTCGACCTGAGCACCTTTATTTTCGGTACTCTCATAGGGTACAATTTTTTCTGCCTGATATGTCATTGAAACATTTAAATAACGCCTATAGATTCACCTATTCTGACGTTGCCCAACCTGCGGGCTTTTACTTTTACGATTTTCCCATTTTTTGAGAAGATGAGATTTCCATCTTCTTTTTGCTTCTTTTCAATCAAACGGGTATAAGATAAATTAAGACCAACTAACAATTTGCCCCGCAGAGCCAATTCATCACAAGTCATATATTTTTTATTTGATTAAGAATCTCATTATTGTATATCTCAATAAAATTGTCCTTCTTACCCTCAGCAATCAGACTGAAAGGATTTTCAGAGTTATTTACCACCAACCAATAATCAGAGATAGGGGTATATAGAGAAAACAAATTAGATGCTCCTGCAGCATAACGTCTTCTTATGACATCGCTTGGAACATGATGTCCTCCAGACTTCACTCGGTCTTCGACACGCTTAATAGCTAATTCGGGAGAACTTAGCCAAAAATACAATAATGTTACGAAATAGCCTAATTTTTGAGCTTTTTTAATAAATAAGGTATATGACTTGGTAGCAAGAGTTGTTTCTATTGCAAAATCTTCTTGCATCTTCAGCATTTCTTCCATCCGCCTGAGCATGATCCGGCCTGCCTCAATAGCAGCTTTCTCCGGTTGAAACGGAGAAAGCCCTTTTGCTATTTCATCTGCATTAATAAACTCTTTACAGTCGAGCATCTCTGGCAACATTGTATACGAAGCTGTTGTTTTGCCTGCACCGTTGCATCCGGAAATTATGTAAAGATTTGGCATAAATATTATCAGTTTAGTAACTACGAATCCTTAACAGGTCGAAACCCTTATCAAATCGAAGGTACTATTATTTTTTTAAATATGCACTTACATTCTTTTCAATTCGTGATTCAACGTCCGAAATATCAGCCTTCACAAATGGTTCGCCTACTATTTTTTCATACAGTTCTATATAACGATCCGATACAGAATTACAATATTCTTCTGTCATTTCGGGAACTGCCTGCCCGTCTTTTCCTTGGAATCCATTATCCATTAACCATTTGCGTACAAACTCTTTAGATAATTGGCGTTGCTCTTCTCCCTTTTCGAATAAAGACTGATAAGTATCAGCATAGAAATAACGAGACGAGTCGGGTGTATGTATTTCATCTATAAGATAAATTTCCCCATTATTTTTTCCGAATTCATATTTCGTATCCACCAAGATAAGCCCTTTTTGAGCGGCCATTTCTGTTCCTCTTTGGAAAAGTGCATAAGTGTATTTCTCCAATTGTTCATAGTCCTCTTTCGAAACCAATCCTTGTGCTATAATTTCCTCTTTCGCAATATTTTCATCATGTCCTTCATCCGCTTTTGTTGTAGGAGTGATTATAGGAGTTGGAAATTTCTGATTTTCTTTCATTCCTTCGGGTAAAGCCACACCACACAATGTTCTGGCTCCGGCTTTATATTCACGCCACGCACTACCGGTCAAATAACCACGGATAACCATTTCAACCTTAAACGGCTCGCAACGTAAACCAACTGTTACCATCGGATCGGGAGTTGCCTGCTTCCAATTAGGAACAATATCGGATGTAGCGTCTAAGAATTTTGCTGCAATCTGATTCAAAACCTGTCCTTTATAAGGAATCCCCTGAGGTAGTACAACGTCAAATGCCGATATACGATCTGTTGCAATCATTACCAATTCATCTTTACCAATCGAATATACATCTCTCACTTTCCCATGATACACATGGCTTTGTCCTTCAAATTTGTAATCAGTTCTAACTAAAGTATTTTTCATTATCTGGAAATTATATAGAATTTACTTATTAAAATCTCAGACCTATCTACTGACTTTGCAAGCATAACAGCTATAGCCGTTTATTGCTTTTAATCCATCACTAAATACTGTCTGCCACTTAATTTACTGCTACTTATAACAACATTCAGCATATTTTGTTTAGCTAGTAAATACCTCTTACTACTTTTATTTAAATGAAAATCCCCGTAAAATTATTTACTGGGGATTTCGCTTATAGCTGATACTTTTTCATCTCTTTTTCGTTCGTCATCTTTTTCGTATGCATCGACTATGCGCTGCACCAATTTGTGACGGACAATATCCTTTTTATCAAAATCTATCCGGGCGATACCCTCAACTCCATCAAGCACCCGCAAGGCATGCTTCAATCCTGACAATTGAGATGGAGGCAAGTCTATCTGCGTAACATCTCCTGTTATGATCATTTTTGCATTTATACCTAAACGAGTCATAAACATCTTAATCTGATGGACAGATGTATTCTGGGCTTCATCCAGAATAATAACAGCATCATTGAGCGTACGTCCACGCATAAAAGCCAGAGGTGCAATCTGCACCACTTTATTCTCGATATAATCTTTCAGCTTAGCAGGAGTAATCATATCTTCCAAAGCATCATAGAGAGGTTGAAGATAAGGATCTATCTTATCTTTCATATCTCCCGGCAGAAAACCGAGCTTTTCGCCGGCTTCAACTGCAGGACGACTCAATATGATACGCTTGATTTCTTTATTTTTCAATGCTTTTACAGCAAGGGCTATAGCTATATATGTTTTACCTGTACCCGCAGGTCCAAGGGCAAAAACCATATCATTTTTTAGGAAAGCATTAACCAGACGCTGCTGATTTTCATTTCTGGCAGATATTGGTTTTCCACTCATCCCGAAAATTATCAGATTATCCTGTTTAAATTCTCGGGGAGAGTTATCCTTAACAATATCTATTATATTATCTTCCGTCAGAAGATTATGCTCTGCACAAAATTTTTCCAGTTCCGCTATTTTTTCTTCGAAGAGAGGTATTTCTTCGGCGTTTCCCGTCACTTTAATAATATTTCCTCTCGCGACAATTCTCAGTTTTGGAAAAAGTGTTTTCAATAATTGCAGATTACTGTTGTTAACCCCGAAAAATAAGGCAGCATCCGCATTGTCTAATACAATTATCCGTTCTATCATTCATTTAAATTTCGATATCGCAAATATATATATTCTTTATGGATTTTATCCGAAAGTTGTCTCTATAATAATAGATCATTAAATACTTACTGTTACTTATATTCCGAAAAGGTAACAAAGTACAAACAATAACTGCATATTTTCGAATGGTTCCTTTTGCCCTTCTAATTCTCATCTATCCCAGTGCTAACTGATAACTGTAGACTGACTTCAAAGCCCCCTTTCTGTATAGATAAAATAATAAACTTACGCCAATCAGTATTATAATAAATATTGCCCAATTCATCGAAAACACTACCTATATATAATAAAAGAAGAATAGCCAATACGACTTATCTTAAAATACATATAATACACTAAACACAAGCACAATACCATTATATAGAAAACCAGACTAATCATAAAAAAAGCAAAATGTAGATATTTATATGTACTTTTGAGATAAAACAGATACTAAAAACTATGGATATAATAACACTCAGTCACGAAAATCTATCAACCGAACATATCTGCTGTGCTTTGGATAGCAAAACATCGAACACTGGCGTTGCAGCGAAAAAAGAATGGCTCGCAGACAGAATCAGTGAAGGTTTGCAATTCAAAAAGCTCAATAGCAGAGGTAAAGTGTTTATCGAATATCTACCTGCGGAAATGGGTTGGATGCCTATCAAAGCAGATGGCTATATCTTAATCAATTGCCACTGGGTATCGGGCAGCTATAAAGGCAAAGGATACGGATCGGAACTTCTGAAAGAGTGTGAGAAAGAAGCTATTTCGCAAGAAAAGAAAGGAGTCGTAATAGTTACAGCCAACAAAAAAAAGCCTTACCTCTCAGATAAATCATTTTTCCTAAAACATGGGTATAAAGTTGTAGACACCGCTCCGCCCTACTTCGAATTGTTAGTAAAACAATTTGACGAAAAAGCAACACTACCTCAGTTTTCGGAATCGGTTAAGGCCGACTTAACAGGACAATTACAAGGCATCGACATTTTTTATACAGCGCAGTGTCCCTTTACTATACCTTATGTGGAAATGCTCAAGGCTACCATATTAGAATCAGATATACCAATACGTACCCATCAGATAAAAACAAGAACAGAAGCTCAAAACCATATTTGCCCGATCACTACATACAGTGTATTTGTCAATGGAAAGTTCTATACACATGAAATACTAACACCTAAAAAACTCGAAGCATTAATAACAAAGGTCTGAGCTTTTAATATTCCCAGACCCCTTATCTTATTTTAATATTCGAGTCTATTCTCAATCAGATTAAAATCAAATAATTCCCTGACTGATTGTAGCTTTAGCTACTTTCATGAAACCTGCAATATTTGCACCTTTCACATAATTCACATATCCCGAAGCATCAGTCCCATGGGTAACGCATTGCTCATGAATACTTCTCATTATTTGATGAAGTTTCTGATCTACTTCTTCTGCTGACCATTGATAATGCATTGCATTTTGAGTCATTTCCAATCCCGAGGTAGCAACACCTCCGGCATTAACAGCTTTGCCGGGAGCAAATAATATCTTAGAATCAAGAAATAATTTTATAGCTTCTTCTGTACATCCCATATTCGAGATTTCGGCTACACACAGTACATTGTTTGCAAGCAGGATTTTCGCATCGTCCTCATTCAATTCATTTTGAGTTGCACATGGCAAAGCAATATCTACTTTCTGTTCCCAAGGACGCTTACCTGCATAAAATTTAGCATTAGGAAAAGCATCTGCATAAGGAGCCACAATATCTTCTCCGGTATAACGAAGTTCCAGCATATAATCGATCTTATTTCCCGAAATTCCTTCGGAATCATATATATACCCATCCGGACCGGAAATAGTAACCACCTTTGCTCCTAACTCGGTTGCCTTAAGAGCAGCCCCCCAAGCAACATTACCAAAACCGGATATAGCTACAGTTTTTCCTTCGAGTGTATGCCCCTTTTTTGCCAACATTTCTTTCACAAAATACAATCCACCAAAGCCGGTAGCTTCAGGACGGACAAGAGAACCTCCATATTCCAATCCTTTACCGGTAAAAGCTCCAGTATTTTCTCTTGCCAATTTTTTGTACATACCATAGAGGTAACCAATTTCACGGGCTCCTACCCCGATATCTCCAGCCGGAACATCTGTATCAGGACCTATATTACGCCACAGCTCTAACATAAAAGCCTGACAAAAACGCATAATTTCGGCATCAGATTTACCTTTACAGTTAAAGTCCGAACCTCCTTTAGCTCCCCCCATAGGAAGGGTTGTCAACGCATTCTTAAAAGTCTGCTCAAAGCCCAGGAACTTCATAATCGACAGATTTACCGACGGGTGAAAACGAAGTCCTCCTTTATATGGCCCTATGGCATTATTGAACTGTACTCTAAAACCTAGATTTACCTGAATATTACCACGATCATCCACCCAAGGAACTTTAAACGAGAATATACGGTCAGGCTCCACAAGTCTTTCAATTATCTTAGCTTTTTCAAACTCGGGATGTTGATTATACACATCTTCTATTGATATAAGTACTTCTCTTACAGCCTGTATATACTCAGGCTCTCCGGGATGCTTAGCCTCCAGCGATGACAATATGCTATTTATATCCATATTTTTAATATTTTTCCAGTTTTAAATCTTAAATCATATTCAAATTTACAAAGAATAAAATCAAAATGTTATTACATTTCTTATTTATTTTCTATGTTATAAAATAAAAGTGTATCCGAATATATAACTCCTAACTATTCTTAACACAACCAAATCATATACAGATTTGTTACAATAATTAAACAAACTCATAAATGATATGAATATAGAAAAAGATCAGATACAAAAGACCGAATTGGCTCTTAAGGAACTTAAGCGGAAAAATCGCAGACAAAATCTATTTCTTATGCTTACAGCATTACAAATAGGTTCAATCGTTATATCTTATTATCTGGGACGATCTCACAAATAAGATCTTAGGCTTATAATCCAAGTTTATTAGCAACAAATAAAAAATGTCTCTTAACTTATAATATTATAGATAAAATTCCGATTACCTTTTCTGGTAACCGGAATTTTATTTTTGTCGATATTAGCGACTGTAAGTATTCAAATAGATCTGAGATCTTAGTTTTTAAACTCTAAAGCTCCATCTTTCGCATCAATAATAATAGGAGCATCATGGTTTACAATGCCAGCTAACAGCCTCTTCGACAATACATCCAAAACCTGCCGCTGAATAACACGCTTCACCGGACGAGCTCCAAATTCGGGATCGAATCCCAATTCGGCAATCAAATTAACCGCAGCATCTGTAAACTGAAGCTGTACACTATTATTTTTCAACATCTTAACAAGGCTTTCCATCTGAATGCGTACAACCTGAGCTATTTCGGACTGTTTCAATGGCTCAAACATTATAATTTCATCAATACGGTTCAAAAACTCGGGTCTGATAGTCGATTTCAACATATTCAAAACCTCATTTTTAGTTTTCTCAACCACCACATCGTGATTTTCCTGATTAATTGTAGAAAAATTCTCACGAATCAAGGCTGAGCCCATATTTGAGGTCATTATAATAATGGTGTTCTTAAAATTCACCACACGTCCTTTATTATCAGTCAAGCGTCCATCATCTAATACCTGTAACAGAATATTAAAGACATCAGGATGAGCCTTTTCTATTTCATCGAATAGAACTACCGAATAAGGTTTACGACGAATAGCTTCGGTCAACTGCCCCCCTTCGTCATAACCAACATATCCGGGAGGTGCTCCAATCAGACGTGTTGCGCTGAATTTTTCCTGATACTCGCTCATGTCTATACGGGTCATCATATTTTCATCATCAAACAAAAACTCAGCCAACGCTTTAGCTAGCTCTGTCTTACCGACACCTGTTGTACCCAGAAAGATAAAAGAACCAATCGGACGTTTGGGATCTTGTAGTCCTGCACGGCTGCGCCGGATGGCATTAGAAATAGCCTCGATAGCTTCTTCCTGTCCCACGACCCTCTTATGCAGCTCATCTTCAAGATTAAGCAGCTTATCCTTTTCACTCTGAAGCATCTTATTGACAGGAATACCTGTCCAACGAGAAACAACATCGGCTATATCCACAGCATCCACTTCTTCCTTCACCATAGCTTTACTTCCCTGCATATCATGAAGTTGAGACTGTAGTTTCTCTATATCCGTTTCAAGCTCTTTTATCTTACCGTAACGCAATTCGGCTACCTTTCCGTAATCACCTTCACGCTCAGCTTTATCTGCCTGAAATTTTGCATCTTCAATATCGACCTTATGCTGCTGAATCTTATTTATCACATCTTTTTCGGCCTGCCATTTAGCTTTCAGGTCTTTTTCTTCCTCTTTCAGATCGCTGATTTCTTTCGATAATAGTGCTTCTTTATCCTTATCATTTTCACGCTTAATAGCTTCACGCTCTATTTCCAACTGTTTTATACGACGGCTCTTTTCGTCTAACTCTTCGGGAACAGAATCAACTTCCATCCTAAGTTTTGCCGCAGCCTCATCCATCAGGTCGATTGCTTTATCCGGCAAAAAACGATCGGTTATATATCGGCTCGAAAGCTGTACAGCAGCAATAATTGCCTCATCCATAATACGAACCTTATGGTGATTCTCGTACTTTTCTTTCAACCCACGTAATATAGATATGGTATCCATTTCGGAAGGTTCATCAACCATTACGATCTGGAAACGGCGTTCTAAAGCCTTATCTTTTTCGAAGTATTTCTGATATTCATCCAGAGTTGTAGCTCCGATTGATCTTAATTCGCCACGAGCCAAGGCCGGTTTCAATATATTGGCGGCATCCATAGCCCCCTCTCCTTTACCTGCTCCAACAAGAGTATGTATCTCATCTATGAACAAGATGATTTCACCTTCCGATTTGGTAACTTCATTAACTACGGACTTTAAACGTTCTTCAAACTCGCCCTTATATTTTGCACCTGCAACTAAAGCACCCATATCCAACGAATAAATCTGCTTGCTTTGCAAATTTTCAGGAACATCACCTCTTACAATACGATGAGCCAAACCTTCAGCAATAGCTGTTTTTCCTGTACCAGGTTCACCTATCAATATCGGGTTA
Organism: Indolivaga capnocytophagoides DSM 22835; assembly: GCF_000426485.1. Lineage (GTDB taxonomy): Bacteria > Bacteroidota > Bacteroidia > Bacteroidales > Dysgonomonadaceae > Dysgonomonas_A > Dysgonomonas_A capnocytophagoides. The sequence goes on from NZ_KE384529.1 coordinate 156,892, forward strand.
TTCTTTGTACGACGGCTCAGAATTTGAAGTACACGCCTGATTTCTTCGTCACGACCTATAACCGGATCAAGCTTCCCATCTTTTGCTCTTTGAGTTAGATTGATCGCATATTTCTCCAACGACTGATAAGTATCTTCTGCCGATTGACTATCTACTTTATTGCCTTTACGCAATTCTGCAATAGCAGATTTCAACTCATTTTCAGAGATACCTGCATCTTTCATTATCTGGGCAGCACTATTTCGAGTAGTCAGTATTCCTAAAAGAATATGTTCTAGCGATACATATTGGTCTCCCATCTGTTTCGATATACTTGTTGCTTTATCTAAAGCAGCGTTACTCTCACGGCTCAAATAAGGCTCACCACCTGATACCCGAGGGAAAGATTCTATCTCATTGTTCAATACATTTACTAAATGAGATAAGTTTACACCCAACTTCTGGAACAGAAAATTCACAACATTTTCACCGGTCATTATAACTCCCATCAAAAGATGTGAAGTTTCGATCGATTGCTGTCCTTTTTCTTTTACCGTATCAACAGCCTTTTGGACTGCCTCTTGAGATTTAATAGTAAAATTATTGAAATTCATATATTTATATTTTATTGTTTTCTTTATATTATTTATATATGATCCTTCAAATTATTTGCCACAGTTGGTTTTAATGACAAAATGTCAGTTTTAATACTTCTGAGTAAATGATATCCCTTAAGATTAAAAAGGTAACAAAAATCACATACTTTGTGTACACCTTTTTTAGTTTACTTTTTACACTATATCACCTAAAGAGAATTTTTGCTGCCACTCTGAAAGTCCCTATAAGAGCCTGGGGTCATTTCTAAAAAGGTAACAAAAGTTACTCCGTAATTGTACTTTACCTAATGTATACTTTTATCTCAGTGTCGCTTTAATGAGATAAACTATCGCTCGCAAAGCCCCTTTAAGGATTGAGGGTAACAAGATTTACTTATAGATAAAAGTTTTCATCTATCAAGTGAATCATCTTACTGTGATTTTATTATACATTTAAAACACGAAAACAGTAATAATAGTTGCAGAAAACAAAGGAAGAAAAAGAAAGTGTAGCTTTAAAGATCTGTTGTTTATTTAATGTACTTCGGATTTGTAATAAGCCTTAGGATCTATTAGCAATAAACAGATCTCGTGAGACTTTAATCTTAATGACAAAACGATATTAAACTTAGGTTGTGATTATTACAGTATGTGATGTTGGACTGTACTCCCTTGATAGCTTCATATACGAGAGCACGCTCATCGTCCTGCCAATTATTTTTTCTCAATAACTCTTTAATTTTTAGATCACTTATTATTATCTTATTCATCATCCGGCAAACCGACTTCATTTTATCCTGAGAAATAATGCCAACCATAGGTATACCATCCGCTGGAGGCAGATTTACATCCGGGTCTCCATCTAAAAGCATCTGAACAGTAGTCAGGTCAATATTAAAATCGTCCTTAACAAATTCATCAATAAGATCAGTCTCTCGTCCGAGAGCTATATCCTGCACATAGGGTAATTTCTCAGAAAAATATTCACATATAGCTATAAAAGCATACCAATATACATTTTCAGAACGTCTTCTATAAGGTTCATTATAAATAATCTGATGCAGAGCTTGCTTCATTGATAAATGAACATCGGTATTTTGCGTTGAATAATTTTTGAAAACTTCTCCTTTTTGTATATTTTCGAACAATGATAGATCATTCGATCCAAATGTTTTTATAATTTGCCCGATATCTACAGCATAAGAAAAAATGTAATAATCCATAAGTATACGCTTTAGATTTAAAAATTAATGGTCATGGCTTAGGTTATTTATAAATAAAGAGATATAAAAGACCAGAAGCTAAAGTTTGGTTTTAGGTTTTATGACTCATTTTTATTCATTGAATAAGTTAGAACAGATTCTAAATATCACGCTTTCTTAAATAACAAATATGTCTTTGACCTTAAAATGCAATTTATAAAAATATATCGTAGCAAAATACTTATTTTTACCTATTATTGAACATATTTTTAAAGCATGTTTTATGAAACAATATATAGATTTAGTTAAACGGGTTCTGGCAGAAGGAGCTCACAAAGAAGATCGTACGGGAACAGGTACCATCAGTGTATTCGGGCATCAAAGCCGCTATAATATGGAAGAAGGTTTTCCGTTGGTTACAACAAAAAAGTTACACCTGAAATCCATTATACACGAATTGCTTTGGTTTCTGAAAGGCGATACAAACATCAAATACCTGCAGGATAACGGGGTACGTATCTGGAACGAGTGGGCTGACGAAAATGGCGATCTGGGACATATCTATGGCTATCAATGGAGATCGTGGCCCGATTACAATGGTGGGCATATAGACCAGATAAGCGAAATAATAGACACGATCAAAAATAATCCCGACTCACGGCGAATTATTGTAAGTGCATGGAATGTGGCGGATATCCCCTCGATGAAACTCCCTCCATGCCATGCATTCTTTCAGTTTTATGTTGCAAACGGAAAACTAAGCTTGCAGTTATATCAACGCAGTGCCGATATATTCCTAGGTGTACCTTTCAATATCGCATCATACGCCTTATTGCTGAAAATGATGGCTCAGGTAACAGGACTTCAGGCGGGAGACTTTGTACATACTCTTGGAGATGCACATATCTATACTAATCATATCGATCAACTGAAAATGCAGATAGAGCGTGAACTCCGGCCATTACCACAGATGATATTGAATCCTGAGATAAAAAATATTTTCGATTTCAAATACGAAGATTTCACATTAGAGGGTTATGATCCGCATCCGCATATAAAAGGAGAAGTAGCTGTTTAAAGTATTATATTTTTCGTTTTCTCAGGTTTCTGTGCAGGGATATCAATATTTACGGTACGAGACAAAAAACAGTTATAACATAATAGATGTTATAAGCTAAAACAATCAATAGGTCTGAGACCTTAAAAGCAAATCCTATGTCGAAATTATTTACTCCTCTACAAATAAAAGGCATCAGCCTGAAAAACAGGATTGTCATGTCTCCCATGTGCCAGTATTCCGCCATTGACGGATTTGTAAACGACTGGCATTATACTCATTACATAAGCCGTGCTATCGGTGGATGCGGAACAATTATCCAGGAAGCAACAGCCGTTGTTCCTGAAGGCCGAATCAGTTATGCAGACTTAGGTATATGGAAAGACGAACACATAGGAGCGTTGAAGGAGTTGACATCGGCTATCGATAAATATGGAGCCATTCCGGGTATCCAGCTAGCTCATGCAGGTCGAAAAGCCAGCTGTGATCTGGCATGGAAGGGAGGACATCAAATAAAATCAGGAGTCGACAGTTGGCAGACTGTTGCTCCATCACCAATCCCCTTTTATGAAAACGATATTGCACCTCTTGAATTATCATCTGAGGATATAAAGACAATAGTCGATAAGTTTAAAGAAGCTGCAGAGAGAGCAATCAAAGCAGGATATAAGGTACTGGAACTTCATGCTGCGCATGGTTATTTAATCCATCAGTTTTTATCCCCTATCACAAATCATCGTTCTGATGAATACGGTGGATCTTTCGAAAACAGAATACGTTTTTTGCTTCAAATCGTAGATAAAATACTACCTCTCCTTAATGAGAACTTATCATTGTGGGTGCGAATATCGGCAACCGACTGGGTCGAAAACGGCTGGAATCCGGATGAATCGGTAAAATTATCTTCACGACTGAAATCAAAAGGTGTAGATGTTATTGACGTATCTACAGGAGGCAACGTTGCTCATGTAAAAATACCTGTAGCCCAAGGCTACCAAATTCCTTTTGCATCGGAGATCAGACAAAAGACCGAAGTCATTACGGGAGCTGTCGGACTCATTACTCAAGTAAGTCAGGCAGAAGATCTGCTCGATAAAAGTAAATGCGATCTGGTATTTATAGGACGAGAACTTTTACGCAACCCTTATTTCGCATTGCAGGCAGCCATAGAACTGGATGAAGATATAGATTTTCAAAAACAGTATGAGCGAAGTTTCAAATAAACACCTATATGGAAACTAATACGATAAGAGAACGCTTAACCTTAAAACCTGTAGGTCTGGAATACCTAGATCAGTTTAATCAATTGCTTCGCTATGTATTTCAGGTAACAAACAGCGACCTTCTCGAAAGCGGATATGAAGACGGAGAGATCACTAAGGCAAAGCGTCCTATCCTGAAAAATGCAAACGTTATAGGTTGGTTTAATGACGACCAGCTCATTTCTCAGCTATGCATATATCCGTGCGAAGTAAATATCCATGGGAAGATATTCTCGATGGGAGGTCTGACCGGGGTCGGCACATATCCCGAATATTCAAATATGGGATTGATGAATGATCTCATAAAAAAAGGGTTGGAAATGATGCGGGACAACGGGCAATGGATTTCTTACCTATATCCCTACTCCATTCCATACTATCGCCGTAAAGGCTGGGAAATAATATCAGACCACTTAACCTTCGAGTTGAAAGACAATCAGATACCCAAAAGCAGGCCTGTTAATGGTTATGTAGAAAGACTCGCTGTTACAGAACAAGATGTTATAGATGTATATGATAAATTTGCCCGCTCTACTCATGGTGCTCTGATTCGACACAAACTCGAATGGGAAGAATATTGGAGATGGGAAAATGAAGAAGAAAGAATAGCTGTTGTATATTACGACGAACACGACAATCCACGAGGTTATATACTGTACTGGATATCGGAAGATATATTCCACATTAAAGACATTATTTATCTGGATCAGGAAGCAAGAAAAGGTCTTTGGAATTTTGTTTATGCACACTATTCGATGGTCGACAAAGTAGAAGGAAACATCTACAACAATGAACCTATACACTTTCTGCTGGACGACGGGCAGATAAATGAAACTCTCGAACCCTATTATATGGCTCGTATTGTTGATGTAGAATCTTTTCTGAAAAATTATCCTTTTAAAGAAGTAAATTCATTTGAGCCTTTTCATTTTATTGTATCCGATCCGCATGCTCAATGGAATGAAGGCACTTTTAGTATAATAAGAAATGACAATGGAAAGTTCCAAATCATGCCTGAGAAAATAGGTAAAGTTGTAAATATAGACATTCAAACATTAACTACAATGCTCATGTCATACCGAACACCTACATACTTACATAAAATAGAACGTTTAAACACGGATGAAGAAACAATAAGGACTCTTGAACAAATCATACCAAGAGAGCAACCGTATTTTTCGGACTACTTTTAAATAAAAAAAAACAAAGGCACAGCTACTTATACTAACTGTGCCTTAGATAACCTACTCTTTAACTCAACTCTAAAAACTATCTGTTCTCTTACTTATTCTCCTGAAGACTCGCATAATCGATCTGCTTCTTCAAATCATCCTTTTGTGAAGAATCTACCATCAAGAAGCCCTGATTATGATTGTATTTCTGCCCTTCGGTAACAATCCATTTCAAAAAATCCTGAGCATCCTTATTTAAATTCACATAATCTATCGTTATACTAATCGGATTTATCGGTATTAAATTTACTTTTTGATTTTCCAGTAAGTCTATGGTTTCATCAATTCCCGAAACAATAGACTGCCATTGATCCTTTTTTAGATCTATAGGCAAGATGGTGATCCCATCTTTCAATGCTTTGCTTGTTGTATCATAAATGTATGACAGATAATTAAAAGCAACTCCATTTGGATCTTTATTCAGTGCACTTATAATATAAATATCATCTCCTGCTATTTTTTTTCCTTTTAACTGATCCGTCTGTTTGTCGAAATACTGGGCAAAATAAATTGAGTTAGAAGTCGATAAACTACCCGAATAAATAGTTGATTCATTTTTAAAAGGATATTTACCATCACTGTCTATGTCTTTTTCAAAGAACAGTTTTTGTATTTTGTCTTTATTTAATCCCTTGTTGTTGATCTCCGTCAAAATAGGATTTTGTTTATTTACAATAGGTAAAAGTGCATAACGGGCAACCTGTAATGACAACTGCTCTTCTTTTTTCTGAGAATCATCAGCAACTACATTTATAGCAATTTTTTCCTCATCAACATCTTTTGGAGCAATTTGTATGGATACTTCCGGACGTACTTTTGCATATTCAACTATCCATGATTTCAAAATTGGATGAGTAAAATTCGCTCCTTTTATATAAATAATATCCTTATTGTTCTGGGCCTCTAAATTAGCAATGCCTAAAACAAGTAATACAGCTATTTGAATATATTTAAATGTCTTCATTTTATTACCTGATAAATTGTGATGTAAAAACATTACAAAATAATCTAAAATTCGGAAGAGAATATATACCGTATATATGGTATATTTAAAGGATAGAGGAGATACCTAACTATGCATACAAAAACAAAACAGTAGCATGTAATCACTACACACTACTGCCTTATTGGTTTGTTTATATATATTTTTCAGATTATGCTAAAACATTAATACACAAACAGAACCAATGAACGTATATTAGGGATATTCACGTAGTCTAATTTATTATAATTTTTCATTAAAAAAATTTCTGTAATTTGACACATTACACTCAACTGAAGCTTAATTCAGAATTATAAGATTCGCTTCTTTTGAATTTATTATAAATATTATTTTTCAACTTCCCGAATAAAGTAAACAGCAGAGTGTAATCACTACACCCTACTGCCAAATATAATTGTGTCAGTGGTATTTGCATAGAATTTGAACAACACTCAAACAAACAATTCTTTATGAATTTTGAAATACCAATACAATTATTTATACATGTACTCGGAATATATTTTTTAAGTTCGAAACTTTCATCTTCATTCTCAGAAACAGCAACAGTAAATACACCACATGATTTCAACTCTCTATAACGAGAAGAAAAACCAAAAGATATTACATTAACCATTGACAAACCAAACTCCATTTCTGACTTAATTACTCTTTAAATTAAAATCTCTATACTCATTGACAATATCCAATGAGATAAAAATCAAATTCCTTAAGACAAAAGTACTACAATTTTAGTAAAAAACTAATCTTTCAATAAAAAAAATCTAGTTTTTTAGCAAAAAAAATATAAAAGAAAAAACACAAAATCAATAACAAACTATATACCAATAAAATAATATCAAGTATTAAGATGAAAGCAGAGGCCTTTTTCTTTAAAAAAAAGTGAAAATAGAGATCAATACACCAATAAAACAAAGACTAAACACTAAGAAAGTAGCGAAATATATAATCGTAAGGCATGAATAAATAAAAAATAAAGAATTTTAGTGAGTGAAAGCATTTTTTTATCAAAACCTTTGATTAAATTTGCAGACACTCTTGAACAACATTTATCGAACTTATGAATCCAACTACGAAAGAAAGGATTATCCAATTTATTGGATATAAGAATATTAGCAAGTCTATATTCCTAAATACAACAAATATCAAAAGGGGTTTCCTTGATAAGGACAAACTGGGCGCAAGTGTCTCTGACACCCTTCTTGCTAAGATCATAGCAAGCTATCCGGAAGTATCCCTAGAATGGCTAATTACCGGAAATGGCAATATGATCAACAAATCAAAAAACTACGGCCATAATAATAAAGATGCTTTAGCTGATAGTGAAAAACCCATCCCTCTTTATACCTTAGACAAAATAAGTAACGTAAAACATCCGGGGATAGGCCCTTGGCGTGAAAACGAATCAGTACTGATTCCTCATATGCCGCCATGTGATGCAGCATTGTATGTACAGGTAGATACAATGTACCCAATATTGAAAACGGGAGACATAGTCCTTTACAAAAGAATTATTGACTTGGATTCATTATATTGGGGTGAAATGTACGTTATTGACCTTGAACGTCCTGATGATGAAGATTACCTTACTTTAAAATACATCTTCAGATCCGAACTAGGCGATAGCTATATTTCTCTGCACAGCTACAACCCAATCTACCCGCCCCAGGATGTGCCTAAAGAAAGGATTAAACGCTTGGGATTTGTAAAAGCATGCATACGATATAATAGTCTGTTATAAGCAAAAAGCTCAACAAAAAAAGCAGAATACAAAATTGTATTCTGCTTTTCTATATAATATAAAACTAAAATTAAGCTTTACCTGCACTACCAAGTACTGCTTCAATTTTATGTTTGTATAATTTTTTCATATTATCACGAGCTGGTCCCAGATATTTACGAGGGTCGAATTCAGCCGGTTTAGTTGCAAAAACTTCACGTACAGCAGCAGTCAAAGCAAGACGGCTATCTGAGTCGATATTGATTTTACAAACAGCAGAAGCAGCAGCTCTACGTAATTGCTCTTCAGGAATACCGATTGCATCTTTCAATGCACCACCATATTTATTAATAGTAGCAACTTGATCTTGAGGAACTGAAGATGCTCCGTGCAACACGATAGGGAATCCAGGAAGTTCTTTTTCTACTTCTTCAAGGATATCAAAACGCAATGGAGGAGGAACCAATATACCATTAGCATCTTTAGTACATTGTTCAGGTGTAAATTTATTAGCACCGTGAGATGTACCGATAGAGATAGCCAAAGAATCACAACCTGTTCTTGTTGCAAAGTCTACAACTTCTTCAGGTTGAGTATACGTATGGTGTTCTGCAACTACATCATCTTCGATACCGGCAAGTACACCTAGTTCACCTTCAACTGTTACGTCAAACTGGTGAGCATACTCTACTACTTTTTTAGTAAGAGCGATATTTTCTTCATATGGAAGGTGAGAACCATCGATCATAACTGAAGAGAAACCTGAATCGATACATTCTTTACAAGTTTCGAATGTATCACCGTGGTCAAGGTGAAGTACGATTTGAGGATTTTCCCAACCTAAACTTTTTGCATATTCTACAGCTCCTTGAAGCATGTAACGCAATAAAATAGGATTTGCATATTGACGAGCACCTTTTGAAGCTTGAACAATAACAGGAGATTTTGTTTCAGCAGCAGCTTGTACAATTGCCTGCAATTGCTCCATATTATTAACATTGAACGCAGGGATTGCATATCCGCCTTTTACAGCTTTTGCGAACATGTCTCTTGTATTTACAAGACCTAATTCTTTGTAACTTACCATTGTTTTTAATTTAATTATATATAAATACTGATTAATTCAAATAATCTATACAAAAATAGAAAATAATGTGATAAAAACACACCTCAAAACTCATTAAATTACATTTCGAGAGCAGAACAATAAACAAATTCACAAAATGCAATCCGGGCATTTCAAAGTTCCTTAATTTTTATCAGAACAGATTACATTTCAACAATTACTGACAGCTGGTTTAATGAGATTATAAATTAGACCAATTATAAATTAGCCGATACTTCTACTTTATGTTAATATAACAACAAGCTGATACACTAAGTTTTACTTCTCATCAATAGATTTTATCGATATCCCATAAACAAGAAATCTTTCAGAGGCTATTTTTTATTGGTAATTTTGTATGTATCAACTAGAAAGAGATAAGAAATAGGGCCTTCAATTTTTTATTCGGAATATAATAAGGCCTGTACACTTAAAAAAACACGATCGATCAACAAGAATATCAATATCAACTAAAAACTATCAAAACAAATGGAAAAGAGTATTAAAGGTACTGAAACAGAAAAATGCCTTCTAAAATCATTTGCCGGCGAATCTCAGGCAAGACAGCGCTATACAATGTTTGCAAAAGTAGCTAAAAATGAAGGTTACATGCAGATAGCTGCTATATTCGAAGAAACAGCCAACCAAGAAAAAGAGCATGCTGAACGTATGTTTAAATACATGGAAGGCGGAATGGTTGAAATCACAGTTTCATATCCTGCAGGAAAAATAGGCACAACCGAAGAAAATCTGATTGAAGCCGCAGCCGGAGAACACGAAGAATGGGCTCAGGATTATCCTGCATTTGCAGAGATAGCTGAAAAAGAAGGATTTAAACAAATAGCCACCATGTATCGCATGATTGCCAAAGTGGAAAACATGCACGAAGACCGCTACAAAGCATTGCTAGCCCGTGTTCAATCGGGAGAAGTATTCTTACGTGAAGAAGCTATCGACTGGCAGTGTATGAATTGCGGTTTTGTTATCACAAGCAAAACAGCTCCAAAACAATGTCCTGCATGCTTACACCCTCAGGCTTATTTTGAACCTTTGAAATGGAATTTCTAATAACTCCTTACCAACTTCAAAAAAAGCGACTTTAAATAAGTCGCTTTTTTTGTTTCGTTTTCACAAGAATATTCATAAAGGATCATTACTTTTGTGAATAAATCTTAACGAATAAAACATGCACTACATAACACTATTGGCAGGTTTTCTATTATCTATTTTATCATTGAGCGCAGAAGATATACATGACTGTGAAATATTATACAGGTCATCACACTATCTAATAAAAGACAATAAATTAACATTGACAGACTCTATTTCCTTACAGATCAATAACAGAGATGGAGAAAATCAGGCAACAATTAGCATTCCATATTCCAAAGGAGATAAAATCAGCATCGGAGAAGCTTGGATTGAAGATATGCAGGGAAATATCATCCGTAAACTACGAAACAAAGAGATTTTGGATCGCAGCTATATTTCGAACATTTCGCTATACGAAGATGACTTTGTTAAAGAATTTTCATTAAAACACAATCAATATCCTTATATTATAAAGTATTCATACAAGATTATATACCCGAGATTTCTCCAAATAGCGACATTTGACTATACTCAACGGCAAATACCCGTAAAGGAAGCTATAGTCTCAGTTGAAACGCCACCGGACTTCAAGATAAAATATCAACAAAAGAATATTACTGATCCGGAGATAATTAAAAGTAAGGAGTCAACAATATATAAGTGGATATTTTCATTTCTTCCTCAAAAAAAGGAAAGATATGGAACAGTCAACGATTCACAACAACCGATATTAAGCATTGTCCCTCTAAACTTTAATTATGGAGTAAGTGGAAGCTTTGAAAACTGGAACACCTTCGGCAACTGGATATATCGATTGAATCAAAACAGAGATATATTGCCTGAAACAGAAAAACTAAAGATTGACGAGCTCTTAAAAAGCCGAAAAGACAAAAAAGATAAAATAAGAACACTATACCACTATCTTCAGGATTACAACAGATATATTAATGTCTCGCTAAACATTGGAGGATTACAAACATATCCTGCCGATTATGTAACAACGAATCATTATGGAGACTGCAAGGCACTTACAAATTATATGTTATCCATACTTAAATATGCAGGGATAGAGTCTTTCTACACACTGATAAATTCCGATACCTCAATAAAGGACATTGATACGACATTTGCTCATCAAACATTTAACCATGTTATCCTAACGGTTCCTCTCGAAGAAGATACACTTTTTATTGAATGTACAAGCAAAACTCTTCCTTTAGGATATATACATTCATCTATACAAGGGCGAAAAGCTTTACTTATCACCGAAAATAATAGCCGCCTGATCAACATCCCTGCCCTATCTGACAGTGATGTATTATGTAATACAAACATTGAGGCTCAAATCGATGCAAATGCCAATAATACAGGGATCATATCTGCAATGACAACCCTGCGGGGCATCGAATTCGAAGAAATGAATTATATCGTTTCAAACAAGAACAAAAGTGCATACGAAAAATATATCATTTCAAACATTATACCTAAAACAATAGATCAACCGACCATCAACATCGGAGAAATAGACAGAGACAGTCTCTTCATAAAGATCAAAGCTAAGGGTCAAACAGGTTACTCATTCAAAAAAATAGGCAAGAACATTGCTATCACACCTATAAACAACCCAATACCGACATTGGAAAGTATCGAAAACCGGAAAAGAGGTATACAGATTGACTACCCGACACACAGAACAGAGAATCATACATACGAAATACTGAATGAATCCATCTCAAAAATACCGGACAATATCACGATCATCAGCCCATACGGCAACTATACACTAAAATTCGATAAAGATGGAAGCAAGCTCCACATACAAAAATCCTTCCTTATCAGATCGGGAAGATATACAATAGATGAATATGCTAACTTTTTTGATTTTATCAAAAAAATAAGAAATATCGAAACAAAAAAATATTATATAGAAATACTATGAAATTACTTTTCACACTATACCTCATACTGGGAATAGCAAGTCTATGTTCAGCACAAGAGAATTATTCCGAACAATACGGAAAAATAACTCAATACGAGATGTCCATGACCGAATATGAAAATGATCCGGAAGCTGAAGCTCTCGTTATATACAGCTTAGGGAATAATTATTTTCGGGGGGATGACGGTGTTGGTTTTTTTCTGCATATGGAGGTCAGTAAAAAAATAAAAATATTCAAACAAGCAGGTGTAAGCTATGCCAATATAGAGATTCCTTACTATACCGGAGATCGGGGAGCAGAAGAAATTCAGGATATAGAAGCCATTGTTTATAACATGGAAGGCGGTAAACTTGTAAAAAGCTATCTCGACAAGAAAAAAATATTCGAGGAGAAAGTAAACAGCGATTATTTTTTAAAAAAATTAGCCCTCCCCGATGTTAGGGAAGGATCCATTATTGAATACAAATACAAAATAAAAACTCCTTATTTTTTCAACATGAGAAGATGGTATTTTCAAGAAAAGATACCAGTTATTCATAGTCGTTTAAATTATAAAGCGATACCATATTACGAGTACACATACATAGTCAGAGGAACTACAGAATTTGACGAATTCGAAACAAAAACTCCTAATCGCGATGTTTCTTTTGCAGGACTTACATACAAAGAAAAAGAATATACATTCGGGATGAAAAACTTACAAGCCTTCAGGGACGAAGATTTTATCAGCTCCGAAAAGGATTATATAATCAGTATTATTTTTCAGATTTCACGAACATACTCATTCTATAATGGGGCAAAAAGAGATTACATGTCGACATGGCCCGATATGTGTGACGAATTTCTTAAATTCTCAAATTTCGGCAAGTACATCAAAGACAGTGAAAAAGAGGCGAAGAAAGTATTACCAGCCCTGAATCTGACCGGAGCTTCAACTTTAGAACAAGCTAAGTTAATCACCCAATATGTAAGGAACATGTATAGTTGGGATGGATTTAACGACAAATTTTCAACAAATAAACTTTCGGATTTTCTTAAATTAAAAAAAGGAAATGTTGCAGACATCAATCTGTACCTAATCGGCCTGTTAAAAGCCGCCAACATAAGTACTAATCCTGTTGTATTAAGTACGAGAGCAAATGGAGCAATAAGTAAGTCTCACCCCTTTCAACAATATCTAAACTACGTAATAGCAAGGGTTTCTATAGATGGATATACATATTTTATCGATGCATCTGAACCATTACGGTATTTCGACGAATTACCGACAAGATGCATAAATGTCGAAGGATTGGTCGTAAAGCCAAAATCTGAAGAATGGACAGTAACTTCGCAAAAAGAGATAGCCTCTACCTGTAAAAAATTTAAAATAAACATAAAACCAGAAAAATCACTTTTAGATGTAGACATATCATACACACTGAAAGGAGAAGATGCATACCAATATAGAGATATCTATGGAGGTAAAGACGAAAATTTGAAAGAATATTTCAGAAAAAAAAATAACATCTTAGATATAGACAGTCTGAATATACAAAATTACGACAAAGCCGATCAGCCTTTTGAGTTTACATTTAAGACCCAGACTTCATTTGAAAACGTATCAGGGAAACTCTTCATACACCCTTTTTGCAATTTATCGGTGTCTCAAAATATATTTAAGCACGAAAAGAGGTCACTCCCTGTGGATCTGGTGTATCTCCAGGAAGAATCATTCGTTTCTACGATTACAATACCCGAAGGATATAAAATAGAACACTTGCCGGATTCGGTTGATCACAATGGACGGATCATGGCAATCCTTTACAAAACGAAAGTTACAGACAATACAATTCAAATAGAAGCATCATATAAATTTCAAGCAAATATATATGATGCGAAAGATTATATTCGATTAAAAAATTCTTTCGCTGTTCTAACCAAACATTTATCAGATATGATTGTTCTATCGCGAAAGGAATAAGTACCTTATAAATAAAAAAAGAAAGCATTCAAGCTTTCTTTTTTTATTTATTATTTATGAGTCGTTCCAAAGCGTTAATATGCTCTTTAAACACCTGTCGACCTTTCTCTGTAACGCTATATGAAGTATTGGGTTTACGCCCTACAAACTGCTTCTTAACTACGATTACTTCTTCTTTCTCCAAAGCCTTAAGGTGGCTAGCCAGATTCCCGTCTGTTACATTCAGCAGATCCTTAATTGTATTAAAATCCACACTATCATTGACAACCAATACAGACATAATACCTAGACGCACACGGCTGTCAAAGACTTTATTTAATCCTGATATTATATCTTTCATAACCAAATATCACTTTTTCCGAACCTTATAATCGTATTTCAAATACATATAAGCTCCATATATAATATGTAATAAACCAAAACCTATAGTCCAAATCAACAATCCAGACTGAGGAATAAAACCGGCAATAAAACCCAAAAGTATTTCACAGGCTCCAAGTACTCGTATATCAGAATAACTACGAGCACCAAAACCAATCAGGGCAATACCATAAAAGATCAACATTGTTGGAGCAACAAGCGATGGACAATCATTATGAAGGAGAATAATACAAAATACACCTCCTATAACAAGAGGAATTCCTCCATCCCTGAAAAGACCAAAAGAGATCCCATTAAACAGCTTCACTCCTGATTTTTGAGCCTTTCTCCAAGAAAAATAAACACCCAAAGCCACAGATAAAATCAACACTAAAGCCGATAGTATAAATAAATCTGTCAACATACTGCCTGTAACAGATAAACTATCATACACTATTTTATAAGCGATCATAGCACCAACAAGAGCCACACAACCGGCTGCCACACCAGATATACCACTAAGAGTCAAAAATTTGCTTGACTTTTCCATAGTAGAACGTATATATCTTAAATCATCTATATTTTCACTCATACATATTTGCTTTGAGATACAAAGTAAGTGCTTTTATTTTAATAACAACACTACTTTTTTAGGAGAATATAATATACATTCAAATTTAACAATTAAAAAAAATAGTTTACAGCATCCAAATCAATAAAACAGACATCTCATTCTCTTAATTATAAAGAAAGAGAATGAAGATTAGCTTATCTCATCTAAGTTAAAAAAAACAGTTTCACAAAATATAAAATTTAACAATACGGATTAAAATTAACATATATTTTGTATATTTATAAACAGTTTTTCAATAATTATAAATACTTTTGCATGAACATTGAATATAGTAGAAGGAAGAGTGTGTAAGCTTTTATTTTAAGAGAAACAGATATTCTATTTAATTTATTTATACGTAGCCTGAAAAGTCGAATGAGTTTGCTTTCACCCTGTGTATATATCGACTCTATCCCGTGTCAAATAAGTAAATTTATTATATAAGTAACAGCAAGTATTTATTGATGTATTTTAAATGATAAGCAGCTCTTGCTGTATGCTTGCAAAGTTAAAAATAGGTCTAAGGCCTTAGAATCAAATTAAAACAGATTAATATCAGTATAAATGGAACTGTTATATCCTCACGAGCATCTAAATTGCTATAACTACGAAAAGGGCGATCGCCCGGCAATCGATCCTATATATTTGAATACTGAAGACAGATACAATATCGACATCTTAGAAAATAAGATAATTATATTACGAAGCGGACTCCTCAATTTTTCTTTTGGCTCTCATCTCAATCAAACACTTACTCCGGGCAATATGATTATAATTCCCGCGGGTTTCAGATTCACGTCCAAAGCATTAGCTGACACAAATATACTCATCTTCAGAATCAGAACAAATGTAGAACTCTGCGAAAGATTTGCACTGGAACAACTGCTGCTGGAAAAGGAAGATGGTGAAAATTTCGACAATATAGGAGTACTTGATTCGAACGAGGTTATAACAGAGTATATAGAAAATCTGATAAAACACATAACTGCAGGTCTCAGATGTTTCTATTTTTACGAAATAAAAATCAAAGAGCTATTCTTTTTATTAAGAGGGTACTACGTTAAAAAAGAACTTCTTCACTTTTTTTATCCCCTATTAAGCAATGATTTGACATTCTCTAATTTTATCTTACAAAATTATCATCAGGTAAGGACAGTCAAAGAGTTAGCAGAACTAACCAATTATAGCTTATCGGGATTCGAAAAGCATTTCAAAAAAGTTTTTGGAATTTCGGCTAGCCAATGGATGAGAAATCAACGAGCTAAAATAGTATACCACGACATTAATAGCGGCAACAAAACTTTTAAAGAAATCAGTTACCACCATGGGTTCACCTCTCCGGCTCACTTCAACGATTTTTGCAAGTTACATTTCGGGGCTACTCCCGGACAAATACGCAAACGTAAGTTTCACCCAAAAGGTGAAGTCTGAATAAGTTTCAAGTATTAAGTAAATAAAAGCATTTAATGATATATATCTTTAAGCTTTAACGGAATCAGATTATTATATACTAAAGTAACAAATAAGTCTGTGACCTTAAAGGCTATCCAATCCGCTTTTCAGATTATTCAATTCGGCTTTGATCTTTTCCAATCGTCTCAGTAACTCCAGACGACGGGTTTCTTCATCCTTTTTTACTCGCAAAGTCTGACGGGCTCCTTCCAGAGTCAGCCCCTTATCCTTTACCAAAGAATATACGAGAGCTATGGCTTCAATATCAACACGTGTATACTGCCTTACTCCGCTGGGGGTTTTCTTCGGCTTAATTTCCTTAAATTCAGTCTCCCAGAAACGAAGAAGAGACTCATTCACATTAAAATGAGCTGCAACTTCTTTTATCGAATAGTATAATTTTTTATCATTATCAAAATCAATCATTGATTTCTATTGTTGACTGTTTACTGATTATTACAATTCAAATATTAGTCCATAACCTGACCATGATTGTCTGCTATACGCAACATCTGATCATATTCTTCAGGAGTAAGATCCATAAAGTAGTATTTAGCCGGATTATCGGGTTTACCCTTAACATGCACTTCGTAATGTAAGTGTGGACCTGTTGATTTTCCGGTACTCCCTATTTTTCCGATGAGCTCTCCTCTCTTCACTTTCTGTCCTTGTTTCGCAACATACGCGCTCATATGCCCGTACAATGTCTCAAATCCGTAACCATGATCTATAATTATACAGTTCCCATATCCCTGACGCCATTCTGACCAAGTGACAACACCATCTCCTGTTGCATATATATCAGTGCCTTCTTTCGCGGTAAAGTCCATTCCGGCATGAAAACGTAATGTACCATACACAGGATCAATACGAGTACCATAGCCGGAAGCCACCCTTGACAAGTCTTTATTAGCAACAGGCTGAATGCTGGGTATATGCTGCAAACGGTCTTTCTGCTGCTTGGACAGATTCAGTATTTCATCAAAAGACTTGGATTGAACATATAATTGACGAGAGATCAGATCCATTTTTTTAGAAGTTTGCAAAATCATGTCAGGGTTAGATAATTCAAGCAAATAATCATATTTTCCGACACCTCCACCTGCAGAATTACGAATCGCAGAAGCAATAGGATCGGCATGAAAAATAGCTCGGTACATATTATCATCCCGCTGTTGAATATCTTTCAGTACGTCGGATACATTATCTAATCGCTTCGACAATATATTATATTGAGCACGAATAAGCTTATTCTCTTTTTTAAGTTCCATTTCCTTAGGTGAATCAAGCACATAATACATCAAAGCCCAGAAGCCAACAGCCCCAAGTATGATTCCTCCTAACAAATTACGGATTATAATGAAGACCTTTTTACCAATACCAGGATAGACACGCTCATAAGTGAGTGATTGCGGGTTATATATATAATATACTTTTTTTGCCATTCTGTATGATAAAACTCTCCGATTTTATTTTCGAGATAAGCGCAAAAGTAAAGTTTTTAGCTTATTTTTGCAAACTATTATTTATTAAGAATATGTAAAAAGGCCACTGACCTGTTTATGACTTTAATGAGTAAAAGAACCTGAAACTGTAGCAATTGGGCTGAATAAATTGACATCATTCACCCTACTAATACATAATCAGTTACATTAAAAGACAAAGTAAATTATAAATCAGACAGTACAATTAAATATTTACAATTACTAAAACATGATGACTTCTAAAGAAATCCGTAATTCATTCAAAGAATTTTTCAGATCAAAAGGACATCAGATCGTTCCTTCTGCACCAATGGTAATCAAAGACGATCCTACCCTGATGTTCACGAATGCCGGAATGAACCAATTCAAAGATATTATATTAGGTAACTCACCTATTAAATATCCCAGAGTCGCGGATTCTCAAAAATGTCTTCGGGTAAGTGGCAAGCACAACGACCTGGAAGAAGTAGGACATGACACATATCATCATACGATGTTCGAAATGCTAGGCAATTGGTCATTTGGCGACTATTTCAAAAAAGAAGCTATCGACTGGGCATGGGAATATCTGACAGAAGTAATCAAATTAGATAAAAACAGGTTGTATGTTACAGTATTCGAAGGCAGCCCCGAAGAAGGACTTGACAGAGATACTGAAGCTGCCGGATATTGGGAAAAACATCTTCCAAAAGACAGAATAATCAATGGAAACAAAAAAGACAATTTCTGGGAAATGGGAGAAACAGGTCCCTGTGGTCCTTGTTCCGAGATACATATAGATATACGCTCCGATGAGGACAGGGCTAAAATAGACGGAGCTACACTTGTCAACAAAGATCCGGATGTAATCGAAATCTGGAATCTGGTATTTATGCAATACAATCGCAAAGCAGATAAATCATTGGAACCTCTTCCTGCAAGAACTATAGATACAGGAATGGGCTTTGAGCGGCTTTGCATGGCTATACAAGAAAAAAAATCGAACTACGACACTGATGTATTCCAACCTCTGATCAAAGCGATAGGAACATTATCCGATACAACATACGGAACAGACAGCAAAAAAGATATCGCTATGCGGGTTATCTCCGACCATATCCGGACAATAGCATTTTCTATTGCAGATGGACAGTTGCCATCCAATGCTAAAGCCGGATACGTTATCCGACGCATTCTACGCCGTGCCGTCCGCTATGGATATACATTCCTGAATCAACACAAAGCCTTCATGCACAAACTGATACCTACTTTGATAGAGACTATGGGGGAAGCCTATCCCGAACTAGTTCAACAACGGGTATTGATAGAGAAAGTAATCAAAGAAGAAGAAGAATCTTTCCTTAGGACTCTAGAAACAGGAATCAAGCTGCTTGAAAAACAAATAACAGAAACAAAAGAAAAGAAATCGACGGTGTTAAATGGTGTCGATGCTTTTACCTTATATGATACATATGGTTTTCCGCTGGATTTGACAGAACTTATACTTCGTGAAAACGAAATGACTGTGGATGAAGAAGGTTTTAAATCTGAAATGCAGAAGCAGAAAGATCGTGCACGTAACGCCGCAGCTATAGAAACAGGGGATTGGATTACGATTCGTGAAGGAGACCCCGAATTTGTAGGATATGACTATATCGAAACCGATGCCGAAATTCTTCGTTATCGCAAGATTAAACAAAAAAGCAATGAGTTTTACCAAATCGTATTAAACCGTACTCCTTTTTATGCTGAAATGGGTGGTCAGGTTGGTGATACCGGATGGTTAATAAATGATGATGAGAAGATAGAAATACTTGATACAAAAAGAGAAAATAATCTATCGGTTCATCTGACAAAAAGACTTCCAAAAGATGTTACCGCACATTTCACAGCCCATATAAATAAGGAAGACCGCATAGCAACTGAATGCAACCATACTGCGACTCACCTGTTGCACGAAGCTTTACGAGAGGTGTTAGGTGTACATGTCGAACAAAAAGGCTCATTTGTATCGCCGTCAGTACTCCGTTTTGACTTTTCTCATTTCCAGAAAATGACAAACGAAGAAATACGGGCAGTAGAACGTTTAGTCACTCAAAAAATAAGAGAAGATTTTACCCTAGAAGAAGCCAGAAAAGTACCTATTGCCGAAGCTAAGGAAATGGGAGCTATGGCTCTATTTGGCGAAAAATACGGCGACGAAGTACGTGTAATCCGCTTTGGCAGCTCAGTCGAACTATGTGGAGGAACTCATATATCATCAACAGGCCGTATAGGTTCATTCCGTATTGTGAATGAGAGTTCTATTGCTGCAGGTATCAGACGTATCGAAGCTATTACAGCATCAGTTTGTGAAGAGTACTTCTATACTCAACAAGATGTGATTACTGAATTAAAATCTTTGATGAATAATGCTCCCAACCTGATTCAGGCATTCCATAAATTCTTTGAAGAAAATGCCGAAATGAAAAAACATGTCGAAGGTTTGATGAAAGAGAAAACAATTCAGTTAAAAGATTCGGTTGTAAAAAACAAACAATTCTCAAACGGTATATTGATCTTCTCTTTAAAAGGACAATTTCCATCTGAAATAGCAAAAGATATAGCATTCCAGATCAGAGGTGAATACACCGATCATGCCGTTTTCATCGGTGCAACCGAGATCAGCGGAAAACCAACCCTTACACTTATGCTCTCGGATGATTTAGTGGCTCAAGGATTGAATGCCTCTCAAATTCTTCGTGATGCAGCTAAGCACATACAAGGTGGAGGTGGAGGTCAACCTCATTTTGCAACAGCCGGAGGTAAAAATTCCGAAGGATTGGAAAAAGCAATGAATGAGATTATTGAGAAATTAGCATAATCGTAAGATTTATCTTATATTGAATGGCGGATCCTTTAAAAGATCCGCCATATTTATAAAAATACACTTAGGGATTATATTTAATAAAACAACACGATATGAAGCAAGTACTCTTTTTATTTGTCTTTTTATGTTCAACATTCAGCATACAGATACGAGGACAACAATCAATCAAAATCAGTGACATAAACCTAGTTAACTTGGGAGACGGGCAAGCCTATGCTCACAACAAAGATGAAGCTAAAACCCCGGTAAAAGGAAAAGTTAGAATAATAACAGGCGTAACGACCGAATACATTAATGCTCAATTCAATGATGAAGGATTAGCCATTGGTAAATGGGAATATTATAAGAATAATGAACTGAGATCGTATATCTCGTACCAAAATGGATACATGAACGGAGAACGGGGAGAGGTATCTTCTTCAGGTGATCTAAAAGAAAAAAGAGAGTATAAAAATGGAAAAAAAGACGGAGAATGGATTAAGTACTATGATCCCGAAACACCCAAAGAGATAAAGGTATATCAAGATAATAGACTATGCCAAACAAAAACATATTATACTAATGGCAATTTGGAATCAGAACGCAACTTCTCGAATGGCAAAGAGCATGGTTCATATAAACGATATACACTCGAAGGCAATCTTAAAATGGATGAGAACTATGAAAATGGTAAGAAAGTCGGTAAACAGATTGTATACTACACCAGTAATTTATCCGACTATATAGAAACATCCAATTATTCATCTTTAGGTAAACTCGATGGAGAGTTTTCTCAGGTTTATACAGAAACAAAAGCGACAAAAGTAAAAGGACAATATACCAAAGGCCAAAAGACCGGAGTCTGGAAATACTATTCATTAAGCGGAAAGCCGATAAAGGAAGAACTATATGAAAATGGAGTATTGAAAGAAACCCGAAAATTTGAAAATTAAGGTTAAATACCTATTCGAGATTCACCTCAAAGTCTTTCACATAAAAAAATCTGGTATTGTTCGATTTTACTAAACAATACCTTTTTTATTATATTTGCTAAATAGTTAATTCTACAAACTTAATAAGTATATAAGTTTGTCCTCCTTGTTATAGGGTGCATCAATTAGAGAAAAAACAATGGAAAATTACGCGATTTATCTTAATACCGTGCTTCCGGTACGAGCCAATGCAGACGAAAGATCCGAGATGGTTACACAGTTACTGTTTGGACAAACATGTGAAATAACAGAAATATCCGGTTCGTTTTCTAAAATTAAAGATTCGGACGATGGATATGAAGGATGGGTGGATACAAAAATGCTAACTCATATAAATGAATCCGAACATAACAGTTTTCAAACATCTACGGTTTTCCGCACTTGTGTTCCTTTGGCAGATGCATTCTGCCTTACCGACAAGATGGTATATCACCTGTCAGCAGGCAGTAAACTACCAGATTATAATCCTGAAACAAACAGTATAGAAGTTTCAGGTAAAAAATTCCAAATACACTCATCATTTGTCAGTTACATATCAGATCAGAAAAAACAAAACATTGCTCCTACTGCTAAAATGTTTCTGAATACACCATACCTTTGGGGAGGAAAAAACATTCTGGGCATTGACTGTTCGGGTTTTACACAGATTGTATTTTCATTATGCGGATACAACTTATTACGGGATGCTAGTATGCAGAATACACAGGGGTCCGCTATCGATTCATTAAACGAAGCAGAAACAGGAGATCTCATATTCTTCGATAAAATGGGAAAAATTACGCATGTAGGTATTTATCTGGGCGAAAACAAAATCATACACGCTTCAGGCAAAGTAAGAATAGACAAAATAGATGATACTGGCATTTTTAATACCGAAACAGAAAATTACACACACTCATTAGCATCCATACGAAGGATATAAGGTTTCATATCTATATTTATTACTTAGACCAAAGTATATCAGAAACTAAAAGTATATCATTAAATACTTTCTTTTACTTAATCATGCTGGAATTAAAAAAATCTTATCTTTGCAGTGGAAATTGAAGAGTAACAAGGTCGAAGATCTGTTCGTTAGGTTGGTAAATAAAACTGCCAAAGTCAATTAAATCTAAATAATTTCAATTACTTATTAAGTTTAAGTATAAAGAATGTCGATAAAAATAGTTGAAGTAAACGATAAAGCTTCAAGAAAAAAATTTGTAAAATTCCCCACTTCGCTTTATAAAGGCAATCCATATTATGTACCCGCATTAATAATGGATGAACTGGCCTCTATCGATAAAAAAAAGAATCCGGCGTTCGAATTTTGTGAGCAGCAATTATTTCTTGCTTACAGAGGTAATCAAATAGTAGGACGTATCGGAGCCTTTATCAATCATCGGTCAAATGAACGGTGGGAGCAACTGCATGCACGTTTTGGATTTGTAGACTTCATCAATGATAACGAAGTTGTCGACTCACTTTTTGCAGCTGCAGAAAAATGGGCTAAAGATAAAGGAATGAACGCCATTCAAGGACCTATGGGCTACACTGATCTCGATCGGGAAGGTTTACTTATAGAGGGCTATGATCGTATTTCGACAATGGCTACAACATATAGCCATCCCTATTACAGAGAACAAATAGAAAGATTGGGATTCGAAAAAGATGTAGACTGGCACGAATACCGTATTCCCGTACCGGAACAAGTACCCGAACGCCACCAAAGAATTGCACAGATTGTTGCTAACAAATTCGGATTGAAAGTCTTGAAGTTCAAAAATTTAAAACAAGTAACGCCTTATGTCGATAAGCTTTTCAATCTGCTAAATGTAGCCTATGCCCCACTCTACGGATTTGTACCTTTGACAAAAAACCAAATAGATCACTACGTAAAAATGTATGTTCCGCTTTTGCGTTGGGACGTAGTCACAATTATAGTAAAAGAAGAAACTGACGATGTTGTCGGTTTTGGTATCGGATTACCCAGTTTATCAGTGGCTCTACAAAAATCGAGAGGTAAATTATTTCCGTTTGGATGGATATATTTGTTGAAAGCATTGAAAAGTAAATCGAATCCAGAAGTAGACCTCCTTCTGACAGGAGTTGCACCCGAATATCAAGGAAAAGGTGTAAATGCAATGATATTCAATGACTTTATCCCGTCATCACATGCTAGTGGTTTCCGATTTGCAGAAAGCAACCCTGAACTTGAGAGTAATAATAAAGTTGCAAATCAATGGGATGGCTTTAATGCCGAGCACCATAAAACAAGAAGAGCCTATATCAAAAAAATCTGATTTTAAGAGATTAGAAATTTTGCTATTACATCAATCAGAACAATAAGAAAGTCAAAAACTTTAATATATCAATCAAGCAGGATTCATAGACTAATCCTGCTTGATTTTTTTTGTAAAAATCATTATCTTTGTTCGAAACCCTTTTACTGAAACAACAAAGCATGGAAGAAGAAGAATTGGAAGTTAATTTACCTCAGGAAAATTATTCAGATGATGACATTAAAACCCTTGATTGGCAAGAGCATATACGTCGCCGTCCGGGTATGTACATCGGTAAATTAGGAGATGGTTCATCACCTGATGACGGTATCTATGTATTGCTGAAAGAGGTACTCGACAACTCCATTGACGAGTTTATGATGGGCTTTGGTAAAACAATCGAAATTACTATTGAAAACGGAGAAGTGAGAACACGTGACCACGGTCGTGGTGTTCCATTAGGAAAAGTAAAAGATGTATCCTCTAAAATGAATACTGGAGCCAAATACGACTCTAAAGCATTCAAAAAATCAGTAGGATTAAATGGAGTCGGTATAAAAGCGGTAAATGCGTTATCATCATACTTCAAAATACAAGCATTCAGAGATAAGCAGACCGTATCCGTTGAATACAGTAAAGCTATTGTTACAAATGAAACCCCGATATCAGCTACCGATGACAATAACGGTACTTTGGTCGAATTTATACCCGACATAACTGTTTTCGGCGAATATCTATATCGTGACGAATATGTAGAAAGCTTATTAAAGAATTATTCATACCTGAATACAGGACTTACTCTCGTATATAACGGAAAAAAATTTCACTCGAAAAACGGATTGGCAGATTTACTGAACGAGAACATGACATCCGAGCCTCTATACCCTATAATCCATCTCAAAGATGCAGATATAGAAGTTGTTATTACTCACAGCAATCAGTATGGCGAAGAATATTACTCATTTGTCAACGGGCAACATACAACCCAAGGAGGTACACACCAGTCGGCTTTCAGAGAAACAGTAGGACGTGTTATCAAAGAATACTACAACAAAAACTTTGATTACGCCGATATACGCAGCGGGATAGTTGCGGCAATTAGTGTAAAAGTAGAAGAACCTGTGTTTGAGTCCCAAACTAAAACCAAACTCGGATCGAAAGATATGGGACCGGGTGGACCATCTGTTCAAAAGTTCATCGGAGACTTTATCAAAAAAGAACTCGACAACTATCTACACAAGGATGCAGAAACATCAGATAACTTATTAAAAAAAATTCTGGAGTCGGAAAAGGAACGTAAAGCTATAGCCGGTGTTACAAAACTAGCACGTGAACGTGCCAAGAAGGCTAATTTGCATAATAAAAAACTACGTGACTGCCGCTATCACTATACAGATTCTAAAGGAGACAATCTGGATAATACATGTATATTTATCACGGAGGGAGATTCGGCAAGCGGGTCGATCACCAAAAGTCGAGATCCGAATCTTCAGGCGGTATTCTCTTTACGAGGTAAACCGCTGAACAGTTTTGGGCTTACTAAAAAGATTGTATATGAGAACGAAGAATTTAATCTACTGCAAGCCGCATTAAATATAGAAGACGGTTTGGATGGACTTCGTTACAAAAAAGTAATTATCGCGACTGATGCGGATACTGATGGTATGCACATCCGTTTGTTATTACTTACTTTTTTTCTACAGTTCTTTCCTGACCTGATTAAGAAAAATCATGTATATATATTGCAGACACCTCTCTTCCGTGTAAGAAATAAGAAGGAAACAATCTATTGTTATACTGAAGAAGAACGTATTGCAGCAATAGCCAAACTAGGAGCTAATCCTGAAATCACACGATTTAAAGGTCTTGGAGAAATATCACCTGATGAGTTCAAACACTTTATCGGCAAAGACATGCGTCTGGATAAGGTAACAATGAAGAAAGAAGACCTTGTGAAAGATATGCTTAATTTTTATATGGGTAAAAATACTCCCGAACGTCAGGTATTTATCATCGATAATCTGATTCCGGTAGAAGATTAAACACCTACATTATATTATATTAACCTGTTTACAATCATTAAAGTAAATTATACCAACTTAAGATAGAAATGGAAGATTCGCGCGCAATTATTTTGATATATTCTCCTGACCAACCTGGATTGGTCGCTGCAATAACAGATTTTATAAATGTAAATGGAGGAAACATCATCCGCCTCGAACAGCATGTCGATAAACAAGAGAATATTTTCTTTATGCGCGTCGAATGGGATTTAGAAAACTTTATCATACCTAAAGAAAAGATTGGTGAATATTTCCAAACTATGTATGCCAATAAGTATGATATGACATTCCGTCTTTATTTCAATGATTACAAACCCCGTATGGCAGTATTTGTATCAAAGATGTCTCACTGCTTATTTGATATACTTGCCAGATACACTGCCGGAGAGTGGAATGTGGAAATTCCACTGATCATCAGCAATCACGAAGATCTTCGCTGGGTTGCGGAAAAGTTCGGTATAGAATACCATGTTCTGAAAATAAATAAGGACAATAAAGAATTGATTGAAGCCGAACAAAAAGCATTATTACGAGACTATAGCATTGATTTTATTGTTCTTGCACGTTATATGCAAATTCTTACCGACGATTTTATCAGAGAATATCCCAATCGTATAATAAACATCCATCATTCATTCCTACCTGCTTTTATCGGGGCAAAACCATATCATGCCGCATATCAGAGAGGTGTGAAAATTATCGGGGCAACAAGTCATTATGTCACAACAGAACTGGATGCAGGGCCTATTATTGAACAAGACATCACACGCATTACTCATAGAGACAGCGTGACTGATTTGGTTAGAAAAGGTCAGGATTTGGAAAAGATTGTGCTATCTCATGCGATTGAATACCACATCAACCATCAAGTATTGGTATATAAAAACAAAACAATATTATTCTCCTAAGAGATTTCATACTCAATATACAAATAAGCTCAATATTCAGATATTGGGCTTATTTTTTAGGTTAAAATCAGAGTTCAATTTCATCTGCAGAAATATATCCGTGACTGATACAGTAGAAGATCAAACCGGATACTGTTTTTATTCCTAGCTTAGCTGTTATATTTTTACGGTGAGAAAGCACTGTATTTAAACTTATATTTAATCTATCAGCAACTTCTTTATTCAACAATCCCAAAGCAATCAACTTTAAGACCTCTAATTCTCGGGGAGATATAGTCTTTTCACTATCCATCTCAGGCAATGCATCACTGCTTAATAAAGTCTGCCAATCATCAAAACCAGCTTCGGCCAATTTGCTGATCATCGGTTTAAGTATCTTTTCCCGTATACGATTATGCTTACCCAAATCATTCAACAACGTATCTACGGCAAAAACCACCGCAAAACATAAATTCTCATTGAAACTTCCCGTAATGTGCTTAATCAGAATATTTTTCAAGTCTAAAAGTAGAGCATACGAAGTATCGTCGTCTAATAATCCACTATTAATACGATGCAACAGTTCCTCTTTGAACTTAAAAAAGAGCTTCCGAATTAAAAGTAACTGCGTATTATTCGGATCGCTCATTGCTATAAAGGCATTTAAGTGCTTCTCTATATTAGGAATCTGAGCATGAATATAGTATCCATCGGTCTGTTTTAAATAATTGCTCACTAAATCAACATCGAATCCCTGCAAAAGTTTCTCCGGAAAGTAATCCTCATTCAGATATGTATTCAAAATTGCCAGAAAAAAATCAGGATTCAACTTATGTTCAAGACATATTTCAGCTACGGTCTTTTCTCCCAAACCTAGTTTCAGTCCAAATCGATTTATAACCGGAATTAATAAATAATTCTCACAAATGCTTTCCGAAAGAACAGAGGATACCGAAAGAAATGCCATAACTAATAAATTCAAAACAATGGTTTTTCAAAATTACTGAATTATTCCGAGCTATACTTCTTAATCATTCAAAAATTGAATTGACTGATCCATTTTTGTTCGTAATTTTACCACTGCATATTTACTTAGGGTCTCAGACCTTTTTATTAACTTTGCAAGCATAACAACAAAAGCAGGTTATCGCTTTAAAGTACATTATTAAATACTTTCTGTTACTTATTTTAAATCAACTACAACGAATGAAACCCGACAGTTTAATTTTTGATATGGACGGCACTCTTTGGGATGCTGTAGCTACTTACGCACATTGCTGGACTCAGGTATTTGCCGCCAATGGTATTGATAGAAAAGTGGAAAAAAAAGATATACAAGGATACATGGGCATGGAAGCAAAACAAATCTATAGAGTAATGTTTCCAGAACTACCCGAATCAACTATCGAGAAATTGTATAAAGAAATTGTTATCAAAACAGACGAATTATTACCTCAATTAGGTGGAGAAATATACCCCGGTGTATTAGAAGGATTGGAACAATTATCCAGAAAATACAAATTATTTATGCTTAGCAATTGCCAAAAAGGCAGTATTCGTGATTTTATGGTTTTCACAGAAACAAAACCTTACTTTTGTGATTATATTGAGTACGGATCTAACTTTCAGCCTAAACACATAAATATGAAAACTCTGATTGACCAGTACAATCTAAAAGCTCCGATGTATATCGGTGATACCGACTCGGATCGTAAACAATCAGATTTGGCCTCTGTTCCCTTTGTTTTTGCAGCCTGGGGCTTTGGAAATACAGACTCATACGCTCACAAATTCGATCAAATAAAAGATCTTACAGATCATTTTCTTAGTCTTTAAAGTCATATAGTAACTTATGTCCGGAACTCTTATACTAATCATATTCGCTGCATATTTCGGATCTCTTTATCTGATTTCTCATATAATAAGTAAAAAGAGTTCGGACAACGATGCTTTCTTCTCAGGGAATAAAAAATCCCCATGGTATATCATTGCCATTGGTATGATTGGGACAAGCATATCCGGTGTAACATTTGTATCGGTTCCGGGCATGGTTGGCAAATTCGATATGACTTATATGCAAATGGTGTTCGGATTTTTCTTCGGATATCTTGCTGTGGCATATGTTTTATTACCCTTATACTACAAACTGAATTTAATATCAATATATACTTATCTCGACCATCGTTTTGGTTTTTATTCTTACAAAACAGGTGCTGCATTTTTTATACTATCACGTATAATAGGATCTGCAGCGAAACTTTATCTGATAGCTCTTATACTCCAAACCCTTGTATTTGATTATTGGAATATCCCCTTTGAGGTTACAGTAACGGGTATTATTCTTTTTATATGGTTATATACACGCAAGAGTGGCATTAAAACAATTATATGGACAGATACACTTCAGACATTATGTGTGATTATTGCTGTAATACTTATTATATGGCAAGTTTCGCATTTACTTCATTTTAATGTATCGGATGCAATTAATTATATCAGTAAAAGCCCTCATTCCAATATTTTTGTTTTTGATTGGAATAGCTCTCAAAATTTCTTCAAGCAATTCTTCAGCGGCATATTTATAGTTATTGTCATGACCGGACTCGATCAGGATATAATGCAAAAAAACCTAAGCTGCAAAAACCTGAAAGATGCCCGTAAAAACATGCTTACATACGGATTTATGTTTATCCCGATCAATCTGTTATTTCTGGCTTTAGGAGTATTATTACTTATCTTTTCTGGACATCAGGGAATTACTCTACCAGTGATTTCTGACGAGATATTACCCTTCCTCGTAAGCAATTACCTGGGAATAGGCTGTCTTATATTCTTCACGGTAGGTATTATAGGAGCATCTTTCGCCAACGCCGATTCGGCACTTGCATCTTTGACAACTTCTTTCTGTGTAGATATTCTAAATATATCTTCCTTAGATAAGGATCGGGCAACCACTATGAGAAAAAGAGTTCATTTCGGTATGAGCTTAGTTTTTATATTAGTCATTCTACTTATACACTACATCGGGCAGGATAATATACTAAATACAATATATAAAGTTGCCTCATACACCTATGGACCCTTACTCGGTATGTTTACCTTTGGATTATTCTCCAAAACCAATATTAAGGATAAATATATGCCCATAGTCTGCATTGCATCACCAGTAGCCTGCTATGCCATAGAAGTTATTCTTCAAAACTATCTGAACTATAAAGTTGGATACGAAATACTCATGCTGAACGGACTGTTAACAATTATAGGTATGCTGATTATAAAACAAAAGCCGCAACAATAATTCCGGCCGTTATATAAATTCCATTATTTGTTAATTTCACATATCCATCAGAAAAACGAACTGCTCCAAGACATCAGATACATACCCGAACGCTCAGCTTCTGCATATCTGTCCTTATTAAAACTGTATAGATAAGGGGCTTTATGAGCTCCCGCCTTTCTTTTTTCCTCCAATTTAGTAATTAAACCTACCGAAAGCATTTTACGCTGAAAATTTCTTCTGTCAAGTTCCTTTCCTATAATAGCTTCATAGACCATACGTAATTCCGGCATTGTGAATTTCTCGGGAAGTAACTGAAAACCAACAGGAACATAACCTAATTGAATTCTGATTGAAGAGATTGCTCCGTCTATAATATGACGGTGATCAGAGTATAAATTAGGGAGTTTATTTAAGGAAAACCAGTCTAGTTCTTCAACGTCATGATAAACATTCAAATTAACTTTAGTGTATTCTACCAATGCATAATATCCCATTGTTACAAAACGGCGTAAATACCACTTTGCAACATCTGCATCCATATTCAGATCTTCTATAAACTTCTTATTATCAGAAAAATCAAGACGATTACACTCTCCAAACAAATGAAATTGTTTTAAGAATACATCGTCCAATCCAGTTCGTATATTCAAAACCCGGCAAGCTGCATCATCAACATTCTCATCCACTCGAACAAAACCTCCGGGCAGCATCCAATTCTCGCTTTTTAACAATTTATTAAGAAGCACTTTGATTTCTCCCTCATGAAAAGAGAATATTACACAATCAACAGATATACTATCCAGATATTCTTCCTGTGTAGGGTATGTCAACGACTCCCCAGATTTAAATAGTCGGGTCATAGATGTATGTGTTTGATTTTCTTATAAAATTGTGCTATTATCGCCTAATAACTAACGTTGTCGTTTTATTTTAACATTTCTATTTACAAAGTTAATAGAAAATCTCACACAGCCTAATTTATTCCTCAATAAAACCTTTGTCTACCATTCTTTCTGGATTAGAAAATAAAGCCATCCCTGTCCTCATTTTCTTAAAATTGAGTTTTCTATAAAAATCCTCTTTCCCAGGTGATGCATATAATATAAAATTACAATCGGGAGTCTTAAGCATTAGACGTTCAACAATTTCGCGTCCGATACCCAAGCCCTGATAATCAGAATCTATAGCAACATCATATAACGCAGACTGTCTTATACCATCAGAGATCAACCGTCCGAATCCTATCATTTTTATATCATCAAAAACGAAGATCGAGGCATAGCTGTTTTCAAAAGAAATCCGATGTTTTTCTTCGTCAGTAAAAGACATGCCAACTCTCTCCAATAAACGGGGAACACATTTCCAATCTATCTCATTAAGATCTTCTTTATATCGTAAATTCATGTCACTTTTATATCAATTATTCCTCATCATCTTTAACACCTCTTATTTCTCTCGCAATCATCAAATGTCTTTGCGCCATTTCTTCACTGCCTATATTGGCATAAGCCTGAGCCAGATATTCATGACAGGCCGCATGGTCGGCTTTAATACCCGAAGCCCGAGACAAGTCTGTTATAGCGAGTTCGTATTCTTCCATAGCTATCCTATTCTTCCCTCTATTGTAAAGAGCCTTAAATAGCATCGGACTTAGAGAAACCGCTTTATTAAAACAAACATCTGCTTCATAATAGTCTTTCAAATCATAGTGGGTAACACCCATTCTTACCCATGCATCTACATAAGTAGGATCGAGTTCCAATGCCTTTTTAAAGTTAGCCAAACCTGCTCTTGTATCTTTGTACGAAACAATACATTCATTACCCAACAGATAATACTCTTCGGCATACTTATGCAATGCTTTTCGTTGTTCCAGCATTTTACTGATAAGCAGCTGATTTTGATCTTTCAGTTCCTTTATTACGTTCAATTTTTTACGAATAAAACGCTTCGACAAAGGTTTTTCTATATCATAACGTGCTCTGATTGCTTTAAAGAACGTCTCAATACTTGCTTCAAAGTCATCTTTATCAAACAAGTCTACGGTTTGCTTATAAAGATAATCGGCATCAGATTCCTTCAACGCTTTTTCTATCAATTGCTGATTGTTAAATTGACGGCTGAATTCTAGGATTTCAGATCTGACAAATACATCCGATCTGCCAATTGCCTTCTTTAAAGTCATACCTTCCAATGAAGTACAACGGCTCAAAGCGACATATGCCTGCCCTCCTGCAAATACACCACCATTAAAATCGACGATCACCCGATTAAAGGTCAATCCCTGACTCTTATGTACAGTAATAGCCCAAGCAGCCTTCAATGGCAGCTGGGTAAATGTGCCGATGATTTCTTCTTCGATTTTTTTCTCCGCTTCATTATACTTATACCTGTAATTACGCCAAGTTTCCAAGTCAACTTGTACTTCACGTCCATCTTCAAGCAGTACATATACATTGTCATACTCATCAATGTTAGACACAACCCCCAGCGAACCATTTACCCATCGGCGAGGCCATTGCATATCATTTCTGATAAACATAACCTGTGCATGCTCTTTTAACAATAAATCTTTGGCTGTAGGCAAACTCGATTCGGGAAAATCACCATCGATCAATCCCGGACTTAAAAATTCGGGAGTAGACAATTCTGCCATTTTCCGTTCATTTATATAATCAACATTATCCCGCTTGGTTGCTAATGTGATATACATTTCATCTGCTGACGGATTAAATGACGGATTGTATCGGCTATTTAATGTCTGGAGATCTAACGCTCCCACACTTCCATTCCGAATTTTATCCAGAATAGAAATAAAAGCCTTGTCTGACTGACGGTATATTTTCGTAAACTCTATAGGCACAAGTCTTGTTTCTGAGAATACTTTTGCCGAAAAGAAATAAGGATTCGGATAGAAGCGGTTAAGAATATCTTTTGAATCACTTGTTACAACCGGTTCAAGCTGGAAGACATCCCCAACAAAAACCAACTGCTTACCCCCAAACGGAGTCCGCATATTATTAGAATATACCCGAAGGATACGATCTATACAATCAACCATATCAGCTCGTACCATCGATATTTCATCAATAATAATGAGTTCTACCTCCTGAATCAGCTTTTTATGTTCCTTCTTATATTTAAAAAATTCGAATATCCGACCATTAACCAAACTCAAATCCGGATCATCGGGCAACATAGGGCGAAAAGGTAATTTAAAGAATGAATGTATCGTTGATCCATTGGCATTAATGGCGGCAATACCGGTCGGAGCCAGTACTATAAATTTCTTTTTAACAATTTCGCAAAGATGCTTCAGAAATGTAGACTTACCTGTACCAGCTTTTCCTGTAAGAAAAACCGATTGCCGAGTACGGGTTATCAAATCCAAAGCACTCTTAAATTCAGGGTTAGATGTATCTATTATCGGGGTCAAAATATATCAATTTGAATATCATGACAAAGGTATAAAAAAGCCTCGAATCAGAATCTGATTCGAGGCTTCTTTTAAGTATCTAAATGCAACTATTATCGCAAATATTTATTGAAAATCTGCATCAGAAACACCCTCATTAATTTTTACATCAATCACGTTGAGTTCAATTTCCATACCTACATTTAACGTAGATTTGTAAGGAATCTTTACTCCAGATATTTCTTTATAATCACCATAATATCCAATCTGATCTACGGTCTGACCTTCAGCGACTTCTTTTTTGACACCTTCGGCTACTTTTAATCCAGTTTTCACATCATAAAAGAATGACACATCGCCATCAACTAGCTTATAAGTATCCGTACCGTTGATATTTTCAATACCTGCAAGTTGAATACTCGAAGAATTAACCATCAGCAATTCGGGAAATACGGCAGCATATTTTAATTCAGCCAGATCATCGTCTGTCATATCTTTACGTTGTCCCTGAATTTCCGCATAACCTGACTTTCCATTATAAACGGTTTTCAGCATAGTCATCCCCATGACTGATACATTCTGAAATGATTTTCCATCAGCAGTTTCTTTCTTTATTAAAGTCAGTTCCTGTCCCTGAATCTTAGCTTTAGAAGTTACCATTAAGGTTTTGATCTGCTCAAGTGCAGATTTACCTCCCACCACACTGATATATTTATCAAGAATACTTTTGACCGTAACATCCGACGAAACAGCTTTAGCCTCGGGTTTGGCGACAGGATTACCGTATTTATCGAAGTAGTTGATAGGCAGCCCTATCTTTTCCAATCCGGGTAATACATCAGAGGCCTTTCCGGCAATAACAATACGAGCTGCATCATCTGTCAGATATTTACGGGCAGCAGCCTGTACTTGTTCCAAAGTCACAGCTTCGATATTTTTAATATAATTCTCATAAAAATCGGCAGGTAAATACTGAGTTCTTTCTCTTAAAGCAAAACTAGCTATTGTCTGAGGTTTCTCTGCATTCATAACAAATGAACCGATAAATTTAGCCTTTGCCAACTTTAAAGCATCTGCTGTAGGAACTTCCGACCTGATGCGTTTCACTTCTTTCAACATTTCTACTACAGCACTATCTGTTACTGCATTACGAACAGCAGCATATGCTCTGAAATCTGAAGTATATTTATCTCCCGAAAGATTAGAATAAGAGCCATATGTCCATCCATGTCCTTCGCGAAGGTTCATAAACAAGTAGCTATCACTGCTTCCTCCAAGAATATAATTTGCAAGCATTGCCGCAAGATAATCAGAATCAGTCATTTTCAAATTAACTACATTATTCACCGAAATCTCAGATTGAACGGCATTTGGAACATCGACGAAATCAATTTCAGTATTAGTCAGATTTGCAGGCTCTGTATATTTAGAAACCGGAGCCGGAGTTTTTTTCCATGAAGAGAAATTTTCGGCTACCAATTTTTTAGCATCTGCAAATGTTACATCTCCAACTATAACCAGATAAGCATTAGTTGGTACAAAGTTTGTCTTATAATAGTTCTTCACATCAACTAGCGAAACCTTACTGATAGACTGCTCGGATAGATATTCTCCGTAAGGATGACTCTTTCCATATATAAGCACACTCCGTACACGGTTTGCGATTGATTTTGTACTTTTTTCGTCAGCCTTCAAGCCATCCAGAGATTTAGCCTTTTCGCTATCCAGCTCTTCCTGTGTAAACAAAGGATCTAAAGCCCCCTTAGCAACTAAAGATAAAGTCTGTTGGAAGTATTTTGAAAGACTGTTTCCACTTATATTTTCAATACCAAAACGAACTGATGACCCCAAGAAATCAAGCTGTTCATTAAAATCATCTTTTGATATTGTTGAAGTTCCATTTCCCAGCATCGAACTGGCTAAATTACTTACCCCTTTGATATCACCTTCCACACTCGGCTGGTTATCTAAAGCCAAAGTAAATGTAACTCTTGGCAGCTTATGGTTTTCAACCACAAGAACAGTCAATCCATTGGGTAATTTAAAACTTTGTGCTTTGCCTAAGTTTACTGTTGGAGCAGGACCCGGTTTTGGCTGAACCGACCTGTCGACCTGAGCTTGCAGCGATACGCTTAATACAAATGCCAGGGCTACATATAATATTTTTTTCATATTCGTTTTCAATTTTAGATCTCTGAACTATTTAGTAACAGAAAGTATTTAATGACGTATTTTAAGCGATAACAGACTGTTGCTATTATGCTTGCAAAGTCAACAAAAAGGTCTGAGACCTTATTTTTGAGGAATATAATCTATAACTACCCGTTGATTAGGCTGTAGATACTTTTTTGCAATATCTCTTATTTCTTCTCTTGTTATAGATCTGTATATATCGATACTTGTATTTACCAACTTAGTATCTCCATACAGCAGATAAGCCTCTGCCAGATTATGAGCTATACCTTCTGATGTTGCATTTGCATTAACCGCAGCATTTTCGAATTGATTCTGAATCTTTTGAAATTCTCTTTCAGAAATCAGATCAGTTGATATTTTTGCAACCTCTTCATCTATTACTTTCTGAACCTCTTCTGCCGTTTTTCCTGTCATTGGGATTGCATAGATAATATATGCACTATAATCTTCTTCAGTCATATTAAACGAAGATGCTTCAAGAGCAAGCTTATCTTTATCAACCAATCGTTTATAAAGCCTTGAACTTTTTCCATCACTCAAAACAGAAGATATCATATCCAGAACTCTTGCATCACGTTGCTTCATCGAAGGTGTACGATAAGCATTCAATAACATTGGCAACTGAATATTAGGATCTTCGGTGACTGCATTTATCTGAGTAGTTATAAGATCTTCTACATATTGATTCTTAGCAGGACGAGGTCCGCTGGGTATAGTAGCAAAGTACTCGTTAATCCATTTTTTTGTTTGTTCTTTATCAAAATCTCCGGCAATAACCAATACCGCATTACTTGGTAAATAGAATTTTTTAAAGAATGCTTTAAACTCATCTAATGTAGCAGCATTAAGATGCTCCATAGAACCGATGGGAGCCCAACGATATGGATGCTTTTTGAATAGATTACTCTTAATAGATTCCCACAGACGTCCATAAGGAGCATTATCCATACGCATGCGTTTTTCTTCCTTTACCACTTCTCGTTGTGTATCTACTCCTATTTGATTAATAACCGGATGAAACATACGCTCCGACTCCATCCATAATGCTAATTGCAGATTGTTAGACGGGAATGTCTCATAATAATAAGTACGGTCGTCGGTCGTATTAGCATTGCCGCTACCGCCGTTGGCACCCATTATTTTATCCCATTGCCCACGGGCAATATTTTCCGTTCCTTCAAACAGCAGGTGCTCAAAGAAGTGAGCAAATCCCGTTCTATCGGGATTCTCATCCTTAGCTCCCACATGATACATGACAGCTGTTGTTACTACCGGAGCTGAATTATCCTGTTGCAAGATAACATGCAATCCGTTATCCAAGGTATATTCATCATACTCGATATGCTGAGCAAAAACTGCTGCTCCCGACATGAATATTAAACCTAAAACACTAAAAATTTTCTTCATATGTAAAGTTTTATAATCTAAAGGTCTCAGACCTATTAATTAATAAAATTCAGTAATCTTGTCTATTTGTTTACTATATAAGATAAGAAAAACACTTTATCTCACTAATAGTCGCTAAATATTAACAAAAATCACAAAAGATCTATTTTTTTTACCATAAGTAAACAAAAAACCTTCGGTCCTAATCTTTTTGGGGGTACAAGCTATTCCACCACGAAGGATCATCTTGCAGCCATTTGGCAAACCATGCATAAATAGAATAGTTCCATTCTATACGTTTTTTATATTCACGTATCCCATGATTTTCACCCTTAACCTGAATAAATGCAACAGGTTTACCTAATATCTTTAAAGCTGTAAACATTTGGATGCTTTCGCCAATCGGCACATTTGTATCTTCTGTTCCATGCAACAGCAATAAGGGAGTATTTACTTTATCTGCACTGAACAATGGACTTTGATTTACATATAAATCTTTGTTATTCCATGGATAGCTGCCTGCACTGGCCCCCGAACTATAGGTATATCCCCAATAACCCTCGCCCCAGTAACTTGATAAAGCACTGATGCCGGCATGAGATACGGCCGCTGCAAAAATATCGGTACGCGTCTGCAGGTACATAGTCATAAATCCTCCGTAAGAAGCACCAATACACCCTATTTTTTTATCATTCACGAAAGAATGTTCAGATGCAAATTTCTTAGTACCTTCTATTATATCATCTGCTGTACGTATCCCCCAGGCATTGACATGGCGGGCGGCAAATTCCTGACCGTATCCGGTAGTACCGCTAGGCTGTAAAACATACACAACATATCCCATAGCTGCGTACACATGTCCGGGATATGGCGCATCAAAAGTACGGGGAGTAGGCATAGTGCCTCCATAATAATAAACAATCAAAGGATACTTTTTTGAAGAATCGAAATTTGGCGGAAGATAAAAACGTCCGTCTATTGTAGTTCCGTCCGATGCAGTAAAACTCCAATCCTGTACTTTGCTCAGATTCAATTTTTCTAATCGCTCATTATAAGGATCCGATATCAGCGTTGCTTTATCACTTTTCAAATCAATAGTATATGCTTTGGTCGAGTTTGAAGCACTTAAACCTATATATGCAGCCCAATTACTTCCTTCCGAAAAGTCCATTGAACGAACAACATCTTCGACTAATTGCAGCTGAACGAATTGCCTGGATTTTGGATTATACCTGTAAACCCGTTGATAATCCTTATCGGTGACACCTAAATAAATCTGCCCGTCAGTATGATTCCAAACTGCATAATCGACACTTGGATCAAATGATTTGGTTATGGGATCAACCTTTCTCGATACTAAATCCATTATAAAAGCCAATCCATTATAACTGTTAGGAATCTGTCCATCCTTCACTTTTTTGCCGATGCCGCCGAATGCTTCTCCCGAACCTTCAATGAGCAGGCTTTTTCCATCAGGAGAGAACGATGCCGAACTTACAAAATACTGATCAGACCAGATTGTATCTATCGCCAGAGTCTGCAAATCCATCATATATAACGAACTGGAAAAGAAGGGTCTTACAGTAGGAGTATACTCAGAAGTCGAAAATAACAAATAGCGGGAATCTCGGCTCAAATCATTGATTCTTGCTGAATTCTTACCATAGGTCAAACGTTCCTTTATTCCGGTTTGCAAATTATAACGTGAAATAAAATAGCGGGTATTCGCATCAGGCTGTCTGTTCTCGGGCGTAGATATCAGTACCAGATCACCTTTTTGAGGATCAGGAGCTTCACTTTCTGTATACAATAAAGATTTCTCATCGTATGTAAAACGAAAATTTCCGGCGGGAATATCTCTTACTAAAACCTGTTCTGCTAATGTTTCAGGATCTACTGTATACAAAATATTTTTACTGTCTGATCCATTTACATAGTAGAGTTTATCAGAAATCGGCATCCATGCATATTTTTTGCTATTATCCAAAGCTACCCTTCTGTTCGTTCTTAAGGTAAGCAACTCTTTTTCAGAAAACGACTTCCCATCGTTTTTTACAGTTAGATACTCCAATATAACATATTGTCCATTAGGGGATATCGAAGTATTAGTTAATCTTGTACCCTCCAATATATCCTTTATCGTTACATTCCTTTTTTCATTTACCCCGAATGTATAATTAACCTGAGCATTTTTATCTTCCGGTTCAACCGTAACTTTTACTCCTTCAGGACTCTTATTTGTTGATAAACTCAGGTACTTAATCATTATATTATAAGTACCGGGTTGTCCGGGAAATGTAAGTTTTACAGTTTTAGAAGATGTCAAAGTATCTTCGACTGTTACTTTTGATGTTTCTTTAACTCCATTGATATATGCCTCAAACATGCTGGGCGCAGAAATCTTCACTACGGTCTTAGCATATTTATCCACATTTAATTGAAATGAAAGCAGATGAAATCTTGCCCCTTCCTGAGCCTTACTTAAAAGAAAATAACCTGACAAATCAGACTTTAACAACTCCGTATAGGCTTGTTGATCAGGGAAAGATATAAATGTTTCGAGAAGATTTTTATTCTCAAATTTATCACCTTTAATATTTATCGAATCCATCATTACAGGATTCTTTACATCATATCCCCTTCCTGTGGAGTATAACTGCTTTAATGTTACAGTTTGCCCATTTAAGATTTGTAAAAGAAACAGGCAGCAAAATAAAAATGGGAACCTTAATTTCATCATATTATCTGATTTTTTAATAAGTCTTTTAACAAAATTAGCAGAAAATTCATATCGAATATCCCTGCTAATTA
This sequence comes from Indolivaga capnocytophagoides DSM 22835, assembly GCF_000426485.1. Lineage (GTDB taxonomy): Bacteria > Bacteroidota > Bacteroidia > Bacteroidales > Dysgonomonadaceae > Dysgonomonas_A > Dysgonomonas_A capnocytophagoides. The sequence continues at coordinate 197,067 of NZ_KE384529.1, forward strand.
CTCTAAACTATCTTTTACAAAATCTCTTTCTGTAAAACTATTTATATATCATCAAGCATTTTTTGCCTTATAAGCCATTGCATAAAAACGTATCTGTTTTATCATAGACACCAATCCGTTCGAACGAGTCGGCGACAAATGTTCATCTAAACCTATACGGTTTACGAAATAAAGGTCTGCATTTATAATCTCATCAGGAGTACGGTTCGACAATACTTTAATAAGTAAAGCTATAATACCCTTCACGATCACAGCATCACTTTCTGCTTTGAAATAAATACGACCGTCAATGTATTCCGCCTGAATCCACACCCGACTCTGACACCCTTGTATAAGATTAGACTCTACCCTGAATTTTTCGTCTAAGGGTTCTAACGAATTACCTAACTCTATAAGTAAAGCATATTTATCCATCCAATCATCAAAAACCGAAAAGTCTTCGATAATCTCATCCTGTACATCATTGATGCTTGGAAAGCTCAATTCTTTTTCCATTATTTATTATCTGAGGTTCCCCTCTATATCTAGTTATTGTTATTTTTCTTTATACACCACTTCCAACACTGTTTGCCCTACTGCTTTCAATGTTTCCTTACTGATACTGTTCATGTCATCTTTTGATGTATGCCAATACCATCCAAATCCAGACTGTGTATTTTCGTCATTATGAATAATATCTATACTCGGGATTCTTCTGTTTTCATTCACAGGTACATGATCGTCTGTTATACCTCCACCATTTTTATCGATAAAATATTTACCATAGCCAAGATCACGGGCTGTACGCCAAACTTTTTCTACAATATCATTGGCATACTGACGAGAGATAGCTTCTTTGTAAAAAGTTGCATCGGGAGCCCCAACCATATCCAGCAGAATGCCGAAACGGGCTTTATAATCTTGTATATGTGGATTTTTAGACCAATATTGCGAACCTAGACACCACCATTCACCTTCCGGCGCATTAGTTACAAATGAAGGAGTACCATAATCCTCTGCATCAAAAAATATAATATCAACGCCTATATTCGGAGACTGGGTTTGTATAGAACGTGCAACTTCCAAGAGGGCTCCTACCCCACTCGCACCGTCATTAGCTCCTTGTACAGGAGATTTATGATTTTTTTCATCGGGATCCTGATCCGAAAACGGACGTGTATCCCAATGCGCAAAGAGTAACACTCGGCTGGCATTTTCAGGATTAAAAGACCCGATAATATTTCGGGCATGTAAAACAGTGCCATCAAATGCTTTAACATCCATACGCTGTTCAGTAACATTTGCACCAAATCTCTTCAGCTCAGCAACGAGATAGTCTCCACATGCAATGTGCTCTTTTGAGTTAGGTACACGTGGGCCAAACGCCACTTGCTTATCTACAAACGAATATGCACTATCCGAATTAAAAACAGGCGATACCTGTTGATATTTCTGTTCAGCAGATGTGTTGTTCGTTGTTGTCTTTTGTCCACACGAACAAGCCAGCAACCCTATAGTGCATCCTATTAATGATATGTTTCGTAAGCTCATTTTAATTTCTATATAATTATTAAGTCCTAGACCTATTTATTGACTATCCAAGCATAACAGCAATAGTTAGTTATCATAAAAAAATGCAACATTAAATACTTACTGTTACTTATTAATTAAGAACTGTATTTACAAAATTAACAAAAAGGGCTGAAATTCATTTATATTATCTCTTTTTATTAGCGTTTACACCTGCCAACCCCATACTTTCGTATGTTTCGGACAAAGTTTCTTCATTATTCATCATTACAAGTAATTTATCTCCGACATTTAACTCAGTCTTACCTTTCGGAATAAAGTATTTTTCGCCTCGTTTCACCAAAACAACCAAAGCATCATCCGGTAAAGGCATATTCATCAAGGCATGCCCGTTTTTCAGAGCATAATCAGTTACAACGATCTCTGTCGAAATAGAGCCTATATCTTCGGCCAAGTCTACATCAAAATCATCCAGCCTTCGCCGCTTCTTTGATGGAGCAAGCAGTCCGAGCCATTTAGCAATCTGCGTAAGAAATGTACCCTGTAAAAGAATCGATAATAAAGTAATGAAGAAAACCACATTAAAAATAAAACGGGCATGAGGTACGTGTGCTGTCAATGGATAAATAGCAAATATAATAGGCACAGCTCCACGCAAGCCTACCCACGACAAAAATACCTTATCCTTAAAACAGACCTTACGAAAAGGAGCCAGACTGATAAATACACTAAGCGGACGAGCTACAAATATTATAAATAGGCCTATAACAAGGGCAGGAACTGCTACCGGATACAATTCGTGTGGTTCAACCAACAATCCCAGCATCAGGAACATAACTATTTGACTCAGCCATGATATTGCATCAAACAGTTTGAATGTAGTACGCTTAGTTATAAATTTAGAATTACCAATCACTAAACCACCTATATATATCGCAAGAAAACCATTACCTTTTATAAAGTGTGTAAACGAAAATATAAATATACAGAATGTTAATACAATTATCGGATAATAAACATCATTATCCAATCTCATCTTATTCAACAACTTAACTGCAAATTTAGCAATAAAATATCCTGCTGCTCCACCGATAATTATCTCGGTAACAATAGATAAAGCAATCTTTAGAATATCGGGTTCACCTCCTGCCTTTATCAGGCTGATCAAAGTAATGGTAAGCATATACGCCATCGGGTCGTTGCTCCCACTTTCGCATTCGAGCGTTGGACGGAGGTTATTTTTTAACTTTACATTTTTTGATCCCAGAATAGCAAATACCGCAGCCGAATCAGTAGATGACATCACCGAAGCCAACAAGAAAGCTGTTATCAGTGAAAAACCAAGAGAAGGTAACAATTCGCCACACAACCACCATGCGAAAAATCCGGTAAATGCGGCTGTAAGAAGAACTCCGGCTGTAGCCAGTGCTACACTTTGACCTATAACCGGCTTTATTTCACTGAATTTAGTATTCAATCCGCCTGAAAACAAAATAATACACAATGCAACAGTACCGATAGCTTCTGCCACATGTAAATTATTAAACGTGATACCTATACCATCGGATCCGAAAGCCATACCAACCGCTATAAAGAGAACCAAAGCGGGAATACCTAAACGCCCCCCTATCCTACCTACCAGAATACTGATAAAAACAAGTATGGATAATACTAATAAAAAGGTTTCTAACATTAGTTTTGTGTTTTGAGTAAAACTTTATGTGTGTTGACTTCCAATCTGATTTTTCCGGAATACACTAAAGGAAAATTCTCTTTTACATGTCCTACCGGAAAATCAAACACTACCGGATAATTGTACCCGGAAACTAAATTCATTATAGACTCATAGATAGGAGCATACATAAGAAAATCTTCTTCACAATCAGCAAATTGGCCGACAACTAGTCCTGAAAGTCGATCTAAAACACCGGCTAGTTTCAATTGCCACATCATACGATCTATTTTATAGGCTCCCTCTCCGATATCTTCGACAAATAAAATGGAATTATCCGGCACATCAGCAAAAGGAGTACCAATAAGTCCTCCCAATACAGCCAGATTTCCACCCCATAAACGACCATCAGCTATACCAATTCGATTTAACGGATGTGAAGAAATTGAATATTCATGTATACCTTCGAAAAGCAGCCTTCTTAAATACAGAGAAGCTGTATCTTCTGCATCCTCATCCAAATGACGAGCCATAGGTGCATGCGCCGAAAGTATCCCATTTTTCATAAATGCTAAATGCAAGGCTGTTATATCGCTATAGCCAACCAACCATTTAGGATATTTCTTTATTTCGGTAAAATCCAATCTATCCAATAAATGAACAATACCATACCCTCCCCTCGAACAAAAAATCAATTTGACATCGGGATCATCCATTGCACCTTGCAAATCTTCGACACGCTGTTCTACAGTTCCACAAAAACGCCCATTCTTTTCCCTTGCATATTGAGAGACAATAACATTCAGTCCCCATGATTCAAGAACTAGTTTGGCCCCATCTATAAATGATGATTCTATACTTCCCGAAGGAGAAATAATTACAGCCTTATCATTCTTATTTAATAAAGGCGGGGAAATATATTTTTTCATATCAACCGGATATTCGTTCAAACAAAGATACAAATTTGAAAAAAACGGCTTATGAAAAATAGTATTAAAGTTTGTGCAGCTTATAAAAAATAAGAGACACCTTAGTGATGTCTCTTATTCAATTATATTATATGTCTACAATTATGCATCAATCTTCGCATAAGTAGCATTATCTTCGATAAACTCACGACGGGGAGCCACATCTTCACCCATTAGCATAGAGAAAATATGATCAGCTTCTGCTGCATTTTCGATAGTAACCTGACGCAATGTACGGTGCTCAGGATTCATGGTAGTATCCCACAATTGAGAAGCATTCATCTCTCCCAAACCTTTGTAACGCTGCGTATGGATTGCATTTTCATTTCCTTCTCCGTACTTATCGATAAATGCCTGACGTTGTCTGTCATCCCAGCAATACTCTTCGATTTTACCTTTTTTACACAAGTAAAGTGGAGGTGTAGCAATATATACATACCCACGTTCTATCAACGGACGCATATGGCGGAAAAAGAATGTAAGTATCAATGTCGCAATGTGGCTACCATCCACATCGGCATCGGTCATTATCACCACTTTGTGATAACGAAGTTTTTCGATATTTAATTCTTTACTGTCATCTTCTGTTCCTATCGAAACGCCTAAAGCTGTATATATATTTTTGATTTCTTCGCTTTCCAGAACCTTGTGAGGCATTGCTTTTTCTACATTCAGAATTTTACCCCGCAATGGCAGAATAGCTTGAAATCCACGATCTCGACCTTGTTTAGCTGTACCACCCGCAGAATCCCCCTCGACAAGAAATATCTCGCATGACATAGCATCTTTACTCGAACAGTCTGCCAGCTTTCCGGGTAATCCTCCACCTGTAAGCGGAGACTTACGCTGTACCATTTCACGAGCCTTACGAGCTGCATAACGAGCAGTCGCCGCAAGAATAACCTTTTCAACAATTGTTTTGGCTTCTTTAGGGTGTTCTTCAAGGTAATATCCTAAAGCTTCACCTACAGCCTGATCCACAGCACCAATCACCTCATTATTACCTAATTTGGTTTTAGTCTGTCCTTCAAATTGAGGTTCTGCTACTTTAATAGATACTACAGCTGTAAGACCTTCTCGAAAGTCGTCTCCACTGATTTCTACCTTTACTTTTTCGAGCATCTTCATATCATCTGCATACTTTTTCAAAGTACGGGATAATCCTCTGCGGAAACCTGTAAGGTGTGTACCACCTTCTATTGTATGTATATTATTTACATAAGAAAATATATTCTCATTATAAGAGGTATTATATGTCATCGCTACTTCAACAGGAATACCCTGCTTTTCAGTAGTGATATGTATCACATGATCAATAAGAGCTTCTTTCGATGAATCTATGTACTTAACAAATTCCTCCAGACCTTTTTCTGAATAAAAGACTTCAGATTTATAAGATCCGTCTTCTTTTTTATGACGAAGATCGGTCAATGACAATCTTACACCGGCATTAAGAAAAGCCAACTCTCTCAAACGTGACGCTAAAGTATCATATTTGTATTCCGATACAATAAAGATACTGGTATCTGGTTTGAACGTAATAGTTGTCCCCGAATCTTCGGCATCCCCTAATACTTCTATATCGTGTAATGGCTTACCACACGAAAACTCCTGCATATATAATTTACCTTGTCGGCGCACTTCTGCCCGCAGGTATGTAGATAAAGCATTGACACAAGAAACCCCTACTCCGTGGAGCCCTCCTGATACTTTGTAAGTTCCTTTATCAAATTTACCTCCCGCATGTAATACGGTCAAAACAACTTCAAGTGCAGATTTTTGTTCTTTCTCGTGAAAGTCTACAGGAATACCCCGTCCGTTATCCCAAACTGTTATTGAGTTATCTTCATTTATAGAAACTTTGATATCTGAGCAAAAACCGGCTAAAGCCTCATCTATAGAGTTATCCACAACCTCATAAACAAGATGATGTAAACCTTTTTCACCTATATCGCCAATATACATGGCAGGTCTTTTTCTTACAGCTTCAAGCCCCTCTAATACCTGAATATTATCAGCTGAATACGAATCGCTAGCTAGATTTTTTTCTTTATCAGTCATTTTTTCTCATTTAACATAATCTTTTCAAAAAGCCAGCCGAAACACCGTGGCTAAACTTCAAAAAGCCAACAAATATACACAAAAATACGCAGACCTGCAAGAAGAATACCAGATACTCTATGCTACATAATTATTCACATCTCAATATTTCATAACTAACTATATATAAACATTATAAGACAAAAAAAACACTAATTACCCGAAGGTAATTAGTGCTAACTCCTAAATTAAAGGACTGTTTATAGAATCATTTTGTTTTAGATGACTCGCTTGCAGCTTTCTTAGGTTCTTCAACTTTTTTAGTAGTACTTGATTTTTTTTCTGCCTTAGCAGGTTTTGCTTCAGCTTTGGCTTCAGTTTTGGCTTTTGGAGCCGGAGCAGTTTTTGTACTTTGAGCCATAACTGCTGAAGATGCTAATAGTGCTGCGCACATTACCATAGAAAGAACTACTTTTTTCATAATTTGATGATCAAATTAAATTGTTTATTTAGTTAGCTTTTTGTCATCCCTATGATGACGATGCAAATGTAAAGTAGTTTTTCCCAATTCAATTTTTTTTCTCATTTATTTAATCATGTTTAAACGTCCTTAAACTCCTTTAAACAAAGGAATTCCGAAAGATAAAAAATAATGAAAAGCCTTGAAATTTCAGAGAAAAAAATAAGAAAATCAAGAAAAAACATTATATAATATCTTAAAGAGAAATCCAAGAATCAAACATAATGACAGTTAAACGACATTTCATTAGCATAATGATATTTTTTATTACGAAACAAAAAGCCGCTTACTATATGAAGTAAACGGCTTGTATCTATGCTGAAAAAAACAGAATGACTGTCTTATTTTTTCTTTTCGGCTTTATCAGCAGAGCAGCAAGATTTTTTCTCTGAGGTTTTCTTGCTTGCATCTTTCTTATCTGCAGAAGTACAATTTTTCTTTTCTGATGAAGTACATTCCTTTTTTGCAGGTTCAGCTGTCTTTTTATCTTGAGCCATAACTGCCGATGAAGCTAATAATGCTGTACACATTACAACTGAAAGAACTAATTTTTTCATAATGGATTTGATTTAAATATTTATTCTCTGTATAATAAACTTCTAAAAAATGAAGCTTCACAAATATAAAAACTAGATAAGATAAATCAATACGCTGAATCTCTTTTTAATGTATATTATCTTTTCTTCTCAATTTATATTTGCCTACTTAACAACTTAATTGAGAGGTATTCCAAACCATGAAACTTTTTGGAACATGAGCTTTCTGGCAAGTTTATTCTTTTTGAAGTATGACTTCAGCCACTCTTGCTGCTCCATCAAAGCTGTCAAAGCCTGCTCATTGGAGTTAATTACATCATCAACCGACACCCCGGCACGGTTTCCCATTATTTTCACTTCTAACAATTGCTTTTTTGACATATTAAGCTTTTCCATCGCAGAGTCTAACATTCGCTGAATTTCGGAATCTTCTTTTTGAGGAGAAAATTTATTATTTCGGTAATTTATAAATTCATTGAAAAGCTTAATGCCTCCATTGTAATTATCAATAGCCGCATTATATTGATCTGCAACCATATTTATACGATTGTTTTCTATCTCGGTTTTAATTCTTTTAAGAAATTCAATGGTCATCATATTTTTAATGCCATTCTTTTCAACTCGGTAAACCACAGATTTCAATTGATCATTTTTTGTTTGACTATTATAAACGGCTATCGAATCAGTAAATGTGAACATCCCTCTCTTTTTATCACCCTTGGTTACTCCTGCATAAAATTCAGCTGTATTAACAGGATATTCCAAAAATTGCCAGAGGTAATCAAACGGCATATGCGTCTTGATCATTTCGGAAGACTCCACCTTGTAATACCTATCATTTAATTGTTTGGTAAATTTTCCATCCTTAACACCTCCGGCACCCCAAGTAGGATCAAACAAATACCATTTATTATTTATATTTGCCGCATTCCATGAGTGAGGCAGATTATCTACAATATCATTTTGTTTGGTATATCCCTGTATAATCTCAGCCTGAATCCCCACATTACAGCAAAGGGTATCGAACAGTAACGAATAGTTTTCGCAAATTCCTCTTTTATTTTTAAGAGCTTTGAAGATTTTATCCTGATCCGTCTCATTAATGTCAACATTAAACATATTATCAGTATCGTATGCTATGTTGAAAGCAATCCATGAAAATATTGCTCGAATCCGATCTTCTTCATTATCAAAAGTCGATTTAATAAAGTCTGATAAACTCTTTACAGACTCTCCCTGATCAGACGAAATTTGGGCAACCAGATTATCTACTTTTGTATATCGGTTTGTTTCTTTTTTTTGTGCAGTTAACGAACCTGTAACCACAATAAACAGGAGTAGTAAAAATGTGTTTTTCTTTCCGTTCATATATATCATAATTTGTCTAAAATTGTGAATAATAAGTTTGTTTTAATATAAAGTCCTGAAAACCTAAGGAGTAAACTAAAATCTGAAAATATACTCAGAATTTATTCTACAAAATTAAAAATTGAATGATCAAATAAAAGAATAAATACAAACTTATCAACAAACATTTTTTATCGGATAAAAAATGTTTGATTCAAAAAATCGACTTGAATTTCTTACTACTTTTACATTCTCATTTTTTTCACTATGTTTGCATTAAATAGTTATAAATTTCACTTAATAGCAATACTAACGGTTATTGTTTGGGGTACTACATTTGTATCGACCAAGATACTTATCAATCACGGACTTTCACCTGTCGAAATTTTCTTGTACCGCTTTCTACTGGCATATATCGGAATCTGGTTTATCTGTCCCCGAAAATTATTTGCGAATACGACAAAAGATGAACTTTTATTTGCTGTATCCGGATTATGCGGCGGCGCATTGTATTTTATATTCGAAAATACGGCTTTGGGAATCACATTGGCATCGAATGTATCACTTATTATCTGTACCTCTCCTATCTTTACAGCGCTATTGTCGTGGATCCTATACAAAAAGGAAAAACTTAAATCATCTTTGATATTCGGTTCATTAACAGCCTTTCTGGGTGTAGCTCTGGTTGTGTTTAATGGAAGCTTTATACTCAGCATCAATCCTCTTGGAGATATGTTAACGATACTGGCAGCCTTGTCATGGGCTTTTTACGGAATTATTTTAAGACAGTTGAATGGTCGCTACTCTACCTTATTTATCACTCGCAAAGTTTTCTTTTATGGAATCATAACTATGCTTCCTTTCTTCGCATTGAAGTCTTCAACACTCAATCCTCAATTGTTAGACACTCCTGTAATTTTATTCAATATTATTTTTCTAGGGCTGGTCGCATCCCTCCTTTGCTTTATAGCATGGAATATGGCTGTAAAAGAACTGGGCGTTGTGCAGACTTCTAATTACATCTATTTTGTACCTTTAATTACATTGCTGACTTCAGCGATTGTAATTGACGAACATATCACCATTATTGCTCTCATAGGCACAATATTAATATTATCGGGCGTATACATTGCAGAAAAAGGATTCAGACGATCTAAGTCGTAAATTCTAATTATCCTCTGCAATTAATAGTTAATCAACCCAAACAGCTTTGTCCCGAAAAGCCCGATTCGTTTGAGATAAAAGGGAACAAATAACAAATTTCCTCTTTTGTATAATTAGCTTTTAGAATAAAGAATAACTCTTTTGTTTTCAATTCGAAATAATGAATACATCTCAATCCATTATTCATACATTCTCTCAGATTATCCAGAAACATACGCATAAATGCATTCATTCTCAAGGAATGAATTCTTGCCAGTCCGGAATCATTCAAATCTATACAACAAGAAGTTTTCGCATAAGATATATTCGGAGACAAAAATATATCTGAGTATTTTCCCAAGTCATCTATTCTGAATACAATAAAAGAACACTCACTCATAGCTGTATATGAAAAGTATTTTCCTGTAGGAATAAGAAATATTTCATTTTTATCAGCTATATATTCGGGCAAATCTTTTATTTTAAGGTTAATAATTCCATCTAAAAAAAACACTATTTCATTATCGCATAACGTAACGAAACCTTTAGCATTTTTATTTAATTTGATTACTTCTATTATTGGTTTATCCGAGCTATTATAATCAGAACACTTCAAGGGTTCTCTTTTATATAATAAATCCATAAATGTTGCCTAGTTTGTTAATAATTAAGTTTGTCCTTTGTCAAAAACTTATCAAAAGTAATAGGTTAGGAACAAAATAAAGAAAATTAACAAGAGAAATATCCAGCCATCTTTTTCTTTTTCAGTTAAAATGACTAATTAAACAACCAATAAAAGACAAAAAAAGTCTAAAAAACGAGACAAACACTCAGTTTAAGAGCAAAAACACAAAAACAGACATAGATAAAGTGTTATCATCCTTTTAACAAATCAAACCTATATACAAGCTTGTTTTCATAGATAATTATGAGGTATATCTTTAGGATAAACGACTATTTATATCCTTTTGTAATATTGAGCATTAAAAAACAGATGATCCATCTCTTATTTTGTTAATTTTGTAAGAGAGCTTTTCTTTAATAAGAACTACAATATGCGTTTACTTCATACAGCCGATTGGCATATCGGGCAATACTTCTTCGGTTACGACCGCAAGGAAGAACATAAATTTTTCTTCGAATGGTTGAAAAAGACTATAAGAGAATATAATGCTGATGCATTACTGGTAGCGGGCGATGTATTTGACAGCCCGAATCCATCAGCCGAATCTCAGAAAATATACTTTAGATTTCTAAGAGAAGTATCCTTGGGAAATCCGAACTTGCAAATAATTATTACCGCCGGCAATCACGATTCCGCTGCCCGATTGGAAGCTCCGGGCCCTCTACTCGAAGATATGAATATAAGGATAAAGGGAATTATACGTAAGAATGAAGACGGATTGATTGATTATCAGAATCTTTTTGTTCCTCTTTCAAAAGACAACCAAATAAATGGTTGGTGTATAGCTGTACCCTATCTTAGGCAAGGAGATTATCCAAATGCTGAAAGCTATTCAAAGGGAGTAAAAGAAATGTATGACAACCTGTATAATGAATTGCTGAAAGTAAAAGAACCTCATGTTCCCATTATAATTATGGGGCATTTACAAGCTACCGGATCGGAGGTTTCTGAAAACGACCGATCGGAACGTACCATCATAGGTGGCCTGGAATGTATATCGCCGGAAGTTTTCGACCGCAAGGATATTGTATACACAGCTTTGGGACATCTCCATAAAGCTCAACGTGTATCGGGACGTGAAAATGTCAGATATTCGGGTAGCCCTCTGCCTATGTCTTTTGCCGAAAAGAACTATAAACAGGGAATTAATCTGATTGAGATCGAAAAGGATGAACTAAAACAAATATCAAGAATTGATTTCGAACCTCCGGTTAAACTAATCAGCCTACCCAAAACACCAAAACCTTTAGATGAAGTGCTAAGCGAAATATCCCAATTACCAAATGGAGAAGTTCATTCCGATTCTCCTTATCTGGAGCTTAAAGTACTTATAACAGAACCTGAGCCCTCGATGAGAAATCAGATCGAAGAAGCACTTAAAGGTAAATCTGTCCGACTGACAAGTGCTGTGCCTTATAAACTAAAGCACAACAAAGAAAGTAAAGCCATCACTTATGAAGAATTAAGGACAATCAATCCGATGGAAATGGCCGAAGATGTTTTTCTATCCCGATTCGGAAATGAAATGCCCGATTCGATGAAATCATTGTTACAAAATGTAATAGAGGAGGTCAACCGATGAAAATATTAGCTATCAGAGGTAAAAATCTGGCATCTCTCGAAAATGAATTTGCTGTAGATTTTACATCAGAACCTCTTCAATCCGCAGGAATATTTGCAATAACAGGTCCTACCGGAGCAGGAAAATCAACTCTGCTTGATGCTTTGTGTCTTGCATTGTTTGATGATGCTCCCCGATTAAGCAAAGCCGAGCAATTAAAAATAGAAGACGAGAATCTGGATAATATCACACTGAAAGACAGCCGCAATATTTTACGGAAAGGAACTGCCGAAGGTTATGCCGAGGTAGACTTCGTTGCTCTCAACGGAGATAAATACCGCTCTCGCTGGATGGTAAGAAGAGCTAGAGGAAAAGCTGACGGTGCCCTGCAAAACACAAGTATAAAGCTGGAAAATCTTTCGACTCAAACTGAAGAACAAGGTACTAAGAAAGATATACTAAACAGAATAACCGAAGTTATAGGGCTGACATTCGACCAGTTTACACGTGCTGTGCTGTTAGCACAAGGCGATTTTGCGACATTCCTGAAAGCCAGACAAAACGAAAAAGCCGAACTTCTCGAAAAGTTAACAGGAACAGAAATATACTCTAAAATATCTGCCCTTATATTTCAAAAGACCAATGAAGCCAAGACATCATTAGATATTATCAATCAAAGGAAAGCCGATATTAAACTTTTAACAGATGAAGAATTTGAATCGGCTGTTAAGGAAAAAGAATCCCTGCAAAAGGAAACTGAACCGATCAAAGAGCAATTATCCGTTATAGAAAAAAAACTGAACTGGATAAAAGATAATGATCAGCTAAAGAAAGAAAGCATTCTCGCCAAAACTAATTTAACTACAGTTCAATCTAAAATAGAAGATGCAGCGAAACGCTACGAATATATCTCTATGCTAGATTCATCGCAAGAAATACGGGATAGCTATATCGAATTAATCAATAAACAGAAACAGCAAATTAGCCTTTCTGCCAATCTACAACTAAAAGAGACCGAATTAAAAACTGCTCAGGAAAAAGCCAAAATAGCGGATCAAAACCTAAAGGTCCTGAAAGTTCAGGTAGAAGAACTTGATCAGAAATACCTAGCAATCAGACCTGATATAGACCGTGCTAAAGAATTGGATATCCAAATAAAATCGACAAGCATACAAGTATCTGAAAACCAGAAGAACCTCGAACTCCATCTGGAAGTATCTAAAAAGACAAGCCGGAATATAGCTGAACTGCAAGTTCAATTGCAAAAAGCAAAAGAGACTAAGGTATCTATTGAAAAATGGTTTGACGACCATAAACAATATGATAGAATAATTCCCCGTATCGACCTCATTATAAACCTCCTGAAAGCATCTGAAGCAAACAGAATACAGAAAGACAATACGCTAAAAGATCTGAAATCAAGCAAAACGATACTGCAATCCAATACAAACCGATTAAAACAGCAGGAAGAAGAAGCTGAACGCTTAAACAATCTTCTTCCGTCTGAAATTCTAAGCCTAAGGGAAAAGCTGAAAGAAGGATATCCCTGTCCTGTGTGCGGAAATACGCATCATCACACGGAAATCTTCAAGAGTCAACAAGGCTCGATAAACGAATCCGAGCTAAACACTGCTAAGAAAAAAATAGCAGAAGATATAAACCGAACCAAAGAAAGTATTGATCTTACACAAAAGAACATCACCATATTTCAAACTCACATATCCGGGTTCGAACAACGCTATGCAGAATCTATCGAAGAATTAAAAAAAGACCTGAATACCTTGCCCAACTGGGAAATAAGAAATCAACAAGGCATATTGGCTAAAGAGCTTTCCGACATTACTACTATCTGGAATGAGAATAAGGTGAAACTCGAGACTTGTTCTATATCAATGGACACAAATACCGTTAAGTTGGAAGCCGAACAAAAGTCTTTAGAAATAAGTTTAGGCGAGATCAAACAACGTTCGGAAAATCTAGATAATCAATCAACGGTACTCAAAAAAGATACTGAAGAACGACTTCAGATACTAAAAGGAAAGAGCATAGATGAAATAGAGAAAAGATATACCTATCTCAAAGAAGATTACTCTAACAAATACGAACAACAAAGGCAGCTCCGAGAAAAAGCCGAAGCCGAAAAATCAACGGTATCGGGTATCATCTCTCAACTCAAAAATGACATCGAGAATAATTTAAAGGAGATAAGCAGATTGGAAGATATTATCCAAACATGGCTAAATCATAACAGTACGATCACACCTGAAAGACTGCAGGATCTCATGTCTAAATCTAAAACATGGATTGATCAGGAGAAAGCTTATCTCAACGACTTAAAAAATCAGGAACTTATTCAATCAACTACTTTAGAAGAACGAAATATCCGCTTACAAAAGCATCAGGAAAAAGGAGAAAAACCCGAAGAAAGCCTGACTCTGGAAAATCTACAGACACAATCTGATGAATTATCAGCGAAGCAACAAATACAGAATAACCGCTTAATGGAAATTCATGTAACTCTTTCGTCTCATCAACAAAACAAAGAACGCCTAAAAGGGTTCGAAGCAGAAATCAGAACGAAAGAAGAACTATACAATAACTGGGCTAAGTTGAATGACCTGTTGGGGTCTGCTAATGGAAATAAGTTCAAAGCAATAGCTCAAGGTTATACACTGGATGTTTTACTAGGATATGCCAATAAGCATCTGGAAGAATTATCGAAACGTTATAAACTCGAAAAAATCCCGAATACGTTGGCTTTGCAGGTTATCGACAATGATATGCTGGGTGAAGTACGCACTGTACACTCGTTATCGGGCGGAGAATCATTTCTGATCTCACTCTCACTGGCTTTGGGGTTATCCTCCCTTTCTTCCAATAGGATGAAGATCGAATCACTGTTTATAGATGAAGGATTCGGTTCTCTTGACATTGAGACTCTCGGTATTGCTATGGATGCATTGGAAAGTCTCCAGACGCAAGGTCGAAAGATAGGAGTGATATCTCATGTCGAAGAAATGAAAGAGCGTATATCCACACAGATACAGGTAACGAAATCAGCAAACGGAAAAAGTGTCATAAAAGTTATAGGATAAAATTAGATTCTATCCGATTTTGACTATCCCATTACGTCAGTACCGAATACTTCAATTTTCGTTTTTCTGCTTTTGTGTAATAATCTTAGGAAAGTCTATCAACTGAAAAACTTCTCTAAATACACTCAGTACACCTATATACGTTGACGAATACTCAGTATTAATATCCTGTCCGTTAGTCTCAAAAGTACAGCATTCTTCCAAAGAAGAATCTTTCTGATTGATGTTATAAACTTGTGCCATAGTTCTAATTTTTTTTATATAATAAAACCTAACTATAATGCTAATTGAAATACTGTTTTAGCTATTTGTTTCGTTACATAACTAAATATACATAAAATAATAAAGTTTCACAAATCTAAATTGATTAAATATTAAATTTTGTTATATTTTTTACATCCAGCAATAGAATAACACATTAAACAACTAATAATAAATGCTTTAAAAAGAAGATTTACCCATATAATATTCTATCAATGCAAAAAACGTCTCTTTAAATGAACAAGCTAAAATAAAACTGAGGAAAGGATAATCTTTCTTTTAAAAACATCAGTAAGCCATAGACGAAACTTAATTCGAAACTTTTCAGACCTCCAAAGCCATTGCTAATATAGATATAGGATGTTCGCATCGCTTAGATGTAGACATTTCGATCTGCCATTTACATGTTTCGCAGTCTGTCACCACATAATCTATATCACTTGACTCTATCTGGTCGAACAAACCTTGGCCAATATCCTGAGATGTTTTATAATTTTCCTTTTTGAAACCATAGGTTCCTGCAATGCCGCAACATTGAGAATCCAATACCTTCAATTCAATATTCGGGATCAGCTTCAATAATTCGAGTGAGTAATATGCCCATCCGAGTTTCTCCATATGACAAGGAGTATGATATGCAACTTTTATCTTCTCTTTCTTGAACTTCAAATCCAATTCTCCTTTACTTAACAACCGATAAATATAACGGGTTGCCAATTCTATATCATCTTTTATATCCTTTGTGTCTATATCCAATAAATGAGGGTATTCGTCCCGAATTGTAAACGTACATGTAGATGATGTCGCTACAACAGGTATCTTTTTATCAACGATAGATTCTCTCAGCGATTCCACATTAACTCTGGCTTGTTTTTTCGCCTGATTTATAAACCCATTGGAAATAAGAGCCACCCCGCAGCATTTTTCTTTTCGCAGCAACTGCACCCCGATACCCAAAGTATTAAATACAGTCACTAGATCTTTTCCCAGTTGCGGATTATTGTAATTTGCATAGCAACCATGAAAATAACTCACCTGTTTAGAATATTGCTTCTGCTTGTCAGCCTGTTTTTTATACCAGCCCTCGAATGTTCCGAATGAATATTTAGGAAAAGTGCGCCTGTGATCTATCTGTAATGCAACATCCAGAACTGACTTTGTAACATTCAATCCCAGCATTGTATTTACAATAGGAGCAAACGGAGTTGCCAGCGTCCCAACCAAATCGGTATTAGCTAGTATGAAATCCCTGACCTTCGGTTTCTTTTTACTATACTTGATTCGAGCCGATTGAATAATATCTCCGATCCTTACATTCGAAGGACAAGAAACTTCACAACGTTTACAATTAAGACAAAGCTTCAGTGCTTCATCATAAAAATACCCTTTTTTCAATCTGAGCCGTTCACCATCGGGTCCGGCCTGTTTAGGTCCCGGATAATCAGGATTTACAGCCGACACCGGACAATACACTGTACATATTGTACATTTTATACATTGTTCGAAGTTGTTGGCACTTATATTATGTTGTTGTAAGTTCATATCTATTTAGTTTTAAGCAAAAAATTCTAAAATGGTAACAAAATCAGAGATCAATAATCAGATAATAGTTATCAATAATACATTCACTAATAACATTTTACTAAAAAGGTAACAAAAGTGACACCGTTTATGCACACTTTGGGATGTTTCCTTTTTCACCACTCTGTCCCCTAAAGGGGATTTAACTGCCGTACGAAAAAGGTTGGGTTATTTCGAAAAAAGGTGACAAAAGTAACACGTTTTATATACATTTTATCAGTCACCTTTTTCCTTTTCAGTTGATAACTGTTGACAGTAAACTGTTAACCGATCCCATCCCTTTCTCTATAGATAAATTCAACTTTGCTTCAATATATTATTTGCTATATGTAATGCAGTCAGTATAGAAACACCTGCACCAGTACCCTCTTTTACAGGATTAAAACCTTCAAGAATAGCACCCGAAACGAAAAGGTTTCGAATAGGTTCTCCCCCTTTCAATCCATTGAAAGCATTATCAGTCTTCACGCCAAATTGCTGATATCCCTGAGCTTTGAACATATTAGAATCATACCATTGCTGGCGGTCAGATAAATAACTTACATCCAGATTAAAGATAGGCTCATACACCTGATCGGATGTCGCGATCAGTCCCTGACTAAAATAGCTTCCGGTTGCCAACACTACATTTTTTGCGACAAATGGAATATCTCCATGATTATAAGAATAAACTCTCGTAATAGAGTTATCCTCCGTATCTGCTTTCTTTATACTATCACCCAGCATATATGTCCCACCCAATCGAAGGAAGTAATCATGCAGATATTGTTGAATCCGTATCCCCATAGCCGAAGGCGGCAATGTCGGCAGCAAAAATATAGGTTTAGATACCATTCTTTTCAGATGGCTAATCGAATCGGATTTAAGCCCGATACACGCCGGAATTATAATAGCGTCGCTATTTCCGCTACGGTCATTTAATATTTTTGAAAACAGATCAAGATTACTCTCTTTATCCAAGATGCGTGCAATATTAGTTGCTCTCAACTCACTGGGATTCCGTCTCAGATAATCAAGGTCGGGAAGATCAAAAATCTCAATATTACTTTCGGTTCCCAGTTTCAGAAATTCATCAGCTATAAACTGTGGATAAAAATCCAGAAACCCGGCAGGATTAAATATAGAAACCTTTTTCCATGGCAACTCAGAATCAGATTCGCTTATACCAAAGTCTGATACGGTAAGCCAGGTTGATTTCAATGTCCCCATCGGTGTAATCCTGTAATGATTATTACGTGCACTGCCTTGCAGGGAAAGCCCTATGCCGGAGAGAAACGATTCTGCATATAGAGATAACTCTTTAAAGCTTTCTTTTCCTAATTTAGAATAAGGATGAGTCGGATTCGTTCTTATCAGATCCTCAACAGCAAGCAAAGGATCGGACACAGCCGAACCATCAGGTAGCGCATTCAGCAAATCGAAAGACCCCGATGAAAAATGTAAGGCACTTTGTCCCGACGAAACGATCACACATCGCTGTCCTTCCTGCGACAAGCGAATACCGCATATAAGTCCGGATAATCCTCCTCCTATTATAATAGTATCAAATTTCATATCAATCCTCCTTATTTTGAGATAAATTCAAACCGCATACACTCTCGTAAACCCAGGTAGTATATTCACTCTCACGCAAAGTGTCACCCCATGCAATAGGATAAACGCCTTTCCATCGCTCATTAAGAAACGATGCAAGCTCCTCTCTTGCTCTTTTCACACAGAATTTATTTTCTTTCGCCATAATACCTGCTGCCCTGCATGCACAAAGTTCTCCCTGACAAGTCCCCATTCCCACACGGGTACGCCTCCGTAAATCAACCAAACTCTTTACATTCAATTCATCAAGCGCATATTTAACCTCTCCTACGGAAACTTCTTCACATTCACAAATCAGGCTATTATCAGCGGCTGTATTATCAGCCAAAACTCCGGCCATATCTCCATGTCGGTAAAGAGCCGATTTGCGTTGCGTAGTAGGTACGGAAATTATCTTACGGTTTATTTCTTCGATATCTTCTCTTGATCCGGGCAAATTTTCATCAGCAGTAGAACAAACAGCCGAGACATTCAATTTTTTACAAATTAGATCTGTAGCCCATTCAGCCATCAACCTATAAGTCATTAATTTACCTCCTGTAATAGTAATATACCCTTCCACTCCGTCTCTTTCGGCATGATCAAGCAAAACAATTCCCCGGCTTACATTACGCCCGGTCGGATCATTATCCGAAGCAACCAGAGGTCTTACTCCTGCATATGCGCGTAAAATGCGGGTTTGAGCCAATCGTGGAGCAAGTTTTTCGCCCTCTCTAATCAATATATCCACTTCTTCAGGAGTAACAATCATATTATCTATCTGATCATAAGGTATATTGGTAGACGTTGTACCTATAAGCGAAATCGTATCACCCGGAACCAGAATATCCGCATCGGCAGGCTTTCGGCATCTGTTCAGTACCATACTGTTTACCCTGTGTCCGAAAATAAGTAAAGCTCCTTTAGCAGGAAGCATCTTTACATTTATCCCTGCGAATGACGAAATATGCTGCCCCCAGATACCTCCGGCATTGACAACAATAGCTCCATATATATTTTTAGTCTCTTTCTTTTTATGATCAAAAACCGAAACACCTACCACCCGATCCTGTTCTTTCAGAAGTCCGATGACTTCATGATAAGTAAGCACTTCTGCACCATGAGCTTTTGCATCAATCATATTTGATGCCGTCAATCTGAATGGATCAACAGACCCATCCGGCACACGCACCGCACCTATTATCGACGGATTGGCAGAAGGTTCCAGCCGTAAGGCCTCCTTCGGATCGATTATATGCGCATTAATACCTGCAACAATACAAGACTCCACAAACTTCGATTGGTAATTGATATCATCTTCAGGCAAACTCAGAAAAAGACCATCTGTTTCCTCTATACAATGGCTTGCTATACGTTTCAGAATCCTGTTTTCTTTGATACACTCCTCAGCAGACTCTCTATCTGTTACCGCATAACGAGCCCCGCTATGCAACAAGCCATGATTTCGTCCGGTTGCTCCGGTTGCAATATCAGACCTTTCTATCAATAACGCAGATAAACCTCTGCGTGAACAGTCCCGGGCAATACCTGCACCGGTCGCCCCTGCCCCTATAATGATAACATCAAATGGATTTATGGAATTAGTCTGTATCATGATAGTTTTCTTAGTTAATGATTCACCACACAAATAAAGCAATAATTTGAAACATTAAAAAATAAAATCGAAAGTTTTTACAAAACAAATCGAAAGTTTTTTTTTATTAAATATTCAATTATAGATAAAAAGCGGAAGCTGCTCTAAGCAACCTCCGCCTGGAATTACGAATTATACTGAAAATAAAAACAAATTAACTCTATAAACAAATCCTAGAAAGTAATCAAATCCAATGCCACCTGAATATTAGCATTATTATTTGCAGGATTCCACATGCCCATAACAGACACCGGTAAGGTATAACTTCCCAGTTGAAGCTTCTTCGATGCTACAATATTCACATTCACGATTCCTGCGTCTTTTGCATAAAAATTAGCGTCCGTTCCTTTTTCGGGGCTCAATGCAAAAGCTCCAGCAATCCCCAAATCCAAGTTAATATAATCGCTGCGTAATACAGGATAATCCATTGACACATAAGTCGAATAAAGATTTTTTTCATTCAAAGCACCTCTATCCCGACCAAAAACAACTGTAGCCCAACTGATATTCAGCGGAAAAGAACCCGAAAAACGGTATGCCAATGAAAGATCGATAAAATGTCCTGTTTCACGTGCACTGTAATTAAACACCTGCCTATTGTTATAAGTAGCATCTTTCGAAAAATTATAAATATCCCAAGCAGCAAATGTAAAACCGGACTTCGAGAAAGTAAAATAATAATCAAACTCTTTAAATTCCCCATCAGTTCCAGCTCCACCCCACAAACCGCCGGTAAAGGTTCCGCTTTTATCTTTGACCCTCAGATCGACATCAGTAACAGCCGAACTTGTTATCTGCAAACCTCTCCACAAGTGCATATTTTTCAATTGCAAAGAAAAATCGACAGGTTTGTACACTTCGCTTTCCTGAGCCAGTAAAATGCCCGAAAAGCAAAAGCAAAAAAATCCTAACAGTATTGACTTTATATTTTTCATGATAATAAAAATGTTAGTGTAAATATTTTAAGGTTATAACGATCTATAATAAGAGTATTAACAATCATATCTTACTCAGATCAAGCACACTAAAGAGAGTTAAGTCCGATATATGCCAAAGCAGCCAAAACAGCACCACAAACAGGAGCCACAACAGGAAGCCAGGCATACCCCCAATTACTATCACGTTTGCCCTTTATAGGAAGAATAGCATGAGCAATACGAGGACCTAAGTCACGAGCAGGATTTATAGCATATCCGGTTGTCCCACCCAAAGACATACCTATTGCAACAATCAGTATTGCCACAGGCAATGGACCTGCAATCTGAGCTCCGGCAGCATACAGAATACCCAATACCAAAACAAAAGTCCCGATCAATTCACTAAAGAAATTACTGAATAAATTTTTAATAGCAGGCCCTGTACAAAATACCCCCAGTTTTGCGTCAGGATTTTCTTCCGCATCAAAATGAGGCATATACATCAGGTAGACTAATACAGCCCCAACTATAGCACCTAACATTTGAGCAATTATATATCCGATTACATTCCCTTTAAACGTTCCGGCCAATGCCAAACCAATGGTTACAGCCGGATTAAGATGTCCTCCTGAATATGGACCTGATATATAAGCTCCTACAAAAACAGCAAATCCCCAACCAAAAGCAATAACAACCCAACCCGAGTTATGACCCAAAGTTTTTTTCAGGCTCACATTGGCACATACCCCTGCTCCAAACAAGATCAAAACAGCTGTACCTATAAATTCGAATAGAATATCCAGTCCCATAGTTTTTAATTTTAAAAGGTATATTATTAAGTAACAATTTGTACGCAATACCTTATTTCAGGGTCACAACTATCTGCAGCCATTATACTTTCGAGACGACAAAAGCCCTGAGACCTTAAAAAAGGTTCTTATTCCGACTGTATCTTTCCTGCTTTATAGATTTTGAGTATGGCTAAAAACGAGCAGGAAAGAGACAGCTTTTAATAAAATGATGGTGTTTGTAGTAAAGTAAAAAGTTTTTAACAGTTCTATAAGTTAACATTTAAGATTCAACCATTCAGTATTCTATTTTATCCATGACTGCGCACGATATACTGCTTCAGACCATTTCTTTTTAGCTAGTAACATATCCACTTTCTCATCCGGAACAAAAGTAGTTTCAACGTGCCATTGCTTACTGATTTCTTCGATATTTTCCCAAAAACCAACAGCCAATCCAGCCAAATAAGCAGCACCCAAAGCTGTAGTTTCTGTAGTTTGAGGACGAATCACGTTTTTACCCAAGACATCAGCCTGAAATTGCATCAGAAGATTATTCCGGGCAGCACCGCCATCAACACGCAACTCTTTTAGTCCGACCCCGGCATCTAACACCATGGCATTAAGAACATCCATAGTCTGATAGGCTATTCCTTCGAGTGCGGCTCTTGCTATATGAGCAGCAGTAGTACCTCTTGATATACCCACAATCGTTCCCCGGGCATATTGATCCCAATAAGGAGCACCCAATCCGGTGAGAGCAGGAACAAAATAAACATCTCCTGTATCCGGAACCTGAGTCGCCAGAGCTTCTATTTCTGATGAAGAATTGATCACCTTCAAACCATCTCTTAACCATTGAACAATAGCTCCTCCGACAAAAATACTTCCTTCCAACGCATAATGAGTTTTTCCATTTATCTGCCAGGCAATAGTAGTCACCAGATTATTTTTCGAAGCTACCGGCTTTTCACCCATATTCATCAAGATAAAACAGCCTGTACCATATGTATTTTTAACCATTCCCGGTTCGATACACATCTGCCCGAACAATGCTGCCTGTTGATCACCAGCAATACCTGCAATAGGAACTTTGGATGCAAAAATTGTAGTTTTAGTATAACCGTATATCTCGCTGGAAGCACATACTTTTGGCAGCATACTTGCCGGAATATTGAAAAGATTCAATAACTCTTCATCCCATTCCAATGTATGTATATTATAAAGCATAGTACGAGACGCATTAGACACATCTGTAATATGAGTTTCCCCACGGGTCAGCTGCCAAACAATCCATGTATCAACTGTACCAAAAGCTAGTTTACCTTCTTCTGCTCTTTTTCGGGCACCTTCAACATTATCCAGAATCCATTTAACCTTCGTTGCGCTAAAGTAAGCATCAACAATCAATCCGGTCTTGCCTTTAATGACAGGCAACAACCCTTCATTCTTCAGCTTATCACAATATTCGGAAGTCCGACGATCTTGCCATACAATAGCATTATATACAGGCTCTCCGGTTTCGCGATCCCAAACAATAGTTGTCTCACGCTGATTAGTTATACCTATTCCGGCAATATTAGTACCGTTTATTCCAATTTTGGTTATCGCCTCTGCTGCCACAGCAGCCTGTGAAGCCCATATTTCATGAGGGTCATGCTCAACCCATCCGCTTTGAGGAAATATCTGAGGAAATTCTTTTTGTGCAACAGAACACACCTCTCCTTGATGGTTAAAAACAATCGCACGGGAGCTTGTTGTCCCTGCATCAAATGCTAAAATGTACTTTTCCATGATGTGTATAAATTAGGTTATAGGTCTGGGACCTTTTTATTTTACGATAAAACTGCTTTCAATTCTAAATACGAAGCAACGCACACAGATTACCAGATAAGATAGTTATGTACCCTTATAAGGAACCAACAAATAATGTTGAGCAAGTTCTATAAACTCCGCTACCTGTTTTTTTTGCCAGTCAATATCTTCATTCAATTCTTCAGCCATAATTTCAGCAACGCTCGGAGCAATATCTATCGCAGCACGGGCATCAATAAACAGAGCTCTCAAACGGCGAGCCAATACATCTTCGACTGTCAATGCCATCTCTTCTCTTACCGCCCAAACAACCTCTGCTCCGGTATAATCAAACCGCGAATGAAGCTTTTCGGCCAAATCAGGACGATCTTTTTGTATTTTTTGTATTTTCTCGTAATCACTGCCATATACATAACTAAAGTCAGATCGATCAACGTTTTCCTTATAACCGTGTATATGCAGACTCTTTGTAACGCATGCCTTATGTGTTAAACCGCACTCAACAATAGTCTTATCCAGAACATCTTCAGCCATATCTCGATAGGTAGTCCATTTTCCTCCGGTAATAGTTACCAGGCCGTTTTTCGATATTACTATTTTATGACTGCGTGATATCTCTTTGGTTTTCTGCCCGTCTGTATTTTTCTTCGGTGCAGCCAATGGCCGCAACCCTGCAAAAACAGATAAAACATCAGCACGGGTAGGTTTCTTAACCAAATACTCTCCTGCAGTTTTTAAGATAAAATTTATCTCTTCCTCTAAAGCCTTAGGCTCAAGAACAGACTCTTTCAAAGGAGTATCAGTTGTTCCCAATACTACTTTACCATGCCATGGAACACCAAACATTACCCGACCATCGCTTGTTTTAGGAATCATTATAGCAGTATCTCCTCCCAGAAAAGACTTATCCACAACCAAATGCACACCTTGGCTTGGACGAACTATATCATCATCTTCGGGTAAATCCATTTTGATCACCTGATCAACAAATATACCAGTAGCATTAATCACTGCTTTCGAACGGAGAGTATATTCTCCACCTTTCAAATCATCGACAAATTTCACTCCGGATATCCGTTCTGAACCATCTTTCAATAAACCGACCACCTTCATATAATTAGCAACAACCGCACCTTGCTCAAGAGCTGTCTGCATCAGATTAATCCCCATACGGGAATCATCAAACTGACCATCATGATAAACGACCCCACCCCGAAGGTTACGGGTCACTATTTGAGGAATTTCTTTCAACACCGAAGCCTTACTCATGGCAAGCGATCGGCCTAATGCTCTTTTTCCTGCTAGAATATCATAAACAGTAAGTCCTATTGTATAAAACGCCTTTTCCCACCATTTATAGTTTCCTATTATAAACCTCTGGTCATGAAACAAATGAGGTGCATTCTTCCTCATAAGTCCACGTTCCCGAAGAGCCTCAACAACTAAGCCTACATCGCCCTGAGCCAGATAACGAACCCCTCCGTGCACAAGCTTTGTGCTTCTGCTGGAGGTTGCCTTTGTAAAATCGGACTGTTCCAACAGTACAACTTTATAGCCGCGCGAAGCAGCATCAACGGCAATCCCTAAACCTGTAGCTCCTCCCCCGACAACCACAATATCCCATAAGATTGTTGTGTCTGATATTTTCTTTATATTATTATCTCTATTCATACACCCTATTTATTAGCTTACCGACAAAGTTAATTATGTATTTGAATAAAAAAAATAAAATCGAAACTTTTTATATCCAATTCGAAATTAATTAATATCTATTAACGGTGAATAAAATCCAAATATGAAACATTTCGAAACTAATAAGATGCAAATATGTTTTATTAAGTACAGATTTCAGATAATAAAGAATAGATAAAGTTTTATTATTATATTTGTAATGTTTTGATCTGCGTTCATTTTCTTACAAACATGAATGCAGACATGACAACTAAAAAATGAGTCTGACTTTTTAAGTAATAGAAAATAATTAATGACATGGGAAACATTGCACAGCGACATAAATCGATTATAGAAGAACTTAAGAAAGACGGATATGTAAAAGTTCAAGACCTCAGCGAAAAGCTCGGAGTTTCGGAAGTTACGATCCGTAAAGACTTAAAATATCTCGAAAGCAAAAAGATGCTGTATCGAAATCATGGTAGTGCCAGCAGCCTGAGCTCTATTATTACCGATAAACATATTGACATAAAAGAAAAAATGTATATCGAAGAAAAAGTCTCAATAGCAAAAGCAGCATGCAAACTTCTTGAGCCGAATGACAAAATTATTATAGCCTCGGGAACCACGCTGCTGGCCTTTGCCAACGAAATAGACGTGAACTCCGATATTACGGTTATAACGTCTTCAGTAAAGGTTTCCCTTGCAATGTGTTACAACCCAAATATGGAAATAGTACAACTTGGAGGAAGCCTACGAAAGAACTCAGTTTCGGTTATAGGTCACTATGCCGAAAATATACTAAAGAGTTTATCCTGTAACAAACTATTTCTGGGTGTAGATGGAATTGACATCGATTACGGACTCACAACCAGTAATATGAGCGAAGCACTTATTAATCAGCAAATGATCGATGCTTCGCAAAAGATAATTGTCCTCACCGATTCGTCAAAGTTCGGAAAAAGAGGATTCTGCAAAATCTGTGATATAAACAAGATACATCATATTATAACAGACAGTAATGCTCCCGGACACGTTTTGGAGATGCTTAGAGACCGGGATATAGAAGTAACTCTAGTCTAAAAAAGATATCCTCTAGCAAGCCTGCTCTCTAAAATCACACATAGAATACATTAAAGGAGATCAGGCTTTAGTCATATTCAATGAATCTTTGGCAATCTCGTCCAATGTAAATCCGGCAAGAGCAGTATCACTAAAAATCACATCTTCTTCAAAAATTGCATTTTTGAAATCAATCTTTTCCATCTTGGCTTTTTCGAAAGTTGTCTTATAAAGAATTACATCCCAAAAATCACATTCGGATAATTTCGATTCTGCAAGAGAAGAATTCTTTATGTGAGAGTTATCAAATACAACCTTATCAAAACTGCTTCCCGAAAAATTAACTTCATCAATAAATGTATTCTCGAGATAACAGGCAATAAAACTACAATTATTAGCTGTTGACCTAATGAATTTCGTTTTTGAAAAATCGACATTCGCAATATATGCATTATCAAAATCAGTGTCTTCAAATATACAATTCGATAAATCAGTCATCAAATCGCTATAAATAAATTCGTTGTTTTTGAATAAAACCTTTATTATAGTTTGTATGACTATAGTAGGTTTACTATTTACACGCCATTCGCGACCGTCATCTTCTTTCACTATAGTTTCGGTATTTTCCCTTACATAAGCACACAGAATATCATGTATAATCCGAACATATCCTTTTTGGATCTCATCTCCAACTGAGGATTCCGATGCAATCTGATGAAGGGCATATACTCCGGAAAGAATAGAACTTACATTCTCACTGCCCAACAATGTAGCTGCATCTTTGAAACGGGTATTTATTTGTCCTTTTTCTGCAATATTGTTTTGCCGTATTTGCTCTGCAACTCTCCTGTTATTTATCCATAAACCAAGAAGAACCAAGGCTCCCCCCAAAACCGTAGCTACCGTCTTTACATATTCGCCTAATGCCGAAGGCGTATCCCCAAACAATGCTATATGAGCATCCAACTTATAGAACAAGACACCAACAAGAATGGTTAGCGATATGATAATAAGAAAGATGTATCTATAATAAATAGTCGAGAGCCTCTTTTTATTGTTTTGAAACAGCACCGTTAATGTTTTGTTCTTCTTCGACATAAATGTATGTATTACAAATGTTTCGAATGAAACATTTTAACTATTGAATGACAGTATTATAATTATATATCCCTAATGATGGAACTTCATTGATAAGAGAAGTTAAAGCAATATCACTTTTTATCCTTCCCCAGAAATTCTAAAGCTTTCAGATAACGCTTCAACCTGTTTATATCCTCTTCTACTATAACAGATAATCTCGAAACATCTAAATTATCTTTAATGTCCGCAATTTTTACAGCCACAGCTATCTGATTCCACGAAACACGCCTGATAAACTCTTCGTAAGTTTCCTTTTCATCCTTTGATAACGAAACAATAGCATCTACCAAATAAGCAGGAATGCCTTCTTTCAATAAATCCTGAGAAGTCAAATCCGTATCCTCCAAAACATCATGCAATATAGCCACTATTTTTTCATCGGTTGTAGCCACCTGATTCATAACTCTCAACGGATGAAATATATAAGGCTTTCCAGCCTTATCTTTTTGTCCAAGATGTGCATTAACCGCTATTTGGAGAGCTTTTTCTAGTGTAGTCAGGTTTGTCATTTCCAATTTTGAATAAAAGATACAATAAATTTATTTAGCCGGAGAGTCAAAGTTAAAACAATTAAAGCTCAAATCAAAAAAGGATATTCTATTTTTCTAGAAAATGCAACCAAAACAGAATGCTTCCTGAGATTTAAACTTAATATGAAATAAGACATACGTTAAAAAGAAATTACATTACATTTGTCACTCAGCAACGGATATCCAGTATGATAAAGCCTCTGACTTCACTTCGATTTATATTTGCCTTTATGGTCTTTATGAGCCATTCTATTCTTTTCGAAAAAAGCCAGAACCCTTTTCTATACCATTGTTTCTATGAAGGATATGCAGGTGTCAGTTTCTTTTTCGTATTAAGTGGTTTCATTCTGGCATATACTTATCAGGAAAGATTTGTCAAGAATGATATATCAAAGAGAACGTTCTATACCTATCGGCTGGCTCGTATTTATCCATTGCATATACTCACATTGCTTATCTGGGTATATATGAGGAAAGACCATCCCCTAAATGCTCCCTACATAACCAATCTTCTATCAAATATATCTTTAACCCAAAGTTTCTACCCGACAGACGAAATCCGCTTTAATGCCGCAGCATGGAGCCTCTCGGATGAGATGTTTTTCTATTTGCTGTTTCCTTTTATACTTAAATGGCTGACCGGATCGCCACGTAAACTATATATAGCATTTATAAGTGCTTCCATTCTGCTGATTGCTCTGTGCCCTATATTCGGAGGAATGAAAGACGAAGAATGGTTTTTCTACGCCTTTCCCCCCGTAAGACTACTTGATTTTATTCTTGGTATCTTCTTGTATAATCTCTGTAGAGCCATTAAACCCGATTACCTGAAAAGACGATACATTGCAACCTTCGCCGAAGTATCTGCGATCATGGTATTTCTGCTATTTTACACCGCTGCATATTTTATACCTCAAGTATATCGCCACTCATTGTGGTACTGGATACCTATTGGATTGATTATCTCCGTTTTTTACTTTCAGTCGGGATATATATCCAAAATTCTTGCGAATAAACAATTCGTTTGGCTTGGAGAAATCAGTTTTGCGTTTTACATGTTCCACGGAATTGTATTATGGTATGTAAAAAGAGCCTACTTTCTGTTGGGTATATCCGCCCCTAAACTTTCGGTATTCATACTTGGCATCATTATTACCATTATCATTTCGGCTGTTTCCTTCAAATATTTCGAAATACCCGCAAATAGATGGATTAAGCAGAAATTGAACAAATAAGATCATAGACCTATTTATTACTTTGGTAAATATAACAACCTGAGCTTATTATAATTTGAAATTATATCATTATTTAGATCTGCATACTATAAAGGATTCTATTTATCTGTTCGGAACGGTGCAACAGGCAATCCCGATTTACTTTTCAATGTACACTCAGGATTATCTGCCCAACCATAACGAGCAGCCAAAGGAGTTTTAACCGATGCTGATTTAAGAATTATCTTATTTCCATCGATAGTAGCCACAGCGGGATAATATACATTATCAGCTCCTGCCACAATAAAACCTTTTACTGCCGACGATACAGGCAGAGTTTCGTTAAACAACAGAACCAAAGCTCCGCCCGACACATAATAATCAGTCATATAAGCAGCTCTTGACTCTACATTCTTCTTATATGTATCCGACAAAGACAATAAAGCAAGGCGTCTTCCAACCTCCTGCTTATTCTTAGGATGAATATCTCCTGCCTCGCCTATATCAATAGCTACAGCCATACCTGTATTTTTCAGATGAAGAGCTTCAGACTGAGCTTCTCGCAACGCAGCCCATTTAGAATCAGGCTGAACCTCCTGATGAGCCATAAAATTAGCTAACTGAACAAAGTAAAAAGGGAACTCATAACCCCACTTTTCGCGCCAGTCGGTAATCATAGACTGGAACAACCGTGCATATCTGTCTGCCCTTTCGGCATTCGATTCACCCTGATACCAAATAGCTCCTTTTATAGAGAACTTAATCAATGGATTTACCATACCGTTATACAATACGGTTGGATAACCCGAACTTTCGGGCGAAAGCGGCATAGGAGTCAAGTCTTTCAGAGACATTCCCACCTGATAATTCCACGATCCGGATAAAGCAATTATTTCATTTCCCGACTTGGCAGATAAGTTTCCGGTTATACCTCCTTCTCCTGCGTAGTCAGCTACACGGACTGTTATCACCCCTTTACCTTTTTTCACCAAAGCTGCAGGAATAGTATAATTTCGGGGAGTCTGATAGCCTGCACCCTTTGCAATTTCAACCCCGTTGTAGTATGTGATATCCTCATCATCGATCATACCAAGGCTTAACGCTATTGGCTTTCTCTCCCATGAAGCCGGTATATCTATTTCTTTCTGAAACCAAACAATACCATCGAAGTCTTTCAAACCTTTTGCTTCCCAGTTTCCCGGCAATGTCATTTCTTTCCAGTCACTGCCTTGTTGTAATTGAGATACCCAGATAGGACGACCATCTACATAACCTTTATCCTTACCAATCAGATCATGGTTGTGTTTATCTATTTTCTGCTGATAATTACTCAGAAGTGTTTGCCTGTCAAAACCAGACTCCTTAAGCATAGAAACAGACTCCTGATATCCCGAAACATGCTGTAAGGTATTGAAACTTGTCCATGCTTCGGCGGGGGTTCCACCCCATGTGCAATCAATCACACCAACTGGGACTTTAAGTTCATCCCATAATTTACGGGCATAGAAATAGGCTACCGAAGAAAATTCCTTTACTGATTGAGGTGTACACTCCTGCCATCCCTCCATATTTACCTGAACTTCATCAAGAGGAACTACTGAAGTCGTTTTCTTTACTTGTAAAAGACGAATCGACGGATAATCGGCATTAGCAATTTCCTGTTCGTAATTTAAAACCTTGCCCCACCCTGCCAGAGGCATTTCCATATTAGACTGTCCAGAGCAGAGCCATACTTCGCCAACCAATACATTAGTCAGTTTAAATACTTCCCCATCCGATATGGAAATGGTGTAAGGTCCTCCCGCTTCGGGTGTACTCACCGCAACAGACCATATTCCATTCGGATCTGATTTGGTTGTATACTTCTTTCCATCCCAGCCGGTTTCCACCACTACATTCTTATTAGCCTCAGCTTTTCCCGGAAAAACCAGGCTGCTCTTTTGCTGGATAATCATATTATCGGAAAAATAAGCTGGAAGAGAAATTTTCGCAGAAACCGATAATGCTATACAAGACATTATCACTATCAAAAAACATCGATTAATCTGTGTCATGATTCTAAATTTAAGGAATCTCAATTAAGGTTTCAGACCTGTTTGAATATTTATTTTTACAATAGCAAACTTACATAAAAAGTGACTAAATCTATTAATTATAATCAATAATAAGACAGCAGACATATTTATCAAGATTATACATCAAAAAAGGTTACAAAAGTCACATCAAAATCACATATTTTCACCTGTTACCTTTATTTCTTGCCTACGACTTCACTTATAGATAAAAATGCCGATTACAGAGCAATCCTGGGCACTAAAAAAGTCCGAAACATTATTTTCTATAAATAAGTTCCATCACATCACCTTTCTTTAAAGAAAAACGGAAAAACCCATCACCTTTTTGTTTGAGCATGATCTGCTCGCCATTAATTACAAATAAGGGGACAAGTGCATCATGAGCAGATTTCACAACAAAACTATTATCGGCTACAGCGGTAATCTTGGCTTTTTCAACATTACCTTCTTTCCATTGCAGATCAACATTTGCGCCACCTCTTACCGATAGACCTTTAAAAGATCCGTCTTTCCATGCTTTTGGCAATGCAGGTAAAAACTCAATATACCCTTCGTGACTTTGAACGAGCATTTCGGCAATACCTGCACCACCAGCCTCATTTCCGTCAAAAATAAAAATATCATAAGGAGCTCCGGCTATACCTTCCGGTGAAATTGTCAGCAGGTTTTCACGTGTAAAATTCCGTTGAAGTAATACAACACTATTATAAGCATTCTCAGCATCAAACAAACGGGCATAGTTACAAATCATATTCGCCCGGCTCCATTCCACATCTTCCCATCCTTTAGCAGCTAACCTCAATTCCATAGTACGACGGGCAGCTTCGGCTAACTCAGGTGTCTGTACTGGGGTAATCTGATGAAAAGGGTACAAGCCCAGTAAATGAGTTGTATGTCTGTGATTAGGCTGAGCTTCGTCAAAATCCTCAAACCATTCCTGTAATCCGCCGTTTTTACCGATTTTATATGGAGGAAGTAATTTTATCGCCTTCTCCATATCTTTTCTGAATGAAGCATCTATATTCAGAATTTTGGATGCCTCTAGACAAGACGTAAGAGTCTCCCAAACCAATAAACGGTCACTGGTAGGCATCATCGACAATGAAAGTTCGTCTCCCTTATATCTGAATGAATTTTCGGGTGATGTACTCGGTCCTGTCATCAGAAAACCGCTATTCGGGTCTTTCACCATATAGTCTATTAGAAACTCAGCATTACTTTTCAGCAAAGGATAAGTTGTATTACGCAGAAAATCACGGTCGAGAGTATATAAATACTCCGTCCATAAGTGAGAAGCAATCCACGAACCGGCAGTAGGAAACAATCCCCAGTTAACACCGGATCCCGAGGCTGTATATCCCCATACATTAGCGACAGTATGAGCAGTCCACCCCCGAGTACTATATACTTCGGAAGCCGTTTTACTTCCATATTGAGCCAAATGTCCTATATAATTGAACAAAGGCTTATTCAATTCATGCAGATTACCGACATTCGCCAGCCAATAATTCTGCTGAGTATTGATATCCAGATGATAATCATTAGTCCATCCCATATTGCAAGCCAGATTATCGTTCCATATACCTTGAAGATTTGCAGGCAATGGCGAATCTTCGCGCGAAGAAGCAATCAACAAATAACGGGCATAATTGAAAAACAAAGCATCCAGCCCAACATCACAGCCTCCGTCTTTTACCAATTTCCATTTTTTATCGGTAGGTAAATTTTCATTAGAGCTTGTTCCTAAAAATAAATCGACACGATCATATAAATGGGAATGGTCGGCAACATGCGCCTGCTTTAATACATTATAATCTTTAGCCAAAGCTTTTTGTACAGTTTGCAAACAGTCGGGTTGATAATTCGGATTACTATAATCCGTTCTCACATCAAAAACAATAGTAACCTCAGATGCTTCTTTTATAGATACCACACCGCCTTTGGCAGTAACTGTCCCTTCTTTTGCCTTTACAGCTATTTTGCCTTTGAAGTTCACACCTCCGGTACCTTGTTTCGGAAAAGAAACCTGCCCCTCTATTTCAATACCGTTATCCCGAGCCGTAATATCTGCTTCACGCAATAAAGCAAACGATAAATTAACATTGACACTTTTCGATTTATCTGCCGAAAGATGGATAATCAAAGCATCATCGGGATTACTGCAAAGATACTCACGTATATAACGGACATTACCGGCTTGGAACGAAACCTGATTAATAGCTGTACGTAGATCTAAAACCCGTTTATAATCAGAGATATGATTATCGGCATATATAAACTTCATTTTCAGATCTCCCAATGGAACATGCGACCCGAACGAATGGGGTGTTCCGGCCAGATATTCCGTACCTAACCGATTTCCTTCCGCCAGATTCCCATCAAAAAAGGCTTTTCTTATTTCTGCAAGTTTTCCTTTTTCGAGTGTACGTTGCTGTCTGGCATCATAATCGCCTGACCACATTGTAATCTCATTCAGAGCAACAGTTTCATTATATACATCACCAAAAACATTTGCTCCGATCCGACCGTTACCCAATGGCATGGATTCCATCCATTCTTTAGCAGGCTGCTCGTACCAAAGTTTATGTAAGTGGCTGTTTTCTTGCGAATCAGCCACCTGTATGCTCAAAAAAGCACTGATCAACAAAACCAGCAAAGCTTTTCTTTTCATCTTAAAACTTCTCATATTCAATCCCTTCCTTATTTCTCTATTTTCAATAGTTTCACATCTTTGGAGGGAATAGCCAATCGAGCCTTTTTGTCCAGTTGTAAACCACTCCAGAGCTCTGTCACTTTCAACACCTGATTTACATCAAGCCCTATCCTTTCATAAGGAATTGCAGAATTATTGTCATTATCAGTATAATTGAAAACAGCCAGATAAGTTATTCCTTTTTTATCTGTATATACAAACTGATTTTCAGATTTCTCGCCAACACCTTCCACCGGACGGAACGACTTACCTACAGCCACAGCATTGACAGCTGCATTAGTTAGGTATTTTTCGGCTCTCGCTTTAACTCCTTTATCTCCGGTTTTACTGAAATCGTCTCCAGCAATAAACAATCCGGTAATAACAGCGGATGTAATACGGGCTCTGTTTTCTCCTTCGGTTGCATCACGCAATACCACGTGATCTGCATCATTGAACTGATACACATTATCGATCCACCAACCGTATGATACGGCATTCATGGTATATTCAGTATCTTTTATTTTATTCCACGCATCGCAGGCAATACGACGAGATTGGGCATATTGAGCCGGAAAAACAGGTGAAATAGATAGATTAAGAAACATATCTCCAAAATATTTATTCAATAGCACCATACCATAATTGTATGCCTGAATTCCTGTTCTGATTTCGGGTCTGTACCATTTGTCTCCTTCCATTGCACCGTGCCCCATGAAGTCCATCTTCACATATTCAAAGCCACAACGGCGGAATAGATCCGATGTCACTTTCATCCGTTGTGCTATTGCCGGATGAGTAGGATCAATGGCGTATGCTCCGTCAAACTCCTGAGGTTTTCCTTGTGCATATATATAAATATCCTTGAATTTATATCCGGGAGCATCTTCCACATCCTTTTCGGGATTTTTACCCCAATCCGTAAATGGAGTCCAGTAAATACCCGCAATCTGTCCGTTAGCCTTACATTTTTGCACAAAGGCTTTTAACTCGTCTTCCGAAAAAATATTCCAGCCCGAATCCAACCCTATATAAACCAGATTATCAGGGCTGACAAAATGATTGTTCTGCAATTTATCCTTGAAGTAATCCGATACTTCCATTACATGATTCGGACGCATGTTGAACTGCAATGCACCCCAACTGTTCCAACCGAAAGGAACCGCCTTGTTCCATTCTTTACAAGGAGCAATTATTGCATTTGCTTTTCCGTATTCATCCATTCCCGTACGCCAGTCGTCGAAAAAGCCGATCATTACTTTGGGCGATTTTATTTTTTTTCCGGTTAAAGATCCATGTACATTGGTATCACGGGTCAAGGAATCGGCAACCCCTCCGTAACAAACTAGCGAACCTATATTATTCAAATCGCCTTTAGTCATATCCACTGCTGTTTTCCAATTATCGTGTTCTACCGATCCTATAACCAATCCGTTACGGGTCTGATTATTATAAATAGTTGTTACTTCGTAACTTCTCAGTTTATCGAATGTAAAAGAATGAGCCTGAAATCTCACCCAAGCGTCATTATCGAAAGGTACGAATAATGCTCTGTTATCTCCTTCAGGCAGCAAATGTCCTACACGGTCGATATTCACCGGAGCCATATAATTAGACGAAACATCTTTAACTGCATCCTCTAATTGAATATCAGTAAGGATATAATCTTTATCATTATATACATAAAAAGTTTGCACCAGTCTCGGCAAGCTATCCGATGTATAAGTTATCTCGAATACCGATCCTTGCCCGAAACCATCACTGACTGCATTTGTTTTATATGCACTTTTTGCATAATCTTTTGAGGTAATGAGTTTATCTCCTAATTTGAACGAAGCATATAAACCTTCAACAAGATGTTTCGAATTTTTCTCTATTCTTATAGATTTGTCTTCCTCGTTATATTTCACTAACCATTTATCTGTTTTTACTGAGGATGACTGCCCGCAGGAAGACAAAAACAGAATAGCTAACAGAGTAAATAATAAATAAGTTTTTTTCATATGTATTTTATTTATAAATGAGAACTTTACATTTATCTGTTTTTATTTTATTATCAAAAATCAACCGGTCTATTTTTCGACTCTGCTCCCCATTTCGAAGGCTTATTACCCATAACAAAGTCGAGAGTACCACCGTTTACAATGTCCGAATGACGGATAAACGTATTCTGATAAGGTTTTCCATTTAACTTTACAGACTGAATATATATCTGATCTTCCGATTTACGTGGAGCATATATAATAAAGGTCTTATCTCTCCCTACATCAATAACAGCTTTCGTAACCAAAGGCGATCCGATAACATAAACACCATTCGCCGGATTAACGGGATAAAAGCCTAATGCACTGAATATATACCAAGCAGACATCTCGCCACAATCGTCATTACCTGCATATCCGGCCGATGTAGTATCATACAATTCGGTGAGTATCTTATTTACATAAAATTGGGTTTTAGCAGGTTCTCCCGCATAGTTATATAAATAGGATACATGATGGCTGGGTTCGTTGCCGTGTGCATACTGCCCGATAAATCCGGATGCATTATCATTCAATTCGCCGCTATTTTCATCATGTCCAAGAGTAAAGAAATCGTCCAGTTTTTTCACAAAGGCTTTATCTCCGCCAACCATTTCAACCAATGTACTCATATCATGCGGAACATACCAGAAATATTGCCAAGCGTTGCCTTCGGTAAACGGATAACCACCATTAGAACCGTATTTGAAGGGATCGAACGGAGTCAGCCAATTACCTTTATCGTCTTTCGATTGGAAGAACGAAGTCTCTTGATTATACAAATTCTTGTAAAATAGAGCACGTTTCATAAAATGCTTATAATCATCATTCTTTCCTAGCCTTTTAGCCAGCTGAGCCACACACCAGTCATCATAGGCAATTTCAAGAGATATAGATACCGACTGAGTTTGTATATTTTCGGGCATATATCCGTATTTTTCCCATACATCGAATAGCGAATTGGGATGTGAGATCAAAGACGATTCTTTGACAGCCTTATATGCAGCTTCGGCATTTATACCCGGTACTCCTTTTAAGACTGCATCAACAATCACCGGAATGGCATGATTACCGATCATGCAATAGTTTTCCTGCCCCCATAGCTGCCATATAGGCAAATAGCCGTATACTTTGTACTGACCGAGCATACTGTTCACAAAATCAGCTGTACCCTCGGGCTGTAAAATAGTATACAAAGGATGAGCCGCCCGATAAGTATCCCACAATGAAAAGGTTGAATACTGAGCTCTCTGACCGTCAGAAACATGAGCCTTGGTATAGTCTATCGCCGTATAATCACCATTTACGTCTGACACGATATTGGGTTGAATGTGTGTATGATATAAGGCTGTGTAAAAAATCTCTTTTTGAAGCTCTGTCGCTTCAACCTGTATTTTTTGCAGTTCTTTCTCCCATTTTTCTCCTGCCTGTTGTACAACGTAATCAAAATCCCAGTCTTTAATTTCAGCATCCAGATTCTGACGGGCATTTTCGATACTCACACCCGATAAACCGACCTTCGCCAAAAGCGGAACCGAATCCTGCTGACCGAAGTTAAATACCGAACGCAGTCCGCTGCCATTCACAATTTTGTTATCAGTATATAATCTGTTGCCATCAAATGTGTCATTTCCTTTTATAGGCTTGGAAAAACGAATATAAAAATATACCTTCCGCAATTTCGCCCATCCTGTAATCAGACGATAACCCGACAGTGTATACTCATCGATCTGCCTGATCTGGGAATTGATTATACGAGTAGACCAACTGCCTTTATTTAATGAATGATCCAGATCTATGATCACATTAGCTTGAGCTCCCAGAGGAAAAGCATAACGATGAAATCCTGCTCTTTCGGTAGCTGTCAGTTCCGCTTTGATATTATCTTTCAACAAATCGACCTGATAATATCCGGGGGAAGCCGATTCTTGCTTATGAGAAAATTCCGATTCATACAGGTGATCTGTCGACAGATAATTTTTATCGCCTGTACCCAAATTCTGGGTTGTAGGCATCAGCAGCACATCAAAAAATTCGGCAACACCCGTTCCACTCAGATGAGTATGGCTGAATCCGACTATTACTTTATCGTTATAATCATAGCCCGAAGCCTGTGCCCAATCAGGTGCATGGCGGGTATCGGGACTCAGCTGAATCATCCCGAAAGGTACTACAGCCCCTGGGAAATTATTCCCCGAAAGACTCTTGTCAACAGCGCCTGTACCTATAAACGGATTGACATACGAGGTCAACTTCCCGACAGAACTTTGACTATTCATTGCAATTGTCTGAAATAAGACAACAGCCAAACACAAGATATTTCTCACTCTTTTCAGTATCATATTTCAGTAAATCATTATTGATAAGTAATTATTTACGTTACACTTAGATAGTCAGCAAATAGGTCTGAGACCTTATTGTTCCGTAATTAATAAGACCGAACTTTTAAAAGGTTCGCCTATATTGAGAGTGATACCCGATTTTATCAGAAAATCACCACTGAACACTTGACCATCATTACCAAAAGACGAATGATTATTTTCTTTATTCAATTCTGTTATTTTATACATCTTAGCAGCATCCAGACCACTCAGTTTAGTTTCGAAATAAGTAGTACGTCCATGGTATTTAAGGCTATAAGCAAATAACACTGATTGCTTTTTATCCTTCGAAACATACATATGAGACGCCCATCCGCTATCGCCGTAAGGAGATGCCAAGCGATATAAATCGCCGAACTGAACTATAGGGCGTATCAATTTATAATCATTGATAGCCGCTTTTGCAAATGCATATTCATCTCCTGTGATATCAGATGGTTGAAGCTCCATCCCCAAACGTCCCGACATGGCAACATCGAATCTGAATTTAAGCGGTGTTATCATGCCCGTCTGATGATTCGGACTTGTAGATACATGGGACCCGGTAGCTATAGCCGGAAAAAACAAATTTGTTCCGTATTGAATAAAAATCCGGTCTAAAGCATTCGTATTATCACTCGCCCAGAATTCATCGTGATATCTCAATGCACCGAAGTCGACACGACCGCCGCCCGAAGAGCATAACTGAATTTGGATATCTGGATACTTCGCCCTTATACGTTCATATACATTATACAGACCTTTGACATACTCGTACCAGAAATGAGTCTGATCGTCAGCCGATAAATAAGTGGAGCCTACATTATCGGCATGCCTGTTTGCATCCCATTTTATATAGCTGATATTAGAAGACAAAGCAACCACATCATCAAATGTTTTTAATACGAAATCCTGAACCTGAGGATTACTTAAATCCAACAGCCATTGGTTGCGCATCGGGAGTATATCCCGTTTACCGCTTTGAACTATCCATTCGGGATGTTTTTCGGCAAGTTCGCTTTTAGGATTTACCATTTCGGGTTCGATCCAGATTCCGAATTTCAATCCTTTATTAACTGCATAATCAGCCAGATATCGTATACCTTTAGGTAATTTTTTCACGTTAGTCTGCCAGTCTCCAAGTCCGGCATTGTCTCCGTTACGCGGATATTTGTTTCCGAACCAGCCATCATCAAGCACAAACATTTCAACACCAAATTTGGCCGCATTATCAATCATGGTAGTGATTGTTTTCTCATTGAAATCAAAGTACGCCCCTTCCCAGCTGTTGAGTATAATCGGATGAAGCTGATCACCGTGTGTCATTGCATATTTACGAGTCCAATCGTGATAATTACGAGAAATCGGCCCTTTACCGGATGAACTGTAAGTAAGTATCATTTGAGGAGATTCCAATTTTCTGCCTGCTTCCAGATTATAAGTGGCAGCAAACGGATTCATGCCGCTTATGATATTCAAAGTTCCGGTTTCATCCACTTCGAACGAAAGTCTATAATTGCCAGACCAAGCCAAAGATCCGGCGAATACTTCGCCAGTATTCTCAGAGCCCGGAGCATTTGACGACAACAGGAAAGAAGGACTTTCTGACTGTGTGGCACGTACACCTTTTTTAGTTTCAATTACTTTAGTACCATGAGTCAGTTTTTCTTCTTCAACCTGCATTTCGGCTGCCCATGTTCCATGAAAATGGGTAAGATAATAAGATTCGCGATGAATAGGAATATATGACGAAGCCAGATTTTCGACCTTTATAGCTTTATTTTCATTATGAGAAATTACAACCGATTGTGCTATAATATTTTCCTTTTTGTATGCAATGAAGCGCATATCAACAAAAACGGGATATAATTTGTCTTTCAAGTGAATAACCATTTCGGTACGGTTGCTGTCTATATTTTTGGATTCGGACGAAACATATATCAATTCAGTCGTCAATACTCCATCTTCGTGAGTTAATTTAAGTGCCGGATTCAGATAAAATCGTCCTCCATAAGAAGGATATAGCTGGGTCACCAACTCATCACTCGTATCAGGTTGACCTTTAAATCCTTTATTCATAAAAGGTTTCACATCTGCCAGTTTATCTCCCCAATATAAAAACACGACTTTCTCGTTGGGCACTGCACTGAATATCATACTGTGATTATCGGTCTCGACCTGAATAATCTGTTTTGATTGTGCAGATACTTCCGGACAAACAAACAGCAAACAAATAAAACTAAATAATATATATTTCATAAAACAATAAGTTTACTAACGGAATCTTTTTACAAAATTCTGTCGGTTTATTAATAGAATCTACTCTCTTTGAGCCTATCTCACAAACTTCGACTGAATGTTTTTACCGCTATCAGTAAAAACATTTAGGATGTAAGCCCCTTTCGGAAAATCCTTTACACTTACAGAATAATTGTCTGTGCTGGTCAAAGTCCGGTTAAGAATCAAAGATCCATGGAGCGAATAAATATTTAAAGATTTCAACATTTCCGTACTTTCTATAATCAGGTTGGAATCAACATCAACAAACGACAACAGATCACCCTGCTTGCAAATGACATCATCTCCGATTCCTGCAATTTCACTTTTCTCTGCACGGAATACCTGAACATCTTTCGGTGCAACAGAGTAGGTTATCGATTTATTACTTACAGACGACGTTTTACCACTCCACAACTCTTTCAGTGCGGTATATTTATCAACCTGAGCAGTCAGTCGAGATAAAGGAACAGTACCTTTCAGTTCTTTATCTGCATCAAAATTAAATGCGACAAAATACAAATAGATATCAGTCTCATATACGAAAAAGTTTTCCGAACGGTCAGCCGAAACCGCTTTATATCCTTCGACCGGAGCAAACGATTTTCCGATACGGGCTATATCATTTATGTCTTTATTAGTCACAAATTGCTTAGCTTTTACACGGGCTTCATATTCTCCCTGAAAAGAACCTTTCATACTGAAATTATCCCCCAGCATGTATATTCCGGTAATGACTGCTGATGTTACACGTGCCCGGTTAGCCCCCTCTTTATAATTATTCGCCTCCGAAGGTTTATAAAGTAATATGTGATCGGCATCATTAAATGTATACACTCTGTCGAGCCACCACCCAAACGACAAGCTATTGAGCATATATCCGGTTGATCCCCAATCATTTTCATGCATAGCACCCCATGTATCACAGCTTATACGCCTCGAATTGCCGTATTGAGACGGAAACATCGGTGCAATGGACAACGCTGTGAACATGTCTTCGCCGCAAAGACTCATCAAATATGACATTCCTTCGTTATAAGCCTGTACTCCGGTCGTTACCTTGGAATTATAAAACGAATCAGCTTCCAGAGTCGCATTATTGACAAAGTCGAGTTTAATATATTTAAAGCCCAGAGCTTTGAATCGGTTGATATAATGTTCCTGCAGCTTTTTAGTTCCGGGGTGAGTCGGATCTAAAGCCAGCGATGCTATTTTTCGGGGTTGACCGTTACGATACAGATACAGGTCTTTGTATTTCCATTCTCCCGCTGTACCCTCAACATTGCGCTCTCCATCGCCCCACCAATCAGAAAACGGACACCAATAGATACCAGCTTGCTGTCCGTTCTTCGTACAATTTTCAACAAACTTCCTCAACTGGTCATCCGAAAAATTATCCCAGAACGAATCCAAACCTATAAATACGGTATTGTTATTCTGAAAATTATTCGGCTGAAGATCTTTCTTTATAAAATCGGCGACATCAACCGCCCCTTCGTAATTTACCTTTTCGGCCATTGCAGCCCAACTATTCCAACCGAACGGTGTACCAGCCTTCCATTTTCTGGGAGGAGCTATCAAAGCATTGGCTGCACCGTATTCTTCCAAACCTTCACGCCAATCGTCAAATAATCCTAACATTATTTTAGGCGATTTCAGACTTTTACCTTTTATGCTCCCATGTATGGCAGAAGGAGTTCCGTTTGTCGGGATATCCCTAGTTAATTCGTGCACCACTCCTCCGTAACATTCAAGTTTAGAGAGATTATTATGATTTTTCACAGTATAATCAATACCGGTTTTCCATGTGTCATGTTCTACAGATCCTATTACCAATCCTTTGCGGTTACCTCCATTGAATATAGATGTAACCTCAAACGATACATCGGAAACATTGAAAGGAGATGACAAATACCGTACGAATCCATCATTATCGAAAGGAACTCTCAATATTCTGTTAGCGGCATCCGATGGGAGGAATTCATTATCTGCGGTAGTATAGACAGGTGCAATATAATTGCTCGATATTTCAGTCTGCGCTAGAATAGATGCTTCGGTCAGCAAATACTGATAACCGGGATAAAAATAAAATGCCTGATCTATCGAGGGCTTGTTACCCTCTCCCGAATAAGTAAAAGTATATTTTTCTCCATTACCGAACTGATCAGAAACAGCTTCTTTTTTCAATACGACAGCAACATAATCGGAACTCTTAATTGTATCATTTACAATTTTTGCTCTCACAGAGACATTCGATAATATAATTTGCCCATTGTATGAATAATCCAAAGCCCTCGTTTTCTCGTTATAGGCTATTTTCCATTTCCCGGAATTGATTTCTTTGGCATCGGCAGCAACCATATTCTGAGATACCAGACATAATCCAATTGCGCACAATGACATTATCTTAGAGGTTATAAATAATCTTGACATATCTTTCTTAGAAATATTAGTAGCCTGATATCGAACAATATCCGATATCAGGCTGAGTCACAATTTATTTAATTAGCTATTATACCCAGGGTTTTGATCTTCTAATGTCAGATCCGGATTTTGTCTCAATTCATCTAACGGAATAGGCCACAATAATTTATAAGGCTGTATCTTTTTATTGGGAGCTCCGGCATCCTTCTTATCGCCGAAACTATTAACCCATGTACCTCCAATGAGCCATCTATTTCTCTTTTCAGCATATTCTATCAATAAACCGGTTCTGAGTAAGTCGTACTTACGCCATCCTTCAAAACAAAGTTCACGGATACGTTCATCCATCAGGTTCTTAATAAAATCTTCCTTACCCATACCAGTCGACCATTTTTTGTCAGCCGGCAAAGCTCCGCCGAAAGCCCGTGTACGCACTACATTATTTATCATATTGATAGCTTCGCCTTGCTTACCTGTCATATAAAGACACTCTGCATAATTAAGCACAACATCACTGAAGCGGATAAAAGGAATACTCTTTCCCGAGTGCCATGTATTCTGCCCTTTATCCACAGTACGAGGATCTTCGTATTTTTTGATATGAGGTTCGAGTTCATCTCCCCATCCATAACCAAGTAAATTAGGTTCGTAATTTTTCCATCTGAAATCGATACGGACACTTTCGTCTCTTCGTACGTCTCCTTCTTCCCAAACACCTCCGTCTTTTTGCATTTTATAAGCATATTCGGAAGGAAGCCATGCGTCAAAACCACTCCACGGAGCCATTGCCTCTCCAATATCAGGTGTCATATTAGCTACAGCTCGTGAACCCACTTCCCACTCTGTACCACAATTGTTAGGCCATCCTACATTGTATTGAAATGCATATACCATTTCTTTGCGGTAATCAGCTGTATTCTCGGAATAGGCATCAAATATTGTTTTGAAATTAGGTGAACCGGTTCCTCCGAAATAAGGATTCTCATACACTTTTTTAAAGCATTCGGCTGCTTTTAGATAATCTCTGTAACCTGAAGTTTCGGGAGCATACAGATACACTTTACCCAGATATGCCTGAGCCAATGATTTACTAACCCGCCCCAAATCGGTAACGTCTTTTGGGTCGGGCAGATATTGTTCCGCAAG
The DNA here is from genome assembly GCF_000426485.1 of Indolivaga capnocytophagoides DSM 22835. Taxonomy (GTDB): domain Bacteria; phylum Bacteroidota; class Bacteroidia; order Bacteroidales; family Dysgonomonadaceae; genus Dysgonomonas_A; species Dysgonomonas_A capnocytophagoides. Next base: position 241,343 of record NZ_KE384529.1, read on the forward strand.
AAGCAGATCTTCTACAATATTTGCATAAACAACATCAACCGGCTGACGAAATCCACCGTACTCGGGTTTATCGTCATCATATACCGGAACGGCACCGAAAAGCATGGTAAGTTCCCATAAGCTCTGAGCGCGCAAAAAACAATATTCGCCTAAATAACGTATAAGATCAGGATCTCCCAGACTTACGTTCTTCTTGAGAATGGAAATCGCTTCTGCCGAACGGGAGATTATCTGATAACGATTTGTCCAGATACCTCTGATCTGCCCGTTAGTACTGTTCATACCATCGGAATATTCATCAAGTCCACGCCTTTCGGAGTTCTCACGTTGGATGCCTCCGACAATACCTTCATCGGTACCATAGAATAAATCGGCACGTCCTTTGTGTCCGTCACGCCATATACCGTAAATACCTAACAAGTGTGCATTGGTTAATTTAGGATTCGAAAAAACAGTTGTATTAGGTAATTTCGATTCAGGATCCTGATCCAGAAAATCGGAACAAGATGATGTTAGTAATGCTGTCCCTATTAATAAGGAAAAGACTATTTTATTTATTTTCATATTGAAATCTTTTTTATTTTACTCTGGTTGTGCTTCGTCATTAAAAACCAACATTCAGCCCGAAGGTAAAACTGCGGGATAATGGATAGCCCTGTCCCGATTCGGGATCATATCCTTTGTAAGGTGTGATTGTAAATAAATTATTACCGGAAGCTGTAACACTTATATTGTCAAAGTATTTACCAATCAAAGATTTTGGGACTTTATATGTCAAAGACATAGTTGCACAACGCAAGAATGAAGCATTCATCAAACCATAACTTGTTTCACCATAAGAGAAGCGGTTTTGTCCATCACCATGATAAGCACGAGGTATTGAAGTATTGGTATTTTCGGGTGTCCAACGTTTCAACATGTCTTCATGAGCAGGAGAGATTGTTGCATCACTCATTAGATACTCATAGATCCAGTCAAATTTCTTAATACCATAAGAATAAGTAAATACAGCATCGAAGTAGAAGTCTCTATAATTAAGGTTCGTAGAGAACCCTCCATAAAATTTAGGGTCTGTTTTCCCCAGAATGGTCATATCGTCTTCTGCCGTTATTTTTCCATCCTTGTTGATATCTTCCGGTAATAAATCCCCGGGACGAATTACTTTACCATCAACAATACTTGTCCAGCCATTGACCATTGACATATCCGATTCCTGAGCTAAACGGTTGACTTTATATCCCCATAATGTATTAAGAGACTGACCAACAAAGAGATTACCATCTCGGGATTTAACATTACCGCCATTCCATAAGACATCTACACCGCCAAACAGTTTTTTGATTTTGTTTTTGTCATGTGCAATATTACCGCTCACCGACCAATTCCAATCTTTAGATTTAACCATTTGAGCAGAAACACTAAATTCTATTCCTTTATTTTGCAATTCTGCAACGTTAGCTATCTGGTAACTATATCCGAATGACGGCCAATAGCTCATTTTCATCAGCAAGTCGCTGTTTACCATCGAGAAGTAATCAAGTCCGAGCGTAATACGGTCGTTCCACAGTGTAGCATCTAACCCGAAGTTCGATTGTTTTTGTTTCTCCCAAGTGATGCCTTTATTACCATATCGTCCGTCTTCGGGATCCAATTTGATATCATTATTCACAAACCCCGGACTGTAAATGGTTGTGTATCCGTATTCGGGTATATTCTGGTTACCTAACACGCCGTATCCGATTCTAAGCTTTAGGATATCCAGCCAGCCCAAATTTGCATTTTTCAGAAACTCCTCCTCTGAGATCGTCCATGCGGCAGAAACAGAAGGGAATGTTCCCCAACGTTGTCCATCGGCAAATTTAGAACTACCGTCCCGACGTACTGTTGCAGTCAACTGATATTTGTATTCATACGAATAATTGGCACGTGCAATATAAGAAATCAGTGTATTGGTTTTATAGTCAGAACTCATGCTGTTCTTCTCTTTATCGCCGGCCATTCCCATATTATTAGAGCCCAAATCATCCGAAGCGAATTTATATCCCGACATACTAATATTATTGCTTCGGGTTTTAGAAATACTGGTACTCACAAAACCAAATAAACGGTGTTTTTTATTAAATATTTTTTCGTAACTCACAGAATTGTCCCATTGATAATACTTAGTTTGTCCACGCCATTGCCATCCTTCTCCATCTTTATTATCTCTTACCGACTGCCCTACATAACTAGGTATATACTTACTGTCTTGTTTATTATAAATATCAGCTGATAAAGAAGTACGCACATAAAGGTCTTTTATCGGATTGATTTCGATAAAGTTATTTGTAAGCACCCGATCATGTATCTCTTTACTGTCAATATCTTTCGTCAGTATAGGATTGTATCTACCCATCTGGGCAACCCCCTGAAAATACATATACAAACGATCAGTATCTATATTTTGCATTTTATTACCCAGCAACGCTGTTTCATAAGCATTATCATCGAGATGATTCTTTATCCCGCGAGAGATACTGGTATTAGTACCTATCTTCAACCAAGGTTTAACCTGTGTTTCGAAGTTGATTCTTCCGTTAAATCTTTCATAGGATGATTTATCAAGAACGCCTTGATTGTTTGAATAAGAAAACCCCACGAAGTAAGTCGATTTGTCAGATCCCCCCGAAAAATTCACCGAATGGTTCTGCTCAATTCCGGTACGGGTTATTTCGTCTATCCAGTTAGATGTACGGTCTGCCATTCCGTTTTCCAGCTCTTCGGCCGAAAATACCTTATTTGTACCTAATACATAGTCTTTAATATAAGCATTCCTATCAGCATCGGGATGAGTATCCATATATCCGTTTGCATAAGCATCTATACGAAGATTCATCATATCTTTAGATCCGAGAGTTTTCAAGCGGTTCTGATAACTGCTGAATGTCACAAATCCGCTATAATTTACTTTGCCTTCTCCCTTACGTCCTTTTTTTGTAGTGATGACGATTACACCATTTGATGCTTTTGATCCGTATAGAGCTGTAGAAGATGCATCTTTTAAAACCTCAATCGAGGCTATTTCATTCGGATCAATCAGACGAAGCCCCTCTTCGGCAACAATACCATCTATTACAAATACCGGATTAGTTCCATAGCTGATTGAATTAGTTCCACGTACTTTCATCGAGATATCACTCCCCGGCGCAGCACTTGTCCGCGAAATATTTAACCCGGGAACTTTACCCTGCATTGCGGTAGTCAGATCTGTTGTCGGAATCTCTTTTAGCTGCTCCTGCGAAATACCACCGATAGCGCCTGTCAGGTCACTTTTTTTCATTCGGGTACCCACAACCGTAACCTCACCTATATCGAAAGACTGAGGCAGCAACTGAATTTTTATTGTCGATGAAGTATTACTCACAGCAACTTCCTGAGTTTCATATCCCAGATAAGTTATAACCAGAGTAGTTCCTTTGCCTGCAGTGATCGCAAATTTACCGTCTAAATCGGATAATGTGCCGTTGGTTGTACCTTTCACTGTAACAGATACTCCAGGCAAGGTTTCATTATTCTGCTTATCTATGACCACTCCTTTTATAGAGCTGTTTTGGGCAAGCAATATTCCTCCCGCCATAAAGAATAGAATCAACAAAGAAACTATCCTTTGTTTGTAGTTAATGTTTTTGCTTTGATACATAAATTTTAAAGCTTTTTTTAGATTAAAAAAACATGTTTCATAAAAATCGGAACTCTGAAGAATGTGGTATTCCGATACTTTTTCATGGTTATTAGTTTAAATAAAATTCACATGGCTTTTCCTCCTATTTTTTATTTATATTAGATTGGGTCGTTTTAATGACCATAAGGCAAAAGCAAATGTATCTTGTGATTCAGGAATGTTCTATCAAGAACTTATCAAAATATAACAAAGATGTTCTATCAGCATCCACACCAAAAGAAGATGCTACATTTTTGATATTTTGCGGGACATTTGTACAAATTATAATATTTAAATTTGCCTGTATACCGATTATCAAATTCAGCCATGAAACATTTTTATTGTTTTTGTCTATCCTTTTTTCTAATCATCACAACAGCCAGTCCGTTTGGCAATTACTTTGTACATATAAATGGCAAAGACGGGCTATCTCATAATAATGTCAAGTCCATTATTCAGGATAGTTATGGTTTTATGTGGTTCGGCACACGAAATAAGCTGAATAGGTACGATGGTACATCTATCAAGATTTTTGATTGTTTTGACTCATCCACTCATAAGCGCAATAATAATATAAGTGCTCTTTTCGAGAATTCAGATCATAAATTATGGGTGGGCACCGATAATGGAGTTTTCATATTCGATCCTATCTGCGAAAGTTTTCATTCTTTTGACAGTAAAACCTCAGATAATCAAGCTATAGCACAATGGATAGCAGATATACAAAAAGACGATAATAATAATATTTGGATAGTTGTACCTAATCAAGGAGTATTTAAGTTTAATCTTGACTCAAAGATACTGAAATTATACAGTGTAGTAAATAAACTAGCTCCCAGCAAAACCAATCCACAATGTATATCAATCGAAAAAAACGGACGTGTTTGGATTGGTACCAACGGACAGGGTGTATTCCTATATAATGAGAATAAAGACTCTTTCACTCAATACAATGGAAGTAATCAGGGAGGAGAATCTCTGCTGAACAAAAATATTTATACAATGTGCCATATCAATGAAGATCTAATCATTGGTGTACACGAGGGATGCCTGATGAAATTAGATACCAGAAAAAACCATGCTAGCAATATGCATATACCTCAAGTAGATTATAAAATCATCCGAGATATTATACTTTTTGATGATGTACTGTGGATAGGTACTCAAAACGGAATTACTGAAATCAACCTGAAAACAAACAAGATAAAGCAAACTCAAGAAGATCTGATCAATCAGTATTCGTTGTCTGACAATATTATAGAAAAAATATATAAAGACAAAGAAGGAGGAATATGGGTGGGAACCAATTTTGGGGGAGTAAACTATCTACCAAACAGCCATAATAATTTCGAGAAATATCTTCCAAACAGCAGTAGCAACCTGAACAGTATCTCTAAGCGCATACGAGAAATAGCTGAAGATGCCGACGGCCGGATATGGCTGGGAACGGAAGATGCCGGGGTAATAGCTTTTGATACAGAAAAACAAGAGTTTAAACAGATTACCCACAGCAGCCGAAAAAAGACATTAGCCATGCTGATGAAAGATAACGACTTATGGGTTGGATATTTCAAAGATGGCCTTGATGTTATCAACAAAAAAACAGGAGCTATAAAGCATTATTCGGCCGAGATGCTCGGTATAAACGAAGAAAGCATATACGCTCTTTGTGAAGACCGATATGGAAAGGTTTGGCTGGGTAATGCTTGGGGTGTATTTGTTGCCGAAAAAGGCAGCATGCAATTCAAGCGCATGGATATATTCGGATTATGCTACACCTATAATATAATAGAAGATTCGGAAGGCTTCATATGGGTCGCCTGCTTAGGTTCGGGAGTTTTCCAGTACAATCCTCTGACAAACGAGATCCATCATTATACAAATAACGGCGAAATAAACAGCATCAGTTCTAATGCCGTAAGTAGTATTACAGAAGACCACTCAGGACAAATCTGGTTTTCAACAGACAGAGGTGGAATTTGTAAATTTAACAAGAAACAAAAACAATTCACCTCCTATTCTATAAAAGAAGGATTACCAGATGATATTGCATACAAAATACTGGAAGATAAGAACTACAACTTATGGTTCGGAACTAATAAAGGATTGGTAAAATTTAATTCTATAACCCATAACATCAGAGTATATACTCAAAGCGATGGACTATTATCCGAAGAATTTAACTATAACTCGGGCATTGTAAGCCGCTCAGGAAAATTATACCTCGGCAGTATGGAAGGATTAGTAGCTTTTCGTCCTGAAGAATTCAAAGACAATAATTTTGTTCCACCAGTATATATAACCAGATTTTCGATATTTAACAAGGAAGTTAATCACATACCTTCAAGCTCCGAGTCGACAGGTACAAGTATAATACATGCACAAAAATTAGAGCTAAAATACAACCAGTCTAATATCAGCTTCGACTTCGTATCCCTAAGTTATACATCTCCCCAATCAAATATGTACGCTTACAAAATGGAGAATGTTGACAAAGAATGGATCTATACAAAAGACAGCCACAGTGCATCTTATGCTAACCTCAGTCCGGGAACTTATACCTTTAAAGTAAAAGGAAGTAACAATGACGGAGTATGGAATGAAACTGGAGCATCCATTGAAATAGTAATATCTCCGCCTTGGTGGCTTAGCAATATCGCAAGAATCCTTTACATATTATCCACATTTCTAATATTCTATACATGGTGGAGATGGTACAGCAAACGTATAGAAAAAGATGCAACTGAAGCCCGAATTTTGTCCGAAGCAGAAAAAGACAAAGAACTATATAAAGCTAAAGTCAATTTTTTCACGAATATAGCTCACGAAATACGTACTCCCATTACTCTGATAAACGGACCTCTGGAGTCTCTTATCGAATTAAATCTAAAAGATGAAGACGTCAGATACAATTTGTCTATTATAGAACGGAATACTAAACAGCTTCTGGAACTGATCAACCAAATATTAGACTTCCGAAAAATTGACGACAATAAGTTTTACACCTATTTTCAGAATATCAATATAAACCAACTGCTTGACAATATTATAATTCAATTCGAAAAAGAAATAAATCTGAAACAGAAGAAGCTGACCATCAATAAAGATAACAACAACCCTATAATAGCAAAGATAGACAAGGATGCTATATCTAAAATAATCAGCAACCTTTTATCAAATGCGATTAAATATTCGTCCCAAATAATCGCAATTAACTTGTATCAAAATGAAGCTAATGTACAACTCACAATCTTAAATGACGGAACTCCTGTTCCCGAGGAGTTTAAGGATAAAATATTTGACCCGTTTTTTCAGGTCAATAATCCGGGTATAAATACATTCGGATCAGGCATAGGCTTATCTTTAGCAATGTCCTTAGTGAAAATGCACGATGGAACACTTACATACGAGTATGATAACGATCTGAATAAATTCACTTTAAACATTCCCTTAAACTTAATAGAAGAAATTGATACTCCTGCTGAATCTCACATTGTAAATGAAGAGAACCATACCGAAGATGAAATCCGCAAAAGCAGTTCAGCCGAAACTATACTATTAGTCGAAGATCATAAAGAAATGCAGCTTTTTATGTATAATAAACTCCGGAATAACTACAATGTAGAAATTGCTGATAACGGAAAAGAGGCTCAGTTTATACTTAAAAAGAAAAGTATCAATATTATAATCAGCGATATAATGATGCCCGAAATGGATGGCTTTGAACTCTGCAAATACATCAAAAAGAGCAGCGAATACAATCATATTATCGTCATATTACTAACAGCCAAAAACGACTTGAGCAGTAAAATCAAAGGTCTCGAACTCGGTGCTGATGCATACGTCGAAAAACCATTTTCATTTTCATATCTGGAAACTTTGATTATCTCACTCGTCAACAATAAAAAACGGGACATGGAAATATTTCTCAAAAAACCATTCCTGACTATGATACATTCGGGAATGAGCAAGGGTGATGAAATATTCTTAAATAGTATAATCGATATTATAGATAAAAACATAACGGATACAGACCTCAATGTCGAAAAACTTGCCGATCTGATGAAACTCAGTCGCTCGAGCCTTCACCGCAAGCTAAAAGCAGTCACAGATTCAAGTCCTGTTGACTTCATACGTCTTGTACGAATGCAAAAAGCAGCACAGATAATTCAGGATGGCGAACACCGTATCAATGAAGTATGCTTCCTTGTAGGAATCAATTCCCCGTCTTATTTTACCAAATTGTTCAGTTCTCAATACGGAATGACTCCTAAAGAATTTGAACGACAACAGAAAGGTAAATAAAAAAAGAGGACAAGCCAAAGCCTGATTATCGGCTTTGACTTATTAATAGGATCACAGATTTACCGACAAAGGTGCGAATTCTGTTTCTACGCCATTAATTTTTAATCTCTTATGAACTGTAGGATCACCCTTTTTCCAAGTAAGGTATATATCAAATTCAACTTCATCGACTCGACCATTCCCCCAATCTATTGTTAGTTTTTGATTTTTGTAATTATCATCGGGTCTGAACTCTCCAAATCCCAAGATATTATTGGGCTTATTTTTGTCCCTAGACGCATTATAACATCTTACAGCCAAAGGATAACAGTAGGTAGCTCTAAGATAATATTCACTGTCTTCTTTCGAGTATTTATATTCTTTACCGTTATAAGCAATCTTTACCTTAGATAAGAACGTTTCGTCATTTAGAAGATTGCTATTACCCACATTAAACTCGATACTATAATTGTAAAAGTCCCAGATTACATCTGGATCAGGACCATCGCTACTGCATGAGTTATTCGTAAACAGCAGGACAAGACAAATCAGAACAAGGTGTGTACGTCTCATTTTTCTGAAAGTTTTAGTTAGTGTTTGTTAGTTTATAAGTAGAACACCAAATATAAGAAAACAATCTAAAACACCAGACCTTATAACTACAAAATATATCTGTTTTAGACATTAGCCGCTTTATATGAAACAAGATTACCTGCGGCATATAACCACAGGCAATCTAAAAAATACCCGATCAGACAATATGTATTTATAACTTTTCGATGCGTATAGCTGTTCCTCCACCCGATGCTAATCTCAAATCAAGAATAGTTTCTGAAGTAACTTGCTTCTCTTCAATCTCAACTTCATAGGGATTCTTTTTATAATCGGCGTTGTCTCCATCTCTGAATATAACAGCCTTGTATTTAAAACCTTTATTAAGAAAATTTAAAGACAGGTTAATATTTCGGCTTTGAGCATTCGTAATACTGCCAACAAACCAATTTTCGCTGTCTCTGTCTTTTCTGGCAATAGTCACATACTCCCCTATCTCCGCATCAGGAACCACTGTTTTAGACCAATTGACAGGGCAAGAAGTAATAAAACCGAAAGCGGGATTATTCTCATAGTTTTCAATCATATCCGATGCCATCTGAAGCGGGCTGTATATTACCACAAACAAAGCCAATTGTTTCGCAAGCGTTGTTTGGACATGAGTTTCAGGATAAACCGGATTATCGAAATTAAATGTTCCCGGTGTAAAATCCATCGGACCCGCTAATCCTCTGGTAAATGGTATAATAGTAGTATGTTCCGGAGGATTTCCTCCATCCCTTGACCAAGCATCATATTCCTGTCCTCTTAGTCCTTCCTGAGTCATCAGATTAGGCCATGTACGCTGTATTCCCGTAGGCATGGCCGGCTCATGATTGTCTATCATTATATTATACTTAGCTGCCGTTTCTATTACTTTACGGTAATGGCGGACTCCGTATTGACTGCTATGACGTTCTTTTCCATCCAATAGAGGATTTACATATCCCGTCTTTACAGTATTTACCCCATACCTTTGATACAAAGCAAATGCACTATCTAGCTGGCTCTCATAGTTTTTTGTCCAACCGCCTGTTTCGTGATGGCCGATCAAATTTACACCCTTTTGCTTTGCATATTCGGTTATCTTCTTAATATCAAAATCAGGAAAAGGCTTTGTAAATGAAAAGTTATAGCCGTTTTTCACCCAATCTCCATCCCAACCGTAATTCCACCCCTCAACCAATACTCCGGAAAAATGATGCTCGGCTGCAAAATCAATATAGCGCATTGTATTCTGAGTAGTTGCTCCATGCTTAGCACCCTGCCCCCATGTATATTTTTCCATGTGCATTCCCCACCAGATACCGATATATCTGCCGGGCTTTATCCACGACACATCTTCTATCTTACAAGGTTCATTCAGATTCAGCATCAATCTCGACAAAATCAGGTCTCCCGGTTTATCGGCAATAATCATTGTCCGCCAGGGGGTCGCACAGGGAGTTTTCATAAACGCCTTCTCTCCTGTCGACCAAGGCGTAAGATCTGCTTTAAGCCGTGTTGTATGATTTACCGAAGTAAGATTCAAACCTGCGTAATCTGTCAGATTAGCTTCGTGTATAGCAAGGTACAAACCGCTTTTCGTTTTCATTGTCAACGGAGTACATACCGTATCTATTTCAGACAAAGCCGACGGTTTATACAGATTTTCGAAATATTGAGTATGATTTGTCGGGATAGACCATGCAGTCGCTTCTTCTTTCAAAGCAAACTCCGTCAGTTCATCCATTATAACAAAATCCTTGAGATTTTCCTGTTCGGGAAAAACATATCTGAATCCTATGCCGTCATTGAAAATACGGAATACAATAGAAAATTGTCTTTTCAATCCATCCGATTCCTCAACATCCACCGACAATTGGTTATAAGTATTATCCACAGTGATTTCTTCACCCCATACCTGATCCCATGTTTCGTGAAATTTACTGTGCTTTATATCTTTTATCTTGAGATTCTGATCCAATCTCCCCGATTGCAGTTCAAAACCCAAGAAAGATTTATCAAGAACTTGTTGTTTTTGTTTGTTTACAGTATAGTATATTCTTCCGTTTTCTTCACCTACCTGAAGGTGAATACTCCCATCGGGCGAGTTTACCGTCAAATCTTTACTTTCTGCACATGAAGCAAGGCAAAGAAAAACAGGAAGAATATACATCAATAAGTATTTCATAATCTATTATTTATTTGATTTCTATTTCGTTCAACAATGATCGGGCTTTATCTTCCTGCAAAGACACTAAATAATAAAAAGCCTGAGTCAGCTTATTCTGAATCTTCGCATCATTCGGATATGCCTTTCTGAGAGTATATAATTTATATATATTTTCAAGGATTGCTGTATTATACTTCAATCCGGCAAAGGATTGCAACGCATTCAGAAATGTATATTTAAACTCTACAGTAGGTTCTATCATAGTTCCCTCACCAAAGTCATTCCATGTGATAAGCTGCAGATAATCTACTTTATTATCTTTTGCCATATTTAGAAAGTTACGGAATGTATCGCCATTGGTATATTCTATTTTACCCAATGGATTTTCACCCCATCCTCCATCTTTGTAAAAGGCATCAAATCCGGGATATGCACCTCCAATAAATAAGTCGTACTTACCCTTATCGGCATATTTGGTTTCCATAGAAGTTGCATCAACCCAGATATATTCACCGGATGAGTTTTTATGAGTATCGTCATTAACAGCACCTGCCGAATGACCATACAGGGTTATAAACTCGGGGTTAGTCTTTAAATCCGCAAATATGGAAGTCCAATCTTGGGGTTTCTTAATTTCCTGTGGTCCAAAGATCATCAGTAACGGTTTCTGACCTACCTTGATATAGTTCTCTTTCGAAAAGAAATTTGTTTCGAGATACTTCATATCGGCTTTTGCCTGAGTTATTTTTTCGGCATCCTGCAAATTTTCACGCAGAGTTTGGTCTTCATATACTATTGCAAAATCAAGCCCCACTTTGTCCAATGCTTTTACTACCGCTTCGGTATTCTTTCGGTTGGAAGCATAGTCCCATAAATCCCGTGTGCCGTACCAATCGATAAGTATACCGTCAATGCCTGAATACTTCATCAACAGCAAATGATATTCAATTACATCCTGATCGCTCGAGGCATAAGGTCCTATCAACGGATAATAAAATGAAGCGATCTGCCGTTTTCCATCAGATGAAATCTCATCGGGATTTTTATTAGCCATCGTCCAATGCTGTCCCCAAGTTCCGTTATTTGTCTCTTTCGATTCGAACCAAGGCATATAATGAACATACAATTTCATCGGATTGGTCTTCGAAACAGTAACCGGACTGAACTCCTCTACCTTATCATTTTTTATTATGGGCAGATCGTCTCTTCCATCACATCCGCTTAAGAAAAGAGGTATTCCGGATAATAGTAAAAAGATAATTTTTTTCATACAAATTTCATCTTAAGGTCTCAGACCTATTCTTATTTTGATAAATATTTTCAATCGGATTTATCCAAAAAGGTTACTAAAAGTTACATATCTCAGGTACACTTTTAGGTTAATACTTTTACCTTTAAGCCAGATAGCCGGTCTTGTAGGGGCGAATTGAAAGTCGCCCCTGCAGAAACCCCAAAAGGTTACAATGGTTACACGTTTTATGCTCATTTTTCACCTTTATTATTGGTACATTAACCTTTCTGTATAGATAAAAGACCTTACTTATAATCTGGGTTTTGCTCCAACTTAGGATTCAAATCCAGCACATCCTGAGGGATAGGAAATACTCCTGTCCGCTTTTTATCGGCTCCGGCATCCACACCTTTCTCCCACCACGATTTGAAGAATGTACCGAAACGAATATTGGTAGTCCGTCTCAATCCTTCGAAAACAAACTCGTGTCTCCATTCATTGTCCAATGCCTCTTCGGTTAAGGATGTCAAACTTTCCAAACCGGCTCTGTTTCTTACTTCATTTATAAAAGTGAGGGCATTACCCGTAAAGCCCATACGAAAAGAAGCTTCCGCTTTCATCATCAATATCTCAGCATATCTGATCAGTACCCAGTCATTGTTACGTTCCCATTGATCATTGGCCTGTACTTCATATTTATATAAACGAGCTCCCTCATTCTGCAAGGCATTGGAAAATTTCGAAATTTCTTCGGTATAAATCAACGGATTACCATTATCCATCATTACCACCGATCCTGTAGCCATATTGATTTGCTCACCAATTAATAAAGATTTACGGCGTACATCATTTTCATCAAATGACGAATACAATCCCGGTTGTGCGGAAATACCGTTGCCGCACCACGGATAAGTACCTGTTGCCGAAAATGCGTATTTCTGATTGTAATGAAATGTCATTGAAGCCAGATAATTCCCTACAGTCCCTTCTTTATGATCGTATGGAATAGCAAAAATTATCTCCCTCGATACTTGATTCTCCGTCTTGAAACTTGTAAAATAGTCAGGTTCCAACACATAACCGCTCACCTTCTCAGCTGCATTCATACAATCCTGCCAACGGGGAGTTCCGGTATATACTTCAGCATTAAGATATAATCTGGCCAAAAGGCTGTTTGCTACATTCTGAGTAAAACCTCCGTAGCGAACACCCGAAGGCAGCTTATCCATTATACTTGTCAACTCGTCTTCTACAAATTTGAACACTTCGGCTCTTGTCGATTTGGCTGGCAATTCCGATTGTTCAAAACTCGTAACAATAGGCACACTGCCAAACTGATCCAGAAGCTGGTAATAATAATATGCCCGAAGTCCTCTTAACTCAGCTTTCACCTTATCCTTATCTTCCTCTGTCAATTTAGATTGATCGACCTGATAAATTATAGAATTGATATTAGCTATACCCTGAAAACTGTACTTCCAGGCACTAAGTATCATTACATTCTTTGCATCCCACGTATGACGCTGTATCTGCTCATAGCGTCCGCCATCATACCAGTCTGTTCCCCTTGTAGGAATAGTCGCATCATCAGAAGCACATTCGCTCAGAAAGAATACATACTCGCATGTAGGATAACAGATTGTACCCCCTTTGTCCGTATCGTTAAATCCTCGCAAGGTGGCATATGCCCCACCTACAATAGTCTGTATCTCGGCAGCAGTTTTGCCATAATCATCAGTAGTAACCTTATCGTATAATTTTTCATCGAGGTCGGTGCAGGCAGGCATCGTCAGAAGTACAGACAATAAGGCCGCCGATAATATTTTTGTTTTCATAACATATTATTTTTCTTTCACTTATGTGATATTATGTGTGTAATAGGTCTGCGACCTTAAAAAGCGACATTCAGTCCGAAAGAAACTGTACGCGGACGTGGATAAGTATTGTACCTATCGATACCCGGCGATTCAAGTCCACTGTAATTAACTTCGGGATCGACACCGCTGTATCCGGTAATCGTAAACAGGTTTTCGCCTGTAACGTACACTCTCACTTTACTTAGACCCAGCTTTTTAAAATATCTGATCGTATATCCCAATGTAGCCGACTGCAAACGGAAGAAAGAACCGCTCTCCACCCAGTAATCCGAAAATACAGGATCGGACTTGATTCCGCTTGTCAGAAAATCATCCGGAACATTCTGAGCAGGTAAACGGGTAGGATCATACATACTCATGTACGTTGCATTTAATACTTTCTGTCCGAACATTCCATATGTAGAAACACTAAGATCAAAATCTTTATAGGTTGCATTCATAGCAAAACCAAGGTTAACTTTTGGCTGGGCACTGCCGAGGTATTCATTTATAGGATTTCCATCTTTATCAGTGTTCAGTATATACTTGCCGTTTTCATCCAATCCTAAGCATTTAGGACCAAAGAATGCTCCTGCAGGAAAACCTTCTTTTATCATCTGGGTATAAACACCCGATAAACCTCTCAGACCATGAAGTGAACCTGATTTAAGTCCCGACTCCTGAAATGTTTCATTAGAAAGCTTATCAATATTCTGTTTATTGTACGATACAGTTACATTGGCATCCCAGGTCAGGTCTTTTTGACGGATAATATTACCGTTAAGAGATAACTCCACCCCTTTATTCGATAATGTTCCCACATTTGCCAGCATCGTTCCCACCAAATTTGGCGGCTGTGGCACAGGATAAGTCCAAAGTAAGTCCTTAGTCTTCTTGTAGTACAGTTCCAGAGTACCATTAATTCTGTTGAAAATTCCGAAATCTACACCAATGTTATATTGGGCGGTCGACTCCCACTTCAGATCAGAATTTACATTTTGAATAGGAGCATAAGACTTTTTCCATGTGCCAGTTGATGCATCATAATATGATGCCCCGTTTGCTCCCAGCAGCGAGAGAGATTTATACTCGCCTATTCCATCCTGATTACCTGTAACACCATAGCCTAAACGAAGTTTCAGATTATCCAGCCACGATGATGTATTCGCCATAAAGGATTCATCGGAAACACGCCATGCAAGAGAAGTCGAAGGAAACAATCCCCACTTGTGATTCTTTCCGAATCGAGACGATCCATCGTTACGTAATGTGGCTGTAATCATGTACCTGCCCAAGAAATTATAATTGGCACGTCCGAAGAACGATACTAATGCCGATTCACCCTTATAAGAATACACATCTCCGGCTCGGTAATCTGCTCCGGCAGCAAGATTATTGTATAAAAATTCATCTGTATCAAAACCTCTGCGGGTAGCACCAAAACCTTCATAAACGTTCTTCATATATGAGTAACCACCCATCAGGTTCAGTTTGTGTATTTTATTTATTTCTTTATCGTAATTCAGATAAGTTTCTATCTGCATTGTTTTGTAATCGGCTAGTGAACGTTCTCCCCTGCCCTTTTCGGCTTGTCCTTCCATTACAGCATAAGTAGGCAGATAAAAACGTCTTTGGTACGAATTATATTCATATGATACGTTTCCCGCAGCTTTTAAGCCGTCAATAATACTAATTTCAAGTTTTCCATATCCCAGAAAACGATGGCGCGAATCATCGGCAAACCTGTTATTATTAAGCTCAACCGGATTTTCGGTATTAGTTCCGCCTATAGATGTGTATTTTCCATTCTGATCTTTTACCGGAACAGTTGGATTCAAATTTGCCGTACGCTCGAATATACGTGTATCTATCGGATTCCAGTTATCGAAACTTCCTGTTACACCGGCTTCGAGTTTAACCCGCTTATCCAAAGCATACTGATGTGCAGCTATACTTCCCGATAAGCGTTCCATATCGCTGTTTTTGATTACCCCTTCGCTGTTCAGATAAGATACTGAGGCACTATATCCGCCATTCGGATTCACATTGGTAAAGAATATATTATGTGAATGTGTTATAGCTGTCCGTTGCAATTCTTTCTGCCAATCGGTATTCGCTCCATAATCTGTTGCATTCAGAACATTATTTTCACGAACATAAGCTCTCCATTGATTTGCCGACAGCAAATCCATATTTTTTGCTACCGAACCAACTGCCACATATCCGTTATACTCTACACTGCTTTTTTCTCTGTCGGCAGCCGAACGGCTGGTTGTCACGATAATAACACCATTTGCACCTCTCGATCCGTAAATAGCCGATGCCGATGCATCTTTCAATACATCAATAGAAACTATTTCCGATGGCTGTACCGTATTCATATCTACTCCAGGAATACCGTCAATCACAACCAAAGGAGCATTACCCGCCGAAAGAGACGTTCCTCCCCGTAAACGCACAGATGCTCCTACCGAAGGATCACCCGAACTTTGAGAGACCGAAAGACCTGCGATCTTACCTTGCAGCAATTGCTCGGCAGAAGTCACTACTCCTTGTTTAAAATCTTTCTGGCTGACAGAGGCTATTGCACCGGTCAAATCAGACTTTCTCATAGTGCCATAGCCGATGCCGACAACAACAGCTTCGTCAAGAGCAACAGCATCTTCGATCAAAACTATTTTGAGATTATTCTGAGCCTTCACTTTTTGGCTTACAAAGCCTATATATGAGATGTCCAGCATACTTCCGGAGGGACAATTCAACGTGAATTTTCCATCCAGATCAGTTACTGTACCTGTTGCTGCCCCTTCGACTTTAATACTTACCCCGAGTAATGGTTCTTCGGTTTTATCGGTTACTAATCCCGATACCGAAATATTTTGAGATACAGCTTGAAAACCAACTCCCGATATAAAGAAAAGAAGCAGAAACAAGCGTGTAAACATCTTATATTTAACACTTTTCGAATTCATAATATTTATTTTATAAGGTTATTCTAAATCAGATAGAGGAACCAGAGGTATATCTGTTTTCAGGATTTCACTTCCATTTTTATCTTTTACTTCCAGATTAATCTTATCCAGATTGGTTGCTCCTGCCAGTCCTTGCAATAGATTTACATAGGCACGCATTTCTTCCGCTTTCCCGGTAAACTCTCCTGTAATAGTTTTTCCACCTGCTACAATAGTATATATAAGCCCCTGACTTTTTTTCTCGTTATTTTTACGAACCAAAGTGAGAATATCATATTGAGTAAATTTCTGCGGGAAAAAGTAAAAGACAGGATCAGGCGGAGCCACAACTCCGGGAGCCAGAACTACAAAGTTCTTTCCACCTTCGGCAGTGCCTACTTTAGCCCAATCTTTGGCCGGAAACAAGAACTCAATATTTTCCATAACAAAATCCTCATCTACTCCGAAATACTCACGTGGAATAAAATCTATTTTATAAATATTATCGCCGATAGGTGTCAACTTTGTTTTAGCCGAAACTTCCGGAATCCAAGCCTGATACTCGACTATAGCACCTTCAGCAAAATTATTCAAACCACAGTGCAGATGGATTTCTTCTCCTGCTAAGCCTCCTTGTACAGCTCCTGTCCACACCAGATTTGCATTAACCAGCAAAGATAAAGGCTGATCGATATAAAATTTTTCAGGATATATCTGTACAGCATTACCCGACTCTTTAAATGTTTTTATATCTCCTACAGACCATGGAGCCTGTATCACATCACTTTGTTTCTCATTACCTTTTCCTTTTAGACGCATCCAAAAACCGGCGGATGATTCAATATTGGCAACGGTAGTATTGAAATATTTGGTAGGGGTCAATGTTTTCTTCCAAACCATATCTCCTACATATTCCAATTTGGCAAACTCTGACGAATTATCGAAATTTCCGGCATCAGGTTCTGATGGAGACCATGCCCACAGATACAAATCCTGTCCTTCACTAAAATTAGTTCCGGTCATATCAAAATACCAGGTAACTTCTTGATCAAGTGCATATACAACAGGGTATGTCCATATCTTTGCCGGAACTCCGGCATCCTCGGTCGCAAAACTAACCTGAGGCAACATCATTAATACAAGGGCAAACAAAATGCCCGAAAAATATTTAATGGTATTCATATCACGATTTTAGAGGTTACTGATTAGCTGGTGATAATTGATATACATAAGAGACAAATGTGACTCCTTTGGCTTTTCTTGAAAATTTAAGCTCCAATACCTGAGTTGTACCTGGTACGGCTGTAATGCTCAATTGGCCTGCTTTGACTGTTTTTGCTGCATCCGAATACAAATTCAGGATACTGGCAGATCCGTCTGTGTTCTGAAAAGGATACTCTAATTTCCAATACCCTTCCGCCGGAAAAAACTGAGGAGATGTTCCTCCCACTTTATAAGAAGTCGGCTCATTTTTATCATCTACATTTAAGGTGATCGAAAATGTAGAAAAATCAATTTGATTAGTCAGATTCATTTCACTAGGCGACTGAGAATTGGCTTTTGCAATCTCATCGATCTGTTTTACAGAAACAATTGTCCAATTACCTTTAATTTTCTCATACGTTGTAATCGGTGCAACATACGAACCATCGTCCGTATCGTTACACGCAACACATAAAGGCAGTAATACAATCGCCCAAATAAAGACATAGAAATACTTGATTGTTTTCATGGTTTTTTGAGGATTTTAATAAAATACTTTTTTAGATAGCTAACATTGCAAATGTAAATTCGAAAAAAATCAAATAATAACTCTATCTGAAATATATAACAGAATACTGTAGACACAAGCCAATAAAACGCTATAAAACAAACAATTAAAAAACATCATAAATACAGAAAATATAATAAAAATATACCCTGAGAATGAACTATATATTCATTTTCAGGGTATATTTTCTTCTTTACTTATTATAGATAAGTAAGTAAATGAAAGTTTTTAAAGTTATAATAAGCCAAGGTTGCTATACTTCCAAAGTAATAATTGAGAATCACCGAAACTAAAGCGAGGCAAATGGGTCTACAATCTTAATTAGACCGGATTGTTTTAATCTCCATTATACGCTGCTCGAATAACTCATTGGGAACTGTCGATTTATTCTTGACTTTTGTTTTATAAGTATTGATCGTATGTACCGAGTAGTTCAGGAATTTTGCAATGCGTTCATTTTCATGTATCCCTAAGCGTATAAGAGCAAATATCCGAATCTCGGGAGTAAGCCCCTTGTTTACATCTATTTCTATTCTATCCTGAGGATTGAACAGCATATTATATTCATCGACGAAATGAGGAAATAATTTCAAAAAGGTATTATCGAACGACGAATACATATTCTCCCTCTCTTTACGCAGATCAGATTCTTTCAGAGAATCTTTCAAATCATCATACTGCCGTGCGATAATCTTTCGGTTAACCAGTTTATACAATTTTTCGAGCCTGTCTATATACTCCGAATTACCATAGAGGGACTGTACTATATATTCGTCTTTTATCTCAATAGCTTCGAGCAGCTGAGCATTAGTCGATAATAAACTCTTATTCTGCTCCTGAATAGTATGACGGGCTTCTTTCAGCTTCTTCATCTGTTTATATATAACCAATGTGGCAGAAAGCAGAAGAAGAAATAGCATAGATATAATAACAACCGACCCGATCAGGATATTTCTTTGTTTTTCGACTTGTTCGAACCTGTCTTTTTCTATAATCGGAAGAATAGAACTAATTCCGATTTTGCGATGACGGGCATTATAAAAATTAGCATCCTCCATTGCCAGCCGGATGTATTTATATGCACGGTGTATATCTCCTTTCTTATACAGCAAGGTCGCTAAATTGCGTAATGCAACCGTCTCTTTAGTTGCTGCTTTAATATCTCCTATTGAGGCCAATGCCATATAGTGGATCGCCTCATCCTGATTACCCTGTCCTTCGTATATGAAAGCTAAACTTGATGCAGCTATCGCATAAGTATGATCATCGATAGTAGATTCAGATAATGTCTTGAATATACTGATAGCTTCATCCATTTGGTTTTGCTTCATTTTTTTTAAAGCCAATACCGACCATAAAGCGAGAGAATCATTTGAGAGGTATTTTATAGTTGAATCGCTATACATATTTCCCTTTTGCACATATTCCGATCTGAATGGTTCAGCATTATTGTAATCTGCCATATCGTAATATAATCTCGATAAAAGAGTATAATAATCTTTATGAACCGATTCAGAACCCTTATCCAAATTTACAGATGACATAATATCGAATGCTTCCTTAAATAAACCGGATGACAAATAACAGAAAGCGATATGTTCATTAGCTTCTATTATTCGTGACGGACTATTCATTGCAGTAGCTATCTCCAGACATTTATGGGCATAAACGTATGCCGAATCATATTTGTATGATTTATATTCATTGAACAATGAGTTGTAATAACTTAGCTTTTCCAAGTTACCAGTTTTGGTTAATAACCCCTGTTTTAATACACTAATTTTCTTTTCCTTTAATTCTATATAGTAATCCTTCTTATCAATATACTCATCCAATTCTTTCAATACAGAATTTATTTGAGCAGAGATTTCTAAATTAGCAAGTGTAAATAAGGAAAAGAATATCAGAAACAATCTTTTCATAGTATTTTAAGTAAAAGAAGGTATATAATGATATACTTTTTAATTGATTACAAGCCTGGTTCGTTTCAATAAATAGGTCAGAAACTTTAATCAGAGACTTAAAGAAAGTACAAATTAATATTTATTGCAAATTAAGTCGATAATTTATGAAATAAAACAACAGAGGCCACCTTAAAATAAGGCAGCCTCTGTCTTGTCAAATTTATTAATCGGATTATACGATCTTTATTCTTGCAACCAGATATGGCCGCTCACGCAAATCTTTTCCGCCATTAAATCCGGGTAATCTATTCCATTGACCTAACGTAACATACAGATAACCATTCTTCGCATAAAACAATCCATCAGGCCAGCCAAACCGTTGGTCTCTTGCCAAAGTTGTATAATGACCTTTCGAATTCCTTTTTACCAAAGCCATTTGCTCATAAGCTCCGAAATAAATATTACCGTCTTTGTCCTCAGCCAATCCATCACAAGCAGGTCTTTCTCCTTCATACTTAACGGCATTTTCTATGTCCGACTCCGATTTCGAGAAGTCTGATAATATCCCTGATTGAATGCTATATAATCCTCGTCCCGTAATTGATGTCCAAAATACCCGTCCTCCAGACAGAGCTATTCCATCAGCACCACCCGAAGGTAATGATATATTTTCGGGATCATAGGCACAAGCCTCCCCTTCAAGAAATGCCACATATCCCTTCTGAGGCTGTGTGGATATATGATCAGCCAAAACCTCACGGGATTTTCCGGTTGAAATATCGATAACAACCAACGAACCAATATGCCCGAATGACGAATTAGTAACATAAACAATACCTTCTTTCCCCTCAGCCAAATCAACTCTTAAATCATTCAGATGACTATCCTGACGTAAAGCCGGCGCATTAATAACTATCGTTTTGATAACATGCCCGTTCTTAGGATCAAAACCTACAACTTTTGCTGCACCTTCGGGAATTCCGCTTACACCGGCTCTTTTTCCATCATCAATAACCCAGATATTACCTTTATCATCCAATGTCATTCCATGAGGAGATACAAGCCACTGATCAAAATGTTTATCGGAGGGGTAAGTCATTTCTTTATTTGGAAAAGGTATCAATTTACCCTCTTTATACTCCGCCAAAGAAAATTCCTTATGATTATCAGCATGGCGAGGAAAAGTAAGAAATATTCTCCCGTCATCGGTTACCACAATGCCAGACATATCGGGATCAGGTGCATTAATTTCTGCGACAATCTCTACTTTAGCTAATGAATCAGCTTGTACCGCCACTGATATCGTTTTATCTGAAGCCGTTTTATTGCATGAAACATTTAAGATGAAAAGTAATACAACTATGAAATTCAAGAATTGCCTAACTATACATTTTTTCATTTCTCACATATTAATTAAAAATGTAATTGAGAATTCAACTCGGGACGCTCATCCTGATGCCAATACGGATAAGCCTTAACACTTACACTAGCGTCATCAAGTCTCTTTACCTGATCTTGAGTCAAATTCCAACCGACAGCCTGTAAATTCTGTTTCAATTGCTCTTCATTTCTGGCTCCCACGATTATACTTGTTATAGTCGGACGCTGCAATAACCAATTCAACGCAACCTGAGCTACAGATTTACCTGTTTCGCCGGCTATAATCTCTAGTTCATCTACAATTCTGTATAATCTTTCTTCCTCTGCAGCTACAGCAGGAACTGTACTGGTTCCGGCAGCAATACGGCTGTCTTTTGGTATAGGTGTATTACGGCGAAATTTTCCACTTAAACGCCCTGAAGCCAAAGGGCTCCAAACTAAAGCTCCAATATGCTGATCGATTCCCAAAGGCATAAGTTCCCATTCATAATCACGGTTAAGTAACGAATAATATACCTGATGAGCAACATATTTACTCCATCCGTAACGTTCCGATACTGATAATGATTTCATTAAATGCCATCCCGAAAAATTAGAACAGGCTATGTATCTAACTTTTCCGCTTGTTACTAGATCATCCAATGCTCTAAGAGTTTCTTCAACGGGCGTATTACCATCAAAACCATGCATATGATAAATATCTATATGATCGGTGTTCAGTCTTTTCAAGCTGGCTTCACAAGCTTCTATCAAATGATAACGAGACGAGCCGTATCCATTAACGTCTTTTCCCATAGGAAAAGTAGCTTTTGTCGAAATCAGCAGTTGATTTCGAATACCTTCAACAGCCTTACCCAATACCAATTCTGAATCACCTTGAGAATATATATCTGCTGTATCAAATAGATTAACACCTGCATCTAAACATAGATTTATTAATCCGTTGGCTTCTTTTACCTGAGTACTGCCCCAACCTTCAAAGCCGTTTGTTCCTCCAAAAGTTGCAGTACCGAAACACAATGCCGATACTTTCAAACCTGAGTTACCTAAATTCCTATATTCCATACCTAAAACTTTTAAAGATTAATATCTTAACTTATTGTTTTACAAATATAAAATACTCTTAAGACTTATCACAATGCTATATTTGCAGTATAATGTGCTATATTTGCATAAACTCTTTTTAACATCGTTTATATGAGCGTACTCGAACGAAAAATAATACATGGCTCAGTTTCTTCATTCAGCCACATAGAGTATTCTCAGTTTCTTCTGCCTTGGCATAAACACGAAGAATTTGAGATCATGATTTTCACCGGAGGAAAAGGTAAACAATTTATAGGTGACGGGATCATGGATTACCAAAAAGGAGATATTACTCTGATAGGAAGCGATATACCTCACTTGCATTTATGTAATGATATTGCAAATGGGAAAAAGCAAAGTACAAGTTCAGGGGAAGCCGTACAATTTACGATAGATATGTTTCCCTGTCAAATGGAAAAACTCCCTGATTTTACAGAGATCGACGCCCTTTTAAAAAAGAGTCAATACGGAATTCGTTTTTTTGACAAAGGTTTATGGCTGGATATATATACTATGGTTATGGCTCTGGATGAGATGCTTGGAACAGAACGTGTTGTTCAATTATACAATATACTGAACAAACTCAGTAAATCATCTGATTATAAATTAGTATCGGAAACAATGTATTATCAGGATAATCCATTGGATAGTGGAGATAAACCTGTAGATAAAGTTTTTAAATACTTATATCTCCATTTCAAAGAAAAAGTTACTCTTAAACAAATTGCAGAATACGTCAATAAGGATCCATCAGCATTGTGCCGTTCATTTAAAAAGGGAACAGATAAGAGTATCTTCAGATGTCTGGCCGAAATCCGTATAAAACATGCATGTAAGCTACTTATCAATTCGAGCCTAACGATATCCCAAATTGCTTATGAGTGTGGATATGGCAATTTATCTTTCTTTAATCAGCAATTCAAAGATATAACAATGAAGACTCCTTCCGAATATAAAATACACTCCATTATTTAACAACGATAGATGTGAATATACTTATTGTAGCAATCGTCACTTTAATTCTGAATATAGTCTTAGGTATATACCGGGCAAGATTCAAAAAAATGACAGCCATGTGGTGGATCATGATTCATGCTTCCATTCCGGTGATAATACCTTTACGAATATACTTGAATACGCCCCGAATAACTATCCCCATTTTTATAGGAATCGCGGTGTTGGGTCAAATTATAGGTAGTAAATACTTATACAAAAAGCGTCTCTAGAATCTCCGTAAAACATAAAAACAGGTCATACTAAATATAGAGACCTGCTTTTGAATTTGATTTGTTATATAATCAATACCCCGGATTCTGAGGAGTAACTCCCAAACTTGTATAATCTTCGCTAAGAGGTATAGGGAAACGATAAAACTTACCGTTCAGATTATCTATTTTAGCATGCAAATGTTTATGAACACGGGCATAAAATGCAGCGTTAATCTTATTTGCAATATCCGGAAATGCAGCCTTTATAGTTGTTGCCGATTCATATTCAGCCTTATAATACTCATAATTAGGAACAGTATTTTTCACTTGAGACAACAAAGTTCTCCAACGTACCAGATTAAGCCAATGTTTTTGTTCGAAAGCAAACTCATAATCCCATTCGTTGTATAAATTCTCTTTAGTCAGTGTCGAAAGTTTTCCTCCATGCTCATAATGTCCGCCATAAGCTCTTTCCCTTACTTTATTTACAGCTGACAAAGCATCTGCTGTTTTACCCTGAAAGAACAAAGCTTCAGCCTTAATCAGTAATACCTCGGCATAACGAAAATCGATATGGTCTATATTATTAGGTTGTTCATCAAGAGCCTTGAATGTTCCATCACCGGTTCGATGTATCCATTTCCCCGGACGGACAATACTTACTGGCCATGTCAAAGTATCCACTACCCCATCGGTATATTCTATACGTTTAGCATAAGAAAACAACTTACGAGTATCGTAGTCTCCCGGAATACGATTCTCCAACGTAATATCTGCATAACTGATATGAGGATCAGTCCTTGCACTCTTAGGCCATGTAAAACCACAGTGTGTCTGATGATTTCCCTGTGCATCTATACCGTCTCCATCATGATGGATCGAAAATATAACTTCATCATTATTTTCATTAGCAACTCCCCATATCGAATTAAAATCATCCAATAAACGATATTTACCACTATCTATCACTTTGTTTGCATAATCGACAGCTTTTTGGAGCTTCTCAGAATCAATCGCAGGTTTCGCAGGATCAGTTGTACCCGAAATCGCAGATATTTCATCAGATGTGATTGGTTTTTGCCCCCAAGTCAAATATACTTTTGCCAGAATAGTATTGACAGCACCTTGAGATGGATTCGATTTATTGCTATCATATTCGGGTAAACCATCATAAGATTCGGTCAGGTCTTTAACAATCTGGGTATATACATTATCAATAGAGGCTCGTGTCCGTTCAGTACTCTCGGAACTTAAAACCAAGGGAACTTCTCCAAAAAGCTGTACTAATTGAAAATAATCATAGCCACGTACAAACTTAGCCCTTGCAACAAAAAGGGCTTTATCAGCCTCAGAAAGATTTGAATTTGCAGCAGCCGTTCCAACCTGTTCTATGGTAAGATTTGCCGCACCTATACTTTTATAAAGACGGTTAAAAACCTTGATCGGATACCAGTTACTGGGAGTTGTTTCGAATACACTAACCTGCGGGCCATCTTTAGAATCATCTACTTCTTCGAAAGAAATAGTCGTTTCGGTAGCCGATTCTAATAGAAATGTATAAGAAGACGAAAGGGTTTGCAACGGGCCATACACTGCATTAGCTAAAGCTTCGGCCTCAGCCCGTGTTTTGATCGAAGAAGTTGGCTCTTCTCCACCCTCGGAATTATTATTACTGTCACTGCACGAGTATTGTGCGGCAGAAAAGAGTGCAAGAAGCACTACCGGGAAAAATAGTTTCTTTTTCATTTTCCAGATCAATTTAGGTTTATAATAATATTGTGTAAATAATCAACTTAGATTAACAACTCTTTTTCAGAAGGTTATACTAGCTCCTGCCATAAAACTTCGGGAAGAAGGGTATATACCCAAGTCGACCCCTCCGGCAATTTCGGGATCGTATCCCTTATAGTTCGTTATTGTAAAGAGATTTCGAGCCGATGCAAAAAAACGAATCTTAGTAGAAGAATTATTAATTTTTAAAGGTAATGTATATCCTAGGGTAATATTCCTTAGTTTAAGGAATGAAGCATCTTCCACATAACGGCTATCCAGCTCGGTTGGACGAGTACTATTGAGATGAGGAATACTGTTCGACGGATTGGTTTCCGTCCAGCTATCCAATAACGCAGCCGACATATTATAAGAATCATTCGGACGTTCAAGATACCGTCTCAACAAGTTATATACTTCATTACCTTGAGATCCTTGAAATAGAATATAAAAATCCAGATTGCGATAAGTAAACGAAGATGAAATTCCATATGTAAAGTCCGGCTGAATACTACCTAAAATCACCCTGTCGGATTCGGGAGTTACTTTTCCATCGGGAGTTCCATCCGTACCGCTTACATTAGCTAGTTTTGCATCTCCCGGTTGAGGTGTTTTTCCTCCGACTTTAGGTAAAGACGACACATCTTCTCCCGTTTGTACAACACCCAGAAAACGATATCCGTAAAAAGAACCTACCGATTCGCCTACACGTAATATCTGCTCCTGATCGCTGCCTTCGGTCAATTCATTGTACTCGCCTAAACTCGTTATGCGGTTTTTATTATGTGCAATATTTGCAGAAGCAGACCATGTAAATAATTTACTATCAATAAGCTTTGCATCAAGAGTCAGTTCAATACCTTTATTAGTTACATTTCCCAGATTCACAATCTGTTTTTCACTGGTACCTGAACCTAAGGGTGTTGGTACTTTCAATAATAAATCGCTGGTTTTCTTATAATAAACATCCGCAGTTAGAGTTAACCTGTCATTCAGGAGTCCGGCATCAATTCCAGCATTGTATTCAGTAGTTGTTTCCCATTTCAAATCTGAATTTCCAAGATTCGTCATATCATAAGCCGCACCTCCATTATATCTGCCTACACTGAAATATTGCTCATATTCATCAAAATCAATCTCCTGATTTCCGGCCTTACCATAAGTCAACCGTAATTTTAAAGTACTTAACATAGGGTTAAGAGGTTTCACAAAAGACTCTTCATTTATATTCCAAGACACCCCAACCGATGGAAAGTATCCCCATTCGTGGCCTTTTGCAAACCGCGAAGATTTATCAGCCCGGTAGGTTGCTGTAAAGTTGTACCGATCCAGCAGAGTATAATTCACACGCCCTAAAAATGATTTAAAAGAAGCATCCTGCTTTCGGGAAATAGGAGGCAACTCCTTTCCTGAGGCCAGATTATCAAATGATTCTAGGTTTTTAGCCTTACTTACATTAAAGTCAGTTTTGGTGTTTTGAGTTGTGTATCCTCCCATAATATCTACGAAATGAACTGAATTAATCTGTTTTGCATATGTCAGTAAGTATTCGGTTTGGATTATATCAGTCCGTCTGTTTCCTATCGCTCCCATACCTCGAATATCCTGATTGAGACCTAATGCTGTATAAGGCGGTGCAAAATAATTCTGTGTTATATAATCAACATTTCCGCCTACATTTATTTTTGCAGTCAAACCTTCAATTATAGAATATTGAGCATAAAAGTTACCCAATATAGATGAACTCTTTGTTTGCCCGATACTGTTCTTCAGGTCTGAAACAGGATTAGCCGCCTGTCCGTAATAACTCAAATAACTATATTCGAAAGGGTTTGTATAGTTATATCCTCCGTCTGTATTGTAAATGGATATAACGGGGGGCATATACAATGCATAAGTCAAAGAATTGGCAATACCATGGGAGTAAGGAGAATCATTGTAATTAGTCCCTTCAAAAGTGGTAAGAGCATCTTGAGAACTTCTATTAAAAGTAGCAGTAACTCCTATCTTCAATTTTTGGGTCAACTCCCGATCCAGATTCAAGCGTCCGCTAAACCGTTCAAATCCCGAATTTAAAATAATCCCCTTCTGATCTGTATAATTCGCTGATACTAAATAACGGGTTTTATCATCACCTCCACTTACCGAAAGCTCATGAGTTTGTGATGTTCCGGTCTGTAAAACCGCATCCTGCCAATCGGTACCTTTATCGAATTGGGCTAATTCATCCTTACTATAATACAAGCTGGGCTTGTCATTGAAATATTCTTTTTGAACGGCAAGCCATTGTTTTGCAGTGAGAAGGTCAAGTTTCTTCGCCGATTTATCGGCTCCGATGGTATATTGATAACGAACAGTATTACCTCCCCGCTTACCTTTTTTGGTTGTAACCAAAATAACACCATTCGCTCCCCGTGATCCATAAATTGCTTTTGCCGAAACGTCTTTTAAGACTTCAATAGATTCTATATCTGCAGGATTGATAGATGCCAAAGGATTGATGCTCCCGTCAATGTTTCCGACTCCTGCCTGTGTAGCATTTTTTTCACTGAAAAAGATAAATCCGTCAATCACATACAGTGGCTCATTGCTGGCATAGATAGAATTACCTCCTCTTATACGAACAGCAGAACCTCCACCCGGCTGACCTGAATTTTGAGAAACATTCAATCCGGCCACACTTCCCCCCAAAAGCTCATTTATAGAAGTCACAGGTTGGTCTAATGTCGTTTTAGAAACAGAACTAACAGCTCCCGTAAGCTCTTTTCGCCGCTGTGTTCCATATCCGACAATGACGACTTCACTCAATACACTAGCATCTTCCGACAAATATATATTATTCTCAGATGCTGATTCGATTAGTAGCTCCTTAGACTTATAGCCGAGAAAACTAACATTTAGCAAAACCGGAAGTCTTTTTGATACTGTAAGTTTAAACTCTCCGTTAATGCCTGTACTTATGCCATTCGAAGTAGACCTCTCCTGTACTGTCGCCCCTGTTATGGGTTCTTTCGTTTTCTCATCCAGAATATGACCAGAAATAACAACCTGTGCATGAACAACCGTAGAATATACAGCAAGAAAAACAAGAATAAGGAGACTTTTTTGAATAGAATAAAAAGAAGAATAGTTTCCTTTCGAGAAATTAATTATCTTTACCATGGATAAATGATTTTATCAAGAGCACTTCCAATACCAATTGCCGTCGGAGGAGGAAGTGTTCGCCTTTTTTATAAAGTACAAACTTTTTACTTTTACATAGCACACTCAAAGAGCTACCATATAAAAACTAACTATTTTTTAAGAACTATAGAAATCGGATAATTTTGTTACATCATGTTAGTAACACATTCGCATTCGCAGATTCGAAAAGGTTGTGATGTAAGGAGTGTTAAACCTCTGGAATATCTCAAAACAGACATTCTCATAAAGAGAAGATAAAAATTGTTTAGAAAGTAGTTTCATTTTGCCGTCTTATTAATCATAGTGATTGATGAATACAAATTAACTTATTTTTAAAAATCTGCCCAATACCATAAATGCGGTATTTTAAATAATAACAGATTAATTGCCTAATGTTCTTTTCAAAAAATCAGTCGGATTTTCGTTATAATATTTTTTAAATATTTTAGAAAAATAAGACGGGGACGAGAAACCTGTTTCATAGGCAGCTTCTGATATTGATTTTCGGCTTACCGTCAACAATTGTACAGCATATCTTAGTTTTATAACATTCACTAAATCATTGGGAGAATAACTGGTCACTGATTTCAATTTTCGATAAAGCTGAATGCGTGAAAGCCCTAAATGAGATGCAATACTATCGACATTAAGATCCTGCTCACTCATGTGATTTTCAACATAAGACTGAAAATCGGATAATAATTTCTGCTCTATATCAGCTAAAGATACCTTAGACGAATCGTTAATAAAACTCTGTCCGAATGCGTCTTTTAATTTCTTTCTGCTTTCAATTAATTTTCTGAGCCTTATTTTCAGTAATTCGGCATTAAAAGGCTTGGGTACATATGCATCTGCTCCATTTTCGAAACCTATAGCTTTCTGTTCATCCAATGTACATGCAGTTAGCAACACAATAGGAATATGAGATGTCACTACATTTTCTTTTAAAATCCGGCATACTTCAAAGCCATCTTTTTCGGGCATCATCACATCACTGATAATAGCATCAGGAATATACTTAACAGCTTTTTCGATACCGATATTTCCATCATAAGCACACACCAGATTATAATCATTTTCCAAAACAAGTTTCAAATATTGCTGCATATCCTCATTATCTTCAATAACAAGTACAATCGGTTTTTCATCGTCATACGGAGTTTCCAGAATGGAAATATCTCCGATTCCCTCCGCCTCCTTTATAGATAAATTACTTTTAGTGAATTCAAAATTAAAATCAAGAATTTCATCATCTATATTCTCCTTTATAATAGGAATCTGAACAGTAAAAACAGTTCCTTTCTGATCTGTACTTTCTACAAATATTTTACCCTTATGCACCTCAACCAATGAACTTGTCAAAGCCAATCCGATACCGGTACCGGTATCATTCAGGTTTATTTTATAGAAACGGTCAAATATATTCTGAATTTTTTCGACTGGAATACTTGTTCCTGTATTGAGTACAGACAATATGAATAATGATCTTTTTTCATCCAGAGACAAAGTAACCTTTACTGATCCATTACGAAAAGTATGCTTAAAAGCATTAGACAGTAAATTATAATATATTTTCTCGATCTTCTCCTGATCAAATGGTATTATCAGGCTATCTTTATCGGCTTCAAAAGAAAAGTTCACTTCTGATCGTTTCGCATAATCTTCAAAAACGACATTCAATTCCCTAAAAAAAGCAATAATATCTGCAGTCTTTAAAATGAGCTGCATTTTTCCATTCTCAAATTTACGAAATTCTATTATCTGAGAAATTAGATTTTGCAGGCGGTTACTGTTTCTCCGAATCAGGTTCAATAAGTCAGATTGCTCCTTTGTTAATGATCCGGAAGTCATTAAAGTATCTAATGGCCCCAGTATTAAAGACAAGGGGGTACGAAACTCATGAGAGATATTGGTAAAAAAGACCAATTTTGCATGAGTAGCCTCCTCTAGTTGTTTCGATAAAGAGATCAGCTGTTCTTTTTGCTCCGCCAATGTTTCGGCCTGCAATTTTATTTCTTCATTTTGTTTTTTCAACAAAGCATTTATACGACTCTTAGACCGATACGCCAATATCAGAAAAACCATAAGGGTTGTAATCAGAATCAATATAATTATAGTAGCATAAAAGATATTCTGCTGGTTGGAATATCTCATTAAGCTTTTATTCAATAAGCCGTGAGTAGCTTCGAGTTTTGCCTGTTGTTCGGCTATCTGATCAGTTTGTAATAAAATCGTTCTGACATTATTTTTGTCTACAACTGCTGTTCTTAATGTATTCTCCTTTTTATACTCTCCACGCTTCAATATCTTCACAGCCAAAGCTATCACTTTATCGCCTCCTGTAGGATATATAAAAGAAGCATCAAGTAATCCCTTCTGTATATTCTGAATTCCGCCATTCTCTCCCGGCAATGCATCTATTCCTACAATATACGGAGACTTACCGCTGTATTGAATAGAAGCTTCATATACACCCAATGCCATAGGATCATTTAATGCGAAAACAAGGTCTATTTTATGATCTTTCTTTAATATTTCAGACATTTGTTTACGTGCCTCCGGCATTAAAAAATTCCCCCTTCTTTCAGCCACAACCTTTATACCGGGATATGTCTTCAATCCATCCTGAAAACCGTTATGACGCTCCTCATCAGAAGTAGAACCTGCCCATCCACGTATCTCCACTATATTGCCCTTCCCATTAAGAACTCCGGCAGAATACAACGCAGCTTCTCTTCCTATCTCATAATTATCCGCCCCTACATATGCAGTATATTTGTTGGACTCAATCTTCCTGTCAACCAATATTACAGGTATCCCCTTTTCATATGCTTTCTCAACGATAGGTGTTATTGCTTTTGACTCATTAGGTGATATAACCAATAAATCTACTCCGCTTTGGATTAGTTCTTCAATATCTTTTATCTGCTGTTCGGTGTTGTCTTTTACGGTTTTTATATCAAGTTTAATGTCCAGATCCTGATAAAATGATGCTTCTCTGAGCATCTCTTCATTCATTGTTTTCCTCCAAAGATCGTCGCTGCATTGAGATACACCAATAATAATGCCTTCTTTTTTTGTATTATTACAAGCAGACAGCATTAATAAGAGAACGGTTAACAATAGACAATACTTCATCAGAGAAGAGCTTATATTCAAAAATACACAAAAAGCACCATACTTCTGCAAATATGATGCTTTTGTATATTAAACAAACTATTTATTCTTAAACAATTCAAGATAAGCATCCGGCAATTTGGGCATAGCACCGTGCTGAGTACAAACATAAGCAGATACTTCAACAGCAAGCTGATGGGCATCCGATATACGTTCTCCTTGTATATAAGAAGCAACAAAAGCTCCTGTAAAAGAATCACCGGCACCTACCGTATCAGCAACATGTACTTTTGGTGTTGGCTGAAATGATGTTTCTTTCGGTGTGAAAACATAACTACCTTCCGTTCCCTTTGTTAGAATAAGTATATCCAATTGGTATGTTTCCAGTAGCCAGAGGCAGACTTCTTGTTCGGTTTCTTTTTCGAGATTGAATAAATTGGATACAATTACGACTTCTTCATCATTTATCTTCAGCATATTGCATAGTTCTAAAGATTCGTGAATAAGATCTTTAGAATAGAAATGCTGACGTAGATTAATGTCGAATATCTTCAGCGAATCATCCGGCATTGCCAATAGAAACGAACGGATTGATTGTCTCGAGACATCGCTTCTCTGAGCCAGCGATCCGAACGAAACTACCTTAGTATTTTTTGCCAGTATCTCCATTTTAGATGTAAATGGAATATTATCCCAAGCCACACCTTCACATATTTCATATTCGGGTACACCTCGTTGATTCAGTTTCACATTAACGGTGCCGGTAGGATAAGCCGTTGTCTCAATCGAATAATTTAAATTCTTTTCAACCAAAGCCGACATTATTTCTTTACCTAAAAGATCATCACCAACAGCACTTACGGCATAACCGTTGTACCCGAACTGCGACACATGGTAGGCAAAATTAGCGGGAGCTCCTCCTAATACTTTTCTGTCAGGAAATACATCCCAGAGTATTTCACCTAACCCAACAACTGCATTATTCATTTATATAATATTTTCGTGTAAATTAATCCTGATTATTAAAAAGGTGACAAAAGTTACATGGAAATTGTATGTTTTCGATTGTTACCCTTCTTTCTCGGTTATCCTATAAAGAGAGATTTTGAAAAAAGGTAACAAAGGTTACACAGCAATTACACTTTTACATCTGTTACCTATTTTCAATTTCATAAATTAGAATACATCCTTCATATAGATAAAATTAAAACAATAATATCTGAAAGATTTCTTTACTTATTCAGTGGCTCCACTTTGTCTTTTATCCTCATTGTCATAGCAAGTAAGTAAACAACCCCGATACTCATCACTATCAATGCTCCGATCTGAGAACTGTCGAGAACTTTAGTAGCTTGTCCCATAAAGAATGGAAAAACAGTTCCACCAAATAATCCCATAATCATAAGACCTGATATTTCGTTCTTTTTACCGGGCATGTATAACATAGCCTGAGACAATATAACTGAGAACACATTGGAATTTCCAAAACCGATAAGTCCGATACATAAGCACAAAACAAACTCACTTTGCATAAAGTACAGTCCGGCCATACCTAGTGCCATTAAAACAACACTCACCGCAAAAAATTTCTTTGCTGAGAAACGAGCTAATACAAAGGCTCCGATAAAACATCCGGCTGTGCGGAAAGCGAAATAAACACTGGTAGCATAATTAGCATCGTTCAGTTCAGTTAAATTTAAACGCTCCATCAATATACGGGGTGCAGTAACATTAGTACCCACATCAATTCCCACATGACACATTATCCCCAAGAAACAAAGAAAGATGAAACCATTACCCAAGAGTTTGAAGCACTGCACAAATCCAGCTCCGTTTACACTTTCTTTTTCTTCATCTATATGAGTCGCCCACAACCAAATAGTAGAAATAACGGAAATACCCAAAAACAAAGGATAGATCATTTTCCAATCGTCGAACATCAGTGCAGCCCGTGTTGCTATAAGTGGGGCACTAAATGATGCTATAGCCTTTACAAACTGACCGAATGTTAAAGAACTTGCCAGTTTTTCGCCTTGGACAATATTAGATAAAAGCGGATTTATGGATACCTGCATCAATGTATTTCCAATACCTAAAAGAGAAAATGTTATAATCATGGAAGTCTTATCATACCATACCAAAGGAACAATCATCGATATAGCAGTAATAACAAGACTGAGTACAACAGTCTTACGCCGACCGATACGCCCCATCAGCATTCCTGTAGGAACTGAAAATATGAGAAACCAGAAAAATACCATGGATGGAAATATATTTGCTGTAGCATCATCCAGCGACAAATCTTTCTGAACATAATTAGTTGCTGTTCCTACCATATCAACAAAGCCCATACAGAAGAATGCCAGCATTATAGGTAATACCTTACCGTAAAATCCTTTACTGTTTATCGTGTTCATACTTTCAGTTATTTCAATTTATGAATTTTTATATTATTAATTTTCAAAACTTTACCTTTATTTTTTATCAATAAAGAATTATAAGGTTCGCCGGGAAACATTATATTGGTTTGTGTTACAGCTCCCTCATCTATAAACAGTTCGGATGAAGCACTATCAATAAACAAACGGATTTTATATTTATCCTTCTTTGTTAAAGGAGCTTTACTTACCACCGATGCAAATTTTTCGTTGATATCTACTATCCCGCTTTTAGAACGATCTACATTGAGAGTTTCATTCTTCAAATCGAAAATGAAATCAAGATGTTCTTTCGATTTATTCTGTAACTCCAATACAAATTCCTCTGATTCCAAAACATCTACTTCCATTTCCAACTCATAGGCTCCATTGTTTACATTCAGGAGTTTTTCTATCACAAACTCTTTGTCTGTACTGATATTCTCCAACAGAACTGTTTCACTCCTCAATGATTCCAATTCATGTACCGGATAATTAGCCAGAACCACATGTTTGCCGTTATTTGCTAATTTCAACTCTCGAGGCAATGTCATTGCACTTCTGAAGTTGAGTGTCGGTACAAAGTTTGCATAATCCCAGTTATTCATCCAACCAATAAATAACCTTCTTCCATCAGCATCTGGAATATTATTCCATGTTACTCCAGCATAATTGTCACGTCCATAGTCAAGCCAAACAGGATATGGAATAGTCATGTCCGGATTAAAAGACTTTCCATCAAAATCTCCTATAAAATACTGAGTGGCGCTACCGCCATTAGGTCCTCCGGGATTGATACTCACCAATAAAACCCATTTAAGCTGCCCATTATATTTCAAAGGAAACAGATCAGGACATTCCCAGACTCCATCATGATTACCTATACCTTCGCCAAATTCGCTCAACTTGTTCCACTGTTTTAAATTCTTAGATCCATAAAAAGTGATGGTCTGAGAAGTAGCCAAAGACATTATCCATTGATTAGTCTTTTGATGCCAGAATACTTTAGGATCTCTGAAATCGGCAATCTTTGGATCCGATAATACCGGATTATGTTCGTATTTGGTAAATGTACGTCCCTTATCGAGACTATATGCTAACGATTGAGTCTGTAAAGCTCCTGCTGAGGTATATATTGCAACAATGGCATCCTTGCCGAATCCTGCTGTATTGTTTTTATCTACAACAGCACTACCCGAAAAAATAGAACCAATAGAGTCAGGTGCGAGTGAAGTAGGCTTATATTCCCATTTCACAAGATTCGAACTTATAGCATGTCCCCAATGCATATTTGCCCATCTGGAACCATAAGGATTACTTTGAAAGAACAAATGATATTCTCCATTATAATAAACCATCCCGTTCGGATCGTTCATCCATCCATATTGCGGTGAAAAATGGTAAGCCGGACGATATTTTTCATTATAGTCATAATCAAAGGTTTCAGATTGTTTAATCTGCGCAAAGCCAATATCCGTTTTCTTCACATGTCCAAAAGTCAGAGACACTGGTTTTCCTTTATATGCCTCAATATTAATCGGTACCCAATGATCAACTTTAGTTTGAGAAACCCGTATATTCATCGGAACGCCAACTTTCTGCCCGTCAACGCTCAACTGTACAGATGATTCAGGTCCCTGATCTTCAACAGGCACTAACAAATAATTCATCGAAGCATCAAAAGACAGAGTATAATCAGGCATAATATTACTTTTAGATGTATTACTCATTTCGATATTATCGACCAATATATGTCCCCAGCCACCACGCTGATTATCTACTATTTTTATGGCTGCAGTTTTACCCTTATATTTTGTCACATCCCATGTCATTTGCAACAAACTTTCGCTCTCTACTATTGAGCGGGTTATATATGTACTCTTTCCGTCTACTATCAATTCTATGTACGTATCAGAGTGCATACCTCCTCCTAATAAAAAATTGATATAGTTACGCTCTATTGTAAAATCCTTCGACAACAATGTTCCTCTCGAATCATCTCCTCCATTGAAACTATTAGCGAGATAAGTTCCTTGGAAATCTTTTACATCCTGTTGGCCGGGAAAACTTCCTTTTGCCGGGGTACTGCTAAAAGCATCTCCTTCAACTTTCCATTTATCAAATGTACCCGATTCAAAATCATCTATCATAATATCTTGAGATGAGCAACTCATCAACAACATAGCAGATACGACAATTCCGGTATTTAATTTATTTATCTTCATATATAATATTTCTTATTTATAAATCTTTACATTAGAGAACGTAACCTCTCCGTTATTAGACACAATTCCCCAAGCATTCTGGTTCATCGCATAAATACGGTTTGTAAAAGCAATCTTATCATTTACATATAACACACATACCGAATTTTCTATCAGTAAGGTCACATTATATTCGCCATTACTGCTAATTGGTAACTCTACAGATGTAATGGTTTCACTCGTACCATCAAGTCTTAATACCTTATTTAATTCAATTTTCTTAGCTTCTGTATCAAATTGCAAGGCAAAGACTTCGCGTCTATTACCCGATGCTCCGAATTCAAAGCCAAATTTCGTTGCCGTTGAAGGTTTTATCGTTGTTTTAATTTTGTTGATACCTGTTAATCTATCGAATGTAATATAGTCCTGAGCCGTTTCTGTTCCCTTTAATGTATAAGAATCGGACACAGCCTGAGAAGAATAGCTTCCTGTTATTTTCAATTCTACACCATTTACAAGCTTTTGATCAATCAAATTATTCATTATCACAGACAATGTTCCATTCGAATTTTGATTCAGCTGATGTACAACTAAAGAACCTCCCCAGCTAAAATCCGACGAATCATTGTTTCCTGTACGGGTAGGTGCCCAACCAAAAAGATAGCGGGATGTACCGTCGCTTGCCGTTTTTGCTGCATAAAATGTAATTCCATCTAAAGCATTGTTAGCAGGAGTAGTCCAAGTCAGGGCTCCTTGTTTTCTGTATTTATAGTGTACCAAGCGTGAATCTATTCCCGAATATACAATATACTGATAACCGTTTTCAATAAACACATCTGCACATTCGACCATGAACTCATTATCATCTATATAAAAGAAAGGGGTTGCAGTGTCGATTTCCCAATTCAATAAATCATTCGACTTGAATTGAGCTATCACTCCCTTCCATGCGCCACCAACATCAGCTCTAGTACTAACTAACATTTTGAACTCATTACCTTCCTTTAGAATGAAAGGATCTCTAAATTCATTACGATCATACCCGTCAGGGGCTCTGAATGAAAAAGAAGGTTGTTTTGTCCAAGTTTTAAGATCTGAAGAAGTAGCCAGATAGATAAATTCTTTTGGATCTAAATCTCCATTATGTGCTGTATAAAAAGCATAATAAATATTACCATTTTTGAATACAGCTCCTGTTCCTAAAGCATCTTCCTGCGAATTATCTGCTCCGCAAGGAATCATTTCACCATCATCTGTGTAAGACAGAAAATCGGCTGTCGTTGCTTTATACCAAGGGTGAAACGTAGCCGGAGCCGGACGAGTATCCTGAAGATAAAAAACATGGAATGTTCCATTTTCATAAAAAGGCATTGGATCTCCCACCCAACCGTGAGAAGGTTTATAGAACATTGAATAATTCTGTGACAGATCATTCACATCATAATAACTCAATGTTCCCGATGGAGCTGCATCCGGATCATTACTTACATAATTATGGTCATCATTACATGCACTCAATGATAAGATGCTGAATGATATATATAATAGGGAATTCTTGATTTTCATATTATTATAAAATTAGGCGATCCCGAATCCAATATTCCGGAATCCGGAATCGCTGTTATTCTTAGATTTATTGTTGTAAATAATCTATAATATTAGAGGTTATTTTTTCAAGATTACTTTGGTATTTATTCGTACCAACTACAGCCCAATCATAAGCCTCTCCTCCGAAACAAATGACGCCGCCTTTACTTTCTGACTTCGGATATTCAAACATAACAGCCCTGCTGCTATTCGCATCATCCCACTGGAAACTAGCCAATCCAACACCACCGTTACCTGCTTCCCAAGCTGATTTCGATTTATAATCAACCCAATCTTCGGCAAAATTCCATAACGCATTATGAGCTCTTACCTTCAATCCGGAACTTAACAGATATACTTTATTATTCACACCGGCAGGTTTAGACAAACCTGTAAATACGGCATGCGATTCGTGACCGGTAAAACAAATACCCCAATCTTCACTCAATGTAACAGCTTCGGCTCCATTAGTCTCTCCCCACAGATTGTTTGCTTCTTTTCCGTCTTTAGTAGCACCTATCGATGCTGCATATTTGACAGCCCAAGATGAAAGGAAAAATGAACCTCCATTTTCTAAATAGCTTTTCAACGGAGTCAATACATCCGATGATGTTGTTATCGCAGGTAAATCTCTGGTTGTTCCATCTAAATGCCACCACAACACACTGTATTTGGATAATGATGCAGTTCCACTTTTAATATCTGAAAAAGATATATACTCAGCATTAGGAACATTCTTCACGAACCAGTCATAAGCTGCTTTTTCGTCTTCATTTTCGATATCGGACGAAGATGCCGCTGTTCCCAAAAAACCGACAGGACTAAAATTTGTCGGTACTACTGTAACAGTATATACTACAGATTCACCCATATAAGATATACTATATTTTACGGGATTTGTAAAATCCTCAGCACTACCTGAACTCGGAGAAACAGTTGCTCCGGGTGTCGCTGTATATTTAGGTTTCAATGCAGTAAGATCTTCTCCTACAGGATATTTTACAACTATCGTCTTAGCATCATTATCTATTGTTCCAGAATAAGTATCAATGGTGAATGTCAGTATTTTACTATATGATGCACTAACTGAATAATCGTTGTAGAGATTACCGTTGATCACTCGATATGTTTTTGATGCAGACAAATCGGTATTATTTGTAATACCCGGAGACACAACAGCTCCCTCTGAAACCTGAGCGTCTATTTTCAGATTTGTAAGATCATATGACCAAGGTAAGTATATCTGTATTGTCGAGGGCTTCGAACTTTCATCAATTACACCCTCTACTCCATTAGCTTTGAATGAAGTGATATTTACACTGCCCGACAAGTCCAGTTCATCTCTTTTGTCGTCGTCACAAGATGTGAAAATTGCAAGAAGAAATATTGATGTGCAGATCGTTAATATATAAGATATATACTTTTTCATTGTATTATATTTTGTTATGTGAAAGGATGTATTACCAACCATAATTTTGCTTGTATATTCCATTAACAAATACAATCTGTTGGTTAGGTATAGGGAGATACTCATTTTTATTCTTGGTAAACCGTGCGGAAGAATAATAAGAACGCTTACTTGCTTCTGTCGAATAATAATTATTTATGACATCAGAAACAATTCCCCAACGTACAAGATCAAAGAAACGGCTACCCTCCATTGCAAACTCTAAACGACGCTCCCAACGTAAAGCCTGACGGGCAAAATCTGTTGTCCATGTACAATTCTTACCAGGCTCATAAACAGAGATTTTCATATTAGGAGCATAATTAGTGAAGGTTGTACTTCTTTTAGCTCGTTCTCTGATCTGGTTGATCAAAGGAAGTGCTTCCCCTGCCCTATTCAGTTCAATAAGAGCCTCGGCTTTCATTAAAATAACATCAGCATAACGCAATACAATCCGATTCTTTGTATTTCCATAAAATGGAGAAACATTCACAAAACAATCACACGTAGGATCTACATTTTCTTTTAGAGATGCATAATATCCATATACTGTAGGATTGCGGTTCCATCCTTCTTCATAAATCAGCTCCTGATTATACTTATACGGCAATCCCGGAATAGCAACAGTATGGAATAATCGGGGATCTGCGGCGCTTGTACTTACATCATAATCTTTATCATTATATGTATCGAATTGAGGAAGTCCGCTCGAAGCATCCGTTTTAAAGGCATTAACCAAATTCTGACTTGGTTTATGAAAATCACAGCATCCAAGCCCCATCGGCACTGATAATACATCACCCCAATTGAGACGGCCAAACATTGTCCCATCATCTTTTGAATACTGTATAGCAAAAACAGATTCTTTACCGTTTTCATAACTTCCCGGCAAGAAATTGTAAGCAATATCATATTCTAATCCGTAAATACCCGAGTTAAGCACAATGTCAGCATATTTTACAACCTCTTTTAAATCATCGGCATTGATTTCTGTTACACTGTTCTTTTCATCCTGACGGTATGCTTTGTACAAACGGGCCTTAGCCAGATATGCAGCAGCAGCATATTTATCGGCTCTTCCTACTTCTTTCTTCGTCTCAGGCAGTAAAGAGTATGCTTTTTCAAAATCGTTGCATATCCATGCCCACTGATCATCGTTCGATAGTTTATTATCAATATTGTCATAGTTATCGAGAAGTACAGTTTCATCCACAAACGGAATATGTCCGAACAACTCTTTCAACATAAAATAAAAATGACCTCTGATAAAATACATTTCTCCCATCCGAATATCTTTATTCGGAAATTTTTCTGTTGTTGTGTTCTCCAATGCAGCAAGAGCCTGATTAGTTCTGGATATAGCTACATAACAATAATACCACAAATCATTAGGCTCAGAAAACGTAGTCTGAATATTTTGTGATGTCTCATAATAATGAAATGTAGCAATGTCATTGATATCATTTCCTCCTTTATAAGCATCGTCTGAGCGTACATTTCCATATGGCCATAAACTGAAAGGTTTATCGTAATGATCATTACCTAAAGCAGAATAGGCAGATGTAACTAATGCCTCAACCTGATTTTCGGCTAAGTCTCCATCGAGAGTACCCTGCGGATCATGATCGAGAAAATTACACGATGTATAAGTAAGCATAAATGCTGTACCAACTAATAGATATCTATATATTTTTTTCATTTTCAGAATCTTATATGGTTAGAAAGAAAGGTTTAACCCAAAAGTAAAAGTCATAGGTATAGGATACCCCCATGAAGGGTTTTCAGGATCAACACCATTAAAGCTTCTACTTTTTATAGTAAATAGATTTTGAGCACTTACATAGGTTCTCAAACTGCTCAATTTTATTTTACTCAAAATATGAGATGGTATATTATAACCAAGCTGAACATTCCTTAATTTCAAGAAAGAGCCATTTTCAAGATAATAAGTTGAAAAACGGGCTTCGTTGTTTGAATCAGAGTTTGTTATCATCGGAATATTAGAGTCGGGGTTTGTTACGGGATCATAAGCATTCAACAAACGCCGTCCTTTATTGGAGCGGGTATCCGAAACACTCCAGAAATCGGTCACATACTTCAACTGATTCACTACATCAACATTATGTATTCCTTGAAAATACATCACCAAATCAAAGTTTTTATAAGCCAGATTAATATTCAATCCATATGAGAAATCAGGATATGGGTCGCCCAACCATGTCTGATCCTTTTCATTTATAACTCCGTCATTATTAACATCACGATAACGGATACGTCCTATATTTTTTCCGTCTTGCTTTGCATGCTGATTCAACTCTTCCTGTGTTTTGAAAATACCATCAGCAACATAACCATAATACGAACCATACGGACGGCCTATTATATTATCATAAGTTCCGTTTCCTCCGAAATCATTTAATACTGCATCGGGTACTTTGGTCACTTTATTTTTATTTGTCGAAATATTCCCTGCTATATCATATTCCAAACCGAAAGATGTTTTACCTCTATAACCCAGAGAAAACTCTACCCCTTTATTTTCGGTGTTGGCCCCATTATACCATTTGGCGGCTCCTTCTCCTTTTATAGCCGAATATCCTGGACTGTATAATATATCTTTCGTGTTTTTGATATAATATTCTAAAGTACCGTACAACCTATTATCAAGCAAAGCAAAATCAAATCCCCAGTTTGTCTGGGTTGTAGTTTCCCACTTCAAATCAGGATTTTCGATCTGTACTCTCTTTATGCCCGAAGCCAGTAACCCCGATCCCGTACCTGAAAAATCATATGCTGTACCCCAAACCGCATTCCAAGTCGGATCACTTTTACCATAATCTGTTACGTAATAGCGATATATAGCCATTGTATTCATTTCCTGATTACCATTCTGTCCCCATCCGAAACGGAATTTGAGATCAGTGAATATATCTTTGTAATTCTCCATGAATTTCTCCTGAGACAACCTCCATCCTAGATTAAATGCCGGAAATGTACCCCATCTGTTATTCTTTCCGAATCGAGAAGAACCATCACGACGTAAGGTAACCGAAGCCAGATATTTATCATCGTAGGCATAGTTTACTTTTCCGAAAAATGACATTAACGAATATCCGTCAGACTTACCAGTCCCTTCACTGGTTCCGGTTCCGGCATCAGGCCACATATAATCAGGGTTCTGAGTTATATAATCTTCGCGCGAAGCTGACATATTAATGTCTTCCTGCCTGAACATCTCGTGTCCTAACAAAGTTTCAACCCGGTTTTTCCCTATCTGAAAATCGTATGTCGCGGTATTTGTCCAAGACCATTTTGTCCAATGAGCCTGTTCCATTGTTGACTTATTAGTTGTATTGGTCACATATCCGTCCTGATAAGAATAAGTTAA
This sequence comes from Indolivaga capnocytophagoides DSM 22835, assembly GCF_000426485.1. Taxonomy (GTDB): domain Bacteria; phylum Bacteroidota; class Bacteroidia; order Bacteroidales; family Dysgonomonadaceae; genus Dysgonomonas_A; species Dysgonomonas_A capnocytophagoides. The sequence goes on from NZ_KE384529.1 coordinate 284,573, forward strand.
AGTTCGTTTATAGTAATTACCATAATCAAGACCAAAACTAGAACGAACATTTAATCCTTTCAACGGATTTACATTTATATAAGCATTACCTAAAGCTCTCCAATACCGGTATGAATTATCTCTGTTATCATAAACCAAGCGAGCAGGGTTTTGCCTGTCTGGTAATCCGGTAATAGGTCCACCCCAATTTGATCCATCGTCTGTCTTCACAGGTATAAACGGAACTGCAATCAAAGCAGCTTCAACAATCTGATAAGGTTGTGTAACTTCGGTAGTTCTGTTTAAAGTAAAATTTTCTCCTATGGTAATAAGTCCGTCAAGTAATTTATAGTCTGTATTCATTCTCGCCGAAATTCGCGAGAAGTCTGTATATTTAACCAAACCATTATTGTCTAAGTACCCCAAAGAAAAATAAGACGAGCCTTTTTCATTACCATTACTTATCGATAAATTATAAGACTGCATAACTCCGGTTCTGGTAATTTCGTCAAACCAGTCGGTATTAGCAGGTTTCATTGTTTTGGCTTTATCTAAATATTCGGGGAAATAAACATTTTTAATAGTTGAGCGGCCATCCGATGCGGTTCCTAAGTCATATACTATACCGAGATTATTAGAATTCGGATTTTCGCCACTATTAATGTATGCCTGTCCTAATACCTGAGCATACTCTTTAGAGCTCAATACATCTATTTTATTATTATACATAGATGCAGTAACATAAGCATCAAAATTCACTTTAAGGGCCCCTTTCTTTCCTTTTTTAGTTGTCACAATGATGACACCATTGGCCGCCCTCGATCCGTAAATACTTGCAGAAGAAGCATCTCTAAGAACCTGTATACTTTCAATGTCATTTGAATTGAGTTCGTGCATTCCTGAAGTAGAAGCAACACCGTCTATTATATAAAGAGGATCGGTATTATTCCAGGTACCAACACCTCTGATCTTTATTGTTGCCGACCCACTCGGATTACCATCGGCTGTAACCTGCATACCAGGTATACGTCCTTGTAAGGCTTTCATCGGGTTATTTTCCGAAGCAGACATCATATCTTTTACATCTACGACAGATACAGCGCCTGTTAAGTCAGCCTTTCTTTCAGTACGATAGCCTACTGCAACCACCTCATTAAGCAATAATGCATTTTCTTCCAGAACCACATCTATTGTACTCCGGTTGTTGACTGAAATATTCTGAGTTTTGAATCCGATATAAGAAATTGTTATGGTTGCATTTGAACCTACTTGCAAAGAATATTTTCCATCTATATCGGTTATGGTTCCATTCGTTGTACCGGTTTCCACAACCGAAACTCCGATAACAGGTTCTTTATCCGTTGCTGAGATAATAGTACCCTGTACAGTCTTATTCTGTGCTGATAAATGTGGAATAAAGCACAGAAGGAAAAGTAAAGTGAAAAACTTCAGTCTACTTTTTCTCAAAAATAATTTCTGATCCATCAATTTGGCAAAGATTTAGGTTTATTAATATTTTAACGAGAACAAAGGTATCTGAGAACACCAAAGCTCTCTAGCCGAATCGTATCAAAAGCAGGTAGATTTGTAACACGAATGTGTAATACAGCTCTTTGAATACTATATGACAATACTTTAACATAAAAAAGGCCAATAGATATATCTACTGGCCTTTCTATATTTAATTGATGCTTTACAATCAAATCGTAATCATATGAAGTACATCTTTCGTTGTAATTACTAACAACTCCAAAAGTGTAAGAAAGATATTAATATATAAAAAGCGCGTAATTCCTCTAAGAATCCATTTAATACAAAATAAATTTTTGCCATAATTCAGATTAAATCAATATATATCATATTCATCTGAATATCGGGAGATAATATAGCAAGAAAGCAGCAATAGCGTACTGATGCCCGAATTAAAGAGAACCCTGAATGAAACAAAAGAACCACTGACAAAGACCTAATTAACTTTCAGACGGCTTATCCCTATAAGCACTGAAATAACAAGCATTATTGAATGTAAGAAAAGTTGATCTGTAGTTTGATATCGCTTTGTTTCAAAGATAGGTAATAAGCTTATATTAAAAGCTATAAGCACCTCAAAAAGGGATCTTATAGCTTTTTAATATACCTTAAAGATGGTATTTTCCGAACATACAAAATTCTATTTATTTGCAATATAAATATTACATCATTATGGCTAAGATCGCAAAAGCAATAACAGAATTAATAGGTAATACTCCCCTATTGGAATTAACCGCAATTGAACACAAATTTAAATTAAATGCACAGATTATAGCAAAGTTAGAATATCTCAATCCCGGGCGCAGTGTGAAAGACCGCATCGGTTTGGCTCTGATTGAAGATGCCGAACAGAAAGGAATTCTCAAAAAAAACAGCGTAATAATAGAACCGACCAGTGGAAATACCGGTATTGCTTTAGCTCTTGTTGCAGCATCCAAAGGTTATAAAATTATACTTACAATGCCGGATACCATGAGTGTAGAACGCCGCAGCTTATTAAAAGCCCTCGGTGCTGAACTCGTTTTAACACCGGGACATGAAGGTATGGGGGGAGCTATACGCAAAGCTGAAGAATTAAAATCTGTTACATCTGGAGCCGTAGTTTTACAGCAATTTCTTAACCCTTCCAATCCGAAGATGCACCGCGAAACAACCGCCAAAGAAATATGGAACGATACTTATGGAAAAGTGGATATATTCGTAGGAGGTGTAGGAACCGGAGGTACAGTTTCGGGCGTTGGTCAGGCTCTGAAAAAGCTCAATCCACGGATAAAGATCATAGCAGTGGAACCGTTCGACTCGCCTGTATTATCCGGAGGCAAATCTGGACCACATAAGATACAAGGGATAGGAGCAGGTTTTGTTCCGGAGATATACGATCCGACAGTTGTTGATGAGATATTTAAAGTAAAAAACGAAGATGCTTTTGAAACAGGTAGACAACTGGCTGTCAATGAAGGTCTGATAATCGGCATTTCTTCAGGAGCGGCAGTATACGCTGCTATTCAGATCGCTAAGCGAGTCGAAAATAAAGGAAAACAAATTGTTGTAGTATTACCAGACACAGGAGAGAGATACCTGTCGACTCTTTTATTTCATCAACCTGAATAATTTACTATGCAAAAAAAATTATCAATCATCAGCTTTAGCGGCGACTTCGACAAATTAACTGCTGTTTTTACTCTGGCAACAGGGGCAGCGGCTGTAGGATATGAGGTCAACATTTTTTTTACATTTTGGGGGCTTAATGCTATCAAGAAAAAACAGGGACGCAGTTTTCTGGGAAAGTCTCCTCTGACTAAACTTTTCGGATTTTTTATGGGTGGATTAAAAGCTGCTCCTGTAAGCCGTCTTAACTTCGGAGGAATCAGTCCTAAAATATTCCGTTCTCTCATGAAAAAGAATAATGTAGCCACACTCGAAGAATTGGTTGACTCGGCTAAAATACTCGAAGTGAATCTGTATGCCTGCGAAATGGCTATGCACATACTAGGTCTGAACAAAGAAGATTTTATTCCCGAAGTTAAAGATGTATTAGGTGTTGCGACATTTCTGAAAATGGCAGATGACGGACAAACCTTATTTATTTAAATACAATAAACATTATCATAATGGCTACATATCAATTAGACATAACAAAAGAACATTGTCCGATGACTTTTGTAAAAACAAAAATAGAATTAGCAAAACTAAAACAAGGTGATCTACTCGAAGTATTTTTAGTTGAAGGAGAACCTCTCGAAAACGTGCCCCGAACTACAACCGAACAAGGGTATACCGTAATAGGGATCGAACATGTAAAAGAAAATATACACAAAGTAACTATACAAAAATAATAATAACTATGGCAAAAAATGATTTACAGCGTAGTGTTACTACAGCTACAGCACGCAAGTTGGCAACGACTACCAAAACACCTCCTCAGATGGGGTCTATCACCCCTCGTTTGTTACTAAAACTTTTGCCATGGGTACAGGTCGACTCCGGAACTTATAGGGTAAACCGGACAAAAGTCGAATTGAAAAAAGCAGAAAGGATAGATATCGAATTTTACGATGGAGTACCTGCTTTCAGTGCCAGTTCTTTTCGTCGAATACCTTTATTTTCACACATCGAAGAAAGTATTGTAAACCGTCTTGCCGAAAAATTTGAAATAAAGGAAGTATCTCTCGGTGAATACCTTATAAAAGAAGGAAAGGATAGCCAGAAATTTTTCATTGTTGCTCAAGGACAGGCTGAAATATACAGCAAAGGACCTCATGGCGAGAATCTCCGCATAGCATTATTATCTGAAGGCGAGTATTTTGGGGAAGCAGATTTACTTTCCGACAAAGCATCATCCGTTACAGTAAAGAGTGTTACTAATGGGGTATATTTCACATTGAGTAGTTCAGAGCTTGAAGGTATTATTCATGACGTACCCAACTTTAGAGATGAATTTCAGAAAGCGGTAGACGAACATTTACGCTTACGTGCAACCGTAAATACACATGGCGAAAAACATATCGACCTGGTATCCGGACATGAAGAAGATAATATTATACCCGAAACATATATTGATTACGAAGAAAATCCGAGAGAATATTCACTCAACACTCTTCAAACAGTAGTAAGAGTTCATACCCGTGTTTCGGATTTATATAACAATCCATATAATCAGCTCGAACAGCAAATGCGCTTAAGCATAGAAAGTGTCCGTGAACGTCAAGAATGGGAATTGATTAATAACCGATACTTCGGACTTTTGAACAGTGTAGAACCCGGATACAGAATCAGTACACGCTATGGTTCGCCGACACCCGATGATTTAGATGAGCTATTGTCTTTAGTATGGAAAAATCCATCGTTCTTTATTGCTCATCCTCGTGCTATCGCAGCTTTCGAACGGGAATGCACATGGCGGGGAGTTCCTCCGGTAACAACACACTTATTCGGTGTACCTGTTATACTCTGGCGGGGAGTTCCTATTATCCCCAGTGATAAACTGGAAATAAAAGGACAATACCTGACTAATCGAGGAGTTGGTTCAACCGAAATTATTCTTGTGCGAATCGGAGAAAAGGAGCAAGGTGTAGTCGGACTTCATCAGGCTGGAATACCGGGAGAGATTGCCCCCAGCTTATCCGCTCGTTTGATGGGACTAGATAAGTTCGGTGTAGCATCTTATCTGCTTACCAAGTATTTTTCTTTAGCATCATTAACTGATGATGCAATTGCCGTTCTCGAAAATGTAGAAGTCGGATTTTACCATAATTACCAACATCGCAATGCGGTAGAAAAATAGCCGAATCTATGATTGAAGATTATCATCCACAGTCCTACCCTACTGATTTTAATGATGTAAGCAAACTGCGGGAAATTGCCGAAAAGATATTAACAGCCGAAAGTCAAGAGAATAATGTATCCGAATTGATTCCGGATGATATTAACCTCGAGAGTGTTTTTGCTTCATTTACTTCCTTGCAAAAAGGTGTACCACTTGTCAATGAACTGAGCAACTTCTATTTTGATGATCAATTGGCTTCTAATCCCGAGAAAGTTCGAGATTATAGTCTAAATAGATCAGCATCAGAAGAATTTGGGGCTAACGAATATGGAGTTAATTCATTTTTTGATGAAACTTCGCTATCTAAGACTGCCACACAGGAAGTATTCGACCCTGAGATAATCCGCCAAGACTTTCCGATCCTGCATCAGAGAGTAAATGGAAAGCCTTTGATCTGGTTTGACAATGCCGCTACAACTCAAAAGCCACAGGTTGTAATTGATGAGATAGCACGTTTTTATGCAACCGACAATTCAAATATTCATAGAGCTGCGCATACATTAGCCGGGCGGTCTACGGATGCCTATGAGAATGCAAGAGAAAAGGTTCAGAAATTCATCAATGCCTCCTCATCCGAGGAAATAATCTTTGTGAGAGGCACTACAGAAGGCATAAATCTGATAACCCAGACATTCGGCTGGAAATACATTCAGGAAGGAGACGAAATAATAGTTTCGACTCTCGATCATCATGCTAATATAGTTCCATGGCAACAACTTGCTAAAGAGAAAAAAGCGAAGTTGCTGGCTATTCCGGTAGATGACAAGGGCGACATTATATTGGAAGAATACGAGCGGATGATTAGTCCCCGTACCAAGATAGTATCTATCGGACAGGTAAATAATACCTTCGGAACTATATCCCCGGTAAAAACAGTAATAGAGATAGCCAAACGATACAATGCCCGCGTAGTAATAGATGGGGCACAATCAATAGCTCATACAAAAGTAGATGTTCAGAATCTTGATTGCGATTTCTTTGTATTCTCAGGACATAAAGTATATGGTCCCAACGGAATAGGTATAGTCTATGGAAAGAAAGAACTGCTCTCTATTTTACCACCATGGCAAGGCGGCGGGAACATGATAAAGGATGTGACATTGGAAGAAACTCAATTCAATGCCCCTCCTGCCAGATTTGAGGCGGGAACACCCAATGTTGCCGATGCTGTCGGACTTGGTATTGCCTTGGACTATGTAAAAAAAATAGGGTTAGAAAAGATTGAAAAATACGAACACGAATTGACTGAGTATGCACGCAAACGCCTCAGTGAAATCCCAGGATTGAATCTTATCGGTAATCCCAAAGAACGAATAAGTGTAGTATCTTTTATTTTAGAAGGAATCCCTACCATAGAAGTAGGCCAACTATTGGATAAAGAAGGTATTGCCGTACGCTCGGGACACCATTGCGCTCAACCGTCACTCCGTCGGTTCGGACTGGAAGCAACCGTGCGCCCCTCTTTTTCATTTTATAATACAAAGCAGGAAATAGATCAGCTAGTGAAAGCGATTATTAAGATCCAGGCTAATTACCAGAGAGCTGGAATTTAAAAATTCTTATAGCCATATATATGAACCCCAACGTTTTTTATCCAAACGTTGAGGTTCATTTTAAATTTCAGAATAAGATGTGTTTTATTTCAATACAGCAGCCCAACCGCCATTTCTTACCATCTTAATAGTAATTTTATCAACAGATACTACGTTTGATTCTTTTCGTCTGTAATCCATAGCCTGACGTCCTGCATTTATCCCATCTTCGAAAGAAGTCATCTTATACACCTGTCCGGTATTGAGAAAATCCATATTCAACTCAAAGGTTCTCTCTTTACTTCCATTTGCCATTCCTCCAATATACCAGATACTACCCTTCCGTTTGGCAACAACAGCATATTCACCAACCTTGGCTTCGAGAACCTTAGTTTCATCCCAAGTCGTTGGAACCTGGGTTATGAACTCTGTACAATCGAGATTTCGATAATACAAAGTAGGATTATCGGCCAGCATTTGAAGCCCACTCTCAAAAATAACGAATAAAGCAAGTTGATAAGCCCTTGTTCCGATACTAGCCGAGTTGGGTCTCTGCGCACTGTAAACATCAGGCTGCATGCTGATCATTGCACCGGGGGTATAATCCATCGGACCTACCGCATTTCGCATAAACGGGAGATAGATACTATTATCAGGAGTGCATCCACCCATTTGCTCCATGCCTCTGACTCCTTCATAAGATAATACATTCGGATATTTATATTCGAGTCCTGCAGGTTTAAATGACCCGTGAAAATCAACAAATAACTGATACTTAGCCGCCTCTACAGCAACTCTCTCATAAAAATTAACCATCCATTGGTCGCTGCGATCCATAAAATCAATTTTAACTCCTTTTACCCCCCAATCGGCAAAGGTTTTGAAAAGAGCCATATTATTTTCTACTGTAAGCCATGTCAACCAAAGGACAATACCTACATTCTTTTCTTTTCCATAACGGATAAGCTCATGTACATCTACCTTGGGATTTGGAGTATAGGGGTCAAGCGTACTTAGTGCCCATCCTTCGTCCATAATAATATACGGTATTCCGAATTTCGAAGCAAAGTCGATATAATATTTATAGGTATCCAGATTATATCCCGAAACAAAATCAACATCATCTCCATAAGGAGACGCATCATTCCACCATTCCCAGCTTACCTGACCGGGTTTGATCCATGAAGTATCATCAATTATATTCTTAGAGGCAAGCTTATAAGTCATGGTATTCTCCAATATTGTTTTATCCTCTTTAGTTATTACAAAATAACGCCAGGGAAATGATCTGTCACCTCTTGTTTTGGCAATATAACCGGCTTCTTCCAATATTTTCACGCTTCGATCACCATCCTCACCAAACTTAACTGGAACTTTCGGAAATGTAGACGACATGCTATTGCTGCCGTTACTTTTCACAAACATACAAGGATAATCATACAGATCAGATTCAGACATCAGTATTTTATATCCGTCTTTAGTATCTATCAATACCGGCAATACCGACATTTTATCAGACGATTTCCACACATTGCTATTTATATGTGTATATACTTCCTCATATGCCGTTTTGAATCCTCCGGGTTGTTGCAGATGCAGCAAATAGTCTTTCGGAAAATTTATAGAACAATCCTCTCCCAAAATCTCTATATCACCCTTTTTCTTCGTTACAAATCGATAAGCAATACCATCATTAAAGGCTCTGAATTCAACAATATATCCACCTTTAAAATCAAGGCTAAGCTCATTATATTCGTTCTTTACACTTGAAAATTTTAAAGGAACAATCGGGGATAAAATTTCATTAACAGAAGCTCTCCGCTCTTTTGACAGTTTTGGATTTAATCCCAAATTCTCATCTTTCAAGTTTAAGCACAAACTATTGTCTTGAAGCAGAATATCCTTGTCATATGATATAGAATAATAAATCTTTTCGGAGATATTCAATTCTAACTTAATAGCCTTATCGGGAGACAACAGCTCGATCTTTCTCTGCCCGTACATACCACTAAATCCTAAACAAATAACTGCTAGTAGTAAAACCTTTCTCATATTTTAGTTTTATTTATTTTGAACCTTCCAATTCTTTCGAAAAAGAATACGGATAATCCACATCGTTCGTACCTCTATTTTTATTGGGGACCGAAGACATCTCAAAAATAATCTCGGCACCTCCGGTCAAGTCCTTGTGTGTAAAATAGTTTTTCGAATAGACTTTCTTTCCTAATCTTACAGATTTCACATAGCGGTTATCTTTCGAATTATTCATCGATTTTATTAAAATACTTTTGCCATTTTCAAGATTGACTTTCACACTTTTAAAAAGAGGAGCACCCAATACATACTCGTCTGTAGCGGGCGAAACAGGATAAAATCCCATTGCAGAGAATACATACCAAGCCGACGTTTGTCCATTATCTTCATCACCACAATATGCATCAGGATTAGAATTGTACAGTTTTTCCATAATTTCACGTACCCAGAACTGTGTTTTCCATGGTTCGCCCGAATAGTTGTATAAATAGGGCATATGTTGTATCGGTTGATTTCCATGAGCATATTGCCCCATATCCATTACCTGCATCTCCCTCATTTCATGTATTATATTACGGCTGTTGATCCCCAGATAACTGGGGATGATAAATACAGAATCCATCATCTGATTAAAAGTGTCCTTACCTCCCATTAAATCAATAAGTCCTTGCGGATCATGAAACACACAAAAACTCCAATGCCAACTGTTCCCCTCGCAAAACTCATTACTCCAGTCTTCAGGTTTAAACTGTGGATTGAATACACCTTTGTCATCCTTACCGCACATCATTTTATACTTAGGATTATAGACATTCTTATAATTCAATGCTCCCTTCTTATATTGCTCCAATTCATTTGCAGACTTACCTAATACTTTCCCTAACTGATATATAGACCAATCATTATAAGCATATTCGAGAGTGCGGGCAACATTTTGCCCAACACTTACATTATTGGGCACATACCCCAATTTATTGTAATACTCATATCCTACCCTGCCCGAAGCCGTTTCTTTCAGGTGGTCATTAGCTCCACGAGTTACCGCTTTCCATAATTGTTCTATATCATATCCTTTGAGCCCTTTGACGAAAGCATCAGCAACAACCGATGCCGAATTTTGCCCGATCATAATATTACGGTGTCCCGGACTTCCCCATTCCGGTAAGAAACCGCTTTCGTTGTAAGCATTGACCAATCCCGCCTGTATCTTTTCGTTTATCGAAGGATAAACAAGATTTAAGAACGGAAAAAGACAACGGAAAGTATCCCAGAAACCTGTATCGGTAAACATATATCCGGGTAATACTTCTCCTGTAAAAGGGCTATAATGTACAACCTCTCCCTGAGCATTTATTTCATAAAAAGTACGAGGAAACTGTACCGATCGATAAAGACAGGAATAAAATGTTCTCAAATGATCTAGATTATCGTCTTCTACTTCGATCTTACTCAAAACCTGATTCCACTCGTCACGTCCTTTGTCTGTTAATTCATCAAATGTATCACTTCCCAGTTCTTTCAGATTCTGCTCAGCCTGTTCGTAGCTAATAAAGGAAGATGCTACCTTCGCATGGATCTTTTCTCCTCTTCGGGTTTGGAATCCAATTACAGCTCCTGCATGGTTTGTTGAAACTTCGGTCTCACCCTTCAATATCTCGTTATCATCAACAACTGCTTTGTAAGTAAATGCTTTATCAAACTTAATAACAAAATAATTCTTAAAATTTTCGGGTACACCTCCACTATTTCTGGTAGTATATCCTATTATTTTATTTTCATCCGGTATTATTTTGACGAAGGATCCCTTATCGAAAGCATCGACAATTATATAAGAGTTTGTGCTCTCGGGAAAAGTGATTCTGAACATTGCAGCTCGAGAGGTCGGTGTAATCTCGGTCGTAATATCGTGATCTGCCAGATACACTTTATAATAATATGGTTTTGCAACTTCTGCTTTATGAGAAAACCAACTAGCTCGTTTATCTTCGTCAAAAGTTATTTTACCGGTAATAGGCATAATCGAAAATTGACCGTAATCATTCATCCACGGACTAGGCTGATGAGTCTGCTTGAAACCTCTGATTTTATCGGCAGTATAAGTATACAGCCATCCATCGCCCATTTTTCCCGTCTGAGGTGACCAAAAATTCATACCCCACGGACGAGCTATTACCGGATAATTATTTCCGGTAGATAATTCGAACTTCGATAATGTTCCGGTCAACGGGTTTACATAATCAACGGGCTCTACTTTCTCTGCTGCCGACACCCAAGGTATGGATATCAGACAGAACACAGCAAATAATTGCTTTCGTAATTTATTCATTTCTATATCTTTATTATATAAGAGGAATGTTTATATATGTAATAATAACAAGCCGGTATCCCAGCTTGTTACAAACTATATATTAATATCTCGGGTTACCATCCTGAATTCTGCGGATACGGTTCACCCACTGTTACTCTGTTTATCTGACTCTGAGGAATCGGTCTGAGCTGATGCTTATCTGCAATATTGGTTTTAGCTTGCCCATCGTCATAAAGTCTTACACGTTTCAACAGAGTACCTGTACGAGCTAGATCTGCCCACCTGCAATGTTCACCTAGAAGTTCACGAGTACGCTCTTCGAGTATAAAATCGAGAGTGATATCAGACGCAGTTACATCCAATGCTCCAACGGAAGAAGTTTCCTTATTTCGAGCACGTTCTCTTACCTCATTTATATAGCGGGCCGCATTTCCTTTATCGCTTAGTTTATAAGCAGCTTCGGCAGCCAGCAAATATGTTTCCGCCAAACGAAAGATAACATATGAGCGGTCCGAATTATCATTGTATTGGGCACGGGTTTTATCCAAAAACTTTTTCATTGTCGGAAATATTTTATTTCCTTCGTATGCATCCGGTGTAAATATGATATACTTATTCAATCCGGTACGGCTTTGAGTCTTTTTCCTGATTTCTTCAGCAGACATCTTATATCCGGGGAAATAAAGGGCTGTATCACCTACTACAGTATATTCCCAACTGAAAGATTCCTTTGTTCCATTGATGGTGTATGAAATATCGCCGCCTTTTTGTTTTTTGGTAGCATACCATACTTTCTGAAATGTAGCATCATATCTGGTATCCTTATCTCTCAGGTTGAATGCCTGATAAGTATAGTTATTGGGATTGAACCATGCATAAGTTCTTCCGTCATTAATATTCCGTTCGCCCAAATACGAATCATATCCATTTACAAAATAGTGATTTAAAGTTGATGTACGTCCGTATGTATTATTCAAGTCCCAGTCCATGCGAGCCACAAATAATGCCTCGGTATTTCTATTAGACGGGGCATCATTAGCCTCATCAAACACATCTGCAAACTTCGCCATTAGATATATCCCCAATGACGGAGCATCGGTAATGAGTTTAGCGGCTGTATCGTAAGCTTTCTGATAGTATTCTTTTGCCTTGGTAGGATCATAATACTTGTTATGACTGTTATTAGGATAAGTTGCGGCATCTTTATCATATATCCATCCCAGAGTCAGATACACTCTAGCCAATAGATGCTGAGCTGTGGCTCCGGATGCACGTCCTGATTCCAAACCGTTCTTTTGAGGACTGGCAGAACAATCTTTAATGGCTCCTTCGAGATCGGAAATAATCACATCATATGCTTTCAACAGATCGTCCCGAACGGCAGCTCTCGAAGGCTGATCATTAAATGTAGTTGTAACGGTTACATCTCCGAACTGCTGCACTAGATTAAAATAAAGAAATGCCCTCAAAAACTTGGCTTCTCCCAGATACTGAGTCCTTTGAACTAATGTCAATTCATTTCCGATCTGAATTTCCTCGGCATGCTCTATCAGGTAGTTCAGGGTATTTATATTATCATATGCATACGACCACATATTTCCGGGAAACTCATTATTGGCTGTATATCTGGTAAGATCGTATATAGACATTGCCGTCGTACGGTTTTCGGTTGTCCCACTCTTGAACTCATCGGTTCCCGGATTCATCAATCCATGAATCCCCCCTTCGTCACCATACATACTGCCCAATACAGCATAAGCGGAATTAACACCCATTTTAAAACCCTGAGGTGTTTTCAGAAAATCTTGTGTTGTACTCGAATGGTTTTCTTCATCAAGCCAATCTTTACATGAAGAGAAACCTACAAGCAGGCATATTATAGATAGAAAATATAATTGCTTTTTCATGTTTAATTATTTTTAATTAGAATGATAAGTTTACTCCGAAAATAAAGGATCTGGTCGGAGGTGTATTCAGGTTTACAGTACTGGTAGTCTCTGGATCAATTCCTCCGTCTTTTTTGTACTGCGAATCGAACCATGTATACAAATTGTATGCTGTTACATATACCCTTGCATTATCTATATTCCATTTCGATGATATATCTTTAGGAATCGTATATCCAACCGATATATTTCTCAGTTTTATGTAAGAAGCATCGTACCTCGCTAAAAGATTTCTGTAATTAACACCTGCCGTAGATGGTTTAGGCCAACGTGCGGTTGTATTTTCAGGTGTCCAATAATCGATATTCAGATTATTAAACCGACCTCCTAATGTATTCATCCAATTGTCATGCATACTCGAAGTAAGTATACCGCCTGATTTAAAAGAGAATAGGAATGAAAGATCGAATCCTTTGTAGCCGAAACGATTGCTAATACCACCTTCAAAATCCGGAGAACGTCTGCCTAGATATACCCGATCATCGTCATTAATTACCTGTTTGGCTTTGGGGGTTACACCATCTTCCTCGTAATCAATATGATGATTCTTTATCTTTACAGTACCGATTACAGATGATGGCCCAGATGTAGAGTACCCGTATGATTGAGCCAAAGTAATGTCTTCGGGGGTATCCTGCCATAATCCATCCGCTTCGAGCGAATATATTACCCAACGGTCTTTCCCTAAATACAGGTTGTTACTCTCGTCTTTCAGGACACCTTCACCCAGATTCGTCACTTTATTGCGATTTGCAAAAATATTAAAATCAGTTGTCCACGAAAGTTTATCTTTTCCGTCTCCGTCCAGATTCACTGTACTGATATTTAATTCTATACCTTTGTTTGTAGTATTTCCTAAATTGGTTAGATATTCATTCGAATATCCAGAAGTTCTCGGTAGACTTACTTTCAACAACAGATCTTTTGTTTTTTGTTGATATAGTTCCAAAGTACCGGTAATTCTGTTCGATAAGAATCCAAAGTCTATACCCATATTCGTGGTTTCTGTATATTCCCACCCTAAAGATTTATCGGGAACCGAACTTGGTTTAACACCCACAACTCCCTCACTTCCGAGCATATACCTATTAGTACTCAACTTCGACATGGTCTGATAGGGATCTACTGCTGTACTTCCGACATTACCCCAGCTTAATCTTAATTTGAGATTCGATAATACCTTTTGGTTTGTCATGAAATCTTCTCTCATTATATTCCAGCCAAGAGCCACAGAAGGGAATGAGTGCCATTTGTTTCCTTCAGCCAAACGTGAAGATCCATCGGTACGGATAGTAGCTGTCAATAGGTACTTTTCTTTAAAATTATAGTTTAAACGCCCCATAAACGACATGATACGCCACTTTTCGAAACCACCGCCTCCAACGGTTTTCCCTAAGGCCAACTCGGGAGAAGGATTATAAAATTCAACATTATCATTGAAGTAATTATATGCTTCTATAGAGTTTCCGTCACGTTGTCTTTCCTGTAGGCTATACAATCCGGTAAGAAAAAAATTATGGTCTTTAGCTATCGTCTTATTCCAGTTCAATATATTTTCTATTGTATACTCCAACCCTAAATAGTGATCGGAATAGGATCTATTTTGGCTTGCTTTCCTTTTAGTAGTTAAGCTGCCTTCAAACTGTCCGAGCGTTTCATATTTCAATTGTAATCCGGCATTAAATTTGTAACTCAATCCATATGGCAGGGCAATATCTACATATCCTACATTGAATGTCGATAATGAACGGCGTTTATCAACTATAGCTCCGGGTTGCAGGTCTAATACAGGATTCCATACCTGTCCACCGCTTCCGGCGAGTTCTTTAGTCAAAATACCTTCGGCATCATAAGGCGTGGCAAACGGAGATGCTCTCAAAGCCTGATCCATCGGATTATTGTTCGCGCCGTTGTTCAGAATATAGCCTGTCAAAGAAGATAGACCTATCTTCATGGCTTTACTCACCTGACTATCCAGAGAAAGCTTAGCCGTCATACGCTCAAAAGTATGAGCCTTGAAATTATTTTCGCCTTTATAATACCCCACAGACCCGTTGTAAGTGGTACGGTCTCCTCCCCCATTGATCGAAATCTGATGGTTGGTAGTCATACCATTCTGATAAATAAGATCTTGCCAGTCAGTATTGTTACCTGAATAATAGCCATCCATTTCGGACTGATCGGTAAATACCCTGTTTAGCTTCATTATTTCGGGATCGTCCGGTCCTGTGTATTTATCGCTGTTGGCATTATAAAAAGCCCACTGCTTGAGTCGTATAAACTGCTCAGAATTCATCAGTTTATAGTCTTTTATGGCAGTTGTGATGCCATAATAACCGCTATAACTGATTTTCAAGGTACTTTTGGCTCCTTTTTTAGTAGTTATAAGGATTACACCGTTTGCTCCACGCGATCCGTAAATAGCTGTAGAAGATGCATCCTTCAGAATACTGATACTCTGAATATCATCGTTATTGATATCATTCAGATTTCCGCTGAAAGGAATTCCATCCAACACTATAAGAGCATCATTCCGTCCTCCGATCGAACGTTCGCCACGTATTCGTATTGTAGGTACTGCTCCAGGATGAGTGCTTCCCCCATCCATCTGGACATCAACTCCTGCAGCAATTCCCTGCAAAGCCGAGGCCACATTAGCCACTGGGGTTTCCCGCAATGTCTTTTCGCTGACATTGACCATAGCTCCTGTAACATCTGATTTTTTCTGCACACCATATCCAACAACCATTACATCTTGCAATAGATGTGAGTCTTCTTCCAACTTGATTGTATAAGAATCCTGATTATTCTTAACACTGACCTCCTGCTTACGATATCCAATGTAAGAAATCTCGATAATATCTCCGACAGAGGCTTCCAGCGAAAATTTCCCTTCGAGATCTGTCATTGTAGCTTGCTTTTTTCCTTTAAGAAGGACGGTAACTCCAATAAGAGGTCCTGAAGAGTCCTCGATAGTTCCCGATATTATTTTTTTAGCTTGTTGTACTGAGGATGCTTCCAAAACCCCGGTGTCTTTCGTAGTAGATTGAGAAGGCATTGTCACCCCAAAGGCAAACAACAGCCACAAGAAGTTCCTTTTATAAGGAACAATTCCTTTCTTTTTCTTAGTTAACATAGTTTTGATTTAAATTAATGTTTCGTTTTTTGTAAAACCTGATCTATACTTAAAGCCCACAGTCGACCGAGTACTTTACTACCCTCAACATTGGGATGGAGGTAAAAAATACCCGATTTACCCTCCTGTGGTTTATGGTATATCTTGTAATATTTCCTGAATAAATCAAACCCTTTACGGTCTCCCATCTCTACAAATGGCTGATTTGTTTCGGCTAGCCGGCTGATAACAGGCCGATATGTCTGCAGTCTGTTCAGTCCTTCTTGCAAGTAAACGGCACTATTGTGTGTATTGGGACTATACCAAAGGGCATTGTGCAATATTATTTTTGCGGAAGAATACCTATAATGCAGACTATCTATTATAGATTGCATATTTGTCTCGAATTGCTGCGCTGATACAGGAGCTCCGTTTGTACCATGCGACGCACTGTCATTTGTTCCGAGTTTGATGGAAAATACCAGTCGGGCATCACTCCTATGAATAGAGTCAGCAGCAACAATAACTTTATGAAAAGCTTTACCTCCGGGCAAAAAGTCGTATGTAGTATATCCGCTTATTCCGCAGTTACGATAAACAACATCATATCCCAGACTGTCGAGGAGCAATGCCGCAACGGTAGGAGGTGGATTTTTCAGATAAGTACCCTCCGTTATGCTGTTACCGATAAAAATAACATCCAGTTTAGATTCTGCAGGTTTAGGAAAATGACGGCGAGGACAGATCTCCTTTGCAATCACCCGTGCCATGACAGTCGTACCTTTTACATTCGGATGTATCTTATCATACACATAATCGCTTTTTCCTGCCAGAGGAGAATAAAGGTCTATCACCGACGACCGGGTTTTCTCCGCAACCCTGTTAACAATGGGAATTATCTCATTTGTAATCGTACGATCATCCACATTCAGAGAGTTGCCTTCAAAAGCCGGTATCGGATAGCAGAGATATATCCGGGGCTTCGCAGCTAGTTTTCTGAAAGAATTGACAAACTGGATATAATCTCCTTCAAACTGATTTTTGTAAATCCAGTTATGAGGTTTCGCATCATTAGTTCCCATCTTAATAACGACAATATCGGGGTTCCATGCCAATACTTCTTTGTATCTGTCCTCTACCCAATAAGGATGATCTCCCGACTTCAACATAGTACGTCCTCCTATTCCATAATTACGCACAGTATACCCGTCTCCTAACAATCGTTGAAGTATAGAGGGATATTTTTCATTCTGATCCAATGCCCAATTTTCGGTGATACTGTTGCCTACACAAGCAACTTTTATTTGGGAATAGGTCGTACAGATAAGTAAGCAGGCAAACAGCATGCTTATAAATCGATATTTCAGGTTCATTTTTTTTATTTTTTAAGGAAAAGAGTACTATCCCAATTGTATGGGAATGGAATCTTTTTGTAATATTCTAGAGAATGCTTTGGCTGCTCGTATTTGGCAGGTATAGGCATTTTAGAGTATTGTCCGAAGAACAACAAACAACCGTCTCTCCACCATACAGCTTCATCTTCCTGCAGTTTCAGTAAAGACTTCACGTGTTCGAAACGTTCTTTATCGATCTTGCCATCAAGTGTATTCCAAATGTTTTCCATTTGCCGAACACCATCAACACCTTTGTAATAATAATCGACCATCTCATACCAAAGATACTGCCCCGAAGGCATCTTATAAGTCCACGGAATACGATGGAACCAGAGCAGAAGGTTAACCGGACATGTTTTAGGATCATTAAATGTGCTTGCTAAAGGTTCGTGATATTGTCCGACAGCATTGCTGCCTGTTCTTGTACGATCTACCCCAATACTGTCAGTGGTAACTTTATGATAATCAAATGCTGTCCATAAAGGGTCATCGTGCCAGGGCTCAGGACCGTTGTGTGTATTGTAATTCATTATGTGATTGAGTCCTAAAGGAGTCATATAATCTACGGCAGTCTCCCGTGACATAAGCATTATTTTCTGAATAGGTTTCAAAATACTTTTATCATTCGAAAATGTCATTCTTATCCACTCTTCCGAAAGTTCTATGCTTGAGAGATCAGGATTCCATGCCAAACGCCCGAAAGCATGCCAGTTGGCTTGACCAAATAAATGTCCTGTCCAATTAATATCTGTTCCGATATTAGGAACTCCTGCCATTGCTGATATGCCATGCGTTTTTTTATAATTCTGTAATACTTTTGAGACAGTAGAACCTTTTCCCTTTTCATAAGTGTCGGATTGTAAAGTTTCTTCGAACAGAGCCCCCAAATAAACCAGATGCCCTGCATGACCGAGATTTTCCTGGGTGATCTGAAATTCAATAGCTAAAGGAGTTTCGGGCATCGATCCGAATAAAGGATGAAACGGCTCTCTCGGTTGAAAGTCAATTGCTCCGTTTTTGGGCTGTACAAATACATTTTTATTAAATTTCCCATCAAGAGGTTTGAATTCATTATATCCATTGATCACTCTGTCTATATCCCGCTCGTTCTGATAAACAAAGGCACGCCAGAAAACAATACCGCCATAAGGTTCGAGAGCTTCAGCCATCATATTAGCTCCATCGGCATGTGTACGCCCATAATCCTGAGGTCCGGGCTGCCCTTCGGAATTGGCTTTCACCAAAAAACCTCCAAAATCAGGAATCAATTGGTATATCTCTTTTACCTTTTCTTTCCACCACTGACGAACTCTAGGGTCGGAAGGGTCTGCTGTAGGCAATCCTCCGATCTCCTTCGGGGCACTGAAACGGGCAGTAAGGTATATACGTATTCCATAAGGACGAAAAACGTCCGCCAAACCTGACGCCTTGACAAGCCATTCGGTGTTGAGACTTTTTGCATTGGCATTTACATTATTCAAAACAGCACCATTGATACCGATAGAAGCATTGGTTCTGGCATAATCTATATAACGCGGATCTTTGTATCTCGGAAGACGAGCCCAATCCCACAATGTATAACCGGCATATCCACGTTCTATTGTACCATCGAGATTGTCCCAATGATCCAAAACCCGGTACTGTAATTTAGGTTCTTCTTTAATATCGAGCTTATTTAATGATAAGTTGGTCTGCATCAACCGTAAGTAATGATATATACCATACAGAATACCAATATCTTCGCGGGCAGCTATAACGGTTATCCCTTTTCCGTTTACAGTGCAGCTTCGTATAATATAACCTTCGTTATCAAGATTATTTATCTCTGAAACAAATGGCAGTTCCGCTATTACTTTTGATGATGTGGGAGTGCCAACGATTAAAGTCCCGTTTACTGCTTTATCTGTTTCATTCAGTTCAAGAGCCAACATCCCCTTCAAACCTAATTCCAACTCAGCTTTAGCTGCTTTAAGCCTATCTGATACGGCAGGAAATACAATATGCCTATTTTTGTCTTTATAGTTATCTATTAATGCAGGGTCTGCGATTTTCACATAACGCAGCCAAAGATTATAACCGTTTTCGGCTGATGTACCATGATGCCAAAGTAACAACATAAGGAACAAAACGATATAAAATCGTGAAGGTCGATTCATAAGGAATTAAATTATAATGTTAACAAATTCAATAAGCGGATAAAAGACGATAGCATCCGAGTTGCATTGCTTATCCGGATACAATGTTAAGACATTCCTTATTAGTATCGTTTTCCTGTATTATATAAAAAGGTATCTTTATTTACATGCGGTAAAAGAAGATACCTTTTTGGTAATTTAAAGTACCAATATCCATAAACACAGCTTGCCTCCGAAATTTTATAATTATACCTTTATGGTGTAGAGAAATGTCTCTGTTGGATACAATCAAATTATCAGAATTAACCTCAGATAATTTATCTATACCTAAAAGACAAATCAAAGGATGAAGCATTTATGAAAAGAAAGCAAGTGAAAAATACATTTTAGGTATAACCTTTGTTACCTTTTTCCGAATAAAACATTGAGAACTGATTACTGTTGGCTAATTACTGATTTTGTGACTTTTTGAATAAACTAGGATATTCATAAAAGACAATACTCTCAAAAACTGATTTACTTAGATATCAATAAAGAACCGATTATAAAGATGCAGCAAACCAAATATCTTATAAATAAAGCATATGACTTACTCCTATTCTGTATATATATGCTGGTACACATACAACCGGTTGAAGCTTCATTTCATATACAGAAAGCCGATATACCTTTATCGAACAATGCTGTATTATATATCTATCAAGATACAGACGGATATATGTGGATAGGCACTTATGACGGATTAAATTTATATAACGGACGGGAAGTTATCACATACAGGCACGAACAGAATAATCCATTGTCGCTATGCAGCAATATAATCTATAAGATAACATCGGGAGGGAAAGACTATATATGGATATCAACAACCTTGGGGTTAAATAAATTTTCACTCAGAGACAGGGTTATCACAGAATCCTATACACAATATCCGAAACTGACCAATATAGAAACTGACGAAGATGGAAATACATGGATGATTACTAAAGACAATACAATAACGCATTGTATAAACAAGCAAGGAAAGAATGAACGTTCCGCCTTTTACAATATACCAATCTCTAATCCTAATATTACGCTGGGAGACATCAATAAAATGTTTTTATACTCGGGTAATGTATGTATCCTAACCAATGACGGGCGACTGATGGTCAAGGAACGTTCCGATATAAAAGCCACAAATAAATTCAGAGGAAAAGAGCATAATATCCATGATCGAAGAATAGATAAGGCTGTGGTTCACTCCGATGCTTTGTACTTTGTCGATATACAAAATAAACTGTACAAATATAATCTTGTTACATCAAAAAAAACATTCATCACAGACCTGTCTTCTTTTATTGAAGGTGATTCGGGTTTTATTACCCAGATAAAAATATTCAACAGTTGTATTTACATGACTTTTAAGAATTCAGGTTTTATTAAAATTAATGAAGACGGCTCTATTGACTCCACAAATAAAGGAGGTAAGGGAATACCTATATTCTGTATGTGGCCCGACCGTTATCAGAATCTGTTATGGATAGGGAGCGATGGTCTGGGTGTTTTACAATATAGAGAAACTTTGCAACAATTTACCCAGACATCATTAGACGATCTGAAATTGATAAACAAGCCAATCAGAGCTATTCTCACCGATTCTCTGCATAATCTATGGATCGGAACAAACGGAGACGGCTTACTAAAAATAAAAGACTATGGAAGTAACACTAATATTTTCGAGACTGATAAACTTCACCGGTTTACCAGTAATGAAGGTCTAACGGACAATCAGGTTTTCGGATTGGAACGCAGCAAGAGCAAACCTATTTTCTGGATCGGAACAGAACGTGGACTTTCTTACTATTCTTATTCGGATAACAAAATCCGTAAAGTAATAAATAATACAAGAAAAAGAGTAGAAAGAATACATTCCATCAAGGAGATTAACGACTCTACGCTTTGGGTCTCAACGACCGAATTTGGATTAATAAAATTGACCTTAACACAAAAAGCATCTAACCTGTATATTAAATCGGCAGAAACTCATTTATTAAAAGCCGGTAACTTTATCTGTAATGAGATTCACTCAATGAGTTATGATGGACATCAAAATCTCACGATAGGCAGCAGAGGTGGTTATGGCGTGGCTCAGTTTAATATTCTGAATAATAAGTATCACTTTATGCCTATAAATCAACATGGCGAAAAATCGGCAATGGGTGATGTTCTTTGTGTTTACGAAAGTCATGATTCGTCTCTATATATCGGATCCAGCTCTGGTCTGACACAGGTTAGACATCTATCCGGAGATAAGTTACAGGTAAAACAATTCGATAAAAAAAACGGGATGATTAACGATATGATTCATGGTATACTCGAAGACAGCGACGGATACATATGGCTCAGTTCAAACAGGGGACTGATAAAATATAATCCCCGAAACGATTCTTTCTTCAATTTCAGTTCTCCGGCATTATCTATTGTCGAATTTTCGGACGACGCATTCTGGAAATGTCCATATACAAATAATCTGTTTTTTGGGGGAGTTAATGGCTTGGTATGTATCAACCCAGAAAGAGGCATCCGCACGGAACCTCAAAAGAATACTAAGTTTCACTTTTTCGACATTAAAGTTTCGGGAGAAAGCTTTCCGCTTAGTAAATTTATAAATCCGAAAACAAAAGCAATAGAAATACCATCAAATATCTCATTCTTTGCGATATCATTTATAGCCATTAATTTCCTGAGTGATAACAGCTACGAGTATTCTTACAAACTGGAAAACTACAATGATAACTGGATAGACCTTCAGAAGGTCAACGAGGTCAGTTTCATCAATCTGCCTTACGGAAAATATACGCTGAAAGTCAAATATAAAAATGATGTGGCGGAAGGAAACGAACAGTTCAAAACAATAGATATAATCAAACTACCGCCTTGGTATTTATCCAATACGGCTTATCTGATATATACAGTATTAATTATTTCAATCTGTGGATATATTCTATCCATAGTAAAAAAACAACTGAGAAAAAAACATATACAATTAATAAATGATATTGAAAAGAAGAAGAAAAAAGAACTCTTGGAATCGAAAATAAACTTCTTTACCAATATAACCCACGAATTCTTTACCCCTCTGACCTTGATTAAAGGGATTTGCGAAACATTACGAAATGATAAGCAGTTTACCACTTCAGGATATAGCTCTCATATCGAGACTCTTTACAATAACGCTTCGGATCTGGAAAAGTTAATCAAAGAAATGCTTACTATAAGGAATCTCGAAAAAGATGAAACATCAGTGTGTATACTTAAAGATATAAATATATCGGAAGTTGTTATTCGTCTTCTTCAATCATACCGACTAATTGCCCAGAGAGCGGATGTTAATATGGAAGAAAACATAAACAGCAATATTATATGGAACACCGATATCTCGTGCTTTCAGAAGATAGTGAGCAATTTGGTATCCAACGCCTTCAAATATACACCATCGGGAGGAACAGTCAGAATATCGGTAAAAGCGGACGACCACACTCTCACTCTAGAAGTATATAATACGGGAAAAGGTATTGAGCCTTCGAAATTAGAAACGATATTTACCCGGTATAATATTTTGGAAGATGTAGACAGTAATGGATACTCTCAACTAACGACACGTACTGGTCTTGGTTTATCGATCTGTCATAATATGACTAAACTGCTTGAAGGTAATATCGAGGTCGAAAGTTCTATCGGAGAGTATACAGTATTTAGAGTGAGCCTTCCACTCATAACCCCGACAATCAATATATCTAAAGATAGCAAAAATAACACTGAAAATAGCGAAACTCACCTCAGAATAGTAGAAGATTCATCTCACTATATACTGATAGTTGATGACAATAAGGATATTGTAAGCATGATATCCAATTATATATCGGACTCATATCAGGTGATGAACGCATATAATGCAGAAGACGCATTAAGAATACTCGAAAAACAAAATATATCTCTGATTATTACAGACATAATGATGCCGGGAAAAGACGGGATAGAACTGATCAAAGAGATAAAACAAAATAAGTTTTTAAGATATATACCTCTGATAGTAATCTCAGCCAAAATAACCGATAGCCAACAAGAAGAAGGTATAGTGGCCGGAGCTGATGTATACCTGACAAAACCGTTCTCCATATCCTTACTGAAATCTCACATAAATAGACTACTGACTCAAAAAGAAGATATTAAAACATATTATCATTCGCCGGAAAGTGCATATCAGTACACCGATGGTAACCTGCTTCATCAGGATGAAAAAAGCTTCATTGATTCTATTATTTCTATTATAGACCAGAACATTGAGAGCGAGTTGCTAAGCCCTGATTTCATTGCGGATTCATTACATATGAACAGCCGATCATTATATCGTAAAATAAAGAATATCACCACATTGGCCCCGATGGATTTTATCAAAGATTACCGTTTTATTAAAGCTGAACGATTATTGATCACAACGAATCTTACTATTCAGGAAATAATGTACAAGGTCGGTATTTCCAATAAATCATATTTCTATCGCGAATTCTCGAAAAGAAACAATACAACACCCCGTGAATATCGAAAAAAGAAATAAAATCTGTATAAACCTCATATCTTGTCAAAAAATGAGGATATACACAAAACGTATATCCTCATTTTATCCTTTTACATCAATTAATTCTTTGCGCGGAAAGTTTATCCAAGCAGAAATAAGCAGCAGTATTCATACCCCAAGTAGGATCTGAATCAGATGATGCCATCTGAAACAGTAAATACTTCACATTACCTAAAGCCGCCAACTGAGCTGTATTCACTGTAATCCAGAGATTTGACTGAGTTAGAGTTCCACCGATATTTTTAGCTAAACTCACTGTTACTTTATTAGTTGTTACCGTATTATCAGCCTTCACACCATAAATATACAGATCAAAATAATCTCCGGAGATATTCAAAGGACGAGCAAATCCGTCTCCTGACAGGTTACCATAATAAGGCCATGGATGATTAGCTATTCTTAAGCCTTTAATCTGATAAGTTCCTGTATTTCCTATCTTTATCCAGTTAGAATAAGTGGATTCGGTAAAAGCCTGTCCTCCGGGATTCTTCGGATCTTTATAACTCGACCAGTATGCTACAATAAACGGTGCACCCGAAGTTCCAGGTTTTCCGGGAACAACAGAACCCGCAGTATTTACCCCACTACCGGGCATACAACCCCATTGATGAGCAACCCAACCGTCAGAACTACCTGGAGCTCCATAATTGGTAATATCATTTACATTAGAAACAGTAAATCCATCCCAATAACTATATTGATCAAACATAGAACTATGGGAAAATGTAAAAATATCACTAACCACGTTGGTATTAGGAGTATAAGTATTCGCCCAATATTTACCTCCGGTAGTAGTAATACCTCCTGTCAACTGATCATCCAATAGATTTAGTGTCGTAGTAGAGCCGACTGCCGGATCCGAAACACTGGTCAATGATGTTCTTAAAGAAATAGAACCATCATCGGTACTCTCAAAATCGCTGCTACAAGAAGAGACCAGCCCCAATAGCAAACTCGTTGCGAAAAAATAAAATGCTTTTTTCATGTTTTAATAATTTTGTTTGTGTAATAAATAGGTCTGAAACCTTATTGGTCTTCAGATATGAGGTTTATATCTTTTGCAGATTTAAATATCGAAGTCAGATATCCCCAATCTCCAATGGCACTAAATGTGGGTACATATACTTTTATAAAATCAACTCCCGGTAAATAAACTTTATTACCATCCTTGTCTACAGCCCAGCTTATATCAATGCGGGAATCCTTTATACCTCCGTATCCCCATTCAAAAGTTCCTACATTCCATGAAGACTGGTCTCCATCGCTGATATCTTTGATGGGAATAGCCAATTTAGTACCTTTTAAAGTATAACTATCAGGCTTCCATGCCGGATAATAATCTGTACCTACACCAAATGAAGTCTGTGTTATATATCCTGTTTCATTCTTATTAGACGACCATTTCAAGTACTGAGTATCGTACTCCCAATCGTGGATTCCTGCAACAGGTTCTTTTCCTGCATCCGGTCTGAAATAAGTTATTTCATAGTTTCTAATAGTTGTAGATTTATGGTGTTCGCTTCCTGCTATTTCATACCATTCATCAGCATCTGCTATTCCATTTTTATTTGCATCATAGGCAACCATCACAACAACCGGAGTATTGAATTTTTTTACATCCGCGAGAGATCCATCCATTTCTATAAGTAAATCACGTTGGTTATACGTGTTAATAACAGTATGATCGAATTTTGTAATAACATATCCACCGAAGTTTCCTAAATAAATACCCATATCATTTGTCATTGCGTCTTGAGCTTGAGCCAGAACATCGGCTTCATCAACAGCAAATATTCCACCCCACGATAAAGAAAAATCAGGAGCCGGAGAATACTCAATCACAGTCCCTGCAATGTTTGAGTAGTTATTATCATCTGTTGATACAGAAACTGATGTCGATGCTTTTTTGGAGGTCTCACCACAGGCAACAGTTAAGCTTACATCATATTTTCCTGATCGAGGAGAAATAAACTTCAACACCTTTTGATCGCTAATAACAGAATCTTTGTCATTCGAGGTAATAGACCAGGTATATGATACTTCGAGATTATCTGCGTTCTTAATATCTATATCAGGATTAATTTCTACGACACTATACCTTCCGGTTTCAAAAGATGCGGTAAGATTTATATCAATACTTGGAACAGCAATCGGCGGAACAACAGGATCATCATCGTCACTACTACAAGCATATACAAATACAAAAGGTACTAACAAAAGTGTATATCGAATATATTTTTTCATTTTTCTGATTTTCTAAGGTTATACTTTTCTAAAATATGAAGGTCGGCAGCTCCTGCGAATTTAGTACTTGCAGTTGTCTGCAAAGACGAGTATCTGACAATGTCATCCGAGCTGACACAATTCACGACCTTTATATAATCAATACCCGGCAGATGAACTTTATTTCCGTCTTTATCAATAGCCCAATCTATATCTATATCAGGATCTTTAGCATTAGCATATCCCCAATCCAAAATATCGTACTGCCACAAAGTATATTGTCCTGCGACTTGGGGTTTGATATTAATATTGAACCTCTTGCCTGTAAATGTAAACTTATCCTGATCAATCCAAGATGGACACAAATCTTTCCGGTTACGAAGGAGAGAGAGGTAAAAAGACTCACCTAAACTATTTTCGGTCAAAACGCTTTCTCGATCCTGAAACGGATCAAAAGGACCGACCTGTACCGGAGCTTTATCTTTAGCCGGGCGATGATATGTTACCGAGAAATTACTATCTACGATATTGTCTTTATGAGCACTACCTTTAATTTCATACCACTCATCATCATCAGGTTTACCATTACCGTTTTTATCATAGGCTACAAACAATAATCCGGGAGCCGTAACAAAGTTCGGTACGGACTCATTCACGCCATAAACTCTAAAATCTCTTTCTCCGGGAATATTTATAACTGTATGATCGAAACCAACAACAACAGAACCTCCAAAACTACCTAAATCAAGTAAATATCCGACACTGGTATTATCTATACGACCCAATGCTATCTTCATTACATCTTCTTTGGTATATCCATCCTGTTTATAGCAATCGTTAGCCAGTGTACCCGGTGCAGGAGCAAAATCATACATTGCTGTAATGTATGGCGAATATTGAGACGTTTCGCCGGTTACATTTACGATAAAATCTTTACTGCCGCTTTCGTTTCCTTTTATTACTTTCAAAGTAATATCATACACTCCATCTTGTAGAGCTATAAATGCTAAACTGGCATCAGTAGATAACAGAGAATCTTTAACAGCATTAACGGGATTTTTAGTAAGTATCCATTGATAAGATACATCTGCTGTTGCAACCTGAGGTGTAATAGTCAGAATTTTACTCGCCACCACACTATATGATTCATTGAGTGTTATGCTTATTTCCGAATCATTTTTATCATCATCACTACATCCTGCAATTCCATAACACAGAGCCGGAAGCAGTAAGTACAGAAGTCCTTTTTTCATAATAAGTTATTAATAGTTTTTTTAATTTACTCTTGTTGCAATACTCTCCCCCTTTAGGTGAAGATCGGTAGCTCCCATTATTTCTGTAGAGGTCTCGCCCAACCAGCCGCACTGTTGATTCAGTCCATTATAAACTTTCACAAAATCAATACCGGGCAGATTGACTTTATTTCCCTTGGAATCAATAGCCCAATCGATATCTATAGCAGATTCATCATCGGTGTTCGGTGCATTATCAGCATAGCCATATGCGAAGGCATATTGTACATAGTAACTGCCTGTACCACTTTCATCAATAGCATTATCCGGCAAACGTGTTCCTTTGAAAGTCATTGTTTGTTCGCTAGCAAGCCATTTAGGCCAATAATCCAGAGAATGGTTGTAAGCGTTGTTCTGCCACATATAGTCGGTTCTACCCTGATTATCTTCCCACTTTATATACTCTACATCTGTGAACATCACAGTACCCGTACCCCCTCCCGGAACCGGGACTTTATTTGGATCTGGTTTATGGTAAGTCAACTCATAATTAAATACTGTGCCTTCCATATCATGAGCCGCTCCTTTTATCTCATACCATTCATCATCCGGCAATCCATTTCCATTCTTATCATAAGACACCATAATAACCCCGGCCTCACTGCTTCCACCTCTGGTCGGAGCTTCCGGATTAGGATTATTTTCTGCCCAGAAAGCATTACCTAAAACCCTGAAATCTCTTTTGCCTTTAACATTCGCAATGGTATGGTCAAATCCAAATACTACATATCCGCCAAAACCGCCCAATGATATAAGAGTACCCTGCTCTTTTGCCAGATAGTCATTCGTACGGCGAAGTATGGTTTCATAAGAATCTCCGGAGTTTGCAGGTGGCAGATCGTTTACAAACTGCCCCGGAGCAGGCTTAAAGTCATATACTTTATTTATGTAATATTTATAAGCTTTAGATTCGTTGTTTACAGTCACTACAACGTCTTTTTCAGAAACTTCTCCTTTATCGGAAATAAGTAATTTCAATTTATAGTCACCGCTTACAGCAGCCACAAAGAGAGGTTTCTGAGAGGTTCTGTTTTGTAAAGAATATAATTCGCTAGGAGCACCGGATACACTCCAATCATAAGTAGCATTATCCGAAACCGAAACTTTAGGATCAATTTCCAGAATTTTTGATTTTGTCACAGAATACGAAACACTTTCCTCTCCTCCGGGAGTAGGATCAGGATCGGGAGTGTCATCCGAACTACTACATGCGGCTAATACCAGCAAAGAAAAAGCTGATAATAAAGTCCGAAAAACTTTGTCAGTCATTTTATTCATATTTAATTAAGGTCATAGACCAGTTTGTATTTCTACGTAAATACTGTCAGTTATAAAAAGGTTACAAAGGTTACACAGAATATGTATTTTCTCGGGTGTATCCTTTTCCCCTTTATTGCATCGTTATATTATAGATAAAAGAAGATGATTATAAATGAAGCTTCTACCGTTATTTATATACAAATGCAAAGTGTCCCGGAATATTCCCCGCCGGGGTTTTCCATCTCATTTTTCCTTCAGGAGAAAAGCAATAAATATATCCTGTAACAACATAATTTTGAGCATCACAGATATAGATTTCTTTCGTCTGCGGATTTACTTCTAATCCATAAGGAATCATTATACGCTTATCGGTTCCGTCAGTTATAATTTTATCACTGACAACCTGTTTTGTTTTAGAATTAAAGATTCCATAAGTAATAGTATTACTGTTGGTTATATAACTCCATGCTACGCTGTAATAATAGAGAGAATCTCCCACCATTTTCATCTCCATAACAGGTATATCAAGTTGATGAGTCACCTTATCAGTCTTACTGTCAATCACAAATAAATTAGGTGGAGTATCGTAATAATCACCTCTCGAGCTTACATAAATATCACCCTGTCTGTCAATAGCCATGCGCAAAAGGTTGATCCCGACATCAATCTTTTTAATCTCTGTAAAAGATTCCAGATCAACCACAGATACCGTATGATCATAATTGGGTACTCTATATCCACCCGAATTCGCGACATACAGTTTTCCGTCATGAACGACCATTTCTTCCGGCTGATAACCGACTGTTACTTTTCGGGTTATTTCTAATGTGGCAGTATCTATTTCGGCAACAAATCCAATTTCGGCATTCGGATCAATAGCCACCGGACCGGCATACGAACTTACATAAGCTTTATCTTTATAGAAAGCCAGATAACGGCAGTTTGGAATATCTATTTTTTTGATTCGCTTTGCAGTCCATTTATCCATCACTTCCACTTTATTCGAACAATTGATAACTGCATACAACTTATTTCCATATATCTTCAGATCGTTTCCTACATCCCCCATTTCCTTTACAACATCAGGATTCCGTTCCGAATAAATATCCTGAGTATATACTCCCGTCCTGTAATTAAACATATCGAGGCTTGCTCTATTCATTCCCATATTCCCTTCGTTGAGCAGATAAAAACCTTCTATATTACCGCCCAGATGAGGTTCTGTAACGAGAGTATCGGACGATAAGAATATCGTCTCATCTTCGCGGCATCCTGAGAAAAGAATCAACAGGCTGATTGATAATATTGTGATCAGGTATTTTTTCATAATTCCATACTGAGTATAAAACGAAATGTTCTTCCGGGCATCGGATAATTATATATTACTTCATATTGCTGATTCAGAAGATTATTGACTTCCACCGTTCCTTTTATTTTATGTCGGTCAAATGTAAATTCTTTCTGAAGCGACAGGTCATGTGTATACCAGGGTTGTATTTCGTTGACTGGTATATTATTAACATTCCCGTTATACCTTTTACCTACATATATAAAGCTATAGTTAAGATTCCATTTGCTGTATTGAGCATTTATGATTGCCGATCCGCTATGCCATGGGGTATAAGGTATCTGATCTCCATAAGACGACATCTCCAATCCTGAAAATTTGGTATAATCTTCACTGATTGAATATGTATAATTGAGATTGGCTGTAATATCTACTTTTTTAACACTCATATGAGCATTAATTACTGTTTCAATTCCTTTGCCTCGAACCTTTCCCATATTAGTCATCATCCATCTAAACAGATTTCCTGTAGGAGCAGCTACTATTTTGTCTTTCGTACTGGTATAATATGCATCGGCCTGTATCCGCAAAAAATTCAAAAATCCGCCGGAAACAGGTAATCCATAAGTAAACCCGATGTCATACTGGTTCATATATTCAGGACGTAAAGAACTCGACCCGACCATAGTATAGTAAAGGTCGTTGAAGGTAGGCATCCTAAATATCCGCTTTGAGAAAGCACGAATGTTAAAATCATGTTCTTCGAAAGGTTTGTAGCTGATGAATAAAGCCGGTGTAAATTCCGTTTTATCTCCAGCTTTCGCATTATATCTGACTTCGTCATGAACATAAGTACCTAACACACTTGCCAAAACCTTAAACTTTGCTGTACGAAAAGAGGTCGCAAACGAAAACAAGCCCGTATATCTCTGTGGATATGAGAATTTAGTTTGAATTCCTTTTCGTGTTGCATTCAGTCTATTATACTGAAAATCGGTAGATAACGATACATCCCAATATGGTGATATACTGTACATATTCACAGCAGACAAATAATACTCCTGTTGATAATAGCTATCATCGGATTGTGCTCCTTCGGTCACAACTTCCCCCAGAATAGAGGTTGTATCACGGGCAACATAATGCATATAATCGAAAGCATATTTTCCTCTGGCCTGAAACTTATACTTATCAGTAAATTCTTTTGTAAAGAATCCCTGAACAAAGAAGTTTTTATCGTTCTGTCTGTATCCGTCTTTAAATTTATTTTCGACTATCGCACCGGGCGCACCTCTGTCTGACTGATAATAATAGATTTTAGCATCCCAGAACCCATTATTTACCTTTCCATACAATCCGCTTTCAATTCTTACGGCCTCTATGTCGCTGTTCCATCTGGTAGCTGTAGTATCGTAAGCGACTGTCTTATCCTGATTGAGCCTTTTATATCTGAATTTGTATTCACCATTGGATTTTATGTACTCGGAACTAAGACTATAACTGATATTTGAGTTTATTTTTTGTTCCCATCGGAATGACGGGTTGTGGTAGTTAATCGACATTGTCTTATAGCGGACGAGTAGATTTGTCTTTCGGGAATCCTTAAATTGAGGTTTCTTTGTCCTCATATAAATTGTAGATGCTGCGGCAAAATCTTTAGCAGACTGAAATATTTCACTCTTCTGACCATTATACATTGTTAGGGATTCCATGTCATCCAATGAATATTTACCCAAATCGGTCACACCATTTTGTGCATTACCTAATTCGATCCCATCATAAAAAACTCCGACATGATGAGTTCCCATATTTCTGACATCTACAGTCTTTAATCCTCCTACACCTCCATAATCTTTAATCTGTGTTCCTGCAAAATACCGTAAAGCATCAGCAACAGAATGGCTCGATAAATTATCCAGCTGCTTACCGGATAAAGATTGTACGGGGATAACTTCTTCAAAAGGTTTAGCTGTAACTTTTACCTCTTGCAAAACCTGCACACTATCGAGCTTACTCTGAGCTGAAATAACAGAAGAGATAAAGATCAAAGTTAGAGTTAGTAGTATTTTTCTTTGTTTAAAGTTTGAGCAATACATTTCCGGCTAATTAGTTTCCTATTTAGCTAACGATAGAATAGTATATATACCTGAAAGTATAGGGTATAAACCTTTTAATTGGTTTATACTTGTTTCTTACAGCTCTATTCCACGAAAGCTTTCAGTTTATTAATCTTGGCAGGTCTTCTGACTTACTCCATCTTTGAGCGTCCTTCCCATTTCCGAAGAAACAGTGGTTTTGAGTTTTGCTCAAAGACTTTGATAGAGCTTACAGCAGCGGGTCTGTTCAGGATTTTCACCTGATTCCCTTTTCATCATATTACCGAAGAAGCGGTTTTTATGACACCAAAATCAAAGCAAAGATATTAAATTTTATTAAATTACTCGAGGAAACTGATATAATTTTTGTGATCAAAAACAGAACACAATATAGAAACAAACAATGCTCTTTTTACATCAAATAATAATATTTTGATTTTAATACACTATTTTTTAGATCATATTATTCTCAGACGAACCAAACACCATAAAATACACACCAAAATAAAGAAAAACAGCAACAAATTGAGTACAACCGAGAGATTTATGTAATTTAGCATCAATATTCCTGTACAAAACTATAAAAACCTGACAAATGAATCCTACTGATATAACCATTGCAGACTGCGACTACACAAGCAGCGATGATTTAAAAGCTGTTTGCTCTTTAATGAATTCATACATTCTGGATGAAATGGGAGGTGGTCAGCCACTGAGTAAATTGCAACAATTAAGGTTGGTAGACAGCCTCAACCAGCATCCTACATCCATAGTGCTATTAGCTAAATACAAAGATACATTCAGCGGATTATTAGTAGCATTCGAAAATTTTTCAACCTTTACGGTTAGTCCAATGATTAATATACATGACTTAATTGTATTACCCGAACATCGGCATATAGGTATCGGACGTGCTTTATTGGAATCACTGAAAAACAAGGCAATAGAAAAAGGATGCAGCAGGATTACTCTTGAAGTAAGGATTGATAATTCAAGAGCACAACAATTATATAAAAGCCTCGGATTTACCGAAACAGATCCTGCAATGCTGTATTGGAGGAAAAACTTAAAATGAATAACAATGTATTATTGAGCCAGCATATTCGTGGCTAATACATTCAGGTTCAAAACACATTAATCAGATTATATGAAATAGCTAAACTTAATCTGACAGTTCTAGGTCGTTTATGATTATCAGATTAAGTCTCAGCTATTATAGGTTATATAAACTAGTTATTCATACTATTTGTTATTTAGAAAACATCCAATAATCGAAATACATAAGTGCCCCCGGTTTATTTCCTTTAAATACAAAATACAGGTCATGCACACCTGTTACAGTTGCGATATCAGCAGTCACTAATGACCACCTATTATCTCCGCCCGTAATAGGAACATTGATTGTTGCTAAAAGTTTTCCATCTTTATTATCTATCCTTACTTCCATTGTCACTCCCCCATTGTGAGTCGTACCTACTCTGGCTGTTAGCTTAGATGCTCCGTTTAAACCAAAGTCTACACCGTTAATCTTAGTATAAGCACCGTCTTTCATCGCATTGATAAACACTCCGACCTCTTTGTTCTGTGAAGCTTTTACACCTTCGGAAAAAGCAATTGTCTCGGCTTCCGTTTTTCTATACGGATCCAACCTTTCAAGCCCTGTTGAAATACCTGCGGTCATTTTCAGTGGTTTAATTGTACCATCTTTTGCAAATTCCATTCGTTCAACACATACCGAACGGGTGAATCCGCCCCCTCCGGGCAATGCTCCATTATGATAGAACAGATATGTATTACCCTTATAGTCTATTATTCCAGGGTGATTAGTAAAACTGCTACCTTCCGTGGCCATTAATGTTCCTTTGTTTTCCCATGGGCCCGTTGGACTCTTACTTGTAGAATATCCTAAATGCTCAGGTATAGGTCCCCCTGCCCATAGTAAATAATAAAGGTTATTTCTCTTATACAGCCAGGGCGCTTCTTCATATAAAGTCGGACGCTCTGCAATATTGCCTTCACGCTTACCAAAGGATGCTTCCGTCATTGGCACACTAACAATATCTCCTTTATAAGATATCATATCATCATTCAATTTCACATAATACAAATCGGGATTTCCCCAATAGAGATATGCCTGTCCATCATCATCTATAAAAACCGTAGGATCAATATCTCCTTTTCCTTTTTGAGCCAAAGGTTTTCCCAATGGATCAACAAACGGACCATAAGGGCTGTCAGAAACCGCAACCCCGATAGCCGGGCTATTAGTGGTTTTATCTATGGTAGGTACATATATATAGAACTTTCCATCTCTTTCTATACATTGTGCAGCCCATGCATCGCGCGCAGCCCACGCAAATTCATTATAAGAAAGAACAACTCCGTGGTCTGTCCAATTAACCATATCTTCGGTTGTATATAACTTCCAATTGTTCATGACAAACCATGTTGCATTATCTTCGTCATGACTGGTGTAAAGATAAACCTTGCCATTATAGACCATCGGAGCCGGATCGGCTGTATACATAGTCTGTACAATAGGATTTTGCGCCTGGCAAATCATAGATGCACTAATGCAAGTTAGCATAAGATTCTTTTTTAAATGTTTCATATGTTATTATTTAAGGTCTCAGACCTATTTATCTGTCAGTAGACGAGTAGACAGGTTAACAAGTATAAAATGTGTATTAACTCGTCTACTGGTCTACTTGTAAACTCGTTTACTATACAAGAGTAAATACTTATAGTTACTTATTTAAATTCCCATGAATCAAAGAAGAATAGATTATCCTTTTGAGCGGTACTTTTAAAGCAAAAATAGAGATCGTGAACTCCTTTTGCATCATTGATCAGACACGACATTTCTCCAAACTTATCCATTGCTCCGGTACATTTTAGCGGAAGAGTGCCTATAAGAATTCCGGTAGTACCGTCGAGACGGATTTCGATATAACTCCCTTCTGCACTGCATGCAGCGGTAATCTGAAGTGATTTTGCTTCTTTTCCGAAGTCTACACCTTTCACACACAAAGATTCATTGTTATCGATATTGGTAACACAGATCCTTCCATCGGGCATTTTTTCTGTTTTCAGTCCATATCCCCAAGCAATTGTTTCGGCTTCAACCCGACGGTACGGGTTAAATGATTCTATCTGTTCCAGTACAGTCTCTGTCCAATAAGGAACTTCCTGAATAGTGCCATCTGCATTGTAATACATAGGTGCAGCCATGGATGATCGTCTCTCATGATGCTTAAATGTCTCTTTGTGCATCAAATCATAACTTAATCCAAAAACATACGATTTTCCTTTATAATCAATAATGCCCGGATGATTCCCTCTTGAGCGGGGGGTTGGTTTCATAATATATCCTTTTGTTGTCCATGGGCCGACAGCACTATCGCTCATTGCATAGCCAAGTCCTTCGGGACAACAGGTCGAAGCAAAGGCCATATAGTAATGGTTGTTTCGTTTATATACCCAGGGACCTTCCTGATAATGTTCCGGTTTCTTGTCAAGCTGTACGATATCTCCCGAATAAGAAATCATATCCTCGTTGAGTTTCACATAGTATACATTCGGATTACCCCAATACATATAGGCTTGTCCATCGTCATCAATAAGAATCGTAGGATCAATATCATACCAGTGTTCTTTCTGCCACACCAAAGGCTTGTTTATCGGATCTTTGAATGGACCATAAGGCGAATCGGATACTAACACACCAATACCCTGTCCATGTATAGGACAATACATATAAAATTTACCATTCCGCTCAACAACCTGTTGAGCCCATGCTCCATTATCTTTTGTAACCCATTCGAAGCTTTTCAGGGAGGCTACAGCTCCATGATCTGCCCAGTTTACCATATCGGTAGATGTATACAACAGCCAGTCAAGCATTTTAAAACCCTGAGAATCATCCTCATCATGCGTAGTATATAAATATACAGTATCGTTATATACCAAGGGTGCAGGATCCGCAGTATATTTAGTTTGGACTAAAGCATTTTGGGCAATAACTTGTGTAACTGCAAATACAGCTAATAATAAGATTCCTGATTTTATCAGATAATTTGTGTACTTCATTGTTTATGTAATTAAAGTTTAACAATATTTATTTCAGAGCAACAGGACTGTACTCGAACAGATAGAATCATTTAATCCGTACCGTCGGGTTGAAGCCGAAACAATTGCTTGGGGATATGGACTGAAAACATAAAAAGTACCCTTATGGTAACGAATAGCCGGAGCCCATATTCCATTGCCGTAAATACCTTTATCGCCTTCGAGATGGAATTCGGGCCCAAGATCTAACTTATCAAAAATGTAAGTCACAAATTCCCAGTTAACCAAGTCTTTTGATCGGAGCAACGGAAGCCCCGGCATTGCATGCATAGAACTGGCGACCATATAAAAAACAGTATCTCCCCGAATCAAATCAGGATCTGTAAATTCATCATAAAACAAAGGGTTGGTAAATGTTCCGTTTCCATTATCAGCAGTCCACGACTGTGAGTTGGCCTTACCTATAAATAAGGCACATAGAGAAAGAATCAATAAAAATTTCTTCATCGTAGTTGTTTTTAGAATACATACAAAATAAGTAACAGAACTTATTTAATCACCTGTTTTATGGCAATAACGATCTGTTGCTTTTATGCTTACGAAAGCAATAAACAGGTATGAAAACTTAATTGCAATCGTGATAAAACAAACTATGCAGGTATACCTTTCGGGAATATACCTACACAGCTTATTTAGATTATCAATTTTATCCTTACATTTTAATTTTATTTGCTTAAGCCATCAGCAAATCCTCCATAAGCAGGTTTTCGGTAATATTCAGAATTCCAAAGACCTATGGGTGCCGCGGGTCTCCATGAAGAATTGTCGGGACTATCAGTCGAAGCCCATTGAGTAATACCATATCGCTGAGGTGCAGGGATGTACTTAAAGTAAGATTTTATAATATAAGTGTAATAATCACTTTGCTTTTTGAGTTGTTCAAAAGTGGCATCCTTCGTCCTTACACTATTTCCAGACTCATCGTCGATACCCATATCCAGTTCCGATATCTTGATAAGCTTACCTGTGGCAGCCAATGCTTCAAACATTTTATCAACACGGGCTTCCCTTCGTGCTTGCTCTGCCGCATCTAAGCTAACCGATACGTGCATCTGAGTTCCGATACCATCAATCTTAGTAACTCCATCAGATTCCCAATACTTTATCATATTGATCAACCCATTACATTTATCAAGGCTATATTCTAGGTTATAATCGTTTATGAACAATTTTTGACCATCACCTCCATACTTGCGGGCAAGCTCTACAGCCTTACGGGCATAATCTTTACCCATATAATCCTGCCAATAAAATTCATCTGCGCCGATATCAGACTTACCGACTCCTGTTTTTAATTGCGAAGGATTACCGTCATCCATAGGCTCGTTTACCACATCCCACACCTTAACATAGTCTTTCGTTACCTCCATCATGCCCTTTATCCAACGTTCCATCTCATTGGTAATGATCTCTTTCTTTTCTTCATCAGTTTTCTCTCCGCTGGTAGCCGTTTCTTTCTGAAAGGATAAGTTATCTATATATACCGTTCCGGCATTCTTTCCCAGATTGAAAGCAATAGCCCCTCCTCCGACAAACGAGTCGGTTA
Organism: Indolivaga capnocytophagoides DSM 22835; assembly: GCF_000426485.1. Lineage (GTDB taxonomy): Bacteria > Bacteroidota > Bacteroidia > Bacteroidales > Dysgonomonadaceae > Dysgonomonas_A > Dysgonomonas_A capnocytophagoides. Next base: position 322,826 of record NZ_KE384529.1, read on the forward strand.
CGGTGAGCGTATAAGTAAACGTTTTCCACTCGGTAGATGCAGAAATATCACCAAAAGCTGTCCAATGCAAGTAACTGCCGGGAGTTGTCTGCGTTTGTGTACTAAAGGTCATCGCTTTATCTGCTTTTACATCCATACTCACCTTATATACATCTCCGAGCTTCATCGTTGGTGAAAATTTGAAAATAAACTGAGATTCATAATCATTGACCTGTGCACTCGGAGTTTTAACAGTAAGAGCACGTCCCGATCCATTTGATCCGGTAGCATACCCTTTCACACCTACTCCATTGACCTGAAAACTATTATCGAAATTATCTTCTTCGAAATCACCTCCGGAAAGCTGCTCGACCCAACTAGTTCCCGAACTTCCTTTATTATAATGTCTCAACGAAATATCATCGAAATAATACGTTGTAGCTGTTGCTCCGAGATTAAAAGCAAAGGTATAAGCATCTGCAACGTCAGCTGTTGCGGTAAACTCTTTTTTATAAATCTTCCATGAGGTAGTTGCACTCAGCGAACCAAACATATCCCAATGTTTATATTCCTGAGGACCATAATGTGCCTGAGTTGCAAAAGAACAAGCCTGATCCGCTCTGTATTTCATGCTGAATTCGTAAGTTTCCCCCTCAACCAAATGCATAGAAGGAAAAGTAAAGAAAAACTGAGACTCATAATCATTTGTCCTTACCGCACTGTTTGTTACAGCAATCGCTCTGCCTGTTCCATCTGCACCTCCTCCGTTGGCAGTATAAGACAATGATGCTAAAGAAGTTCCGGTTGTATAGGAAGATTCATCATCACCTTCAAAATCGGAGTTGATGAATACATTATCCTCCCAATAGGGATCACCACCCGCTTCGGAAGGGGCAATTGTACTATTCAGCCATTTAGCATTCTGATTTGCATGCCAGCAAAGGGTATGTCCGTAAATAGTGGTTCCGGCAGATTTAGCCGTGGCAATAAACTTCTCGACTGTAGAAAAATCCATAGCCCCCTCATCGCTCACACAGGCTCCATGTTTCATTTCCCAGCCTGCGGTCATTTCATTAAAGTTACTGTTTATAAGCTGGTATATGCCGCCTTTTGCATTATAGTCCCCCACTGATACTCCTATTCCCAGTTTAAAATCGGGATTAGCAGTACGGTCTACATAATCCTTCAGAACATGATAAGTATTTAAATATTCATATTCAGCAATACTTGCTGGTTTCTCAACACTAAATTCCAACAGCTCATTATCTGCACAAGACGATAATAGAGACAGAGTTATGATCGGAATTACTTTTATATATTGTTTCATATCATACAGATTATTCGGTTATTTATTTATTACATTAAACCATTCGCCTTTGATCTGCCTGTCCCGCACGACCAATGTATCTTTCGTTACATATTTTTTAGCACCATAATCGATCGTATAGTCTAAGTAAAGAACATCCCTGTCTTTATTGTTAAAGGAATTCTTTTCTCCGTCTTCCACAAATTTGCCGGTTCCCGTTGCTGTATATCCGTTGGTTGCAGAAGTTACAGTACATTCATTTTTATCATTAAATGTCAGTGTCAGATCACAAGTTAAAGTACTTGTATTATTTTTTTGCTCCGCTTCATTCCAGACTTCCACTTGTGTAGATACTGTGCATTTATTCTTTTTCAGAGCCAGTGTTGAGATTGTATATACTTCATCTTTTTCTGTATATTGTTCATGACGAACAATAGTAGAAACCTGTCCGCCCTCTGTAACAATATCTACTCCTCTGCGTAAATAAACGGCATCCCAAGGGTTAATATATTTTACAGCATACAGCACATAATCCTTAGGTGTAACCTCCCAGTCTGATGCTGACACCCTACTCGGATTGTCAACTTTGGGCTTTCCTGAAAGTATAGAATCAGCATTCTGAACATTAGACATGACCAAAGGAATTACATATGTATTTTTTAAGGCCAACGGATCTGCAAAGAAGGCATCGGTAAGTTGCACTTCTACACCACCCATTACTTTACCTTTGGGTATAACAATCTGATTAGATGCTAACGTGTAATAATTAGAAGGCATCGGAATAATATCACCTCCATCTTCAAACTGAAGGTTATCACACAGCGAGTTTACCACCGCAATATCTACCGTACGATTTGTTTTATTAGAATAAACTCCTCCCATAGTTGCATAAATGATGAATTTATGCTCATTATCAATAGATATATCATATGTTTCGTCATTCCCCAAAACTATCTTCCTCACGGGATATTGAGTTGCAAAATAAACCGTTGTACCTCCTTCATAATCTTCATATTCCCAGTCATCATTCTTACATCCGGAAAAAAACACGACCAAGAGAAGAGCATATATTGAAATTATTTTTTTCATTTTTTTTATTTTTAGATTTAAAGACTCCTTACCAACCCTTATTCTGAACTAACGCATCAAACTTCAGAATTTCGCTGTATGGTATCGGACCATAATTCATAAAATCCGAATATTTTCGGTTCTCTACAGTTATCACTGTATAAGTCTCACCTTTGATACTCATACCTTTGGCAGATTCGGTTAACGTTGATTTCCACCTACGTAAGTCCCAAAAACGGAAACTCTCGAAACAAAGTTCCAACCGGCGTTCATTACGAATCAACTCTCGCATCTTTTCTTTATCATTCTTAATACTTTCGAGATAAGCATCTCCATTAGATGTTCCTACTCCTGCCCTTTTACGGATGGCTTTTATCACATCATACGCAGAATAAGAGTGCCCGCCTCCGCTTGTACTTGGCCCCCAAGCTTCATTGGCAGCTTCGGCATAGTTTAAGAATATCTCAGTGTATCTGATACGGGGTTTATAATGAAGTTGTCCGTTATTACTAGTTGAGCTTAGATACACATCTTCACGAAGGTGCTTGCGGAGATAATATCCGGTACGGGTGGATACTCCGTCCTCTTTATTCAAAGCATCATTATTTGTACCATCCACACTTGTCGTGATTACCTCGTTATTAAGGCCAGCCTTACTTCCATTAACGATAATATATGTGCTTAGGCGGGGATCTCTGTTCACATACGGATTCTGGTTATTGTATCCACTGCCGCTTTCGGTTATAGGATATCCGTTCGCCATAGGAAAAGCATCTACAAGATTCTGTGTAGGATTAAGTTGTCCGCCACCATATAAACTGGATGGAAAATGAGATTTTTCTAAGCTATATGCGTTACTTTCGAGACCTTCCCGCCAAAGAATTTCTTTAGGATTCTCCCCTGCTCCCAATGCTGATATTTCATTGGCATTTTTATACCATGTAAAACCATTGGATGCTATGCCACTAACCCCTCCGATCAGATCCAGCAATTCTCCATTATAATTGGCAGCATCTACCCAAGTAACAGATGTACCTTCCGCAAAAGCCGGACTTGCTGCTAACAAAGCAGCTTTCGCACGAAATGCCTTTGCTATACGCCCGGTCATTCTAGTTCTGAAGCGTTGACCGAATACTCTCACATATTGACTTACAGACACTCCCGTAGTACGATATTTCTCAGGCAATTGTGATGCTTGAGTAATATCTTCGTAATCAAGAGGAAGTAACTCTTCCGCCAGTTTCACATCTGCATAAATTTGAGCAACACAGTCATCGAATGTATCCCGAGGACGATTAAAATCCGTTCCGGTATCTTCCGGTTCATTCACGATAGGTACCCCCAACAGTTGCCCATCTGCAGTCCATCCGCCATGAGCTTGCAGCATATAAAACATAAACATGGCTCTCAAGCCGTAAGCTTCACCTTTGAGCCTATCGCAGAACAGCTGGTTTACTGTTTTATCGTCTGCCCATGATGTTTTATCAACCTGTTGCAGAAAAAGATTGATATACTGAATAGCTGATTTGCAGGTAGACCATTGATCCATAGGGTTATTACTGGCCGTCCATGTACCTGTTGCCATTTTTAAGTAATTATTGGTTACCTGATTAGTAACCGCATCATCTGTGGCAACATCATTAAACGACTGCGAACTATAAGGATTACGGGTATATGCATTCGCTAAAATACCCTGACTGAAAGAAGGCTCGTCGGCCGCAGAATCGATTTGTTTATTATTTTCGATAGCCGGAGAAAAAAGGTCGTCACACCCTGTCAACATCAGAACGGCTGTTAGTATTATTATTGTCTTTTTCATAAAATCTTTTATTAAGGTCTCAGACCTATTTATTGACTCGCATCCGTATCATCGAATGTTATTTGTACATCCAAGTATAACTGCAAGAGATAATTGCAACTTTAAAATGCTTCATTAGATACTTACTGTTACTTTATTGTATCAAAAAACCGCTTTAAGACCTATGTTGAAGAATCGTGTTTGAGGAGAACCTCCTGTATTCAATTCCAGTATTTTACGTTCTTTAGCGATCTTCAGTAAATTAGATCCACTCACATACATAGATAAGTCATTAACAAAAGTTCCATTGAATACCGATTTCGGAAAATCGTATGTTACCTGCACCCTCGCAATATTAAATTGGTCTGTGCTGTATAACCAGAAATCTGAATCTCTAAAGTTATTATCTCCGCTTTTTGTTGTCAGGCGGGGATAGGTTGCCGTTTCTTTGGTTTCTTCTGTCCAACGCCCACGTACAACTTCTGAATATTTCCGGTCTCCAAACACCCAATAGTATTGACTGTTTTTCATTGCTGATGCACCAAAACTTCCGGTTCCTAATACGAAAAAGGTAATATTATTCCATTTTGCAGTAAAATTAACACCCAACGTAAAAGGTGCACCTTGCCAGCCATAGCGTTTACCTAGATACACAACATCCTTTTCGTCGATAACGTTATCTCCATTCTGATCTACATATTTTATATCTCCCGGTTTTACTTCACCGAATGACTGGCTCGGAGAATTTGCTATATCAGTATCATCAGAAAAGAATCCGTCACTCACCAAGCCCCATACTCCATCGGTCGGATGTCCTGTTCTGTTTTGATATGAATATTGATACGTTTCATCCAAACGGGCATTCTTCGATTTATAATAAGTTCCTGATACTCCGAAACCCAGATCGACTTCATCTACACGCTTATTCACATTTACGGCAAAATCAAATCCTTTGCGATCATAGTTATTATAGTTGAGATAAGGCAAAAATGAGCTGGTTGGCCATCCCGAAACAAAATATCCGGGGTAAAGCGAAGAAGCTTGTGTAAGCAATCCTTCCATACGGTTCGAGAACAGCGAAAAATCAACAGTTAACATTCTTTTCCACAAAGAAGAGCGAAGTCCTATACTTATTTCCTTACGCTTAATAAAAGACAAATCGTTATTCTGTCCCCGAAGCGATTGTGTCGCTCGGTTCTGATTACCATCAGCCCATCCCCACCAAGCACCATCGGTCTGATTATAATTGGCCTGATACAAATAATAATCGGAAATATCCAAATCAGAATGAAGAACCGAAGCCGAGGTACTCAATACCAAATCATCTATGACCGGGTGATCTTTAAGAAACTCTTCGCCGGTCAATCTCCAACCTAAAGATACCGAGGGAGAAAAAGCCATACGGTTGCCCTCCGGTAAACGGGCAGAATAAACAAGAGCATTACTCAGACTCAAATAATACTTGCTTAAGTAGTTATAATCGACCTGCAAACCTAAATTGGCGTTACTGGTTTTGTGATAATCTCCACTTGTCGATCGTTGATAACCTGAGGCTATCAGCATAGCTGAGATATTATGAGTATTATCTATGACTTTTTTATAGTCGAATTGTCCCGAAAATGAGATTGTCTGCCTGTTCCAACTCCCTCCAATATTCTGTACTCCGCTCTTTTTATCCGTTCCATATTTGGTTAAGCCGAGAATTACATCTTCACCATTAAAATTTCCCCAATCAGCCTCATATGTCGCATAAGAGTTATTGTAAGATTTACTATATGAAGTAGAATAATCTATACCAAATTGGGTTTTAAAAGACAAGCCCTCCAATACTCTTCCTAGATTAACATCTATACCGGCATCAAACTGATACTGACGGCTCGTAAATGTACTGTCGCCGGCGGCATACAAGTCTGCTAAAGCATTGGTCTGGTTAAGTTGTGTCCCTCCCAGCAAATATTTACCATCGATCAAATGATTGCTGTTATTTACCAATGCCCAAACATTCTCATTACTCTGATCAATATAACTTATAGGAATTAATGGCGCAATACGGTTCGGTCTCAACGAGCCTGCCGCTGACCAAAAATCACCAATAGCCATATGTTTATCATAAAATGTGGCATTAGCATTTACAAAGCTTTTAATAAAATTATTCAGGGCAACATCGATATTACCTCTAATACTAAAGCGTGTAGTATTATCGTTTTTTGCATCGCCATATTTCAATAAAGACCCTTCGTTGTATAAATTGATATTGGTATAGAACTGAGCTTTTTCAGAACCGCCCGTAACCTCAACTACCCCTTCGGTATAATTATATGCCTTTTTGAGATAGTCTGAAGAATACATGTTTACATTGGGATACCGATACGGATTTGTCCCCGATGCATGGTTATATATATCATCGGCACTGTAAGTTGCTTCCAAACCATCATTTACACGAGCCTCGTTATACAAGGTCATATACTCAGCCGATCCCATATATTTGGGATAGCTTTTCGGCACATACCATCCGGTATTGGCTTGTACTCTGATTTTTCGATCCTCTACTTTTCCTCGTTTCGTTGTTATATATATAACACCCTTAGCTCCACGACTACCATACAGAGCTATAGCAGAAGCACTTTTCAGAAAAGTGATCTGCTCAATCTCCGATGGCATTACATTGTTTGCATCACGGGGAATTCCGTCTATAATAACCTCATAACCATCCATTCCCCATAAGCTGCTTCCATTCCAGCCGCCTACATACCCCTGCATATTCTCCAATGAATAGGAAAAGTAGTTTTTATTCATCAGGTTTGCCACATCTACATAAGAAACACCACCCAATAAATCAGACTTATTCACTTTCTGATAAGCAACCTGTATCTTGGTATTATCAGAATTCCGAAGCGAATCTGTGCTCATTGCAAACAGCATGTCTTCCTGCTCTTGAGCATTTACAGACAAGAACGAAACAAGAAAAGCTGCTGATACAAATATTTTTGTTCGTATATATTTCATTTTCTATTCTATTTAAGGTCTCAGACCTATTTATTGACTAACCAAGTATAATGATGAGAAGAGGTTATACCCATTGAAATATTTCATTAAAGACTCTATATTATTATAGGTATAGTAAAGATTTAATTAATCCCAACCCGAATTTTGAATAAATTCCAAATAGATACTTGTATCCGCAGTCTTCAAGGGTAACCAATAATGCTTACTGGAGAAATTACGTTTCAATATCTGTACTTCTTTAAATCCTGAGACTCTGTTTTGAGTTGGATCTTCTTCATTAAATGTACCTGTTCGTGTAAATTCCTGAGATGTTTTTAGAGTATAAGGGTATTCTGTAAGGAGCAGCCAACGCCGTAAATCGTTGAACCGATGGGCTTCGAAAGCCAATTCTACAGCACGTTCGCGCCTTACCTCTTTCATAAATTCGGAAACAGACGATAAATATTTACTTGATACCGGATCTACATTTGCCCGTTGACGTATTACATTAACCGCCTCAGCAGCCGTTTTTGAATATCCTGACTCTTTGCTATTCGCCGATTGATAAGCATTTGCCGCAGCTTCGGCATACATCAGATAAATATCAGCCAAACGCATCCAACTTACCTGAATATGCAATCCAAAACCATAATTACGAACTCCGTCATCATATAAATTGACACTTTTGGGAAGAAACTTACACAACGAATAACCTGTACGGCTACCTGTACTGATATTGCGGTAACTGCCATTTGTATACATATTCGCATATTGATCGGCAGGAGAAACTCCGTCTTTGCCCTCTAAGGCACTTCCGTTTTTCACCATTTTTACTCCATCATATACGATATCATGATAAAAACGAGGATCACGATCACGCCATGGATATTCTTTATTAAAACCTGATCCCGAATCATCCAACGGTAATCCATTTTTCATTCCGTAGTAATTTACATAATTCGCTGTCGGAGAAAACAATAAGGTAGAACCCGTTATTATAGAAGGAAAATACTGGGCACCCAAGCAATACCCCGAACCCATCCAAGGGTCATAAGCAGGAGACTGGAAGATAGCCTCTGTTGATCCAGGATTTTTAAAACTTTGCTGATAAGTATAGAATATATCCGTATAATGGTTAAAATCAACCAGTGCATATTGAGTTTCACCATTTTCGACCTTAGTCAATAACTCGGCAAAAGCGGCAGATGCTTTTTTACAATACTCGACATTATAATTCTTATCTCCTGTCGATTCAGAGTTCATTAACGGACTCCCTGCCCACAGATAGTTTTTACCTAAGTACCCCAGAGCCATGATTTTATTAATCCGTTGCTGATTATTTCCATATGTTGCTTTTCCGGCAGTAGTATTATCCCAGTCGATCGGGAGTAAGTCCGCTGCCTTACGAAAATCCGCACCGGCCAGATCTGCGCATTCCTGATAACTGAGCCTTGGGTAAGTCAACTTTTCAGACGAGGATGGTACTTCGGTAAGATAAGGTAATCCTCCGAAATATTGCATCAGTTCGAAATGAAACCAAGCTCTGAAGAAATAGAGTTGACCTGCTATCAGATTCTTTTCTTCGGTGGTAGCAGTCGTCATCTTGTCTAGATTGGCTAGCCCGAGATTTGCTTTACGGATGCCATACCATGCCAAAGGCCATAACGACTTTTGAAAACGATCTTTACTATTGGCTTTTGTATTACTTCTGTCCATCCATCCGCACTGCCATCCATCTTTACCGGATTGCCATCCCCAAAAGTCGCCCTGATCAATTTTATATCCGAAATGATAATCGACTCCAAAAGAAATAATCTCATCTTCACCCCAATTGAATGAGTTATTCCAGTATCCATGCGCAAAATCGGGGATACAATAATACAATTCTTCTGTAAAACCCTGAAAATTGGTAAAATCCTTGAAAGCATCTTCATCCGAAACTGTACTATCGGTCGATTTATCTAAATAATCTTCACATGCCATAAATGTGGCAATAGCCGAAAGTATACTGCAGTAAAATAATATTCTTATATATTTTTTCATATTAGTTCTATTAAGGTCTCTGACCCATTTATTACTTTGGTAAGTAAAATAACCAAAGCCTGTTATAAACTAAAAGTATATCTTAAATACGTCCTTTACTTATAAAGTAAATTTGATTCCCAGATTGATACGCTTTACTGTTGGATATGCCCCTTGAGAAGCCCACCCCGTTCCTGCAAAATTAGATTCACGGTCATCGGGCATACGGGTCCATAGCCAAAGGTTGTTGCCGTTTATATAAAATTTGAGATCGGCAAGCCCTATCTTTTTAACCCAATTATTGCGGAATGTATAACCCAACTCTATGTTTTTCAATCGAATATAAGACCCATCATAGAAATACCTTGTTCCGGTGTAATACTCACTGGTAGTAGATCCCCAGCGAGGGAGAGGAACATCAGCATTGGTATTATCACTACTCCAGTAAGAACCCTCGTCGTAGGCAATCAGCTGTTGTTTCGAAAACGTAGTGAATACAACCTGACGAGTCACATTATTTACCCCATAAAACTGCATAAAGAAGTTCCATCCTTTCCAATCGACCCCAAATGAAGCACTATAAGTATTCTGAGGATTAGAAGAATATCCATAAGGGATATTATCATATGTGTCGATAACTCCATCACCATTATAATCCAGAATATTGTATCCTCCGGGTAGTTTTTGATTATTATTCGTTGAAAACTCAGTACTACCATACAGTTCATCTATAGTATTATAATATCCTGCATCTACATAAGAATAGGTTTGTCCGATAGCCTTTCCTGCTTTTTTCTGATATTCGGGCAATAAAGCGGGATCGTCTCTTTCCAGAATTACATCTTTCGAATGTGTCATATTTAGATTGGCCCATAAACGGATGTCGTTATTGATTATTTTGTTGAAACGTAATTCCAACTCATATCCGGTAGTGCGCACACGCCCAAGATTTGCATATGGAGCTTTAGTCGTACCTCCGAAGTAAGAAGGAGTAGAACGATCGCTCCCCGAGATCAATATATCATTACGTTTATCCCTGAAAAACTCAAGACTTCCGGAGAATAAACCGTTTACCACCGAATAATCTATACCGAAATTGAACTTCCTTACTGTTTCCCAATGAATATCCTCATTACCAACAGTCGATTCCCGATACCAAGTGTACGGGCTGTTCGAATTATACAGTCCTGTCATAATACCAGATGGATCGCCGCCATATTCCCACTGTGTCATATACAGCCAACGGGTACTAACATTATCATCTCCGATTTCGCCATAAGATGCTCTCAATTTGAGCATATCTATAAACTTAAGAGGTTTCATAAATCGTTCTTCGCTGATCATCCAGCCGATAGCTCCTGAATTGAAAAATGCAAAGCGGTTTTTGGGACTGAATTTTTCAGAACCGTTGTATGCTCCGTTATATTCAAAAAAGTACCTGCCTGCATAATCATAAGTTGCCCTAAATGCCCAGTCTTCTCTATAATGGGGCACTTCACTTCCTTTAGCGGTTTCTTGTCGGCTGAAGATTCCCATTCCCCCGACCGTATGCTTTCCAAATGTGTTATTATAATTTATTTGACCCTGATAGTATAAGTTACGCTGCGTTTCATTGTTATTCACTTCTCCACCAGAAGGAAGCCATCCTATTATCTCCCGAAAATCGAACATACTTCCATCGTAAGAGTTTTTATAAGTGACTTGTCCTGTATTCGGATCAATGTATTTGTATTGCGAGTCGTTAAAACCATTATCAATACCTCTCTTTTCTTCCAGAAATGTATTATCCCAGGATATTAAGCCTTTAACCTTTAACCCTTTCAGCAAAAATTTCAAATCCTGCTCTAGAGTAAAATCCGTAGTAAGACGTGTTGTAGTTCTGGTATTCGTTCCGGAAAGAGCCATTGTTGCAACAGAGTTACTTGCATTCCCATCAGGATCATACCCCCAAGTTCCGTCTGAATATCGGGGTAAGAAAGAGTTAGGAGGTGTGCTATAGGCACTTCCCCACATATAGAATTCATAGTCGGTACGAGGTCCTTGTTTCACACCGCTCGATCCCGCAATATTGGCCTTCAGCGTGGTTGTATTTGTTAATTGAAAATCCAGATTACTCCTCATATTGATACGGTCATATCCATAAGTTGTTTTATACCCACGACCATTATCGTAAGATTTGAACAAGTCTCCTTCATGTTGATAATCTACAGCAGCAAAATATTTAACGAATTTGGTTCCGCCACTGATATTTACATTCACATTTTCAGATACGGCATAATCTTTAAACATCCAATCTGCCCAATCGACATTCGGATAGCGTTCGCTTTCTTCTAAATTAGCAGGATACCGATATTTATTTATAATACTCTGCGGAGTCATACTGTACCATGAATCAGGACTTAAACCTAATTCACTTTCAATAACCCTATTACGCAGCATAAGAGCATCGTAAGAATCTAGTTTACCCGGTAGTTTTGAAGGCACTTTTACAGCTACACTCGCACCTCCGGTTATAATAGGTTTACCTTCTGCTCCGCGTTTGGTTGTAATGAGAATTACGCCATTAGCACCTTTCACTCCATATACGGCTGTAGCAGAAGCATCTTTCAGTACCGAAATGGATTCTACCGAATGAATATCCACGCTGCTCATCGGACGTTCTATACCATCTACCAATACTAATGGCGAACTGCTGTTCCATGAACTCACTCCACGAATTACGATCTGGGGATCTTCTTCTCCGGGCATACCGGTACTTGCTGTAGTTGTCACACCGGGAAGATTACCGGTTAAAGCCGATCCGATATCGGATACGCCACCTGTCCGTTCCAGCACCTTACCTGAAGTTTGTGTTATAGCTCCTACTACACTAGCTTTTCGTTGTTGGCCATAACCGACAATAATGACTTCATCTAATTGTCCGGTATTTTCTTCAAGTACAATTCTCAAAGGAGAAGTTCTACGCCCATCAATCTTAACTTCTAAAGGTTTCATACCGATATATGAAATGACCAGAGTTCCCTTTATGTTTGGAACTGTAAGTGAAAAGTTACCATCCATATCCGTAACTGTCCCTATTTTTCGGTCTTCCTTTAAGATGACACTGACACCTATGACAGGCTCTCCTGTCTCATCAACAATAATTCCATTTACTGTCACTTTATCCTGTGCATGAACTGTAAAGCAGCTGCAAAGCAGAAATAAAATAAAGTAAGGAATCTTTAGAATCCTCATTTTTTTGTTTTCCATCGCTATTAATTTAAGGTATGAATAATACTTTGGTCTATTTCTCTCTTTCTCATTAGAATAACGTATTTAATGTGTTATTTAAATTAGTTTTTACAATCATTTCCTTGTTACATATAATTCGCCAGCTCTAGCTGTCAAGAAGTGTTTTGTTAATTTGTACAATACGATATATAACAGGATACATTTTCTCTGAATTGGGAAATTTCTTAAGAGGTCAACTTTCATCTTTCATAGTAAAAAATAGGTTTTAGATTAATGATGAGTAGGGCAAGCCCTTTACTCCTTTCCTGACAAAAATATTCGGAGAAATACTAAATAAAACAGATTGATGTTACAGCTTTTTACGGTTATGTAACATCTTTTTGAACGATGTTACATTATCTATTGACAGCAATACACAAACAGAACATAATACACTATATACCAAAATATTAACCACCTATTTAAATTATTGAAAATAATTCAGACTATATGTAGTATTATCACGAGAAAAGTATAAAATACATAAACCCAAAGCGACTTTTCAGACTTAATATTATCTAATCAGAGCATGCAACAAAAAAATATCATAGCCTACAACAATCATCGGCTATGATACTAACTCAAATTACTCTACGAAACAAACATAAAACCAACTCAACTCTTATCCCCCATAGCTTGTTGGGGATATTCCATAAAACTCTTTAAAGGCATTCGAAAAATACGATGCATTCGAAAACCCAACAGCTTGGGCCACTTCCATTATGGTCAGTTTTTTACTTGATAACAGTTCTGCCGCTTGCTGTAAACGAATATTCCGAATAAAATCGCGAGTCGATTGGTTCGTCAATTCTTTGAGTTTTCGATGTAAATGTACCCGGCTAATACCTATTTTAGTAGCTATCATTTCAACATTCAAATCCTGATTGCTTATATTCTTATTTATGATGTCCATCACTTTTTCCAAGAGCTTTTCATCTGCAGACTTCATGGTTATTTTGCGTACTTTATCTCTCTGCTGCTGGTTTCCACTAAAGTTATTCTTTAATATCTCTCTATTTCTGAGTATATTCCTGACTGATTCTTTTAATATTTCAATACTAAATGGTTTGACGATATAGGCATCCGCTCCTGTTTCAAGCCCCTTCAGATTATCTTCATCCTTCGATTTAGCTGTCAATAATATAACAGGCAAATGATTGATATTTACATTCTGCCTGATTTTGCGACACAGGGTTATACCATCCATTTCGGGCATTAGTACATCGCTGATTACAATATCCGGAGTCTTGTCTAATATCACAGACAATGCTTCTTTTCCGTTAACACTTTCTAACACATGGTATTCTCCGGATAACTCTTCGGATATATATTTTCGGATATCTTTATCATCATCAACTATTAATATGCGGTATTTGGTCTTCGCCCTCACTTTTGGATCTTCTTCGCCATCCGGTATAATAGATATTACCTGAGCTTTATCGGTATACGACTGCTTTTCCGATATCGTATTGTCTATTTCTTCAGGTAGCAAATGTTCTTTGCCTTGTGGTATACGGATAATAAACCGACAACCTCTCTCTTCTTTATTATTTTCGGCAGTGATCTCCCCATGATGAAGTTGCACTATTGATCGGGCTAAATGCAGACCAATACCTGTACCTTCCCCAATTATATCCGGATTATTCTGCGACTGATAAAATCGTTTAAAGATAGACTCAACTTCACTTTCATTGATACCAAAACCATTATCAGAAACTATAATTTCGATATATTGGCTCAACTGATCACTGCGATTCTCATCTATAGCTGTGTTGAGGTATATATCTATTTTGCCATCATCTGGTGTAAACTTCAAGGCATTGGATAGGGTGTTCAGTATTACTTTATCAAAATTCTTTGGAGCAATCCAAGCATATAAATCATTCATGTCATGATGAAAACTAAAACTGATATTTTTAGATTGAAACTCCTCTTCAAAAATACTACACAAGTCGTCGATAAATCCAACCATCTCTACTGACTGAAATTTGAGAGTCATCTGTCCTTTATCTATCTTACGTATATCCATCAGTTGATTTATAAGAGATAAAATACGTTCCGAATTACGGAACATAGTAAGATAAGACTTCTGCCGTATGTGATCTTTATCGGCTGTCATCAGCTTTTTCAATGGATTTATTATTAAAGAAATAGGAGTTCTTATCTCATGCGATACATTCATAAAAAACTGTAGCTTAGCCTCATCAATCTGTTTCTCCTGTTCATGTTTTTGCAATTCCAATCGAGTATAATAACGATGTCTGAATTGTTTTATCAGAATAAGGATAATAAGTATAGCTAACAAACAATAAACTAACTTAGCCCATAATGACCAATACCAAGCAGGATAAATAACGATAAGAATCTCTTTGACCGGCGAATAAGTATTATAATCCTTTGCTTTCACCTTGAAATGATACTTTCCGGGAGACAGATTATCAAATGCAACCCGGTTAGCTCCGGGAGCGAGATTTATCCAGATATCATCATTTATCGAATAAGAATAAACTATGCGCTCGGGATTATTAAATTCCATGGCGGAAAACTCTATAGAAAAAGAGTTATCTAAATTCGATAAATGAAATTCAGTAGCTTTCATTACCGAAGTATTTATTATATCAAAAGCACCGGACTTCATTCCTTCTTTTACGGCCTTGTCATGAATATAAAAATCGGTTATTACTATATCCAGTCTCCTTTTCTCCGAAATAATCCGTTCTGGAACAAAGGAAGTAATACCACTTATACCTCCGAACACTATTTGTCCTTTTCTATCGACAAGAGAAGCTCCTTTACTAAACTCATTCCCATACAAACCGTCATCGGCATAATAATTGATAAAATCATGAGTATCGAGATTCATTTTCGATATACCAAAATTTGTGCTGATCCATAAATTCCGGTTTCGATCTTCCTCTATACTACAGATAGTATTACTAGGAAGTCCATCGTCCATAGTTAAAGTCGATATTTCGTGAGTCTTATCATCTATATATTTCAACCCTTCTGATGTTCCAACCCAAATGACTCCGCTGCTATCTTCAAATATGGTGTATATAATAATGCCAGCCATTAACCTATTGAAACCATAAGTAGATAAAAAGCTTTTGGTTTTCAAATCAAAACAGCTTAACCCATCATAAGTACCAATATATAATTTGTCATTTCTGGTGGTAAGCAGGTTCGTTATCCAACTATTATGCAGCATGTTAATATCCCCCCTGTTATCAACATCTTTCAGAATATCGTAGTTCGTCACTTTATGGGTCTTTAAGTTTAGGCAGAATATACCTGATCCCATTGAACCGATCCAAAGATGATGGTCCTTATCTTCGGCAAAGCTATATATCCGCTGAGCAACATTTGAATTAACATCGATAAGGTCCGATAAATATTCACATTTTCCGGTCTCCCTGTTCAAAGTAGCGGCACCATTCAAATATGAACCTATCCACAGATTACGTTCCGAATCTTCGTATATACACATAATAGTAGAAGGTACAGACCTCGGATCGAGAGTATGCTGGAAATGAGCTTTGAGCTTTCCTTCAGGTGTAATACCATATATGCCGTCATTATCCGTTCCAACCCATAATGTGCCCTCATGATCCTGACAAATAGACATTATACAAGCATTCCCTATAATATTACCAACAGATGATTTATATCCCAAATACTTAAAGTCATTAGTCTGTCCGGGAAGTAACATGACTCCTTTCTGAAAAATTCCAATCCAAATGTTTCCGGCTTTATCTTCTATTATAGAATGTACTTTTGATCTGGACGAATCGAAAGAATTTATCGAGAACTTTTTATCAGTGATTTTTCGGGTTATAGGGTCAAAGACCTTAAGTCCGTTCCCATCAGTTCCTATGTAAATTTTACCGTCATTGCTTGGTACAAGGGTCTTTATCGGCAGATTAGGGTTCTCGGTATATGAAATTGCAGAGAACGAATTTTTCGCCCGATCAAATATGTATAAACCCTTTCCCAGACTTCCCACATACAAATTGCCATTTCGATCCTGGCAAATACAGAAAACATTATTCCCTCCAAATTCTTTGAAGTTGGGATATATATTTACTTTATTCTCATTAGTTATTCGCAATAGTCCTTTATCTTGTGTTGATATCCATAAATCTTGCTTATCATCCTCAAAGAGATAAGTCAGCATAAAACTAGGCACCATTGCTTTTACCTGCTTGGCGTAAAATCCACTTGCATTTTTTTTTATTACAAAAAGCCCTTGTCCCGAAGTTGCAACCAAAATATCCCCGTTTTTTCGCTCCAACATATAAAATACATGTGCTGAATATTTCACATCACCTTCGAGCAGCAACGGAACTTCGATAAAAGTATCCTTCGCATAATCATAGATTTGTAATCCATTTAGTGAACCAACAAAAAAATGCCCCTGCTTATCTTCGAAAAGCAAACGAACATAGTTACTTAGTAATGAATTCTTTTCAGTTTTATTATGCTTATATGTAATAAATTTAGATCCATCGTATCTGTTCAATCCATCTTCTGTCGCAATCCATATAATACCATTTCGATCCTGATATACTTCATTTATCAGACTGCTGGATAGCTCCATGTCTGTCGTAAATAATTTCCCCGACTGCCCTTGGGACAATACAGATAATAAAAAGAACAGAGAGAAAAGAATAGATTTAGGTAACATTGAGTGTAATAGTATAATGGTTTAAATACATAGCCTGATTCCAAGGATTAACAATCATTCAATAGATCTTTATTTATCAAAAATAGGTAATAAATGCATAGTCTAAAAGAAAATCAGAGTGACAGCCATGTCTTTTAATAACTAAGAATATCAAGTATATTACATCTAAAACAAAGCTACTACTGCTCTATAAATATTACAAGAAATAATGTTACAATATCTATTGCTAATATAACAACCTCCTCTTATTTTGTTACAATTTCGATAATCAAGATATCAATGGGATTAAATATTATAAATAAAATAACCTTACCTGAATATAGATAAATTAAGGTCTATGACCTATTTATTGGTTTGATAGACAAAACAACCAAAATATATTACAAGCCTAAAATATATTATTAAATACTTTAGGTTACTTATATTAATTTCGACAAAAAACGAATAAAGCCCATTCAATAAAGGCTCTTAAACAGCCACAATTCAGAGGTGGTATATCTTCGATAGATGATGCAACGCTTTGCATCAACAATGTTACATAATGCAAAATAAATGTAACATTTTTTGATATATACAGGCTCTATCTTCAATACATTTGCCATAACCAGCTCTGATTCCTAAAACCATGTGAGTAAATCTAAACGCCACCAGATTATATAAAACAATCGCATGCAGAACTTATCTTTAATTAGAGTAGATCTCTTTTAACTAAAACATTTAGAGTCAACATATACAAATATCTAAAAAAGCTGCATTCCTCTAATAATATGATGAACAACAAACCAATTGCAATTTTAAAATATGAACCCCAAAAACACTAAATCTCAATTGTATGAAGACTAAATTATTTACCCTATTAATGCTTTTTCTCTATGCTTTGTCCAATGCATGGGGGCAAGACAGAAGTGTCTATGGAAAAGTGACTTCGGCAGCTGATAACGAACCTATTATCGGAGCATCGATTGTCATAAAAGGTACTACTGTCGGAACAGTTTCAGATCTGGACGGAAAATTCTCAATTACAGCAAAGCCGGACGCGATATTAGTTGTGTCTTATCTGGGATACTCTTCGCTTGAGGTTCCTGTTAGAAATCAGACGGAAATTTCGATACAAATGACCGATGCTGAACATGTTCTTGATAATGTTGTGGTGGTTGGATATGGAAAACAAAAGAAAGCCGATCTCACATCTTCAATTGCAACCTTAAACCCCGAAGAAGTACTGAAAGCACCGGGAGGTATAACCGAAGCACTGCAAGGCAGCACCGCCGGTGTAAATGTATCAGGAGGCAAAATCCGCATCAGAGGAACAAGCTCCATCACTGGTAATACCGATCCTTTATGGGTTGTCGATGGCTTAATTGACGGAACTATTCCTAATGAAGATGAAATCGAAACCATTCAGGTATTGAAAGACGCAGCATCATGTGCCATCTATGGTGTACGGGGTGCTAATGGGGTTATCGTAGTAACGACCAAAAAAGGGAAAGAAGGCACACCTCAAATCAACTTCAACACATATGTTGGTACAGGAAGCGTTGCCAAAAAGATAAATATGATGAATGCCTATGATTATGGTATTTATGTTAACGAATTGTATTACAATTCATCTGATGCAGCATCAATTGCAAACGGAACATGGAACAAAATTGTTCCGACCAACAATTCTAACCCCAGCAATCCGCTTGCCGATACAGAGTGGAGGAATCAATATTTCAGCAGTTCTGTTTATCAAAAGTACGATTTATCAATCAGCGGAGCCAGCAAATTCGCAAACTACCGGCTTGGAGCGACATACAAAAAAGATGAAAACGACATTAAAACAAATAATAACAATGAAAAGAATATTTATGCCAATGTAGAAGGCACAAAAGGCAGGTTAACATACGGAGGACGTGTTCAGGCAAGCATTTACAAGTCGAAAATATATAGAGGTGCATCTTTGATGAATATGTTGATGCTTCCGTCTAATCTTCCTGTGTATAACGAAGATGGCAGTTTTTATAAAACGGGGGTAAACGAGTTAGATGGCAATGACCTGTCAAATCAGGCGTGGTTTTTACACAACCAAAGACAACATAACTCAAACACCAAAGCCCTGGGTAGTATTTTCGGAGAAATAAAGCTTTTTGATTGGTTGAAATACAGACTTACTTATACTTATTCGACATATCGCAATAACGATGCAGAACTGATACCTCAATATGATTTAGGAGCGTCCCGTCAGAATTACAATTACCAGTCAACCAGCAAAGGAGGAAACAATCATAAAGTATTAGAACATTTGCTCACCTTCGATAAAACATTTGGAAATCATTCTCTGGGCGGGGTTGCGGGTATTGTCTCGGAAACCTTTGAAGCATGGTCGACAACAAATACCGGACAAAGCAATGAACATTCGGATTTCGGACCTGAAAGTAATTTTCCCAATGCTGTAACTGTTAGCAGTTCTTGGTCTAATCTGGCATACTATTCTTATTTAGCCAGAATTATGTATTCATATAACAGTAAATATATGCTGACAGCCAATTTCCGTGCAGATGAATCCTCTAAGTTTGCAAAAGGCAAAAGATGGGGATATTTCCCTTCATTCTCCGCAGGATGGAGAATCAGTGAAGAGCCTTGGTTTAAAGAACCAACGTCTAAATGGCTTGATAATCTAAAACTACGTGCAACACTCGGCTGGATCGGTAGTGCCGGAGCAGTAGGATATTATGACTATCAATCGGTAGTCGAAACCAATAACCGTTATTATACATTCGGACCAAATCAAAGCTCAGGTAATGCGGCAGACTCTAATGCAGCAGCTCCTCTACCGGAAACATTTGCAGACAAATCTCTTACATGGGAAACAACCCGTGATGCAGGTTTTGGTTTTGACCTTGATGCTTTGAGCAACAAATTAACTGTGACCTTCGACTATTATAACCGTAAGGTTACCGATATGCTTTTGAATGTACAGCTTCCAAAATCAGCGGGAACACCCAATTCGGTATGGATGAATGTCGGCAGTATGACAAACTGGGGGATAGAACTAACGACCACTTATCGTGATAAGATTGGTGATGATTTTAACTTCAGCGTCACTCCTATATTTTCCTTATACCGCAACAAAGTAACCAGCTTAGGCGATAACGAATCGTTAGCAGGAGGTAATATCAATACGGGGGCAAACGTTACCCGAACAGTAACAGGCAGATCAGTCGCTCAATTTTGGGGATATAAAACAGATGGATTGTTCAAAACGGATGAAGAAGCAGCCAATTATGTAAACGACAAAGGAGAACGCCTACAGGCAGCTGCCAAAGCAGGGGATCTCAAATACGTGGATATTAACGGAGATGGATCCATATCTGATGCCGATAAAACATTTATAGGCTCTTCAACACCCGACTATTCATTAGGCTTAAACCTCTCTTTCGATTACAAAGGCTTTGACTTCTCGATGCTCTTTCAGGGAGATTTCGGTTATGATATTTATAATAACTGGAAATCTACGCTGTTAGGAGGTTTTGCCGCTAAAAATCAAATGACAGACATGAAAAACCGTTTCCGTGCTAACGATGTGACATTTACAACCGCAGGGGGAGAAAAAATTACATTACCGGCCAATACCAATACATCCGTTCCACGTGCAGTATTGAATGACCCGAACAACAATCACCAGAATGCCTCGGATTACTTTATCGAAAACGGTTCTTACTTCCGATGCAACCGCATAACGCTGGGATACACATTCCAGAAAAATTTATTAAAGAAATTGTCGGTTGATAAACTTCGTGTCTATACAGGGGTTAAAAATCCGTTTACCATTACTGATTACAGTATGTTTGATCCTCAAGTTCCAAATGGCGGGTCTACTCTTAACCGTGGTGTAGACGGAACAGTCTATTACTCTTCGGATACCTACTGGAGCCAACGTGAATTTTTCGCGGGATTACAATTAACATTCTAAAATCAAATAGGTCTGAGACCTTAAAACAGTAAAATCAATACACGATGAAAAAAGTGAAATTATATATAGGTACTCTTTTGGGTGCAACCATGCTGGCATTTTCGGGCTGCGAGCCCAATATGGATTATGCCAATCCAATGGCAGAAAGCGATGTCAACTACTATAATACCAAAGAACATCTTACATATGCTGTCAACGGGGCATATAATATTCTGCAAAGAGGCGGCGGATGGACACGCTGTATGCCCTTTATGCTTAATGCCCGAAGCGACGAATATACATACACAAGTGGAGCTGCTGCTGGAGAAACAGCATCAGCTAATATGTCTCAGTATGTAGTACAATCCGATAATGAATTTATGTCGCTAACTTATCAGGATCTGTATGTTCTTCAATATGCGGCAAATCTTGCCATTGAAAGATTAAAGATAAATCAGGACGGAGCTTTCGATCTATCTAAAGAGGAAGATAAATCACTATATGACAGACTAATGGGTGAAACTATATTCTTACGGGGACTAAGCCGTTTTTATCTTGTATACTTCTGGGGTGATGAAATTCCCGATAGAGACTATACTGCTACGGGAGGTTCCGACTATAAGAAAGGTCCCTCTGATCCGGGAGTTATCTATCAGAATATGATAGCCGACTTTAAGGATGCAGCACAACTCCTACCCGTTCGTTCTGTTGTGTATGCGAACTCCGATAATCAGGGAAGGGCAACAAAAGGCTCGGCACTTGCCTATCTGGCTAAAGCCTACATGGCTCGCCCTATACTTGACGGTAATGCTAAGGCCGGTGATGCAGAATGGACTCTGGCAAAAGATGTCCTTTATCAAATTATACAATCCGGCGAATACAGCCTTGTAAACAACTACAGGGACAACGGATCGGAAGACAATGAGAACAACGGAGAGTCTCTCTTCGAAGTTCAATTTTCAAAAAGCTTAGATACAGACGGATATAACCCTGTCGCCAACGGTGATATCGGCAGTTGGACTATATCAGGACAAAACACTTGGAGACAGATTGAACTAACAGCACCTAATTCATCAGAATCCGGACGTTGGTGGAACGGACAACCCTCTCTTGCCTTATATTACGAATTTGAACGGGACACAGATGGCAAGATTATCGATCCCCGGGCATATCAAGGATTATGGATACCTAGCGGAGCCAAATACAAAGGAAAATCAGGTTCGTGGATCGGTTATGATGCTCTATTCAGCGGAGGAACTTTTGACGAATGGAAAGGTAAATGGTTCGGAGTGAGAAAGTATGGCGAAGATCAGTATGTAAGCGATGCCGGAAAAAGCGGTATCAATGACAGATTGATTCGATATGCTGATGTACTGCTAATGTACGCCGAATGCTGTATCGAAACAGGAGATGAAGCGACTGCTCTGACATATATAAACAAAGTAAGAGAAAGAGCCAATAAACAAATGAGCAATCCCACTGATGCAGACAAAGACATGTTTTATGCTACTGGAACAGGTAAACTGCCTACTGCCGAAGCATTGTTGACGGCAAGTCCTATACTAGGACGAGTAGTATCGGGCTCTGGAACCGTTATCAGCGAAGGAACCAAGATAAATACTTTGCGCCGCCTGCTCAAACACGAGTATTCTGTAGAATTATACTGGGAAGGATGGCGTTTCTTCAACATAATGAGATGGTATAATAACCCTAACGATCCGGATGCTGCATCCATATTGAATAATCTGATTAACAAGAATGCCCTGCAAGTAGAACAAACCGGATTGACAGGAACAATACAGTTCTCTTACAAAAAGCATTTACGTGTGCCGATTCCATCATCCGAGCTTTCAACGAATACTAATATGAAAGGAAATGATGCGAATTAAATAAAAATCATAACAATTCACAAAAATAAAAAAGGGGCTGGTTTACAGCCCCTTTTACATTTTAATAAACTACTGAAATATTCTTCTAGCAAAGTTATAAAGTGAGGGATTCCATACATCCCACCAATGACCTCCCTGCAAAACGAAGTAGATGTGATCAACTCCATTCTTACTTAATGCACTACTGTAATTCTCAGGGTTATCACCTACAACATCATCTCTCGAACCTTTGGTTATCATCAATAATGTTGTTTTCCGATATACCTCAGGCAAGGTAAGAGTCTCTGCTGTAAACAGATTATTCAACACACCGGGAGCGGGAGTAAAAGCGCCGATATAGGCAAAATCATCTATCATATTAATACCTACATGAAGAGCAGACCTCCCCCCCATAGAAAGTCCGGCAACAGCCCTGTTGTCCCGTCCTTTCAGAACGGGATAATTCTTTTCGATATAGGGAAGTAAAACCGTTTTCATTTCCGACAGAAAGTTATCAAACTGTTTATGATGGGCAGGTGTCATATATTCCGCAGGACTTTCACCTTTCAAAACAACGCTGATATTAGGAATAACAATTATCATCTCCTTTGCTTTACCCTGAGCTGATAAATTACTGATGATTTCATCCGGCTTTCCGTCCAGCCATTCATTCTCATTGCCCCCTATTCCATGTAAAAGATACAGGACAGGATATTTCTTGCCTTTGTCATAATCGGGAGGAAGAATTATATTCGCCTTTCTGTCTGCACCCGCTAATGGAGAATAATAACTAATCGCTTTTATTTCTCCATACATTACACCATCCTGCTTAACTTCATAGTTAGGCGGACACGTATAATCATTATCAATATATGATTTAACCTTCGATTTTTCGACACCCGAAACCTCTGTATAAAATGAGGTTAATAATAACAATGGCAGTAAATATTTTATTTTCATAATCTTACATTCATATTTAAGATTTACAACACTCTAATTTACAGATTTCAAAACAAAGCCGCCTTTAGACTGCATAGTCACTTCAAACTCACCTTTTGCATTTACATCAAGTGGTGTAAACTGAGGGTTATTATTTTTATCATCGTGATATAAATTTGCCTTTTTGTTAGCAAACATAGGCAGATTCAACTTTAATTTCAATGGCTGAGATTCTGCATTAACCCCGGCAATATACCATTCGTTTCCATGACGGCGGGCTATTACACTATATTTACCGGGGTAGCCATCTATAAATAACGTTTCGTCCCATGTTGTTGGTACTTTTCTCATAAAATCGATCTCAAAAGCAGGTACATCAGTCAGATTGTTAGGTGTAATTCCAAACATCTGTATCGGATTCTGAAATAATACGGATGTAGCCAGTTGAAAGGCATCGGTAGTCAATCGCTTTGCACTTCCTTCATTACCCTTATTCAAATATTTATTCAGAAGAACACCTCCGAATTCCATCGAGCCGACAGTATTACGTATAAACGGATGCAGCGATGCAAAAAAAGCCTCACTCATTCGTACATCCTCCGAAAAGATAAGCATCTCCGATGCCAATACAGCTTCGCTTCCCACATAGTTGGGATACATACGCTCCCACCCTCTCGGTAATGTACAGCCATGAAATATAATCATCAGCCCATAATCATTCGCATCCGAAAGGATATCCTCATACAGCCTCATGGTTTCTTGCTTATCACCACCAAAGAAATCAACTTTAAGCCCTTTCACTCCCACCTCTTTAAGCCATTTCATCTCGGCTTTACGAGCTATGGATGTATTCATCTTATTTCGGGGAGTCTGAAACGCATCATTAAATCCGCCATTCGAATTATACCATAAAAAGACATCAACACCTTTGCTCTTTGCATACTTAATTAAATCCTTCATACGGTCATACCCTATATTCTTATCCCACAAAGCATCAATAAGTATATATTCGAATTTGAGCTGAGCCGCCAGATCTATAAATTTCACCTGATCGTCCCAGTTCATACTGTTATCCTGCCACACTATCCAACTCCATGTAGCACGTCCGTATTTATTCGGCTGAACCGACTTGTAAAGAGGTTCTACAACATCAAACGGAATAGTCGTTTCGACAATCGGTTTGAGCGTTTCGCCTACGGTAATGGTTCTCCAAGGGGTAACACCCGGTAGTGACAACTGCACCATACTGCTGCCAAATCCATTATTCTGAGCCGGATCAGGATACTGAACAGTATAAAGGCCTTCGGTATCACCAACACCCAGATGAGACGCACAATAAAGACTATTTACTCCGGTTTCGGAAAGCAATACCCAACCATCATCACCCACATGAAACAACCCGGGAAACACATATCCATTTTTATTACCCAGCGATTTGACCACAGGTTCATCATTTGTATATCCGCTCTCATAACTCGGAGATGTACGGGCAAAAGCTCCCATTTCTCCCATCATCGATGACAAAAAGGTGGTCGTTTTAACCGGAAATTTATATCCGGTCACTTCCTCTTTTATTACATAGCAAAGACGCTCTCCCCACTCCGGAAGTTCGTAACGGAATGCAATATCATTGTCACTCACCTGAAAACGAATACTCAGTTGTTGCTTTTCAGTATTTTCAACAGTATAAATCAATACATTAGCCTGATAATTGATTTTCGATTTCTTTATCTTTTCCTGTTCATATTCTTTACTTACCACATCGGTTTTACTATTCACATAACTAACACCAGTGCTAAGATCTCCTTCATTCGTTTTCAACCCCAAAGGAGATTTTTCCAACATTACCTTGTTTTTGTAAGTCACTGTATATAGAGGTTTTCCCCCTTTGATCAATAGTGTCACAGCAAGGTTACGATCAGGGCTGTATACTGTTTTTTCCTGTCCGCATAGAACGGCAGTAAATACTTGCGATATCAGCAAGATTAATATTCCATATAATTTTATCTTCATGTCTTGTTTTTTATCATCAATTAAATAACAGAAGGGGAAACACCGTTCTGCATTGAATCAGCACTATTTATCAGACCAGTTTTCGTATGAAAAGAAATCCACATCTACATATCCTCCCGCTTTTTTTGTAGCGTAATTGGATATGGCAAAACGTGTTCCCATAAAGAGTTTCCGGTAATCGAATATCATTTTAAAATCCGAACCTATCTTTACCCAATCTTTATTGTTGAGACTGTAATAAAATGTTGCCATATCGCTATTGAGTCTTAAGTCACAGTTGATACGCAGATACACGGTATTTTGTTTTAACTCTACGCGTTCTTTTTCGACAGCTTCAACATTTAGTATTGCTTTTTCTTTTTCACTAAGGTCTACAACATTGGTAGACATAGTCAGATACTTTTTAGTACCATCCTGTATTATCGAAAGCAAACCCGAATGTCCGTTAAATGCGCTGAATCCCGCAACATCACCATCTTTCATTCTAGTCAGATCAAGAGCAACAATACCTTTACACAAAGGACCTTCCATTCGTTGTGTAATTGTATTATGAGCAGCATATAAATTATCGGCTAACCTATTGGTCTTTAGCCTTAGGTAACCAGGTCGTTCGGTCAATGACCACGATTCATTTATCGGATTATGATTCCATTGCCAATTGATTTTCAACTTAGGATCAACAAAATTATCACTTTCCACAAGTCTGCTTTTTACAGGATACGATTTTAAAGGAATTGTACCCGATGCCGGAACTTTCCCATTCTTATCACCCAACATAGGCCAGCCGTCAATCCAGTTACAAGTCATCAGCAAAGGGACACGCCCGATGGCTCCTCTGTCCTGAAAAATAACAGCATACCAGTTCCCGTTTTTATCATCTATGAGACAGCCTTGTCCCACATATGGAAATCCGGCAAAATTATCTTCAAGAATAATTTTCTTTTCATACGGCCCTGTAATATTATCGGCACGATAACACACCTGCCTGCGTTTTCCATCTTTAGGCCAGGAAATCATCAGCAAATAATATTTTCCGTTATACTTCACCACTTGGCTGCCTTCCAATAACCCGGTTTCTTCGGCATCCCGTTCGAATATATGCATATCCACTCCACCTTCTTTCACATCGGAAAGATCGCTTTTCAATTCCCTTAGCGAACCTGTTCCTGAAAAGACATATACCCTGCCATCATCATCAAAAAAGAGCGACGCATCATGGAAATGAGGAGTTCTGGAAATGAGCTGCCACTTATCGGTTGCCGGATCGGATGACGAATAAATATAAGCTCTGTACGGTTCATCGTTAGGAGAGAATAGCAGGTAAAACTTGCCATTGTGATAACGGATGGAAGTAGCCCATTGTCCACGTCCGTAAACCGTCCCCCCATCCATGTCGTACTTTGAAGTATCGGTCAATTTGTCAAACACATAGCTTACAGTCTCCCAGTTGACTAAGTCTTTCGATTTCAAAACGGGAGCACCCGGCATCATGTGCATAGTAGTAGACACAAAATAAAAATCATCTCCGCAACGTGTCACCGATGGATCGGGAAAATCGGCATTGATTACCGGATTGGTATACGGCGTTGACTCCTGAGCTATACCTTGCGCAGTATAACCCCCAATTAAAAGTAATAGTAGGATAATATTTTTCCTCATAATTTTAACGATTGCTTTTTGTTTATCAATTAGAATATTTAAGGTCTCAGACCTATTTGTTGATTTTGCAAGCATAACAGCAAGAGTAGGTTGTCGTTTTTAAAATATATCATTGAATACTTTCTGTTACTTAAAGACATAACTTTTACCGGGCTCAGTCATAGTATCGTATTCATACACTTTTTTCGGAGCGAGACCTTTCAAGGATGCTTCTCCCGATATAACAGGCTTAGCAATACGGGCTGGAACAAAAAGCGGATTGGGATTGTCTCCTTTTGCTTTTTTCAGCCCTTTACCGGATAAAGGAACATAAGAACGAAGGCGCAGATTACCGCCAATCTTAGACAATACTTTTACTTCCATAACTTCACCGTCATTCCATGTCATTGCAATTTCAAAACCACCCCGAGCTACAATACCCGATACAGTTCCTTTCTTCCAGGCATCGGGCAAGGCCGGCAGAATATGTACTGCACCATCGTGACTTTGGATCAACATTTCGGCAACACCAGCCGTCAACCCGAAATTGCCGTCAATCTGGAAAGGTGGATGAGCCGTAAACATATTAGGATAAGTTCTCCCATCTTTATTTTCATTGTTTGCCAGAGTAAGCATGTTATTAATGATTTTATAAGCATGGTTACCATCCAGAAGGCGAGCCCATAAGTTAACTTTCCAACCGATAGACCATCCTGTAGCCATATCACCTCTATATATCAAAGAATTGCGTGCTGCTTCGAATAATTCGGGACTGGTATGCATTGTAATTTGATTTCCCGGATAAAGCCCGTATAAATGAGACACATGGCGATGATCGCTTTTAGGATCATCCACATCCTCGAGCCATTCTTGCAGCTGAGTATATTTTCCGATTTGCATAGGCGGTAATTTTTCAACCATAGCTTTCAGCTGGTTACGGTACGAAGGATCTTCTCCCAGAATTTCATTGGCTAATGCTGTTCTGCTCAGAATATCAAATACCAACTGATTATCCATCGTACATCCCGCAGATATTGGTCCGTGCTCAGGCGATACCGAAGGAGATACTACCATCCAACCATATCGGTGATGCTTTATCAACGAAGTCATAAAAAAGTCGGCAGAACCTTTCAGTATCGGATAAACCTCAGCCAGAAAAATTTTATCTCCGGTAAACAAATAATGCTCCCAAAGATGCTGGCTCAGCCATGCTCCTCCTGTAGGCCACATACCGGCTGCAGCAAAATCAATCGGGCTGGTTACTCTCCACAAGTCTGTATTATGATGAGCCACCCAGCCATCCGCACCATACATAACCTTAGCTGTCTGACGTCCGCTCTCATTCAGCTCTTTCAACATTCGGAAAAGAGGTTCATGGGTTTCCGAAAGGTTGGTCACCTCGGCAGGCCAGTAATTCATTTCGGTATTGATATTGATGGTATACTTGCTATCCCATGCCGGATACATACTATTACACCATATCCCCTGCAAATTAGCAGGTTGTCCCTCGGGTTGAGATGACGAGATAAGCAAATAACGTCCAAATTGGAATAACAACGCAACAAGAGCCGGATCCTGATCCTGATGAAAATTGATAATGCGTTGGGTTGTACTCAGCTTTGATGTATTGGGCAGCCCTCCTAAATCGAGTTTGAAACGACTAAACTGACTACCGTAAATTTGTTCGTGTTGTTTCAATGCAGATAAATAGTCTTTCGCCTCTGCATCCAAGAGTTTTCGGGCAGCCTTAATTTCAGAATCAGCTCCTACCGATTTATAATC
Organism: Indolivaga capnocytophagoides DSM 22835; assembly: GCF_000426485.1. Classification (GTDB taxonomy): domain Bacteria; phylum Bacteroidota; class Bacteroidia; order Bacteroidales; family Dysgonomonadaceae; genus Dysgonomonas_A; species Dysgonomonas_A capnocytophagoides. Next base: position 352,112 of record NZ_KE384529.1, read on the forward strand.
GACAAAATTAGTCCCGATCGAAATATAGAGTATTGCAGTCGTAGCATCGGTCACTGTTATTTTATTGTCGGAAATATCAACTTTTCCGCCTTCATTTTTTATTGTAGTATGAATCTGATAGCGTATTTTCCCTTCTATTCCTTCGTGATCCGCACCTTTGCCTTCTAAAATAAGAGCATCGCCTTTTTTGAATATCTTGTGTATAGACGGATTAATGTATCCCGCATCAAAATTCAGTTTTCCTTTCACACTCGCAGTAACTCTCATTATAATAACATCATCCGCAAAAGACGAAAAAATCTCTCTGCTATACTCTACACCATCTACTTTATAACAGGTAGAACTTACAGCACGGTTGATATCCAGTTGCCGGGAATACTCCTTATAGTTTTCATGTCCGGGAAAATTTAAGATCACGCTTCCTGCCGTTTGATAGGGCATCCCGTGAGTTTTCGTAAAAAAGGTTTTATTAATTAATTTATCAGCTTCTCCATTCTTTCCTTCAAAAATAAGCTGTCTTATTTCGGGTAAGGCGTTTAATGCATCGGGGTTGTCATTCCGATAAGGCCGTCCTCCCCAAATAGTTTCTTCATTTAACTGGATTTCCTCGCGTTGAGGAATGCCATATACCATAGCACCCAATCGTGAATTACCAAGCGGCAAAGCCTCCTCCCAAATCCGGGCAGGTTCAAAGTATTGCAATTTCAAATCCTGAGCCGATAGATATCCCCCTATCATAAAGAGAGAAAATATCGCATACATTGTCATGTTCTTCATATAAATGATCTTTATTTAAGGCCTCAGACCTATTTGTTTTCTATCCAGGCATTAGTCTGGTTACAAATTTAGACATCATACATTATCGGCGAGTTAAAACCCTGACACATATAGCTTCGACAAAGTTACATGATACGTTAAATACGTTTCATTTTATATCTTTCTTGTTACACAACAATTATAAACCTCAGAATATCAACAGAAAGAGCTCAAATTCATTCAGATTATTTCGAAGATATTATATGATAAGACCTATTGATTTGCTTTCATTATCATTTTTTTATTGATATTTTTACTTTCCAGCCATAACCTAAAAAAACAGAAATATCAGTACTGATGAATAAGCATATATTTTTTACTGTAATCAGCCTTTTGTTACTTCTCAAAACCTCTTTTGCAAATCCAAATAGCTTCTACGGCTTAGGAAAACTATCAAGTAACCTGATCACAAATATTACTCAGGATTCTTCCGGATTTATTTGGATTGCAACAGAAAACGGATTGAATAAATTTGATGGCTGGAATTTTACTCATTATTTCCGTAACGACAGAGATCCCAATTCTTTAATTGGCAACTATATCGAATCTTTTCTGAATGACAAGGATGGCACACTTTGGATAGGCTCCAACAGAGGATTACAATATTATTGTGCATATGAAGATAAATTTCATAGTATACAGTTTCCGAACAACATATACCCATCAGTACAGGGTATTATACAGTTTCAATCGGGCGAAATATGGATTGCCACTTCCGGATACGGTATCTTTTCGGTGGATAAGAAAAAAATGAAAGCAACAGAATTGGTAAATATTAACAAACAACTCAATAACCCTTATGCGAATTATATGCTTCTGGATAGCAAGTCCCGCATCTGGATAGCACTATCGGATAACCGCATTGCATACATCTCTCAAGATATTAAGACAGTTAACATACAAAAAATACCGATTGACACAAGACACAATATAAACAGCATTACAGAAGATCATCAAGGAAATATCTTCCTCGGCACAAGTTCTAATGTGTTTATGTGGAACAATACACAACAGAAATATATAAATATAGAAAACAAAGAGGCGACAAATAGTATACGGGGAGTAACATGCCTCAAAGACGGCTCGATATACGTCAATACTACAGGACAGGGTATGAAACTGTTAGACATTAACACATTGAGTCTTAACACTCCATCAAAACTCATCGGAGGATATATAAATCCGATAAAAGAAAAAATCACCAGTTTCTATGAAGACAATAAAGGAAACTTATGGCTGGGATGCTACAAAAAAGGACTATTAATGGTTTCAAATGAATCAAAGCAGTTCGATTTCTGGGATTTTTCGATCATGGAGAAAGACGCCGATATCCTTTCGATGTACAGCGATGAGGACAATAGTTTATGGATCGGCACAAGCAATGGGACTCTGCTGAATTTAAATGATAAAGGACTGATAAGAGCTTCTTTCAATATAAAAAAAGACATATCGAGTATGTTCGAAGATCATAATGGAACATTTTGGTTGGGCAGTTATGAAGGCGGTCTTATATCTTTCAATAAAAAAGACGGAAAATGTACCAGCTATCGCAAATTTGAAGGAAAATCGATTGTTGCGTTCGGTGAAGATCTCAAAAATAATATGTACATATCGATAATGGGAGAAGGCTTTGTTCGCTACAATTACCAGACTAAAGAATGGAAACACATTACAGATACGACCAGGCTAAACAGTTCGAGAAAGCTCTTTAACAAGTGGATAGGTAATATCTTATGTGATTCGGACGGACTTATCTGGCTTGCACAAAGTACCGGAGTGGATTGTTACGACCCTGAAAAGAATATTATACTCGATTTTGCCGGAAATACCGATCTGCGGTCATGTATTGCAATCACACTATTGGAAGACAAAAAGCACAATATTTGGATAGGAACAAACAACGGACTGTTCTGCTATAACAAAAACGAAAAGAAACTCACTCATTTTGGAATAGATGATGGACTTCCTAATAATATTATATGCGGGTTGGGTATTGACAAACAAGGTAATATATGGGGCAGTACTCTCAATGGAATATTTCAGTTAAACAGCAAAAACAAACATATAGCATGTTATTATACGGGCAATGGATTAGTAGATAGAGAGTATTCTCAGAATATATCTATTCAGAACAAACATGGTTATATTTACTTTGCGGGTTTATATGGCATCACCAGATTCTTACCCGACAATATTAGTGCCGCCCGATTGGATTACAAGCCTATACTAACCCACCTGTATCTTAATAATGAGGCTGTAAGTGCTAATAAAAAGATAAATAGAAAACCTATTTCTAAAACAGAATTTAGAGAAACTTCGAACATTAGTCTATCCTATAACGAAAGATCAATTTCATTTGAATTTTCGACCATGAACTTTCACAATCCCGAAAATATAGTATTCGAATACAGATTACTGGGCATGAATGAAAAATGGACAAGTACTTTTCCTGGAGAAAACCGCATTACCTATAATTTTCTATCTCCCGGTACATACATACTCGAAGTGAGAGCCTTTGAAAATAATACATACTCAACAACTAATTCACTGACAATATACATCTCCCCGCCATGGTACAGCACAGCATGGGCTAGATGCCTGTATCTGATACTATTATTCGGATTACTTAGCTGCATTTTTTATCTGTGGAATAAACGAAGATTAAGAAAGCTGGAGGAATTGAACAATGAAGAAAAACTTAAGTTCTTCATTAATATTGCTCATGAAATAAGATCTCCTATGACTTTAATAATAAATCCTTTATCAGAATTATTAAGACAAAAAAACGATGAAAACACATCCCGTTTATTGAATACAATACAACTGAATACCAACCGGATAATGAATCTCATTAATCAGCTTCTGGATATTCGAAAGATTGATAAGGGACAGATGAAAATTGCTTGTGAAGAAACGGATCTGATCGATTTCATAAAAGATCTATTGAATATCTTTGATTATCAGACAGCCGAAAGAAGCATCAAACTCTCGTTCGAATCTAATATAACTCATCTGCCTGTATGGATAGACCGTAATAATTTTGATAAAGTACTCGTCAATTTATTAGTAAACGCATTTAAACATACTCAAGACGGCGGAGCAATAAACCTTTCGGTTCAAACTCCCCAGCAGAAATCACTTTCGAATTCAACTGAATATGTCGAAATCAAAATTACCGATTCGGGCACAGGTATAAACGAGAAAGAGATAGAACGTATATTCGAACGTTTTTATCAGAGTTCATCGCAGGGACATCTCGGATTTGGAATAGGACTAAATCTTACAAAAATGCTGGTCGAACTTCATCACGGAACAATTCAAGCCTTCAATAGAGAGGATAGTCAAGGAAGCTGTTTCATCGTACGCATCCCTCTCGGACGGGAACATTTGAATGATAATGAAATAGCGATGCAAAGCCAGACCAGACGCTTATCAATCTCTCCTCCCATGTCTTGCGAAGAAAAAGAAAACACAACTAGCACCATTAAAAACAAAAAGAGACAACGGGTACTGATTGTTGACGATGACGAAGAAATACGGGAATACCTGCAAAAAGAATTGAGCCATACATATAAGGTCATAACAGCGGAAAACGGATCCGAAGCCCTGCGGATTTTATTGCAGCAACGAATTGATCTCGTCATTTCGGATATAATGATGCCTGAAACAGATGGTTTTACATTACTGAAAAAAATAAGGAACAATGATAATATAAGCCATATTCCGGTAGTACTGCTAACTTCCCAGATCGAATTTCAGAACAGAATGAAAGGCTGGAACTCCGGTGCAGACGGATTTATGGATAAACCCTTTCAGATCGAAGAATTGTTGCTGCTCTGTAACAATCTCATATCAAACAGATCGTTATTGAAGGGTAAATTCATTGGTATTAAAGAATTAGAAACCAGAGTAACCCCTCTTGAACTTAAATCGAATGATGAGATATTTATAAAACGATTGATGGGTATCATCAATAAAAATATGGATAACTCAAAATTCAGTATAGAAATTCTGGCTCAGGAAGTTGGAATAAGCCGAACTCAACTGCACCGTAAATTAAAAGAGATTACAGGAATAAGCACCAGTGATTTTATACGTAACATCCGTCTAAAACAAGCAGCAAGGTTATTGATTGAAAGAAAAGTAAATATATCTCAGGTAGCTTATGCGACAGGGTTCTCTAATCCCACAATATTCGCCGTAGCCTTTAAAAAATTTTATGGTTGCACCCCCTCCGAATACATGGCAAATAACGACTCGGAATAAGCAGAAAACATACCAATGTAACATATAAAAAGAGATATGTTACACTAATCTTTGAGATGTGACCTATAAACATGAATAAGAAACAACAGCGAGAGTTGAGATAAATCTTGTGATGTAGTTTTGTATGAAAGAACTAAAGACTTATTCTAAAATTATAAATCTGACTATCGTATCATGAAAAGATTAAACATCATTGCATTCATTGCATGTGCGCTTTTAATCTCCTCTACGGGGATAAGTGGGAAAAATAAGGTCAATCAAAAGACTCAAAAAAACAGTCCCGCTTTTTCTATGTTTACCTATCAGGGAAATGATCAGGTATACAAAGACAATCCGTTAAAAGCGGATGAATTTTATACACCAATCCTGCAAGGATGCTATCCTGACCCTAGTATTACACGCAAAGGAGATGATTACTATTTGGTTAACTCTTCATTTGCTTTCTTTCCTGGTGTGCCTATATTCCATAGCAAAGACCTTGTTAATTGGACACAACTCGGAAATGTCTTAGAGCGGCCGTCTCAGTTAAAGCTATTCGATGTAGGAATTAGTGCCGGAGTATACGCTCCTGATATAGTATACAATCCGCATAATGACACATTTTACATGATTACAACACATATCGGAGGAGGACTGGGTAACATTGTAGTGAAAACAAAAGATCCGCTTAAAGGCTGGAGTGACCCCATAAAACTTGAATTCAACGGAATCGATCCGGCCTTGTTCTTTGATGATAACGGAAAAGCCTATTTGGTACACAATGACGGACCAGATAAAGATAAAGAACTGTATTCGGGACACAGGGTTATTAAGCTGTGGGAATACGATACGGAAAATGACAGGGTAATTCCGGGAACAGACAAGATTATAGTAGACGGAGGGGTTGATATTTCTAAAAAACCAATATGGATTGAAGGCCCTCATCTTTATAAGAAAAACGGCCGCTACTATCTGATGTGTGCAGAAGGTGGAACAGGTGATTGGCATAGCGAAGTTATCTTTGTAAGCGACAGCCCAACAGGTCCCTATAAACCAGCGCCAAGTAATCCGATCTTAACCCAGAGACATTTCCCTAAAGATAGAAAAGACAAGGTAGACTGGGCAGGACATGCTGATTTGGTAGAAGGCCCGAACGGAAAATATTATGGTGTATTCTTAGGTGTCCGTCCCAACAATCAGAATAGGGTGAACACAGGGCGTGAGACCTTTATACTGCCTGTAGATTGGAGTGGAGAATTCCCTGTTTTTGAAAATGGACTTGTACCTCTTTCCCCTAAATTGAAAATGCCTGCTGGTGTAAAAAATGAAACCGGACAAAGCGGATTCTTTCCGAATGGGAATTTCACATTTAATGAAAGCTTTTCTTCCGGTAAACTCGATCATAGATGGATAGCAGTAAGAGGTCCTCGTGAAGATTTCTCCGTTCTTACAAAGAATGGGCTACAACTTATACCCTTTCCTGCAAATGTGAAAGCTGAAAGCCCCATTGCAGCCTTATTTCACCGACAACAGCATAAATCATTTACTGCAACAACAACTATAAGTTATACTCCCCTATCTGAAAAAGATCTTGCCGGAATTATCTGCTATCAAAAGGAATCTTTCAATTATGTATTTGGCATTACACTAAAAGACAAAGAATATTATATTCTACTTGAAAGAACTCAGGATGGTAATTCGACAATAATTGCAAGCGAAAAAATAGATTTGAGTAAACCTGTACAGTTAAGAGTTACAGCTGATCAGGATAATTACCAATTCAGCTATTCAACAGATCAGCAGACGTTCAATAATGTAGGAGGAACCGTATCCGGTGATATTCTTTCAACCAATCTCGCCGGAGGATTTACAGGCAGCCTCATCGGACTATACGCAACTTCGGGTAATGATGCAAAACCATAGCTCGTAAAATACGTATCAGCCTTTATCTGATATATAATACCGATGCTTTACATAGAGAACCATAATCATTGATTTTCTATGTAAGCATCTTCCAATATAAAACACAAAACTCCTGCTTACTATGAAAATCAAATACCTATTTTTGATAATGATACTTTGTTCGGTTTCATGCTTATCGAAGCAAAAAAACAGCCAGTTGTTAAAACCTTGGAGTAAGGGAGCATTCGAAACGGGAAAATACCGTAACTTATTTGCCGAAGCTGGGTATTCCCAACAGGAAATAGATTCGAAACTCAAAAAAATATTCTATAATCTATTTGAAGGTGCTGACAAAATCTATTTCGAGACAGGAGACTCTCTTGCTTATATCTCTGATATAAAAAATAATGATGCCCGTTCGGAGGGTATGTCATACGGAATGATGATTGCTGTACAATTCGACCGCAAAGATATATTTGATAAACTTTGGAGATGGAGTGTAAAATATATGCAACATAGAAATGGTCCATTAGAAGGCTATTTCGCATGGAGCTGCAAAACCGATGGAACCCGCAATTCTCAGGGACCTGCCTCAGACGGAGAGTTATATTTTGTCACAGCTCTAATTTTTGCATCCAATCTATGGGGCAATAATACAGGAATCGATTACCTGAAAGAAGCTCAATACATTCTGAACTGTTCCATGGAAAAAGACGGAACAGACGGAGTCTACAATCTTATTGACCGTGAGCATAAACTCATAACATTCGTTCCCACAGGATGGGGTGCGGCATTTACGGATCCATCTTACCATCTTCCGGCATTTTATGAAGTATGGGCACGTTGGGCAAATGATGGAAGAAGCAGCTTCTGGCTCGAATGTGCAAAAAAAAGCCGGGAATTTTTGCATAAGGCTATTCATCCCGTAACCGGATTAAATCCCGATTACTCCAACTATGATGGGAGTCCATTCAAAACACCTCACGGAATTATAGGAGAAGCATTCCGTTTTGATTCATGGCGTGTCCTTATGAATATTGCTCTTGATTATTCATGGAGTTGTTCCGATAAAGAATGGCAGCATGAATATGGGCATAAAATTCAAAACTTCTTATATTCTCAAGGTTTAGATACATTTGTCGATCAATATAATATCGACGGATCTCAGGTTTCAGAAATCCTTGAAGCTGGTGGTTATAAAGCGCTACGGCATTCTTTAGGGCTTGTAGCCAGTTCTGCTGCAGTGTCATTAGTATGCTCTCACCCTAAAAGGATAGAATTTATAGATCATTTTTGGAGTTCTTCTAACAAACCATACGAAGACGGATATTTTGATGCTTATTTCGATGGGTTGTTGCAATTATTTGCTTTTATGCATTTAAGTGGAAATTATCGGATTATTCCCCCAAAACAAGAGACACTTTAACAATAAATCAACAAATTACAAGAACATCCTTCCTCTCACAAATCTTATAATTCGTTTGAGGAAGTTTACGCTTGATGTGGCGGCCGTACCTATTTGGAGCAACGACGATGCAAAAGTGAAATGGGCAATGGACTACAATTATTGAAAAAAAATGAGTGTCTGCGGATGTGGATTTTCGTCTCGTTCAGATCTTTAAAAGCAGAATAAAGCCATTTTTCGAATAATCCTTTTATAAACAAAAATAAGCAGTTTAATTAAAAATCAATTGCTTTATAAAAATCGGGGCTAAGATTGTCTTATCGTTAAACTATTAATGATCTGTATGATCTTAGTCTTGATTTTTAAGAATGTCAGCTTATCCCAGTAGTAAAATATCAATTTCGAAAGATATTTCTCCAGCCTTGCTAAGAAATTGATCTTCATGGGTTCTATCATATTCAGCAAGCCACAAAGCCCCACAAATAATTAATAACTCTATAACAGTCCTACTGCGCATTTCTGTTTCAAAATGCTTTATCCATCCATTAGGCCATGATATATTCTCCTTTAGCACCTTACCTCGTTTGATCCGAGCCTGTTCGTAACAAAAATTTGCAGCTTGTTTTATCTGACCTCTTGCATACTTATCTGCATCCAGATCTAGATTCCACCCGGATTCGTTTATCTGTCTCTGCCTCTCTTCCCATATTAAAATCAGTCCTGTTTCCATCAAGATTTACATATTAACAATGCTCTATTGTACATTTACAAGATTCTACTACTTCCACTCCTCAAAAGTAATTATTATTAAGCAAAAAAAAAGATTACACACACAACTCTTTTTTTTACATATTTCAATAATCATTTATCCCAAAAACCTTAATAGATGGAGGATTCGTGTATAGTCCGTTTTCGATGCTTTGCCTGATCACAACAAAGCCTCTTAAAAACTAATCACCTATATATAAATCAGATATACTGAGTCAAAAAGAAAGGGGGGATGCTGCAATCACAGGATTGAAGAATACAGCTATGTTTGAATTAGAAAACCAAATGATCCTCTGCGAGTTTAACACACAGAGGATCATCTAATATTATTACCTACAAAATTTTAGAGTTGGGCTATTTATCGACTATTCGAAATTGCTATTTTTAGCTGTCCTTATTTAAGTAGGATTCATTCCGTTTCCTGTTTCTTCGACGATAACAACCAGAGCATTTCGACGACACTCTTCAGTTATCAATTTTGAATTCTGTAATCAGTAGGCGAATAACCGACTATTTTCTTAAACATCCGGCTGAAATGATGCGGATATTTGAATCCCAACTCGTAAGCAATTTCATTTACATTCTTTTCGGGATTATACAGCTTATCTTTCGCCATTTCTATAACTTTCAGTTGAATATGTTCCTGCGCAGATTTCCCTGTTTCTTTTTTAATTAAATCCCCGAAATAATTGGCCGATAAATGTAGCTGATCTGCAAAATATTGAACCAAAGGTAGACCTATTTTCTGAGGGTTATCTGATTCAAAATAATTATCGAGAAGCTGTTCAAACCGCGATAATACATCCTTGTTTACATTATCCCGTGTAATAAACTGGCGGTCATAAAAACGCATACAGTGATTTAGAAAAACCTCTATATTTGCCGTAACAATTGATTTACTGTGCTTATCAATCGAATGTTGTAACTCCTCTCGTATCTCCCGGAAACAGCCGATGATAATATTCCTTTCTCGTTCAGACATATGTAAAGACTCATTCGCTTCGTACGAAAAGAAAGAATAATCTTTCATATGCTGTCCGAGCGATGTTCCTCTAAGCAGATCGGGGTGGAAATAGAGTCCCCAGCCTTTCATCTTAAATATCTCGCCTGTATCTTCTTTTCCTACTATCTGCCCGGGAGCTATAAAAACGAGTGTTCCCTCCTGATAGTCATATGTATGCCTGCCATAAACGAGATCTCCACATTTAATATCTTTCAGGAAAATAAAATAAAACCCATACCTTTTGAGTGAATGGGTAAATTCTTTTTCCACATCCGAAAAATCAATAGAATTCACGAATGGATGTAATGTTTCAACTTCCAGAAAATCATTATATTCCTGTATTGTTTCAAAACTTATTATATCATTCATACATTTTAGCTTTTTATTTGTTACAAATATAAGGGGTACGAACTTAAACGCGCTACAATTCGGTAATAATGGTATAACAATCAGTAATCTGTCTATTTATATGGAAAGAATTGGGCTATAGCTTTGTAAATATAAAAATACAAACCGAAAGGATATAATCTCATTGGTATTAGGAGTATTCTTTATCCTCACAGAATGCAACGCACAAGCAGATAATAGAGGTCGGATCTAAATAACGTCGACATCGCTGATTTGATCTCATCGTGGCTCAAAGAAAAAAAGTTGGACTAAATTAAAATAAAAAATTATGAAACAGCTACTTAGTTTATTAATCGCATTGACTTTTTCGTCAATAAGCTATGCACAGGACAACCGGGTACCCTCTAAAGGACTTGCTCTCTTTTCGAAGGATGGAAATTTTGAACCTTATGAATTCAGCCGGCATGCAATAGGCGATAACGATATACTCATCGACATTCTGTATTCGGGTATCTGCCATAGCGATATACATGCAGGAAGAAGCGAATGGGGAAATACCTCCTATCCTTTTGTAGGTGGACACGAAATAGCAGGGCGAGTTGCTCAAACAGGTAAAAACGTAACGAAATTTAAAGTAGGCGATTATGCAGGAATTGGATGTATCATCAATTCCTGCGGGCAATGCGACAACTGCAAACAAGGTTTGGAACAGTTTTGCGAAAAAGGTATGGTAGGAACTTATGGCTCTCATGACCATTTTCACGACAATGAAATAACACAGGGTGGTTATGCTAATAATTATGTCGTTTCGGAAAATCATGCTATTAAAATCCCTCAGAACGCAGATATGAAAAGAGTTGCTCCGCTGCTCTGCGCAGGTATAACAACCTATTCACCTATCCACTTTTCGAAAGTAAAGAAAGATGATAATGTAGCAGTGGCAGGCTTTGGAGGTCTAGGTCATATGGCAGTACAATACCTTGTGGCTCTGGGAGCAAAGGTCACTGTATTTGACATTACAGAAGAAAAAAGAGCTGACGCAAAACAATTAGGAGCAGTAAAATATGTCAATGTGAACAATCGAGAAGAGTTAAAAGGGCTAGAAAATCAATTTAGTTTTATCATCAGTACTATTCCTGCCAAATATGATCCGATGATGTATGTGAGAATGCTGAAGATGGGTGGAGAAATGGCTATTGTTGGGTTACCTGCAAATGAAAATGTACCGTCTATCTCAATCGGCTCATTGGTTTTCGCTTCACATCGTAAAGTATACGGTTCACTAATCGGAGGTATTCCCGAAACTCAAGAAATGCTCGATTATTCTGTTGCAAACAATATTTATCCAGAAGTAGAAGTTATCAATGCCGATGGAGAATCCGTTACTAATGCCTACAAAAAAGTTATAGACGGCAAGGTGAAATTTAGATATGTTATAGATATGAAGACATTGAAATAATATCAAAACAAAAACAACAACCAGATGAAAACAAATATTATTCTAACATATATAGTCACAACTATGTATCTTATTACAGGTTGTGCCAATGCTCAAACACCTAAAACGTCCGATGTATCATCTAAAGAGAAAATTTTGATCACTTATTTCAGTAAAACCGGTAATACAAAAAAAATAGCTGAACATATTCAATCTTTAACAGGAGGAGATCTTATACAGATAGAAACCAATGAAGAATACCCGCAAGAATATCAGGCATCTACCGAAATTGCAAAAAAGGAAAAAGAAACAGATGCCAGACCTGCTGTAAAAACCAAAATAAAGAATATAAATGACTATGATGTAGTTTTTGTCGGATTTCCGATCTGGTGGAGTTATACACCAATGGCAATAGCTACTTTTCTCGAAAGCTATGACCTTTCGGGTAAAACAGTTATACCATTCTGCACACATGGGGGCGGCGGTGCTGGAGAAGCCTTCAATTATGTAAAAAAGCTCACGTCCAATTCGATCCATCCGGATGGATTTATAATTTATGGCAGCAGGGCTTCATCAGCTAAACCTGATATAGAAAAATGGCTAAAGAATATAAATGTAATTAAGTAAAACAGATATGATCCGAATTTTTATACTGGTAGCTTTTGCTATTGTATTTAATATCAATACCAATCTGAATGCCTCAAATATGGAAAATAAATTGACTCTTATGCAAGAAAAAACTATAACAATATCTGCCTTTGCGGCTAAGGGCCAACTGGATAAATTGAGTATAGAACTAAATGCCGGACTCGATGCCGGATTAACAGTCAATGAAACAAAAGAAGTATTGGTACATCTCTATGCCTACTGCGGATTTCCGAGAAGCCTGCAAGGTTTGCTAACATTGATGGACGTGCTCGAACAACGCAAAACCAAGGGCATAAATGATAATTGGGGACGCGAAGCAACTCCAATCACTGATAACGGCAATAAATATGACCGGGGCAAAAAGATTCTGGCAGAAATTACAGGAGTTCCTGCTCCCGAAGGACGTCTAACTACCGGTTTTGCCGGATTCAGCCCCGAAATAGAAACCTTTCTCAAAGAACATCTTTTTGCCGATATATTCGAACGGGATGTACTAACTTATGCCCAACGGGAAATGGTTACAGTTTCCGTTCTAATGAGTATAGGCGGAGTAGAACCTATGCTTAATTCGCATATGAATATATCTCTGAATGTCGGGATAAGTCCATCTCAATTAAAAGAAATGATTCAGATAATAGATGTAAATATAGGAAAGGTCGAAGCTAGTGCAGCACAATCGATATTAAGTAATGTACTGGAAAACAGAAATATGAATTAATAAATATCTTCGAGGATACTAAAATAAAATTAAATTCAATGAGTAAAGCAAGATTAATTCTATTGATTAGTTTAAGTATTTTAACAACTGGATACTGTAATTCAGCATCCCCACAAAACAACAATATGAAAACTTCAGCAAATAAAGAAACATATCAAATATTTCCGAAAGGAGATAAAATAAACAATGATTATTTCAGCGGTACAGCATGGTTAAAAATGCTTGCCACCGATCAGACAAATTTTGATGTAATAATCGGCAATGTCATTTTTGAGCCGGGAGTACGAAACAACTGGCATTCTCATCCGGGAGGGCAAATCCTCATTTGTACTCGAGGACAGGGATATTATCAAGAAAAAGAAAAACCTATACAGCTTCTTCAAAAAGGTGATATTGTAGAGATTCTGCCTGATGTAATTCATTGGCATGGAGCGACACCCAATAGTGAATTTGAGCATATTGCAATCAGCACACAGGCAAGTAAAGGTCCGGCTGTATGGCTCAATCCGGTAACAGATAAAGAATATAACAGTTATACAAAATAATATGAAAACAAGAAAACTAGGAAATGACTTAGAAGTATCGGCAATTGGTCTCGGCTGTATGGGAATGAGCTTTGCTTACGATCCACTACCTGATAAAAACGAAATGATTTCACTGATTCACTCTGCATATGAAATGGGAGAAAAATTCTTTGATACTGCCGAAATTTACGGTCCATATACCAATGAAGAACTTGTAGGAGAGGCAGTATCTCCTTTTCGTGACAAAGTAGTCATAGCCACTAAATTCGGATTCAATATTGTCAATGGAAAACAAGCAGGAACCAACAGTCGTCCGGAGCACATACGCAAGGTTGTGGAAGAATCGTTGAAAAGATTAAAAACTGATTATATCGACCTCCTTTACCAACATCGTGTAGATCCGAATGTACCGATAGAAGACGTTGCCGGTACAGTTAAAGATCTAATAAAAGAAGGTAAGGTTAAATATTTTGGCTTATCGGAGGCTGGTGTTAATACAATACGCCGTGCCCATGCAGAACAACCTGTTACTGCCCTGCAAAGTGAGTATTCATTGTGGTGGAGACATCCCGAAAAGGAACTGATACCCACATTGCAAGAACTGGGTATCGGATTGGTTCCTTTCAGCCCTTTAGGCAAAGGATATTTGACAGGTTCTCTTAATAGCAGCTCAACGTTCAGTAATAAAGATTTTCGGAGTATACTTCCTCGTTTTACAAAAGAAGCACTGAAGGCAAATCAGGCGGTTGTAGATCTATTGGCTCAAATAGCCAAAGAAAAGAATGCAACTCCGGCTCAAATTGCTTTAGCTTGGTTATTAGCACAAAAAACATGGATTGCTCCTATCCCGGGGACAACCAAATTGCATCGCTTAAAAGAAAACATTGATAGTACTGATATCGAGCTGACTACTGAAGATCTGACCAAAATTGAGATAGCAAGTTCTAAAATTACTCTGACAAAAGATCGTTATCCGGATGAACTGGAACGGACAACCGGATTGTAAATCTTATAGTTGTTAGGCAGTTTAATTAACAAGTATAATTGATCAAATCAAAATTAGATTAAACCCTAAACCATTTAAGGTTTAGGGTTAATTGAATAAAGCAGCAATTCCTCTTTTTATAGGACTGGCTGTATTTGGGACAAATAATCGGATACAGATTTTTTGCTAAGAAAATCCATGAGGACTAGAATCAATATAAAATTTTCCGTAATATTGGCAGAGATTTTATACTGTAAGAATTAAGTCATACATCAAATGATAAAAGTTATAGCCGAGGATTTTATTAAAGAAGAGTGTTTAGATCTTGTAAAACCTCTTTATGCTGAGTTGGTTGTTAAGACCAAGCTAGAAAAGGATTGTATAGAATATAACCTTTATATAGATCAGGATGATAAAACTCATTTTATCTTCATTGAAGAATGGCCGGATCACGAAGCATTAGGCAGGCACTGTCAAACGGAACATTTCAGACGACTTGTTCCTCTGATTAATAAGCACCACTCTAAAGAGTGTGAGTTTACCATTATGGAGATATTTCAGTAAGCAGAAAGATGGAGAATAAAGATATCCTGATAAAAACACAGGAATATATAAAAGAAACTTTTCTCAGAGAAGGAACAGGACACGACTACTACCATATAGAACGAGTAGTTATTAATTCCCGAAAGATTTTGCAAACAGAAAAGGCTGATGGCTTTTTGGTTGAATTAGCTGCTTGGCTGCATGATCTTGGCGATCATAAACTCCATAACGGAGTGGATAAGTCAGAAGAATTAATCAACGCATTTCTAAACTCGTTAGTTGTCGAACAGCGTATTATTGACAGAGTCATAGAAATAGTATCTCAGGTTTCTTTCAGTAAAGGGAATAGACCGTCCTCAATCGAAGCCGAAATTGTACAGGACGCCGACAGATTGGATGCAATCGGAGCAATCGGTATTGCTCGGTGTTTTGCGTATGGTGGCAGTAAGCACCGTATTTTATATAGCCCCGATGAAAAGGAAAAAGAAAGTTCAAGCATACAACACTTTTACGATAAACTACTTAAAATAAAAGGCTTGATAAATACAGAATCGGCTAAATTGATAGCTGCAAGACGTCATTCATTTATGGAAGAATATCTCGCTGAGTTTTACAGGGAAGTTCAGTAAAATAGAACAGTATTCTAATACATCAATCTTTGTTTGCTGAAAGAATAACAAAAGAACGCTCTACTTTCTGACCGTTTTTGCTAATCGCATCTTCGGTTAACATTACCGACCGCACATTAATAAATCCCGAGCAGAAAAGGAATCCCTCGATATCTTCTGTTTCATAAAAAGTAAAACCTACTTGAGTAAAAGGCAATCCTTCCCCAAAAGATTTACTCATAAAGCTGATAGCAATAGTGCCATTCCTATCCAAAATGCGGTATATCTCATCAAAGTATTTCTGAGGGTTATTCCAGAAATAAAGAGTGTTAACCGAAAAACAATAATTGAAAGAGGAAGACGGAATAAACGAAAAATCAGATTCGGAAGTATTGATAAATGCAGCGCGGCCAGACTTCACCAATTCCTTATTATTTAAATTTGACTCTTCTACCATCGCCTGTGAAATCTCCACACCTTGATACTTTAAAGTTGTTTCTCTTTCGAACAGATAAGATAAATGCATTCCGTTTCCAAATCCTATTTCAAATACTTTCGAGTTCGGGCGGATATCAAGAGTGTTTATGGTTTCAAATATCATATTGCAATTCGATTGAAACATATTCTCTCCTATTTGACGAGCCTCAGCACCTTCAGGACACCGCAATTGTTTAGATAACTCTTCATTACTGTATTTCATTTCCAATCTTTTCTTTTTAGAATATCAAAAGTACTAAACTATCAGGAGAGTCAGAATCGCATTACGTAATGATTTGAAATGTACTCTATACCTATAAGTAGGTATAAATTTAGCGAATGAGCATAAAGCGCAGACTTAGTTGATATCAACTCTTTGCAAGACATCATAGAATACAATAGTAAGATTGATACACAACAAAAAAATGTGAGCTTCTCTTAGTCTGTATTTGAAAAGAAATCCAGATAAAAGCTTTTTTAATGAAAGATCTAAAAAATGTTATTTACCTTTGTGTTTGATTTGGTGATACAATTAATATCCATTGATTGTGTGAAAAGGGAATCCGGTGAAAATCCGGAGCAGTGCCCGCTACTGTAAGTTTCATTGATAGCCTCAAAACCAATCTTCAAGCCACTGTTAATTAAAACGGGAAGGCATTTGAGGTGAAACAAGTCAGGAAACCTGCCAGATTATTGTAAATAAACATATTCCCGGGGTCAGGAATAAATTGTCTCATTATTTTAAGTACACTTTCTCTGAATGAAAAAAAGAAGTTACGGACACCTCCATGTCCTAATGAGTGGGTTGCTATGCCTGCCTATGTTCTATGCGTCTACAATTCATGCACAAACAAGCAGTATCACCGATACTGTACACTCCATCAAAGAAGTAACAGTATTAAGTAACAAAAAACAGGACATTAAAGTAACCCGTTTAAATGTACCTCTTACTTATTTACCGGTTTCTGTCTCTACAGTTTCTAATACAGTATGGGATGTAAGAGGAATAACCCATATTCAGGATGCCATAAAATTCTTACCGGGAGCGCATATGCGTACAGTCTATGGAGCCTACCAAAGACTAGAGGTCAGAGGTTTTGATGTTACCCCGATTATGATAGATGGAGTAAAGGATGAAAGATTTGTTCCACCCGGAAACTCTGCGCCTTTTCCGGATTTTGCATCTGTTGAATCCATGGAGTTGTTAAAGGGACCGGCATCGGTTTTACACGGACAATTTGCTGCAGGAGGAATACTTAATGTCGTACGTAAAGCTCCTTCGGTCGAAAATATTCTTAATACACGGTTGACATATGGATCGTATGACAACAAACAAGCGATGATCGATTTCGGTGGTTCAATATACAAATCACTGAGATACCGAACTGTATTTAATTTTTCTGACAACGAAGGATACAGACATACAAATGACAAAAGACTATCCGGTTATATGGCTTTAGCTTATGACATCGACAGTAAGCAGTCATTAGAACTGCGGGGAGGGTTCAACAGGGATAAATATGGCACAGATGTAGGCTTGCCTCCAACAATGTCGAATGACATTTACAATACTGATGGAAATTTATATCTCTCAAAAGGAAGCTCATTAGCCGGATTAAACAGAAGAGCCAGATATAATAATGAATCCGATCTGTTCATTAATAATGGAGTAAACATATCGGCCAGATATACCAACCAGATTTCACAGGCCTTCAACATCAATGAATATCTTACCTATACTTACGATATCTTAGACTATTTCAGTACAGAACCTCTTAGTTATCTTACAAGCAACAATCCTATTTACAACCATTATTACAATGTGTCTCAAGCGGATGGAAGTATCACAAAGAAATACATCAGTCTGGATACCGTACAATTAACTAATCCTTTAAAATTCGCCCACAAGTCTTATATGATAAACAATCATCTGGAGATTTCCGGTAAACTGAATTTAGGAAGTATAAAGTACGAATATCTGGGCGGATATGCTTTTGTCGGATATTTCAGGCACTCGTATAAAGGCTATAACAAAGCTCCGGCAACAGATCCCTTAAATAGCAGCGGAGATGTATATGGTCCCGGACTTTATTCGAAGGTATCTGTTTATGATCCGCAAAGTATGGGTTATATGAAAACTAAGTTCAGCAAGGCTTACCCCTCGGAAATGTATTTGCATGGAATTTATCTCCAGAATATATTCGAACTAAGCAAACAACTTAAATTGATGTTAGCGGGGCGTTACGATTATGTAGACTATAAAAAGACTATAAAAGATGACGACGTCACTGATGGCAAATGGAAATACGACAGAACACAACCTTATGTGTCAACCCAGAACTCGGCGTTTACATACCGTGCAGGACTAGTTTATCTGCCTATTGAATCTCTGTCTGTATATGGATCTTTCTCGAATTTCTTCCAGCCATACAGGGATTTTTACAGCGAAAACACAGTTTATATCGACTCCGATGGTAATCGTTATGATCCGCAGAACAGCAAGGAAACATTTAAGCCCCAACGAGGATATCAAGGTGAAATCGGAGCCAGATATTCATTCAAGAATATCTTTTATGCTTCAGCAAGTGCTTATTATATAAAAAGAACCAATGAGAAAAAAAACCTGACAACTATTACTGAAGAAGGGGAAGACAAAGGCAAGTCTGTTGTCGGGCAGGTTGGAACAACCACATCGAAAGGTTTTGAACTGGAAGCAGGACTAAAGCCTGTAAAAAACCTTTCTCTCGCATTTGGATACACATATACCCACGCAGTGGTAGGAGATATAAAAAAGACTATTTATCTGGATGTTGAAAACGACAAAGATGTACAACTTGCTTATGTTCCGCGTAATATGTTTTATACAACTGGTGATTATTTATTCTCATCGAATTTGTTAAAAGAGCTACAATTGAATTATACAGTTTCGTATACAGACAAAATGTATAGCAATCTCACTAAAGACGTTACTCTTGCATCTCATGTAATCACAGATTTAGGAGCATCCTACAAGCTAAACAACGGAGTGACAATCTCGGTGAATTTGAATAATGTCTTTGACAAAGAGTATGCTACAAATACATACGGACGACAAATAATTCCGTCTATAGGACGAAATTACATGATATCACTGTCATATAGCTTAAAGTAAATGATAAAGAAGCTATTATATAAGTTTCACAGAATACTGGGTACACTACTCAGTATTCTGTTTGTATTATGGTTCCTTTCGGGATTTGTAATGATATATCATAACTTCCCCAAGATCAGCAATTCTGAGAAATATAAAGGATTAGTTGCTATTGATATACATACGTTACACCATTGCGACAGTATTTTATCTGCACTGAATTCCAATAGCAATACCGAATATTGCATATTAAAAGCTAAATCGGATGGTAATTTTCTGATTGAAACAAAAGACAAAGACAATACGTATCTGACTGATCAGAACGGAACTTTCGGCGAGAGATATACTTATTCAGAAATATACAACTATGCATCAAACCTGAATACCTCTACGATAAGCAGGATAGACACAATCCATAGTTTGGATCGATGGCTCCCGTACGATAAGTACATCGTCGATTTTCCCGCATATAAATTTCACTATAAAGATTCTTTACAATCCGAACTTTATGTATCCTCTTTAAGCGGAGAAGGTATACAATATACCAATTCCGACAACCGCTTCTGGGCATGGATAGGAGCTATTCCCCACTGGCTTTATATTGCAAATCTCAGACATAATACCGACCTATGGAAAGGTATTGTAATCTGGCTTTCAGGTATAGGTTCTTTGCTATGTATAACAGGACTGATAATCGGATTCAGATCATTTTACAAACGATACAAACAGAAAAAAGAGATAAGCAGCCCCTATAAAAGATTTGCATACAAATGGCATCATATTCTGGGATTTATCTTTGGTATATTCGTTTTCACATTTGCATTCAGCGGAATGATGTCTTTACAAAAAGTCCCACAATGGATAATAAAGACATACAACACTGATTTTCAAACAACTGCGACACTCAATCCGTTAAAAAAACATCCGCTTGAGTATGCACTCAACTACAAGACTGTATTGCACCAATATGCAGGAAGTATCAAAAAACTGGAATGGGCATCTTTCGGCGATTTAGACTATTATAAAGCTGTTATCGGCGATAGTATGTATTACATCGATGCCACCTCTGATCGTGTAAAACCTCTGTGTTTATCACAGCATGACATCAAAAAACGATTACAAGCCATTCACCCCGAACCGATAACTATCGAAGAACTTCACGATTATGATAATTACTACATACATAAAAGGAATAAACTCCCGTTACCGGTATATAAAGTATCAGTAGCCGATAGAGATAAAAGCCTTTATTATATCAATCCTTATACCGCCGATATAAGTTATTTCAATACAAATACCAAAGCCCGCAAATGGACATATCAGGCATTACACAGCTTTAGTATAAAATGGTTACTGGATAGGCCTGTTCTTTGGAACATTCTGATGTGGACCATTATGATAGCAGGAACATTTATCTCTTTAACAGGATTATACCTAAGCTATAAGGCAATCAGACGTAAACTGAGAAAAAAGGAATAGCATTTAAATGAATAATAAGCCTATTTCTGATCCAAACCCAATGTATAGAAACTAGCTTTCAGCTCTTTCAAACACTGCAGGCATAAATATCCGGATACAACTTATATGCCAGAGCATCTGCATCTAAATATATCTATAGATAAAATATCATTATGCCTGCATTCAAACTCCTTTCTGCAACAAGGGCACCGCTTTTTCTTAAACAGGTATGACTTCTACAATAACATTATCACTTTCCCATCTTTTTATTCAGATCTTTGAAAGTCGATTTTATAGAAATATTAAGATCGCTTTCAGATTTACCTTTATCAATATCATTCCCGCCTTTACTTGAAGATTTTAACTTCTGAAGAGCCGATTTATATCTCGATTTTTCTTCTGCTGACATTGACGGCATATCGTTTATCTTACCCGAAATATAGTCGATAAGTTTTTCATTATTACAAACATTCAGATTACAGGCCAGTCCTACATCCTTAATTGTTTCATTAAACTGGGTCAGCATCTTATTTATAGTTTGCTCATCGGCTTGCCAATAACCTTTTCTTACAGTTTCTATCATTCGGGAGAGCATCGATTGGTAAGCATACAAGTTACCACTGTCTTTGAATCGCTGCTTGATATTCAGCTTGTACTTATCTTCGATATAGGTTTCATAGATCTGATTCCAATCATTATCACTCACCGATTCGGGCATAGTAGCCTCCCACCCCCAGAGATTAAATACCATCTTATTAATAAAGCGGGCTCCGGCATATCCTTCGTTCACCATTTCATCAACCCACTTCGGATTCAGATAACGGGTTTTAAGCTCACGCCCAAGAAACTTTTCAAGAGTCTCCTGATTCGGAGCTGCCGGATCAATCATATTTGTCAGCATTACGGTAGGCGATTTTCCATCGAGTGTTCTGATAGCCATTGCCGTTGCCCCCAGATACTGAAACATATCATCATTATCTAGCAAAGCATACATATTTGACGACCTGCTGTGCAAAGCCACTTTTGTTCCTGATAAAGCATTTTTAAACACATTCTTCGAGAAATCTTTCGGTAAGTAGGTATATTCGTCTTCAACTTTAGTCCCCCAGAAACCTTGTCCGTACAAATGCCCCATCCGGTTGAAATATATTTCTGCCACATCCTTTTCATCATCCCACGTGCCGGACGCCTGAACCGTACCGCTTACACCTGTCCCGTATGATCCCGATGGGCTTGTAAATAAACGAACGGATGCAATACGCTGTGCCAATGAATCATCGGCAACTCCCATTTTTTTCAATTTATCTTCCGATTCCAGAATATGCTGACGTACAAAGTTATTATCTTCATCTGCTGTTCTGGCTAGAGAAACCGCCTTATCCAATAGAGCCATAAGCTCCGGAAATATATCCCGATACAATCCCGAGGGAGCGAAAACAACATCTACCCGAGGCCTTTTTAATTCCTCCTTGGGAATCAGTTCTAAATCCACGACCTGATCCGAACTGTTGTAAACAGGTCTTACCCCAAGCAGGCTGAATGCCTGGGCTTCCATAGTTCCCTCGTTACGGATACATTCTACTGTCCATAGATTTATAGTTACTTTCGAAGGATACTCACCCTTGTTATCAGACCGATATTTAACGATCAACTCTTCGGCAAGTTTCTCACCAAAGCTATAAGTAGCTCTCGAAGGTATCAGCCTCGGATCAAAAGCATAGAAGTTTTTACCGGTTGGTAATGAGCTTGGATTGCGAATGGGATCATTACCCGTACCGGAACGAATATATTTTCCATTCAGAGCATCTATAAAAGAATTCAGTTCTTCTTCTCCCGATTTTATCAGGTTATTTTTCACCTCTTGCCTGAATTCATTTCTTTCATCGCCGGATATATCTTTTTTCATAGACATAATGGCATCAGTAGTACTTTCTATATACTTTTCGGGTGGAGATACTCCAAAAGTATGCAATCCGAATGGAGTTTGCTTTTCTTCTATTTCTTTGATATAATCATCTATTATTTCCAGGTTCTGATCGGTTATACTATCTATACTCAGATCTTTCAAGATACCCAAAGAATCGATCTTAGATACCAGATCGTCGTATATTATGCGGGATGCTATCGGGCTTTTGCTTTTTTGATCATAATATTTTGATATACTATTTTTTACGTCTCTCAACTCTGGGTTCAATGATGCTTTATCAAACGGAGGAGTCATGTGGTCTATTATTACAGCCTGTCCACGTCGTTTGGCCTGTAAACCCTCTCCAACATTATCGACAATATACGGATAGATATTCGGGATATCCATAATCAGGGCTTCGGGGTAATCGTCGCGATTCAATCCGGCTTCTTTTCCCGGCAGCCACTCATGTGTTCCATGTGTTCCGATATGTGCTACGGCATCAGCTTTCAATCCGAACTTAAGGTACAGATAATATGCGAGATATTGATGTGGCGGAGGTACTAACGGATCGTGATACAAACTCTTTGCATTATCTTCCCATCCTCTTGGAGGTTGGGGTGTCAATACTATATTACCGTATTTAATCATAGGTAAAACAAAATAGGTCTGCCCGTATTTATCAGTCCATGTCATCAACTGCGAGTCTTCGGGTCGCCCCCATTTATGCTCCATCTCTGCCCGTATTTTGGATGACATATTATTATACCACTTCTTATATATATCCATCGGAACCAATACAGGCTCTCCTGTCTTCACTAATTTGTCTACTTCGGCAGGAGCCCACGACCCGATATTGCGTCCGGCATCCATAACCTTATTAAATACTGTCGCACTGTCTATCGGATTAGATCCGGTATTATATCCCTCATGCTGAAGTCTTTTCAGCATAGACACCAGACTATTGGGTAAGACATTTAGATAACTTGCTCCGATATTTTCTTTTCCGGGAGGATAACTATAATATATCAGGGCTATATGTTTGTCTTTATTCGGCTTAGATTGTAGGTTATAAATATTTCTTATCCGACCAAGAATAGTTTTCATCTGATGATCAACTGCATTTTTGATTTTGACATTATGGCTGACATCATCAAAAACAACTGCTACAGACGGGTTGATATAACCTACCAGCTCAGGAATAGCTACCAAATTTGACCGATTATAGATATTGATCCCAATCAATGATTCTTCCCAGTCTTTCTGATTAGTGTCCAATATAATCCCATTAATGACCGGTATACCTAATTCTTCCAATACCGCTCTCTCCTGAGCGGGACGAATATTAAACCAACATCCCAAATTGAAAATGGTACTCACTTGAGGAATAGTATCGGAAGGTGTAAAATATCTTTTTAATGCTTCGTCTTGCTGGCTTCCGGGTTGTTGCGAGGTAAATACAGGCAGAACATTGAAGCCTTCATTTTCGATATTTTGTATAAAAACATCCATATATAAATATTGGGCTTTGGTAAGATCACTTCTCCCTACTACCAGTCCAATCCATGGCTGAGACTCTTTCAGATCATGCCTTTCTGAAATAAAAGAACCGATGTTGGTATGCAACCTTTTATTCTTATAATTATAAATACCCGAAAACGGTGTCAGCTCAATATCTCCATAAGAACAATCGAATCCGAAATCTTTATTTAATTTTTGCAGAACGATATTCATTATATTATTTTCTCCACCATTTTTGAATGCTGCTAAAGTCCATTCATCAAAACGAACACCCCACGATTGCAACTCACTATCATACTCATGCGACATATTTAAGGCGTAGACCTTGGCCCCCCGATTGAGGGCGGATAACAGTTGAGCTTTCGCTTTGAATATATAACCATTATTATGTAAGGCTATAAATATCAAATCGGAATTTTCGAAGAAATCGAGATCACTCTCATGATAATTAGAATAAATAAATTCCTGAAACTGACATTTTTTTGCAATATCCGGATATGTCTTTTTCAACAAATGCATACTTCGATTTACACTCGCACCAAACCCATCATCAACCAGAAAGCTGACTTTTGTCTGCGATTGAAGAATTGAGGATAAACTCAAAAGTAAAATAAAAAACACCAATCGTTTTATTTTCATGATAATGCAATCTAAGAACTCAAAACCTTATTTTATTCTATTGTGATACTTTATTTGTAGGACTAAAAGGTAACACCTATATCGATTTTTCACATCACATTACCTTTTTCTTGCTACTGTAATTCAATACGTTAAAAACAAAAGGTTACAAAGGTTACTCTCTTTGTGTATATTTTCGGTTGTTACCCTTTTCTATTTCAAGCTCCGTTTTCTCCACCCTTTCATGGCTTTTGCTAATAGATAAAACTCACAAAAGAACCTGTAATATGGAATGAGCTCTACTTCAATTTCCGCCAGTAATAAGTTTCATAATCGGGAAGAAGTTCGGGATGAAGAATTTTCACTAAATCTTTCAGAATCACATCAGGTTTATATGCTCCGGTTTCCCAAAAATCATTTCCGCCCTGCGGTTTTACTCTTTTATTGTTGATGTAAACATTGCCCGATCGGAATGCCTCAAATTCTTTGTAATGCTCACTCATCGACCCGAATTCATCAAGAGACGCTACCGTTCCTCCTTTCAAACTGATCCAATAAGGGCTGTTGCGATGATTCTCGTATATCTTTTCGAAACTACAAGGCATAGAAGTACTTACTCCCTCTATTGTTTTGGTATAAGCATTGGCATCTTTCAGCATAGCAGGCACATAACTCTCACCTCCGGGCACATACCACGTTCCTTTTATATCTTGGGCTATAAGTACTTGAGGATAAACTTTTGCACTAGCAGCTAATTCTTTTACAGTATCATATCTTTTTACTATCTCGCCAAATATCGAATCAGACTCGATATTCTTACAAAAAAGTAATCCCATCATTTTTATCCATTCGGCTCTCGACAAAAGATCTCCTTCTCTCCAGTCATTATAAAAAACAGTGAGAATACCCACAGCTTCCAATTCTTTCTCCTTGATATTTTTACTATGGTCATTCTTTACAACAACATCCGGCATTAAAGATGTTATAAGTTCGACATCAACATTCAAACCCTTTCCGACTTCTTTTATCTTTCCTGCTGATATAAGGGAGTTTACCTGATCATCCCAATAATGGGAAATATTAGTTGTACCGAGAATTTTATCTCTCAGATTCAATAACTCAAGTGCTCCGACATGAGTAGATGATAGGCATACGATAGACTGTATGGGCACTCTGATTACCAAACCTTTCGATTCGATATTTGAATCCAAAACAGTCTGTTTCAGAGCCAAAACATAAGTCGCAATAGTATCGCTCGCAAACGGATTGATTACATATACTTCTTTATGATCGACAAAATTATTTATCCTTAGCTTCTTAGCAGACTTGACCTCAACCTTATGGTTGAAGTCAAGTGAGTCTTGTATACTCGACCTCTCTGTGTTTGGCTGAACCTGCTTATTGAAAGAGCAAGAAGATACCACAGTCAGAGAGAACAGAGCCAAAGCAATAATGAAATTAGCTTTCATATCTTTTCAACTTAGAAAGAAACAGATGCCTTTAATTGAAAATTACGTCCCGGCATATTATAACCGTCTTTTTCGGTATAGTTTTCGTCAAGTATATTATTTACAACCACACCTACACTTACTTTCTGTGTGACGGGGAATGATGCATTAAAATCGAAAACCAAAAATTCGGGATGCTTGATCAGCGAATTAGCCACTAAATCGGGTTGAGTTTCTTCCTGCAGCTTTTTCAGATCGGGACGATAGGTCGCTGCAATATAATTTTTCTCGATGCGGTGTCCCATAAAACGACCATTCAATCGTGCACTGAAGCCCTTATTCGATAGAAAATCAAGTCCGAAATTAGCATTCTGCTTCCTTACCGACCATGTTTTATTCCACACACCGTTGCTATAATCGTCATACAGAAACATCCATGTAAGATTTCCGTATAACTTAAGAGCAAATTTTCGTTCGAAAAGAGTTCCGAAATCATACGAAGCCATTACCTCAATACCGCTTTTCTTAGCTTTATCAGCATTATTGAACGTTTTATATTTCTGCCCATTTTCAGTATATAATTCTTCTACAATAAAATCCTGATTCCATGTATAGAAATAAGTAACATCTAAGTCAATACCCTGTTTAGGTTTGCTAAAAGATAATCCGGCATCAAGAGTTTGAGATTTTTCGGGTTTCAGCTCCGGATTACCGACAGTTATTGTACCATTGTATAAATACTCTCCGGCCTTCTGATAAGCATCAGGCATACTGAATGCTGTTCCGAAACTCGAATGGAAAGCCAATCCTTTCAGCATTTCATACTTAAATCCTATATTAGGATTGATGATATTATAGCTTTCTTTTTTAGGATCATTATCCAATCCCGGAGTTCTTTTCAGTTTAAAATCAATGTAATCGTAACGAGCTCCAAGTGATATATTCAATTTATCGTCTAAGAATTTCAGATTCGACTGAACATATACCCCCATTGCCGAATTTCGATAGTTCGGTTTATAAGCAGCTTTAATTACATCCCTATTTGAGAATGATGTCAGTTTGTTTAATTCGTTCTTACTATCCAATCCAAAAGCTATTTTGTGATTTCCCAATTGTATATTATCGTTAAGTGTATAACCATAAGTCTTCAATTGGCTATCTGTAGTAACATAGGCTGTATCAGAATTGGTATTATATGTCTGAGTACGGGAAGTTGAATAATAGGGTGCAAACAGAATATTATGTATTCCGGCTTTTCCTTTTAACTCAAATTTGGAATTGTTACGGGTGACGTCTTTTTTCTTTGTTCCGTAAGATGCCCATACGTTTCCTCCTTGCGGTAAGTCTTTACCTGCAAACAACATGTGAGTAAAATCCAATGACCAATTAGGGTTAAAATCATAACCGACACGCACCTTTCCGCTCAACCCATTATAAGTAGATCCGATCATACGTATGCCATAAGTATCTTCTCCGACAATAGCTTTATCGGTAGCCGACATATCCAGAATATTATGGCTCCCGATTTTATAGTTGCGTGCCTGAGACGAATAATCAAAGTTTGCATCGAATGATAAACCTCCTGCGACACGTCCACCGACAGTAAAAGCTCCTTTTGCTGACTGATAGCTACCAACACCAACTTTAGCAGTTCCTGTCAACTTTCCTTTATTCTTTTTGGTTACAATATTAACAACGCCTCCCATAGCATCGGATCCGTACATCGAAGAAAATGGGCCTTTAAGGAATTCGATCTGTTCGACATCACCCAATGATAGTGTAGCCATATTAGTAGTTCCGGCCGGCACTCCATCAATCAATATACTGGTATATTTACCTTCGGTAGGTTTAAAACCTCTGATACTGAAATAAGAATTATAACCGGGATATTCTATCACATCCACATTAACATATGTCTTTAACAGATCTGTCAGATTATTGATACCCGAAGCATCAATCTGGCGTTTATTAATCACCTCGATCTTATTCGGAAGGTCTTTCAGCAATGCCTGTGTTTTACTGGCATAAATCGTAACATCATTCAGTTGCTGTTCAGCAAGTGCATCGGAGTTTTGAGCATAGACTCCAATACTCATCACCGTCATTAAACAAACGGGAATAAAGGCTTTTTTCATTGTTTTAAGTATAATAATTAAATGATTCTATTATTCATTTTAAGATTGAATGCCAATAATTATCAGTACGAAGAGTGCCAAGTATATCTTCCAGTGAATAATAAATTTGTTCGGTTTTATTAAAAGATAACTTCCAGTTATCTTCAAATACCGTTATTATGGGGATACCTTCGCTAATATCGGTATTTACAAACCCGATACGCTCCAAGGCTCTTTCTGTCCAAATACGACGAATACCTTCCCCTTGAATTGTTACAAGGTGTGTATTCTCCTTATTCGACTTGAAGTTCCCCAACTGCATATCGAAAAAAATATTCTTATTACTGAAACATTCGCTTATCTTCGCACTAAGCACTATATCCTCAGGAATCCCTCGAATTAAACGACCTTCAGTGTTCATCAACCATATAGTGTCAGACCACTGCATAGCCAAATCCAGTTCATGAGTCGAAATCAATATTGCTTTTCCGGTTTTCTTTGCCAATTCGTTTAACATCCTCATCATTTCCACCCGATTAGGTAAATCCAGATGAGCAGTAGGTTCATCAAGCAACATCAAAGGTGTATCCTGTGATAAAGCTCTGGCTATCAGCGCCCGTTGCTTTTCACCGTCGCTGAGGCTTGAATATATCCGATCGCCCCACCCTCTCAAAAAACAGATATCCAATGATTTATCTATAATCATCCAATCGTTTTCAGACAGCTTACCTAGATATCCGATATGTGGATAACGACCGTTAGATACAATATCATATACGGTCAGATTAGTTGCTTCTATCTGATCAGTGAGAACCAAACTCAGACTTCGGGCTCTTTCCATAGATGACATTTTTGAGACATCCTTCCCTTTTATCTGAATATCTCCACCCAACACTGATTGTAATCCTCCGATACACCTCATCAACGTCGATTTTCCGCAGCCATTTGCTCCAATCAATGAGACTAATTCGCCGTTAGAAATACTTACAGAGATGTCTTTCGATACTATTTTCTCTGATTTCCGATCATTATAACCTGTAGTTACCAGCCTTAACTTTACAATCTCTTTCTCGTATGGAAATATATAGTCATTCATCTTCCTGTCAATTAAAAATAGTTTTGCGGAGTTTTCTTCGTTTTATAATGATAAAGACAACTACAGGAGCTCCCATAATAGAAGTTACAGCATTGATAGGTAATATGATTCCATTACCCGGAAGCTGTGTAATAATATCGCAAAACAACATCAGACAGATTCCGCAAAGCATGGCTCCGGGCAATAAAACACGATGGTTGGTTGTCCGAAACAAAATACGGGTATAATGAGGAACTGCAATGCCGATAAAACTTATGGGACCGGTAAATGCAACGAGTGTTCCTGTAATAATACTGGTTATAAAAACGATCGTAAACCTTACTTTACTGATCTGTATACCTACACTACGGGCATAATTATCTCCTAACAATAAAGAATTCAAATATTTAGGCAAGCATAAAGAGACTAATAATCCCACTGATACTACAGGAATCACATATTGAAGTTGATTCCATGTTGTTCCGTTTAAACTGCCAAACGACCATACGATATAATTTTTGATAATTTCCGGATCACTGAAATACTGCATTATAGCAACAATAGAACTGGTTACAAAACCAAACATGACACCGATAATCAACACAGATACAATGTCTTTAAGCCACGATATGATAGAAGAAACCAAACAAAGGATTATCGAAGCACCAATTATCGCCGACAACACCATTCCCCAATAGTTTGACGAAACAGATGCAGGTATAAATACAGGAAACAGTGCCGATATCATAACAAAGGATGCCACCCCCAGACTCGCCCCGCTACTTATTCCTAAGATAGATGTATCTGCCAATGGATTACGAAAAAGGGTTTGCATCAGTAATCCGCAAGAAGAAATACCTGCACCAACAAATACGGCCGTTATCGCTTTAGGCAGACGAAAATTCAGAATAATATACTCCCATGATACATGAGATCCTTTGCCTAATAGTATATCAATAATATCAGGCATAGGAATAGTTATGCTGCCCAGCATAATATCCAAAAGAAAAAGTGTTATCGCAAGAACAGAAAGTACTATGTAAATAAAAGAGTTCATCAACTATATTTACCGTTTGTTACTTAAACTTCAATATGCTGGCAGGCTGCAGGTATTTTACATACTGCACACAGAATGGCTCTAAGGAAATACGCACTACCATATCCTGATGTTCGGCACAAATCAGGCAATATCATCTTTTTTAAACAGATGTAAAAGCAGGCTATTTTTCTCGAAGACAAACCCCTATACCTCGAAGGCTTACCAACATTAATGTTTCGGCAGGTTTTCTGACTTTCCCTTTACCTTCCCGATTACTAAGATCATAATCAGTGGTGTAGTTATTTACATTCTTTACAGAATGGGATTACAGCAGCGGGTCTGTTCAGGATTTGCACCTGATTCCCTCTCATCGCTCAAGAATTAAGCGATTCACCAAAACGGTTACAAAGATATATAAGATTTTATAAAAAATTAAAAAAAAACATGAATTTCAGATGATGTATCATTTTATCAGTTAGAGGAGATTAAGCCTCTGATCACTCTAATTTCTTATTTCTTCAGAAATAACATATGAAATATGTTTATCAGATACGACCGATGACTTCTTTGTGTAGTACCCTTACATAGTCTATTATTATCCAGCATTACTTACAGACATTTAATCCGTGTCTTATTTCATAAGGCATATAATTATTGATTTTAAGAAATAACTGTGGTTACAGTTGCGCGACAGTTCACGATTTACACATGATTCCCTATTCTCCTTTTGGCAAAGGCACCTATCGATTATTCAAACAAAATGATATACTTTTTAGATGTATTTATTTCCCCCAAACTTCTTGAGCTACCTCACAGACCAATGCTATTTTTTTCCATTGTTCTTCTTCAGTAAGAATATTACCTTCTTCGGTTGAAGCAAATCCACATTGAGGACTTAAGCATAAGTGATCTAAAGGAACAAATTTAGAAGCTTCCTTTATTCTTTCTTTTATCAGGGTTTTATCTTCTAATTGAGGAAATTTCGAAGTGATAAGACCGAGCACCACCTTCTTGTTAGATGAAACATATTGTAACGGTTCAAATCCTCCGGCACGATCAGTATCAAATTCCAAATAATAGGCACTTACTTTTTCTTTTCCGAACAGATTTTCAGCAATAGGTTCGTAGCCTCCAGAAGTAGCCCACGTCGAGTGGTAGTTGCCTCGGCAAACATGCGTATTAACAATCAAATCTTCAGGTAAATTCTCTATGGCCTTATTATTTAGATTCAAATAAATTTCTTGTAAGCTGTTTGGATTATAGTCTCCATTAGCCATTGTCTGCCAGAAGTTTTTATCACAAAGCATTCCCCAAGTACAATCATCCAGTTGAATATTTCTACAACCTAATTTGTAAAACTCCAATATTACAGCACGATAGGCGGCAGCTATATCTTCCAATAAATCATTTCTGTTTGGATAATATTCATTTACTTTTTCTTCGTTTTCTCCCCGTAATAATTCAGCATAAAATTGAGATGGAGCAGGAATTGTTTGTCGTGCAACAACATCTCCGGAAATAATGCTTTGTAGAAATTTGAAATGCTCAAGAAAAGGATGGTTTGTAAAACGGATTTTCCCATTCAAACGAGCTGAGTCCGCCCGGGTTTCTTCTCCATGAAACAGATAGCCTTGCTTCATTATATTGTGTTCAACACCATCGAATCCCCAGAAGAAATCTAAATGCCAATAGCTACGACGAAATTCTCCATCCGTTGCAACTTTAAGACCAACCTCTTGTTGCTTGTGAACTAATTTTTTTATCTCTTCGTCTTCCACTTGTTTTAATTCTTCATGAGAGATTAGTTTCTGAAAGAACTTTTCTCTAGCTTCTTTTAATCTTTCCGGACGTAAGAAACTACCTATGACATCAGCCCTAAAGGGTGCATTTTGTTTTAAATTCATAATTGCATTTTTTTAATTAATAATCTATCAAATTTAGTATTTGTAAATAATATATCTATATATGTATTTGATTTTGGATAAAAATTCTATTTTTGCATAACAAGAGGCGGTTGATAGATAAAAAAACTGACAAAAACCTTTTTTTAAGATATTTTACCTATGGAAAAGCTGGATGCTACGGATATTAAAATATTAGGTGTGTTGCAAAAAGACTCGAAATTGACAACAAAAGAAATAGCAAAACTCGTAAATTTATCGCCGACACCGGTCTTTGAACGTCAAAAACGATTGGAGAGAGAGGGATATATTAAGAGATACACTGCTGAGTTGGACCCTGAAAAATTAGGGTGTAATCTGATTGTCTTTTGTAGTATAAAATTGAAACAACACACCAAGGAAAATGGATTTCAATTTATGGAAGCTATTAATCAAATTGATACGATAACTAACTGCTATAATATTTCCGGAGACTATGATTTTATGCTGAAAATTTATGTCCAAGATATGAAGCATTATCAGGATTTTGTTCTCAACACCCTTGGTGAGATTGATGCTATTGGCAGCTTACACAGCACTTTTGTTATTGGAGAAGTGAAGAATACGAGGTCTATTCCGATTTATTGGGAGTGAGAAGTTCTTCGATCTCATCCAAACCTTGTTTATAGAAACTCGCTTTCAGGTCTTTTAAACATTGCAGGCAAAGACATCCCGGATACAGTGCATCTATATATGCTAATTCTTTTGTTGAAAGATGAATCTGTGTGCATTGGCAGGATAAAATATCGTTGTGTCTGCATTCAAATGTTTTACCACAACAGGGACATCTCTTTTCCATGGCTTTATGAATTTGTTATATCAAATAAATTTAGAGAATTATTTTTTTACTAGAGAAAGCGTTTCTTTAATTAAAACCTAAAGACTCAAAGAAAAAGAACTGCAAGCTGTTAAAATTGCAGTTCAATTCTCTTTTATTAGTGTATTATATTTCCATTTTTAATTCTTTCTCCAGATTGAAATCATCATCGTGAAGGTGTACTACCTCTAATGTTTTCTCATAATTGGTCGATTTCTTA
Organism: Indolivaga capnocytophagoides DSM 22835; assembly: GCF_000426485.1. Classification (GTDB taxonomy): domain Bacteria; phylum Bacteroidota; class Bacteroidia; order Bacteroidales; family Dysgonomonadaceae; genus Dysgonomonas_A; species Dysgonomonas_A capnocytophagoides. Next base: position 385,826 of record NZ_KE384529.1, read on the forward strand.
GAAAAGAAGTCGTGTTGTGTAGTTTCAACATTCAGACCATTTAGTACGATAGGATTTACTTCACCAACTTCAAACCGAGGTTCAAAGCCTAAGTTCATAAGAGCCTTATTACCATTGTAGCGGATATATTCTTTCACTTCACCTGTCAGTCCCACATCGCTATACACATGGTCCGTATATTTCAATTCATTTTCGTATAACACATCCATGAGTTTGAATAAATTGTCTTTTATTTTATTCTTCTTTTTTTCATCGAATTTATTGAATATCTCTTGAGCCAGAAGTCCCACAAATACGCCATGAATAGATTCATCAGCTACAATCTTTTTGATAATATCACAACTGGCAACCATTTGCCCCTGTCCGCAAAGCCAGAGCGGCAGGAAGAAGCCACTGTAAAATAAGAAAGTTTCCAGCATTACAGATGAAGCCAAAGCCATATAAACATCTTCGGGCGGAGCATTTTCGTTATCAAGTTTACGATAATTGGCATCAATAATTTTCGCTTTAAATTGCAATTGTTCATTGTTAGATGCCCATTCGAATATTTCGTCTATTTCGGCAGTTATAGCAACCGTTGTGAATATTGTCGAATACGATTTAGCATGTATCGATTCCATCATGCACATATATGATAGCACCGATTTATTTTGCAAACCGTCGATGTGATCTATTGCCTTCGGCATACCTGTATGACTTTGAATTGTATCCAAGAGAGTTAACCCACCAAGTGCTTTTTTGTATGCCTCTTTCATTTCAGGCGAAAGGGATTTCCACGAGTCAATGTCTTTTGATGGGATGTATTCGGTATCTATCCAAAACTGCTTAAGATTTTGCACCCAAAACATTTCTACATAATCGTTTTCAGGTGTATTCCAGTTTACAGCATGGAATTGTTTATTTTTATTCATAATGATTTATCTTTTGGATTTTATACTGAGCAAGATACACATTCGTCGATAGTTGCTTTTCGAGTACGAGTATAGTACAGCGATTTCAAGCCTATTTTATGTGCATAGATATAATAGCGAGCTAAGTCGCGAGTGGTATCACTGCTTTTGGTATGAAGTATTGTAGAAATACCTTGATCAACATGTCGTTGTATAACTGAAATAAGTTTCATGACCTTCATCTGATCCATATCATATGCCGACTTGTAAAAGAAGAAATTGTCATTCGTTAAATAAGGCATCGGATAAAAAGTGGTACTGTCTCCATATTCTCGAACCTCAATAGTATCTACCACCGGCATTACCGAAGCTGTTGATGTCATGATATAAGATGAAGACTGATTGGGGGCAATAGCCAAACGATAGGCATGATACAGACCATGTTCCATGACTTGATCTTTAAGCTCCTTCCATTCTTTTTTACAGGGTATGGCAATACCTTCAAATAAAGATTTAACCTTATCTGTTTGAGGTAAATATTCCAATTTTAAATACTTGTCAAAGTAGGTGCCTTTAGCATATTCTGATTTATCAAAATCTTTGAATGTCTTCTTTCGTTCTTTGGCAATCTCCATTGAGCGTTGCAACGAATAGAAATTCATCATCATGAAAAATACATTGCAAAAGTCGAGAGCCTCTTTGCTTTCGTAAGAAATAAAGTTTTTAGCGAAAAATCCATGCAGATTCATCGCTCCTAAGCCAACACTGTGCAACTCTTCATTTGCTTTTTTAATCGACGGAACAACATCTATGTTTGATATATCGGTAACCACTGTCAGAGCATCTATCGATGTTGATACAGCCTCTTTTATTCGCTTGTTTTCCATTACTGTGGCAACGTTTAGCGAACCTAAGTTGCACGAGATTCCTCTGCGAATGATGTCTTCTTGGTAATAGTCGTTAATCTCTGACACCTCCGATAATTGCATAATTTCGGTACACAGATTACTGAATTTTACTTCTCCGATATCTTTCAGAGCGTGTTCTCTATTTGCATTGTCTTTGAAAAATAGATAAGGATAACCACTTTCTTTTTGAGTCTGGGCAATCTTAACGAGCATCACGCGTGCACTTAAACGTTTTTTTCTCACTTTAGGATTATCAACCAACTCGTGATACATTTTATTCATGTCCATGTCGTCAAGATGCTGCCCATACTGACGAAACACCGAATGAGGATAGAATATATAAAATGGTTCATCTTTTTCGGCGAGCTCCATAAACTTATCAGGAACAACAACACCAATTGAAAGTGATTTGATACGAACTTTTTCGTCAACATTGATCTTCTTACAATCTAAAAATTCTTCAATGTCTGAGTGGAAAATATTAAGATAGGCAGCTCCAGCTCCTGGGCGTTGCCCTAATTGATTGGCGTATGAAAATACATCTTCCAATAATTTCATGATGGGTAAAACGCCGCTAGCTCGTCCTTCAACACCTTTAATAGCTTCCGATCGGCCTCTTAATTTTGATAGATTAAGAGCGACGCCTCCTCCAATAGAAGACAGCTTCATCGATGAATTGATGGCATAACCTATACTGTTAAGACTATCGCCAATTTCGTCGAGAAAACAAGAAACTAATTCGCCTGATCTGCGTTTTCCTCCATTCAAAAATGTAGGGGTTGCAGGCTGATATTCTTGATTTACTAATAGTTCAGCGAATTTGATGGCTTGCTCTACGCTTCCTTGCCCAAGGTACAAGGCAATGCAGGCAATACGATCTTCGTAGCGTTCCAAGAATTTTTCGCCACTGTCGTCTCGAAGGGCATAATTCTGGAAGAATTTAAAGGCACTCATGAATGATGGAAAACGGAATTTTCGCTCATATATAAGTGCATATACTCTCATTATTTCTTCAAAAGAATATTGGTCGTAAAGATTTTCGTAGTAATTGTTTTCAATCAGATAATCAATCTTCTCTTTCAATGTATAGAAGAATACTGTATTCTTATTCACATAGTCAAGAAAGTACGAACGTACAGCTTCTTTGTCTTTATCAAGTTGATAGTCGTCGTCTTTCTTTATCATTACCTCATTGTTGAGGAGTATCCATTTCTTTATTTGCATAGTCTGTTACTTTTTGAATAAAACTATTTACATCACGATCCAAACCAGCGAGTTCGAATTTAAGTAATATTGGAATCTTATATTCTTGGGATATTGTATTAGCTGCCAGCGCAAAATTATTTCCCCAGTTCATATTGCCACTTGCTGAAACAGATACAATATAAGAATGCCATTGTTCCATAAATTTGAGTGTTGAGAGAGGTGCCTTTCCGATTTGAGTGGTAAACGTTATTAAATGTCCCACTTCAGTAACAGCTATACCATCGTGTATTTTAACAAAACTCCATTTTGTCAGCAACCTCACTTTCTCGATAAATCGCTCAACATTACCGGTCTTACTGTCGTAATATATTGTCATCTCATAAGGATTCAATCATTTGATTTAATTCATTGGGCTGATAACCGATTATTCTCATCAATTCATCATCGTCATTTAATAATATAGTTGTAGGTACTGAACGCACCTTATATTGCATGGCTATTTCCGGATGATCAAATGGATTAATCGCTTCAAAAGAGACACTATTTTCATTAAAAAAATTAGAAACCATAACGCATGGATTACAATCGTCCTTTTCGAATTTTATGATTTTTTTCATATTGACATAGTTTAATTATAGAAAGAGTAAAGACAGTCTTAGATTAAGACTATAGCCTATCATTTTTTTATGTATGATTTTCTTTTTTTGCAATACTTTCTTTATTTCCCGAAAGAAAATATTTTATTTATTTGGCAGGTCTTCTGACTTACTTCATTTTCAAACGTCCTTCCCATTCAAAATAGAATAGTGGTTAGAGAATTGTTCGAAAACCTTTGGTGAAGCTTACAGCAGCGGGTCTGTTCAGGATTTACACCTGATTCCCTTTTCATCATTTTCTAAGAATTTAGAATAACGACACCAAATATTACTACAAATATGAAACAATTTTCCGAGATAAAAGTTTTCTAAAAAAGAAAATATTTATCTATTAATCATCACTAATGTTTATCAAAAAAGAAAAGTTTATTCAAAAATATTTACATGTAGTTTTCTATAAGTATTATTTTTCCAGAAAAATAAAATAGAAAAGTCATCCCGACTTCTCCATTTCAGGGGTCAATTCAAATGTCAAATCAGCTTCCCACTACCAATTTGACGCTTCCGAGGAATTGAGTTCAAACCATATATATTAACATAAAAAAGTACACAGGTATTACACTCCCAAATCTTCTCTTTGGGGTAAAAAATAATCTTTTCTAAATGATTTACTTTCAAATAACTTTAGCCAAACAATTGCGAAATGATACAATTGGTCTCATTCCTGTTTTTTACAATAAGATATTCGAAACAATGCTTATGTTCTTTGCCTCATCTCCCGAAGGCACAAAACTACTATATTCTGGCAGGTCTTCTGACTTACTCCATCTTTGAATGCCCTTCCTATTCATTATCGAATAGTGGATTGAGTATTACTCAAAGACTTTTTAGTGGAGCTTACAGCAGCGGGTCTGTTCAGGATTTGCACCTGATTCCCTTTTCACCACATTTCTGAAAATATGAATTGTGACACCAAAATCGGGTGCAAATGTATTAATTAAAATCAAAAATAAAGGTATTCTGGATTTGTTTTTTGAAGAATTATAAAGAAAACTTTACGGGGAAGTTAAGTCAGAAATCTATCTTTGTACTTCTATTTAAAATAAGGACATAATGAAAAATCTAGTAGAAAACTTAAGCTGACTTTTCAAAAGATGCAAACACTCAGGTAGAAAATGAGAATAAAGCAGCCGAACAACGAGCAAGAAAAGCCTCATTGGAAATAGAAAAAGCTTTGAAAGAATTCCGTAAAGTGTCTATCGAAGAATCTAAGAAATGAAAAAAGGTGCTTTACTCACCTTTTTCTATATCTATCATTTCTGCTTCTGTCTGTCAATCTTTTGTGCCAGTATATCCACATTAATAAAAACAACCACTAAAAAGTAGCGTGTTTTGAATAGCAGTTATTCAGTAGTAAATTTTGACTTTTAGTAGGCTTTTTATAGCTTCCGATTGTCATCTGGTTTAATATGGAGTAATAAAAAAGTCTCCTAAACTATTAGTTTAGAAGACTTTTGCTTTCTCTTGGCTTTGAACCGTCTTAAAGGTTCTGTTGGCCTAGCGATCCGAGCAAGAACGCCCGAACTTATATCTAATACTAATGTTACTCAATATATTACCATATAACTACTACTAATCTAGTAGTGATTTAGTAGTTGTTTCTGGCTTTCTACTATCTCTCAATATACCACGTTTGGCCTGAAGTTCGCTTATATTCTTTTATTGCTGTAAGGTTACGAATAATTAAATTAAGACAGATAAATAATATCACTTTCTTATTTCTTTTTCTGTATCTAGATAATAAGTTTTTCTTGATTTTGTTGGTTCTTTAGAGTTGTAATAACCAATAAGCCCAACAACAACTTCTTCGTAAGGAACTCCACAGTTTACATATTCTACAAAAATAGAGGGATAACCAAAGTATCCCTCTGTTTCCATTGTATATTCTACTATGTTCTCATATGGAATTCTATAAAATAAAGATGAGTTCTGAGCATTTGGTTCATTATCCTCAGTAAAATACCAAGTTTCATCTTCATTTATTACAACTCTTTTGTGGCACATTGCAACGAACTCTAATCCATTTTCATAGAAATCCCATATTTCCAATTTAAGCCAACTCGGTATATATGCTTTATTATAGGACACCTCTGGAAAACTTCGGTCACCTATAGAACGAACGAGTAAACGATCATAAAGAAACTTTCTACTAGGATCATAATAAAGAAGGTCATTATACTTTATCCATTCTTTTTCACTAATCTTTTTTATTAAATCACGTCCTAGCCTCTTCTTTAGTGATGAAATTTGTTTGAATCGCGTTCTTGTTATTTTTTTTGATTTTGATTATCTTTCGTTGATAATTCAGAAAGTAAGTATTGATAAACTCGTTCTATTTTTTCAATGGGGAGGGAACCAATAATAGCGGGTTGTAGGTTGTAAGGGGGAACCCTCGTAGCGGATGTTCAATGAAATATCACTATTCACTTTTCCTGAATTCCACACTATATTACCGGATTCGTTTGTAACTTCTATTTGATAAACTTTCTGATAAGCTCCGTTTTTATCTGATTCCATATTCCAGCTGAAACGGGGTTTTTCGACATCGATTCCCAGTGGGGTGACGGTATATTCTGTTTTCAGATTTAATACACGAAAATCCGTCGATTTGCCAGTCACAACCGGGGAAAAAAGAAATAATCCGAATAGGAGAATAATGATTTTTTTCATATTTCATATAATATATTCGTCTTAAGGTTGCAGGCCTTATTATTTTCAGTCTAATAAATATTTACTGTTTACTACAATTAATAAAGCTAAATACTATCTTTTAGCTAATATTCTCTGAGAGAGTGTATTTTTTATTTCCTTTGATTTACTTATTCTATTCCTTCGGTAGTCATATCAACTCGTTTAATCGTGCCATCGAAGTTATGATATAACCTGTCTATACAAACCGAACGACTATAACTTCCCCCATTCGTATTGATTCCTCCGTTATGATATATAAAGTACCACTGATCCTTGAATTCTGTGATTGCTTGATGGATCGTATTACTATTGCCTGCAATTTCGGACAAAAGCCCTTTATACTCATAAGGTCCTTCAATATGGTCCGCCATAGCGTATGCTATCTTTTCAGGAAACTCTGTTGCATAAGTAAGGTAATACTTACCTTTATACTTATGTATCCAAGGGGCTTCGGTAAAGCTGAATCCGGGAAAGTCAATCTTCTTTACTTCGCCGTCTATTTCTATCATATTGTCCTTCAGTTTGGCATAATAACATTCGCGGTTACCCCAAAATATCCAAGAAGTACCATCGTCATCAATAAATATAGCAGGGTCAATACATGCCCATGAGTGAGTAGAAGCAAAGCAATCTTTGTTTGTCAATAACGGTTTTCCCAAAGCATCTTTGTAAGGGCCTTCGGGGCGATCAGAAACTCCAACACCTATACCCGACCAATTAGTACTGATGTACCAGTAATATTTACCGTTTCGTTCGGCTATATGTGCAGCAAAAGCATCCCCGCTTTTAGCCCATGAAAAATCAGTGATTTTCATCGGAACTGGATATTCTGTCCAATTCTTCATATCGGTGGTAGAAAACACAAGCCAGTCTTTCATCTTATATCCTTTCTGTCCTCCTTCAAAATCGTGTCCTGCAAAGAGCCAGAGCGTGTCTCCTTCGACTAAAGCAGCAGGGTCTGCAGTGTAATGATGTGTGATGACTGGATTACCTTTGGACTGAAATTGGTATCGATCCGTTTTTCCGGTAGGCTGCAATAAAGAAGTAGGAACACCGCCCCATTTGTTATTCAACAGTCGTGCCTCCTCTTTTGTAATACTGATAATGCTTCCGTGGCGTGGATGAAAGTTCTTGTTGAACGGTTCCGGTTTTTCAGTGAAATTAAACAGATTCGTACTGCGCTGGAATTCGTAACGTCCGTCAACATACAAATCGTACATCAATATGTAGTCATCTTTATCGTTCAATTTGAAAATACTCGAACCTTCCACAACCACAGAAGTGTCGGCATAAGCATCCACATATCTGAAATCTTCTGTCCATGGACCTTGTAGTGATTTACTTATTGCCTGTTGAATTCCGTTTTTAATTTCTTTTCCGTTTTGGTCTTTTGTATTGCCTTTGAAAAAGAAATGATATAGTCCTTCTTTATATATAATATCCCCATCGATACCTCCGTATTTGGGACTAAACATTAATTGCGGTTCTTTCTCAAAACCTGCAAAATCTTTATTGGCGTAGGCACAATAAAAATCAAGTTTTTTATCGTTATGATATCTTACCGTAAAATATACCAGATATTTTTTTGCCTTTGTATCATAAATTATTTGAGGTGCCCAAACCCATTTTACATTCCCAAATTTCTTTGGATATAATTTTGCAAGGTCGATAATGCTATGATTCCAATCGATAAGATTATCGGATTTCAGCATTATTATTCCGGGGTTGTTATCCCATCCATTTTTTGCAACGTACATATCCGTTGCCACCATATAGAAACTGTTATCTTGTCCGCGCATTAGATACGGATCTCGGATTCCTCCGGTATGTGATATTTCGCTCGATGGTATAATCGGTTGGTTGCTGTTTAGTGCAGTCCAATTAACGGCATCTTGGCTAACAGCAAAGCGGAGCTGTTCCTGCTCCAACCATTTACCTTTCCCCTCGAAATAGGCAAACAGATAACCTTCGAATGTTTTAGATTGCTGTTGCTGAGCATTTATTATGGTAAAAGAACTCAAGGAAAACAAAAGGAGGACAAGTATATTTTTCATGGAGAGTTATTTAGTTATTAATTTTATTTGAAACTTAAAATTTCATTTCTAATTGCCAATGTTTGGCTAATTGTTCAGCTTCTTTTTTTGTCAGATGTATTACTGCACCATGTTTAGGTGAAGTGAAATTTGTAGCTTTCATTATATCTCCATTGAAATGACCGAGATCTGTAAAGTTTATAAAATCAGTTGTTTCACTGAAGCCAAAATTATGAGGGTTTACACCATATATATCGTACATCAGCACCCATTTATCTTCTCCTATCCGTTTCCATACATTCGGAGCTTCACAAGCTTTAGATTCAGGATCATACCATGCAGGGTCATAGGCATATCCGGTATGGATAGAATCTGAGATTGCTTGTTTGATACCCGCTGTGCCATCATGTGCTACATAAAACATGTGATATTTATTACCAACTTTTGTTATATCGGCATCAATGTACGATTTATTGTATTTAGGATATTGAAAAAGAAGCTTTGGTTCAGTTTCTATTCCGGTGAATTCTTTGTTGAGATAGGTATAAAATAATTGATTCAACCCATTTTTTATGCGTAAAGTAAAATAGAGCATAATTCGGTCACGGTTTTCATCGTATATCATTTCAGGGGCCCATGCACATCCTATATTTTCCCATCCGAGAAAAGCGTCACTTATCGATAAATTAGAACGGCTCCAGTTTATAAGATCTGTGGATTTCATCAAGACAAAGCCTTTATTATTTCCCCATCCAAATTCTTTCCCGTCGCGTTCCCATTCAGTATCTCTGTATCCTTGTTTCTGTCCAAATATATGAAGATCAGTCATTGTCAGATAAAAATTATTATCGGGGCCTCTCATTATGTAAGGATCTCTGATTCCTTTTTGCTGAGCGATTGTATCACCACCGATAACAGGCTTTCCATTGTTTATGTCAGTAAAAGAATATCCATCTGAACTCAAAGCCATATAAAGACTGTGTGTGTCATCTTTGAAATAAATCATTAGGTAAGCTTTCAGTTCATTTTCTTTCGGAACTTTATCTGAATTTTGGGCTTTTATCAGACCAACACTGATAAGTAAATAGGATAGGATTATCAATTTCAGCAATCTATTCATTACTTTTTTTTTTATAAAATAAATACATAACTTCTTTCTTAATTACAGAGTAGGTTTTACTCCTCTAATACTACCATCTTCATTGAATTGCACTCTGTCGATACAAACTTTGCGATGAAAACCACCGGCCCCGTTAGGCATATTTATTCCATTGGGTTTGTGTATTCGGTGGTATATAATATACCACTCGTCTTTGCCCGGTATCTGTAATATTGAATTATGTCCGGCTCCGTAAATTCCTTTCGATTCGTCTTTTTTGATAACAATGTTATTCTCTGGTATTGTCAATGGACCTAATGGCGACTGTGCTGTTGCATAGCGTACTTTGTAATTAGGACTGCGGGTGTCATCTTCCGACCAAAGAAAATAATAAGGTAACTATATACCAGATTACAGTGTTAATCCTTCTTAAATTTAAAATTTATTGAATTTATATTATATTTGGATTTAGAATAAATAAAAAACTGGAGTGGCTGAATAAATATTAAGCTAATTTATAATATGAAGCAACTTCCAACTGACCTTGAGAATTGCGTTCAAGTCTAGAAAACAAAAAAATATAATTTTCCATAATTATAAAATTTTAGTGGGGCATTTAAAGTGCCCGATTTGTTTGGGATAGATTTTTATCCACTCCAGTTTATTTTCAACCCACATACTCCCAATATGTGGGTTTTCTTTATAAAAATCTTTTACAAACTTAAGGAATTTTGACAAGCCTTTACAAAGAAATCGAAAGATTCCATTTACCTTTGTTTCATATGTAATATATTGATTATAAAATATTTAATTAATATAATATATAGAATTTAATAATATAAATATAAAGGTAAAACTATGATTGATGTAGCTAAATTTAACTCTCTATTTGAATTGTTTGAAGCCTTTCCTGATGAAAAATCTTGTATTATTTATCTAGAACAGTTATTCTGGTCTGAGGGAGTTATATCTCCATTTGATGAAACATCTAAAGTATATCATTTAGGGAATCACAGATATATGTGTAAGAATACTCAAAAACTATTTAATGTTAAAATTGGTACTATATTTGAAAGTACTAAAATATCATTGAGAAAATGGTTTGCTGCAATATGGTTACTAGCATCTAATAAAAAAGGTATATCATCTTTACAGTTATCAAGAGATTTAGGAATTACTCAAAAAACGGCTTGGCATATTTTGCATAAAATAAGAACTTGTTGTATTTGTAAGAATGATGGGCAACTTGATGGAGAGGTAGAATGTGATGAAACTTTTGTAGGAGGTAAGAATAAAAATAGACATTGGGATAAGAAAGTAAAGAACTCACAAGGAAGAAGCTTTATTGACAAAACACCTGTATTAGGTATGTTGCAAAGAGGAGGTGATGTTATTTGTAGAGTTGTAGAAAATACTTCAAGACATCAAATTACTCCCAATATATTGAAATTTGTAAAACCTACAGCAACTCTTTATACAGATGAATGGCTAGGATATAATGAGGTTAGTAAAATATATACTCACTATTCAGTAGATCATGGTAAAAAACAATATGTAAATGGAAATGTTTATACAAATACTTTAGAAGGATTTTGGTCTATATTTAAAAGAGGGATCATAGGAATATATCACCATCTAAGTAGAAAGCATCTGCAACTATATGTAAATGAGTTTGTATTTAGATACAATACACGAAAAATTAGTGAGAGTAGTCGATTTAATTTGTTACTTTGTAATGTAAATTATAGATTGACTTATCAGAAAATAGTAGCATGAATGAAGATAAAGATAATGTAGGAAAAGAATTTAATGATATTCTTAAATCGATCCTTAATAATAGAAAAGTAAATACTCAGAAGAATATAAAAAGGAGTTTTGCTGTTGATACAATAACAACATATTATGATTTAAAAAGTAGATATACAGAAGAAGAAGCAAGAAAAATACTTAAAAATGACTTTAAACTTTCCCCTAAAGCGTTAGAGGAAGAATTAGATATTATTTATCATCAGCCTGATGCTGATTTATCTCTTCCAATATTGTATTACACTAGTAATACAAGTAAAAATAGAAAATCAAAGGATGAAGATTAATATTTAAAATTTAATTATATTTGCTTTAGTCTAAAAGACTAAAATATAAAAAAGAAGTGCTTTATTCTCTTTAAAATCGCCAAATTTTCAAATGAATACACAAGCACAGCATAACTTGCCATATAGAGGTGAGTTGTGTCTGCGTGTATTCAGGCGTTTGGCGATGCCTTAAGAGAATGTGGATTGCAACTCACTTCTTCTATTGTAATATCTTCTGTTAGTTGCAAGAAGAATATTAAATCTAAAAAATTATGGGAGCCTTAATTGGTCTTATTGTTGTATTTGTTATCCTCTTTTGGATAGGAGTAAAATTAACTCGTTGGGTAAATGGAAGTAGTAAAATCGCCAAAAATCAAAAGAAAATATTGGAGGAAATGGAAAGACAAAGAAGAGAGAGGTAACATCCTTTAACACCCTTTAACTGGGAGATGTAAGTCTCCCTTTTTACCTTTGCAAGGTAAGATTAAAAGTTATGCAAGAAATTAAAAACTTGCATAACCAAGAAAATAAGATTTATTACTTATATTTCTACATCATCTTTAGAATCAATATTAGAAGCGTCTGATGATTCATCTTCGGTAGTAATACCATCAATTTTAGATAAGAGTTCCAAAGTCTCTTGTTGCGTAATATCCAACATAAGCATAAATTTTAATTAAACAATATTTTTGCAGATTAGTATAAGCGAAATTTATGCCAAATGGAGATTGCAGACAAAGTGTCATATTAAAATCTTATATGGCACTTTTGTTTTTATTTTAAATAAATATTGCAATACAAATATCTTTTTATTGTTTTAATTATAATAATTAATAAAAAAATTCAACTCCTTTTTACACTGTAATCTGGTATATAGTTACCTTAATTAATAAGCCTATTGTTTTAGTAGTCGAAGATGACCTGGATATCAGAGATTATATTCAAACTTCACTATCCGAGTTTTATGAAGTATTGGTTGCTGATAATGGATTAAAGGGAGCTCAAATTGCATTGAATAATATTCCGGATATTATCATCAGTGATATCATCATGCCTTTGAAAAGCGGAATAGATTTATGTAATGAATTAAAGAGCGACATACAAACCAGCCATATCCCAATTATTTTGTTGACAGCAAAAGACTCTTTGGTAGATAAAACAGAAGGTTATAAGGTTGGGGCCGACTCATACATAACCAAACCTTTCAGTGCCACTCTTTTACGAAGTCGCATGGTAAATCTTCTGGAAAGCCGCCGTAAAATAGCGGATCTTATATCATCTAATATTTCGTTCAAACAAGCCATTGTGAAAGAGTCACTGAATAAAATAGATAATGATTTTCTGAATAACTTCACTTGTATCATTGAGGAAAAATTGAAAGATGAACTATTTGATATCACATATGTTTTGAATCAGTTAAATATGAGCCATTCTTCTTTATATAGGAAAATAAAAGCTCTTACTGGAATATCCATCAATGAATTTATTCGTAAGATAAAAATGAGAAAGGCTGAAGAGCTCTTGCTTACCGGGAAATATAATATTTCTGAAATAGCTTATCAGATTGGATTTAGTTCAATATCTTATTTTAGAAAATGCTTTAAAGATGAATTTCATGCAAGCTCATCTGAATATTTTAAGAAAATGAGAAAAAAATACGACGATTAGCCTGTTTGAATTTTCATAAAATTCACGTCTTTTCTTTAATGCAAATACCTGAAATTCAGCTTAGAGTATTTAACTCATTAAGGACAAATAGTGTTCATTTGTTCTCATTATCTGCATACAGATAAGGTAAGATATTTAATGAATAATTAAATATCTCATTACTAGCAAAGAAACGTTTAACTTCAATTTACGCCACCTGTGGGAAATCTGAGGTGTGAACGATATTTTCTTGTATGCTAATCGAAAAATTTCCTCTTATTTGTTCTTTTATCAAGTAAGCAATTATATTCTCTCAAAAAAGTGAGGCTTAAACAAAAAAACTAATTGATTTATAAATCAATTAGTTTTTTTGGGGGTACATTTTTTTGAATGAATAGATATTTCGAATAATCTTCATCATTCAGTTCCTATTTAGTAATAAGTGTTGTTTTATTGAATAAAAGTAGCCTTATCCCCTAAATGGGTTCTGTGACTAAAGCTTATAATTTCATTAGTAAATCTATGTGTAATCTTTTGATATCTTCTACCCGCAAAGGTGGATTACCTCCTAACCTGCAAGGTTTATGGGCTCCGCAAATTGCCACTCCGTGGAATGGAGATTATCATCTTAATATCAATTTGCAAATGAACTTCTGGGGAGCAGAAACGGG
>NZ_KE384529.1:400818-572246 GCF_000426485.1 Indolivaga capnocytophagoides DSM 22835
AATTTCGGAGGTTCAGCAGGTATAATGGAAATGCTTGTCCAAAGCCATTCTGGCTACATAGAACTATTACCCGCAATGACTCAAAGTTGTAAAAACGGAGAAGTGAAAGGATTAAGAGTCAGAGGAGGTGCATCTGTTGATTTTTTTTTGTCGTTTCCATACTAACAAATTCTTAATGATAAAATTAAACTTATGTGAGCTAGGGAACAATATGGAAAACATTAAGAAGCCTGTAATACAGAATTTTTAAATAAATAATTGGTTCCTGTTTTTAAAAGTAACGTTTTAGTAACCTTACTTTTTCCAAACCTCGCTTTTTACTGCACTTTACCTCATCATCAAAAATAACATATAAATAGCTAAAATAATTTATTTATAACCATTTCATCTATTTTAATCTTTGATGTATTTTTACTGAAAATTTACTTTAAAATTGATATCGCGTGTCGAAAGAACCATTACAAAATCGTTACCTGTCGAGAAATAAACAACCTGTAATTAATTGATTAATAACAAAAAACATCTTCTTATAACTTACGACATTACTACTAATATTCTATAAACTTTTATTTCCATTGATCCTCTACAATCTTACTTTTATCATCTGAAGATAATTTAGGAAAAAAAGTAAAACCTGTTTCTTTTTCCAGTTGGCTTATTGTAAGCTTGTAATTACTGTATGTTGAAGAAGAAGGAGTCATGTTATCCATTTTATAGGCTATAGTATAGTAAGTGTTCCCCATCTTTTTTGCCAGCGCTTTATAATAATACTTAGGTTTCGCTACCGATACCCCTCCGTTGTCCTTTACGTGTTCTATCGTTGAATTATTTGCAGACCGAATCATAGCCCCTGTAACAACATATAAGGTATCGCATTGTTTAGTCCAAACACGAACTCGAGCTTCGAGATCAGCCCAGATTCCCTGATTTAAAGTAGAGTTTTGTGCTGTCATATTGGAAAAATAAAAAGTTGTCCTATTTGCTGCCGAATTAACAGTCCTATCTGCACTTGGTAACTGATGTCCCCTGTCAATACCTGACACTCCGAAGCCTTTGAATAGTTGGGGTTGGTATTGATTTTTTATTGCCGGGTCATATTGCCAATCATCCGTTCTAGATGCTGAGCCCAAATAAGCTGAATGCATAGGGTATGCCACCCAATACGCTATTTTATTTATTGTATCATAAAGCATAGAATAATTTCTTATCCTATCATTATCCGGAAGGTTATGTCCTACTAATATAGTATTAATCAAGCTGTTTTTAGAAGGTAGTTCCATCCATTCAGCATTATTTATATCTGGAGCCGAACCTTTTGATGCAGCTTGAGTAATATATACAGGTTTTTGCTCATTAGAATTTAATACTACGAGTTTAAGAAAACGTTCTTTATTTTCTTTATTCTCCGAGAGAGTAATTTTTAATGTTGCGCTACCGATTCCTTTTGATTTATCGACACTAACCCATAATTTATCGTTATCTGGTACTAAAACTTCCCATGAAATAGAGCTTTCACTCTCAATGTTTAATGTGATGATGGATTCTTGCGCATCAACCCAATTTTTGTCAGTTGACACTTTCAAGGGATAAAAGGTTGCATCGTTATTATCACTTGAACATCCAGTATTTATCATTAGAGCAACAAAAGCACTATATAATATATATAAAGATATCTTTTTGCCACAAAATTGGTCGATCATTGTTGTTATTTTTGAATTCATAAAATGGTATCGAGACTATAAAGGTAATAAATATTGCTTTTTATTAATTCTTTTTTATCTGGAAAGTTTTATTTTAATTAAAAAGCTTTAACTTTAAGAAAAATTAAACTAAAGGTGAAATACATAGAAATATCTATCAACCTTTATGCTCTTTTACATTGAGACTAAGGACTTGATTTTTATTTCTTCTAACACACTCCTAAAAATTATGAAGAGGAATAAGCTAATCTTGTTTTTTTGTGCTTTATCACTTTCCGCAGTCACATTCGGGCAGAAAAAATACAATGTCTATTCAGCCGCATTTTATAATGTCGAAAATC
This sequence comes from Indolivaga capnocytophagoides DSM 22835, assembly GCF_000426485.1. Lineage (GTDB taxonomy): Bacteria > Bacteroidota > Bacteroidia > Bacteroidales > Dysgonomonadaceae > Dysgonomonas_A > Dysgonomonas_A capnocytophagoides. The sequence continues at coordinate 402,860 of NZ_KE384529.1, forward strand.
TTTTTGACACAAATAATGACGAAGGTGTAAATGATGAAGAGTTTACACCTTCAGGAAATAAGGCTTGGACTGCAGACAAGTATAATAAAAAGCTAAATAACATAGCATCGGTGATGAGTAAATTAGCTCGGGAATATTGTCCGGGAGGTCCTGCTTTGATAGGTGTGGCTGAAATAGAGAACAGAGGGGTTCTTGAAGATCTGCTCAAAACCAGGGAAATGTCTGGCATGGGATATCAAATTGTCCATTATGATTCTCCCGATAGAAGAGGTGTAGATGTCGGACTACTCTACAATCCATCTATATTTAAAGTTACATCATCGAAAGTTTACGCTTATAATTTACCCGAAAATCCCGACTTTAAAACCAGAGATCAACTATTGGTCAGCGGAACACTAGCGGGAGATTCCTTTCATGTAATAGTCAGCCACTGGCCTTCCAGATACGGGTCTAAATCAAGTCAACTAAGAGAGTTTGCGGCATCCATAACCAAACACATTGCAGATTCTATTTACCAAGCCGATTCTTCAGCTAAAATCGTCATAATGGGAGACCTGAACGACGATCCTGTTGATAAAAGCACTCGAATTGTACTAGATGCCAAACGAAACCGAAAAGATGTGAAACCTGGAGGCTTATACAACACAATGTGGGGTTTTTATGATAAAGGAATAGGCTCATTGGTTTATCAAAACAAATGGAACCTGTTTGATCAGATTATTATATCAGAAAGTTTATTAGGTGATGACCGTTCGTCCTTGAAATTCTGGAAAGCAGAGATATTCAATCGCGATTTTCTTATTCAAAAAGAAGGAAAGAACAAAGGTTATCCATTACGTACATTCTCAGGGGATACCTTTCTGAATGGTTACAGCGACCACTTCCCAACCCTAATATATATGATCAAAGAAGTTGACTAGAAATGTATTTTGACAGAAATTCTAACTAATAAACTATATGCCTAAAAATTGGCCTTTATGAAATAATAAATTTAAGTATGAAAGAAAAATTAGTATTCTTTATAGCATTTCTTCTATCCTTATCTGGTTATGCGCAGACGGGGCTGAAAGGTTATGTTATAAATTCAGTAACAAACGATCCCGTGATAGGAGTAGAGGTTATTCTACAAGGACAAAACCGGTCGGTAACAACCGATGCTAGAGGTGAGTTTTTGTTTCAGTCTATTGCGGCAGGTGATGACATTCTGGTCTTTAATTCTCCTGATATTAAAGCAAAAGTTCAGGGAATAAAAATCTTGGCGAATAATACGAATGAGATTGGAGAAATAAGTGTTGATGTTATAGAATCAGACAATACTTCGCTTATAGGTGTCATAAATGATGACATTTTGGGAGATGACGATGATGCATCGCAGGAAATCAGCTCTACAGTAATCTTATCAAATGACATTTATTTGAAGCAGGTTGCATATCAATTATCTCCGGGGCGTTTCAGGGCTAGAGGATATAGTTCGATTTATGAGCAAACTTATATAAACGGAGTATCTTTTAACGATCAAAACCGAGGAGTATTTAATTACGCAGCCATCGGAGCACTTAATGACCTTACACGCAACGGTAATGTTGTTAACTATAATAATGCGAACGACTTCACATTCGGATCTATTGGAGGAACAACCGATATAAATATGCGTGCAGGCAACTATGTAAAAGGAGGTAAAGTCACTTTATCTTATGCCAACCGTAACTATTATCTGAGGGGAATGGCGAGCTATTCAACCGGATTAATGGATAACGGTTGGGCTGTAACAGGTGCTGTCGGAGGACGTTATTCGGATGAAGGTAATATAAAAGGTACATTTTATCGGAATGTTTCATACGCATTGGCTATTGAAAAACAGTTTGAAAACGGTAAGCACAGTTTATCTCTAACAACTTTCGGATCTCCGGTTCAGAGAGGTCAACAAGGAGCTTCCTATCAGGAAGCGTATAATCTGATTGGGGATAATCTGTACAATCCTAACTGGGGATATCAGAATGGAAAAAAGCGAAACTCACGCGTAGTAAAAGCTTATGATCCAACGGTAGTACTGTCTCATATCTGGAAAATTAATGATAAAACAGATCTTACAACCGGAATCGGAACTCATTATGGAAGATACGGTGGCACCGCTCTTAACTGGTATAACGGACCGGATCCTCGACCAGATTACTACCGTTATCTACCGTCTTATTATGCAGATTCGGAAGATATATTTAATCAATATACCGAATCATGGAGAAGCAAAGACAAATCAGTAACTCAAATAAATTGGGATGACTTGTATCATATCAATGAATTAGCAGCTATGCAAGGTCAAAAGTCTGCTATATACATGGTTGAAGAAAGAAGAAGCGATCTTTTCGAAACATCTTTAAACTCGGTATTGAATACCGTTATCGGAAAAAATCAGAAATTGACAGCAGGTATAGGACTTCGTCATTCTCGCTCGAAACAGTACAAAACAGTAGACGATTTGTTAGGTGCCGAATACGTTTTGGATATCGATAAATTTGCAGAGAGAGATTTCCCCGGAGATAATCAAACAGTACAAAACGATTTGAACAACCCTAATAAGAAAGCTGTAGAAGGGGATGTTTTCGGATATGATTTTAGGTTGAATATAAATTCTGCGAATGTTTGGGTACAGAATCAATACACAACACGTAAAGTAGACTTCTATTATGGAACAAAACTTTCGTATACCGATTTTTATAGAGACGGACGTATGAAAAATGGTCGTTATCCAACATCATCATATGGTAAAGGTAAAACTCACACATTTATAGATTATGGTCTGAAAGCAGGTTTTACCTACAAAATCTCAGGACGTCATTTTATCACAGGTAACTTTAGTTATCAAACAGAAGCTCCTCTACCAAATGTAGCTTACATATCTCCTCGTATTACAGATAATACTGTAGACCTCGAAAGTGGAAAAGTTTTGTCTATGGATATAAACTATATATTCTCTTTGCCTTCATTAACAGGTCGTATCGCAGTATTCCAAACCAACTTTTATGATCAGATGAAACGGGTTAGTTATTATCATGATAGCGAACGTACATTTGTAAATCATATACTGACAGGTATGAATCAGGTACATCGAGGTGTTGAGCTGGGTGTTAACTACAAGATTGATAATAACTGGGGTGTTAATTTCGCAGGAACAGTTGCTCAGTATTACTATAGCAATAATCCAGATGGAACAATCAGTTACGAAAATGGAAAGAAAGAAGATGTAAATGAAAAAGTATATCTGAACGACTATTATATAGGAAGCACTCCTCAGATTGCGGGAACAATAGGACTTTCTTACTTTTATGACTTCTGGTTCTTCAATCTGAATCTGAATGGATTTGCGCAGAATTATATAGACATTGCACCTATTAGAAGATTGTCTTCAAACTACGATGGGGTTGCTCCAGGCACACCCGAATATGATGCATATAAACACTTGACTAGTCAGGAAAGATACGGAAGTGCGGCTACTTTAGATTTATCTATTGGCAAGATTTTATATCTACCGAATAAGCATTCTATTAATTTTAATTTCTCATTCAATAATATTTTAAACAGAAAGAATATTCGGACAGGCGGATACGAACAAGGACGTTTGGACATAAGCAGTCCGTATAAGTTTGGTTCTAAATATTATTATATGCAGGGATTTAATTGTTTCTTAAATACAAGTTATAAATTCTAAATAACTGCAATACAATTCATCAGAAAATCAGAAAAAGGGTCTGAGACCTTAAAAGAAAAAAATAATAAAAAAGACACAATATGAAGACTTTAAAAAGATTATCTTATTTGCTGTTAATTGCAATACTCGCAACATCATGTGAGCGAGATTATGATGCTCCACCTTTAAATATGCCCGAATACACAGGAGATGCTCCGAACATAACTATATCGGGATTGAAAGAAAAGTTTGCAGCCGTAACATCCAACACTCCACAATTGATTGAAGAATCATTGATTTTGAAGGCAAGAGTAGGCGGTAATGATATTTCCGGTAATATATACAAACAATTGATCATACAGGACGAAACAGGAGGTATCTCTATAGGTGTAGATCAGAATAGTATTTATACAACTTACCGGGTAGGTCAAGAAGTTTTCATTGACCTTAAGAACCTTTATATAGTAAACTATGGAGGAGAACTTCAGATCGGTTATGGAACTACTCAGGCAAACCGCATTCCTTGGGCAAATTTCAAAGCTCAGGCTCATCTCAACCAATGGCCTGATTCGACATTGGTTGCTCCAAAAATTGTTGCAATAAAAGATCTAAAAGTAGATATGAACAATACTGTAGTACAGCTAGACAGTGTCTACTTTGTAAATGGAGGAAAATCAACATTTGCGGTAAACGAAACAACGACCAGCCAGACCTTGAAAGATAAAGACGGTAACTCTATTGATGTGAGAACAAGTTCATACTCTAACTTTGCAAATGATCTTCTACCAGTTGGAACAGGAACTCTGGTCGGTGTTCTTGGACGTTACAACGGAAACTGGCAATTTACAATCAGAAGCAAATCTGACGTCAAGAATTTTAATGGTGAAACACCTTCCTCTCCAGAAGGAAAAGGCACAGGAACGAAAGAAGATCCGTACGATATTACAAATGCAATTGCTAAACAAAATGAAACAGACGTATGGGTAAAAGGATATATTGTCGGATCTGTACCTTCTGCAAAATTAACTGAAGCCGAATTTACAGCACCATTTACAAGTAGCTCAAATATTCTGATCGCTGCTAGTGCTGACGAGAAAGACCCTAGTAAATGTTTTCCAATTCAGTTGGTATATAATACAGAACCTCGTAAGATTAACCTGAATGAAAATCCAGGAAATAAAGGGAAAGAAGTTATATTGAAAGGAAGCTTGACTACTTACTTCGGTGTTGCTGCGATGAAAGAAACCTCCGACTATGTATTAGAAGGAGGCTCTACAACCCCAGAAGAAGGTGTGGGTACCGGAACGAAAGAAGATCCGTACGACATTAAAAATGCAATTGCTAAACAAGGAGAAACAGGTAAATGGATCAAAGCATACATTGTCGGTGCTGTACCGGGGGCTAAATTAGAGGAAGCTCAGTTTACAGCTCCTTTTACCAGCTACTCAAATATATTAGTTGCGGCAAGTACAAGTGAAACAGATCCTTCAAAATGCTTCCCAATTCAGTTGGTGACAAAAACAGAACCTCGCATTAATTTAAATTTAGGAGATCATCCTGAAATGCTGGGTAAAGAAGTTAAACTGCTCGGGGATTTAACTACATATTTCAATGTAGCTGCAATGAAATCTACGTCTGATTATGAAATCGTAGGAGGAAGTGTAACTCCGGGAGATAATGACGGCACTAAGGAAAAGCCATTCAACATCAGCGAATTTGCAGCAAAAAACGGCACCACAGGTATTTGGGTTGAAGCTTATATCGTGGGAGATGTACCAAGTGCTAAATTAGAAGAGGCCGAATTTGCGGCACCTTTTACCAGTGAAACAAATATTCTGATCGCTGCTTCACCAACAGAAAAAGATGTTACTAAATGTGTCCCTGTTCAATTACCAAAGGCTTTAAGACCTGATTTAGGCCTTAAAAACAAAGCGGATATTCTAGGAAAAAAAATAAAAATAAAAGGAGATGCTGCAACTTATTTCAATGTTACTGGAATGAAAAACACATCCGAATTCGAATTCGAAAACTGAAAAAAAAAACAAATTTGATCCTAATATGAAAAAAGCTTTTTTATAATATGATGAAGTAAATAACTAAGGTTAGATGGATTAATAATATTTTAAGTTATGGATTGAGTTCGATATTGAATCGAGCTCAATCTATCTAATTTTAGTTTGTTTATTTGAATTTAAATTAGTTCTTTAAAAACAAAACTTTTAGATCTTCAGCAAAGTAATACATCAGTATCCATATATGGAACTCATTCTGTATAGGAGTTTTAATATTCTTATATCATTGGTATTGGAGGGGTTTTCTATGACTGCTAAACAATTTTCCTCTTTTACATCTTGTTTATCAGTTATATTCAATTCTTGTATTTTTCCGGAAGCTCTGACTACGGTCGGTACAGCTAATATATTTCCTGTAAGTGTCATAGAAGTAGTTATTATATCAGGATAATTGAAGACGCCACTGCCCACAAGAAGTACAAGAACTTTCAGAGAGATAAGAGTTATACCCGAAGTATCCGCGAAGGTACACTACCTAGCACTTCTGGAACTCTTTGCTGCGAAGCTCGATTTGTTTGTCTGTATCTATTTTAGTTTATTTCAGGATTAAATTTCTGTTTCTGTGATTTTGACATCTTCATTCACAGACTTACACTCCTAGTTCCAACTGATTCCTGACTAATGTATAGTAGGCTCCTCTTTTATCTGTCAGTTCTTTATGTGTACATTCTTCTATTGTTTTACTATTGTCCATGACCAGAATATTATCTGTGCGTTGTACTATACTCAGACGATGAGCGACTATAATAACCGTTTTTCCCTTGTAGAAACTGTTTAGGATATCCAATATTATCTTTTCATTGCTGGCACTAAAGAGCTGGTGGCTTCGTCAAAAAAGGAAGTCAGGATTCTTATATACGGCTCTGGCTATGAGTAGGCGTAGGCGTTGGCATCGTCCCTGGCTGATACCGTTACCCTCCATTCCTATTTTTGTATTATATTTTAAAGGTAAGGACTTGATAAATTTTTTATGTTTACCTTCTCTACGGCATGAAGCAGTTTTTGCTTGTCGATGATATCTTCTCCTACAGCAATGTTGTTGGGTATTGTATCGGAAAATATAAATCCGTCCTGCATCACGGCTACTAATTTTTGATGCCACAAATGGAGATTGATGTCGTCAAGCGGAATATCTTTTATTTTGATTTACTCCTTGTTGGGCTGATAAAAAACTAAAAGCAGTTTTTATCAATGTAGTCTTACCGCTTCCACTGGTCCCCACTATAGCAGTTACCTTGTTTTCGGATATAGACAGGTTTATTCCATTCAGCTCATAATCCGGTCTAATCAATCATAACTAAAATATAGATCCTCTACATGGAGGGACATATTTACAGGCAACTCGTTTATCTTTGATCCGAAAGTTTACTCTCCATCTTCCTTATTGTCGATTTCATTTAGACGTTCGAGGCTTATTTTCGCATCTTGAGCTGCCTGTACAAAGCCTATTATTTGTCCTACAGGTCCTGATAACTGACCAATAATGCAACTAGTACTGTCCTACTGCAAGTCCTTTGATATTTATCTTAAATAACTTCACCTGTATGCGTTCCCATTTCTAGCGTTGTTGTTTTTCGGTATTACTAAGCTTTATTTCCTGCATGCCAGTTACTATCATTACCTTGACAAAAGGATTCTTTCCTAATTGGGATTTAGAAACCGATCGTTTAACTTATAAGGCAATGTTAGAGGAGTATAGAGATAATATGCCAAAAGCATTCTTTCCATATGAAGCGACATAGGCTCTGAATAAGTATAATGATAATATTGACTCATTTCTAAAGGATAACTATAACACATCAATATTAACTGATGAGACTAAACTATTGTCTTTTCTTAAGAATATTAATGAGCAAGGTACGGGGCTTTTGAAAAATGATTTGTTATATCAATCGTCTTTAGGGTTTTATAGAATAAATGTCAGTAAAATAATACCCATAAAAAGGAAATTACAATCAGAATTGCTTATCTATTTTCAAAAATATTTGCAAGGACAGCTAGTTATGAATAAAGGTAAGTTGTTGACTGATGCAAATAAAACTTTGAGAATTGCATATGGAGCAAAAGGAATAGGATATACTGCCAATAAACATGAATCCGGACAGACCTATTTATCTGAGATGATGGCTAAATGGGAACAAGAGTCACCTGAATCGGTCTATTATATTCCTGCTAAGTTGAGAAAGTTATATGATGAGAAAGATTTAGGGAAATATCGGAATAATGGGAATTCAGTGGTTAATTTTCTTGCCAATATTCATACATCGGGAGGAAACTCGGGTAGCTCGGTATTAAACGATAAAGGATACTTGGTCGGGCTGAACTTTGACAGACTTGCAGATGGAGTTGCATCCGATTATCGTTATGATATGAATAATAGTAAAAATATAAGTGTAAACATTTCACTCATTCTATTTCTCCTCGAGAAATATTCATACTCTAAGCATCTTTTATCAGAAATCAATATAATCAGCCAAGATTGATTTATGTTGTTTAAAATAAAAGGAGTATATGCATTTATTGGCAATTCCCTCATTAATACATTCTTATTTTTAATAGAGAGGTAGAGTATCAAATTAAATAGTAGTATAAATAAAACGCATATAGTCCGTTCTATCGTCCAACAGCCAAGCTATTTCAAAACCTATCATAAAGTAAGTTTCGAAGGATATAATTTGGTCAATCCTCTCTAAGTAAAATCGAGCTGTTATCCATCCATCTCTGATAAGGTACACTTACCCGATAATCCAGTTGCAGATCATCACCCGAGCGTATAGCCCGATAGATTTGGTAACTGTCACTAACCTTTTTCTTGCTGAAAAAACCCAATAGTCCGAACAAACCCCGGTATGTGCGATGGCGTAGCCGCCCATTGATCAAGATACAGGGTAATTCTAGATGAGAGCCTGCTGCTTTCAAAACAGGAATCAGGCGTAAAGAGTGGTCGGGCGGAAGCCCGCCGGCATCAATTCTTAACTTCAAAGTTAAAATGTAACAGCCCTCCCGCTGCAAAGTAGACTTCTCTAGAATCTGTCCGCAGCAGAGCTTAGGTGAAATGCAGTCATCGAACACACAGGTGTGCTCCAATGTGTTTATATCCATCGATTTATATCCTTTTTTTATTCTGTTTTACCGTTCCGACACTTTTCAAGTGTCAGCTTCTACTAAGCAATTACTTTTTTATCTCTTTTATGTTAGTTGTAAAAGTACAGTCAAATTCGGCTATTCTATTGCGTAAGTCCACTCTTTTATGAGACGTTATCCCCTTAATTCTGGAGCATTTTAGGTTCTACTTCTCCTTTTGGGCCAGATGTAGTCCCAATAATACTTCTTGGCGTAGTTTTCCGGGAGTATCACCCAGCCGAGCCTTACAAAAAACATTGAAATGTGCTGGTGAACAGAAGCCGTATTCCACGCTTATCTCCTTGAAAGACTTGACAGCATCACACACTTCCATATAAATATCAGAGGCTTTACGGTCCTTAAACCACTGTGCGGGAGAAGTGTTAAATACTTTTTTAAACCTCTTCTCAAATCCCGACAGACTATAAGAAGCCATTTTGGCTAGAGTCTTCACATTACCTGCTTTTTTATATGTATGAATGACAAAGGAAAAAAATATCCTGTCCGAGGACTGACCTCCCCAAAAGAAATTACTTCTTTGACGAGCTGTATAGGAGCTATTGATAAGGAAAAATAGTTCATTGACCTTTATATTTATATAATCCGTATTAGAGAAATCATGTACCATTGCGGCTTTAAGAGTCGCCGCAAAATGAGTGATTAAGGGAGTAAACTTCAGTATCGGTTCACCCATATTTCCCCTATCCAAAGGCGGTTTATCCATAAATAGCACCTGATAGGGCAGACTGAAGCTTCCGGTATCAATAAGCATCAACACAGTTTTATCTTGCGCCCTTATTCTATAGGGAGTTAATGCCTTTATAAAGAGCATTTGTTTGGAACTCATTATGGGGAGTGTGTGGCTGTCCAGGTCTAGCAGTATGCTTCCGACTAAGACAAAAGCGATGCAGTTACTATTGCTCCGAGACTGCAATTGCTCTGTCGGTTGCAATTGGTATTGCTGGATAGAAGCCTGAGCTATATCTTCTATTTGCAGACTTTGTATTTCTTTCATAAGGTCTTATTATTAAGTCTGTTTAACTCTTGTTTGTATAATACCTCCGTAAATAAACAAGAGTTTTGTTCAATGTATTGTGTTTATATATAATAAGTTAGATATATTATTTATTCTGTTTTTCTTCGCACTTTGAAGGGTTTGTTTTAATCCCGCTGCTCAGAGCTTCTTTTTATTACACTCTATTAATTCTTTAACTTCCACAGAATAAGCCTACTATACTGAGCTTCTTTTTACTGACTGACACTTGAAAAGTGTCGGAACAGGCTGACACGAATATTGCAATATAGAAAACTATAATACAAAAACAAAAATAAGCATATTATAGAAATATTTACATTTTTCTGAGAGGAAATTATATTTTAAAGTAATTTTATTTCATTTCATCTCATTTTTTCTGAAACCTTTCTCTAAACAAACAAAAATCTCATTTATAGACATTGCAAAGTTTGCTCCGAAAGAAACAAGATCCGGAGAAAAGAAGTTTTCCTGATAAAAATAGGAAAGAGTAAATACTGACTGTTTAGTGACAGTTGTATCCCCGCTGTCCCGCAAGCAACGTGGAGATACGTTCTCCGGCAAGGTCCAAAACCGAACGTTCAAAAGAAGCCAGGTATGTATATGTGGTCTTTTCGTTACTATGACCTAACCCTTCGCTGATGACCCATAAGGGCAGATTCTCTCTCTTAGCCATCGTCGCCCAACTGTGCCTGGCAACATGTGTGGAGACATGTTCTTTCAAACCTGCCAATAAAGCCAGACGTTGAAGGCGTTTATTCTGTCCTCGAAGACCGCTTTCGTACTGAAGACGCTCCGATCCACCTCCGTCTCGTATAATTGGAAAGACATAGACCGAGTTTTTATTGCTCTGGCTGAAGTAGTTCAGTATACTTTGCATATAGGCCGTCACTTTGATTTCTATAAGCTGGCCTGTTTTCTTTCTAAAATAGGACAGTACACCCGAACGGATGTTGTTTTTACGAAGATAAGCCATGTCCACAAAACTCATTCCACGGGCATGGAAACTGAAGAAAAACAGACGTTGGGCATCCAATAATTTAGAGCATTCCTCTTTGTCTGCACAGGCTGCTCCCGGATCCAGCTTGTATAGCCGGCGAATACCTTCACGGCTTAAGGCTCGCTTGCGTGTAACTTGTACCCCGGTGTAAACTCCATGGAAAGGGTGATCGGTATCTCCCCTTAAAAGACCGGAATCAATAGCACGGTGATAGATAGCTCTGAGGTTGCGCATATAATAAGAGATGGTATTAGCTGCACGCCCCAGATTCTTGAGGTGAGTTTCGAAGCGTTTTATAAGTCCAGAAGTAAGCTCACTAAGGTGCAATTCCGGAGCTGAACTGAAATCGATCAGTCCTCGGCTGACTGTTCGATAAGCACGGGCTGTACGTTCCTGCCCTCGTTCCGAAAGCTCCTCGTAGAGTCTTTCTGTGAAATTCCACAGGCTTTTTTTATTGCTACGCCAACGGTATAGGCGGATTAAATCTCTACTATGATAAGCTCCCGAGGATTCCAGCTTGTTAAGAATATCTGAAAATTGCTCACGAACCTGCCGTAGCTGAGTGGACACCATCGTCAACTCGCGCTGGCGGTAAGTGTCGCTACCTTGATAGCTGACGCATTCGTTTCTGGAGTCCCACTCATTGCCGTATAGGCGAATGGGAAGGGTTAGAGTACTAACCCGTCGTTCATGGATTACACGAACATATAGGCTACCCAGATAATCTCGTCCACGGCTCGTACGCCGTAAAATTTTAATCGTTGTCATCGCTTTGATTCTTCAATGGTAAGTCTGATTTTGTTACTTTGGCAAAGATAAGATTTACACAGACCTAAATCTTTATTAATAATTGATACATGATGTATTTATCTGACAACAATCCATCGTAAAAATGAGATATTAGGAATCGGAAGATTCTGTATCTTGCGAAGTATAAGTCGCTCTTTTAATGTCGTGAGAAAATTAAGGAGATCTAATAACCAAGCTAGTTTCGAAATCGTTAGCTATTTAAAAACAAAAAGCATGTAATATACTGGTTAGTAATCGATAAGGCATTTTGTTATGTCTTGCTGTGTGAAAAGTTACATTTTTCTTGATATTACATAAATCGGCAATTTCCTTCAAATATTCATTGGTTTTTTGATTACTCTTTATAGAAAATAAATTTTTATTAGAAGAATTTTCTTCTTCATATTTTTTATAATCTCAAGAGGAATTTTCAATAAAGGGATATTTGACTCCAGACCTGTCTTTTGTCTCAATATCATAATCCATAACTTTTTATCTGGACCAACCTTTATATCTTCACTTTTTAATGAACAGATATCGATGAATGATAGACCGGTGTAACAACAGAAAATAAAAATATCCCGTACCTGACTGAGCCTTTTGGTTAGAAATTCTTTTTTGTAGATCGCATCAATTTCTTCCTGAGTGAGTATTTCCCTGACAACCTTTTTTGTTTTGAAACGGAAACATGCAAATGGGTCTGCTTTAATATCCGCACCTGTATTTTTTATGTAATTAAATACGGTTCTGAAGCGTTGAATAAATTTGAGTGCTGTATTATTACTGCAATGGTGCTTGTTCTGGATATACAAAAAGAATTTCTCTATAAATACCGGTGTCAATTCTATTACGGGAATATCCGATAAATTGTATTCTTCTTTTAGATACTCCTTTAATCTGTTTTGAGTCAACAGATATCTGCCATAAGTTATTTGTGAAGTATCATGCCCGATCTTAAGTAAATAAAATTCGTTATGCTCATCAAAATATTCAAAAAGCATCTTCTTTTTATCGGTTTCAATCCCAAGGATATTGTTTTTAATTTTCTCGGGCAAAGCATAGCCATATTCATGCAGATGTTTATGGTATAAATCGGTGGCTCTAACTCGTATGCCATCCAACAGGCGGTTTATCTTGGCAACTTCAGATGAACGTCCGACGCATCTTCCTGTTTTTTGTTCCCAAAGTGTGGGGGTGGGTCTGCAATTTTGTACTGAATTGTGCTTTTTCTCCGTTGATGGTAATACAGCTCATGATAGGAGCCTCTCCATTTTCATTTACTCTATTCTTTCTCAGATAAAATAGAATAGTAAAAGTTGATTTCATAATCTTCTCTTTTTTGTTGGTAAAACTATTAATTAACTCCAACTCTTCGGAAGACATTGTACTACCAATCTTCTACAAATCAATCAGTTACTTGCTAAATCGTTACCAAAAATGAAATAGTTTAAAATGGTAACGAATTGGGTAACGATTTACTGGCTTCAGGTTACTTTTTAATGGCTATCGTTGTCATGGGGAAGAAATAAAAAAGACCTCTAAATGATACATTTAGAAGTCTTTGTCTTTTTATGTCAGTATGTTGTCTCCAACTTTCTGATCTTAAAGTGATCCGAACAGGATTCGAACCTGTGACCCACAGCTTAGAAGGCTGTTGCTCTATCCAGCTGAGCTACCGGACCTCACCTTATTGCTCGAAAGCGAGTGCAAAGTTAAGATATTTTTGGTTATTCACAAGATTATAACATGAAAGTTTAATCATAAAATTCATAATAAAAACATAAACAATACAGAAACAGCACTTTATATTTAATTCAGTTCTTATAAAATAAATTAATCATATTAAATATCTTTCTAATCTGTAGCTTTCTACAAAATAGAATATAGATGAGATCCTTTTTTATTACATTTGTATTTGATATTCATATAAAATAATTGACATGCACCTTAATTAAACACAAAAAGTAGAATTACAAATCACTCTAGATTTATAAAAGGATAAGATGGGAATCTTGTCGCTACACAGCTCATACGACAATTGTCGTTTTCATTAGTCAATTAATCTCATAAAATAAGAAAAGAATATATGATCGATTCAATTATATCTACCGTAAAGAATCAAAAGGCTATACTAGTTGGTCTCATAACCCAACAACAAACAGAAGAGCAAGTCAAAGAATACCTTGACGAACTTGCATTCCTAGCAGATACTGCAGGTGCAGAACCAGTTAAGTATTTCACTCAAAAGCTAGAACATCCCAATCCTGTAACCTTCGTCGGAGCAGGAAAATTAAGTGAGATACGCCAATATATGGAGGACCAGGAAATAGGATTAGTAATATTCGATGATGAGTTATCTTCAAAACAAATCCGAAACATTGAAAAAGAACTGGAAGTAAAAATCTTAGATAGAACAAGTCTTATTCTAGACATATTTGCAATGCGAGCACAAACCGCTTATGCAAAAACTCAAGTAGAGCTTGCTCAATATCAATATCTACTACCTCGATTAACCCGGATGTGGACTCACTTAGATAGACAACGTGGAGGTGGAGCTATGATGCGTGGTGTCGGAGAAACCCAGCTCGAAACTGACCGCCGTATTGTCCTCGATAAAATAGCAGACCTCAAAGACCAACTTAAATCTATTGATAAACAAATGGTCGTTCAGCGTAAGAACAGAGGCAAAATGGTACGTGTAGCTCTCGTCGGATATACCAATGTTGGAAAATCAACTACAATGAATATGCTTAGCAAATCGGAAGTTTTTGCCGAGAATAAGCTCTTTGCAACACTCGACACTACTGTACGGAAAGTCATTATAGATAATCTTCCTTTTTTATTATCAGACACAGTCGGGTTTATACGAAAATTGCCTACTCATCTGGTTGAATCTTTTAAATCAACATTAGATGAAGTACGTGAAGCTGATCTGCTTATTCATGTAGTAGATATCTCCCACCCCAACTTTGCAGAACAAATAGAGGTTGTTGAAAAAACTTTATTGGAAATAGATGGAGAAGAAAAGCCGACAATATTAGTCTTTAATAAAATTGATGCCTTTTCATATATCGAGAAAGATGAGTTTGATCTGACTCCGCCAACCAAAGAAAATCTATCTCTTGATGATCTGCGCAAAACATGGATGGCAAAAATGCAAAACAATTGTATATTTATCTCCGCCAAAAATAAAACGAATATAGATGAGCTAAAAGAAATGATCTATGATAAAGTAAAGGAGATTCATATCGCACGCTACCCTTACAACGATTTTTTATTTCAGAAATACGATGAAAATATTGAGGAATAAATAACACCCTCTAAATAAAAAATGCGATCCTTCGGCTGAAGGATCGCATTTTTTATTTAGACACAACTATATCGCTTCTGAATTTGCACCATATTCAAACCTTATTCATAAACATAAAATAAACCAGATATGCAGGACATATTCAGAAAAGGAAAGACTTTTAATTTATCAGAAATGATAAAATACTCAATAGGTCGAGTCATCAGTAAACAAGTTCTCAAGAATCCATCCGGAAACATCACACTTTTCTCTTTTGACAAAGGACAAGGCTTAAGCGAGCATACAATACCTTTTGACGCGATGATTCAGATTCTTGATGGAGAAGCGGAAATAATAATAGGAGGAAAATCTAATATCGTAAAAACAGGAGAATCAATAATCATGCCGGCCAATGTTACGCACGTCCTACAAGTGATTACGGCACTTACAATGATCAAAGGTTGATTATAGTCTAAATAAGACATACAAATACATAGAAGAAGAGCCAAACTCAAAAAGTCTGGCTCTTTTATATTATAAAGAAAATAATTTCTTATAGAGAATTTACATGATGAGCAAGCTTAGATTTCAAATTAGCTGCTTTGTTCTTGTGAATAACATTCTTCTTTGCTAATTTATCTAACATTGATGCGATTGATGGATAAAGTTTTTTAGCTTCTTCTTTATCTGTAATTGCACGAAGCTTTTTAACAGAATTACGAGTAGTTTTAGCTACATACCTATTTCTCAAACGCTTTACATCAGCTTGTCTGATTCTTTTTATTGATGATTTATGATTTGCCATAATGACGACTAATCTTTATTTTTTTTATATTTTATTACTTGTAGCCCATAGGGGAGTCGAACCCCTCTTTCAAGAATGAAAATCTTGCGTCCTAACCGATAGACGAATGGGCCATCTTAGAGTTGCATTCTGCTTATTTTTCAGTTGCTTTATCTCTCGATTGCGGATGCAAAGGTAAGTGTTATTTTGTTTCCTGCAAACATTCTTGGCATTTTTTTCAAAATATTTTTACCTATATTCGTTAATAAATTAGCTATCAACACTATAATTTTCGACTTTTTTTATCTTTTTTCTATGCTTTGATACGCTTTTCCCAAATAGCCTATTATATCGGAAGCTAAAAGACTGTAAACAGATTTTGATTTTGCAGCAAAATCACCAGCCGAACCATGTAGATAAACCCCCAAAACAGCAGATTCGAAAGGCGAATAGTTCTGTGCAAGCAAAGAGGTTATTATTCCGGTCAGCACATCACCGCTTCCCGCCGTTGCCATTCCCGGATTTCCGGTCGAATTAAAAAATACTTTTTTCTCAGGTGTAATGGTAGCTGTATAGGCACCTTTAAGCACGACATAAACAGAATATGTCTCGGCAAACTCTCTTGCTTTTTGTAAACGCTCATAACCCGATAAACAGCGACATCCAATCAACCGGTCTAATTCTACAGGATGAGGCGTAAGAATACTTTCTTTCGGAATCAGCAACTTAAGAGACTCATCTTTCGCTATCAGATTCAAAGCGTCAGCATCTATCACCATAGGCTTAGATGATACAGTTAGTAATGTCTTCAGTAAATCTCCGGTAACCTGACAAAGACCAATCCCGGGGCCAATACCAATTGTCATTTTATCCGAAATCCCCCCTACTCCACTCAACCACTCCTTTTCTTCTTCGGCAGAAACCATAGCCTCGGGAACAGCAGTCTGTAATATTTCAACACCGCAAGAAGGAATACGCATGGTCAACAAACCGACACCAGCTCTCAGACAAGCCCTCGCAGAAAGAACAGCTGCCCCTATTTTACCAAACGATCCGGCAAAAATCAATGCATGCCCAAATACTCCTTTATGAGCAAAGGTATTCCGTTTTTTTAGCATAGGCTCAATATCCCGGCGTTCTATATAGAAATAATCAGAGAACTGTTCATCTATACACTCGCTGCAAAGCCCAATATCAAGAATGGTCAAATGGGAACAATAATCAGCATTTTCAGGTAATAAAAGCGATAGCTTTGGAAACTGAAAACTAAAAACCCGGTCTGCTTTCACGATTCCATCGGGATTATTCATCGAATTATCTTCAACAAACAAACCTGATGGTATATCTATCGAATACACTATACTACTCGAATTATTAATAACAGAAACTATCTGCAAATAGATATCCGACAAAGGACGATTCAATCCCGATCCGAAAATGCCATCTATCACAACAGAGCCTTTTCCTATTTGAGGAATATCCTTATCACTCCGTATCTCATTTACATAGAGTAAACGCTCGAGTCTCGCTTTATTAGCAGCACAGTCTGCCGATAAAATACCATTGGGATTGATCAGATAAACATCCACAGAAAAATGCTTAGTCAACAGCATACGAGCCAAAGCCAATGCATCTCCGCCATTATTTCCCGACCCGGCAAATATGACAATATGGCTGTCTTCGTCCAACAAATGACATAAAGACTCGAAAAGAGCCAAACTGGCTCTTTCCATTAAATCTACAGATTGAATATCTTGTTTCTCAACCGTACAAGTATCCATAGCCTTTATCTGCTGAGCATCAAATAACTTCAACATAAACAAAACTAATTTTACCCCAAAGGATCAGACCTGTTTATTGACTCCACAAACAGAACAACAACAGATTATCACTTTAAGATATGTCATTAATACTTTTGGTCATTTAATTTCAGATGAATAAAGAAAATTTATTCCTTATGAAAGATTGTTCCACTAGCCTGCGCTTTAGGCATAATGAGCATGTCCTGAATATTCACATGATCGGGAGCAGTTACCGCAAAAGCAATAGCATCAGCAATATCTTCTGCTGCTAAAGGAGCAAAGCCCAAATAAACCTGATCGGCCCTATTCTTATCCCCTTTAAAACGAACGACCGAAAACTCGGTTTCAACAGCGCCTGGACATATCTGAGTCACCTTTATGCCATAAGGAAGCAGATCAAGGCGCATTCCTTTCGACAAAGCATCTACAGCATGTTTTGTGGCACAATAAACATTACCGTTCAGATAAGCCTCTTTTCCGGCAATAGACCCCAGATTGACAATGTGTCCCGAACGACGTTCAACCATTCGGGGTACTATAGTTCTGGTAACATACAGAAGCCCTTTTATGTTTGTATCTATCATTCTCTCCCAATCATCAACCACTCCGATATGGATAGGATTCAGACCAACAGCCAGCCCTGCATTGTTTATAAGCACATCTACATCCTTCCAGCGTTCGGGCAAACTACCCAGATTATCTACCACATCCTCATACCTTCTGACATCAAAACACAATGCCCATATATCCACTCCATATTGGGTCTGTAATGATGTTTGAAGTTCATCCAATTCCCGTTGTCTGCGACCTGTTATAATCAGATTGTAACCTTCTTTTGCCAAACGTTCAGCAGCAGCTTTTCCGATTCCTGATGTCGCCCCTGTTATTAATGCAATCTTTTTCATATATAGTCTTCTTTTTACTCCCTGATTATACAAGAGTTCTCCGTTTATTTATACATTGAGCATAATAAAAACAAACAATCCCCCCTGAATATATCATTAAATACTTTTTCTACATAAAACGAATATCTAAACGCAACAGTTCCAGCTAAAACAAGATATTGCAAAAACACAAAAAACAGCAAGTCGCAATAAATCAACGTTGCTGTTTGTAAAAAACAGTATCTTTCCATTACGTCCTACTAAATTAGCTATTTAATAGATAATAATGACAGATTTCCCTGATATTTTAACATCTTATAAAACAAATGGAATACCGAAAGGTATCGGCAACACACTATTAAGCCATATACCCCTGAATATATGTCACTTACCTTTAATCTAAATTATGCTCTAAACCTTTTTATTATTTATTAAAAAGCTCTCGATAAGCATCCGGCAAAAGAGGCATTGCACCATGCTGAGTACATACATAAGCCGAAACCTCTACAGCCAGTTGATGTGCATCCACAATACGATCTCCGTTAAGATAAGACGACACAAAGGCTGCCGTAAACGAATCGCCTGCCCCGACAGTATCGGCAACATGCACTTTTGGTGTATGCTGAAATGAGGCTTCCTTACGGGTAAAGACAAAACTACCTTCTATACCTTTAGTCAAAATAACGATATCTAACTTATACTGAGCCAGTATTTCCTTACAAATATCTTGTTCATTATGCCCTTTCCATCCATAAAGATCAGCCAAAACAACTACTTCTTCATCATTTATTTTAAGCATATTAGCCCATTCTAAAGATTCGTGTATCACCTCCTTAGTATAAAAATTCTGACGCAGGTTTATATCGAATATCTTAAGGCTTCCTTGCGGCATTGCCCCCAAAAACTGTTTGATAGATTTACGTGAAACCAGACTTCGCTGTGCCAACGACCCAAAACTTACAGCTTCGGTTATCCGGGCTAGTTCGCCCGTCTTTTCCGAGAAAGGGATATTATCCCAAGCTACATTCTTATGGATATTATATTCGGGAATCCCTCTTTTGTTGACTTTTACATCCACGGTTCCGGTTGGAAAGCCCGTTTTTTCAAGCAAGTACTTTAAACCTTTATCTTCAAGGCTCATCAGAATATCCTGCCCTAATTCATCGTCCCCGATAGCACTTACAGCATAGCCATCAAACCCAAATTGAGAAACATGATATGCAAAATTAGCAGGAGCACCGCCCAACACTTTCCTTTCGGGAAATACATCCCATAAAATCTCTCCTAACCCAACAATTATTTTATTCATAATTAATACTCTTAAAATCTAAGGCTTCTTTCACTGTATAAAAATAATAAATTAACCGTAAGAAAAACACTTTTTATCACAAAATAGCACTCCATCATGGCAATAACAAAAAAAAGCACGATTATCTAATTCGATAATCGTGCCTATATATATTAAAGAAAGGAAATCGTTATTGACTCACAAAAGTATTATATTGATCAACAGCATCGCTATATGTAGAACGGGCATTATTAAAGAAGCTTGATAAACGGGTCTCATCCTTTTCCCCACCCTTCAATATTTCGACTAGCTTTGCAGAAGTTTCGACAGACTGAGAACATTTACGATAGAAAGTTTCATATACTTCTTTATAATACAGATCTGACAGTTTTTTAATATCTTTTCCTGATATATCTTTATTTTTATCAACAGACGCTTTAAGAGTCTCCAGATCGGTACTCAATAATGTCAAATCCGACTGCTGGTCACCGATCTTCACTAAGACAGCCTTAAGAGCGATCAGGTCGGTTTTCATCGGAATTACAAACTCAGCAATCCGGCTGTCTTTCAACAATAACAACTCCGCCTTGTCTCCGGCTACCGCAGCCAACTGAGAGGCTGTTCTCCACGAATCATAGGCTCTTCCGATAACAGAAACAACACTGTCTCTCAATGCCGGATATCTTGAAAAATCCGTATCCGATTGATATTCTTTATTCGAAAAATAGTTACTCAAAACCTCTGTAGCCTTCACCATACCGGCCATATCAGCATTAGCACTGTTCATTGCAGACACCAGCCCTGCCTTTTCATCAAAAGCCGGAGCCAATTTAGACGACTGCTCGTATTCCGCATTCTTTCTTTGATTTGGTACATATAACTTATAATTAACAAAAAAAGCCGGCTGGTTTGGATTTGACTTTAATCTTGTCACATTATCTTCAGCTGTAGATACAACACTCCGGTAACTGCTGATAGTCTGCACGGCATCGTTACTCAGGTCAATCACGCTATTACTCATCCTGATAATTTTTGACGCATCAATTTTAGCCGGAGAATTTTTTTGCTGCCCTTGTACAGTCAATGAAAGTGTACAAAAAGCCAATAATAAAAAATTAAAATGTTTCATTTGAGTGAATATATTTTACACGATTCTATACAAATATAAATAAAATACTAAAATTTCAGGTAAAAGTCTTTCAGCATTTCTTTGAATCCGGGTGTATAAACATGCCGTTCCAGCTCTATAGTCAACTCATTTTCAACAACCATAGATTCAATATTCGAAAATTCCATTAAAACACGTTTATATTGCGAAGCCATAGTAGGCCTTACATTAGTTATACGAACTGTAAACAATCCTGACTTCTGAGCCAGACTAAGCAGTAAGTCTTTATCCTGATATGGAAAAATCAAAGCAAGCCGTCCACCCGTATCCAACAGAGATGCAGACAAACGAAATAAGTCATCAACAGGCAACGATTCGGTATGGCGCGCTATTGTTCGTTGTTTATCGGGCGACAGAAGAGAGCTTATAAAATACGGAGGGTTAGAAATGATTAAATCGTATTTCTTTGAAGTATTCTGCTCGTACTCTGCCAATGAAACCGAATTACACGATATATTCAAAAAGCCGGATTGAGACACATTCTCCTGAGCCTGTACAACCGCATCCTTATCAATATCTATCGCATCAATAGGCAATGAGTGATTGCTGCGCTGCGACAGCATCAGAGAGATAAGCCCTGTTCCTGTACCAATATCCAAAATAGAATTTACACCGGAAATACTAGCCCAAGCACCCAGCAATACGCCATCCGTCCCTACTTTCATGGCACATTTATCCTGATAGACTGTAAAATGTTTAAACTTAAAATAAGAATTTGACATATATTTGTTTTCCAAAAATAGCACTAATGCCATATCTCTGCATATGGCATAGTATTTGTAATAAAACAAAAGGCTAAAGTACTAATATAATATTGTACTTTTGTCGGTTGGAGAATAGATATAGCTATTTTTTCAACTTTCACAAAATGATCATAAGGTTTTGACGCCTAAAAAATATAACAGAATAAAATGTTTGATAGAAAAGAAAGAGACTTGTTTAACGATGGAAGTTCGGAACCGATAATCTCAATTGTGACAGACGAATTGGGTGATCTTGATTTTGATATTGACGAAAAATATCTAAAGGAAGAAATTCCGATTCTTGCATTACGCAATACAATTATATTTCCGGGTACGAACCTGCCGATAACTGTAGCACGAACCAAATCGCTTAAAGCTCTGAAAACCCTTCAGGGCAAAAAAGGTATTATAGGATTGGTATGCCAAAAAGATGCCAATACCGAAGATCCCGAACAAAACGATCTGTACGATATAGGAGTTTTAGGAGAAATCATCCGGGTAATAGAAATACCGAACGACCCCAACGTAACTGTTATTCTGCAAGGGAAGAAAAGGTTCAGATTGGATCAGATTACACAAACCGAACCATACCTTAAGGCACGATATACAGTAAAAGAACATACGGCTGCAACCGAAGATGACAAAGAATATGAGGTTCTTCTGGATTCGATCCGAGATTTAACCATTCATATGCTGAGAATGTATGGAGATCCTCCCAAAGAGTTGATCAACAAACTAAACGAAAGCGCAAAATCACCTCTTCTGGTAAATTACTGCTGTACAAATTTACCTGTACAGGGTAACGAAAAGCAAGAATTGCTGGCTATCGACGACGATAAAAACCGAGCTTACCGCCTGTTGATGATCCTCAACCGCGAAACTCAAATGCTGGAAATGAAAATGAATATCCAGATGAAGACCCGCGAAGAACTTAATCAACAGCAAAAAGAATATTTCCTACAACAACAGATACGTACCATACAAGACGAGCTTGGAGGCAACCCTCAGCAAGCGGATGTTGATGAGCTGAAAGAAAAAATCAGCAAAAAGAAATGGGACGCAAAAGTTGAAGAAGCCGTTGATAAAGAAATAAAAAAACTGGAGCGGTTGCATCCTCAATCGCCTGACTATTCGACACAGGTTACATACCTCCAAACTATTTTGGATTTGCCGTGGAATGAATATACGAAAGACAATTTCAATCTGAAACATGCTCAAAAAGTACTTGACCATGATCATTTTGGATTGGAAAAAGTAAAAGAACGTATCGTAGAACATCTGGCAGTATTGAAGCTGAAAGGAGACCTTAAGTCACCGATCATTTGTTTGTACGGCCCTCCGGGAGTAGGAAAAACTTCTCTGGGAAAATCCATAGCGGAAGCATTGAACCGTAAGTACGTACGTGTATCGTTCGGAGGATTACATGACGAATCGGAAATACGAGGACACCGCCGGACATATATTGGAGCAATGCCCGGACGTATCATCCAAAATATACAAAAAGCCGGATCATCGAACCCCGTATTTGTTTTGGATGAAATAGATAAGATCGGAAACGATTTCCGTGGTGATCCTGCTTCGGCCTTGCTGGAAGTGCTGGATCCGGAACAAAATTCGACATTTCATGACAATTATCTGAATATAGATTATGACCTGTCAAAAGTCTTATTTATTGCAACAGCCAATAATATATCAAATATATCGCAGCCTCTACTCGACCGTATGGAGTTGATAGATATAAGTGGATACATCATTGAAGAAAAAATAGAAATAGCACGACGCCACCTGATACCTAAACAATTAGAAAATCATGGATTGGATAAGGACGCTATAGACATTCCGAAAAAGACAATAGAAAAGATTATCGAGAGCTATACTCGAGAATCGGGTGTAAGAGCTTTGGATAAGACACTGGCTCAGATCATGCGGAAAGTAGCACTGAAAGTGGCAACTAAAACCGAATTCAATAAAACTCTCGAAATAGCTGATCTTACCGATTATCTGGGAGCTGAGCGATTCTCTAAAGATGAGTATCAAGGAAATGAATATGCAGGAGTTGTAACCGGACTTGCATGGACTTCGGTAGGAGGAGAAATATTATTTATCGAAACATCCCTGAGCAAGGGCAAGGCTGGTAAACTGACATTAACAGGAAATCTGGGCGATGTAATGAAAGAGTCGGCTATGCTGGCAATGGAATACATCCGTTCACACAACCAGCAGCTTGGTATAGACAGTGATGTTATAGACAACTGGAATGTACACGTGCATGTTCCCGAAGGTGCCATCCCTAAAGACGGACCATCGGCAGGTATTACAATGGTCACTTCGCTAGCTTCGGCATTTACCCAACGCAAGGTAAAAGCAAATCTGGCTATGACCGGCGAAATAACCCTTCGGGGTAAGGTACTCCCCGTTGGAGGAATTCGTGAAAAAATACTTGCGGCAAAACGCGCAGGCATCAAAGAGATTATACTTTGCAAGGATAATAAAAAAGATATAGAAGAAATAAAAGAACTATATCTGAAAGGACTAAAATTCCATTATGTTTCAGACATAAGTGAAGTTCTCGAAGTGGCATTACTGAAAGAAAAAGTAAAACACCCGATTGATCTTCATGTAAAAGAAGAAAAAGAAGTGAAGTAAGGCCTCAAACCTTCTCATTCGCCTTGCAGACATAGCTGCAACAGATAGTTGTCACTTAAAAAGTATGATATAAAACGCTTTCTGTTATCTAAAATAAATGTAAATAATTCGAGGAGAGCAACCATACAGCGTTGCTCTTTTTCGATTATAAGTAACAAAAGATATTTAACAATGTACTTTTGAGAATAACAGACTGTTGTTGTTATACTTGCAAAGTCTCCAAATAGGACTGAGACGTTAAAAAACCTTTTTACTCTATAGTTTGTTTAACTCAGAAAACAATAAAGCTATGAAACGAATAACATTTTTGTTACTTACTGCAACATTAATTCTTGCAGGATGTAAAACACAGCAAAATCCTGAAAAAGCGGCTATACAAGAAGCCGAAGCCCGTTTGGCTTATGAAAATGCAGTACAAGCTATCGACAGTTTATCTTTTGTTTTACAAGCAGACCGGGTAACCTTTAAAAACGGCAGCTTTGTATACGTGGATACCAATACCAACTTTATCTCGGTAAAGGATGGACGAGGTACTATCCAGTTAGCATTTAACGGACCTTATGCCGGCCCGAACGGAATAGGTGGTATTACAGTCGAAGGAAATGTCTCGAATGTAAAGAAAGATACTGATAAAAAAGGTAATATAACATTCAGCATGTCTATAATGGGAACCGGACTTTCAGCTCAGGTCTTTTTTAACATGCCCTATGGAACCAATAGCTGCACAGCCACCGTTACTCCGAATTTCAACAGTCAAAGGATTACATTCTCAGGTAAATTATATCTACCGGAAGAATCTTCTGTTTTCAAAGGCAGATCATTGTAAGCAACCGTTAAATCCTGATTTTAGCAAAATCGGACAACCTCCCTTATCGCGAAAGGTCATATATTTGTACATATCATTAAAAACAACTAAGATTATGGAACAAAATTTTTGCCAAAGTTGCGGAATGCCTTTAACGGAGGAGCATTTCAGCAAGAATCAGGATGGAACACAAAATACGACTTATTGCAGTTACTGTTATAAAGATGGAGAATTCACATCCGATGTAACAATGGATGAAATGATAAACCAATGTGTTCAGTATCTTGATGAATTTAATAAAGATTCGGAACAGAAATTTACTAAAGAAGAAGCCATTGCTCAAATGAAACAGTATTTTCCGAAATTGCAACGCTGGCAGCAATAACTGCCTGCCTCAATAGTATACAATGTCTCAAAGAGGTGCTCTTGACTTCTTTGAGACATTGTTTCTAAAATCAGAAACTTTAGTTACAAGCATATAGAACAACATTTTATGGGGAATCATGTTTGCCAAAGTTGCGGAATGCCTTTATATAAGCCCGAAATGTTCGGGACTGACAGTAAGGGTGCAGCTATCGAGGATTATTGTCTTTATTGTTATCAAGACGGGCAGTTCACATCAGACGTCACGATGAACGAGATGATCAAACTTTGCAGCAAATATGTAGAATCACAAGGCGGGCTAAAAGAGGAATACATCAAAAACATGCAAATTCTTTATCCGACACTAAAACGGTGGGCACAGAAAGAAGATACGCAGGCTGAATATTATAAATCGGTAAATAAAGCTCTCGATTATATCAACAATCATCTGAACGAAACCATCACACTCGAAACATTAGCAGGTATCACCAATATATCACCGTATCATTTTCACCGCATATTTAAGGCTGTCATAGGAGAAAATATCTCTCAATACATTCAACGGTTACGGCTCGAGTATGTTGCACATCAGCTCCAAACATCATCAGAATCACTCGAAATATTAGCCGAAGCAACCGGATATCAAAGTACTCAATCTCTATCTAAAGCATTCAAAAAGCGATTTGAAATTCCTCCCAGTATCTATAAACAAACACCTAACAAATGGACAATACAGCGAGCCGACCAATTATTCCCACGAATATGTAAAATATATCCGAAACACCTGATCTATCTGAATACAATAGAAAGTTCTATGACTTATCCTGACATATGGCGAAAACTTTATTCTTTCAGCATATTCAGCAAACTGTTATACGAAGGATCGGAGTCAATAGGAGCATGTTTTGATTTCGGATGCTTAGATAAAGAGCTGAATCCTGAATTTCGCGCCAGCCTGAGTATCGAGTATCCGGTTCTTTCCAATAAGCATATTTCGTGTACAAGTACCGAAGACGGCATATATGCGGTATTCACCCATCATGGCGATTACACCAATCTACCGGACTTATACAAAAGCATCTGGTTTATATGGCTTCCTCAGAGCCGTTACTTATTCCGCAAGGGTATAATTTTCGAGAAATATCTTAACAATCCCGATAATACGGAAAAAGACAAACTATTAACAGAAGTATACATACCAATTTGCCCGAAAAAAGCCTAATGATAGGATTAGTTTTCTGTTTCTTTAGAATTTTTGCTACTTTCGCACTATCATTCGAATGATAGGTATAAAAGTTATGAGCGACAAAAATAATAATATCCTCTCGGTGGCAATGAACTATGCCTTACCTTTGGGGTTATTTTGGGTATTTAAGTACCTTTTTGCTATTGGAGGTAGTTATCACGACATTTTCAAGTATATATTCCAACTATTGAGTATTGGTACTCCTGTTGTATTTTATGTCCTGCTGTGCAGGTATCGCGATGTAGCGTTAGGCGGTAAAATATTATACGGACAATGTATCTTATTCTCTTTGCTGCTATTCATTTTTGCTTCAATTCCTGAGGCTGTTATAATGAGTCTTCATTTATTGATAATCAATCCTGAAATTGTAGCCGAACAAAACAGGCTGGTATTCGATTTAATGGACAAAATGAAAATGGTTAATATCAACAGCGCAGCTTACGATCAGACAAAATCATTTCTATCATCATACGGAGCATTATACTATACAGCATCTAACGTTATCGGAAATGTAATAATAGGATTTTGCCTATCTTTGATCTTAGGTTATTTTGTTTCAATAAAAAGTCCAAACCCAACACAAAACGATTAATAAATATGGACATTTCAGTTGTCATACCATTATATAACGAAGAAGAATCTTTACCCGAGCTATCAGCATGGATCAGTAAAGTAATGGATGCACACAACTATTCCTACGAAGTTATCTTCGTAGACGATGGTAGTACCGACCATTCATGGCAGACAATCTGTAAACTTCGGGATGAATCCCCTTCGATAAAAGGCATCAAATTCAGACGGAACTATGGCAAGTCTCCGGCTTTGCACTGTGCTTTTGAAGTAGCTCAGGGTGATGTGATTATAACTATGGACGCCGATCTGCAAGACAGTCCCGACGAAATACCCGAACTGTATAATATGATCATCAATGAGAAATACGATCTTGTATCGGGATGGAAACAAAAGCGATACGACCCTTTAAGCAAAACCTTACCCACAAAGCTATTCAATGCTACCGCCCGAAAGGTATCAGGAATCAAACTCCATGATTTTAACTGTGGATTAAAAGCATACCGCAAAGATGTAATCAAAAACATCGAAGTATATAACGATATGCACCGTTATATACCCTACTTAGCAAAAATAGCAGGATTCAATAAGATCGGAGAAAAAGCAGTACACCATCAGGCTCGTAAATATGGGAGCAGTAAATTCGGTATCAGTCGTTTTTTTAATGGCTATCTGGATTTGCTGACACTCTGGTTTTTATCGGCATTTGGTCGAAAGCCGATGCACTTTTTCGGATTGTTGGGTAGTATGATGTTTTTTCTTGGATTAATATCCGTTATTGGAGTCGGGGTATCTAAGATATATGCTATGACACATGGCATGCCTTATCGTCTGGTAACAGATTCTCCGTACTTCTTTATTTCTCTGACAGCAATGATCCTCGGCACGCAGCTTTTTCTTGCGGGGTTTATAGGGGAGTTAATATCCAGAAATTCAACAGAACGAAATAATTATAAAATAGAAGAAGAGCTTTTTTAACAATCATAGCCACAACGGCATGTTATAATTTAACAGAAACAATATGCTCTTTAATTACTCATAAAAATTAAAAACAACACAACCGGTAAACAATTTGAGTACATTTACCGTTTATTTTAATTGAAAAACGACAACAGTATGCAGAAAAATTTAGTTATAGTAGAGTCTCCGGCTAAAGCTAAGACAATCGAAAAATTCTTGGGGAAGGACTACAAGGTTATGTCCAGTTACGGACATATACGCGACCTCAAGAAAAAAGATCTTGGTGTAGACCTGGCCCATAACTATAAACCATTATATGAAATTCCGGCCGATAAGAAAAAATTGGTTTCGGAACTGAAATCTGCTGCAAAAGATGCTGATGTCGTATGGCTGGCTTCCGATGAAGACCGTGAAGGAGAAGCCATATCATGGCACTTATACGAAGCTCTCGATCTGAAAGATAAGAATTCGAAACGAATTGCATTTCACGAAATTACAAAAAATGCAATACTACATGCAATAGAAAATCCCCGGGAGATAGACAAAAATCTGGTGGATGCGCAACAAGCACGTCGTGTTTTAGACCGGATTGTGGGATTTGAAGTATCTCCTGTCTTATGGAAAAAAGTAAAACCAGCTCTTTCCGCCGGAAGGGTTCAATCTGTAGCTGTACGTTTAATAGTAGAACGCGAACGTGAAATACAAAATTTCAACACCGAAGCGGCATACAGAATTCAGGCTGTTTTTATCAAAGAAGAAAACGGAACAAAATACGAACTGAAAGCCGAATTAAATAAACGGCTGAAAACGAAAGAAGAAGCAATGGCTCTTCTCGAACAACTGAAAAACGAGAGTGCCTTTGCGATAAATGATATACAAACCAAACCGGTCAAAAAGTCTCCGGCAGCACCTTTTACAACTTCTACGTTGCAGCAAGAAGCCGCCCGTAAGCTTGGATTTTCAGTATCTCAGACCATGTCCGTCGCTCAGAAATTATATGAGTCAGGAAAAATCACATACATGCGTACCGACTCGGTAAACCTCTCGTCATTGGCAATCAATACATCTCGAACAGAAATCGAAACGGTATACGGTAAAGAATATTCCAAAACCCGACAATTTTCGACTAAAGCTAAAGGTGCACAGGAAGCTCACGAGGCCATCAGACCAACATACATGAATGAGTCTAAAGTATCAGGATCTTCTCAAGAGCAAAAGTTATATGACCTGATATGGAAGCGCACAATTGCATCACAGATGTCTGATGCTGAACTGGAGCGCACGACTGTCACCATAGACCTACCGAAGGATAATGACCTGAAATTTGTATCGACAGGAGAAGTGCTGAAATTTGACGGATTTCTTCGTGTATATCTCGAAGATACCGACGATGAACCCGCCGACACCGATGAAGCATCACTGCTTCCGCCTCTGCATCTGAATGAAAAACTGGATTTACAGGAAACAACCGCCACAGAGCGTTTTACTCAGCGTCCGCCACGATACACTGAAGCTTCACTGGTTCGAAAATTGGAAGAGCTGGGTATCGGACGTCCATCAACATACGCTCCGACTATATCTACCATTCAAAACAGAGAATATGTAGAGAAAAGTAATATAGAAGGTGTTGAAAGAAAGTACAATGTACTCCAACTGAAAAAAAGTAAAATCACCGATTCTATAAAAACAGAAATCACAGGAGCTGATAAAAATAAATTAAAGCCTACTGACATAGGTATAGTCGTGAATGATTTTCTTACACAATCATTCCCATCTATCCTCGACTATAACTTCACAGCTAAAGTCGAAAAACAATTTGATAACATCGCCGAAGGACAAGAAGAATGGACTCACCTGATTGATACGTTCTATAAAAGTTTTCATCCGGTTGTGGATGAAGTGATGAACAGCCATACCGACCATAAGATCGGAGAACGGATACTCGGATCCGATCCTAAAACGGGCAAACAGGTATCCGTTAAAATCGGACGGTTCGGCCCCATGGTACAGATAGGCACGCAGGACGATGAGGAGAAACCAACTTTTGCCTCTTTACAGAAGAACCAGTCATTGACGACTATCACACTCGAAGAAGCTTTGAAACTATTCGACCTTCCACGTTCGGTCGGCGAATACGAAGGTAAAGATATGCAGGTGGCAGTCGGACGATTTGGACCATATATCCGTCATGACGGCAAATTCATATCACTTCCGCGCGGACTCGATCCGTATGCCGTGACCGAAGAGGAAGCTGTACAGCTGATCGAAGAAAAACGGAAAAAAGACAGTGAAAAAACAATCAGCATATTCGGAGAAGGTGACGAAGAAATTCAGGTATTAAACGGCAGATACGGCCCCTATATTACCTATCAGAAAGGGAATTACAAGATACCTAAAGGAACCGATGCAGCAACTTTGACTGAAGAACAGTGCAAAGAAATTATAAAAAATACAGAAAGTACATCTTCTAAATCGAAGAAGACTTCAAAAACAGAAAAGAAAACAACCAAAGCCAGTTCAGAGAAAAAAGGAAAGTCGACTAAAAAGTCGGAGAAATAAAGTTCCTGATCTATTTAAGGGTATCCTGTATTCTGTCAGTCACTTACAGATTACCCATTATTTGGCATCTCCTTATTCAACTGAACATACAAAGCCTATAGTTGTTAATATAATAGTTATAATACCTAAAAAAGAAAATTATGAGTACGGAACTCGATCCAATAGGTTATGATGAAGACGAAGCTGTAAAGTATATTCAAAATCATTTACCGCAGGATTTAAAGGGAAAATTTTCAAACGATGAAATAAATTATGTGATAGACATAGTTTACGAATTCTATGAAGACAAAGGCTTGCTCGACGAAAACACTTCTGATGAAGATGTCATAGACATTGATGAAGAAGAATTGATTCAGTTTGTTTTAAAGAATACCCAAAAAGACAAACTGGCTAGTTTCACTTCTGAAGAAATAACCTTTATTGTACAAGGAGAGCTGGCATACTGCGAGTCTCTGAATATTTTTGAATAACGCACACAGCCGTTATGTTATTTAAGTATATTGTACTGAAAGTTACATACTGATATTGTATCGAAGATTTGTAGTAATACTAAATTTTCAGATACGTTTTTGAAAAAAAACTGAATAGGACACTATTATTTTACAACAATTATATGAAAAAGACATCATTTGGAGCATTAGCTCTCAGTGCAGCTTTATTATTATCTAGCTGCGGCGCAAGCAATACTGTTAAAGGAGGAGGAATAGGTGCTGGTGCAGGTGCTGCACTTGGCGCAGGTATTGGTGCGATAGCCGGAGGCGGCAAAGGTGCAGCCTGGGGCGCAGGTATCGGAGCCGTATTAGGAGGTACAGCAGGTGCTGTAGTCGGAAATAAAATGGATAAACAAAAAGCAGAACTTGAACAGATAAACGGAGCTCAGGTAGAAAGTATCAATGACGGACAAGCTATCAAAGTTACATTCGAATCAGGTATTCTTTTTGCGACGAACTCCAGCTCATTGAGTACCGCTTCACAGAGTGCTTTAACTCAGTTTGCTACTTCATTGAAGAACAATCCGGACACAGATATCCAAATAATCGGACATACAGACAATACAGGTTCTGATGCCGTTAATAACCCATTGTCTGAAAAACGTGCTCAATCGG
The DNA here is from genome assembly GCF_000426485.1 of Indolivaga capnocytophagoides DSM 22835. Lineage (GTDB taxonomy): Bacteria > Bacteroidota > Bacteroidia > Bacteroidales > Dysgonomonadaceae > Dysgonomonas_A > Dysgonomonas_A capnocytophagoides. The sequence goes on from NZ_KE384529.1 coordinate 434,775, forward strand.
TATACAATTTCCTTCTGCAGAAGGGTGTAACCGGAGGTCGTATGACTTCTACCGGAATGGGATCAACACAACCTGTTGCAGACAACAGTTCGGCTACCGGACGTTCTCAAAACCGTAGAGTTGAGGTATATATCCTTCCTAACGAAAAAATGCTAAAAGACGCACAACAAGGTAAATAAGATATAAAAACCGATAATGTATAAAAATCCCGGATAAATTAATTGTCCGGGATTTTTTATGCTTCAAATTCAGTAATTTTGTATACAAGAAATTGAGTTTATTTTGCTGATCAATCAAATAAATGCTGTATAAAACCCAAGCCATAGTATTAAATACAATCAACTATAATGATAAGTATCTTCTGGCATCGCTGTATACAAGCGAATTTGGCAGAGTTACTTATATGATTCCAAAATCGAAAAGTAAAACAGGAAAGGTGCAAAAATCGATGTTCGCACCGCTGTCTATATTAGATATGGAGGCCGAACACCAGGTCAAACGGGATATACAACGTATAAGAGAGGCCCATCTGTTATATCCACTCCACTCTATACAAGGCAATATGGTAAAAACATCTATTGTATTTTTCCTGTCGGAATTCCTCAGCCGGATACTGAAAGATACAGACGAGTTTCAAATAATATACAATTACCTGAGTCAATCTATACAAGTGCTGGAAGAAACAGAGTATGGACTTGCTAATTTCCATTTGGTATTTATGTTGAAATTAACTCGATTCATGGGATTTTACCCAAATCTAGAAGACTATCACGAAAACGATTATTTTGACATGCTTAATGGTATTTTTGTATCAAATCAACCACTTCATCATCATTATATAAACAAAATTGACAGCAAAGCATTATCTTTGTTATCTCGGATATCATTCGAGAACATGCATCACTTTGTATTCTCCCGCCAAGACCGCCTGAATATCATCAATCGCATGCTCGAGTATTATCGTATACATTTACATGATTTCCAGACTCTAAAATCTCTGGATATCCTGCATGAATTATTTTAAGGTCACAGACTTTTAGTAATTATGAATTTTATCTATAAGAGAAAGGGGCTCAGCCTCTCTTGTTTATAAGGAGATTTAAAATAATGTATAATAAAGTAACAACGAAAAATGGACAAATCCAGAGTAACCTTTGTTACCTTTTTGAAAAATGACCCAACCCGCCTGAAGGGGCTTTTTCGAGCGTCAGCTAAATCCCTTTTAAGGGGGACAGAGAGGTAAAAGTATCACTCCAAAAACGAGCATAAAGCGTGTAACCTTTGTAACCTTTTACCAGATAAACATCTGATAAACAATAAACAGAAAAAGGGTAACATAAATAAGAGAAAGTTACAATTTAAAATATGAATATCGACAATCTGAAAATACATTACACTAACATTATTAATAAATATCAAGAGAGATCCAATGAGTTGAAAAAGATAATTTTCAGAATCGGATCAGTACGTCTCATTATATTTATAGCATCCTGTATAGCTATCTATTACTATTGGGGACAAACCTCTGTAGTTTTAGTAAATGCATCTATCGGCATTATCGCTTTTCTTGTATTGATGCAATATCATAATTCTCTATACAAAAAAAAGCACTACAGCGATGAGCAAATAAAAAATGCAAAAGATGAATTAAAAGCCATTGATTACGATTTCTCTGCATTTGACAACGGTGCTGATAAAATAGACGCTGAACATAGCTTCAGTCTCGATCTGGATATTTTCGGCAAACGATCGTTCTTTCAATCACTCAATCGCACCGTAACATCTTTCGGAAAAGACAAGCTGGCAGATACACTCATACACCCTTTTGAACAAAAAGAGAACATATTACTCCAACAGGATGCTATAAGAGAACTCTCTTCCAATCCCGAACTATTAGCGCATTTCAGGGCAATAGGGCAAATGACCGAGATGGATAAACTGAATACCCGAGACTTTTCTCAATCATTCTCTAAAGCTCCGCTGCTTGCAAACAGTTTGTTCTGGAAAAGTATGTTGTATATAGTTCCGCTTATCCATATCATATCTGCAATATTGATATATACAGACATCATGCCGGGCGGATATTACTCTATCGTCTATATTGCAACCCTTATCATCACAGGCATTCCACTCGGAAAGGTCAGCTTGATTATGGATACATTCGACAGCAAATCGAAAGTTCTGGGGACTTACTCCGACCTGATGACAATTATAGAGCAAGAAACGTTCAACTCTCCCCGCCTCAAATCGCTACAAGCCGAACTATCGGGTATCACATCAGCATCCAAATCTATAAAACGATTACAATCGTTTTATAACAATCTTACGGTCTCCAAGACATTTCCGGTAGCCTTGATATTCAATCCTTATCTGGTCTGGGCTGTGAGATACTCTATCAAAGTAGAAGACTGGACAGAAGCAAATAAAAACAATATAGGCAAGTGGTTCGGAGCTTTAGCCGAATTTGATGCTTTGATGTCATTCTCTGTATTTGCGTTTAATCATCCCGACTACACCTATCCTACCCCTGCCGATCAATTTATATTTGAAGGACAGGCTTTGGGGCATCCGATGATTCACCGTGATATTTGTGTCAGAAACGATGTGAATATATCCAAAAGTCCGTTCTTTCTTGTCATTACGGGAGCCAATATGGCAGGAAAAAGTACATATTTGCGTACTATCGGTATTAATCACACATTGGCATGTGCAGGAGCTCCGGTTTGCGCCGAACAATTGACTTTCTATCCGGGACGTTTAGTTACCAACCTGCGAACCGCCGACTCCCTTGCTGATAATGAATCCTACTTCTTTGCTGAATTAAAACGGTTGAAAATGATTATTGACAGATTGCAATCAGGCGAAGAACTATTTATTATTCTAGATGAAATACTGAAAGGAACCAATTCGGAAGATAAACAAAAAGGTTCTCTGGCATTAATGAAACAACTTATCGCTCTGAACGGGAACGGTATCATAGCAACACACGACCTTGTTTTAGGGAATCTCGAAAGTGAATATCCTGACAATGTAAAAGATTACCGCTTCGAGGCTGACATAACGAATGATAACCTCACTTTCTCATATAAGATCAGAGAGGGTGTAGCGCAAAACATGAATGCCTGTTTTCTTATGAAAAAAATGGGAATTACGGGATTATAAAGGTCGCAGACCTTGTTATTGACTTTTATAAGAATTTTACAAATGGGTCTCAGACCTCAAAATAGAATAGAATTATGAAGTTTGGTTTATTTACATGCGGACTGCTGCTTGCAACCTCTTCTGTTATTGCCCAGACAATAACAGACAAAGAGTTACAGGATATACGGGGCAGCTTTAAGAAAGATGCAGCAACGACTGCAATACAAAACATCCTTACAACGAATAAGGATATTAAGAGCAATGCTCTTAATCACGATCTGGAAACAAAAATAGACCACTTGTTCAAATACAGGGTTGATGTAAAAGGCATAACCAATCAACAGAGCTCAGGACGCTGCTGGATGTTTACATCTATGAATGTTTTACGTCCGTCGATTATGACTAAATACAATACCGACCAGTTTGACTTTTCTCATAACTACCTGTATTTCTGGGACATTTTCGAAAAGTCGAACTTATTTCTGGAGAATATCATCTCCACTGCAAGCAAACCGATGGATGACCGTGAAGTAGTCGAATATTTTAAATCTCCGGTTGGTGACGGTGGTGTATGGAATCTATTTTACAATGCCGCCGAAAAATATGGCGTAGTACCTGATATAGTTATGCCCGAAACGGCTCATTCGAATAATACAAGCCAAATGATATCCCTTATCAACGAAAAACTCCGCACGGGAGGGTATCATATCAGGCAAGCTGTCGAAAGTGGCAAAAAGGAGAAAGATCTTCGTCTTGAAAAACAGACTGTCTTGAAAGATGTATATCGTATGTTATCACTATGTTTGGGTGAACCTCCGACACAGTTTACTTGGCGATTTAAAGACAAATCGGGAAAAATAGTAGAAAAAGAGTATACTCCGCTGCAATTCTACAAAGAAATTGTACCGGCCGATTATACTCCCGAAAACTTTGTTATGATCATGAACGATCCTACACGTGATTATTACAAAGTATATGAAATACAGAATTATAAAAATACAATAGAAGGGATTAATTGGATATACCTTAACTTGCCGAATGACGACATCAAGAAAGCGGCTCTAGCTTCTATCAAAAATAATGAAGCCATGTATGCTTCTTGTGATGTAGGTAAACAGCACAATAGAACAACAGGCATCATGGATCCGAAGATGTATGATTACGAATCATTGTTGGGTGTCAAATTGGACATGGACAAAAAAGCACGTATTTTGACTCGTCAGAGTGGATCAAGCCATGCTATGACTCTTATCGGATGCGATACCGATAATAACGATACTCCGGTAAAATGGGAGTTTGAAAATAGCTGGGGTACAACCGCCGGCAATAAAGGATATCTTACTTTTACAGATAACTGGTTTTCCGAATATATGTTCAGAATTGTTATACACCGAAAATATCTTGACAGCAAAGCTATCGAAAGCCTGAAACAAAAACCAATCCAACTGCCAATGTGGGATTATATGAACTAAGAACACAAAGCTTTTGATTAAATAAAAAACGGGTTTATTACTAAACCCGTTTTTTAGATCTTATTAGAAATGAGTCATGCGCTCCAGCTTCTTAGCAAACTCGATTTCCTTAACACTGGTCGCCCTGAAAAACAACGCAGCAATACAAATTCCAATTGCCAGAGTAAACAGCAAAGACATTGTAAGCATCAGGTTGTGCGCCATTGTAGATAGTAAAGTAGGATCGGCATCAAGAGTAGTCGAATCGGTAATCTTCATTCCGGCTAGCATCGTTTTATAGGCATACATACCGGGAATCATTGTTATACATGCAGGCATCGTGAAAACTACCGGAGGATTATCCACCCTATGTGCCATAAAAATTCCAAACAGACCTATAAATACCGAACCGGCTAGTGTTGCCGAAATTAACCCGAAATCGAGTTGTAGCAAAATGAACCGGATACAATGTCCGAGCCCACCTAATAAACCGGCTATAACAAGAATACGCTTAGGCGTTCCGAATAGGATACCCCAGCAGAATCCTACAACAAAAGCAATACAAAAGTCCCGTATAATATTCAATATAATATCAGCAGCGTCCATGGTCGTTATAAGTTAAAATTATCGATACCTAATAATGTAATACTCAACATCATGCCCGCAGCAATACAAAGCAATATAAAACCGGCAAACAAACAACGGTTTACAGCTGAAGTCAAATATCCTTCTATCAGGTCTATTACACTATTTATCAAAGGCACACCGGGTATGAGATAAAGCACAGCAGTAGCCATTGCCGCTTCGGGATGACCACCAATTCCATTTATCGAACCCAATCCGGTAATGATAGTAGTAACAAATGCGGCCAAACCAATAGATATCATTGAATTGAAGTTCATTGCTGCAACCTTGAATCTGATCAAAGATCCAACAAAGGCTGCAAGCCAAACCACTATAGCATTCAGCCAATCACCCATTGCGAATAAACACAAACCTGCACAGGAAAAACCCACTACCAGAGACACAAGCCATGGATTGTAATGCGGCATTTCTTTTATCTCACAAAAAGCCTGCTCTGTTTCATCAATAGTAAGTCCTTGTTCGTAAACCTTCCAGGAAAGATGACTTACTCTGGTTAACACTTCAAGATGCACTACATGAGCAGGAGATTCTTTAAACAAAGTAATAGAGTCATGCTCATCGCGTGTATTCTGTACTGTTACTAATAAACCTTTAAAAGACGGATGAAGATTGACATTAAACCCCCATGTCAGAGCTATACGCTTGATGTTACTGTTCACACGTCCACTATGAGCCCCTGAAGCCAGTAAAAATGTTCCGATATCTAATATCAAATCAGCAAATCTTTTAGCTGTAATACCATCTCCGGATCTATTTATTTCAGATTGCTTATCGCTCATATTTCATTATTAATGTAGAATGCAAAGGTATTAAATTACAGAATATGTCTATAATATAATGTTCAGAAGTTCCTACATACAGAGATATTTTAGACTTTGTATGTACTCTGCCTTCATATAATGAATACTTATTCGAATATCAAAGATTCTATATCAAAATGATACATCAAAGCTGATTCTAAATCCCGACTTTTCTATTCCGGGATTATCCAGATAACTGAGACGCCTTACATAATCAATCCTGAAAAATTGAAATATATTTTCTATGCCGACACTATATTCCATATAAGGTTTATTTCCCATAACATGGGAGTCCTCAGGGAATATCATAAGATTCCGATTATACTCCGGATTATTTCGGTTACTGAGCTTTCCCCAAAAACCTCTGAAACTTGCAACCTCTCTCCACTTAAACGATTTCAATAGAGGAATGCGGTTAAATAACCATCCGCCCATACGGTAGTTTATATCCCATGTCAATTGCGAATCATTCAAAAATTCCATTGCCCGCAACATATAGAACGAACCTCTCTGTATTGTAACCGAACTATTGGCATTTGCTGACAAGAGTAAAGGAAATGGAACTTCCCCCCAAACCTTTTCACCTTTCACCGTTACACCTAAACGGCCATATGGAGCCACCCAAAACTCTTTATCTAAAGACAATGCACTTTTATTATAATTGTACTGTCCATTAAAAACGTCTTTCAATCCGATTGTATGCGAAAGTGAAACAATCACGCCCTTGGATGGCAAACTGCGTCTCCGCCGTCTCTGCTGAAAGAATTTTTCGTTATGAGCATATCTCAGATTCAATCCAACCTCTGTGGTTTTGAGATTACCCATTTCCTCCAATATATGATTCTCGTTACGTCTTTCAAACTTAAGATTTCCGGCTGCATCTTCGTTATGAGTTCTACCGAATACACTATACGAAAACCCATTATAGTACTCATGCACATAGTTGATTTCGGCCATACGGTCATACGTCATATTGTTATACTTCTTAGCATTCAAGGAAAGCAGGATATTATCTCGCTCGGCTTGCAAAAAACGCTGACCTAAAGGATTCACATCATATTTATATGCTATAGATAAATTATGTCGAGGAAATTCGTCTTTGTGGTATTCTTTACGGTTGAATGCCCAGGTTGCTTCTCCATAATACTTCCATTTCCCATCCCTGGTACCATAAGCTCCATAACCATATAGATATAAGTGAGGATGTAAGAATTTGGTCGTTGATGCAGTTAATCTGATGCGGTTTCCCTCCAAATGGTTATAACTATAAAATGTAAGGGGAGTTCCCAGATCCAATTTGTTCTTCTCTTCCTCTCGGCTGGTAGACACATACTGAGAAGATAAGATATCGGCAGTCTTGAGTGTTATATCTATAAACTTGTTCTGGCGAAATTCCTTCATCATCTCATCCATATGATAATCCTTATTGAGTTCTTCAGGACGGTTATCATTCCAGAATTCGGATTTATGCTTTTTATAATCCGACAGATAAATAACCGGAGCTGAACCCGAAAAAGCAGCATCCACAGGCAGATCAAACATAAAATTGCTGAACATACGTTCTTTCTGCACATAAAACTTCGCCATATTATACATCGATAGATCAATAGCTGTTGTGAACTTGACAGGAACCCACAAATCCGGAGATTTTTCTTCGAACTCCTGAGTAACCAACATATTATCTATATAATTGACATTAATACGGGAAGGAACTCTGAAAGAAACTTTCCTGATGGCATAAGGAGCATCTGGCTGGACATAAATATTACCGATAAAACCCACATCCCGGGTATTAAAAGGAATAAATCCAAGATTTACATACTTTTTCTGATCTATCGTCACTGTATCTATAATGTACCACTTATAAAAATTAACAGAAGATGTGGAACTTAAAGGGCCAACAAAATCATGCAAAAGTAAATTGATGTTATTTTCTGTAATGTCAACTTCCTTAAAGACCTCGGCCACGATAGCATCTATCGACTCGGTATTCATTTCCTGATCAATCCCCTCATTCTGATAAGCCGTAACTACACGGCGGGTACCTTTAGGCTCCTTCCGGTAATAAACATCAGACATCGTTTCTCTGACCGAAAACGGCAGAATAGCTTTACTGTCAATCAAAGAACTATCAGCATATTTCGAAAAGAATTTCATCTTCTTGAGTAAACCTTTTGCGGAGTCATATTCATTCAATGCAAACAGAATACGGTCATACTCATTATTCGTATAATAACTTCGGCTGGTAACCAAATAATCGTATTTATGCCCGATCACCTTTTTTATAAGTTCGACTGCAGGATTATCTTTTTTAGAATATCTCTCTTTTGTTTTGCGGACAACAACTTCCCCTAATTGTACACCTGAAGCCTTCAATTTAACTTCTATCTTAGATGTTTGTCTGGCAGGAATGCGTATTGTCTTAGTATCATATCCCATCAGAGATATAATAAGAGTCTGGGTTCCCGAGGTATTGCTAATTGTAAACTTCCCATCATCGTCGGTTAACTTACCAATACTTGTTCCGTCAAACCGGACTGTTGCATATTCAACAGGCTGATTTGTGACCGAATCCCGAACAACACCATGAACTACTGTTGTTTGCGAATACAAATTTGCAGTAAGTATAATAAATAAAGAAACAATGAATGAACGGAGTATACCTAATCTCTTTTTACTTGATGGTTTCATCAAAATAAACCTTTACTTAATACTAAATATCCCAAAGATACAAATAGGGTCGATATTATCGACCCTTTGCATATAATAAATTATCGATATATTTTATATCTGTAACCAGCTTTGGTTGTTTCATTTACCAAAGCTGGCAAAAGGCATAATACCTTTTTTTAATATCCTTCACAGATAAAACCTTAGTTCATCAACTTGCGGTAACGAACCCGTTTAGGCTCAACATTACCAAGTCTGGCTTTTTTGTTGTCTTCATACTCACTATATGAACCTTCGAAGTAAAATACTTCCGAATTACCTTCGAATGCCAATATATGAGTACAGATACGATCTAAAAACCAACGGTCGTGAGAAATAACAACAGCGCATCCCGCAAAATTTTCCAAACCTTCTTCCAATGCCCGCAATGTATTAACATCAATATCATTGGTCGGCTCATCAAGTAACAATACATTCGCTTCGGCTTTCAATGTTAAAGCCAAATGGAGGCGGTTTCGCTCTCCTCCGGAAAGTACCCCGCAAAGTTTTTCCTGATCTCCTCCCGCAAAATTGAATCGAGACAGATAAGCTCGGGAATTTATCTCCTTACCTCCGACCCTAACAAATTCCGACCCTCCGGAAACAACCTGATAAACAGTTTTATTCGGATCAATAGCCTCATGAGCCTGATCGACATAAGCCGTCTTAACAGTTTCTCCGACTTCGAAAGTTCCTTTATCTGAGGATTCCAAACCTTGTATTAATCGAAATAATGTTGTCTTACCGGCTCCGTTAGGTCCAATAACACCAACAATACCATTGGGAGGCAACATAAAATTCAGATTATCGAAAAGCAGTTTATCGCCATATGCTTTAGCAACTCCCTGTGCTTCAATCACCTTATTACCTAATCGTGGTCCGTTAGGTATAAATATCTCAAGTTTTTCTTCTCTTTCCTTTTGGTCGGCATTCAATAGTTTTTCATATTCATTCAAACGGGCTTTCCCTTTTGCCTGACGGGCTTTTGGAGCCATACGCACCCAGTCTAACTCACGTTCGAGAGTCTTTCGGCGTTTGCTGGCTTGCTTTTCCTCCTGCTCCATTCGCTTAGTCTTTTGCTCCAGCCACGAAGTATAATTGCCCTTCCATGGAATACCTTCCCCACGATCGAGCTCAAGAATCCATCCTGCAACATGATCAAGGAAATAACGGTCGTGCGTAATGCAGATAACCGTTCCGGCATATTGTTGTAAGTGCTGCTCCAGCCAATCAATAGATTCAGCATCCAAATGGTTGGTCGGCTCATCAAGAAGCAATACATCGGGCTCTTGTAACAACAAGCGGCAAAGGGCAACACGGCGTTTTTCCCCTCCCGATAAATGTTCTGTCAATTCGTCTTCGGGTGGACAACGCAATGCATCCATTGCTCTCTCCAGCTTATTATCTAAGTTCCATGCATCTGTGGCATCTATTTTATCCTGTAGCTCTGCCTGACGAGCAAACAGCACATCCATTTTATCCGAATCTTCATAATATTCGGGCAATCCGAATTTTTCATTTATCGATTCGTATTCAGCCAAAAGATCCATTATAGGTTGTACACCTTCCTGTACAATTTCTTTTACAGTTTTTGTAGGATCCAGTTTCGGATCTTGCTCAAGATATCCTACCGAATAACCTTTATCAGAAACGATTTCGCCCTGATATTCCTTTTCGATTCCGGCTATTATTTTCAATAATGTTGATTTACCGGAACCATTTAAACCGATAATTCCGATCTTCGCCCCATAATAAAAGGACAAATAGATATTCTTCAACACTTGTTTTTGAGGAGGAAATACTTTATTCACTCCTATCATCGAGAATATAATTTTCTTATCGTCTGTAGACATATTTATATTGTATAAGTAACAGAAAGTATTTAATGATGCATTTTTATTTCAAAATTTCAGATTTGCAAATATAGCAAATATTATACTATATGCGAATTGTCTTGTTTGAGGCTGCAAAATATTAGCAGATTAAAAAAGGTTACAAAGGTTACTCTTTTTATGCTCATTTTCTTCAGTTACCTTTTTCTCTTTATTATCACACTGGCTAGTCTTCATATTTGCACATTGTTTCTCTTATAGATAAATTTGTTTGTAACAGCCTTGTGAACAAATAAAGGCATTATGTGTTAGAGTTTAATAAATTCAATTTATAAAAAAAATGAAAATATTCAATAAATACGCTACAATTACAGTAATCTAACACAATAATAAATCGAACAAAATAAGCCTGTTACAAACCAATATTATTTTTATATGAAACGTATATTTCTATTCACATTATTACTGATGTCAATAACTGCCATATCGGCGCAAGAAGCAGACTCTACTAAGATAGGAACATGGAAGCATTCGGGCTCAACCGGATTAAACCTATCTCAGACATCCCTGTCAAACTGGTCGGGAGGTGGTGACGATGCTTTTGCAGGTAATCTCTATCTCAACGGAAAGCTCGAACATAAAAAAGGCAACTGGGCATGGATAAATACTTTAGCTCTCGAGTATGGTATTACAAGCACCAAAGCTCAGGGAGCTCAAAAATCGACCGATAAAATGGAATTGGCTACTCAGTTAGGATATACTACCGACAATAAATGGTACTATACGGCAATGGCTGATTTCAAATCTCAATTCTACAAAGGTTATAACTATCCGAATAAAGAAAATTATATTTCCAAGTTTATGGCTCCTGCCTATTCGAATATCTCGATAGGTATGGAATACCGTCCTAAGGATTCGTTCTTTTCTGCGTATTTTTCACCGGCAGCAGGTAAACTTACATTCGTAAATGACGATTATTTATCAGATCTGGGATCTTTCGGGGTTGATCCGGGAGATAAATTTAAAGCTGAATTCGGAGCCTATGCAAAAGGTACTCTAGAAAAAAACATTATGGAAAATGTAAAACTGATGAGTGATGCAAACTTCTTCACCGCATATGACGATTCGTTTGGCAATATAGATATTGAATGGAATGTCCTTATCAGCATGAAAATAAATAAATACTTGAATGCCAGCATCAATACAACCTTAAAGTATGATGACGATGTAAAATATATCAATACACAAGGCGAAAAGAAAGGTCCAAAAGTACAATTCAAAGAAATTCTGGGAATCGGTTTCGGATATAATTTTTAATAAAGTCCAATCAAAATATATAAAAAGACAAGGTGTAATACACCTTGTCTTTTTATATATTTGTAGCTTGTGCACATAAAATCCCCAATAATATTTTCCATATATACATTTAATTACATTCAAGCATATCTTCTTTTTAATCTCTTTTAGAATAAAGTGATCCATATTCTAAAAGAGATTAAAAAAATATCAACATATGCTTTTAAAACAAAATATTATGACCAATTTTAAAGTATCTTATTTTATTTACTTTTATTTTAGGATTCTTTTCTTGTTCTAATGAATTAGAGAATCACAATCAAGATTCTAATTCCTCTGATATTGAAAGAGTGCATTTTAGTTCCCAGAGTTATTTTATCGATACTTGGATTATATTAAGTGAAATGACTAAACCGAAATTAATAAAATGGATTGATCTGAATAATATCTCTCTTAGTCGAAACGCATACAAAAATCCTAATATAGAAGATGAGAGAGGTTATTCTACAGCTCTATTCAACATTAAGAACGAATGTCAAATCGGGGCTTCTATTATTTGGTACAATAATGGAAAATTAATATTACTATCATCGAATGCTGATGATAATGAAGCGGCTAGTAATAAACTCAATCCTTCAAAATGTCTTCTTTTTGGAGAAATAGAAAAGGAAATAATACCATTGAAACAGGATGATATATTAAAGACTAGAGGATCATTAGGCGATACAGGTATTGATAAATCGACAAGTAACCAAACTGAATTTTTTAGCACTGCTAACCCAAAATGTGAATTTAAATATGTTTACGAATTAGTCGCATATAGAAATAATATAGGGGTTAATACCATATATGAACTAGTTTTTGATAATAAACTTGAATATATAACAAAAGGTGCAAGTAAGAAAAAATGGTACGAAGCAAGCGAAAAAAGAAAATGCACAAGCCGTTTGAATGGTAGTATTACTGCCGAGATTCAAGGTGTTAATGTTTCTATAAATAGACCATTTAATGTATCACGTAATATGACAGACGAATTGAGTTATAATTCCAGTCTAGTGCTCGCCAGAACTATAGAATCAAATGGTTATCATCGTTTTACACGCTGGACATACAACATATCATGCAACATGACGCAAGAAATAATAGGTGACCCAAACAGTAAGATAAATTCTTCTTTTAGTTTTTAATCAAATCTAACAGTTAAAGGCATGATGTTATTCATGCCTTTTTTATCTCAACCTCAATATATCACCTTCCGTTGGCACATATTCCATATCCTGCTTATTCATCTTATAGAGATTTTTAACTCTCATACCATATAGCTGAGCGATACTGTGCATCGATTCCCCTACCTGAACCACGTGTTCGTAATAGGGTTTATCTGCCTTTTTCTTCTTTTTCTGGAAATAGATCAAGTCACCTTCTTGTATCGGGAAGTTTTCAGGTACTTCATTATATTCACATAAGTCTTTCATTTTAAAGCCAAATTCTTTGGCTATAGACTCATATGTATCATTCCTCTGAGCAACCACATAGATCAACCCCTGAGTTTTATATACCGTATGCTTATTGGGGATATCGGGAACAACAACAGTTATTTTATCATTCTCTACTTTTCCTTTTTTCCCTTTTCTATCATATTCGTATAATTCATAGTCTTCAATCAGTTTTATCAGCTTGTTTGCATAAGCCCTGTCGGTAGCATATCCTGCTTGTTGCAGACCTCTTGCCCACCCCTTATAATCGGTAATCTCCAGATCGAATAATTTACCATATCGTGGTTTTTCACTCAAAAAACGAGAATGGTCATCATAAGAATCTTCGGACTTTTTATATTTTCTGAAACAATCGTTCGGGGTATCATCGGCAGCAATAACCGATTCACCTTTCCATCCGTTGTGGCATTTGATACCAAAATGATTATTCGATTTTACAGTCAAAGCACTTCTCCCCGCACCCGATTCTAGTAATCCCTGAGAAAGAGTTATACTGGCAGGTATGCGATACTTTTTCATATGGCTTATAGCCAAATCCTTATATTTTTCGATGTAGTCATCATAAGCCTTATTACGGGTGACTTTCCCCCCTGCATAAGCCGAAATGGAAACAGAAGCCGCAAATATGAATAGCAGGACTGACTTTAACAAACCTCTTGTCGATATCGTATGAATCATCTTAAATTTTTTTACCTTTGATTTCAATATAAATAAACGTCAATCTATATGGAAAGTTTAGAAATTTCTGCAAAATTAAGAGTTTATAGCATAGTAGAATATACAAATGATAAGAAAATTCTAATAGAGAAAGCAAAAAATGCATCTCTTTCAGCATATGCACCCTATTCTGAGTTTCAGGTCGGAGCAGCAGTACTCCTTGCTAATGGAACTATCATAACCGGTAGTAATCAGGAAAACGCAGCATATCCATCAGGACTTTGTGCAGAACGCACCGCTTTATTCTATGCAAATGCCCAATATCCGGATGTACCCGTAAAAGCAATAGCAATTGCAGCCAACACAAAAGGCTCTTTCACGAAAGATGTATGCTCTCCCTGCGGATCATGCCGTCAGGTATTGGTCGAAGTCGAAAACAGATATAACCAGCCTGTTGAGATCATTATGTATGGCGAAAAGCATATTTATGAAGTAGATTCGATCAGAAGCCTTCTTCCATTATCGTTCGGAAAAGAAAATCTTGAAGATAATGTAAACCACGAATAATGGTTACCATTTAGCGGCTTTTACCTTCAGTTCCTGAGTAAGCTTACGTGCATTATTTCCGGTCACATTATCCAGAAGCTTCCAAAAACGATCGCCATGATTCATTTCGATAGTATGGCATAACTCATGCAAGATAACAAACTCTATCAGATATTGAGGTAATAAAAGGCAGAAATAAGATAAATTAATAGATTTTTGAGAAGAGCAGCTACCCCAACGGGTTCTGCTCTTATTTATTTTCAGCGAAGTATACGTAAACTTATATCTTTCCGCCAGATTCTTTAGCATCAGAGGAAATACTCGCTGAGCCTCATGCCGCATTGTCTGCTCTATGCAATTACGTATTATGGATTGCACTTTTACATCCGAAAAATCAGTTATCCCGGGACAGGTTATAAATAAAGTTCCATCATGTAATTTCGCATGATAATTTCGCACATCACGAGACTCTATCCTTAATGAAAATGTTGCTGTCTTAAAATCACTATCGGGAGTAAATTCGATTTGGGGTACAGAAGGAACTTTCAGTAAACGAGGACGCATTTTTTCGATCACATCCCTGATTTCCTTCTCTGAAAAATACGATGGAACCGTCATCTGAATATATCCGGGCTTATTACGGGCTATCACATTACGCGCCCTAGCATTACGTACAATTCGAATTATTCCCAGCTCCTTGTCATCAATACTTTGCATAAGCTAAATAAGTTTTAGAACTTAATAAAATAAGCTCGACTTTCCTATTGGGCAGTCAAGCTTAATTCTTTACAAAATATATTTATCAATATTTATCTAAAGATAACATTGATATTATCTTATTTCTTCTTTTGATTTTCTTTTACGAATGCTTCCAAAGCAGCAGTCATAGATGTTAAACCGGGAAGAGGAGCTTCACAATCAAGACGCAATCCTGCATCTTTTACGGCCTTAGCTGTGGCAGCACCAAAACATCCGATAGCCTTTTCACCCTGTTCGAAATCAGGATAATTCTTAAATAAAGAAGCAATTCCCGCAGGTGTAAAAAATACGATAAGATCGTACGAATCAATTTCACTCGGTTCAAATTCTGTACTCACGGTCCGGTACATAACAGCCTTGATAAAATCAACTTTTTTGTCTTCAAGAACAGCTGTTATATCTTCGTTATGCACATCCGAAACAGGCACTATAAACTTCTCTTTATTGTGCTTTGATAGAGACGATGCCAAGCCATCCATTTTTCCGGTCTGACTGAAGAATATTTTTCTCTTACGATACACAATATACTTTTGAAGATACAAAGCCACCGATTCTGAGATACAGAAATATTTCATTGTTTCAGGCATCACTATACGCATTTCTTCACACAATGCAAAAAAATGATCGATTGCCACTTTTGCGGTAAAAACGATTGCTGTATATTCGGGTATATTAATTCGTTGTTGTCTGAATTCTTTAGCATCAACACCTTCAACCTTTATAAAAGGACGAAAATCTATTGTCAAATTATATTTTTCGGCAATGTCAAAATAGGGTGATTTTTCTGTTGCTGGTTTGGGTTGTGAGATCAGCACTTTCTTAATTTTCAAAGCCATAGTAAACTTATTAAATCAACTTTATATAAATAAATCAAAACCTGATATAAAATAATATAAGGTATAATTTCTACGGTGCAAAGGTAGACAATCAAAAACAAAAAATTAACATGTTGTCTTAAAAAAAACGTAATTATCCTATAAAAAAGAATAAGACGGGACACAAAGAACAATACTATAAAAAAGAATAATAAGATATAGTGAAAACTCTGCGAATATACCATTATTAAAGTAGGGATAAAAGCAATCATTCCCATCATTTCGAGAACAATGATATATGTCCGTATCCATATTTTCATATATTCCTTTATATTGAAAATATATCCTACAAATCGGTAAAAAATCAATTTACCCGATATGAAAAGAGCCAAAACCGTCATAAAGACAAGTATCGTGACAAAACTATCCTTCGGCAAAGGATACTTGTCAGACTCCAAAAACAAATCAAAAAGGATTATAGATGTCAGTAAAACATTCTGGAACAATAAAATAAAATTGAACCAGAACTCACGGATAGTAGTTTCACTATATAGACTTAAATTTTCTCGGTTTGAAAAAAGCAAGCGTGTATTCTCTTTAAAAAAGGTTATCCCACCTTTATATATACGGGTAAAAAACAAAAAACACACTAATAATAAAATAAGCACTCCATCCTCATTCTCCAGTGTAAATGCCTTTTTTACCCCATCATGCCCCTCCACAGAATTAGCTTGCACCACCTTGGTCTGCTTTAGCGATTCAATCTTGTCCTCCGAAAAATACATACTGGTATCTTTCTCCATTTTAAACAGAGAGTGATAGTCAGCTGAATCTTTACGAGATTGAGATATCGCTAAACTATCAATGACATAATATGTATTTACATCGGGTTCCAAACACTTATTTTTTTATTTCGGCACAAAGATAATTATAACAATGCATCCTTGACATTTTTTCATCAAGGATGCATCACTATTTTTTATTTATTTAAGGTCTCAGACCTTCTAAACACAAAATAATAAGAGAAAATAAACTTATAAAGCAAAAGCCTTTTTAATAGCATCTACAAAATCAAGTTTCTCCCAAGTGAATAATTCCACAGACAACTTCAATGGTTCGGGATTATATCTCGACTGAAAAGTTTTCTCTATCACCTTAGACTCACGCCCCATGTGTCCGTATGCTGCAGTTTCTGAGTATATAGGATTACGTAGCTTCAACCGATCTTCAATAGCTTTAGGGCGCATATCAAATAATGTTTCCACAACTTTGGCTATTTCGCCATCGGTCATATTCACATTAGACTTCCCATAAGTATTCACATAAATATTCATAGGCTTAGCCACACCAATCGCATATGATACCTGCACCAATACTTCAGAAGATACACCTGCAGCTACAAGATTTTTAGCTATATGACGACTTGCGTACGCCGCCGAACGGTCTACCTTCGAAGGGTCTTTTCCTGAGAAAGCACCACCTCCGTGAGCACCTTTACCGCCATAAGTATCAACTATAATTTTACGGCCTGTCAGACCGGTATCTCCATGAGGTCCTCCGATAACAAATTTTCCGGTAGGATTAACATGATAAATGATCTGATCATTAAACAGGCTCAGAATATCGTCTCTAAATGTATATTTCGCCTTTACTCTTGGTACCAGAATATTAATAACGTCTTCACGAATCTTATCCTGCATCTCTTTATCAGATGCAAATTCATCATGCTGAGTCGATAATACAATAGTATCAATACGAAGAGGTGTTCCATTATCATCATATTCAATAGTCACCTGTGACTTTGCATCAGGACGAAGGTATGGCATCAATGCCAATTCATTTTTACGAATTTCGGCTAGTTCCAACAGTAAAGAGTGAGATAAGTCCAATGCAAGCGGCATGTAATTATCAGTCTCATTTGTGGCATAACCAAACATCATCCCTTGGTCTCCGGCTCCCTGATCCATTGGATCAGCTTTCTGGTCTACCCCACGGTTAATATCGTCCGATTGCTCATGAATAGCAGACAATACCCCGCAAGACTTAGCTTCAAACTGATACTCACTTTTGGTATAACCTATTCGCTCGATTACTGTACGGGCAACCTCGGGTACATCAATATATGCTTTTGATTTAACTTCGCCGGCAAGAACAACCTGCCCTGTAGTTACCAATGTTTCGCAGGCTACTTTAGAATTAGCATCATAAGCCAAAAATTCGTCTAATAATGCATCTGAAATTTGATCTGCAACTTTGTCTGGATGACCTTCCGATACAGATTCGGAAGTAAATAAATAACTCATATTATAATTCCGTTATACGTTAAATAATTAATAGAGTGGATTTTATACAGATGCGTGCAGATATGAGAAAAGACTTCATTTAGCATTTTTTCATGTGGTTGCAAGCAAACAAATCTATCCACCAATCGGATACAAAGGTAAGAGTTTTATATATAAAAAAAAGGAATAGTATCAAAAAATACTATTCCTTTATCTTTTTTAAGACCAAAAGAGGTCTTCTTATAATCTCTTATTTATTGTTTCACAGCTTCAAGCAATTGCTTAGCGACTCCATTTTCAGGATCTAAAGCTAAAATTTTTTCACTGTAAGATCTAACGTGCTCTTTATCTTCGGCACTTTTACTTTTCTCAAATGACAAATAATAATAATAACTCAAGTAACGATATGCTTCTACCAACTCGTTGTTATTACTTCCGTCGTCTTTTGAAGTAACTATCTCTATTACTTTTTCGTAATATGGTTTAGCTAGACCTAAAATAGTTTGAGGATCAAGAGCCGCATTAGCACGTGCTCTCCAGAAATATCCAAGATAACTGTCAGGTATGCGTTCCGACACTGTACCAAAAGCTTTATCAGACTGCACTAACAGAGCCTTAGATTTAGCAGGAGCCTCTGAATCGGCTGTATCTTTCTGAGCAGCAGTACCTGCAATATAAGAGTAACGGCCGATATTGAAGAAATCTGTAGCTTCAACCACGCTGGAGTCTGATTTATCTACATATTCCTGAAGGTATTTCGCTGCGTCAGCATATTGATTTGCATCAACACAAGCTTGTGCGATCTCTTTATATACTGAAGATTTTGAGGGGTCAAGTTTTACAGCTTCTTCGTATTGCAATAAAGCTTTATCCATTTGGTTATTTTTGCTCAGCAATTCACCATAGGTCATATAATCCTGAACAATGTATTGACTGTCTCCTTTGTCTAATGAGAAAAACTTATCACCAACAGTCAAGCCTGCAGTATAATCTTTAGACTGTAAATAGCTATACATCAATAAACGATTCAACACAAAGTTGTTTGGTTCTTTAGAAATACCTTCGTTTATTAGTTTTTTAGCTTCATCATACTGTTTTGTGAAATATAAAGCCGCAGCATAACGAGTCAAATCCGACACATCATATGCTCCCTGTGCAAAATATTTTTTGTATGCTTCAATAGCATCGGCATATTGTCCGTTATGAGAATAAATACTCCCTAACATTTTATAAGCCAATGTATAATTTGGATTTATCTCAATCGCTTTTTGGAGCATTTCTACAGCCAATGTGGGATTTACGCTTTCGTAAACCTGAGCCGATTTGATATATGCCACAGAACAAGTAGGATCGAAATTGTAAGCCTGCGCATAACTTCCGGCAGCTTCTCCGACATTAGATTTTGCTTTCAGGTCACCTTCCAATATATAAATCAATGGCGATTTTTTATCAGCTTTACGTGCATCTGCCAATTTTGAAGCACCTTTATCAGCCATATTGTTAGCATAATATGCTTCAGCTATTGCAACAAGAACAGATACATCTTTTTTATTTTTCTTCAATGCAATAGAAAACTGATCTTCTGCATCTTTAGGACTAGATTTCAACAAAAGTTTACCCAATCCAACATTATTAAGTACAAAATCGGCTGATGCAGCTAATCCTTTTTCATAATTAGCTTTAGCTTCGTCAAGTTTACCTTCTTTATAAGCAACTTCTCCCAGATAGTAATAAGCTTCAGCAGGTGATTGACTTACTTGTTTCTCAAAAATTTCTTTTGCAACTTTCAGCTCTCCTGTTTTTAAATAGTCAGCACCAAGATTTGATTGCGCAAAAATCGGAGTACTAAGTAATAAGCCAAGAAAAGCTCCTAATAAATACTTCTTTTTCATCCTTAATTAATTCTTATAGTATAATATTATATTCGAGTTTTGATCGTGAGCTCAGAGTGTAATAGTTTTTACTTTAAATCCATTTCGGGATTACAAGATTGTCAAGCGTACTTTAATCAAAACTATCCTGCACCGTTATCAAACGCATGGGTCTTGTTGCAGGAATAAGACCTGCCTTCAAAATTATACGTTGTCCTCTGTCCCCAACAAGAAAGCTAACAAAGCCTGTCGGCAAAGTCCCTCTTAGATCCGATGTAATAACAAAAACGTCTCGCCTCAAAGGGTATTCACCCAAAGCCAGATATGCAGCATACGGCTGAAAACTACTTTGACGAGTTGCCGGTTCAACCTTACTCACAGACATGACCCGTACTTTATCATTAAAACTGAGATTGGTCGTATCCGTCGGATTACTTATCCAGTTTACACCGATCACACCCATTGCATTAGGTGTTTTTGCCACATAATCAAGTACAGCCTTGTTGTTTTCCTGAGCTTTCAAATGCTCAGCCAGAGGCTCCCCTCTGTTTATTGAATCTTTGATAAAACGCACCGTACTCGAATTTGGATTATCAAAAACGACTGCAATTTTATCATATTTTGATCGGGGATTGATCTGTTTCCATGAATCGATTTCCCCTGTCATTATCTTCTTTATTTGTGGAACACTGATCAAAGAATCAGTATTTTGGTTATTTATAATCAATGCAATTCCATCGACAGCAATTTTTTGTGTCCGAGGTTGCAATTGTTTATTCAACAATCCTTGTTTTTCTGCATCAGTTAAATCACGGGCAGCAATTACAAGTCTCAGGCTATCTTTTAATAATAAGTTAATAGCATCAACCTCACTTCCATATATAGGTATAATTGACGCGTCTTTATTTAAAGCTTCAAATACATCTATTTCCTCTTGGACTATAGGACTAAAGCAATCATCGCTTGCTATTTCCGCAACACCACTGGTCGGAGTATCTGTTCGTGTCACTTTAATTCTCTGGTTACACGCTGAGAAAATTGTCAAAGATAGTAAAATACAAAATAAACCAACTTTTCTCATAATTTTTGATAATTAAATAAAAACTTCACTAACATTTCTCCTTACATGTATTACTTTCTGAATTTATAAACGCGATAGGCTCTGAATAAACCATAACCGATTATACCAACACCTAAAATATACCGAACAATAAGGAAATCATCAACCTGTGGATCATTATCCCTAAAATTATATTTCAGAATCAATCCTGTAAACATAATAAGATATCCCATAGCGATATAAAGGATAGCCATAATCACGCTCCATATTGTTCTGAATGTTATTTTATTATTATTATCACTCATTGTAAATAATATAGAATATTTACTGATGCATTCTCCAAGCTAAAACAAACTGGTTATCTGCCGTTTAAAATGCCTCAATCTATAAAACAACGGTCTTTCGACCTCAATAATGTTTAAAAAGAGGAGTGACATATATAAAAGTATATATCATCAACTCCTCTTTTTACTATTTATATCTCTTTGAGAATAGCATATTACAGCATCTCAAATTATTTCTGTAGTTTAAACAATACAGGAAGCGTATAATATACTGGTACTTTACGTCCATTTTGCATACCTGGAACCCAAGTAGGCATTGATTTTACTACTCTGATAGCTTCTTTATCACAAGAAGGGTCTAACGAACGCAATACTTGTGCATCAGATACTTTACCATCTTTACCTACAACGAAACGAATAACAACACGTCCTTCGATACCGTTTTCTGCGGCAATAGGTGGATATTTAAGATTGTTACCGATGAATTTCATCAATTCCGAATCACCGCCGGGGAACTGAGGCATTTGTTCTACGCTGACAAAAGGTTTTTCGGGCTCTTTTTCTTCCACGATCACTTTATGCTCTTTCAATTCTGCGATATCCACTGCATTTTTATCGTTTGTTCCTTCTACTGTAGCGATAGAAATTTGAATATCTTTCTTTTGATTTAATTCTTCGATAGATTTCATTTCTTTATCTTCATTCACCTTACTGTCTTCGGTAATAACCGGAGGTGTAAACTGAATAGTCGCTTTCAAAGGAGGGGGCGGTGGTGCAGTTTCCTGACGTATGATATTTTCTTCCGGAACCTGTTCCTCTACGTTTGCAATATTAGATAACTCGAAAGCCTCATCAACACCACCCAAATTATCTTTATTGGGTCTAACGGCATCAAGAAAAGCAGGCAAGGCAGCTACTACACCAACAAAGATTACAACAGCAATAAATGCTACAATATGTCTTTTCGATGAAGTCTTACGCAACTGGTATGCTCCGTAATTTTTATTCTTACCTTCGAATACAATATCACGCCATTCAGAGGAATTCAAATTAATTTCTTTTCCCATTTTTTTATTTTTAAATGTGTGATTGTTTTATTATCGACCGCCTGATTGAGCAGACAATGCACCCTTAGAGTTATAATTCTGGACTAAGAAATTATCTCCATCCGCCATTTCTACGATAGCATATTTACCAATACTGCAAATCTGCATTTCGTCAAGTGCGTCCACCAAGTTTTTGTAAGAAGCTCCATCAGTAGGTTTAATTACTACAACCTGCCCGTCTTTTGCATTTCTTATTTCACTTGATTTCTCTTTAAACACATCTTCTGTTATTTTTTTCTTAGCTCTATCAATCTTAAGCTCTCTCATCTGTGCCACAGCATCTCTGTTACGCTCCAATAAGATATCTCTAAGACCACCGGCTCCATAAGATGTTTCTTTCAAAGATGTGTAATCATTATAATTGGGTTCTCCCATATAATAATAAATTTTGTCATCTTCTCCCAAAATCAAAGTAATAGCTTTAGAAGCTTTTACCTGGTTCTTATCGTCCTCGGTCAGATCTTTATCTTTTGTAGGCATAACAATGTCCATGGTCTGAGGTTTGCTCAAAGTTGTACAGAACATAAAGAAAGTAATCAAAAGCATGTTCATATCAACCATCGGTGTAAAGTCTACACGTAGGTTGAGTTTCTGGGGTTGGCCTTTTTTCTGTTCGCCACCACCGGTATTTACTTCTGCCATAGTCTTACGATTTTCTAAAATTAAGTTCTATACATCAAAACCCTTCGGGCATTGCTTTTAGAGTTGTTATCAAACTGTATCTGTTCTCTTTCAGATCTTGCAATGTAGACATCACATTCTTCACCAAAGTATAAGGTGTAGATTGGTCAGCCTTGATTGCTATTGACAAATTTTCATTTACTTCCTTCGCAGTTTTAACCCATACCGCCAATTGATTATTGGCACTCAGGATTGTATCTGTGGGGATACCAAATTGTTTTATCAAAGCATCTTGCTCATCTAAAGGTAGATCCAAAAATGCCGACATACGGCTGATTGGCATACCTATGTGAGTTTGATTAATGAATGAAGCAATTTGTTTCGGAGTAAATTTAATTCCATATTGCTCACCAACACTTTCAAGAACTTTTCTTTTATCTTCAGGTTTATCAAGGTTCATAAAAACCTGTCCCTTCGGATCAATAAGAATAGTCATTACATCGTATTCGGGAATTTTCACTTCCGACACTGAAGCCGGAGTCAAAACCTGTACAGGCTCCTTTGGTACGAAGTTGGCTGTTAGCATGAAGAATGTCAACAAGAGAACAGTAACGTCACTCATCGCGGTCATATCGATGAATGTTTCCTGTTTTTTTGGTTTTACTTTGCTCATTTCTTCTTTTAATTTTTCTAATTAGAGTGGAACTTTATTGTTTTTCCACAAATCATTTTGTTAAAAATGATTTTTTTATGCTCTTCCGTGTTTAGATACGTAAGTTTGTCCGATAGCGAAAGCTATTTCGTTAACCGCATCAGTAGTGTCTTTTACACGACCTTGGAAGTAGTTATAGAAAATAATTGAAAGAGCACCAGTACCGATACCCATTGCTGTATTCATAAGTGCTTCAGAAATACCGACAGCAAGAGCTGTTGAGTCAGGAGCACCTTCTTGTCCCATCGCAGCAAATGATTTGATCATACCAAGTACAGTTCCGAACAGACCGAATAGTGTACCTAAAGTAGAGATTGTTGCAATGATAGAAAGATTTTGTTCTAGGTAAGGTAATTCTAATGTTGTAGCATCTTCAATTTCGTGTTGAATGATTTCAGCTTTTTCATCATTGTTCATATCTGTATAGCTTTCTACATCTTGATATCTAACAAGACCAGCTTTTAGGATATTAGCAACAGAACCTTTTTGTGCATCACACAATTTTTCAGCACCAGCAATATCACCAGCTTCAAGCTTAGCTTTAGCTTCTGCTACGAATTTAGGAATACTTCCTTTTCCGGCAGCTCTGTTCAAAGCAAAAAATCTTTCAACTGACAAACTGATTGTAGTCAAAAGAAGAGTGATAACGATAGGAATTACATATCCTCCTTGGAATAATGTTGCGAAATAATTACCTGGGTGTGGATGTCCTTTTTCGTCGAATCCTGAAGGATCACCGCATACGAAAAAGAAAAAACAGAAGGCTACAATAGCACAACCTATGATCACCAATCCTGCTGATACTCCTTTAGATCTTGCTTTTGCTTTTTGTGGTTTAGTTTCCATAATAGTAATAAATAAATTTGTTTTAATTAATAGTAATATTCAATTGTTTTTATTTATAATAAATATAAGTCTTGAATTTCATTTTATTGGTCAAATTGACATGTCTGCTTTATATTCAGCACAAATATATAAATTGATTTATTGAATACAATCATTTATTGTAAAAAAGCATATCCTAAAGTCGATTTTATGGCAGGAACAAAGAACTCGCCTGTGATATATATACTCAAAAACGAGATAAAAACACAAGCTAAACATTCTTTTTTCTTACCGAAAACGTTTTTCTCTTTCACTACTAAATATGAGCTATGCAAAACGACTAATTAAACAATATAATAAATGTATCTCTCAAATTCTCTTCAAAAAACTCAAACTACTTTACTACAAAAATAGCAGATATATTTGTTATGACAACAATCGTTGTCCAATTCTTCATAAAATTAACAAAATATTGCAAGCTTTTAATATTAAAAAGAATCTTTTAGGCTATTTCATTTATGAAGACACAATGCCTCATTCAAAGCAATCACAGCTTTATTATAATCAGCACGGCTAATTACAAACTGCATATTTACCTGACGCAGAGACTGTCCGAAACTCTCTATATTTATATTTTCTTCATACAACGCTTTGGCTGCTTTATATAAGAATCCGGGCATTGCGATATTTGTACCCATCACACAAATTATAGCGACAGGAACGACTCTCACCTGATAAAAATTTTCTTTGAGATTCTCTATCAATTCCTTTGATTTCGATTTATCCCATACAACCATTGTTATGGAGTTGGCATTGGTTGATTTTAGAATATAACTTACACCATATTTCGCAAAATGAGTCATAATACGCAAGTCAAAACCAACCTCACCGACCATCATCGGATCATGAATCTCAATGGCTACAACTTTTGTTGTACCGGATACAATCTCCACTTTAGCTTCGGGTGATACATATTCACGGGTAATCAATGTACCGGGATGCTCCGGTTCAAAAGTATTCTTGATCCGTATATTTATCCCTGCTAACTCGAGGGGTTTAGCGGCCTTGGGATGTATCGCTTCCATGCCTATATCGGCTAACTGATCTGCAATAATATAATTACTATACCCTACAGGCACAGCCTTATCAACCCCCACAATCCCGGGATCGGCACTCGACAAATGGTATTCTTTATGAATAATAGCTTCGACGGCTTTTACCTGTACTGCTATTTTACTGAATGTCACTTCAGTATATCCCCGGTCAAAAGCTCTCATAATACCCTCTGTTCCTTTGGTATAACCCGTTGCAACACATAGCACCTTTTCAAAATCTATCTTATCGAAAGCTTTAGCAATACGTTCATCGATTGTATATGGCAGTGAGTCGTTAAATCCGCAAAGATCAATAAAACGAGCTGTGATACCATTATTATTCAATATATTAACAGAATTCCATGCAGAATGAGCCTCTCCTACCGATGCTAATATTTCTCTGGCAGCCAAACAGATATCTTCTGTATTAACGTAACCTGATGCCATCACTTTGCTTAAACTGAAAAGCATCATCTTAGCCTGCTTGATACGATATTCTATAAACTCTTTGGCTTCATGCAGGTTCAGCCCTATTTCTTCATAGTTTTTATTTATGCTGACAAGTCTTTGTCCAAGACTGTCTAAGGCTATACTGTAATCTTCGTTTTTCAAAAATTGTACGTATACACCGGGTTCTCCCGTTTTTTTATGCTCCAGCAGCCAATTAGTCACATTGTTGTATGCCGATACTACAAATATGCGGTTATACATCTCATCCGGAGTACGTTTCCCTATAATTACATTATTCAGAACATCTTTAAACTGGGACATTGACGTGCCCCCAATTTTTTCGACTGTAAGCATTTTTTAGTTTTAACTATTAATAAAATGTAAGTCCGAAACATCCGATTCTTTTCTTTAGAAAGACATTTAAGACCAACAAACTAAACATCAGGCTGACACCTTTATTTCTATTCGCAAAATTAGCAATAAAATATCCCCATCAAAGACATATGTCAATAAATTTAACCTCTCAGACCTTTTTATTTACTTAACAGAGTACCATACGACACATTGTCATTTTATTTTCAATCGAATCTCCAAAACTTACTTTTTGTTAAATAAAAAGCTCAATCCATTTCAATTC
Source organism: Indolivaga capnocytophagoides DSM 22835 (assembly GCF_000426485.1). Lineage (GTDB taxonomy): Bacteria > Bacteroidota > Bacteroidia > Bacteroidales > Dysgonomonadaceae > Dysgonomonas_A > Dysgonomonas_A capnocytophagoides. The sequence goes on from NZ_KE384529.1 coordinate 461,864, forward strand.
TCTTTTATATATATATTTTAGAAATCAATTACACGACACCACTAAAAGTAAATACATAAAACAACATAGATGAAACAACTGCTAATTTCAACTACACTAATCATTATCAATCTTTTGAATATTCAAGCACAAGGTATTATCACCGGAAAAATAACAGACAGTAAAAACCAGCCATTATATGGCAGCAATATATACATACAAGAAACCAAACAAGGAATAATGTGTAACGAAAACGGTGAATATCAAACACATCTACCCAAAGGAAACTATACCTTCGAATTCAGATGTCTGGGATATAAAAGCGTAACGAAAAAAGTTACATTAGCAACACAACCTGTAGTAGTAAATATAGCATTAGACGAGGTTCCCTTCATCCTAAAAGAAGTGACTGTTACAAATAAAGAAGACCCTGCATACGCAATTATTCGCAAGGCAATAAGTCAAGCCCCGTTTTATTTGAATGCAGCCAAAGGATATACAGCCGAAGCATATATAAAAGCAAACATGGAACTCGAAAAAATTTCGGCATTAGTAAACAAACTTTCATCAGACAAGGGTATGAAGATGTCCGATTTCCAGAACCAAGTATTCGTTCAAGAGTCATATAATGAAATTAAATATATCGCACCGGATAAATACACACAAACAATCAAGGCTTTTTCGAGTACGATACCTGAAAATTACGATTCGAAGGAAACTTTCGGAATAATGAGTGCATCCATCTATTCACCTCTATATAATGGTTCTATCTCACCTCTTAATCCTAAATCATTTTCATACTACAAATTTAAATATGAAGGATTTATCGAAGAAAATGGAGTAACGATAAATAAAATAAAAGTAGAAAGCAAACTAAACGATCCTCAATTACTTAACGGCTATATTTATATAGCCGACAATACATGGCATGTTACTTACACGAATATAGAAATGAATATGATGGGCGGATCTCAACAGTTTGAGGTTGCATATAAAGAAGTAGGCTCAAATATCTATTTGCCCATAACATATTCCAATTTTATCAAGATAAATATATTAGGTATAAAAGGTTATCTCAACTACTATTCTTCACTCAAATATTTGGATATTCTACCCAATAAGGATATCAACGAAACGAGTCTGAAAAACAAAAAATCGAAAAAACGTAATTTCGAATTAAAAACAGACCCATTATATGTAAGAATATCTGATACCCTTGCCACCAAACGCAACCAGAATTATTGGGACAAGATCCGGTCAGTTCCTCTCGACAGCCTCGAACTGATCAGTTATCAGCGAAAAGATTCCATCAAACAATTTGTGGACTCAATAAGAGAAAAGAACCGAAAAGATAACTACTCCTCCGATAATCTTTTATTTGGCGGGCAGATCGGTCGAGACTCTTCACTCATAACGATAGATTATAAAGGATTGATTTACGCCCTGCATGACTACAATTTCGTCGATGGGTTTAGTCTTGGTCAAGCCTTTACGATCAATTACAAACCAGATAGAAAGCACACGGCATTCACCATTTCTCCATATATATATTATACTACGGCACGCAAACAATTGATATACGGCAGTAAATTAAATATCAGCTATATGCCTAAACAAAGGGGCAATTTCAAACTGGAAGGAGGGTCTGATTCGAAGGATTTCAATCCGAATGGCATAACCCGTCTGGATAATATATTAAGTAGTATTTTTACACGCAGTAACAAAAGTTTCTTCTACCGAAACGACTTTATTGCGGTAAATAATAATATAGATATAGCCAACGGACTGAAATTGTCAACCGGAATAGAAATAGCCAAACGAACAGGATTATCGAATAATACAGACTGGGCTATTTGGGGCAGTAAAGACAAAATTCATGAAAACCCTTTTTCTGGCGAACGTTTTGATAAAACGTCCTACTCTATAGGGCTCAGTTATGCCCCTTATGCTTATTACTCTATCCATAATCAGAAAAAAATATATCGAAAAGTGACTTCTCCTGTATTTTCGATCAATTATACTGAGGGCTTTTCGGGTTGGCAGACTAATAACTCACGATTCAGAAAATTAAACGGAAGCATAGTACAAGACATCAAACTGAGCTATTTCAGCAATCTGGATTATACATTAAATGGCGGAGGATTTCTTGGTAACACTCAAAAGGTTCATTATACAGATTTCGAGCATTTCAATACATCTGATGTAATGATATCTGGAAAAACTCCCTATCAATCTTATATGCTCCTCGACAATTACAAATACTCCACCAACAGGTACTGGATCGGAGGACATATCAATTACAGAAGTAAATATATATTACTCAAGAGACTTCCATTTTTACAAGGTATTCCCGTAAGTGAAGCTCTGCATGTCAAAGCTTTATACACACCCGGTCTGAAGCTGTACAATGAAGCGGGTTATTCAATCAATATACTGGGTATGATCGGGATAGGCGGATTTGCATCTTTTAGCAAAGGGAAATACGAAAGCTGCGGATTCAGACTTACATACAATTTACAGGAAATAGCTGCATTCAAATAGTTTGACTTCTCGCTTAAAAACTTTTACTTTGTATAAAATTTCATAGGAAAAATGGCCTCTATAAAAACTTGGATTTCAGCCCTCCGCCCAAGAACATTGTTTCTTGCCGTAGCGACTACTATTTGCGGAAATGCAATTGCATACACCACCGGATATTTCAGCACAAATGTATGCGTTCTGACAATGTTAACCGCAACATTATTGCAACTCCTATCCAATCTTGCAAATGATCTGGGTGATTTCCAACATGGAACAGACATCACCGGCGGACGTGTAGGCCCGACAAGAACAGTACAAAGCGGAGCCATCACTCCTTCTCAAATGAAAAGAGCCATTGTTATCGCCATTATATTATCTGGAATAGTAGGTACATACCTCATATATATAGCTTCGCAATTTATGCCGGCAATATACATTTTGGCGTTTTTCATTCTGGGAGGAGCGTCAATTGTTGCCGCTATAAAATATACAGCCGGAGATAATCCATACGGATATAAAGGACTAGGGGACATATTTTCGTTTATCTTCTTCGGCCTTGTAGCTACTGTCGGTACATTTTATCTGAATGTACACCACCTTACATTCCAGCCGTGGCTACCAGCTATCGGGATGGGACTATTTACTGCTGCTGTTCTGAATATTAATAATATGCGAGATATGGAGAATGATTTAGTTTCGAGAAAATTGACTCTGGCTATCCGATTCGGCCGAAAAGGCTCCCGAATATATCACTCTGCATTAACAATCATCGGAGTTCTATGCTTTATCATTTACAGCTGCCTGTACAACCAACAATGGTATCAATACCTATATATGGTGTTTTTCATTCCTTTCTTTCTTATTCTGGGGAAAATATTATCTACGAAAAAAGATGCCGAATTAGACCCTTATTTAAAGTACACGTCTATGTCTGCTTTCGTTCTGGCGGTAGCATTTGCTGTAACAATAAATCTGTAACAAAAAGATATTACCAATGAGGGCTTTTTTCGAGTCTTATCGAATTTATATTGTAATATTTAGCAAAATACACATTATAAAAATTCAAGCTATCTGTTGTTAGAACCTCTTTATCGGGTAACATGGTTTCCTTCTCTGTGAAGACAATATCCAGAATACCCTTTTCTTTTTGCTCCTGAATAAGGTTTTCTCTGACTTTGGAGATATCCGAGAATTTGACAAGCTCTGTATATTCCCGATTAAATGCAAAAAAGAATAACACACAGACAGATAAAACCGTTAGAATCTTTACAACTTTTACAAGCGTATTTTTATTCGGAATATTGGCAAACAAGATACCAATAGCGATCAGAGCGTATATAACAACACCAAACATGGCTCTCCCGGGAAAAGTCGGCGTTGGAAATAAAACGCAATAAGAAATTATCGATGCACTCATAAAAGCCAACGAAGCATACAATGGCTTCCTGTAATCGCCTTGCAGCTGACTTTTATTTTTCCAATAGAAAAAAGCAAATAGAAAAAATACAGCTAAATACAGAAGAATACTAGTAAGCCCTCCTTGAAGCAAGTTATACAAACGTATTTTAAATAACTTAAAAGCCGAAACCTCATCTAATCCTAAATTATGAGATACGCCGGCAGAGCGAATATAATTACCGGGAGCAAGAATCATAATCAAATAGCCGATGCAAGCACCAATCAAGCCTGTTATAATCCAAACAGGAATCTCTTTCTTGGTTATTTTCAGATACACGAGCAATGCTATGATCATTAATATCATGGAAAAAGCGGTATTTTCATTTGTCCATCCCGCTATAATACCTGCGAAAAACATTCCAATACTGCGAATCCATGAATTATTTACCTTTCCATTAAGAAAATAAGTATAGAACGGATAGATAAAGAATAGGATAATAAGCGTCCCCCAAGTATAATTGACACTACCTGTTATCCACAAAACAGTCTCCGAAAAAGTCGGTAAGGTAAACACCAATACCATATTTATAAGCAGGAACAACAAGGGCTTTACTTCATTTCCCTTATTTATAAACACATATATAAGAAGAGATAAGGCCAGATAAGCAATACTATTAAGAACATTTGCGACACCATCTCCTAATAACAACAAGGACTGGAGAATAAAATGCACAACGCAGCGTCCTCCCCATACGTGATATTGACTATATTGAGTTTCGAAAATATCATAAATATTCGAAACTTTGCGTGTCAGCCCTTTTCCTATCTCTGAAACAAATGTAAAGCCTATATCATCTGCAAAAACCGGAAATAAAACATTTAAATGATAAATTACAGCCAAGACCAAAAGAATAAGTCCGGCAAAAGATATATTGACTATACTTTTTTCTTTCATAAGCATAAACAGATATAAAAAACTATCCCTATTCTTGAATGTATATAATGGAATCCAGATCAAAATATTCCAGATAGCATTGATTCTGCCAACTGCCGGCATTCGGCGTTACGTCCAGATCAATAGAAAACACTCCGGGAACATCAATATGTTCCTTTATTTTAATATTGCGGTTACCTTCAGCCTTTTCCGTACGAATATAGTTTATTCTGCTATTCAGCTGATCCGAAAAGAGCGAAACACTATCATATCTGCTTTTATAAACAACCAGCAAGGTACATGAAAGAACGAACACTAATCCTATCATTATCTTTTGGACAATGGCCTGCAAGCGGATATTAGCAAACAAAATACCGAAGGCTATGAAAATATACATCAAGATTCCGAACCAAACAGTAGGCGGAAAAGCCGGAGAAGCAATCATCGCTATGAGAGCAACATTCGCAGAAACAAAAAACAATAAAGAAAGCAGCAATATTTTTTTGTTATACCGTTTAGTCTTCGTGTACAGTATAACTAAACCCAGATAACAAGCATAAGTTATAATATAATACAGGATATTCGCTCTTAAAAGATCATATAATCTCCAAATAAAGACCGATAACGAAAATGAGGACTCTATGGTATGCACACCCATAACCTGCTCGGTCCTTATATAGTTCCCGGGAGCCAACACCATAAAAACAAAACCGATAACAGCTCCAATAATTCCCCATAAAGACCAGAAAGGAATAGTACGTCTGGATATTTTCCAACAAATAAGAAACGAAAATAATAAAAAGATCATAGCAGCGGAAGTATTCTCATTTGTCCATCCGGCAATAATACCCGCTACGAAAAACAGAGCAGACTTAAAATAAGAAGACTTTTTCGATATTTTATTATCCGATAAAAAATAAGCACAATACGGGTAAATAAAGAGCAAGCGAATAGCAGCACCCCATAAATAATTGGCACTACCGACAATCCATGTAGTCGAAAATAAATAAACAGGAGTAAAAAACCAAACTGCTGCGTTTATAAATATAAAAAGTATAACATTCGTCCGGTTAAAATAATTACATGTCTTATAGAGCAGAAATACATATGCGGTATATACCAGACTATTAAGAATATCCATCACCCATTCATTCTGCATCAATAACCACTGTGCGATAAAATGGACAACACTCCTCCCTCCCCACATAAAATAATGATTGTACTGGGAACGGATAATATCCGACATGGAAGATATTCTTTTAGCCGGATTTTCTCCATAAACAAAAGAGTATGTCCAATCGTCAAGGCAAAGAGGATATTTTCGGTTTAAGAGAAATATCAATATAAAACATACCGCTGCAACTAAGCCAAAAACAATCGTTTTCAGCTTAGGCACAAGTTGCCCTCCAAAGCTATTTCTATTTTGAACATCCCCCATTCAATACTACTGTAAATTGAGCAATATTAAAGTCTCAGACCTTTTTATTTTTTACACAAACAGAGTAGTAACAAATAGTCTCCACTCTAAGTACATTATAAATGCTTTTTGCAAATTACTATCACTCTTCAAATTCGATCTTATTATTCCCTAATCCTTTTATCCTCACCAAAGATTCTACATGGATATTGAGATCTCTTAAACGTTTTCCTCCTTCCTGAAAACTTTTCTCTATAATGAATCCCATACCAGCTAGTTTTGCTCCTGATTTATCAATCAAGTCTTTTACACCTATAGCCGCATGCCCGTTAGCAAGGAAATCATCAATAAAAACAACAGTATCATTCGGAGTCAAAAAGTCGCTGCTCACGCAAACATCGTAAGTTGTATCCTTGGTAAAAGAATATACTTTAGTAGTAATCATATTCCCCATAGTTTTAGGCTTCGCTTTCTTCACAAAAACCACAGGTAATTCCAATAAATATCCTAACATAATAGCCGGAGCTATACCACTAGCCTCTATTGTTACTACTTTATTTATAGGTAAATTGCCAAAACGACGGACAAACTCTACTCCTATCGATTTCATCAAAATAGGATCCATTTGATGATTGATGAAGCTATCCACTTTTAAGATTCCTCCATCGAAACTTTTTCCGTCTTTTAAAATTCTGTCTTTAAGCAATTTCATAACTGTAGAATATATAATGAAATAATATGTTCCATAAACACTAATATAAAATCTATTGTTTTCAGTTTTATTCTTTAATCCTGATAACAACATTGGCTATGATAGCAACCAAACCTCCGGTAGTAATGCCTGATGAGAAAATTCCTTTTACCCATGTCGGCATCTGTGCTAGAATATCCGGAGCCAACTCCACCCCTAATCCGCAGGCAAAGCTAACTGCAAGAACCAATATCGCTTTACGATCTATCTCCTGAGATGCTATAATGCGTACACCAGACGCGGCAACTGTTCCAAACATCAGTAAAGTAGCTCCACCCAAAACAGGTTCGGGCATAATAGAAAAAATACCTCCGATAAAAGGAAACGCACTTAATATAACCAAAAAAGCAGCAATATAATAGCCGACATAACGACTTGCTACGCCTGTAAGTTGTATCAATCCATTATTCTGTGCAAATATTGAGTTTGGAAAAGAATTGAAAACTCCGGCAACAATAGAATTAAAGCCATCAGCTAAAACACCTCCCTGTACTCGTTTTACAAATTTTTCGCCTTTGATCGGTTCTCCCCCGATCATCGAATTAGCAGTGATATCTCCCATAGCTTCAATAGATGTTATGAAATAAATCAGCGCAATTGCAATAAATGCCGAAAGATTAAAATCCAATCCATATTTAAAAGGAGTGGGAATATTAATTGCTCCTAAATTTCCTAATTGAGAGAAATCGATCAATCCCTGAAAATAAGCGACAAGATACCCCAGAATAAGCCCAAGTACAATGGAGCACATCCTGATATATTTATTACGGAAGCTGTTGAATATCAAAATCGAAACCAAGACAATGGCCGCCAGACCCAAATTGCGGTAACTTCCGAATGTTCCGTTTTCCATAGCAGAAAAGCCGCCACCGCATGCTGTTATGCCAACTTTGATCAGGCTCAACCCTATCATTGTCACAACAATTCCCGACACCAAAGGTGTAATCACCTTTTGGGTATATTTTAGCAAACGGCTGACAATCATTTCCACCGGTGCAGCAGCAATACAAATTCCGAAGATAGCAGGCAAAGCGACTAATCCCATACCATGAAAACTGGCAGTAAGTGCCCCTATAAAAGAAAAGCTTGTCCCTTGAATACAGAGCAAGCCACAACCTATAGGTCCAAAACGCCGACATTGAATAAATGTAGAGATTCCCGAAGCCAGAAGTGCCATTGACACCAAAAATCCGGTTGTCTCTTTATCGAGTCCGAGACTGGCTGCTATTATAAGCGGCGGAGTTATTATTGCCACAAATATGGCCAGAAGGTGCTGAAAAGCAACAAACAATGCTTCTTTAAATGGAGGTCGGTCTTCGATCTGATAGATTAGATCGGTTTTCTTGATAGGCAGAATGGTCTCATCCAATACCTCTTCGGGGCTTACAGACATAAAATAAGTAAGAGCTAGTTTTTAAATAATACATATAAGCAACAGCAGACACTGGAACCTGCATGGTTCACATACAACTTTATGTTGCTGTATACTGACTATAGCAATAAAAAGGTCTAAGACCTTAAAACTAATAACCGCCTAGATTTTCTTTGGTTACAAAAGCAAAAAAAGGTCTGAGACCTCAAAAGTTTGCCAAAGTTACATAAAATAATCAAAAAAGGCACAATAATCACTTATAATGTCATCTATAGATTACATTTAAAGAACGCTATATTTCAGATTATAAGTGCTACATTTTAATTCATCAATAACTGATCTTTTACTCTTATTTTGAAAAAATTTGTATAGTTTGATTGATACACTATCTTTGCATTTTTCAAATGCTTATAAATAAATTTTATTATAAACAACGTTAATCAACAAATTATGAACGAAATTATTGGGAATTTTCTAGACATTGTAAAAAATAAGTATATCAAATTTGATGGTCGTGCACGTAGAAAAGAATATTGGTACTTCTTTTTAGTAAACCTGATAGCAAGTATTATTCTAGGAATTATAGATATGATCATAGGTATGCAGATACTTGGTTCTATCTGGAGTTTGGCTCTTTTGCTTCCCGGTATTGCAGTATCAATACGCAGAATGCATGATGTAGGCAAAAGCGGTTGGTTTATTTTAATACCAATTTATAATCTTATATTGGCTCTGACAGAAGGTGAAAGACATGACAATCAATATGGTCCTGATCCAAAAAAAGATGAACTGAAGGTAAACTAAGGTCTGTGACATATTTACTGTTATAAAAATATAAAAAGCCAATAGAGTTAGTTATTATCTATTGGCTTTTTTATTTAGTCTATCGTTCTTATACAATCACAATTTTAAAACGGAAATAATAAGGGCAACACCAATATCATTACTATACCCATAATTATCTGTAATGGCAACCCCACTTTTATATAATCTATAAATTTATATCGTCCCGCAGACATCACCAATGCATTAGGCGGAGTTGAAAACGGAGAAGCAAAACACATACTGGCAGCTACCGCAACAGCAAACATAAACGGATAAGGACTAACTCCCATATTAGCGGCCGCCTGAATACCGATAGGAGCAAACAGCAGAGCCGTAGCACTGTTACTAATAAACATGGTAAGTATAGATGTTCCGAAATACACTCCGGCTAACAAAGCATACGGACCATAACTGCCTAATCCTCCAACCAACGTATCAGAAATAAGGGCAGCAGCACCTGTCTTCTCAAAAGCAACTGCCATAGGCATCATACCGGCAATAAGAACTACACTTTCCCAATTGATATTTTTATAAGCCTCCTCTACATTTCGCAAACAACCTGTAATCACCATCAACACTGCTGCAGACATTACCGCTATAACAGGAGCTACTATATTTGTTACCATAGCAATAACCATCAAAGCCATAATTACAGCTGCCACAGGTGCTTTATGATTGATCGTTACTTTAGCAGCCTCTTTCAAAGGTTGCCCGACGAGTACCAGATCTTCCTGACGATCGCCCAGATTGGCAATATCAGTCCATGTACCTTGTATGAGAAGAGCATCCCCTGAATGTAATTTTTCATTCTGAAGATCACTCATTTTATATTCATTCTTCCTCTGAATTCCAAGAATATTCACATTAAACTCATCCCTGAAGTGAGCATCGATGATAGTTCGGTTTACCAACTTCGAGTTAGGCATTATAAATACCTCAGCTATACCGATTTCCTGAAAGTCAAAAATATCAGTTCCTTTCTCGACATCTTCCAATACCGAAAAGTTGTTCTCGTCAATAAATCGGCTTATGTTGCTTTTCTTTCCGTAGCATACCAACACATCGCCCTTCTCTATTGTCGTATTAGGACCGGCAACCACTTCACTCGTATTTTTTCTGAAACGTCCTCCCCCAACTATCTTCTCTACAGTTACAATACTTATATTGTATCGGTTTGGAATCTGTAATTCACGCAAAGTCTTCCCTATCATATCCGAATCATCCGATATTGCAATATGCGTAAGTTTATGCAACTGATACTCATGAGTAAGATCAGTAAGTGATTTTCCCGATTTTTTATCATTATTCTCTTTGCCGTCTTCATCCGATAAAAAGAATTTACTCAAAAAATACAAAACAACTATCCCTACAGCCAGACATACTAAACCCACGGGAGTAAAAGAAAAAAACGACAGTGCTTCAAATCCGTTTTTTTCCAGTTCATTACTTACAATCATATTCGGAGGTGTAGCAATCAGCGTAAGAATCCCCATACTGCTTGCAAATGCCAATGGCATGAGAAACCGCTTGGGACTTACTTTGGCACTTACAGCAATACTGACTACAATTGGCATCATTACTGCTACCGTACCCGTATTACTAACAAAAGCTCCGATAGATGCTGTTACAAGCATAACCAGCACAAAGAGCCTTATCTCGCTCTCTCCGGCCAGCCTTAATATTTTAGAACTGATCAGTTTTGCCAATCCAGTGCGAAAGATACCTCCTCCGACAACAAACAATCCGATCATCATTATCACAACCGGATTAGAGAATCCCGACAAGGCTTCGGACGGTAATAATATACCCGTTACAACCAAGGCCAACAAGGCACAAATTGCAACTAAATCTGCACGGACTTTCCCCTGCATAAAGAAAATCGATGACACCAATAATATTATTAATGTGATATTCATCGGAGTAAAAAGCTGCATCAATGACATAAGTTAAAGTTGATTAAGTAAGGCATATATTTAAAATACACTGCTGATAATTCCTAAATACCTAAAAAAAATAATAGAACTGATTTCTATTTTTACGTGTAACACAAAGATAAAAACTTTAGTGAGTCTTGAAACAGCATGACATCCTTTTTTCGAATATTCTATTTTACTTTTCAGTTATTCTTTATTTTAATAACAATTATTAAGGGATTGATTATTCTTATAGAAAAAACAAACAGGGAACTTCTATTATAAAAATAGCAGCTCCCTGATCCATAAAATAACAAGGCCTGTTTAAAGAGCGATAATCTCAATACCCAAAGTAGGAATATAGGATGCACCTCCTAGCCAGGCTACCCCTTTAGCAGTTAAAATCTCTCCGGCAAAAAGCAATAATGTTCCCGAACAGGACACTCCATAAGTGCCTATATTATTAGAACTTGATATCAAGTAACTATTACGCATATTCGACCATAAAGAAACACCATTATATGTAGTTCCTCCATCCAGAGTCGGATTTACCCATTTATTAGTATAAGCATTCGTTGTATTATTATCATCCAGATAAATAGTTATCAGATAAATACCTGTATTAGGTATCGTAAATCGACGATTAGCATCCCACGTCAAAGCTGTTTGCTTCATATCCCGCCATGTTCCGACTCCTTGTAAATTACTCATTAATGTGCGACCTATACCTTCCGTTCCATCAGTTAATTTAAGGCCTGATTTTATATTTCCGGTATTTATCTCTAATCTTACGGCCGGAACAGCTCCAATGCCGACATATCCGTCTGAAGAAACAATAAAGTCATTTAATATCTGACTATTAGAAACAACTATTTGATTATCGTTTTTTCCATCAATATGAAATATCCCTAAAGGATTCTGAGTATTGATTCCAACTTGAGATTGGCATATGTTTATGGAGAAGTAAACTGTTATAAATAAAAAAATATTTCTCATTATATAATAGATTAAAGAGGTATAATTTCGACACCTAAGATTCTAGTGCCGCTTCCGTTCCAAGCTAAAGCCCCGGGTCTCAACCTTTCTCCTGCCAGAAGAAACAACGTACCGGAGCAAGATACGCCATAATTAGTCTGCGAATTAGCATTTGATATTAAATAATTATTACGGGTAATCGACCATAAAGCAACACCATTAAATAAAACGCCATTATCTAAAGTTGGATTTACCCACTTATTAGTATAAGCATTTGTCGTATTATTATCATCCAGATAAAGAGTAATGAGATAAATTCCGGCATAAGGGATTGTAAATACATGACTGGCATCCCACGTCAGAGCTACATCCTGCTTGGCTTGCCACTTTGCAACACCATGTGCATCAGACACCAATGTTCTCCCCTCTCCCTCATTACCATCTACTAATTTAAATCCGGGGATAATATTTGCAGGTGTTCCGCCCGTATTTATCTCGAGTTTCACACTCGGAGTTATGGTTCCAATACCGACATCTCCATCCGATGTTACGATAAAATCATTCAGCAGTTGGTCTGTGGTCGGAACAGACAGATTGTCTTTCTTTCCATCGATATGAAATGTTCCTAAGGGAGTATTTGTATTAACCCCTACTTGAGCCTTAATAACACCGACAGAGAATATCCCTATCAATAATAAAATTTTCTTTTTCATTGTTGTTGTTCTTTAGGTTACTAACCTTCTTGTTGTTTATATTCTGAGTAATTATTTTTATCCGATTAGTTGTCGAAACATGAGGTTTCCATCCATCTTCGGTAATGATAGCTGTTGACGGATAACTGTTGACGGAAACAAACATCAAGGTGCAATCTCTGCACCTCGATGCATATGATAGTTGGCTTACTGGCAACTCTTTACATTGTCCGGTATTTGAACGACAACGATATAACAACTCTACCCGACACTGTATGCCGAGCCAACTTATTTTGAAATTAGTATATATTTCTTTGTAATTAATTAATAATAAATCCAATAAGCAGGACACTCCGATTCTCCATAACAAGAAGGAAAGAGGCTGTTCTCGTAAGGGAGATTTATAATTTGCCTGTATTTGTGAGCACCCGTGAAGAATAGATACGACAAAACCCGAAGCATAAAAAAACACTCCGTCATTTTGACACAATAGAAATTTTGTTTTGATTATTACGCTAGATGCGTCTCTCTCTCTCTCTCTCTCTCTCTCTCTCTAATATTTCACACGACACATCCAAACCCGAATTGTTAAAATCCAGCCAAGTATTAAAGTTTTTATGTGTGAAATAATTTGGCATTTGCCGATAGTTAAATAATTGTTTATAACGGCAAATATAAATGAACTATTTTATTAAACCAAGTGAGAATTAGTTTTAATTTTCATTTTCCGAACCGTTAAGAATGAAATAATAAGATATAAACTAATGAACAAACAGGGAATTAACCTTTTTACGAAGATAATTCCCTATTATATAAAAATGACCAGCTAATCTTTCATTAAAGAACTATATTTCAATAATTAGTCTATAGGTAGAGCCCATAAAGTCCCCCCCGCGGCATAGGTCGCAGTTCCAGACCTCGTGGTTGCCCAGATATAATAAGTTGCTGTTGCCGCCTGATTGACAAAATAAATTGCAGTAACCGAAACCGGTGTGCGTGCAGAACTCATTGCCCGGCGATTTGCTGCATCGGTTAGAGAATAACTTACATTTGAAGTGCAAAAATCCCAGTATATGTTATTAGTAGCGGTACATGTCACCTGAAACATAACCTGCCATGCTCCCTTAGGTATAGTAATGGATATACCACTGTAAGAGGGAGAGGTAGTGAACGTCTTTCCTGAAAACAGGGTATTTATATTATTCACTTCTACCACATCCAATTTAGGGCGATCACTCCACTGAGCATTGCCCAAAGCATCCGAGACTAATACTCTATCCGCCGCCTGATTATTATCTCTCAGCCGGAAAGTACCTCTGATGTCTAACTTCTCGGAAGGAACGATAGTTCCAATACCTACATTGCCAGCCACAGTCACCACTACATCGTCATCTGTACCACTGGTGCCTGTTGAATTAGTATTCCGTTTCGGATCAACATGGAATAATGCTAATGGGCTGTCGGTCTGTATACCAATCTGTGAATAAGCTTCATTAATAAAAACAAATAAGGCTAAACAGATACTTACAAAAAATATTTTTTTTCTCATTTTCAGAATACTTTAATTGGGTTAAAATACAGGGATTGCCCATATGCGAGCTCCACTATTATAGGTAAATGTCAGATTTGCAGCTAAACCTCCTCCTCCTCCGGCAAAACCAATTATATAATAAGTGGTAGCAGTAGTAGGTGATACCGGATACGAAGCATAGGTAGGAGATAATCCGGTTGTTGGAGCAAAATAACTCAACACACGCCCAACTCTATTAGCTGGAACCCAACTGGATGTTGTACACAAGTCCCACCATACAGTATAGTTTGATGAGCTATTGTTATTATACACACAATAAAAGTAGATCATCCAACTACCGGCCGGTAAGGTAATCCGAGCTCCTGTATAAGTCCAATTTGAAGCATTTACGATATTGTTATCTCCCGATCTTATACTCGAAAGGCTAGCAGGAACAGTCCCAATAACACGAGAGGTATATGTTTGTCTTTTCCATGATCCGACTCCATTGTCATCACTGGTCAAAACATAACGATCATATTCTGTTCCATCCGCTATACGAAGGTTACCCACAACATCTAAACGAGCTGTCGGACTAACGGTTCCAATGCCAACACGCCCGTCGGAACTGATAATAAAATCATCCGATCCGTTTGTTGTTCCTGAGGTATCCCCCTTAGGGTCAACGTGAAATATACCCAGAGGTGATTGGCTATTGATACCAACCTGCGATTTTAATGCAAATACATTTACCAATAATATTAATATGATAAAATAATAGAATTTCATTTCTTTATATTTTTTAAGATCTCCGACCTATTTATTTTTTTAGACAGATAAACATTCCTTAGTTTTCCTTTGAGACAAATACATCTGGCAGGAAAAGGCTTGAACTGCCTATTATTTAAGATAAAGGGATTGCATAAAGACGCCCCTCTCCAGTATAAGCTATTGTAGTAGAAGCAACAGCCAACCCTGCCCAGAAGTAATAATTTTGAGATATTGTATTAGTAACTAAAAAATAACACGAGACCGATGTATGATAACCAGTCAGTGCTGATCCCGAATAAGCTGTACTCTTTTGATTATTCTGATAGGGCACCAATGATGACGAACTAGTCGAAAGACGCCAGATAATATAATTTGCCAGACTAGAATCCCTGTATGTGCATGTAAAAGCAATCATCCAAGTACCGGCCGGCAACGAAATATATGTACCTGTGTATCTAGCTGCAGTAGTGGTAAGATTTGGAAAGCTGACAACACCATATACAAAATCTTTCATTTGCATTGTTTTTTTCCACGAACCATTACCATTGGCATCGCTGGTCAGAAAATAGCCATCAGATTGCGAACCATCCACTAATCTGAACTTCCCTCTCAGGTCTAGAGTTTTTCCCGGAGATACTGTACCTATACCTACCTGTCCGTTAGATTTTACGATAACATCATCATCGGTACCGCTAGAACCGATTGCGTCAGTATTGCCTTTCGCATCAATATGAAATGCCCCTAACGGATTTTGAGTATTAATACCAACTTGCGCATGGATAATCCCGAAAGATAATATGCCCATTATCAAAAGAAATTTCTTTTTCATTATTTGTTTGAATGTTGCGGTCATAGACCTTGTTGTTTATATTCAGAGTTGTTAGGGTCACAGCCCCATTTGTTGTACATGTTGCAGGAGCGTATTGGATACGCCTGTCTATAAATATGTTGTAATCATAAAAGTTGGACATACGCAATATCCCCCTACGATTATCTTTTATGTTTAAATGATTATTGAAAACTATTGACTGCAGACTATTAACTGAAAAAAACAGCAAAGTGCATTCGCTGCACTTTACTGCATAACAAAACCGGCCGGCGGACTGGTATAATCTCAGAGCAGATCCAGAACGACAACAAAACAACAACAAGACTGCCTTATACAGTTCGTCCTGCCGATTTACTAAAAAAATATTATATATTATCCGAGGTATATATACAAAAAAAGTTATCACGTCATTTTGACGCAATGGTATTTTTTTTATATTAAAAATTTGCTTAGTTACGCATGGACAGCGTCTCTCTCTCTCTCTCTCTCTCTCTCTCTCTCTAATATTTCACACGACACAGCCAAATCCGAATTGTTAAAAATCCGACTAGCAGTGAAGTTTTTATATGTGAAAAAGTTAGACATTAACTAATAGTTAAGAGATTGATTACAACGGCAAATATAACATTATTTTTTTAGAAGCAAAAAATAAGGATCTTTCTAGATTTTATCTATATAGGAAATACATTTAAATTATGGCAAAAGCAAGAATAAATAAAAATATGCAGCCACAGAGACGAAGCCTGTCCTGATGATTTCGATCGGGCATTCGAGAAGTAAAAAAGGTTACTAATAAAAAAGTACATAAATAGTGTAGCGTTTGTTACCTTTTGAAATTAAAAATCTCATTTTCATCCCTACAGAATCATAAAAAAACAGCAAAGAATTAATTTGAAAAACCTTTAATGAAAATATTCGGTAAAAATCAGACAGGATCTTAAGTTTGGCAAAGAATTTGTAGCATGTATAACAAATAATATTGAATAACAGCGACTATTTGTACTATATCTTGAGTTAATCACCTATATTACAAACAGCTAAAAATATATTAAACATGGAAGAAAAAGATCTGGAAAAAGATTTTCAATCGAAAGAAGAAACAATAAATACGGATAATCTGACAGACGATCTCAACGAAGATTCATCTGCAAATAACGATAGTGCCAATATGGCGGATGATCTTGAACTGAAATTCAATGATCTGAACGATTCTTACTTACGCCTGCATGCCGAATTCGACAACTACCGTAAACGTACGATGAAAGAAAAAGCCGATTTACTGAAAAGCGGCAATGAAAAAGCAATCGTAGGAGTACTACCTATTGTGGACGACTTCGAAAGAGCATTACCGAATATACCTGAAGATATAAGAGAAGGTGTTGAACTTATCTACAATAAATTCAAATCGTATCTTGCTCAAAACGGAGTAAAGGAAATAGATGCTATAGGTGAACCTTTTGATACTGAACGCCACGAAGCTATCACTACAATTCCTGCCCAAAGCGAAGATCAAAAAGATAAAGTAGTAGATTGTATCCAAAAAGGATACAGCCTTAATGACAAAGTGATACGGTTTGCTAAAGTAATCGTAGCGAAATAAGAAAGAAAGATAAAACAATGGCCAGCAAAAGAGACTATTACGAGGTACTGGAAATAACAAGATCAGCCACCGTAGAAGAGATAAAAAAAGCGTATAAGAAAAAAGCAATTCAATATCACCCCGATAAAAATCCGGGAGACCCGACTGCTGAAGAGAAATTCAAAGAAGCTGCCGAGGCTTATGAAGTATTGAGTGATGAGCAAAAGAAAGCTAAATACGACCGTTACGGACACGATGCTCCCGGAGGATTCGGAGGTCATTCGGGCGGAGGATTTTCGATGGATGATATTTTCTCTCAATTCGGAGACATCTTTGGTGGTGGTTTTGGAGGATTCGGTGGTTTCGGCGGCGGTGGTGGACGTCGTGTCAACCGAGGCTCAGATCTTCGTGTAAAAGTTAAATTATCTCTGAAAGAAATTGCGACCGGCGTAGAGAAAAAAATCAAGGTAAAGAAATACATATCCTGCCAACACTGCAAAGGAACAGGAGCCGAAAACGGAACTGCATACACAACCTGTTCAACATGTAACGGATCTGGTACACAAACACGGGTTGTAGATACGATGCTGGGGCGAATGCAAACACAAACAACATGTTCGGCTTGTAACGGCGAAGGAAAAACAATAACTAAAAAATGTCCTCATTGCTCGGGTGAAGGTATTATCCGCGACGAAGAAGTGATTACTTTAAATATTCCTGCCGGAGTTGCCGAAGGAATGCAGCTTTCGATGAGCGGAAAAGGAAATGCTCCACGACATGGAGGTGTCAATGGAGACTTGCTTATATTGGTAGAAGAAGAACCGCATCCCGAATTATTCAGGGATGACAACGATGTTGTTTACAATCTACTGTTGAGTGTTACCACTGCAGCGATAGGCGGCAGCGTAGAAGTACCAACGATAGACGGCAAGGCAAAAGTAAAAATAGAACCGGGAACCCAACCGGGTAAGGTATTACGTCTGAAAAACAAAGGATTACCAAGTGTACACCGTTATGGAACAGGTGATCTTTTGATCAACATCAGCGTATATATCCCTGAAAAATTGAGCGATACTGAGAAACAAACTCTCAGCGGACTTGAAAACTCACCGAATTTCCAGCCATCACCGTCTGTTAAAGAAAAAATATTCAGTCATTTCAGAAAAATGTTTGACTAATATTAAGATAGTTCTTTAATGATTGCAATAAAAGAAACGTGCCGATTTTTAATAAAATCGGCACGTTTCTTTTAGGATAAAAAAGAGTCATTCTTTTTCAGAGAATCCGTCTTTTGTTTTATTTATAAAAGTAGAATCTACAATCTCCATCTTTACGGTTTGAGCATCCGAGGCAACCAAAGTTACCGAACGATAACCGTCTCGTTTGAAAATAAGTTCGTTTGTCGGCTTAGCTAATATCATATATTCTCCGGCACTATTGGTAATGGTCACCGGATTATTGCCGGCAATACCAATATGCACATTCGATACAGGCTTGTTATCAACAGCACTCAGCACCACTCCTTTCATTAATTTTTCGGTATTCCCATCCTTCTTTGCTCCTTTATGATCGTATAAGAAGAAAGAGATAACACACAATACTAATAAAAATATACCAAGTTTAGCTTTCATTATTTTCTACTTTTAAGGAGTTAAGGTCTAATTCAATCTCAATTCATGTTTTTAACGGCCTCTGCAAGACGTACAAATTCGGCTTTGTATCCGTCCTTATCATTACTGATGCCCGAACGAGCCAGATCAATCGCCTTCTGATAAGTAGCACTACCCTTAAAATCCGAACCTTTCAGTAGTTGTCCGAACATTGCTACAGCCGAAGCAAAACGCATGTCCGAAGATACTTCATTTTTTCTATTATCAACAACCGGCAGCTCCATTTTTACACTTTTATCACCATCGGGCTGCTTATACCTCAGCTTTACGGTCAATAATTCGGGGGAATCAGTCAAACCCATATTTGATATCGGTTTAGCCGGAGCCTGATATTTCAAATCATCCACTTTTCCATACATATTAGATTTAACTCCAACAGGAATAATTTCATACAAAGCGGTAACAGTATGTCCGACCCCCATTTCACCAGCATCTTTGGTATCATCATTAAAATCTTCTTTCGCGAGTAAACGGCTTTCATACCCTACCAATCGATAGGCCTGTATCTTAGCTGGATTAAATTCAAGCTGAAGTTTTACATCTTTAGCTATTGTATACAATGTACCGCTAAACTCCTGAACCAATACACGGTTGGCTTCCTGAATATTATCAATATAAAAGGCATTACCATTACCCTTTTCGGCTAATACCTGCATGCGGTTACTCTTATAGTTGCCCATGCCATAGCCCAATACCGAAAGAAATACTCCCGATTGACGCTTCTGTTCGATCATTTCCTCTAAAGCCTGAGGGCTTGATGCTCCGACATTAAAATCGCCATCTGAACAAAGGATAATGCGGTTATTGCCACCTTTTATAAAATTCTTCTCTGCTATTTCATATGCTTTCTGGATACCTCCGGCTCCGTTTGTTGAGCCATAAGCACTCAAGGCATCAATTGCGTTCTTTATAGTCTGTTTATCACTCCCCGGAGTCGAAGCCAGCTTTTCACCTACCTCACTGGCGTATACAACTATCGCCACACGATCATTATCCCTTAGTGTATTTACCAACATTTTCATAGATGACTTCACCAATTCGAGACGAGTTGCTCCCGACATTGAACCTGATACATCAATAAGAAAAACCAGATTACTGGAAGGTAAGTCTTCTTTTGCGATCTCTTTTGCCTTCACACCGATACGTACCAGCCGATTCTGGGAATCCCACGGACACTCTCCTACTTCGGTAGTCACTTTAACCGGATCAGCCTTGGTTGGTTCATCGTAGTTATATTTGAAATAATTGATAAACTCCTCGATACGTATCGCATCTTTCGAAGGTTTCTGTCCTTGATTTATAAAACGGCGGAAATTAGTATATGATTCTGTATCAACATCTATCGAAAAAGTAGATAATGCTTCCGACAAAGGAGAAATAAACCGATTCTCTTTATATGATCCGTATTCTTCGCTACCATAAGTAACAGGAGTGACATAAGCTCTATCTGCCTGTTTTACCTCTACCCCCGACACTTTACTCCCCATATTATACGCTACCGATGGAGACGGTGAACTCATTGGAGGAGAAGGCGGAGTCTCTCTAATATTCTTATTTTTATCCTTCTTCGTTGAAACATTAGCTATCGATCCTGTTACGGAACGTCGTTCCTGAACACTATATCCTACAACTACACATTCTTCTAACAAAGCTGCCGATTCTTCCAATACTACATCAATTACAGTTTTCGAACCTATTTTCACTTCTTTAGTATTAAATCCTATAAAAGCAAAAACAAGAGTTCCTTTCTGTGGAACATCTATAGTGTATTTACCGTCAATATCGGTTACCGTTCCGGTTGTTGTACCCTTCACTACAACAGATACCCCTATAATAGGATCACCTGCCGGATCCTTCACTTCACCGCTTATCCGTACATTTTGTGCGGAAACTGCCGATACACACATCAGCATAATAATGATTAGAATGTTGATTTTTGTTCTCATGTTGCTTCAATTTTTTTATTTATTACTCGTTATTTGATTGTTTCTATTTGCATAGAGAATATATATATCGAAATTCCATAAACAGAAGATAATTTTTTATAAGTATTGCAATCTTTTGTAAAATCATGTAGCTTTGTTGAGCTAACAAAAAAACAGAATAAACCGTATATTGAGATTTTTCAAATTAAATAAAGAGAAAACAACCGAATATACAGACGAAGAACTCTTGAGTCAGTATAGAGAAACAGGTGATACCGAACTTTTCGGTAAGCTCTACAACAGGTATATTCCTCTGATATATGGTCTTTGTCTGAAATACCTGCAAGATGAAGATAAGTCTCAGGATGCTGTTATGGAAATATTCGAAAATCTTCTACCTAAAATATGCGGATACGAAATAAAAGTGTTCAAAACATGGATATACAGTGTAGCTAAAAACCACTGTTTTCATCAGTTAAAAGAAAATAAACGTGAAATTACAGTAGATTTCGACTCGAACCTTATGGAATCCGAGAGTGTTATGACTCTATTAGGTGAAGAGGTTGATAACGAGCAAGAAGAGGCTCTGAACTATTGTATGGCTAAGTTATCGGAACCTCAACGTATATCGGTAACCAAATTCTTCTATGAAGATATGTCGTATGCCGACATAGTGGAAGTGACCGGATATGATATGAAAAATGTAAAAAGTTATATCCAGAATGGTAAGCGGAATTTAAAAATATGTATCGAAAGCAGATTAAACAATGAAGTTTCTTAATTACATACATGGCAACAGAAAAGGAAAAGAAGCCCACCGTATCGAAAAAGATGCGATGGAGGATCCTTTTTTGGCTGATGCAATAGAAGGATATGATTCCATTCCCGGAAATCATGCCGAACGTATTGCTCGTATGCGATCTGCAATAACTGCACGTTCTGCTCGAAAAAAACCGCATGGAGCATGGAAAGTCGCTGTAGCAGCTGTAGGTTTAATAGTTGTTGCCAGCGGATACTTCATTCTGATGAATCATCAGTCGTCTATGCTTACAGCTCATGAGTCGGGCGGCGGATATATAGACCTGTATGTTCCGGAAGACTACGTAGAACAAAAACGATTAGAATTAACGGCCATTCAGGAAGAAAACCCGAAAAAAGAGGTCATAGCCACATCGGTTGCCAATATCAGTAATCTGCACGAAATTATAGCTCCGGTAGAACCTCTACGAGTATATCTGCCCGACAGTTATGCTCAACTGCACCAAAGAGAAACCAGAGAACTGACTCCTAAAAGAGAAACTATAACTCGCTCTGAATTAGAAGAGGTTTTATCAGCTGATATGCCAATACTTGCCGAACAGTATGAGGCATCCGAAAAAATATCGGAACCTGCAATTTCCGATTCAAATGAATCTAAAGATCCGGATGAAAATATCGGTAATACCAAAATATTCCTGTCTCAGAGTGCAAATGGCGTAATGACAACTCGGTCGGTAGCAACTAAGCCGAATACACCTGCACCTAAGAAAATAGTGACCCTCGAAGGTAAAATTGTAGATAATAACAACGAACCTATCATCGGAGCAACTGTTGAGCAAAAAGGAACAAACAATAAAACTTTTACAGATCTAAATGGCAACTACAAGCTAAACATTGATTCGGAAACCGCACCTCTGATTGCAAATTTCATAGGATACGAGAAATTAGAGATACCCGATCCGAAAAACACAAAAGTAGTGGCTATGCAAGAAGACAACCAAACTCTTAGCGAAGTTGTAGTAACAGGCTATGCTTCTCAAAAAAAGAGCAGCATGACAGGCTCTGTTTCATCTGTATATGATAAGAGTTTTTCTAAAAATAAAGTTTCTAAAATTACACCTGAACCTATAGGTGGAATGCAAGAGTATCAAAAATATATCGAACGGAATTTAGTCCGTCCGTCTGATTCTTCATGCGAAAAGATAACAGGTAAAGTAATCTTGCAACTTTCGGTTAACACCAGTGGACATCCCCAAAATATAACTGTAAAGAAAAGTCTTTGTCCATCACTTGATCAGGAAGCTATCCGCCTCTTGAAAGATGGTCCAAAGTGGAAAGCCGGCAATACTACAGCCGAAATAGAAGTAAAGTTCTGATAAAGTTCCAGATTATATTATCTTTGCAAGGCTAATACTAAACAGTACATTCTGTTTAGAATACATTCATGAAAAGAATAAAGACGTATATAACAGCTTTCATATGTATAGCCTCTGTATCTGGTGTAAATGCTCAGGATGGGGAAAAAGTATTCCGTTTTCTGGACTTACCGAACTCAGTCAGGTCTGATGCTTTGGGCGGAACCAATGTATCGGCTATAGAAAACGACATCTCACTTGTTTTTCAGAATCCGGCGGCATTGGGTAAAGAAATGGATATGAATGCCAACGTCAACTTCATGTCGTACATTGCAGATGTAAAAGTCGGAAGTGCCATCTTTGGAAAATCCATACGGGATGCAAATTCTTTTGCAGTCGGAGTCAACTATATCGATTATGGTAATTTTAAAGAAACAAATGAGAACAATGAAGAGCTCGGAAGTTTCGGAGCTAAAGACATTGTGGTAAACGGAATATACAGCCATATGCTGACCAACAGGCTGCGAGGAGGGGTAACAGGTAAGTTTATATCATCATCTTACGCAGATTATTCATCTACAGCCATAGGCTTTGATGTCGGATTAAGCTATTACAACGAAGACCGTGAGTTTTCAGCCGGTCTGGTTTTAAAAAATATAGGTAGCCAGTTATCATCATACAACGACAAACGGGTAAGCCTGCCCTGGGACATAAATATAGGCATCAGCAAACAATTGAGAAATGCTCCGATACGATTTTCGATTACAGGAGTATATCTCACACAATGGAAATTCTCGAGAGTCGATGAAGCCAACGGAATAGACAGCAGTGGCGATAATTTTACCAAAACGTTATTCAAGCACGCAATATTCGGAATAGACATTATCCCGTCTCAAAATTTCTGGATAGGTATCGGATTCAATCCCAAAGTCCATTATGACCTGAAATTACAGGAAGGAAACAAATTCGGAGGATTAAATGCCGGAGCCGGAATCAAAATACAAAAATTCAGTGTCGGGTTTTCTCTGGCTAAATACCATCCTTCGGCAACCTCATTCCATTTCAGTTTAGGTATGGATATCTCTAAGTTTTAGTATCATTTATCATGCTGATTATAACAAATATTTATCACTCATAGATCAAGCACTATACATCAGCTTACAGATAGCTAAATCACAAAAAACAAGCAACATCTTATTATAATTAAGCAATACAAAAGGTCAGAGACCTGAATTAACGAACATTTTATATACACTATTGTTGTAAATATAACTCGAATGAAAAAGATTACAATTGCAATTGACGGATTCTCTTCGTGTGGTAAAAGTACAATGGCCAAAGATCTGGCCCGTAAAATCGGATACATTTACATAGACAGCGGAGCTATGTACAGAGCCGTTACTTTATACTGCATACAAAATAATTTATTTAAAGGAGATGATCTTGATCTTGTGAAACTTGAAGAAGCTATCCGGAATATAAAAATATATTTCAGACTGAACGAAACAACTTCTTTACCCGAAGTATATCTGAACGGCGTAAATGTCGAAAAGGAAATCAGGACAATGGAAGTTGCGAGCAAAGTTAGCTTGGTCAGTGCTGTTGGTTTTGTCCGCAAAGAGATGGTACATTTACAACAACAAATGGGTGCTGAAAAAGGAATTGTAATGGATGGCAGAGATATCGGCACAGTGGTGTTTCGGGATGCCGAGTTGAAAATATTCGTAACAGCCGATCCTCAGATCAGAGCCCAAAGGCGTCTGGATGAACTACGGTCTAAAAACGATTTCGACACAACATTCGAAGAGGTATTAGAAAATATAAAGCAACGCGACTATATAGACCAAAACAGAGACGAAAGCCCTCTGAGACAAGCCGAAGACGCTTTGGTTCTTGACAATTCGCAGCTTACAAAAGAGCAGCAAATGCAATGGCTGCTCGATAAATTCAATTATTTAACTTCACAATGAACACAGTTGAAATAGATTCAAAATCAGGGTTTTGCTTTGGAGTGGTAAACGCCATTAAAAAAGCGGAAGAAGAATTGGCTAAAGGTGGAGTCTTATATTGCCTGGGAGATATTGTTCACAATAATCTAGAGGTAGAAAGACTTGCCAGACTAGGGCTTCGGACTATAAATCATGAAGAATTCGGTCAATTAAAGAATGTAAAGGTATTGCTTCGTGCACACGGCGAACCGCCCAGCACATACGAAACTGCGAAACGCAATAACATAGAGATTATAGATGCATCGTGCCCTGTAGTATTACGCTTGCAACGACGCATCAAAGACAAACATAATAACGAAGTGGAAAATGATACACAGATCGTTATTTACGGAGAAATCGGACATGCCGAGGTAAACGGACTTATGGGTCAGACGGATTCTAACGCCATTGTTATTGAAAATAAAGCAGATCTCGAAAAACTAGATTTCACAAAGAATATCTGCCTGTTTTCGCAAACGACAAAGCCTCTTGACGGCTTCAGAGAAGTTATTGACATAATATCAGCCCGAATCAGCCCCGACGCTCAATTCGAGTATTTCGATACCATTTGCAGACAGGTTTCGAACAGAATTCCTAACATAAAGGATTTTGCAACTAAACACGATCTAATTCTTTTCGTAGCCGGTAAAAAAAGTTCAAACGGAAAAGTGCTTTTTTCAGAATGTAAAAAGTACAATTCTAACTCTTATTTTGTATCTTCACCCGACGAAATCGATCCTGATGTAATTAAGGAGGGTCTTTCAATAGGAGTATGCGGTGCAACATCAACCCCGAAATGGCAAATGGAGGAGGTAGAAAAGAAAGTCGCCGAAATTTCGTCTCTGAAGGTGAAATCTGTATAACAAAATAAGTTGAATTAATCATGGCAAACATTAAGTGTATTGGCGTTCTGTCCTCTGGAGGCGATGCTCCTGGAATGAACGCAGCTATTCGCGCCGTAACCCGTGCTGCTATTTATAACAATATCGAGGTAAAAGGCATTATGAGAGGTTACAGAGGTTTGATTTTTGATGAAATTATCCCTTTCAAAACCAATAGCGTCAGTAATATTATCCAACAGGGTGGAACTATCCTGAAAACAGCACGTTGCAAAGAATTCATGACTCCCGAAGGACGTCAGGTAGCTTTCGAAGCTATGCAGCGCGAAGGAATTGACGCCTTGGTCGTAATCGGAGGAGACGGTTCGTTAACCGGAGCCCGCATAATGGCGCAAGAGCACAATATACCCATTGTAGGCCTTCCCGGAACAATAGACAATGACCTGAATGGTACAGATATGACTATCGGATACGATACTGCATTGAATACTATCATGGAAGCTGTCGATAAAATCAGAGATACAGCAAGTTCGCACGAACGCTTATTCTTTATCGAAGTAATGGGACGCGAATGCGGCTACTTAGCATTAAACGGAGCTTTGGCTACAGGAGCAGAAGCAGCTATTATTCCCGAACGAGTATTCGAATCTGACCAGTTGGGCGAGCTTATCTCCAACGGTTTCAGAAAGAGCAAAAACAGTAGCCTGGTGCTTGTTACTGAAGGTGATATCACCGGAGGAGCTATGGCTATGGCAGAACGTGTAAAGAAAGAATATCCCCAATACGATGTGCGTGTAACTATTCTGGGACACGTTCAACGAGGAGGATCTCCTACTGCCGCCGACCGTATCCTTGCTAGCCGTATGGGAGCTGCTGCTATAGATGCGCTTCTTGACGATCAGCGAAATGTTATGATCGGTATACAGAATGATAAAATCGTATATGTGCCATTCTCAAAGGCAATTAAGAAAAACAAGCCTGTAAATGAAGATCTGATCAATACATTAAAAGTATTATCAATCTGATTTACAATCAGATTATATAAACGAAAGAGACTCTGCTTAGAGTCTCTTTCGTTGTTAATAGCCTATTGTTTTGGGTTTCTTGAAAAAGAAACTATTTTTGTAAAAAACTTTTATACATGAAAAAATCGGTACTATTATTATTCGTTATATTATTGGGATACAACTTGGCTTCGGCTCAAACACGTTTAGGATTACGAGGCTCTGGGCAAATAACATCGCTATCAACAGCTGACGCTGCCAGTCGCTTCGGTTTCAAAGTTGGGGGTATGCTAAGCACTCCCGTTTCTGATAAATTGTATTTCCAACCTGCTATTTTACTTTCTTTGGACGGATCAAAATCAGCAGACAAATATAAACCTTCGTATTCGGCATCAACTTATTCAGTAGAAACACCCTTGATGTTTTCTATTAGAGGTGGAGACGAAGATGTGAGTGTAGGTTTCGACTTTGGAGGATTTGCCCGTTATGCTTTTTCCGGCAGTTACTGGACAGACTCTGCTGAAGGAAGAATCAAACCTGATATCTTCGATTCACACAAGCGTTTCAACTTTGGCCCTCAGGTTGGTTTTAGTGTAATGGTTGGCAGTTTGTATCTGGGCAGTAGTTTCCAATATGGAGTCATTAAACCCTGGAGCGGAAAACGTGGAGGAAGTTACAGTTACGGAGTTAATATCGGATACCTGTTCGAAATATACTAAGGTCGCAGACCTATTTATTACTTCGACAAGTATAACAACAGGAGCCTTCTATAACTTAAATTATAAAATAAATCTAAGAAATCATTCAACCACCGACTCACGAATAATTTCTTAGATTTATTACCCTTAAAAACGAGAATTTCGATTCATTCAGAATGGCTGTGCCCTCTAAGGAATCCCAGTAAACAAAGCACCATGCCAGCAATAGCAGTCCCCATGCCATAAAGCATGAAAAGATTACCTCTTTCCATTCCTGCAGCTTCTCTTTGTGCACCAATCTGTACAAAGAAAAACAGAGAGAAAACAACCAAACACAGACCTAAAACGGTCATAACTTTACGTCTTTTCTTGCCTTCCAT
The DNA here is from genome assembly GCF_000426485.1 of Indolivaga capnocytophagoides DSM 22835. GTDB lineage: Bacteria > Bacteroidota > Bacteroidia > Bacteroidales > Dysgonomonadaceae > Dysgonomonas_A > Dysgonomonas_A capnocytophagoides. The sequence goes on from NZ_KE384529.1 coordinate 489,947, forward strand.
AATTCTATAAGTTTAAAAATCAATTTAAGGTCAGAGCCTCAGCTCTTTTTGATTGAAAGCCTTTCATTTAAAAACTTTCGATCATCTATAATTTAAACATTATATAACATATTTCGTTCACACAAACTAGTTATTTAACATTCGTATATTTAGCAAAGTAAATCTAATCGTAATATTGCAGTTTTGGCATTAAAAAAACATTGTTTATATTTGTCACACTAATCATCATTATATGGGTAAATATTTCACATATAAAAACTTCAATACTTGTCGGATTTTTAACAATTCGGATTTGGCTGTATTGTGTGAAATATTAGAGAGAGAGAGAGAGAGAGAGAGAGAGAGACGCATCTGGCGTAACAAATAATCAAAATTTTCTATTGAGTCAAAATAACGGGGTATTTTTTTATGCTTCGGGTTTTGTCGTATCTATTCTTCACCAGTGCTCACAAATACGGGCAAATTATAAATCTCCCTTACGAGATCAGCCTGTTTCCTTCTTGTTATGGAGAATCGGGAAGATCCATATACTCATTTCATTATCACTTAATTACAAAAAACTATATACCAATTTCAAAATAAGTTGGCTCGGCATATCATGTCAGACAGAGATATTTTGTTGTCATTGTTGTTGTTTAATCTCTGAACCTGACAGTTCATCTCATTCAGACCAACTTTGGGCAGCAAAGTGCACTCTCTGCACTTTACTGCCTTTTCACACATACACTCAAAAAGAAATATTATACTTTGCTACAATCGTATTTTTACGTTATTTTTGTGTCAATAAAACACTTTGTTTTTTTTAATTACTCGGAAGAGACCAGGGATAAAGCATCAATTGATAAATACTCAATCAATCAAAATAAAAGATATATTATTTTACGAACAACAGAATTTTAACAACAATGAAGAAAACTAAACTGAAAAAATTATCATTATTTACAGTATTATGCTGCCTTGTCTTCTTTACTCAGAATCTTTATTCTCAAGTAGGCATCAATACAGAATCGCCAAATCGGCTTTCTGAATTAGATGTTCAGAACATTGTAAACGGAACAGATACGATACCCAAAGGTATAATGGTTCCCCGTATTACTCAAAAACTAAGAGATCAGATTGATGTCACAGATAAGAGTATTGCTAACGGATTATTTATTTATAATATCGATGAAGATTGTTACAATTACTACTCTAAAGAAGATAAAGAATGGAAAAGTCTTTGTGGAAAATTGGGAAACGCCCAATTCGATCCTGTTGATTGTAATGATATTACGGTAAAGGGGATTTATATCCAGGACAAAAGCGTAGATGCTTCAAATTACCTGGTTATCAGGGTTAATGTAAAGAAAACAGGAAATTATACAATTAACGGAACAACAGGTAACGGCTACTTCTTTACGACATCGGGAACTGTTCTTGAGACAGGAGCACTAACTATCTATGTACCCGCTCAAGGAATGCCAAATCAAGCACAAACCGATCATGTTAACCTAACGGGAATAACGCTCCTAAATAACTGTCAACCCGAAATTATAGTAAAAGCTCCCACTGCAACTTATACAATTAACTGTTCGAGCATTGTCGTATCTGGAGACTATTATAAAAACGAACAATTAAACTCAACTCACTATATATCAGTCAATGTGAATGTTTCTAATCCGGGTACTTACAGTATTACATCAAACTCCGTAAACGGAATACAATTCTCAGCCGAAGGAGCTTTTGACGGTAAAGGAACTAAATCGGTAAAACTAATGGGGACAGGTACTCCAACTGTTAATGAAAATTTTGAAATCACAATTACAACCAATACCACAGAAGGTAATAGTCAGTGTACAACGACAATACCAATAATACTGCCTTCTATGAAATTTGCTGTCATAGGAAATGGAAGATACTCTTGGTCTACTGATTCTCCGGAAAGAACTGCGGCTCTAAATTCTAGTAATGGAAGTTTTAGCCCAAATGGTAAAGTCAAAATAAAAAGCTTTACCCAACTTTGGTCCACAACAAATGTTACAACTGCGGCATCGTGGTTAACAAACGGATATTCTGATGGGAGTTTCCCCGATGTCGTTCTTTATTTCGCATACGGAGCATCTCCCAATCTTGCCGTAACCAATGCTCTTGTTGATTACATAAACAAAGGAGGATGTGTCATTTATGGGTCTTCTGATAATACAGCCTCAGCCGTCAATATTCTATTAAATGGTGTATTTGGAATAGAAACAGCTCAGAATCAAATTGCAGGAAATCCCATATACGACAACCCCTACCCTATTAATAACCTGCCCGATGATCCGATAATCAATGGACCTTTTGGCAATATAGCCGGAAAAGACTGGGGAGAAGATAATGACAGTAACAATTCTATTATCTTAACATCACTACCTTCCAATTCAGTACAAATTTGCTCTGCATATAATCCTTATGGAAAACCATCGGTAAATCCGGAATATTCAATAGTATGGTATAACGACAGTAAAAATTTTGTATACTTTGGAGATTGCGTAGCTACCATCGGAACCTCTACTGGATATCAGAATGACTATCCCTCTTGTTATATCAGTGGAATTCCTTCCAGTAAATTTTATGGAAACTATCCGCAACCAAGTGGTGCGCCAAGCAAATACGTATATAATTCGGCTTTAGAATTAAATGCTCTATCGTGGGCTATAAAAAAGGCTGCAATAAGCGGTATAAACCCGTACTAAAAGAAACACATATAAAGCATTAAATAAGAAGCAGATATAATACCGTTATAATTTTCATACGGGTATTATATCTGCTTCTTATTATCTATCAGAGTAATACCACATGTGCAACACAAGCATAAACTATGGAATTATCGTTCTACTTAGATTTTTACTTTTTGTCACCTCCCTGCACTTACAACATCGACAAAACCTATCACAGATAAACAGAACCTCTTTTTATCTTAAATAATTCTTTCTCATTATAATTAAATTAGTAATTTTGTAAACAATAAAAATTTACTAACTTTTTTATAGAGAAACATGAATATTTCGCACATCGAACATCTTGGCATTGCTGTAAAAAGCATCGAAGACAGTCTTCCATATTACGAAGGCGTTTTAGGCTTGAAATGTTATAACATTGAAGTGGTAGAAGATCAAAAAGTGAAAACTGCGTTCTTCAAAGTAGGACAAACTAAAATTGAACTTCTTGAGCCAACCAGCCCTGATAGTACTATCGCTAAATTCATCGAGAAAAAAGGAGAAGGTATACACCACATTGCATTTGCAGTAGACAGCGTTGCCGCATCATTGGCCGAAGCCGAAAGCAAAGGCGTACAATTGATAGACAAAGCTCCTCGTGGTGGTGCAGAAGGTTTGAATATAGCATTCCTTCACCCAAAATCAACTTGCAGTGTGTTAACTGAACTCTGTGAACATCCTGAAAAATAAAGGTCTTTGACCTTTTTTTATTGTTCATTGCGCAATAAGAGATATTCTCATATTTGCCCTATCCGTTATGAACAGAAAGATAACACATAATTAAAAATTTAAGAATCAAAAAATAATAACATGAGCCAACTTGAAAAAGTAAAAGAGCTTATTGAACTTCGTGAAAAGGCACGCCTAGGCGGTGGTCAGAAAAGAATCGATGGTCAACATGCAAAAGGAAAATACACAGCTCGCGAACGTATATCAATGGTATTGGACGAAGGCAGCTTCGAAGAATTCGATATGTTCGTAGAACACCGTTGTACAAACTTCGGAATGGAAAAAACCAAATTCCTTGGTGACGGTGTAGTAACCGGATGCGGAACAATTGGCGGACGTCTTGTTTACATCTTCGCTCAAGACTTTACTGTAATCGGAGGATCATTGTCAGAAACTCTAGCAATGAAAATCTGTAAAGTAATGGACATGGCTATGAAGGTGGGTGCACCTTGTATCGGTATCAACGACTCGGGTGGCGCACGTATCCAAGAAGGTGTTAATGCTCTTGCCGGTTATGCAGAAATTTTCCAACGCAATATCATGGCTTCCGGTGTAATTCCTCAAATCTCAGGAATTTTTGGACCTTGTGCCGGTGGTGCTGTATACTCTCCGGCTTTGACCGACTTCAATATCATGACAGAAGGCACTTCTTATATGTTCCTTACAGGACCTAAAGTTGTAAAAACTGTTACAGGTGAAGACGTTACTCAAGAAGAACTTGGAGGTGCAAGTGTACATACCACCAAATCTGGGGTTGCTCATTTCTCAGTTGAAAATGAAGACGATGGTCTTTCTTTGATTCGTAACTTGATGAGCTTCCTTCCTTCAAACAACAGAGAAGAAGCTCCTCGCAGAGAATGTACTGATCCTATCGCCAGAATGGATGACTTATTGAATGATATCATACCTGACAATCCGAATAAAGCATACGATATGTATGAAGTAATCGGTGCAGTTATCGATAATGGCGAATTCCTTGAAGTACATTCGGCTTATGCCAAGAATATAATTATAGGTTTCGCTCGTTTCAACGGACAATCTGTCGGTATCGTTGCCAACCAACCTAAATACATGGCCGGAGTATTGGATATTAATGCTTCACGCAAAGCTGCACGTTTTGTACGTTTCTGTGATGCCTTCAATATACCTTTGGTTACATTGGTAGACGTACCGGGATTCCTTCCTGGAACAGGTCAGGAATATGGCGGTGTAATTGTTCATGGAGCAAAACTTCTTTATGCTTACGGCGAAGCAACTGTACCAAAAGTGACTGTTACTCTACGTAAATCTTACGGAGGTTCTCACATCGTAATGAGCTGTAAACAACTTCGTGGCGACATCAACTACGCATGGCCAACTGCCGAAATCGCAGTTATGGGTGCTGATGGTGCTGTAGAAGTATTGTATGCTAAAGAAATCAAAGCAGATCCGGATCCTGTTAAACAAGCAGAAGCAGCCGCAGCTAAGAAAGAAGAATATAACAAACTATTCTGCAATCCTTACAATGCAGCACGCTACGGTTATATTGATGACGTAATCGAACCACGCAATACACGTTTCCGTGTAATCCGTGCACTAGAGCAGTTGAGAACTAAAAACGTGGTAAATCCTGCTAAAAAGCATGATAACTTACCTCTATAATTAAGCGAATAATAAAAATATTAAACAGCTTGAGATTATGAGTGATAAAAACATACCTACAGATGTTTTAGCAGCTATTGCCATGGCTATATATGACTTTCAGCACCAACACGATGTGGAAAGTAATGTACTAACCATTAAGCATGAATCTAACGCTAATCTTCCTTGGGTTGACAGAAGTGCAATGATGCTTCAAATGCCAGTAAGAAAATAAAAATCAGAGAATTTTATCATGAAACAATTCATATATAGAATTAACGGTCAAGATTATATCGTTGCCGTAAATAAATTAGAGAACTCTGTAGCACAGGTTGCCGTAAACGGCAGCAACTATGAAGTAGAGTTAGTTAACAACGAGGAGGAAGTTACATTTACTGCTAATCCTGTTGCTAAGTCAGCACCTGCAGCACCTGCTCCTAAGAAAACTGTAGCAGCCGCAGCACCTAACAAACCTGCAAGCGGTAACAGTGCAGGAGCTATCAAATCGCCACTACCCGGTATCATTGTAGGTATCAATGTAAATGTTGGTGATGATGTGAAGAAAGGACAAACAGTAGCCGTGTTGGAAGCTATGAAGATGGAAAATGCCATCAATGCTCCTAAAGACGGTAAAGTTGTTTCGATCAATGTAAACCAAGGAGATTCTATCCTTGAGGGTGTAACTATCCTTACTGTAGAGTAATTCCGAGAATAACTCCATCATAAAAAAATCCCAATGAATTTCTTCATTGGGATTTTTTCTATCATTTATTATCTTCATCATGGTCGATCCCAATAGCCAACTAATTCTCCCTTACTGTTTATTTTAAGAATAACATTATTTGCATCGAGGCTGATGTAATAATACAGTTTAGTGGTTTCCTCTGTCACTTTCTCGATCTTCACTATTTTGTATCCCCAAAAACCTTCATTTACACAATCCAGAACGGCACTAGGTAATTCTTTTTGTATCGACAGTGGAATCTCCTGGTCTCCACCATCAATAAGAGTCCACTCTTTATATGGATTGAAAATACAGTGAAAGCCATTGCTTAAGAAGTAACTATATTCGTCAGGTTCCAGACTTCCCCACGAAAAGCCGATAATACTAACATCTTCCTCTTCACTCCAATGTAAATTAATGAACTCTTTAACGATAGTATACACCTCTTCTGAAGTAGCAGGAGTTCCCTTATAGTCTTCCGTTATAAGAATATAGCCATAACCATTTGCAAACCGGAAATTATATAGTCCAACCTGCTCTATCTCCATAGACACTATCGGACTTTTACCTACATTCTCGGCATTTATAATAATATCTTCTGGCATAAGAGCTAAAACGTCCTTTGATAAAGGTTCTGTACCTCCATCAATTTTTTGCCAAGTACCTTTATTATAGTCTAGGCGCAAGATAGTGTTATTAGATAAGTATACCAGATAATATCTTTTGCTGTAATTCTCGCCATTGAATATCACCGAAGTAACTTCTGACTCTGCCCAATATTGTTTAATAAAGTTTCTGGAAACATTGGAAAGTTTGTCAGCTTTAGATTCTTCATCATAACCGAGATACTCTCCGGTACTATTATATGCAAGTTGTGTTTTCGGCAATTTGAGCATATAACCATACTCTTTCACCTGCATCCCTTTTATAGTATCTGCTTCGTGAAATGTTTCTGTCGCTTTTCTAATTTTCTGAGGTAGACAATCCAACAACGTTTTGGGAAGCACTTTCGATGTTTCAGCAAGCATCCATTTTCCATTCTTGTCGAAATTTACTGATAAGTCCTGATCCTTATAATAAGCAGTGTATACACTATCATCCACCAATTTGATTTCAGGATCAGTAAAGTCCAATAAGTAATACGAAAGAAACGACTGGGCTTCCAGAGGTAGATCTACCTTTGTTTTTACGGGTGGTGTATCATCATTATCGCTGCACGAAACTAAAGAGAAAGCCCAAATACATACGATATAAACGAATAAGAATGGTTGTTTTTTCATTGTTGTGTGTGTGTGTGTTTAAGCAACAGAACGTATTCAATGACTATTTTAAGCGACAACCAACTCTAGGTATTAGGCTTGCAAAGTCAAAAAACAGATCTGAGACCTTAGTTTATCAGTTAGTTATAGGCAAAAGTAAACTTTTATTCTAAAAAAAGCCAATAGTCGTAAGGGTATCTCACGACTATTGGCTTTTTTTTCGTCTAAGAGGTACTATCTATCTATTCCGATAAATGTTCCATCCGACTTAAACATCAGATCCAAATCATTTAATAATTCAATTTTGAAGCCATAAGCCTTCTTCTCAATCTCCACAATTGCAACCCCTGCATAATTTGCCGTTAGATAAGTTTGCAACTCTTGCGGCAACAGAGCAACAACTGACACCGGCACAGCAGTCAAACGACCGTCAACACCTGTCCATGTTCCATCGGGAGCAAAATCTACCTCAAAACCATTGGATAAATAAGCCTCAAACAAAGTTCCATCTTCGTCCATCCCTTTATTTTTTTCAAGCCTGCTAATTGTAGCACTAGGGAAATGTGTAGCAACAAAAGCTTTCCCCGCCTCAGGCAATGCTTCAACCGGAATATTTACATCGTCGTCATCATCACTACATGATACAGCCATAAAAGCTAAAGCAAACAAAGCCACTAACAAATTAATACTTAATAATTTTCTCATAATATCCACTAATTATACATTTAATTTTGTTACAAATGTATAATGTGATTCTGGAGAAAATCTGGAGAAATAAAATACTATTCGAATTTTATTGACTTAGCCGGAGAAATACGGGCAATAAGGTATGAAGGGCCTATCATCATAGCCAAAGATATAAGCAAAGCTCCGATATTGATCAGAATTATATATAAAGGATTAAGATATACAGGCATTTCTGTCACATAATACGTTGCGGGATCGAGTTTTATAATCCCGAACATTTTCTGGAGAATACAAATAACGAGGGCGATCACATTTCCCCATATCATCCCTTTTATAATCAAGAATGAAGATATATAAAGAAATATTTTGCGGATATCAGTATTTCGGCATCCTAAAGCCTTTAATATCCCGATCATATTTGCCCGCTCTAGAATAATAATGAGTAATCCTGAAATCATGGTAAATCCCGACACTGCAAGCATCAGTATTATTATTACCCACACATTCATATCAAGCAACGACAGCCAACTGAATATCATGGGGTTTATATCTTCTATGGATCGTGTAAACAAAGCATTCCCATCACCATCGTGAGAACCTGCCATCTGGAAAAACAGATCATCTTTAACTTCCTGTAAGCAGCTATAATCTTTTACACGTAGTTCGAGCCCGCTCACCTGATTTGCATCCCAGCTATTAAGCCGCTGAACGGTATTCAGACCAACGATCATAAAAAGCTTATCGTAATCTTCGAAGTTGGTACTGTATATACCCGTTATTGTAAATTTTCTTACTTTAGGCGGATCTTGTATAAAGTAGCTAAAGAAGGAGTCTCCTAACTTCAGGTGCAGACGATCTGCTATATATTTAGATATTATGGCCTGATTAGCGACTGTCGAATCCGAAGGTTGAAACACATCTCCTTCGATCATATTATCTTTAAAGAAAGACCAATCGTAATTCTCTCCTACCCCTTTCAGTACCACACCCTGAAAATCGGTATCTGTTTTGATTATGCCGGGCTTAGTTGCATACGATTCGATATGTTCAATATTGGGGTTCGATTGCAAAACCGATAATAAACTATCAGATAATCTGACTGGCTTAGTATCATAAGATGCAGTATTGGCAAAACTGGTAATCTGAATATGCGACCCGAAACCAATAACCTTATCTCTGATCTCTTTCTTAAATCCGACGACTATACATACCGACAATACCATAGCAGCCAACCCGATAGCAATACCTGCCACAGCAATTTTAATTGCCGGAGACGACACTTTCTGTTTTGTACTTTCTCCGAAATATACTTTTCGGGCGATAAATAGTTCGAGATTCAAAACTGGTTCCTTTTATTTAAGTTACAGCAAGTATTTAATGTCGCATAATTAAGTAATAACTACTTATGGCAGCCATGCCTCGATGGACAACAAACAAAGGTAACTATAATCATTATAAATAAAAGTAGTATGCCTAAATAAAAAGGTCTCCTGCATTATGATAATGCAAGAGACCTTTTCCGAAAGAGTACATGTATATTAATTGCTTAATATTTTTACCGCACCAAAATGTGTTCCGCCATAACGGTTGTTAATAACTACAGAAACATCCGAAATACCCCAAACCTCCAGTTCTGCGTTAGCTGCGAATGTTATAAGTTTTACAAACTGGGGTTTAGCCCAATATCCACCTTCATATTCATGAAGACTGCCAACCGTTTCCAAAACCTGTCCGTTTGTCTTATTTCTCAGTTGTATCCAAAAGAAGTTAGGGCCCGTTTTATTAGCAACTCCGCTGGCTCCCACTGATGAATAAATAAGCCAGATGCCCGGTGTGACCTTAATTGTAGTCCTCGTGAGGTTAGTCCAGGTTTTAGGTACAGTAATAGATCTGCTCGCATCTTCCTGATTTGGGTCTGCCAAACCATCAGCATTTCCATAAAGAAGTCCTTTCAATACACTCTCAATGGGATTTAGCATATCGTTAATTTCCTTCCACGAAGCATATCCCTGAGCATCAGACACTAATCTCATGTCTTGTTTGAGTCCTGTTCCTGAATAAAAGAGATTCCCATTTATATCAAGTTTTGTAGTGGGTGTAACACCTACTCCTACATTACCATTACTATCAACAACAAAGTCGTCACTCAGCATAGCGGCTGACACGGTTCCACTTGAAGGATTATTACCTTTGGCATCCAGATGAAATAAATATTTCGGGTTATCAGTATAAATCCCTATCTGAGCTTTTAAACCGACCATATTAACGCAAAAAATGCTTATAAATATTATTATATATTGTTTCATATCTCAAGCTTATGTTTAAGTATTTAGAAACTTATTAAGTTAAAGAAAGAATTTAATGACGTATATCAGAACAGTTATAACCTGTTGCTGTTACACTTAAAGACTCATAAAAAAGGTCTGAGACCTTATTGAAGTTTGATTGCATAAAAATATGCACCCGATAAGTTAGCTGTCAATCTGGGCGAAGTATAAGTTGTCGAAGGACTTTTCGCATAAATGTAGTATTGCCTTGTCTTTTGCAATGCTCCTTCTATCGGAACAGATACAAAACCCATAACCATAGGTGTGCAGTAATATTGTGTATATACACCCAAACGGATCATATGGGGCGACCCGGCTTCACTTATTGTTTTAGTAGTTACCACGCTATTGGTATCAGTAGTCCTTTCCTCTATTTTTAGCCAGACAAACTGAGGTCTTTCTTCAGAGCCTGTCCCCCCTCCTACGATATCGGCACGCCCTACAATCATCCATAATCCGCCTTTCAGAGTGATAGGTGCAGAAGTTATATTTGTATAAGACGAGCTTAAATTAGCAGCAGACATTACTGTGCCCAACAATACTTTGCGACCAATCAGATCGGCATCATACCAAGAACCCAAACCTGTAGCATCGGATACGAAAAAAGCTCCAGCCTGTTGATTTCCATCTACAATCCGCAGTTTACCATTCACTTCTACTTTAGCTCGAGGAGCTATTGTTCCAAAGCCAACACTTCCATCCTGAGTAATAACCAAGTCGTCCGAAATACCGGAAGTTCCACTCGAATTACTCAATGGATCAATCTGCATACGGATATTTGATGATATATTGCTTATCTGGACAACTTGACCTTGTAACAGGCCTCCACACAGCATAAAACAATATATGATAGATATTTTTATAAATACTGATTTCATTGTAATAATAATTTAGTTTAAGTTCTCAGACCTATTTATAGACTTTGCAAGTATAACAGTAGTAGCTGGTTATCATTTTAAAACACATTATTAAACACTTGCCATTACTTAATTATGATAATTTTATCGCATATACATATGACCCGCCCATATCCGGCGAGGTATAAGTACAGTTAGACCAGTTCTGCCCCTGCAACACAACCTTCTTACTGCCACTGGTTATTTCTATAACTCCTGTTGTTTCAACTATATCATAATAAGCTCCATCATACGAAGGACGAGATCCTGCAGCATTTATCGCATTACTCGTACTGAGATCAAGCAAACGGATCCATGTAAAATAGGTTGATGCACAAGTATTTTTGGTTACTAATCTGGCGATCAACATCCATTTTCCAACGGTCAGTTCTATTTCAGGAGTGACAGTTAACCACGAGCCTACAGGTAATAATAATCCGTTGTAAACTGTCGATTGCAATATCTTAAACTGAAAAGTAGCATCCCAATATCCCAAACCTGTTCCGTCTGTAGTAAAAATATTACCTGTAGCCTGTGTGCCATCGGCAATCCGTACACTACCTCTAACATCAAGGTTTGCTGTAGGTGCAGCTGTGCCGATTCCTACACCAGTGCCGGTAACAATAAAATCATCGGAATCATTAGCCGGAGCAATACTAGTTCCTGTAGTATTAGCTTTCGGATCAATATGAAATGCCCCTAACGGATTTTGAGTATTAATACCAACTTGCGCATGGATAATCCCGAAGGAGAATATCCCCATTATTAAAAGAAATTTCTTTTTCATTATTTGTTTGAATGTTGTGGTCACAGACCTTGTTGTTTATATTCAGAGTTCTAATTAGCAGTAAAAGAAACAGTAAAGTGCATTCGCTGCACTTTACTGCATGACAAAACCGGCCGGCGGACTGGTATAATCTCAAAGCAGATTCAGAACGACAACAAAACAACAACAAAACTGCCCTATGCAGTTCGTCCTGCCGGTTTACTAAAAAATTGATATATATTACCCGAGGTATGTATACGAGAAAAATCATCACGTCATTTTGACGCAATGTTATTTTTTTTATATTAAAAATTTGATTAGTTACGCACGGACAGCGTCTCTCTCTCTCTCTCTCTCTCTCTCTCTCTCTCTCTCTCTAATATTTCACGCGACATAGCCAAGCCTAAATTGTTAAAATTCAGATAAGCTAAAGAATTTATATGTGTGAAAATATATCCCATTAGAATAGAGGAAACAATTGATGTTCGGTGCAAATGTAGTCAAATTTTCTAAATACAGAATATTTATTAACATTTTAACTTCTTCAAACATAGAGCATACTCCTTACCAAGATTAAATATTATCTTTGTCTAATGATATAATATTCGACCGGCAAGGGGAAGACAACCCTTGTTCTCGAAAATAAGATTTAATTGCTATTGTCACTTTTTTATGGCTAAAAAGAATTTTTATGTTGTCTGGAACGGAATCAAACCCGGTGTTTATAATTCATGGGATGAATGCAAAGCTCAGGTTTCGGGATACGACGGCGCAATATATAAGTCTTTCCCGACTTTGGATCAAGCAAAAAAAGCTTTTGATGAAAATCCTTGGTTATATGTAGGAAAGCAGGCTAAAGCCACACCAAAGAATAACAATATAAATAATCCTGCTATTATAAAAGAAAGCCTTGCAGTAGATGCTGCATGCAGCGGTAACCCCGGTTTAATGGAGTACCGTGGAGTATATGTTCTTACCGGAGAACAAATCTTTCATCAGGGACCTTACGAACAAGGCACTAATAATATAGGCGAATTTTTGGCTTTGGTACATGGTTTGGCTTTATTGAAGCAAAAGAATCTTTCGATGCCTATTTACTCCGATAGCGTAAATGCAATCAAATGGATCAAGGATAAGAAGTGCAAGACTAAGCTGGAGCGAACTCCAACCAATATGTCGTTGTTCTATATGATAGAGCGAGCCGAAAAATGGCTGCGAGAAAATACATTCACTACCCGTATTATAAAATGGGAAACTAAGGAATGGGGAGAGATACCTGCCGACTTCGGAAGAAAATAAAGGTCGCAGACCTATTTATTTTGCTTTATCGTAAGAAAAAAAATCGCAGATCTTACAGCAAATTATATAACATTGACTTATGGCATTTAAAGGATTTACAGAAGAAACATTTCAGTTTTTCAGAGATATAAAAGAAAATAATTATAAAGAATGGTTCGAAGCTAACAAAGATGTCTTTGTAAAAGAAGTACAAGCTCCGTTCAAAGAGCTTATAGCCGTATTGTCTCCAACCATGTATAATATAGATTCTCAGTTCGAATTACGCCCGCACAGGGTACTCTCGCGGATATACAGGGATACACGTTTCTCTAAAAACAAAGATCCTTATAAGACATGCTTGTGGATGAGTTTCCTAACACCTTCAACCGAATGGGAAAATATCCCCGGATACTTTATGGAACTCAGTGCCGATCATTATTTATACGGCATGGGACTATTTGCTCCGAAAAAGAAAACGATGGACAGCCTCAGAGACAGTATTGCTTATGATGCAGAAGAATTCAAAGTGAAATCGCAACAGGTTTTGGATCGGGGTTTTACAATTCAGGGAGAAGAATACAAAAGACTTATACCAAATGATCTTCCCGAATACTTCCAACCTTGGATTCAACGAAAATCGGTATATGTTGTCAAACAAAAACCGATAAATAAAGATGTGCACACTGAGAAATTTGCAAAAATTATTGCCGAAGATTTCGAATCGCTACATTGGCTGTACGATTTCTTTAAGAATGAGTGATTCTTTAATTCTATCATAAAAAAAGGACTTTACTTAAAGTCCTTTTTTCTTTTATTATTCTATTGCAGGTATAAACAGGTCGGTAATTCTTTCGCCACCTGTCAGATGATAAGCATGCAATCCAAACTCACGAGCTCCGGTTATATTCGCCTCATTGTCATCAATAAATAACGTCTTCTGAGGATTCAGCCTGATTGCATCCATCATTTCCCGATAAATGGCTTGGTCGGGTTTTCTTAAATGCATTTCGTCCGAATAGAAACATTGTATAAACAAGTCATCGAAATTTTCGCCGAACTGTTTTCTGTACATTTCTTTGAATTTCACACGGTGGGGAAAATTAGTGTTGCTTAACAGATATGTCCTGTAATTTTTATTTATCTTCTCCAGCATTTCTATCCTCACTCTGTCATAAGGCTGTAACAAAGCATTCCAAGCATCCCAGATTTCCTTTTCGTTTACATTTTTCGCATCAGGATATTCAGTATGAACGGCATCAATAAACTGAGAGGGAGTTATCAATCCCAATTCCAGATCCAATAAGAATTTTTTATGTCCTGAAATAATATCATCGGAATTAAGCCCTTCAATCTTAAGATTATTAAATGCGATTAATGTACGACCGATATTGATATCCATTATAACTCCACCGAAGTCAAAAACAATATTTTCTATTTCATCAACGGGGAAAGCGGGTATGTTTAATTTCATTTTTATACTTTTCTTAGCTATACTGAGGTCTCAGACCTGTTTATTAATTCTCAATCATGTAACGACAGATAATTATTCACAGAAAACCTTGCCTTACTTAAATACATATATTTTTCTGAATACAATCGACCGGAGTATTTAGCAACTCCATCAAAAAAGGTTTTCGACCAGTAAAATGCGAATATAACAAAATCTTTTTTATTGAAAGCCGATACCTCAGCTTAAAAAAGAGAATGATTTCCACAAAATTTATGTACTTTTGTAGGCTCGTTCCTGAAAATCGATGCAGAACAATACATATACAAGTCAAAAGAATGACTTTGAGCAACAATATTTAATTATAATAAGTTGTAGCTTTTATACATCTAAAAATATTAAATAGGTCTGCGACCTTAGAACCTCATAAACAGAACCTCATGAAAAAAATAAACGCAGCCATCATCGGTTATGGCAATATAGGAAAATATGTACTCGAAGCGATTATCAGTTCCCCTGATTTTCAGGTTGCAGGTATTGTTCGCCGCAACCCCGATAACATTCCCTCTGAACTAAAGGCCTACAAAGTGGTAGCATCTGTCAAAGATCTGAAAGATGTAGATGTAGCCGTACTTTGTACACCCACACGCAGTGTTGAAGAATATGCTAAAGAATGCCTGGCTTTAGGAATCAACACCGTAGACAGTTTTGACATACACGGAGGCATCGTAGAACTTCGCCGCAATCTTGATAAAACAGCAAAAGAATACAAGGCTGTATCGGTTATTTCGGCAGGATGGGATCCGGGTACAGATTCTATGATACGTTCTATGTTCGAATTCATGGCGCCCAAAGGTGTAACATACACTAATTTCGGTCCGGGCATGAGTATGGGACATACAGTAGCCGTAAAAGCTATAAAGGGCGTAAAAGCCGCATTATCGATGACAATACCTTTGGGAACAAGCATACACCGCCGTATGGTATATATTGAGGTAGAAGAAGGTCACAAATTCGAAGATGTGGCTAAAGCCATAAAAACAGATGATTATTTTGCTCACGATGAAACCCACGTAACTCAGGTAGAATCGGTTGACGCATTAAAAGATATGGGTCACGGAGTAAATATGGTACGCAAAGGAGTATCAGGCAATACTCAAAACCAGCTTTTAGAATTCGATATGAAGATAAACAATCCGGCTCTTACCGCTCAGGTATTAGTAGCATCGGCACGTGCATCTCTTCGTCAATCTCCCGGAGCATATACTATGATAGAAATACCTATTATCGATTATATTTACGGGGACAAAGAAGCTCTTATCAAAAAACTAGTTTAACATAACAATCTTAAGATGATTTGCTTTCCAAACGCAAAGATCAATCTGGGTCTGAATATTATCTCAAAACGAAACGACGGTTATCATAACCTCGAAACGATTTTTTATCCAATTATGATAAAAGACGCTCTGGAGATAGTAGAAACACCTAATCTTGAAACAGATATTTTTATAGAATCGGGAATAAAAACAGGTACAAATGCCGACTCCAATTTAGTAATGAAGGCATTGCAACTGGTACGTTCTCAATATCAAATACCTCCCGTAGAAGTACACTTGCTGAAAAAAATACCGTTCGGTGCGGGTATCGGAGGAGGATCAGCCGATGCTGCCTTTATGCTAAAACTGATAAACAGTAAATATTCTTTAGGTGCATCATCTAAAGAATTAGCCGATATGGCTGCGAAGCTAGGTGCAGATTGTCCATTCTTTATCTACAATAGACCGATGTTTGCATCAGGAATTGGAGAAAAATTGGAGGAAGTAGAAATTTCGTTCGAGAATTATTATCTGATATTGGTAAAACCCGAAATTTTTGTTTCGACCAAGGATGCCTTTTCAGCGATTAAACCTGCCACACCATCAAAGAATCTAAAGGATATTGTAAAACATCCTATTGAAGAATGGAAAAATCTGATGTTCAATGATTTTGAAAAGAGCATCTTCCCGAAATTCCCAATGATAGAACATATCAAAGAGAAACTTTATGCACTTGGAGCTATCTATGCCTCTATGACAGGATCGGGTTCATCGGTATATGCTATCTTTAACAAAAAAACAGATCTGAAACATCATTTCGACGGATGTTTCGTTTGGGAACAGGAATAAATATCCGAAGATATTTCGTTTCATATAAAAAGCGGATAAGATTTTTGATCTTATCCGCTTTCATTATCTTTTAATTGAAATCATTCAACGTGTTATTACACCTAACTCGGCAATTGAATATTTAGAACCTCGTTTAACCGCTTCCAAACTCATCATTTTGAGATAACGGGCTTTTACTGTTTTTCCAAATGTAACACGATGTTTAGCAGGCTTAGTTCTCATATTGGCAAAAGATGCATTGTCTATCACCTTATCCCATTTACGCCCATCGAGGCTGGTATACAAATTATACCTGAAAATATTACTGGCACTCTCGTCATAAGACGGTGTATAAGTGAAGCCTTTGAGCATGAGTTCGTCCGAAAAGTCGATCGATACACTATGATTTTTATAGATACTCACAAACGAATTCTCATCTCCATCGACTATTGCAGACATATCTTCATAGGTCGGAGAAACGACTTTCCATTCAACCGGAGCAATATCATATCTCTCAGATACAATTTTACTTTTATCCTTACCCTGATTGATCATTGCAATAGCACGAATATGACCGCCCTTAGGCAACAACAACGACCTATTGTATTCGAGAGATTTATTGCTTGGACGGCTGCCATCGGTCGTATAATAAATAATAGGGTCAGGGGTAGTGCATGATATACTAACCTTTCCGGCTTTATCCCGTGAGATGACAGGATTACTTAAACTTTCCTTTGCTGAGAATAGCGAAAGCTTATTTATCACGGGGCTGGCCAAAGCTTTTTCGATGTTTATTCTTATCTGACGGGATGTTACCGAATGAAAGCGCAATATACGCTTATAACCTATAGTCGTACCCGACACCAAAGGCTTCCACTGATCGTCTTTCATATATTCGACACTAAAACGTTCAATTCGTTGTCCCAAGGGAATATATTCCTGCAAAAGCAGCCTGTTGAAAGTCTTATCTCTGCGAAAAGATATATCCAGAGTAGCCTGAGTTACCGTATCGTCTGTAGCCCAATAACTGTCATAGTTGGCATCCAGCATATTCTGCTCGATAAAACGATCCGAATTACCTCTTACACTTGAGGCCTCTACTTTTGCAGCTTCCATGATATCTGCACCCAGAGCCTCATCAATAACTCTTCGGAATTGCATAAGACGGATAGAATCGTTTTTGGGAATACGTCCCGAACGATCCGGAGCCATATTCAGCAATAAGTTAGAATTACGACCAACAGAAGTATAATATATATTCATCAGTTCATCCAGAGATTTTATCCGGTCATCGGTATCGGGACTATAAAACCATCCCGGACGAATAGAGACATCCGATTCTGATGGAATCCAATTCTCCCCCAAACGGTTACCCCGACTTAGCGTATCAAGAGAAGGAGCATCGGCTTCGCCACGCCCAAAGCCATCGACATTCAAAGTCGACCAGTTGGTTTCTCCCGCAATTCCCTGTAGACTACCGCTCCAACGCACTCCGGGACCAATATCACTTGCTATAACTGCCGAAGGTTGATTACGCATAACAATACGTAGGAAAAGATCCCAATCATACAACTGCAACTTGGCATGAGTATTTTGCTCCTTCATTCTATTGAATGACTGCTCAAATATCTGACCATAATTACTCGTTACTTCCGTAAGCATTCCGGCAAACATCTGGTTGTATTCGGCTGTACCATAAGTAGGATGATTATTGTCAATTGGTGAAAGATACAATCCGAATTTAAGATCATACTCCTTACAGGCATCCGACAATTCTTTCAATATATCTCCACGCCCGTTTAACCACGAAGATTCTCGTACTGTATATTTACTGAAATTGCTAGGCCACAAGCAAAAACCATCATCACTCTTTGCGACTATGATTATACCTTTCATTCCTGCAGCCTTTGCTGTTGCAGCCCATTGGCGACAATCGACATTTACAGGATTGAAAGCAGATAAACGTGGAGTTTGTTGTTCATTATCGGAGAAAGTACCTAAACCAAAATGAACCAACATATAGTATTCCATCTTCTGCCAGCTCAATTGTTCATCTGAGGGCAAAGAACCATAAGGCCTTGGCGGAATATCGGAAGCCTGATAGCATGAGTACATTCCTGCCAGCATCAGCAAGAATGATAAAACATTTATTTTGATAAATGCCGCATGTACCATCTTCATATAAGTTTAGAAAATAAACCGAAACACCTACCAGATAAGGTCGTTTTCGGCAACAATAACGTCCATCTTTACATCGTTGTCAGATACAGGTATCTGATCATATAACTGGAAATCGAAGCAAACACCTACTTTAGGTGCTTTTATTCCGGAAAGAAAATGGTCATAATACCCTTTTCCCCTTCCTAAACGGTTTCCCTTACGATCAAAAGCAACTCCGGGTACGATAACCATATCTATCTTTCCGAAATCAAGAAAATCAACACCTGAGGGCTCATCTACCCCTATCTTGCTTTTGGTATATGTTGTATTTTCGGTAAAATGACGAAAGACCAGATTATTATTTACAACAACCGGAAAATAGAAATTCTTTTCGTGTTTCCATTTTTCGATAAAATCACGTGTCGCAACCTCATCGGGCATCGAATTATAGATAAAAATAGTAGACGCATCCCTGAACGAACCTGTTATCTCCAATACCGAAAAAACCTCCTCCGACATTCGGAGGAGATCTTCCTGTGTAAATTCGCGTTTCTTATCCGCAATCTCTTTTCTTAATTTTTCTTTTTCTGAATCTATATTTCTTTTCAATCTTATATATTTTAAGGTCTCAGACCTATTTACCTCGACTTCTCTCCGGCGATTGTTCATCGTTCTCGTTCACTTTACAAGCATAACAGCATTAACCTGTTATCTTCAAAAACATTCTCACTTTTTATATGCTTGAGACCTGATTGAAACAGGGCTCGCTTTTCCTTGCTCGATCAATTCAATTGCTCTTCTCAATACAATATCATCTTTCAGTATTATAGAGAAGAATCCCTCATCCCCAAACATATTACGGACAATATTGGCTTTCAGCTGAGACATCAGTAATGTTCGAGATTCTGCAACCAGATACGGCCTGTGACGAATACCTTTGTTTTCTGCTAAACTAACCAAATTCTGCACCAGCGGCTGATATGATAAGTAAGCATCAAGTTCTTCCCATGTTTTGAACGATTCTAATCTCTGACGGTTTTTATCGGTATACAAAAATGCACTCTCGTAAACAAGTCCGTTGTTCATTACATTGATATAATACGAATTGATACCGATTGTATCACGAGGTATAAATACATCGGGCATGATACCTCCATTGCCATAAACAGGACGTCCTCCTACGGTATGGAACAAAGGTTCTCCTGTTTGCTTAATGCTATCCTGCGAATCAAACTCACCTCTCAGGTATCTGTTCATCAGATCCTGATTGTAATCAGATGATTTACCCAACTCATAAGGTTTTTGCACACATCGTCCCGAAGGAGTATGATAACGGGCAATAGTCAAACGAAGTGCCGACCCATCTTTAAATACCTGCTGATTCTGAACCAAGCCTTTTCCGAACGAACGACGTCCAATAATCAATCCTCGGTCATTATCCTGTATAGCTCCTGCAAAAACTTCGCTGGCAGAAGCACTGCCTTCATCCATCAAAACAACCAACTGATCGGCCTTAGTTGTACCCGATCCGTCAGCAACTGCATCCTCACGGGGATAAGCACGCCCTTCCGTATAGACAATCAGCTGACCTTTTGCCAGAAATTCATTCACCATCTGGATGGCAGCAGTCAAAGATCCCCCTGTATTTTGTCGCAAATCAATTATAAATGATGTACTTCCTTGTTTCTTTAATTTCGAAATAGCCGTAATAAATTCCTTGACAGTAGTCATTCCGAATTTATTAACCTTTATCATTCCTATATTTTTAGCAGGCTGATATGCTATATCTACGGTATTGACGGGTATATCACCACGTGTAACAATAATATTTACAGTACTTGCCTTCCCCAGACGCTTAATTCCTAATCTTACATCCGACCCTTTTTCACCTCGTAAGCTTCTCATGACTTTATCATTAGTCATGCCTTTACCGGCGAATAAACTATCATTGACATAAACAATACGGTCGCCGGGCAAAATTCCGGCAGCCTGAGACGGTCCTCCCGGTACAACATTTACCACGGTAATAGTATCATTACGTAATACAAATTGTACACCTATACCACTGAAATGCCCTTCGAGTTCATCACCGACAAGTTCCATATCCTTGGCACTAAAATATACCGAGTGAGGGTCTAATTCGGCAATTAATCCCGGTAATGCTTTTTCTATCAATTCCTGAGTATTCACACTATCGACATACGCCTCGTTGATATACTGTAAAACAGCATCAACTTTGCTGCCTCCGCGAAAAAGGCTTCGGGTAGAATTAAATACAGAAAACTTACTTCCGATGAAAAGACCGAGTACTATCCCCAACGCAATCCATAAAGGCAACCAAACGAAATACCTCTTTTTATTTGAATATGATCTCATTGAAATCAGATGTTAGTATATTTAATATTTAGTGATTTTAAGTTCCAGACCTTATTTATTGATTTTATTAATCTATTGTAAATCAAGTCAAATATCGAATCAGGTTCACTCCAACGGAATAAAAACAGTTTCGATACCGGCTCTTTCCAACAAGTCGCAGCCATCCATATTATGATAACGATGACAATAAACCACTCTGCGGATACCTGCCTGTATTATCAATTTAGAACATTCTATACAGGGCGAAGTAGTAGCATACATCGTAGCCCCCATACTGCTGTTGTGCGAACGGGCTACTTTAGTTATAGCATTAGCCTCGGCATGAAGCACATATGGCTTTGTAAGATTATTCTCATCTTCACAAACATTTTCGAAACCGACAGGTGTTCCATTATATCCATCAGAAATGATCATCTTATCTTTGACGATAAGTGCTCCTACCTGACGTCTTTTACAATATGAATTTTCTGCCCAAATCATCGCCATGCGAAGATATCTGATATCTAACAAATGCTGCTTATCTGCCTCCATAAAAAAAAACGATTAAGGTATCAAACCTGTTTACTTCCTTACTAAGTAAAATAAAGTATTAATTGAATAAAAAGGTCTGAGACCTTAAACACACAAAATTACATAATAAGTAACAGAAACTATTTAATGATACACCTCAAAATAATGATCATCTGCTGATATTCCCCTTAGATTATTAAAAAAAGGCCTTCAACCTTCAAATATTATGTAACTCTATAAAAATACAAAAGAGTTTCGATATACAGAAACCCTTTTGACATATAGCTGTTTTATTTGTTAATATAGCCTTACTTTTGATATTCATAGCAACCAATATCGGGAGCTCCATCCGTTCTACGGGATACCCCTCTGATATCTTCAGGCAAGCCTGCAGCATATACTCTCGACGCAAAATCGATTGCCGGCGAACTGCTGCCCAACTCGTAATTAAAAAAATATGCTTTATCGGTATTATCAGATGCTGTTTCGGATGAATATATGAACTCAAATGCAGGATCAACGTTCCAGATCGTATTAACGAAAAAAGCATCATCCGTTCCTTTTTCCTTCAACAGACAATACCTGAAACTGTATCTGAATGGAACATCTGCTTTTTCTTCTAAAACCAAATTATTATTGATTGTACTGCCCGATACTATCGAGTTAAACACATCACATCTTCCCAAAGCATAAGTTTGAGATTTTCCGCTCATATCCGTTCCTGAATTCTCTATTACCATAGCAGGTTTCCGTATAGTAATAAAAACACCATACATATAATTCGCTATGGTACAATGAATAAATTCATAGCTCCCGCCCAGAAGACGGATTGCATTTACTGCCGAATTGGCAAATAACGAATTCTTTGCGGATACCTTTGCGTTTACAGCCCATAAACCTTCCTTGGTTGTATTCTGTATAATCGTATTTAAGAAACTCGCTTTTTGTTGGATTGTATCCGACGGATAAAAAAGAATACCGTATACACTGTTTCGAATTCGAACATTCTCGAATACATTTCCATAACTGTCTCCCGCAACGGTTATTCCTTCCCATTGTCCGGGAACTCTGTCATAAGGCAACGTCGGTACATCCAGCATATTATCAGTACGGTCTCCCCTAAACACAATCGGTTCGTCAACCGTACCTCTCGCATCAAGCGTACCCTGCACCGACAACCCTGCACCACTATGAAAATACAGTTTGACGTTTTTATCTAT
This sequence comes from Indolivaga capnocytophagoides DSM 22835, assembly GCF_000426485.1. Lineage (GTDB taxonomy): Bacteria > Bacteroidota > Bacteroidia > Bacteroidales > Dysgonomonadaceae > Dysgonomonas_A > Dysgonomonas_A capnocytophagoides. The sequence goes on from NZ_KE384529.1 coordinate 512,828, forward strand.
AGTCAACTTAGCATTTTTCTCTATTCGCAGCGAATCATATATAAGAAACGGTTTTCCTGCGGTCAGAGTAGTATCTTTATCTATCTTTTTGGCTTTCCACAGCACAGCATCCTGCCCTATAGCTTCAAGCCTCACATACTGTGTAACACCATTGAATTTCAGACGGATAGAATCAGCGATCAACAACGGACTGTTCCTATCCAAAGGATTTACCGTAACTTCGACCAACACATACAAACTGTCTTTACCCAAAATATCAACATTGGATACTTTATTGCCGCTCTCGCCGTCAACATTCATCCTGAATCCGGTTTTTCCGGCACTCATCAATTCTATACCGGATATAGTTATAGCATTTTTATTCCTGTTATAAATCTTCAACCGTTTGGTCGCAGTGCCGATACCCGTAAAAACTGTATCGAAACGAACTGTATCCGATGAAAAATTCAGTCGAAGATTACTGTCTCCTGAAAACTTATCATCATTATCACAGGCGAAAAACAAAGGTATCGCAACCGTTAATACTAAGATATAAGCCAATATACGCATAAATAGTTTTTAAAAAATTCAGTGTTGTCTGTTACGTAAATATCCCGTCTTTCTTAGTCCAGACTGCATACCCCATCAGCAGAACAGGCTCTTCCTTTCAAGCGGTCGCCTTTCTCGGTCGATACGCCATTGGCTTTCCAATCCTGAAATGCTTTATCCAGAACCGAAAGATACTCTTCATCAGCCAAAGATCCTTGTATTACATCCTTATTATTAAACAAATAGAATGGGATGTATTCCAAATCCAAATCGTCTTCGCTATGACGTATATCCGATTCTATCTCCGATAAAAACTCATCACTATCAAGTAAATCGTTAATATCTTTTTCGGCAAGTCCGATTTCTTTACCCAATGCAACCAAAGTATCTCTGTCGCTTATGTCTTTTTCATCGGTAAAGTATGTTCTGAAAAGAACTTCTTCGGCCTGATCTGCCAGATTAAACTTTTTAGCCAATTTGATCAACCGCAAAGCATCCGAAGTATTAGCCACAACCAAGTTATCGAAGTTGTAAACGAGCCCTACGGTTTCGGCAAGACTCTTCAATTCTTTGAGGTCTTCTTTGGCATCATCCACAGTAAAATCATGCAGCTTAGCTATATACTCGTAATATGATATTGTCCCTGCCTTCTTAGGTAAAGCAGGGTTCAACTCATAACTGTGCCAGACTAATTCAATTTCGTCTGCATGAGGAAATTGGCTCAGAGCCTTTTCCATCTTACGTTTTCCTATATAACAATACGGACAGGCAATATCTGACCATATCTCTATCTTCATTTTTTCCATTTTTCTGTTTACTGTTTCATTGATCATTGTTTAGCAGGTATGCTTTTCAATACATCCAACAAGAAAGGCCACCATTTAGCAACCGAAGGAATATTTACCTGTTCGGCGGGTGAGTGAGCATCCGTAATGGTAGGACCACACGAAACCATATCAAGATGGGGATATTTTTCAAGAAACAAACCACACTCCAATCCGGCATGTATAGCCTTCACTTCCGGCTCTACACTGTATAACTTCTTGTAAGACTCTTTGGCTACTTCCAGAATTGGCGAATGAGGGTTTGGTTTCCATCCGGGGTATCCTTCGCCATGCACAACCACTGCACCACCCATTGTAAATGCAGCATTCACCATATTTGCCGCATAATTTTTCAATGATTCGGTAGAGCTGCGCTGACTTGTACCTATAACAATCGTATTATTTTCTTTCATCTTTACCGATGCCAGATTCGTAGACGCTTCAACCAGTCCGGGAATATCCTGGCTCATAGCCAAAACTCCGTGCGGACATACACAAATCGAATTGATAAGTCCTGCGGTAGTTTTATCGTCAAAAACAAATTCGGGCTGATCGGTACTTTCTATCTGTATTTTCACATTAGGATCTACCACTTTCAGTTCATCTTCAATCTGAGCAATGAAAACATTCAACATAGCCACAACTTCGTCTTTATCACGAATAGGTATCCCCACTACAGCCGATGCTTCGCGGGCAATAGCATTATGCAGGTTTCCTCCTTGTATAGAAGCCAGATAAACATGTATCTTACGAGACAGAATCCATAAAAAACGGTTCAATATTTTATTCGCATTACCTAGTCCTTTATGAATTTCACTACCCGAGTGACCGCCATTCAAACCCTTTACTTCAAGTTTAAACCAAAACTGATTCATGGGCACATCTGTCTGCTCATAAGTAAATGTTGCATTAGTACCTTTACCTCCGGCACAACCGATATATAATTCGCCTTCTTCTTCTGTATCAAGATTGATCAGAATATCTCCGGTCAAGAAGTCTTTACCTAATGCATAAGCTCCGGTAAGACCTGTTTCTTCATCAACGGTAAACAAACATTCCAGTTTTCCATGTTCGATATCATCCGATGCCAAAATAGCAAGAGAAGCAGCAACACCCAGTCCGTTATCGGCTCCCAAAGTAGTACCTTTTGCCTTCAACCAATCTCCATCCACATAGGTTTCAATAGGATCATTATCAAAATCGTGTTCCGTGCCATTGTTTTTTTCACAAACCATATCTACATGACCTTGTAAAATCACTGTCGGAAGGTTTTCGTATCCTTTTGTCGCAGGTTTAGTAATCAAAACATTGCCGGCATCGTCTTTTTTCACATCCAAATTATGCTTTTGAGCAAAATCAAGAAGGTAAGCTATTATTTTCCCTTCTTTTTTAGAAGGTCTGGGAACCTGAGTAATTTCGTAAAAATATTTCCAAACAATAGAAGGCTCCAAATCTTTTATAGTCATATGTTTTTATTTTAAGGTCACAGACCTAATTTATTAATATTCAATTCAATAAATTTATAAGTAAACCAATTACATTTTGATCTTATTTACTGTATAAAGTCAATAAAATTCAGTTGTTACAAATTTACTTCAAAAAAGAAGAATCTTTCGTCCGATAACTTCAGAAAAACAGCCTTAAAGAACAGATATATTCTTGGCTTTTCTTTATATAAAAGTAGAGAAATAAAGAAGTTCAAACAAACTTTTTCACATCTTTTATAGAAAGCCAAAGTTGCAAATCAACTAATAAAACTATCTTTGTCGAAGTCCTGATTTTAGTTGTTATAACAGCTAATTTCGGGCGAAAGTTTATTTATTCGTCAAGAAATAGTAAAATCTTAAAAATTGGTTCTATTTTTGTTGAAGAATTGAATTTTTTAGTAAAGTTATTTTTAGTCATCAATATTATTTTTATGAAAAATCTTTCCTATGCGATAAATGGCGTTTTAGCTGTAGCTATCATCATCCTCTTTATCCTTTTCTTTACATCTAAAAAAGACACTGTAGACACACCTTCTTTAAAATTTGAAAATGATACAACAGCCACATTGCCTATAGCCTATGTCAACATAGACAGTGTACTGACTCATTATAACTACGCAAAGGAAGCCAGTGATGCTTTAATAAAAAAGACCGAATCATCCAGAGCATCGATATCTCAAAAACAAAAGCAAGTAGCTACCGAGCAACAAGAGTTCAACCGCAAAATGCAAAATAATGCCTTTTTAAGCCAGGAACGTGCCGAGCAAGAATATGGCCGTATCCAGAAATTGACTGCTGATCTTGAACAAATGGCAACCCGTTTGGATGATGAACTAAGAATGGAACAAATAAAAGTGAACAATCAATTGGCCGATTCTGTAAGAATATGTATTAAAGAATTCAACAAAACGGCTAATTACCACATGATACTCAGCAATTCAGGCTTAGACAATGTCCTTTATGCTAAGGAAAAATATAATATCACAGATAAAGTGATTGAACTTTTGAATAAAAGACACACATCAACTAAAAATTAAGGTGTGAATCTTTAACATACATATAAAAACGCCCCGAGATACATTTAATCTCGGGGCGTTTTTATATGTATATATCTCTTGTATCTGGTAGGTTAAGCAATCGGGAGCTCAATTCTGAAAGTCGTGCCGACATTCTGTTCGGAACTCTTGACATATATTTTACCATTATGATATTCCTGAATGATACGTTTGGTTAGAGACAAGCCTAGTCCCCACCCTCTTGTTTTAGTTGTATATCCTGGGCTAAATATACGCTTAAACATTGATTTAGGCATTCCTTTGCCTGTGTCGGTAATATCCAGGTAAGCCATATTATATTTAGCTCCTACCACAATATCAATAACACCCTGCCCTTCCATTGCATCGACTGCATTTTTGATCAGATTCTCTATTACCCAACTAAATAAAGCAGTACTTATCATCACAGGAATTGGCTTATCCGGTAAGTTAAAGTTAAATATAACTTTCTTAGAGATGCGAGTCTGCAAATAACTAACCGACAAGCGGACTTCTGTACAAAATTCCTTACGCTCGGGAGCCGGCTTTGAACCTATCTTGGAAAAGCGATCCGCCACGACCTGCAAGCGAGCAACATCTTTTTCCATCTCCTGTAATGCGGAAGAATCTGTCGTTTTAGTTTTGAGATATTCTACCCATGCCAACATCGAAGATATAGGAGTTCCTAATTGATGTGCCGTTTCTTTCGACAAACCCACCCACACTTTATTCTGTTCTGCATTCTTTGTACTAAGTAAAGCTAAGAACGAAACACAAATAAAAACGGTTAAGACTCCGATCTGGACAAACGGGAAATACTGCAACCTTTGCAAAACAGAAGAATCTCCATAATAGACCACCTGCCTAAAATTCGGATTCTGAAGTATTATCGGCGAATTGGTTTTCTTAAAAGAGTTGATTTTTTCTTTCAGAAAAGCTGCACTATCCTGTATCGGAATATCGATATTTACAGACATTCGCACTATATCCGACTCATCGCACAGAATAACCGGAATAGTTTTATTTCCAGATAGTATCGACAATGTAAGATCGAGCTCGGTATTATCATCACCCGAAGCAACCATCTGAACTGCTTTTGCCCATAACTCTATTTTCTGGCGTTCTTCTTTAGCCATATCATTATACATCCTGTTAGACATTACCAAAAAACTAACAGCCAGTACAACTGCGATTGTTATAAAAATATACTTGGCTAACACCGTTTTATCTATAAATCTCATACATTATCAATATTTGCCAAAAACAAAAGTAAGACATTTCGCTACTTAAAGGCTCTAAAATTAATTCTTTTTAAAGAATTGTGCTTTTGTAATGTTTATAAAACCCTAAAAGACATTCAAGTTATCACATTATTGTTAAAAAACAATTAATAATATCATATTGCTTGCAGATATACTCCGAAAAGTCTAATTTTACAATGTGTTTTTTCATGGTATTAGATTTTAAGGTTAACAATTGGAGATTGGTTGTCGTGATGACAACCTTTTCTTTTTTTGTATAGGTTTGTAAAACATTGAATATAGAATGACATAACATCCAAAAGGAGATATCCCAATATTGAGAAACCTCCTTCATATATAATTTTTTATTCACTAGTATTAATGGATAAGTAATCATTCATTTAAGAGTTTAATTATCTAGTATGATTGATTTTAAACCCAGAAACGGTACTCTCGCGACATCCTATAACTGTTATTCCTATAATAGTAAAAATATACACAAATATTCTGTTCATCTCTTTAGTAATTAATTAGATAATCATTGACGAAATTACCCCTTAGAATAATAATATCAAATATTATTCTGACCAAAGAAGATATTGAGAGAACGAAAAGACTTAAATAACAATAGTTTATTCATATAGTTTGCAAAAAAAATGGCTAAGACTCTATCTATATCAGAATAAGTATTTAACACTTACTTTAAATTTTACCTAGCAAACACAGGTAATTATACAAATGTAAAAATAATTACATATCTTTGTCAAATAAGATATATCTCTATCCAATATCATTGAATAAGTATTAAAGATAGGTAGTTTAAATTATTACAATAAGCAATATATAATGGCTTTTACTTTCACTGATATAAATCTATTCGCAAATCTAAATTTTAACAAATTAGGTTTGACAATATCGTGTAAAATATTAGAGAGAGAGAGAGAGAGAGAGAGAGAGAGAGAGAGAGAGAGAGAGAGACGCACCTGGCGTAACTAATCATTTTTTCAACAAAACAAAATTTCTATTGTGTCAAAATGACGGAGTAGTTTTTCTTGCATATATACCTCAGTTAATACATATCAATTTTTTAGTAAACCGGCTCGACACCTTATGCAAGGCAGTCTTGTTGTTGTTTTGTTGTCGTTCTGAATCTGCTTTAAGCATATACTTGTTCGACAGCCGGTTGACCTACGCAGTAAAGTGCAGGGAGTGCACTTTACTGCTTCATTCGTTGCAAACAATTCTTCAAAATATAAACAACAAGGTCTTTGACCATAACAATCAAACAACAATGAAAAAAAAATTTCTTTTACTGATAGGAATATTCTCCTTTGGATTAATACATGCTCAAATAGCTATCAACACAGATGCTCCGGCAATCGGAACCTTATTAAATATTGATCCTCTGGGCAATAATTCATCTTCGAGTTTACTAAAATACCAAGATGATATTTCCATTGACTATAATGGAAATATGGGAATTGGAACAACTACTCCTCAAGCTCGATTGCATATCGTCAGCAATTCAAGTCCGGCATTCAGATTAGTGGATGGAAATCAAGGAAATAAAAAAATACTAATGTGCAAAGATGCAACAGGTAGAGGTCAATGGGGCGAAGCTGTTTTCAGCAACTTCGGCACAATTCCCTTCGGCCATATTACACTCAGTGGATCAGATATTATTGGACAAGGTGCTGCATTCTACACAGGTCTGAGCTATACCTTTTCGAAGGTCGGTGTATATTCCATCTCTATTACAACTAAATGTTCTATAAATAAGCAAACTAACGCATTTGTCCGTTGGGCACAATTATTGCCAATATCTTCAAATATCAGTACAGTTTGGGGAGATTCTTCACCTAGATTTGATGGTGGCTACGAAATATATTTATCAAGCAATAGATACATATATACATCTACACCCTCAGGCACTGTCACTAGTGCATACTTCACATTCAATCAAACCATTGAGATCACCGAAACACATAAGACAATTTATCTCTGTATGACAGGCAGCCTCCCCTCACCCACCGATTTAATTACCTTTTCGTGGGGAGTATCAACTACAAATCCCACACCAAATGGCGATTCGTCGAATGAAACATCGGGCTCTTTTATAAAAATCAATTAAACAAACAATATGAAATTATTATATATACTAATATCTCTGGCTATTGCTTACCCTACATTAGCTCAAGTTGGTATTAATACTAAAAATCCTCAGGGTATTTTACATATTGATGCTAAAGATAACACATCCGGAAATACAAATTCTGATGATGACATCATTGTAACTCAAAATGGTAATCTGGGTATAGGAACACTCAACCCCACTACTAAGTTACACATCGTATCGTCATCGATAGGCAAAGGCTTTGCTCTACAAGACGGAAGTCAGGGAAGCAACTATATACTGGTATCCGACAACAATGGTAATGCTTATTGGACAGAGTCAGAAGTCAGCCAATTTACCATAATCCCTTCTGTCACATCCCCAACAACCACATTTGCAGGAAATACATACAAATACGATCCGGGATTTAGACTAACTTTCCCTCGATACGGTACATATTCCGTTTCTATAATTACTCGGCTTATATTAAACCGAAGTGCCAATGAAACTCCAATTATAAGGGTTCAGCTTGTCTCGGCAACAACCGCAAATGACTATCTTGGTTCGGCTCAGATATTGGCAACTCCTATATCAAGCACCCCTTATCATCAAGCGTACATTAATCAAAATATAGAAGTTACCGCTGCCACAGGCTTAATAGCCCGACTCGAATATTCAATATCGGGACAATTTATAGCAACAACAGGAACTCTGACTACAATATGGAATGGAACTTACATCAGAGTAAAATAAATTAAAGAAAAGGATGAAAACATTAAGATTTATCGCAACCATAATAATAGCACAGATGTCATATACAAGTTTGACAGTTGCTCAATCAGTAGGGATAAATACCAACAATCCCTTACAACTTTTACATATCGATGGCAAAAAGAACACAACAACGTCAACAACCGACAGTGACGAAGAGATTGCGGACGATATAGTAATAACCAATACAGGGAACGTTGGATTAGGAATACTGAACCCTACTAATAAACTACATATCGACAGCCGAAGTAAAAGCAATCCTACCCTGCCCATAGCCGGATTTAGGCTACAAGACGGATCAGAAGCTCCAAATCGAGCATTAACATCAGACGCTAATGGATTCGCCTCGTGGGTACCTGTAGATTTCACCGGATACACAATCATACCCTACGAACGAAAAGAAGTTACATTTTCAATACCTCCTGGTCTCGGTAGTATATACATATACTCGGGTTTGTATATAGACTTTCCCGTGCCCGGAAAATATCTGATCTCAATTGGAGCAAAAGTTGAAACCAATAGAACAGGGACAGAACAAGCCATATTCGGATACTTAAAACCCAGCTCCAATCCTTCCGATCCGGAATCATATTCAGGTGCATTTCCTGTTCTTGTTAGTAATCGCTCAGCAAGAAATGAGAATCGGATTATATTATGTCAAGAGATCGAAATAACAGCAGGTGCTTTAAGAGCATACCTCATCTTAGAATATTTCAATACAAACTATACTGCTGACGGAAATATATTTACATCATGGGGCAATGGAGGCCTCCCTCCTGAGGCACACCGTACAGGAGGTTCATTTGTGAAAATTAATTGATACATATACAAAAAAGAAATCTCTTGCTAAATATAGCAAGAGATTTCTTTTTATCATCATTACAGATCAACAAGCAGTACAACCTGTATTCGGTTTCAACTGTTTAAAGAAATCATTTCCTTTATCATCTACTAAGATAAATGCAGGAAAATCTTCCACTTCAATCTTCCAGATAGCTTCCATACCCAACTCCGGATATTCAAGACATTCCAGACTCTTGATATTGGTTTGAGCCAAAATAGCAGCCGGGCCACCGATACTTCCCAAATAGAACCCTCCATGTTTATGACAAGCATCTGTTACCTGCTGACTGCGGTTACCCTTAGCAATCATAATTAAGCTGCCGCCTGCTGCCTGAAAATTATCCACATACGAATCCATACGCCCGGCTGTAGTAGGTCCCATAGATCCACTTGCATATCCCTGAGGAGTTTTTGCAGGGCCTGCGTAATAGATCGGATGATCTTTGATATATTGAGGAAGTCCTTCGCCTTTATCTAAACGCTCCTGTAATTTGGCATGAGCAATATCACGTCCCACTATTATAGTACCGGTGAGAGACAAACGGGTCGATACCGGATATTTACTCAATTCAGCCAAAATTTCGGGCATCGGACGATTCAGGTCAATCTTCACACCTCCGGCTTCTCCGGCTTGTTGGTATTCAGCAGGAATTAAACGAGCAGGATTATCTTCCATTTTTTCCAACCAGATACCATCTTTATTAATTTTTCCTTTGATGTTACGGTCAGCAGAACAAGAAACGCCCATTCCTACAGGGCATGATGCTCCGTGACGAGGTAAACGAATAACACGTATATCATGTGCAAAATATTTACCTCCGAACTGAGCTCCGAGACCTAATTCCTGAGCAGCTTTCAATAGCTTAGCCTCCATTTCTAAATCACGAAAAGCCTGACCACCTTCATTGCCTTTAGTTGGCAGATTATCATAATATTTGGCAGAAGCCAGTTTTACAGTTTTCAGATTCGTTTCGGCAGATGTTCCTCCAATAGCAAAAGCGATATGATAAGGAGGACAAGCCGCTGTACCCAAAGATTTCATCTTTTCTATCAGAAAAGCCTCTAATTTACCGGGAGTAAGCAAAGCCTTTGTTTCTTGATACAAATAGGTTTTATTTGCCGAACCTCCACCTTTTGCTATAAATAAAAACTTGTACTCGTTACCCTTTGTTGCATACAAATCTATTTGAGCAGGAAGATTACAACCTGTATTCACCTCGTCATACATGTTCAAAGGTGCATTTTGTGAATAACGCAGGTTTTCCTGTGTAAATGTATTATAAACGCCCAAAGACAAAGCCTCTTCGTCATTAGCACCTGTCCATACTCCCTGACCTTTTTTACCCACGATAATTGCTGTACCCGTATCCTGACAAAAAGGAAGTATACCTTTTGCCGAAATCTCGGCATTACGCAGGAAAGTCAATGCTACAAATTTATCGTTGTCACTGGCCTGAGGATCTGATAAAATCTTTGCGACCTGTTCCTGATGTTCGGGTCGTAATAAAAACTCGACATCACGGAAAGCATGCTGAGACAATAAAGTCAAAGCTTCGGGTGCGACCTTCAATATTTCCTGACCGTCGAATGTAGTTGTAGAAACATACTCTTTTGATAGTAAATAGTACTCGGTAGTATCTTTGCCCATAGGGAAAGCCTCCTGATACTTAAATGCTGGAGTTGCCATATTGATTAGTTTATAGTTGAAATATCTGGTTGATCATTTTCACTCCACAAAAAGGGGTGAAACCTTTATAGTACAAAATTAACAAAAATAATCGGATGCAGAGAGTAAAAAAAAGTTTAAAAAGCCTCTGATTTATCAGCAGGAAAAACAATCCCTAACTGCCGTCTTATTTCATCAACAACTTCTATCACAGCCAAAGAATTAGCATGGCTGTTTATATCGGACTCTCTCTTCCCCTGCTTCACCAGATCAATAAATTCGGCGATCTCATAATAATATTGATTTCTCTGGTTAGGAACTGTCAAATCCACCATTTCACCTCCTCTTTTATACAATTTGAGATTCGAGATAAAGTCGATCTTGTCCATTGATATAACAGCGTCTTCGCCTTGAATTTCAGATGACAATAGCGAATCTGAAATTTTCGAATACATAACAGTAGCATTCATCCCTTCATATTCGAAATTAATAGCTCCCTGACCATCTACTCCCGTACTTAACATCACTCCGGATGCCTGTATCGAACGAGGTTTCCCGAATAACACAATCATAGGATAAATAGTATATACACCCAAATCCATAATCGCCCCATTCGACAGCTCGGGATTGAAAGCGTTAAGAACGACTCCCTGCTTCAGTTTGTCATATCGGGATGAATACTGGCAATAACACCCAAAATACCGTCTTATTACACCTACGTCCTGTAAATGACCGATAACCTCTTTAAAATTAGGGGTAAGAGTCGACCGCATAGCCTCCATTAATGCAACATTATGCCACTTGGAAGCCTCAACCATTGCTTCCACTTCTTTAGCGTTAGAAGCAAATGGTTTCTCACAAAGCACATGCTTTCCATGTTTCATAAAAAGGATGCTTTGTTCTGCATGAAAAGCTGTCGGCGATGCAATATAAACGGCATCAATATAATCAGACTGAGCCATTTCCTCTAATGAGGTAAACTTATGAGCAATACCATGTTTATCGGCAAAAACATTCGCCGTTTCTATACTTCTGGAATAAACGGCTGCAGCCTGAAATCTGGGATCTGACAAGGCAGCCTCCAGTACAGTATCTACAATAAAATTGGTTCCTATAATACCAAATCTAAGTATATTTTTCATATTCCGTTTTTTAGTAAATCAAGATCCGAAAAAGAAATCAGTTTTTAAAACTACACATTACTATTTAAGGTCTCAAACCTTTTAATTGATTTTTTAAACATAACAACAGTCGAAAAGAAAAAAACTAATAATGAACACTAAAAAGGTTACAAAAGTTACACATTTCACATTCGTTTTTAGAGTGATACTTTTCCCCTCTGTCACCTAAAGGTATTTAGCTGACGCCCGAAAAAACCCCTTCAGGAGTTTGTGGTCATTTTTCAAAAAGGTAACAAAAGTTACAGCAAGACAACACTCTTTCTTTTGTTACTTCATTGCACCTTTTCAAGTTTTCTGATTAAACTCCAGCCAACGATTGAAAGAACGTTTTTATAAACAAGAAAGACTATACTTCCTTTTCTATATAGATAAAAAAAAGCAGGATAAACCTGCTTTCAAATTATTCTATATTCTAAAAAAAATCAATTACTCATCAGCACACTGGCGATATACTCTTCCAGCTTGCCCGACTTATCTAGTTTTATATAAGATTCGACTTCTTTATTTTTCTGTAAATGTCTCTTATTCCTTTGGTAAAAGTTTATTACATTTTTTACTCCGGCTATAGACAACTGAATCTGATTTTGAGAATAATTATTTTCAAGAAAATATTTAGTCCATCCTGTCATATAAGACATAATCAGCCAAGGCTCTCCGGCTAAAAATGTAACGATACGTTCGTCCAAATTCATTTTCATGTAAGGAACACCCGACATCCACATCAACACAAAACTATTCTTGTCGTCTCTCACATCTTGATTAACACCAAGAGGAGTATAACTCAGCCAATCGATATCGGCTTTCACCTGAGGTTCTAAAGCCTGATAATCGAGACTCCAATCTTGAATCGTATCATTTGCCACATAATCCTTCTCTCCTTTATATGTGATAGTGTCACTCGCTATAGTTTGTCCGGATACATTATATGCAAAAGTAATAAGCAAAAATAAAAACAGATTTTTTTTCATCTCATAATTATATTTTAAAGGTCTCAGACCTATTTGACTCACCTTCACGCTGTCGAAACAAGATTCGGCTTTAGCCAGTTTTAAATTGATTAACTTATCAAAGATAATCAATCCCGAAGAATTTCCGACTTATATTCATCATTCTTCGCAAGTGGAAAAGAAGCAAAACAAATAAAAACCACTAAATTATACCAATAGAATACACATCAATACAAATAGCCTCCGGAAACAATCCTACCCGATTTAACAGATTGTCTTCTAGCTGAAAACATACATAAACTATCTCTATAGGTACATATACCAGAAACATCTATTTTCTCATAATTAAGCCCCGATTTTTGTAGTAAAATCTGATTAGCCAAAGATAAATCAATATGTGTTTTTTTAGTCATATCATTAACTTTACCTATCCGCTCCAAGTCAAGACCTGCATTCTCGAATGCTAAAACAACTTCTTCCCCAACTTCGAAAACAGCCTGTGATATAGCCGGACCAATGTAGGCAACTAAATTTTGAGGTACTGATCCAAAAACACGAATCATTTCTTCAATGGTCTTACCTACAATATTTGCAACTGTACCTCGCCAACCGGCATGAACAGCAGCAAACACTTTATTCTCGGGATCAAAAAGAAGAACAGGCACACAATCGGCGGTAGTCACACCAATACAGATCAGCGGAATATCAGTTATCACCGCATCAACACCCGAAAGTAATTGCACCTGCTTTGTCGATGGATATTGTAAGAACTCTTTGTCTATCACATAAACCTTATCTCCATGAGTCTGGTATGGTAAGAATAGATTCTCAAGAGGTAAGCCGATAGCAGAAACTAATCGAGAACGGTTCTCCATCACATTTTCAGGAGAATCGCCAGAGTACAGCCCTAAGTTAAATGTAGCATAATTCCCTTCACTTACTCCTCCATATGTAGTAGTAGTAAAATGACAAAGCGCCTTATACTTATCCAACAATTGAGAATGTATCAGCTCGACAGGCATTGCAGTTCTCTATTTTTTCGATTCGTTATCGTCCTCTTCAACATCCTCTCCGTAGTAAAAGTCAGGATCGAAGTCTTCATCCTCCTCATCCCAATCTTCTTCTTCGTAATCATCTTCCGGAATAAAGTCATCGTCATCATCATCAAGCTCAATAGCACGGATATCCAGTTTGCGGTGCTTGATCTGATTATCGGCAGCTTTCACGTATGCTCCGTCTGCATTCAATTCATTCCACAGAAGGTCTTTCAATTGCTGAATATTCAATCCTACAACAGAAGAAATAAATATATGAGGAATATCCGGTAAATCTTTGCTAAGTGCTTCAATCAGTTCATCATCAAGCATGTCAGACTTAGAGACAGCCAACACCCTGCGTTTATCCAACAATTCGGGGTTATACTGAGCCAATTCGTTCAACAATACTCTGTACTCGGCATGAATATCATCTGCATCAGCCGGAACCAGAAACAACAGCAAAGAGTTACGTTCGATATGACGCAAAAATCTCAATCCTAATCCCTTACCTTCACTTGCACCTTCTATAATACCCGGTATATCAGCCATCACGAAAGACCGATGGTCTCGATAGCTCACAATTCCCAGATTGGGTTCGAGTGTCGTAAAAGCATAATTTGCGATTTTAGGTTTAGCCGCAGTCATCACCGATAGCAATGTCGATTTTCCGGCATTCGGAAAACCTACCAAACCGACATCAGCCAACACTTTCAATTCCAAAACAATACGCCTTTCCTCGAAAGGTTCTCCAGGCTGCGCATAACGTGGAGCCTGATTAGTCGGAGTCTTGAAGTGGTTGTTTCCACGTCCGCCCCTACCGCCTTTCAACAAGATAATCTCTTGTCCGTCATCCGTTACATCACAAATGTATTCACCTGTTTCGGCATCGTAAGCAACTGTTCCGCAAGGCACGTCTATAATTACAGATTCGCCTTTTTTTCCTGAACACAGCTTTCCTGATCCGCTTTCCCCATGATCAGCTAATAAATGCCTCTTGAATTTCAGGTGCAGCAAAGTCCAATAATTACGGTTTCCTCTGAGTATGATGTGTCCACCATCTCCACCATCTCCACCATCAGGCCCTCCCTTAGGGATGTATTTCTCCCGACGGAAGTGAGTAGAACCTCTCCCACCCTTTCCTGAGCGGCAGTATATTTTTACGTAATCAACAAAATTTGTATCTGACATATATTTAAATAACAAAAAGTATTTATGATATACTTTAGTTTATAACAGGCTTTGGCTATCTTACTTACCAAAGCAACGTTTAAAGCAGTGAGAGCAGAGTCTAGGTTTCTTGAACTTTGCCAAATCGCGATAAACGATTAATATAATTGAATAAAATAGGTCTGAGACCTTAACTAGTAAGCCGGCTCAACGCAGGCATATTATTATATTGACGGCAAAAGCCATTGACTTTCCAGCCAACAGCTTTCCTGCACATATTTTATATTTTATTTTACCTTATCTATAACAGACGATATGCGGCTGAAGATGTCTTCGACACTACCTACACCCTCGATAGAATAAAGCTTTCCTTCTTTTTCGAAAAGTTCTTTCAATGGGGTTGTCTGATTGTAATATACATCCAAACGAGCCTTGATAGTCTCGTAATTATCATCATTACGTCCGGTTTGTTTACCTCTGTTAATAAGTCTTTCGATCAGTTCTTCTTCGGGAACATCAAGACTTACGACAGCTGAGATTGCCTGTCCTCGTTTTTCCAACATTTCAGACAACGCTACTCCCTGTGGAATTGTACGGGGAAATCCGTCAAAGATTACACCCTTGCAGTCTCCCGCTTTGATTTTCTGATCAAAAACACTGGCAAGTATATCGATCATCAGATCATCGGGGATCAATTGCCCTTTCGACATGAAACTGTCTGCCAATTTACCCAATTCTGTTCCTGCTGCTTTTTCGGCACGCAAAACATCACCTGTGGAGATATGAGCCAGATTATACTTCTTGATAAGATTTTCGCTTTGAGTACCTTTCCCTGAGCCCGGAGCTCCAAAAATAACAATGTTCAACATCCTATATTATGATTTTATTTTGTAAATATCAGCTAAGTTACGTCCGTAGCCGTCATAATCTAAACCAAAACCTACAATAAAATCGTTGGGAATTTCTAAAGCGACATAGTCTAATTTGACTTCTGTTTTCAGTGCTTCGGGTTTAAACAATAAGGTTGCTACTTTTATTTCTTTCGGGTTATCACACGCCAACTGATCTAATATCAATGACATTGTATGTCCTGTATCTACTATATCTTCGATAATCACGATCGTACGTCCTTCGATATCTTCTTCAAGACCATAGATTTCTTTTATCTTCCCGGTCGATTTTGTTCCTTGGTAAGACGCCATACGCACGAATGAAATCTCGCTGGCTACAGTTACCTTTTTCATCAACTCGGCGGCAAACATAAAAGAACCGTTAAGTATACATACAAACAAAGGGTCTTTACCCTCCAAATCGATATTCATTTTCTCGGCTATCCTATCTATAGCCTGAATTATCTCAGCCTCAGGGATAAACAATTCAAATTCTTTATCTCTTACCTTTACGCTTTTCATAATTGAATGCTTAAAACTTTTAAGCTTACAAAAGTACTATAATTAGATGAATATGCACATCTATAATATACTTTTTTTCGCAAAGGTTTTATTTAAGTAGCTTATTGATTTAGAATATAAATATTTTCCCTTTACCGGAAAATGTATTTTATGTAACTTTACTTTCGTTTTCACTCAAAAAAATATCAAAAATACTACACTTATGCAAGAAACAGAATTTACAACCTCAGCTAATTTTATTACCGATCATATTCAGGCATTCCTCTCCGACATAGGGATCGCTGACAACTGGATCAAAATACTGAACCTGATTATTGTAATGGCAGCAGCCCTGATTATTGTATATCTTCTTCAGAAAATAACCCGAATGATCCTGATATTCTTATTCAAAAAAGCTGAAAAAATCACAAACCTTAATATATTCAGTTATGCCCGGAATAACCGCCTGCCTCACTTTCTGGCATTGGTAATACCTTACTCATTTATAATATCGGCAATACCAACCATTTTTGCCGATTACCATAAAGTGATCAAACCAGCTATCAAACTGACTGATATCTACATGGTTTTCATGATCATTTGGACTATTATGTCTGTGGTGCGCACCTTAGCTGATATGATACAGGAAAAACCGGCTTTTCAGAACAAACCGATGAAAAGCTATATACAGGTCATCCAGATTATATTCTTTATATTCGGAGCCGTTGTCATTTACTCTATATTAACGGGCAAATCGGCAACCGCTTTCTTCGCCGCCATGGGAGCCGCATCGGCTGTACTGATGTTAATGTTTAAAGATACGATAATGGGATTTGTAGGAAGTATACAGATTTCGACCAATAATATGGTACAGATCGGCGACTGGATCACCATGAACAAATATGGAGCCGATGGTACTGTCGAAGAAATAAATCTGACAACGGTAAAAGTCCGTAATTTCGACAAAACCATAACTACTATCCCGACATATTCACTGACATCCGATTCGTTCCAAAACTGGCGTGGAATGCAGGAGAGCGGTGGACGACGTATCAAACGGTCACTGGTTATCAAACAGTCGGATATACGTAACCTGACTGATGAAGAACTTGCTGTATACAAAAAAACAGAGGCTTTAGCCCCATATATAAAGAAGAAACAGGAGGAATATGAGATCCTCAACAAAAATCTGAATATCGATGCTGCATCTCTATTGAATGGCTTCCAGATAACCAACTGCGATCTTTTTATATGCTATGCTATCTGGTACCTGAAAAACAACCCCAATATTCATCAGGAAATGACATTGATGGTTCGGGAATTAGCTCCTACTTCAAACGGACTGCCTATAGAAGTATACGCATTTACCAACACAACGGTATGGGCTGAGTTTGAACGAATCATGTGCGAAGTTTTCAACCATCTTATTTATAATGTAAAGGTATTCGGATTGACAATATACGAAAGTTCATCGAGCAGCGATTCGCTCACAGTAAACCTGCATCAGATGGATAAGTTTGAGAAAATGAGAGAACTAGATTCACCTAAAAATTAAAAGTGATAGACAGAAGGCGGAAACTAAGGTTTGAAACCATAGTTTCCGCCTTTGCAGGCATAATAGCAACAGGGTGTTATTGCTTTTAAATACATCAGACTTTCTATTACTTAATAATTAGAGCCTTCCGGCTTTTCCTTTTATCCTATACACTTTGTATACTACTAAAAAAATTTATTAGATTTGTATTTCGTACAAAGGTCAAAACCTATGTATTTATCGCTTTGACTGGTCAAACAATCAAAGCCTGTTATAAACTAAAAGTATATCATAAATACTTTTTTACTATAAATATATGAAACGATTATACACAGGTCTGCTATCAATATTAATAATAGGAGGATTATCGGCTCAGAATACTGTAAAGATGAGTGCTGTACGCAGCAACGATTATGGTGTGGTATACTCTTTGCCCAAAACTTCTATAACGGTAAAAGCAAAAGCAACCAAAACAACACGTAAAGCCGGAGAATTTTACGAATACGCTCAGCAATATCTGAATATACCAAACCCGATAACTCAAGACGAAGTAATATACACTCTTACCGATATTTCGGCCGAAACTCAAGGAATTCCAGATAAAGACAAGAGTTATCAGGTCGAATTCAGGAGTAATACTGTTGCACCGTATGTCACGTTGACCAAAAGCGGGCTTATATGTGCTATCAATGCCGATGCACAGTTCGATAATGTAAGCAGTGCAAGCAATACGACATCAGCAGAACCCGAAAAACCGCTGCCCAATCCCAATTCTTTCTTATCGGAAGAAACTCTGCGGGCAGGCTCTAAATCAAGACAGGCGGATCTTATTGCCAAGCAAATCTTTACATTGCGTGAAACCCGCAACAGCATACTCACCGGCGAAGCCGACAATATGCCTCCGGATGGAAACGCCTATAAGCTGGTAATGGAAAGATTAGACACACAGGAAAAAGCCCTGACATCATTGTTCATCGGATCGGAAAGTGTGGAAAATATAGAAAGCTCCGAATATACTATTGTTCCCGAAAGAAAAAATATAGAAAAGCAAGTTATCTTCCGTTTCTCTCGCCGCTTGGGTTTTGTCCGCAGTGACGATTTATCGGGAGCTCCGGCTTATTTGAATCTGACAAGTAAGGAAGCCCTAAGGGACGCACCGATCCTCAGCCCAAAAGAAGAAAAAGAATTGGAGAAAAAATTCTCAAAAGGAATCATATTTAATGTTCCGGGCAAGGCAACTCTTGAGGTTGAATTCGGCAACAAAGACTGGGTAAGCAAAAGCTGCGATATTGTGCAATTCGGTACACAGGATGTGCTTACTCCTCAGATGTTCGATAATAATAAACAGCCTATCAAGGTTATTTTTTATCCCGACTTAGGAGCTATCAAACAGATCATACAATAATTTAGATAAATACAAAACACCATTAATATAAAACAAATAGTGCAGGCATATCCTTTATATGCCTGTTTCATTTATCCATATGAACAATAATAACACCGAGATCGAGCGCAAATTTCTGGTAAAAGGAGATTACAAATCACAGTCATTTTCACACGACAGAGTAGTACAAGGTTATATGGCATCTAATACAGGTGGCCGTAGTGTACGCATCCGAATCAGGGGAGGAAAAGGATACATAACCATCAAGGGCGGAACAACACCAAACGGTATCAGCCGTTTCGAATGGGAAAAAGAGATTTCTCTCGAAGATGCCGAACAATTATTAAAACTTTGCGATCCGGGAGTAATAGATAAAACCCGCTATCTGGTAAAAGCAGGAAACCATACGTTTGAAGTCGATGAATTTTATGGAGAAAACGAAGGATTAACTGTGGCTGAGATCGAACTCAATGAAGAGAACGAAGAATTCGAACATCCCGACTGGCTCGGAGAAGAAGTGACGGGAGACCGGAAATATTACAACTCACAACTGATAAAAAAACCTTATAAGGGATGGAAATAAGGTCTAGGTCTCAGACCTTTTTATTAAATTAGTAAACGAGTAGACAGCTTTACTATATGTAGCATATCATTAAATACTTACTGTTACTTAAACCCAAAACCATTATCTTTGGCTGAATGATCGATATTAAGGTAAAAATACACGACAATTACTCATTTGAATTCAAAACATCATTTATAGCAACCCGCAAAACGGTTGATAGTGACATCAATGAGTTTAGCATCAATACATGGCTGTTTGTCCCCAATAGTATTGATATCAATCGTGGTACATACAGCAAAGATCAATTTTACAAAGACACCAAATCAAACGTAAGGCTTATTACGCCCGTATATACTTTACAGGAAATATATATGGGAGACAACGGTCCTTTGGGCAGATTGAAAGATGCGGCTAAAAAGCTCTCCGAATCACCTGATAACGAAGAATATCAAAAGAATTACATCTTTCAGATAAGAATGCTTTCATCCATCTTCAAAAGTGCATCACGGGATAGAGCCTTCTATATTATCGAAGAAGAAGACAATAATCTGATCGAGGAACTGGTAGATGAATATATACTTCATGTTTCGCATATTATACAGCGTTACCGCGATTTATGGGTGATTATCAATAATGACTCGATATCGGAAGACAACAAGCAATACTATGGTTTTGGCGACGACTTTATAGGCAATATTTTGCAGCAGCAAACTTTCCGACTGATGAGAGGGCTCGAAAACAGATCACCTTACAAACAGGTGAAAGATAAGCTGTATCAACTCGTTGCAAACGAAGATTCGTATAAAAGAGAACAAGGCTATTCGATGCTCGATACGAA
Organism: Indolivaga capnocytophagoides DSM 22835; assembly: GCF_000426485.1. GTDB lineage: Bacteria > Bacteroidota > Bacteroidia > Bacteroidales > Dysgonomonadaceae > Dysgonomonas_A > Dysgonomonas_A capnocytophagoides. The sequence continues at coordinate 533,379 of NZ_KE384529.1, forward strand.
AGATGAGAGCAACAATTACCTGGTAGTAATGAGACGGGGTATACTTAAAAAGTTTATTGAAAGCGACTTATTCCTCATCACAAAAAAGACAAAAGACGGAGCCTTGGCCGAACAATTTTATTACGGAATAGCGGCAGGTACTTCGATGATATTCGCCACGGTTGTTTCGTTTTCGGCACAACTGCATTACGGTAATTTTACCATTCCCTTGTTTTTTGCTCTTGTGATCAGCTATATATTCAAAGACCGCATTAAAGACCTTATGCGTTTTTACTTCAGTACACAATTGGGTAAAAAATACTTCGACACCAAACGTCAACTCGATATACAACGCAACCCGATAGGATGGACAAAAGAAGCATTTGATTTTGCTATCGAATCGAAAGTTCCGGGAGAAGTTCTGAATATGCGCAAGCGGTCTCCATTGGTTGAAGCCGAAAATCAGATATATAACGAACAAATAATACTTTATAAAAAGCTGGTAAATCTGGAATCTTCAAAAATAAGTAATTATAAAGGATACCAGTTTATAGGAATAAATGATATAACACGATTCAATATCACTCACTATATCCTTAAAATGGATAACCCGAAAGTCCCTATTTACCTGCCTGATGAACAAGACGGATACATCCGGTTCTCGAGCGAAAAAGTATATGCTCTGCATTTTATACTAAGGTGCGAAGGACATGAAAACCTCTATTACAGAAAATTCAGGTTACTGTTCAACAGAGAAGGAATAAAAGAAATAACCGAACTAAAAGACTAAAGTCTTCAAAAAACCGATAAGATAAAGTACTCAATATATGAAAACCCTGATCAACGACAAATTATCAATAAAAGTAAAGCCTTTAGGAGCAGAACTTTCCAGCATCGTCAGTCTCGATAATGGACATGAATACCTCTGGCAGGCCGATCCAGCCTATTGGAAACGGCATTCGCCGGTACTCTTTCCCATAGTAGGCGGATTATGGAATAATAAATACACGCATAATGGACAGATTTACCCCATGTCTCAACACGGTTTTGCACGGGATGAAGAATTTTCACTGATATACGAATCGGCTAACGAGATACGGTATAAACTCACGAATGACAGCAAAACGGAGCAAATATATCCATTTGCCTTCGAATTGGAGATAGCTTATAAACTGGAAGGAAATAGCGTTATTGTGATTTGGGACGTTATCAATACAGGACAGTCCGACTTATACTTTCAGATAGGCGCGCATCCTGCATTCAATTATCCGGAGCATAGTTCAGCAAGCCCTATCAAAGGCTATTTTACATTCGACCGCAATAACGATCTGAAATATATACTTATTGCCGAAAAAGGATGTGCGGATACTACCAAAGAATACGATCTGCAACTGACCGATAACCTTTTGCCTATAACAAATCACACATTTGACAACGATGCGCTGATATTCGAAAACAGCCAGATAAGCAAAGTTTCGCTGTTGGACGCAAACCGTAAGCCATATATCAGCTTACAATTTGATTCGCCGTTAGTCGGGTTATGGGAACCTCCGCACAAAGACTCCCCATTCGTTTGCATAGAGCCTTGGTATGGACGTTGCGACAGAGTCGGATATTCAGGAGAGTTCAGCCAAAAAGACCGAATGAACAAGCTGGCTGTTCAGCATAAGTTCTCGGCTTTATACCGTATTATTATTGAAAAGTAAAACGATAGGGATTATTACACATACACTTTCGGTAAAGACAAACAATCTATATATGCAACACTCTATAAAATCGTACTATGACGAACTGGCTTCGGAATATGACAACGACAGGTTCGCCAATTCGTACGGAAAATACATCGATTATCAGGAAAAGAAGATCCTGCATAAATTACTGTTAAACAACAACAAGGATAAAACGCTGGATGTTGCATGCGGAACAGGCCGTTTTCTCAGATATGCCCGTTATGGATTAGACATCAGCCCTCAGATGCTGCAACAGGCTCAACAAAAATATCCGAGCCGTATGCTCTTTGAAGGCAGTGCTTTACAAATGCCTTTCGAAAGTAATATGTTCGAGACTATTTTTTCGTTCCATCTACTTATGCATTTGGATAAAGATGATACCCGTCAGTTTTTGACAGAAACCGCACGTGTCGCAAAACAAGGTGCACGGCTTATCTTTGACTTTCCGTCTAAATACCGTCGCCAGATCATCAATTACAAGATAAAGGGTTGGCACGCATCCAACTCTCTTTCGTCAATGGAAGTGCAAGCAATGACTACAAAATGGATACTGAGAAAATCCTACGGATTGATGTTTTTTCCGATACATCGCTTCCCATCATCATGGCGGAGATACATCAGACGACTTGACCGTTGGATATGCCGCTCATGCCTGAAAAAATACGCATCATACACCATCGTTGTTTTAGAAAGAACATGAAAATAAAGAAGCTGATCCCCTCATCGTTGCGGTTGAGATACAAACTGATCAAACGTTATACAGAAGACCGGAACAAAGGAGTAATCTTCGCCTCTTTCAGAGTAACGGAATCACCGTTCGAACATTCTATTTCAGAAACACAAGAGATCAGAAAGTCTGAGTATTATCAGAATAAGATCGACAATATAAGACTAGGAACCAATCTAATAGAAAGGATTATCATAACTTCAGGAGAAACTTTTTCATTCTGGCGGGCAATAGGAAACCCATCTCCAGAAAAAGGCTTTAAGATGGGTCGCAACCTGATAGATGGCAAACTCAAGGCTGACTACGGTGGAGGACTGTGTCAGCTATCGGGCATCATTTACCTGTGTGCGCTGAAAGCAGGACTTAGTATAAATGAGCGTTATAACCATACGGTGGATATTTATACCGAAGAAGAACGATTTACTCCACTGGGAGCCGATGCAACAGTAGTATACGGATATAAAGACCTGAGAGTAGTAAACCCCTACCCTTTTGACATCAGATTCGAATTCGAAATACAAGATGGCTACATGTCCTGTAACCTGCTAAGTACAAAACCGATAACAGAGCGTACGATTGAGTTCAGACGAAAGAAATACCTAAACAGAATTGTTGTTGAAACATTTTCGGATAATAAGTATCTCAATACATCGGAATACCTTATCTAAAAAAAAAGGTTGCTACAAATTTATGTAACAACCTCCTGTAAAGTGGTATTAGATTTTATCTATTTTTATCCAAAGGATAATCAATATGCGTTCTTTTCGCCTTGCAGCATATTGGTTATTGTATAAACCATGATGCGGATATCAAGCCAGAAGCTCCAATTCTCAAGATACCAGATATCATATATCACACGGCCTTCCATCTCAGGAAGAGTCTTGGTTTCTCCTCTATAGCCATTTACCTGTGCCCAGCCTGTAATACCGGGTTTTACCAAATGGCGAACCATATATTTATTGATTATTTTCGAATAGTCTTCTGTATGCTTCAACATATGCGGACGAGGCCCCACCAGACTCATTTCTCCCCGCCATACATTAATCAACTGAGGCAGCTCATCGAGATTGGTTTTTCTGAGGAAATTCCCTATTTTGGTCTTTCTTGGGTCATTCAGCGTAGCCTGTACCTTGTCGCTATCATTATTGACCTTCATACTTCTGAACTTATAGCAGCCAAAGCTTTTGCCGTTCAGACCAGTTCTTTGCTGACGAAAATAAATCGGACCCGGAGACGATATTTTAATTATACTTCCTATTATCAGGTACAGAAAAGGATATACAGTGCATAAGAATACGGTTGATACCGAAAAGTCTACAAAACGCTTTATAACCCGATTGGTTATTCTGCCCAAAGGCTCACGGCGAATGGCAAGTATTAATACATCACCACATTTATCCACCGTCATTTTACGTTTCAGATAATTCCGTAAATTGGGAACACTGTAAAAACGCAGCAGGTTATTTTCGCAATAATTAATAATCGGTAATATCTCATCCCTATGTTTAGAAGGTAATCCGCAGAAGACATCATCTACCTTATTGCTCGATAACCACCCCACTACATCTTCCGGATATCCCAACCACGACACACCTTCGGGAAAACCTTCCAATTCTTCATTAAAAGAAAAGACTCCCAACAGATTATATCCCATCTCGGATTGTTTCAACGTTTGAATTATTTCCAGCATATTTCCACCATCTCCCACAACCACGGCAGATCTGCTGTTTCTACCATAACTTCGAACATTCAATATCCAAAGTCTTAACGAAAGCTGTGCTAATACAATAAAAGCAAAAGCCACGAGATAAAACGGTACAACATATTTGAGATGTATAGCAGGAAGCATAGCAATGCTAAGCCCCGATAAAAACAGGAAAAAAGCTATTATAATAATTCTCGATACATGAGATACTATAACCTCAGGACGTACTATCCGCTTTTGCAATATAGCCCCGGCTATAAACAAACTCATGATATACGATATATTGCAGATAAGCCAGTATTGAAATACATAAGAATCAAAGGCTTCGATTCTCCGTTCCGTACCCAATAAAAAATAGAACGCAACACACCAAATATTGAGAACTAGTAGATCAACAAATTGAGTCGAAATCCTAAAGTATGTACTTTTACTTAAAGCATTATTCATTTTCTTTCAAATTTTAAATGTTTAACTTAAGACTAAACACTGATTGGCAGAACATTTTTCTCTAGTGATTATACTGGCTACCAAAAAGTTGCAAATCTGTTTAGTTTAAAAAACTGATTCATAAGAGTATCGTTTGTGTTAGATGATAGGTTGCTATTGTCTTTTAAGTAAAAGTGAATATTTTCTGATATCAAAAAATGATATTTCAAAAAAACTAAAAATAGTAGGTGTGCCTTGCAGACGAGCCGTTTGTAAAGGATAACCGGAGAAGAATAAGCTCTCCTTCAATCTTTCTTGTGTTCTAATCTCGATTATCGTACTTCCGAACGGAAAAAGAATACGTCTGCAAGTATACCTACATCAACCACTGATTCGTATCTTGGACTCTGTTATAATATTCTCTAATATGACACTATTATTAATTTGTACACACAGGTCTACTAAATGGGGGAAGATCGTTATATGGATACGGTAGCTGCACGTACTCGGTTTACTTCCCTTCTCAGTAAAACATTATCGCATATGCCGTAAATTTTCAAGAACTCTGGTATATTTCAGAAAACCAGAGGTGCATGTTTTATATCGTTTGGTTCGAAAATTATCTCTATAATTTATCGTCAGTTTGTATATAATTAGAGGTAGAAAACTTTAAACCTCTGTCTCGCACAATATCGTCTGTTCATACATCCTCGGTTCTTCGAGCCTCTCCAGCTGATAAGGAGAAATATAAGCTGTGGCAACAGACATTAGACCATCTACAGATACAACAACACGCCTGTCTCCTCTGATCCGTAAAAATTCGCCGACAACTCCGGCTAAAGGCCCTTGGGTAATACGGACTTTGTCACCCCGGCGTAAAAGAACTTCAGACGAATCGAGATATATCAATTGATCGTCATAAGTTTTAGCTACGCTCAAAAAATTATTCATCTGATTTTCGGGAACTACCATCGGTTCGTTGCGGACTCTATCCATCATATAACGTACCGGAAAACGCAACTCCACCTCAGTCTTTACCTTATTCAGAACAGCTCTTGATGTCTTGACAAAAACAAGATTGTTTACAACCGGAACCAACACTTTGATTTTCTGTCCTTTTTTCTCTACATACTTGTAATGCATCGGAATAAAATTTTCGATATCAATCGTATCCAGATGATTTTTAAACAACATTTCTCTGTTGTATGGTATACGCATTACATGCCATACGATTTCAGTATTTTTCACTTTCAAAAAAATTTGAGATAAATAAACTTCTTTCTATAAATTAAGGTCTCAGACCTATTTATTAATTAGACAAGCATAAATATAACAGCATGTTACCACTATGAAACACCTCATCAAACACTGCTATTACATAGTTCGGATCGGACGTACCTTGGGGACACCAGAATTTTTTAACCCTGTATCGATCTTTATTTTATTTATTCAGAAAATTATTGAAACCCCTCTCCTATCTCAGCATCAGGATAAAATATAGCAAAACGCTAAACAATCTTTAATCTCTATCTATTACTTTTATTAGTTACACACTCTACATTAACCATTTCGAAACAATATGATTCAATAAAATCCACTTAACTATCATATTGATTTATCCTATTACAAAAATAGGTCATTTGTAAATACCAACTGTTTCATAAATAATCACTTTTATGTCATATATAGACCTTTGATCATTCTTTCTATCATTTTCATCATCTAACCGCACCCGACGAACGTATTATTCCGGGAGTTGCACCCAAATATTTTTTACAGAATGTATTAAAATGAGATGTCGATGAGAAATTGTATTCTTCACATATCTGCTTGAATGATTTTTGTCCGTGATTAAGCTCATAATATATATCTTCGGCCTTTTTCATTTTAAGCCATTGGGCGGGAGCCATATTAAAAACTTTTTTGAAACGCTTTTTGAAGCCTGACAAACTATAATATGCCAAATCGGCCAGATCCTGCTCGGTTTTTACTTTGCGATACGCATTATATATAAAATCAGAAAACACTCTGTCGCTTGATAATATCGGTTTAAAGAAATTTTCGATTTGCTGGCTTGTATAGCTTATATTCATTATGCAGATAAACTCCTGCACCTTTATTTCCATATACTGCGGTGTACATAATCCGGCATCACTGCACTGGCTCAATAACGACACATACAATATCAACAGATTATTCATATCAAGCACCGACAATTCGTCGGATGATTGCTTTTTCTCATTCAGCTCTTTATGCGAATAAGCCGAAGCCATATTACTTACAGTCCGTGATTTTTGCCCCTGAAAACATCCCGAAAGATTGATATTATAAGGAATCTTAAGCAGTACCATTTCGGATCTCTCTTGTGCGACCCCCGTAAAGTTAGAACCCAATGGTATTACCAGCATTTGGTTTCTGTCCAGTTCTTTTTCATAATATTTCGACATAGAGAAGTTCACTCTACCGTTTCGGATAAAAAGTATTTTAGAGTCACCGGGTGCAATTTCTAGAACTTCACCCTGGTCGACAATAAAAGTCTGGATTATATCGTGATCATAACCAAACTTATCGTCCAATACCTTTAAGTAGTTTAGAGTAACATCCTTTACCATAACTTTGTATGTTCTTTATTTATTGATCCGGGAAAAGGCCTCAGACCTTTTTATTTACATAGACACACACGCAACAAGCCTTTCGTGCAATAGTTGATTTCCCGGTATGCCTAGTATTTTTATTTAAGATTAAAATGGAATGTGCTTGAACAAGCCCCTTATAGACCCACCATAGACTAATGAGAAAGTAGAGTTAGAGTTATTCTGGGAATTCTTGGGGACACCAAAGATCTTATGTCCTCGGATAACCACTTTTATTTAAATAGAATCTATCTAAAGTATTCATTTTCTATCTCAGCGTCAGAATAAATTAGAAATACGAATTGAACCATCGAGTGCAGCGGCCAACACAACTATAGCAGCACTTCAGGTCTTCTTAAAATAATTACTCTCTATATTCTTATAACAAACACTTAATTATATATCATCAGCTACATTGAACTGATATACAGAAAAATATCCAAGAAGAAAACTTTGATTTCTTTCAATATAAAATATCTTTCTTTTTACGATTTTATATAGAAAAAAGATTATGAAATGATCTTTCTGATATAAGCTCGAGACTATGGAAACATATAAGACTTATATTTTGTTTATCGGCGTGTTCGTTTTTTTTTTAAGAAAAACTGATATTTTTTAATATCACACTGATATATATCAGATTATCCGAATAAAAATAATTCAAAAAAAAATCCCGCTACCGAATAAATCTGGGTAACAGGATTTTTTCCTTATTTCAAAAATAGAATCCTTATTTCAAAGTAAATTTCACTTTTGATTTTATATCCGAAGACGAAGCACCGATCAGAGCCTCGAAATCTCCGTTTTCGGCAACCCATTCATGCTTAGCTGCATCGAAAAAGCTTAAAGCCGATTTATCGATAGACATCGTAACTTCTTTTTCTTCACCTGCTTTCAGATATACTTTTTCAAAACCTTTCAACTCCTTTAATGGACGGGGCAATGAGCTTTTCAGATCACTTATATAAAGCTGAACAATCTCAGCTCCGTCTCTTGCTCCTGTATTCTTCACTTTCACGGTAAATGAGATCTTTCCGTCACGGGTAACTTCTTTTTTATCGGCTGTTACTTTACCGTATTCAAACGTAGTATAGCTCAATCCGTATCCGAAACTGAACAATGATTTAATCTTTTCTTTATCAACCCAACGGTAACCGACAAAGATACCTTCTTTATAATCAGCTTCTTTATTTACACCGGGATAAGCATCCAGTTTATGAGCACCAACATCATCCAATTTTACAGGAAATGTAAACGGCAGTTTACCCGAAGGATTTACATCACCAAGCAGGATAGAAGCCAATGCTGTACCCGATTCTGTTCCGTTATACCAAGTCTGAACGATAGATGGTACTTCTTTGACCCAAGGCATTGCAACAGCATTACCCGACACATTCACCACTACCAGATTCTTATTTGCTTTAACCAGTTCCGAGATCAATTTATCCTGATCATAAGGTAAGCCCAAAGACTTACGGTCATGCCCTTCGCTGTCCTGATTATCACTTTTATTAAGACCTCCGATAAAGATAACCACATCAGCAGATTTAGCCTGATTTACAGCATCGGCTATCAATTCCGATTCGGAACGAGTTTCAGTCAAATCCTGTCCCGAGTGTACACCATTGTAATTTCCGCTGGCATCACCTACATATCCTCTTGCATAAACAACCTCAGCCTGAGATCCTACACGCTTTTTAATTCCGTCTAAAGGAGATACTTCGTATCTGGCTTTCAACGAAGAACTTCCTCCGCCGACAGTCATCGCTTTGATGGCATTTTCACCTACAACCAATATTTTTTTAGTCTTATTGAGGTCGAGAGGCAATACTGCATTATCGTTTTTAAGAAGTACAATTCCTTCTTCTGCAATATGACGTCCTGCCAAGGCATGTTCATCAGTACCAAACGATCCCCAAGGACGTTTTGTATTCATTGTTGTACGGAATGCAAGACGAAGAATATTGCGGACTTTTTTGTCTACTTCTTCCTCTTTCACTTCGCCTGATTTCAATAATTTCAAAAATGGTTTAGACAGATAATAGTTATCATAAGCGTTGCTTGTTCCTTCGCTCAGACCATTTGTCCAAGAACCGAATTCCATGTCCAAGCCATGATAAATTGCTTCCTGAGTACTGTTTACACCACCCCAGTCAGACACAACAACTCCATCAAAACCCCATTCGCCGCGAAGAATGTCATTCAGCAAATATTGATTATGGCAAGCCCACTGACCTTTGTACTTGTTATAAGCACCCATAATAGCCCAGGCTTTTCCTTCCTGCACAGCAGCTTTAAAAGCAGGCAGATATATTTCGTACAAAGTACGGTCGTCTACATTTACATTTACAGTGTGGCGGTCCACCTCCTGATTATTCAGGGCAAAGTGCTTTACACATGCGGCAACACCATTGGCCTGTACGCCCTGAATGTAAGGTACAACCATTTTTGAAGCTAAAAACGGATCTTCTCCCATATACTCGAAGTTACGTCCGTTTAATGGAGTACGGTAAATGTTTACACCGGGACCCAGTAATACATTTTTGTTTCTGTAACGGGCCTCTTCTCCTATCGATTTTCCGTACAGAGCCGACATATCTTTATTCCATGTGGCAGCCAAAGCTGTAAGCGCAGGAAAAGCGATACAAGAATCGTTAGTCCATCCTGCCTGATCCCACTCGTCCCACAATACTTCGGGACGTATACCATGAGGGCCGTCTGTCATCCAGTTTTCGGGTATTCCCAAGCGAGGGACACCCGCCGAACTGAATTTAGACTGAGCATGACACATCGCCACTTTTTCTTCCAGAGTCATTCGGGAAAGAGCATCCTCTACCCGCTGTTCTATTGGTTTGCTCTCATCCAGATATACCGGAATGGAATTCTGCGCTATCACAGGCATAGCAACCGAAGCCATAAAGAGAAAACTCAATAATAATTTCACTTGATTTAGCATGATTTAGTTATTTGAGATTAAAGATCATAAGATCTGTATTTATGATTATTTTTCATGGATTGCAAACTGATGACCGAGTTTATGCCTATTCGAGGTCTCAAAAAGATTCTCTTGTATTCGGTTTGTAGTATATCTGTAAACAAAAATACAATAAAACCTCCGATATATAAGTACTCAACAGCACATACCGACCTCACAAAAACCTCTCAACTTACACATAAAACACACAAGGCGGATGATTCTTATTTCCAGATACAAGATATAACAGACTGAGCAGGTACAATATAGCTGAACGCTTTATCGCCAAGTGCTACCGTTACCGTTTTTTGCTCCTGATTTTCGTTCAGCAAAACAACAGAATAACTTTTATCGGGATTCTCAAACGCCGAATAATATATCTTCTCATCTGTTTTTCCTTCCGATTTTATACGGAAACTTCCGGGTTTAATAACTTTCGAAAGATGAGCCATCGTATAATAATGGCTGTTCTTATCCATAGTCTTATAATCATTAGAATCAATAGTTATACAACCCAGGCAAATATCACATCCTCCGGGACGGTCCGGTCCGTGGTTATCATCGAGCATATAATTCCACATGATCACAGCTTTATTGAAGTTATTGATACTGCCTATACAAACCTCACGCATATTCCACATCAGATCTTTAGCAAAAGAATACCCTTCACCCCATAATCCGATAGACATTTCGGTAAAATACAGGTTCTTATCGGGATAAGCATTATGCACAGTCAGCAGTTCTTCTTTTTCACCTCCATAAGCATGGTACGCAGCTCCGTCAATGTATTTCGCGGCATTAGCATCTTCATATATTTTTACCGGATATTGTCCCTGGTCGTAATTCTCTGATTTATCGTTATCATAATTGTAGTTATGGTCATACACTACAATCTTTGTTTTGATACCGGCTTTTTCGAAAGCAGGGCCCAGAGCGTCTCTGACAAAATCACGCTGCTCCTGCCATGTCATATACAAAGACATCGAATTACCCCGATTGAGAGGTTCATTCTGAATAGTCGTCGCATCAATCTTGAAACCTTCCTTTTCCATAGCCTGAATGTATTTTACAAAGTAAGCGGCATAATCCTGATAGTATTTAGGATTGAGCTGCCCGCTTGTCCACGAATCGAAAGGCTTCAGTTCTTTCAGGTTATTTACCTTCATCCATTTCGGACAAGACCAAGGTGATGCCATTATTTTCACTTCGGGATTGATTGCTTTTATTTCTTTCAGGATAGGGAAAAGGTCTCGCTTATCATATTCGTTAATCGCGAAATTCTCTAATCCCGGTTTGTCGCAATAAGTGTATTCATCTAACGAAAAGTCGGACGCTCCGAGAGATATACGAATATAACTGTATCCGTATCCGTCTTTCTGATCGAAAGTTTCTTTTAATATGGCAGTTCTATCTGCCGGAGCCATCTTCAACAGATTATAGCAACTTGATCCGGTTATTGCAGCACCAAAACCATCCATTTCCTGATATTTCTCTTCAGGATGCAATGTTATAATATTATCCGTAGACTCGACATCTGATTTTGCCATAAGCATAACCGAGTCTTTTTGCATGGTCTTTGTTTTATCGGCAGTAGTGGTATATATATCCACAACAGACTTTTCGGTACATGCAAATAATAGTGAACAGCTTATCGCAAGATAAAAGATTTTTTTCATGAGGTTCTCGTTATCTGAAGGTCTCAGACCTATTTATTGATTCACAAAGTATAAAAACGACAGAACTCTATACACCTGTATATATGTCATTAATACTTGCTTTTATTAAAAAGGAAGATCGCATAATTAGTTTATTATGCGGTCTCCTTTGCATTTATATTTATTTCAACAGGAAAGATGCTACCGACGAATTCGGCACACTATACACAATACGTTTTCCGTTGGTTTGATCTTTGACTGTCATATTTATATTATTTCCCGATTCGTTTACAACAACAAGCCCTCTGCTACCATCAGGATTAAGGAATGCTGTTGCTGTAGCTCCTTCAGGAAATGCTCCGGTAAACGATGTCGAAATCATTTTCGCTCCTGTACGGCATACTTTACTGAAATGGCTCAACATATAATATTCCAGTTCTTTTTTGGCATCATCACCATCAATGGTAACAATACCACGGCAATCTTCGCAGAAAGTCCCTCCGGGTGTTACAGGGCCATGCTGAGAGTTTAATGCAATATTAAACATCATAAAGTTGCTCGATCCGTTCTGCATACATGGAACCATAAAATCCGAGATATAATAAAACATAGTTTCCATTTCGGTTCCTGTATTCCAATCACCGCCGGATAGTTCGGTTTCGTATATGCTCTTCGTTGGAAATGCGGTTTTCACTTCATTGATAGCCGAAGGTTTCCCTGCATATCCGTGAAAAGCCGTTCCATCGATATAAGGATTTGCCACAGCATCACTCAATACATTTATGGCATAGTTATAAATATCAAAATTATGATCGAGAACCAATATTTTGGTAGTTATGCCTGCCGCCTTAAATTTAGGCCCGATATACTTACCGATAATTTCGGCCTGTTCCTGCCACGACATTTTCATAGAAGGGTGAACACCCGATTCGAAATCAGCCTCATTCTGTAAGGTAATAGCATCTATGGTTATGCCTTCAGCTTTCATCGCCTGAACGTATTTTACGAAATAAGTCGCATAATCGTCATACACTTCTGGTCCTTTCAAAGTACCAAGATTGAGTTTACCCGAGCTTTTCATCCATGCAGGTGGAGACCATGGGCTGGCTATTAATTTAATATTGGGGTTAATAGCCAGAATCTCTTTCAGAACAGGAATCAAGTCCCTTTTATCTATCTCAGGGATGGCAAAGTTTTCAATGCCCTGCTTATCGCAATATGTATAAAGATCCATCGAAAAGTCTGAAGCTCCGATAGCAATACGGATACTTTCGAGTCCGGCTCCTTCTTTTGTATCGAACAGATCTTTCAATACCTGTGCTCTCTTTTCTGCCGACATTTGTTGCAGCAGATAAGCCGACGATCCGGTTAATGTACCCCCAAAACCATCTATGGTCTGGTATTTAGTCGAAGGATCTATACGTACAACCACATCGGTTATGTCATTCGTATAATCAATAGACAGTTCCTTGTTCAGGTATATTTTAGATTGTGTTGTAAGCCACATTCTCACCTCATTGTTTTCGGTCGGATTCTGCTCATTATCATCCGAAAATCCCGAATCGGTATTATAATCGATGCAAGAGGTTGCCAAAAGCAAGGAGAATATAGGAATCAAATATTTTTTCATATTCTTTTGAGTCTTTAAGTACCGGAACTACTTACTTTTCGGGTGAGTAGTCCGGTCATTGTTTATAAGATTCGTTAATCAAGGCAGAGTTACCTTTTCGGCAGTAACGACTTTAGTTGCCAGATTGATGGTTATTTTATAGTTCCCCGATACAGCTCCTTCTGCAGGATACCAGTTTCCATCATTTTTACCCAGATCGGTGTCTTTTGCGATGAGTGCAGGCATAGTAAATGTGGATGATTTCTTTTCATTCGCCCAGTCTCTGTTCTCGAAAGGTTTAAAGTTTGCTTTTGATGCATCAAAATAAACAGTCGCCTGATAAGTATCCGCAGCTACTTTACGGAATATTATCGCTTGCAGCGGAGCATTGAAATCCCATGCTGTATGCGCCTCGGGTTTCACCTTAGACGGATATCCCAACCCTTCGCCGCATGTCAGCAGGATATTAGGATAAGCTCTGTCCTGAGGTTCAACAAGCATTACTTTCCGGGTAGGACTGTAATACAAGTCATAGCTGCCTGCATCGCCTGTAAATTTCACTTTATCATCAGCAGTACGTTCAAAATAATCCATATTATAAACCACATCAGTTGAAGCCAATTCATCGAACAATGTTACTTCCTGATTCTTTTCGAATGTACGGGTAAGTTTTTTAAACGCCTCATTGCTTGCTGTTACATCACCGAAATTATCGAGAATAAGATCATTCGGATTTAATTTGCTCCCAACAAGGGTTGTTGCGAACTTATAATTATCAAAAACTATCTGAGTGATATAATCAACGCCTTCTGATGTTATCGTAATATAATCACCGGTTTCGTCCACTAACTGAACAGCACCGCCTTTTAAACCCCATACACGTCCTGAGAAGTCGATCTGATTATCATCAGTCAGCTTTTCGGCAATACGGTAACGGATATTATTTGACTTGATTTTCACCTCCGCCGACTCGTATTTGTCAGACTTTTCGGATTGAGCCGTCAATGGATACACCTCACCATTATCCAATACCAGATACAGTTTGCTGTAATAGGTTCTCTTGCCTTTCAGACCCGAAATATTTCCTTGAGTCTGATCACCTTCCACATTAGTCAAAGTAAGTAATACTTCAATATCGGCATTATCGGGTAATTCGGCTGCATACGCAACTTTGAACTTTGCAGAAACCTCAGCTTTATTTCCTGCAGTACGGATGGTTTGCTGAGCAACGAGTACGTCATTCACAACCATTTTCATCTCCAATGTAGAAAGAGGAGTTGCTTCGTCTGCCACTTTAGCTGTGATAGTAACCGAATCTCCGTATGTAAATGTTCCGGGATTGATCGCAGCATCCTCTATAACAGGAGTCGAATGAGGATAAACAGTCCGGGAATCTTCTTCTTCGCACGAAGACAGAAGCAAAGCTCCGGCACATAAGCCCCATATTATATTTTTATAGATATATTTCATAATCTTTTGCTTTTAAGGTCTCAGACCTTTTTATTCTTATTGATATTCGGTAAACGAGTTTACTGATCTAATAAATAGGTCTGTGACCTCAATAACCCGGATTCTGGGTAAGATTTACATTCAGATCGAGTTCACTCTGAGGGATAGGCCATATCAGTTTATTTTCACTCAAGCGAGAAGCATATGTATTCTGATGATCGGTACAAGCCTGCATCACCTGAATAAAACGACCTCTGCGTTTCAGATCCATCCATCTTTTACCTTCGAATGCAAATTCGAAACGATTCTCGTTTTCGATAGCCAAACGCATGTTATCTTTGCTGGATGCTGTAGTATTAGGCAGCTTAACACGTGTACGTACCAGATCTACCAATCTTTTAGCCTCACTCAGGTTTCCTAATTCGTTTTCGGCATCAGCCAATAGTAAAATAGCTTCCGGCAAACGGAACAGCACAATATTTCCGGCTTCCTGCGATCTCAGTTTATAGCAATAAGGGTATTTGTTAGACGGCCAATACTTGTCAGTCCATTTACCTGTAACATCACCAAACATAATTGATGCATCTCTACGTATTGTATCTTTTGCCGAAGTAAAAGCTCTGTAAAGATCCTGACTGGGTGTATTAAACTTTTTCCAGTCGATACCATAAAACATCTGAGCCCCCCAGTTGCCCAATGTAGACCAACTGTTGTAATCGACTTCAAATATCGATTCCTTAGTATGTTCATTTACAAGATTTACACTTGGCAATACTCCATTCGAAGGCGTTTCGGCTACAGCAAACAGATCATTATAATTATCCATTAAACCATAACGAGTATCCGACACTACTGCCTGAGCATATTGTTTCACTTTATTCCAGTCGGTATTAGCCACACCGTCTTTAGTCGCATACACCTGCGCCTGTATCAGATGCACAAATGCTTTGGTTATCTTAAACTTATCAGTCGAATAATCCATTACACCCGATTCGGCAACTTCGAGGTCGCTTACAATCTGTGCATAAATACTATCAGTTGATGATTTAGCCGGATACAGCAGCGGATATATCTCATCGATATTATCGAGGCTTATTTCAGGGATATATTGAGTAATTAAAGGTACACTTCCGTAAATCCTTACCAGATTGAAATAACATAACGCCCTCATAAAGTGGGCATCTCCGCTGATTTCACCTCTGCGTTTTTCGGTCAATGCAGAATCTTTGATTTTAGGAATCCATTCGATAATTGTATTAGCTTTGGATATCTGAGAATACATGTAGCCCCAATCTCTTTTCACTCCGCCATTAGATGCAGCGATACGAAGTTCGTCAAACTGCATAGTCTGATCTTTTGGTTCTCCGGCATAAGCATTATCCGCTTGAGCATCATTCATTATATACCAGTCGAGCTGCCAGAATTCCGATCCGTAATCGCTGTAAGCTCCGGTCAACAATTGTTCCATCTGAGTAGCAGTTGTATACTCGGTTGCATGGTCTTTATCTCCCGACCCCCAATTTTCGTTGGTAAGTTCCGAATCGGGTGATTCATCAAGGAAACTGCTGCATGAGCTTAATGCCAGACATGCTACTGCTCCACAAAGTAGATATTTTATATTGTATTTCATTGTTAGCTTCTTTTAGTATTGATAAACCTTAAAAAGTCAGATTAAGCCCGAAAATAAATGAACGGGACTGTGGGTATGTACCGTAATCGATACCTAATTGAGCCGCATTACTTCCTGTCCAGCTTAGTTCGGGATCATACCCTCTGTATTTTGTTAGAGTAAACAGGTTATTTACAGTTCCGTATATATTCAGTTTCGATAATCTTAGAGTATTAAGTACTTTTTGATCGAAAGCATAAGACAATGTCAACGATTTTAAACGGATAAAAGAACCATCCTCAACAAAACGTGTCGAATTCAATACATTGAAAGATCCCACAACAGCCCGAGGTACATCTGTAATCATTCCGGGACGCTGCCATCTGTTCAATACGGCTGTCGATTGGTTTTTCGAATCGCTCATCGACTCCAACTCTATTCGGGAAGCATTGAAGATATCGTTACCGTATGATCCGTTAAAGAATGCACTCAGTGTGAAGTTTTTGAATGAAAAATTCTGAGTAATACCGAAAGTAAAATCAGGTTGAGCATTACCGATTATTGTTCGGTCACCGGGATCAGCCACTTTATTTGCATCTACTCCATTCACTCCATTGTTATTCAAATCCTTATAAACGATATCACCGGTTTCGGGATCAACACCTTGAGCTATATATCCATAAAAGGATCCTAAAGGCAGACCTTCTCTGATCATAATAACATCATCTCCATTGGTCTCTATATTAGCTGCAGTAAATTGTTTGGTAAGACCTAGTTTTGTCAATTTATTACGGTTAAATGACATATTCACACTGGCATCCCATTTGAATGCTCCGGTCAGTATTTGTCCGTTAAGATTGAATTCCAAACCTTTGTTCACCATCTCTCCGCCATTTCTCATTGGCAGATCTACACCTACTGTTGCAGGCAAGGTGATATACAATAATAGGTCGGTCGTTTTCTTATAATACAAATCAAATTCTCCTGTCAATCTCGAATTAAAGAGAGTGAAATCCAATCCGGCATTGTATTGTGTCGTAATCTCCCATTTCAGATCGCGGTTTCCCAGTCGTCCCGGTTTTACAGCAGGCCCTTGACCGGTTTCTTCCCTTCTGGTAATGGTGTATTTATCGTAAGAATCATAATCCCCGATTCCTCCCTGATTACCATTACGTCCCCAGCCGATTCTAAGTTTGGCATCATCCACTACTTTTGTAAGAGGCTCAAAGAACTTTTCACTAGAGAAACGCCATCCGGCAGACAATGAAGGGAAATATGCCCACTTATGATATAACTTAGAAGAGCCATCGGCACGGAAATTAGCAGTAAACAGATAACGGCTCTCGTAATCATATTGTACTCTGGTCAGATATGACATCAGCGAGTTTCCATTCTTTTCGGTTTTCGCATTATTAATTTTATTAGCCATGTTTAAAGTCATGGTCTTGTATGTTGTACCTTTTACAAAATCTTCGAGAGACATATATGCATTTTCGTGCCTGTATCTTTGCATAGTAATACCGGCTAATGCACTGAAATTATGCTTTCCTTCGAATTTCTTATTGTATGATAAGATATTTTCACTTTGCCATGTCAGGTAATTATCATCTGCATGTTCACCTCGACCATTGGCCTGACGACCGTATTGAGTTTTAACCGGATCAATAAATTTGTCCCACGAATGATCTGTGTAATCAACCGAAAAACGAGGTTTGAAGTGTAAACCTTCAAGAATTGTAAAGTCCAGTTCGAGATTACCCATAAAACGGTATTCCCTATTCATATCATAAGTATCGGTTTGTCCATAAGGGTTTTCGCGCGACGACTGGTTTGGGTCGGCTTTGTACTGCCCCTCATTATCTGGATCCCAGATCGGGATATTAGGAGGAGTATTCAAGATAGACATAATCACACCACCGCGACCGGCATTCGCATTGTCGGTCACATCCCGACGGGCATTCCGTGCAAAGCTAAGATTAGACGTAACTTTGAACCAAGGTTTGATATCGCTGCTCAAATTTGTACGGAAAGAATACCTATCGTAAGTAGCAGGTTTGATAATACCATCTTCTTTCTGATAACCACCGGAAACATAATAATTTACTTTATCGGTACTACCAGAAAGAGAAACCTGATAATTCTGCTGCACACCAGTTCCATACATTTCTTTCGCCCAATTGATATAGTTTTGGTTGGTACGATCCATACTGAAACCAACTTCATCCATCAAATCGTAATACTGCGCAGTATTTAGTGTCTTAATTTGCTTTGCAACATTCGAAAAGCCTGCGTACATAGATAAATCTATCTGAGTACGTCCTTTTGCTCCTTTTTTGGTAGTAATAAGCACTACCCCATTTGCCGCACGGCTACCGTATATTGCAGCTGAAGACGCATCCTTCAGAATCTGCATACTTTCGATATCGTTTGGCGAAACATTAGTAATATCATTTGTAATGATTCCGTCTACCACATAGATCGGATCATTACCGGCATTCAGAGAAGTAGCTCCACGCACACGTACCTGAAGACCGACTCCGGGTTTGCCCGATGGTTGCACCACCTGTACACCGGCAGCTTTGCCCTGAAGAGCCTGTTGTGCCGAAATAATAGGACGGTCTGCCCAATCATCAGCAGATACGCTTGCTACCGAAGTCGTAAGGTCGGCCTTACGTTGCGTACCGTACCCGATTACAACCACCTCATTCAGTTGTTTTGAGGATTCTTTAAGAGACATATTCAATGTGCCTTGTTTTGCCTGTATTTCCACAGGCTCATATCCCATATATGTAAATACAATGATAGAATTTTGCGGCAGATTATTGAGTGAATACTTTCCGTCGATGTCTGTCATTGTCGCATTAGCCCCACCTTTCAGGCTAACCGATACCCCGATAAGGGTTTCACCTGACGATGCATCAGTTACCGTTCCTTCAACTTTGATATTGCCTTGGGCAAAAACAATCTGAGGAAGCAGCAAAGCAACAACGAGACAAATCTTGTACAAGAATTGTTTACTTCTACACTTCATGGTTTCTTTAGATTTTAATGATTTAGTTTTAATGTAAGTTATTCTTAAGGACTCATGCCTTTTTATGATTGTCATAAATCAAGGATGAGATTATCCCCTTATCCGTACCTCTTTTCTTGTAAGGTTAATTCTGGTTCATCATTTCATGTTCTTTCTGGTTTTTTGAGTTTAAAATAGACTAAGTAGAAAATCCTATTTAATGATATATTATTTCATTTTGACCTCCTGTTGCACCTATGCTTATAAAAGCAATAAAAAGGTCTGAGATCTTAAGGTAAGCATACGTTGCTTAATATCTCAAAATTACCCGCACAAACCACTCCTCCTTCTTCTTAAATAAAAAAAGTAGTAAACACAAACAATTAAACAATTAACAATAAGATATTTACATGTAAAAAAACAGAACTAAAAAGTAGTGAATTTAAATAACTTTAAATAAAATGAGAGCATTTAATGATATACATTTAGCACAGATAAGCTCTGGCTGTTTTACTAACCAAAGCAATAAAAAAAAGTTAAAAAAAAGACAGGCTTATCTAATTTTTTGAATAATCCCTATTTTCATAACCTGATTCTCAAATTCGTCTCTCGATACAGCGGCTTTATTCCTTGCCTTGGTGCGGTAGTTATATATTGTACTCAAAGAGTATCTGAGAAATCCGGCAATCTTCACACTATCGGTAATACCAAGACGTATAAGCGCAAAAATACGCAATTCGGTATTCAGCAGTTCTCCCGGTTTAAGCTGCACTTGTTCTTCTTTTATCAGTAAAGAGTTGAAGCCCTCAACAAACCCGGGATAAAGGTTTAAGAAGATATTATCGAACTGTTTGTACAGTTCCTCCAATTCATTATCTACAATGGTGGTAGATTTAAGCATTTTGAAAAGCTCATCGAGCTGGTTATTCGCAGCCTTTTTATTCAATGATTTCCGGTAATCTTCTAGCTTTCCGACATAGGTAGAGCATAAATCAAAGAAATGTGCTATATATTCTTCTTTGATATGATTGGCCTCCGACAACTGCAAATTCACATCATTCAGCTGACTATTGGTATTTGTCATGTCTTCATTCATATCTATAAGCTTGACGTTGGCTCGATACAGTTCCTTTCTTATTCTCGAAACCCGCTTCATTTGCTTATATACATATATAACAGCAACGACCAAACATAAAACCAAAATACTGGTAAAAATCAAAAATCTTTTCAGTTCGCTCTTTTGCTTGTATTCCTTTGCCAAATAAGCTGTATTTATAATCGTAAAGAACTCGGATATTTCGATAGTTCTGAATCTTACATTACAAAAAACAGCATCTTCTATTGCCGATTTTGTAAGTTTATATGCCTGATCGATATTTCCTTCTTCATAATAAGTAGAAGCCAGACTTTGCAACGAAGCATTATCCTTAATAGCATTCCGTATATCACAAATTGCGGACATAGCATAATACTGTTTCTGTAACTCCAGATTATGCTTGTTTTTATAAGCAGTCCCCAACAAATAAGTAACCATCGCATAATTAGGGTCGTCGGGCGATACATCTTTTAGTAAAAGCGTGAGCCTGTTGGTCGCAATCTCTAACTGCCCCTGATATAAAATCTTTTCAGCATATGCTATACGATACTGAAATGAATGCGGATCAAGTATGGTCAATAAAGAATCACGATAAGCCTCATTCTTCTGAAAATAAGTATGCCGGCTGTTACTCTGGGCATAATGCCCGTAAAACTGGCTGTAAGCTTCAAAATAAAGAGGAAGTAATTTTTCGCTTAAAGCCTGTCTGTTTATGGTATTCAGTATCTGCTTAGACTCCAAATAAATTCCGGAAGCCGAATATAACAACGAAAGTTTCAGATTGGTCTCGTCTATCATATCCTTATCGTGCAGAATAGCTGCTATCTCCTGATTCTTTTCCACATAAAAAATCGCAGAATCTATCTTATATTTCTTATATTCTGCCGATAACTTCATATTGATATCGTATTCCTGAGCCTTGAGCAGATTCGGTGTATCCAGCAGTTCTTTAAGTCCGTTTATCTTCTGCTCTTTCTTATCTATATATACTGCCTTATTATTGAGTTCCCTATTTAAAATAGAAAAAACCGAATCAGCCTCATTCTTAGAATACAAGTGTATACTTACAGTACATATAAATAATATGGTAAATATAATTCGAATCATGGTCACAGATTTATATTATGGTTGAGCAACGGTTTAATTTGAACAGAGCAAATATTAAACCGATACTAAATTATACACAAATATATACAATGCAATAAGTATTCGCTGAGTAAAAAAACAAAAGCTTGAAAAACAAGGGAATCCCTTGGTATCATAAAAGGTAAATAAAAGCCTGAATATATAACAATTACCGCCTCTTGTGTCAGGTAAGAATACTCAAAATAAAAAAAGCAGGGAGATTTTTGTTTGAATATCAAGGAAAAGGTTTATTTTTGCGACAGCAATTTTAGGATGAGGGCGTCTGCCCTTTATTTTCGATGAAATTGACACTGATACTAAATTAAAAATATACTATAGAAAATGTCGAGCAGAAAAGAACGCGAGTTGAATGAAGAGAAAGACTGGAACAAAATTGACGAAGCTGTAATATCGTCGGGTAACTTCCTTTTTAAATACCAAAAGCAACTTATAATAGCTGTAGCCGCATTAATAGTCATTATTGGCGGATACTGGGCTTACAAAGTTTTCATCGTTGAGCCTAAAACACAAGATGCGCAAGTAGCATTATTTAAAGGTGAACAATATTTCCAATCAGGAATGGATTCACTTGCTCTTAACGGCGACGGCAACGGATATATCGGATTCATCGGAATCATCAGCGAATACGGTTCTACCAAAACAGGAGATTTGGCGAAAGCTTATGCAGGACTGTCATATGCTCGTTTAGGTCAATACGAACAGGCTTTGAGCTATCTTAAAGATTTCAGCGGCGGTGATGATATGGTTACACCTGCTGTAAAAGGAGCTATCGGCGATTGCCTTGTAAATACAGGTAAAGCAGAAGATGCAATTTCGTATTTCGAAAGTGCAGCTAAAGATGCGGACGATGCTTTACTGAGTCCTATTTTCTACAAAAAAGCAGCTATCGTCTACCGCGATCTTAAAAAATATGACAAGGTTATAGACTTATTTACTAAAATAAAAAATAACTATATGGCATCACCCGAAGCAGCAGAAGCCGATAAATACATTGCAGAAGCTAATATCCTGAAGGGTGGCAACTAAGATATCAAGTCTTTCAAAAAATACAAATCCTAAAGTTTTGTCAGCAATGGCAAAACTTTATTTTTTTGAATAAATCTCTCTATCTTTACAGTCAGAATAATCATTAAAAAACAAATATATAATTATGGCAACAGCATATCATAATTTATCATCATACGACCCGGCAACTGTTCCTTCGGGCGAAGATATGAAAATCGGCATTATTGTAGCCGAATGGAATGACAATATAACTTATGCACTTCGTGACGGAGCTTGCAATACTCTCTTGAAAAATGGAGTTAAGCCCGAAAATATTTTGGTTGACTATGTCCCGGGAAGTTTTGAACTTATATACGGAGCGCAGACTTTTGCCGATGTACACGAATTGGATGCTATTATTGTACTAGGCAGTGTGGTAAGAGGTGATACTCCCCATTTCGATTACGTTTGCGGTGGTGTAACTCAGGAAATAGCACGTCTGAATGTTATGCACTCAATTCCTTTTATCTTCGGCTTGCTTACTACCGATGATATGCAGCAGGCATTGGATCGTGCAGGAGGAAAACATGGAAATAAAGGAGATGAATGTGCGATTGCAGCATTAAAAATGGTAGACTTCAGCAGACGCAATTCTCAATAAAAGATAGACATACGCTAGACTCTAGCCGCATACAAAATTGTAAATTATCTGATTCATAAAGATAGTTTACAATTTTTTTTGTACTTTTCAGATTCTATGTTTTTATACACACACTAACTAATTTATTAAAACCTTACGAAAATGAGAAAACATCACACGGAACACTATTCCCAAGGATACAGCTACCTCAATTTACTGACAATCACGGCTCTATTAATCTCTGCATCTATATTTGCAGGTTGCAGTGATGATGACAACGACAATTGGGAAAAAACAAAACTAGAAGGACGCCCCAGCAAAATAACATCTTCAACGAATGGATCAATTTACTTCTATTATCAATCCGATAAGCTTATCAAGATAAAAGAAGATAAAGGCTCTACTTCTAATTTCAAATACAACGGCAATGAATTAATAGAAGTAACCTACTCTCCTACAGACAAAAATGTAGCAGATGGAAATAGCATTACAACCTTTTCTCGAGAAGGCAACATCATCACCGCAAAAAGCAGTGGAGAACCGAGCTTCTATGCCTATACTCAAGAGATAGAATTAGGGGACAATGGTCTACCTGCAAAAATCTCCGACAAAAGCTTAAAAGAACCCGGCCCCGAGGGTAAAGATCTGATTATGGCAGCTCCCACATATATTTTATATACGTATGATGATTCAGGGAAGAATCTTATTGAAAAAAGGATCTATGATGCCAAAACCAACCAGTTGATGACGACATACAACTATTCGTACGACTCCAAACCGGGAATAATGAGCAAAACAGGATTGCCAGGCTGGTTTTATATCTTTAGGGAAGACTCATATAATCTCAACTTTATGTTTTTGAACTATACCAATAACCTTACTAAGCTATCATTTAAGCACTCAAGTGAGAATATGAATATTACAACTAATTTTGCTTATAAATATACCGATAACGGTTATCCATCATGGCTTTCGAAACACATGGATGGAGATGTGGAAGAAGCATCCTATGATCAGGCAATCGAATATTGATAAAACAGAAAAACGACAACCCTGATGGGTTGTCGTTTTTTATATAAAAAAAGGCACACCAAAACGGCATACCAATACATTCTGAAAAAATAATTAAGGTCACAGATCTATTTATTGACCATCCAAATACAACTACAATAGGTAGTTATTACCTTAAAACAAGACATTAAACACCTACTGTGACTTATATACAGTTTTAACGACTTGTATTTACCACCCACTTTTCGTCTTTCAACGGAACAAATTCTTTCATACGGCGAAGCAAGTCTTCAATATCATCACTAACGATAAGCAAATCGGCATGTTCTTTTTTCAGAAATCCATTCTTACTCATGTCTCCGACAAATTGAACAAGCGAATCATAATAGCCATCAACATTCAATAACCCCAACGGTTTCTTATGAAGCGCCAATTGCGCCCATGTCAGCATTTCGAACAACTCTTCCATCGTACCGAATCCTCCGGGTAAAGTGATAAATCCGTCAGCAAGTTCACTCATCATAGCTTTGCGCTGATGCATTGTATCTACAAGAAATATTTCGGTCAATGACATATGCTGAAGTTCTTTTTCAGCCAGAAAACGAGGTAATACCCCGGTAACAGTTCCACCTACCGACAAAGCGCCATCGGCAACTGCTCCCATCAGACCAACACGCGCACCTCCGTATACCAGATTGAGGTGTTGTTTTGCTATGGCAGCACCCAGTTCATGAGCCTTAATCATAAAATTTTTGTCTGAGCCTTCGCTCGATCCACAATATACTGCAATACTTTTCATTCTTTATTTCATTTTTAAGATATCCAAAGATACTCTTTTTTGTTTTCGATACAGTTACGGTTTAATGACGAAATAATGAATAAAAATCACAAAACAAGCAACACAAGTAAGGCCAGTACAATTATACCGAATACAACAGCTATTATTCCAAATACTGATTTAGGAGCATCATTTAGTTTCATAAATCGTTTTATTAGTTTTTATCAAAGGGTATAAAAAAAAGCACTTACATTGCTGCAAGTGCTTTCTGCTCAATGGTCGGGATGACAAGATTCGAACTTGCGACCACACGCCCCCCAGACGTGTACTCTAACCGGGCTGAGCTACATCCCGAAATCGGATGCGAAAATAATATAATATTATAATAAATCCAAGTTTTCGGCTAGCTTAGTCTTAATTTTATTTCACTATTCAAGACATATAAAATCGAATTAAATGCTAACTTTAGGTTTAGAATTCTGTATAAGAAAGAATTATATTAAGTAAGTTCGAAAACTTAAAAACATATCGATATGAAATATTTATCTGTTTTGCTATTTTTCATAATGGCTTCGTCTTCATTAGTGGCTCAAAATGTCTGGAAAAATCTGGCAGTAACCGAAAACACGGAAATATATATCGACTCAGCAAGTGTGCTCTCGAATGAAGGGCAAATATCAGCCCGTGTTAAAACTGCTTACACGACAGAAAGTTCTCGTCAGGCATATATCAATAAAATAAAAAACATCTACAAAAAAGATGCTGATAAGAAAATAAAAAAATGGGAAGGATTCAGCTATAACATTACTTACGGAATATACGATTGCTCTAATAAGCGATTCAAAGTACTGGAAGTCGAAGATTTTACGTCCGGAGATAAAAGGATCGTAAAAACAAAAACAAACGAAAAGAAAGTCCAATGGATATTTGTCGATACTGATACAGTGGGCGATTATATCCTATATTATATCTGCGACGGACAATACTAAGGTCACAGACCTGTTGTTGACACTGTAAGCATGGCAGCAACAACTAGTTCTTGATTCAAAATACATCATTAAGTACTTATGTCTACTTAAAAGAACAAATCCTCATATATAGAATAGAAGGACTACTGGTTAATTCCTCTTTTTTTCAGTAAAAACCTTTGTGTTAAATTATATTTCAATAATTTTGTATTTAATAAAATATTGCTCCAAGCAATTTTAAAGGGCTATTGATAATACAATGGCAGGTATTTGAACGACAACAAAAAACAACCTATCAATTGATAGGTTGTTTATATTATCCTTAATTCTTTTCTACCTATCGCTTTTGCTTACGCAGTTCTTTCCTATATAAGACAGTAAACCATATAGGTAAAATTATCCCTTTACACATCGAGGAAATAGTGATAGCCCACCAAACTCCGATTATACCCATTTGCGATGCCAAAATATAAGCCAAAGGAATCCGAAGAGCATTAAACACAATACTGATTACAGCTGGCTCTACAGTACGTCCTATACCGTTAAACATACCTTGAGTCGTAAGCTCAAACATCATAAATATCTGAACCATACCCATCACCAGCAGATACTGAGCTCCGGCTTTCATAGCATCTTCCTGAGGCACAATAAGCCCGAAAATCTGACCGCCGAACAATATAAACATAATACTTACCACGACACCCAAAGAGATCATTATCCTCAATGCGTAAATGTAGGCTTTACGTCCCCGTTCGATATGTCCTGCTGCATAATTCTGAGCCATAAAGGCACTCAATGCTGTCGAAAAGCCCTGCGAAGTATTCCATGTTACTCCTTCTATCTGACCACCTGTAGTCTGAGTCATCAACCCTATATGACCTCCATATATAGAAGCGGCACGAGCCAGATTCATATTAATAACCGCATACAGCGAATTCATTATCGATACAGGAG
Organism: Indolivaga capnocytophagoides DSM 22835; assembly: GCF_000426485.1. GTDB lineage: Bacteria > Bacteroidota > Bacteroidia > Bacteroidales > Dysgonomonadaceae > Dysgonomonas_A > Dysgonomonas_A capnocytophagoides. Next base: position 560,462 of record NZ_KE384529.1, read on the forward strand.
TACCCAGATAAAAAACTCGTTTCAGAAACAGTTTACGGGGTTTTATCAAAAATCTGAAATATCCCAAGATCGGATTTGCATATCTGATCTGATAATAAAACAGCCCGAATACAAACAGTTGGGATATGGCTGTACCAATAGCCGCACCATGCAAACCCAAACCACACGTAAACATGAGAATAGGATCGAGAATCATATTCAGCACCAAGCCAAAAGCATTGTTCCGAAACGGAACAAAACTACGTCCTGCCCCATTATAAATTCCGGAGAAATTATACGATAAAAACTGAAATGGAAGACAAATTGTCAATATCCGCAAATAAAGTGCGGCATCGGCAGTAATCTCCGGATCAAGTTTAAAGAAAGACAATATGGGCTCAGCAAAAAACAAAAGCAAAGATACCCATACCACCGCTATAGAAATAGAGACAGTTGTTGTGTGTGAAGCATAAGCTTTAGCCAAACGTATCTTCTTTGCTCCGATCGACTGCCCGACGGCAACTTCCGCCCCGATCATCGCTAAATAGGCTATAGAAGCAGTAAGCCATAATAGCATACCGATAGATCCGATAGCCGCTTCGGCACGGGTCGCGACCTCAGAATGTCCATCAGAGCCCAAACGCCCTACCCACGACATCGCCATCAGCGTATATGCCATCTGCAGAAAACTTGTTCCCATCAGCGGCAAGGCCAAACGCAATAAACCCGACAGAATTTTACCTTCCGTTAAGTTATTAATACCTTGTTTACCCATAATTTAATTATATCAGTTCACACAACAGACAATAACCCTTTGTAATTCAAATATCTTACAGAACATCCGATATTACGATCACTTATGATCCAAATACGTCCATCCATCCCTATTACATTACAAAAAAGAAAAGCGATCACTGTAAAGTGGTCGCTTTTCTGATTGAGAGCGGAAGACGGGGTTCAAACCCGCGACCCTCAGCTTGGAAGGCTGATGCTCTATCAACTGAGCTACTTCCGCAACTTAAAATGTGTGGGCAGTGATGGATTCGAACCACCGAAGACGTAAGTCAGCTGAGTTACAGTCAGCCCCATTTGGCCACTCTGGTAACTGCCCAATGCTTAATTGCGATGCAAAGATAGTAGATATTTTTTTACATCCAAACACATCAAAGCCTTTTCGTCTCGAAATTTCACACAGCTTAAGTTATAAACCTGTTTACTAAGGTTTTTTCTCGAAATATTTTTTTCACAAAAAAGAGCATCTCGAAAATGACAAAAAAATAGTCTACCCTTTACAAGGCAAACTATAATTCCATATTTTATACATATATGGATAACAACCTAAAATAAACAACCCATAAACAATCTTATACCAAACACTTCCTTTAATTTTCTAATACAAAGAAACTATAAGATTGTTACATATAAGCTACGAAACAAATAAGAATAATGTAATATCTATAAAGATTCAGACTCCCTGAACAAACACTCTATCCGTGCATCTATTGCATCGGCTATACGTTGAGACTCCTTCCGAAATTCATCTTCGGTCATTCTTTCCATTGCATTAATCAATTCTTCCGACTGCATTCTCAGATCGATGATTTCTCTGTCTGAGTTTATTTTATCCTGAAACTTACGGCTCATAAGAAAAGCATTTAAGGTCGCAGACCTATTTATTAATTTGCAAGCATAACAGCAACAATAAGTATTATCGCCTGAGAACAAGTCATTACATGTTTTCTGTTAGTTATACAGTAAATTTGTATATTAAATAACAAGAATTATGCAGATAATTCCATCAGCAAAAATACATAAATATTCAGCATTCCTCTTTAATTCTATTTCTAATAATTACCTTTGCCCCCGAAAAGGGAAACGAACCCTTTCCGTGTAACTTCGATTAACCACGTAAAAAACAGAGATAAAATGAACTCTAAAGAACCAGCTTTAGTCCTATTTTCAGGTGGTCAGGACTCCACCACATGCCTTTTCTGGGCACTTAAACACTTTTCATCAGTTCGCACATTGTGCTTTACTTACGGACAACGTCACTCCAAAGAAGTAGAAATAGCCGAAGGAATAGCAAGCCGTGCAGGTGTTCCATTTCAAAAACTGGATGCATCTATCATCAGTCAATTATCGAGCAATTCGCTCACCGACAGCAATGTAGTCATGGATAAAGAAAAACCGGCAGATGCTTACCCAAACACTTTTGTACCGGGTCGTAACCTGTTGTTTCTTACATTTGCGGCAGTTATAGCCCGAAGCCATGGCATCCGACACATTGTCACAGGTGTATCCGAAGCCGATTACAGTGGATATCCCGATTGCCGCGACACATTTATATTGTCAGCCAACGCATCCATCAATCTGGCAATGGACGAACACTTCCAGATACACACTCCGCTGATGTGGAGAGACAAAACAGCAGTATGGCAGCTAGCCGACGAACTGGGAGCATTTGACCTAATCCGCAACGAAACCCTCACCTGTTACAACGGAATCCCCGCTGATGGCTGCGGAGAATGCCCTTCGTGCAAACTTCGCAAACACGGATTAGACGAATATCTAAAAATAAGGGAAGGCAAATAAAAGGTCTGAGACCTCGAAAATCCGAATACAAGAAAAAAATATTATCTTGCAACCTGTTTTTTTAAGGTCTCAAGCCTGATTTCATTGGCGAGACAAGTACATACACCACAGAAGGTATAGCTGAAGTACTATCTGTTGCTTACTCTAAACATTATATGCAGAACCGTTTTATACTCATTTTAGGATTATTGTCTTTTATCTTAACGGCCAAAGCCCAATCGATTACTGAAGCTGAAGTATTCGAAAAGCTGAAACAAAAATATTCCCCCGAAGCATATGACAATGCCTTGAAAGAATATCAATCGGCGAATGACACCGTAAAGATCATTATGCTCAGGGTCTATTCTATGCCTATGAGCAGCAGGAAAGAAGCTATCGATAATTACGAAACTCATATACAGGATATCAATAATTTGCAGAATGAGTTTGCAAAGGCAGTTCCTAAAGGATACACTGTATCATTGAGTATCGAATTAGACAACGATCCCTTACGCTCGATATTGGGAATAGACCTCATGATATCTAAAAAGGGTAAAGACGGAAAACCTGAACTGATAGACGGAGAATTCGATATGGAATACGGTTCGGAACGTCTCGATCAATTACTTAGAATATTAAAGTGGGATGCAATGACATTCAGCAATTTCCGCAACATGATGCAGATGGCGAACTGCTGTTCGATCGAAAACGGGAATCCCGTTGAAATAGGATTCACCCGCAGCGGTTTAGGTAAATATTCTTACTTGATTTTCCCTACCGAAATGCTCACAGTCCCACAGATTAAAGAGTATAACGATGGATGCCAATATAAGTATTACAAGAAAAATATAGTATTGAAATACGAAGGAGGAATGGCAGGCCCTCAATGCTTTACTGACTAAGCCAGCCGAAGGACGTATACATACAAAAGAAAAAAAAGGTCACAGACCTAGTTATTACTTTGGTAAGTATAAAAATTTGAGCTTACTATAACTTGAGAATGTATCATTAAATACTTTCTATTACTTAATACACCAAAAGAAACAATGAGTACAAATCACATAGAAGGACTGAGCCATTTAGGCGGAAAAACCGAATACAAAGACGATTATGCACCTGAGGTACTGGAGGCATTCGATAATAAGCATCCCGGAAACGACTACTGGGTAGCTTTCAATTGTCCCGAATTTACAAGCCTCTGCCCTATTACCGGTCAACCCGACTTTGCTACCATACATATCAACTATCTGCCGGACATAAAGATGGTAGAAAGTAAAGCGTTAAAGTTATATCTGTTCAGTTTCCGTAATCATGGGGCATTTCATGAAGATTGTGTGAATATCATAATGAAAGATCTTATAAAACTAATGGATCCGAGATACATTGAAGTGATCGGAGTATTTACCCCCCGTGGAGGCATCAGTATTTATCCGTATTGTAATTACGGACGCCCGGGTACAGAATACGAGCAGATGGCTAAAACACGACTGCTGAACCGCAACCCTCAACAAGGATATAAAGGTTAATCAGAGAATATGATTTTACTGATAAGCGCAAATATATTTAAAACAATCTTCGTTATCAATCTTATCGCATTGATAACGGGAGTTGTTTTAGCCCGTTCGGGCTATATCAAAACTGCCCGAGTACTTTCTTACATATCATTTGCAGGAATATTTATCTGCATCATATACATGATTGTAATAATGACTCCGTTTTTCAGGTTATAGACAGGACTTTCTTCTGCTTTTCCTCAAGCCATGATCCTGTAATCAAGATACTTCCCCTATCAACAAAGACAAACGACATGGAACAAATCGAAATAAAACTATACAAAGCTGAGTATAAAGAAGATTTCATCAGGTTAAATACCGAATGGATAACCACCTTCTTCCGTCTCGAAGATTCAGACATATATACACTAAACCATGTAGAGGAATATATCATCGACCAAGGAGGACAAGTATTCTTCGCTCTCGTAGACGGTCAGGTAAAAGGATGCTGTTCACTCATTCATCATCCGGAAAAAGATACATACGAACTGGCAAAAATGGCGGTATCACCCTCGGCTCAAGGCTTGGGACTAGGACGAAAACTTGGCGAAACCATTATAGAATACGCAAAATCAAAAGGCATAAAACAAATTTTTCTTGAAGGCAATACACAACTCGAAGCTTCCATCATTCTATACCGAAAATTAGGATTTGAAGAAGTGTCAATCTCACATGCTGCTTACGACAGATGCAATATAATGATGAAGTTAAAACTCTAAAATAACTCATTCCTATTCATCAGTATCAATACAGAAAGGATGTCCTGCCGGATCAAATAGAGTTCTCGATGTTTTATAATATTGAGTGTCTGCAATTCGCGCTCCGCATTGTACGGCATATAACACAGCTTCCTCCAGATCATCCACACACAAATCGAAGTGAAGCATCTGTGCCTGTCTATCTCCCTCCCAAGGCCACACAGGAGGCTCATACCCTTCCACTTCCTGAAAAGCCAGTACCGCCCCCGAAGGAGATGTAAGTGCCGCCCATCCATTAGCATGAGGATGCGTCTTTTCCCACCCTAACAGCCGGTTATAAAAATCAGCCATCACTCCTGCATCTTCACAATCAATCACCAAATTAATCCGCTTAACTGATAAACTCATTCTCTATTTATTAAAAGTTGCATTCAGATAAAAAGCAAATTTAGAAAAATAACACATCAATAAGCAAACATTTCCTCTTCTATCTTGTTAGAATAAAAATACTCATCTATGATTATGAAAAAGACATTTTTACTACTAGCTATTTTAGGGATAGGCTATTTCACAACCAATGCATGTACACGCGTAGTTTATAAGGGAGAAGACAATTTGATCCTCACAGCCCGCTCAATGGACTGGAAAGAAGACATCAAAAGTAATATATGGGTATTCCCCAGAGGAATGGACAGGGATGGAGCCGTCGGTCCTAACTCTTTGAAATGGAAATCGAAATACGGAAGTGTCATCACTTCGGCATATGATATTTCAAGCACAGACGGCATCAACGAAAAAGGATTGGTCGCTAATCTCTTATGGCTTGCGGAGTCGGAATATCCAACATGGAATCAAAAAACACCGGGGCTCACCATCGCAGCATGGGTTCAATATGTTTTGGACAGCTTCGCCACTGTAGATGAAGCTGTAAAGGCTCTCGAAAAGCAAACATTCGAAATCGTATCTGATAAAATGCCCGACGGATCACGTATGGCAACACTCCATCTTTCGATATCTGATGCATTGGGAGACAATGCCATTTTTGAATATATCGGAGGAAAGCTCGTTATTCATCACGACAAATCGTATCAGGTAATGACCAACTCTCCTATATTCGATAAGCAGCTAGCCCTCAACGAATACTGGAAAGAAATAGGAGGAACCGTTATGCTTCCGGGAACAAACAGGGCTGCCGACCGTTTTGTAAGAGCTTCATTTTACACAAACGCCATTCCTAAAACATCCGATACAAGAATAGGTGTAGCGAGTGTATTCAGTGTTATCCGAAATTGTTCTGTACCTTTCGGGATCAGCACACCCGATCAGCCAAATATATCTTCCACCCGATGGAGAACAGTATCGGATCATAAAAATCTGGTCTATTTTTATGAATCGGTTCTTACACCAAACACATTCTGGCTGGAACTGAAAGACATTGATTTCTCGGAAAATGCATCGGTAAAAAAACTAAATCTGGAAAATAACGAAACATACAAAGGCAATGCCGCCTCATCGTTGGTAAATGCAACGCCGTTTGTTTTCGCTGGAATTTAAGCATATATACTTGTCTGGAATATTTGATGTAACATATACCTCCTGTATTCCAAACATAAGATAACTCAAACAGTGGTAAACAGGCTCCATTCCAATGTTAATAAGTGGAATGTTGATAAACGTGTTAACAAGTTGTCAAAAACTTGTCAATAATTCTTTACACCCTGTTGATAAAACCCCAATCAGTTGTGAATTGATTGTGAATGACAATCTTTCAAAGTACTGATAAAGGATCGTTTACCATTATAAGCAAAGAACCTGTGCCTATAATCGTTTTTGTTGTTAATAACCTAAATATTGGCTGTTAATAACAGTATTTTTATTGTCAATAACCTTGTTAATAACTTCGGATATCGATAACAAAAGAAAAAAAAGACAGAGCCGACCTGATCAGGTCGGCTCTGCTTAGTAAAGTCTATTAAGAAAGAGTAAATATAGATCTTTCGACCTTTTTATCAACTTGTTAAGTAAAATATAAGTTTCCTGTCAGCTTATCAATAAACTACTCGCTCACCCATCATCGCAGCTTGTATATCAAATGTTTGAAGACGACGCTTAATTGCGCTCTCGGTATAACTATCGGCTCCCATAAAGAATTTGACAACTTTAACCTCAGAACTGCCTAACGATTCTTCTAACAATTGGGTAAATGCATCTTTTTTAACCGGATATTTAGCGGTACCATAATCGGCCAGCTTTGCTTCCTGTGCTGCCAGTGCAATAGCTGTATTCAGGTCGCCGATTTTATCAACCAGCCCTAGTTTTACAGCCTGCGAACCCGTCCAAACACGCCCCTGCCCTATCGAATCTATCTGAGCCTGAGTTTTGCCACGTCCATCAGCACAACGTTCAGTAAACAAATCATAGCCTTTCTCTATGTATTTCTGAAGCATACGAGCCTCTTCGTCATTAAAACCTCTAGAAGATGCGGTCAGCAAAAACGGTATAGAATAAGGAGTACCTCCAAACGAGCTGTGCTTGTTTGTATTAACCTCATCAAAAGACAACCCGATTTTCTTGGCAAGCTCCTCTCCGTCGGGAATTATCCCGAAAATACCAATTGATCCGGTCAGAGTTGTCGGCTCAGCCACGATAGACGTAGCTGCACATGATATATAATACCCTCCCGAAGCGGCATAATCGCCCATCGAAACGACAATCGGTTTTTTAGCTTTTAGTTCTTTTACTGCATTCCATATCTGTTCCGAAGCATAAGCACTCCCTCCGGGTGAATTTACACGAAACACAACCGCTTTAACTTTATCGTTGTCACGTAATTTATTCAATTCATCTACATATTCTTTTGCTGTTATGTTATTACTACCTCCAAAGAGACTGTTCTGAGCATCGTCTACTATCGTGCCTTCGGCATACAATACAGCAATCTCATTGTCCTTGCTATGTTTTTCTTTCGATTTTACAGTTACAAAATCACTGATAGATGCCAACCGCAGATCTTCATCTTCATCAATACCAACCAATGTCTTCAAGTACTTATTTACCGAAGGAGTATACAGCAAAGTATCTACCATATGATAAGCAACGAGCGAATCGGCTTCGGTTAACATCAAATACTGATCAGCATATTGATTCAGTTTTTCGACCGAGATCTTACGACTGTCCGAAATACCTTTCAACCAGTGCGACCATATATCGTTGAGATAAGAAGTACGCTGCAAACGGTTGGCATCACTCATCTTTTCCTGAATAAGAGGCTCTACTGCCGATTTGAATGTTCCGACTTTAAACACCTGCATCTTTATCCCCAGCTTATCCGTCATATTTTTCGTGAAGATCAGATTCGAGCTTAAACCATGAAAATCAACACCTCCCTTCGGGTTCAAAATAACCTTATCGGCAGCCGAAGCCAGGTAATAGGTGTTCTGCATATAAAAATCGCCGTATGCAACCACAAACTTACCGGTCTTTCTAAAATCAAGAAGAGCCTGACGGATGGGTTCCGCATTTGCTATACCTGCATCAAAATTACCGGCTTTCAAATATATACCTTTTACTTCATCGTTGTCCGCAGCCTTATTTATAGACTCCAGAATATCGTCAAGACCAAGACTTTCGGACTCTCCCAATATTTTTGCGAAAGGATTCGAAGCAGACCTTTCATTCAGGACGCCATCAAGATCGAGTACTAAAACCGTTTTGTCTTTCAACACATATTCGGGAGACGAACTCAATGCTACAATAATTCCGACAAAAATCAATATCGAAAAAAACGAAAGCACTATAGACCCGATTATTACCCCTAGTGTAGAAGCAAACAGCATTTTGAAAAAGTTTTTCATAAGCAGTGTATAAATAAGTTATAGAAATTTCAAGGCCTCAGACCTTTTTATTTATTTTGTAAACATAAGTGTAACGAACCGTTATCCTTTTAAAATGAACATCAAAGACTTTCTGTTGCTTAATCACAAGCCTTCCTCTATTCTTCAACATACTCCAGAATATCTCCGGGTTGGCAATCCAACTCTTTACAGATAGCCTCCAGAGTAGAAAAACGGATTGCTTTAGCTTTTCCCGTTTTCAAAATCGAAAGGTTTGCCGGAGTAATGTCTATTTTTTCGGAAAGTTCATTCAATGAAATTTTCCGTTTAGCCATCATTACATCCAGATTTACTACAATTGACATATTTCTGTTCTTTTAAGTAACTATAAACTTGCAACAAGCATCTTTCTACACATCTATCGCTATTCCGGCACTTCCCAAAATAACAAAAGGGGATAAAACCTTAGATGGTTAAATCCTGTTCTTCTTTCATCTTCAGAGTCATATGAAGTATCTCAGCCAGTAGCAACGTCACAATACCCAGAATAAGCGTTCCGAAACCCGAAAAGTCTATGAAAAAATTATAGTTTTCGAAATGTACCAGATATTCGGCTTTTAATGTATCAATAGTATTCGCGAGGATATCAGCTATATAAAAAAGGATCAGGATAATACCGATCTTACGTATCCGCTTGATCACTTTAAGGTCAATAAGATTACCTTTCGAAGCAGCTCTGATAACTCTGAAAAACAAAAAAGGCAGCCAGATAGTACATCCTAAAAGAATAAACGCCGAACATAATACGACATAATACCCGATAACTATACTCTTAGGCAGCTCCACGGGATTCAAGACCATCAATTTGGCATTATTCATCTCAATCAAAACGTCCTGCCGTCCGGAGATATCAGAAGCTTTATCAGGAAAAGAATACGTTCCGTTTTTAGGCATTAAGTTCACATGGAGTATCTCACGGGGAACACCTCTCACACCCTCTCTGAATCCGGCTTTAAAACTGGCTATTTGCGTAAAAATAGTATACATCACCACAAATACATATATGATGGCAAGTATAAAACAATAAGTTCGTATTTTTTTATTCATCTTTCCGATAACGTTAGATCTGATACAACAATTAAACATCGTCAATCCAAAGGAGTTGCACGATCAGCTGGATAAAATATTACACCTGTTCGAGTTTAGCTTTATCCGCCGTTTGCCCACGGCGCAGCATAACTTTACAGAATACATAAACAATATTGAGATAAACAACTCCCAACATCACATATGCCCATAAATTGGCAATCTGCAATGCTCCCAGTTCGGAAACAACAGCCAATGCTGCAGTTTCTATCTTCTGATAGTTTTCAAATAAAAAAGCAGATACATAAACTATTACAATAGCATAAAGAGCAGTAAATATATTCATATCACATCTATTTGTTATATTCAATACAATGACAAAAGAATAAATATTTTTTGTATTTCACAAATTATTTATCGAAAAACAATAAATATTTATTGAAAAAACCAAAAATAAATTACAATCATCCAGATAGTATATATAAACAAACAGCATCAATTTGCACAAATAATAATAAAAAAGAGCCGCAACAGGTTGTCCCATTGCGGCTGGCTAGTTATATCTTTAAACAACTATTAAAACCTGTATCCAACAGTAAGAGAAGCACTTCTGTTACGGTAACTAGCTTGTCCTCGGCTTATATCAGCAAGTCCCAATTCATATTTAAGACCTACGAATATTTGACTAAACTCAGCTCCGACTCCGCCTCCCAAGCCAAAATCAAATCTCTTAAGACCATCATCACCAAAAGTATCTTCCTTCAAGGTTCCGGTATAAACAGCATCTCCTCCAATGGTAGGATTCTTCCACTTTGTTTTACCTCCAATACCATAAGCCATGTACGGTCCTGCATTGAATACAATCTTCATATCGGGCGTTACTTCCAACTTATAAGCCGCGTAAATAGGCAATTGAAGATACATTTGATTGAAAGTCACAGATTCATCATGAGACGAAACTTTCTCTTCATATTTAGAGCCCTTTGTTGTGAATGATAAACCCGATTGCAAAAAGAAATCAGGAGCAAATTCATATTCAGCAACCACTCCAATCTGAAAACCTACTTTTGCTTTTTTATCAACTCCGCTATCATCTAATGATGAATTGGATAGGTTCACCCCTGCATCGATTCCAAATTTGACAGGAGATTGAGCAAATAATGATGTTGAACTGAATGCAATTAGTGCAACAAGTGTTAGTTTGTAAATTCTTTTCATAAGTAAAGTTTTTTTAGTGTATATAAATGCATGTGCAATGTAGAAAATTTTATGATTAAACAAACTTTTTGACATCAGTATTTTATGGCTGATTCATTTTAATTTATCAAGAAGAATATCTAATCGGATTTTTTTATAAATCTTTTCTTTACCACATAAATATAACATGAACGATTTCCTGTTCCGGCTTTATCTGTGTATTAAAATCGGAGTAAGTAAGATAAAATGTGATCTCTTTTACCTGAAAATCAAAATCATACGTTTGAGTCCAAAGAAATTCACCCTGACTATCAACACCTCCACGATGTGAAACATAAGGCAAGCTATTTTTTACTCCGGGCTCAGTTTCGATATAAGCCAGCACAGTTCCACTTTCATATATAAACTTAGTAAGTTCAGAAATGGGAATACTAGCATAATAAAACGAGTTAAGCTCTCCTTGTTTACCTGAAAGCTTCCAATCAGAGGCTTTAATAGTATATGAGCGGGTAAACCAACTTGTGCCATTTTCGCCGGGCTCGCCCTGAGGACCTTCTGGCCCCATTGGACCTGTCGGACCTTCACATGATGTAACCAAAAACAGGACAGTAATAATTGATAGTAACAATTTTTTCATGATCTTAATATTTTAGTTAGTAATATATTATCGTCTTATACGTCCACTTGACTGTCTATCTGAACTTCCGCTGCTCTGAGTACTCTGGCGTTCTCGAGTACTTCTTTCTTCTGCTTGACGACGTTCTCGAACCTGTGTTTCCTGACGTTCTCGTTCCCGACGTTCTTCTGCTTGGCGGCGTTCACGTTCCTGTGTCTCCTGACGCTCTCGTTCCCGACGTTCTTCTGCTTG
>NZ_KE384529.1:572421-922651 GCF_000426485.1 Indolivaga capnocytophagoides DSM 22835
GCTTGGCGGCGTTCTCGTTCCTGTGACTCCTGACGTTCTCGTTCCCGACGTTCTTCTGCTTGGCGGCGTTCATGTTCCTCTGACTCCTGACGCTCAGGCTGCGGACGAACAGATATTGCTCCATCCTCTCTGCCCGAAGGTGCCACAGATTCCGGACGAGGACGGGCAGATGCTGTTGATCTGTTTTCTGATGATCCGGCTGACTCGGGTCTGGGTCTGGCTGATGGTCTTTGGCTATTATTTTCCGAAGGTCTTTCCGGATTTGGTTTAGGTTTGGTTGATGGCCTTTCCGTCTCTAGATCCGGTCTGTTTGCATTTCCATCCGGACGTGGCTTGTTCGGTCTTTCGGGTCGAGGGCTCGGCTTACTCCACGAACCCAAGGGAGGATTAATCAGAATGGGATAATTATTATAATATTCATCTACTTCATAATAATTGTTCTGATAAAAATAAGATCCCCTGTCAATAAAATTGTCATAGTAGTCAGGGCTATTAAAATAATAATCAACCCGATTATCACTTACCTCATTTTTTTGAGACGAAAATAAGTCCGGATTATAATACACAGGAGGCATATCATCACCAGAAATCAGGTTAGAGAACTCTTCTCTTTCTTCCGAAGTGATTATCAATAGCTCAATAACACCAGACTTAGTCGTATATTTCGATGTAATAACCTTTTCATTCGGCTTTACATATAGACTATCCGGCACTCGCGTAGTATCAACGAATGTACCATCCGAAGGCGTTTCGGAAGAAAGAAGCTCTGTCTCAATTACTTTTGGGCTTTCTGTTGTCGCAGTAGATTCTTTACAGCCAAATACGAAAAGCAAGCCTATTATACTTATAAAGGGTAATTTATTCATGGCGTCCAAGATTTTGAGTATTAATAAAATAGTGATGATTGCAAAATTAAGGTCCCTGACTTATTTTGCTTTAGCAAGTATAATCACTTACCAGTTCTTATAAGGAAACAACTTGAGATAAAAGATTTCTGTTAGGTTATTACTATGCGTTGTTATTATCTAAGACCTTTTGTTAAGAGAAAGGTTTAACAATCCATCAAAAAAACAAGTTACAAAGTGTTAATAAACACAGAACATCCTGAATATAAAGGCAGTCTGAATAAAAAAAATCATAAAAGAAGCAGCGGTAGAGAATATCTACCGCTGCTTCTTTATGATTTAGGTAAAAGAAAGCACTTAATGATATATTTTTAGTTCATTCTTTCGCTGTTTCTCTCACCAAAGCAACAATTAGCAATCGCCGAAGCAAATAGGTCTGAAACCTTATTTACAATTGAGTTATATCAAAACCAGCTTGTTCTACTGTATCAATAACTTTATCAGCCTTTGCTCCTGATGACTGAACAGTCAATACTTTATCGGGATTATTAAGGTCTACGCTCCATGAGTCTATACCATCCACTTTATCTAAAAGAGGTTTCACCCGTGCCACACAATGCTGGCAATCCATATTCGTTTTGAATTTAAATTCTTCTTTCATATTTTAATATATTTAATTAATTAAACAATTAGAGGTCTATGTTTTTACAGCTTCTTATATTTAAGAATAATACTGTTACTTACCACACTTACACTGCTCAGAGCCATGGCAGCACCGGCAATCATCGGATCCAACAAGAAACCGTCAATCGGATACAACACGCCGGCAGCAACAGGAATCGCTATCACATTGTATATAAATGCCCAAAATAAATTTTGTCTGATAGTTCGATTAGTCTGCTTCGATAATTTTATAGCAGTCGGTATCTTCGTCAGGTCATTTGATATAATAGTCATTTTTGCAGTATCAATCGCAATATCGCTACCCTGCCCCATCGCTATACCTACATTAGCCTGAGCCAAAGCGGCACTATCATTGATCCCGTCACCAACCATTGCTACTGTTTTACCTTCAGATTGCAGCTGCTTGATAAATTCGGTTTTATCGGCAGGCAGTAAACCTGCTTTGTAATGTTGTATATTTGCCTGAGCAGCTATACTTCTCGCTGTATGCTCATTATCTCCGGTAAGCATATACACATCGATATTCAGATCACGAAGCTGATCTACGGCAGCTATCGAACTTTGTTTAATACTATCCGCAATAGCAATACTGCCCATAACCGATACCTCGTCAGCAAACAATACTACGGTATTTGCATCTTCGAGACGTTCGAAAATCCAATGTTCCATATCATCGGAACAAACTATACCCTTCGACCTCATTAACTGCTGATTACCAACCAGATATTTTATTCCGTTAAAAGTACCCTCAATACCCTGTCCTGTAAGGCTCTCGATATGTATATCCGAAAGAACTTTGGATGTACCCTTCAAATAATTCACAATAGCCTCAGCCAAAGGATGCTCCGACGACTTTTCTATCGTGTACAGAATATCGTGTAAATCAGAAGAAACACCGTTCATCCATTTCACAGATACGACCTGAGGTTTACCTTCTGTTATAGTTCCGGTTTTATCCAGAATAACAGTATCTACCCTCTGAATAGTTTCGAGACTTTCAGCATCTTTGATCAGTATGCCATTTTCGGCTCCTTTGCCTATCCCCACCATAATTGCGGTTGGAGTAGCAAGGCCCAATGCACAGGGACAAGCGATAACCAATACAGTAACAAATGCAAGTAACGCATGTGTAAAAGCATTATCGGTTCCCACGATCAACCAAACAGCAAAACTGAGGATTGCAATGCCAATCACTACCGGAACAAATATTCCGGCTATCTTATCGACCAGTTTCTGCACGGGAGCTTTACTTCCCTGTGCATCCTGTACCATTTTAACGATCTGAGCTAAAAGAGTCGAACTTCCTACTTTTTCGGCACGGAAACTAAAACTTCCCCGTTGATTAATCGTTCCTGAAAACACCTTATCTCCCGTCTTTTTCTCTACAGCTAAAGGCTCACCCGTAATCATACTCTCGTCTACAAACGAAGTGCCATCGGTCACTATCCCATCAACAGCAATCTTTTCACCGGGCTTCACCAAAATAATATCACTTACCTTCACTTGCGAAACAGACAGCTCGGAGGTTTCACCCGATTCCGATATGATAGTCACGGTCTTAGGCTGCAACCCTATCAGTTTTTTCAGTGCTGACGAAGTATTACCTTTAGCTCTCTCCTCGAGTAATTTACCCAATAACACAAAAGCTACGACAACCGCTGCCGCTTCGAAATACACATCGGCATGTAATCCCCGACTATGCCAGAACTGAGGGTACAAGGTATTGAACACACTATACAGATAAGCCGTACCTGCACTAAGCGATACCAGAGTATCCATATTAAAAGCTCCGTGACGAGCCTGCTTAAATGCCCTGATAAAGAAATCTTTCCCGAAATACAATACCACCGGAGTAGCTAGCACCCACATCACATAATTGGCATACGAAAGGTGCATCAATGCAGGAGTCATCGCAAAGATAACCAATGGCACAGCTAACACAACCGATCCGATCACCTTCATTTTCAGCGACCTGTAATGCTCTTCGTGAGCTGCATCCACTTCTTCTCGGGCATGTTCCCCCTCATCGATATTCAGATCATAACCTACGGATTGTAACGCCTCTTTGAGCTTTGCAGTATCGGTTTTATTAGGATCATATTCAATCTGAGCCGTTTCTGTGGCGAAGTTTACTGCCGCATCGCTCACTCCATCCTGTCTTTTCAGTATTTTCTGCACACTGTTTGCACAAGCAGCACAATACATATTCAGTACAGGTAATGTCTTCTTTATATTCTTATTCGTTTCCATAAAAACCCTCTATAATAATGTATCAGACTTATTTATTACTTTGGCAAAAACAATAGCAAAAGTCTGTTACAAACTAAAAATATATCATTAAATACTTGCTGTCACTTAGCTATAACAAAGATAACATACCGAAAGATTCCGGCTATTACATAATTATGGATAAAGTTTACACACAACAAAGTCCTGTTCGAATAGAAATTAGCAAGCTACTTTAGGCTAAAAACACAATTTATTGTTATCTTTACCCACAAGCGGACTTATAAATTGGTATATATATTTTTAGTTTTTCGAAGTCCGTAAGGTATATTATATATTAACAAGTAATTTGAATACACAGTAGAGTTGAAGTATTTCCCATGCGTATTTCTCACGTAACACTGATATCCTGTCAGTTATACTATTCTGTTATTATGTATTCGGATTAAGAAACGACAACAAAAAAAATGAAAAATTTAACTTTTTCTACTGATAAGAATATCTTGTCGGTAGATGTTGACTGCTATCAGAAAGGATTATCAGTCACATGCGTAATTGCAGGCTTTCATGAAAGAAGCCCCAGAGTATTGTTGACAAAATTCAGCGACTCTGCGAAATGGATGCTCCCCACAAGCTTAGTAATGAAAACTGAATCACCCGAAGACGCGGCTTACCGTGTCCTAAAGGTTCATAACGGATTGCAAGGTGTAAACCTGCAACAGTTCCGCTTATTCGGAGATAGCGGCAGGCTTACATCCTGTGAGATCAACACAATCCTCAACTTGCATGGAGTAGAAACAATTGAGTCTGCTAAACGTTTAGTTACTTTAGGATATTATGCTTTGGCGGATATGTCGAAAGTAGTCTTAAATGCCGATCCGAACATGGAAACTCGTTGGTTTTCATTAAAAGAACTACCTACACTCTTTGGCGATGACCGCCATATAGCGAAAGCAGCTTTTACCGAAATCAGAAAATACGGATACAACAGACCTATCGAAAGAGATATCCTACCGGACTATTTCACGATAGATGAACTCAAAAATCTGTACGAAATGGTTTTTCAGAAAGATCTGGATGCCAGAAATTTCGAACGTAAGGTATTATCTAAAGGATATATACTAAAGTCGAAAGGCAATTCGGATATAGGAAAAGCCCGCTTATTCTACTTCAATCAAAAGAATTTTGAAAGAAGAGCCGATGTGATTTTCTGGTACTAATCGTACCTTTTTCAATCAATAAATAACCGCTTCCGCAATTTACTTTATAGAAAATACGGAAGCGGTTTCTTTTTGACAACTTATTTATCAAAAAAATAAACGCTGTAAAACATAGCATATCAACACCTTTCGAATAATATAGAATACTATTAACTTTTCTTAAACATTTACTTTGCAACATATACCCTATTTGGGTCTCTTATATAAAGAACAAAGAAATACCCCGGGTATAGTACCTTAAGGCACTTAAACAATTTCTTTCACACAATTGTGTTCAATACAAGATCAAAGCCTTACTATTCTTATTGGTATATAACCAAAATCTATAGTTAAGACATGGGTGAGGTATGTCTTGTAGTAAACAATAACTAACAATTTTAAATTTATTAATTATGAAACTGAAAAGTTTTTTGAGCTTATTCCTCTTTTCCGCCGTTCTAGGCGTATCATTTACCTCTTGTGACAATGACGATGACAACAACGGAGGAAACAACAATGCAGATAAATTAAATGGTACACTATGGAAGGTGTCTAAGACCGAAGCCAATGTGGAAGCTAAAGATTCGGACATTCAAAAACAAGTGTCTGACTTTATTGTAAAAATGAATCCCGAAGGAGGTATCACATACAGTTTCAAAGATGGTAAGGCACAAGAAAAATATGGAGATAAAGTTTTCGATCTTGCCAAATACACACTTAAAGGTGATAAAATAGAATTCGAAAAAAACGATACTACAGGAATCAGTCTTACTTACAAAGACTCAGCTATAATAGGATTGTCTGATGTAAAAAAATATGTTGCAGAACAACTAAAAATAGATACAGCTCAAATAACAAAAGCCGAAAAGAAAGATACTTTTATTAGTGTCTTGAAGTGAAAATCAAAAAGTGTTTCAGAAGCTGCTCTATTAGACGAGCAGCTTCTCTATTCACAACCGATCGAGACTTTTCCGTAAATCAACACCCTGAGCCCTAAATTGAGTCGGAGTCAATCCGGTAACCTTTTTAAATTGCGATGACAGATGAGATACGCTGCTATACCCAAGAGCAAAAGCTATTTCACTAAGCGTCTGCTTATTGTATGTCAGTAATTCTTTTGCTTTTTCTATTTTTTGCAAAATAGTATAATGCTCTATAGTAATACCTTCGGTAGATGAAAACAGCTTACTTAGCAACGAATAATCTTTATGTAAATCATTGGTGAGGATTTCGGATATATTAAATCCGTTTTCTCCCGAAAAATGAATATGATTGATGATAGTGGTTTTTATTTGTTCAATCAACTGTTGCTGATTGTCATCGAGTAATTCGAAACCGACCGACTCCAAAGCCGATCTGAAAGACTGAATATCAGCATCATCCAAATCTTTAGCCACTATAACTTCCCCCAACCTGACATCCAAAGGCTGGATACCCTGTCGGTTGAGAATATTTTCCACAGCCATTATACAGCGCGGACAAACCATATTTTTGATATAAAGTTTCATAACATAAACCGAATATTCGATAATTACATATCAAAGATATAACTACTTATCACAAATAAGACTTTAATTGTTGGTTTTAATAGATTCACCTGTGTTTACTTATTTATTTGTACACAGATTATATGTGAAATTATGATAGTAAATTGTAAAATAATGTTTATAGTATTGTTGTTTTCCTCAGAATTAACAAGAGTTGATTTGCTATAATGATGTATCGGAATATTCAAAACAGATAACATATACATTTGTGTACAATAAATAATTAACCTCGGTACAGATTGTATCATATAACCAATAACTAAAATAACGGACACTGCAAATAATCCGTAGCGCAAAGTCCCAAACCTTTTATAAGTTGGGGGCTTTGTTATCTAAAAATGAGACAACCAACAGTACCCATACATAATTATAAATAATTAAACAATCTGGTTATCAACAGATAAATGTCTTATTAGAAAAATCTATCAAAAAAAAGAGCTCTATCAGTGAACGAAACCACTACTATCAAGTGTTTATAAGACAAAGATTAACAAAAATCAACCGCCTATGATTATATGTCGGAGTACATCTTTATACAGCATTATAGAAAGTCATAAAAGGCTTTTACGCAAAGACAATCACAAACATGCACAGCATGAATAAATAGAATCTGATTATGGGGAAAAGTAAAAAGAAGAATTTCGTTTTAGACACGAATGTTATTTTGCACGATTTCAGATGCTTGGACAATTTTGAAGAGAATGACATCTACATTCCGATTGTGGTTCTCGAAGAACTTGACAAGTTTAAAAAAGGCAACGACCAAATCAATTACAATGCGCGTGAATTTCTCCGCCAATTGGATTCTATCACCGACGACGATCTTTTTACAAAAGGGGCGGCCATAGGTAGTGGAATGGGACGATTGTATGTAGAAACCAGTATCAAAGCTCAGGATCGGATAACGGAAGTGTTTCCCGAAAAGATACCCGATCATCGGATTTTAGCTGTGACACTCGAAATTACAGAACGTAATCCAAAAACAAAGACCATCCTCATTACGAAGGATATCAACCTGAGAATGAAAGCCCGTTCCATCGGATTACTTGCCGAAGACTATATCAACGACAAAGTAACCGACCTATCGCTATTCGGAGAGCATCACCAAACCTTATCAGGATTTGACGCTACTGTTATAGATCGCCTATATAACGATCCGGCCGGAATACCATTTGATGAGATTGAACTGGAATCGCCGTTAAATCCGAATGATTGTTTCGTAATGAAGAATGGCAAAAAGAGTGCCCTTGCACGCTATGATTCATTCAACGGACGTATCCGTAAAGTCGAAAAGCAAGTCTGCTTCGGTATACAGCCTCGTAATGCAGAGCAAGCTTTTGCTTTTGAAGTCCTCACCGACCCCAATGTGAAACTGATAGCTTTGACAGGAAAGGCTGGAACAGGGAAAACACTACTGGCTCTGGCAGCCGCTTTGAAGCAGAACGAAGATTATGGACAAATACTTCTTGCCCGTCCGATAGTTGCACTCAGCAACAAAGACCTCGGATATCTCCCCGGAGATGAAAAACAAAAGATAGCACCGTATATGCAGCCTTTATTCGATAATCTGGTTGTAATAAAAAGCCATCTTAATTTTGGAGGAGCAGAAGTCAAACGTATCGAAGAATTACAGACTTCTAAAAAACTAGAAATAGAAGCTTTGGCATACATCAGAGGACGAAGCCTTTCCGAAACATTTTGTATTGTTGACGAAGCGCAAAACCTCACTCCGCACGAAATAAAAACAATTATCACTCGTGCAGGCGAAAATACGAAGATGGTATTTACGGGAGACCTTCAGCAAATCGATTCTCCGTATCTAGATACCCAATCGAACGGACTGGCCTACATGATAGACAAAATGTCGGGTCAAGACTTGTTTGCACACGTCAATCTATTGAAAGGTGAACGCAGCCGTTTATCGGAATTAGCCAGTGTATTATTATAAATAAACATTATACAAATAGCATTGTTATATATATATTAGAATTACTCGCATCAAGGAAATACATACTCTTCACACAACAAATTGTGTATCTCCAGAGATGCAAAAAGAGGTTGATCCCCTCAACCTCTTTTACTTTTTTATATCCCCCCAGTTACCCCCCCCCTTTACATTTGCCTAATAAATATTAAGTTATATATTTGTTGAACACACAATTAACCAAATAACCGAGATTATTAACAGTGTATGATTTAATATTAACACGTTTTCAACAAGTTATTAACATCAAGAAAATCATTTCGAGAAACACACTTCATCTCTCCATAAACATTATATTTGCAACAACATTAACGATACAACCAACACGAATGATATCTAACTATATCAGCAGAAAGAACCGAACACGCAAATACGAACTATTCCTGAAAGTTTTCAAACCAACTGCAGAAAATTCCATTCTGGATGTCGGATTCAATAACGAAGAACATTCTCCGGTGGATAACTTTTTGGAACGAAACTATCCACATCCTCAAAATATCACAGCATTGGGAGTAGATGCCGATAACCTTTTCAAGCAACGGTATCCAATGGTGAAAACTGTTATTTACGAGGGTAATCAATATCCTTTTCGGGACAAGCGATTCGACATAGGGTGGTCTAACGCCGTAATAGAACATGTAGGCAACGAAAATTCCCAATTATTATTCCTGCTCGAAATCAGCCGTACCTGCCAACGTATCTATCTGACTACACCAAACAGATATTTCCCGATCGAGCTGCATACTCGCATACCTTTTCTGCACTGGCTCCCGAAAAATCTATTTGACTATATCATAGGATTCACTCCAAAGAAATGGGCTAAAGGAGATTATATGCACTTACTATCCATCAAACAAATAAAAAATCTGCTAAAAGATGCAGGAATCACCGATTACACAATACACCGCAACAAACTTTTCGGCTTTACGATGGATTTCAGTATTATCATAAACCAATAAAAAAGAGGCTGTCTCATTGTGAGAAAACCTCCTTTTTTCTGCTTAATATATAATTTCGTTGATCAATATTACCGAATCAAGAAAAGATCTGCAACCTTAATTCGAATATACATGAATACTACCTTGTGCAGCAGGCAGATAATTGACACCTATCCATGTAATCATCAGCAGGATAAAGGCTACAGGCAGCATCCAAAGCACAAATCGCTTATGATACTGCTGCAATCTCATATGGATGAATACCAAGTAAGCAGCACCGGTGATAAATGCCCAGGTTTCTTTCGGATCCCACGACCAGTAATGCCCCCAAGCATCCTTTGCCCAAACAGCACCCATCAACATTCCAAGTATCAGAAATCCGAATCCCACATACACAATATTGTCAATAAACTGATTGAGAGGCTCATCTTCCTGCCCTTTACCCAACTTCGATAATTGAATAAACGCCGCAATAACGGATGCACCGAACATCGCATACGACAATATATACACCGTAACGTGAGGTACAAACCAATAACTCTGTAAAGCAGGCATCAGGTTTGTAGAATGTATTTCGGGCTTAAAAATATTCACACAAGCAAACACTGTTGCCACAATAGCCGAGAATGCCAGCATCCATGTATATTTCCAATGACGGTAAGTAATAAACCCGATAAGAGCAAGGAAAAACGAATACCATAAACGTGTTTCGCCAATTGTGCGTAAAGGCGGACGTTGCTGTCCGAACCACAAACCGACGATAAATGCACCGAAAATAATTGTACCTAATATCATCAAGGTATTGGATATCCATTTTTTATCGGTTAAGTATCCCGTAACCCCTGCACCTAACCAACATATTATGGAAGGAATTGCAAAGTATAGATATTCGTTCCAGGTCATTTCGTCCCTCCTTTCTTTTTCTTGTTACCCGACCACATCAGACAAATAGAACCTAATGCAAATAAAACAATACCGGCATATACCGCAGGCAGCCAAGGATCATATACTAATTCGAAACTGCTGTATGTAGAGGCTTTTCCGGCCACATTATCGTATCCATACTGATATATCATCCAGTTGCCGACTCTCAAGGGTTTATTTACTTCAAGCTGAGTGCTATCTACTCGCTGATCCTCTGTATAGACCACGATATCCGACATAAATCGCTTGGGTTCGGTCTGGGTCATTACCAATCCATACGTTTCATCCAGTGGAGCCATCATATACAATTGAGCTATACTTCCGCCACAGACCCAATGCGAAAAACTCTTGCCGGATTCAATATCCGTTATCCTCACCAGAGCTGCGGGTGTTGCACCCGGCATCGGCACTTCAGTATAAGTACTGTCGCTGTTACGAACTGCCTGGTGAATATATTTTTCGACTTTCAGATCCCACTTTCCTAAACGACCTTCGGGAAAACGTTCGTCTATCTGAAAATAGTCAGGACTGCCTTCGGGTTGAGCTTCTCCCGACTCACGATCTATAACAGCCAGTTTCGGCGGATATTCTTCCAGCACAAAATCATTTAGCTGAATAGCTATCGGCAGTTCCAGTATATCCTGATTATCATTATAAACCCGCCATTCGGTTTCTCCTTCGTACACATACATCACATAACGGCGGAGATCGGCGGCTCCCAAACCCGAAGCAAATAATAATATCCACAAACCAATATGATTGAAATAAAATGCGTAATCTCTCCAATCGAATCGTATCAGCCGACGAATAATAAGCGACCCTAATGAAAGTAAAGTCACAAAATACACCAGCACAAAAGGCCAGCACGAAGTAACCTGCCTCAGACCCAACAGTGTCCACATATCGTGAGCATGCGGATCTAACTTCTGCATCTGCGGAATCAAACCCATCGCTATCCCTAGAATCAGTAATCCTCCAATAAGAGACACAGAGAAAGGAACGCCCGAAAACCATTGATAAAATTGCGAATTACGGGCAAAAGAAAACAGCAGCAGAAACAAAATAATACTACCCCCTATTATGAGGTTGACCGGATAAGCCAACTGAAAAAAATCGACCTTCCCAACAAAGAGTTGTAAAGCAAAACCAACCACAATAAGTCCGATAACCATCATTATACTTTCAGTATAACGCCACGGAAATTGCCAAATTGTTCTTTTCGTTTTATTATTCATACTATTGTTTACTTACTGAAAAAAAACCTGATTTGTCATCACCGACAGAATCAGGTTCATTTGAGTGGTTCTCCTTCAATTAGCTTTCAGCGATTAAACGCTTATTGGCTTTTGCTTTTTCAAGCCATTTGGGCACAACAGTCTGTATCCATTTGGCTTTATTTTCGTTTTCTTTTTTCATATCCAGACCGATATACGCCTGAGCTTTTGCTTTTGTCGCAATATCGGGCATCGCTATATCGTTTGTCACTCCATGAGCGAATAAAACTTTCTGAATCTTCAACTGAGCCTGTAATGCTTTATCGAGACTATGTGTAAGAATCCGTTGAGTTTCGACCGGAGCATGGAAAGAACCTCCATGAGAAGCAGCAGCAAAATCCCAACGCCATTGAGAGTGGCGTATATCTTCGAGGGCAGCTTTCATTTCGGCATCAGTAGCACCATTATCCCATGCAGCTTTTGCCATAACATGAGCTCTTACCAATTCGTTTTCGACACGATCTCTAATCTCGAATGCTTTATCTTGATATTCATAAACATAGTTACGCAGTTTTTCTTCACTTTCGCGATGGCATGTCTGACATGTTCCAGACATATTTTTCAGAGGGCTCATAATCTGATGATCCGAATATTTGATTCCCCCCTCGGCTTTGTAAGGCATATGACAATCGGCACACGACAGCCCTCTCTGGGCATGAGGTCCTGCCATAAACAATTCATAATCGGGGTGCTGAGCCTTTATCATAGGTGTCTTACTCAGCGCATGAGTCCAGTCCGAGAATTGCACACTATCGTAATACGCCTCCATATCTTCCATCTTGAAACCTTTGTCCCAAGGGAAAGTGAGGTATTTGCCGTCTCCCTTGAAATAGTATTCGACGTGACATTAAGCGCACACCAGCGAGCGCATCTCCTGAGTAGTTGCCTGAGTTATATCCCTCCCCTGACGTTGGAATGCTTCGATCAGAGCAGGACGTGTAATAGTAAGATTCATTGTTTTGGGATCATGACAATCGGCACAACCAATCGGATTAACTATCTCTGCTCCTAAGTCACCCCATTTTGCTTTATAAAAATTCTCGATACCCATTTCATTCATCATACGGGGTACATCGGGACTTTTACAAGTCCAGCAGGTTGCAGGCTGCGGACCATCACCTTCGTTTACAGGGCATCCCGTACGCAATGTATTTCTCGAATCTTCCAAAGCGTGCATGTGTCCGCGAGGAGCTTTATAGTCTTTCGAAAATGCGTATCCCGCCCACAGAACAACCATATCGGGACGATCTTCGAGTACATCGTCTTCCATATTGCCCTGATGCTTGCTTCGGAAATCCATGTCGGCGGTATGTTTCCAAGTCTCATACTCACGAGGATAATTCAGCCCCCATATTTCATTTCGGGCTTCAATCGTATCACTGCTTATCTCGACTTTCTTATTATTGAATATCGAGGCAATCTCTGCACGCCGTTCGGTAACAGATGCAGCAAACAGACCGAGCAGAAACACCAGCACCATCACTGCAAGGAATAATCCCCAGCCGATAATCGGTTTCTTTCTTATAGCTTCTGATAGTTTAGTAAGCATAGCTGATATTGTTTTTTAGTTATTCTTTTGACATTTGTTTTTTCAGCCAATCCGGCACCGGCGATTTTGGCAGCGGAGCCAACGCATTGGGTGTTGCAGCGATATTACTTTGCGTTCCGTGAGCGACGTCACGATGGCAATCCCAACATGCCTGGGCATTTCCCGCCTTCACATCCGCATAGCATTTTGCTCCGGGTTTTGCTAATTGTGTGTTCAGTTCGGTGTGGCATCTGATGCAGTTGTCCATAATCACACCTAAACTGGCTTCTTTGGCTCTTATTCCCATAGGTTCTCCTCTCATCGTAAAAACGGCAGCATGGTATAATCCGTCTTTCGCTTTGAAAGCATATTTTTCTATAACATTATCATGTGGAACATGACAGTCGTTGCAATTAGTCCACTTGGCGTGCGAGCCATGCTCCCAAGTCGCATAATACGGTGTCATAATATGACAGTTGATACAAGCCTCCGGACTATCGGACAGATACGAGTAAGCCCTCGACATATAAAAAGTATATGCGCCCAAGCCTGCTATTATCCCCCCAATGATAAACAAGGGTAGTATAAACTGCACCGGTAATATCTGCAAGATTTTTCTCATATCTTAAAGTTGATCATCCCTATTTGGCTCTGACAGTGAGGTATCACTGACAAATACCTGACTATCGCTGAAACAAATATAGAAAAAAAATGTCTGTCTATATACTTATAAACAAAATTTATTTCATGTTATAAAACAACATATTACACAAAACAAACCTTAATACACTGTTAAAATAGAATAAACGGAGGCGGATTCTTTTTATAAATGCCAATCTTAAGATCGTTTTGATATGTCAACAAACCAAAAACAAGCATTTCAAATTATACCATAACGGATAAGAATTTTTTCGATAATTTTCTCCAGATGAACCACAGCATCCTCTCTTTTTGCTGTATTCTGAAATTGTTTATCAAAATCATAAAGGAAAACATCACGTCGGGGATTCAGGTATAAGTAATAATGTACAGATTTAGAACCTTGCTCTTCCAACAGATACATCACATTATAGTCATTCTCGGACGGCTCGGAACCATCATTATTCGTAGGATTTAAGTAAACATCGACCAATAAAGAGCCTATTCTCAGGTGAGGATTATCTTTATAACTGGGACAATACGTCTTACGATCTCCATTATTGATTATATACGCTCTCAGCTGTTCGAAATAATAAAAATTGAATTGACGGTTAAAGTCAATCAACATATTATACCTTTCAACTTGCTGCCCACTGACGGACAATACCATAAACACAAAAAATGCAGACAGAATACTTTTCAGCAGGTGTTGTTTCATCATATCCGGTTACAGATGCTTTGATTATAGTTTGTTATATGCCGTTATTTTGATATATCTACACTGATCACAAGTTCTGACTCTTCAAAATACGACGTTTAAAGATAATTTATTTTTCAGATAAAGCAAATCGTCCCCAAGTCAGATACTTCTGCTAACGACAAAACAAAAGACTAAAATAGCTCACATATAATAAAAACAAAGGGGTAAAGCAAAGCCCTACCCCACAATACAATTAAATAAACCAAGTCTTTATCCGATTGTCTGCGGTATACGAGTATAATCATCAATAAGACGTATAAGCAAATCGTTGAGTTTCTCTACTTTGTAGTAATTAGTTGTAGGAACTTCATGACTGTTACCTATCCCGCTGTCATCAGTAAGAGCGACGTATGTACCATTTGTCGCCAGAGCTATCGCACGCATAAGGTATTCGCCATTCTGATCCATACCACTGGCTACCAACGGAATCAGTCGTATACCTTTTATAGCAGCAAGTGTAACCTGCTCATGTACACGCCTGATGCTTTTATCATCATCATGAGGAGGAGCATCAAGTACAAGAAAAGCTAAGCGGCTCAATGCTTCTTTACTCCAATTCTCGCACTGAATAGCCTGATAAAGAGCCTCGTCAACAGCTTCGGGAGTATCCCCTCCTCCATCGGCAGCCTGCTTTTTCAAAAAATCCAGTGTCTTATTTATATCCGGATCCAAAGACGATTTCCGGGTCAGG
This sequence comes from Indolivaga capnocytophagoides DSM 22835, assembly GCF_000426485.1. Lineage (GTDB taxonomy): Bacteria > Bacteroidota > Bacteroidia > Bacteroidales > Dysgonomonadaceae > Dysgonomonas_A > Dysgonomonas_A capnocytophagoides. The sequence continues at coordinate 587,661 of NZ_KE384529.1, forward strand.
TAATCATCTCCATGATCACGGTACACAAGGCTTCCGACACGAATATCGAGATTAGACTGCTTTACTCTGACCTGCTTGATTATATCGTACAGTTCGGACTGAAGATACCTCAGTTCATCACTCATCGATCCTGTGGCATCTATTATAAAAAACAGGTCTACATTGGAGGAAGGACGGCTCTTCACCGACATCTTCACAACATTAGTCATCTGGGGATACGGCTGAGCATTTTCGATCACCTTTTTTTCATTTCCATAAGTAAACTCTATCCTGTAAGGTGGATAAATACGCCCCGACTGATTATTCACGTTTTTATACATCCCCATCCACAATTGGGCTACACCTGTATTATCGGTACGGGTACTCCAGATAAGTTTTCCTTTCGAGTCATACAATTTAGTCTCAACATCGGGAACCGGACGTTGATTATAATCAGCCACACTCGCCACAAAACGATTTTCGGGCATTATCCGCCATCCATTTTTGTACGAAGAAAAATCTTTAAGTAAAAGCTCTTCCCATTCGTCCCACTTCTTAAAATCGTTGATCTCTGTTGCTGTCAGCAGATTGGCCGCAACCTGTCTTTTCAATCCCGGTCGGATATCCGCTCTGGAACTTATTTCAATAGCTGATTCTTCCGCATAATCAGAGGAGTACATGATTTCGGAAACAGACACATTATCGGTCGTTGAAACCTCTCGGTGCTTAGATTGTGTAGAACATGCAAACATCGAGACAATGCCGATAGTTGCACAAAATAAGTGTTGTATTTTCATCCTATTACCCTTTTTTAGGTCACAGACCTGCTTATTACTAACTAAACATTACAATGGCAACCCGCTATCGTACTAAAGTATGAATAATCGAACTGCCTGAAACGTCCTTTATATAAATAGAGGTAAATAAGGAGAGAATTCCATAAAGAGGATACACGAATTATATCCAACGTGTAATATTAGTCAGAAATGATTGAGGGTCAAATTTAGGTTTTTCAACTTCTTCGGGAATCAATATTTTTAAGCCCTGTCTGATAATTTTCACACAAATATCCTTATCGGTATGTATAGCATTACCGTCGAGGTGCATCACACCTTCCGATTCCCTTTCAATAAGGGCTTCCGAAGTAACTATCTCCAGCAAATTGGAGTTATTGCTTATATTTTTAGATACCAGCTGAATGGCTGTCTGTGCAATATTCATTGGAGGTAACGACCTCAGAATAGCAATATTCATCTTACCATCCTGCATATCGGCTTCGGGTGCAATAAAACCATTATTACCATATTGGGAGGCATTGGCACAAGTAATCAGAAACGATGTGTCGCTGAAATTTCCGTCGGGAGTGGTTACTTTATAATATTCGGGCTTAAAATTGACATATACATCGAGCATGCTTTTCACATACATTAATTTACCCCGTGCCGACTGATTCAATACTTTTTCGCTGACCAGAGCGTCGAACCCGACTCCACATGTACAGAAAAAAATATGACCGTTAGCTACACCATAATCGATTCGAGCTACATTTCCCTGCTTGATTATTTCCAAGGCTTTAGTATAATTAAGGGGAATGTTCAGATCCCGGGCAAGACCATTACCCGATCCGCTGGGAATAATCCCCAACACAACATCGGTATTTACCAATGCTTTGGCTACTTCATTGATTGTACCGTCTCCACCGACAGCTATCACGCAGTCAACACCATCACGTACAGCATCTTTAGCTATCTGAGTGGCATGCCCTTCGTAGCCGGTCATCAGGATATGTACCTCATATTCCCTCGGATCGATAGCAGCTGTCATTTCCGGAATATCCTTTTTAGATCTGGTTCCGGATACAGGATTAATTATTGTATAAATTTTCTTTTTCGTCCGACTCATATATAATCATTGACAAACCAAATTTCTAATTTAGCAGTACATTAATCCTCCAATGGATTCGTTACGTCACCAGCACAAAACTAAAAAAAGGCATTGATATAGCAATCTATTTCAATATTTAAACTCTTATAGTTAGCGAATTAGCAATTACAATAAAATATTTACACTTAAAGATCATTAATCAGAACGTAAACTTAATCAATTAACATTAAAATGACAGAAAATCAAGGGCAAATTTTGTTAAACAATAAAAAAACAGAACAAGAGATGCTTGAAGTCCTGTGAAGATGTACTATCTTTGAACACAAGTTAACAGCCTAATTAAAAGGAGATATCCGCTGCATAGATACTATTTACAGACTATATCAGTATTGACGAGTTAACTTATCAGAGCAACAAACAGTCCTTAAACGTTAAAGCATCACTTAAAAAGCCAAGTGTACTTTTGAATAAGGCAGGAAAATAAACACTTTTATTGATATTCGGATTATTTTATTATTTCATCACATGAATTCACTACTCTATATTTCTATAGGAATAGGTATTGCAACCGGAATAATTGCAGCCTTAATTACACGAAGCAGAAGCTACGGAATACTTATAAACATCTGTGCGGGTATTTTGGGTTCTATCGTAGGAGTATGGGCTATCGGACAGATACACTACTCATTCGAAGAAGACAAATTTATATCTTCGCTGATCGCCTCGGCACTCCTATCCATTGTTATTGTATGGGTAATGGCACTGCTGCGACGCAAGGGATAAGTCAAGAAAAAAGATTAGAGCAGGACAAATATCACACTTCACTAGAATGAAATACTTGTTCTGTTTTTTATTTTGAAAAAAGATCATTATATACATTTTTTAGTATACCTTTGTATAATAAAAGGTCTCAGTAGGTATTTACTGACCATCCCAAAATAACAGAATCAGTCGGTTATTCTTCGGAATGCGTTGTTAGATAATTTCTGTTACTAATGTCAGATCAACTAAGGTCAGAAATTGACTATCAGATATAACAATCAACCGTTATATACAATCAATCAACCAAAGACCTAAAAATATTTTACTTATTTTTTATGTTAAGGCCTAATTACAAGTTGCTTTTTCACTTTGAAAACGATAAAACGGCGATTGTGGAAATCAAGCGTAACGGTATTACAGAACAAGATCCGGCTCAACTATATAAATGGCTGGTATACGACAAAGTAAACGATATGCTCTCAAAACTGGAATTCAGCTCAATGAGCAACGATGCCGGAAAAGAATACCGGATATTCGAATCAGCGACGCTCGAATTTGATTCCAAATCGGCAGTATTCAAAGAAAAAGAAAAAACGAGTATTCTCGAAGTTAAAGCAATAGATACACCCTTATCTTCATCTCTAAAAGAAGCAATAGGTGATTATCTTTTACTTCAGAATTTCAGAACCGAAAGAATATGATTTGTTATATAGACCTCTAATACTATGTCAGCTATAATAATGCAATAGAATAATAAGGCCGACTTTCGAGCCGGCCTTATTTTTAAGGATTCAGACCTTTATGTTGTATTGAAACTTTACTTCGTTCATTATTTTCACTTCATTTTACCGCCAGCCTTGCAGTCTAAACGAATCAGTCAGAATATCATATTGAGGCTTCCAAAACAGAAATTCACTATCAGATGCAGTCAGTATCACCTGAGTCTGTGAGGTATTTGTATAAATATTAGTACACACAATCCGCTTAGGCTCACTGCCTTCTATCTGCTGTGTATACGAATAAGTAATATACCGACAGCCATTTTTAGACTTTGCGTCAAACGAATCCCAGCTAACCAGATTGTAGCGGGTATTGCTAAGATTTCGCTCAACCGATGCCCTCATATTCAATTCTATCGAATCGGTACTGATAGAATCGGGATGGCTAAGACGTGCAAAGTCTCCGGTACGATCCGATATCGTAATACTTCCAAAATCAGCAAGCTGTAACGAATCGTTTTCATTAAAATCTTTTTTCAGGAACAGGCATGCCGGACGGAATTGCTCGTAATTTATCGAATCACCCAATTTCTTCTTCGATTCGGCATCGACTAATTTAACAAACGGAATATCGCTCCGCTCCTCCAATTCCAAAGGATATATAACGGTACCACGTCCGGCAACTGGTTGTAAACGATGATATGACGACAATATGTCTTCGAAATGTGATTTCCATTCTGCTGATTGACTTTCGGGAGCCGAAGCAGTCAGTTGTATCTGCAATGTTTTATCAAAAATACAGGCCGAGTAAATATCCGAAGGTTCACCCTCGGCTTTTCGCTGGGTATAGGAATATATTAATGTGGGTAACCCTTTAGTTTCAGTAAGATAAAAATCTCCCCAGCTACTAATTTTATAAGCCGTAGAATCTATATTCACCTGTACACCAGCTTTAATATTCTGCTCTAGAATACGAAGATTTAAAGAGTCTTTATTTAATACTCTCTTATTAAATTCAGGAATTACATTCAACGATAAACTTCCGAAAGGAGCAACATCTGTGCTATCTCCGATTTCAAAATCACGATCGAGAAATAACAATCCGGGACGAAATTTCTCATAATCCGCCGAATCGCCCAAAATCCGTTTAAACTCTTTGTCTACCAAATATTTGAAAGGAATATCCTTACGCTCGGCTATAGTTGTTGGATAGCGCAGTGTAGCGATATCGGCAATGTTGACCGAACGGACAAACGATTGTACCATTGTGTTATAATAAAGCAGCCATTTGTTATACTCCTTCTTTGGAGCCGACAACGTTATTTGCAACTGAACATCCGAATCATACATGGTGGTGACTGCCGTTACGATTGGATCTTTCTTCTTAAGTTCCTGTTGATAAGAATACTGCATTGCAAAGAGGCCATTTATCCGGACGAAATCAAAATAATTCCATTTGGTTACTTTAAAATCCGTTCCAACCAGATTTGTATCCACATCATGACGGATACTCTGTTCCAGTTTCTTTTTCTGCACATCACTCAATACTTTCGGAAAACGGTATTGTCCGGTCATAACGGTTACAGTTATATATCCGAATGTCATTTTCTTTTGTCCCTCAGCCGGTGCTTTAAATCCTTTTTCGAAAAAGATCAGTGCAGGACGAAATTTTTCATAATCTATGGTATCTCCCAATAATTTACGGTATTGTTCATCAACCAATAATCTGAAAGGGATGTCACTTCGTTCTTCGATAGCCGAGGGATAAGCCAACGATCCGATATTAAGGACATCAATATTCTGCATCTCCGTTTTTTTATCTTTCTGCGCCGATACATAAACCAAAGGAAATGCCAAAAGGGAGAAAAGGAGAACTTGTTTTATTTTATTCATTATACGTGAGTAATTTTCAGGTCTCATACCTTTTATTGACTTTGTTAGTAAAATCATTTGATCACTATTCCAGAAACGATCTTATCGTTGATAGCCGCCCATTCTGCATATTCCTTTTCCTGAGCCGACATCAATACTTCTACTTGCTTATTGCCTTTAAAAAGATAGGTCAAAGCCATACATGTAATTCTGTCTGCACTATTAATTTGTTTATATTCGTACCTGAGAACTTTAGCCCCGTTAATTTCCTCAGCAGGCTTATCCGTCCAATCCGAAATAAGAAATGATGACTGTGCAGCATTCTGTTCTACGGATGCTTTTACGCTGGTCGAAATCTGCGTAACAGCCTCATCGGTCAGATTATCCGAATTGAAACCATCTATTACATTTCCGCTAATCACTATATTAGAGAAATTTTTAAGCTGTGCCGGATCATCTGCATTAAATCCTTTTGCCAGAAATATTTTGCCGGGACGGTAAATTTCGACATCCACCGAATCGGGAATACTTTTACGAACTTCTGGATCGATCAGTTTTACAAACGGAATATCGTTGCGCTCTTCTACTGCCGACGGATAACTTATATCGGCAATCCCGTCAATACTTGTAATTGTTAATTCTGACACGGCATTCGCCATTTCTTTCTGACTGTAACTGTGCAGTTGTACCAAACCGGCTATAACCGCAGCAAAGACAATAGTAAAGATTACATTCTTTCTCATGCTCAAATAATATACTATATTGTTGTTTTTTTAATGAATCCCTATATCCCTAATCATCTGATCCGTCTTGTGATACAAACGAACCAAAAGGTAACAAAAGTAACAGCCTTTGTGTTCGCTTTTCCGATGGCACTTTTGCCCTCGAAACTAGTGCTGCCCGTGGGGGCAAGTCTCTGCTTTGCCCGTTTATTCCAACATCGCTATTCCCTAAAAGGTTACAAAAGTTACTCTAAAATTGCACTTTCTCGGACGACACCTTTTTTATCTATCAATATGATTTCGGCAATATTAACTGATAACTGCTGACTGATCCCAAAGTCCCCTTTTCTCTTTATAGATAAAATCGGCTACTTATGAAACGTCAGAATAAGAAAAAAATTATTCAACCATCTTGACTGCAAGAGTCGAAGACGTATAAACACCTTTTTCCGAAAAAATCTTATATATCGCTTCGTTCAGATCCACCGAAACCGTTCCATAATCTCCGGTCAGTACCCAAACTCTCAGTACAATATCAAAATTTCCGTTATTGATAGCAGTCACACCCACAAATGGAGTTGGTGTTTCCATCACTTTATCATTACGGCTTATCACTTCTGTCAGAATTGATTTCAGTTCTTCGGCACTATTTCCATAATTAATATTCAATGTAATATCAAGCCGCCTGCGAGGCTGAGCCGTTACATTGATTATCGTTCCGGTAGATAATGGGCCATTGGGCAAATATATAGTACGATTGTCGCCGGTAAGTAATACTGTATATAATATCCCTATCTCTCTTACTATACCATCCATTCCCTGAGCACTGATATTATCTCCCATTTTGAATGGCTTATTGAGCAAAATCATTACTCCGCCGGCAAAGTTAGATAAATTATCTTTCATAGCCATACCCACAGCCAAACCTGCGGCGGCCAAGATAGCGGCAAACGATGTGGTTTCTATCCCCAAAACACTGATAATGATAAGCCCCAGCACAATTTTGAGCAGAGCATCTACCATATTGTTTGTAAAGGAAACAACAGCCCCTTCGACATGTTTGCGCTGCATGATACGAGCTACCAATTTCTCAATCCATTTGATAACCCAGCGTCCTATAAAAAATATAACTACCGCCAGTACAATACGTTCGCCCAGATCGACAGCTTTTGTAAAAGCAGAATGCAGAAAGGTATCTAATGCCGAAATATCTAAATTATCGGCAGATTGCAGTAATATAAAGTTTAACATAAAGTTCAGATATTTATACCATTGGGTTAATAGTTTTCCGGTTACAAATATACTATAAAAACAGAATCGGTAAAATATCCATATAAAGTAAACGGACAGTCATACTATAACTGCCCGTTTTTTTTATTGATTTATTAATTTTCTTTTGCTCACTTACTTTACTACAAATACAATATTGATATAATCATCGTAGTTTGCTTTGGTTGTAGTGACATAACTCATTATGCCATTCCCATCGATACTATTGATAGTTATACGTGATGGGTTATGATAAGTTACGTAATAATACAAATCTGTAGCAACAGGAAAATACGGTAATGCAGCAGGAGCTCCCGTACTTTTATACTTGGGTGTACCATATTCCTCTTTATATTGAGCATACAAATTTTTGCTTCCTGAGCCTAAAGTCGCAGTCTCGATATTAATAGACGGCATATAAAAAAACTTACGATTAAACAATGCCAAACAAGTCCATTGAGGTACAGCCTCAGTTCCTAAGTTCTGAGAAATACACTTTTTATCTGTATCATAAACCAAAAGACTATGAGCCGGATTTAGTATAGCAATCTTTTGGACGGTGGTCATTCTCGGAATAAGCAACCCTTTATCGGCATTGGACGGACTATTGATATCAACTACAGAACTAGACTGTGGTGTATCGGTATTGATACCTATCTGAGCAGATAGTTGCAGGCTAAAGAGCAGTGCGAATATATATATTAGCTTTTTCATATTATCTGTTGGCTTCTTTTGTGGCTGTATTTTGTAAATCAATCCGTATCATCCTGTTTGTTTTAAATACACAATCAATAACATTGGCAGGTATAGTAGTTTTGGAAAGAGCAACGCCATCAGCTCTGTAAGGAGTTATACTTATTGAATATTTACCGGTAGACGTATAATTGTGAGTCTGTTTATAAATTGTATTTCCGGATACTATGCTTTGGTTAACCTTTGCCGATCCGTCTCCGAAATCCCATTCGAGCCTTGTTGGAAGATCGGCAGAAGGACCTACCATATTTATCTCCACAGTGTATCTAAAATCATTACCGGTACAAACAAATGACTTTTCGGTTGCCTTGGCTGAAAACCAAGAAGCGGCAAAAGAAGGAAGTCCAATGCGGCACAATCCCGTACCTAAGAAACTATTCGGAAGCTGGTATATTTTTAAGTTATTATATTCATCCGGATTATCAATTACATAAAGATAACTTTTCTGATATGCACAAAAATAAATACGCCCGTCGGGTGCTAATTGGGGTGTATTGCGGTCAATACCCAAATTATACGTTTTATAGGTTACTGTTGACGGATTGCTTGCTGCTAACAAAGCTTCAAAGTCGAAAACGTATAATACTGCAGTACCTCCTATATAAAGATATTTCATAGATGGAGAAAACTCAAGTCCATATGTATTTTTCAAGCCCGACACTTTTTTGATATTCGAAAAAACGCCTGTACTGTTGTCAAAATCTCCATATATAAACTCCGCATTATTTCCCCCCCAAGCAAAATGTTTTCCATCTGCAGTAAACTTGATATATCCACAAGCCGAAGAGTGATTTATAGATGCCGGAGAAGTTGTCACAATCGGAGTAGCGATAACTCCCGTAGAGGTTGCTAACCAAGCATTAAAATAGGATGTCGCCCCACGTCCGGGAGCAACAATCCAATAATCTGTACCATTAGCATGCCTGATGGATGTAACACTTTCTCCGATTCCTCCCATCCCTCCTGATAGCAATATGTTTTTTTCGCTGGCTATAACAGCTCCTAAACCACCCGCCTGACTCATATCTATAGCCGTATATGACAACATGTTTGTCCAGTTTATACCGATCGATACAGCCATGTATTTATTCGGACTATTCGGATATGGCAAGATAATACCCGATTGAGCCGAAGAATTATGCCCGGTTAATCCTGTACCATTTGTCATTACCGCATTATTTTTGTCCCAGATAGTCATACCATCCGAATAAAAGAGAAGGTTACCATCGCTGTCCGAAAGACTGAAACAGCCCTCCTGAGTAACAATAGACGTTCTGGTAAAAGTAGGTAATCCGTCCAGAACAGCATTTGCAGTTCCGGCCAAACCTGTTGCCGTTAAACTTTGTGTAGTATTCCATGTCAAACCTACATTTTGCCCGAAAGCCCAGTTATTTGCCTCCTTCTGAGCTTGGATTTGCATGCAAACAACCACAGATATGACAAGAGCCAATATTACTTTTTTCATATTTCCTCCCTATTTATTTAACGACAAAGACAACTGTCATAAATGTTGCATAATCGGCTTCCTTGAGAATATCATAATTAAGCACACCCGACGCATCCAAACTATTTATTTTCAGCACTGTATTATCATAAAAAGTCACATAGTAATACAGATCCGAAGCCGAACTGAAATAAGGGATACCGGCAGGTGCTCCGGTACTTACTTTTGTCGGGGTATTAAATTGTTTTTTGTATTCGGCGTATAAATCAAGAGTCTTTCCTGCAACTACAGCCGAGGCATCAATTGCGATGGAAGGCATATAAAATGACGATGACTGCGCATCCTTTTGAGACAGGCATAGCCATGCCGGAGCAGCAGACGTGCCTGCATTCTGCGAAATACATTTCAGCTGAGTATCATATACCATCAAGCCCGGAGCCGGACTGCTTATCGCTAATCGCTGGGCACTTGTCATACGCGGTATCAGTATACCTTTGCTGGTACTTTCAATATCCAGTGCTGCCGAAGCATTCGGAGTACTGGTATTAATGCCTACCTGGGCATGAAGCGATGCCATACCAACAGAGCAGAGCATCACAAGAATCATCTTTTTCATTGTTGTTCATTTGAGGGTCAGAGACCCGTTTGTTGTTTATATTTCGAGTAATTATATTCAAAAAAAACAGTAAAATGCACTCCCTGCACTTTACTGTATAAGACAACCAACTGTCATACAAGCTAATGCAAGAATCAGATTCAGAACGACAACAAAACAATAAGGCTGCCTTGCATAAGCTGTAAAGTCGGTTTGATAGTAAATTGGTACATGTTTGTTTGAATGTCCGGGTCACAAACCCTTTATTGTTTATATTTGGAGCAATTATACGCACTAAAAGAAACAGTAAAGTGCACTCTCTGCACTTTACTGTATAAAACAACCGACTGTAGGACAATCTAATGCAAGAAACATATTCAGAACGACAACAAAACAACAACAAGGCTGCCTTGCATAAGCTGTAAAGTCGGTTTGATAATAAATTAGTATATATTAGCTGAAGTATAGACACAAGAAAAACTACTCCGTCATTTTGACACAATAGAAATTTTGTTTTGTTAAAAAAATGATTAGTTACGCCAGGTGCGTCTCTCTCTCTCTCTCTCTCTCTCTCTCTCTCTCTCTAATATTTCACACGACACAACCAAATCCAAATTGTTAAAATTCAGACAAGTTTCGTATTTTTTATGTGTGAAATTATTAATCATCAACTGTACGTTAAAGAGTTGTTGTGATGGCAAATATAGTCATTGTTTTGGAATTGGCAAAAAAGAGCGGAACTAATACATATTAGCCCCGCTCTTAAGAAATTAAATATCCGAGTGTTGTTCTACATCAGGAAAAAAGTAACCGATGTTCTTGTATATACAGGACTTATAGCAGAAGTCCATGTTCCGCTTCCGGGAGACAGAAAGACCTCCAGATAATCTCCATAAGAACAGTCAGCCACTAATGCCACGGTAAGGGCAAAAGGAGTATTAGCTGCTGTTGCAATATAATATTCTACAGTATCGACATATACACCGTTCTTCATCAACCTCACATATGTGCTCGTTCTGCCCCCTGTTGCTACGCTGGCTCGTCCCCACCACCGAAAATACACAAGATAGGGACCTTCGCCCGTTACAATGTACTTTGTATTGGTTCCCGAAAGATATAGTTTTGCGCCTGTTCCGGCAACAAAAGATTGAGCGGTAGACGACACAAATGTTTCTCCCCCACTCCCTTTTATGGCTCCCCATGTTACACCTCCGGTCGCATCAGCCGAAACCAATACACGATCTGATTTTTGAGACCCGTCAACTATACGCAGGGCGGTTTCGGAGGTCGATGCATTGATGTGCAATTTTGCCTGAGGCGAGGTTGTTCCTAATCCCATATTTCCAGCCTCGGTCACAATCACATCGTCTGCTGTAGATGTATCCGCTTTAGGGTTGATATGAAATACCCCGACAGGCGATTGAATATTGATGCCGACCTGCGCAGAAACAGACAAAATTGTGCTCATAATAAGAGCCGATAGTATATAATATTTTCTCATCTTTCTTAAATCTTAAATACAATAATACTTGGATTCAGAACTGTTGAATTATTCACTGCTCCGATTACCCAATTGAAAGTTCCTGCGGTAGATGCCGGTGTAGATGGACTTATGTATAGTTTGAGATATCCGCCTGCTGTTGCATAACCAAACAAGCTGGTTGTAAAACTAAAATAGTTGTCTGCTGCCGGATAACTGACGTAGTGCTCAACTCCGTCCAGTTCGGTTCCATAGTCTGACACAGCTGTAGTGGTTGCACGTGTCAGATAAATATACGCACTGATATTTTTATCTCTTGAATATGTGGTGGTTGCCGTTCCCCACCAGCGGATAAACATAAGGTAATTACCAGTTTCCGTGATCGGAACCGATAGCAGCAGACTTCGGGTAGCATTAGGAAGATTTCTTCGGCCTGTATTTAAATTATAAATCGTGGCTGATGAAGCAGGCTGATTTGTCCACGAAAGATTTCCATTGGCATCCTTACTGTAGAGCATTTTCTTTGCACCTTCCGTACCGTCTTTTAAGCGCATGGCTGTTTCGGTAGATGTTTCGATGTGAAGTTTGGCTGTAGGCGAAACAGTTCCTAATCCCATATTCCCAGCTTGGCTGACAACTATATCATCTTCGACATTAGATGTTCCCGATGTATTTTTTTGAGCATCTATGTGAAATATCTGCTGGGGCGAATCGGTATTAATACCTATTTGAGCCAGTGAATTTCCCGTACTGATTATATATACCAGTGTTGTAAGATATGCAATATATTTTTTCATTGTGTTATACTCTAAATACGACAATACTTGGATTCCATAATTTCTGACCAGTACTCACTCCGCCTATTACCCAGCTTCCACCGGACGATACCCTGATATAAAGTTTCAGATACTGACCTTTGGTTGCTTTAGCAAATAAAGTCGTACTGAAGCAAGTATAAGCACCAGCCACAGTATTGGCACAATATTCGACCTGATCTTTGAGATTTGCCTGATCCGCCGTCCAGCTATTGCTTGTAGTGGCTGATGTAGTCGCATAAAATACACCGCATACATAATTATTTGCGCTTACAGCTGTAGCATAGCCCCACCAGCGGATTGATAACAGGTAATTACCTGTTACCGTTACCGGCATTGCCTTGACAAGCGCATAAGTGCCCAGTGTGTAAGTAATGGTAGATCCGGTGATACTATATATAACCCCTCCCGGATCAGGTTTTTCCATCCAGGAAGCATTACCCAAATCGTCTGATACTAAAATATAATTTGTCGCCTGCCTGCCGTCTGTGATCCGAAGGGGAGCAAGAGTAGAACTGCCTACTGCATCTATCTTGGCTGTAGGGGTGAGTGTTCCGAGTCCCATGTTGCCGGTAGAATTTACAAGTATATCGTCCGAAATATTAGATGAACCGGAGGTGTCTCCTTTACCATCAATGTGAAGTACCCCCTGCGGACTTTTTGTATTTATCCCTACCTGCGCATGGAGGAGGATACCGAAGGAGAATATCCCCATCAGTAATAAAAATTTCTTTTTCATTGTTGTTAATTTGAGGGTCGCAGACCCATTTGTTGTTTATATTTCGAGTAATTGGGGTCACAGACCCGCTTGTTGTACATGTTGTAGAAGTGTATCGCATATCCCTGTCTATAAACACCTTGTAATCATAACCATCAGACATATGCAATATACGCCTACGATCTTTTATGTTTAAATAATTATTGATAACTGATAACTGATGAACGTCAACTGAAAAAAGCAGTAAAGTGCAATCACAGCACTTTACTGCACCATAAATCCGGTTGGTGTACTGATATAATTTCAAAGCAAGTTCAGAACGACAACAAATAAACAACAACAAAACCGCCTTGGTAAACAGTTTGCCGCACCGGATTTCAATAAGAAAATTGATATATATTAATTGAGGTATAGACACAAGAAAAACTACTCCGTCATTTTGACACAATAGAAATTTTGTTTTGTTAAAAAAATGATTAGTTACGCCAGGTGCGTCTCTCTCTCTCTCTCTCTCTCTCTCTCTCTCTCTCTCTCTCTCTCTCTCTCTCTAATATTTCACACGACACAGCCAAATCCAAATTGTTAAAATTCAGATTTATTTCAGTATCTATATGTGTGAAATTTTTGTCCATTAACTATATGTTAAAGAGTTGTTGCGTGGCAAATATAGTAATAGTTTTGAAATTGACAAAACCGAGCTCCAAATCTCCATTTTGCAAAGAGCAGTTTGCAAAATGGAGATTTGTATTTATATTTGTATAGGTGATTGTTTTCGGGTACTGCTTTCCTGTAGATATAATGTATAATCAAGGGCTGAGTCCTTAATATATATACCGACAAACTATTCGCCCGTTATACTTGTTATGATATCAAAAGAAAGTATGAAAATAATGTCTGTTACGAAATATATTTAGCCACATGGAAAACGACAATACGAAAAGATTTTTAAAGCTGATCGAAGACGGAATCCGCACTAACTGGGACAAACCCGTATTCAGCGACTATGACGGCAATGCCTTGCTGTTTAAGGATTTTGCAGTCAGAATAGCCAAACTACACATTATATTCGACACTCTCCATCTCGAAAAAGGAGATAAGGTTGCTCTCTGCGGACGCAATTGCACCAACTGGGCAGTTACGTTTTTTGCCGCTATGTCGTACGGAGCTGTTGTCACTACCATTCTGCACGACTTCGATGGAGACAGCGTTCAGAATATCGTTAATCATTGCGATGCCAAAGTATTCTTTGTGGCAGAACATGTCTGGGAAAAAGTAGATCCGATTAAAATTCCGAAAGTAGAAACTATCATCACCATAGATGATTACAGCATATTAAGGTCTCGAACCGAAAAACTAAATCAGGTAACCAATGACATTGATGTTATCTTTGCCGAGAAATACCCGAACTTTACAATCGACGACCTCAAATTCCACGTCGAAGATCCGGAAGAAGTTGCACTCATTAACTATACATCAGGTACAACCAGTAAGCCCAAAGGGGTGATGATTCCTTATCGCAGTTTATGGTCTAACACGCTGTTTGCCAAAGAAGCCATCGAATTTGTCAGCCCCGGAGACGGACTTGTATCCATGCTGCCGATGGCGCATATGTACGGATTGGCTTTCGAGATACTGCTTTCGGTAGCCAAAGGATGCCACGTGCACTTCCTTACCCGCCTGCCTTCGCCACACATCATCATGAATGCTTTTGCCAAAGTGCAGCCAACACTCATTATAGCTGTTCCGCTGATTATAGAGAAGATTATCACTGCGAAAGTTATGCCCGAGTTACAGAAGCAGCCGACTAAAACACTGCTGAAAATACCATTCGTAAAAGACAAAATATACGCTAAAATCCGTGAGAAATTAATTAATGTATTCGGAGGAAAAGTTGTAGAAGTTGTAATCGGAGGGGCTGCCCTCGATCCAGAAGTGGGTAATTTTCTGAAACTGATTAAATTCCCATATACCGTAGGATATGGAATGACCGAATGCGGTCCGCTTATCGCATACGACTATTGGGAAACATACCGTGCCGCTTCGTGCGGAAAACCTGTCGACCGCATGGAAGTAAAGGTAGACTCTGCGGATCCCGAAAATACGGTAGGCGAACTGATAGTGAAGGGTGCAAACACGATGCTCGGCTATTATAAAAACGAAGAAGCTACCTCAGCGGTACTTTCGCCCGATGGATGGTTGCGTACAGGAGACCTTGTGACTCAAGACAAAGAAGGCTATATCTACATAAAAGGACGCAGCAAAACAATGATACTGGGACCTTCGGGACAAAATATTTATCCGGAAGAGATCGAGCAGCTTCTTAACAATGTGCATTTCATTGCAGAATCACTCATTGTAGAGCGTAACGGAAAGATACACGCACTGATTTATCCTGATCAGGAAGTCATTAAACTTCATCCGAATAACCTTTCGGTCGAAGATACTCTCAAGCTCGAAATAGACGAAGTAAACAAGCGTCTGCCCAAATATTGTCAGATTACCGATTTTACAGTTCGTGACGAGGAATTCGAAAAAACACCGAAACGCAGTATCAAACGTTTTTTGTATAAATAAGGTCTCAGACCTTTTTATCAATGTGCCGTCACTCGGGATTTGCAATCCTGTAGAACAAAGGAACTAAAAAATAGAAACAGCAGCTATTCCTTATTTTCAGAATGGCTGCTGCTTCAGTTTTGTATCTCTGTAAATTCTACATTTTTATACGATAGGCATAGATATTTGAATACCCATCGTTTTTTTCAGCTACCGACTGTATCTGAAGTCCCGATATTTGAGCATTCTGTACAGCACCTACATATACCACATACCTCTTAGCGGCAGTAGTAGTATTATTAACTGCTACCCAACCATTCACCATCGCTCGCTTATTTATAAATCCGGTATTCGAAAACCTATTGCTCGAAATAGCATCGAGTGTTGCTATTGCACTATCATCACCAAGTGTAACCTGTATCCATATCCTATAATTGACATCCGAAACTGTAACCTGATTTGTAACCATACTTACCGAAAAAAAGACCAACCACTGCCCGGGATCAACCGAAACACTCATATTGGTTTTAAACCAATTATTGCTATTCCCCAATGCAGCAAAAGAAATACCGGAACCTAAAGTTCCATTCTTGTACCCCGGAATATAATCGTTCCATTGTCCCAAACCGTTGGCATCAGACATCAGCACTTTATTTACGGCAGCATTTCCGTCTTCGATCCGTAATTGAGGATTAGGTGTTGCCGATGTACCGCCGGTAACTATATGCAACTTGGTCTGAGGGGTAATTGTGCCAATTCCGACCTTGCCGTCTTTACTAACAACCACATCATCTCGATTTATATTTGCTCCGCCACCCGAATTATTAGAGGCAGCATCCACGTGCACCAATACATTGCTTGCCGGATTATCGGTCATGATGCCAATCTGTGAAAAGGCATCTGTACAGCATATCAAGTTAAAGAATATTGTGAAACTTATAATATATTTTCTCATTTTCTATTGTTATTAATTTTCTCCGATTTTCACTGCGATAATTCCATTCTCTCCTTTTGTAGATGTAGCTATTGAGCTGAGCAGTACTCCATTCGAAAGACGTCCGGCATTTGCATATACAATACCCAGATGGTACACCTTCGACGCCGATCCTGCATTTCTTATCACAACAAAACCTTGCATAACTCCCCAACCTTTAGCATATACCGTTCCTGAACTCCATGGAGCACCAACTATATCAGGAGATGCAGGTCCCCCGTAAGAATCGGAGTAACTCAACCTCATCCAGGTATTAACAGAATAATCTTCGGTCGATAATCCTCCACTTGCCCCGATTAACAGATTAAGATACACACACCAGCGTCCCGGAGGCAAAGTAATGGTAGCATCCAAAGGATGATGAGGTATCAGCATTTCGTTAGTTGTGCCGGCAGGCATTCCCAGATCTTTTACATAATAATTCTTACCTGACGCACTCAAAACACCTTTAACGACAGGTAAACCCAAAAAGCCCCAAGTACCTACTCCGTTACTGTCCGAAACCAGCATTTTATAATTTCCTTCAGCTCCGTCTTTAATACCAATCGCACGGGTAACGGTCTTCGATTTTATATGCAACTTCATTTGAGGTGTACCTGTGCCTATACCTACTCGTCCGGCATTATCGATGATCACATCGTCGGAAGTATCCCCCACAGCTCCGGCCTCGATATGCAATACTCCTTGCGGATTTAAGGTATTAACACCAACCTGAGCTTGTGTCATGCAAAGTCCTAAAACACTCAGCAGACTATACAGTAATATATATTTCATATGTTATGCGTTTTCTCTTATTTATATTAAGTAACAGAAAGTATTTAATGATATACTTTTAGTCTATAACAGTCTTTGGTTGTTACACTTATCCAAAGTAACAAAAAGGTCTGAGCCCTTATAATTCATCTGATGGTATACGATAAGCGATTATATTAATCTCACCCCAAGGTCCTCCAACATTATTAAAATACCCTGCCGGGATGGTAACACCAAAAGAACTGGTACCTCCGGCTACATAATAATATCTTTTCGTTGCATTACTTTGGTTATTTACAATAAAAGAACCTATCGTAACATTGTAGAAATGCGCCCAGCACATCCCCGAGACTAATCCCAACCCTTCTATATCGGGTGTCTGTATAGCAGCAAGCGTACCTCCCGTATTTACGACGGTAGCAGCATCGGCTAGAGTAGACGATATCCATACAGGTGTATTGGTTCCCCCGCTTCCCGAAATTAAAGAAACCACGTTCATAGCCCATCTACCCGTAGGTAAATCGATATATGACGGAGCTGCATAATATTTCGTATCATTAAACCCTATATTTAAGAAAGGAGGAGAAACTATCTTAATCTGGGCAGACACTACCGGAACCATATTCTTCCATGTGGCTGTGCCTATATTATCGGTAGCTATCAGGATATTACCATCCCCCTGATTTCCATCTTCCAATCTGAAACCCGATACAGGAGACGAAGCAGTACCTCCTGTTTGTATATCCAATAAAGTACGCGGAGCAATGGTTCCGATGCCCGTTTTACCATCAGCAGCCACTATTATATCGTCCGCTGTACCTGTTGCCCCGCTAGTATTTGCATAAGGATCGATATGAAATACCCCCTGCGGATTTTGGGTATTTATCCCTACCTGAGCATGGAGGAGAATGCCGATAGAGAATATCCCCATCAACAGTAAAATTTTCTTTTTCATCGTTGTTCATTTGAGGGTCAGAGACCCGGTTGTTGTTTAGGGTTGCAGACCCATTTATTATGTTTGTTCTTAGATAATTAGTGATAATACACAAAAGCAGTAAAGTGCATTCGCTGCACCCTACTGCATGATAAAACCGACTGTCGGACAAGTATATGCTTAGAGCAGATTCAGAACGACAACAAAACAACAATAAAACTGCTGTGCACAGTTCGTCCTGCCGATTTATTAGTAAGTTGGTATATATTTTGAAGTAATGACAAGTTATGAAAACCCCGAAAACCCTCATCAAGAGGTTCATAATCAGACCATAAGGCAGATATACGACAAAGCACGAAGCATAAAAAAACACTCCGTCATTTTGACACAATAGAAATTTTTGTTTGATTATTACGCTAGATGCGTCTCTCTCTCTCTCTCTCTCTCTCTCTCTCTCTCTCTAATATTTCACACGACACAACCAAATCCAAACTGTTAAAATTCAGACAAGTTTCGTTGTTTCTATATGTGAAATTATTAGTCATCAACTGTACATTAAAGAGTTGTTGTGAGGGCAAATATAAGGATTGTTTTTTATTTAACAAACAATATTAGAAATGAGGAAATGTTTATTTCCGGTACACATATTAAAAGATAAACTGCTATTTTTGCAAATAAAGCTCTTAGGCTTGTCTATAAATAAGTAACAGTAAATATTGAATTATGGAAATAAAAGCAAAATTCGACCATTTTAATATAAATGTAACCAACCTCGAGCGCAGTATCGAATTTTACGATAAAGCTTTGGGCTTGAAAGAAGCTCGCCGCAAAGCAGCAGCAGACGGATCATTCATTCTTGTGTACTTATCGGACGGAGTAAGCCCGTTCCTGCTTGAACTGACATGGCTCCGTGACCACACCGAAGCTTACGAACTGGGCGAAAACGAAAGCCACCTCTGCTTTCGTGTAGCAGGCGACTATGACGAAATACGCAAATATCATAAAGAGATGAATTGTGTATGTTTCGAAAATCATTCGATGGGATTATACTTTATCAACGACCCCGACGATTATTGGATAGAGGTACTGCCTGCGAAGTAAGGAGATTTTCCAATGAAATATTAGATCAAAAACCACGACCGAAGTTTCCTGTCGTGGTTTTCGATTTTAACAGCGCTATAAGTCATTTATTTATTAGCCTCACCCCTACCACTCGCAACACCTCAAAGTCTGACGGCGACGGCAACGAAATCCGTCATGATGCTGAACATCCCTTCTGATCTTCGAAATAATTTCGGAGATGGATGTGACCGATATTTTGGTGATCTGCGACAGCTGTACATAATTTATAGCAGGCTTAAGTCGAATGTACATTTTAAATAATTCGAATTGCTGCACAGGATACTTACGATACACATAATCGAATATATCGTATTCGAGCGACAATTTATATTCGATCAGCTCTTCTTCCGCCCCCGTGTTATCCATCCGGTCTTCCAGCCCCAGCGGAGTTGTCCGAATTTGCTGTTCGGCAAATACCTGCTGCATAAAGTTGGTGAAAAAAGCCCGATGAAAGTAAGCCTTATAATCGGCAATATCCAACCCGCCAAAACGGATCTTATCATACATCCGCATAAAGGTATCATTCAATACATCTTCGTCATAAGTAGACTTATTCATCAATTCTGTCTTCAAGCGTTCATACCAATCACCAAACCACAGGGCAAAACGCTGAGCCTTAGCTTCATTTTCAGGAGAAACTTCCGTTCCCTCTTTTATTTTTATATATTTTTTACCTTTATTTCCCGATCCGCTGTTTCCTAATTTCATAATCGTTTGTGTTTTGTTATAGATAAATTAAAAAATTCTGACCATTACGCTGCATTACGCTCTGCTTTGAGGCGCTCATATTCGGCACGGGTTACGGCTGTGCGAGCCCACTCTTCCTGTTGAAGATCTGCTTCGTTCCTTTTGGCCTGTTGCTCGTACATCTTTATCTCACGCCCCCGGTCTTCGGCAAAACTTTTGAGCGAAGCCGTTATTTTAAGAGGATCTACAGCGCCGTAAAAATATCCGTAACGCCCCGTTTTCAGACGATGAAAAAACAACAATAACTCGGTAACTTTGAAGTAATAATACTCCACTTCGATAATACCTGCAACCTGCTCCATCTGGTCGAGAGACATCTTCACGGCAGTTCCTGCAAAATCATTGATATCATCGAGCTGAGCCATAATCCATGTGGTAACAACCTCACTGTTATATACCGATCTCATTACAGCCAACGAAGGAGCAGCTCCCATGAAAGCCCTTGCAGGATATGCAGCAGCCTGTTTCTGACGGTCTTTATTGAATGTTACCAAAAAGTCGGCAGCCGTTCCGTACCTCTGTCTAACCTCTGATATCACATTCTGCAGCTGCACGGACAGCCCGTTCGACAATTTCGGCTTTTCGTCGGGCCGAGTCATTAATTCGGTGATTATCTTTAGTGATTTTTTGTCCATAATCTGTGTTCTTTTTTACGTTTCTTTCCCACGTCCTAATGGCTGCGCGCCAATCCTTCATCCTGCCTTTGCCTACGCACCACCCCTTCGATTGATAATAATCGAAAAACTGAGCTGCATTGATACCGTTTACCCTAGCCAAACAATACTCTTCAATCTCGGTAACCGATGGAATGACAAAAACGACGTGCCGTTCGTTATAGTTATTATTTCTAATCTTGTCTATATCTAATGATGTTTCTGCTTTTTGGTCAGAAAAGGTAGTAGAAAAGGGTTGGGAAAAGGTAGGGGAAAACTGGTCTGTCTGAATACCTTTTATTTCGTACTGATATACTTTCCCTCTTCCGTGCGAGCCCTTAAAATCTATCAGGCCAGCCTTTTGAAGATTAAGTTTTGCTGTATCGAAAGCTTGCTTCCCCCAATTGAATTTTACAGCTGTTATGGAGTTAGATAGTCCAAACGGATTTTTCCAACCAATCGAGTTGCAGGTTTTCAAAAGATAAAAGTAGAGAGCGATCTCCTTATCGGAAAAAGCATACTCAATGTCTTTCTGCCAAAAATCATTTATCAGTTCTATATAAGTCATCCCCTATCTTAATAAGTCAAAAAAAATATTCAATTACTGTATTTTACTCCTTAGGCATATTGCCCGTATTCTATTTGCTCGATAAGATCCATAGTATGTTTTTTATTCTTCAGGCGGTCGATAATCAGACCGGCATCGGGATGATCGGCTCTCACTTGTACAATAGTATTTTTATCAATACGGATCGACCGCAAAGGGCGTCGGCACTTATTGATCCTGACTAATAATTTACAGGCTTTGCGGATTTCTCGCTGTTGGTCAAAAGTTGTGTAGTCTCGTTTTGTTTTCATGATTCGTTTTGTTTTGTGTGAAAATAAATAGTTTCGTTTGTTTTGTGTGTCAGAATGGAGAGCCTGCCTTAACCTGCCTGCCTAAAATATTCGGCATACCGTTCAAACAGTTCTTTATCTTCATGATAACGTTCTATGGCTCGCTCTTCAGCATAGTTATAAGAATCATCAAACATAGTTTCGTCTCTTTCGAAAGCTGCATTCCAAAGTATTTCTTCTGTAGTCATATAATATATATTTATTCGGTTTTTCGTTCAATAAAATCACACCAGGGTATTCGATTTGCCGATTTTTTTATCTTTACGGCTTGTTTTTCAATTTATTTCCCTATATTTGCAATATTATGTTCATTTTTATAATACAAATATATTCGAAAAATCGAACATAAACAAATAGAAACATATCAAATATTCGGCAAATCGAATATTTAGAAATATATCTAAATAACAGGTCATGAAAGAGTCTATAAATAACCGTATTAAGCAAATAGTAGATCAAAGCGGCAAGTCTGTAAGAGCTTATGCCGAATTTGCAGGAATAGCACAAACTACTCTTAATGATTGTATTAAAGGCACAACAGAGCCTAAATTCGGGCTTATCGACCGAATAATGACCGCCGAACCGAACATAAACCCCGACTGGCTTCTTACAGGCAACGGCAGCATTTACCGCAGCAACGAATCTGAAAGAACCAAATTCAAGAATCCCTCGTCTACAGAAGATCAGGAACCGTATTTCGTGAATAATTCGGGTGTAAAATATTTCGAACTACCCAACGGACGTTTCCGCATGCGTGTACCAATGATACCGGTAAAGGCATACGCTAAATACATAGACGAATGCCGTGACGCCGAATTCGCTCAAAATATGGAAGAAGTCGAATTTATTGTCGATAAGATCGGATTGGGACGTTACTTTGCTTTCGAAATAAAAGGCGACAGCATGGACGACGGATCAAAACGAAGCCTCAGCGACAAAGACATTGTACTAGCCCGTGAACTTTCGCCCGAATATTGGCGCAACAAGCTTCACAACGACGAATACCCTTTCTGGATAATCACTCTCGACACAACTATCGTCTGCAAACAAATAGTAGAACAGGATTTAGACCGATGCGAAATAACCTGCCATTCGCTCAACCCTTCGCCCGAATATGCCGATTTCAGCATCAGCCTGAATTATGTCCGCCAGTTGTGCAACATCGTAGCACGGCAATCGAATCAGTTCTGATCTGAATTTCCATACAGCTACCATCAATTTTTAACCATCTTATCACCCCATCAATAAAACAAAGACACCTACTCACACGAGCAGGTGCCTTCTGATAAGGATTTTTAATTCAATTATCGGATGAAATCAAAACAACAAAAGATTTCAAACAAACAACAACCCTATTATATAAATTTCATCTATAAATCATAGACATCTGTTTATCACCACATTTAAACAATACCGACCTATAAAACCGAGTGCAAAGATAGAATATTAGAAACAATATGTTATTTTTACACAATGAACGACTAATCTTTTAAAGATATTTAAATGGCAAGAAACACTCAATAGTTAATTTATTTTAATGAAAAATTCAAAAAAAAACGATGAACGACTAATCCTCCTATAATAATATCATGATTATCTTATGATTTCAGAGGAGAAGCAAAAAAAAGGAATAAAGCCATTTATAAATGGTCTGTAACCCCTAAGAAACAAGCCATCTCAACAGCAATGTTAAGATAAACAGACAACAACATTCAAAATAAAACATTTTCTATTTTTATCTGTTATTAAAATAGAAAGCACTAATTTTGACAAGAGATAAAACACCGCACTAGCTAACAGGAATTGATATTTATATCATAAAATATAAGTACTTCATTCGAACTAATTATACAATAATGAGAAAAAGCACGGCAGCACTGGGAATCGATATTCAGAACGATTTTACACGACCTAATGGTAAACTATATGTTCCGGGATCAGAAAATGATATATGGAGAACATATGCATTTATTGAAGAATGCGGCCGCTATATCGATCATATTGCTCTCAGTATGGACTCTCACCAGCCTATACACATCGCCAGCCAGATTTACTGGAAAGACAAAGAAGGTTATCCCCCGGCAGAATTTACAACCATAACAGCCGAATCAGTGGAAAAAGGTAAATGGTACCCTCAATTCAACCAACCGCTGGCATTGGATTACCTTAAAGATCTGGAAGCTACAGGACAATCATGCACCATCTGGCCTATACACTGCGTACAAGGCAGTTGGGGATGGGCTCTCAACGAATCATTTTATAAAGCACTCCACGCCTGGTCGGTATTATATAACAGACAGTACGAACTCTTTTTCAAGGGGAACCATCAGGCAACCGAACATTACAGCATATTCAAAGCTGCGGTGGAAATGCCCGATGCACCGGAAACAAAGTTAAACACTCAGTTGTTAGATATACTGAACTCTTACGAAAGGATACTGGTGATGGGCGAAGCTGCCGACTTTTGTGTTGTCAATTCGCTGTACGACATGATCGTGGCACGCCCCGAAATGATCGACCGTATAATTGTCCTCACCGACTGCATGTCGTGGATCGACCCCAATAACCACAGGGCAAAGGCATTATACGACGAAGCGCAGAATCTGGGTGTACGATTTATGACTTCAGTTGAGTTCAAGAAAAACGAATTGTAATATCTGTAACTTTTTTGCGTTATGAGACTTACCTATATCTATCATAGCTGCTATACTATCGAAGCAGCCAATTTTACGATTATCATCGATTATTATAAAGATTCCATCAATGATCATCAGGGAGTTATACACGACCGTATCCTCCACCGTCCATATCCCCTGTACGTGTTATCGACTCACGGACATCACGACCACTTCAACCCCGAAATACTTACTTGGAAGGAGTTGCGGAGCGATATTCGCTATATCTTTTCCGAAGACATCAGGTCGGTGATCAAACAGCCTTCGGAGGATATTACTTTCATAGCCAAAGACGGAGAGTACAAAGATGAACTACTGACTATCAACGCTTACGGATCGACCGATTTGGGTGTATCTTTCAAGATAACACGGGGAGACAATGTGCTTTTCCATGCCGGCGATCTCAACAACTGGCATTGGAACGAAGAGTCTACCGAAGATGAAATAAAAGAGGCAGAAGCGTTTTACGAACGCGAATTAAATCATGTAGCAGCCACCACTCCAGCGGTCGGACTGGCAATGTTTCCGGTAGATCCGAGACTCGGCAAAGACTACATGAAAGGAGCAGAACAATTTTTATCGAAGATAGAAACCGCCCTCATTGCCCCCATGCATTTCGACACGGCTTACGAAAAAGCCGCTCAGATAGAAGATATCGCAAAAAAATACGGAACCAGTGCTTTTATTCCTCAGCGCAGAGGCGAAATGTATAAAGGCGAAGTATAAAACCTATTTTACACGTCCTCCTTTTTGCCATGTCCGCTTATAATAATCTTCATCCAGAGAACTCACAATAACACCTTTGGATGTAGAAGCATGGATAAACAGTCCGTCCTTGAGAAAAATACCCACATGATCGATCTTTTTCGATTTTGCGGCGGTACGGAAGAACACCAGATCTCCTGTTTTCAGTTTGTGTTTACCTACTTTGTGTACATTATTCTTAGCCTGTCCGTCGGATGAGCGATCTAGTTGCCGCCCGTAAACTTTGCGAAAAACTTCTCCGACAAACCCCGAACAATCCGTTCCCGATTTTGTATTGCCTCCATATCGGTAAGGCACACCCATCCAATAAGAAACCTCGACATATAAGGGCATATTCATGTCGTCGTTTCTGATCGGTACGTTCAGTTTTCGCGATAATCCGGCTACTTCTTCGGGGTTATACAGCACTTTATTACTCCCGCACGAAGCGAGCAGCAGCACTAAAACCGGAAGAAGGAAAAATCGTAAATTCTGATATTTTGTATATACAATCATAGGATATGAATCTTAGTAACTAGTAATCCGTAAGCGGAGGTAAAGACATCGCCTGCTCCATCAAGTAATTCTCGACGGTGCTGATATTACTGTCTTTCAGAATCACCCGCTTATCTTTATCCAGCAGATAAATCGTTGGAAATCCCTGTATGTCATATATCCTCTCAAACCAAACTTTCTTTGCAGGATCATAGCCATTGATCCATTCGGATGGCAGTTTATCCTGAGATGCTTTCCACTCGTCAACCGGAGCTTCCGGAGCAAAAGCTAAAAGTTTGAGATCACCCGACTCGAGCCAGTTACCTATCACCTCCGAATTCCGGATCTGTTTTTCGGCAGCTTCACACGCATGACAGCCGGGACTGTAAAACATCAGCAGTGTAAAATCCGCTTGTATATTATACAACGAATCAGTACGATTTTCTGTATTCACGTATACTATATCAGCAGCAATAGTCCCTACTCTGTTCTTTTTCGCCATAGATAAGTTCATGACATAACGGCTGCTGTCTTCGTCAGAAAGATCATCCGACGAAAGCAGATCCTCAAGTACTATAATCAGGTATTCGTCGTTACGGTACGGTGATACGGTATTCCCTAGCAGATCACTCAATGTATTGGCAATATATTTATACACCTCATCATTTGCCTTCGATTTTTTCAACAAATCGGTTATACATGATTGTGCAATATCTGCCGGCACTTTATCGAGCAAACCTATATAATTGGAAATAACAGGAATCGCTAACTCCGGGTTTTTAGTATTCTCGGCATTGGCAAAGTTAAATTTGTCCCAGTAATGAGTCACCGTCCATACATTACGATCAACCTCATCGGTTAGATCTGACGGAGCAGACAACACTTCGAATTTAGGGTACGGCAGTTTTATCTGCACTTGAGCATCAATACCATACACCGAAACGGCAAAACATAGTGCTGAGAAATATATTTTTATTTTATTCATATCTTATGCTGATAATAAGTAAATGTATATCAATTCGTTTACCAAACTGCCTGCAACCTCGTTTACGGATAAACAAGTAGGTCTGAGACCTTACTTTTCCAAAAGTAAGCATTTTTTGTTTAATCTGTTTAAACCCGACAATATGCAGAACCGGATAAAAGAGTGATGCGGAATTATTCGTCATGAATAATTCCGCATCAACAAAGGTTTATTTATAAAGGCACATTCTTTTACTCTTCCAGATTATCGTTCTGATCATTATTCACTTTCATCAACTTCGAAATGATATCGAGTTGTTTCTGTGCCTTTTCGATCAACCGTTCGTTATTCGGTTCGAGCGACATTACTTTAATAAAATCGTTAATGCCATTCTGATATTGCTCTGTTATTTTATTCGAAAGTCCTCTATTAAAATAGGCTTTCGTATAATTCGGATTTATCTCTATCGCCTTGTTATAGTCTTCTATTGCCACAGTATGCTTATTATGATTATAGAAGATATTACCTCTGTTGAAATAAGCCTCGGCTAGCATAGGGTTCAGATTTACGGCTTCGGTATAATCTTTAATCGCCGCTTCGAATTCGTGCAGATTGGTTTTGGTATTTCCTCTGTGCAGAAAAACCTCTCCGCTCCGATTATCCACCTGTATAGATTTATCGAATTGAATTATAGCATCTTCATATTTTTTGATTGATGCATATGCCTGTCCATACTTCAGATAAGCCTGAGCATTGTTTGACAGATACTGAGATATGCTCTCAAAATTAGCTATAGCTTCTTCGTAATTATCCAATTCAAAGTTGGCAGTTGCTATATTCAATATAGTATTAGTATCGAAATCGACTTTTCCTTTCAGATTATCATAATCGGCAAGCGCACTTTCATACCTGCCCGTTCTAAAGAAAGCATCTGCCCTATAACGGAATACATCGTCATTGGCAGCATCAGCGTCCACCACTTTGGTAAAGTCGGCTATTGCATCTTCGTATTTGTCGAGCATGTACAGCGATATACCTCTCAAGGTGTATGCTCCGTTATTATCAGGCTCTGACGCTATCACCGTATTCAGGTAATCTATCGCAGTATCATATTCTCCGATATTGAAATACACCGATGCCAGATTATACACAGGCACGCTGTCGGCTTCCAGTTCATTAGCCTTATTGTAGTCAGATACGGCATCCTCAGGCTTATCGAGAGAGAGGTAAGCATTACCTCTTTCTATATATATTGAGGCATTATACGGATCGAGACTTATACTATGATTGAAATCAGACAACGCTTTTTCAGCCTCGCCCCGTTGCAGCAGGATGGACCCTCTGAAACTGTACACTTGCGAATTATCAGGATCGAGACGCAGTACGGTATTGAAGTTATCCAAAGCTCTGTCGTACTCCTTCAGATTGAAATAGACCATTCCTCGCTGTAGTATCGCCTGTGAATGGTCGGGATCAATAATCAGCGTGGCATTAAAATCGGATATCGCTTTCTCGGTCTCTCCGATATGTGCATATGCTACTCCTCTATTGTAATGGGCTTCGAGGTCATTGGGATTGAAACGCAGTGTAGTATCAAAATCTTCTATTGCTTTTTTGAGATCATTAATAGCCATATATGCCAATCCGCGACCGAGATACGCTTTGATATTATTCGGCTTGATACGCAAGGTAGCATCATAGTTTTCGATTGCTTCCTTGTGCATACCCTTTCCGCTGTATATAAGTCCCCTGTTGAAATATGTTTTGGCATCATAGGGATTCATTTTCAGCACAGCATCATAGTCAGCCAGAGCCCTATCATTAGCCCCTGTGTGAAAATAGGCATTGGCTCTGTTATAATAGGCATACGTATATTCCGGATCTATTTCTATTGCTTTGGTGTAGTCGTCTATCGCTTTAGCCGTTAATCCCATATTGCTGTAAGCTGTACCTCGGCTGTAGTAAGTAAGGGCATCGCTGAGATTGTATTCAACAGCAGCATTATAGTTCTCTATTGCCTTATCATAATCTCCTTTTTCATTATAGGCTATTCCTCTATTAAAGTATGCTTCGGCATAGGCGGGATTTATCCTGATCGCTTGAGAATAATTATCTATAGCATTGTCATTCATCCCTTTATTACTATATGCGGTACCTCTGTTGTAATATGCTTCGGCATATTCGGGATTCAGTATGATGGCTTTATCATAGTCTTCTATTGCCTTATCATATTTTTGCAGACTGATATATACCCCTCCTCTGTTGTTATAAACCTGCGGCTGATTGGGATTGATATTTACCAGTTTAGTATACATATCTATAGCTTTGGTTTTATCTTCACCGTTGTGATACGCCTGAGCCAGATAGAAATACGCCTGATAGAGTAATGTGCTTTTCGTTTCTTTTTCAATCACATTATCCTGCTCTATTTTAGACACCTGCTCTTCGAGTGCCGATATCTTAGAGGTACTATCAGGTTTATTCAGTGCATTTTGTATATCGAAATTATAGGTTGATGTACGTGCATCTTCCTTTATATTCTCTCCTATCTTTTCCACTTTCGAAAGAGTTGTCTCCACTTTATCAAGAGCATCCTCAATTTCCTGGCGTTTATTGTCTATTTCTTCTGTCTTGGCATCTATCTCATTCTTTCGGGCATCTATCTCCTGCTTATGCGTATCTATCTGTTTTTTAGCGACATCTATTTCGTCATTCTTTATAGCAATCTGATAGAGTGTATCCTCGACCGACTTCATGCGGTCTTTGAGTTCGATAAATACCAGAAACAAAAAGATAATCGTCATCAGCACAAGTATAGCCGCCCAAACAAACAGCAGATTGATGGTATTGTCTGCCGTCTTCACCAGATTATCGGTGTATTCGGTCAACTTTGCAGTAGCCTGATTTATAATGATATCCTCGGCCCGTTGAGCTTTTCGGGTCTTTTCATTATTGATACTGTCTATATATTGGCGTCCCATCTGATCGGTAGCCACAATATACTGCGAGAGATTGCTTTCCTGGAGTATGCCAAGCAGTTCGCGGGTTTCTTTGTTATTGACTTCGGCTCTTTCTACCAATCGTTTGGTATTGAGATAACTTATACCTCCTGTAACTATTGTAAGAACAATAAGAATGCAGGAAAACCAACCGAAATTGATAAAACGTGCTTTTTTACTTGAATTTTCGCTAGCCATGATATAGCTTTTTGTAATATGTTTATATTGATTCATTTAAGGTCGAAGACCTATTTATTATAATACATAAATGCACAATTACATTACGGGTATAACAAGAGGAAATTTTTGCAAATTAAGCTGTACAGAAAAAAACATGGCTTGATAATTCGTACTATCCCTGATTTCTTTATGTGTTGTTTTTATAAAATGCCGAGCATTTACCGTCTTATCCCCACTAACGATGACAAAAATAAGAAAAAATTTAACAATTATAGTTTTTTAGTCTTAAAAAAGCGGTTTATATGCTATTATGGCTTATTTTTGCTTCTAAGGGTCTAGAGCGTTTAACGCATTACAGCACCCTTGTGAGGTTTTAGACAATATTTTTTACATTTTATAAATCTAACAGTTATGAAAATTTTACGATGTGCGCTGATGCTTACAGTTGTAGCTTTGCTCGCCAGTTGCGGTGGACAAAAAAAAGAAACGACTGCACCTATTGATACAGACACTACTGCCGACAGCCTGAAGGTTGCCGCAGGTAGTTACCGTAACGAGACACTCGGATATACAATCACTTATCCGAAAGATTTACTGGCTTTGCAGGAAGGCAGTGAAAATGGTGAAGAACAGATCTTCGCTCCGACAGAAGGTTCTGCCCGTCTACGTATTTTCGCAGATAAACGTATAGATAAGAAATCGGGTAAAGAAGTGTCTTTCAATGAGGCATACGATCAGGATGCAGCCGATGGTAAAAATCGTCAGGTAGTACAACGATCTTTAAATCCTACAAATTATGTGGTAGCAGGTGTCGAGGGTGACAAGATATTTTATCAGAAGACTTTGATGAAAAACAATTCGCTTGTGACAGCCAAACTGACATACACAAAAGAAGAAAAGAAAACATTTGATGCTATTATCGCTTCGATGTTCGGTTCTTTCAAATAAGAAAAGAACGCACTAAACAAAGAACAGCCGGTTTCGAAATTTATCGAAACCGGCTGTTTTATTTATATAACCATAAAAGGTTGTCTTAGAAATTGAAAGTAATATTACCGATTACTTGTCTCAGCTTCTGAGGCTCTACTGTACTCCATCCTTTCCAGTACTCTTTATTGGCAATGTTATCTACCTTCAATGCAAAACGGAATGCTCCGGTATTGTAAAATGCTGTAGCATTGAGTATGGTGTATGACGGTATTATAAACTTGCCGGTAGCAGCAGAGTTGGTTATCGCATTTTCGCCGGCATAATTTCCACCAAAACCAAAACCTAGACCTCTGACTGCTCCTGTTTGTATTGTATAGCTCACCCAACCGTTTACAAGATCAGCAGGCCCTGCCCCCACAGGACGACGTCCTATTTCAGAGGTAGTTGTCTTTTCATTTTTACTGTCGTTGTGACTATATCCTGCGATGATAGTAAGTCCGGGCAAAGGATTAGCTGTAATATCCAATTCAACACCTCTACTATACATATCTCCATCCTGAATGGTATATCCTACTTGCTCAGGATCAGGACGTGTCACTTTAGTTACGTATATGTCGTAATAACTGATACTACCGACCAATTTTCCATCAAAAAGAGTTGCCTTCAACCCTCCTTCCATCTGATTGGCTTGTTGAGGTTTAAAGGTGCGTACCGAACCATCTGGTTGTGTAGATGACCCTACATTTTTAAATCCATTCATATAGTTGGCGAATACTGATAATTTATCAGGAAGAATCTGATATACAGCACCAAATTTAGGAGATAAAGCCGTTTGATTGTATTTGCCTGAAGTAGCATTGGTTTTTACATTGAGAGAACCTTTATTGTCGAAATAGTCGAGACGAAGACTTGCCATTACCAACAAACGGTCTGTAACATTCAGTACATCCGAAACATAGGCACTATACACACCTGCATTAGTTATAGATGTAGATTGAGCAGAACCTGATAATTTTGCTTTAACTGCCGCTTCGGACAGGTTCAGATAATTAGGATCGGCACCTGTGCTGCTCAAACGATCGAACAGGATGTATGTACTGCTACTGTTTTGTTTACTGGTGAAATAATCGATACCTGCGACCAAACGGTTGCGAAGATTACCGATTTTAAAATCGCCAATAAAATTTTGCTGAATATCATAAGTTGTGGTTGTTGCATTTTGGTCTCCAACCCAACGGTTCAATGTATCATCTTTTACTTCGGTTTGGAACATTACATATGAATATAATCCATCTGACTTGCGGTTACTATAAGATACGGCAGTCTGCGAAGTCCACTGGTCTGATATTTTATAATCCATTGTTCCGTACAGTTTAACTGTCGGTGTCTGTACAGTTATATCATTAGTGGTGAATGAGCGTTTGTAATCCATTCCCAATTCCTTCGGAGTACGCGCCTCCAGTTCTCTTGATCTGTTGAGGAATACCATCAAAGGATTAGTTCCGTCTGATGTATAAAACTCTGTATTGAAGTTAAATGATAGTTTGTCATTTACTATATATGTCAATGAAGGAGCAACGAAAAACGTTTTTTTGAATCCTGCATCCTGAAAACTGTTTTCGTACTGATAAGCAGCATTCGTTCTCAATAATATTTTGTGATCTTTATCCAGCGGAGTATTTACATCAGCCGAAATACGATTCAATCCGTAACTACCTACTGTATATGAAAACTCACCGCCAAAACGTTCGTAAGGCTTCTTGGTAACAACATTAATCAATCCCCCAAAAGAAACGAGGCTGCTTCCAAATAGTGTTCCGGAAGGCCCTTTAAGGATTTCTATACGCTCGATGTTGGCAGGATCGAGCCCTCCGTTTGTTTGCCCACCCAAACCATTTACCATGTTGGGTTGAGTAGCAAATCCACGAAGAGAAAAGTATGCAGCTCCGTCACCGCCACGCCCTGTTGAAGACCAAAGTTTATCCAATCCTGGAGAATTTTTCAGAGCATCATCAAAATTCACAATTACCTGTTCTTTAATAAGGTCTTTACCTATAACAGAATATACTTGAGGATTTTCGATGAATTTAATAGGCAAACGTGCAATATATTCCGATTCTTTATTCGAAAATTTAGCAGCACTATTCAGAACTACTACTTCTCTCAACTCATTGTCACTTGTACTAAGAGTTACGTTGAAACTGTTTTCTCCTCGTTTCAATGTAACAACCTTCTTATATGGTTTATGCTCTATCGATGATACAACCAAAGTATGCTCTCCTACCGGAGCACTAAAACGGAACTTGCCATCCTTGTCTGTAAGGGCTCCATTTGATGTGCCTTCAATCGCAACAGAGACATTCTCCAATGGCTCTTTATCGGGGGTTACGACTGTTCCTGACACAAAAGAACCTGTATTTTGCGAATATGCAGAAGTACAGGTTATCAAGCTAATCAGGATAAGAAAAAATCGAAAATTTTTCATTTGTTATTATGTAACTTTTAATATTAAAAAAAATAATACAAATTTATACTTACCCTAATCCATCTGCAATCACTATTACTTATTATATATACATAGTATAATACCTACTATTAGGTAACGAAAGTTATTGCAAATATCACAAAAAAGGCTTACAGCCGGAGTTCGGGTGTAAGCCTTAGCTGTTTATCTGGCAATTATTACGCAGGATTCTCTCTAAGTTTTAATATTTCCTGTTTGGCCTCCTCGTTGAGTACTTCTATATGCCAAACCGAACGATTGTCGCTGCTTTCGTCTGCATCTTCACTGACGTTATCCCCTATCCATTTCGACACGATGGACGAATTGAGAATGCCAGTTGCCGCCCCTTCGAATAAATAAGTCCGTATTGTATTTTCGATACGAGCCATAGCCTCCCTTACGTCAGTGGAAGCTCCTGTTTTTTTGCGATCGAAGTAGGGGACACTACATCCGATGTATTCACAAAACCCGTTCAATGTATAAGGTCTTCTGAGCGGAATATCTATTATACGCCCGCATTCTGCTCCCGATTTCACGGCTTCAGGTCTAAACAATGGATGCATGTCACTCCACTCGAAATATTCGCGTGCAGCATTGAGCAGCATGTCCGATGAATTAAACAATCCATCTTTGTCGTATTTACTCTGGACTTTCCACAATTCTTTTTCTTTAGATATAGCCATAATGTGTTTTTTCTGTATAGATAAAAAAACAGGACTATGCTCCCCGCACAATCCTGTCTTAAAAAAATTGAGTTAAAGTAAAGGAATTTATTCTTTTTTCTTTATAGTTATCAATATTACCCCGTTTTTGCCTTTTTCGCCGTATTTTTCTGTAGCCGATTTGTCTTTCAGCACGTCTATTCTCTCAATATCATTGGGATCTATATCATTCATCTTTTCCATATCTATTTCTTTTCCATCAACAAACACAAGAGGTTTCTCTTTCTGATCTGATTTAGCCCCAAACACATATACATTTGTCTTTACAGAATCAGCTTGTTCTGAATCAGCATTAGTTGACAAGCGAAGATCTAACGGAGAAAAAGTATTCCCTGATAAGTTGTGTACCGTGACACTATTACTACCTTTGGCTCCGATAATCTTTATATTTATCTTTTTCTGACCTGTCGTATCATTCACGGCAGCCCCATTACTATAGGTTTCGTTAAATACATAGCGGGGTTTTGCCGAAGCCCAGAAAAATACGCCTAATAAAGGTAGTACAGCCAAAACCGCTGCTCTTTTCCATGATTTACTTTTTTCTTTCTTAATCATTTTTAATCGATTTGATTTGTTTAATAAGCTAAATGAATTGGCAAAAGAAAACACCGGGCCCTTGAATCTCTGATTGACCAA
The DNA here is from genome assembly GCF_000426485.1 of Indolivaga capnocytophagoides DSM 22835. Taxonomy (GTDB): domain Bacteria; phylum Bacteroidota; class Bacteroidia; order Bacteroidales; family Dysgonomonadaceae; genus Dysgonomonas_A; species Dysgonomonas_A capnocytophagoides. The sequence goes on from NZ_KE384529.1 coordinate 622,174, forward strand.
TACCGCCCTGTATCTGGCAGGAGATACTCCCGCAGCAAGAACAGCATTATCAGCCTGAAATTCGTGATTTTCTTTTATAGAAGACACATACAGCCACACAAAGGGGTTGAACCATTGCAGCGTCAATGCGCATTCGCTGCAAATAAGATCAAGCCAGTGTTTTTGGTCGATGTGGACAATCTCATGTTTTAATATCAATTCTCTTTCTACTTCCGACAATTGATCGGCATTCAAAAAGATGTGCCCGAATAATGTAAAGGGCGAATCTACCGAACTGTTGAGGATGACCTTATAACCTCCGTACATAGACAAATTTCCATTTTTAACCAGCCTGTACATACGGATGTATGATCTCAGATTACGAAATACAAGTAATACTATTCCCGACAGATAAACACAGGCGGCAACAACCCACCCATCGAAAGCGAATGTACTCTCCTGCGGAACAGCGTCCTGCGGAACAGTAGATATGACCATCGCCGTAGGAATCATCACATCGTAAGTAAATACAAACGAGGGGAGTATAAACGAAAGTACAAGCCCCACGAACAGAAATACTCTGTTGAACAAAAAGAACGTAGTGCCATTCAGCAAAAAGCGGTAAACTATCCAGAAAATTCCCAGACATATACCTGAGTATAAAATATATTGCAGAAATTCTTTCATAGTTTAATTCTTTTTAGAGTGTAACTGTTCGTCTTCGTCCTGCAATTCCTTGCGGGTTTCTTCCAGTAGCTTATCCATATCTTCGATAGTCAGGTTGGTTTCTTTTGCGAAGAATGATGCCAATGCCGAAAACGAACCGTCGAAGTAATTTTTTATAAATCCGAACAACTGACCCTTCGAGTATTCTTCCTTTGTTACCCTCGGTGAATAAATATTGATACGCCCTTGAGTTTCGTGTTCGGCAAAATCTTTCGACTCCAATATATTGAGCACAGTAGCTACCGTAGTCCGGGCAGGTCTGTTTTCGTCATCAAACTCTTTCAGTATATCTTGTACGGTTGCTTTTTCGAGCGTCCATAATATCTGCATTATCTGTTCTTCGGCTTTGGTCAACTGCATAGTCGGTTATATTTTTAGTTTTTTGATTTTCATATTAAGATCTCAGACCTATTTATTACCCATCCAAGTATAATAGCGATTGCTGGTTACAGCTTTAAAATGCGGTATTAAATACTTTCTGTTATTTATTACAATGCAAACATATGTCTATTTTTTTAGACAACAAAACATTTCGTCTATTTTTTTAGACGTAAATCCATTTTTTATTTGACACAACTAAAATACCTAGCCCTTTTTTGTTAAAAAATTTAGGATTGAAAAAAAAATAAAAGGGTACATATCCTTTTACAGCAAACGAATGGAGACAACATTTATCCTTTATGCTGAATATTAAAGAGTGCAAACAAATTAAACCTCAGGCAGGCTTTGCAGTCAAAACATTTGTAAAACTTATAAGTGATATAAAAATTAAAAATGATATATAAACAGGGGGCAACCTCTAAAACATAAATGGCATTATGAAAAAAATATTTATAGCATTGACACTCTTTGCAACTATGTCGTTAGGGACATATGCAATGCCCCGAAAAGGAAATATCGATTCTAAATTTGGACGTATGCCGATGAAAGAATTAAATCTTTCGAGCGAGCAACAAAGTAAAGTACAAACTCTCAATAAAGAATTCAGGGCCAAAGCCGAAGCGTTACGCAATGATACGACTCTTAACCGTGAGGATAAAGCCCGTCAAAGAAAAGAGTTGAGACAATCAAGGCAAGAAGCTTTTCAGGCTGTGCTGACTCCCGAACAACAAACCAAGTGGAAGGAAATGAAAGAGAAAGCACCTCAGCGCAATGATCGGAAATTCAACCGTAAAAGGATGGAATTCAAAGATCGTTCACCGATGGCAAAACTCAACCTGACAGAAGATCAAAAAACTAAAATTCAAGCGATAAATAAAGAATACCGGGATAAACAAAAAGATCTCAATAAGGCGAAAAGAGATGAAATCAGTTCAATTCTGACTCCCGAACAGCAACAAATGATGAAGGACAACAGAAAACATTTCGCAGGAAAAGACAAACCCGGTAAAAGGCATCAACGCCCCAATCGGACGGACAAAGACATACAGTGAGGTTTTGTACGTGATAATCAAGAAGTTTTCATAATAGCACGCTCGCTTTGGTCGTTATGTATGCCAAAGCCGGCAAAGATTAATTCTTATAGTAAAGATTGCATCCGATGTTAGGTTTTAGTGATTAGTGAATAAAGTTTGTGATGCAATTTATGACGAAAGCACTTTGAAGTGATTCAAGGTGCTTTCGTTTTTTTATATAAAAGATGAAAAATTTCAATTTATCTTAGTCCGATCCATCTGCTCCTGTATCAGTATTGTGTTGGTATCATCCAATACCTTGCTTTTCTCAAGATCAGCAAGAGCTTTTTCTTCTTCACCATTAGCCAGGTAAGCCTGCCCTCTGCCATAATAATAAAGTGGTGATTCGGGCTGATTATCAATAGCTGTTGAGTAAGCATCTATTGCCTTATCGGTATGCTTCATCTCAAACAAAGCATTCCCCTTCAGAAAATGATAACGTGCTTCTTCGGGGTTTATCTCCAAAGCTTCTTCGCAATCTTCGAGTGCTTTATCAAACTCCTTCCGGTAAATATAGATCGTAGCACGCCCGTAAAACAATTCCGAGTCAAATGGTTCGAGATCAATAGCCGCATCATAGTCCGCCAGAGCCTCATCCCATTTATTGGTCTGAAGATAAGCCAATGCTCGTCCCGCTAGATTTACAGAACTATACGGATTTATATCTATCGCTTTACTGTAACAATCTATCGCCTCGTTATAAATACCCATTTGCAGATAAGCGGCGCCCATCTGACAAAAGAAATCGGCATTTTCGGGTTCTATGGCAATAGCCCGTTTATAATCCATTATGGCTTTCTGATATTCACCGTTATCTCTCCAAACATTACCACGTCCGAAGTATGAATAGGAATCATCTGCATTGGCAGCTACTGCACAGTCATAGTAAGCTATAGCTTTATCATACTGACCGAGAATACCTAAAACAAAACCACCGTTCTTATAAAACTTCAGCGCATCTTCGGCTGGGATATCCGCTTCGTGCGGCTCTGCTGCGAAAAACTCATCCGCCAATACCCGCAAGGCATCCTGCTGCTCTTCGGCAGTAGGCATCCACATAGCCTCTTGTACACGCATATCATATACCGAACTTTTTCTCTCAACGGGCTGCTCAGCAGGAATTGTATCATCTGTTTTCTTTGAAAAAAATGAAAAAAATTTGCCCAATCCCTCTTTATTATTGCTATTCATATCTTATTCTCTAAAATACTAGTTGCTCATTATCCATGTTTAACAAGCATAAACACTATATCAAAACAAAAATAAGTAAAACAGTTGATAATTTATCTATCTTTGACAATACTTTAAGGTCACAGACCTATTTATAACTTTGACAGGCATAATAATATTAGCTTGTTATAACTTAAAAATACTTCATTAAATCCTTTCATCAACATTTACTCAATGTAGCCGAATATGCAAAAAATTATTTTTCTTCTGATCTTTGGTTGTTTTTCGTGCCTCGTGCAGGCTCAGGATATTGAATTACAAGATCCTGTTAGTATCGAATTCCGTCAGGATACAATGATGATAGAACAGCAGGTTGCAAATATGCTGGATAAAGATTATTCTACTGCGGGAATGTTAAAAGCGGTAAGTTCTCTCGAACAAGGATACGACAAACTACTCAACAAATACTATCAGATGCTTTTAAACAAGCTAAAAGAAGAAGACCGCAACTCATTGATCGAAGCTCAACGCAACTGGATAAAATTCAGAGACAGCGAAAAAACTCTTATCCGTACCATATCTGCCGAAGGCTACACAGGCGGAGGTACCATGTGGGGACCTGTGGCTGCAAGTGCTGCCGCTGACCTGACCAAAGACCGCCTGATTGATATTTATCACTACCTCACATTCAGTATTGTTGAATAAGGTCTCAGATCTTTTCATTTTTGAGTGAACGAGTAGATAAGGCTATAAATACACACCAACTTGTTTTCTATCATATTATATATCATTAAATAAAAAAGGCTGCCCCATTTTTTATAAGGGAACAGCCTATCTGCTCGTTTTCGGATTCGCGAAAAACATCAAGGTCTCAGACCTTTTTATTTACTATGTAAGCATAACAGCAACAGTCTATTACAGCTAAGAGAAACACATCATTAAATACTTGCTGTTACTTAGTAACTGCTTTTTTCGATCTTCTTTTCTTTTCACTAACAGGCTGAACAGTTTCTGCCCTCTGCTCATCGAGCCATACACGCAAACTTTTCACTTTACGAATCAGACAGCTTGCACACGATTGAGGAGCTTCCGATTTATCGAATACCTCATTATATAAACCATAAATACGGCTCATACTATACCGATGGGTTTTATCGACATCGGCAATTAATGTTTTTACTTTTTCTTTTAATTCCATTTTTTATAATTTTAAGGTTTCAGACCTATTTATCGCTTTAGCAAGTGTAATAGTCTGAGTTTGTTATAACTTGAAAATACATCATTAATATTTTCATTCTCTTACTGATAATAAAAGGTGTGAGGTTTCAATCTTCTATTTTTGATTTTCCTTCAAAATACAATCCCAGAAAGACTACAAAAGAAAGAATCAATCCCATCAATCCGAATTGCAAGGATTTCAGCATAAAAGCAACTACCATATACATTATCCAAAGAAGATGAAATGTAAGACACGGACGACAATTGAATGGCTTACGCCCGAACCCCGACCAAATGCGGGTCAAAGCCCAACGGCTGTTTTCGGTAAATAGCCATCCAAAAAAGATTCCGATTACATTAATACATAAGACATAAAATAATGAATATTCCATAAGTCGATTTTATTGTATAGATAAAAAAGTATGAGCAATACCCTACTTATCTATTGCTTATTACGGCTTAAATACGTTATATTTACAGTCAATTAAGCTCTCAGACCTGTTTATTGATACAAATTGTCAGAAAAGAAGTTACAGAGACACACATCAAATGTATTTAAATAAAACAATATCAAATACTTACCAAAATACGACTATTTAACATTTTATTCATATTGATAACTTAAACACCTAAAGAAGCATAAACTGACGGCAAAGGTCTCAGACCTATTTATTACTTTGGTAAGTAAAACAGCCAAAGTCTGTTATAAACTAGAAGTATATCATTAATACTTGCTGTTACTTAATTGAATGCCGATTAAACCTTTTATATGCTTTCATGTTCTAATTAAGTATAAATTTAACAATGCACTAAAACATAACACATATGAAAAAGTTATTATTAATAATCGCCATAATAGCACTGCTAACATCTTGTGGCACATACTCATCTGTAGATAGTATGTCGCAGCTCAGATCGGGCATGAACAAAATGGAAGTAGAATATTACCTCGGACGTCCGATAGATGTACTGACAGTCAATTATACACAAAACGGAATACAGGAAGTACTTGCTTATCGTAACAATTATGATGAGGTATATGCTGTCGAATTCTGGGATAATTATCTTACCGGATACGAATATCTGTATGATGACCGCCCTTATATCGCACCCTCTCCGCCTATGATATTACCTCCGGCAGGACGCCCTATCATTGTTGCACCGGGACACGATCGACCATCACGTCCAAGCAGACCCTCGAGACCCAGCCGGCCAAGTAGACCAACCAGACCTACTGAACCCAGCAGACCGAGTGAACCTAGCAGACCCAGCCGTCCGAGTCGCCCCGATAACGACAATAACGGCAGACCCGGCAACAATAACAGGCCTAGTACCAGACCAAACAATGATAAGGATAATACAACTAACGGACGGACATCAGGCGGCAGGTACGGAAATCAGAATTCGACAAGGGATAAGTCGTCAGATGCATCGACCGATACCTCAAAAGACAGAGACAATAGCAACGGAAGACCATCTTCTAACCAAAACAGCAACAGCAGGCCTGCTACTAATAATAGCACCAGCAAGCCCAATAACAATAAAGATAATGCAACAAGCGGACGTACATCGGGGGGCAGATACGGAAATCAGAATTCAACAACGAATAGGACAACAACTACTACCACCAATACATCGAGTGATAATAGCAGCAGATCATCGAGCCGCAGCTCATCCGATTCTAAGACTACATCTTCGAGCAGAAATTCTTCGGATCAATCGGGAAGCAGACGTTCGAACCGATAAATCCTCTTGTCTTTCATAGACTTCAATATACGAAAATAGCCGTTCTGAATTATCAGAACGGCTATTTTCTTTACAGTCAATAATTGTTTGTTTTTCTTAACTCGTCTTCTGCCTGAACTTTGTCGAGCCTGTAGAGAAGAAATCCGAAAATCTCGACAACTGTTTTTTTAAGAATCTCATCAAAAAGTAGTATTTTATCCTCTGCCAGATCGGCAATAACTTTGTACCATCCCCATTTCCGGCAAAATCCCGTATAAGACGGAGGCATCGGCTTTGCTGTAGACCGACCTCTGAATAAAGGTTCGAAACGGTCTGAAATTGCTTTCTTTTCTGCAAAAAAAAAGCAAGCAAAGGCATAGCTTTATCCATTGTCAGATTTTTGAATATCTCTTTTCGGGTATCGCAGACCTTTGTGTCATAAACCTCTCCCAATGGGCGGCACAGAATAGATAACACATCGGACAAGCGTGATGGAGAATCCGAATCAAATACATTTTCGATATCCACCCATTCGGCGAGAGTAAGATCTTCCGTTCCCGAAATAACATAAATCTGCCCATCGCATTCCAGAGTATGTGACGGTAGACACTCGTAATTGTCAAATACAAAACGGACAATATCATACACTGTATCGAAAAAATGTGTCGGATTATCTAACAATATTTCGGAATCTACTCCGCAGATATCAGCCACAAGCTGCACTTGCTCAATGCGGTTACAAGGTTCGGCTGAGAACCATTTTTCATAATCTCTCAGTTTGATATCTCCCCAAGATTGCGGAACCGAAATGTGCTGTTCATCAAAAGCTAATGTTACCATAAATAATAATTGATTATTGATTTAATACTTATTTTATATGGTATAGATAAAATTTCGGGAAGATGATATTTTTATCCTGATCCGGTATTTATCTTTTGATTTAGGTCTCAGACCTATTTATTAACTTTGCTAGTACAGCAGATTATCACTTTTAAAAACCTTATTTATACGAATCAGCAGTTGAAAAAACGTTCTTTTTTAGTTTCTGAATTAAGACAAATTGCAGACTAAAAAGTGTATTTTCACGTTTTAGATAAAGAAGTAAGGTTTTATACCTATTTACTATCCATTCAAGGATAACAGCAATAGACAGTTATTACTCTAAAATACAACATTAAATACTTACTGCTACTAGAAACTCCGATATATGCAAAGCATTCGATTATACATATTCTTATTGATAGCCTTTCTTTTAGGGGCGTGTGGAAACACCAATGATCACGAAGATACTCGGAGAGAAAATATTGTGGCCGGCACATGGATAAGTTATTTCGAAAATACCGACAGTATGGTTATAGCCAGAGTATTTACCGACGATTATTACTCATACTTTACATATGCAGAAGGTAAAGCTCAGAACGAATTGAATAAAAGCCGCTACTATCTCGATGACCAACATATCTTCTTATCGAGTTATACTCAAACTTATAAATTAGAGGCAGATACACTTTGGATCACCAATAGCAAAGGCGACCAGACAACCAAATATATACGGGCAAGATTTATAGATGCTGAATAGGCGTCAGAAAGTAATCATCTGCACCAGCTTGTTTCGCTGTAAGATAGTGATGTGTTTGCGGTTAATTTCAATAAGACCTTCGTCCTGCATATTAGACAATTCGCGAGCCAATGACGGACGGGATACCCCGAAGTATTCGGCTAAAGCGATCTGAGTACGATCGAGTTCCACAACTTTTTTATCGGGTTTTGAGAGGTCAAGCAGATACATTGACAACTTTTGACGTATCGTACGGAATGACATCAGATGCAGCTTTTTAGACAACATAGAGGCATATACCGCTGATATATTGAGGAAATTGAGCAAAAGACGTTCATTCATCTGAAGCATTTTCAGCACCGATTTCTGAGGGATCACAAGAGCTTCCACCTCTTCCCGGGCAGTCACTTCCACTGGAAAACGGTTGTTAGGGCCAAATAAAAACAGTATCGCCAATGGATTCGGAGCATATATATCTTCAACCTTTACAACCTTACCTGAAGCATCGGACATTTCGGCTTTGACAAAACCTTTGGTCAATATGATGAGCCTGTTGCAAGGTTCGTCCTGCATAGCTAAAATGTCGCCTTTCGCAAATTTCTGTTCGTGATAAGGTATGGCATCGAGCATAAGCCTTATTTCCTGAGATTCTATGCCGGCAAATACAGGGCTGTTCTTTAATATATCCGGGTTTATATTCATAATAGGCGATCTGGTTAAGGTCACAGACCTATTTATTTGTTTGGTAAATATAATAACCTAAGCGTGTTATAGCTTAAAAATGTACCATTCAATACTTTCATTTACTTATTACAAATATAGCAAATGTTCTGTAATTGAGTCATAGAATTGCTTGGATTCCCATAGGGGTGTATTTTTCTTTTTGAAAAATATATTCTATTTTCGCCAAACAAAATAACAGTACAGTACGTTATATGAGCCTGTTGGAAACCCTTTATTATTAAGGAATCAACACCGCCAGATATATAGAAAGAATTTATGATATACCTTTGGTTTATAATTTGACAGCCAAACGGGTAAAATAGGTCTGAGACCGTAAGTCGCAGTAAATATGAGATTAGATAAAAATAATATTCGGGAGCGCATCAAAGATACAATGATGGATACCCTGAAAATGAGCTTTGTAGAAAACGACAAAAATACAATAGAAGTAATAATGCCCGTAGGACGTCACAACTGTCAAACAATGGACGTATTACATGGTGGGGCAACTATTGCACTGGCGGAAACCGCAGCCGGAGTAGGATCAAACCTTTTGTGTAAAGACGATGAAGGCTGTTTCGGTATCCAGATAAGCGCAAACCATATATCATCGGCAAAAATAGGCGAAGTAGTAAGGGCTGTCGGCACTCCTGTGCATATCGGCCGTTCGACACATGTATGGGATGTGGAGGTATTCTCGGACTCGGATAACCGCCTCATTTCAAAGATAAGTGTAACTAACTTCGTAGTACCTCACAGAAAAAAATAAGGCCAAGCACCTGTTTATTTATCTACTAATTATCAACTGTTTGCCCTTCGATATTCCGAAGGAGTCATCTCCTTTGCTTTCTTAAACACTCGGTTGTAATAGGGTACATCTCTGAACCCCGAAGCGATACATACTTCAGCAACAGATTTAGAGGTTTTCAGTAACATCTGGCACGATGCTTCTATCCTGTAATCGGTCAGAAACGTAAAGAAAGACTTACCCGTCATTTTCTTAAAGAAAACACAGAAAGCCGATTTTTCCATCCCTACGAAACGGGATGCTTCATCGAGTGTGATATTATGTTGATAATTATTCATCACATAGAGGTATATACTTTGTTTCCTCTTCATGTTTTTATCCTCTATAACCGGACGTCCGACAATGTAAACATTATCGGGCACAGCTATCAGGCATAATATACGGATAAGCGAAGATATTCTTTCGGCGGGAGTTTCTGTGATCATAGACATCATTGTGTTTTGGAGATCATACAACACTTGACCTTCGAAAGATACAGCATTATTGTTGTCCGATATTTTATCAACAGTATCCGAAAGAACCGGAAAGACATTGCACAGTTCAGCCAGCATACGACGGGAAAAAGTGATGGTAATATTTTCGATCTGGCCCCTATCGTCACAAATATCCTCATCAAAAGACCAGCAATGCGGAATATTGGGTGGTATAAGTATAATTTCGCCTTGAGAAAACGGCTCTATCATATCACCGATAACCCTGACACCTCTCCCCGTAATCACATACGATATTTCCCACGAATCCTGCTGATGCAGGTTTATCTGATTATCCCACGTAATATGCACATGATCGAAGAAGAAATAATCTCTGTTTTCTTCCACAGCAAGGGTGTATCTTATATTTTCACTCATAAATATATTTTATCCAAATATAAGACAATAAAAATAAAAGATAGAACAACCTCTGCATCAACCTTAGTCTTATATTTGCAATCAAAGATATTATAACTTTTTATCAATTCAATCATCAGATGAAACAATCTATAAGTTTAGCCGAATCCAAACCACACTACGAAATACTCGACGGACTACGCGGAGTTGCCGCTGTAGTAGTCGTTTTATTTCATGTGTTCGAAATTCACTCTCATGGCGACCACTCCGCTCAGATAATCAACCACGGATACCTTGCCGTCGATTTCTTCTTCCTGCTTTCGGGATACGTGATCGGATATGCATATGACGACCGCTGGAATAAAATGACATTGAAAGATTTTTTCAAACGTCGTATCATCCGTTTACAACCGATGATTATTATAGGTTCTATAATCGGAGCTTTGCTTTTTTATTTTCAGGATTCTCCCGCTATGGGCTGGAATATCAGCGAAGTACCTGTATGGAAAATGCTGTTGGTGATGCTTATCGGCTGCACCCTTATTCCGGTAAGTAAAGGTTTGGATATCAGAGGATGGAGTGAAATGCATCCGCTGAATGGCCCTGCATGGTCTCTTTTCTTCGAATATATAGCCAATATATTATATGCTTTGGTACTCCGTCACTTATCTAAAATCGTACTGGCAGTTTTGGTAGCTGTTGCAGCCGGATTTACCATTCAGTATGCACTGACCAATCCCAATGGGGATATTATAGGCGGATGGACAATAGACGATCCATTGCAATTGCGAATAGGTTTTACCCGTCTTGCATTTCCATTTCTCGCCGGATTGTTACTGGCTCGTATAGGAAAACTTCGATATACAAAAAACGCATTCATGGTTTGCGGTTTACTGCTTGTAGCCCTGCTTTCTGTTCCTCGTATAGGAGGGGCCGAAAGCATGTGGCTCAACGGTCTGTACGAATGCTTTTGCCTGATAGTTATGTTTCCTCTGATCGTGTGGCTCGGTGCAGGAGGTAAAATTGAAGGACGAAAAGCATCGAAAATATGCAAATTTCTGGGAGATATATCGTACCCTATCTACATAACCCATTATCCGCTGGTTTACGTATATATGGGATGGGTTGCCAATAACGGATATACTCTCGAAGAATCGTGGATCGAAGGCTCTCTGGTTGCTGTAGCTGCCATAGGTGTAGCTTATCTGTCGATGAGATTATATGATATTCCGGTAAGAGAATGGCTGCGTAAACGTTTTTTGTAAGCTCTTAAACATGAAAATATCCGATGAGCTGGCTATCGACTTCTACTTAAAAGCTGATAGCCTGTCTCCATACAGCTATCATACAACGATGAAAGCCCTCAGTTTTATCGAACGAATACCGAGGGCTCGTAAAATTGCGGATATCGGCTGCGGTACAGGCATTCAGACAGTAGCACTATATGAAGGGACACAGACCCGAATTGCCGCCATTGATTTCATTCCCGAATTTATAGAAACACTGCAATCCGAGCTTAAATATCAAAAACTAAATGAGTATATTTATCCTGTATTTTCATCGCCATATGATCTTCCATTCGAATATGGCGAACTGGATATTCTGTGGTCTGAGCGTACAGCTTCTGAAATAGGGTTTCAATACGCAGTAGAAGAATGGAGCAAATACCTGAGACCTGAGGGTTATATGGCTGTATGTGCATATTGCTGGCTGACTAAAAATAAGCCTGAAGAAATCTTGGATTATATGAATGAGATAAATCCTGATATTATCTCTATTGCCGAAAGAATAGATCAGATGCAGCAAGCCGGGTTTCTACCCGTAGCTCACTTTATAATGCCGGATGAATGCTGGTGGAATTACTTTTGTCCGTTGGAAGAAAATTTTGACAGCTTCCTGAAAAAGCATAAAAACAATGCTGATGCCTTGCAATTGGTTCGTAAAATAGATAAAGAAATAGACCTCTACGAAAAATACAGCGAACACTATGGGTATGTATTTTTTATAGGTAAGAAAGTATGCAACTGATAAATGATATAATAAAATGAAAATAGACCACCTTGCAATATGGGTAGAAAACCTTGAAATGATGAGGCAGTTTTACCTCACATATTTTGATACGGTTTGTGGCGAAAAGTATTTTAATCCGAAAAGGAATTATACTTCTTATTTTATTTCTTTCGGAGATAGCGGTTGTCGTATAGAACTCATGCTTCAACCAAATATCATTGAAAATAAAGAAGATAGAGGATTAATCAAGGGATTGGCTCATTTTTCGATCAATGTAGGCAGCAAAACGACCGTGGATAATCTGACAGAACGTCTTCGTGCAGATGGCTATATTATAAAAGGAGAACCACGCACTACAGGTGACGGATATTACGAAAGTGTAATTTTAGACCCCGAAGGCAATTACGTTGAAATCACCGATTAAAGGCCTGCAACCGGCTCTGTTACGCAAAAAACAGCAAAATTAATTGTGCGGTTATAATGCGGATAAACATAGTCATCGGATACACCGTTGCATAAGCAACAGCAGGCTCATCGCCCTCTACAGTTGTACTGGCATAATTGAGAGCCATCGGGTTTGCCATACTTCCGCAAAGCATCCCTGTGGTTTTGGGATAGCTCAACCCGAATATCTTCATAGCCATTATACCGACTATAAGTACAGGTATGACGGTCAGCGCAAAACCGATCCCCACCCAGATGAGTCCTTCGCCCTGAAATACGGTTTCGAAGAAATGCTCTCCCGAATCCAAGCCGAGACAAGCCAGATATACCACTATCCCTAATTGGCGCAACATCAGATTGGCACTTTGAGTCGTATAAGTAGTTATACGGAAACGAGGCCCGAATGCCCCCATGAGTATTCCCACAATAATAGGACCTCCTGCGATGCCTAATTTAACAGGAACGCTCACTCCCGGAATAGGAATAGGTATAGCTCCCAGAATCAATCCTAAAGCAATACCTATAAATATAGCGATAAGATTGGGATTCTTTAAGCGAGCCAACTCATTACCTAGTATTTTAGCCACATTATCAACCGAAACTTTCTCTCCTACAATGGTAATCTTATCACCTATCTGTAAGGCCAGATCGGGGGATGCCAAGAGGTCAATACCCGCACGGTCGACACGTGTTATATTGATTCCGTATAGATTACGGAGACGCAATGCTCCGAGTTTTACACCGTTAACTTTGCTTCGGGTTACGATTATACGTCTCGAAACGAGGTGGCTGTTATCGATATGATTCCAGTCTATGTCTTCTTTGTTCCAGTCTACTTCTTCCTGTTCACCAAAAAGGATTTTGATATTTTCCACGTCTGATTTCACAGAGATAATCAATATGTGGTCATTCAGTTCCAATGTAGATTCGGATGTAGGTATAGTTACTTTGCCATCACGCCAGATACGTGAAATTACAAATTTCTTAGGAGACAATCTCATTATTTCCTTGATGGTACGTGATGCTATTGCCGGATTGGTAACCATAAATTCACCGACATACGTGCTGTTGTCTTTCTTTTCCCTGCTGGTTCCATCGGGACTTTTAGGTACAAAACAGGCTCTCATAAACGCAATAGCCAATATAACGCCCACCACTCCCAACGGATAAGTAACGGCACACGCCAAAGCCATATCGGCAATGCCTTTGGCATTGGTTGGGTCTATCTGCCGCAATGTCTGCTGAGCTGCACCCAGTGCCGGTGTATTGGTTACGGCTCCCGATAATATCCCCATCATATTGGGCATCGAAATATGAGTGGTTGCCGCCAGAATTATGGCTGTAACCAAACCGATAACCACTACTGCTATCGATAGCATATTGAGTCTGAATCCTCCTTTTTTAAGCGAAGATAAAAATCCGGGGCCAACCTGAATACCTAAAGCATATACAAAAACAATAAGCCCGAAGTTTTGGGCAAAATAGAGCATGTCTCTGTTGAGATCGAGTTTGAAGTGCCCGACTATAATACCTGTGAAAAAGACGAAAGTAATCCCCAGCGAGATATTAAATATCTTGATTTTACCTAATTGCAATCCTATAGCAGAAATCGCAGAGATGAGAATGACCGTCTGTATCATCGACGGTTTGAAAATGGCATCTAATAACCAGTCCATAACGAGTTTTAAATTCGGCGCAAATTTATTACTATTAATTCTAATTCTAGCATTTTGCTAGTGAATCTTTTATCTGTTTATATTTTTTATGGATCGTTTTTGCATTTAAGGCCTCAGACCTTTCTATTAACTTTACAATAATAATAACAAGAGCTGGTTATCACTTTAAAATATGTCATTAAATACTTTCTAATATTTAATTAGAACGGAACAATACTATATATCTTCATGGTGATATATTTGGTGAATTATCCACGATGCTGGAATAAATAAAAGCTCAAATACTATACACAAATAGAATAAATATTTATATATTTACAAAACAATCAACTATTAAGGGTTGTTATATCATTAACCAATAAGCTATTACTCTGGACACTAATGAGGTCTCGGACCTATTTATTCTATTTTATGAGGCATTTCTCACGACTCGGCAAAGCCAAAATAAATTTTGCATATGCTTTTGCAGTTTGAAATGTTGACTTTGATAGCATAACAGCAAGAGTCTGTTGTCGCTTTAAAACAGATCATCAGATACTTTCTGTTATTTATAAAGCCTTAGTTTCGAGATAATATATACACCATCTAATACACATTTATTATGAAACCTTCAAGTTGTTTGTTTTTGAATGTTTTGTTGGCAGTATTCTTTCTCTCCTCTACGTTTCCTTTATCGGCACAGGACGATTCGGTCATTACCATCAGCGGAATTGTAAAAGATCAGAAATCGAAAAAGAAACTCGAATACGTAAATATATCAGTACAAGGGACTAACATCGGAACGGTAAGTAACAGTGACGGTGAATTTACTCTCAAAATACCAGTCCGATACAAATCGGACAACCTGCTGTTTACCCATCTCGGATATAATAATCACCTGCATCCTATCGGCGGTAAAAACATCGAAAATGAAACGTTTATGCTGACATCCGACAGTCAGGTTCTCGACGAAGTTGTTATCCGGTCGGGCGATCCTCTTGCAATAGTAAGGGAAGCCGTCAAAAAAATCGACCTGAATTATACTAACTCACCAACTATCTTATCGGGTTTTTACAGGGAAACCATACAAAAAGGAAAGAGATACATTGATATATCCGAAGCCGTGATGAACATATACAAAACATCATACAACCAGAATACGGATAACGACGGTGTACAAATATACAAAGGACGGAGGCTTTTAAGCCCAAAACCAAGTGACACGCTGAGTGTCAAATTGCAAGGAGGACCTAATCTGGCGATATACGGCGATATTGTAAAACAGCCTTATCCTTTGCTCGATGAGGAATCGCTTCCGCTTTACATGTTCAAGATGGAAGACCCTGTAACTATCAACGAACGCCCCCATTATACAATCAGGTTTACACCTCAGGCTATAGCCGAAATACCATTGTATACAGGCAATATATACATCGATCAGCAAAATCTGACCATATCACGTGTCGAATACAGCCTGAGTATGGATAACAGGGACAAGGTGACCCGCATCATCCTTAAGAAGAAACCACCGAAATTGCGTTTTAAACCAAACGAAGTCTCATTTGTCGTTACATACAAAACTTTGGAAGGTCGCAGCCGGATCAATTATATACGAAACCAGATAAGGTTCAACTGCGATTGGAAACGCCGTTTGTTCTCGACTTCCTATACCGTTATTTCGGAACTGGTAGTTACAGACAGTAAACCATTGGATATGAAAAAAGCTCCGAGTAAAGAATTTTTCAAACAAAACCAGACGTTATCGGATAAGATAAGTAATTTTTCGGATCAGAATTTCTGGGAAGCCTATAATATTATAGAACCGACCGAATCGCTCGAATCGGCGGTTGTAAAACTAAAAAAGCAATATAACGAATAAGCCTGAAGGCTTGTAGACTCTGTAATAGTAAATAGTAGAGAAAAAGGATGCCGGTCGATTTTTATCGTGGCATCCTTTTCTTTTCAAAAAGTCAAATATATATAAGTGTGAATGAAGAATTTGCTCTATGTCTATGTTAATCTTCCCAATCGGCTATTATCTCCTGCCTATCATACGAATAGGCACTGAAATAACCTAATGCACCTCCTGTAATATTACTTGTAGGATTATTATTAGAGTCGCTTATTCCGTCGAGAGTATAAAAATAAGTATATGCACCTTTATCAAGGCTTTGTAATTCTATTTTCAGTCTGTCTCCTTTTTTAATCTCCTCATCTACGAGTTTTTTTTCATCCGGAAAACATAAGTTAACATACTCTATACCATCGCTTCTGTCCATTGATATAGCTTCGTAAGCACAGGGAATGTATTTATCATTGACATATAATTTGGCTCTGTAATAATCATTGGTAGTTCCGACGGGATCTTTGAAGTGTACTCTCGGCAACCAATAATCAAGAACTTTAAAGTCAAACATACTCAGCGAATCGATCTTAACCACAGGGGGCATTTTAGATGTAGAAGTGTATGTCTGTTCATCATAAAGCACTGTGAGTTTATAGGTTCTGCCCTCAACCCCTTTCAGAGTTTTAGCAACATACCATCCTGTACTGTTTAATAATAACGTTTCGGTATTTCCTGCATCATCACTGATCTGTATACTGGCTCCTGTAATAGGTTCGTATACATTATTATCATTAAAATCCTTGGTTTTGGTAAGTTTTACTTTTGCAATAGAATCTTTAACCACCAATCCTTCGATAACCAATCGGGGTGTAACCGAATTAAGGTCTACATCTATTTCTTTTTCGCAAGATGTAAGTATTGCTGTCATTAATAATGCAATGACTATGAGCGGTATATTTATTATTTTTTTCATAATGTTTTACGATTTAGAATTTAAAATTCCATGAAACGGATGGCACAAAACGGAATAAGGCATACTGATAAGCTGTTGTCTTATCCGGATCATCGTCATTCGTTCTGAAATCAATCATATAAGCATTTTCACGTCCGTATGCATTATAAAGGCTGAATACCAGCTCGGATGAAAATTTTCGGGTCTGTTTCAGTTTGCATGTAGCACCTAAGTCGAGGCGATGGTATGCAGGTGCACGGTATCCGTTACGCTCAGCGTAATACATCACATCTTTACCGTCGATCTGGTATTTTCCGCTTGGATATGTCAGGGCATTACCGGTATAATAAATCCATGCTGCGGACAACGACCATTTTTTATTTAGGTCGTACATCCCTACTATCGATATATCGTGTGTCCGATCCTGATATGTATCGTACCAACGGTCGTCATTAATACCGTTTATCTGCTTTTCCGATTTGGATAATGTATAGCTGATCCATCCGGTCAAACGTCCCTTCTTCTTTTTCAATAGTAATTCTATACCATACGCACGTCCTTTACCTGCAAGTAATTCGGTTTCTATAACATTATATCCTTCAAAATCGGCATTATCCACAAAATCGAGCTGATTTTTAAGATGCTTGTAATAACCTTCCACACTAAATTCGTATGCATTGTCTTTGAAGTTGCGGAAATATCCTAATGAATACTGGTCTCCGATCTGAGGCTTTACATTATTCGAACTCATTGTCCAACGATCGTAAGGTGTACCTGTGGCAGAATATGTCAGCAAGTGCATATTTTGTGTGGTGCGGGCATAAGCAGCCTTTATAGAAGAAGATTTATCGAGCTTATAAGCCATTGACACACGAGGTTCTAGGTTTATATATGTCTTGACTACATCTTTCGATCCATACCATGTACTATCCGTTACATTACGGTTGTCATCAAGAGTATAATATTCTCCTTTACCCATAGCTGAAAAAGCCGATAAGCGTAGACCGTAAATCACTTCGAATTTATCGGACAGTTGTACCTGATTCGACAGATATGCAGCATTTTCGAGTGCATAACGGTTATACAGATTTATCTTAGTGGTACTTCTTGCCAGGTCACCCGGATTTAGACGGTGTCGGGTTGCCTGTACTCCAAATTTCCACGTATTGGTTGCGGAAGGAAGAAATACAAATTCCTGTTTGAAACCTAAGTCCATAATATCGGCCTCCGC
Organism: Indolivaga capnocytophagoides DSM 22835; assembly: GCF_000426485.1. Lineage (GTDB taxonomy): Bacteria > Bacteroidota > Bacteroidia > Bacteroidales > Dysgonomonadaceae > Dysgonomonas_A > Dysgonomonas_A capnocytophagoides. Next base: position 640,500 of record NZ_KE384529.1, read on the forward strand.
ATCCATATTCGTTCCGAAATCGGCATGCGCATTATATTGGTATTTATTGTATGTAAATGTTGTTGCCGAACTCCATTTATTGCTAAATACATCACTCCATTTCAGAGCAGTTATCTGGTTACCCCAGTCTGTATTAGCAGCATCTTTCAATACCATTTTATCTTTGCCGAAATAGGCAGAAAATGTAAGCTGATCTTTGTTTGAGAGCCAGATATTTGCTTTTGCATTCAAGTCATAAAAATACAGATAAGCATCTGTAGCTTCTTTTACTCCTGACATACGGGCAATGGCATCCGCATAGGTACGACGCGCTCCGACTATAAATGATGATTTACCTTTCTGAATAGGCCCTTCGAAACTCAGTTTAGATGAAATAAGCCCGATTCCGCCTGTCACACCTAACTTTTCAATATCTCCGTTACGTTGCTGTACATCAAGTATAGAAGCCAAACGCTCTCCATATTGTGCAGGTAATGCACCTTTATATAATACGGCATCGCGCACAACATCCGAATTGAATGTCGAAAAAAATCCCATCAAGTGCGAGGCATTATATAAGGCAACGTTATCGAGCAGAATAAGATTCTGATCAACAGAACCTCCTCTTACGAACATTCCGCTACTGCCATCACCTGTCGATTTTACACCGGGCATCAATTGCAGTGATTTTATAATATCACGTTCTCCCATCAGAACCGGCAGCTTATTTATCTCCTGAATATCAATACGCTCTACTCCGGTTTGAACAGCGGTAACATTTTCGTCTGCCTTACGGCTGCTGACAACTACCTCATTCAGGTTTACGGAGGAGGAAGACAATGATATATTCTTCTCCAGATTTTTATCTACGGTAATTTTTATTTCCTGCGTTTCATATCCGACATACGAAACCAACAGCGTATATTTGCCGGATTGTAATGTGATCGAGTAAGAACCGGAGACGTCTGAACTGGTCGCTTTCGAGGGAATTTCCTTTATCCCGATAGGAACACCGGCTAAAGTCTCTTTCGAATCCCGATCCATAATAATACCTTTAATTGTGAAACTCTCTTTCTTTTGGAGTACAGTAGCAAAAGAAATGCCCCAACCTATTAAAAGCAGAAGAATCGTTAGTGATAAAATACGTTTCATTTATGTGTTGTTTAATTATTTATGAATAGGTATAACCTAAACTTTCTTTATATGAAAAAAACGGGCTTTATTGTTGACGCAAATATATGAAACATCAAGTATACTTTTTTCGATATTGAGACGAAACACATCTTTATTGAGACGAAACAGTCATTTTAACAGGTAAAAGACAAAAGAAGATGTAGCGGCAGATAAACCACTACATCTTCTTTTAAGAAAAACACTTTAACCGGTCTCTCCTTCAAAATCAACCAGCCATAAATACTTCTATATCGTCTTCAACATTTGTAATACCTCCGATACCGAAATTTTCGACAAGCACTTTCGCTACATTCGCCGATAAGAATCCGGGAAGAGTTGGTCCGAGATGGATATTCTTCACACCCAGATGCAGTAAAGCCAGTAACACAATTACAGCTTTTTGTTCATACCATGCAATATTATAAACAATGGGCAGGTCGTTGATATCTTCGAGTCCGAATGCTTCTTTCAGTTTCAAAGCTATTACAGCCAGTGAATAACAGTCGTTACATTGTCCAGCATCCAAAACACGGGGTATGCCACCTATATCGCCAAGCGGCAATTTATTGTATCGGTATTTAGCACATCCGGCTGTAAGTATAACGGTTTCTTTAGGTAATGCCTGAGCAAAGTCGGTATAATACTGACGGCTTTTCATACGTCCGTCGCAACCACCCATCACAAAGAATTTCTTGATGGCTCCCGATTTTACGGCATCGATAATTTTATCGGCAAGAGCCAATACCTGAGCATGAGCAAACCCTCCGATAATAGTACCTTCTTCTATTTGGTGAGGAGCCTTGCATGTTTTAGCCATTGCTATGATTTCCGAAAAATCTTTAGGCTGTCCGTCTTTACGTTCGGCAATATGTTTTGCTCCGGTAAGTCCGGCGGCTCCCGTTGTAAATATTTTACCGACATATGATGCAGATTTAGACGGAGGAACTATACAGTTGGTTGTAAACAGAATAGGTCCGTTAAAATTTTCGAAATCGCTTTTTTGCTGCCACCATGCGCCTCCGTAGTTTCCTGCAAGATGTTTGTATTTTTTCAATTGAGGATAATAGTGAGCCGGCAACATTTCGCTGTGAGTATATACATCTACTCCTGTACCTTCGGTCTGAATAAGCAATTCTTCAATATCACGCAAGTCGTGTCCGCTGATAAGTATACCGGGATTTTTACCGACACCTATATTTACTGTAGATATTTCGGGATTTCCGAATCGACCTGTGTTAGCGGCATCGAGCAATGCCATAGCCTGTACTCCGTATTTACCGGTTTCGAGAGTAAGAGCAATAAGCTCATCAGTTGTAATATCTTCACGGGTAATTTCAGCTAAAGCGTGCTGCATGAATCTGTATAATTCATCGTCTGTTTTTTCGAGGTTATAAGCATGTTCGCCATATGCAGCCATTCCTTTCAGCCCGTAATGTATCAGTTCTTTGAGAGAACGCAGGTCTTCGTTTGGTTCGTGCAGAACACCTACAGTTTTGGCTTTGTCCATAAATTCGTCATCCGATCCGTTCCATGTCGCAGCATCCGGCAGATTAGATTTATCGTTCAGCTTTTCAAGCAAGCTATTACGAAGCTGTAATCCTTCTTTTACTTTAACTTTCAAAGCTTCAAAATCGAAATTTGCATTAGTGATGCTCATAAACATGGCATCTATAACAAACTTATCTGCTACGGGAGATGCCTTGCCTTCTTTTCGTAAACGGTCGTTAACAATAGCAACGCCCTTATTTACAAATAACAGCAGATCTTGAATATCCGATACTTCGGGAGTTTTTCCACATACTCCTATAACTTCACATCCTGTACCTTTGGAGGTTTCCTGACATTGATAACAAAACATGCTCATAATTATATTTTTAAATTATTGATAGTTTTTTAATTGATCACAATGCAAAGCTAGAGAATGTATAATAGCTAAAATGTATCATATGTTACACTCTGTAATTTCTCTTTCAAAAAAGCAGAACACTAAAAGACAAACGAATTTCTATATAGAATAATATTTTCATAGCAGAAAAACAACTAAATCTCTCTTTTCGGACAATTATATCAGGATATTATATACTTTTGAATCAAAACACATTTTAAACAAAAAAAAACGCGAACTATGAAGAAACTTTATGTAATGACAAGCTTATTACTAACTATCAGTATAAGTGGATTTGGTCAATACAACAATTACAAACTCGAAAACTACGTCAACCCGACTTATAAACGCAAGGCTTTGGATCTGGGCTTTAGTACAGCGGGTAATTTCCAAAAAACAACAACAAACGAAAGCAATAATTATGGTGGAAACCTTAGTGCTGATTATAAATCCATTGCAAATTCGGAAAAGATTCAAGAGCAAACCCAATTATCACTAATGGGGACAGCTTCTCATTCAAGCATAGACAACAGTAAAGCGACTAATGCTTTGACCTCTTTTTCGGTAGACAGGCAAGCTTTCCATTTTATGGATAACAAGTTGTTTTTCGAAATCTCACCTAATGGATACGTCAATTATAATTATGCTAAAACCAAGAGTACCCAAAATATTGACACCCCTCCATATTCTTACACAGCAGAAGATAAAACGAATAAATTCCAAGCTTTTGTTGCCATAAAACTCGGTATCGGTAAAGGACGTATCGAAAATGTTACAGATGCTCGTCAGGCAGTTTATATCCTCGAAGAATTAAGTAAGAAGGGCATTATAAAACAAACACTTACTGACGAAGAAGTGAATGCTTTTGCGGAACAAATATCTCTTGTAAAAAACAAGCGTAGCTTTGATCCTCGATTAGCATTAATAGACGAAATTTCAGTTATCGACTCATTTCTTGTAGCGAATAAATACATCGAAAAAGACAATTCAGCAATATACTTCACCTCACTTTACGACAAGTGGATGTATGGAGACCGAGATTTGAGAGAATCCGGCTCTTATTTCAAAGCTGGTATCAATCCGATGTACAATTATTCAGATTATCGTATTAATGGTAATTCTTCAAATTCGAACATATTTTCAGCCTCATTATATCTTGATTATCGTAACGAAAAGCCTCTAGACCTGAAATGGCAACGCTCTATTTACGCAGGCATTTCGAGTGGATATCAAAAAATCAGCTTTATGGATGATGGCTCTATCAATTCGTCTATCCAAGCATCATATGCACTGAGCTATTACATGAATACACGTACTTATGTGCAAGGTAAAGTAAGCCAATCTTTAACTTGGGACAGATATAGCGGTAACCCGAAACAAGATATTTTGTTCTCATATACTTACGTGGGTGTGAATGCTTATTATTACCTGTCTCCCCAATTACGGCTATTCGGATCGGTTGGTCTCGACTATCAATTCCAGCGTTACACACAGCATAATGATAACCTGCACGACAAGTACCCTCACACAACATTCAACTTCGGACTGACTTACGCTTTATTCTAATATGAATAGTAAATAATAAAGGCAGATTCTGAGAATCTGCCTTTTTATTTATATAAATTCTTGAAATCCGCTCAAAAAATACGGTATCCTATATTCAGAAATAAATTTCGATTATATACCTCATAAACACGGTCAATATTAACCATACCGAAATCGTATCCTAGATTAACCGAAACTTTCTTATATTCAGCGCCCAGCAATGCAGTTAATCCGGCATCCAGCCGTTTCCAATCGTCCTTACCAAAAACATCTTTCTTAGTTTTAACTACATTTTCCTTAGCATCAACCTCATCCATTGTAGCTTTTCCGCCGACACCATAAGCCAGATACGGACCTGCTGCAATATTGATCGACAGATTATCATTCAGATCAAATTTATATCCGGCATACACAGGCACTTGCAAATATATAGCATTAACCGAAACGCTCTGATTACCAACAATCCATCCGTTACTCATATCCATCATATAATAATCAATGATCTCGGCATTCCTGTTTTCGGCTTTGTATTTCGCTCCTTTCGACTCGAAAATCAATCCTGTCTGAAAAAACAAATCCGAAGGCAATACATATTCCGCATATATACCAAACTGATAACCGACCTTCATATCACTAGTCGTATTCTCATCCGAACCGACATATACATTCGACAAACCAGCTCCGGCTTTAAGCTGCAAAGCCCAATGTGGTTCTTTTTCCTGAGCGAAAAACACCATTGTACAACATAAATACATTATCGTACACAACCACAATCTATACTTCATCATTATTTTATTCTATTATGAGTTGTTTTTAAAGGCCTCAGACCTTTTTGCTTCTCCAAGTAGAACAACCATAGAAAGTTATCATCTTGAAATACATCATTAAATACTTTTAGTTATTCAACTTTAAGACGCAGTAACATATAATACGTTGCTTTTCTGTTTTTTTATTTTTTGCAAACTTACATAAAATGCACGATTTACAAGCTAACGGTATAAAAATATAGAATAAACTCAGCTAAATTGATTACAACTGTAAAAAAGACAAACACTAAAATGTAAAGATATTTTACATTACAAAAACAAACACAAAATACAACCATCTGTAAATAAGAAAATTACAAAACATGGCACAGCTTTAGCATATTTATTTATGACATAAGATGATTTGTGTTGTAACGTTTTTCGATCAAACACAGTCATATTGATAGTAACGAAAAGAAATAAAATAAACACATATACAGCCATTATGAAATGCAAATTAACTTTATTAGTTGTTTTAGGAATATTCTCAGGGTTATTAACCGCTCAGAATATTAAGCTATCGGGACGTGTTGTAGACAAATCAAATACTCAACCTATCGAATTCGCCAATATTTCATTACTGAAAGACGATTCGACATTTGTAGCAGGTATCTATTCTGATATAGATGGCCGCTTTTCATTCAACAATGCTGTGGGCGATTACCTTGTATCTATCTCTTATATGGGCTATCAGACATCATATACCCCCGTAAAGCATCTTACCGATAACAAAGATCTGGGAGATATCAATATCGAACCATCTTCGGTGATGCTCGACGGTGTAACCGTTACCGCTCAATCGGTAATAAACAAATCGGATCGTAAACTGATTACTCCTTCGGGTGAACAGGTAAAAACATCTGCCAACGGATTCGATTTACTAAAAAAGCTGCAACTGCCGCGTATCGAAGTAAACCCTCTGACAAACGCAATATCAACTACCGGAAACGGAGAAGTGCAACTTCGTATCAATGGAGTGAAGGTTACCAATGCCGATGTGCAATCATTAAAGCCCGAAGATATTATCCGTATAGAATTTCATGACGATCCGGGAGTTCGTTACGGAAATGCTGCCGCTGTAATAGACTACATTACCAGAAGAAGTATTTCAGGTGGAAATGTCAACGGCGATTTCATGAATAATCTGAGTGATGGACTTGGTTTCGCTGAAGATAACCTCTCGGCAAAATACAACAACAAAAAATCCGAATTTTCGGTAAACAGCTATTATTCGTATCGTAAAATAAACTGGGTGCAAGCCAATAACGAATCGTTTGTATTCCCCGATCATACAATAAACCGTGAAGAAATGGGAGACCCAACCTTATTTAAGGAAAGGAACTCAAACACATCACTCAATTACAGCCTGATGGATAAAGACAATTATTTTTTCAATGCTACATTCCGGTACAATTACAGTCACTCGCCCAATATGTACAGCGACCGTAACAGTAAACTTTTGACATCTGATAATAATATTCCTTTAATAATCAGCGATCACTCTACCGAAAAGACTAAATCGCCTGCACTGGATCTGTACTTTCAAAAAAATCTGAAAAACGAACAGCTGCTCATATTCAATGTGGTAGGAACATATATTGATGCTCATAATACACGTCTTTATCAGGAACACAGAGAAAAAAACGCTATAACTGACATCTATTCCGATATTTCGGGCAGCAAATATTCACTGATAGCCGAAGGTATTTACGAGCGTAAAATCGGAGACGGCAAACTTACATCGGGACTGAAACACATGCAGGTCTATTCAAATAACGAATACAAAGGCACAACCACTGCTGATGTATCAATGAAACAAGCCGAAACATATGCCTACAGCGAATATCAACTGAAAAAAGGAAAATTCACCTATATGGCTAACATTACCGCTGTAAGATTTTATTACAGCCAGGCTGCAAAGAGTCAGGAAAAATACAGCCTTCAGCCATCGGCACGTATAACATACAACCCGAACGACAACCTGTACTTCCGTTACAGATTCAATATGTGGAACAATACACCTTCTCTGTCAGACCTTAATAATGTAGAACAGGCTATCGATTCGTTACAGATACGGAGAGGAAACCCTTATCTGAAAACCGAACAAACATACAACCATACATTTACATCGGGTTATAACAAAGGCATCTTCGGTGTGGAGCTTTTCAGCAGATACAAATACAACAGTGATCCTATTATGGAATCGGTATTATTCGAAGACGGAGTATTTGTCCGCACAAACCAGAACCAAAGGTCTCACGAGCATTTGCAAGCCCAGATATCGTTCAAGCTGAAACCGCTGAAAGATCACCTGACCATCACTTTCGCTCCGGGTATCAATCACTATATAAGTAAAGGTCTCGATTATACACATAAATATACCAACCGATTCTTCAGATTAAGTGTCGACGGTTCGTATAAAAATTTTACCGGATCGTTCAACTATTATTCACCCTGGGATTATTTCTATGGCGAATCGCTCAACAATGGAGAACGGATACACATGGCAGGACTAGGTTACAGCAAACCCAAATGGTCGGTAATGATCGGAGCATTCAACCCGTTTGGCGGACATTATAAACGTGAAAATGAAAACTGGTCGGATCTGAATCCCGTAAAATCAAGAATATCAACCGGAAGCCTTACACGTATGTACACAATCAAATTCACATTCAACCTCGACTTCGGACGTAAGTTCAGCGGCGGCGATAAACGAATCAATAACAGCGATACTGATTCGGGCATCATGTCGGGAGCTAAAAAATAAATAATAAAGAAACACCTTTTCTTTCATGGATCAGGTCTCAGACCTGCTGTTATTTACTGTGTAAGATTACTTACAGGCTGACTAACAAATCCATCCGGCGGCAGCAAGATTTCCCTTACATCTTGTTGCCGCTTCTTTTTTTATCTATACTTAAAAAGTACAGATATGAAAGTAACAACAGTATTCAATCGTAACGTCACTGCTTACACCAAAGGCGTACGTGTTATCGTCAACAAAGGCTCGACCCGTTCGTCAAAGACTTGGAGCATACTGCAAGCTTTGTGTTTAATCGCAGAAGGTTCCTCTTCACCACTCCTCATTTCAGTCGTATCGGAATCTATGCCCCATCTCAAGAAAGGCTGTATCAGAGATTTTGAGACAATGCTCCGAACAGAAAAAAACTGGAAGCACGGAGCATGGAATGCTACCGACAAAGTATACCGGATAAATGATTCGGTGATCGAATTCTTTTCGGCTGATCAGCCCGGAAAAGTACACGGACCTTCCCGTGATATATTGTTCGTCAATGAATGTATCAATATTCCTTTCGAAACATACCGCCAGCTAGCCATCCGTACACGTAAAACTATTTTTATAGACTTTAATCCATCTTACGAATTTTGGGTAGATGACAAAGTTCTGACACGTCCCGAATCGCTGCTTATACATTCCACATACAAAGACAATGATTATCTGACACATGCCCAGCTTTCCGAAATAGAATCGAACAAAACCGACAATGAATGGTGGCAGGTATACGGACTCGGACAAACAGGATCGAAAATAGAATTGATCATGCAAAACTGGGAAATAACAGACCAATTGCCCGAAAATTACAAACAACGCTGGATAGGCATGGACTTCGGATTTACCAACGACCCCACAGCTATCATCGACATACGTTTGTCAGAAGGTATATTATGGATGCACGAACTGCTTTATGCAAAAAATTACGACAACATAATGATATGCAATCATCTCGAAGACCTGCAGGTTCCCCACTCCACTCCCATTATCGCAGATAGTGCAGAACCCAAGTCGATCAGCGAAATACGTAATCAAAAATGGACGATTGAGGCAGCAAAAAAAGGGCCGGACAGCATTCTGGCAGGATTATCTATACTCAACCGCTATCCGAAACGGATAACACAGAGCAGCACTAACCTTATCTCCGAATTTCGTAATTATCGCTGGCAAACAGACATTTCGGGCAATCCGCTTAATATTCCCTGCGACCGCTACAACCATGCCATAGATGCCATTCGGTATGTCGCACTGAACAAGCTGTCTCAGAAAAGTGGTTTCGACTATTTTGTAAACAAATAAAAACTGCACACAATAGCTCTATATGAGCAATCCATGGCATTCTATATATTTGATTTACAAGACTTAAAATCCGTTTGCATTTTTTAAGAAAATATTTTTGCTGATATAAATCATTTATAATCAATATACTTAATCAATAAGATAAGATCTATTAAGAGAAAATAACTTTTTGCGTTTTGCATAGCTGATTTACAATACATATATTTGTTTATCCCGTTTTTTAACAAAAAGGTTTAAGACCTCTTAGACCCTAACAATAAAGTTACCAGATGCAGATAAAAAATATTTCTACAAGACTCACGCTAGCCCTGCTATGTATAATCATAGCTATTTCGGCAGTTGACGCAAAGAATAAGAAAAGATCTTCAGCTAAAACATCATCAAAAGCAAAACGCGAACTTGTAGAAACAAAAATAGGCATCGAAATCCCCAAAGACAGTACCAACCAAAAACTAACATCGTTATACAACGAAGCCATGGACTGGTTGAAAACTCCGTACCGCAGAGGCGGAATGAGCAGTAGAGGAATGGACTGCTCGGGACTCACAGGGACTATTTATAAAAATGTATTCGGGGTTACATTGCAACGCAGCAGCAACGATATCTCAAGAATAGATGTAAATGATGTTTCGAAAAACGAACTGAGACCGGGAGACCTAGTATTCTTCTCTACCTCACGAAGAGGTAAACGAGTGAATCACGTAGGAGTGTTCCTCGGCAACAGACACTTCATCCATGCATCTACATCAAACGGAGTAATTATCAGTAGCCTCGACGAAGCCTATTATCAGCGCACATGGGTGAAAGGTGGACGGGTAAAATCAGCCACAGAGAAAACTTCTTCAGAAGAAATACCAACAACTTAACAGTTGATACATAAAAATAGAAGAAAACGGTTCGTTAATCGAACCGTTTTTTTTCTTTTATTCCCAACTTTCAATTATATTCGCATCTTGTTGATATAAAACCAAGCGGGAAACCTCGAAGAATAAGTGAGATTGAGAGTCATACTTGGAAAATCAAATCGTATCCGTTAGAATAGTAACATAGCCCATAAAAGGTCTGAGACCTCAGTATATTTTCGAGTCGTAGCCTGCACCAATTGCGTTACTTTCAGAGGTAATAAAAAGGTTTACGACCTTAATGATAAGACATAATGCAAAAAGAATTAGAAAAAAAAGCACAGGATATCAACGATAATTGTCCGATTATTATAGACCAGACAATCAGACTAGACAGCTGTGAGGTTTTACCCGACAATACGCTTCAGTACAACTACACATTTTTGTTTATCGATGCGACAAAGATAGACCGGAATGAATTTAAAAGCGAAATGAAAAGTACGCTTTTATACAATCTGCAAAATAATGACGAACTCAAACGATTGACGGAAAAAGATGTAAGTTTTGTCTATTCCTGTCAGGACGAGAACGGAAAACCGCTGGGAAAACTGACCATCACTCCCGATGATTACAAAAATCCCGTGGCAAAACCAGATCTCAGAACAACACATTCCGGTAACGGCAACGTGGAGAAGGTGCTGAAAGAAATGGTAAAAAAGACCAAACAACAGCTTCCCCTATTTACCGAAGGCAGCGGAATAAGCCTTATAGACTGCAAAACGTACAACAAAACCCTCGAATATACAACAAAACTACTGAACGAAGATGCCTCGCGTTTCGACAGCATCTACTTCAAATCAACCAATACTCCTATAGTTGTAGATACGCTAAAACACAATCCCGAGATGAAATACCTCTCCGAACATGGGGTTAGCATTCAATATGAATATCTGGATAAGAATAACAAGTACTTATGTACGATAACGATACTGCCTGAAGAATATTCATTACAGGAACCTTAAATAACACCCGCTATGAAAAAGACTCTTTATTTATTATGTACCGTAATTATTTTATTAACAGGATGTTCGGACAGCAAGAAGATAAATCCGATGCTGAAAGCAACATCCGAAGAGGCAAATAAACAGTGCCCAGTTCAGATTGATATATCAACCATCTTAACCGGAACAGAAGTTCTTCCCGGAGATGTTTTGAAGTACAATTATAAACTCACCACCAAAAAAGAAGTCACCGATACGGTTATGGCAAAAAAAGTATTCAAAAACAGAATACTCTATCAAATTAAAAATAATGCAGACCTGAAACCTCTGCGAGACCTGCACACCTCTTTTCTTTACTCATACAAAGACACCAATGGCAAACAACTGTTTCAGGTGGAAGTAACATACGCTGAATATTCAAAAGATAAAGAAAAAGATAATCGTTCCGATCAGGAAATATTAGCGGAAATCATACCTGAAAATGTTTGGTTTAATAAACTGCTGCTGCCTATACAGATGGATGAAATAACATTACTTGCCGAATGTAATTTTACGGCACCCGATACTATAGAAATGATCTATGATTTGGACGATTCGAAAATATCTTTTACTGAACAAAATCTTCCGATGTTGAAGGAATATCTCAGTAAAGCACAAAGAGCAGACAAGGCATCAACACAGCTGATGGACAAGAATGTAATATTCAAACATATCTATCGAGCGCAATCTGGAAAAACATACGAAGTCTTAATCACACCCGCCGATTACAAATAAAAAGTTCAGAATTTTTATCAACTATCGGTAAGCAAAAATATCTTATCAGACAACATCTGTAAGACAAAACAGAAAATGGCTGTTCAATTGAATTTGAACAGCCATTTTTATCAAAAAAACATGATATATAAAAAAAAAGGCACCATTTCTGAAAGATTATATATAAATTCGCTGAAAGCGGAAATTCCGATAAAAAATTACAATGGATATATTTATTATATTACTTCTTATATTATTAAACGGACTGTTCTCGATGTCCGAAATAGCAATCATATCGGCACGGAAATCAAAGTTATTGAACGAAGCGAAAATGGGTAATCCAAAAGCAATGGCAGCCCTCAAACTTTCGACCGAACCCAATAAATTTTTATCTACTGTACAAATAGGTATCACTCTGATAGGCATAGTTACCGGTATTTATTCGGGAGATGTCCTCACCAAAGACTTTATGCCATTGTTCAATATATTCGGACTGTCACCTGTTACAACCTACTATGTCGCACAAGGCACTATTGTAATTACAGTTACATACCTGAGCATTATTTTCGGAGAACTTGTACCGAAACGTATAGGTATGAGTCTGGCCGAGAAAGTGGCAAAACTTGTTGCGCGCCCCATGACAATACTTTCGCATATAGCATCACCTTTTGTCTGGATACTTTCAAAAAGTACATCTTCGATCTTCAATATTCTTAATATCCATGACAAGGATAATAAAGTGACCGAAGAAGAAATTAAATCTATGATCAAAGAAGGAACGGAAGACGGCGAGGTTAAAAAAGTGGAACAGGATATTGTCGAGCGGGTATTTACTCTCGGCGACCGTACCCTCGAATCTATCATGACACACCGCGGCGAGATTGTCTGGCTGAATACAAGCATGACTCCGGAAAAGATCAATGATACCGTACAAAACAATCTTTTTAATGTATATCCCGTAGCTGATCACAATCTCGATGATATATCAGGGGTCGTATTCCTGAAAGATCTGTTCGGAAAGATACAGCAATCCGGATTTAAGCTCGAAAGCGTGATCCGCCCCTGCCAGTATTTCCCCGAACACATGGACGTGTACACCGCACTCGACCACATGAAAAGCAGCCACGTGCATTATGCGCTTATCTGCGATGAATTTGGTGGAATAGTGGGTATTATCACCCTCAAAGATATTCTGGAAGCATTAGTAGGAGCAATACCCGACGACTACGAAGAACCCGAAATCGTTGTCAGAGACGATGGCAGCTGCCTTGTCGACGGACAATGCCCCTTCTATAATTTTCTTTTATATTTCGATCTCGGCAATCTGTATTTCGAGAACGAATATAATACCATCAGTGGTTTGATTCTGGATCTTTTACAACACATCCCCATTACCGGCGAGAAACTCGAATGGAATAACCTGATATTCGAGATCGTAGATATGGACGGGGCTCGTATTGATAAAGTTCTGGTTAAGCACAAACATCAAATCGTGACACAAGAGAATTAAGGTACTTCAGACTTTCGATTTTTTCAGTTATCAAGGTATCAGACCTTTTTATAACTTTGGTAAGTAAAACAATCAAAGTCTGTTATAAACTAAAACACATCATTAAATACTAGATGTTACTTACTTAACTTCATCATTCTGAGCCAACCAATGGTTTACTCCCTCTTGCTCGACAGTTATGCTGTCGTGAAATCTTCCGACTTCGAGAACAACCTGCACATTACGAGGAGACACAAACCGATTATCGGCAGTCTTCACAACTAATTTCTGACGGCCATGACGTTCGACAGTGAACCATTTCCCATCTAATTTAAATTTATCACTCTGAGAATCTGCGATTTTAAAATCAACAGGCTGCCCGTCAACCAAAATCTGGCTGATCCACCAACAGGTTCCTTTTGTCGTAAAAACAGCCGAATCCCCGTCAGCTGTCAAACTTGCTTTCTTCTGAGATAATTGTATGTTATCTATCTCCCTCAAAGAAGAAAGTCCTTTTGTAAGTTCGGAATTCCATGATACTGACCCTAATATAAATATCCCAAACATAAACGAATTCAGATATCTTCCCTTCATAAAATAAATAATTTTAGTTAAGGTCACAGACCTTCTTTGTTACTTATAGTAAGTACAAGCGCAACAGAACATTAATCTTTTAAGAAACATTAGTAGAGACACTTATCCTCACTTAATTATTACAGAACAGACTCTTGTGTTATATATAAGACGTGAAAATTTAGAAAATGTTGTATATGAGATCAAAAAAAATATAGAAATATAGAAAACCAGAATAGCGACTACAAAAAGCCCAACCACTCTCTACCCCTCACTACATCTAGTGATTGCTAATATTCTAGAGTTTCCTACCTTTGCATAAACTAAAAGCTAATTTTTTTCTTTTTTTCTAAAAAAAAGTATTTAACGATCAACTTTTTTCGATCAAACCCAACTTTTTACCAAAGTAATAAATAGGTCTGTGACCTTTGAATTGAACATAATGAAGAAAAACTGTTATCTCCTCTTATTATGTATTTCCTTAGTGAATACCAATACCATACTAGCCGAAGACACAACCATTCCACGAGATTCGATAAAAATGTCATATACAGCAGATGAAGTTGTTATTCAAGCATTTAAAAAGAATGACAATATTTCGGTACAACCCGTATCTGCTACATTGATTACAGATCAGACGATCAAAGACCGAAACATCAGCAATATCAAAGAAGTGAGTGCTTATGTACCCAACCTTTTTATTCCGGACTACGGTTCTAAGATGACATCACCCGCATATATCAGAGGTGTAGGATCGAGAATAAACGCACCATCGGTAGGTTTATATGTAGACGGTATCCCTTATTTCGACAGATCGACTTTTGATTTCAGTCTCAACGATATAGACCGCATCGAAGTACTTAGAGGCCCTCAGGGAACACTCTACGGACGTAATACAATGGGAGGCATCATCAATGTATTTACCAAATCGCCTTTCAAATACAAGGAAACAAACCTGAGCCTATCGGCAAGCAGCTACGATAATTACAAGGCCGAAGCATCTCATTACGGCAATATAAATAATGTTTTGGGATATTCCCTGTCCGGAAATGTTTCGCATGCAGGAGGATATTTCC
This sequence comes from Indolivaga capnocytophagoides DSM 22835, assembly GCF_000426485.1. Taxonomy (GTDB): domain Bacteria; phylum Bacteroidota; class Bacteroidia; order Bacteroidales; family Dysgonomonadaceae; genus Dysgonomonas_A; species Dysgonomonas_A capnocytophagoides. The sequence goes on from NZ_KE384529.1 coordinate 655,715, forward strand.
GCAATCGTTTTACCGGCAAAAGAGCCGATCCTGTAGATGCCGCTGCCGGACGTATCCGCTTAAGCTGGAAAATTCAACCTCAGCTTTATATCCACCTTACATCCGCATACGAGTATTCCGACCAGGGAGGTTATCCATACGGAATATATCATGCCGAAAATAATTCGGTAGATGATGTCAATTACAATATGCCCTCGTTTTATCGCCGCAATGTTTCTACAACGGGTGTGAATGTGGCATATACGACAGATAACATACAACTCAGCTCGCAGACATCATTTCAATACTTCGACGGACGTCAGGGTATAGATCAGGATTTCAGTACTACCGACCTTTATTATGTAGACTTCGGACAACGTCAGAGAATGGTTTCTCAGGAACTAAACTTCAAATCGAGAGGCAGCAGCAAATACCAATGGCAATTCGGCGCATTCGGTTTTTATCAGGATTTCAGTACCGATAACGACATAGATAACCGAGGAACAGCCGTGCATACCCTGCAAGATATAAACAGCCCGACAAGGGGAGCCGCCGTATACCATCAGTCAACATTCAACGATATTTTGACCGATGGACTATCGCTTATACTGGGAGCCCGTTACGATTGGGAAGAAGCCCGTATGCACACGGTTGTGCATAGTCTGAAAGCTGATACTAAAACCGAAACGATGAATATCAGACGACAAGATCATTTTTCGGAATTTACACCTAAGGCATCATTACAATATCGGTTTACAAATGACGAAATAGTTTATTTCTCTGTCGCCAAAGGATACAAAGCCGGAGGTTTCAATACAACAGTAGAGCGTGACGAAGACCGATCGTTCAAACCCGAACAAAGCTGGAATTACGAAATAGGCACAAAAGCAAGCTGTTTGGATAAATTGATATACACTGAAATCAGCCTGTTCTATATAGACTGGAAAGATCAACAGATATCACAATCACAACCAAGCGGAAAAGGATTCCTGCTGCGTAATGCCGGTAAATCGGTTAGTAAAGGTCTTGAGGTCACATTACACATAAATCCGATGGAAAACCTGAGCGTGCAGTTGAGTTACGGTTACACTCATGCCAAATTTAAACGATATACCGTGAATGACACTGTAAGTTATGCTAACAATCGTTTACCGATGGTTCCATCGAATACATTTTCGGTAACAGCCGATTACACCATCAAACTAAAAGATTCGTTTCTTGATAAAATCGTCTTAAACGGGCAATATGTAGGTCTTGGCAAACTATACTGGAATGAAGATAACAAAGCTATGCAGCCTTACTATGGAACATTCAACGGTAAGGTCTCATTCGTTGCTAAAAAAATCTCATTCGATCTATGGGCTAAAAATATAGGCTGCAAAGATTATATATCATATTATTTTACATCAATGGGTAAGACCTTTGCTCAGGCAGGACGTCCGTTTACATTCGGGGCTAATGTCAATCTGAAATTTTAAGGTCTCAGACCTTTTTATTGTCCACCCAAGTATAACAGCAACAACCTGTTATTGCTTTGAAATGCAACATTAAATACTTACTGTTACTTATAAGGTAGAAAGCATACCACAGTAACAAACCTGGAAGATACTGGTAGTAATCAGAAAGAAAATAAAGAAGTCATTCTATTTGGAATGACTTCTTTATTTATGATATACGATTTGTTATAGTTTACTTCAACACATGACCGAACAATCTTTTTTCGGAAGGAGTCAACTCTTTCAATTCGGGTTCGGGCTGGGTAAGAATTTCTGCTAATAAAGCCTGAAAATTCGGTGCCAGACTTTCGGTTTCACCCGTTTCATTATCGACATATACTATCCGGTAATCTTTATTTTCGCAATCCTCATCGAGCAGATCAAAACATATATCCCCGTGATCACTATACTCTCCGATACTGAATAATCCTTTATCGAGAATGAACTCCCGTTTCTCCTCATTCTGTTTTTTCAGGATAGCTGCCCATGTATTTATAGGGGACGGATAGAGCTTAATTTCGATATTCCAATACACCTGATAAAAATGCCTGTAACTTAAGTACCACTTATATGTATCGGGTAATTTTATCGAAAAATAGGTTTCAAAATCTTTTATATCTTTCGGGGTTATTGTGCTTGCTACGGGTTTCCACTCTTTATATTCATCGGTTATTTTGTTCACAATCGATCCACTGGTATCGGGCTGTACTAATTTCATAACATCAGGTTTATCCCTATACTCTTCCGGATTGGAACCGATATACATTTCGGGTTGGACACCCTCACCAAACTCCTGAACAAAAAACGAGTCAACATACATTAAATACTCGTGGTGTTTACGAGCCAAGGCTATCGCCTTGTCTACATAATATTCGATTACAGTATAATCAGGCATTCTATTTCTCCTCGCTCTTTAAAGGTCACAGACCTTTTTTGTTATTTAGTAAGTATTACCTCAGTCCTTATCATTATTTTGATACATTTAATCAAAACAAAGGATACCAAGAATACTTACGTTAGTTAGATCATCAATACTTCAAACAGAATTCCTGTTGCGCCACCGTCTTTATTGTTCAACACTCGTGCTGCTTTATAAAAAAACTCTGACTAATTTCAGTAAAGGAAGCTGGCCTGCCCCCTCTATACACAAGACGGTTTACCAAATGTAGTTTTTTTTCGGATAACCGCCAATATATTAAACAAATAAATTATCAACATTAACCGAAATGGAACTATAAAGGCGCATCGATAAACAGGTCACTACATATAGTGATTTTTTTAGTCGATTGAATTTTGTAAATTTGCAGATAATAATAGCAGTTTTTATCTATACAGAAAAGTAAATATGGAAATTAAGGTCTCAGACCTATTTATTGTCTACCCAAGTATAACTCCAATAGAAAGTTATTACTTTAAAACATGACGTTAAATACCTACTGCTACTTATTAGATTAGTAAATACGAAAAATTAAGGAAAAAAGTTACTTCTGAAAAAAGACAAAAAGAGTGTGACTTTTGTAACCTTTTCGGGAAATGCCCCAAACCCCTAAGAGCTTTTTCGGGAGACAGCAGCATCCCCTTTTGGGGACAGAGGGGTAAAAAAGGAACAATAGAAAACATGCAATTGTGCAGTAACCTTTGTTACCTTTTAAAGACAAACACCTGATAAACAACGATCAACTAAATAATAATTATTAATATAGAAAGGATGAGACCTTTCTACTGAAATAGCGAAATATAAACTGAATGAATCTAAACCGAGGTATTGACAACGGAAGTCGGCTCTTCACTTTTTTGTGTCTGTATATTGCCCAAACAATTCCGATGAGTTTTTTCTCAACGATACTGCCCGTACTTATGCGCCAGCAGAATTTTTCATTAGAAACGATCGGACTCCTACAGTTTATGAAACTGCCGTGGGTACTTAAATTTCTCTGGTCACCGGCAATAGACCGCAGCTGCAACAAGCTAAGCCACTATAAGAGTTGGATATTTTCATCGGAAATCATTTATGCAGTTATCATACTCGCAATCTCTTTTCTCGATCTCGAAACAAATATATATACCATTGTTGCACTTATCATCTTTTCGTTCGTAGCATCAGCCACGCAAGATATAGCGACCGATGCACTGGCGGTTCTGTCATTCGATAAAAAAGACAAAAGTATGGTAAACAGCATGCAGTCGGTCGGAAGTTTTGCAGGAGCAATGATTGGCGGAGGTTTATTATTGCTTCTATATCACAAAGTCGGATGGAACCAGTTACTTCCTTATCTGGCTGTATTTGTAGTTGTGGCACTTGTTCCGCTGTTCTTTTTCAAGACCAGCCACGCCGAACAGCCCAATAAGAAAAAAGAAATGAAAGCCCCTCATCCTGATGACCTTCTCGGTTTTTTCAAACAAAAAGGCATCTGGAAACAAATTATCTTTCTGTTTTTCTACTATGCCGGACTCATCGGAACATTAGCCATGCTCAAACCTATGTTGGTCGATTATGGTTACAACATAAAGGAAATAGGTGTAATGTCGGGTATCATCGGTACATCTATCGGTTGTGTAGGCTCTCTGTCGGGAGGTTTTATAGTCAGACGGTTCGGACGATTCTGGCCTCGTATTATTTTCGGGGTTTGTGTTTTAATCACGACCGTGTATTTCTACATGCTGGTAACCTGTCTTGAGGTAAATATCGCAACCCTGCACTTAGGAATCAGCCTTCTTTGGGCTAGTTATGGTATGGCCACCATAGTTGTTTACACCACAGCAATGGATTGTGTACGTAAAGGCTACGAAGGAACCGATTTTACGATACAAACCGTCATAACCCATCTTAGCGGAATGCTTATGGCTGCTATTGCAGGCAAAGTCGCCGGATCGCTGGGATATGCCAATCTGTTCTTATTCGAAAGTTGCATTGCCTTATTCTCTCTGATATATATACTTCTGATTTTCAGAAAAGATAAAGTAAAAGAAGATAATGATGAAACAAGAGTTACTCAACAAATATAATGTAGCCGTACCACGTTATACGAGCTATCCTCCGGCAAACTTCTTCACCGAAACATTCGATGCTGTGAGTTATCGCAATGCCATTATAGCATCTAACGAACAGCAGCCTCAGCATATATCGTTTTACATACATATCCCGTTTTGTTTCAAGATGTGCCACTATTGCGGATGCAATGCCATACTGATGCAAAACAAGAATGTAGTATCCGAATACATGGATGCGGTCAAGCGTGAGATAGAAATGGTACTTCCCCTACTCGACCACAGCCGCAAGATATCCCAGATCCATTACGGAGGAGGAAGCCCTACATCTCAACCGGTATCGGCATTAAGAGAAATCAATGAGATGCTGATATCGGGGTTTACAACCATCGACCAGCCCGAAATAGCCATAGAATGTCATCCGGGATATCTGGACGAACAATACTGGCTCGACCTGATAGATGCAGGTTTCAACCGCCTGAGCCTGGGTATCCAGGACTTCAACGAAGATGTTTTAAAAACTGTTAACAGAAAGCCGTCTAAAATGCCTGTTGAGCAGATAGCATCTTTGCTCAGGTCGAAAGGTATTGCGCTGAATATGGACTTTATTTACGGACTGCCTCAGCAAACGCCTCAATCGTTTGCCGATACGATAAGTAAGGCTATTGACATGCAGCCTGACAGACTTGTTACTTTTTCGTATGCTCATGTGCCTTGGGTAAATCCCAAAATGGCGATTCTTGAACAAGCCGGATTACCTGATCCTGTACAAAAAAACAACTTGTACGAAACTGCTCGTCAACTGCTTACTTCCGCCGGATATTGTACCGTTGGATTAGATCACTTTGTACGTCCGAATGACGAATTGTATATCGCCCAGCAAAACAAAAACCTGCACCGTAACTTTCAGGGATATTGTACCCGCCGGACTACGGGTCAGGTATATGCTTTCGGGGTGACAGGCATCAGCCAGCTATCGACAGCTTACAGCCAAAATATAAAAGATCTTAAAAGCTATATAGAAAAAGTGAACGCAGGAGAACTTCCTGTACTGAAAGGATATACCCTGAAGAGAGAAGAGCAGATTACCCGTGAAGTAATCACTTCGCTAATGTGTAACTATCACATAGAATGGGCTGATATAGCACAGCATCTCGAAACAAATATTGAAGAAATCAAGTCTTCTTTGCACTACAATGACACAATTTTACGTACATTTGCCAATGATGGTATTATCGATTATAATTCTGATTATATCAGTATCCTTCCGGAAGCCACACCGTTTGTCCGTAATGTTGCAGCTTCGCTCGACAAATTAATGATAAACACAGATAAACAGTTTTCGAAGGTCGGTTGATCACTTATTCGTTTGCCAAAAGTAATAAATAGGTCTCTTAGACTTTAAAATACGTTAACCTCATGTCTAAAAAAGATTTAATTAGGCTATTAATCAAAATAGCCGGGATTATTTTATTTTTTAACTACCTTTCATCCTTCATCAGTCAGGTAGCACTATTCATTATTACATTTGAATGGTCTTCATTCCTTCTGCTGTTAGTTTCTACATTCATCACCATATCGCTGGTTATAATACTTATATTTTCGCCTGATAAAGTAATAAATCTATTAAGGCTCGATAAAGGCTTTGATGATGATCGGGTTACCTTCAATTTTCAGCATGCTTAAACTGCTGTCGGAATAATTATCCTTGCTTTGGGTGGAATATTTATACTTAACAATATTGCTCCGCTCATGGTCGAGATTGGTTATCGTATTCAAACATCGGTCGATAACAACCAATTTTTATCGAGTATGCCAACTCCCAATGATAAGAGATTATACATTTCTATTATCGAAATAGGGATAGGATATTTATTGATGTCGAACTACAAACTATTGGCACAGATACTGACCTCTAAAAAACGGGAATAAGATGCTGATATAAGCTATAAAATAAAAGACCCGAAAATTATTTTCGGGTCTTTTGGTTATTGTAAAATGACAAAATCAACGTCTTTCTATTTTAAGAATATCTTTTGTGGCAAAATTAACTAAATGTCCTTCTGCCATTTTGAACATACATGCCGAATTATCAATATTAAGCAATGTTCCTGTAAGTTTAGCTCCATTTTTAAAGTACAATGTTGCAGGATAACCTTCTTCAATCTGCCTTACTTCGGTCTGAGAATAAGAATAAACGGGATTGTCAGGGGCTTGAGATTGAGGCTGTGGATAATAATATTGCTGCTGAGGCTCTGCCGGAACCACATATTTCTGAGGTTGAGGTTCCTGATATTGCACCTGTGGCTGTACATAATATTCTTGTTGCTGTATAATACGGGGCTGATTGTTGTAAGGCACAACATTCCCGTTTTCAACAGTCATTAAGCCAGTATAAGGATCATTTTGTACAGGTTGCTGGTTATATGCAGATCTGTTCTGACGATTATACATCATCGACCGATATTCGGGCGTATACATATCATCGGTAAGAGTATAAGCATTGGGTCTGTTATATAAATTATTATCTAAAGACCTGTTGCGTCCATTTACCGATTGGTTGGTTCTATTTGACTGAGGTGTATTATAAACCTGCACATAATTATAGCCTCCGTAGTTAGGGATTACTGGTTGCGCGGTCTGATTGTAATTATAAACAGATGGCTGATTCTGGTTGTTTCGGGCTGTAGTCATATCCACAATCTGTGGCATGTATTGAGCGGAAGAGTTGTCTTGATAATTCTGAACAGGTTGTACAGCTGCCATCGGGCAGGAATTCGTCTTAACAGGTGCCTGATAAACAGGTTGATTGGACTGTATAGGTGCAGTATATTCATTAGCACTGTAAATCACTTTACTATTCTGATCATTACGTGTATATGTCCGGTTTATCTGTTGGGTTGCAACATCCCCTTTGGTTGCTTTGTATACCTTAGGACGAGCCTGATCATCATACACTACTACGCTATCTGGGGTTTTACAAGAAGTCATCACAGCTCCCGCTATAATGCCTGTATACATTAACAATTCGAATTGTTTTTTCATATAAATGGTTGGTTTATTCCTTGTACTTAATAAACACAAAAATATACATTTATTCAGAAAAAACAATATTTAAGACTGCATTGTTAACAAAAAGTATTCAGATATGTTAATGAAAAAATATTTATTTGTTTGTACTCTGCCCTTTATTCTCGACATTCTGCTTATTCAACAAACTGTGTTTACGCCCGTATGTGAAGTATATAACTAAACCAACGGCAGTCCATATAATCAGTCTTAACCAAGTACTCCATGGTAAAGCAACCATCTGCATAATACATATACCCGCGCCCAAAAGAGGAACAACAGGTACTAACGGAGTTTTGAACGGACGTTTCAGACCGGGCTCTGTTTTTCTCAACACAAGAATAGATATACAAACAATGGCGAAAGCCATAAGCGTTCCGATAGACACCAATTCACTGAGAACATGTAACGGAAACAAACCTGCAAACACAGAAGTAATAATACATGCTATGAGTGTGGCACGATGAGGGATGCCTTTCTTATCGTGTATCTTAGAAAAATACTTGGGAAGTAACCCATCCTTCGATATGGAATAGTAGATACGTGACTGCCCCAACATCATTACCAGAATAACGGAACTAAGTCCGGCAATAGCCCCCAGCTTGATAAAAGGACTGAGCCATGCCAATCCACTGCCGGCACGGTCTATCGCCAATGCTATAGGAGCCGCTACATCCAGATCTTTGTAATTCACAATTCCGGTAAGCACGGCTGTAACGGAAATATATAAAACCGCACATACCAAGAGAGACATAAGAATACCTTTGGGCATATCTCTTTGCGGATTCTTTGCTTCCTGAGCCGCTGTCGATAAGGCATCGAACCCGAGATAAGCATAAAATACAACACCTGCCCCTCGAAGAATACCGCTCCAGCCAAATTCTCCGAAGTTTCCTGTATTCTCAGGAATATAAGGAGTCCAGTTTTCTAAATTGATATACGACAATCCAAAGCCAATAAATAGAAGTATTACTCCTACTTTGATAACTACTACTATATTATTAATCAATGCCGACTGCTTTATTCCTCCCATCAACAATGTTGACACAAGAACGACTATAAACACCGCCGGAAAGTTGAAAAGGCTGCCTGTCATCACCCAACCATCATCCGTATGATCGAATGTAGACAGAATAAGATGTTGAGGCAGATGAATCCCCCACCCTTCGCAAAGACTTATCATATATCCCGACCATCCGACCGAAACACTCGAACAGGCAAACAAATATTCGAGAATAAGCACCCACCCGATAAACCATGCCAACCCTTCTCCCATAGTCGAATAACTATATGAATATACACTTCCAGCAACGGGTATCATAGCTGCAAACTCGGCATAGCAAAGCCCTGCCATTACACAGCCTATAGCCGATATTAGAAAAGAGATAGTTAATCCGGGTCCGGCATAATTAGCAGCGGCTGTACCCGTTATAACAAAGATTCCGGTTCCTACGATAGCGCCTATTCCTAAAGTAATAAGGTTAGCGGCTGACAAATTACGTCTCAAACCATCGTTAGTTCCTTTGGTTTCGGAAAGCATCCGGTTGATGTCTTTTTTTCTGAAAATACTCTCAAGCATTCGATTTATGTGTTTTCGGATTAAGGTGTCTGACCTGATTCTACAATAATACTGTTATTTCTAAATTCTACCTATCTATAAAATTTGGCTAAAAGTAATAAAAATCGATGTGACCAACAGATAATCCTTTAATATAAAAGACCTATTTAACAGAAATTGCTATAAAAATGGGCTCTTTTGACTATTATCATCGGTAAAAATCCTTTTTCACAGAAAAAAGCCAATATATAAAACCGAAAAAATGACATTTTGAGATATATTTCGATATATATTTGCACTTTACATTCATCAAACACCCAGAATATAAAATAACAAGCATGAGCCATCAGAAAGTCAGAGAAGACAATACGTGTCAAAACTGTGGTAAATATGTTCAAAATCGGTATTGTCCTCATTGCGGGCAGGAGAATATAGAAGTCCGTTATTCTTTTCCGGGACTCATACATCACTTTGCAGCCGATCTTTTTCATTACGACAGTTCGATATGGCTCACGGCCAGATATCTGCTTACGTCTCCGGGGAAATTAGCCAAAGAATATATTTCGGGCAAACGAAAAACATATGTCGACCCTATCAAGCTTTATATCTTCATCAGTTTTATTACTTTCTTTTCGTTAGGAATATTTTCGCATTATCAGATTGCTAATATTTCAGGTAATACCGATGCTGTAAAACTGACAGTTTCGGGAACAGATAAACAAACAGGAAAGCCACTATCTGTGACAGTCAACAGTACCGAACAGCTCGATTCGCTTACCAATACCCAGAATGTAGCTTTCAAGGAGCATTACTCCACTAAATACCTTCTGAAAGCGGTAAACAACATTTCAAATGAGCACAAACGGGAACAATTTAAAGAATTCGCAACTCACAACCTGCCAAAAGTATTATTTGTATATATGCCTATTTTTGCCTTCTGGCTATGGGTATTCCATTACAAGCAAAGGAAATATTATTCCGACAGCGGTATATTTACGCTCTATTTCTTTTCGTTCATTCTGCTTCTCTCTACCATCAATATCATACTAAATTATATACTCGAAAAAACAGGAATAGAGCCCTATGTAGATACGTATCTTATGCTATTCAACATTATATATGTTATCTGGTATTTTTTCAAAGCCCATCTCTATTTTTTTGAGGAAAAGAAGTCTGTTTCGGTTCTCAAATCCATTATGATCAGCATCATAGGTGTTATACTGATATCCATTATACTCCTATTGTATATTCTATATGCATTGGTCGCTATATAATTAAGGTGAAACAGAAACTAATCAGGGTAAACACATTGGGAGTATTTCTCGTCCAGAAAAAAATATGACACTCCAACCTTACATTTTAAGTAATAATTGGCATTCACACTTACTTTTTCCAGAAGATAAGGAACGATCAAATATCAAAAAGTAAACATTTTATCTATATCCATTAGATAAAATCTATTGTTTTGCTATATTTGTGATCAAACTAAGGTCGCAAACCTTTTTTCACTCAATTAAAGGTCTCAGACCTTTTTATTACTTTGGTAACTATAACAACCAAAGTCTGTTGTTGACTAAAAATGTATCACTAAATACTTTCTTTTACTTAAAATAGAACATGAATAAAATTATCCAGAAACAATACTTCTCGCCCAAAGTAGTTGAATTCGTAGTAGAAGCACCTCTCATAGCCCGAAGTCGCCGTGCAGGACATTTTGTAATTGTGAAAGTCGGAGAAAAAGGCGAACGTATCCCTTTGACTATAGCACAAAGCGATGTCGAAAAAGGCACTATCACCATTGTTGTACAAAGTGTGGGTCTATCGTCCGAAAAATTATGCAACCTCGAAGAAGGAGACTACATCACCGATTTGGTAGGACCTTTGGGTAAAGCTACTCATATCGAAAAATACGGAACAGTTGTTTGTGCCGGAGGCGGTGTTGGTATTGCTCCGATGCTACCTATTATCGAAGCTATGAAAAAAGCAGGAAACCGTGTTATATCGGTTCTTGCGGCACGTAACAAAGACCTTGTTATATTAGAAGAACAAGTGGCGAAATACTCGGACGAAGTAATCGTTATGACCGATGACGGATCTCACGGACAAAAAGGACTGGTTACAAACGGAGTAGAATCGGTAATAAACCGCGAACAAGTAGATTTGTGTGTAACAATCGGACCTGCCATCATGATGAAGTTCGTGTCCCTTCTTACTCAAAAATACAATATCCCCACGATGGCATCGCTCAATACCATCATGGTAGACGGAACCGGAATGTGCGGAGCATGCCGTGTATCGGTAGACGGAAAGACCAAATTCGTTTGTGTCGACGGACCCGAGTTCGATGCACACAAAGTTGATTTTGACGAAATGCTAATGCGTCTGAAAGCATACAACTGAAAATAATTAATTATCTACAAGATTTGGTTGTCTCTACTTACCAAAGTAATAAAAAAATCAGAGACCTTAACAGAAAGAAAATGACACGACAAGAATATATGAAAGAAAGGCGCAGCGAGCCTTGGAGAGACGAATTGAGACGAAGTGTAAAAGCAAAAGAACGGGGAGAACGTCCACGTGTACACATGAATGAACTCGATCCTGAATTTCGCAGCCATGAATTGAAAGCCGAAGTAAATCAGGGATTAACAAAAGAACAGGCTATTGCAGAAGCCGGACGATGTCTGGATTGCGGAAATCCGACCTGTGTAACCGGATGCCCTGTCGAAATCAACATCCCTACATTTATAAAAAATATAGAACGGGGCGACTTTATCGAAGCCGCACGTACACTTAAAGAAACCAGTGCATTGCCTGCTGTATGCGGACGTGTATGCCCTCAGGAAAAACAATGCGAAGCCCAATGTATCTATATCCAGAAAATGGGTAAAGAGCCTGTGGCAATCGGCTATCTCGAAAGATTTGCCGCCGACTACGAAAGATTGAACGGTATAATAGCCGAACCCGAAAAGCCGGTATCAAACGGTATCAAAGTAGCAGTTGTAGGCTCAGGCCCCGCCGGGCTCTCTTTCGCCGGAGACATGGCCAAACGAGGATACGACATAACCGTGTTTGAAGCCCTGCATGAAATAGGCGGGGTATTAAAATACGGAATACCCGAATTCCGCCTGCCAAACGATGTTGTTGATGTAGAAATAGAAACCCTTCGCAAAACAGGTGTTAAGTTCGTAAAAAACTGCATTATCGGAAAAACGATATCTCACGAAGATCTTCGTGCCGAAGGATTTAAAGGAATATTTGTAGCCAGCGGCGCAGGATTACCTAATTTTATGAATATTCCGGGAGAAAACCTGATAGGGGTAATGTCAGCAAACGAATTCCTTACCCGTGTCAATCTGATGGATGCCTCTAGTCCCGACAGCGACACTCCCGTGCAGAAAGGCAAAAGTGTGGCCATTATCGGAGCAGGAAACACGGCTATGGATGCAGTACGCACCGCACGCCGCCTTGGAGCAGAACGGGCTATGGTCGTTTACCGCCGTTCGGATGAAGAAATGCCGGCTCGTGCCGAAGAAGTAAAACACGCCAAGGAAGAAGGTGTGGAATTCCTGACTCTCCATAATCCGATACAATACGAAGGCGATGATAAAGGTCATGTACAGCGCATGCTCCTTCAGAAAATGGAGTTAGGAGAAGCCGATGCATCCGGACGCCGCAAACCTGTACCTATCGAAGGTGCAACAGAATGGATCGATGTCGATGAAGTTATAGTGAGTGTGGGAGTATCTCCCAATCCTTTGATTCCTTCAACATTCACCGGTCTGGATGTGACAAAATGGGGTACTGTTGTTATCAATCAGGATACGATGCAAACCGACCTTTCGGATGTCTACGCCGGAGGTGATATTGTTCGCGGAGGGGCAACAGTTATTCTGGCTATGGGAGACGGAAGACGTGCAGCTGAAGCGATGGATAAATCTTTACAAGCCAATTAAGGCATACGATATTATACCACACACTGAAACCTGAGTTTTATACTCAGGTTTTTTTATGTAAATTTGTACCGGAGAATAAAAAAACAACAATCCTACTCTAAATCGGGATAAAGTAAAGTATTGCAGGGATAGTTTTAACACTAAAGAAAATAAAGAACAACCATTTGCCAAAATACGTATAATATGAGGAATGAACAAGAACTTGTTAACGAGATATTTGATCGGTTAGATGAGTGGCGCAATTTTCCGGCTTACTTATTAGAAGGCAGGGCTGATATTTTTTTCGGCATATATTTGCCCAATATCATAAAGAAAAAATTTGGATGCACGGTTGATCATATCATCCCCGAATTTCCGATAAAAGCCGGAGTACTATTCAATGCCGATCCCACAGAATCGGCACATCCTCTGAAAATCAACTTTGTGGCTGTTTGCGAATCGGTGAAGACCGTTTACATGATATCTCTCAAAACTGATATCAATTCGCTGCGTCCACTACAATATAGCTATTTGAGTAAAGCCAGAGAAAATAATATCAAGAACATAGTAGATGGTATTCTCGATATAGAACATGCAAGTATGCTCAAAAAAAAGTACAATAATTTACTTCATAAATTACATGCCGTAGGATGGCTCGATCAATCGCTGAAAAATAATACGGCAGGGCAATACAATATCAAGATTGTTTACATACAACCATCCAGCAAGAGCGGAGAAGACGAGATTATCACATTTGATAACATTATAGAGTACCTTTCCGAAAAGAATGACTTCTTTACAACCCGTTTTTGCCGATCGCTGTCGTCTTGGGTCAACAACAGCCCTTCGGAACTACAATAGAGACAATTGAACAAAATATTTCGTACACTCAACTAAATAAGGTTAACTTTGTTATTAACAAAAACAAAGTACATGACTACTTATATTATTATACCCGGACTAGGTAATTCGGGCGAAGACCATTGGCAAACTTTTTTCGAAAAAAGTGGAGACAATTTCCATCGTATCAACCAAAAAGAATGGTATACTCCTCAATGCGATATATGGGCCGAACAAGTTGAGCAAGAATTATCGAACTACTCTCTACCGGAGGTCGTACTGATTGCACACAGTCTGGGATGCCTTACTGTTGCACACTGGGCTGAAAGATACAAACATCAGGTCAAAGGAGCGCTTTTAGTCGCCCCCGCCGATATTGATTCCCTTGTAAATGATCCAAGTTTACCGATGAAAGGATTCTCCCCTATTCCGTTACAGCCCTTGAACTTTCCGACTATACTTGTGGGCAGCGAAAATGACCCGTGGTGCACAATAGAAAGGGCTCAACATTTTGCGGCTCACTGGGGCAGCCAATTTATAAGCGCTGGAAAAGCAGGACATATCAACGGATTGTCAGGTTATGGAGAATGGTTATCAGGATTAGATCTCATCCGTACGTTTGATTAAAGAAAACTAAGTCTGCATAACTTTTTTCAGCTTTGGTATACTTACGTTACTTAATCCGATAATTATTCTTAAATTAGTATTCGAATTACACCAATTCCTTACCCCTATGCTGAAACAACTATTTACAGAACTTGTAAGCAATTATTCGGCAGACAATAAACTTTCTGTCCGATTATGGAATGAAATTGAGATAAATTATCGTGATGCAGGCAGATACTACCACGATCTCAATCACATTCGTAAAATGTACGATGAATTATCGCAGGTAAAAGACCAGACTGAGGATTGGGATGCAATGCTATTTGCTTTATTTTATCACGATATAATTTATCATACCAAACGGATGGACAATGAGTCGGAAAGTGCCTTGCTGGCAGCAAAACGGCTTAATGAAATACAACATTTTCAGAAAGATCGTATAAACAGATGCTCCGTACATATTTTAGCAACCAAAGGACACCACAAGAGTCTCGATAATGACACCAATCTCTTTATCGATGCCGACTTGTCGATACTAGGCTCCGAAAGTGATGTATACAAGCAGTACATAAAGGATATACGGCGCGAATATTTTATTTATTCAGACAAAGAGTACGCTTACGGACGAAAAAAGGCTTTATCTCATTTTCTGAATATGAAGCAAATATTCAAAACTCCCCATTTTCTATCCAGATACGAAGATCAGGCTCGTAAAAACATTCAGGAAGAGTTGGATCTTCTGGCAGTATGAACAAGAGTACAATAAATCTTGTTATTACCATTTCTCCAATTAGGTTATCATTTAGTTTTAATAATTGAACAATACATTTTAATAAATAAATTCATGAAAAAATTAGGTATATTATTGACTGTTGTTATCCTAGCGATAACAGGTATAAATGTTTATGGACAAACAGCACCGGATCAGAAAGGATCGTTCAACGATATTTTCACACAGATAGATGCTAAAGAAATACCCGAAAGTGTATTCAAACTGGTAGGATCGGATTACAGTGTTATAACAGCCGGAGATCCATCTCTATACAACTCAATGGTTGCAAGCTGGGGAGGCTGGGGTATTCTATTCGAAAAGCCTACAACCTGGTGCTTCCTCCGTTCTAACCGATATACTCTCGAAATAATCAGAAAGAAAGAAACATATACGATGAGTTATTTTGATGACGAATACAAAAAAGACTTTCTTTTGTTCGGCAAAAAATCCGGACGCAACAGCGATAAAATGAAAGAAAGCAAACTATCTGTCATACAAATACCTTCGGGAAATCTGTCATATAAAGAAGCCAAACTAATAATAGAGTGCAAACTGGCAGAAGTCACAACAGTTGCACCCGGCGATTTTTACACAGAACAAGGCAAAAAATTTGTAGAAGATGCTCATGCCGAAACAAACGATTATCACAAAATTGTATTCGGTGAAATCACAAACGTATGGATACGGAAATAAGTAACTGTTTAAATTGACCTCATTTAGATTTTTAGAAATCTTTTTTTAGCCGATTTTTATTTTTTCGATACGATAACAGCGGGCTGTTTGAGTTGAGAAAGTTACCAAGGTCTAAGACCTTATTTCTTCTTCAAGACATCTATTATACCCTCGAGGTTGACATTAAATTCGGCAAGTTGAGCCAATACCATTCCCGTTTGATTCGACTTGTCGATACCTCCGAGCTTATTGTTCTTACCGAACACCTCTTTGATATGCATCCATCGCCGATGTTCGTCTTCCGATAATAATCGGGCAATCTCTTTCAGTTTCAAAAGATTCGCCTCGGCATTTGATGTCAGTGTCTGCGATTCGCTTTCATAATGAGATAGTATAAGTTCATTTATCTCCTTTGGATTCATCAACGGCACTACCTGACCTATCATCTTATTCATATCCCTATACGATCCTTGCAGTTTAAAGGCTGGTTCCATCCTGTAAGTATCCTGCATCGCTGCACTGGAGATGTAATTCTGATTCACCTTCAAGACTATATCCCGTATGGCTATTGCATTACGAACAACAGCCACAAAATCATCCACATCCTGCTGTGTATAATTGCCTTCGAGGTCGGGTAAAGATTCCGATCCGCTTTCTATATAGTTGACAAGTTTATAAAAATCGTCGAAACTTTTTCCGGCTATCTTCTGAATGTATTGATTTTCGACAATGGCATTTTCCAGAAGACTTAGACGGAACAGGTGCTCTGTTCCCCCGATAACATCTCCCAGATTATATACGTCGGCACGATTAGCTAACATATCCGGAATCTGAAATTTTTCGCCGCTCTCGGTATAAGGATTACCTGCCATAATCACACAAAAACGTTTTCCCCGCAGGTCGTAAGTCTTGCTGTCTCCTTCAAAAATGCCATCCATTTTACGCTGTCCGTCAGCCAAAGAAATGAACTTTTGCAAAAATTCAGAACTGCAATGCTGAATATCATCCAGATAGAGCATTACGTTATCTGCCATTTCAAACGAAAGGTTTATCTTTTTCAGTTCTTCTCTTGCTCCCGAAGTTTTTGCTTCTGCCGGATCGATAGATGTTATAGAATGTCCGATAGTAGGACCGTTTATCTTTACAAAATTCAATCCCATGGTTTTAGCCAGATACTCCATCAAGGTAGTTTTACCATACCCGGGAGGAGAAATAAGCAATAACATCCCCATACGGGCAGTTCTTTTATTCTCACCTGCCACCCCCAATTGCTTGGCAAGATTAGCGCCTATCAACGGAAGATATACTTCATTGATAAGTTTATTACGGACAAAGGACGTTAAAACCTTAGGTTTCAGCTCTTCTAATTTTAATGATTTACGGAATGCCGCAATCAAGATATCTTTTTGCCGGATAAATTCATTAAAGTCAGTTACACTTACTTCTTCGAAACAGCTTAATTTATCTACGAATCGATGGTAATCAAGCAGATACAGTCCATTTTCAATTACAGGGTGACTGCCTCTCAGATCATCTATCTGTAATTTATCCGCTGCTATATGCACCGAATATTCCTGCTTGCGCAGTAACAGCAGACATGCAGTTTCTTCCACATATTTCTTCAGAGGAATATATTCAGATGATAGATCAACAAATGAATTCAGCCAGTTCTGAACCAGATAAAAACGGTCTACAGGATCGAAGGTGTTATTTGCCGTATCACTTTCGAAATCTTCAAAAAGACCTTTATCTTCAAGATATTTCACAAACTTGTCTCGGAGTAACGCAGCCTGCTCACTGCAAGTAAACACCTGTGAATCGGCAAACTCAGCGAAAAGATAATCGGCAACTTTACTTTCAAAACTTTCTGAAACACTGAAATAAGTATTCCACTCTTTAAAGCTCTCTCTTATCTGAGTGATTACATACTGATAATTTCCTGATTTTGGAAATGCCTTTAATACCAGATTAGCTGAGGTTATCAGTTTGAACAACCGTTTTTTATCATCATCCGGCATCATTGTCCAGAACAACTGGGCTGCAATCCTCACTTTCGGTTCGAAAGCCAAAAGCCCCAGATCGATATACAATTTGCGTAACGTTTCGTAAATACGTAATGCGTCAAAATCGTGTACACCCTTCATGTACGATTCACTATAATTCTGCTCGACCCGTTGATTCACAAATAGTTTAACATCAAAGTGCGGATTTTTCAGGCTCTCTTCGAATGCCAGATTTGCGAGATATTCGGCTCGGTACACGTCCTTGTTTTCCGAAACAATCTCCTGTTCCCATATATCCCGATAACGGTTGATCTCATCGTTTCGTATCTCATAATAGAACCCTGTACCGGTCAGATGATAGAATAGTTTATCTTCTCTGCGGACAACGGTCAGATCCAGCGATTGCTTATTTACTGCAAATTTATAGCTACCTAAGGATATAATGTTATCGCCATCGACAAACAATTCGGTTCGATCTTTCAGTACACGAAGGGCATCTTCGAGCGAGGTTTTCAGGCTGTTTTCGAGATTCTCGGCTTTCGACACATCACCCAGAGACTTCAATTCTTCGACCAATTTTCGAATTTTATCCGCCATCAGATCAGTAGAAAAGAATGCTTGAATTTCTTCCCGTGTTTTGAATGTCTGCGCCTTGTTCTCAACGTTCTTCAAAACGCGCAGTCCTATTTGTTCCAATGATGATGTACGGCGGTTTATCTGTTCTATAAGCTGAGCTTTTTTACCATCGAAAGCCTTCACCACATCATTCCGTTTCTCTGCAATACGGAGTATAAAATCGTCAAAATCGGCGTACTTACTTTCGAGTTCCTCTACCTGTATACTTACTTTAGTAAAATACTCATCGCAGCGTTCGGGAGACGTAGCCAACTCCAGATAGTTAACGATACTTTGCTCGAGCAGAGTTATTTGTGCCTTAAAATCAGCAACAGCTTCGTGTGTACGCAATGAGTCGATCTTCCGTTTCAGTTGCGCCCGCACTTCATTGAGCGAAGAAAATATCAATGATATTTTTTCGACAATACGGGTTGCTTCAGTAGTATCGTCTATTTTCAAACTATTGAGAATATCGATAAGCAACTCAAGCTCAGAAGAAATCAATTTGCAATTATCCTCTATTTTATTGGCATCTATAACTTTGGTTACATTATCTACTTCACCCCGCTGCACTTCTACCTTCTGGTCGTAGGGAATCAGTGCTTCGTCTTTCAAGAGGAAAGCAATTGTTTTTTCTGAAAGCTTTTGACTTGTTTCATTCAACAAGCCTTTGTATTCATCAACTTTCGCAGTATCTATGTATTTTACATTCCCCAGTTCAATAACTTCACCATGCAGTTTTCGAGTATCAGCCAGTTGCTTGACTAACTGATCGAGAGTCGAATAACGTGCATTCTTGACTTCAAACAGCAGTTTATCTACCTTTTCGGCAGCAGCAATCAGTGTTTCTCCGGCATGCTTTTTCTGAGTCTATACCTTGTCAAACTCATCTATAGCAGTATTCGCTATTTCCTTGATTTGCTTTAAAGGCGAAGATATTTCGAAAGTTTCGGCACTCGAAATCCAGAAAAAGGCATCGAGTATATCATTTGACTTCTTTACAATATCCTCATACAAACCTTCATACGAATCTTCTTTATTGATAAGTAAAATAACTTCCTGACATTCTGCCATCGCCCTCACAATACTTTTATTGCCTATTTTATAGAGAAAATTGTCTTTTTTCTGAGGATTTTCTCTCCATTCGATCATATAAGGCGTTTGCCAGATCTGCACCTGATGATGACGTGTAGCCTCTTTTTCCGATCTGAAATAAATAAGAGAACCATCGGCAAAGAATGTAAATCCGTTACAGATAATAGGTGTTTCGACCTGCTGACGGATTATATTATGAGACATCAGAACATAAATATTACTTTCATTCTGATAAAAAATATACAGATAGTCTTCTCCATTGGGAGAGGTCACCTTCCGTATAAATTCGAGATTGCTAAGTTCGCTTTCGAATATCTTATGATCGCCATTTTGCAGATAATAACCATTCGGAAAAATAATGCCCTGACTATCGGGCAGCAGTATACCAGCATCGTTGAGGGTATGTATATTTATAACCTCTCTGGTACGTGTATTGAAAACAAAAGCTCGGAAACCTTCCTGATAGGGTTTTATCCGTATCAATATAATATTTCCCAGATCGGCATAATAATATTCGGCATCATCCAATTGCTGGTCTTTATTCTCCACTTTTTCGGAATAAATCCCTTTGCCCGTCTGGGTATTATCTTCTATCTTGAATGTGATATCTCCACCTGTGGCTTCAATAAAGACTTTATCAAGGATGGATATATGCGGAAATGTACCCAGCCGACGGTCATCCAAAGAGGTTTTATTCCATTTGAATTCGTGCTGAGGAGTTTTTACGACCTCGTGAAAACTGCGGCCGTCCTGATAAATAAGCCTGTTATCTTTGACCAGCCATTTGAAAGCTTTAGCATCATTTACCGATTTACCCGTCTGAAAAATCATATACAGATAATTCTCCGTACGGCGAAAACGGGAAAATATAGAATCTCTGTAATATTTATAAAGATTTTTATAGTCGGCTATAAACGCTTCATCATTAATAAGCTCGAGCGATTGAGTTTCAAACTGGTTTTCTTCGAACTTATAGATACTGAACACATCACTTAATTGAATATCAGACCGTAAGCCGAAATGCACATTATATCCGAAAATACATAAATTGCCCAGAGCCATGATACCACGTGACACGCAATTATTTTCTGTATTGATCCGCTGATTGGCTATAAGCGCAAATTCACTGGCTGTAAATACTTCTTTACGGGTATCGTTGAGCTGTAACAAACGTTTGAGCAGGTCGTCTTTCTGTACCTGTAATCGCTTACGTATTATTTCGTATGTTCCGGCATCGAGAGTCTCAGCCGGTTTGATTTGTTCTGTATCTTGCATATATGGTTTAATCTTTACAGATTATAATAATTTATGCCAATCGGCATATGCTATAAAAACATATCCGATCAGACTAAGCTACTCCAATTTCCAACCTCTTTTCTGAAGATATGTTTTACAGGTTATACAAAAGCCTGTTTCATCGAGAGTCGGGCTTTTATATTTCGAGTCCTTCATATAGCAGGTAGGACTAAGCTCACAATGTCCGAGCCCTTCGGTATGCGCCAGTTCGTGAATAGCTACTTTAAATAACTGATCGTAACGATCGTCTCCCCTCCTCGACAAACGATATGTTGATACAATGCAGACATCGCCCGGACTTCGGGCAAGCCCCATTACTCCATAGTCGTAATAACCGTGTGTAGTGATACTGATATCTTTGTATGTAAGCCCCAGAACAACAACACCTTTTCGCCTGTAACTTTTACGATGCAGATAATATAATAACGAATCTGCCCTATATCTGTGCAATGGTTCGAAATAAGCATTCGATGCCAGAGGGATAGGTCTTGCAATAGAAACGTTAGGAACTATCTGCTGCAAACGTTTCTGTAAAATATCGGCATATTTTTCGGGGAAACCGCCCAGTGGTTGAATCAAAACAGGACGAGATTCTACTGCATCTCCATTGTGATTTTCAGCATCATTACATGCGGTCAATAGTAAAAATACGCCCAATATAAAAAGCAATCCACCCGCTTTCATATCTTCTGTTTTTTTTAATTAGGGAGATATGTTACTACCCCCTATATATACAGATTACGACAACTTGTTGTTAGATATTCCCATTGATTTGGCAAGACTCAATAAATTATCAAGAATGCCCTTGTCCTCACTACTTGTACACTGGCTCTGCATTTTGAATATCAG
The DNA here is from genome assembly GCF_000426485.1 of Indolivaga capnocytophagoides DSM 22835. Lineage (GTDB taxonomy): Bacteria > Bacteroidota > Bacteroidia > Bacteroidales > Dysgonomonadaceae > Dysgonomonas_A > Dysgonomonas_A capnocytophagoides. The sequence continues at coordinate 677,488 of NZ_KE384529.1, forward strand.
TGCGGCTATACTGAGGTTTTTGATATCTTCGGTAGATATTCCATATTGGCGGACAAAGTATTTTATACGGTTCATCAATTCTCCCCCGTTGTGTCCGTCACCAAGTAATGCCTTTTTAATCTGGCTGATATTCTCGCTCTCATTCACCAAACGGTCAAACCCTTTAGCATTCGATATCTGTTTCACAATATTATCGAAAAACATAGTTTCACCACCAACAATATCGATATCTGCCGATTTCAATGCTTCGGCAAGAACAGAAGCCTGAGCATCTGCAATTTCTTTCTGAACTGCAATCTGAGCCAATTCTACGTCTTTCTCTTTTTGTAGTTGCAGCTTAAACTCTTCGTGTTCACGCCCCACTCCATCGAGTTTTTTCATGGCAGCCGCTTTTTCTTCAATACCCGATGCTTCGGCTAAAGCCTTTTCTTTGGCAACTTCGGCTTCCATCAGCCCTTCTTTGCGTTTAGCATCTGCTTTTGCCTGTATTCCGGCAGCTTCAGCAACCGATTTCTTCTCTATAATACTCGATTCTCCGATGGCCGTTGCCAATGATATTTCTTTGGTAACTTCGGCCTCAGCCAAGCCTTCTTTCTTGCGGGCTTCGGCTTTCGCTTCTATACCTGCAGCTTCGGCTCTCGCCTTTTTCTCTATATTGGCAGCTTCTACTGTACCTTGTTGCTCGGCTGCAGCGGCTTTAGCTTTCATAATTTCAGCTTCTGCCAGTCCATATGTCGCATCTTCTTTTGCCTGAGCTTCCGCCAATACCTTTCGAGCTTCTGCTTGTTTCGCCGATGCTTCTTTTTTGGCATCAGCATCAATCAATAACTGTTTAGCTCTTTCTTCGGCGGCCTTTTTATCAGCTTCCGCAGCTTTTACTGTTTGTATCAGTTTTTCTTCCGCTAATTGAGCGGCAGTAGTTATTCCGACTTGCTTTTTACGTTCCACTTCACGGAATGCTTCTATGTCTTTAATATTCTGAGTTTCTTCTACAACTCCTTTTTCGACTTCGACACGCTCACGAATTACATCCTGTATATTTTTCTTTTCTATTTCAAGTACCCGTTCCTTATCTATCTGAGCCAAAGTCACAATACGTTCGCGCTCGGTTTGCTCCAATGCACGGTCTTTTTCCACACGTTCCGCTTCGATAGCTTCAGTTCTCTGTTTGTTCTTCTCTGCTATTATAATCTGACGAAGTTTATTTTCTTCCTGAACAGCCAATTGCTCATCGGTACTAATACGTACAGTTTCGGATTTTAGGCGTTCCTCTTCACGCACCTTCTGAATTTCGGCTCCTTCACGAGCTTTCACATTATCAATTTCCCTTCGTTGTTTCTCCTCTTTTTCTGCCAATTGACGTTCGAGTTCGAGGATAGCTTCACGGGCTTCAACATTCTGTTTTTTGATCACTTTTTCTTCATCTCTGCGAATCTGGTTCGCATTAATATTCTGAGCCGCCGTCAATTCTGTAATTTTACGGATACCTTCGGAGTCCAGAATATTATCAGGGCTGAGAAACTGTATTTCGGTCTGTTCCAGATAGTCGATAGCACAGTCGTCCAGATTATAGCCATTAAGGTCTGTTCCGATAATGTCTATAATCTCGTCACGGAATTCGCGTCGTGCTTCATATAATTCGATGAAGTTAAATTTCTTACCTACGGTTTTGAGGGCTTCCGAAAACTTCGCCTCAAATATATTTTTCAGAGTCGAAATATCGCTTGCACGTTCACAACCGAGAGTCTGAGCCACATTGATTACATCGTTTACCGATTTATTGACACGTACAAAAAACGCCACTTTAATATCGGCTCGTATATTGTCTTTACAGATCAGTCCATCGTGCTGCATACGTTCTATTTCGAGTTTTTTGACCGAAATATCCATTATTTCCATCTTATGAAAAACCGGAACAACGTACATTCCTTTGTTAAAGGCAACTCCCGTACCTCCTACCCCGGTGCGGACGATAGCTTTTCCCTGAGGAATTTTTTTGTAAAACGAGGCTAAAACACCTAAGAAGATGAGCAAAAAAAGTAATACTGCTCCTACAATAATTAATATTAGTTCCATAGCTGGTTTAAGTTGTTTATTTTATGCTTATTAATTTTTAACGACTTGATATACATTGCCTTCATCGGGCATACGGGTTATTATGACATAGTCCCCATATGACAGTTTTTCGCCCTGCATACTTTTAACATTGAGTCTGATAGGATTTTTCCCGATCAGAAACTCTGCGACTCCGATTTTATCACCTTCTATGCTTGATAACATCTTTCCGGAACAACCGAAAAAATCAATCGCTTTCTCCCCGTTATAGCCTATCTGATGAAAGAAACCCGCCAAAGGTTTTGTCACCCATCCTGTAATAAACAGGCTAACCACAAGGGCCGGCAACAGTATAATGGCTGACCAGTTTCCCCATGCAGACAGATTAATAAAATGAGTCGTCACAAGTGTTGTAATCCATAGAAACAATATAAATACTGTCAGCACTATCATAAACGGAACACGACCCAAGTTCAGAAACTGCAAAGCCTGCAAAAATCCGCCTCCATGACCTGTATCAACATGAACATCATGATCAACATCAATACCGGCATCTATATCAACATCATGCGAAAAGTCTATCCCTAAATCCAAGTCATCCATACCTAAACCGCCGATCAGAGCAAATATCCAGTACAGAATGATTATAATCATAAGTACGGTAGCTATACCGTTAGGTAATGGATTAAAAAGGGTATACAGTATATCCATAAGCCTTAGATTTGAGTTTGTGTGATTATCAAAGCAAATAATCTGCTTTTGACAATAGTTCTTTAGTGTTATTTAAGTAACGCTTTTAGCAAATATAAAGAAATAAATTTAACATTACAATAGATTTTCTTCATCCACAACAGATTAAGATTCCAGATCTATTTATTGACTCTGCAAGCATAACAACAACAGTCTGTCATCGTTTATAAATACATCATTAAAATCTTACTGTTACTTATTCAAGATCAACCTGTTAAATTAATTCTTCTTGACTCTTTTTTGGCGGTAACGATCGATCGGATAAAGAATAAGATGATTGAGGAGGAATGAAAGAGCAATTGTTGCGATAACAACACCCCATCCTTCATAAGCCGACTGAAGCTTGAAAATATAATTAAGAAGCAATATAACTAAGCCATGAGATATATAAATAGGATATGACAACTCCCCTATCTTAGAGTCCAGTTTAGACTGCTTACACAAAGCGAAAAGGAAAGGAACGGAACATGCGAATACTATCAGATAAATATAATCGGTAAAATCACCGAGATACGTTCTGAGAAATACACAAAATAAAATCAGCAAAATATCCAGGCAGAGTACAGCCTGTAATTTTCGTAGAGAAAAAGATTTATGTTTTATTCTATTATATACCCGATAAGCGATCATCCCCAATATAAACAAATGTAATTCCGAGAAGAAAAACCTATATGTCCACGGATCATTATTATACCCTGTTACAGCTAACAGAACTTTACACGCAACAGAAGCAGTTCCGATAAGAATAAGCCAGCGTGTATTTTTGCGCGCAAAAAAAGGAACAATTAAATAAAATGTCAATTCCAAACCAATAGTCCAAGCCTGAGGCACCAACAAAAATGAATGCAAACGAGGAGAAGTCTCCACAAAATTATCTGTAAAAAACAAGTTTCCGGAAGTTAGATTCACCCCCATAAACATAATCCAATCCTGAAAAAAGACAATTATATTACTTATAACCAGAAATAGAAAAGAAAAAACACTGATTTTCGACCAATACAGTTTATAAGATTGCAATACCCCCCAAAACCTCCAATTTGTATCAAAAGCAATATACAAGCTAAAAAAAATAACTAATAAGGCAACAACCCAATATATAGGGTATAACTTTAGCATACGATTAGTTATAAACACTTTATACATTTTCAGCCCGACATATTTTTCGGTCAGGATAAGAGCCATGTAAAACCCGGAGAATATATAAAAAAGCTCAACAGCAAGCTTTCCTCCAACCATCTGCATGTATTGTTCATGTCCGGTATGAGCAAATACAACTGCTATTGCTAGTAAAAAACGTATAATTCCCATTAAAGGATAAAAGAGTTATAACAAAAAATCAGGACAAATATACGAATATCTATCCTGATTATATATGCTATTTATATTGTTCGGAAGTTACAAATATACGAATTTGAATTTTCACTCCGACGTCGTTATTATGTCAACCGAAGCAAAAGATATTGTCCTCCCAACAGAATAAGCAATGCTACAACCACAGCCAGAGCAGGCTTAATAATCTTAAACTTTTCGTTTGATTTTTTTTCGGGAGGAAGGGTTACTGTATTTACTGCTTCTTCGAAATCTCGCTCAAGCTCGTATCCGCATCCCGAGCAAAATTTTGCATTACTTGTGTTTTCTGTTTCACATCTTTGGCAAATGTTTCTTTTCATAAGTTCATAAGTTTGTGTTTAATAAAATGGTTGCTATAAGTAAAAGGAAGTATTTAAAAATATACTTTCAGAGAGTAAAAACTCCGGTATTTCACTTAGCTAAGCAACAAATAGGTCTGAGACCTTACAATAAACAAATATAGGGTTAAAAACGATGTTTAACCCTATATTTTCTTCATATTTTTTTATTATTCGTACTCGTTCCAAGGCTTGATCTCAAGCTGATCCACATCAAGCGTACAGAATGCCTGTATAAATGCCGATGCTAATCGAGAGTTAGTCACCAACGGAATATTATAATCGATTGCTGCACGACGAATTTTATAACCGTTATCAAGCTCATTGCTGGTAAAGTCTTTTGGGATATTTACCACCAAGTCGATTTTCTTATCTTGTATCATTTCCAAAGCGCTTGGTTTTCTGTCTTTTTCGTCATTCGGCCAATACACCTGAGTAGCAGGCACACCGTTATCAGTCAGAAAACGCTGTGAACCTCCTGTCGCATAGATCTCATACCCTTTCTGATGAAGCAGACGGGCAGCTTGCAACAATTCTACTTTCGATTTGGCAGGACCAGTCGAGAACAATACAGTTTTCTTTGGAATGCGATATCCTACCGAAAGCATCGATTTAAGCATGGCATCGTAGAAATTATCTCCAATACATCCTACCTCACCTGTTGAAGCCATATCTACACCCAGTACAGGGTCGGCTTTTTGCAAACGAGAGAATGAGAACTGAGATGCTTTTATACCTACATAATCCAAGTCGAATGCGTTTTTATTAGGCTGTTTCACTTCTTTACCAAGCATTACTTGAGTAGCCAACTCGATAAAGTTGATCTTCAACACTTTCGAAACGAATGGGAATGAACGTGATGCACGCAAGTTACATTCTATCACCTTGATTTCGTTGTCACGGGCAAGGAACTGAATATTGAATGGTCCTGATATTTCGAGAGCCTTGGCAATCTTACGTGCTATCTTTTTCACACGTCTCACCGTTTCCACATATAAACGTTGAGCAGGAAACTGTATCGTTGCATCACCGGAGTGAACTCCTGCAAACTCTACGTGCTCGGATATTGCGTACATTACTATCTCTCCATTTTGAGCGACAGCATCTACTTCTATTTCTTTGGCATTTTCGAGGAATTGAGATACTACCACCGGATGCTTTTTCGATACTTCGGCAGCCAATCCCAAGAAGTTTTCCAACTCTTTATCGTTCGAGCAGACATTCATAGCTGCTCCTGAAAGGACATAAGACGGACGTATCAGCACCGGATAACCGACTTCGGCTACAAACCCTTTAATATCTTCAAGCGAAGTAAGCTCCTGCCAACGTGGCTGATCCACTCCGATCTTATCCATCAGGCTCGAAAACTTGTGACGGTCTTCTGCATTATCTATACTCTTAGCAGTCGTTCCCAAAATATTCACTTTAGCGTCATCCAAACGGATTGCCAAGTTATTGGGAATCTGACCTCCTACTGAAAGAATTACCCCGTGAGGATTTTCGAGTTCGATGATGTCCATCACACGCTCGTATGTCAACTCATCAAAGTACAGCCGATCACACATATCATAGTCTGTCGATACCGTTTCGGGATTATAGTTAATCATCACCGAACGATACCCTTCTTTACGAATAGAATTCAAAGCATTTACCGAACACCAGTCAAACTCTACAGATGATCCGATGCGGTATGCTCCTGATCCGAGAACGATTACCGAACGATGGTCTCCCAGATATTTTACATCATTGGCACTGCCGTTATATGTAAGATACAGGTAGTTTGTCTGCGCAGGATATTCTGCCGCAAGTGTGTCTATCTGTTTCACTACCGGAACGATTCCGTTTTGTTTACGAATCGAGCGTACTTCTTTCGCCACACTGTCTATCAATGTAGGTTCTTTGCAAACGGTTTTGGCTATCTGGAAGTCAGAGAAACCTTGTTGTTTTGCAGTACGAAGTGTTTCAAGAGGTAATGATTTTATATCATCATACTTTTTCAGTTCTTCCGATTTGCGGAAAATATAGTGAAGTTTCTGCAAGAACCAACGGTCTATTTTGGTCAGTTCGTGAATCTGTTCTATATCATATCCTTTTTCGAATGCCTGATAAATACAGAAGATACGTTTGTCTGTCGGATTTTTCAGAGCATTATCCAAATCATCTACATCCGGAAATTTGTTTGCTGTAAATCCGTGCATACCAATATTCAGCATACGAAGGCCTTTCTGTATCGCTTCTTCGAAACTACGGCCGATAGCCATAATTTCTCCAACCGATTTCATGCTTGAACCAATCTCTTTGGATACTCCATGGAATTTACCTAAATCCCAACGAGGAATCTTCACAACGATATAGTCGAGAGCAGGCTCGAAGAATGCACTGGTTGATTTCGTCACCGAGTTTTTCAGATCGAATAATCCGTAACCTAAACCTAGTTTTGCTGCAACGAAAGCCAACGGATAACCTGTAGCTTTAGATGCCAATGCCGATGAACGGCTCAAACGGGCATTTACTTCTATCACACGGTAATCTTCCGATTCGGGGTCGAACGCATACTGTACGTTACACTCTCCCACTATACCGATGTGACGTACGATGCGGATAGCTATTTCGCGAAGTTTATGGTATTCTGAGTTTGTAAGTGTTTGAGATGGAGCAACCACAATACTCTCTCCGGTGTGGATTCCGAGCGGATCGAAATTCTCCATGTTACAAACAGTCATACAGTTGTCAAAACGGTCACGTACGACTTCATACTCAACCTCTTTCCAACCTTTCAGCGATTTTTCGACTAACAACTGAGGAGAGAATGCCAATGCTTTTTCAGCCAGAGCACGAAGTTCTTTTTCATTATCACAGAATCCTGAGCCTAACCCACCTAAAGCATAAGCGGCACGTACAATAATGGGATATCCTAATTCCGCGGCCGCTCTTACTGCTCCTTCGATTGTATCTACGGCTTCGCTTTTGATTGTTTTCACATCGATCTGATCGAGTTTCTTAACAAACAACTCGCGGTCTTCAGTATCCATTATCGCTTGCACGGGAGTACCTAATACTTTCAGATTGTATTTCTCGAGAATTCCCTGTTCAAATAGTTGAACACCACAGTTCAAAGCAGTTTGTCCACCGAAAGCAAGAAGTATTCCTTCCGGTTTTTCCTTCTTGATCACCTTCTCTACAAAGTATGGAGTAATCGGCAGGAAATATATTTTATCGGCACTACCTTCGGATGTCTGTACCGTTGCGATATTCGGATTGATAAGTACAGTTTCTATACCTTCTTCTTTCAAAGCTTTGAGAGCCTGAGATCCCGAATAGTCGAATTCTCCGGCCTCTCCGATTTTCAGAGCTCCCGAACCCAGTACCAGTACTTTTTTTATATTATTGTCCATCTTTATTTTATGTAAATAACAGGTTTAATTATAAAAGGTCTGTAACCTTAAAGTTTTTCGAAAAACATATCGAATAAGAAATCTGTATCAGTAGGTCCACTGGCAGCTTCGGGGTGAAACTGTGCGGAAAAGAACGGTTTGGTTTTATGCTTGATACCTTCGTTAGTTCCATCATTCAGATTGATGAACAATGGTTCCCAGTCAGCACCCAATGATGAATTTGATACTGCAAAGCCGTGATTTTGAGATGTAATAAAGCAACGTGTAGAATTTACCATCTTCACCGGCTGATTGTGACTACGATGACCGTATTTCAGCTTATATATCGTAGCTCCTCCTGCTTTCGATAATAATTGGTTACCCATACATATACCACAGATAGGTTTATCGCCTTGCATAGCTGTACGGATATTTTGCACGGTTGCCTCGCAAAAGTCGGGGTTACCGGGTCCATTTGAGATAAATAGTCCGTCCCATTCCAATTGGTTGAAGTCATAATCCCAAGGAACACGTATCAATGTGATATCCCGCTTAAGCAGACATCTTATTATATTGTGTTTTACACCACAGTCAACAAGCACTACCTTTTTCTTGCCCGATCCGTATGTGATTACTTCTTTGCAACTGGCCAATGCCACCTGATTTTCTATATTAGGATCTAGAAATTCAATTTCGTTTTCGTCTTTGAATACGATCTTCCCTTTCATCGAACCTTTTTCACGAAGCAGCTTCGTCAACTCACGGGTATCTATACCATAAATGCCCGGCACATTGTTTTCTTTAAGCCATTCACCTAAGCTTTTCTTAGCATTCCAGTGAGAGTATTCGTGCGAATAATCGGAAATGATCAATCCATTAACCTGAATTCGTTCCGACTCATAAAAGTTAGAAATGCCATCGGTAAAAGTATTATCGGGAACACCGTAATTACCAACAAGCGGAAAAGTAACAACTAATATCTGACCAAGGTACGAAGGGTCTGTCAAACTCTCGGGATATCCGACCATAGCTGTACTGAACACCACTTCTCCGGCTGATGCGCTTTCTGCACCAAACGACCGCCCTTCGAAGATAGTTCCGTCATCAAGAATCAATCGAACAGGTTTGTCTATCTGCATTTTGCAAAAGAATTATTAATAGGTAAATAAATAATTTCGAGTTCACGGATAGGTAAAAAAAAGGAACACGATAGTGATACCTGTTCCTTTTTTACCTGTATGTTATATTTGGATTTGTCTGTCATCAATATAATAGCTTCAAACACGTTATGAGTATCTGAGTTACAAAGATAGAAACTATTATTGAGAATAAAAAGTTATTTCCGAAGTAAAAATTCATACATTTTGATAAGTTCACTCAAATTATACCGTCCATCTTTTTTCTGATTTCAACAAAATAGATTATTTGCCCTTTTATTATATATCCAAAACAGAATAAACCGACCATTTTAAGACAAAAAAAGATATAACAAGCAAAATTACTTAAATCTATCGACAACAATGCCACTTAAAACAGCCATACAGGCAGTCATAATAAAGATAAATTTTAGAGTTTTTTTTGACACCTATAATTATGTTACCTCAAAAGCAAGATTTTGTTTCTTTTTAGATAATTATCCACCCATCAACCCTCACTTTACGCTCATAATTCTATCTATCTGCAATATCTTTTATGTCAAATAATGCTATTTTACATATCAAGATGAGATATTTTTAACTGATTTTACTTTCTTATTTTACATAAAAACATAATTTTAACTTAAAAAAATACTTTATCAGTAAAATAAGTGTATATATTTGTGATATTCTAAAAAAGTAGAGTAGAATAAACATTTTATCAACTTGAGTTTAATTAAAGTAGTATTTATGAGAAAATTATTGATGATTTTGACTTGTATCGTAGCAAGTATTGGGTTGTCTCTAGCTCAAACTACACGCGTTTCCGGAAAAGTAGTGGATGACACCGGAGAGGGAGTGATAGGAGCTTCAGTAGTAGTAAAAGGAACTACAGTCGGCACCGTGACCGATGTAGATGGAAAATTCTCTATGAATATTCCTTCCGATAAAAAGACGCTGGTCATATCTCTATTAGGAATGAAGACTAAAGAGGTAGCGGCAGGAGCAAGCTTGAATATTTTGCTCGAAGATGACTCCCGGGTGATGGACGAAGTCGTTGTCACAGCCTTGGGCATCAGTAAGGAGAAAAAAGCTCTTGGTTATGCTGTTGCAGATGTCAGCGGTGAAGAACTGAGCAAAACCAGAGGCGGTTTAACTAACCCTATTAATGCCTTGGCCGGAAAGGTTGCAGGTTTGCAGATCAATGGAGCTTCAGGCAACATGGGAGGCTCTTCGAAAGTTCTTCTTCGTGGAGTTAAATCGTTGACCGGAAATAACCAGCCTTTGTTTGTAATTGATGGTGTGCCGGTGGAAGGGCAAGACTACAACTCTACAGACACTCAGCGTGGAGCCGGAGGCTATGACTATGGTAACCTTATTCAGGATATCAACCCTGATGACGTTGCCGATATTTCTGTATTGAAAGGTCCAAATGCCTCAGCTCTTTACGGATCTAGAGCTGCCAATGGTGTAATCATGATTACAACTAAAAAAGGAACAAAAGGAGCAGGATTAGGAATTTCTGTTAATTCATCAGTTGGATTCGAAGTTGTGAACAAGTTTCCAAACTTACAAAGAGAATACGGTGGTGGATCCGCATTAACCAAACAAGCTATCAACGGAAAAGAATATTTGATATTAGACTATGATTTGGACGAAAGTTGGGGTCCTAAATACGATCCAAGCACCCAATATGTGTCTTGGTACGATTTAGCAAAATGGGAAGCTGGCGGTAAAGTAGGCGATCCTACAACATCAGCATGGGTTGCGCCTAAGCACGATGCTAAAGATTTTTTCGAAACAGGAACTTCTTTTACCAACAATATTAGTTTGTCTAAAGCAACAGACGTATCCAGTGTACGTGTTTCATATACAAATATGAGTGTAAATGGATATATACCGAACAGTAAACTTGATAAAAACAGTTTTAATGTAGCAGGTAGTATCAAGGATAATAAATATTATGAATTGTTTACCAATGTAACCTTTCTGAATCAGGCTGCTACAGGGCGTCCAGAAACTGGTTACGGAGACAATAACGTAATGGTGAAATTTGTGCAATGGGGACAACGCCAATTGGACATGAAGCAACTGAAAGATCTTTACATTATGCCCGATGGTACTCAGGCCGGATGGAACCGTGTAGCATGGAATGACCCAACTATGGCTTATTCAAATAACCCTTATTGGTCTCGATACAAAAACTACCAAAACGATACACGCGACCGTTTATACGGAAACGTTGGTATCAAGGTAAATATTCTTCCAAACCTGAAGGCACAGTACAAAGCCAACTTAGACTATTACAGCGATAAACAATACGAACGTAATGCTGTAGGATCGCAGGAAGAATCGAAATATTCAGAAATAGCCAGACAACAACACGAATTGAATCATGAGTTTTTGCTCATGTATAATGGTCGCTTTAACGATAAAATTACTTTAGATGCAAATGCCGGAGGAAATATCATGTATCGCAGATATGAATATGTGATGGGTGAGTCGGTAGGCGGATTGGTTTTGCCTGATTTTTACAATTTGAGCAACTCTGTAAGTACACCTAAAGCATCTAATAAATTGACTAAAAAGTCTATCAACAGTTTATTTGCCAGTGCAACACTTGGGTATAGCGGTATGGCATATCTTGACGTATCGTTACGTAACGACTGGTCTTCGACTTTACCTAAAGGAAACAATTCATTCCTTTATCCTTCTGTAACAGGTAGCTTCCTTATTTCGGAAGTTCTGAAAAAAGATTGGTTAGATTTGGCGAAAGTACGCTTAGGCTGGGCAAAAGTAGGTAATGATACGGATCCATATAATATTAATGATATATATTCATTCTATGCATCATTTAATGACCTGCCTGCTTATGTAACTTCTACAACAAAACGTAATTCGGGTCTGAAACCAGAACAGACTTATTCTTACGAATTTGGGTTAGAAGGTGCATTCTTCAAAAATCGTTTAGGTTTTGATTTCTCTCTTTATTCTTCAGAAACCAAAGACAATATCGTTCCTCTGTCTTTATCAGGAGCAACTGGTTATACTGCATACTATCTGAATGCAGCAACTATCCAAAATAAAGGGTTCGAATTAATGGTACATGGTACACCTATACAAACAAAAGATTTTGAATGGACTGTTACCGGAACTGTTTCCGGAAATAAAAATAAGGTAAAAGAAATCTTAGGTGATTCAGAAAATGGATATTTAAGATTGACCAATGCACCTTTCAAAGTTGAAATCGGAGCCCGTGCAGGTGAAGAATACGGTGTAATTATGGGTACTGATTATGTATATGACGATAATGGTAATAAAGTTGTAACATCTACAGGTGTATACGCATCTACCGACAGTAACGTTCCATTAGGCAGTGCATATCCTAAAACATTGTGGGGATTGAACAACTCATTCCGTTATAAAAACCTATCATTAAGCGTTTTATTCAATGCTCAATTCGGAGGTAAATATTTCTCAACATCTAATATGTGGGGTATTTACTCGGGTATGTTGCAAGAAACAGTAGGTCTTAATGAACTTGGAAATCCTAAACGTGATGCAATTGCAGATGGTGGAGGAATTTTACTGGAAGGAGTGAAAGCAGACGGAACTCCCAATACTACTAGAATTTCGGCTACAAGATGGGCTTCATCTGTATATAGCGGACCTGCAGCTCAGAATGTATTCAAAAGTGATTTCATCAAGCTAAGAGAAATAACTTTAAGCTATGATGTGCCTTTGACTTCTACCAAATGGGTGAAGGGGCTGAAAATATCGGCATACGGACGTAACTTGGCTATGTTTGGATTGGATAATAAAAACTTCGATCCGGAAATGGCGACAACCAGCTCAGGAAATATACAAGGGGTTGAAGGTGGCGCATTACCTTCGACAGCTAGTTTTGGATTTAATGTCGGAGTACAGTTTTAAATCTGATAAAATATTGTAAGTGGACGGTATATACCTCTTGAATAAAGAATTGGACATTTCCGTCTACAGTATAAATACGATGTTTATAAAAAAAGAAAGATTCATATGAAAAAAATAATAAAAGGCTTACTCTTTGCATCTCTTCTTATATCTACTACTTCTTGTAAAGATTTAGAAGAAATAAATGTAGATCCTAACAACCCCACAGAGGTGTCGACTCCTGCCATTTTGCTGGGTGCAGAGAAAAAAATAATGGACTATATGTATGATAACTGGTTTAGCGGTCGTCAGAATTTGGTATATGCTCAATATTGGGCTCAACGTAACTATACGGAAGAAGATCGTTATCAGATAAGAGAATCGGTAAATAACAGTTATTTCAATTACTTCTACACTGCTGCATCCAATCTAGCTAAAATCGAAAAGATGAATTCGGATGAGGCAACTAAAGGAACAGCCGCGGTTTACGGAGACAACAATAACCAGATCGCAACTGCTAAAATATTGAAAATATGGCTGATGCAGGTATTGGCTGATACTTGGGGTGGAATTCCTTATAGCGAGGCCTTTAAGTTGACTGACGGAACTTTTTATCCTAAATACGATGATTTGGATCAATTATATGCATCGCTTATCTCGGAATTGGATGAGGCTATTGCTTTGATAGACGTGAATGAAGACGGCTTTACTACTGGAGATAACATCTATGACGGAGATCCTGTTTTGTGGAAAAAGTTTGCTAATTCTTTAAAATGTCGTCTTGCCATACGCCTATCAAAGGTAGATTCGAACTGGAAAAAATATATTGCGGAAGCCGTAGAATCGGGAGTTTTCACCAGCAATGATGATAATGCTCTATTTGAATATTCGACTACAGCTCCAAACCAATCTTATTTTTACAGAGGATTTTTTGTTGATGCTCGTAACGACTTTTCAATCTCTAAACCTTTTACTGATTTATTAAAAGGTCAGGCTGATACTCTAAATGCAAAATCTCACCCATGGAAAGGGGTTGTCGACCCTCGTTTGCCTATTTATACTTCAGCAAATGATGCCGGTGAATATATCGGGGTACCTTATGGAGTAGAAAGTAACGATTTGTCGAGTGTTGCACCCGGAATTGATTACGCACCAGACTTCTCCAAGGGCAAACCATTGGTTGTACAAGCTAACTTCTCAGTACCATTGCTTACCTATGCCGAAATATGCTTTATCTTATCTGAATACAACGGATTTTCAGCAGATGAATACAAGAAAGGGATAGAAGCTTCCATTGACTTCTGGAGTGATATGAATGTTGCAGTAAAAGGAGGAAAAGCTGTATCTGATGCAGATAAGGCAACTTATATTGCAGCTGTTAGCAGTAAAGTTAATGCTGAAACTGTAGCTACACAAAAGTACATTCATTTATATATGGATGGAACCGAAGCTTGGGCTGAATACAGACGTACAGGCTACCCTTTAACGTTGCTTAAACCTGACGAACATTCAACTGTAGCTTATCTCTATGACGACAAAGGAAATATAACAGGTACCACAATACTGGATTTTACAACATTATCGGAAACAAAAGGCGATTTACCCGCCCGTATTAAATATCCGACTAATGAAAGTACCCTGAATCCTACAGGTTTCAAGGATGCTGTTGCTAAACTGACAGATGGTACTAACAATTACTATAGCAAAATGTTTTGGGATGTAAGGACCACATCAAATCCTCATCCTGTAAATAAATAGTTCTTGATTTTACTCAATTTTTTGGAAAGAGCGGGCCGTTGATGGTTCGCTCTTTTATTTTTAAACTCTACTCTTTCAGAAAAAAGTACTAATTTTAAAGAATTAAGTAACAGAAAATATTTAATGACGTATTTAAAAGCGATAATCAGCTCCTGCGGCTATGCTTGCAAAGTCTATAAATAGGTCTGCTACCTTAAAGGTTTGTAAATTCAATACAGTTTATGACAGAAAAAGAAAAGATGCAGGCTGGAATGCTATATTATGTTTTTGATGAGCAACTTACCATGGAAAGAGAAGATGCGAAAATGAAAACATATGAATACAATCTGACCAGACCGACCGAACTCAACAAGAGGAAAGAAATACTTAAAACATTACTTGGATCGATGGGTGAACAGATACATATCGAACCATCTTTCAAATGCGATTATGGATACAATATACATGTAGGCGAAAATTTTTATGCAAATTTCGATTGTGTCATGCTTGATGTATGCCCGATAGAGATCGGAGACAATTGTCTGATTGCCCCCGGTGTGCATATCTATACAGCAGAACATCCGCTGGAGGTAAATTCACGTATTGCCGGGGATGAATTCGGGAGACCGGTTAAGATTGGAAATAATGTCTGGATCGGAGGACGTTCGGTGATAAATCCCGGTGTCACCATCGGCGATAATGTAGTGATAGCCTCAGGGTCAGTTGTTGTTAAAGATGTACCGGACAACGCTGTGGTAGGCGGCGTACCCGCCAAACTGATAAGAATGTGTCCAAATAAGGATTCGTTAGCTTAAAAAATCCTGCATGTATGAAATATCTATTGCAACAGATTATATTATTCTTCACATTGATGCTTTTGGTATCATGCGGCAACTCGGTGTCGGGTATTTCTAATGACGATTTTCAAATAAGCCTCATCGAAAGAGATAAGCTCAATTTCATAAACTTTCAATGTATTGCTCCTCCAGATAAGTATGACAATATAATATGGGAGTTTCCATCTGGTAAATTAATATCAGGATATTCTGCTATAACAGCATATTTCCCATATAAGGGTGAGTATGCCGTAAAAGTGAAAGTTACCAAAGGTCTAACCTCTTCGGAATTTACAAAAACAGTTTTTGTCAGACGTGACGACCCCTATGTTGCTAAAGGAGAAAAGCTAGTTTGGCATGATGAGTTTGACGATTCTGCTCTCGACCCTGCTTTCTGGAATATCCGTTCTACTCATTTTCAGGATAACAGATGGAGCGATTCGGATGGAAAACAGAATATAAATATAACAGATGGCATCCTGAAAATTTTCACATGCAAAGAAGGAGAAGATCAAAAAGTAGGACATTATACATCTGTAAGCCTCAATACACAGAAATTAAAAGAGTTTACATATGGGCGTATTGAGTTCAGGGCGAAGTTGCCGGCTAATAAAAATATACGGCCTACCCTGTCGATTCTGGGCAATGATATAGACGACTCGGGATGGCCTGCATGCGGCGAAATGAGTATAACAAACCGTGTTACAATAGATCCGAAAGTTATCTATTCTGCCGTTCATACCTTTTCTAATTACGAATACACTCAACATGCCGATTCGGTTGGTCTGAATACATACGACTCCGAATTTCATGTGTACGGGATACGTTGGACTCCCGATAAAATTGATTTTTATGCAGATGACCCATCATCCGTATATTACACATACGAGCCATCGGAACGTAATATTAAAACATGGCCATTCAGCAAACCATTTTTCTTGTCTCTTGGTCTGACACTAGGTGGCGACCGCATAGGCAGACAAGGAGTAGACAACAGTCCCTCTCAGCGAGACTTGTATATAGATTATATACGTGTGTATCAGAATCAGTAGTCTATTTTAATGAATTATTGTATGTTAAAAAATAATTCCTATATTTGCCTTCATAAATAGCACACCAATGTCTAAAATTTTCACACATAAAAAGATCGAATCCTGTCTGAATTTTAACGATTCAGGTTTGGCTACGTCGTGTGAAATATTAGAGAGAGAGAGAGAGAGAGAGAGAGAGAGAGAAAGAGACACACTGTCCGTGCGTAACTAATCAAATTTTTAATATAAAAAAATATCTATTGTGTCAAAATGACGCGATAATCTTTTTTGTATATACACCTCTAGTAATATATATCAATTTCCAAGTAAACCGGCAGGACTGGCAATGTATTGCAGTCTTGTTGTTGTTTTGTTGTCGTTCTGAATCTGCTTTACAAAGATTCCTGTCCGGTAGCTGTACTTGGTATGCAGTAAAGTGCAGTGAATGCACTTTACTGTCTTTTTCGATACTGCAAGGAATAGTAAAAAACATAAACAACAATCAAGTAATAATCTTGATAAACAACATTCAAACAAATGATAATGAAGAAAAAAATTCTTTTACTGATGGGTATCTTCTCATTAGGCATTCTTCGTGCGCAAGTAGGTATCAACACACAAAGTCCGATAGGAATATTTCATATAGATCCGAAGGGAGATACCAACATATCAGGTTCAGTTGGTGCGGGCGATGATGTAATAATTGACAAGCTCGGTAATATCGGAGCAGGAGCATTACCCCGTTCCGACGTAAAGGTTAACTTGACAGATGGAGGGACATCTGCTAATGTAAAATCTGTATTTCAGTTACAGGATGGAAATGAAGGTATAGGTAAAGTTCTTATTTCCGATGCCTCCGGCAACGCAACATGGAAAGAATATATTGACTTTGGACTGACTATAGGGAAATTTGGAGCAGGAGTATACTTTTGTGCAGATGCCGGAGTTACCAATGCAACCTATGGAATAGTTCCCCGTTCGAATAATAATGCGGTAAAGACTACTGGAGAAATAACTCTGGGTAAAGGTCTCTGGTGGGTAAGGTGCAGTATGTATATAGCGGCTGCGGCAAGTGTTGATGCCAGTAAGCAAGTCTGGGTAAGGACTACGTTGGCAGATGATTCGTCATTCTCAACATCAGTGACTATGAGCAACCAGATGACTAAAGATCTGCTCTCTAATCATAGCCTTGCTTCCTCCATGATTTGGTGTAGCGGATCAGGAGGAGTGGTACAAGGGTCGTTTATTGTGGATAATAGGTCTATGGCAGGAACTTCTAAAAAGTATTATCTTTTAGTCGGCTGGATTGACGATTTTAATACTCCCGCAGCTGCTGCTGTTACTATCTTCCGTTCGGGGCTTGCTTCTTCGGGCGAAAATTCATTATTTGCTTATCGAATAGAAGAATAAAATCATGAAAACGAATCAATTATATAAGCTTTTTGCGCTCTGTTTATCTCTGATAATGACTAATGGTATTTTTGGACAAGGAGTAGGAATAAACCTGTTAAAAGGGCAAACAGGATCTGTATTTCAGATAGATGCTGCGGGAGACAACTCGTCATCCATAACTGCAGCCGAGACATTGAATGATGTTGTAATAATGAATACCGGCAGAGTTGGGATTGGAACAGCCTCCCCTACCAATCAGTTGCACATTAAAACCGCATCAGGACAAGGAGCACTAAGAATTAGTGACGGTGCAGAAAAAGCCGGTCGGGTTCTATACTCTTTATTAGACGGTAGTGGTCTTTGGTCTCCGTACGGTTCATATACGCTTGTAGAAATACCTTTAGGTGCTAATCAAACATTTGCCTTATCGCAGGTTAATGGAGTGTTTAAATATTCTGGAACATCTTTTCAGTTAGATCCGGGTATCTGGATGATAGACCTTCAATTATTAGTTTATCATGATACCGGATCGGGCTCTACGAATAGCACAAACTATAATGACCGTGCCTGGTTTAAATTCGGCATATCCGATACCGGCACTTCGTGGGGTTCATCAGCCGATCATATTTCAGGAACGGCAACTCTTATATGTGATTTTTTATATAAAGTAGGAGCGTCATATAATATGATACCGGGTGTATTTTTTCTGAATAACCAAACAAGTGCAAAAAAAACGTATTATCTCTGGTTTGGAGGAGGATCCGTTAATTCAGGAACAATCCCAGCGACAGAGAAATTTGTTTTAGCTACCGCCGCGAATGAATCTATTATAACAGCAACATACTTAGGCAACAGCTATCATAACTAATGCTAATCTTATGAAAATTATTAAATATATAATACTTTGCTTGTTTATCCAGATGGCGACAGTTTCATTACAAGCTCAAATCGGAATCAATACAGAACTCCCTCAGGCGTTGTTTCATGTAGATGCAAAATCGAATAATAATCTCACAGGTGCACCCACAGCCACACAGGTGTTGGATGATGTAGTTGTAACATCAGATGGAAATATAGGTGTGGGAACTATCGTTCCTAAGCGGAAATTACATATAGTGACAGGTGGAACAGCTACCTCTCCTCAAATCGGATTGCGGATAGAAGACGGTAACCAGGCTCTCAACAAAGTACTGACATCAGATGCAAATGGTGTAGCCAAATGGCAGACAGCTCCCACTCCTGCAGCTTTGCTTGCATACAGAAACCCTTCTGCTCCGAATATTCCGACCAATGTGTCGACATTTTATAATACAGGCAGCTACATAGACCTGCCTCCGGGACGCTGGTTCGTAACGGTAAATACTCTTGTATATGCAGGAACATCTGCGGCAACATCGGTACATGATAGAGTCTTTTGCCATGCTTCTTTTACAGAAACATCAACAATGAGTACAACTTTAACTGCGGCTAATATATCAGCAGATGTGAAAGATAAAAAGCAGATTGCAAAAATGTTGATCAAGAGATCATACAATGTGCTGATCGGCAGTTTTATTATAATAAACTCAACAGAGTCAACTACCAAACGTTATTATTATATGTTTGGCAGTATAGTTCAGATGGGAACAAGTCTTGGATCAGGAAATTTTTCGAAAGTGGCTGGTACAGCTAATGCTGAAAATACGATGGTCGGGATTCAGATTCAATAAGAAAACGAAGAAATACAAAAAGACTTCCGGCAGGTTTGCCGGAAGTCTTCTCTTTTTATCTTAAAACCTTAAATAACTATTAAAATACCTAACCTATATTCTATCCTTCAAAAAATTCTATCTTCTGTCTGAACGGGAAGAACCCGAACGGGAACTTTCGGCAGAAGATCTCGAGTTATTCGATGTACGATCACCCGAACGGGAAGATGTTTGGGTATAATAAGAACCTGATGATTGTCCTGATCTGGACGAACGGCTATTGCTCTTTGAGCTCTCTCTCGTACCCGACGAACGTTTATTCTCATTTCTGTTACGATCAGATTTTTTATCATCATTTCTATTATTATCTACCCGATTAGTCCGTCCGTTGGTATATCTCGAATCGTCCCTCTTATTATCATGACGAGAGTTATTATCATGACGCCCGCTTGAGTAGCGGCCATTGTCCGAACGTCCTCTGTCGTATCGGTTATCATGGCGATTATCATGACGATCATTGCTCCGGCGATCATACCAGATTACATCATTGTTGCGGCTGTTACGATATCTGACATCACGACTATATCGAATGACCGGCTGAGTACGGTAACCTCTGTAACGGGCATATTCGCGACGATGGCGATTGTTATACATCCAAGGATCGTGACCAACCAGTACAACTTTATACATTGTATAGAAATCGTAATTTCTATAAGCATAAGGAAGGTAACGTACCCCGACCCACCGTCCGGCATTCATATAGAAAAATAATCCCTGATTAACACTGTAATAACAGTCTATATCAGGCATATAATAATAATCTACATAATCATAGCCGACAGGCCCCCAAGCAGGCTGGCTTCCTATATTAATATTTACACTTACACGTTGTGCCTGCATTGTATATGCTGAGCAAGTAAGAATCAATGCGAATGTGAGTATAAGTTTTTTCATAATCATTCGTTTTTTAATTATTAGAAAATAAGTTTGCTCGTTGTTTTTTATGCCGTTCTATACTTACTAGACGTAAGGATAATGAAAAAGATTAATGAAAGAACCATGGATTAACTAGATTTAACGAATAACACATACATCACACAAACAACTACGCGTTAAAACAACGCCTCACATACAATAATATAGGTTGACATCAAGTCTATAATAAGCGGAAACAGAAGCTTTTCCTCTAATGATAATTTAAGAAATTACAAAATCGAAAGCCTCAATACTCTATTACGGAAA
The DNA here is from genome assembly GCF_000426485.1 of Indolivaga capnocytophagoides DSM 22835. Classification (GTDB taxonomy): domain Bacteria; phylum Bacteroidota; class Bacteroidia; order Bacteroidales; family Dysgonomonadaceae; genus Dysgonomonas_A; species Dysgonomonas_A capnocytophagoides. The sequence goes on from NZ_KE384529.1 coordinate 698,329, forward strand.
GCCTAACATATCATTTATATTTTCTATCACCGAACATCCGATTTTTCGAAATAAGGCTTTATCTTTGTGTTGATTTTGTTATAAGGTTTATTACACACAATAATCGAACATCTTGAGGTTGTTAAAATCAAATATAGCAAGAAAGAATGTCGCTTTATCACTGATTGTACTCGTTTTGAGTACTTGGCTGGTAAAGCCTGTTCACGTTGCATTTGCTCATCACGATGATCACGGATGTTATACAGGAACTTCGCAAAGTTCAAACCTGTCGCATAAAGACTGTGACATTTGTCAATTTGTATTCTCAAGTTATATTCCTCAACAAAGCGGAGACTTCAAACCGTTTGTACACCGTCCATACACTATTCTGGGCGAAAACAGAGAGGTATATCATACAATAAATTTAATAAGATTCTTCTCTTTGAGGGCTCCTCCTGCAGTAGCTTAAACATCGTTGAAAATCACCTAATTTAAGTAGCTTAAGTTACCATCTCTCTCTTGAAGAGGTAGGGTTATGTTCTGTCCGATATTATAGAATACGGGCGAAGCAGAACCCCATCCCTACAAGACAGATTGAAGCCTGTAACCTGCTACACATCAATAAACATATAACATATTAATGAAAACAATATACATCATCATATTATGTCTGTTGTCGGCAATGTATGCCTCAGCAGTACCGAGTCAACCAGCCGACGGAAAAACTCTGGAAGGAACTATCACCGATAAAATAAGCGGCGAAACACTGATCGGAGTCAACATATATTTACCCGAACTGAAAAAAGGAGCATCATCCGACAATAACGGAGATTACAAACTCACTAATCTGCCCGCCATACGAACTACGATACAAGTGTCGTATATCGGACACCAAACAATTATACAAACAGTAGATCTAAGTTCAACAGGTAAACTCGATTTTGTCTTGGACGAATCAAATGCACGTATCAACGAGGTTGTGGTGACAGCCCTTACCGGAAATTCACTGATAGAACGCACCCCGGCTCCTATATCTCTTGTTCCGCGGGAGAATCTGCTCCAGACTTCGTCTACCAATATAATCGATGCTATAGCCAAGCAACCGGGAATCTCACAAGTCACTACCGGCAGCGGTATATCGAAACCCGTAATCAGAGGATTGGGATACAACCGTGTTGTAGTCGTAAATGACGGAGTACGTCAGGAAGGTCAGCAATGGGGAGACGAACATGGGATAGAGGTTGACGGACAAGCCGTAAACTCTGTCGAAATACTTAAAGGCCCAGCCAGCCTTATGTACGGATCGGATGCAATGGCGGGAGTTATCAAATTCAACCCTGCCCCTGTCCTACCCGAGGGCAAAATAGAGACAAACCTGATCTCGGAATACCAGACCAATAACGGACTGTTCAATTATTCGGTCAATACAGCAGGTAACAAAAAAGGATTTGTCTGGGACTGGCGATTCAGTCAAAAACTCGCTCACTCTTACAAAAACAAATATGACGGGTATGTCTACAACTCCGGATTCAGGGAAGACGCCATCAGCGGACTGTTGGGTATCAACCGTGGATGGGGATATTCTCACCTTACTCTGAGTTACTATCATCTTGCTCCGGGTATAGTTGAGGGTGAACGTGACGAAGAAACCGGAAAATTCATAAAACCGGTGGTTACAGACGGAAAAGCCGATGAAGCCATTGCTACAAATGACGACAACAAATCATACCACTACGGAATGCCTTATCAGCAGATTAAACATTACAAAGTGGTATGGGACAATAATATTATTCTGGGTGGCGGTAACCTGAAAACAATTATAGGATACCAACAGAACCGTCGTCAGGAATTTGAAGAGGTATTGAATCCGAAAGAATATTCTCTTTACTTCCAACTGCATACCATTAATTATGATATACGTTACAATCTGCCCGAAATCAACGGATATAAAATTGTTGCGGGAGTAAACGGCATGTACCAGAAATCGCTGAACAAAGGCACTGAATACCTCATACCCGAATACAACATGTTCGACGCCGGAGTATTCGCCATTGCAAGCCGTAATTTCGGCAGGCTCGATATCAGCGGAGGTATACGTTTCGACCACCGCCACCTGCATAGCAAATCGTTATTTCTGACTGAAGAAGAAATGCACCACGATCATGGAGACGAAGATCACGACCACGATCACGGAGACCATGACCATGGAGATGAGTTGATCGAATATTTCCCCGACTTTTCACGCAACTACAGTGCATTGACCGGAAGTATCGGGCTTACCTACCAAATAGGAGACGGATGGGCTACCAAACTAAACCTGTCTCGCGGATACCGTGCGCCTAATATCAGTGAACTTGCATCACAAGGATCACACGAAGGATCGGCACGTTATGAAATAGGCAATCTCAATCTGAAATCAGAAAACAGCTGGCAGATAGATTGGGGATTGAGTTATTCATCACCTATGATATCCGGAGAATTATCTCTGTTTGCCAACCGTATCAACAATTATATCTATTCGCACAAATTACTGGACGAAGACGGCAGCGACCTCATCACTGACGGACACCGGACTTATCAGTTTACTTCCGGCGATGCACGTTTGCTAGGTGGAGAAGTAAGCATTGATTTCCATCCGATTGAACGCCTGCACTTCATGAATACATTTTCGTATGTAAGCTCGGTGCAGTTGAATCAACCCGATTCGACAAAATACCTGCCGTTTACACCTGCTCCGAAATGGACTTCGGATATCCGTTTCGATTTGATCCGCCACGGAAAAACGCTCAACAATACTTATATATCTTTCGGATTGGAACATTACTGGAAGCAGGATAAATACTACTCGGCATTCGGAACCGAAACCGAAACCCCTTCATATACTCTCTTAAATGCAGGCATCGGTACAGACTTTGTTCACAAAGGACGCACATGGGCATCTTTATACCTGATGGCAAACAACCTTACCGACAAGGCTTACCAAAATCACCTGAGCCGATTGAAATATACCGATATCAATCCGGTAACCGGACGTCAAGGAGTATATAATATGGGACGAAACTTCGGTATAAAACTATTGATACCTTTAAGTTTTTGATAAAGGTCGCAGAGATATTTTATTCCTTTAGCAAGTATGACAGTCATAGACTGCTATAGATAAGAAACTCATCATCAGATAAAAAAACAGGGATTTTCTAATTCGGAAGATCTCTGTTTTTTTTTATCTAAAATCGAAATTAAATCTACAATAAACATCACCGATCTGCCCTTAATCCCGAATTATTCATATATTTGCACTAGTATTCACTTAAAAATTTGGAAATGTACAGATAAGAAACCACCACTACATACATTGGGTTTCGCTTCAATAATCTATTATTGAATTTAGTATCCAGCTTTGGATACATATCTGTCTTTCGTTTTATCAAACACATTATTGTAGAGGGTAGGTTTTCGACATCTTTGTTGTTGAATACATCTGCTCTGTTTGTTGTCGGGACATACGAAACTCACCTTTAAAATATCCAATTTCAAATAAAATACTGACTATTACTTAGTACTCAGCAACCCGATTTTTTCTTGAGATTTTATCTATACGGAAATTAATGTACTAATATGTAAATAATAAAAAAAAAGAGAAAAAGGTTACTAATAAAAACGAACATAAAGAATGTCACGTTTGTAACCTTCGAAGAGTAAATAATTGAAAAATAACAACGTAAAAAGAGCCATTATCATGCAAAAAAGATTACCGACCATATTTACGGCTCTGATTCCACTAAAAACAGATTAACAACAATGAGTACGATCAATATTCAAAATATAAGCTATTCACACCCAGACAGGGAACCGTTATTCAAGAATATCTCCCTACAGGTCAATGAAGGACAGAAAGTTGCAATAGTAGGCCCTAACGGCATAGGCAAAACAACTCTGTTCCGCATAATTTGTGACTATTGGAATCATCCGGAGATCAAAATCAATGAAACTCCACTATATATTCCTCAGCATATAGAATCGTACACCGACAGTTCTATTGCCGAAGTATTGGGTATCAACGACAAACTACAGGCTTTAGAGGCTATTTCGAATGGAAGTATCGAGCAATGTTATTTCGATCTGCTGGATAATGATTGGGATGTAGAGAGCAAAGCTATAGCCGCTTTGTCTTTCTGGAATCTCGAAACTACCGACTTACATAAACCACTCAACTATCTGAGTGGAGGAGAAAGAGTAAAGGTGTTTTTTTCGGGAATGATCATGGGTAATCCGAAACTCGTGCTGCTGGACGAGCCCACCAATCACATAGACGAAAGCTCACGGGAGAAACTATATAAATGGATAGAGGAAACTCCGGCGACTCTGCTCATCGTAAGTCACGACAGGTACCTATTGAATCTTTTGACCGATATGTATGAACTTTCGGAAACTGGCATCAAATACTACGCGGGAAATTATGATTCGTATGTAACTCAAAAAAAACAGGAACAAGATGCACTGATAAGACAACTGGACTCACAAAGGCTCGAATTGAAGAAAGCCCGAAAGACACAGCAGGAAGTAGCCGAACGCAGACAGCGTCTCGAATCAAGAGGATCAGCCCAGACCGCTAAAAAATCGTTAGCACGAATAGTAGCCAACACACGCAAAGCCAGTGCCCAGCAAACAACGTCAAATCTGGCCGATAAACATTCGAAAAAAATAGAAGATATAAACAAGTCTATTCAAAAACTGCAACAAAATATCGATAATACACATAAAATAAGAATCGCTGTTGAAGATTCGGTTCTTCATCAGGGCAAAATACTAATAGAAGCCGTCGGGATAAATTATGCATACAACGAAAAGAATATCTGGAAGAAAAATCTGGATTTTACGATCTTGAGTGGAGGTAATACACTGATTAAAGGCAGCAACGGATCGGGAAAAACAACTCTTATAAAACTCATTACTAATCGCTTGCAAACAACCTGCGGAGAATTAAAATCAACAGAAGAAGGTTTTCTTTATCTGGATCAGGATTATTCTCTGATCGACTTATCCCAAACCGTATACCGGCAAGCGCAAAGCTATAATATGAGTATGCCCGAAAGCGAAGTGAAACGCTGCCTCACCCATGCCGGCTTTTTTTCAGAGACATGGGATAAGCCATGCTCGAAGCTCAGCGGAGGGGAGAAAATGAAGCTGTCGTTATGTTCTTTACTGATAGCCAATAAATCGCCGGATATACTGATTTTAGACGAGCCAACCAACAATCTGGATATCAACAGCATGCAGATATTAAGCAAAGCCATAAAAGAATATCACGGCAGTATTTTTGTAATAAGCCACGACAAATTCTTTGTAAATGAGTTAGATATAAATAATGAAATAGACCTAGACAATCAAACAGTCATCAATCTATAAAGCGTTAATAATCATTTCAATATCGCATATTTTTCGTATATTTGTTACATATTTAGATAAGAAAACTAAGGACGGAAGTCTCTTAACAAAACATATATTATGTCTGGACGTAAACCATTTAATTACTCTTTTTTATCCTTCTTTCATCACAATATGAATGGCGGTATGCTGTTGATGATTACAGCCGTACTAGCCATGATTATAGCCAATTCGGCATGGGGCGGCATATATTCGGAGATATGGAACTACCCTATTTCGATGCAGATCGGAGGTTTCAATCTCTTCAGCCACCATGGTCATCCACTGACTTTAGCTAATTTTATAAATGACGGATTGATGGCTATATTCTTTTTTCATGTAGGGCTCGAAGTCAAGCGAGAAATATTGGTAGGAGAACTGTCCTCTTTTTCCAAAGCATCTTTACCGGTTATAGCCGCCGTAGGCGGAATGGTTTTACCTGTAGCTATTTACCTGTCTATTGCAGGTATTGCGCCCGAATCGAGAGGAGCCGCCATTCCGATGGCTACCGATATAGCTTTTTCATTGGGAGTATTGAGCTTATTAGGGAAAAGAGTACCCTTGGGCTTGAAAATATTCTTGATGGCATTTGCCGTAGTAGACGACATCGGGGGGATTTTGGTCATAGCTATTTTCTATTCAGCTAATATTCAGGCTGGCTATCTATTAATAGCCTTAGGATTATTCTTGCTGCTTTATTTAGCTAATTATAAGAATATAAACACCATACCTCTTTATATTCTGGTTGGTATCGCTATCTGGTATTTGTTTCTTCAATCGGGAGTACACAGTACCATCGCAGGAGTACTGACAGCTTTTGCGATTCCGGCCAGTCCCAGATTAGATGTAAGAAAATACATTGAACGGATAAGAACAAGCATAGAAACTTTTCCGAAAGGCGAAAGCAGCGAAGTTATTCTATCGAAAGATCAGATAGCCGAGCTCAAAAACATAGAGGGGGCATCCAATAAAGTAATATCACCTCTGCAGTCTATCGAAGATCGTCTGCATGGGGTTGTCAATTACTTCATCATGCCATTGTTTGCATTCGTCAATGCAGGAATCGTCTTCGAAGGATCGCTTTCCGACTCGATAGGAAATGTTACTCTGGCTGTTTTTCTGGGTCTATTCGTAGGTAAGCTGGCAGGCATTTTTTCATTCACATGGATTGCTGTTCGCCTAAAGCTGGTATCATTACCTATAGGATGCAACTGGAAGGGAATATTAGGTATTTCGATACTTGGTGGAATAGGATTTACCGTTTCGCTCTTCATCGCTAACCTTTCATTCGGGCTGGATCATCTCGAGTTATTAAATCAGGCAAAAATAGGTATTGTAGCAGGAACACTAATCTCGGGACTCTTGGGATTCTTTATCCTGCATAAAACTCTGCCCAAAAGAGAATCAAAGAAAAGACAGAACAGCTTATAATAAAGTAATCGAAAATATCTATCAAACATAAAAACGGGGAAACCCGACAGATTTCCCCGTTTTTATGAAAATTCTATATTATCATACAGTAAGGTCTACAATCTCGGCTATCGGGCCGTTTGCTTTCACTGAAGTGATCCCATTCTCCCGACCAGCGACACTTTCATACATTTGGCTTGTACCTATTATTTGTCCATTGGTCGCTTTCAGATTGAAATAATATTTTCCGTTCGATGAATCCTTTTTTTCGTAACGCGAATCTTCAGGACTATTCTTTTTTACTGATTCTATCCCATTGATACAGTTTGGCTTTGTTGTATATCCCTCACTGGTAAGTATAATCTGACCATTGCCCGCTTTTAGATTGAATTGATATTCTCCGTTCTTTCTTGTTGAAATTTCAAATTTTGCCATAGTTTCAGAATTTTAGATTTTATTGTTCCTTATAAAACACTCAAATATGCAGATATGTTCAGCCATTATTTATATTAACACCTCATATATTTTCACTAAGAAACGAGGAAAAAGACACTTTTAAAAATCTTAAAAACTACAATCTTAGCAACAAGCACACTCGTCAATCCTTTTACAGTAAGCAACAAAGGCAAATAAACCTCAAATATAGACAACTAGATTTAAATTATATATAACTGATAGATAACATATTACAAAAACAGAAAATCAAGAGTTAAATTAACACTTTCGCGCTAATTAATATTAATGCGATGATTTTAGCAAATTGTCAAACATATAATAAACAGATACTTAAATAAAACACCCAATTGTTAAAAATAATGTATACTATTGTGAGATTCCGAAACCTACGCTTTCTTTGCAATCGGAAAACAGATAATTATGACACATAACTATCAGATAACGAAAAGAAAATATTTATGAATAGTAAAGATAAGTCAATTCTTCAAGTACATTTAACGAACGAATTCATTTTACCTTATATGGTTGAAGATTATCTTTTATCAGAGCATTTAGGTGCTCAGGAAAACGAAGACGAAATACATAATGTAAGATACAATACTAACATAGCATTAAAAAACAGCCTTGTTAATATCAAATTATCAAGATTACAAATAATAGACTCTCCGTTTAATTCAAACTAAAGCTAAATTTTAATATAAAAACGTAGAACGATTATAATCAACTGTGAGTCTGGTCTTAATAGTATTCTCTACTCAACACTAAAAACAACAAACTATTATATATTATCTATGAACTATACCGCCAAATATTCTGTTGTAATAGAATTAAGGTATAACATAGGTTTGGAGAAATCAATACAATTATACAGTACTCTATTTTTGAGAGAAAGTTAATACCAGGGATCAATGAATGTATATTAACATATTATGCTCTTCTCTCAGTATTATTAAGAAATATCAACTCAACACTCTAGAAGAAACAAGAAACACTTCTACTATAATCAATTCTACTCTAGATTTTCCCGAGTAACCGACTTCCACCGGTTCTCGGGAAAGTTTTTTATCGTTTTGCCGACCCTGACGCAACATTATCGATATAGTCTCTTTTCAACAAGTCGAAGCATAGCAAAAACAACGAAACAAGTAAAGGACCGAAGATAACTCCCCAGAACCCAAAAAGAGTCAATCCTATAACTACACCAAATATAGTTATAAGAGGATGAGTATCCGCAAGTTTTTTCTGGAGGAGAAACCTGATAACATTATCGACATTCGATATCACAGCCAGGGCATAAATAGCCAAACCAATTCCCGAAGCTGTTTCTCCGGATAAAAAGAGATACAATGCCAATGGGAACCAAACCAAGGCTGTACCCAACAAGGGTATAATTGTGGCAAAACAGGTTATAAACCCAAAAAGTACGGGATCGGGAGCTCCGAATATAATGTATCCGACAGCCGCAATAGCTCCTTGTATAACAGCCAGCAAAGGAATCCCTATAGCATTGGAGCGTACTATAACATGAGTTTCGTTTATAATCTTCTTTTTATTATTCTCACTGAAAGGCAGTATATCATAAATATATGTCTCCATTTGCCGCCCTCCAATCAACATAAAATACAACACAAACAGCAGAACAAGACAGTTAATAACAAAAGAACTCACTTCTCCTACAATCATCTGGGCAGCTTTAGAAATGTATGCTGTCATTGCGGATATATTGTCTGTACTAAGAAGATTATACCCTGTCTGAGCCTGAATCTTATTGATAAAATCATGTATTGTATTTATCAGTACACTAGGCTGTAGATCGTACGATTGTATTCGATTCACAAGCAGCCACAATACCAGAAAAGTAGGTATAAGAATACATAATATTACTTCAACAAGGATAATAGTAGCAGCAATACTTCTACGCAGCTTACGCGTTTCACTCATGTAGTTCATCTGATTTCTTACCATCAGATATAAAGTAAATGCACCCAATACCCCACTCAAAAAGGGAAGTGTTTCATAAATAATGATCACTCCCATAACCCCTACTATAATGATCAGCGACCATTTCCAATACTGCTCTTTCGACTTATCCATACGTTTTCTTATTATTAGATGTGATTCTATATTAGAAGTACCCTAGCGATATAAGAAAAAAACAATGCACAGTACAATATTGTTTAGAAAAAAGGACAACTCTATTTAACACGGACTATTGTTTCCACTCTGGCCTTAGTAGAATCGTTAGTCAAAGCAGTTACGTTACCCGAACAATTACTAAAATAGACATACCTGTCCATATCCTGAAAACGATAAACCTTGCATCCATCGTGTTCAAATAAATAATCAATCTTATATGTCTGGTTATTTTCGGCATTAGTTGTAACAATAGGCTTACCTGAGCTACAAGAAAACATCACCGAAAGGACAAGTATCACCAAAAGAAATATTCGTAATAGATTTTTCATAAATTTGTGCTTTAAATAAAAGTATATATTTAAGAAACAACACCCTACACTACTGAAAATCAAAAAATTCAAAAACATCACAAATTCATCAATCGCTGAAATTCATCAATCAATGTACCTAAGTCACGTCCATCTATAAGCGCATGATGTACATGAATGGATACAGGCATCGATCGCACACCATTTATTTCAGTCATTTTCCCGAATGAAATTTTTGGACAGCCTACCGAATCCCGGGTAAAGTTTGTAGCATGAGACAAAGATGAAAAATCGATCCAAGGAACAGCAGAATAATGTATGGCATTCGCTTCCATACTCGGAGTAAGAGCCGTACTCTTACGTACTTCGTCCATACTTTTACGAGCTTTGGTCTGAAACTTCGAAAAATCTTCATGGTATTCCATACTACAAAAACCAAACGACCCATCGGGACGATCGACTGTAGACTCGGGATTGATATAATCATACCTGAAAACCTCATCACCCTCTATCCGATAATGAAATGACTCGATAGCATTTACAGCCATTGTACACCTATGAATATAATACAAAAAGAATGACAGCCCCATCTCCTTACATCGTTGGTAGGCATTAGTACAATCAATACGTACACATACACCATGAAATGGTTCGTCGAAATTTTTGAATAAGAGGAAATGCCCTCTTCTTGCCCATGAATCTATATCGATTTTTTGTTTCATTACGAAGGTTTGTCTTTCTTACAAATATATAAAAAACAGAAAAGAACTCTTTAAAACTTCACCTTAAAAATACCTTAAGCATGGTATTGCCTGTTGAAAGGTGCTACGTTAAATTTGCCAAAACGAATAAGACATCAAGTGAGGTATCAGATCAATTTATTATTTTTGCCTGTATAGCTGCAACAATTTGTTATAATTAATATGTGTTGCGCTGAACCTTTTATATGACCGATACTTATTCCTTAATTATTTAACGACCAGTAAAAAATACTATTATGAGCAAATTGAGATTCGAGACATTACAAGTTCATGCCGGACAAGAAGTTGACCCTGCAACTCACGCCAGAGCAGTACCCATTTATCAGACAAGTTCATATGTTTTTACAGATGCTCAGGATGGAGCCGATCTTTTTGCCCTGCGCAAATTAGGCAATATATATACCCGCCTGATGAATCCGACCAGTGATGTATTCGAAAAACGAATTGCAGCATTAGAAGGAGGAGCGGCTGCCTTAGCAACATCTTCGGGACAGTCAGCTCAGTTTTTAGCACTTAACAATATACTATCAGCCGGAGACAATTTCATATCAACATCACACCTATACGGAGGAACGTATAATCAGTTTAAGAACCAGTTTAAACGATTAGGTATCGAAACCAGATTTACACCAAATGATACTCCCGACGAGTTTGAAAAACTGATTGATGATAAAACCAAAGCCATTTACCTAGAAACAATAGGTAATCCCGATCTTAACATTCCGGATTTCGATGCGATAGCCGCAGTAGCAGACAAGCATGGCGTACCCCTAGTAGTCGATAATACATTCGGAGCCGGAGGATACCTTTTCCGCCCGATTGAACATGGAGCCAGTATCGTTGTAGAAAGTGCCACTAAATGGATAGGAGGTCACGGGACTTCGGTTGGTGGAGTCATTATAGACAGTGGTAAATTCGACTGGAGCAACGGCCGTTTTCCCGAATTTACCGAACCTGCGGATAGTTATCACGGTCTCGTATTCTGGGATGCTTTCGGAGCAAACAGCCCATTCGGGAATATCGCATTCATTATGCGTGCCCGTGTAGAAGGACTCAGAGACTGGGGGAATGTCGCAAGCCCTTTCAACACATGGCTGTTCATTCAGGGGCTCGAAACGCTTTCGCTAAGAGTAGAACGACATGTTCAAAATACTCAAGCTGTTGCAGAATGGCTTGAAAAACATCCAAAAGTAGAGTACGTTAATTATCCGGGACTAAAGAGCAGCCCATACCACGAGCTAGCGAACAAATACTTTAAACATGGAGCAGGCTCTATCCTTACGTTTAAAGTGAAAGGAGAAAGCAGGAGAGCCGATGAATTTATCAACAACCTGAATCTTTTCAGCCACTTGGCAAATGTAGGGGATGCTAAATCGTTGGTTATACATCCTGCGGCAACAACTCACGAACAATTATCTGAAGAAGAAAAAATAGCGACAGGTGCTATCCCCGGATTACTGCGCTTGTCAATAGGTATCGAAAACATCAACGATATCCTCGAAGATTTAGAGCAAGCTTTTGAGAAAATATAATCAAGCCAATCAATACAAAAAGAGACTGTCCTTAAAATAAAAGGGACAGTCTTTTTATATATTAAGCCGGTGGATGTTTATAAAGTGCTTAGTTCCAAAGCTGCTGATTTTATCGAGCGGCCAGTTCTTTCTGATATTTTTTATAATATTCACTGCTTCCGAAAGGTTCTTTTGGAAAAGAAGAATCATTTAACTCAGGCATCGAGTAAAGTCCGTCTCCTATAAACCAAGGATAGTAACCGATATAATTTTTCACATAAAAGACCAGCTTATTATCAGCCTCCTGTTGTACATTATTATAAAATATCTGATCTGCATATTCGCCGCAAAATGCCAGATAATCAAGAGAACCATCTTTTCGCTTAATAGTTACTGCAATACGGGTATCGGGAGTTCCGCTATTCTGAGCAGGACGAAGCAGATCAATCCGATCTTTAATCTTTCTGATCTTCGAAGTGTCAGCTATAACTGCATCTATTACTCCATGATAACTTTCTTTAGCAAAATCAGGTATGTTTTTCTTTAAACTTTCAGGAGACACAGGCGAAGGAGATTCGAACTGATAATTATAGAATAAAGCGAAGATCGTATCAATTCTTGTGTCTGCAACTTTCAACTCGGATTTATTCTCTTTCAAACTTTCTTGTTGAGGATTGTGTCCACCACATGCCAGCATACCCAATACCGACACAAGCATAAAAATAGAGTACTTAATATATTTCATAGCCATTTTAAGTAAATGAAGATATTTAACAACAATATTCAAGATATAATAAGCTAAAATTGTTACTAGCCAAAGTAATAAATAGGTCTGCAACCTTATTATTTTACAACCGGTAAGACTTAACACATTAAAGGTAATAAGAACAAAAGAATAGACAAACACTAGATACTAAAAATCGCGTCTCCAATTAGGTATTTGAGGTACTCTATCCAGGATTTTCGGCTGTCGGCCAAGACGTTTCACGATAGTAAACTGGAAACTCATTGTACTAATCCCCCTATTCATGTTTTCCGAATAAAATGTATATATCTGATTATCAAAAAACGAAGTAGATATAGACCATTCATCGCCATGATATCCCATTGCTACACGAGGATTGAATGACGGATAAAGATCCGGTTTGTGCTTTCCTACCTTATTGATACTTTCTGTTCCGACATTGGCTCCGACAGTCATTGAGCAGGAGATGAAATATTTGCGTTTAATAATCCAAGTATAAGCATACCCGAGATTGACGCCTATTTGTATGTTTTTCTGAACACTACTAATACTGTCGACCCTTCCCTTCTTATCCGTTACAACAATATCATTTCCGGCCTCAATTTTATTCTTATATACGCCGCCACCTAATATAAAACTACCAACCGACCTCAGTTGTAATTCACTCAGGTCGAATGCGGATTTATACGAAAACCGATTTCCATTGAATACATAAAAGCCCGAAACTCCGTATTGAGCAACTTTCGCATCGGGGGTTATCTCGAATGGAATATCTTCATCGTCATGCTGTTTATACATGCCCTTATGCTTCTGCAGTACAAAATCCAGCACGATTTTTCTCCCGTAATAATGATATTGGAAAGCCAAAGTACGGGTTCTTCCTCGCTCTCTGTCTCTCATAAAAGGAAATCCATATGAGCCGCTGAGTGACGAATTGTTCCACGTTACTCCCAACCCAATACTTAACGGACGATTTGTGCGATATTCAAAATCTTGATAATCATCAACATTAAAGTCCTGTGTGATGGATGTATAATTCTGAACAAAATAAGTCTTCAACGAAAAATTTTGCTTAAAGGGTCTGATATACAAACTATCGACTTGCGAATGGGCTGTATACACAGAAATAAAAAATAGAACCGCCGATACGATCCATTTATTTATAAAATTGCTTTTAGGCAATAGTGAGCTTAGTACAGACAATTTACTATTCTTGCTGATTGTCATATATGATGCAGCTGTTAGTGCAGAGAATCTTCCTTACCTTAATTATTCTTGCGGGCTTCAGACCAAGTATTATGCACAAAATATGTAGAATAAAACTCTGCATCTGAATTTTTCAGAACAAAAATAGGAAAAATATGCAACGAAATAAAAATTTATCAATCTATACAAGTAGAGTTAAGTGATTATCTCCATTTAATAATCCAGAGCTATAGATCTCCATGATAAATATTATATTTATTTGAGATATTGTAGATGCAACTAATGTTGTTTTTCTTTAATTTTGTACCTTAAAAGGCAAAGTGTCTCAAAGACACTACTTAATAAGCACACCTAATAATATCTAGAAATGAAAAAAATTGTCTCATTGTGGTTGTTCTTTTTATCTTTTACTCTATGTATTGGGCAAAATGAGAAAACAGTAGATATGAGAAGCCCCGGAACTTTATCCATGCTATTATCCCATAACGATATGGAAGAAACTACACTCTTAAAAATAACAGGCAGGATGAATGCTAAAGACTTCGGTACTATCGATTCATACATGAACAGCCTGAAGGTACTAGATCTTAAGGATGTAAAAATCGAAACATATACGGGAGTAATCAAGCCGCAGGAACCATCTGCTGTATATCCTGAAAATCAAATCCCATCCAAATCATTACAGAACAAAAAACTGCTGACACAAATTATCCTGCCGGACAATTTAACGGTAATAAGAGAAGGAGCATTTTCGGGCTGCTCAAATCTGACTTCAATTGTTTTACCTCATTCTTTAAAGGTTATTGCAAAAAAATCATTTTATGAATGCACATCCTTAACTTCAATAGAAATCCCCAGTTCGGTTATCTCTATTGAAGACATGGCTTTTAGCAAATGCACAAGACTATCCGAGATAAAACTAAACGAGGGGCTCCGCAGTATAGGAAAATCAACTTTTAGCAGTTGTTCTTCTCTGGAAGAAATAAATCTGCCTCACTCTTTAACATCAATCGGCGAAACAGCTTTCGAAAACTGCAAAATACTAAAACATATATACACTCAGAATCCTGAGCCTATAAATTTACCGAAGGAACCTACAACCCGCTATCTTGAAGCATATAAGCAAATAACATTATACGTTCCTGCAAATGCTGTACAGAAGTATTCAGCCGCATACAAATCGTATAAATTCAAACATATCAAACCTATAGATTAAAACAATATATAAAACTAAATAAGAACAGCGCAATTTTTCAAACTGCGCTGTTCTTATTTTATCACTCGATAAGTTTTTGAGTTTTACCTGCTCTTCTTTTTCATGTCTTTAATCATCCCGAAGCACACAAAAAACAAGAATAATCCGGCTATTGATATCACAGACCAAAGGAACAATGGTTTTTCGAACCACATAAGGTCACGCTTATCGGATGACTCATCGTCTTGCAATTTCACAGGTATAGACGTGGTTACAATTGGAAGATCTTCCGGTATATCCTTTATAAAATGTGCCACATCATATTGTGGAGACAATTGATAATTCTTGTGCCGGACAACAATAGTATACTTCTGCCCTTTATCGAGGTATGCACACAAATAACGATTAAGACCATAAGCCTGTATCGAATCTATTGCCAATGGAGCATTATCGTTGTTATCAATGATCAATCGGCTATCGGAAGAGAACACTACATTATCAAAGAAAAATGTATTTGTTCCTTTAGACGATAAATTGGTCGAAAAGCTAATCCTACCGTCTGCCTCCAATCTGATATTCCGATAATAATCCGGTTTACTTTTTATTCCAAAAACAAGCTTACTCACTTTATAATTATATTTCAGATCCGGAAACTCAATATATGTACGTCTATCTGTACTGTCTTTTACTATAAAGTTCCCCAGATTAACCGGTGACAATTGTCCGTAAATATTGGAATTGCTAAATTTTCCGATCTTCAGTATATCCACTGGGCTGCGCTGGTCTGTAGTCAGCCTGAGTTCGTAATACTTATAATTCCCTTTGGGCACATCTATCACAAGTATCTCGCTATTATCGGTTTGCCCGAATCCCGAGTATGTAGCATCACTCTGCCGCTTTACAATATACCACTGTTTAAGGTCATTGCTGCCTCTCACCTGTACATACTTAGCGGTTTCGGCATTACGCACAATGACATAAATACGGCTAATTTCTTCTAAAGAGTTATTATCTATAATCTGGGTATTCACACTATCCCGGATAGAGACGCTCTCTATCTTGTAGGGCGTAAAACTGCTGATTTCTTTTACCGGATTATCAGAACGGACAAAATACGGAACTTCCTTGCCTTGACTATCAAGAATACGCACATCACCGAAATTACTATTAAGAGAACATCCTATCAGTTGTTGATTCAACTCAATATTGTAATAACCTGCTTGAGATACACCTCCTTCGATTTCCGACCGATACCAATCTTTAGCAAACCCGTGAAACGAAGACAGAATACTCAATACAAATACTAAAACACTATATTTCATACAGGCATTAATTTAAAGGATTATTATTGGGGGTTTCCTCCACTTCGGGAGAATCATCTTTCATAAGAACCTTAATTTTTTGCTGGAGAAAAGATACCATCAGCAAAATAGCGCCTAAAATAACAAACGATATAATACGCCCTCCCATAGACATCTGCCATATATCTATCGCATAAAATTTCACAATAATAATTCCAAATCCGAATAAAGATATCTTCCGAAGCATCACTTCTTTCGAACGAAGCCCCCAAATCATTAATACAAGAGCAATAACTCCCCATAAAATAGGATACCCAAACGTATGCATATCGTACAAAACGTCATGGTAATTATCCTCATTGCCTAGTAACATAATAGCAATATTGTCGGCTTCGACACTCAATGTTATCACCGAAAGAATACAGATACATGCACTCAGAAACGCGAATTTTTCAGGGAATATTCCCTTAATTCTTTTTGCCAGATACAGCGTGATCACAGCAGCGGCAGGCAATGACAATAAGTGCAATGAAAAATATCCAACGCAATAATATTCGCTGTTCAGCACATACACAGAATGTCTGAGCCCGGTCGACAATATAGGATAAATAAGAGTATACAGAACCAACGAAGCTAAAAGTAAACTAAATAAAGTCTTTACCCGATAATTCTTTTTACCATATACGATGCTCAGTACAGCAACAAATACAATAGAATATGTAGCAAGAACCAAACGATTGAAATATGGCACGGGGTTATCCACTTCGATACGTGTCGCTATCTGATAATTCAGTTCAAGAAGAGGAATCAGATAGATAAGAAGGAGACCTGCATACTTTAGCACAGAAATTATTTGCCGTGAAGAAATATGTATAGATCCGAGGAACAAAACACCATCATTTTTCGTTTCACGACTCAAAAGAAAGATATTAGAGATAACCGCACCCAGAACAACTAATCCCGTTATAAACATACGGTTCAGAATAACAGTATATAAATTTCCGTCTGGAACATATCCGTCACCTAAGTCCATAATATAAGAAAGTGACACAAGAGCGCAGATCGTCAGAAATCCCCAAAAGAATATATTGATCCGGGACTTTTGCCATAAAAACAGCAGAACAACGGTCTCGGCTGCCCAAAACATCGTTATAGCATTTCCGTTAAGCTGTACCGGAATGGCCAGACTCGTAAAAGTCAAAACAACACCTATCAGCAAATAGATAAGATTACGGTCGAAATGACTTTTCCTATATACAAAAAACAAAATCACAGCATTGATCACAGCCAAAATAATGGTGATAATACCCTTAATCTGATAGATACCATCGAATATATAAATAAGAGCGAGGTAAAAGGCCAAATTGTTACTGAGTATTATCAGTACCTGAAAACGCGTAATTTTAGCCCCAGCCTTAGCATGTTCGAGTAGAGCCAGCAAATAAAACTGAGCAAAAAATAATGCAGCAAATATTGTAGCTCCTTCATACTCATCTCTAAAATTAAAAGTCAGCCACGAGGTAAAGAATAACAATGTAAGAGGATATGCTACCATACAGATGGCCTTCCATCCTTTACGGGAAGCCAAAACCAACATACCTGTATTCAGTATGAAGATATATGTAAATAATACGACATAGTTACCTTCGCCCGTACTCACCATCATAGGAGCCGCAAATCCTCCGAGCAACGAAAATATAGCCAGTTCTTTACGATCATATAGAAGCGACAGTATAACCGAAAATATCGTAATACATACAACCATTATAAACGCCGGTGTTTGTCCAAACAACCCGTATTCCTGAAAAGCAATCGTAACTGTGATATACAATACAGCGATACCTCCACCTACCAATATAGAAGAAAATAATTGATATTTTTCTTTCAACCGATGAGCGACACCTATTATAATAGCTCCGGTGAGGACACCGATACCGACCCGTCCTATTTCGTTAATCCAATTTTGGTCAATGGCATATTTCACAAAAAACGCTATCCCCAGAACAAAGGTAACTATACCGATCTTGCTCAAGGTATTGGCAGACAATAGCCGTTCAACTAAACTCCGGTCATCTTGTTCCTGATTATCTTCAATAACTCGTTCTGCAGGTTGGGACAATATACGCTCAAATGGAGCTATCGACTGGCTGTTATTTGAAAAAGCAGCATAAACAGGAGTCTCTTTTTCTTCAACAGGCTGCAATATCTGCTCTTCGGCAGGAGCCTCATATTGATCATTTAAGACTATCGTTTCTAGAATCTCCGGCTTATCCATAGCTTTTGATTTCAAGATTTCGTCGGGAACCTCATCCGCTACAGGTTCGGGAACAGACACCTCGTTCTGAGACAAGATATCTGAATGCCGGATTGATAATTGTTTTATCTCATCCCTTATTTCTTTAATATCCTCCCTCGTAGCAATCTGCTTTCGAAGATTCTCCAACGATTTTTTGATATCATACAAATCATTATAAAAAAACTGATCTGTAGATCTTTGTATTCCTTTTATTTTCAGAGCTATAAACAATAATAGTCCGAATATAATTACTCCTAATAATATTTCCATAATTAAAAGGTTTCTAACCTGTTATTACTTTAACAATAAAAAAGACCCTGCTTTAGGATCGCTAATATACCGATTTTTAATACTATCCGAAATAAAATATTCAAACTTGACTTATATTAATCTGATAATTAAGCAAATTGAATTTCTCCACAAAAAATAATTTCGAGGTCATATAATTATAACCACTAATTGCGTTAAACAGTACATCCAGATATTCGGCATCTGCACTTTCATTGGCTGCATAAGACCAGTTTCTCGACAGATATGTATCAAACGAAACTTTTATATTCTCTGGCATTTCATTTTTGCTTAATAAATCCTCCAGCATCACTTTTATTTCTGATCTCAGTTTCTCTTCAACTCTCGACAATATACGGAAATACGAGGATAAATACTGATGATCTATATCTCCCCTCATAAAATTTGTGGCCGATATAATCTCATTATAAATATCGACTCTCTTATTACAAATCTCACTATGCCTGAAAAATTCGGTATACCTATCCTTTAGTTCAGGTCCTTTCCCTTTTAATTTCGCCTGCTGATAAAAAGTCCTATAAATTGTAATATCATTTTCTTTTATCATCTGCCGTACTTCTTCTTTTTTCCGCTGCAATTCTGTTATAAGATATTCTGCATCTCTCGATTTATACTTTTGTCCATCATAATTAAAGCCTCTTGTCGAAATCTCTCCATTTAATATACAACTGAGAGTGTTTTCATCATTCTCTAACATCCGAAAGTCTCGAATAGCATCAGTTAATTCATTTCCGAAAAGAGAGGAAACCTCAACCCTATCATTTCCTGATTCAGTCAAATTAGCCGTGTCAAAATACTGAGGGGTATGATTATCATAATAGCCATTATACTCTGCAGGAAAAGCATATTGACAGGCATTTGCTTCATACTCACTTTCAAATTCCTGCTGGCTCAATAAGTTAGCATCATCAGAAGAATAAATGACTCTGGAAAATATCTGTCGGGTAAAATCCTCAAAAATAGTTTCAACATCTGGAAATAAAACAATAGCCAACTCTTTTCTATCTTCATTTTTTGTTATGTTCAAATTTTCAAGAGCTAACATACGATCTTGAATAGAGGGATGTGATGCCCAACGTTCTTCTATATTCAGCTTAGACAAACGATAGTGATCAACAGCCGACAAAGGAATGTAAGGCAAATCATTTTTAACGGGTATCTTGTTTCTTCGTGCCAATGAATTCAGAACATATATCTGATTTGCATATATATTCTTACAACCGATATTTCTCTGAACCCTTTCGCCATAAAAATTATGCACTTCATTCATAGCTAACTCTGTCAAATCAAATCTGACCAATGCATCTTCTAAAGCTCTGCTTCCTGCAACATGGGCAGCGACCTCATCGGCATGAAACTCCATTTCTCTCGACAAAGCCATAAAATGGAGATTTACGAATCCATACATTTTTTCTAATATCCATTGCACTCCCCCAATTACTGCGACTGCTATTTTGACCGAAACTGCAAAATAACCGCTGGCATTCGCCCACCGCTGTATCATCAGATTGAAAGAATCATTATCATACAGCATGTTGTAAATGATCTGATTGACATAATAAACATAACTACCAACACTCATCGAACGCTGCGAAAAATGACCGAATTCATGAGCTAATATCGCTTTCAGCTCCTGTACAGTAAGGGCATTTACAAGCCCTATTCCGATATGAAGATTTTTTCGTACGGGAAGAAACAAACTCCAAAAACCCGAATCGTAAAATACACTTGCATTCACTTCTTCCGACAAATATACTTTCTTTGGGAAGTTTGTCCCGGTCTCTCTTATAATTCCATCAATCAGCGAAAATAAAGCCGGATAATTTTTAAGATCAATTTCCTTTAAATTGCTAAGATCTGTCTTATGTCTCTTAAAAAAATATTTGAACAGAAATGCTAAAATAAAAAAGCTCAGACTAATTAACATCAATCCCAGTATAATAGATATAAAGTTATGAAACACCAAGATCAACAAACCACCTCCAATTACACATGCGACAGTCAGTGATACAGCAAGTAATATAAGCAGTATGTAAACCAAAATAAAAGCGATTACTGCCACAATGGCGTTAAATGCCATCTTTTTGAAACGAGTGGATTGTGTTATTTCCATAGTGTTAATTTTATCTGTTTTTAGAAAAACAAGTAGTTCGTAATCTATTAAAAAAATAGATAACCTTTTGTTGCACTTACAGTTGCAAGTTAACAAAAAGATCTGAAACCTTAATAAGATTTTAATTCATCATTGAGCTGAAATATTGGTTTACCGATGATCGGATGCACAATTTCAGAAGCAATATCCGATAATGGCTGAAGGACAAACTTTCGTTCATGCAGATGCTTATGCGGTATAATCAGATGGGGAAGTTCTACAATCGAACTGTCATACAACAAAATATCTATATCTATACACCGATCCGAATACACCTCATTGACAGATTTGCTCCGCCTGCCCAATTCCCGTTCTATAAGCTGCGTACACTCGAGGACTTCTTCAGCCGAAAGTTTGGTTTTTACCAGACAAGCAGCATTTACAAAAGTATTATCAGACTCAAACCCTTCCGGCAAGGTTTCATACAGAGGAGACAATGCCTCAACATGCCCTATCCTTATCTGAATATTCCTGACCGCAGACATCAACAATTCGACCTTATCACCCAGATTAGAACCTAAGCCCAGATATACATCATGCAGAGTTTCCGATTTATTCATAAATAGTAGAGTCTGTTTAAATTTTATAGCAATATCTTATCTTTGGAAGACAAATATAAAGCCTAATTCAGAATCCACTCTACTTTACAGTTAATCTTTTGCCATCATGTGTAACCTTTACTGTAAATTTTCGGTAGAATATTTCAAAATCTTTATTTTTGTTATTTTATGTCAAGATATTATTATTAATAAAGACAAGTTGACTTATTTTTACAGCTAAAGTCTGTACCTTCGGGGGGCTTTATCAGAGAATAAGAAGCCGATAGAATTGGATGACATATTATATTGATCCGGCTATCTGCTATAACAATACTTATAAAAGCAACAATTAACAATCGCCGAAACGAAGGCGAGGAAAATAAGTCAGAGTTCTTAAACATTACACCTTGCAATGATTATACATAGTTTTACTAATGATTACAGCGAAGGATGTCATCCGGCTATACTGGAAGCCTTAACGCGTTCCAATATGGAACAGCAGGCCGGATATGGTGATGACGAATACTCGAAAAGAGCCGAACAGCATTTACGCAATCTTACCGAAAAACCCGATGCCGATATATATCTGGTTTCCGGTGGTACTATTGCAAACTTACTGGTTTTGTCTTCAATCCTTAAACCATTCGAATCCGTGATAGCTGCGGATACAGGACATATCAACACCCACGAAGCAGGAGCAATAGAAGCTACAGGACATAAAGTAGAGATTGTTTCGTCTCCGGATGGTAAACTTTGTCCGGACGATATCCAACCACTGCTCGAAAAATTTCCTGAATATCATACAGTACGCCCACGTGTGGTTTATATCTCTAACTCTACGGAAATAGGGACTATATACACAAAAATGGAGTTGATAGAATTGTCTGAATTCTGCCGTACCAATGATCTTTATCTTTTTATGGACGGAGCTCGTTTGGCATCTGCCCTTACTGCTTCATCGAACGAACTTACACTAAAAGACATAGCCTGCCTCACCGATGTTTTTTACTTGGGAGGAACCAAAAGCGGAGCTCTTTTCGGAGAAGCCATTGTAATTACCAACGATAATCTGAAAAAAGATTTCAAATACCATCAAAAGCAACGCGGCGCAATGCTTGCCAAAGGACGTACCTTAGGTATACAATTCGACACCTTGTTAAAAGATGGTTTGATATTCGATCTGTCACGGCATGCAAACAATATGGCAGCCAAAATTACAAAGGCTCTGAAAAAAATGGATCATCACAATTTTCTGACCGATTCGGATACCAATCAGATATTTCCGGTACTACCATTGAGAACCATCGAAGAATTGGAAAAACGATACGATTTCTACATATGGGAGCATATAAACAGTGAAGAAGCCGCTATACGCATGGTTACATCGTGGGCTACTCCCGAAGTCAAAGTAGACGCTTTCATTGCCGACTTAGAACGCTGGCTGTAAAACCATCATAACCGAAATAAAAATAAGCCGTGGTTCAATTCAAATGATCTACGGCTTATTTTTATTTAAAGGATGGAAGTTCCATATCTGCATATCTGCTCCAATACAAAATCAGCCCTCTCAGATACAGGTAAGCAAGGGACCTCTTTTACGGTATATCCACAATCAGTGTAGCTGCGTTTCATGACTTTATCTGTTTCTACAGCAGTAACAAAACTCTGTTTTCGCTCATTATCTGTCTCATATATATCTTTCCAGGGAGGCAGAATAAATACCAAGGGGTTATATCGGTATGCACCGACAGCCTTTATAAGGGCTTCATTGATCCTAAAATTCATCAACTGCTCATATCCGTATGTATCAGGGATACCCCGATCGAAGAAGTAAAGCTCGTTACAGTCAATCCTCTCTGTAAAATCTCGAACCGAATAAGAGAGCATCAACTCCGAATATTTCTTGCTATCGAGCCAAGGCAAAGCATTTCCATTACATCTTAACTGATCTTTTATTATCTCGCGGGCAACCTCTGCAACACACAGATACCCCCTACCCTTCAATTCTTCAATTAAAGTCGTTTTTCCTACACCGGGACCTCCGGTTAGAATATAAAAATTATCTTTCATTTTCATACTTCCATCATTTATAAGGCCGCAGACCTATTTATTGACTCTGTAAACATAAATGCTCTCGTACGTAAGGATTATTTGTGTCGGGAAAAATCAACACTTGGGGAAGTAATCAGAATAAAGAGAAGAAAAAAAATGGAGTCTTATAAAAGGAAGACTCCAAATATATATATAATAAATATATGATGTAACATCATTTCAGATAAGGCAGTATCTCTGTTATTTTATCAATACGTATTAGATTAGGGCTTATAATCTTCTTATCTGTAGTTTCGTGTGCCCATGTTGTATGAAAAGGCACATAAGCGGCATAAGCCCCTAACTCGATGACCGGAACAATATCAGACTTCATTGAATTGCCTATCATCAAAAAATTTTCAGGTCTGCAATCTAACTGTCTCAATAATTTTCGATAATCATCGGACTGTTTATCACTGACAATTTCCACATGATGGAAGTAATGTTCAAGAGACGACCTTCTGAGCTTTCGCTCCTGATCGAGCAAATCTCCTTTTGTAACGACCACCAGCTTATAACGTCCACTCAATTTCGAAAGTACATCCTGTACACCGTCTAATAACTCAACTGGCTTTTGCATAATTCCTTTACCAAGTTGTACTATCTCAAACAAAGCATCCTGAGAAATCTTATTCTCTGATATGCTGAGTGCAGCTTCTACCATCGACAGGGTAAATGCTTTTACACCAAAGCCAAGCAAATCCATATTACGGATCTCCACTTTCAGTAATTCTTCGGCAACCGATTCGTAAGGAATATACTCCGACAATAATTCCCTAAAACGAAACTCAGCTTCGTCAAAGTAAGATTGGTTTACCCATAGTGTATCATCGGCATCAAAACCTATTATTCGAATATCATTCATAATGAAGAAATCTCAGACCTATCTATCTGCTTTGGTAAGTAAAACAGACAAAGCCTGTTATACTAATCAAACATCTTATCTGTTTAGATTACAATACTCTGACAGAGCCTGCTCCTTTTATTTTTTGTTTAGTAATTTGGGGATTTCCTTTATATGCAATTTCGCCCTTTCCTTTTATTTCAATGCTCAGCTTTTCCAGCGCATTAACCTCCATATTGCCACTGCCTTTGAGATTACATTCCAATTCATCGACAGCTAGCCCCGAAGCTTTAATATCCCCCGTACCTGACAGTTCGAACTTAGCCTTGTGGCATTGGCCAGCAAGATTCAGTTCATTTGCTCCCTGCAATTTAAATTCGGACTTTTCATAAATCAGGTTCTCGGCATTGAGGTCTCCGACTCCCTTCATTTCTATTTTTAGGTCACTGCCCGCAATAGAACCTTTTAGAGTAACATTGGATGCCCCCTTGCTTTCTATGTATTTTAAACTGGGAGAATTAGTATACACGACAAAACGGCTGGGATTTATACTTTCTCTTGCTTTAATATTCAAACTGCGCCCCTTGGTTTTAATATCCACCAGAGGAATAATATTATCATCCGCTTCTACTCGAAGGTAAGCAGCCTCATCGGGCTTGGCCTCGTATATTACATCAAAAGCTCCTTCGACACGTATTTCACTATAAATATCGACTGGTATTTCATGAGCAATTACATTACCGTCTCCCTCAACAGCCTTTCCTTTGCATGAAGCCAAAGCCAAAACAGCAAAGCAACAGCTGTAAACAATAGTCCGAATAGTTGTTTTCATAATATAATATGTTTAATTTTCAGGTAAATGAATTGAACAAAAAGGTCTGCGACCTTATTGCTCAACACCGGCCAATTCTTTGCCCTTGTTTACATAGCTCATATCCCCCATGGTGTGAACAGTAAATTTACCTGCAGTATATGTTACTTTACAAACAGCGGCATTATCTAAAGCACCTTTCAACAAGTCTTTTCCTCCCAAATTATGCAATAAACAAATAATACTCATACCATGAGCAATTACAAGTATTGTTTTATCCTGTCCGTCAGCAGATTCTTTTGCAGCAATCTCCTTCAGGGCAGACTGTGCACGTTCTTCAACCTGAGCGAAACTTTCAGCAATGCCCATCCTGTCAAGTTTGTTTATCGCATCCAGAGTATCACTATGTGATGCTTTGCCAGAAAATATATCGTTATACATATCTTCGAGACGGGTATAGTGCATGTACAAAGCGGCATCTCCCCACATACGGTGATTAAATCCGGCTTCGTAACTACCAAAACAAGCTTCTCTGAATCCAAACATCTCTGTCACAAGCAAATCGGGTTGTCCTTTTGCCTTCAATACCGTTTGTGCAGTCTGGCGTGTGCGGCGTAGATCACTGCAATATGCAGCATCGAATGATATATCTTTGAATCCTTTACCGAGATACTCAGCAACTTTAATACCTTCGTCAGTAAGTGGCGAATCGCACCATCCCTGAACTTTATCTAATGTATTCATCAATGTTTTGCCATGGCGGGCAATATAAAAAACAAGAGTAGAAGCCATAAATTTTATTATCTTAAGGTCTCAGACCTATTTATTACCTGTGTAAGTGTAAATACAACTGATTGCTACATCATATTGCTTCAGATACTTACCGTTTACTTAATACCTAATATAACCGAATAAAAAATGGTTATCCATACAAATATAACGCTTTTTGCCGACAGAATAACTTATAATCTCAACATCCGCACTATATTCTAAAAAAACACAGCAGACTGTAATCCCTACAGCCTGCTGCCAAATACCTAGTCTCCTTCAGACGAGTTAAGTCTCAATAAGACATATATATTACAAAAAATAAAAAACATATCTTAAACACTAATTTCTGAAAGAAAAAAAAATTTGCCTAAGCATCAATACGTGTACGTTATAAATAGATATAGATGTCATCATTCAGATTCTTATTGTTCTTAATACTCCCAAAAAGATCTGTAGATTATTGTATACGACAATGCAGCAGGATATAGACTACCTGAGGGACAAATCATTTATTCGAGTTCTGTTCAAAATCTTATGAAACAAAGATATAGTATAGGAAACATATGACAAATGACAACATCTTATTTTATAATTAAATAACAGGGGTGAAGTATTCAATATAACATTTTTTCACATTTACACAAAAAAGAAGGCTCCGGTTACGATCGGAGCCTTCTTTATATGATATTGCAGGAATATTACTGCAATCTTTTTACTCTATACAATAATTGTTGAAGAGCTTCTTCATAATCATCGATAATAGCCTGAGTAAATGCTTCTGTAAAGTATTTACGACCATCTTCGACTACATCATAAAATCCGCTTACATGTTTTACCAAGTCAGCAGGAGTTTTTGTTTCAGGAATAACAATAGTCAAATCATTAGCCTGAGCATAAGTAGTTTCAACCAAACGATCTGTTGCTTCAGACAGGTCTTCCAAAGCCTGATCGATAGCAATATGTTGTGCATAGCTTGCTACACCCGTAACATGCCAATGGTATAATTTCAAACTGTTGTTAAATGCGACAATTTGTCCTACAAATGCGCCCACTTCTTTTGTTGATACTGTGATTCCTTTTGTTTTCTTCAATGTTGTAGTACTCATAGCTTTATAGTTTAATTTGTTTCTGTATTGTAGTATATAAACGTTGTAAGCCCGAAATTGTTCACTTTCAGATATATATATTTTGTTGATACGAATATATACATAAACTATTATTTATATCTCATTTTTAGTATATTTATTCAATAAAATTATCATTATCAGATATGCCGATACGTAACGCATGGTCTGCGGATTGCAGCCGGATAAAAGATCTTCTTGATCAGCTAGGGTACGAATACCCTGTGGAAACAATCAATATAAGGCTCGACAAACTTCTAAAGTCCGGAAGCGACGAAGTGTTTGTTTATACCGACGACAATATAGTTGTTGGATTTATAACACTCCATTACTCCATTCAGCTAGCCTTCGACGGCGATTTTTGTGAAATAGGATATTTTGTCGTAGACAAAAAAGTACGAAGCAAGGGCATAGGTAAAGAGCTTGAAGAATTTGCCATCCAAAAAGCTCAGGATAAAGGGTGCTCGGCCATTAATGTATTTAGCCGGAAAGAAAGACACGACGCCCATCGCTTTTATGAAAGACAAGGATACCACGAAATAACGAAGTTTTTCACCAAAGACATGAAATAAATCATCTCTATTAGTATATTAGCGTCAAAGCTTTTCTGCCTCCTTCTGCTTACCTACCCGATACCCCAATGTTAATTGGGCACAGTCATACCCATGATCATAAAAATGGGAAAGAACATTTGTATCTTTTTCTATGCGATTGATGGTCATTGGTTCAATAGGACGAATAACAACCGCACGTCCTTCTTCTTCGAGCTTCTCCACAAGCTCGAGCTGCCTGTTATAAATTTCATTCCGCTGATTTATTGCGCCCCTCATCTTAGGGTATTTACGAAAAAAGATGGCGGGTAACTTAAGGCCATCCGTTTTTTTCCGGTATCCTTTGTTGCGGGTAACGACAATGATCATTTTCTCATATCCCTTATACATGGCTCGTTCCACAGGAATAGAATCGCAAACTCCACCATCGAGCATGGGGACTTTATCAACCTCAGTTATGGGAGAAAAAAAAGGCATACTACTCGATGCTTTTAGAATATCGAGCAGGCGGTTATGATCTTTATACTCCTCTTTATATTCTGCTTTACCGGTGATACAATTACTGACTACAATCTCGAAACGGGTATCGGTTTTCTCATAGGTCGGAAAATCGAACGGCAATATCCGATTAGGAAAATCATCGAATAACAGATCGAAATCCATCATATTACGCTTCTTTACAAAGTGCTTAAAGCCTATGTATTTATACTTATCAAGCAGCTCTATATTACTATACCTGGCTCTTCCCCTCTGTCTCGAAATAAAAGAAGCTCCGTTACAGGCTCCTGCCGAAACTCCTACCAGATAAGGAAAATAGAAATTATTATCCATCATCCAATCCAATACACCGCAGGTAAAAACTCCTCTCAATGCACCACCCTCAAGCACTAAAGCCGTATTATCAAATTCGACACGATTTATATCATCCATAATCAATTAAGGTCTTAGACCTGTATTCCTTTCATTAACTAAAAAAGAAGATGCTTCTCAACAGTAAAAAGACAAAAAAGACAGGGCAATAACATCCCCGCCTTATTCTGTCCGAAATTTATTCGTTTAGTATCTATCGACACCTTTCAATTTTAGCCTTTTACTTCGGCTGCCTTTGCTTTCGCTTTTTCTTCAAGTTCAGCCAATTCATCCGATAACTTTCCTGCAAAATCTCCGGCAGTCTGACTTAGTTTCTTCTTTCCGGCACGCACCTCTTGTCTGGCACGAACGCCCATTCTCAAAGCCTTACCTCTACCAACACTTACTCCGTGTCTTAATTTATCTTTTGCTTTCTCGGTTGCTTTATCCAAGTCATCATATAATTCGGCACGAGTTTCATCATCAACTAATTTAGTAGCTACGTATGCAGCCGCTGCACCAACAGCCAAGCCTAATAAAAAATTTCTCATAGTTCTGCTTTTTTATTTATTGATGTAAGGTCTACGACCTTTATATTTATCTATTTGTAAAGAACTGACACAGCAGACAGCTGTATCTTTCGTTATCCCTTTGTTGTTTGATTACATCAAATATATAATCATTTATTCAATAAACGGAATAAAACCCCAAAATGTTTAATTCAAAGCCTTTAATAAATCAAAAAAAACCTTTCGCAATACGAAAGGTTTTTATATATCGGCTGCTACATCTTATTTAAGTTTATCAGCTTCTTTCTTCAAATTATCTTTTGCGCTTTTTGCCGCATCTTTGGTTTTATCAGCAGCCTTTTCAGCTTCTGTTTTTACAGCATTAGCTCCACTTTTTACAGCGTCTTTACTCTTATCATAGGCTTTTTCAACACCTTCTTTTCCTTTACCGGCTTCATCTTTTGCCTTATCGAGTAAATCTTTAGATTTATCTGATGTTTCATCAATAACCTGATTAGCATCATTCACTGCCTTTTCGCTTCCATCTTCAATGGCCTTTCCGGCTGTATCAACGGCATCTTTCACATCATTTACTACATTTACTGAATCCGGATCTACAGCTGGCTGTTCAGTCTTACCTCCTCCACATGAGGCAAACGCCATTACTGCTACTACGCTAATCGCTAATACATAATTCTTTTTCATATACTTTATTTATTTTAAGGTCTCAGACCCATTTGACTTTCTTTCGAGTCATCAATTATTGATATTAAAATCCCTTTTGTCAAATTAAGATTCGGGTTTATTTTTCCGATCTATTTTAAAATAAACAACTTATATGAGTAAATGTTCAGAGAAAAACATACTCTAAAACTATAAATATGCTGATTACAAATCATTTGCCGACCACAAATACATCATCGCCATAGTTATCCACAGCAGAATATTCAAACGGTAAAACGACTTTTCCCGAATAATCTAGAACACCCCATTTTCGGTTGACCGAAACTGCAATATATTTATTTGCATACGATTTGCCGACAGAGTCGTATTCAGCCGAACCTAGCTGATGCTTAGTTTTGTCTATAATTACCCACTTCCCATTTCTGAAAACCGCAAAAACAGAAGCTCCCAAATACTTTATATCATCATATTCAAACGGTAACACAATACGTCCGAAAGTATCAATTACGCCATAATGACGGGCTTTTGCTACTATCGCCATATGATCTTGAAACGAATTGCCTTCATCATATTCAAAAGGAATCACCACCCTCCCCTTCTCATCCAGATACCCATATTTTTGTTCTGCAAAAGCCATAATACGATCGTCTGAGAATTCGCCAATACCATCATACATACAACGAATCACTTCTCTTCCGGCAGTATCCACTACACCATATTGATTGTCCCCGAATCGGGTCGAATCTTTCAAAACTTTTGCATAACCGTCATTAAAATCAAATATACGTTTATAAACAGGAGCTAAAATCTGCTCTCCCCTTATATTGATGAGTCCAAGTTTGCCATCAATGGAATAGCGCAAATACTCTCCTACAAAAGTTTGGCTATCATCGAGCTGCACCTGAGGATTAATTTCCCTGCCATTAATATCAACGACTTTATATATGCCTTTTTGAGGTTGACTTATTCCTAAATAACCATTACCTAAGTCTCGGATTCGTTTATTTGTAAAAGCAGGAATCTCATTATTACGATAATCGATCATCTTTGTATTCTGTCTGAAAGAATCGACAGAAAACAAAAGGCTCCTGTCTCCCGAAAAAGGGACTAGTATATTATTGGAAAAAGGAACAGTAATATTGCCATTATTATCATACACTCCGCAAGTTATCGACTCATACGCCAAAAAGAAACCATTTGTAAGAGTAACAATACGGCTTTGATCAAACGAAATTATTACATTACCTCTAAAATCTATTACACCATACTTATTGTTGAGTTTTATAACAATACGGTCTGTTAAAATATCACGTATATCCTGGTATTTACACTCCAATATTTCCTTTCCTGAAGAATCGATTAAACCATAACGTTCGCGACGTATAACACGGGCGTAGCCGTTTTCGAATGGCAAAATTTTTTCATATATCAACGGAACAATAATTTCCCCTTCCAGATTAACAACCCCATATTTTTTAACGGATTGCGCATCTGTAAAGAATACAGACGCAAAGAGCAGAAAAATAAATAACACATATTTCATAAAAGAATATTTGCTGCTTTTTAAGGTCTCTGACTAATTTATTACTTTGGCAAGCAAACAATATAAGCTTGTTATAACTTGAAAACTTACCATTAAACACTTCTATATACTTATACTACAGACATAAATTATAAAAGGTATCTTAATATGCCCAAATCAACCGGGACTTATTCTTTTATAAATACCGACTTTTTCCGATAGAACCTTCTATAATACCAATAAGAAATCCAGCCTGTAACTATCCCGAACATCAATCCGCAAATAACATCCAACGGATAATGCTTTCCTACATAAATACGACTGTAAGCTATAGCCAATGCCCAGACAAAGGCAATAAACGAATAATACTTGTTTCGAAAATACAAAGCAGAAAATAACGCCAGACAAATAGAGTTGGACGAATGTGCCGAAAAAAAACTATAGCTGGTCCCGGGATCTTCGAGCTGACGCATAATATCCTTAATAAGTGGATCATATCCCGGACGGGGACGCATAATGGCAATCTTCAGAAGATTGTTAACCAAGCTGTTCATTGCAACACCTCCCATCATAAATAAAGCAGCCCATTTGCCCCATGTCCGGTTGCGGTAAACCATGAACACAATAAGAGCGACACAACACAATGCCCAGAATAAGTATGTACTGATAGCATACATCGGAAAATCGAGAGCCGGAGTATGCTTACCATTTAAAAACATAAATAAATCTCTGTCCCAATCGGGAAAAGTAAATTGCAATATCTGCATATATAGTTATTTCGGATTAGTAAGCTTTATATTTCCATGTTCGGAAGATAAAGATTGCTCGGGTGATTTAAAACCAATATAAATACGGGTAAAACCCAATCCCCTCAAAATCGGAGTCAATACTTTTATTGTATTCTGCCGGCTTTCCTGAGCAATACCCATATTCAGAGCGGATTCATACAAATGCTGTTCGGCATGAGCATAAGCATCATCTACAAGCTTGGCAGTCTCCCACAGTCCATACTCAATATTATATACTTTCGACCGCGAATGATCTACCTTATAATGGCAAATCTCAGGAACAGGCAATATAAGACTCACCGAATCTTTATCGGTAAAAATATCATCCTTTCCTAATTTTGTGAGATCCACACAAGCAATAACCTCTCCCGCAACCATCAACGATGCTTTTGAATTGGGCAGCCATGTGCGTTTTTTTTCATATTGTACGACGTCCTGAATATTATATTTCACGACTTCCAGATTCCCTAATTCTTCAATTTGCTGAACAACCACATCGTGTGTAACATATACTTTCTCCTCATTCCCCGACGATTTCAACAAATAAATGATGAAAGCAATCAACACAAGTAAAACGATGATAAATAGTGCTATTATTGAAATTTTCTTCATACGATAATTAATCCCGAATATAAAATAATTGTAAAACAAAACCTAAAGCCTTCAGTCTGAGCTTTGGGTATTCAAAGATATACAAAAATGATACCCGATTTGGAATCTGCTAATTTTAGGATTTATAATTTAACCTAAACTAACAGTTTATATCCTACCGCAATCATCTTATATATTTTAAATATATTCATACAAAAAGAAATAAAAAAAATAAACAAATTAATAAAATTGAAAATAAATTCAATTTTATTCAACAATAATAAGTAATATTGCAAAAACATATAATAAAAAAATGAAACTACCTTGTATTTGCCCAAGCTGCCAAAGCCTTCTGAAAGTAAGAAGCCTGAAGTGTGAACATTGCGAGACCGAAGTCAACGGATTATACGATTTGCCTGTACTGGCTCAATTATCATCCGAAGATCAGTTTTTCATTCTTAATTTTGTAAAGAACAGTGGCAGCCTCAAAGATATGGCGTCACTGCTGAACCTGAGCTACCCTAGTGTCCGAAATAAATTAGATGATATAATCCTTAAACTGAAAAACCATGAACAAGAATAATCTTTTTCAATTAATGCTCAATCCGTTTAATAAAATAGCCGGGGCAAAAGCTCTCTTTATCGGATTAGCCCTGTTGATCCTGACAATTATAATAGCACAACTACAGCACATTGTATTTATAGGAGTCATCAGTGTAAAGCTTATGCATCAACCTTTATACAATGCCTTTCTTCTCGCACTGACAGGATTCATCCTCTTTTCGTTACTTTTATTTATTATAGGGACTCTGTTAAGCAAGTCATCTATACGGGCTATTGATGTTGTAGGAACTCTTTGTCTTTCCAAAGCACCTCTTATATTTATTGCTCTCATCTGTAGTATCCCCGTGGTTATGGACGGAACAATAGTTGTAACAAGCTCACTGCTCCCATCTGCAAACGTTGTCATGCCTTACACTCACAATTATATCTATTTCGGGATATTTATCATTACCATACTCATTAGTATTATTTGGATGCTGATACTATCTTACAATGCCTTCAGTGTATCGTGCAACATAAAAGGAGCAAAAGCCGTAAGCGGATTTATTGCAGCCGTAATACTGACCGAAATAATAAGCTACATTATTATTGCATTACTCATATCTCCGGAACAGTTTATACCGAAAGATGAACTTCCTTCATCCGATAAAACCGAACTGCGAAGTAACATAGATTATTCTCAACTCAATGCTATCTCATTAGAAGCGGCACAAGCCCTAAAAGAGGGAAAATATGAAATGACATACAAATATTTCGATTCGGCTATGAAAAAAGCTCTTCCGATATCAGAGATTGAGCAAACTATGACTCAGATCGAATCTCAATTCGGCAAACTGCAAAGCATCGGTACAGATATAAAAAACAGTCAATCGGGAAATTATAGATTCGTGTACATCCCCTGCCTTTTCGAAAAACAAAAAGCCTATATTCAATTCACATTTAATAATGAAAACCAGATTTCGGGATTCTTCATCAAACCTTAAAGTAAAGATATTGAAAACTAAAACAACAAAGCCTGCATTAATTCAAATGCAGGCTTCGGTATACATATATAATCTTCAAAAAAGGGCTCCAGAATTAAACAAACCGGAAAGCTATCTTCTTTTTCTTCTTTTCCTTATTCAAATAATAGAATACCAATGCCGCAGTACCTGCCGCAACCGCAACAGTCGTCAATGCCAATGCTGTTTTCTTATCCATATCAAAGTTTTTTAATAATAAGCGGAAATTAATGACTTATCAAAACCTAACCGCGTGTTCTACTTATAACAAAATCGACAACGAAGATCCGAAACATTCCTAAAAACGACTTACACCGCATCTTCCTTTGTAAATATACAAAATAAAACGATCAAACTTAGCAACTGCTTATTTTTTCGAGAATTCACAAAGCCGGAGTACTTCCCCCATCCACAGGCAAATTGACACCAGTAATATAGGAAGCCTGATCGGATGCCAGAAAAACAATTCCGGCGGCAACTTCATCCGGCGATCCTATCCGCTTCATCGGAATAGATTCCTCACGCATCGCTCGAACCTCAGCTTCGCTTTTACCCGTTTTTTTTGCGTCCGACGCTACAATAGATGCAATACGCCTTGTATCGGTACTTCCCGGCAAAACATTGTTTACAGTTATCCCGAAAGGAGCCAGTTCTCCCGCCAGAGTTTTACTCCACGAAGCCATTGCTCCCCTCACAGTGTTAGAGACTCCTAAACCGGGAATAGGTGTTTTTACCGATGTGGATATAATATTCACGATACGTCCCCAATGTTTGTCTTTCATATAGGGTACTATCTGTTGAACAAACAACTGCGCTGTTATAATATGCTGACTGAAATAGGCTAGAAATTTATCGGGCTTTTCCGAGAAGAGAGGCGCAGGAGACGGTCCACCCGAATTATTGATCAATATGTCTATATTATTGTCATTACTCAAATAAACAGACAAAGCCTCACTTGCTTTATACGGATCCGACAAATCAGCCACAATATAGTTATGTGTCTGATTTGTATTTATCACACTGAGTGACTTACACGCCTCAGACAAAGAGTCTTCATTTCGAGCCATAAGCGTAACTGATGCACCCGACTGAGCAAATAATTTTGCTGCAGCCAATCCGATCCCCTGCGATCCTCCGCATAGCAGAACATGTTTTCCTTCTAAAGTTATATTCATATATACAATGTAAATCAAAGTTTTTCGAAAGTTACATATTGTTATTGTAAATAAACATTCGAAATCGGGATGAGATAGAACTCATTCAAAAAAAAATCTTAAAAAAATTCTTCCTTTATAATAGTTTTGAAACCGAATTTCTCTGAAAATTCAGGATAAAAGTCGATATGTACTAAAAAAACTAAATAAAATAGAGATATAAAACTGCTTTTTTTGAGAAAAAAAACTGTCCGACCGATCGATCTTTTTATTACTAAAACATAGATTATTAGCGATAAACATAAAAAATAGCAACGACTTACACATAATTATGTAAATCATTTGCAAATCTTTGTTCTAGTTGTAATTTTTTATATTACATTTGCATTCGAAAAGATAATTATTTACAATTTTTCGTCAAAACAGAAGGTAAAATGAAAAAAGTATTATTGTTCGCAGCAGTTGCTGCAATTTCAGCATCATTTGCTGCTTGTAACGGTGGTTCTAAACCTGCAGAAGAAGCTGCTCCTGCAGATACAGTTGTAGCTCCTGCTCCAGTTGTTGAAACTCCAGTAGATACTGCTGTTGTTGATTCAGCTGCTGTTGCTGCTCCTCAAAACTAATTTGGAGGATATACTCCATTTTAAGGATGAAACTCTTTAGGTCGCCTAAAGAGTTTTTATTTTTTTATACATATACCTTTTGCTACAGAAAGGAATAGAGATAAAAAAGAGAGTTGTTATCTGTTAGATAACAACTCTCTTCTATTTTATTTAATCTGATATGTCTAATCAGAATTTGACTCCATATCCGAATGCAAATGTAAAGCAATCTGCATCACTGAATGTATACTTCATTTCGAGATTCAAAAAAGTATTGCTACTCAAATTATAGCTGCCTCCAGCTCCCAGATTGAACCCCCAGTTAGTAAAACTATCCGAACCACGCTTTTCTCCGGCGATAGTCTCACCCGAATAACGGGCGTTCTGCATGGCAATACCAGCCAATGGATAAACAGATACCTGATTGTCGATATCTAATACATAATGAGCATTCAGGTTGATATCCAAACCTGTGACTTTATTTTTAGGAAAAATAAATGACGCATCAGGTGCTATACGAATATGGTCGGCAATTACATAACGTCCTTGAGCTCCAATAAGGAAACGACCAGGATCTGATTGTACACCTATGTGTCCGATCAATGATTTTTCGCCTTGTTCCGATTGTGCAAATACGCCCAATGTTCCTGCTAAAAGTGCAATGCTGAGTAATAATTTTTTCATATTGTATAAATTTTAATGTCTGTTTCGGGGGGTAAATCTAGTCAAATAAATGTGAATTCAGATTGACCCCTCTTTTAAATTAACTAAAAAGGCTGATAAATTGTTCACTCCTCTATTATCTGCTGTTCCATAAAAAAAACTAACTATTTTAGTTAACAGCCGTTTATCTGGTTTCGGATAAACTAATTTTAAGTTATTTAAAATTTTATTATCTTTGACCAACCAGCAACACAAAAAAACTAACATGAAAAAGATTTTCTACATATTTTTATTCTCTTTTTTACTGACAGCATGTGGCAGCGATGATAACTATCCTGCACCAAATCCCGATCCTACCCCATCTGATTGGAATGGCGACTGGAATGACAAAAACGATAAGAACTACAAACCCGAGGGCTACAATCCCATAGAGGGAGAATGGCAAGCTTATTCGCTAAACGGAAAAGAGTATACGGATCATTATTATATCAAATTCAGTTCTGATTTGAATATGTCGGAGTCTAAAGTGAAACCGGCAGAAGATAAAGATCCTACATATCCAGATCTAAAGAAATATGTCATCAATAACACTGCATTCCGAGTAGGAAAAGATAATTTCTATAAATACAATATAAAAAATAATGTTCTTACTCTTATTAATTCTTCAAATACATGGTTACTGAAACCCTATGTGCATAAAGAATGGAGATGGGATGGAGACTGGAATGACCCGAAAGACTCTCATTATGCACAATATCAAGGAAAATATAATCCTATAAAAGGTGAATGGCAAATAACACACATAGATGGAAGTGAAACAACTTCAAAATCAATTATAACTTTTACTGAAACATTTGAATGGATTAGCTCAATTAATACTATAACTAAATATTACATCAATGGAACAGGTATAAAACGTTTAAATGATAATTTAGCCTATAAATATATCATAGAAAATAATACATTAAGCTTACAACAAATATTACCTAAAAAAGGATATATTTATTTATATAAACGCATAAAATAAAAAAGAATATATCAAAATCTGTCATCCCGTGCTTGACACGGGATCTCCCCATAAGAAATATTAACGATCAGGAGATTGCGAAATAAGTCCGCAATGACAGATTGAAAAAAGATTTCTGATACTCTTTTTCTGAATCTTACATTTTTCTGATTAACCTCAACTTTGTTTTATTTCTACCAAGAGGATCATACCCTTCGATCGACGCTATATAATACAAATCGTTATTAAGCTTTACTAATTTCGCTCCATTTAATTGCTCGTATTCATCTGGAGAAAGGTAACATTCAATGTCTGTATAATTACTATCGTTAGGAGCAATTACATTAAAATAAGTTTGTAGTATTGAGTTCGGTTGATTTTTATAACTCAATGTTAAAGGATTTCTATTTTTCAAAAGATCTGACAATTGAGGAATAAATAAGTTTTGAGATTTATCACTATCTGTAAGTATATCATTAGTTTTCCATACATCTCCCAAATTATATAATATATTTTCATTTCTATACCAAAAGCGTTGAGCATAATTAGTATATTTTTTTTTCAACATATCTCTATAATCTTCGGTATCATCCCAAACTTCTTTATTAGAAATAATTGGAATTTGTAATTGCAGTATCAAGTTCCCATCTTTATCTGTCTGTGTTATTGTTTTAAACCAATTATAAGAGAAATTAGAAGTCTGATTTACGCTAGATCCATCCAGACTACCCGTTTCGATCTTTCCTCCTCCATTATCTTTTGTATCTATAAAACCTTTCTCTTCTTCATTAATTTTAAAACCGATATCAAATACAGCAGGCAGCCCCAACGGTTGGTTAGAACGTTTAATAATACCTGCTTTATTATCAAGATCAAGTACAGATGCAATATGAGTATTAACATGCTGCTGCTTTATATTCAATTCGAATGTATCATTATCAATTTGATTTAATTGAAGGTTAAATGCTTTACAAAAATTATCGAGCCATTCATCCACTTTTTGCTCAGAAGGTAAAAATTTCATCAGATTAATTTCACCTTTCTGAAAATTTGGAATATCCGTGCAATTCATAGAAGCAGTCCCTTCTCCATCTTTATTAATTGTTACCCATTCCTCATCAGTACGGAATGGTTCTATAGAAAGACGAAAATTCAAATCCTCGACTATCACGGGACCTACAGCCCTTTTTACACTATGTCCAGCCTTTCTTAAATCTCCGGCTTCTGATACCCAGCATACCGTCACACACTCACCCTTATCGAGCCATATGATTGAAGATGCCTGCCCCTCTCCTGTGATATTATTATCGGCTGACGATATATAGCTTATATCAGATATGGGAATATCTTGTATATCTGTTTTAAACTTATCCCTTAACTCTTTACCTATAACGACATCATAATCATCATCACTTTCCAATTCTTCGGAAACATATCCATGATAATGGTACTTATAAGGATTGTAATATGCCGAACATATCTTTTTATCCTGACTGAATGTTCTGTCCCAAGAATAACCATTTTTTATAAAAAGGGTATTAAAAGGTTTTCCCTCAGGGTTTCTATCATTAGTTCCGCTTCTATCCGTTTGACCGAAGTGTAAGCCATTGATTAGTTTATTATCAGAAGATGGATCGACAATCATAGGGCAATATTCCTGGGGATACCATTTCGGATAATTTTCAGGTTCATCCGTTCCGGTCTTATCATTTTGCGGTAAATTCGGTTTATCGTAGAATCCGGCTATCAACTTATTGTCAAATCCAAAATCGCCACTACCAAAATCTCTGACAACCTGGATTTCATAACGCTTCATACCAAAGTAGTTATTGTATTTAGAGTCTCTTCCAGTTCGGGTATTTGCCCAAGTCCTATCTGTATGTTTGTCATATCTTGATTCATTTTCGCCTCCTCTGTACAAAAGGACATCCGAATATAATTTTACTTTATAAAGTCCACTGGCAGGAATCCGGATTCTCAGATTTTTTTTAATGTATCTAGGGTTTCTTTCATCCGGTTCTTTATAATAAGTCATATTAGTTCCGGTATCCTGTATCTCAGAAAATTCCACATTGTGCGAGTTAAAAAGGTTGACTGTATAGAAATGGTCTCTATCCATACTCGACTGAGAGATACTTCGTTCAAATATAGGATCATCTGTCTGATAATCACGTATACTTTTATAATTGCCACTAACACTCATCGTCCCTAAATCTCCCCAATTCCATTCCTGAGCATAATCGGTAGGATTACTGTATGACATATACAGATTTTTCAACCGTACATCATCAAAAGCAGTCCCGCCAATATTTTGGGGCTTTCCTTCTTTATCCTTTAGTGTCTCGAATATCTTTTTGATGGTCTGCAGGCAATTAATAGAAGGAGGAAAATCTTCTATACCCAATCGTACCGTTTCGTCCCAAACATCTTTTGCCGAATAATTACCATTGGCATCTTTGGGTACTTTAGGCAGCAATCCGTACAATACATACGGAAAAATACAATCGGGAGTACCGGACTTTGTATTCCATTTGTTAAGGCTCGATACCATCTCTTTAAAGTCGATACTCCAAGTAGTTTTGAGCTCATTCATTTTGGTATCGCCGAAAAGCTCTTTTATAGTCTTTTTGGCAGGAATAAGCAAATTCCCTTTAAAATTACCATCCTTATCAATCTCACTCATTCTGAATTTTCCATCAAAGACAAGCACGGCATCCACATATAGTAAAGCATTGTAATCGTGATTAAACTTATCTTTCACTTCCTCTACATTGGCAAAACCGAATATCTCGTCATTAATATTTGTTGACGGAATGGTTATCGAATAGCTGTATTGAGCATCCTTGGTATTCAGTTCAGCTGGTTTTATCAGTATCCTGTTGAGACGAATACCCAACTTTTCCGCATTGGCAATCTCACACAAGCGGTTATTTATATATAGTTCTATATTATTCATTGTATGCTAAAAATTAAGTTAACAAAAATGTATTTAATGATATACTTTTTGTTTATAACGGACTTTGGTTGTTTTACTAGCCAAAGCTATAAATAGGTCTGCGGCCTTATCTGGGTAAGTCGGTATAATGGTATTTCATCTCTGCCTGAAACAGATCATCTTTTCTATTGTATTTCAAAGACATATCATCAATAACGATATATCTTTGCGTCCTTATTTCGTATACTGCCCGAGAAGCACTCATTTGCTGCAACCACTCCATACCATCGTAAGTCATCGGTGCA
Source organism: Indolivaga capnocytophagoides DSM 22835 (assembly GCF_000426485.1). Taxonomy (GTDB): domain Bacteria; phylum Bacteroidota; class Bacteroidia; order Bacteroidales; family Dysgonomonadaceae; genus Dysgonomonas_A; species Dysgonomonas_A capnocytophagoides. The sequence goes on from NZ_KE384529.1 coordinate 739,422, forward strand.
CTTTGTACAATTTTCTGCGATTCGGCATTTTTATTGGTGACAGTTTCGATAGACGAAAATCGTCCTGACTGAGGAGTTATAGTCTTAAATATGGTTGTTGCTGTTGTTTTAAACTCGGTAGAATCGGTTCCGCTGAAATTCACACTATCCCATCCTCCCCATTTATTAAGAAAGACAAAGTCATTAACAGTATATAGATATTCCGGAAACACACTGAAAGTCAAAGGCATTGAAATTATAGTCTTCGGCATACTCGAATTATAACTTTCATTTTTGTGAAAAGCACATAAAAACACCTCTATTTCTCCAACCATCAATTCTTTTGAGCCGGCTACTGCCAATGGCAAAAAACGATCCAGATCGAGTTTTGCAGTATTTACCGTTGTTAATTTCTGGATCTCAATTTTGTGTGATATATAATCCGAAATAAATTCACCCGACTGGGTATACATCCTGTAATACAAAGCTAAGTCCGGAAAATCGGTAGAGGGAAGTGCTTTCACGGAGAAATTTTCTGCTATAAAATTAAAATACTGTTCCTGCCCTTTGATATGGGTACGGTTGTACATGGAAGTCAAAGGTTTGACTTTAACTATATCCTTCTCGTTGAAATCCTGAGAAAAATCCATCACATAAGCAGTACCATCATCACTTACTTTTTTCAAGTCATTTTCCACAAGGAGATCATCATAACCATTTATTACATACAAAGGATGGGAATAATAAAACACCTGATTACTGCCATTGATCTGTCTTCGGGCAACAACACGGAAAGAAGATGCGGAGCCGCTATCAACCCAGTCTGCTCCGGCATTGAGGAATGCGGTAGAATAATCGGCTTTCTTATTCATGAGCGCATTGAGCTCAAACCAAACAGGCTGCCCGAAATACGATTTAGATAAAGTAGTCAGGAAAGTTCCGCTATTAGATATTTCTTTTTTATCATCACCAAGCACAGATTTTACATCACTATACAAATCAATCTCCACACGGGTATTTCCAAGCCCTCGATCTATTGAGTCGGACGAACTACCTTCCGCAATTTGTTCTATTTTGATTATATCGTCTATATAATCCGGTTTTTGTTTATTCTCCTGATATTCATCACCATAAAACAATTCGCACCGAAAGTTATACTGCGAACCGTACCCATTGGCCTTAATTACGATTATATTGCCATTATCGATCAAATATTCTCCGTCAGCATCTCCTATTGAAATATCAGGATTGATATACATTTCGAAATTATTCCTTAAATAAGGATTATTCCTCAGGCACAACAATAGGTTCTGAGCTGTAGACGTTATATCCGATCGATCAGTTGCATTTTCACTCCCCTCTACAACCAGAAAAGTATTGGTTCCCAGTTTATTCGGATTTCGTGTCGACTGGAACGAATATACGCTGTTTGTCAATCCCTCCTTAAAGTCAATTCGCATACCATTTTCATAATTAGCTAACCGCTCAACTATTATGCGTAACTCCATTTTTTGGTCGGGGTTACCACTCCCTACACTATCGAATGTTATAAAATTAGGATTACCCGATAAAGTAAGCTCTTTCGGTTCGGTAACTTGGGCAATCTCTTTGTTTGAATAAAATCCCATATTATTATCTTTTATTCTATAGATAAAAATATAGGAAACAGCAAGGGTGTCTTCCGAGAGGAAAACACCCTTTAATTAATTTTTTAATCAGACCTTAGCTTTTCTGTTTTTTTTCCTTGTTTTGTTCTATAAAATAAGCAGCCAGCAGACCTATTCCTCCGAATAAAGAAACACATGCGAAATAAATAACAGCAACCGTATTACTGATATTACTCTTGACATCATAATCGTATCTTGAATATTCAGGCATCATATTAGGAGTCAAAGTAGATTCAAGAATAAAGGCAACGATAAGTCCAAGACCGATCCCAATCATCAGCAAACTGGCTCTAAGAGGCCATAAAGAAGACATTTTGATATTAACATTACCCAAAATCGGTAAATTCAAATTATCCGATAAATGCAGATCTTTTTGCGGAGCATTAAACTGCATCTTCTCAATAATCATTATCCGTTCTTTACGGCGTGCATACAATTCAAACAAACGATAGATCCCTAAAACCATAACAGGAACAACTACCAAAGGAATTAAAATTTCCATATTTCAATATATTTAAAAGTTAGACATTCATTCGTTTGCTTATTTTGACGGACAGCATATAAAAAGGTTACAAAATCGAATAAAAAAATTTTCGGTTAAAATATATACATACATTTGTAACCTATCTCAACACCGTGCGTCTTATAGGCATGACCGACTTTGACGACATACATTACATCAACTGTATCCGAAACGGAGAAGTTAATGCTTTTGTACATATCGTTCGCCGATACCAGCGGATGATATATACTATTGTCTCCAAAATTGTCAATAATAATACCGATGCCGAAGATATTGTACAGGAGATATTTATCAAAGTTTACCAATCTCTGGATAAGTTCAGAGGCGATGCCGGATTCTCAACATGGTTGTACCGTATAGCATATAACACGGCCATTACTGAAATCAGAAAATCGCAAAAAGTGATTGCCGTGGAAGACAGCTATCTGAGTGCCGTATCAGATATGGAAATCAGCGATTCGATAGACGATATCAGCAGTGAAGAACGCCTGCAATATCTAGATCAGGTATTGAAAATGCTCCCGGCTGAAGAAGCCTTGCTCATTACGATGTTTTACCTCAACGACCATTCCATTCAGGAAATCGGAACAATTACAGGGCTTACCCTGTCAAATGTAAAAGTAAAGTTGCATCGTATCAGAAAATTTATGAATTTTGAAATCAATAAACTTATATCGCAATGAAACGAGCAGACGATAAGTTGAGAGATATATTTCTCGAAATCAGGACAGATCAGCCATCAGCCGGATTCGAAAGTAAACTGATGCAACAAATACAAACAGTTGCGGCAAAAGAGAATAAGAAAAAATCACGACTCAGAACAATATATAACACTTGTGCTCTCATAGGTGGTATTGCAGCGATTGTAATACTACCCTGTGTTTTATTTTATTTTTCGGGTATAGAGACAAATTTCTCGTTACCTGAAATAAACTATTCGATCAAAATGCCGGCAATAAATGTAAATCCTGTGTGGATATTAATGAGCCTATCGGTTCTGATTTTACTGTTGGCCGACATGTTTATCCGGAATTATCTGAAAAATAAAAAACACCACAATCTATAATCCTAGACTTTCCTCTCTTATTTTTATAGAAAAAGACCGATATTTGCCATAATATTTTATAAAAGATACATTCGATGCAAATAATTTAACAGGAGTTACACTAATACAACATTTATTTACAGAAATTGAAGATAGATTTGTGACGAACAAATCACTAACCAACAATTAATCTTTATGATGAAAATTTCTACACTACTTGCAGTGGCAGGCATAAGCATTGCCTCTACACAGATTGCTGATGCACAAACAAATGAATCACCCTGGACATTCGGCGTAAAAGCGGGAGCCAACATTGCAAACACCAGCAGTAAAAACGAATCAGGACGAATAGGCTTCAATGTCGGAGGAACAGTAGAGTATAAACTCAGCGATCGATTTTTTCTACAATCGGGGTTGGAATTTACCTCTAAAGGAAGTAAACTAAAGGAACAATCTTTCAATTTTTCACTACCTTATTTTGATTCAGGCGAATTGACATCAATTGATGACCTAGACTATGTCACATACACAGGTAAAGCAAAAGCATCTCAGAATCTGATGTTTCTTCAAATACCTCTCACCATTGGCTATAGGTTACCTTTAGCCGAGGATATCAATCTGACTTTCAACATTGGAGGATATGCCGGATATGGAATTGCAGCACGCTCAAAGTATAAAATAAATGGTACACTCAAATATCCCGATGGAAAAACAGAATCAGTCAATACAGAAACAACATACAAAAAATACAAGGAAACAGGGCTCGAACGTTTCGACTACGGGTTACTCGGAGGAATTGGTATAGAATACAAAAGATTCTCATTCAATGTTAATTACGAACTCGGATTAAGAAATCTGGATAAAAGTTCAGGAACATATCTTAACTATGGATATAGCAGCGGCTACAACAACCAATCAACCGGAGTAACTGCGTATGAAGTTCCCAAATGGAAAAATCGGAATGTATCGCTTTCAGTCGGATATAAATTCTAAAGACTCAGAACATTTCATACATCTCCTCATATAAACAAAAACGGATTCCAAATGGAATCCGTTTTTTTATATTAATCAAAAAAAGCAGTCAATTCTGAGATTAAAGACTCAAATAATTGGTCAGCCCACCGCTCATCGAACGCTTTATCCAGCCGACCGTCAATAACAGTTAAGATGGGGCGTGCCTCGACACCATCCCGCTGGATGACGCTGGCTATAGCATGCAATGTATCATTAGTGATAGGCAATCCCTTTCTCAACGCCCAATCCCTAAGGACTGAAATAGGTGGTACTTCTCCCGAGCCGGGCTTTCTTCCTTTTTCTATAAAGTCTAAATAGCTATCAAACAAAAGGCGGATAACGACATCCGGCTCTTTTTCCAATCGAACCTCTATATGTTCCCGGATAGAGCTGTTTTTCAACCCGTTTTCATCAAATACCGAACGGGCAATTTCTAAGATCTCCCCGGTTATACATTCCAATACCTGACGCGTAGCCGTATTCATCGTTTTGAGATTTTAAGGTCAAAAACCGAAAGCTTATTCCCAAAAGTTTGATTTGCACCATTTATTCTGAAATCATTCAGGACAGGATCAGACTGAAATTCTTTTTCGGAATCGAATTGTTCTTCTATCAAACACAAATCCTGCATATTACGCTGAACTAAATCGACCGAAAAACGGCATCCGCAGGCATTATTGTCATAATAATTCCTCAATGTCAGGTATGTCCATGTCGGAAGCACCGTTACCGGTTCATTTGCATCCATCTTGATCCGTTCCAGAATATTTAAGCCGATCGAAAAAGCCAGATTCTGAAAAACCGCAACTGCCGTATCGTCTTCAGGAACAAAAAGGATTGAAAAATTAACGGTACTCGTAAATACATTCTGCTGATTGCGTCCCATAACAGGATCTTCCAGCCAGAAAACAGGATGAAATTCATTACCCGCCCCCAGTTCGTAATTGCGGTTATAATAAAAAGAACGGATTGCTTTGTGTTGGCATGCCTGATTACGAAACAGGCTGATAATAGAGTTAATCATATTAAAGTTTTATTGAATAGATAAATTATTTCGATCAAAGACCGTTTTATTATTTTTACTTATATTTATGCCAAATAACTATTTTTGAAATATGACTCAAAAAAACAAACAGTCGAAAATATTGCTTCGGATACTTTACTCACTCCTAGCAATATTTATCGTATTCAACATTCTTGCGGCTATACAAGCCTATGCGATGACCCACTATGTAAATAAAACCGAAAAAGAAGCCTCCGAACAAGGCATCATCAGTATGCTGTTCACAGGAATAGATATAGCACGTCCGGTAAGCGACATACTACCTGCTCGCCCTTATACCACAGTACAAATTCCGGCCGAAGGCGACAATACAATGGAAGCATGGATCATAAAAACCGATTCAGTATCGAAAGGAGTGTTCTTGCTCTTTCATGGATATACCGACCATGCCGAAAGTATGCTGCACGAGGCTTATCCTCTACTCGATATGGGATACGATGTGGTGATACCAAATTTCAGAGGGTCGGGCAATTCGTATAGTAATCAAACAACTATCGGGTATCTCGAAGCGGCCAATGTAAAACAGGTATATGACTATGCCGAAAAAGAACTTAAACCCAAAAGTATATCCTTGCTGGGTATGTCGATGGGAGCTGCGGCCATTACTAAAGCCATGCACGACTATCAATTATCCGTAAAGTGTGTGATACTCGAAGCTCCTTACGGGCGTATGTTCGATGCGGTAGGTGTACGCATAGGCAAAGTTCCGGTAGTAGGTACACCACTCTCCTATCTGATGACATTTTGGGGAGGGGCAGTTAACGGCTTCAATGCCTTTTCGATGAATCCCGATCAGTTTGTTAAAGACATTAAAGTACCTACACTATTGCTATACGGAGGCAAAGACCAACACATACCTGTAGACGAATCGATGCGCATATATAATAATATAGGCTCTGATATTAAAGAACAGCACATGTTTGCCGATGCTACACACGAAAGCTATCCTCGTACATGGCTCAACGAGTGGAAAACGACTGTCAGCGACTTTCTCTCCAATAAAGTAGAAAAACAATAAACAATCAGTCAAAATAGTGTAACGGGATTCTAAAAAGAATCCCGTTTTTCGTATATTGCAATACTAAACCAATTAACACTCATAATTATGAAAACGGATATCTACACTAAAATTGTATTAACTGTAATTGCTATTTGTTTGACAGTAAGCTTGCTTAAAGAATTTGACATCATCACTACCGCCAAAGCCGATACTACAACTGCTGGACCTACACCTATACCAAATGCTGTACAAGATGGACCTGTGGATGTCAGAATTGTTGGAGTAGATTATTATTGTACATTACCTGTCAATATTAAAAATACACCGATTTCTGTTGAAATAACAAAATAACCTCGATCTTCCCCTCCGTGTCCATTCCATGGGATTTGCAATCCCATGGCTATTAACACAGGATTCATAATTCTGTAACCAAACAAAAGACTATATTTGTAGATAAACCATTTAACTCTCATGAATTATGAAAACGGATATCTACACTAAAATTGTACTGACGATTATTGCTATTTTCCTAGGCGTATTAGTTTTTCAGAATACGACACTTATTACTACTGCCAAAGCTGACACTACAGCTGCTCCACCCGCCCCTATAACAAATGCTGCACAAAGTGCGCCTGTAGACGTGAATATTACGCATATAGATGGACTAAAAATTGATGTAGATAAAAAAGGGCGTTATGGGGATAAAATAACTAAATATCCTACATCATTGGGTCTTCCTATTAGTTTGGCTCAAGATCTATCGTGGTAATAATAAAAATAATTTATTTTAACATTCAGATTTTTTTCTTTTTATCTATACTTAAAAACGATGGAAGAAAAGAAGAAAAAAACATTCGTTATAGAAATTAACGGAGTGAAAGAATCAACCGAAAATGTAGAGAAACTGGCAGATGCACTGGATAGACGTCGTCCCTTGGGATTTGTAATCCCTAGGCTAATAACTGAGGATTTCTAATTCTGTAACCAAACAAAAGACTATATTTGTAGATAAACCATTTAACACTCATGAATTATGAAAACGGATATCTACACTAAAATTGTACTGACGATTATTGCTATTTTCCTAGGCGTATTAGTTTTTCAGAATACGACACTTATTACCACCGCCAAAGCCGATACTACAACTGCTGCACCCGCTCCTATACCCACTGCTACACAAAGTGCCCCTGTGGAAGTGAATATTACGCATATAGATGGAAAAAAAATTAATATAGATAATTATTATAAGGAATTACCTAGAACAGATGGATTACCTATCGATATCTTAAAAAATAGCGACAAATAATTATCACCTCTCATCTTTTTTATCTATAATAGAAAAGATGAAAGAGATGAAAAAAATAGTAACCCTTGAACTTGATATTAAAGGCGACAAAAAACTAAAAGAAACGATAAACAATCTTACGACATTAGATAAAGCAATAAGTACTTCTGCCATATTATCACCCCGTCCCTTGGGATTCAAAATCCCAAGGCAATAACTGAGGATTTCTAATCCTCTAACCAAACAAAACACTATATTTGTAGATAAACCAATTTAACACTCATTGATTATGAAAACGGATATCTACACTAAAATTGTACTTACTGTTATTGCTATTTTCTTAGCGCTAAACTTCTTTAAAGAAATAAATATTATCCCTACCGCCAAAGCGGATACTACAGCTGCTACACCTGCACCTATACCAAATGCGATACAAAGTGCGCCTGTAGATGTGAATATTACGCATGTGAATGGAATACCTATAACTATAACAACATTCAGTTCAGGTTTTAGAGAAGGCATTCCAGTTGAAATTCGAAAATAAACCTTTCTTTTTTATCTATAATAGAAAAGATGAAAGAAAAGAAGAAAATTATTACTCTGGAATTCAACACCAAAGGAGAAAAAAAATTAAAAGATAATATTTCGGTATTAGATAAAGCAACAAGCACATCTGCAATACTATCGTCAAACCTAGCAAAAACATTTGCCAATTTTCAAGACTTTAGCGATATAATAGGAACTAATACCGACTATATGGCAGAAGCTATTGCTAAAATCATACCCGAAGTCAATACTGCATCAGAGAAGATAAATACATTGGCGGAAATGTATTTAGAAAAATCTTTAAAGAAACAAATCGATAATATTAAATATATTTCCGAAAAGAAATACGATACTAATTATAAATATACTGAACAATCGAAATCAGTATATATTGCATATTACGATTTTCAAGAAAAATTATATTCCGCTGATGCTGAAAAGCTAAAGAAGATCCTGGAAGAAAAAGAAAGATATCTGAAAGAATATAATAAACAACAAACCAGCCTACAAGAAAACATAGCTGCAGATGATCAAATAAAATCAGATGATCTAAGAAAATCTCTTCAACACAAAAACGACCTCAAAAAAGAAGCCCAAAATTCGGATCTGATACAGACATTAGTTTATATTAAAGAAGAAGAGAAACTGCAAACAGAGCGTAATACTCGTATTACTGCTTTAACAACATCGGCGATAGAACGACAAACCGAAGCAGGACGTACCTTCAACTTTATCAAACTAAAAGAAACGAAAGAAAACTACAAAGCAATAAAAGAACTCCGCCTGCAAAATATCGAAGCAGCCAAAGAAGAATACAAGCGCATAGCCGAATATCACGACAAGCTTATAGCCTCGTACAAAAAAGGTTCGCTTGGCGAAGCGCAGGCAATGGAGAACAAAAAAAATGCCCTGCACAAAATAAATACACAAATAATAGCCGACCAGCAAGCAGTAAACGGCTCCACAGAAGAGATGGGAAAAGCTTATCAGTTATTCTTTGATGAAGTGGCAAAAAAGATAACAGATTTTCATACAAAATGGCAAGGAGTATATAGTGCGGCAGGCTCGGTATTAAAAGACTTTTTGTCAATACAAATAACCGATCTGAAAGAAGACCAAACTAACGTTCAAAAAATTATAGAAGAAAGAACGACAGCCTATCAGCAACAAGCCGACAAAGTAAAATCACTATACGAAGAAATGCAAAAAGCATCAGGTGCCCACTCAACCACTCTTCAAGAAAATTATGCCCGTGAATCGGCTGCTGCAGAAGAACTTCTTCAACAAAAGAAAGACGCTGAAAAAGAAAAAGAAGAAATAGAAAAACAAATCAAGCGAAAAGAAAAACAGCAAAAAAAAATAGAACTAGTTCAAACATTGGCTTCCGCCGTAGCCAATCAATCAGCCGCGATCATCAAAGCTTGGGGTATGGGACCTATTATCGGACCTATTATGGCAGCCATCACAGCAGCAGCCACAGCTATACAAATAGCCAATATTAAACGGCAATGGGATAAGCTGGAAGACGGCGGACTTCTTCGTGGCAAACGTCACACGCAAGGCGGTATGCGTATCGAGGGATCAAATATAGAAGTCGAAGGCGATGAGTTTGTTGTCAATCGTATATCTACCCGCAAAAATCTGGGCTTAGTCGATTATATCAACCGTGAACGACGAGAACTCACAGCCGAAGACCTCACCGGATATTTCAGCCGGAGCAGAGGACAGAACTTTCCGCGAATCGAGTCGAAGCGGATATACGAATCGGGCGGCCAACTGACCAATCTCGAAGTTGTAGATTCGGTTACCGCTCCCGAAATAAATAAGATACTGGATGCGATTTCAAATATCGACTTCCGTCCGGTCGTGTCGGTTACCGATATTGCTGATGCTCAACGAACAATGGTATCAGTCGAACGAACAGTGAACAGCTAATAATAAATAATTGAGGATAAAAAATGAGAGTTGAAAATGAGAGTTTTCAGCTCTCATCTTCTTTTTTCTATGCTGCCGGTTTCAAGCGAATATACTGATCTAGCCCAGAGTAATTGCCATCGGCTTCCCAATAATCTCGGCTATTGGCAACAGGTATATATAAGTAGTTGTCTTTTGCCCAATACATTTTTTCGGGCGAATCGATAGGTATCCAGCATTTGATATACATCCCTATCTGAGGATCAATATAACGCCTGTCAGTTATCTGATAGAGGTCAATATAGGCAGCACCTTCGAACGAATCTACATCTATACTGACAATTGATTTCATATCAGCCGAAATATAAGGGAAATTCGAAAAACGCTGTTTTATATGTCCGGAATGTTTGTCAACGAAAAAATAATCCCAGTCTTCCCAGTAAATACCCGACATAAGATACACACTCAAAGAAGGAATATCACCGACAAAAGAATATTCTTTATGCTTTTCACTTCCACTGAGATTATCGGTAAAAGTAATTGTTCCTTTAGCTGTATTTAGCTTGAGTACACCATTGATTTTAGGGAAAGAAGCCGAATCGCCGGTAATAAAAGTCACGGCATTGGCTTTATTCTTTAGAAATGTAGCCTTGTCTATCAGCTCGATCACAAAATAATCTTTCAGCTGATTTCCTCCATCGTAGTCTGTGTAAAGGTCTTTTGCGGTAAGATCATGTTTTTGAACCAATTGAAGAGGAGCATCAGGGTCGGCAGGCGTAGATGCCGTATCAATAGAAATTTCAGTATCTGCCGAAAAACTCTGAATTTGCGAAGATTCGTTCGAAGCATTTTTACAAGCTGCCATAACTACCACAACGGCAACTACCAACACTTTATTTTTCATATCAATTTTGCAAATCAATGCATTAAATTTCAACCTAAAAAACCTTTAAAAGTCTCAGCTTTTTATTGACAACACATCCATTCCTTAAGATCCATTGGCTTTATCAGATACAATACCGTCACGGGTAATAACCGAATATGCTTTGTTCAATACTTACGCTTATTTAAAAGCGGAACAAAGATAGCTAAGTTCAGAGTATTTTGATAAAAATTCCGAGATTATTTTTGAAGAAAAATATAGTTTTTTTATAGTTTTTTAAGATGTTGTTTTTTTATTTTTATTTAGTCAATATATCCCTTTACAGTCAACGCATTAATAATCACCCTATCAATCTGATTACTGATCAACCCATCGAGCGTGAATTTTTCGGAGGATCCGTTAAACATTGCCGGAAGTACTTTCTTAAGAACCAAATTCTCATTTTGGGGAGCAAAAAGCATCTTTCCGAAATTCCCGGCTTTAGTGAAATACAAAAAACTCATCTCTTCGCTCTCCGGAAAACTAATGCCAAAGAAGAAATAAAATCCGTTTAAAGATTTCAACATTCCGCTACCGATTTTTGTAGTAAAGCCGGCATATCCGTATTTAGCAAACGTCTGTTCAAGATTAGGAAAAACAGCCTGATCACGTCCGCCGAAAATATCAAGAATCCCCTCTCCTATTTTAAATCCTCCATGCGTACACAACATATCAGTCAGCCCATCAGGAACATTTACCCCTGTCCTGATTTCAAAATCAGCAATAATAGCAGGCGATATTTTAGGGGCAAGGCTGAGATCATACGCTCTGTTGTCCCTGAAATGATACGAATAATCTTTCATCGAAAAGTATTCTTGCATCTCTGCCTCACGAAAAAGATTATACCTGTCGACAGCCTGCTGCCAGACTTCGTCCTTCGGAGCTAAAAATGTTTTGTAATTCTTCATTCGCAATTTGTTATCACTTATATAACAAACAAATAGTTATTTTGTTAAGGTTCTGTATCATATTAAGTCTGAATCCTTAATATGTTCTACAATATAGCCCGATTTACTTAAAAGTCCAGCCTTTTTTCACAGCAATCAATTTATCACACTCATCATCACCTTTATTGCCGGATAAAGAAATCGTATATTCAGTATTTTTAGCATGAGGTAATGCAGTAAATAATATATTCAAGGCATCGGAACTTAACTGCGAATTATCTTTTAGCACAATAGTTTTCACAGCTGCCAACCCATCGATATTAAGAGAAGTAAAACCGGAATGAGAGATGTAAATACTTCTTAGCGAATCACTGGCGGTAAAGTTTGCGGACGCAGTACCCAAACTCCCGTTTATAAAAATAGTCTCCAGATTTTCGAGTTTATCAAGTCCTGTTAGAGACTGTACTCCATCGGGATAACCGCAATACAACGTTTTCAGAGTAGTACACCCGGTAAGATCAATCGAGGCTATAGGCTGATTCGCAAACCGAAGGTCAGTTATACTTTCACAGTTAGTTAATGTCAACTCCGAGATGGAGTTCTGCTTATTTTTTTCAATCTGCGCATTGTCTATTTTTGACAAGTCTAGTTTTATCAAGCCCAATGTTTTGATCTGCACATCATAGTCTCCTGACTTCGGATATATATATTCCGTTGGCTTAATCGAATCTATCACAACTTTATTCTTAAGCACATATTCGGTATCTTTCGACCCATCTCCCCAGATAAGATATATCTCTTTGGCCTGAATAAGATAGTAAAATGAAGAATTGTCAGCGGATACACTCAATTTCAACCGGGCTGTTTCTGCCACAGCATCCGGACGACTCAGATAAGAATAAGGTGTTTCGTCTGAACTGCATGAAACCAAAATGATTGATAAAAGTAAGTAGAAATAAAAACTACGCATATCCTAACTATTAAGGGGTCAAAGACCTTGTTCTGTTATTTTTTGAGCAAAAATACTTTATTTTAATCTATTTTCAGATAACATAATCCTCATATTTATTGTTTAATTATATATTTGAAAGATCAAAACAACCCAAACCCAATCGTATGAAAAGGAATATAATGGCGGCAATCATTTTAATAATGTTTGCTCTGAATATCTCAGCACAACAAAGAGACAATTTCTCTCTGGATATCAAAGAAACACATCCCATTGTTCAAAACAGCCTATATAACACTATATCATTCATGGATAATCGATTGAACAGAACCAGGGATCAATATATTGTCAATGCAGAATTATTCTCATGGCAACTATCATCTTTTGTCAATATGATAACCGATCGTACAGCTAAAAATGGAACAATGCTATTCCAATTGAGAAATCTTTCATTTGAGACAGAAGGAGATAAAGGTTTTTCACATATAAGAGCAACCTTGTACGAATCTTTAAACTCTCAATTCTACATGATTGCAACTCTTGACACCGAAATCCAGGTTGCAAACGGTAAAAACATATCGCCGCGCCTGCAAGAAGAGATCTCTTCAACGATAACATCGTTTATTGCAGATAATCTTACTCAACCATATACAGACAATATACCTTATACACTCGATGACATCCGACATATAGATACTATCGAGAAAGAATCTTCGGAACTCTATAAAGATCAAGGATACAGAGATGGAATCTACTATACTTTTGATTCTTTCAAAAATCAACAGCCTATAGTGACAAAAATGGAAGTAAGATTCAAAAAAGAGAAACTATCTGAAATAAAAATAATAGATCGTTCCAATAATAAATTCCGGAAAGTCAACCCATCTGATATATATGCTGTGGTTCTCGATGGGCAGATATACATTGCTTTGGATAAAAAATATTATACTGTATATCCCGACAATGGAAATTTACTTTTCGATGCCGAATATAATTCTTCTAATGTAGGTTTTGCACCCAGCTTTTCGGTTGGAATCGGAAGCGGAGGATATCGGGGAGGCGGAATAGGGCTTGGAGTATTCACTAAAACAAAGAAAGAGACTGTTACTTATATGATAGATCATATGAACGGAAGATTCATCAAGATCAATTGATTCAAAAAACATTATACATCATAAACTTTAGTCTTATTATTTGTTAATAATAAGACTTTTTTTGTCACCGAAATTCGGGGACAAGAATTTTATCTATACTCAAAAGTCAATCTATCTTGAAAAATAAAACACAAAAAAGGAACAACAAACAAACTACAGAACAAACACTTACAATAAAAAGAACACTAAACTCTAAAAATATTGAATATTATTCCGAAAAAATAAAAACAGATTTATCTATACCTAAAATCAAGGTCACAGACTATAAATCTACATTTTATGAACATACCTATTTACAATTGTCTGATAAATGAAAATCCAGAGGACGACAGTGGCATATATGCAATATCTTTTGTTGATTCTCCTGCCAATGAAAGTGATTTTATTGCATTATCAAAACAACAATCGGAAGTATTTCTAAACAAAGACCCACACAAGCAAATATTAACAGGAGTTGTTTTACGCCCCGATCAATTGATCTATCGAAAAGATTCTAAACTAGGTGAGTATTATATCAAATTCTCAATCGAGCAAATAGAAAAAATCGCTCAAAAGATGATGCGGACAGGGCTTGCTTTACAAAACACAACTCATCAACACCAAGCGCCTCTCAAAGGAAATTACCTATCGGAATTATGGATTATCGAAGATCCGGAAAAAGATAAGTCTCGGGCATTAGGATTCAGTTCACTACCCAAAGGTACTCTTATGTGCAGCTATAAGATAGCAGACAAGCATTATTGGGATACTGAGATTATGACGGGCAATGTCAAAGGCTTTTCGCTGGAAGGATTCTTCATTCAGAAACCGGAAACACAAAGCAACTTGAAATCAAACAAACTAAACAAAATGAACAAAAAAAGTAAAACGACAGCGTTACTATCACGGATATCCCGCTTTTTTCTCGATATCCAATCTGCAGAAAAAGCAGACTCAACCTCTAGCGGAATTGCATATCTTATCTTCACTCTAGCTGATGGAAAAGAAGTATATGTAGATAAAGATGGCTTTACAACACTTGACGGAGAACAACTTCCTGCCGGAGAACATCCATTATCAGACGGAAATATTCTGGTTGTTGATGAAGACGGTCAAATGATCGAAACGAAGGAATCTTCAGTAAAGAATAATGATCTCGAGCAAGCAACAGCTCCAGAGAGTCTACAAGCAGCAGGAAAAGAATCGGTAGAAACTTTGAAAAAGAAAATCGCCGATCTCGAATCCAAACTTTCCGAACTCGCAATTATCGCTCAGGAAGCAAACAGCGAAATACAAACTTTGCGAAAGCATACGCCCAGTTCCCTACCTGTATCAACCGCAAGGAAAGGCAGAAAACACACAGAAATGAAACGCTATGAACAGATGGCTCAGGCTCTTTCATTATCAATCAAAAACAAACAAAATAAATAACACAAACTAAAATAATTTTAAATATTATGGCAAATATGTATAACATTTCACCTCTGAGTTACCAACCTAGTACTAATATGGATTGGTTTACGAAAGCTCTATTCGGAGGCAGACTTATCGAAAACGGCAAAATCGATGTAATCACAGGTGTAAAGGAAAGCACCATGCTGAATCTTTTAAATTTCGATAGTACACTTCTACAACCCGATGGGAGAGATTGCGCTTGGACTCCTGAACAAATATTCAAGCTTAGCGAAAAAGAAGTTCAAATCAAAACATATAAAATCAATCTCGAACAATGTATCGATGATCTCGAACGCAAGCGGATCAACATCATGCTTAAGCCGGGAGCAAAAAACAGCGAATTACCCGAAGCTTTGGAAGAAGCTACAATGGCTATGCTTGCAGATGAATTAAGCTCTGAGATTGAGGCTAAAATCTTTAATGGAGACAGCAGCTCAAACCCAAATGATTTTGATGGAGCAATCAAGGTATTAACATCGAGCACCGAAGCCCTAAAAATCACAGGTGCAGCGTTGACAAAAACCAATATCATCAGTGAAATTGAAAAAGTATACAATGAGATTCCCGAAAATGTTTTGGCAAAAGGGATTGAAAACGGAACCTTAAAAATATATATTGCTTTCGAAAGCCTGCAACGTCTGAAGATGGCTTTGGCCTCAGTTAGTAATCAGGTTATCTCTACCGCTTTTACGGCAGCAAATGAGAACTTATATTATCTGGGAATCGAAATTGTTCCGGTGAAAGGACTGAATAGCAAAACAATGATCGCTGCAGACATTACGAACTTCTTACTCGCTACTGATCTGCTGAGCGATACCGAAGAAATCAGAATAGGACAATTCCCTGCTCCTCACGACAGCAAAATATTTATCGATGGAAGATTACGCTTAGGCTTCGTGATCCCATTCGAAGACGAAGTGGTATTCTATAACTAAGATCATCAACTCAAGAAACACAATTTTATAACAAAAAAATTCATATTATGTCTTGCAAATTAACAGCTAATATACGTAAAGAAAACTGCCAATACAGAGTCGCCGGTATCAGAGCAATTTATCTCATTAATCACGACAGCAATCCTACATTCACATTCGAACAAGGAACAGAAGGTGAAGAAGGAAACAAAGTGATCGGCAAAATAGAGATGCCTGCCGGAGAATCAATCTACAAAGTAAACTTTTCAGAAGGCACAGCATCTTGGTCAGACGAACTGGCCGTAAATGGAAATGGAGGAAAATACCGCACGCATACAGTCAATTTCACAGTAAGTGAATACGATTACAACATTCTTAATCAAGGAGATGCTTTAAGTTTGGGCAGATTTATCGCTATCGTTGTCGACAAATCAGGCAGAGCAGTTATGCTTGGGCGCAATAACGGTTTGAGTGCTACTTCGTTCAACTATGCTTCAGGAGCTGCCGATGCTGATGCAAACGGATGGACAACAGTTTTAGCAGGCACAGAAATTGAGATTGGAAAACTTCTGAAAGATGAAAGTATTATCACACCTGTAACACCGGACATTGTTGTTACACCATAATATTACACTACCTATATAAGTAACAGAAAGTATTTAGTGATGTATAAAATGATAACTATCTGTTGTATTCACACTTACAAAGTCAATAAAAAGGTCTAAGACCTTAATTAAGAAAAAAGAGTTGCTTTTACCGCAACTCTTTTTTGCAATATAACTACCTTTGCGAAAACAAATATAAAAACAAGATGAAACTTCCTAAATTTCTAATTGCAGATAATGACGACTATCCGGAAAACACGTATGTTGTACATACCGAAAAACCCCGGTTTATATTGGATGTCGATTCGGAAGAGTATGAAATCCTTGACGGATCGGATGAGAATGATAAAAATCTGGATAAGATGCTTGAACAGGCTTTTGTATTCTATGAAAATGAGTTGGACAGATATGAAGACGAAGAGTAGGATTTATCTCCTACTCTCTTTATACCATATATATATTGCCAAAATACAATTCCATTCATATAAGACTGATTGTATCATAAATATATAGTTTCCTGACATGTAATTGATCAGAAACCATATAAAATTAGAAACCAGCCACATATACCACGACCACGCCTTCCGTAATATCATGGCCATCTGTGAAAGAATTCCTATTATAAATGCCAGAATATTAAGATAAAATAAAACAGGTGTATCGTCAAGAACCAATCCCCATCGCGAACCGTAAAAATAAAGAATAATACATCCAATAAATCCCGATAACACAGTAAAAAGAATAAACCCCAGATTGGTTTTACTTGTTTTTACAAGCCCGTCTTCATCCTGATTTTCTCGCTTAGTCCAAGTAAGCAGGCCAACTACATGAAAGCATAAATAGTAAGCCGCGCTAAACACCATACCCAGATTACGAAACTGAAATTGCGAATACATCTCTCCCACATTGGCAGTCATCCCGAAGATATTACCAGAAAGAGGTTTTCGAAAAGCCAATGTCACGACACTCAAATATCCTAATAAAGCAGTGATACTGAATAGAATTACATCCATCAGGCTTTTTTCTCCGGATAAAATAGTCTGATAAGCAGCATAAACAGTAAGAACGACAGCTGTACTAAACCATACAAAAGTATGTTTCAGACTTCCTCTCCCTGTTATATAATCAAAAAAACGGATAAACATAAAACTCAGTATTTTTCTATTAAGCAGAATATTGAACCTCAAGAAATAGGAATAAGAAACTTATTTCTTTCCAATATAATCTTGTAGAGCCTTCACGTAACTATCAAAAGCCGCGACCCCCTTTTTTGTTATTTTACAAACTGTTCGGGGACGTTTGCCGTCAATAAACTTGTCGACTTCAATGTATCCAGCTTCACTCAGTTTCTCTATCTGCACACTCAGATTTCCGGCAGTAGCGTCAGTCTTTTCTTTTATAAAGACAAAGTCTGCCTTATCGACCGACAACAGTAAAGATACTATTGCCAACCGCAGCTGAGAATGTAATAGCGGATCGAGCTCTTTAAACATAACCTTCAGCAGTTTTATTTAAAATATGTCCGGGTACAACAAAACCAAATATCATAGCTAAAAACTGTATAACAAATTCCAGATCGGCTCCTTGATAGAGTATAAAATGGAGCAGACACAATATAGCCGCACACCAAAATACGAAGGCCCCGTACACATAGGGTCTGAAGCGATATACTCTGGCTGTTATATATAATGCCGATCCACTGAATACCATCATCATGGGTGATATAAATATGAACGGAATATTAGTCGATAATGATACTGCAACAAAGAAAACAGCACCAACAAACAAACCACTTGTAATGGCCATAGCTAACCAGATAGCACCGACTATCTTATCAAGATGGGTAATAACCATTGCTTTACGTGTTTTATTCCGTTGATAAATCATATGACCGACAAATAAGGGAAACGTTAAAGCCCAAAGCCAGTTAACCGAATGCCCTATCGAAAAAACCTTAGGCAGTATAAAGCATAGCAACGAAATACCGGCTATGACATATCCCCACAAAATAAGGCTATTGCCTGCCCCCCGCTGAAAATTTCCTCTTGCCTGAATAATCATTTCATTGATTACCTTAAGGCTATCTTGTTCATTAAATTTATTTTCCATAAATCATATCTTTAAAGACAAAAGTAATAAAAAGCCGCGATATACTTATTGATTCTGAACAGAACCAACGCACTTGGATTTCAGCATCTGCAAAAATTCTTCACCCCAATGAGGAGTAATTGAATTACGATCTTCTGTTTTATACAATTCCTCGGCTTTCGACAATTCGGCACACAAATCTTTTCCTTGTTGCA
The DNA here is from genome assembly GCF_000426485.1 of Indolivaga capnocytophagoides DSM 22835. Taxonomy (GTDB): domain Bacteria; phylum Bacteroidota; class Bacteroidia; order Bacteroidales; family Dysgonomonadaceae; genus Dysgonomonas_A; species Dysgonomonas_A capnocytophagoides. The sequence continues at coordinate 758,626 of NZ_KE384529.1, forward strand.
TGAAGGCGGGTAGATTAGTTTTGAAGAAAGCCAGTAAAAACAAAGGACGAGGATTCTGCTCATTTTGGGCTATAGCCTCTTTATAAAAAGAAATTACCTGCCCGAAATATTTTGCACCATTGGTTTGCGGATCCAGAGATATAAAAGCTGTATAATAATATCCCCATAAGGTATTAATTTCCGATTTGTCTATATCCTGAAACTTGTCCAGTCCTGACAATTTTTCTTTTGCCTCATCTAATAATATAGCGTTTCCATCTGCTTTCGGGTTCATATATACACTCTGAATATTGCAGAATGCAGAATAATAAACAGGCAGCCATTCTTTTGTATACTTAGATGCTATACGATCGAACTGATTTTTTTGCTGTCTGAGCAATGGAACAGTATAACTCGAATCTAACTTAGCCACAGTTTTCGTCATGGCTTGCACATAAACAGCATCTGCTGTTTGAGCCGAAACAAAACCATAACAGATAGTAAAAGATAAAGAAATAATGATCATTAAGGTTTTCATAATACATATATTTTAATTGTTTATATTTTGAGTTTTAGAAATTGGATGGATTATAAGCGTCTTTCCCTCCTATTGTCAGAAAAAATCCGACCAGAAAGAATTGATTTTGATAAGGTACCTTTGCTATACGATCAAATTTCCCATTCCTATTTTCTTGTGCCGAATATTGGTAACCATACACATTAGTTCGGTTCAGAATATTAGAGACCGATGTATAAACAATAAATCGGGGATGCAATAAAAACGTAGCACAAAGGTCTAAAGCGTAATAAGGCTTTGTTTCGGCATTCATTACTCCGCTTTTGTTCGGATCATGATAGGGACGCCCGCTTGCAAACCTATTAGTGACACCCAAAAAGGTTTTGTATTGAAATAAATCATATTTTAAGACTACCGCTGCATTATGTTTAGTTGAATAAGTAGGCGATACCATTTCATTATAATCACTATACATCCGTTTCGAATTATTGTAAGAATATGAAATCATATACTCCCACCTTTTCAGAAATTTGCGATCATTGACGAAAACATCAATACCATTACTAAACCCCTTTCCTCCTGACTGATACCGATAATTATTTCCTGTAGTAAGATTATCATAATTTTTATGATACAACTCAATTCTGAAAGTACGTGCACCATCCCGATAATACGCACCGGCTACAAATTGCTCGCATTCCGTCGCATCTAACTTGTGATTAAATAATAAATAATCCTTATCCGCTAATTGCTGATATTTACCATAAGCTGCTAATAATGTCAATCCATTTGACTCATAGTTAAGAGCTACTCGAGGTAAAATATTCCATGACTTATTAATAGAAGTATATTCACCACGTACCGAAGCATTTACATAAAAGTTTGATGTTATAATAAAATCATTCGACACATATGCTCCTGTAATTGTATGATTCATATTATCTTTAAATAAAGTAGTATCCCGATACGAAAAATCGTACTTATTAATGAAAGTTTCGATACCGCCTTCGAGTTTATATAAAGAACTGAAACGTTTTCCCAGTTTTGATTTCAGATGTATTTCCGACTCTTTTATGCCTACTTTGTCATAAGCCACACGTCCTCCTTTAATAGTCTGGTTATTATACGAGAAAGCCCCTCCTATAAAAAAATTTATTCCGTCGTCAGTTCTGGTTTTAAGTGTCGAATTCAAATATAAATTGTCTTCATTCATATTTAAATCCCGCTTCGAATCCGAAAAAGCGTCTTTTTCCAACATATTAAATGTCGTTTTCGCATACGTAGCATATGTCTTCAAGGTCGTATATTTGCCTAATGAAAAGCGAAACTGATTTTGTCCTGCAAAAGAACGATAAGGCTTAGTCCATCTGTTATTTCGTTCCTTCGGATAAAACACATCATTGTATGGTCCCATATCCGTATAGTCGAAATTAAAAGAAGTCGATGCATCTTTCCAAGCCTTAGTACCACCCGAACCTAGTCCAACAGTCAGTATCTGGGCTCCTATTTTAGTATCTAAACTTTTATCTTTTGTAGTAAGAGGTAATACGCTCGATAATCCCTGAGAATATTCGGAAGAATATGCACCTTGTTCAAAACTCATACCTTCGAAAAGAAATGGAGAATAACGTGACCTTGACGATACATTTTCGGGCATAGTCGTATATGCATTCATTACATGCATACCATCTATATAAGTCTGTGATTCGCGGCTATCTCCTCCCCTTACCAGAAGTTTACCGTCTGTCCCTGAAACCTGAACTCCAGAAAGCATTCCCAGTGATTTAAACAAGTCTCCCTCCGAACCGGCAACAGTTACAAGTTCTACAGCATTCTTCTGTTCCATGCTGGAACCTCCTTTCAATCGAAAACCTCCTGAAGATATTGTGACTTCCTTCAATGCTTGTATACTCTGTTTTAGAATAATATGAAGCGAATCTTTATAGGGTAAGCTTATCGTCTGCTTATATTCATCATACCCAAGCATGGTCACTTTTAATACAACAGTTCCTTTTTCGGATGTTTCAAGAGCAAATTTTCCATCCTCCTCGGAAGTCGTACCATCTATTGTTCCTTCGATAGAGATATTCGCATATGCAAACGGACTGTTATGTGCATCAGTCACAATCCCTTTAATCATCATCTGAGGATATAGACTTAAAGAAACTAACATTAAAATTATCAATATTATATTTTTCATTTCTTCTATTTTTCGACAAATATAAATTAGTTTATAATATAAACCAAATCATATTATAAATAATTTTATTTTGTATAATTTAAATGTTTTTGATTTTATCTATAACTAAAAAGATGAACAAGAATATTATTACAGGAATAGAAAAACATACGGGATATAACACCGGAGGTATTTCGAACATCTTTCTGCTGGATATTCGGAGTTTTATAGCTTATCGTTTCACCGATGACATGCTGTTTGATGAATGTTTTGTTGAATCGGTCAGAATCTCTGATTACAACTACATGGAAGTTGAAACCATAGAATCTTCGAAATTTCAAGAATCGATGGATAATGGCATCTATAAACAACAGCTAACCACTTTTGTCCGAAAATTAGAAGCAGCTAAAACTTCGAATTTACTGAAAACCAACACAACAAAATATTTAGTTATGTTCAAAACTTACGAGAACAAATATTTTTGCTTTGGTTCAGATGGAGGAGCCACAGTTTCTTTTTCTCAGATATCAGGAGAAATCGGCGGGTCATCGGGCTATAACCTCACGATCAACAAAAGCTCAGTATATCCTCTTTTTCAGATCAACTTCAACAATAGAATTATAGAATCACTATTGACAACCGAAAACAATCAACTAATCACAACCGAAGACAATTACTTCATACCAATATTAGAATTATGGAAAAAATAAACAAAAAGAAAGTTTCGCAATTACCCGAAGCAACAACAATCGACGGATTTTATGCACTTGGCACAGATAACAATAATAACTCAGTCAGGGTATCAGTTGATCTTCTGAAAGGGAATAAAGGCGAACAAGGAGAGAAAGGCGAGCCCGGTAAAGATGGAACAAGCGGAGGTATCCAGATTGTATCGGATGGACAAACCATCTCTAATGATGGCAAATACCTCATAATATCAGAAGGCACAATCACCCTATCAACCAAAGTCGATAATATCTCAGAATCAGCATTAAGCATTGTCGGAGCACTGCTGCCCAATGGAACATTCAATACAACATCAGGATATTGGCATACACCTATAACAGCTATTCCGGCAGGAAAAACAAAAATGCAGGTTGTACCTTTGCCTGACAATTTGGGTGGTAGGTCACTGGCATTTTATACAAGTACCGGAGGATTTATATCTACGATACCCAATACAGTCGCAGACACACCCGTATTAGTAGATATACCTAGCAATGCAACACAATATGCACTTTGCCGGGCTTCATCCCGTGAATACTTTGCCGGATTTGTATCAGACGGAACACAGACCTACACCAATACAGACAAGATAGTATCAATTAAAATAATTAATGGTGCAGCTCAGATAAACGAGCTTCGTGACCTTATAGATTATGATAAATTGCAGATGCTATCCAATAATGACACTATACAAATGGATGGACAATATCTGTTTCTTGAAAATGGTAATGCGAAATTTATAAACGAAGTTGACGGAATTGCCTTTGAGAAAATATATCCTAGAAGTGACATCTCAATAGCGGGATATATATCAGATACAGGCACTTTCGTATCAAATAGTCTCTATTCAAGAACCGACAAGTTAAGTATACCTACAGGTGCGTCAGAGATAGAGTTATATTCCAATGGTAATGCTTCTCTTGCTAAGGTTCTGGCATTTTATGATGGTGCAGGTGCATTTATCTCATCCCCTCCAAACGTAGGAGCTGAGACACTGGTCACCATACCTATACCTGCCGGAGCTAAGATGTATGCAGTTTGTCAGGGTAATGCCATGACTACAGGATATACAATAAGAGCTTATACTGAGGTGAATGTACCATCAAGCGCACTATCCGTCAGTTCTTCTTATATTAATTATGACGGGCAATTTTTACCCTCCAGCTATGGTTATGTAAGAAGTCCTTTAACTGATATTCCGAATGGAGCATCTGAATTTAAGGTAACTTCTTTTGATGATGGCACTTCGGCTAGAGTTTTAGCGTTTTACGATATTAACGATGTGTTCATATCTGCTCCGGATAACACAACTGCCGAAGCATTACTTATAGTAAAAAGACCTTCGAATGCAGCTAAATATGCGTTGTGCAGGAGAACCTCGGTTGCTACGTTCCAATGCACTATAAAAATAATGGGAACTAAATATGAACTAACCAACAAAGATCAGATATGTCTTGTAACAAAAAAAGGGGACGTTGTTTCAAAGAAAGTATTACGTGATTTTTCTAAACTCTCAATAGATATACCTAAAAGACCTAAAGCGTTTTTGAAGGATTTTAAACTCAATAATTCTGCCATAACGACCAATACAGTCAATGTTGTAGGTCGTGGTATTGACACAGCATCCCAGTTAACGTATAAAGCCTATATGTCTACTGAGAATCTAGCTTTTGATGTACTATTCAAAGCTAATTCCGATTCCAGTATTCGTATTGGCAGGTCTGAGGGTGGATCTTTTAAATTGAAAGGGAATACCCTCACAGTATACACCTATCAAAATGTTCTATTTGATACACAGACACTTCCTTTTTCTATAGTTTCGGGTAATAGCTATACTGTTACTTTAGATAAGCCGGATGCTCTTAATTTGAGATTCACCCTGTCTTCTGACACTGGAGATACTTTTACAATTAATTATGATAAACTTACCGCATCAGGCACAACAACATCTTGGGGTGTTCCATTCTTTGGTGTTGTATCCGGAGATGTCACAGTGAGAAATGCTGTTCTATCCTTCAAATATGACTACAATACTATTGTAAGCATTTTTGGAGATTCTTATATTGAGGGTAACAGTCTTCTCACTTCGGGCGGTGTTTACAATAAGTGGAGTAGTTTATTGGCAGACGAAACAGGAACCTCTTTTGTACACATATCCGGTAAAGGAGGTGAATTAGCCAACGCAGCTTTCGTTAGTCGTTTTAAAATTGAGAATAGTTTATTTAAGTCTCCTTATGTATTTCTGGCACTAGGAACCAACCACAGCAGCCTTTCTTCATATACTCCATACATGCAGCAATTGATAGATGAATGTAAGGATAATAATCAAATACCGATACTACAAACCATCCCTCCACGTCAAGGTATAAATTATGACAATGTAACTAAAGCTATAAACGACTGGGTAAAAGCATCGGGTGAACTGTATGTTGATTTTTCATCTGCACTCACCAAACCGGATAATGAGACATTATGGAAAAGTGGCTATGTAATGTCTGATGGCGTGCATCCGACCGTTGTCGGACATGCAGCTATGTTCGAACAGGTGAAAAGGGATTTGAATTTTTTAATCGGCTAATATACCTAAAATAAAAAAACAACTATGACCGAATTTTTATCAACATACTTAGAACCGATTTTGGCTTTTGTATCAGGCGGAGGGCTGTTTACTTTAGTTTCTATGAAATATAGCAAAAAACAAGCAGAAGCCAATGCCATGAAGGCTGTACAGGAAGTATATCAAAGCACCATAAAAGATTTGCGAGACACCAACGATTACTTAAAAGCTGAAATATCAACTCTCCGTGAAACAGTATCCCAAAACACAAAAGATATTTCTCAGCTACAGCGATACAAATGTACTGTACTAGAATGCAGCTTACGCAAAACCGAATAATGATGAAAATAACAAACGAACAATTAAAGCAAATCTACACATATTCTACACAAGCAAACAGGGATAAATATTTGCCATATATCAATCAGTTTTCTTCTGAATACAATATGGACACATACGAAGCCATGTGTGCCTTTCTCGCTCAGATCGGACATGAATCCGGTCAGTTGAGATATGTAGAAGAAATAGCTTCCGGGCAAGCTTACGAAAATCGTAAAGATCTCGGGAATATATATAAAGGAGATGGAATTATGTATAAAGGGCGTGGACTTATACAAATAACAGGACGTGCCAATTATACATCTTTATCGAAAAACCTGAAAATCGATTTCATAACCAATCCTTATTTATTAAAAGAACCGCTATATGCTGTACTCTCGGCGTTTTGGTACTGGGATAAACGAAAACTTAACAAATATTCGACATTGAATGAAACCGATTTTATCACCCTGACTAAAAGAATAAACGGCGGTCTTAACGGTTACAAAGACCGCTTTCGAATATGGAATCTAGCAAAACAAATTTTACAATGAACAAAATAACAATCAAACTAATATCGATCTGCATTATATTGACCTTTCCGGCATGTAAAAGTAACAAAACTTATGTACCTGTAGAAAGCAGCAGAACCGAATATATAAATACGATACAACGAGATTCAGTACATTTGTACGACTCCGTATTTATTAAAGAAAAGAATGACTCTGTATTCTACTCTAAATATAAATTCCTGTACCGCAATAAATTTATAACAGACACCATTATTAAGTCCGACTCAATACGTGTCCCCTATCCAGTAATACAAACTGTCGAGATCAATAAGCTGACTTGGTATCAGAAAGCCTGTATATGGGTTATAGGGATCATTCTTGGAGGACTGTTATTCTACTTATTTTTCAAATACAGGAAACTATTCACAAAGTAAAGAGTCTAAAAATTAAGTATATAAGCAATAGAAAGCATTTAATGATATACTTTTAGTTTATAACAGACCTTGGTTGTTAAATTATTAAAGCAATAAATAGATCTGAAACCTTAAATAGCCGTTTATCCAAAGTAAGCGGCTATTAAAAAAAAAACACAATAAATAACAAATAGCTTTGAGACCTTATTTCTAGCTGTTTGCTATAATTAATTCGATTTTTCGTCTTTTTTTCGTTATATTTGCCAAAAAGCGATTCTGCTTTAATCAAACTGTCAAAAAAAATAAAACAAATTATATGTCACACCTACCACCTTTAGTAAGTGATCTGGCTCTTATTCTCATAACCGCCGGAGTAGTAACCATCATATTCAAATTACTCAAGCAACCGGTTGTACTGGGCTATATAGTTGCCGGATTTCTGATTAGTCCACACTTTGGACTGTTGCCTAATATCGTTGAAATGTCAAATATTTCGGCATGGGCTGAGATCGGGGTAATATTCCTCTTATTTGCATTAGGTCTCGAATTTAGCTTCAAAAAACTGATGGATGTAGGCGGTACAGCATCAATCGCAACCCTGGTCAATATGGGTTCGATGATTGTTATCGGATATATCATCGGACAAATGATGAATTGGACTCAAATGGAAAGTGTATTCCTTGGGGGAATGCTGTCTATGTCTTCGACAACCATCATCATCAAAGCTTTTAACGACATGGGATTGCAAAAGAAAAAATTTGCAGGAATTGTCTTCGGTATGCTTATAGTAGAGGATCTTGCAGCCATATTGATGATGGTACTGCTGTCAACTGTTGCCGCAAGCAATCATATAGAAGGAGCAGGATTGCTGGAAAGTGTTTTACGTTTGGGATTCTTTATGGTTATCTGGTTTGTTGTCGGGATATATCTGATCCCGAGTTTCCTGAAAAAGTTTAAAAAACACCTGAATGACGAAACAATGCTTATCGTGGCTGTTGGACTATGTCTGGGTATGGTGCTATTTGCTGATTCTGTTGGTTTTTCGGCTGCACTAGGTGCATTTATCATGGGTTCTATTCTAGCAGAAACAATTGAATCGAAACATATCGAACATGTAATAGAATCAATCAAAAACCTGTTCGGAGCAGTATTCTTCGTTTCTGTAGGTATGATGATCGCCCCCGAAATTGTAGTAGAATATATCGTTCCCATTATATTATTAACAATAGTAGTGTTGGTCGGACGTGTTATTTTTGCCACTCTGGGAGTTGTAGCTTCGGGAGAAGGCCTAAAAGTATCATTACAGGCAGGGTTCAGCCTTGCTCAAATCGGTGAATTTTCATTTATCATCGCCACACTGGGGATGCAGCTAGGAGTGATTAGTGATTTCATATACCCTATCATCGTAGCAGTGTCGGTTATTACTACATTTACAACCCCCTATTTTATCAAAATATCAGAACCGATATATCATGCCTTAGAAAAAGTTATTCCGGACAAATGGGGAAAACTGATTACCGGTTATGCCGAATCGAACAGAAAAACGGTTAATCATCAAACCGACTGGAATATTTTATTGAAAAACGTACTGTCTACTGTAGCCATATACTTCACTTTGTCTTTAGCGGTCTACTTTTTTGCGAAAAATTTCATCATATCTTACGTAACAGACTATATTCCGGGTATTTGGGGTGCTATCAGTGCGGCTCTGATAACATTATTACTAATGGCTCCATTCATGCGTTCGATTATGCGACGTAAAAGCAGGTCTGCCGAAGCTAAAAAACTTTGGAAAGACAGCAATTTCAACAAAGGTGCACTAATTGCATTAGATACACTTCGCATAGCATTGTGTGTTGTTCTAATACTAATGGTATTAATACCCTTATTTCCCAGAGCAACAGGCATTTTATTATTAGCTTCGGGAGTTATAGCAACAGCTATTATATTTACAAACGGGTTCAAAACTCAATCGAAAAAGATGGAAAACCAGTTTTTCCGTAATCTGAACGATAAAGAAATTGCAGAAGAGAGCCAAAAAGCTGTCGCTAAAAATGCAAAATCTAAGCTGTTGAGTAAAAATATACATATCGAAAAAATTAGCGTACCTCAAAATTCACCGAGAGTAGGTAAAACACTGTCCGAACTCAACTTTAAACAATCGACCGGTGTAGATATCGTAAGTATTATCAGAGGGGATGAAAGAATCAATATTCCGGATGGCAACATCAGGCTTTACCCTTTCGACAAATTGGTAGTGGCAGGTACGGACGAAGAACTTCAAAAGCTAATTACAGCTCTAGATGAAAAACAGAAAGAATACGACAATCAAGAACATGTAAATATTGCACAGCAAATAGTTGTTTCTCAATACGAATTAGATGAAAATTCGCCTCTCATCGGAATCTTAATTAAGAACTCGGGAATCAAAGACAAAACCGACTGCATGATTATCAGTATTGACAGAGAAGGAGAAGCAATGGCAAGCTTCGGAGCCGACACTGTATTACAAATCGGAGACGTTCTTTGGCTTGCAGGAGAGAAAGAGAAACTAGAAAAGTTTGAGGAAAACATATCTAAATAATAATCAAATAATTGCCATTATACATTTTATTTTTCCGAGAAAAAAGATTTTTCATAAAATATTATTTTACTAATCACGACTTCATTAATAGAAAGGCATAAATTTTGCTAATAAAAAAAGAAAGGTTCAAAGACCTTAATACAACAAATAATGAAAAAAAAGAAGTCTATCGGTAAATGTATATTAAAGGGTGTAGCATTTGTAGCTATAGCTCTCGTTGTAATAGCTGTTGTCATGCTATTGTGGAATGCCATTATACCCCAAGTTATAGGCTGGTCGTCAATCACATATTGTCAGGCAGCCGGGATATTTATTCTGGCACGTCTCCTTTTCGGAAAATTTGGACGTCCGGGGGACTGCCGCAAATGCTGCAGTAAAGAAAAAGAACATAAGCAAGGACAAATTCAGGAAAAACTACAGCATATGTCACCCGAAGAAAGGCGCGAATATATACGCAGCCAAATGTCCAGACATAAGAAATATTGGTGTAACGATATTGAATGTGAAGACTTAGAAGATGGAGCAGATATTACAAAATAATATGAGTGCAGGTTTACCCGAATCACTCAATGTATCGGAAGTCTTTACTAAATATCAGGCACAACTAAGGGGTTTTATCTCAAAGCGGGTAGTATCGAAAGAAGACAGTGAAGATATATTGCAGAATGTATTTTATCAACTGTCGAAAGTAGATCCTCTGGTCAATCCTATTAACCAGATTTCGGGTTGGTTATACGCCGTAACCCGTAATCAGATTGCAGAATGGGGCAGAAGGCAAAAAAACGAAGAAATGCCAACCTATTCCAAGAATGAAGAGAATGACTTTCTGACAGAAGTGACAGAAGTACTTTTGGCTGACAATGCTTCTCCCGAAACATCTTATCTCCGTTCTATGGTGTGGACAGAACTAGACACTGCTCTGGAAGAATTACCTCCCCTGCAGCGAGAGATATTCGAATTAACCGAATTACAAGGTTTTTCTTTTAAGGAAATTTCGGAATCAACAGGTATTCCTATAAATACCTTATTGTCGAGAAAACGATATGCAGTGCTGTATCTGAGAGATAAATTGAAAAACCTATACGAAGATTTGTTAGGTGAGTAAGATATCTGAGTTTAGTATCATAATATAGTAATTTTCAATAGAAAAAGCCCGGCAGTTTTACCGGGCTTTTTCTATTTTTATATGGATTAGATCATTATTTGTTCAATAAATCTACAATAGGCTTTCCTATCGATCCGCTTGGCATTTGTATATGCAACATAGCTGCCACTGTAGGTGCAATATCGGTCATATATACTTCGGTATTAGAAACGCCATGTTTAACTCCCCATCCCATCCAAACAAGAGGAATGTGTGCATCATAAGGATTCCAAGCCCCGTGCGTAGCACCTTTCATATTACTCATGCTATACCATCCGGGTTTTAATATGATTTGTATTTCGCCGCACAACTCCCGATTATAACCATTTATAATTTTTTCTTTTATGGCAGAAGGAATAGAAGCTTCCGATACTTTGTCTGTCACCACAGCGTAAGCTATAGACGGAATAGTTTCCAGATACGATATACTGGCGGCTCTCAAATCGTCCATATTAATAGCCGGAGTTATCTGAGAATAATTGAAGTTGACCTGATAATTATACAGACTGCGAACAAGTTGAGCAACCCCGAATTTCTGCTGTAAATATTTATTCAGATCATTTCTTATTTGTTTTTCATCCCAGTTTCCACCTTCGATCTTATTATCGTTAAGAAACTGTCCGTTATGACCTCCTCCATGATCGGCAGTCAGAAATACAACATAATTGCCTTTTCCTACTTTAAGATCAAGAAAGTAGAAGAAATCACTCAAATCTTTATCTAAGCGGAGGTAGGTATCTTCAGTTTTTACTGAATTAGGACTGAACTGATGACCTACATAATCGGTCGAAGATAAGCTTATAGCCAAAAAGTCTGTCACATTATGTGAACCAAGTTTTTCATTTTCGAGAGCCAGTTTAGCGACATCCAATGTCAGGGTATTACCATAAGGAGTAGATCGGATTAACCCCAGAGTATTATCTTTAATGAGCTTCGATGTCAGAATAGGGAAAGTCACTTTATCCACCCCTTTATAAGTATCTTCATACACATTATCGTCTTTTGTACTCTGCACATAAGTATCTATCGGATACAATGTATTCCAGTCTTGTTCCAGATATTTCTGAGCTTGTTTTTTATTATTAAAGTCAACCAGCCATTTTGGCAATTGCTGCATATACCATGTACTACTTATCCAGTTGCCTGATTCTCCATCGAACCAATAAGCCGCATCAGCACTATGTCCGGCAGGAAGAATACTTCCTCGATCTTTTATGGATACGCCGATAACTTTTGACCTGAAATTTGTTGCTAATTTCAACTCATCGGTTATAGTCGTTGCTTTCAAATTGAAGGGCGACATTTTTCCGGCTTTTGCATTCTTATCTGCAGTTCCAACACTTTGCACATTATCATCCTGTGTACAATAAAGAGATTGTCCGGTTGCCTGCACCGTAAAATCATTACCCGCTATACCATGTATCGACGGAACAGATCCTGTGTAAATAGTGCTATGCCCTATCGCCGTATAAGACGGCACATAATTGAGCATCGTATTTTCGCACGAGAATCCCTCGTTTAGCAAACGTTTAAACCCTCCGTTGTTATAACGGTCGTAATATCTGTATAAGTAGTCCCATCTCATTTGATCTACTACTATCCCCACAACCAGTTTCGGACGATCCATCCGGCTCTGGCTAAATAAACTAAGGGACATCAAAAAAAGTAAAAGTGATGATAATCTTCTAATATTCATAACTTTTTCGAATTATATATGAAGTAAGTAAGGTCTCAGACCTTTTTGTTATTATTAAAAATCAAAGCTTCAGACTTTAAAATTACAGAAAAATGCAAAAAGGGCATCATCTTTGCTAATGAAAAAATAATGAATATCCGGTGAATAATCTGACATACAAAATGGCTTAAGCGGATCTTAATAATCACAAGGGAGTAACAGAAAGTATTGAACAATGTATTTCAGAGTAATAACTATCTGTTGATGTTATGATTGCAAAGTCAGTAAAAGGTCTGAGACCTTATTTTCTTCGGATAAAAAGCAGTATCTTTGTATCCCTTTTTTAAGGTCACAAACCTATTTATCCTTTGGCAAGTATAACAACCAGAACCTGTTATAGCTTGAATATATATATCATTAAATACTTTCATTTACTTATTTTATGAATAATTGGAAAAAAACATTTGCCATAATATGGTCGGGGCAATTCTTCTCGACTCTCACAAGTTCTATCGTAGGGTACGCCGTTGTATTCTGGTTGAGTCTTCATACTAAATCCGCCACAGTTTTGGCCTATGCAATGATAGCATCATTATTGCCTCAGTTGGTTCTGGGTTTATTCACCGGAGTATTTGTTGACAGGTGGAGCCGTAAACGTACCATGATACTAGCCGATTCATTTATTGCAGCGTGTACAGGAATTCTCTGTTTGATGTTTTATCTGGGTAAAGTCGATGTCTGGCAAATATACATTTTACTGGCCTTACGTTCGGCTGGAAGTGCCTTTCATACACCGGCTATGCAGGCGAGTATACCTCTGCTTGCTCCCGAAACTGAGTTAATGCGTATCTCGGGGGTTAATCAAATGATTTACTCGATAAGCAGCATTACAGGTCCTGCTATCGCAGCTTTACTGATCAATTTATTCGACATGACTTATGTATTGATGCTTGATGTCATTGGAGCGGCTATAGCCTGTACATCACTATTATTTGTCTTTATCCCCAATCCGGAAAAACCCGAAAACACGGAGCGAAATATTCTCAAAGAAGTAAAAGTAGGGCTACATGCTATATTCTCCAAAAGAGGTTTGGCGTGGCTTTTCCTTTGCGAAGTTGTTGTTATGTTTTTCATCCTACCCATATCAGCTTTATTTCCTCTGTTTACTATCGAATATTTTATGGGAGGTTCGTACGAAATGAGCATTGTGGAAATAGCCTGGGGAATAGGTATGCTGCTTGGCGGAGCATTATTAGGAATAAAAATGATGAAACAATTCAACAAAGTAATACTAATAGCTATCACATGTATTATTGTAGGACTTACTTTTCTGTTCTCCGGGGTGCTTCCCTCAAACGGATTCATTGCATTTGCAGTCTTAACGGGTATCGGAGGAATAGCTGTTGCGATCTGGAGCGGCTCATTCACGGTAATTCTCCAAACCAAAATAGATCAGTCTGTTTTGGGACGTGCTTTTTCAATATACGACAGCCTTACATTGATGCCGTCCATACCCGGACTACTGGCTACCGGATTTATAGCTGAGGCAATAGGGTTGACTAATGCGTTCATCTATTCAGGGATAGCAGTATGCATGGTCGGGGTCGTTTTATTCTTCATCCCCTCAACAGTAAGACTGGGAAGATCAACTATAGAAATAGATAAAATAAAATCTGATGAGGCTTAACGTCTCATCAGATCAGTTATTAAAAGTGGATTTTCAATTCTCAATTCATTTAAAAATTTTTCAACTTCATCTGTTTTCGGATTTTCTTTTAAGCGCTCTATCTCATTGGCTGTCAGACCAACCATTTGCAAAAAGGTTATTTCGCCGTTAGGAGTCTGTATAGTTCCCAATTCAGGATCAGGAGTGAAAGCCACTCCAACAATACCTATATCGGCTTTTGATTCTAATCGTATGGGACCATTAGCCGGTATAAAATGGTTCGGTTCAAACCATTTACCACTTTCAAACACATAACGAGCCAGATTATTCATCAGATTAATCACCCAAATAGGATCTTCTCCATCTTCGTCAAAAGGTTTCAACCTGAATGTAAATTCAAATCCCCATTTACTAAATTCGGCTCCGGCAGCATCTTCATTGTAATACAATTCGGACATTCCATAACTTATAAAATGACGATGAAACTCCTGTTTCTGCGAATCATATATACTCGTCCCGTCTAATGGATCCTGACCGCCCAATATATAATGGAGAGGAGGTGCATAATGTCTTGGCTTCTGATCTCCATACAATTGTTCTACTTTTTTATCGATGGCCAGCCAACCGACAGCATCGTCTTCGTCGAATTGTTCTTTATATTCTTTCTTTGTCATTTTAAGTCGGAAATTAAATCTATCAAGACCATAAACAATTATTAAGGTTATGGTTCTAAAGTCTGGAATAAGACCTGAAATCTTATTCCTATAAGGCAAAGTTACATTTTATTTCAATACAGGACTATTACCATTTTTTGATTCATAAGTATATCTTTAATAGGTTACTAAAAATAAGTTTATTACTTTTGTATGCTAAGGAAATACAAATAAACAAATGGAAGAAACTGAAAAAAAAGATTTCTGTCCCATAAGGGATATTATTTCACGACTAAGCGACAAATGGTCTCTTTTGGTTATCATGACCTTAAGCTGGAACGGTACTATGCGTTTCAATGAAATACACAGATCAATGGACGATATTTCGCAACGCATGCTTACAGTAACACTCCGTTCACTTGAAGCAGACGGATTGATAAGCAGACAAATATATCCGGAAGTTCCTCCCCGTGTCGAGTATAAGTTAACATCTATCGGAGAAAGCCTATTGCCTGCGTTGGAAGTTTTGGTAAATTGGGCAAAAACAAATACGGATGTTATTTTTAAGTCAAGAGATAAATTTGAGATGGCTGAAAAATAGACGCCTCCGTTTTATCAATAAAACAAGACATAAATACCTGTACATACAGCCGAAAGTATAATGAAGGACAAGTAGATGCGAATAGCACGCCTGAGTCCTTCTTTTTTCGTTTTTGTATACGAGAAAATAATCAATGCAGTCAAAGGTAATGACACATACCAGTAATGGATTAAAACCATAAACAGAGGAACAAAAAAAGATAGAAAACCTTCTACTGTTTCAGACATACTATACTTCTTTAATTTTAGGTCAAAGATAAAAAAAGCAGACAAGCTTATAAATCCTGTCTGCCTTATTTTTCTATTTCGAGGGGAAATAAAATCCGCTATCGAAAGGCTTTACCGAACCAGAATCTGTATGACTGCATCCGTAAGGAATTTTCCACAGAGGATAATCGCTTCGCCGTAAGTAAAGATAATCAACCAATAATTTTACAAATATTTCCGCATCATCTTTAATCCATCGTCTCAACTGAGCGACATCATTTATATCTACGCCCTTACTGTTTTCGCTATCCCGTATAGTAATTCCTTTGTTTACAATGCTCGCCCAATGAAAAGGCAATCCCTGATAAACGGCAAAAAAAGAAAGAGCAGGAGCGATCTTTATCAGCAATTCACTATTCAGATCAGAAAGACTATTCGAGGCAATCTGATCTTTCAGCTCACTAATCAAAGATTCCCCTAAAACGGGAGTAATATATAACTCTTGGGCAATAGACAGATAAGGTATAAATTCGGTCAGATCTGCATTACTTGTTACAGGAGAATGTTGTTTAAATAATTGCTCGTTTATTAACGCTATAGGTGTGTACATATTATTTTTATTAAAAGTTAGAATTCAAAGACCTATGACCTTATTTATTTTCGTAAGCCTGTATCTGTTTGATTACTTCCAGTTCTTTAATTACTAAGTTACCATAGCCATTATTTACAGAAAACACATTCAGCGTATCAAGCAGTTTACGGCGCAACTTATGAATAACCGTGTAGTTATAAAGAATAAAGGAATTGATTATTTCACCTGCATTCCCGCTCAGGTTGCCTGTACCCGACAATCCGGCTAAAGTAGGAGAAGATAAACGGTGAGCCGAAATTATTTTCTGAAAGATAACATCATTGACATTATTATACAGATCGGCGTTATCACTTGCCACAAAGGGTGTCACTTCGGGTTTAATATCGTGACTCTCTCCATACAAAACAACAATTGAGTTGGCTCCATTAGTCCCAGAAAACGAAGCTTGCATATCCTTATTGAATTGAGCCTTGGCTTCATCAGCCGGATTACTTGGTATGGTTATTATTACTGAAGGAGCAAAGCCGTTATTAATAGAATTTCGATAAAACCGGCCGAGCAATCCGTCAGCTTCAATATAATTTAATGCTGAATAATAATGAGGAACAGGATAATAATCCAATCCCGGTTCATAATCTTTATAAAAATAAAGATAAGGTTCTCCATGCTTCAAATCCTCTGTTCCATATGCTTTTATCTCAACAGGAGCATATTGTCCGGAAGTCTTCTTCCAATCATTCGAAATAAAAAAACTGATCGGAGTGCCATAATCATCAGTCTCCCCCACCCTTACCTTACTAAAATCGGTATGAAACAAACTTCTGCTTGCACCGTTTTCGTTGACTATCACCTGAAAACAAAATCCTCCGAAGGTTACATAATCCTTTGCCAGCTTTTCTATTAAGCAATCCCAATCTTCAATGGTATTAGGTCTCCCACAATACGTACTGTCATCAATACCTGCTCCACAAATATAAGTTACCTTATTTTCAATGATCGACTTATTCACAGGCGATTCATTATTAAGATCAATAATCCGTTGAGGAAGATTATTTTCTTCGCCGTAATTAATCCAACCTCTGTTATGACGAGTAAATCGAGGATAAGACGGTACATTTGCAGCCAGATTAATCACAGAATATTTCATTTTATCTGATGCTTTTTTTAATCTCTTTTTCATAATCTATACTTTTAAGTTTTCTGTATAGATAAAAAAAGAATAAAGTCATTTTGAAAAAGTTGTGAAGAGATAACATTGTTTCGATCGAAATTATATAACTTAACAGTCGGATTGCAATTGGTTAATAATTACGTAACAAGTATCAGAACAAACATTTTATATTTATCATGTTTTTCTTCCGGCTAATATCTTTTTTCATATTTTCTTCGGTATTTCTGCATACATCATGCAGAAAAGAAACGGCTGTCAACGGATATAAGTCTTCTCATTACTTTTATTCTGTCGATCGTACCAAGATATTATACGACGTCATCCCTTCGACCTCTTTAGAAAGCCTTTGGAGACAGCAATATGTAGAAATTCCCGCCGATGTACACTCATTCAAGGTATTAAGTACAGAATTTGCAAAAGACAAGAAGCATGTTTTCTATACTTATAAGATACTTATGAATGTAGACCGTCAATCTTTTTATTGGGATTCGATCAACGAATTGCCTAAAGACCGCAGACATGTATATCTGCCAACTACTAAAACAGACCGACTTGAAATTATAAAATATGCAGATCCGAAGACATACGAACGGGTAAAGCTACCTATAGCATGCCAGAAATGGTATAAAGATAAGCGGCATTATTTCTTTAAGCATGAAAAGACAAATGCTAATGTTCAATCAATGAAATTCGACAGTCCGTATCTCCCTTATGATAGCAGGTATATTTTTTATGAAAAGGATAATGATATATACACACTTCCCTATAAAGGCAAAATTACAGTTGTTAATGAAAAAATGATCTATGATGACAGACACATGTTGTATACTTCGGGATGCGACAGTTCCGCTACAATAATAGATTATAAGGACATCAACACTCTACGTTTTTACGACAATGATTATCAGGCATTCAGTATAGACAGTGCTGTTTATATCATGGGTCAAAAGATCAATGATAATAATGTTGATGCAGCAAGTTTCGAGATCGTACAATTTCCTTATTACAAGGATAAGAATCAGGTATATTACAAAGATACACCTCTTTATAGTTCTGATCCGTCAAGTTTCGTAATTCTTGACGAAAGATATGCCAAAGACAAGAAGCATGTTTACAGCAAAGGAAAAATACTTCCGGGATATACTTCGGAAAAGTTTGTTGCTGATCAATGGGGACGTTATCCGCCGGATTTCAATTATGGAAAAGATCCGTCCGAGAACTAGAGGTCACATTATTTCGATAAAAAAGTAAGAGAAAAAAATTAGCTAACCCCATTGCTAAAGTCAGTGGAAACATCAGCATATTACCTAATATTCCCATAACAATCCCGACAAGTATATCCACAACAAAATCTTCAATAGAAACAATTTTTTCTATAGAGGTTAAAGTAGATGCAATAAAGCAGCCAATCAATTCAATAATAATACATGTCAATATCGACAATAATAAAATAACGGGAACCGATCTTCGTTCTACAAGAACAAAGTAAAACAATACGGCATAGCAAATTACACAAGCGATAGACATTCCTATCATCAAAAAATAATTGGGTGAATTTGGCACAAAAAACAAAATAGAGTTACCTACTAATAAATTTAGGGTAACACAAATTGCAAATATCGAAAATCGGCTCATAATAATCCACTTATAAAGACTTCAACCGAAGACTTTTTCTACATAAATAAGCCCATAGAATACCGCTTATAGCTCCGGATAAATGACCTTCCCATGAAACTTGTTCGTCCTGAGGAAACACCCCCCAGACCAAACCAGAATACATAAAAGCGACTAACACCGATAACAATATAAGTTTTACGTTTTGACTCATTATACCTCCAAAAACCAAAAATGAAGCCAAAGCATAAATAATTCCACTAGCTCCGATATGCCAAGCCGGACGTCCTATAATCCATGTAAGAATTCCGGTAGTAACCCACAAAAGGATCAAATACATTATGGCATTGCGTTTATAGAATGTCAATAACATTGTACACAAGACAAAAAATGGCAGCGTATTAGCCATTAAGTGCTCCCAATTACCATGAATAAAAGGAGCCGTAAGAATACCAATCAAACCCGCCTGCATACGAGGAAGAATACCCCAATTACTGAGATCGAGTCCAAGATACTGAACACCTTCTACAGTCCAGAATATCAGGACGAAAACAAAGGAGTACTTCAAAGCTTGTAACAGGCTATTTTTCTTATAACGATCCATACTACACTATTTTTACAAATTAAGGTCTCAGACCTCTTACATATCCCCGATTATATTTCCAAACAAACTATTTCTCCATAAGTAGGAGTAGACTCAAATAATTTATCCAGCGTAGCAACTCCTGCATATACCTTTGCACAGTTAATTACTCCACCATGAGCGAATATTACAACATTTTCATAATCCTGATTTTTCAACTCATCAAGAAACGATACAACCCTATTATAAAAGATCCGGAATGATTCACCTCCATCAGTTGGTTCTTCTACCCAATTATCATACCACTTCGAGATTTTTTCACCGGAAATATCATCCCATCTCTTCATCTCCCAATTTCCAAAATACATCTCTTTGAGGCGATCAACCAATACCATGCGGTCTTCAAAACCACAATATCTAGCCAATTTACGACAACGGCTCAAAGGACTCGAATATACAGCTTCAAATTGCAAACCTTCCAGATTTGTCTTAACCTGCTCTGCTTCCTGTTCAAAGGTTTCGCGCACAGGTACATTAGACTGTCCATAACATACACCTTGAGGAACATCTACCGAAGTATGTCTTATAAAATATAGTTTCATCGTTAATCATTTTACAGAAAATGTACATCTTCTTTTAGCTACTTAATCATACCCAACCGTTATCAATGACAATAACACTACCTATATAAAAAGCCAGTTCGCAAAGGAGAAATAAAGCTCCACAGCAATCGCCTGTATATCCCTGAATCTTTTTTCCCATCAACCAAGTCAATCCGAAAAAAACGGCCAAAGGCAGTACTACAATCCACCATGCAATCGAAGGTATAAAGAACAATATAGGCAATAATCCGAAAACGGCTGATATAATCAAAGGAAATAATGACATTTTATTGTATACTACTTTCGCCTTGCTGGTATCTTCATAACGTGCGTAAGTCAGCCGGAGAGTTATCAATGAGCCTATAAATTTACAACAAGGATCGGCTGCAAGTATGGTTATACAGGCCCAATACAAAGGCATGGAGTACAAAAGCATAAACATCAGAAGGAAATAAAAGATAAGACCTACCACACCATAAGTCCCAATATGAGAGTCCTTCATTATAGCAAGAATACGCTCTTTGATTGTTCCTCCTCCAAAACCATCAAAAAAATCGGCTAAACCATCCTCATGCAAAGCTCCGGTAATTAGTAAACGGCTAAGAATAGCTAGAACTATAGCGACCTGAACCGGTAGTATTTGAGCCGTTAACCACAGTGTACCAGCCATAACAGGAGCCGTAAGCCAGCCCACAACAGCCCAATAATTAATCACTTGCTTAAAATATTCGTTAGGAACCGAGAAGATACGCCAAAAAGGTAATCGTGTAAAAAATATAAGTGCAGCAGCCAGATTATTCATAACAGATTTTAAAAGATCAGATGTTTCCGCAAAGATACAATATTATGACATTCCACTATCAAGCTATATCTGAACATTTAAAATCACAGACCTATTTATTACTTTAATAATTAAACAACCAAAGTCTGTTATAAACTAAAAATATATCATTAAATACTTTCATTTACTTAACAGCATTCACCGAATTTGTACGAATCACTAAAAAAATGTATCATTGCATCTCCTTAACCAGTTTCTCATGAGAATATTCACTATACTGCTAAGCACTATACTATTCGGCACATCGTGTTCCGCAACCTACTTCTATTCAACAATAAATACAAACGACCCATATACATATAAAACAGCAGACGGAATATTCGTACAAGAAGGAGACAGCCTTGATGTTACATATAGTTTCTTTGGCGAAAATGCACCAATCACAATAGGAATAGTAAACAAGATGTCACGTCCGGTATATATAGATTGGCGCAAGTCGGGAGTCATTATTGACAGTATTGTTTCTCCTTTTGTGGGAAGACCTGATAATATTCAATACGATGAAGAAGTTGACTTCAATAGATATATGAATAATCCACAGGGTATAAGCTATATACGCCCCTACTCTAAATACGAAAGACAGGTTATGGAATTAGCCAATTTTAATTTCGATAAGATCAACAAAGATTATTTTGCATCTCAACACACCGAAGCCGACAGAAAAGGTCGTAACAGACAATTAAACAGCATACAATATACAGAAAATGAGAGTCCTCTTTTAATGAAAACATATCTATCAGTGTATGAAGGATCTTCTCAGATATATGATCCACTGATTTTTGAATCGGATTTTTATATCTCCGAATTGATCAAAGGAGGAAAACACTCAGGAATACAATCATTTAAAGACAAACAAGGAGATATTTTCTTTGTCAGATATGAAAAAGGAAAATTATTTAAGAAAATAGGAGAAAGCACTTTAAAAGTAACAACAGTAGCTGTTAGCAATATTACATCATGGGCAGTAGAAGGAGCTATAAGAAATGATTAAAGGCCTCACACCTGATTACTTTGCAAACACAAAAAAACAGCCAGCACCCTCTAGTTAAACACATTAAACACATTCTGTCGCTTAATTAATGACCTTAGACATCAATACTACATCCTGATACTTTCCGTTTTTCTTTGCTACTTCTTTTAAAATTCCTTCAGTCTCAAAGCCTTGTTTCTCATGTAAGGCAATACTTCCAAAATTAGTCGCAGTTATTACACTTACGATTTTATGCAATCTATTTTTAGAACGAGCAAAGTCTTCAATATATTTCATCATCGCCGACGCAACCCCCATCCTATAATAGCAGTCTGAAACATACACAGATAATTCTGCTGATATATCATACCCATCTATTAATCTAAAATTAGATAAAGATACCCATCCTGCTGCAGTACCATCAACTTCTGCAATAAAGATGGCATACAAATCACTATTTTGATGTTCATCATACCATTGGCGAATATATCCATCAGATTTAGGGTATTCACTAAGGTAAAAATCATGATTAGTGATAACTTCATTAAGAACTTCTTTTACAAATTCTAAATCACGAAGTTCAATTGAACGTATATTGATTTTATTGCACATAAAATAAGCAAATCACCATGAAGGTTCTACATGTATGAGTATATCTGCAATCTCGGGCATATCTTCCTTGATTTTATCTTTCAGATTATGAGCTATATCATGTCCTTGTTTGACTGTTATATTCTTATCGACAATAATATGCAGATCAATATAATAGGTCATACCTGTTTTTCTGACATGACATTTATCCGTATTTAAAACTCCGTCTATTGTCCGTGCAAATTTACAAACATCCTGTTCCATATCTCCATACATATCCTTATCCATAATCTCGCCTAAAGCAGGTTTCAGAATACGATAACTATTGTAAAGTATAATAAACGCAGCCAGCAATGCAGCCCAATCATCAGCAGATTCATAACCATCTCCCATGATTAAAGCGATTGAAATACCAATAAAAGCAGCAACAGAGGTTATCGCATCGCTTCTATGATGCCACGCATCAGCTTGCAATGCTGTACTTTTGGTTAACTTAGCCTTACGCATAACCAAATGATACGAAATTTCTTTCCAAATAATAATTGCTCCCAGAATATAAAGGGTAAAAGCCTTAGGCGCCTCATGAGGTGTCCGGATATTATCAACACTCTCGTAAGCTATAACTGTAGCCGAGACAATAAGGAAACCAACTACAACAAATGTCACCAAGGGCTCTATACGTCCATGCCCGTAAGGATGATTTTTATCAGCAGGCTTGTTTGCATATTTGATACCTAACAGAACAAAAATAGAGGAAAAAATATCGGCTGTAGATTCGATAGCATCTGCAATTAAAGCATACGAATTTCCAAAATAACCCGCCAACCATTTTATTATAGCCAATGCCGTATTACCGACAATACTGATTTGAGTTGCCCGTACGGCAGTCTTTTCTTTTGTCATAAAGAATATTCATTGAGAATATACTACAAAGATATATTTAAAAATTAAGTATAGCCAAAACAAACAAAACAAAAGCGATGCCTAAAATTTAGACATCGCTTTCGACTATATAACTCCAAGATTTCGTTTTTCAGCAAAACAGCAGACCTCACTGCAACTTAGTATCCTATAGTAAATCGTTCCTGATGGTGCTGTGGATTTTCCAGCTCATCAATCATAGCCTTGGCATAATCTTCTACTGAAATTTTACTTTCGCCATTTATATCCACGACCAGATCATCTTTACCCAGCCTGTATTTTGCAGTTCTTTCTCCAGGTTCAATAGTTCCTGCAGGGGAGAAAAATACCCAATCGAGATTCTTCTCATTTTTCAAATCTTCTTTCAAAACCTTAGCTAAAGCAAGTACTCCCGGCAAAATAGCATCGGGAATAACTCCCGAATCGACAACAGTTTTACCCGGAGCAACAAATAAACTGCCCGCTCCTCCTACAATCTGTAATCTTTTAATATTAGCAAGCTTAGTTGCCGCAATAATAGATTTATACCCTTTGTCGGTATCAACAGCAATATTAGGATTACTCCAACCGGGATTATAAGCACTGATAACTGCATCAGCTCCTGATAACACATCAGCTAACTTGGAAACATCCATTACATCAGTTTTAACTAATTCTAGATTAGAGTTTTTATCTGAGATCTTTTCAGGATGCCTAACGATCGCCTTCACAAAATATCCCCGTCCTAACGCTTCTTTCAAAATTGCTGATCCGACAAATCCGCTGGCTCCTATTAATACAATCTTTTTCATATGCTTTAAATTATAATTTACAATAGTATATTTTTGTAAGTTTATTACTTTTACACCCTAAAGATAAATAGATATATATTAATAACCAATAAGTTACATATTTGTTCTATACGAACAAAATGATAACCAAGACTGATTATCAAGCAAATAAAAAAAATGTGAGTAAATAAAAAGTGAAGAATCAGAAAAATACCCAAAATTGAAATATGGGTATTTTCTGATTTTTCTATTGCATTAGCTATGCAGAGTGTTGTTCGGCGATTTGCAAGGCAAACCAATGCAATCCAAATGCTTTAACAGTGAATGTTAGTGTGTTTGAAGAAAGCATTTATATATAAGATGCTAAATACAAATATTCGTTGCATACATCTTTTCTTTTTTTATTAAAACTGGATAAAAAAGAATAAAATAGTTATTTAATTCTTTTTTCAACAAAGGGTAAACAATAGACCACCAAAACAGAATACCAAGTAAACACACAAGCACAAAACACCATCAATCTAGAATAAATAAAAACAAAGAAAGAAACAGAAAATCGCGAAGAAAGAATACAAACATACTAAATATCAACAACATAAAAAGTATCAAAGAAACATTATCCTTCAAAATCCATTTAAAACAATCTTAAGATAATCTTAAATAAAAACGTCAATTTCAAACAGATAAAATACTTATTAAGAGAAATAATATGATAAAAAAAAGCCGCTTATTCCATTAATGGAAATATTCCTTACAACACATAATAAAGCAAAAGAAACTATGTGCAAATGAATTCAGAATTAGTACTTTTGTGCAATTTTTAATTTAAAGTACTTAATAATGACAAATAACTTAAACGGCTACTCTAAAGAAAAGATAAGATTAGGAGTCTTGACTTTTTTTCTCCTGCAAGGATTATGCTTTGCCAGTTGGGCTAGCCGTATTCCCGATATAAAAGACCATCTGGGGATAACCGATACTCGCATCTGGGGATTGATTCTATTTTTAATTCCTGTTGGTAAATTTCTGGCTATACCTCTAGCTGGCTATAGTGTTTCGAAATTCGGAAGCCGTATCATGGTACAAATAAGCATACTTGGCTATGGCCTAGCGTTATTTCTAATCGGGCTCAGTGCAAACATCTATATACTGGGAGGATGTCTTGTATTATTCGGTATATTTTGGAATCTTACAGATATATCACTAAACACTCAGGGGATTGGTATAGAAAAATTGTTTGGAAAAACAATTATGGCTACTTTTCATGGTACATGGAGTCTTGCCGCTTGTTTAGGAGCTTTGATCGGCTTTGCGATGATAAACTTCGAAGTTATTCAGACTTATCACTTCGCGATCATATTTGCTGTAATTGTGCTCGTATGGGCTATAAATAAAAAATACTTACAAGAAGACGAGGTAGAAAATATCAAACCCGAAGAAGTAAAAGAAACCATACAAGTAAAAGATAAGAAGTTTAAAATGCCTGAAATGGTCTTACTGCAACTCGGACTCATTGGTCTTTTTGCCCTCATAGTAGAAAGTGCCATGTTTGACTGGAGCAGTATATATTTCGAATCGATAGTTCAGGCTCCCCCATCTCTAAGAGTAGGATTTCTGGTATTTATGGTCATGATGACAGCAGGACGTTTCCTTACAAACTTCGCATACAACAAATTCGGCAAGAAAAGGACAATACAAATCGCCGGATGTTTTATCTTCATCGGAATGTTTGTTTCAGGATTATTCCCAAGTGTCATTCCTTGCTCTATCGGTTTTATGCTCGTAGGAATGGGGATTTCTTGCATAGTTCCGACTATATACAGTGTGGTTGGAGAGAAGTCAAAGACAAAGACCAGTATAGCCTTAACTATATTATCGACAATAAGTTTTGTAGGATCACTGATAGCTCCATTACTGATAGGCTACATATCACATTTCCGTGACATGAAATATGCATATATGGTTATAGGTGTTGTAGGTGCTTTAATTGTAGTTGTTACAACTACAACCAAAGCCATGAATCAAGAAAAGAAATAGAAGATACTTCATATAAAATAAAATAGGACTGAATGTTAATTCAGTCCTATTTTTATTCTAAGGTCACAAACAACCTTTATTGATTTATAAGTATAAAAACAATTTATATATCAGATTTCTAATGAAGCTAAGATATCTTCCGTTGGAATGCTTATTTCTCGTTTTTCCATAGCAGTCTGAACATCTTCTTCAGTTCCTGTAAAAGGACCGAAAGCCTCAATCTTTATAGTGGCCATAGCTGCCGCAAATCTAGCAGCTTCCTCCACACTTTCTCCTTTTGCTCTTTTATATAGATAACCTGCCATATATGTGTCTCCACAACCTGTAGCATCTACAACTTCAGCTTTGAAAGCAGGGATCATAGTAAAATTCTCACCATCATACAAAACAGACCCCATACTACCCAATGTTAACAACACCTCTTTCACTCCCCAACTATTCAGTAATCGGGCAGCCTTATAAACATCAGAAGTACCTGTTAGAACTTTCATTTCCATTTCGTTAGCTTTCAGTACATCCACAAATTTCAGGACTTCCAATTTATCAGCCCAATCTACAGGATACACTTTGTCACCCCTTACTTCACGAAGATATCCCTGACAATCTATTGATATTTTACCTCTTTTAGATAATTCTTCAACAAACTCATTCGAAAAATCATCGGCAAGCAATGCCCCAATATGAAAATAGTTAGCCTGAATATTATTCATTGCTGCCATAACAAACGGATCAGCCTTTGCAAGTACTCGCTGAGTTCGGTTATCTTGATTCTCGCCATATGTATTTTCAAAATAAACACTATTCTTGCATAGCATTACATCCACTTTTATACCTTTAGCCCTCAAATCTTCAACGGCCTGCAATTCGGATTCGGCAAGACCTGCAACCAAAATATAATCCGAATTTAGTTTACTGACAGCATGAGAAAAATAAAAAGAAGCACCACCCGACATATATACCGTTTCCTTAGGTGTAACTATTTTGTCGAGAGTTAAATGCCCGACACAGCAAATTTCATAATTATGCATTGGTAATAAGTAATAGATAAAATTTCATGAAACATTTGCAGAACATAATTGGCTTTGAATTTTTGCGTTTTCAAAGCATCCTAAAAAGGTCTTAGACCCTTTTTTATATTTCTTCAAAAAAATTGAGTTCAAAGATACATTAATCAAATAAAAAACACACGATTAAAAAGAGCTTTCTTTTAATTGTGCCATATATCAGACAAAAATGCAAGAACAGAAAAAAGTTTAACATTTACGAAACACTCATGATTATCAAGACCATAAGCATTATTCAATAAAACATTTCGTTTTGAGGTGAACAAAAAACATGAAATACAAGTTATTTGAATATAAACACGTTTTAACCTGTATTATAAACAGTTAAAAAAAACGCACAAAGAACGAATTTAATTCTTCAAAAACAGAATAAAGATAGAAAGGTCAAAAGACCTTTACTAATTTCCATAGTAGTATAAATTTCTACATCTCCTTAGAATTCCTGAGCTGCGACTGTTCGGGAATTTTTTTTATCAATCATATTTGATCAAAACATTGTTTTTTATCTAAAAAATAATAATCTTTGTCATCAGTTATGGTGGTGAATTTATACATCTATAAATTTACTGAAAAGGGAATCAGGTGAAAATCCTGAACAGACCCGCTGCTGTAATCTCTAATGAAAGTCTGGAACACTACTTAATTCCACTGTTTATCAAAACATGAAACGGGAAGGATGTTCTAAGATAGAGAAAGTCAGAAGACCTGCCATAGATACAATGTTCGATGCTTTCGGGAAATAAAGCTGATGACGCCAAAACTATAGATAAGCAAATACTACCAGTTTGTAAAATTGAGACAATAATGTCTTCAATAATCTGTTTTCGCATCTACCCTATTCCCGAAGTTTAATTATTAAGCTGTTTTCGAGATAAGCTTACATATAACAAATACAACCTGTTATATCTTATTAAGACTAAAAAAAGGTTTTAGACCTTGATTTATATAAAAAACGGAGGAATATCCACTAAGAAAAATATTCCGACATGGTGTTTTAGTATTCGGGAAACCCTAAGCAGAGAGTGCTTGGGGTTTTTCAATTGCCCATATATCTGAAAATCAAAATACATAAATGTCCGATTAATCTAACGAAGCATGTTCATTTTCAAAACAGAAACTGTTTTATAGCTTAACAAATACAACAACTACATCTAAAAGACTGATTTAGTATTGGTATGCAAAATACTTAAAATAGAAACATTCTAAACAAAACAGCACAAATATAGATATAAGTTATATTTAATAGAAAAATACTATCACATAGTTTAGGTATAGAGCATTATATATTTCATTATTACTAGGTATTGCAACAGCTTTTCACCTCATGTAATTTTGCAATGTTTAAATCTTTTTAACTAAACACTATAGAACTATGAAAAGAATCAAGCTATTGCTTTTATTCTGCCTATCAACCATTTACTCGATCAACATGTTCTCCCAAAATCAAGAAGACAGCATAAATATAAAGTTGGCATCTCTTGATCAGAAAACTCTTGCCAACATCGGAAAATTATCAAATACCCTTTCGCGTCTAAGTCTCGGAGGCTATGGAGAAATAGCCATGAGCCGTAATTTTTACAGCGATAATATTAACAGATACAGCCATGCAGAGAATTATAAAGACGACAAAAGTCATGGAAGGTTCGATATACCACACGTGACTTTTTTTGTAGGATATGAGTTTGGCAAAGGATGGCGCATGAATGCAGAGATAGAATTCGAACACGGAGGAACCGAATCGGCAGTGGAACTTGAAGCCGAAGAAGCCGGAGAATATGAAAAAGAAATAGAAAGAGGTGGAGAAGTAGCCTTAGAACAATTCTGGATTGAAAAAACATTTTCACGAGCACTTAATCTCCGCATGGGACATATAATCGTTCCCGTAGGACTAACTAACGGTAATCACTTGCCTACTGAGTTTTTTTCGGTATACAGACCTGAAGGTGAAAATACTATTCTTCCATGTACATGGCATGAAACAGGTGTAAGTCTTTGGGGACACTTAGGAAAATGGCGCTATGAGGCACAACTTATACCCGGACTTGATTCAGACCTTTTCAGCCGCCAGAACTGGATACAAGGCGGTTCAGCATCTCCATACGAATTCAAAGTAGCCAATAATTATGCAGGAGTCCTTCGTATCGACAACTATTCGATCTCCGGACTGCGCCTTGGTGTAAGCGGATATTACGGACACAGTTTCAAAAACAGTATACAGCCAGCAACAGGAGCAAAATATGATAATGTAAAGGGAGCCGTAACTATCGGCTCGTTCGATTTCGAATACAGAGGTCACAACCTTATTGCACGAGGCTATTTCGATTATGGACATCTGGGTGATGCAGATATTATCTCTAAATATAATAAGAATCTGAGTAAAAATTCAACATCTCCTCGAACCAATGTAGCTTCGGACGCTTTATGTACAGGTATAGAAGCGGGATATGATATTTTCTCTCAGATACCTAAAATGGCAAATCAGAAACAAAAGATGTACGTATTTGGTCGCTACGAATATTACGACTCCATGTATAAAGTTCCGGCCGATATCAGCAAGAACGATTGGTGCCAACGCCAACGCATTGTGGGAGGGCTCAACTATTATCCTATTAAAGACGTAGTAATCAAAGCTGAATATTCAGCAGGGCTTCTTAAAAGTCCCTACAATAATGAGAACAGCATATCAATAGGCATTGCATATGCAGGATTCTTCACAAAATAACACATATAAACACATTGAAAATTTATCTGAACTAATTATGAAAAAAATCTTAAGATTTCCTTTACTCATGGCTGTTTCGGTAGTAATAGGACTAAGCGCAACTTCGTGCAGCGACAGCAACAACAACGGTACCGAAGAGGATACTAAAGAAGTAGAGTTGGCTCCTGTTGTAAAACAATATGTAAATAATACAGTAATAACCACATACAAATCTTTAGCAGACGAATCTATTGTATTATATAATGCATTAGTAGCTCTCAAAAAAGATAAAACAGATGCAAATGTAAAAGCAGCTGCTGATAGCTGGATAAAAGCCCGAAACTATTGGGAGCTAAGCGAGGCATTCTTATTCGGACCAGCTGACGACTTTGGTATTGACCCACATATTGACACTTGGCCTTTAGCTAAAGATGCTCTTATTGCAGAGCTCAAGAATAAAGACCACTTAGCTAAAATGGCTCAGGAAAATGGAGATATCTGGGTTGGAGAAACATTCGAAGAAGGTCTTTTCGGATTTCACGGAATCGAATATATATTATTTGAAGAAGGCCAGGCTAAAAGCGCCAGTAAAATAACTGACGATGAACTGATATATGTCGTGGCTGTTGCCGGAGACCTAAGAAATCAATGTTTCAGGCTCGAAGCATCATGGGCAGGCATAAATAATGTCACAGCAGAAAAGAAAGCTAAACTTATAGCTATGGATGCAGCAATCACATATGGTTCAGGAGACGACAGCAAAAACAATGATACCAATTACTCTTATGGAGAATGTATGCTGAATCCCGGACTTACCGCATTTAGTAATTCAAATGTTGATGCTTGCGAAACAATACTTGACGGATGCCAAACTATTGCAGACGAAGTCGGTGCCATGAAAATAGGCAAACCTCATACCGGAGACGATATTAATTACATAGAATCACCTTACAGTTACAATTCTAAAATAGACTTTATAGGTAATATAGAAAGCATCAGAAACGCTTATCTAGGTGGCGCCGATTCTAAAAACAGAGGTGCATCTGTTGCCGATTATGTAAAAAAAGTAGACCCAAGCCTACATGCAGAAGTAATAGCTGCCATAGACAATGCTGTTGCTAAAATAACAGCAATTCCTTTTCCTTTTGCAAAAAACTATACCAGTACACAAGCAGGAGAAGCTATGGTCGCATGCAATGAATTAGCAGATGTATTAACTAAAGCTAAACTGACTATCAGGAAATAATATATAAGATCCTTTATATCTAAATAAAGAGAATACTTCTCGGGAAGTATTCTCTTTGATAGATTAAAACAGCATTATCAACTATTCATTATATGGATATAACATACTGACACTTTCATTAAATGTATGATCAACATGAAAAAATCAAATCTCTTCTACACCGGATTATTCCTATCGGCACTACTACTAAGTTGTAGTGATGATAATAAAGATGAAAATGGTGGAGGCAAAACAGACGATCTGGCCGAAGAATATTATTCCGGAGGTAAACTAGGAACAACCTTTAGTACTACAACCTTTGCGTATGAACAACCCACTCCGGTTGTTGATGAAGATCCGGAAATGTCGCTTCAATTCAAATACGGAGAAGCGTTTTTCGAAAAAGAGTTTACATCAAACACATCTGGAGTACGCCATGGATTAGGACCGGCATTTGTCCGCAGTTCATGTATCACGTGCCACCCCGGATACGGACACGGAAAACGTATGGATCGTTATAGAGCGAAAGATCATGGAAACGGCTATCTGCTGGTGGTTACTGATGAAAATGACAACTTCGTACCTCAGCTTACCGGTATGCCCCAAACTCAGGCAATAGCCCCATTCCTGCCTCCGATAGACGAATCCGGCATTAAAATAGAATGGAAAGAATATACCGATGAGTTTGGAAATAAGTTTCCTGATGGAGAAACATACAGCCTTATCTACCCTGAAGTAACAATCGATCGGTCTGCATTCAATGTTCCAATGCCCGACTTTTATAAAGTACGTTTAGAGGCAACTATAGGTATTTATGGAACAGGGCTTCTTGATGCTATCCCCGATGATTCATTACTTGCTCAATATGAAAAAGAGAAAAAACTGGGATATAAGCTTAACGATGCAAAGTATCAGCCGGAGAATTTCATCAAAGAAGCAGATGGAACTTCTCACCCAGGCCGTTATACTTATGGATTGACGCGCGGAACTTTGCAAAATGGTCCCGGATCTAATGCTATCTGGAATATCACCAATGTAACTCGTTCCGATAGAAGATATCATTATGTTACAGAAGCATATGCTGTAGCTATGTCTCAAAATAAAGATATACAGAAAAGCTTGGGCAAGACAGAAAAGGAAATTTACGATTACCTGATGTCTAAAGAACTGACACCCGAACTTTCGGACGAAGATTATATCAATTTCATGGTATGGCACAGAGGATTAGCTGTTCCGGCTGCCCGTGATTTGGATAATGATCAGGTGAAAAGAGGTAAAGAAATGTTCTATTCAATAGGATGTACAAGCTGCCACCGTCCAACTTGGACAACAGGTGCTGACGACTACAAGGGTGATGACAAAGTTAAAGGAAAGCTCCCGAGATATCCTCATCAAAAAATATGGCCATATACCGATCTGCTTCAACACCGCCTCGAAATGGTGAACAATATCCGCACAGGATGGTGCCGTACCACTCCACTTTGGGGACGAGGCTTATCTGAGAAATGTACCGGAGCCGGAGATCATTTGCACGATATGCGTGCCCGTAATTACAACGAGGCTATTATGTGGCATGGAGGAGACGGTAAATATGCAAGAGAAAAATATCGTAATCTGTCTAAAGAAGACAGAGCGGCTCTTATCAAATTTCTGGAATCTATCTAAAGTATGATCAGTAAATCTTTGAAACGAATAGCATTCGGACTACTAATTACAATATTGGTAGTCCTTGCTTTTGCAACAGTTATAGAAAAACTAAATGGGACAGAGTTTGTCTCCATAAACATTTATGGTTCATGGTGGTTTGTTGTACTGTGGATCGCTTTCGGCATAAGTTCTTTTGCCTACATTATAGTCCGGAGTGCTTACAAACAAAAGCCAAGCTTTTGCCTCCATTGCTCATTGGGTATCATACTGATAGGTGCATTAGTTACATATCTTACAGCCGAGAGAGGATATATACACCTTAGGCAGGGAAAGCCCCTGAATGAATATGTTACTGAGGATGGAATGACAAAAAAAGCCCTTCCGTTTGAAGTGAAACTTGTATTATTTGAGATCGAATATCATGGAGAGAGTGACAAGCCTTCTGATTTCATGAGTTTTTTACGTGTCGATGGCGAAATGTGCAAGGTATCCATGAATAAAATATACACCAAAGACAATTACCGCCTTTACCAGCTGTCATACGATTCGGATGAAATGGGTACGGTATTATTGGTCAATCACGATCCCTGGGGAATAGGAATTACTTACACCGGATATATCCTGCTTGCCCTCTCTATGCTTTGGATACTTTGGATACGTATCGGATGGAAAGGCTTAACAGCAATGCTGATTCCTATAGCTTGTCTTTGGTATTATATATCTCAGATCAACCCGATGACACCGATTCTGCGTACCCCAATGCTCGCAGTGCACGTTTCTATCATTATATTTTCATATATACTATTCCTTATTATTACAGTCTTGGCAATAATAGGAGTCAGTTCATCGAAACAAAACGAAAAAATGTACCAGTGGAGTCAGCAAATGTTATACCCCGCTCTTTTTGCTTTGGCAGCAGGTATATTTATAGGAGCCGTATGGGCCAATATATCGTGGGGAAGGTATTGGGGCTGGGATGCGAAAGAGACTTGGGCTCTTATCACATTTCTAGTCTATTCGATACCACTTCACAAGAAAAGCTTTCCTGCATTTCAGCAACCGTTTAAGTACCATTGTTTTTGTATATTTGCTTTCCTAACCATACTGATGACTTTCTTAGGAGTAAGCTTTCTTCTGGGCGGCATACATAGCTATGTATGAAACAGGCTCTAAATCACAGGAAACATTATTGTTTAAAATTAAAAAGTACAGATACAGTGAAATACATTTTAGATACAGTCCGTATACCGGAATATCATATAAGCCTGAAACCCCTTTCGGCTAACACTTTCGAAGAAGAACTCAACAGCTTATACCAACAGTATATCAATACAACTAAAGAGTTAAATGTTTCAACCCGCAACTTAATCTTCGCCAAAGTATTTATGGCAGATTACATCAACCGGAAAAAGGAATTTGAGACTCACCCGATAATAACGGAAATCACCGACAGTAATTGCCCGGTCTCTATTATAGAACAGCCGCCATTAGACGGAAACAAAATAAATATACTGCTCATTTTCATTGAAGCAGACCACATAGAAAAATACAAGGACAATGAAGTTTACTTTTGCCAGATAAATGAGCAAAAACATATTTATCAGAATGTTATATCGTTTCCGTTATCTGTGAATACAGTATATGATCAGAGCATCTACGCATTCAGAAAGCATATAGATCTTCTTGAACAAAACAAGATGAATCTGAAAGACAATTGTGTCCGCACATGGATATATTCGCGTGATGTCGACAAAGACTACTCTCACATAGTTAAAGCTCGAAATGACATATTCGAAGAACAGGATCTGACGACATCGACACACTTTATAGCCTCAACCGGAATCGAAGGTAAAGGATTATATCCTCAATCAAACATAAATATCGATTTCTATTCCATCGCCAATATTGATAAATACGAAATCCGATATCTTCAGGCTTTGGAGTACCTTAATAATACGGCTGAATACGGAGTCGCTTTCGAAAGAGGAACAAGCATTACATATCAGGACAAAAAACATATTTTCATTTCGGGTACTGCCAGCATAGACAAATACGGAGAATGCCTATTTAGGAACAATGTACTAAAACAATCCGAACGATTATTCGTCAATATAAGCATGTTATTGAAGGATGCCGAAGCGGAGATGAAACACATTGCACAAATGATCGTATATCTCCGAAATGTATCAGACTATACAATAATAAACAAATACATACAGAATAATTATCCCGATACGCCTTTCGTTATAGTAGCAGGCAGAGTGTGCCGCCCCGAATGGCTTATAGAAGTAGAATGTATAGCCGTTCTGAATACTGAGAAGTGATATTAAATCAGGTTTCAATAAAACAAGGAGAAGACACAGCATGAAGTCTTCTCCTTGTTGGTTTAGATAATGAACAAGTGAATGCTAACAAGATTTATTTTTTCCAGTTTTTGGCACGTTTGCGTAACTGATCCAAAGAGTTCACTTCAGGTTCGGGCTTAACGTGTTCTTTTTGAGGAGCGGGTGCTCCCTGAATAGTAGGCGAAGACTTAACTTCTTTTTTCGGAGTTAGTTTCGGAGCAATAGTCGACTGATAATGATTAAAAGCTTCTTTCAAATGTTCCGCTTCTTCCTTGTTCAAAGATATGGTCTGATAGCCCTGAGCATAATGAACTACAAAATTTTCGACCAGATTATCTTTCAGAAAAGATAAATCTCCGGAAAATAAAACCCTGATATCAGCAGTCTTCTGCACAACTGTATTCATACGGCGAGCCTTGGCATAACGAACGGCATTTAGCTCATACTTCCCGTTAGATGTGGCAAATTCGATCTTCTGATTTTTAAAATACTCTACAGGAACCGCTTCTTCAAATACAGCGTCGGTAAACATATATTTCAACGATAGATTGAAGTAAGATTTTCCATCTTCATTCATAAAGCGTACCGAAATCATAGGTTCTTTGAACCGGGGTTTCTTTTGAAGTTTACCTAAAGAGATGGTTTTCCAATCGGTAGAAACCGCATCCTTCGAATCCTGATCATCAGACTGAGCAAAAATGCTCAGTCCGGTAAACATACATACAGATAATAACAAATATTTTATATACTTCATAATCTTTACTTTTTTAGGTCTAAGACCTTTTTTAATTAATATTTATTCTCCACACTCCCTTTTTCAACGTCTTATGGATATTAAGGTCTATTACAGCACTAAATACTTTCTATAACTTAAAAGCATCCAAACTCTTAATCCCTGTGAAGTTTCGACCAAAGACTAAGCCTGTTAGCCAATCCTGTAACTTCCGAATCGAGACTTACTCTATTATATAAATTCGGATCTAGTTCGCACGCCTTTATAAGGTGTCCCGAAGCCTTTTGATCGTCATTCTTCCTTACCGCTATTATTGCCAGCAGATATTCATTTTTAGCAGCCTGAGGCAATTTGTTTAACAAATCCTCTGCTTTATCATTGTATCCCATACAAGCCAGACAAAGAGCAGCATTAAAGTCAGGATAGTTTGCCAATACTTCAAGAGCAGGCATATACTCTCCGTTTCTCAATAATTTGATAGCCTCCGCATAATCTTCACGGAAAGTTTCTCTCACAGTATCTTTCTCGATATCAGGACGGCTTATCTCTACTCTGAAATCAATACGTTCCAACTTGGGGTATATCTCATTTTTTATGATTTTATAATCTTCCGGAAAATCCTTTTTGATATCCTCTTCCGTCTGATCTGGATAAGTTGCCGTAGTAAGCCTGCTGATTATCTCTTGTCCATTAGGCATATCACTGCGCAACTGTATTTCTTTGACCAGCGTATTCCAGTCTTCGCCTTTTGGTGTCACGGCAAAGTGGACAGGCATTTTAGATCTCAGGTATTCTATAACCGATTCCGCCCGATGTTGAGATAAAGCATAATTACTGTCCCAGTCTCCGGATAAGTCAACTGAGCTTTGTATAGTTATACTGTCTACTGCGAGTCCTTCCTTGGATGAATATACTTTATATGCCTCTAGCAGTTTATCGAATATACCGGAATTGGAACTTTCATCAAACTTCGAAACCTTCTTCGATTTGTACTTCGGATAAACGGTTATCTTATCAAACATAAATTTATGAAGCTGTACACGCTCGGTAGCCAATGAATTTTCGGCAAGCTGAGACAATGACGCAATGTAATAAGTGAGTGTATCCGAAGGTGGAAATTCAAACACGGTACGATCCATAGCCTCCACCTTGGAAGTTAACACCACTTTGAGATTCTTCATTCCGGGTCTTACCTTCCATGGCTGCCTGTATGTATAAACCATGTTTTCTTCGGCTGTGATAACTGTATCTGTCCTGATTCCTTTTGTGTCGGTACGATACGGAAACTGCACTATTTCTTTGAATATATCGTCCTTGCGGTTCATATTCATCTCATTCAAAACGATTTCGTCTATAAGATAATGATGCTTTGCTATTTTCACCGAATCTTCCGCCGTAAAAGGTTTTGCTTTCAGATCCCTGATGGTCAATCCTTTTGCATAAAGATTGCGGTACTTTCGCGGAATATGGCTGCGTTTCAGCACACTGTCTTTTTGTGCATGTATATTCATATCCACCGACACGGTATCGACCCAATGTAAAGAGAACCGGTCTTTAAGAAAACGCACATAATCTTTTTCGTACTTCTGTACATACTTCGAATGATAATCTTCAGGCTCCTTCTGTTTCCTCACATTCTTATCGGTCAGATTCTCTGCTTTCCTCCAGTACTTTTCATACATATGGCGTTTATGACGCATCACAATCGCTTCCATACTGAGAAACTCCATTTCGTTCATTTTCTTCCAGTTCTCATAATCCATCATCAGATCATACTGAGCCCTGAAATCGTTATAGTTGCGTTTCTGTACTTTATGAATTTCTTTATCAAGCCCTTTCCAATCGACAAACAATGAATCGTACGCCGAAGGCGAAACTATAGTAGATAAAAAATCGCTGTAAGCCTCATAGTCACCAACCTGTTTATCCTTAAAGCTATCTCCTGTAAGAATTACTGTATCAAGCGGACAAATGCTATCTCCGTCTATTATTCTGGGAGTCAATACCAATCGCCAATTCGGATCTAATACATCGACCGGAGCCAAAATATCAAAATCGATATTCACCTTACCATCACGTTCGGGGGCAAAGTGAGATTTAACTTTCACAACTACCTCGTTAAGCTTGTATACTTTGGTCGTGTCCAATTTTACGGCATCGCTTGCAAAAACCTCTCCTTCCTGAAGAGATTGCTGTTCACCACGATTCGAAAACGAAACCTCTTCAGAAACAGTCCGGGGTCCATCCTTACCTTCGAGACCTCCACCTTTAACAAAGTCTATCTCGGGTTTAGCAGTCTGCATAAAAAGTCTTTCTATATCCAACCGATTATACTGCTTGCGTGATCCGCACGACGAAAAAGCAAAAACGACGGTCAATAACGAAAGGAGTAATAAAAAACTAATAAAAATAGTCAGGATGTTTCTTTTCATATCCATGTTGTTCCAATTTAGGTCACAGACCTATTTATATCATTAAATACTTTCTTTTACTTAATACGTGTTATGCTAAGCCTCAGCCGGGGGATTTTGATATGTAACATATCGCTCCGGCTCATAGCGGAATATCCTAGTTTAATTTCAGTCAATACAGGAACAGCATCTTTATATGTATATTCGGGATCACACATATATTGCTCTTCTACAATCCAATCCTGACCTATCCCTTTAGGTTTATCAGTCTGTTCAGTCTTATTTTTCTTATATAAGGTATATTTTCCTTGCAATTCTCCGGCATCATTGATCTTTCCGGTAGCTTCATATCTATAGTTTCCCAGTTCGAAATTAAAAACATCACACAGTGTGTCATTTTTCACCACTAACTTGAGGTTATTCGCTCTGTAAACTTCATCTTCAACTAACTTCACTTCGCGTCCGCCTCCTTTCACAACCTCGTTCTTGCGCTTCCACTTCCGCTTATCGCAGTTAATAACAACTAAACCATTCAGCCGGCCATCGACAAAAGTAGCGGTTATCATCTCCTGTCCTGACCAATTACTCGGATGCCCTTTAGGCAACGACCACTGTCTTCTGTATTTTCCGTGAGGGATTTTCCTTCCATCCGGAGTTTTGTAATACTCATAGGTCTCCATGCAATCGGTACGCCTATCCCTGAACTCTTCGACAAATATCGTTCGGCCATCTTTTTCTTTTCCCTTATTTTTATCTTTTGATATTACGGGAATTGCAGAAGCCAAACACAACAGCAACAAAATGAATTTATTCTTCATATACTTATATTATTTATGAAGGTCTGCCGACCTACTTACATTATCATTCAACCTTGATTTATCCATTATCCAGATATCCAACCCTTTCCGCAATCTCTCCTGATTTCTCAGGAAAGATTGACTCGAAAGGTATCATACGAACTTCCCAGTCAGTATAATAGAGGATTGAACAAAACGATATTAGTTATCTTCTTTTCTTCAATGAATAATTAAGGGGATTATATCTTTTAGGTCTCAAACCTTTTTGTTATTTCTTTCAATACACTGATTTATATTTTCTGTCAGCTGATAGTTTGTGTCATAAATCGCATTGAGCCTGAAGCCATTTCTCTCCATTCCACACATACACACCCTGAGGCATCTTACTCCCTTGATTGCCTGTATGCAATACCATCAATCCGATCAGAGACTTTTTCGTATCATTGTAGCCTTTATCTTCGGGATCGGCAAAAGGTTCCAGATTATTCACACCCTTTAATTCGACCTTGGTCAACTGTATCGAATTGTGCTGCATATCTACTTTTGAAGATACCAATGAAGCAGGCAGGCTTTTGTTTTGAGCGACTGTTTTTCCTGATAACGGATGTACACTCTGAGGGTGAACAGCCATTGCCGTAAAGCAGTTTAATAATATGACACTTAAATAAATAAAGGTTGCATGCCTTCTTATTTTTTCAGTAAACATATAAATATCAATTATTTATAATTATACAATAGCCGGTAGGGGCTGAAGTTTCATTCCATTCGGAAACGATCAGACACCTGTCATGAAGTGTATTATACGGGAACATTCTCCATCTTACAATTTCCGCAAAAACTGGCTCCGGCTTCAATCTCCAGATTGGCAGCAATAAGATCACCGTTACAAAAAGACGAAGCTCTTAGAATAGCTATCTCCGATACAATAATATCACCATATATCTTCCCTACCAGTTCCACCGACTTACTTCTGATAGTACCTGTTACACATCCTCCCAAGCCAACGATTACCCGTCCCTGACTGTTTATATTTCCCGATACATTACCATCTATCCTAAGGTCATCATCAATATTTATCTCCCCCCTGATAGTTGCTGCATTAGAAAGAATACTCAGGCTATCGGAAATAGTTAAGGGAGAATACTCTTTCTTCTTATTTTTGTTTAACATGATATATACTAATCGTTTGTGTTTATTATTAAAAAACATATGCCAGACTAACGGTGCAACCTCTGTCTCTAAGTGAAATTTCTCGATCACCCAACAATAAGTGATTCTCGGAAAAGCTCAAATTATAGTCGGCATCAAGTCTCAGATAGGGTAATAAATAAACGCCGGCTCCGAAAACAACACCGTTTCGAAACTTATCCGAGCCTTTACGGTACTTGAGGGATTCAGAACTTTCATTATCCTTTATTTCTCCCGAAAACACATAAGATGAATATACTCCGGCCTTAACCAACGGTTTAAACTTGAACTGATTCCATGTTTTCTGAAAAACAATTGGGAGTTCGATAAAATTCTCGGAAAAATAATAGGAAATTCCGGTGGTATTATCCAGGTTATGGCGTAACGAAAACTCCCGGTAACGATACATCAATCCTACATTTACGGACAAGTCTTCGGCAAACAAATTCGTTTCGTAATACAATCCGACTTTACAACCGATCTTCTGACTAAGTCCCACGCCCTGATATTTTATAGACGAGCCATCGAAATTTAAACCTGCGAGGATACCAAATCTTTGAGCC
This sequence comes from Indolivaga capnocytophagoides DSM 22835, assembly GCF_000426485.1. Taxonomy (GTDB): domain Bacteria; phylum Bacteroidota; class Bacteroidia; order Bacteroidales; family Dysgonomonadaceae; genus Dysgonomonas_A; species Dysgonomonas_A capnocytophagoides. The sequence goes on from NZ_KE384529.1 coordinate 799,722, forward strand.
TGACACACAATTCCACTAACAAACAAAAAAACAGAAAGAACAAAAATCTTCATAAGTCAACTACCGGATATAAAGTCTTAATACTATGATACAAATTTCGGGTCTGGGCATACAAGTTAGATGGCATGATAGTAGTGAGGCTGTTTTTCCAAAGGGAGAAACCTTTGCATCTTACAGCACAACCAACAATAATCTCCGATTCGGATTCTTGTATTATATCCAGATAAGGATTATTTGATTTCATTCTGTTTACATCTTTTAAAGCAGCAAAAAGAATTGCACTATCGCCTTTTAGATACTGAACTTTTAATACAGTATCAACTGAACTTGTTGAAAATAAATAAAATGCAGACCGCTCAAATGCGAACCAATAATTATCAATTTTATACAGATGGATAAAACTGTTATTATCCTGTTCTCTCTGCCAAATTTGTTTTATATCACCCATAACCATCATATTTTGAGGTCTCAGACCTGTTATCGTTGCTTACTCACTTCACAGACAAACAGTATTTACGGTTGTTGTTCTACAGTTATTGTCCTTACCAGATTTCCGGCTCTTACAATTATATTGCCTTGACGTGCAGACGGCGCAGCCAGGAGCGATCCCGAAAGAATATACCTGTTACCCGACCCCGAAAACGAAAGTCCTGTAATCCAGTCCACATCAGCAACCGCAGTTAATGTCACCGCTGTATTTGTACTCAATACGGTTCCGATGGTTTTCGTTCCGCTTCCACTGAATGAAACCCTATTGGAAGAAACTCCCAGTTCGTACTTTGCATCAACAACAATATCTGTTATGTCATCATTATTATCTATTATTTCAAAAAATATATCCGCAGTATAATCGGCAGCTACAGCTTCTTGGAGTGTAAGGTATCCTGAACCCGAAACCCGTGATATACGAGTCAGATAACGGTGATTGCGAACAGGACTTACAGGCTCTTTATTTCCATCCGTCAGCCATATCTTATAATAACCGTCAACACCTTTATATTTTCCTCTGATTATCACCGAAATACCCGTATTATCCAAGATGTTGCTGCGTTCATACAAATAAATATCGGATGTGACATTAGATGAAGCTAAATTCCAAACTCCGGCTCCCTCCGTATTTACATAATTAATATAGTGTATTCCAGAAGGTAAACTAACCGATGCAGGCAAAGAATTAGATGAGGTATAATCTGAAGGAATTACCTTTCCGAAAGCCGATGATTGCAGCAGAGTAAAACCTGTCAATGAAAAATCGGCAAGACCATTTTCTTCGGTCGGAGTTTCACACTCCATTTTCATGGCAGCCACCATCCTTATCATGTTTATATTATTGATGGTTGTCCCCGATCTTACCTCTGTAAGGTCTGCTCTGCCCCACATAATCAAAGGACATTGAGGAGAAGTATAAGCATAGAGTGATGTTGTTTTCAACAACTGAGCAACAGACTCCATGCTCAGACCTGAAGATAGTTCACTGAAATTGATTATATCATTGCCCGAAAGATCACGTCCATTGGCGATTACATATATAGACCGAGCCGAGCCGGTAGGCAATATACGAGCCGAAAAAGTGCGGGTATCTCCTGAATTTTCGATCGAATTGACTTGTATACGCTCCATAAAAGCCTGATGTTCATCAAAGACCAACAGATCAACACAACGGATAGATGAGTCGTCATACGAAGATGATCTCAATAACGATACAGATGTATTTTCCTGTATATTCATCGAAAATGCAATCTCTACTCCGTCTTCGGATGTTGGTAAGTCATCTGCTGTTGAACAAGCAACCAACAACAGAGCCATTATATTGATAATAAAATACTTCATTTTACTATTTCTTATTTTTGTAATACAATTCTACTCTTTTAGAATAGTCGGTCTTCGATTCTCCAATTCTTTGAGCAGGCATATCAGCCATCGAACTTCTCAACAGAACCGAAGACGCCGAAGATGCAGCCGAACTGGTGTATATTTCAATACTTGCCGATCGTTTTATTTTATCGAATGTGACCCGTCCTACTTTATCGAATAGAGTACGATAATTATTAAAAGCCTGTGTTTGTTTATTCACAATAACTCGTGTTGCGGGTGAGCTTGAATTACTATAAACGACCTCTCCCGTATTATTATAAAAATTCTTTCTCAAGCTTGAATCGTTATAAGTATCAGCATATCGCTGCATTGTTCCACCTTTATATGCAGTAAGCAATATCTTAATCGGAGTAGATGAACTTGTACTCCACCAAATGGCATATAAGTCAATATAAACATATCGAGGTAACACATCGTAATTGTTTGATGAGCAAAGATTCTTCACATCAATATAAAGGCTTTCCCCTGCATTCTGGTTGGTATTATCTCCACCCCAGACCAAAACACTTTTTCCTGCAGAATCAGTAATTTGTCCTCCATTACCTGCAGTAGCCGAAGTACCAGTGTTACCTGCTTCGCTAGCAGTAGATCCGTTAGCCAAACCTATTGTTCCACCATACAACCCATACCCCAAAGGTCTCGAGTCAACCTTGGTCAGTCCTGTATTCATAAATTCAGTGGCTGTATCCAAATCCTGTCCTCCTGTTCCTGTCCAATCGTATTTGAATACAAGGAACTCAAATTCGGGAATGGTTATTATTATATGATCAAGCTGTGTTACTGTTATTGTTTTAGTATAATTCGGATCATTTGCATGAGCTATAATTATAGAACCAGTACGCCTTTGTTCATCAGGTCCGGCCTCGGCTTTTATTCTCAATACTCCATCAACATTGGTTACGACCATCCACGAATCGGAAACACTTTTCACTACCCATTTCTGATCACCGCCTAATGCTTTCAGATCGGTAAAATCGGTTGTACCTTCCTGTCCTCCTATTTCCACCGAAGACGGAACTTCGAGATGAAGGTTGCAGACTTTGATACTGTCGTATTCCATAGTATTAAGATTAGCAAACTTATAGTATGTATTACCATATGATGATCCGGCGGTAAAAGTCAGTGAAGCATTTCCTGCACCACTGCTTGCATTACAAGTTGCATTTGCCGTATTTCCTCCGGTCTGTAGCCAACGTGAAGTTTCAGGGGATACTTGTAACGATACATTTTTTGAAGGTGCAGCTTCCGACAAATAAAGCGTACGGGGAGTCAGGTATATAGAACCATCCTGCACAGGAAAAGGATACTGATTTACAGTTATCATCTTTGTAAGGTTCTTTACTTTCAACTTCAAAACTCCCGATCGGGGGGTTGTATAATCATCCGAAGCAGCTGTTATCTTTATCTGGTTAGATGACGTAAATGATGCTGTCAACCACGAAGACTCCGATGTCAACGAACATTCGGAAGGTAAAGCATTTGTAGTGAATGTGAAATTCTTCTCTACACCGATTTTGGTTATCGTTTCCTGTATAGACAGAAAGGTTTGAGACAAATCCGACGTAATTGTATTTTCATTCCATGGCAATACATTCAGTGTACCCTTGATCAGCACAGCAGAAGCATCAGTCTCACCTCCGGGTGAAACAATGGTAGCCGTTATATCATAAATTGTATTGCGGTTGATGAGGTAACCATTATCACTGTTGACAAGTATCTTATAATAATTATTGTAATTTATTTGCCCGTTGAGCCTTTTATAAGGAACTCTTATCACCAAAGTTGTAATATCGGATTCGGACGAGTACGATCTTTTGAGATTCTCGTTCACATAAGCATGAGTAACGAACAAAGCCGATTCCGTACCGCTTCTCGACTCGGCTGCAATATACTTCTCCGCACCGTTAAAATAATTCAAGGTCGATGGGCTCAACTCCTTTGACACCAGATACGATCTGTCTGCCTGATTGATCACCTTAAATACCATGGATGAAGTATCGGGTACGAGATAAATATCTTCTCCCCCGAACGTAAACTTCTTGGCAGTCAATGTCAATTTGATCTTCGCAACATTACGAACCAATGAAACCGTAACCTGCGAATCTTCCTTAAAATTATGACCGGATACAGCACCATGCATCACCAGAGGTTTATCTGCATCGGGTTGAGAAATATTCTGTTCTATCTTTTGGGTAATTATTGTATCAAGTTGTGTTTCGGTTGTAATATAAGATAGATCCGATGTATAATTGGCAACAATCTGTATATCTCTCGATTTGTTGAGGTCGGCAAGAATACCACCATCCAATACCGTGATGATCTGTTCGTTGAGCCAGTTACTCATATCGACCTCAGACGAAGCCGCAACCGCGGGAAGAATATCAATGTGTGTGGAGAACTCTTTCTCTCCGGTCTCCGAATCAAATATAAACAGAGTCAAATCCTTTATAATAGATTCACTTAGGACTTCGGTATTCAGAGAAGACGCATCCTCCGCACTTATCGGCAGCTGCAAGGCAATCTGCACCTTACCGTCTGACCTGGGAGCAGTCTCTGTAGTATCTTCTATTTCGGCCGAGCAGGCTGAAAACAGAAGAAGCACAGATATGAAACTTATTATAGAAAAATATTTATTAATCACACCATATATATTTTAAGGTCTCAGACCGATTGATTTATTTATACAAGTCCGTTACATCATATTGCTGGTACAGCCCATCGAATCCTGCAATAATGAGATTGAGTTTGGTAGACATCGCAGCCCCTCCCGTTTTGCGTCTTACTTGTATATTTACGGGAGAAGCTGTGAATTGTCCTAAAGTCACCGCGTCATCAACAAATTCAAAGTTCTGAGTATCTTCCAACGTCATCCACCAGTTACGCTCCTGTTTCATATTCATTTGATATGAAGCAATCGTTCCGTTATTCTCAAGTAATGAAAAATCAAACATTTGCAGATCTATATGGGACGACACCGTATTCCAGTCCTGAATATTTACCTTTATATCCATTCGTCCATTTGCAATAAGAGATAGCAGTAATATAGAATTACTCTTAGGAACAGTTTCTATCACTACTTCTTTGCTGAAAGCATATCCTGACGATCTTTCAAAATTTACCGCCAATGTTATTTTGTGTGTCGAAATATCAACAGGTGATACCGATTTATGAGCCGGTATTATAAAGTCGACCGTATCACTCTTGAGATGCCCTTGTTCGGACGATTCGGAAAACGTGATAGCTTTAGTCATAGGAACTGAACTTACAACCGGATTGTCTTTATCCGGATATAAGCCTCCGTTCCAAGACAAGCTGGTAGGCACGTTCTTCAATGATACGGTATGCCCATTACCTCTCGTAAAGCCTACACCGTCTTCGAGTACCACTCTCACTTTAGCAACATTACGTATCAGCGAGGCAGATGTAGTGTGTGTTTGGTCGGCATTGATAGTCAGATTGTCAATGAGAGCCGTTCTTATCTCGGGAACATCAGGCAACAACCCTCCTTCGGGCTGAGTCTGCCACATAAGAAGACCTGACCTTTCTGCTGAAAACACCGGAAAAGTAAGCAGTGAACTAATATCCGATTCGCTGCATCCAACCAGCACAAGATTCCATATTCCTGAGGGCATACTCATCTTTACATATCCCGGAGCTCGTTCTACATTCAATGCTTTGTGATGGAAATAGCCGGCATTAGAGCCTGATGCATTAAATACATATACATCTGTATTATCGCCGATATTAGAGGAAATCGTATCTATCCTCAGATAAAGAGCACTAGACAGGCTTTCTTCTGTATTTACCTGATTGGTTTCGGAACACGAAACACAGACAAAAGCCAAAAAGAAAACTGAAATAATATATTTAATACATGCAATCATATCCTAAATATTATAAGGTCTCAAACCTATTTTTGATTTACGAAGCGTAACAACAAGTTATCTTTATCCAAGACCTATTGTTGATTCATACCTTACATAACCCGTATAGAATCGGGCTTTACCACAATTAATATTTGACAGTTACACAACTCTTTTACTGAAAGATGTAATGAATATTACACCATGCAATTCCGGTATTCAGACCTTTTAAAGAATGGATAGAGGACAAGCCGGCATAATCCAACACTCTCGATTCGGTTTCGTCATAATTGACGATCCGACGTTTATGATTATCAAGACACGACAGTCCGAGTTTTAATACCACCTTTAGCCCATCGGTATAAGCAAAAGGTATCCAGCACGAATGATCATGACTATAGATTTTAATAATCCGGTTTTCCAATCTGTAACTGAAAGAGTAGTTATATGGCAATATGCTGAGTTTGGCATCATCAACAAAAATCAACAACATTTCTTTATAAAAACTATCTTTACGGGTTATCTCTTCCGCCCACAGATCTTGCGGCCTAAGGTGTGACGTATCACATACTTTAGCCTTGTCTTTTTCTCCTGTGTACATTCTGAATTCTTTCACTTCAGAATAACGGAACGATAGTACCAATGGTGTATCCATACATTTCATACCTTTCTTGTATTATGGGATTTACGGAAAACCGGATATCAAGCAAATCTTATTCGGTGATAGCGAATCCGGCAGATGCCTCGGTAGTCGATATCAATATATCCGGTGCATTATCGGGTTTACTTACCGAATCGATGCCTACTACTAACTTTTTGTTTCCTGCTTTTTCCTGATTAAATAGGATAATACCGTTTAAGTTTACCGCACTTCGGTTGCCATCTCCCCAAATTCTCAGATCGTGACGATTGGTAAACGCAAAGTCTTTTCCTTCTTCGGCTGTAGTCTGAGGAAGTACCGAACACGATACTTTGATATCTCCTCCGGTTGCATTGGTAAGTAAAGCCCCATCGGATGCCCTGACCAAAGACACTTTGAAAAATCCGGAGACGATATTGTTCATGCGGCCGTGATCTCCCAGCGATGCGATATTTACCATAGCCGGCTGGTCTATAATAGTGCCGATACAGCTTAGATTTGTACTTTCGAAGTTGATGCGGGCATCATTTATCGCATATATTTTATTAAAGTCGACGACAACCTTTTTGGGCAGTTCATAACGGGTATCAGAGAATGTTTTCACATTGAATTTACCGTTAGATGCTCCACGTCCGACTACCAAACGAGGGCTCACACCCATATCAAAATCGTGATTGTCTGCTGTACCTTTGCCGTACACTCCTTCGATAACGATATCCGAACCGGTAGCATTGATCAGTTTTTCTCCATTGGTTTTGAAAATCCCCAATTCGTAAACAACGTCATGCATACCCTCAAGTCCATCCTGAGTATTAATCATTTTCACTAATACTTCCTGATCTTCGATATCTCCGACACCTGCCGATTTTACAAGATAACTCTGCTCTACATTTGCCAGACACAGTTCAAACATTTTACGCCCTTCCATCAGGTTATTGGCTTTTACAGGCACTTCCACATCCTGTTTAATCATATAGCGGGCAGTTCCGTCATTAGAAGGAACAAACGATAAACTACCTTTTACCGAAGTATAATTGTCTACCTGATTGGCAGTTCCGTCTTTTGTAAAATATTCAACTCTTACAGGGATAGGCGCACCTTGATTAGTTACCGGATAACCTGTCAACGTTACTGTAAATACAGCTGTAGTATAGCCATTTACAGGTTTATTTATTTTGACATCTGATACATAAATACCATGCCCCAGTTTGATCAAACGGTTTTTCATTCCTTTAAACAGAATATCACCGTTTTCGGTAAATACGATCTCATCGAACATCTTCTTATCATCTTCGATAGCATAACGGTCAAACAACAGATCGCCGCTGTTCGAGAGCATACATACCCGTCCTGTAGAATTCCCAGCCAGAAATATTCCGGCTGTTGACATATGTACCTGATCGAAGTTGCCATCCGTTGCCTTTTGGTATATCTGGCGTCCGTCTTTCGACAAGCCTGTTATCATACCACGGCTTCTTTCGGTATCGAAACCAACAATTACAGATTCGCCGCTTTCGGCATTCATCCCCATACCCGAAACTGTTCCGGAGGTAACATATCTCTGTAAGTCAGTACCATCGTTACGCAAAAGCGAGTAATAACATTTTCCGCCGCCATTACCTCCGACCAATACATTTCCGTTTTTGGCTAAAGACAGATATTCAAGCGATACACCCTGTGCGGCAGGTATTATTTCTTTACTGAATATGATATCGCCCTCGGGACGAAGTTTTATAACCCTTCCCCCGGCAAGCGCACTGTTGCCTATCAGGAAGATATGATCATCGGAAGCGGTAACCATTTTCATAATTTGGAATTCGGGTTCCGGTAATTTTGTTACAAATACGGTTTTACCGTTACTGTCTAACCGTACTATCACAGATGCAGTTCCGTCTTCTCCGGTAAATGCCGCATGTACATACTCTCGAACACTACCCAATACATCAAAGCCGATGCAGGGACCGCCTTCATCCGATACATATTTATAGATGACTTTACCTGTCGCATCCACTTTTGACAACATTCCGGCACGTACGTTTCCTGAACGTGACTCATACCCGCCGACTACAAAACTTCCGTCGGGCAGACGTTGTCCGCAAAACAATTCGCTGCCTGCTTCACCAACACAAACATCAGTCAGAATAACACCCGATTTGTCAGTCACCACAAAACGCCCGTAAAGATTTTTGTCTTTTCTCTTGGGTGAAGAATCGTAAGATTGACCGATAATCAACAATTTCTGTTCTCCTACATGATACACGTTATTGACCGAAACAAATCCTTTCGGAAACGAATGTGAAGCCTGTACTTCTCCATCCCTTTTGATCCACGAAACGGTCAGCACACCATCGTTATTAGCGACAAGTGCAACTTCGCCATTCGAAACCGGGCACGTATGTTGATAGGGTATCCCATCTCCATACGTCCGGTCATAAACCACTGGCATATATTGACCTTTGACTTTTACCGGCAATCCGAAGAAAGCCAGTACCAACATGACTAAACCAACATACAAACTACTCTTAAACTGCATCTCGTTAAAATATTTATTTTATTATTCTTACATCTTCATCTTGTTACCGCCTTGATATCCACACGCCTGTACACCTTATTCTTAATTATCTTATCCGATAAGTCTCCTATCCGGGCATATGAAGACAATTCTTTTCCCATTTCAAAGGCTGCAGGCTCTGGTATATTGTTTTCGGACAATATTTTGCCCTTTCCTTCTATCAGAAATACCCTGTCGACACCTCTTCTTCCGAGCCAGAAAGCTGTTTCCTGTGCCCGTTTGACCGAAAGATTATAATTGTATTCTTCAGAACCCATCTCGTCGGCATACCCTTCAACGATAAGCGTGTCGATCCGGTTGAAATCGGTTATTTTATACCAGTTTTCGAGTTCCAACTTTGCTTCGTCACTCAGGGCATAATGGTCGAAATCGAAGTATAAGGTCAGAGCCTCTTGTATAATATGATCGGGGAGAATTATTTTTTCGTTTCGAGGCTGTGTGTTGGCGTCAGCTTTACCAAGTAGATTGATCGAACCGGAAGAAATGGCTTTAGCCTCCGATATGCCGAACAACGATCCGCTGTTTTGCGATATTGCTTTATTTTTTTCGAAATAGAATATATCGTCTTTGCTTTCCTGATTTCTGTCTGATACGAAATATCCTCTGTTTTCATCTATATAAAGCAGGTTAAAGTCATTCATCACCGTATTTACAGGATAAGAAAAATGATGCAGGCTTCCTGTTACAGCCTGTCCCTGCTCGTAACTGACAGAATAAATATCATAGCCACCGAATCCGATATGTCCGTTCGATGAAAAAATCAGCATATTGTTGAACAGTACCGGAGAAATTTCGTCACCTTGGGTATTTACCTGCGCCCCCAGATTAACGGGGATACCCCATGCTTTAAGATTATTATCCCAATGAGTTATATAAATATCATAGCCACCGAATCCGCCGGGTATATCCGAAGAGAATAACAATGATTTTCCGTTATCTATAAGACAGGGATGAGAATACGAATAGCCTTCCTTCTGAGGAAAGACCTCTTTGAACGCCGACCATTTCTTTCGTTTCGAATTATAATCCGACTGATATAATCTGGAATAAAAAGCATTTGTCTGCTGTTTATCGGCATCTTTTACCTTCTTGGCATAAGCCGCTTGCGTCACAACCATTTTAGACATATCATCTGAAAATGTCACAGGACCGCTTTGCAGGTTTTTAGGAATCATATTCAAGAACTTTCCATTGCCAGATTTGGCGTTAGCTGCACTAAGCAAATGGTAGTTGCTGTTGTAATAGAATTTTTTATTGGGATCGTGAAAACGGCTGGCACTTGCTGCATAAAAATATTCGCCATCCTTCACTCCTACCCAATATTCCGAATTGGATGTATTCACCCCTTCAACGGATTCTACGCTGAATTCGGCACTGCCGACAGGCATAAATCCATCTGAATAATCAAGAGCCTGCAATATATTCTGATACCTCTGGTCTTTGCTATAAACATCTCTGAACGAATATTTTCGAGCAAGAGTCACCGCCTTCATTTTTTGCCCCGAAAACCGCAATGCGTCGAGATAATTACAAACATCTCCGGCAGTAAACATCTGATCCGAAATAGCCATTGCAGCGTCGTAATGCGGTACAGACTCATTGTAGTCGGACAAGGAAGAAAACAAACGACCAACTTTGAGGTGCAACGAAGCCAAATACTCCGAACTGAGCGGGTATTTAAATGCGGTTTCGTATATCTTCATCGCCTTATCGAAATCCTGTTGAATAAATTTCCGGTCTCCCTTCGATTCTATTCCCCGTGCCTTTCTGTCCTTCATGCCATCAGACCAGGGATCACTCTGAGCCTGTGTCAATACGGGAATGGCGACAATGCCGATAAGTATCAATTTTGATCGTAATATTTTATAAATCATATCTTATAAATAAATATTTGCAATAAGGAAGAAGCCCTTATCTGAATATGTTATATACTAGAGAAACTCCTATCTTGGTAGGCCCTACATAGCCTTTTGTTTTTTTACTTTCGAGCTTGAAATCAGCATATTCACCACCCAGCTGATACTTGTCATACTGCAAATTGGCATAGCCTATACAAATATTGGCGTCTATACGGAAACGGCTCGATAAGTAAAACTTATACCCTCCCGTCAGTCCTGCTGATATACCCCAGCCTTTGCGTCGATAGCTTGTTTTTTCGGGATCTTTATCTTTCAACCCTATATTGAAATTTCCCATCATACCATAAGGCCCTATATAAAATCCGTCCCAAAGGTCATTTGTGTAGTAGTATTTGGGATTGACATAATACCTGAAATCAATAGACCCGATTAACGCCCTGAATACTTCTTCGTCTTTTTTGAAAAGGTAAGGCAGCCACATAGCATCCACGTTGAGTGTGAGCTGACGCCCTACTGACCACTCTATCCCGAAATTGGGACTCCCCACCAATGTAAAAGGCACATTTGTTTTCAAAGCCTGTCCTTTGGCTTGCGGACTAAAAGCCAAGAACAACAAAGCCATCACTATCATTGGAATATATTGCATCAACCGTCTCATCAAATCAATCTTATTTAAGCGTATTTATTATTTCTAATGCGTCATTAAAGTTCAATGCCATTACCGTTTCCGGGACTTGAGTTCCCTCCCGATTCGATATTAGGCGACCACTCTTTTATGTTAGCCAAACGCAATACCTGAACGTCATTACCATCAACCTCTACAATAAGAGTTTCATTCATGTGTAAGATCATCGGAATTGAGTTTTTGTCTGTAATCTCGGCATCGAGCGAATACAGTATATTATTATCAGCCCCGATGAGGTCTATGGTAAGTATCATCGGTTCGTTCGAATTATCTTCATTTTGTGGCGACGGGAAATAATTATTGCGGAATCCAAAATCAAAATCTTTATATGGATTTTTATATAATGCTGCTTCCAGTTTCATCATATCCCCTGCATCAGACCGCTTAGAGCGAGTAGTGATACTGTCGGTTATTTGCGCCAGATTCTGAACAGTGCCAACTCCTCTGGCCAGGATTTTGACTTTCTTTATATTATCGAATGTAAGAGACTCCGATATCTTAGTCAGTCGTTTGAATACGACACAGATACTGCCCACATATTGTTTATCGAATTGTATTGTATCCCTTACTACAGGCCCCGGATAATGTATATAAGGAGCTGCTGTTTCGGAATATATACAGGGAGGTTCGGGATAATACCCGTCCGACATCTTTTTTAATGCAAATGCAGCTGTACTGAAAGATGATAAGTTGCTGAATTCGATGTTTTGCATATTGGTAAAGCAAAAAACAGAATGCTCTCCCGGATAAAGCCTGAAATTGAAGTTTCCTTCCTGACTTCGGGCATTTTCGGTAAACGGATAATTCGAATACTTTTCTTTTTCGATTTCTGTTTTGAAAACAAGAATGCTCAGGTCTTCTATTTTATATGAATCTGTCCTGATACTTTTATCTGCCTTAGGAACATATACGACATAGTTTGTCTCATCCTCAAAGTAATCGTATGTGCAGGAGCTCATACCCGAAAACAAGCAGATAACGATGATCAAAAAACAAAGTCTCAAAAAATTATATTCTTGTATCATATGTTCTAATAAAAACATGAGTTAGGTCTCAGACCTATTTTATATACCGGTTCGAAGTTGTAGTCTGACCCTTCCGGCAATACTTTCGTTCTGACGGAAAGCATTGCCGAATAACATAAGGCCAGTAACTAAGGTCTCAGACCTCTTCATTTATCAACTAAGCACGAAACGACAGGAGAGCATCTCTCCGTAATGTCATTAAATACTTATTACTGTTATTTTACTATTTTGATTTTCGGTAAGATATACCTGCTCTAAGAAAGTTCTAAGCTATAGCTCAATAGTTTCCCTTTCGATATGATCCCATTGTTGAGGAGCACCGATACTGATGATAAGACCACCTTCCGATCCGGGATTTTCGGGATTTTCGGGTAATCCGCTTGATGACAGTTTCAGATTCACTTCACGTATTACGTTTGGAGAGAAAACACCGTTAACTGTACCATACCAATATACAGGTTGTGGAGATGAAGCAGTAGTTCCGTCAGCATACTTATAGCCGGCAGGAGCCAAAGCTGCAACTACGATAAAGTATTTTCTGGCAACTGCTGCATCAGAACTTGATGATAATCCGTCTGCTTTAGTTGCATTCGGCCATACAAGAATATCTTTCCATAGAGTATAATCACTACCCAGAATAGTTGTTGGCTGGTAATCATCAGCCGAAGGATCAGCATCGTTATATGTAGTAGTTCCTGTTGAGCCAATTAAAATACGGTTAGAATCCGAATTGTTAGGTAAAAGACCTCCGGCAAACGTTCCCAGTTTGAAACCCATCCCCACAGGCAGGTTGTGGACTGCGATAAAGCTGCTCGCACTGTTGAATGTTACTGTACTCAAGGCCGGAGCGGTAGGATTTTTATCTGTTTTATCGATTCTTACACGCATCAACGAAACTTCTCTCTGCAATTCTAAAGTAGTTCCGCTCAAATCGGTAGTTTCACCCCTGGTGATTGTCACACCGCTTCTGTAAGCGGTAAATACCTCCGATGTAGGAGTATAAGCAACGTCTCCGGCTTCAAATGTATGTCCGGATGGGAATGTAGATTTCTTCCAGTCAACAAAAATATTAGTATTCAGCTTTTTGCCTCTTACATTATAAGCATCGAAAGCTGTCCATGCCGAACCTCCGTCGAGAGTAGTAGCAATATTATCCGATGCAGAATTAACATTGGCAACCAATGCCAGATCATATGTTCCTTCGGGCACATTGGTCCACTTGAATATTTTATCTGTTGATGTCGAAGGATCAAATACCGCAGAAAAAGCAACCTTACCATCTGTGGCATCATACAGAAACATCTGTAATTGTTTTACATTGCTCCAACTGGTTTTAGGTATCGCTGTTGATTCAGAAGAGGACGCCCTGAGGACAGCCGATTGTTCAAAGGTAATTTTTGCCACCAATTCGCCTTCTTCGGACGCACCTGTAACCACATTATCATCGCTTCCACACGACGAGAAAAGCAGTCCTGTAATAGTAAGTAAACTGAGAAATACTTTTTTCATTTTTAATTTTATTAATTATCTAATCTGTTCTGAACATTTTTTCACTCAGAAGAAAGGAAAGTAATCTGATCATCCGAACCACCGGCCGCTACTGACAAATACTTATCCAACCAACACATTTATAACCATTTGCCTTTTATAAATTCTATCTCCAAACACTATTTTCAGAGCATAAGAAGAACCCTCACCCGAAATAAGCTTTCAGGTAATATTAAATCTTTTTCTGATTGAAAAATATCACATTCAGGTTGTTTTCAACTCTACTCTTCCTATCGGAAGCCTTTGTTTCTTTGAGAACAGTCAATTTTGGATATACATACTTTTCTCTGTTTTTGTTTGTAAAATTTTGCTTCAAGGTCTCAGACCTGTTTATAGACTTTCATCTGACTCTTAGAGATCAAATAGTATTCGAAAAAATCGTTGTACTAGTTGCGGGAACCAAAACCATGTAATTAGATATTAGGCCGATACACATTTATTACTACATTATGCCCACTCGATTATCAAACACTTTACAACACAAGAGTTACATCTACTATTTATTTGTTACAAATATAAATTACATACATCGATTTAGGGTTCTCCATTTTTTCCTACTTGTTCTTCAAACTTTCCGGATGCACAAAATTTCGTCTTATCTCCCCCGGAGTCTTACCCATATGTCGCTTGCAGAAGTCATTCAGAGTAGATTTGGAAGAGAATCCGAAGTCCTCGCTAATCTCTTTAAAGTTAGAATCGCTGGAACAGATTGCATGGAAAATCTTCTTTACCTTCTGTTCAGTCATCCACTTATAGCCCGAAGTACCAAATACCTTCTTGAAACGTTTTTCGATGCCTGAGACAGTCATATTCATAGAATCTGCCAGATCAGTTAACGATTGATACTTGTGGCTGTTTTGAATAACATGATGCGAAAAATTAGAATCGTAACTCAACGCTTTTTTAAAGAATCTCGATAAATCTTCTTTAGGATAAAATGCACCCAGCAGATAAAACAGTTCTCTTATCTTAAGGGTAAAGAAACCCTCGCAGCGCAAACCGCTCTCGATACTTTTAAGCAACTGCAGTACGTAATCGTTCAGTATATCATTTGCTGCCAACATAAAAGGCGTTTTTATATCGACCTGAAAAACAGACCCATGCCTATTATCTTTAGTAGTAAATATCAGGTCTTCTAACCGGTAACGATCACAAAACTGAATTTTCTGATGTAATTTGAGAAACAGTAGAGTTGACTGTATCTCTGTTTTATAGGTAAATTTATAGTTCGCAGGTAAATACAAAAACTGCCCCTCCAACATGGTGCAGTCTACATAAGAACCCCAGAAGTATGATATTTTACCTTTGGGCAAAAACAATATCGTATTGAATGCCGAAAATTCTTCATGCAGACAACTCTCAGCCATTTCTTTGACTTGAATACTCGAATCTGATTCACCATTATAGTTTATACACTTCATCTGCTCACAAAGGTGTAGAAAACTCATATTATTTTTTTTTGATAGATTAAATTTTGTATATGGTATAATAAACAGGAGGGAACCGTAATGTGGTGTAATATTGGGAAGAATCAAAGCCTAAGGGCAAACAAAACAGACTTAGGCAAACCTGTTTTATTTGTCTGACAATTGGTGTTGAGAAAAGCAGCTATGGCAATAAGACATGCGACTGTGTGTTTAGTCACTAAACACAAGTGTCTTCATACAGCATTGATGCTGTAATACAAATATCATTGCTTCAGCAGGGGTGAAGTATAGTAATTATAATGTTTATGTACCTTGCCTGATCTAGTCCACAAATATAGATTAATAGTTTTTAATAAAACAATAAAAGATATATATTTTTGCTCAAAAAATGTATAAATATACAATTTGCATATATTTTTAATCTCATTTTCAACAAATTGCATTTAAATCAAAAAAAAAGCCTTACATCATAATGTAAGACTTTTACGAAAAAGCAGCGTAAATTTTCTTTATTTGATACAGTTTTTATATTCGTCGGAAGGTTTTATTTCCGAATAAACATATAAACGATTACCCAATGGATCGGACAAGATAAACGACCGGTCTCCCCAAGGGTTAGATGTCAAATCTCGGATTGGTTGAAGTTTCTTCACTTCCACCAACTCGTTATAGACTTTATCTACATCATTAACCATAAAATTGAGAGTAACTCCCCCCTTTCCATACAAAGGTGTTTCATCCTGAGGAGTCATAAAACAGAGCGAAAACTGCTTAAGTTTGTCCACATGCAACACTATATACCACTCGGAGTCGAAAGTCACAACCGCATCCAGATTATTCACATAGAAATCCTTACACTCAGCTATTTTTTGAGTATGAAAGCATACCGACAAATTTGTTGTTTCCATTAATACTTTGTTTTAAAATTTCAGGTAAAACTAATCTTTTCCAAAATCGAAGTATTGTAAAAATCGGACATTATTTCCAAATTCAAAATCAGATGGGATAATTCCTGTATATGCTTTGAAGTTCTTGATAAAGTGAGACTGATCAAAGTAAGCATCATAACGTGTTTTATCGGTCTTGAGCAATTTCATTGTCTTTTTAAAACGAACAATGTTTGCATATTCTTTCACTCCGATGCCTATCAGTTCGTTCATACGACGTCTCATCTGCCTGTCACACATTCCGGATAAGGAAGATAAATCTTTTACTGAAATAATTCCGTTTGTATTTTCGATAAGGTTAAATACAGAGAGTAACCTCTTATCTTCTGATTTATCATCGACCTTTTTCAGAAAAAGATCATTCCAATAACCAACAAGAGTCTCAGGAGGTGACGTAAGAACAATGTCTGAATTGATACCCCAATCCCAAAGGTTAAAAGAAGTCCCCGTATTAAGCAAATCAGCAATCCTCAGATTCAACAGCCCAAGAAGAGCGTATGGCTTAAACCTGATGCCTATCTGTCTGCATACCGATGAATGTACTGCTATACGGCTGTTCCATATACCTACAAGACGACAATTGGTTATACATCCATGATTACAGGTTATCACAAGATCAAAATAGCCATCGGGAAGAATATCAAACTGCTGCTGAACAAGTTCTTCCGAGCTGAAAAACCAATATGCACAGATATAGTTTTCCAACGCTTTGAGAGGGGCAAACTGAGTATATGTAATTAATGATGCATCCATATTTTAGAGCTACTTAAGACATCAGATCTATTTATTACTTTGATAAATAAATCAACCAAAGCCTTTTATAAATTAAAAGTATATCACTAAAAAATTCTCGTCACTTAAAAGTAATCTTTTAGTAATTCTCACGAAAATAATTTGCAGAAATAAAAATTTAAATAACTTTGTAATTCAAAGTTCTTTTTATAACATAATCAAAGAATAAAATAACACTATAAATCAGACAGATATGAAAGTAAAAATGATTCTTCCGGCATTAACAGAAGCAGAAAGTCCATTCTGGCGTCCGATTAAATACTCTTTATTTCCTCCACTAGGGTTGGCTACACTTGCCGCATATCTTTCTCCCGATGACGAAATAGATCTTCAGGATCAGCACATCGAAAAACTAAACTTGGATGACGAACCCGATCTGGTAGTCATTCAGGTCTACATAACCAATGCATACAGAGCCTACCGCATCGCAGACCATTACAGAGACAAAGGAGCTTATGTGATTCTGGGAGGATTACACGTCACGGCTCTTCCGGATGAGGCCGCACTCCATGCCAACAGTATCTTTTTGGGCCCTGCCGAAGAATCATTTCCCCGATTTCTAAAAGATTTCAGGAACAAAACACCACAAAAGATTTACCGTTCATCAATACGTACCTTACAAAACATGCCTGTCGTTAGACGGGATCTTATTAAACGCCACAAATACCTGGTTCCTAATTCGATAGTTGTGACCCGAGGATGTCCTCATCACTGCGACTTTTGTTATAAAGATGCTTTTTACGAAGGAGGTAAATCTTTTTATACACAATTGGTAGATGATGCTCTAGCCGAGATAGACCGCCTACCGGGCAGGCATTTATATTTTCTGGACGATCATCTGCTGGGCAATAAAAAATTCGCTTCTGAATTGTTCGAAGGGATGCGGGGTATGAACCGTGTATTTCAAGGAGCGGCAACTATTGCGTCTATTCTCGATGGCAACCTGATAGAAAAGGCTGCCGAAGCAGGTCTCAGGAGTGTATTCGTGGGCTTTGAGACTTTTTCACCGGAAAATCTCAAAATGAGCAACAAAAAGCAAAATCTGGCAAGAGACTACTCCGAAGCTGTCAAACGCCTGCATTCATTAGGCATAATGATAAACGGCAGCTTTGTATTCGGACTCGACCACGACAATAAAGATGTATTCAAACGTACCGTGGATTGGGGGGTACAAAACGCAATTACTACTTCAACCTTCCACATACTGACCCCCTACCCCGGTACACGCCTGTTCAGCGATATGGAACAGGCACGGCGCATTACATCCCGCAACTGGGATCTGTACGATACCCGTCATGTGGTATACCGTACTACAAACCTTTCGACCCGAGAATTGGAAGAAGGATACAACTGGGCATACAACGAATTTTATTCATGGTCGAATATATTCGAAGCATCATGGAAACACGATTTGATAAAGCACAAACTCAAACATCTGTTTTATACGGGAGGATGGAAAAAGTTCGAACCTCTATGGAATTTTCTGATCAAAACAGGAGGACTTAATCATATGCTGCCTTTGCTGGAATCTATATTATCGAAAGTTAATCTGAATGAAAGGCGAGAAATGACAGTTTCTCAACCGGCTATTATTCAATAAACAAAAGATGATGATCCAGAGGTAATCCAAATCTGAAACTCTCTTAATTTTACTTAACAATATAAGTTTACTTAACCAAGGAAAACAAATAGGGAAAAGATAAAAAGTTGTAATTTTACACTTTATATCAAAGAAGATTGTTTTAAATAAGTTAAGAGAAACAGAAATGATGACACAAAAAGGATCTCCGATGCCCAATAAAATAAGCAGGTCATTGGTCGGATATGTAATACTCACATTCTTTGGCTATACAATTATAGGATTACCTCTTGCAGTATTGCCATTCTTCATCAATAAAGTATTAGGATATAATACAATAATAGCAGGATTAGTAATAAGCCTGCAATACCTCACAACTTTTGCCATGAGGGGGTATTCAGGAAATATTACAGATAAGAAAGGCCCTAAACCGGCTGTTCTTATCAGTATGGGTAGCTTTTTATTGAGTGGTATTCTTCTCTGGATAGCTTACGAATGCAAAGGCATTCCTCACATCAGTTTGGCTATATTGGTTATAACACGCCTGATTACCGGATGCGGAGAAGGAATGATCGGTGCAAGCCCTATCAACTGGGCAATGCTGGCACTAGGAGATCAACATACAGGTACAGCTATATCATTCAACGGAATAGCCAGTTACGGTGGATTGGCTATCGGAGCTCCTCTAGGTGTATATCTCGAAAAATTTATCGGAATAGAAGGTGTTGCCATCATCATTATGGCAATAGCAGTAACAGGTTATCTGGTTGCACACCGAAAAAAAGCATACCGGAACGAAATTATCGAAAACCGCCAGCCGTTTATGAAAGTACTAGCCAAAGTATCTCCTTACGGGATATGCCTTGCATTAGGCGGACTCGGATTCGGGACATTATCGACTTTCATCACGTTATATTACGATTATATGCACTGGACAAACGGGGCATTGTGCCTTACCGTATTTGGTGCTACATTTATACTCACCCGGGTTGTTTTCAGTAATGCCATAAAAACTTATGGCGGCATCAAAGTAAGTATAGCATCTTTTGCAGTCGAAGCCATCGGTTTGGCAATTCTGGCTTATGCACCCAATGTATGGCTGGCATTGCTCGGTGCAGGTATCACCGGATGCGGTTTTGCTCTTGTATTTCCAGCTTTGGGAGTAGAAGCGGTCAATCTGGTCTCTGCATCCAACAAAGGTTCGGCTTTAGCCGGTTATGGCTTGTTTATCGACATATCTCTAGGGATAACAGGCCCTTTGGTTGGTGCTGTCGGAGAGCATTGGGGCATGGATAAAATATTCCCTTTCAGTATGTTCGTAGTAGTTATCGGACTTCTCCTCTCTATCTATCTGGGTAAAAAACGGGCTGTAACCATAAGCCCATCGGGTAATTGAATTATTAACACAACATAAAATACACAACACAGTACACAGTTTTTAAGGATAGATAAAATTTTCCAGATATTTTCGGAGAAATCTTTATTATAAAGTAACTGAAAGTATTTAATGACATAAAAAAGGTCTATGACCGTCTTACTTTACTTTTATTTTTTTCCCTTTTATTTACTTTACTTTGTGTATTATTGGAGGAATTAACTGAGTTAATGACGTCAAAAACCCAACTACCTATCTAGCGAATCAGAAGAAATGTTTACTCAAAAACTCCATAAAACGATCTTTGTATGAGTCTGATACAGGAATGTATTCTTTACCGAAAACAATACAATTACGCTCTATGGTTTTTACCTTATCCAGATTAACAATAAACGAACGATGCACCCGCATAAACTGACGCGATGACAGTTTTTCTTCGAGAGACTGCATACTCATCAACGAGCTGACAGGCTCTGCTATACCTTCGAGATGAAATTTGACATAATCTTTCTGATTTTCGATATATAAGATCTGATCCAGATTGATCTTCTCCATTCTGTATCCCGACTTGATAAATATGCTTGAGGAAGACGATTCCAGCGACTTATCTTTCACCGAAGATGTCAATTTAAACCACTCCTCTGCTTTATTCGATGCTGCCAGAAATTCGGGATAACTGATCGGTTTCAGCAGATAATCCAAAGCATTCAATCTGAATCCTTCTATTGCATACTGATCGTAAGCTGTAGTAAATATAACCCGTGTACTCTGTGGCAGAGTCTTCGAGAATTCAAGCCCTGTGATCTGCGGCATATTCACATCGAGATACAAGAGGTCGATATTTCCGGTACGGATAACCTCCAACGCCTCCAACGGATTCTCGAATGCAGCAACCAATTCAAGATAAGGGGTTTGATTTACATAAGATTTCAGCAGATCGATAGCCAAAGGCTCATCATCTATTATTACACATCTTAGTTTCATAGTCAGCTATTTTCAGGTAAAATCAATTCGCAGCAAAGTAAAAAAACTATCCGGACGATGCTCGACAATAAATTCATGCTTGCCGGGATATATCAACTCCAAACGCTTAGTAAGATTTGCAAGCCCTATACCCGAATTTTTAGCCTCTATCCGGGTATCGACATCAGGCAGGCTGTTTTCTACCGTACACAGTACTCCGGTTTCTTTTTCGACCAGAATCTTAATATCTATAAAACATTCACCCTTGCTTGTGAGTCCATGCTTAAAAGCATTCTCTATCAACGTCATAAACATGAGAGAAGCAATCATATCATTACTTCCTTTATTTTCGATCATAACATTGAGTCTTACATTCGAACTTACCCTCAATTTCATCAAATCGATATAATTCCGGGTAAATTCGAGTTCTTTTTCTATCGGAACCAGCTTACGGTCATTGTCATACAACACATAACGGAGCAAATTGCTCAACCGATGTACCGAATCCTGAGCTTTGATCTGGTCTATCGCTATCAGCGAATAAATATTATTAAGCGTATTGAACAGGAAATGCGGATTAAGCTGACTCCGTAAATTACGGAGATCGGCCTCCAACTGACCGCTTTTAGCCTGTTCGAACTTGATAGAGTCTGCATACCAACGGATAGTCATTTTCATAGCAACACTCAGTCCCAAAACAAAAAATATCAGCAGATAGTCCGAAAAAATTCTCATAGCGAAAGGAGGTCCGGGATGCCTGCCCTCTTTCCGTTCGGTCATCTCGCGTTGAAAAAATTCCGGATGAGGCATCAACAAATCAAGTAATAAAGTCTGCACAAGTAATAATGCGGTTATCAAAATTATATTTGCCACGAGATATCTTATTACCTGTTTGTTGAATAAAAATTTATCTATAAGATACAGGTAATTGACATAAAACAACACAGCAAAAATACCCGTTCTCACCATGTACGAAATGTAAGGCCCACTATCGAAAGTACCTTCTTTAGACATGATATAGATAGGTACTAACAATATAATACACCAAACAAGAATATGAGAAAATATCTTTATAAAGTTTTTCATTATTATGCTTCTTTTGCTCGTTACAGACAAAGGATCATGTTCTTTTTATTCGTACCGCAAAGCATCGATAGGATCAAGATCGGCAGCCTTTTTGGCAGGATACCATCCGAAGAATATCCCTGTAGCCGTACATACGATAAACGACAAAACTACTGTATAAACTTCAATATCGATAGGCCATGACAAAATATTTTTCACTAAAAACGAACTACCTATGCCCAATATAACACCAATCACACCGCCCGTCACACTCAAAAGGATGGCTTCTATCAGAAACTGCATCAGTATATCCACTCCTTTCGCACCGATGGACATACGCAGCCCGATCTCACGTGTACGTTCTGTTACAGACACATACATAATATTCATGATACCGATACCTCCTACCAGAAGAGATATTCCGGCGATACACGCCAGCAACACAGTCATCATTTCGGTAGTAGAACTCATCATGGTGATCAGTTCTTTTTGCGAGCGTACATTGAAGTCGTCTTCATCATTTGCACCTATCTTATGTCGCTGACGAAGAATAGATTCGATACTCGCTATGGCATCCTCAGTAGCATCTTCGCTCACAGCGGATGCCGATATAGACTGGATGTAAGTAATGGCAAGAATACGCTTCTGAACGGTAGTATAAGGAGCGATGATCAGGTCGTCCTGATCCATCCCCATCGTATTATCTCCTTTCGAAGTCAGCACACCTATCACTTTAAACGGTATTTTATTAAAGCGGATAGTCTGACCCACCGGATCTTCGCCATTCGTAAAAAGATTTTCTACTACGGTCTGTCCTATTACACAGACTTTTGCAGATGTCTTCACTTCTGCTTCGGTAAACATCTCACCTTCAGAAATAGTATATTTACGAATATCCAGATACGAGGGATTTACTCCATAGATACTTGTCGGCGAGTTATTTGCTCCGAAGATAACCTGACCCGAAGACGATACTTCGGGCGAAGCCATGGATATATATTCGGCTTGCTCTTCAATTGCCTTAAAGTCCTCGAGTTTAAGCGTCTGCATACTGCTGGCACTCTGTCTTACTCCGCCGAACTGTCCTGTTCCGGGACGTATGTTAATCATATTCGATCCCATTGTAGAGATCTGATCCTGTATACTCTTCTTCGACCCCTGTCCTATCGCCAGCATAGATATTACGGCCGCCACACCGATAATAATACCAAGCATGGTAAGGAATCCCCGAAACTTATTGCCGCTCAGGGCTCGCAGAGCTATCTTAAATAGATTGACTAAATTCATATTTTTTCGGTTTTGGTACGGCTAGTCTTCTTTTGGAAGCAGAGCCAAAGCTTCTTTTGCCGATTTAATATTATCATTGTACGTATCTTCCTTGATACGTCCGTCACGAATAACAATATTACGGCTGCTGAAATGCGCCAGTTCGGGATTGTGTGTCACGAAGATAATGGTACGGTGTTCTTCTCTATATAATCGCTGCAATAGCGTGAGAATCTCGAACGAAGTACGTGTATCAAGGTTACCGGTAGCCTCATCGGCCAGAATTATCACCGGTTCATTAACCAAGGCACGTGCTATTGCCACACGCTGTTGCTGACCTCCCGACATCTGATTCGATTTATGGTTGAGACGGTCGCCCAGCCCTACATCCTGCAAAGCCTTTACAGCTCTGGCTCGACGTTCTTTTGCCGATACAGACGAATTATACATCAAGGGAAGCTCTACATTCTCCACGGCAGTGGTTTTTGCCAGCAAATTGTAAGATTGAAAGATAAACCCGATCTTACGGTTACGCAATGTAGCACGGTCGTTTTTCCCCATGGTACGCACCGATACTCCATCGAGATAATATTCGCCCAGTGTAGGAGTATCGAGGCAGCCAATTATATTAAGAAGAGTAGATTTTCCGGAACCACTTGTTCCCATGATGGTAACGAATTCTCCTTCGTAGATACAGAAATCGACACCACGCAAAGCATGTACCGTTTCTTCTCCGACGACAAAGTCCCGTTTCAGATTTTCGACTCTTATTATTTCTTTTGCCATTTCGTTATTTTTACGTCTCATTACTAAACCAAGGTCTCAGACCTTAGTGTTTCTCACCCTGCGGTCTCTGCTGATTCTCAGACCTATTCTTATCGCTATAAGTATTTTTACCTGTGGAATGACCCGATTTACGATCTTCGAAGTCTCCGGGAGTCCCCCATTTGTTGAAAGATTTTTTCAGCTTATCCTTTGTATTCTTTTTACTGTCAAATTTTACAGTTATAGACGAACCACCCAGATTGATCTGTACATCTTTTACGCCCGACAGTTTAAGTATTTTCTTTCTTAATGCTTCTTCCGACAATTTATTCTTTGTAAAATAGTATACTTCGGTAGAATACTGATCCGAATTGTTCTTTACTGTTTTCTTCGCCTGCTCTTTTTGCTGAGGCTGTGGTTGATGTTGAGCATCAACTACTACAGTTGTAGATAAACACAGGCTTAATAATGCGATTCCGTATATTTTTCTCATTTTATTTATTTCTTTAGGTCTCAGACCTGTTTTTATTATTGTTTATTTTTTCTTATTATTTCCCCCCGGAGGTTTTGGCATAAACGGACTCGATTCGCCTCCAGCCTGAGCTTCTGCACTAACTTCGCCTTTCTGGTTCTGTGATAATCCTGTAACAACTTCTTCTCCACCGCTCAAACCTTGAGTTATAGAAGTATGTACCCCGTCTGTAACACCAATAGTGACCAGATGCGCCGACAGAGAATTACCGGATTTGACCCATACAACCTTTTGTTTCGGATTTTTTGCATCGACTGTAACGGGCTGCCCTACCTGAATATCTTTCATACCTTTCATTAATTCCGTATCGGGATTGAAACGAAGAGCTTTAGCCGGAACCAATAATATACCGCTCTCTTCCATTGTATAAATATTCACACTGGCGGTAAGTCCTGGTTTCAATTTGAGGTCGGGGTTCGGAGCTTCAATCACCACTTCGTAAGTTACAACGTTAGATGTAGTTGTAGCTTCAAGACGTACTTGTACTACTTTTCCTTCGAACTGATCATCTGGATAAGCATCTACCGTAAACGAGACTCTCTGTCCCTCCTTCACACCGCCTATATCCGCTTCATCTACATTAGCAATCACACGCATTTTGGTCAAATCATTGGCAATTGTAAACAGTGTCGGCGTACTGAATGATGCTGCTACAGTCTGTCCTTCTTCCACAGCACGTGAGATAACCACCCCGTCTATAGTCGAATAAATAGTAGCATATCCCAGATTGGTACGGGCTTTCAGAACTGCGGCTCCAGATGATGTTACGGCAAGTTTTGCAGTTTTATAATTAGTTTCGGCTGTTTCCCAATCGGCTTTGCTTATCGCCTGTTTGTTCCATAGCTCTTTCTGACGATTATAAGTCCGCTCGGTATTAGCTAGTTCCACCTGTTTGGTCTGTAAGGTTGCCTGAGCGTTTTCGAGTTCCGATTGCAAGATATTTTTATCAAGTTCGGCTAGTATATCTCCTTTTTTCACCACCGAATTGTAGTCTACATACAGCTTCGAGATAACTCCTGACACCTGTGTACCGACTTCGACCAAAGTAATGGGCTCGACAGTTCCGGTAGCTGTTACCGAGGTCGAGATATCTCCTTTTTCGGCTTTTGCCGTATCCAGTTTCATCTGCGATTTCTGTCCTTTCGGTATGAGCAAATAAATACCAGCAACGACAGCCAGCACAACCAATGCTACGATCAGGTATTTCTTTTTGTTCTTATTCATTGTTTCTTTATTATGTAAATGTTAGTATTCAATCATCTGTTCCAGCATTAAGGACTCAGAGCTATTGTCACTTATAACGATATTTCCTGCCCTTGATAGAAATTCAATAATTTCAGGCTCAGCAAGGCAGTATACTTTGCTTGTAAAAGATTCTGTAAAGCATTGGTATAATTGTTCTTTTCGGTAGTCAGTTCTACCGTATTACGCATTCCCAGATTGAATTGTTCCTGCACCAGCTCGTAGCTCAAACGGGTAGAATTCAACTGATCTTTGGCTGCGATGTATTTGCTTTGAGCCGAAACCACATCCTGATACAATCCTTCTATCGTTTTCAGTAAAGTTTTCTGAGTATCCAGCAGTTCTAATTCAGCTGTACGGATATCAAGATCAGCTTTCTGTACATTCGATTTATTCTGCCTGTTGTCGAAAATAGGTATGCTGACCGACACTCCTATACTCTGATTGAAATTACGATCCAACTGTGTAAAGAACGAAGGCGACTGATTATAGATATTTCCTGTTCCGATACTTCCGGTAAGAGATACAGTGGGTAAATATCCCGACTTAGCCGTTTTCTTTGACAGATTAGCAATATCAATTCCGAGTTTACTGTTTTTGATTTCGGGCATTATAGCAAGAGCAGTACTGTAAACATCACGTTTGGATGCCACCATCTGCAACACTTCATCATCGCCGACTTCCGGAAAAGCCACCTCAAAATCTACGTCCTGATCTAGTTCCAGTAACTGTTTCAACTGAAGTTTATAATTATCATACGAATTCTGAGCCAACACTAAATTATACTTATCAGACGAATACTGAGCTTCCACCTGCGCATACTCGCTTCGAGTAGTACTTCCTGCATCAAGAAATATTTTAGCTTGTTTAAGTTCGGCTTCGGATGTTGCAACGATATTTTCGTTGTTTTTAATCGACTCACGTGTATAAAGCATCTGCAAGTAAGCCTGAGTGATGGATATTTCAATCGAATTCTGTAATTCCTGAGTCGTTAAATCCTGTGCCGACTTTTTCATTTGTGCCGTTTTGATAGCATCCCTGTTGCGGTTTCCGTTATAAACCGTAACACTAGCATTAAGAGAATACTCTCCTGCAAAAGTTTGCTCGTACTTGTAATCGCCATTACTATTGGCCACCTGCGAATTGGCAAGCCTCTGCGACACACTTCCCGTAAGACTAGGAAACAGTGCAGCTTTCGATTGCAGTACATCCACGCTATAGCTTTCGGCCGATACTTGCGATTTTTGTACCTGAATGTTTTGTTGTCTGGCATATTCGATACACAACCTCAATGTCCATGCCTCCTGAGCTTTAATCCCGGAAGCAAATAAACAGCCGATCGTTGCAAGAAATGCAAAGACAATATAAGTCCTTTTCATATGCTGATAGTTGTAATTAGGTCTCAGACCTTTTATTGATATTTGTTAAGTAAATTGATTAAAGTCTGTTATCAACAGAATATATCAGTTATACTTGCTTTTGCTTACATGTACCGCGGTTAAAATCCTCCACCGTCCATAGGCATATCGGGAGGAGTTCCACCGCCAAAATCATCATCGGGTCGCTGAGTATTCTCTCTCCGCTGTGGCCTGCTACCTTGCTTATGTCCTCCTTTAAACTCTATTTCGGCTTTTTTATCCGCAAACACCTGATATTGGTCGGGCTCTAATATCGAGCGGTATTTTTTATCGGCTTTCGCCTTTATCTTCTCAATTTTTTCATCTATTTTCTGAGTCTGCTTATCGAGCTTTGCCTTTTCTTTTTCGGATAGCTGCTCGGGTCTTCCGGCACTCATATGCAGTTCTCTTTTCTTATCCATCTGAGCCATCACATCTTTACGCTCGGCAGTTGCTGCCTTCACTAACTTTTCACGCTGCTCGGAAGTCAATCCCGGTATTTCAGGAAACTTCAGAATCCCTATTTCTCCAGAATCTCCAAATTGTGTACGATCCATGCCTCCTTGTCCTCTCATTGGCGGACGTCCACCGTGGGCACCTCCCATAGGCGGCTGAGCCTCCATACTTACAAAAACAGCTAAAGCTGCCAATACTACAAGAATCTTTTTCATTTTTTTGTGCATTTAAGGTCTTAGACCTGTTTTTTATTCAAATGTAAGAGAGGATGAAAAAGTCGGCAATGAAAATCGACAGATAGGGATTTTTAATCGACAAATAGCAAAAACTTCAAAGCAAAAAAATAGATGTTCATTTTTCGGTTGTCAAACATCACAGATATCCATACTTTTACAGCAGATCAGTTGTTATAAGGTTTCAGTCCTAATTTATTGCTTTGGCATGTAAAATAGCCAAAGTCTGTTATAAACTAAACGTATATCATTAAATACTTACCCTTACTTATAAATATGAACAAAGACGATATATTTTATAAAGCCCTGATAGAAAAAGACAGTTCTTTTGAGGGAACATTTATAGCCGGTATAAAAACAACGGGAATATTCTGTCGTCCCAGCTGTACAGCCCGGAAACCAAAACGGGAGAACGTTGAGTTTTTCGAATCGACAAAAGAAGCTATACTCAAAGGATACAGAGCATGCAAAATCTGTCATCCGATGGAAACATACGGAAAAACGCCCGACTATATACAGAAAGTATTGAACGCTCTATACTCCCACCCCAATCAGAAACTGAAGGACTGGGATATACGTAGACTGGGCATAGAACCGAGTCAGGTGCGCAGGTGGTTTTTACGCAATCATGGAATCACTTTCCATGCTTACCAACGAATGTTCAGAATCAATCAGGCATTCCATAAATACAAAGAAGGGGACAGTGTTACAGATATTGCCTTCGAATCGGGGTATGAATCACTCAGTGGATTTACCGACTCATTCAAAAAATTGATAGGCACTTCTCCACAGAAAAGCATCGACAATAAAATTATTAACCTAACACGTATCGAAACTCCTCTGGGAACGATGATAGCCTGTGCTACGGATAAAGGAATCTGTCTGCTCGAATTCTCAGACAGGAAGATGCTCGAAACTGAGTTTAAACACCTTACAAAATCATTAAAGGCTCCTATCGTACAAGGAGACAATATCCATTTCAATGCCCTGAGATTGCAGTTAGATGCGTATTTCGACGGAAAGCTCAAATCGTTCGATATACCGTTGGATATGGTCGGAACTACTTTTCAAAAGCAGGTGTGGGATATTCTGCTCGAAATACCTTACGGTACAACCGCATCCTATGCGGAACAAGCTAAAAAATCAGGCAACCCTTCAGCGGTGAGGGCTGTGGCAAGAGCAAACGGCATGAATAAAATATCTATCATCATTCCATGCCACAGAGTAATCGGCTCGGACGGTTCTCTGACTGGTTATGGTGGAGGGCTATGGCGAAAAAAGAAATTGCTTGAACTAGAAACTGCGAATTCTTAAATTAACAAACGGCAACTATATAAAAAGAGAAAACCCGTGTTTCACAACATGGGCTTTCTTCAAACACACTAACTAACACTAACCTAAAAAGGACTTTTAATTAAAAAAGACACTTTTATTGCTATCTTCTTTCATTTGAAAATATCCTTTTGATTATTCTTGAGGTCTCAGACCTTATTTTATTAATATACAAAAAATAATAGCTGTAAAAGGAATTAAGGTCTCAGACCTATTTGCCGCTTTAGTAAGTATAACAATCAGAATCTGCTATAAACTCAAATATATCATTAAATATTTGAAGCTACTTTTCTTGAATATATTATTGAATATTCTCTGTTTCTTATTGCGAAATTATCTCATAAATCTGAGTTTGTCAACTATGTTCGACAAAAAGAACTATATAATCGATGAATAAGCTGATTTGACAGATTTAGAGACTGCCAATATACTAATTTTTTTGTATTTTTACAGCGTAAAGGGATTTAAACGTACATATTTACACTAGATTATGCTAAAAAATTTGTTTTTTTTAATAACTGCGATTATATTTTCAATATCCAGCAAGGCTCAGGATGTACCCAAGATAAATTTCATGGATATTGAAGATGCCGTAATTAACCCCGGGGGCGACTATTACTATCCTAACCTATTAGAAAGGTACAATTCTTTCGATTCCACTCTTACGGTTATAGATTACACCTATATATATTATGGCTTTGCTTTTCAGAAAGACTATCTCGTAAACCAACCGGGAGAAGAGAAAATGAATCAGCTGATGGAAAAAGGGCTATACGAAGAAGCGATTGCCGAATGCACAGCCATTCTTGCCAAAAATCCGGTGAGTCTCGAAGCAAATAATGCCATGGCATACGCTATGTTTCAACTCAAAAAAACCGAAAGTGAATACGAACCATACCGCAACCGCTACAAAACCTTTGTTGATATCATTGTAAAAAGCGGAGACGGCAAAGATCCGCTAACTTCGTTTAAAGTGATTTATGTGGCAGACGAATACAATATAATGTTCTCTCACTTCGAAATACCTGAAATCATATATCGCCATCAATTGGTAAATGCTGGGTATGATTATTTCAAGATCAAACCCAGTCCTCTCTACAAATCGCAGGATATCTATTTCGAAATACCCGAAAAATTAAATAACATACACAAGCAACGGGCTATAGAAAAAGCCAAAAAGAAAGCTGCTGCTACACAAGCTCAATAACCATTAAGTAACAGAAAGTATTTAATGTCGTATTTTAAAGACTTAAGACTAAAACTGTTATACTTGGATGGAGCTAATAGGTCTGTGACCTCAGAATGCTTTGAGGCTCATATCTTTTACAGGGGCAGCATATATAATCGCTCCCGAAGAGATATAGTCTACACCTACAGCTGCGATAGCTTTTACCGCCTCCTTGGTGATACCTCCCGAGGCTTCGGTTTTTACCTTTCCCCCGATCAGTTTCACAGCTTCAGCCATTTCATCCAGCGACATGTTATCGAGCATAATGATATCGACGGCATTTGTAGCTAAAGCTTCTTTTACTTCTACCAAATTACGGGTTTCTACGTCTATCATCATTTCCTTACCCTTTTCTTTCAGATACTTTACGGTAGATGTTACTGACGCCGTAATTCCTCCGGCATAATCGTTATGATTATCCTTCAACATAATCATATCATATAACCCGAAACGATGATTTTGAGCCCCTCCGATATAAACAGCCCATTTTTCGCACATCCGAAAGTTGGGTGTTGTCTTACGCGTATCTAATATCTTAGTGGTTGTTCCCTCCACCAGTTTCACTGTATCGTGGGCATAGGTTGCAATCCCGCTCATACGCTGCATACAATTCAGCACAAAACGCTCCATTGTAAGAATAGAACGAGCAGATCCTACGACTTCGAATGCTATATCTCCTTTTTTGACAAACTCTCCGTCCTTCTTCAATACATCTATTTTCAGATCCTTATCATAATACCTGAAAATTTCCAAAGCCAGATCAACTCCTGCGAGGATACAATCGTCTTTGATGATCAGGTGCGCCCGCCTGATCATATTGGCAGGAACACTTGCCATGGTCGAATGATCTCCGTCCCCGACATCTTCGCGTATTGCTTCACTGATAAAATGACGTAACCGGTCGTCGGTCACATAAGATGGTCTGTTCATTATATATTTTCTTTATCCAAATCTTTATTATAAAATGCTCCTCTGTTTTCTTTCTGCTCTATGCTCTGAGTAATGATGAGAAATGCTACACTCACCAGATTTCTAAGTTCTGACAATTGAGGCGAAAGCAAAGACAGGTTATACACCTCTTTCACAGCGCGATATATTTCTTCTTCCTTTTGCTTGGCTATACGCAAGCGGGCATCACTGCGTACAATACCTACCAAATCACTCATCAGGCTTTGCAAGTCTTTCCGTAGATAGTTGAGCAATGCCATTTCTTCGGTCACCTTCAAGCCCTCCTGATTCCATTCGGGTACTTTATTGAGGTTAATATAATTGAAGTTATCCTCATCCAACTTTTCAACTGTTTTCAGAGCAGCTCTATGACCAAAAACCAATGCTTCGAGCAGCGAATTGGATGCCAATCTGTTTGCTCCGTGCAAGCCTGTATTGGAACACTCTCCTACCGCAAACATATTTTTGATGGTGCTTTGTCCGTACAAATCCACATCTATCCCACCGCAAAGGTAATGACTTGCAGGCACAACAGGTATCAAGTCGGTAAACATATCCAATCCGTCGTCTTTACACTGCTGATATATATTCGGAAAATGTTCCAAAAATTTCTTATGATCGAGATGACGGCAATCTAAACAAACATAGTCATCCCCTCTCAATTTCATTTCGCTGTCTATGGCACGGGCTACAATATCACGAGATGCCAACTCTTCACGGTCGTCATACTTGTGCATAAATGGTTCGCCTGATGCAGTACGGAGTTTAGCTCCGAAACCTCTCACAGCTTCCGATATAAGCGAAAGCTGTCCAGCCCGGTTACGGTAAAAGGCCGTCGGATGAAATTGGATAAACTGCATATTGCTGATTTTAGCTTTCGCACGATGCGCTAATCCGATACCATCGCCCGTTGCGATCAATGGGTTCGTTGTATTTTTATATACATGACCACATCCTCCGGTTGCCATAAGGGTAATCTTAGCTGACATCTTTTTCATCACCTGAGTCTTAATATCCAGCACATAAGCTCCATAACAGTTCAGGTTATATTTATCAAACGATTCATTCGGTATATGATGTTCCGTTATCAGGTCTATCACATAATGGTGATTGAGGATCTCTACATTCGGAAGGCTTGATGCAGCTTGAAGTAAAGCCCGTTCTATTTCAGCTCCGGTTACATCTTTGTAATGTATTACACGGTTTTCGGTATGTCCGCCTTCTCGCCCGAGGTCGAAAGTTTTATTGTCATTTTTGTCAAAGTTTGCACCCCATTCTACTATTTCACGTATCCGTTCGGGTCCTTCTTTGACAACCACTTCCACAGCTTCTCTTTTACAGACTCCGCCTCCGGCACGAAGAGTGTCTTCGATATGTTTCTCGAAACTGTCTTTCTGAAAGTCTGTCACCACAGCTACACCACCTTGTGCATATTTGGTATTTGACTCGTCCTCATCGGCTTTTGTGATAATAGAAATGCGAGCCTGAGGTTTTTTTAATGCAACTTTCAGTGCATAAGATAGTCCGGAGATACCCGAACCGATCACTAAAACATCTGTGTAAATCATTGTTTTCCTTCTGGGTTAAAGTCCCAGACCTTTTTATAGACTTTACTTTATTTGCTTCGACATTTCGAGCATCTTATTTATGGGACGCAATGCTTTCAGTCTCAGTTCTTCATCCATAGTAATTTCGGGCAACTCATATTTCATGCACAAGTACAACTTCTGCATGGTATTGAGTTTCATAAAATGACACTCACTGCAATTACAGGTATCATCAAGTGTAAGCGCAGGTATTAATGTCTTATGAGGTGCACGCTTGCGCATTTCATGCAAAATTCCTTCTTCGGTTGCCACTATAAACTCCTGACATTCGTCCGTTGCCACATAATTGAGCATATTAGCAGTCGATCCGACATAATGGGCAACCTGTAACACGGGTTTCTGTGCTTCGGGATGGGCTATCAGTTTTGCATTGGGATGATCGAGCATTTGCTGTGCTATACGTTCGAGCGAAAATGCTTCGTGAACGATGCAGGCTCCGTCCCAAAGTATCATATTACGACCTGTAACCTGATTGATGTATCTTCCGAGGTTTTTATCCGGAGCAAATATAATCTCCTGATTTTCGGGTATGGAACGGATAATATGTTCCGCATTAGACGATGTAACGATGATATCGCTCTCGGCTTTTACGGTAGAGTCGCAATTAATATAACTGACGACTATAGCATTGGGGTGCTTTTTTTTCAGTTCACGCAATCCTTCTCCCGAACACGAATCAGCCAAAGAACATCCGGCCTGTGTATCGGGCAGAATAACTTTTTTAGTCGGATTGAGAATCTTGGCTGTCTCTGCCATAAAATGGACACCACAAAACACAATCAGATCTGCATTTGTTTTTTCGGCCTCACGGGCTAATTGAAGACTATCACCCAAGAAGTCTGCTATATCCTGAATTTCACCCTTTTGATAATAATGGGCAAGTATTATCGCATTCTTTTCTTTACGCATCCGGTTGATCTCTTCAACCAAATCTGTACCCTTTGGTACATCTACATCTAAATACCCTTTGAGAGGTAAAGAAGCTATCGCTTTTTCAATAGTTGACATATCATTTCTGCAATAAGGTCTCAGACCTTTTTATTACTTTAGTAAGTAAATAACAAAAGGCTGTTATTTACTAGAAGTATATCATTAATACTTTCCGTTGCTAAGATAAGTATTATAGATAATATGTAACAGAATTACACCTAAGTTTTAACCTTTCGAGTCAAAAATTAGGCTGAACGGCTAATTCCGATTCAAATTCTTTCACAAAAATATCTTTGAGTATCTGTAATTCTTTTTCGTAAATAGTTTTTTTGCGCTGTACAAAATGCAATGTATTTTCGAGAGGGACTTTACCTTCCCAAAGCAGATTAAGCTCACCGTTTTCGATTTGCTTCCGACACAAAAAATCGGGAATAATCGCCAAGCCTTTTTTATCAGACAAACAACGGATAATCGACAGTTTATTGGGTACAATATAGTTCGGCTTAAAATCGGGACGTTTCCTGAAATTAGCAAGCCAGAAATTACGAATCGTTTCCATATCGCCGGTAGTACCAAACCAGATCTGACCGGTAAGCCAGTTTTCGCACCCTCTCAAGTCTCCGTCATCTTTCATTTTTATAAATGTAGAAGTGTCGGTCTGCGCCCCTGCCACAAGTATAATTTTCTCGGACGAGAAGGGGGTATATTGCATATTTATGGAATCGAACCTCTGGGGAGATATTACAAAATCGAGCAACCCCTTATCCAGATCTGCAAGCATCTCGTCGTATCCTCCGAATTTAGTAATAAGATCGAAAGGCAAATCACCGATATGCGATTCGAGTACCACCTGAAATGTTTCAAAACACATACCTATACTAATACTTGTTTTATCGGAATGGGTATTCCTGAAAAAATGCTTCTCCGCAGCTTCGAGCTTATCAACACCCTCTACGATCGAATTATATAGAATCTTACCGTGTTCGGTAGGTATCATACGACGAGTGCCCCTATCGAACAGTTTGTATCCGACATGAGCTTCGAGAGAGTTGAGATGCAAGCTTACACCCGGTTGCGAAATAAACAGCTTAGCTGCTGCCGATGTGAGCGATCCTGTCTCATAAATAGTCTTAAAGGTTCTAAACCATTCGAGATTAACCATTGTTGTTTATTATAATTATTATACAAATATATAATTTATATTATTTTTATAATCAATAAGCGTATAGTATTTTTGTATTGTTATAATAAAACAAGAATAAATTATGAAGAAAATATTTGTTATAAATGCAGGACAAAAGTTCGGACACTCAGGAGGGGAATTCAATCACACATTAACCAACTGGACTATCGACTATTTTAAACAACACGAAGGCTACGAAGTAAAGACCACAGACATCAACAACCCTTATGACCTCAACGAAGAAGTGAATAAATTTGTTTGGGCAGATCTCATCATCTACCATACACCTATCTGGTGGTTTCAGGTTCCTTTCGGCTTTAAGGAATATCTCGACAGGGTATTTACTGAAGGCAACAACAAGGGCATTTATGTAAGCGACGGACGTCACCGCATCAACCCAACACGTAATTACGGAACAGGCGGATCACTGCAAGGCCGCAAATACATGCTTACAACAACATGGAATGCTCCATCAGACGCATTTACAATAGAAGGAGAGTTTTTTCATCAGCACAATGTCGACGAAGGTGTTATGTTCGGATTCCATCGAATGAATGCTTTTGTCGGATTATCGAAGCTGGATAGTTTTCATTTTTATGATGTAATGAAGAATCCAAATATCGAATATTATCAAAAGGCATATATCGAACATCTGGATGCACAAGTTAAATCTTTGTAAGGTATAAGTCTGCCAATCTAAATTTTTGTTAAATGCGTCTTTTGTATTTACAAAACAACTATCTTTTTTGTTTTAATACGAAAATAGCTGTTTATAGGATATATAAAAGACAGAAGTATGAAAGAGTTTGTTTTGAATAATGGCGTTAAAATTCCGGCTGTAGGGTTAGGAGTTTTCAGGGTAGAAGATGCAAATATTGCTTACGAAACCGTAAAAATGGCATTGTCGGTAGGATACAGACATATTGATACTGCCATGATTTATGGAAATGAAGAAGCCGTAGGGAAAGCTATCAAAGATTCGGGTGTACCCCGTCAAGACATCTTCCTGACCACTAAACTTTGGAATGCCGATCAGCGTTCGGGAGAGATACAAGATGCTATCAACTCCAGTTTGAAGAGACTTGATACCGATTACGTGGATCTGTATCTGATACATTGGCCGGTAAAAGAAACATACGTATCGGTATGGAAAGATATGGAACATCTTTATAAACAAGGAAAAGCCCAGGCTATAGGTGTAAGTAATTACAATCCGCATCATCTGGACGATTTATTGAAAGAAGCCAGTATTGTACCTGCGGTCAACCAAATAGAATGCTATCCGTACCTGACACAGGAGGACGTTATCAGCTATTGCAAATCGAAAAAGATATACCCCCAGGCATGGGGTCCACTGGGAGCAGGAAAATCAGATATTTTGAGTAATCCCGTAATACTCGCACTTGCTGAAAAGTATAAAAAGACTCCGGCTCAGATAGTACTTCGCTGGAACGTGGAGCGTGGCGTTATTGTCATTCCGAAATCAGTACACAAAGAGCGTCTGATTGAGAATCTTAACATCACCGATTTCGAATTATCAGTTGATGATATTGCTAAAGTTTCGGCTTTGAATAAAAACCAAAGACTGGGTTCAGATCCGGAAACTTTCAATTTTTAAGATCATTTTATTATACATACAAGCGGTTATCTTCGGATAGCCGTTTTTTTTGTATTATTTTTGTTTGTTCCGATCAGTCAAATCAAAATCAGGAAACGGACGAAGAAATACTTACTATTGCTTATAATATGAACTCTCAATTTCTAATATCAGCAACAACATCAGGTTCGGGTAAGACTACCGTAACACTGGGTTTGCTCCGTGCATTAAAAAACCGAAATCTCAAAACCCAGCCTTACAAATGCGGTCCCGACTATATAGACACTAAATACCACGATCTGGCATCGGGGAACAAGTCTATCAACCTTGATCTGTTTTTATCTTCCGAAGATCATGTCAAATCTATTTTCGCAAAACACGGCTTCGACAAAGACGTTCGGGTGACCGAGGGTGTTATGGGG
This sequence comes from Indolivaga capnocytophagoides DSM 22835, assembly GCF_000426485.1. Taxonomy (GTDB): domain Bacteria; phylum Bacteroidota; class Bacteroidia; order Bacteroidales; family Dysgonomonadaceae; genus Dysgonomonas_A; species Dysgonomonas_A capnocytophagoides. The sequence goes on from NZ_KE384529.1 coordinate 837,075, forward strand.
CTCTTCGACGGATACGACCGTATGGCAGGCAGCAGTGCCAACATTGCAGAATTGATAGGTATGCCTGTTATTCTGGTTATTAATGCTAAATCAATGGCATATTCTGCAGCTGCTTTATTATATGGATTCAAAAATTTTTATAAAGGGATAAATGTAGCAGGAGTCATCTTTAATTTTGTGGCATCTGAGTCTCACTATAGTTTTCTGAAAGATGCCTGTCACGATGTCGGACTCGAACCATTGGGGTATCTGCCTAAAAATGCAGAAGTAGAAATACCATCCCGACACTTAGGGTTAAATATAGACGAACAATTTGTTTTTGATGAATTCGCAGATAAAGTAGCAGCTCTCGTTGAGAAACATATCAACATAGACCGGCTGCTTAAAATAACAACATGTGCTGCAATAGACTATACCTCATCTAAAAATATACCAGCAGATCCGGTTCTGAATATATCAGTAGCTTATGACGAGGCTTTCAACTTTGTGTATCACGAAAATATATCGAAACTGAAAGAAATCGGGAATGTAACATTTTTCAGCCCTATCAAAGACAAGCATTTACCAAAGTCCGATTTTCTATACCTGCCGGGAGGATATCCGGAGCTGTATCTGAATGAACTGAGCAGCAATAAACAAATGATGGAGGATATAAAAAATCATGCTGAAGATGGAGGAAAAATACTTGCAGAATGCGGGGGAATGATGTATCTAAGTAAATCTATCACAGATAAAGATGGCAAAGAATACCCGATGGTCGGGATCTTTCCTCAAAAAGCAACAATGGAGAATATGCGGTTGAAGTTGGGATACCGTTCATTCTGTTATGCAGGAAGGGAGATCAAAGGACATGAGTTCCATTATTCCCGAATTGCCGATTCTCCGCAGAATCCATCTTCCGAAACGAATATATATACTGCCAAAGGCGTAGAAACCGAAACAAAATTGTTACGCTACAAAAATGTAATAGCCGGATATACCCATATCTATTGGGCGGATACAGATGTATTGTCATTATTCGCCTGATGCTTTTAAGGGTTACAATTCTTAACAATTCTACCTATATATTATATAGGACGATCTGTAAATAATATGTAATTTTAGGGTCATAAGATATAAGATCTTAAGTAAAGCCTATTAGTTTTCTTATTTCAAGGTCTCAGACCTATTTATTATCTATTTAAGTATAATAACAATGAAATACATTGATTTATTCAATCATCTGAAAGCCATTGAAAATTATACTGATGATGAAATCGCGATCGATGAAAATCTCGTGTTTCGTAATTTCAGTTTTGAGGTAAAAAGCTGTTCTCTCTTACCCGGAGGTCTGGAGAACAAAGACGAATATGAATATACACCAAGTATTCCGGACGACTACGAACCGGATATTATCCAGCAAATGTTGAACAAGACTGATGCGGAAATTCTCGAGAATCTGAAATTCCGTTATCACATGATTATGCCAAAAGCTGATAAAAAAGCAAAAAGCATCATTTTGTTTTTTCACGGGTTCAACGAAAAATATTGGAGTAAATACCTGCCATGGGCAAAACACATCGCAGACAGAACAGGCAAAGCAATTGTACTGTTCCCGATAGCCTTTCATATGAACAGGGCTCCTTCGATCTGGAGCGATCCACACGAAATGTATAAGATAAGCGAACAGCGCAAACAACGGCATCCTATCATCATCAATTCAAGCCTCTCGAATGTAGCTATAAGTACCCGTCTTCATAATAAACCACAGCGTTTCATCTGGTCGGGGCTGCAAACTTATTATGACGTCATACATTTCGTAGAAGAAATTAAGGCAGGTCTTCACCCGGCAATAGAAGCCGGAGCATCGATTGATTTCTTTTCATATTCGATCGGAACTTTTCTTGGCGAAATACTGATGATGACAAACAAAAACGGATATTTTTCGAACTCCAAATATGCAACTTTCTGCGGAGGAGCCGTATTCAACAGGTTATCTCCTGTCTCGAAATTCATCTTAGACAGCGAAGCCAATGTCAGCCTATATTCTTATGTTGTCGAACATATTGACAGTCATATGCGTAACAACAGGCTGCTACAGCATTATCTTAATGCTCCCTATGAAGAAGGCATCAATTTCAGATCTATGCTCAATTATAAGACACTGACCCATTATCGTGACGAAAAATTCAGGTCGATGAGTAATCAGTTCTATGCGCTGACTCTTGCTAAGGATGAGGTAGTTCCGGCATACGAAGTTATCAATACACTGAATGGCAGTAGAAGGGATGTTCCCATCAGGGTTGACATTCTCGATTACCCTTACAAATACAAACACGAGGATCCGTTTCCGGTATTGACAAAAATAGCCGATGAAGTAGATAAACAATTCAGAATCACTTTCGATAAGATCAGTGATTTCTTGAAATAAGCAAATAAACAGCAAAGAGCAATCACTGCTCCTTGCTGCGAAACATAGTAAACTCTTGGATAGAGTATTATAAAGAGTAGTTGTTGTATACAAATCAAAAAGTAATATGCCTACCCGATGTCCTCTATCAAGTTTACTCTTTATGAAATTTAAGTATGTTGTGAGAAATGTAGATACGACAAGTCGGTTTGTATCAGTTTGACACAAAAGATTTTGTTTTTTGAAATATTTTTTATTGGTTACGCACGGTCTGCGTCTCTCTCTCTCTCTCTCTCTCTCTCTCTCTCTCTCTCTCTAATATTTCACACGACACAGCCAAACCTGAATAGTTAAAATTCAGAATTACTTCACCGCTATTAAATATCAGATTATTTACCATCTTCAAAAAGAAAAAGAGTTGTTTATCGGACAAATATAGAAATATTTTCCGAATAATTTACAACTCCTTATTCAAGTTATTCAAGACTTTATTTATATGTTAAATAAACCGCAAATATAGAATATTCGACTATCAATCTTTTCTGATAATAACAAGCGACTAATTAAAACTTCTTTTTCATTATACGGACAGCATTCAATATACCTAGCAAGGCCACTCCTACATCAGCAAATACAGCTTCCCACATACTCGCTACGGCAAATGCTCCGAGTAACAGCACTGCGACTTTTACACCCACTGCCAGAACAATATTCTGCAAGACAATCTGTCGGGTAGCTTTAGCAATCCGGATAGCTGTTACAATTTTAGACGGTTGATCGGTCTGTATTACAACATCCGCCACTTCTATAGCCGCATCACTCCCCATGCCTCCCATAGCTATTCCAACATCGCTCAAAGCCAGTGCCGGAGCATCGTTAATTCCATCTCCGACAAAAGCAACAACATGATTGGGATCAGCCTTAATTTCTTCTATATAACGAACTTTATCTTCGGGCAGCAAATCCCCGTAAGCCGAATCTACACCTAAATCTCCTGCTAATTGTTTGGTTATACCCGACTTATCTCCACTAAGCATCACTGTCTGACGAATACCCAGTCGATGCATAGAAGATACAGCCTGAGCAGCATCGTCTTTTACTTCATCGGCAATAGTCAGATAACCGGCGTATTGTCCATCAATAGCAACCAATACTATCGTTTCCACAACAGCATGTACCTCACGGGGGTATTCTATTCCGAATTTATCCAAAAGTTTAGTATTACCTGCAAGCACAATCCGTCCGTCAACAATACCTTTCAATCCATGTCCGGGAATTTCTTCAGTATCCGAAACCTCCTTCAAATAGATATCTGTCCCTGCGTACTCTGTAATCGCCTTAGCTATAGGATGATTTGACAGACTTTCAATAGAAGCCGCAATACAAATAAACTCATTCTGTGAATACAAAGCCGATTCTATCTTCTGTACTTTAAACACCGCTTGTGTAAGAGTTCCGGTTTTATCCATCACGATGGTATTAACCTTTGTCATCAAATCCAGATAATTAGCTCCCTTAAATAAGATTCCGTGATGAGACGCTGCCCCTATTCCGCCAAAGTAACCTAACGGAATAGAAATAACCAATGCACAAGGACATGAAATAACCAGAAATACCAATGCCCGATACAGCCAGTCGTTAAAATCATATTGATTGACTATAAAGTACGGAATAACTGTAATGGCGACCGCCAGAAAAAAGACAATAGGCGTATATACTTTTGCCAGCTTACGAATCAACAGCTCGGTTTTGGCTTTTCTGGATGCAGCATTCTGCACTAAATCGAGAATTTTAGCAAGGGAGCTGTCGGAATATTCTTTCGCCACCCTTATTTCTATAACTCTATCCAGATTGAGCATACCTGCAAGAACGGGCTCTCCCTTTCGTATTGTCTTAGGTTTACTTTCACCTGTCAGTGCCGAAGTATTAAAACTGCTACTTTCGGATAACATCTCTCCATCCAACGGAACTTTCTCTCCCGCTTTTACCTGAATATATTCACCTACGGCAACAATTTCAGGCGGTACATTCAAATATATACCATCCCGTAATACAGCCGCACTATCGGGTCGTACATCAAGTAATGCTTTGATATTCTCTTTAGCCCTATTTACAGCTGCACCTTGAAATAATTCACCTACCGTATAGAAAAGCATTACTGCCACCGCCTCGGGATACTCACCGATCGCGAAAGCTCCTAAAGTGGCAATAGACATTAATGAGAATTCTGTAAAAAACTCCTTGTTGATAAATCCTTCAAGAGTTTCTTTCAGTACAGGATAACCAACCGGTATATAAGCTATTACATACCATAACAAGCGGATATATCCGGTAAAAAATCCAATATCAAAATAATCCATCGCTATACCTGCAAGTAATAATAACAGGCTAGCCAATACAGGTAAATAGATCTTCAAGGAGTATCCGCGGCCAGAAGAATGACCGTCGGAAATACCTGTTGATTCTGTTTCTTCGTGACAACAACTGCAACTATGTGATTGTGACATAACTTTATTTTTTTATTAAAATTTATACAGCAAAGGTAACAGAGATAGACTGCAACCAAGTTGCAAAAATTTTCATCATCGGAGAAAGAGTTTATCTTTGTATTTTAACAACATTTATCCGGTCTTTACATGTCCCACTTTCGGCTATTGGTATTATACATTTTGTTTCTATGCTTTTCTTCACTGGCTTTTTCACAAAAAGAAGCAGTAAGCGAAAATGAATTGTATTTATTACAAGCTGTAAAAACAGGAAATTACGACAATGTAAAATTAGGCTTAAATAGCTCCTCTCCGAACATTACGGACGAATACGGCATCAGCATATTAATGTATGCGATACAGAAAAAGAGGAAACTCATTATAGAAGAATTAATTGAAGCAGGAGCTAACCCCAATTACAGAATCAAAATAAAGTCAAAATCGAATGATGACAGGTCTCCTGTCAGAATGCTGATGCTGCAACACCAATCGGTACTCGACTTTGCTGTAAATACCCAAGATACAACAATTGTCAGGCAGATTTTAAAGGCAGGGGCTAAAATAAATCCAAAAGATGAGATTCTTAATCCACTCATGCAGGCATCTAAGAACCTAGATCACAGCATGCTTATATATCTAAAAGGGCAAGGAGCAAAGGTTTCGAAAAAAACAGCCCGTGATATAGCTGCATTAACAATAACTTCATCAACCGGACTATTAATAAATCAAACACCTAAAGGACGCAAAGAAGTTATTCGTTTCTGGGATAATTACGGAGTAGATATAAGTGAAGAAAATCTACTTAAATCGCCATTTGCAACATCAGGATCAAATCAAAGATCAATAAAAAATTTTATAAAGATATATGATGACTGGATTGACAGCAACACCTCAAAAAATGAAGAAAAAACAATCCGGTCTGCAGCTTATGCAGACTATATGGACCCCGAATACGAAGCCAAAGCTAAAGCCAGAGAAGAAGCTCGGGGAGATTCGTTATTTGAAAAAGCATTAAAGAATGTAGAAGAATACAAAGATTGGAGAAAAGAGTATGACGAGCAGGAAGAGAAAGAAAATACCGCCCGTATAACACTTGTATATCTGGTCGTAAGCATCAGCATTGTGTTACTTTTCATTTATGGAAAATACGGTTCTCTAAATAGGGCAACATGGAATACTATTTTCAGGAAACTATTCAGAGTACAGCTTCAACCTAATCAAAATCAGAATAAACGCAACCGTAATAATACAGCAAACCCACCTAACCCCACACGCCCTAAGCCTCAGAAAAAAGCTAAAACACAACGAAAGTCAGCACAAAAGCCTCAACCCGCTGTATCGGCATCAAAAACGAAAACAACAGATGCGAAAGGATGGTCGGTTGACTCAACAACAAATATAGAGATCGAATTCCTTACTATCGAAGATATGATCAATCCGATCCTGCTATGTAATGAACACGAAAAATCGGTGCGCAGGATGATGTGGTATATGCGCTGTCTCGAAAATCATACGGATGAACAGATTGAGCAGGTATTGGGTAATGAAGGTTTACTTCCTCATCTCGAGAGTCTATGGAAAAGCATTAAACCTACTTACATAAGAGCAGTCTACAAACGTTCACTTTATTTGATGGTTGAAAATTACAGAGAAAGAGACGAACGTGTATCAATATTTTTGGAGAGTATAAAAAGACATAAACCAAGAGGTAATAAACCCAAAAAGAAGTCAGAGAAAAAACCACTTACAAACTCGTAATAGCACCATCTTCATCAATCAACAGTATTGTTAATTCTCCTGCAGGTAAAAGTGTTGCACATACTTGATGACATTTACGTATAATTATTGAAAAAAATTCTCTTTCATCTTCCTTTATTATATCCCATAACTGGCGAGCCAATGTGATACCTTGTATGGCATCGATAGTCTCCGGCGAACATTTTGCCTCTTTTGAAACTTCGGTCAGAAATACTTTGTTCATCACAACCTTCTTGCTGTGAGTATCAAGTGAACCTTCGGCAAGCTTAACCGCTTTACCTAACATGATACCCATTGTAACATATTTAAAACCCAATTCGGATGCAATCTTGATAGTTTCTCCGATAAAATTCCCGTAATGAATAAAGCCCTGAGACGGTAATTCGGGATAAATACTCTTCACAAACTTTTCGCTTTTTGCTCCTGAGTTTATAACAATCCGTTCGCATTTCAAGGCTTTTGCGACATCCATTTCTCTGCGAATAGAGCGAAGGAAAGCATCTGCCGAAAATGGTTTTACCACTCCCGATGTTCCAATGATAGAAATTCCTCCCATAATGCCCAATTTCGGGTTGAAGGTTCGTTTAGCAATTTCTTCGCCATTAGGTACTGATATGGTTACATCTACACCGATACGTACACTCTGATCGGGAAGTAAATATTGATTATGCCGTAATACTTTAAATACCTCACGTTTAATCATCTTACGAGGGGTAGCATTTATTGCAGGTTCACCTATTTCTATTCCGAGTCCGGGCAGGGTTACTACTCCCACTCCTTTTCCTTGTAGGAAACGTACTCCTCTCGATTCGGTATTCAGTCTAACTGTAGATACTATCGCCTGCTTATTGGTAGCATCCGGATCATCACCTGCATCTTTAATGACGGTACAAGATACTTCGTTGTCTCCCCACGATGTAGAAGTAATAGGAATGTATACCCATTCGCCACTGGGAAGAGTCACACTTATCTCATTCCATGCCGATTTAGTAAGTAAGGCTGTCAATGCAGCTTTAGTTGCTGCGGTTGCATATGTACCTGTGGTGTATCCGGTACGAAGTTCGAAGAAATCGGGGACTGCTCTTTCGATAAACTTCCGCAAACCATTCTCACCGTACACCGAAATAAAAGATTCGTCCAGCTTAGGACGTTTCACGACTATAACAGGAATACCCAGCTTTTCGGCAGCCTCAACTTTCTGCATAAATCCGCCTGATTCGCCACTTTCTTTGGTGATAATAGCTTCAGGTTTGAGCTTTTCGAACAAAGGGATTTCATCCTCACCTTGTTGATAGTAGATAATCCGGTCGAAAGGATATTCCGTTTTTTCGACTATCCCTCTCGATTCGTCCCTGTCCAGTATTCTGAACCATGTTTCGTGATTCTGCCAGTATCGCTTCAGCTTTGCCAAAGTATTTACACCTGTCAAAGCGAGCAGATTATCTATCTTATGATTTTCGAGGTATTCAATCGCCTCATCGTATGTATCGCACCAAATAAGATTATCGCTATGTTCGGGATAATTTCTCTCATAACGGGCAACGGGTATCGATAACTCTTTAGAAACCTTGGCTATAATCTGATGAAGTACTTCCGCAAAAGGATGAGCCGCATCAACAATCAAGTGAATGTCATTCTCCCGACAAAAGGTCGACATAGTATCTTCGTCCATTGCACCCGTCAAACGGATACCATGTACACAAGTAATTTCCTGAGATTCACCTTTAGTTGAATAGTAATATGGTTTAGAGGCTTCGTCACAAACAGTAACAGCATGACGTCCTTCGGTTGTTCCTCCGAGAATAAGTATCATAATTAAATATATATATCCAGAAGATGTTCTATCGATTCCACTGTTACGGGAGTAAATCCCTGCCGGAAAAGAGATATGCTTCTGTTTTTATTATCAACTTCTATACAATCATCCGACTCGACAATACGATCTGCTAACACACCATTGCGAAGTAAAGCCTTACGTACCATAGTGTAAAGCTGACCATGACCACTAAGCCTGATCTTCCTGTTATACGAATTCTCGACCCGAAACAATCCTGATTCTTCATCGAATATTATTCCTTTTCGGGCAAAGAATGAGCTGAGTTTTCCGCTCAATGAGAGATCTTCGGGGGTACCGATTGTTACACTCGACTGCTTATCTATAAGCCATATCTTATCTGCAATCTGTAATGCCAGTTCGAGATCGTGAGTAGAAAGAAAAATTGTTTTGTTCGTTTTCCGCGATAAACGATGTAATAACTGCATAATTTCCACCTTACTCGGAAAGTCGAGAAAGGCGGTAGGTTCGTCCAAAAATATAATCGGGGTATCTTGCGCCAATGCTTTGGCAATCATTACCTTTTGACGTTCGCCATCGCTAAGAGTATCTACCATACGATTAGCCAGATTCTCTATTTTGACGAGCGAAATAGCTTTATCTACCATTTGCTTATCATCTTCGTTCAGCGTCCCCCAGAAACCAGTATAAGGACTACGTCCCAAGCCGATAAGCTCACGAGCCGACATATTTTTGACATCGCATTTTTCGGTTAATACAACGCTCAATAATTTCGATAATTGCTTTTCTGTATAAGACGCTATTTCTTTACCTTGCACAAACACCTCTCCTGCCAACTTAGGCTGAAAAGCCGAAAGGGTACGCAACAATGTCGACTTACCGATACCGTTTGCACCTAATAAGCAAGTAAGCTCGCCGCTCTGTATATTGGCTGTAATGCCTTCAGCAACAACCTTTCGTTCTTTCTTTGTGATGTAACCTATCGAAAGATTTTGCAATTCTATGGTTTTCTGCTTACTCATCAGCTTATTTCGTTTTTACGTTTACCGAACAATACCGATATAACTATCGGTGCACCTATCAAAGCCGTAACCGAATTGATAGGCAATGCACCTTCGAATCCGGGCATACGTGCTATCAGGTTACACAACAGAGCCAAGGATGCACCCGTAAGTGTAACGGCAGGCATAAGTATACGATGATCGGATGTACGAAATATGGTTCTGCACAGATGAGGTACTGCCAATCCTAAAAATACAATAGGTCCGCAGTATGCGGTTATAATAGCTGTAAGAATACACGAACAGATGATAGTATAGAGTCGTGCCCGCTTTATGTTTAATCCTAAATTACGGGCATAACCTTCGCCCAAGAGCATCAGATTGAGCGTTTTGATCAACAGAAAAGACAATGGGATAAGCACAGCCATCACTGCAACGAAAGTATACACCTGATTACCCGATACCTTAGAGAAACTTCCCAATCCCCAAATGACATAAGCGCGGACATCTTCGTCGTTACTGAAGAATTTAAGCACTCCGATAATTGCACTCGCAATATAGCCGATCATTACTCCGATGATCAATAATATAACATTGCCTCTTACACGTTGCGATATTGCTATAATAATAGTCATCACGATAAATGCACCCAAAATAGCTGCAACAGAGATGGCTATTTCTCCAAAAAATCCGATGCGGCTCAAAGCCATACCTCCGATACTACCCGATAGTAAAATCATAAGAGCAACTCCTAAACTTGCACCCGAACTGATACCCAATTCGGATGGTCCTGCCAGTGGGTTGCGGAATACTGTTTGCATCTGCAAGCCGCTTATAGCTAATCCTGCTCCGGCAAATAAGGCTGTAATTGTTTGAGGAAATCTCGATTTCCATACGATATTCTGCCAGATAACAGACTCATCTCCTATATTCCACAAAATATTCCAGATGGAGCGTATGGGTATAGCGATTGTACCTAACACCAAGTTGAGAAGGAAGAAAGCTATAATCGAGATAAATATAACTGAAAATGATATCGTATTTTGTTTCGAGGTCATTTCAACAATTCGTAATACACTGGTTGATGATCGGGCAGCAATTCGGGATGAAAAGCTTTGATTAAGTCTGCCAATACCACTTCGGGTTCAACTGGTGCTTTTTCGTAAAACGGCTTTTGACGCAGGTTACAGCACACTACTTTTTTCTCTTTAAATGCTTTAAAGTCTGCATATCTGGCATCGCTCTGCTTCATTACATCGTACGAATAATCACCGGTATGACTTACTAACATACGCCAATAATCGGCATTTGCGCCTTGTGCATAAACCGATTCAAATTCCATATTCAGACCACCTGTTTCGGTATTATCTTTCAGGAAATATTGTGCTCCTGCATCGTAAAACTGCTCTGCAAGATAACTTTTACCTCCAACTACATACCAGTTACCCGAACGCATTTCGCCACTCAATACTGTTGGTCTCTCTTTAACCGATTCACACAGTTTTTCGAGATCCAGATATTTCTTTTCTATATCGGCAAACTGTTCATTTGCTTGCTTCTCCTGTCCTAAAAGCATGGCTGTAAATTTCAACCATTCTGCTTGTCCGAGCGGTGTTGTTTCTTTATAACCCAAGAAAGTAACCAGAGGAATTTCTAAGTCTTTAATGGTTTCATATCCTCCTCTCTTGAATGGAGATACCAAAATAATATCAGGGTGTAAAGCCAGAATCAGCTCACTATCAAAATTTCCTTCTATACCTATCTGCCCTGTTTTTCCGTTCTTAATCTGTTCTTTCATCTTTTCGTTGAACAGATAATGTGTACTTGTCATTCCCACCACTTTATCGGTAGCATCGAGCTTGATAAAGTTTGCCAACTGCAAAGTAGTCATACAAATAACACTCCGAACGGGTGTTTCTATTACCGTATAATTCTGAGGAATACCATCGTGGCTCTGTCCTCTGTCAACTAAAGCATAATGATAAGTCATCTTGCTTTCGTGCTGAGGGTCTTCAATATCCACCAGTCGGTAAGTACCCTTATCGGTTACTTTAAACCCTTGTGCATATTTTATCTCGACCTTTTCTCTGTTTTCGTTAGACGAGGTATCGGACGACGCATTGCCATCATTGCGTTTATTACCGCAACCGCTGAGCAGAATAGCTGTTACGATGGTAAGTTGAAGTATAAGAAACTTTTTCATAAAGGATTTCCTTGAATTATCATTAAAGAAAAATAGGGTATCTTGCGTTTTAAAATTTCTTGAATATCGGTTGTATAATATTCCAGATCTTTTACTCCTACATTTTCGAAGTAGTGAAAAACGGCATTCTTGTTATTACCGATACACTCTTTGATAGCATCGGCACATAACGATACTTTCATAATCACTATCACTTTTCCGAGATTAATTTTTTCGGTAAGTTCATCAGACGAAATAATTCCCGGAACAACATTCAACTCTTCTTCGAGTTTGACTACATGTATTCCGGCTAAAGCACCTGCGGCAATAAATGCCGGCACACCTGCTACTCTGTTTACGGGAATGTTGTCTTGTTCTAATGTTTCGAATATATAATGTATAGAAGAATAAAATCCGGCATCGCCTTCAGCTACAATGGCTACTTTTTTGCTATCCTTATACTGTAGTTCGGCATCCTTAGCTACATTGGCATATGCCGCAATAGCTTTGGTGCGATCTTTACTCATAGGAACATGAAAAGGTATTCCTTTTCGGGTATCAATATCCAACTCGGACATGATATCTAAGGCACGAGAAGATACTGTTCCCTCTTTCGATATAGTTGCTGGATAATAAATACAATCGGCAGTTTGAAGGGCTTTCAAGCCTTTAAGCGTTATTAGCTCAGCTTCTCCGGGACCAAGTGATACAAAGGTAATTGGGTACATTATTCTTTCTTTCAAAAATATTGTTTTTGATTACACTCTTTGGTACAGGATGTTATATTCAGAAAACCGAATCGTAAAAAACAGAGATTCAAATCTGTGAATGTTTACAGCCTTTACCACGAGCCTTAAACGTATTATGTATTGGCAGGTCTTCTGACTTACTCCGTTTCTGAGCACCTTCCCATCTTTGACAGTTAGCAGTTAGCAAATATCAATTAGCAATTTATTTATTGTTGACTTTTATTTCTAACTGTTCACTGTTTCTGACAGTGGATATTGAGTCTTGCTCAAAAATTTTCTCAGTATTATTGTTAACCGATTACTGTTAACTGTTAACTGAATAGAGATTACAGCAGCGGGTCTGTTCAGGACTTTCACCTGATTCCCTTTTCACTACTCTCCGCGAATACGGACAGCAGCACCAAAACGATTGCAAAGATAAGGAATTATACCAATCTGTAGTTAGATTTAAGAACTAAAAGGTTCAATTACATTAGTCGTTTTGAGAGACTCGGCATAATTCTAATAAATTTGACTCTGCCCTCACTACTTAAAACGTTCTTTTCTTTTGTACTACGCGCAATCATAGATTGCTTGTGTTCCTTTTGGCCTAAGCCCCAAAAGGAAGCTAAAAGTCTTTTGCGGCACACTTTCGGTGCGATCCGTTACCTGTTTGCAGGCGGAATAAAATAAAGTCGTCCTATCGGACTTCACATTTTATTCTTTACGCCTTGCTGCACAGAACGGATACCTCGCACCTACAGTTGACGCCGCTTGGCTGACGCCCGTCAGGCTGTCGACATCGTCGGAAGTCCGGGGTACCCGTTGTGAGAAGAAAGCGTTAAAAGACAAATAGACATCGGCGATAATCATTTTTATTTGTCTTAGCTTTCGAGCATGTAACGGGTCGGGCTGGAGGCGCGGTCTTGATTTTTTGTTTCGTTTTGCATCAAGGCAAAATGAAAAACAAACCCGGTAGGGTGCGTTAGTTATGAAGTAAATCCGATTATATAAATAAAACCAACATTTTTATACTGATTTGCATGAATTATAAATCGGTACAATAAAAAAGAAACATTTATCTTTGCTTTCTAAGTAATAGAAAGGTCAAAACTATGGATTTACGTACAGTAAATGTAACCAGATATATAATGCCCCTACGAGAAGGAGGGTCACTACCGGCATTGGCCGATGCCGACGACGGGTTTAAGTATGTTCTGAAATTCAGGGGAACAGGGCATGGAACCAAAGCACTGGTATCGGAACTCTTGGGAGGAGTAGTTGCCCACACTCTCGGATTCAAGGTGCCCGAATATGTATTTATCAATCTCGATGAAGCTTTCGGGCGTACCGAAGGCGATGAAGAAATACAAGACCTGCTGCAAGGAAGCAGAGGTTTGAATCTCGGATTACACTTTTTGTCGGGAGCACTTACGTTCGACCCTGTAATGACAAAAGTAGATTCGAAATTAGCATCACAAGTAGTGTGGCTCGATGCTTTTCTGACAAATGTAGATCGTACTGCCCGAAATACCAATATGCTGTATTGGAATAAAGAGTTGTGGCTGATAGATCACGGTGCATCACTTTATTTCCATCATTCTTGGGTGAATTACGAAAAGTATGCAGTCAGTCCCTTTCCACAAATCAAAGATCATGTATTGCTTCCTTATGCCTCGGAATTAGAATCTGTGGATAAGGAATTCAAAGCAATATTGACTGACGAAAAAATCAGGGAGATGACCAATCTTTTGCCTAACGACTGGCTCAACTGGGGAGGTGAAGAAGAAAGCCCCGAAGAGATAAAGAATGTATACTATAATTTCTTAACAGAGCGAATCCATCATTCGGATTTGTTCGTAAAAGCGGCTCAGGATGCAAGAAAAGCACTTATATGAATATGCGGTCATTCGTGTAGTGCCAAAGGTGGAGCGCGAAGAATTTATCAATGTCGGGATTATCTTATTCTCGAAAAAGGCTAAGTATATAAAGATGAGATACATTCTCGATATCAATCGTTTAAGTCTATTCAACAAAGAGTTGGATTTTGATGCAGTAGATTCGGCATTACAGGCTTTCGAAAAAACAGCACACGGCGAAAAAGGCTGCGGAGTAATAGCTTCGATGGATATTCCCGAACGATTCCGTTGGCTGACAGCTGTTAAGAGTGCTTGTATACAAACATCACGTCCTCATACAGGATTTTCGGACGATCTGGATGCTACAGTACAATCTTTATTTGAAGAATTGGTATTGTAAAGAAAGTTGAGATTACCAGATAAAAAGACTGCGAGAATATATCTAAAAACATATATTCTCGCAGTCTTTTTTATAGATCTGACCAATACTTACTTAGGTTTAGCTATTCGTCCGGCTTTACGTAAGGCCTGATCAAGAATATACTGTATCTGTCCATTAGTGCTTCGAAATTCATCGGCAGCCCATTTCTCAAGAGCTTCCATGGTTTCGGGACTGACTCGAAGAACGAAACTTTTAACGGTAGTATCTTTTTCTTTTTTTGCCACAATAAAGTATTAATTATGATTTCAAACGTTAATGATGCAATGTTCCGGCATTAACTATTGGCTGAGCCGCTTCATCAGCGCATAATACTACCAAAAGGTTACTCACCATGGCAGCTTTACGCTCTTCATCCAATTCCACCACATTTTCTTTCTCTAATTTTGCTAAAGCCAGTTGAACCATGCTTACAGCTCCTTCTACAATTTTTTCTCGTGCCGAAATTATAGCATCAGCTTGCTGCCTGCGAAGCATTACACTGGCTATTTCGGCTGCATAAGCCAAATAATTGATTCTGGCCTCAACAACTTCTATACCTGCAATTTCGAGTCGGCTGTTTAGTTCTTGCTCAAGCCTTTCGCTAATTTCGCCATTATCGGAACGTAATGTTACAGCACCATTAACACCATTTTCGTTATCATCGTAGGCATACATTCCGGCAACTTGTCTCAATGCGGCATCACTCTGTATTTTCACAAAGTTTTCGTACGATTTCATTCTGTTACTAAACTGACCGGCTGCGGTTTGTGCCGACATGTTATTCATCGACGATGTATCTATATCGAAAGTAGCCTTGTATGAATCTTTTACTCTCCATACCAAAACGGCTCCTATCATTATGGGATTGCCCACCTTATCGTTCACTTTTATAGGGGCTATATCCAAATTTCGGGCACGGAGTGTAACCTTCTTTTTCGAATAAAAAGGATTTACCCAGAAAAATCCGTTATTAGAATTAGTTCCCTTATATTTCCCGAAAAACATCATCACACGGACATCATTAGGTTCTATAATCATAAATCCAAACATTCCAATTACAGAAACGACTATTCCGATTATAGCTATAATGTATAATACAACCATCCCTTGAGTAAACATATAACAACTGGCTACTAATAGAGCCAACAACACAAATAAAGCAAGAAATCCCGATAAACACGCTCCTTCAAATTTTTTCTCTCCTATTTTCATATTAATATATTTATGATATTATTTTGATATCACAAATAAAACATATTTTTCAATAAGAAACAAACATTTAGCTAAATAAAAAACGAGGAGCAGATCTGAACAATCTACCCCTCGTTATATTTGTATCAGGTTATTACCTTAGAAATACTTGGTAACCTGTATTTTTTTAAATGAATTCATTTCGTTAATCATACGTACCGAAGAATCTACAATCGGATAAGCACACAGTGCGCCTGTACCTTCTCCCAATCGGAAACTAAGATGAAGAATCGGTCTTGCATCCAGATGCCTTAGAATCAGTTTGTGGCCAATCTCATCGCCCTGATGACCAAATACAGCATAATGCAATACATTACTGTTAAGTTTCGATGCAGCTAACAAACAGTTAGTCATTATAAATCCGTCTATTAATATAATCATTTTCAACTCGGCAGCTTTCAGCATAGCACCTACAGCCATCACCATTTCAAATCCTCCGAAATAGCGGATAATATCTTCAACCGAACCATCACCTTTGTAGTTTTCCTGAGATTGTTTGAGTACGCGGTATTTATGTTCAATAATTTTACCCGAATCATCACAGCCTGCACCTACACAATCAGCCAAAGGAATATTTGCCAGATAAGACATCCATAATGCCGAAGACGAAGTATTGGTAATACCCATTTCGCCGAATCCGATTATATTACACCCCTTATCGAAACAAGCCTGAGCACATTCTGCACCTCTTTCGATAGCTAATCCCATTTCTTCGCGAGTCATAGCCGCTTCGTGAAGATAGTTGTTTGTGCTCTTTCTTATCTTTTTATCAATAATAGGATCTGTTGGCTTAAAGTCGAAATTAACCCCCGAATCCACAATATGTAAGTCGATATTATGCTGACGTGCCAAAAAATTAATACCTGCTCCTCCTGCCCAAAAATTAGCAACCATCTGATAAGTTACTTCCTGTGGAGAAGGGCTTACTCCTTCGGCTGCAATCCCGTGATCTCCTGCAAAAACTATGTGGCAAGGATGCGTAAGTTTAGGCTCTAAAGTCTGTTGTACCCAACCAATTTGCATGGCAAGATCTTCCAGAACTCCCAACGAACCTTTAGGTTTAGTCAGATTATCTATTTTTTCTTGTAGATAAGAACGAATTTCGTCCTTGGGCTTTTCGATATTGAATTGTAACATTGTATTATATAATTTCTTTATTTAGTAACTTTTCTTCGATAAGTTGCGCACAATAGCGGATGTATTCATCGCAAGGCTTTTTCTTTGTCACAGTAGGGCATTCTTCCAATCCCAGCAATTGTTTACAGATAATAGATCCATGCTCTTTTTCAAATTCTCCGGCAAGAAATTTCACCACATCGTAGTTTTGTTTCTTACCATCTTTATCATGAGGGGTATAAGTTCCTGTTTCCAATCCTGCTATCATAGCCATCCCCGACACCGCACCACAAACATGACGCATGCCACCGATACCTCCACCAAAGGAGGTTGAAAGGCGTAAAGCAATATCTTTATCGAGATTATAAATATCAGAATAAGCTACAAAAACCGATTGAGCACAATTAAAGCCTTGTTTATGTAATTCGAGTGCTTTATTTATTCTATCTTCCTGCATTGACTCGTTTTTTTTTGATCGATCAAAAATACTCAAATCAGATGGGTTATCAATGATTACCTTCTGAACAAATGTTTAAATTTATGAGAATATAACTTCGACAGTCCCTTCCGGTTATCAATAGCCTCACCTACTACGATCATCGTGGTAAGTGTAAGTTTATTGTCCTTGATAATTTTCGCCAGATCTTTTAATTCACCTCTGTAGATACGTTGATCTTTCCATGTCAACTTATAGCAAGCTGCAACAGGTGTTGTAGGCGGATAATGTTCTAATAACTCAGTCTGAACCTGATCTACAACAGTGGCACTAAGGAAAATACACATTGTACTTTGCGAACGGGCAAGCATGTGCAGTTTCTCTTTTTCGGGCATGGGTGTACGACCTTCACCACGAGTGAGGATGATCGTCTGTACCTTTTCGGGAATCGTAAATTGCGACTCCAAAGCAGCCGCAGCTGCCTGAAATGACGATATACCCGGAGTAATATGATACGACATATTGTACTGATCGAAATATGCCATTTGCTCTTGAATAGCTCCATATATACAAGGATCGCCGGTATGTAAACGCACAACGAGTTTTCCTTGATCATAAAATTCTTTCATGGTCTCGAATTGCTCTTCCAAATCCATCGACGCCGAACTGCGCACTACTGCTCCTTGTTTTGCACAATAGGTCAATTCTACAGGAACAAGGCTTCCGGCATAAAGGATCAGATCGGCAGCTTCGAGAAAATGACGTCCTTTTACCGAGATCAAATCCGGATCGCCGGGTCCTGCACCTACAATCTCGATATGTCCCTGTCTAATGGCATGATTATCTATTGCAACAGCAAACGTAAAGTCGTTGCCTTCGCTCAATTTTCCTTTTTGTTTTTCAATAACAAGTTGACCTCCATCTGCACTCTTTATGGCTGTAGATTCAGATACTCCTTGCACTGAAGTTACTTCTTCGACTTTCTCCGACGGATTGGGCACTTCTATATCTTTCAGGTCTTCGGATGTATAGATGTTTACAGGTAAATTATTAAAATGCGCGTGTAAATCAGCCAATAATGGTTCGTCTTTCTTCAGGTCTATTGTAGAAATATCTTTTATAGATTCTTTTGCAATATTCAGTTTTTGTAATTCAGCCGAAATATAATCGAATATTCCTTCCGGTTGGCATTGCTTACGACATCCCACTCCTAAATGCAGTATCTGAGGATGATAATATATAATCTGCAAACGAGCATCGGAATATAAAAACGGAGTTACAGCAATCAGCAGTTCAAATTCAGACTGATTAATATCTTCGTATTTGTAGAAAACCTTTACATGATCGGGCTTAGTACGTTCAAGATACTGAGTTCCTTCATCCGCCACATCCAATAAAAGAGCAGTAGCTTTCTTATTCACAAAAGCAGTCAATGGATGATTGAAATTGTCTGCATTAGAGCTGGTTTTCCAGTCGAATTTCGAACCAATAGTATCTAATGCCCAAAGATTTGTATTGTCGCTTTGTGTGGTAATTACTGCCTCACCGCCTGTAATAAGAGCCAAACGTTTAGTCAAGTCATTTGCCCCACCTACATGACCCGACAATACAGATACTACATATCGTCCTGTACTGTCGATATTTACTATTGCCGGATCGGTATGCTTGTCCTTTATATAAGGGGCTATACTACGAATACAGATTCCCATTGCCCCGATAAATATTATAGCATCTACTTTATCGAAAATATCTTTTATACAATCATTAATAGATGCTATTGTAACAGTATTTTTGATTTCCGACTTAGAATAAATCTCGGAATACAGAACATCTTTCTTTATTGCTTCCGCCATCGGCAAACTCACTTCAGATGTCAGTATTATGGCTGTTTTTATCATATTCTTTCTTATTTTTTTCTACTTATTTATTGAACTGTTGATTGTTAAGTCTGTAGGGGCGTATTGCATACTCCCCTACAACGAATATTATATTAAACACTAGCCCTCATCACATCAATAGCATTAAAATCATCCACTTTGATAGTAATACTCTGGTCAAGTTTTAAGTTATTCGATTCTATTGCATCCAGAAACAATTGTCGGCTTTCGTCCGAAACAGAATTAAAAACAATCACCCCATTCGGATTTAATACCGAAACTATTTTGGATACAAACTCGTTCATCTTTCCGCCATGTCCACCTATAAAAACGGCATCGGGACGAGGAATATCCGTGATATCTGTCTCTGCAAAGTCTCCTATAAATGGTTGAATGCCGGGCACTCCAAATCGGCGGGTATTATTGAACATCAAGTCCCTACCCTCTTCACGTTTCTCGAATGCATAAATATCAAGATGAGGAAATTGCATCTTGGCTTCGACTGAAACCGAACCCGTACAAAAGCCCACATCCCAAAAGACCTTCCGATTACGCAAATCGAGCAAACTCAGCGATAACAGACGAATAGGCATCTTTGTAATCATTTTTGCCCTGCCATTCAATAAGTGAAACTCACTGTCGGGAATTCCCAACGGACGATTACGCTGCTCGTTCTTTTCAATAATAATATTGTTCGGAAACGAAAAAGTCTGTCCTATTACCTTAGTTAAAGGCAAAGTAGTCACTTTCTCTCGATCTTTATTTCCAAGTAATTCGCCAATATGCATCACATAATTGTCGTATCGGTATTCCATCATACGTTCGGCAATAGACGATGGAGTATGTTCTTTATTATCTGTAAGTATTCCTATTTTATGGTGACCTTCTATCAATGCCTGATCGAATTTCAGCCAAGGACGTCCCGTCAACGATACTATATGCATATCCTGATAAGGTAATACCAGTCGGTGAGCCAATAACTGTAACGAATTAAAATACGGATAAAGGATTATTTCGGCATCCGGCACTTCGCGTTGAATCGTATTTGCAAAGCCGAAAAATAAAGGGTCGCCCGATGCAAATACAACAACCTCGTCGTATTCTTTATATTGATCAAAAACATTTTTAAGAGGCACTACAATATCAATCCAAATAGCATCGGACGGTAAAAAAGATTGCACAATCTCGTGATGCCTTGCTCCTCCCGAAAAAACAGAATGAGAACGGATAACATCTAACACTTCGGGACGAAAATGCTGATCTTGATTATCATCTATACCGATAACATAAAATTTAGACATCTCTACCCGGTCTTAATTGTTCAGCATCATCAACAGTCAATATCGAATTAACTAAAGTAGCAGCAAGATTACTTCCGCCTTTGCGACCATCGACTATTAATTTAGCGATATTTTTAAACGGTTTAGTCATATGTTTCGATTCACGAACATTCACAAAACCTACGGGCGCAGCTATTATTCCGATGGGATTAGCTTTTCCTTTACGTACTAATTCGCATAACTCGATAAGAGCAGTAGGTGCATTACCGAATGCATACAAAGCATCGGGATGTTCTTCAACTGCAAGACGAATTCCGGCTTGTGTGCGGGTAATACCTTTATCTTTAGCCATCTCAGCAACACGAGGGTCGTGCAGATAACATTTAGCCTCTATGCCCATACGCTCCATGGCTCCTTTACGAATACCCGATACAACCATTGTTACATCGGTGATAATAGTTCGAACCTTACCTTCGGTAAATTCTTTGTATAAATTGGTTACGGCATTATCATCTATTTTCAGGATATTCTCCATATCAAAATCGGCTGTTGTATGGATAGAATGCAGTAATGCCCACTTTTTGTCAAGAGGGATATTGCGATTCTTAAGTTCGCCATCGATAGTTCTGAAGCTACGGATCATTATATCTTGACCTAAGTTCTTTGCTCCTTCTACTTCATCTTCGCGATAATAGCCTCTGGGCGTAATTATCTTATCGCCTTCGAATCGGTACGATTGTGAATTGCCGATAATTACAATCGTAAACATATCCACATCCTCGGGATCGAATTCGCCCAAAGTAGTAACTTTTACTTCCTGATCGTCACGTCCTGCCTGACGAATATAACCGACAGGAGTCTCCGGCGAACGTTCTTCCAAAAATAATTCTACCAATCGGTACAACTGCCAATAACGTCCGTTGCTCTTGGGATTGTAAATAGCAGTAACAAAATCGCCCATAGCAGCAGCAGTGATACGTTTTTCGATCTTATCCCACGGAGTCATTAAATCGGACATGGATATAATACAAAAATCGTGTCCGATCGGAGCCCCCAATATGGCAGCAGCTTTCTGAAAAGCACTGATTCCGGGTAATACCGCCACTTCTATATCGCTGTTTTTCTCCTTCTTCATTTCAAAAATGAGCGGAGCCATTCCGTATATTCCCGAATCGCCCGAACTGATAACACAAACCGCATTACCCTCTTCGGCATAACGGAAAGCCTCTTCGGCACGTTGGCGTTCTTTCTTCATTCCCGTATCAATACATTGAGCATCGGGTTTCACAAAATCAGTAATAAACTGAAAATAATATTTGTATCCTACGATAACATCTGACTGACGCACAGCCTCTAATACAGCAGGAGTAATATCTTCTTTTGAGCCCGGACCAATTCCGGCTACTATTATTTTACCTTTCGACATATTTAGTAATAGTAAATATTTAATGATCTGTTTTCAATTTATAATAGGCTTTGGCTGTTATACGAACCAAAGTAATAAAAAGGTCTGAGACCTTATTTCTTTAATTTTCGTTTTATCCATTTCCAACTCAGCCAAACTCCTGTTGCTGAGATAACAATACAGCCCGAGGCTGCTATCCATATAGCAATAGTCCACAACACAGGTCTATTCATCAACCATTTGATATGAAAATAATGCAAAGCATTGAATATCCACTTACGGGTTTTACGGTTTTGATTGAGGTATTTATAATCTCCATTTTTAGGATTGATGTAATATAAACTCTTATCAGCATCGTCAACCTCCACTTTGTAAACAGGCAAAGCCAATTCTTTCTTCCAAGGGAGATAGTAGTTTTCGTACTCATCTATCAAAGTTACATTAAATCTCACACTATCGCCATGTATCGACCGCATAGATTTTTCTATTGCCTTCTGCGACAGAAATAATTCCTTGATTGTATCTTGGGATGCATCGAATGACACTTCTTTTCCTCCGATAATTGTTTTATAAATAGGAACACCTTGATAATATGCCCATTCGACCTCCTTCAGATCAGGATATTTTTGCTTCAGTAAACGATAGTCGAGTATATATTTATCAAGAGATGGATGCTTTCCTTTTATCTTCATCGGAATTTTATACTCCTGATGAGTCTTAACTAGCCATTGCGGAACTTTCTTCAAAGACATCACTCCGCTTATAGCCCACGTTAATAAAAATATACCGAACAACAACCCTATTACGTGATGCCACCAATACCATTTTTTACGGTATGGGCTTTCGAATTTACCTTTCTTATTATAACGACGGTAATATGCATCTATTCCAACATAAATACCTCCTACACACATCACTAACCCCACAATAGCCAATGTCATAATTGTATCTATCCAAAGCTGAGTATGTTTTCGCAAAACCGGAATATATAAAGTATGAGGAATTGCTCCTATCCAAGCCCAGAATCGCTGATCGGCATTCGTAAACTGCTGCACATCGCCCGATTTAGAACTGATATATAATTGACTATGCTTTTCGTCCGAAAAATAAAATTTGTAAATAGGTAACTCAGGTTCGTACTTCGAATACATAACCCATTGCTCCAATTCTTTCAATGTATCTACTTTTTCGACAGGGGCATTTATCCATCTTTTAGCAATAGTTTCTACCGCCTGATAATCTAATTTGTGAACATGCTGATTAGTATCAGCGCAGAAAGTATAGCTGTGTTTTTTTTCACTCGCTGTTATCAATGTTTGTCCCTGAAACTGACGCAATCTTATCTTGGTTGTTTTATCCGGATTCTTGATCCGAGATGATAACTCTTCGATAGAAGGAAGGGAGTCAGGCAAAGATGGGAGCATATTGTTTTTCTGTTCCGTCGTCACATTGGGAAACGAATGGTATATCAACACCAATCCTGTACAAAACCACATTAGGAATAGCAGACTTACTGCTGTTCCTAAAACTCTGTGAAGCGAATATATAAACTTGCGTATCATTGTTTTCTACACTTTTTTGAAAACCTCTTGATTTTCCGTCTCAAATATTTAATACTTAGCCATACACCAGTCACTGCAACACTTGTTCCACCAAGCATTGTTACCCACATAACTATATTCCAAAGCCATGGACGATCTGCCAAAAACTTAAAATTGAAGCTATGCAGACCTTGATACATCCATTTTCCGGCTCTGCTATTGTTATTGAAATAACGGGTATCTCCTGTTTTGGGGTTGACATAATAAACACTTTTATCGGCATCGTTTACCTCTACTTTATAGACCGGAAGCGGTAATTTACGTTTACGATCGATATAATAATTGTCGTATTCGGTAAGTTGTACAATAGAAATACCTTCGGTATGTATTTGTTTTATTCTGTCTATTATCTGCCTTTCAGTCAACATCAGACTTTTCAACTCTGATGAAGATGCATCAAAAACAGACAAGCTGTCTCCGATTACGGCTTTGTAAGTAGGAATATCACCAAAGCCCGACCACTCAATACTTTTTACTTGATTTGGATAACTTTCTACAATTGATCTGTAATCGAGCGGATAATCCTGCGGTTTTGTTTTCGAATAAGGCATATACGATTGCATCGACAAAGTTTCGTCATGCACCTTCACCATCCATTGAGGAACATCCGTTAAAGACATCATTCCACTGAAAACAAAAGTAAATACAAATATGCCGAATATAAATCCTGTAAGATAATGCCAACGATATACAAACTTTTTATACGGAACGGATAACGATTTTTTCTTTCGATACTGCTTTACCAAAATATAAATACCATAGACAAGCCCTAAAAGACACATAATTGAGCCAATTCCCGACAGCCAGATAACGGTCGAAATCCAAGCTGCACTATCCTGACGCAATGAGGTAAAATAGATCCAATGAGGAATTGCTCCTACCCAAGCCCAAAAGCGGCTATTATTGTCGGTATATTGCAAAGCTTCTCCGCTCTGTGACGAAATATATAGCTGATGTTTTTCTGTATCTGCAAAATAAAACTTATAAATAGGCATATCTTTTTTCAGATATCCGAATGGAATCCATTGATCTACTTTATATAAAATATCTACACGATCTATTTGCGAACTATTCCACTGTTTTGCATATTGCTCAATATCAGAAAATGAAAAAGGGTGTATTTCTTTATCCGCCCCCAAAGCTATTTTTATAATACTATCTTGTGCAGATAGCGAAAAATAAGCTTGTCCCGGATAAGATTTCAGATTCAGCTTTGTTGCAGTAACCGAATCGGGAAGTATACTCAACACCGAATCTATTGCCGGTAATCGGCTCGGCAATGCTTGGGCATATCCATACTTATCGGAAGGTTTAACCCGAGGAAAGCCATGAAAAATCATCACAAATCCCGATAAAAACCAAACGAGAAACAGGATACTGAGAATTGTTCCCAGTATCCTGTGCAAAGAGGTCACAGACCTTTTTATTAATTTGCTAAGCATAAAAACGACATTTGACAATCATCATTCAATACCTATTATTACATTCCTATTCATCCGTTTATCTCAATGTATAAGCTAACGAAACCAATACATTGCGAGGCATACTCGGCACCATTTGATAGCTCAACGACTGATTGTAATATTTCTTATCGAATATATTATTAACGTTAGCCGATAATGTAACACCATTATCCATCCTGTAAGATACTCCGCAATCGGTTAACCAATAAGATGGATATGTCATTGTATTAGTAGTATTACGGTATGTTTTATCCATGTATGATACAGTTGCATTAAATCCTAAGTTTTTGAATACACCTGCACCAATTGTATAATCAACAGCAGCAAGGAAAGTATTTGCAGGAACAAGAGTCAGTTTATAATCTTTCTGAGGATCTACGGGAATATATTCGTTTGACTTCATCTTTGAAACTTTAGCATCGGTATATCCGTATTGTAGTTGAAAGAACAAGTTACGAACCGGAGTCAGTTTCACCTCCAGTTCAACTCCTTGAGATACTGTTGTACCAACCTGAGCAGTAACTGTTTTCTTTATGCCATCTGTATCTTCGTAATTAGTTCTAGTTCTTTTATCGTTGTTTCGTTTGATATAGAAAGCCGATGCTGTTGCCTGAAGCCATGTTTTATATGCATAACGTGCTCCGACTTCGCCCTGATAACCTGTTTGAGGCTTGAATATCTCACCACCTTTTTCAGGATAAAAACGTTTACCGTCAGAATTTACATAGATAACCTTTTCGTTATAGAAATCACGGTAAGGCATAAAGAATGATGCCATAGAGCCATATACTGTCAGGTCTTTTGCTGCATCATAAACTACTCCTGCACGATAGGTAAATGAGCTTGTATTATTTACATTATAGGCTGTTTGGTCTGCTTTGTGATACTGTCTTTTGCCATCGTAAGTGGGAGCAGACGAACTCAAATATTTAAAGAAATCGTAACGACCTGCAACCAATACTTTAAGTTTATCAGTTACCTCCATCAAATCCTGAAAATAAATACCGTGAGAATAAGTACGGGTAATAGTAGCCTTACCGAAATTAGATTTCATGTAACCACCACTTTGCGGATCATTTACAGCTACTTTTGAATATAATCCGGGACCATATACATTGTAACTGCTGTTCATCGGATCGTCCATTGGAGCTAAATTATAACCCGTATACGAATTGCGGAACATCTGAGTAAATGCATAACCTGCAATAAAACTATGCTTAATATTTCCGGTAAAGAACTTTCCCGAGAAGTCCAACTGATCGTTCAATACATTTGTCTTATGTGAAAATCTCAATGGATAAGTGAGCTGGACAGTATCAAGGCTGATGTATTGCTTTTTATTATCCGCAGTCAGGTAATAATGTTTATAGATCGGATCAGCACTTTCGAGATAACTTAGCTCCTCTGTACCGAAATAGTTGATATCATCGGCATTAAAAGAAATATTATTCTGAAGTTTGAAATTCTCACTAAAATTCTTTTCGTATTTCGCTGCAATGTTCCATCCATTATTTTTAAAGAAATCAGATTCGTTGTTGTAACGAACCTTACGGTTCAGTCCCGGTTGCATTTCACCTGCTTTCAGATACAAAGTACCATCAAGGTTATAAGTATCGTAAGACATATTAGGAGGTAAACCTATCTCTGTTCCATAAAAATCGCGATTAAAGCCTCCCCGAATATCAATATTGCTGGTAGCATCTAATTTTGCTCCCAAAGCCATATAAGCAGACAAACGTTGGTTACCATTGTGTCTCCAACCCTCCTGATCAGCATAATTTACAACAGCCCTGTAATTTACAGGCCCTGCCAATTTCCCTCCTAAATCCATGGTAGCCTGCTTATTTTCCCAACTGCCATATGACATTTTGAATCTTGCCAATTTTTGATCGGTTGGTGCTTTACGTACTATATTCAAAGCTCCACCGACAACCGAGTGCCCGTAAAGGACTGAGCCGGGTCCCTTCAGCATTTCCATAGATTCGACAGAACTAAGATCTGAGAAAGGATTCGAATTTATCATTGTACGTTCGTCTCTTACTCCATCCAACAAAACGGGAGCATTAGAAAATCCACGAATATACAAGGTATTGAAAGCACCGTAACTGGTATTCATTCTCACACCGGGAAAGAACTTCACGGCATCTTCCAGATTTACAATCCCTCTTGATTCAAGTAATTTTGCTGATACAGTATTTACCGAAACGGGTAAATATCGAAGAGGAACATTGAACTTGCCTATACTTACTTTTTTCGGACTAAAGTCTACAACCTCCACTTCTTTAATTGAGTAAACGGTATCAGTCATAGCCTTATTTTGAGCACTTAGTACTCCTGCTGCTATCAGAATAGCAACAGTTAATATATATTTTTTCATAAATGTAAATTCCTGAGATTATTTTATTGATATACCTGAAATAGAAAGGCCTGTGACCTTACTCCATTTTTTCGCCTGTAACTTCATAGATGGCTTTCTTTTCCATAATTCCATACTTGCGATGCTTAGCGATAAATTTCAGATGTGTAATATATAAATCCTGAATCTGAGGATTTTGTCCTAATCCTTCCATCCGAACATTTACTGTATAACCTTCTTTTTCGATATCGTTTTTCCAGTCTTCGGCTATATCATTTTTGGCATGCTCACCGGCAACAAACATAAGAGGTACAATTTCTACATGTTTCAATCCAGAAGCTTTCAATTGAGTCATCATATCATCGAAAGAAGGGTATCCTTCTATCGTTCCCACAAAAAAATTGCTGCGTCCTTTAGCTTTCAGCATATAGTCCAACATCGCATATTGTGCAGTATTAGAATCATATGTTCCATGTCCGACTAATACATAAGCTGTTTTTGGGTCGGTATGATCAGTTAATACACTTATCAGATTTTCATAATCTTCGGGAGTATAAAGCAATGGATCTCCGACCCTTATCTCTTTAAAATCGGACTTAACAGCTGCAATATCCTTATCCAAAGATTCTTTTTCAACACCATCAATAATAGTTGAAGGCTGGATGAGCAGATGGGTATATCCTTCTTTTTTCAATTGTTGCAAAACAGTCAAAGGTTTCTCTTTCACAATACCTCTTTCACCTAAACGCTTTATCACAATACGAGCGGTATAAGCTTCACGAACTTCGACTGAAGGAAAAGATTCTTTTGCCTTCTTATTTAAGGCATCTATAGTTAATGCCCTGGTATCATCGTGTGTAGTTCCGAAATGCACCATCACTATTGCAGCTTTATCTCCCGGTTTCAGATTGGCAAGAATGTCAGAATCTTCGTAATTCTTTCCACCATGGGCAGATACAGCTACCGAAACTATCAGAACTACAAACAGGCTTAATAAACTTCTCATTATTGTTTAAATTTTACAGTTAAACTTGCATATACAGTTCTCCCTGACGATGTAGTAGCATATCGGCTTCCAAAAGGTCTCTCGTCTTTGAAGTTGAATATGTTTTCGACTCCGAATCCCGGCTCGATAACAAATGCTTTACTGCCCGAAAAAGAGTGCGTAGTTGCTATATTCCATAGGTTATAAGAACGGGCATTTTCGTCCGAATAAAATACTTTGCTTTGCAGACGTCCGTTCAGATTTATGTTTAACTTATACTTACTCCATTCTTTATTCCAATTTGCATTAACAGTTCCCGTATGACGTCCTGCACCATACAACGGCACATTATCAACTCTGTTTACAGCATCCAGATAACTATATCCTAACCCTAAAGAGAAACCGTAACCGAGAAAAGCATTCATCGAAACATCAATACCTTGCGTGCGAGCCTTAGATACATTATTATACAGATAACGTTTGGTTACACCATTGGCTTTATCATCGTCTGTAAGGTCTACAACCGTACGATCTATAATATCGTGTATATTGTTTGTATAGCCTGTAACCGACATCGTGAAATATTTACTGATATACTCGGCATTCAACGAATAGTAATTCGATTTTTCAGGAATCAGATCCTTATTACCTTGACTGATTGTTGTTCCCGATAATTTGTCGTAATACAATTCAAGCAAATTAGGAGTTCTGAATCCGGCTGCATAAGATGCACGAAAATTGAAGTGATCTAATGCATACATAGCCGATAACTTGGGAGTAAACTTATTTTTAAATACTTCGTGGTGTATCAACCGGAATCCTGCGACAACAGATAATCTGTCTATTATCTTTATTTCGTCCTGAGCATACCATGCCATTGTATAAGCCGATTTAGCCTGCTCCATACTTTCAGGATTTCTCAGGTAATCATTTACAAAGTCCAAACCTGTATTCAGCTTATGATTTTCTCCGATACTGAATACCCCTTTCAAGGTAGAATTGAAATAACGTTGACGTTTTGTAAACTGGCGATCACCAACCTTGTAAGTTATATTGTTGCTTTTAGTTTCTTTTAAATACCCTTTTTCGTACTCATAATTGTCGTAATAAGCATCGAATGTTATATAATCGACATGTTTACGGAAATGATATTCCCCTCCGGCAGCCATATTATAATCTTTATAAAACATATCATAAGTATAGTCACTCACAGGGCGGTCTGTACGTTTATCGTAATATGTACCTTTTGCATACAAAGAAATCATATTAGTAGGATCGTATGTAAATTTCTGAGAAACCACATTCGACCTATAAGCCGCCATAGCTTGCTTATTGGTTTCTACTAAGGTATCACGGGTAGGTTTTGTTAGAGCTTTTTCCTCGTATTTACTCAATTGCCAGCCTTTAGATTCTCTACGTTGGTAATTAGTCTGAGAGGTAAATTTGCCAAAATTCACTCCAAGATTAGTTGTTTGGTTGATAGTTCCGTATTTTGAGACTCTGTACGAAGAAGTAAAATCAATATTATTCGTCGGAGTTTTAGTTATTATATTTATAACACCTCCCATAGCTTCCGAACCATATAAAGAAGATGCTCCTCCTTTTACGATTTCAATACGCTTGACATTACTCATATCTATCCGCTCGAGATCGTTATCTCCACCGACATCACCCGAAAGCTTCTTTCCGTCAATAAGTATTAAGACTTGCTTGTTACGAAGCCCTCCCATTACAATACTGTAAGAGCCTTTAGTCGAAATAGTGGGTGACAAGGCAGATAAAGCATCTTCGAAAGTTGCACTTCCTGTCCTTTCGATATCTTTTGCTGTCAATACTTCAACAGGAGTCGGAGTATCTTTTAATCGATGGTATGTACCTGTTCCGGTGACTACCACTTCGTTAAGATTCAGATAATTTCGGGCTATGACCAGTTTAAGATCTGTGCTTTGGGGAGTAACAGGAAAACGCCCTGTCGTAAAATTCATGGCACTTGCCTGAATTGTGTAATCGCCCGAAGGAACATTGCTTAATACAAATTCTCCCTTATCATCAGCAACAGTCGAGAACGAAGTTTTCTCGAGACGAACTACAGCTTCGGGTACAGTTTTTCCTGATTCGTCAACCACTACACCCTTAAATGTAACTTGCGCAACGACCACATGCAGCATACAGCACAACCATGCTGACAGCAATAACTTCTTTTTCATTAAAAATGGAAGTAAAATAGAGATTTATAATATATTCTTGACCCCGAGAATATTGAGTTTACTATTGTGCTAGGCAGGTTTCCTGACTTACTCTGCTTTCGAACGCCTTCCCATTCATCAAAGAACAGTGGCAAAAGATTTGTTCCTAAGCTTGCTAGAGTTCACAGTAGCGGGCACTGTTTCGGATTCTGACCGAATTCCCTTTTCAATGTATTGGACGAATATCCTGATACATCACCTTAGCGGATGCAAAGGTACTTCTAATAAATGTCAAAAAATACTCCTTTTAAATAAAATAGATATCGCAAGATAAAGCATAAATAAAATCTATATCATAATTCTTACTTAAAAGAAAACAATGAAAACAAATTCGTAACAGATTCTTTAAACTATCTTCTTTTTGGTGTAAAACCTACGTAACAAAAATAAAGGTGCTTTGTGTAGTTGAAATTTAGAAATTATATGCATCAAATGAATTACATTTTTTTACTGAAACAAAGACATATTTTAAGATACGCTTTGTCTATTCTATTCTTATTAATCTTATCTATTTATTCGCTATTTTCTCAAACCGCCATAAAAGGAACAGTCATTGACGCCAAAAGTAATGAAACGCTTCCCGGAGTGGCTATCTCCATAAAAAATGCAGCATCCGGAACTTCATCTGATGCCGATGGAAACTATGAAATGCGACTTGCCCCTGGTAAATATACTATAACTGCAACTTATCTTTCATATACGACTCTCGAAATCACAGACGTAATAGTAAAAAAGGGAGAGATCACAGAACTAAACATTCCGATGCACGAATCAGCTCAGGCACTGAATGAAGTCGTTGTAGTAGGACTCGGACGAATTAATTCGGAAGTTGCATTACTCAACTCAATGAAAAGCTCGACAAGTGTAGTTAGTGGTATTTCGGCTCAACAAATTGCAAAGAGCCAAGACCGTGATGCATCAGAAGTAATAAAACGTATTCCCGGTATATCTATACTCGACGACAAATTTGTTGTTGCCAGAGGATTGTCTCAACGATATAACAATGTATGGGTAAACAACAGTGCAATACCCAGTTCGGAAGCTGATACAAGAGCATTTTCGTTCGATATCATCCCAAGTTCTCAGATAGAAAATATAATGATTGTAAAATCGCCTCAACCGGAATTACCTGCTGATTTTTCAGGTGGATTCGTAAAAGTCGAAACAAAAGGTATTCCCAACGAAAATGCAATACAATTAAGCTATGGTGTGGGAGTAAATACACAAACTCAGTTTCACGATTTTAAGTATAATAAAGGCAGCGGAACCGATTTCTTAGGATTCGATAGTGGTATGAGATCTCTTTCGGGATCAGTAAAAGGCTTACTCGATAATAATGATGCAACAGCCGTAACCGATGCTACACGGAATGGCTTTAATAACGACTGGACTGTAAAAAACAAGAAACCTTTACCCGATCAACGGTTTAGCTTCCTTATCAACCGTAAATATCAAACAAGCGATAATGGCTTATGGGGATTAATTGCTGCACTTAATTACAGTAATACCAACAAAACATATACCGATATGGAAAACTCTCGATTCGGGGTATATAATTCAGACAAAGACGAATCGGTTTACCTATACAAATATACAGATAACCAATACACATCGGAAGCTCGTGTAGGAGCATTGGCTAATTTGATATATAGACCAAACGATAAGCACAAGTTCGAATTCCGTAATATATTTAACCAATTAGGACGTAACCGCTATACAGAAAGAGACGGATATCAGTATATCAGCGCACTGTATGTACAACGCAAAGCCGAGTATATATACAATAGCAGAATGACTTATTCGGGACAATTTGCCGGTTCACACATTCTATCGGCAAAAGATAATCTGGACTGGACTCTAGGATTCTCTTATGCTAATAAAAAACAGCCGGACAGACGCATGATCAACTGGGACGAAAACGGATTTGTGGGTGATGCACACGAAGGTGAGATGATGATAGACCAGAATCAAATAAGCCGCGACTACAGCAAACTCGATGAATACACCTATTCTTTAGGCACAAACTATTCACATGTTTTTGATTTCGACAATGGAATTAAACCAGTATTCAAAGCAGGAACTTATGCCGAATACCGTGATCGCAAATATAAAAACAGGGCTTTTTACTATCGTTGGTATCAAAATAATATGCCCGAAGATTTTCCTTACAGAGATGTAGTTTCGGAAATTCTTATCCCTGAAAATTATGATGCTTCGAAACTATATATCTACGAAGATACAGATAACCGCAACAGCTACTCAGGAAAAAATACTTTAGCTGCCGGATATGTAGCGGTAAATCTGCCTATCAACAAATGGAATATCTATGCAGGCGTACGTTTGGAGCATAACAAAATGGAGCTCGAAAGCTACACTACAATTAAAGAAAATGCAACCAAAACAAAGGATTATACCTATACAGATATCTTTCCTTCGATGAATGTTACATACAACATCAATAAAGAAAACCTTGTTCGTTTGGCTTACGGACGTTCGACCAACCGTCAGGAATTCAGAGAAGTATCATCATCTGTTTACTATGATTTCGACATGTTCAGCGATGTAAAAGGAAATGCCGACTTAACTCCCGCATACATTAACAACTTCGATGTCAGATATGAATTTTATCCTTCATCTTCAGAAATTATTTCATTAGCAGTCTTCTATAAGAATTTCAAAGATCCTATTGAATGGACTTATCTTGATGCAGGAGGTAGTTACACATATACTTTCATCAATGCAAAATCGGCTAATAACTACGGTATTGAATTAGATATCAAAAAGAGCCTCGATTTTATCGGACTGAAAGACTTCTCTTTCACCTTCAATGGAGCTATTATAGACAGTAAAGTAAAATTTGAAGAAGGTGCCATAAACGATCACGATCGCCCGATGCAGGGACAATCTCCTTACCTGATCAATACAGGAGTATTTTACCAAAATGACAAATGGGGATTAACATCGAGCCTTCTGTATAACATCATCGGAAAGAGAATCGTAGGTATCGGTAAAGTAGATACAAGCGAAGGATCGACCATCAACAACGACATCCCCGATATGTACGAAATGCCGCGTAATACAATCGATTTTTCTTTCACTAAAAAAATCGGAAAACAATTTGAAGTTAATGCTGGCATAAAAGATATTCTGGCTCAAAAAGTTCAGTTCAAGCAGTTTCCTAAGTTCGAAGACAGCGAAGGGAATATACACGAACGCGAACAGGTTACTAAAGAATTTAAACCGGGACGTAATATTTCGTTAACGGCAAGATTCAATTTCTAAGGAATAATAATAACTAATAGTACACTACTATAACAAAGAAGGTCTGAGACCTTAAACCTTTTGAAAATAAATTGATTAATTATGAAGACATTTAGATTATTAGCAAAAACGCTATTCGTTGCAAGTATGGTTATCCTAACGGCTTGTAGCGATAATGACAACAATGATGACAATAATGGAGGCGGAGGTAGTTCAACCGAACAGATTCTGTTTGGAGACGGAACTCAAATAGGTAATGGAGAACAGGAATTCAAAATAAAAGAAAGCCATACCATAAAGAAAGGAACTTATGTTCTGAAAGGCTGGGTGTATGTTGAAGAAGGTGCAACACTTACAATCGAACCCGGAACTATAATAAAAGGCGACAAGGATACTAAAGCTGCTTTAATTATTAAACGAGGAGGTAAGATCAGTGCACAAGGTACAGCATCTTCACCTATCATCTTCACTTCTAACCAAGCCAAAGGAAGCCGTAAACCTGGAGATTGGGGTGGTGTTATTATCTTAGGAAAAGCGAAAAATAACTCAAGTGTAATGACTGTAGAAGGTGGCCCTGATGCAGAACATGGTGGTAGCGACGATACCGACAACTCGGGAGTATTGAGCTATGCCCGTATCGAGTTTGCCGGCTATCCATTCAAAGAAGACCAAGAAATTAATGGTCTTACATTAGGATCGGTAGGATCTGGAACAAAATTAGATCATATTCAGGTATCATACAGTAATGACGATTCATTCGAATGGTTCGGAGGCTCTGTTAATGCGAAATATTTGATCGCTTATCATGGTTGGGACGATGATTTCGATACAGACAACGGATTCAGTGGTAAATTACAATACTTACTAGCTGTACGTCATCCAAAAATCGCTGATACATCTCTATCAAACGGATTCGAATCAGATAACAATAAAGATGGAACAACAAGCGAACCTATCACATCGGCAGTATTCAGTAACGTTACATTTATTGGACCAATCGGACAAGATGCTTCATTTGCCAATACAACTCAATATATAACAGGAGGAACTCTAAACCCTAACAACGGATCTAAACTCGGAACTTTCCAGGCAGCTATGCAAATCCGTCGTAATTCTCGTCTAAACTGTTTCAATTCAGTAGCAGTAGGTTTCCCTGTAGGTTTGATTCTTGACAACGAAAAAGGAGCGACCCAAACAGCTGCCACCAATGGCAATCTGAAACTGCAAAACCTATTCTTCGCAGGTATGACTATCTTAGGTAGCGATATCAATAAAAAATATCTTGACCAACTTTCTACAGATGGTAAAACAATTGCTGACGAAACAAAAGAATCGTTCTCTAGTTCGTTCTTCAAGCTGGCAGCAAATAATAACAAATCATATGCTAATATTTCTGATTTGAAACTAAAACAACCTAATAGTTTGGTAGCTAGTCCTAGCTATGCTCCTTCTACAGGAAGTCCGTTATTAAATGGCGCAGTATTTACTGACGCATTACTTCAATCAGGTTTCGATAAAGTTACTTATGCCGGAGCTTTTGCCAGCGATGCTACATCTGACGACTGGACAGCAGGATGGGCTAACTTCGATCCTCAGAATACTACATATTAAGCTCAATAATTGAATATTACCTAATCACTAGGGTAAAACTAAACAGCTGCAAGAATAAACTTGCAGCTGTTTCTCTATATCCAATTTTATACTCCTTATATAAATAAGTGCCATATCTGCGTAACCAAGAAACAAACAATAAATCCTAAAATCACAGGCAATATAGTAGCCACAACAGTCCATTTAGCACTATTGGTTTCTTTATAAATAGTGTAAATAGTAGTACTGCAAGGATTATGCAGCAGACTGAACAACATCAGATTAACACCTGTAAGTAAACTCCAGCCTCCTGCATGAAGAATATCTGCAATCTCCGATTCTGTACCATCAAACAAAACTCCTGCCCCACTCCCCATAGTTACAGACTTCAGGCTAAGCACTGTCAGCATCAGAATAGTAGGAATAACAATCTCATTAGCAGGTATAGCCACAATATAAGCCAAGAGAATAACACCATTCAACCCCAGAAACAAGCCAAAAGGATCGAATGCATCTATAGCCCATACAGCAATACTTTGCCCCGAGATATCGATATTGCTTATCAGCCAGATTACAGCCCCCGCAGGTGCAGCAAACATAACGGCACGACCAAGAATTATCAATGTACGATCGATAATAGATGTATAAATAGTTTGCCACAATCGAGGTGGACGATAAGGTGGCAATTCTAAAACAAAGAAAGACGACTTACCTTTCAATAATGTTTTTGAAAGAAACCAAGATGTAAGAAAAGTAAAAGCAATACCCAAAACAGCAATGCCGATTACCGAGCCTGTAGCCACTAAATGCGATAATCCCGATGGCACAACCGCCCCGATAAAAATAGTAGCTATGAGTATTTGAGTAGGCCACCGACCATTACACAGCGAAAAGTTATTCGTAATAATGGCTATTAATCGTTCACGAGGACTGTCTATAATCCGTGTAGCCACTACTCCTGCGGCATTACATCCAAATCCCATACTCATAGTCAAGGCTTGTTTACCGTGTGCCCCTGCTTTTCGGAAAATATTATCGAGATTGAAAGCAATACGTGGTAAATAGCCAAAATCTTCGAGCAAAGTAAATAGAGGGAAGAAAATAGCCATGGGAGGTAACATCACAGCTACAACCCATGCCGTAGCCAGATAAACCCCATCGAATAATATTCCGCTAAGCCACCCCGGAAAATGGAGTAATATACCTAAATCTTTCAACAAGGGATAGACTTTATCAATCAATAGTATCGATAACAATTGCGAAGGATAATTTGCCCCCACAATAGTAATCCAAAGTACAATACCCAACATTAGCAGCATAATAGGAAATCCCCATACACGGCTGGTTACAATATTATCGATAGCCCTGTCGATCCGAAAAGCCTGCTTTTTATCCTTTGTCTTCACCGAGCTCTCGACAATACGGGCAGCATCTACATAAATACCTTCAGTAAGATCATCATGCAGACTTCCCCCAACCTTCAATCTCAAGTCATCAGCTTCAGACAACAAACTTTGTAACAATTGTTCTTTATCATTCATATCAAACAAGCCTCCCTTCCTGCAGTGCTTTCTTTATACTTTCGTCTCCCTCCAGTAGCCGCATGGCTATCCATCGACTGTTTGGTAAATCGGGGTAAAGTTGGACTAATTTATCACTCAATCTCTGAATAGCATCCGCAGTTTCGTCAGACATGTTTTTTATTCGGTGAGGTTTGGTTATAATCTTACCTGCTGCCAAATCATATATGGTTTGTAACAGATCATTTATACCTTTATTTGCCCGTGCCGTTGTTGGAACAACGGGAATCCCCAAGTCCCTCGACAAAGTACGGTCATCAACATCAATTCCATGCCGATGAGCCTCATCCATCAGATTAAGACACAGCACAGCCTTATCTGTAATTTCCAGAATCTGCAATGCCAGATTAAGATTTCTTTCTAACCGCCCCGCATCAGCAACAATGATTGTCACATCAGGTTTTCCGAAAAGGATAAAATCACGAGCAATCTCCTCATCTTCCGAAGTCGAAAGCAAGGAATATGTTCCGGGAAGATCGACCAATTTAAATGTCTTATCCAGAAATGAAAAGCTCCCCATGGCCGTAGCAACTGTTTTGCCCGGCCAATTGCCGGTATGCTGTCTCAAGCCGGTTAAAGTATTAAATACGGTACTTTTACCGGTATTAGGATTTCCCGCCAAGGCTACCACATAGTCGTAAGCCATCGCCTGATCACCTAATTTTTTCAGATTTGCACCTGTATTATAACTGCAAGTATCACATATTTCATTCATTTTTCAGTACCTCTCTTTCTACAAAAACCTTATCGGCCTGCTCTTTCCGCAAAGCGATCAACGTATCTCTCAGACTATATGCGATAGGATTTCCCAAAGGACTTATGTTTTGCACAGTTATAATTGTGCCACGAACAAACCCCAAATCGAGTAAGCGTCGCCTGGCTTCTCCTCTGCATTGATCCGATAGCCCCGTAATGCTGGCTGTTTCGCCATATTTCAGTTCTGACAATTTCATTTCCGTTATTTATCAATCAGTTATCCTCAAAAGGTTATTCTAAAATTGCACTTTTTCATCAATAACCTTTTTTCTCGTAACTTGTTACTTATAACTATTTTACTTATAGATAAAATCATTCTTACCACAAATTATACCTTACCCCCAAGAATAATTTTGTTCCTTGCAGAGGAGCATAATTATAACTGGTATCAAAAGTATATCCATATGGGTTATTAATAGGATCATCAACATTCTTATCGAATGGATCTTCAGCACGTATTAAAGAATACTTTGGTCTAAAGTTAAAAATATTCTTCACACCTCCATATACTTCGAATCCTGATCCTTTAAAAGCCTTTCTTACTTGTATATTAGCCAAAGTAAACCAGGGAGAATACTCCGGACGGTAATCATTCGGTTCGATAGGCAGGCGCATCGGCCCTGTCCAGGTTCCTGTAAAGTTGACAGAAAAGTCCTTTGGTAAATCATAATCCACAGTATATGTACCACCCCATTTGGGTGCATGCAACTGCTGAATACGTTCCATCGCTCCGTTTTCATCCTTTTCTTTCGAAAATACATCCTCGTAAGTCACACCCAAAGATATCTTCAAGGGAATATTGAATACAAAATCCATATTCAACGAAGCACCCTGAGAAATTGCATGCCCATCAAGATTCGAATAAATAATTTTTTTAGGATCAGTATCAAAATCACCTATTATTTTATTTGTAAAATACGAATAAAAGCCTGTCATATCAAACCCCACATAAAAATTATCAGTATTCACTTTCAATACATAATTGAGGTTGGCATTATACGACCTTTCGGGTTTCAGATTTTCCTTGATTACAACCTCTCTGGCTCCCGTAAGAGCAGCATGATCTTCGGTAAATAAATTAACGACTCTGAATCCTGTACCGAAACTTGCCCTTAATGTATTCTTACTATTCGGAGAAAAACGATATGCAAAACGAGGAGAGTGTACACTTCCGTGATTTTTGTCATAATCGTACCGATAGCCTCCCAACAAGGTATTCTTACTGTTTATATGCCATTCGTCCTGTATGAAAACACCCGGAAGTGGTATTTTGTTGGGTTTATTTTTAGTTCCGTCAGCCGACAAGGTTGCAGGAGTGTTATCGTCGTAATAATTGTAGCGAAACGAAGCCCCTACCAGTAAATTATTTTTCTCACCCAATGGTTTATCCCAATATGCCTGCACAAAATAAACTTGCTGTTTTGCCATATAAGGAGTATTGCCGTACCACGAATTCTGTTCGTGCCAATTATACGAATACTGAGTATATATATTTTCGGTAGTAGGTAATTGATATGCGCCAAACAGTTCTACCCTATTAGTATAAACGCTTTCAGCATAGATAGAATCACTGCCTCTCCAACTTTTATCCCAGTTCATCTGTCCACCCCAACGATCTTCGTATACATAACGAGCACCGATATTAGCTATCTTATTATCATCGCGTTTGAAATTCCATTTATTAAAGATCGAGATTCGGTTCTGCAAAGTCACGTCCGTAAAATTATCGTGATTCTTGTCTTTCTTGTCATTATAATTAAAATAGTTTACACCCAATAAGGTAGATACCTTATCACCCATATTTAGTTTAAGAGAACCATCTACATTATATTCGTTCCAAGATGTGCCGAAAGCATCGAAACTAACCAGAGGCGCATTCTCTGGATTTTTAGTTATAACATTTATTATCCCTCCCATAGCTTCGGATCCGTATAACGACGATGCAGGACCTTTTACTACCTCTATCCGCTCGATAAGACTATTAGGTATACCATTCAAACCATATACAGTAGATAAGGCACTTACAATGGGCATACCATCTATCAATATCATAGTATAAGGACCTTCCATGCCGTTTATATGAATATCGCCCGTATTACATACATTACAATTGATTTGGGGTCTTACTCCATTCACCATCCCGATTGACTCGAATAAGGAGGGTGCCGGATTTTTATGAAAAAGAACAGGAGTAACCACCTCAACCGGAATCGGACTATTCAATCGGCTTACAGGGCGCATAGTACCTGTTACCACAACCTCAGACAGAGAACTGTCATCTGACAAAAGCTCGATATTGAGCATTTGTGAGGATGTATTTTTTACAGCAACATTCCCTTTATAGGTTTTATAACCTAAACTGCTAACCTGTAACTGATATGTACCGGAAGGAATCTTTCGTATTTCGAAATATCCTGTTGAATCGGTGGTTGTCCCGACATTTAATTTCGGAATATTTACTGAAGCAAAATCAAGAGGCTCGCCGTTATTTCTGACAAAGCCCTTTACTACATTCTGAGAGAATCCTTCCTGTACAATCAAACTAATACCTAAAACTATAAACAATATATATTTCATAATTCAAACTTAAGGTCTAAGACCTTTTTATTACTTTGGTAAGAGTAACGACCAAAGACCGTTATAAACTGAAAGCATTTATTAGAATCACAAAAATACAAAGTTAGATCAATCTAACAAATTTATTTGAATAATATTTACTCTGACAGATTTCATTTTTTGGTATATTTGCAAAATGATATCGTCAACAGAGGAGAACTATTTAAAGACATTGCTTCATTTAGAAGATAAAACAGGTGAAGCAACTGCAAATGAATTGAGTAAATTGCTCAATATAAAGATGTCGACTGTAAATAGTATGATAAAAAAGTTTGCAGAAAAAGGTCTGGTTCACTACGAAAGCTACAAGCCTATAACCCTAACGGAAGAAGGACGCAGACAAGCTGCATTAATTTTAAGAAAGCATAGACTTGTAGAAATGTTTTTGTTCGAAAAAATGGAATTCGGATGGGAACATGTACATGAGATAGCCGAACAGATAGAACATATTAAATCGCCTATATTTTTCGATAAAATAGACGAACTACTGAACCATCCTGTTGCCGATCCACATGGATCGCCCATACCCGACAAAAATGGCAATATAGCACTTACAAATTACCTGAAACTAAGCGATTGCAAGGTCAATGATAAAGCTGTATTTTCGGCTGTAATAGATTCCAATGCGGAGTTTCTTCAATTCTTAACTAAACGGCATTTGATGTTAAACATCGAAATAACAATTGATGCTATAGAAACATTCGACGGCAGCATGACGGTCAGCTACAATGGCAATAAAAATGAGGTGCTAAGTAAGTTTGTTTGTGACAGACTTCTTGTTATAAAGCAGTAATAAATAAAAAAGTGCCCAAATCGAAAGGCACTTTGATTTTTTGAGAATTGAGATTTTATTTCTCTATCAATTCTTTATATGCTTTACTATCGAGTAACTTATCCAGTTGGCTCTTATCAGATAATTTCACTTTAATAATCCAGCTATCGAACGGATTACGATTCAATTTATCAGGGGTATCCGATAATGAATTATTTACTTCTACCACTTTTCCCGAAACAGGAGATAATAAATCGCTAGTTGCTTTAGAGCTTTCTACAGCACCGTATTCATTGCCTAACGAAACATCTTCGTCTACTTCGGGCAGATCGATATATACGATATTACCCAACTCATGCTGCCCTACTTCGGTAAGTCCGATAAAAGCAAATTCGCCTTCAATTTTCACCCACTCGTGTGACTTTGTATACAAGAGTCCTTCTACTACTTTTGCCATATTTTTTTGTATATTTTGTTTTAAGTTTTATTCTTCCTGAAAGAGGATATCTATAAAACGAGACTTATCCAAATTAAAGATATAGTCTTCCATTTTCACATCCTTCAACAGAGATTCAATCGTTTCACGATCATAATCTACATTATGCAGCATTTTGAATAGCACATTTATATCGCCGACCAAAAAATAGTCACCTACAATATTTATGTCTTTTATTACATTATTCTTCAGTTCCAATCGTACCTGAATATCTCCTGCATCACCATAACTGTACTTTACCACGGTATAGCGAGGATTGTTACCGTAGATAAACTCTTCGCTGAGATATTCTTTTTCTATCTCTTCAATTTTTGCTACCTCTTCGTAAGTAAGAGTACGCTCGCTATCGCAAAGATGTGTACGTACAAAACGTTTGAACTCCTCTATATCTATATCTAAATATTCGGAAAGATTAGTCACTCGCTTCCGAACCGACTCCACACCTTTACTGATCAGTTTTTTATCATTGGGGGTAATAGACAACACCAATTTTTCCAAATCGGTATTGAACAGCATGGTTCCATGTACAATACTTTTTTCGGATGTTCGGTAAAATGCATTACCCGAAACTTTTTTCTCATCAACCGTAATATCGTTTCTACCCGAAGCAATAGCATTAACTCCCAGTTTTTGCAGAGTTAAAGCCACCCGTTGCAGATAACTGAGAAAAGTAAAACTCACATTTCGGTCCTTAGTTATGTATGAAAACATGATGTTACTAAAGTCGGCATAGACACATCCCCCACCCGATTTCCGGCGATATGTTTCTATTCCGTTGGCACGAACATAATCGAGATTCACCTCGTTTTCCATCAACTGATTGCGACCAAAGATCACAGTTGGGTTCACTTGCCACATATAGAAACATTCGTCCTCATCTATATTATGGGCAATATATTCTTCCATTGCCAGATAAAAAGAAAGCCTTCTGACTTTATCATCAGGCAGAGCTATATATATCATAATGTATTTTGATTTTTTATGTCACAGACCTATTTAATCTCCCCTAGAGAACAAACTTTCGGGGGCAATTGTTTGTGCATTATACAACTTTTATCAAACAAGCTGTGCTACTGTTTCAACATACTCGCTGCGCAACAACTCTATCTCTTTTTGATATCCGTCGAGCTCGTTGGGTGTCTCCAGATTAAACGGTAAATGACGTAGTTTCGGGTGATTAATGACCTTACGGAATGTTTCTAAGCCCAAACTTCCCTCTCCTATTTTTTGATGACGGTCTTTGTGGCTGTTCATCGGATTCATGCTGTCGTTGAGGTGAATTGCTTTTAACCTATCCAGCCCTACGACCTTGTCAAAATGATCGATCACACCATCCAGATCATTCACAATATCATAACCTGCATCGTATACATGGCAGGTATCTAAGCAAACACCCATCTTATCCTGAAGTTTAACACCATCGATAATCTGACGTAATTCTTCGAATGTACGACCAACTTCGCTGCCTTTGCCTGCCATAGT
The DNA here is from genome assembly GCF_000426485.1 of Indolivaga capnocytophagoides DSM 22835. GTDB lineage: Bacteria > Bacteroidota > Bacteroidia > Bacteroidales > Dysgonomonadaceae > Dysgonomonas_A > Dysgonomonas_A capnocytophagoides. The sequence goes on from NZ_KE384529.1 coordinate 880,263, forward strand.
TTCGAGTAAAACTATCGTAGTCTGATCGGGCTTGATTACCTCATTCAATGCATCTATAATCTGACCGATAGCCACATCGATCTCTTGTGTAGTGTAACTGCCTGGATGAAAATTATACAAATGACAAGGCAAAATTTCCATACGAGCCAAATCGTCAGCCATCATTTCTTTGGCAAACTGACGAGTTTCGGGTTTTGCCGAACACAAATTCATCGTATACGGAGCATGCGCCAACAATGGAGCAAAATTATTAGCCTTCACTAATACAGCCAAAGCATCGGCATCCTTCGGGTCTATCTCTTTGGCACTTCCACCACGAGGATTACGTGTAAAAAACTGAAATGTATTGGCTCCTATCTTAAGAGCATCTTTACCCATCGCTTCATATCCTTTCGACAACGACAAGTGACATCCTATATTAAGCATAAGTTATTTGTTTGTTTTTCTTTCTTCGATTATAAAGGTAAGGTTATTTCTGCGAGACTGCATCATCAATAAGTCTCTATATAATATAATTTTTGTTTATGTTCTTTTACGTCAAGGAACCGGATCAAATCCGTGACCTCCCCACGGGTGACATCTGCCGATGCGCTTTATAGCGAGCCACGTTCCTTTAAACGGTCCGTATTTTTTCACAGCTTGTATCGCATATTCCGAACATGTAGGACTATACCTGCATGTAGGAGGCTTCAAAGGAGAGATAGAATACCGGTAAAAGTAAACCAACCCCAATACAATAGCTGATAATATTTTACGAATTACCTTCATCCGGATCCTTCTTCGTCAATTTATCGGTTAATACATTTATCGTTTTCAGCATCGACTTTTCTATTTCCGCGAAAGACGGAAGTTCGTCTTTCAGGTAAAGGAACGCAACATCTAAAGATATTCCGGCTGTCGCAGAAACATCCGCAAAGCGATGTTTATGCAAACGAAAAACTTCCCTCACCATCCGTTTCACACTATTACGTTTATTAGCTCGTTTGAATCGTTTTTTCGATACACTCACCAGCATCGCAGCAAGAGGCTTTCCCTCCTCCGGTTCACGCCGAGAGAATACAATCCTCAACGGATAAGCGATGAAAGATTCACTTCCTGCAAAAAGTACATCAATACGTTTTTGCGCATATATCCGTTCGTCTTTCGTCAATGTATATATAGGTTTTCCGGAGTTCATCATCAAATACTTGCTGTAACTTATTAATATAACAAAGATACTCTTTTCTGTTTTAAGGTTATAGGGCTTTCCGATATTTTCCGAAAAGATAAATAATAAAAGGTGACAAAGGTTACACTGAAAATACACTTTTCTCATTGTTACCTTATTGGCATATTTTCAAATTGTCTCATCAGATACCAACCATTCAAAGAACGCTTTTACGATAGATAAAAAAGACAAAAGGGGCTGGCTCCCTAGATAAAATTTACATTACAGTCTGCTCGTATCATCCCGTACTCCATTAAATTCAGTCTATAACACAAATCTGCTTAAAATTGACCGATATGTAGACGTACGAATAAAAAAAATAATATAAATTTGCAGTTCGCTTTAACATAATGCTAATGTCCCACGATGGAAATTCTATAAGATGGGTAATCGACAAATTCGATGAACTAGATATACATAAATTGTATAAAATACTTCATCTAAGATCCGATGTGTTCGTTTTAGAACAAGTATGCCCATATCTCGATCCTGATTTTAAAGATCAGAAGGCTTTACACCTGCAAGGATATATTAAAGACAGATTAATTGCCTACTGCCGTTTGTTCGCTAAGGGCGACTATTTCGAAAACGCCAGCATAGGACGTGTAGTCGTTCCTGCCGACTGCCGAAGATATGGATACGGGCACATATTGATGGATAAAGCTATAGAATTACAGAAAACCGTACTAGGAGAAACCCTTCTAACTATATCAGCTCAACAATATCTGAAAACATTTTACGAAAACCATGGTTTTGTACAGATAAGCGAACCATATCTTGAAGACGATATTCCGCATATAAGAATGGAAAGATAAAAAATAATCATACTAATAAAGTACTGCAATGAAACAAAAAATTTTAGTTACGGGAGGAGCCGGATATATAGGTTCACATACAGTGGTTGAACTTCAAAATGCCGGATACGATGTGGTAGTAGTAGATAACTTGTCTAATTCGACAGCCGACAGCATTGATGGTATAGAGCGTATAACAGGTATCCGCCCTGCCTTCGAAGAAGTAGACTGCAATGACTCGGACGCAATGAAAAATGTATTCACTAAATATGCACCGATCAACGGAATTATCCATTTTGCAGCAAGCAAGGCTGTCGGAGAATCGGTACAGAAACCGCTGTTATATTACAAAAACAATCTGGTTTCGCTTATCAATTTACTTGAATTGATGCCCGAATTTAATGTAAAAGGCATTGTATTCTCATCATCATGTACTGTATACGGAGAGCCAGATGTTAATCCTATTGACGAAACCGCACCGATCAAACCTGCTGCTTCTCCTTATGGAAACACGAAACAGATTAATGAAGAAATCATTCAGGACTTCATCAGATCAGGAGCAAATATCAAAAGCATTATCCTTCGCTATTTCAATCCGGTAGGAGCTCATCCTTCTGCAGAAATAGGTGAATTGCCTAATGGAGTTCCTCAAAATCTGGTTCCTTTTATCACACAGACTGCAATGGGTATCCGTAAAGAATTAAGTGTATTCGGCGACGATTACGAAACTCCTGACGGATCATGCGTACGTGACTTTATCAATGTGGTGGATCTGGCTAAAGCTCACGTGGTAGCGATGGACAGAATGCTACAGGATAAATCGAACGACAAAGTAGAGATATTTAACTTAGGAACCGGAACAGGTTTATCTGTTTTGGAACTGATTAATGTCTTCGAAAAAGTTACCGGCGTAAAACTGAACTATAAAATTGTCGGACGCCGCGAAGGAGACATCGTTAAGATATGGGCTGATCCGGAGAAAGCCAATAAAGTATTAGGCTGGACTGCTCAGACTCCTATATCCGACACTATGGCTTCTGCCTGGAAATGGCAGGAAAAACTTCGTGAAAGAGGTATAATGTAAGGTCACTAACTATAATAAAAAAGGGAGTCTTTCGTCGACGAAAGACTCCCTTTTTTATTATAGTATTAATCGATTCAATGAATAAATACACTCGATCCGGCAATGACCATCCATCGCCCGGAAAACTTTTTCCATGTACGAAGAAAACGGACTTCACCCTCAATAGGCTGTTGAAAAAAAGCCCCTTTCATGAATACTTTTGCCGAAACTACAACCACATCATCAAAAACACGAATCTCACGGCTAAGACAATCGAGGTTATCCAAAACCATATTTCCGGAACGATAAGTCGATAAATCCATATCCTTGGTTATAATCTCTCCCGTTGGGGCATTAAAGATAAGACTATCTGAAATCAGATTATCCAAGACATCCACATCGGCATTTTTCATTGCATGAATCAATAATTCTTCGCTATCGACAATTTCTTTCTCTACGGTCATATCATCCCTTTACTTTTATAGATCTAACCAGCCTTGTAGAGTCGAGCTCCATCACAAGATTGGATGTATGAGTTTCGTCTTTCTTCTTTCTTATATTGTAAGAAGTTTCCGATTTGACAGCCAACTCTATAAAAAAACTGCCTTTGTTATCTTTTTTTGCATAAATAGACTCTTCAACAGGCGTATAAGTCACTTTTTTGATCTTATTATCTTTTCTCTCTTTTGTAATCTGGGCTACAACATCGGTAGAAGTCATTTGCTGTGTATAATAAAATACGGAAGAAGCAAATTCTTTCAAAAGGTCTTTTTGATTGTTCTGAGACAGTTTCTTGTAAAAATCATTGATACTGAGTTTCACATTAGCCAAAGCAGCACCCTCTACTACAGAAATAGAAGACAGATAAGCATAATGTTCTTTTGCTTCTTCGACATGCTGTCCCGAAACATTTTCCAGTTTAACATTCTCCAGATAAGCTTTATAAGCATCAGCAGTATTATCCTTTACCGTAGATAGCCATGACAACGAATCCATTATATTCCTTATCTGAGACATATATGGAGTCTTTGGATTTTCGCTTATATAAGTATAAAAAGCATTGATATCAGACGATTTTTTTAATTTCTCCCAATTATCAGCTTCTGCTTTCCGAATATCCCGAATACGTTTATTAGCCTCCTCTGCAAACTTTCCATGCTGATATGTGACCAGATATTTAGAGTAAGCCACGGGAGTATTTTCTTCCACACAACTATTCCAGAACTTCAATTCTTGTTCTTCAAATTGCTTTTGCTGATACATCTTTATCCCAACAAAAACACCGGCCGCCACCAAAACAAGACATAGAATTATAAGATAAATTACTCTCTTCGACAGACCTTTCTTTTTCTTTGGTTCTATAAGAGGCCTTTCTTCATCCTTTTCGAATTCAGTATCGTCTTCCTCCTCAACATCTTCTTCCTCGGGTTTATAATCTTTGGTTATATCATACAACGGCGCCGGAGTAGCTTCGAGAAAATCAGTTGCATACTGATGTTCCATATGGTCATGGCAATCTTCACAAAAATCCTCATTACCATTTATCGGCTTGCCACAAAGGGGGCAATATCTGACTTCACTCATCTCTTTTTATTTTTTACCTAACAATCTATAACAGTCTCGTTGTTTCTTTTGAGGTCTCAGACCTATCTATTAACTTTACAAACATAACAGCATCAGCCAGTTATTTTTTTTTAATATATCACTAATATTTTCTGTTACTCATTAACATCACGAAAGGCTTATAGCCTTAGTCTTCATAAAGAAGATATTTTTTTCTCTTATTCTTATATAACATCAAATCACCGGCCCAAGTTTTACGGATGGCAGACTCAGACATCCCCGATACAATTTGCCGTTGCAACTGATCCGATCCGGCCAGCATATTCATAAATTTAGGAGATTTGAAGAATTTAGTTCCCTGCCCCGATTTTTTATAAAACTGTATCAGGTACTTCAGGGTCAATCCCTGATCAAATTTCTCGTTCCGCAGGTCAATACCATAACAAATCTTGTCTTTTTGCAAAGGATTTTTATCAAATCCCTCAAGAGCAACAGGAGTGAAGGTGAACAAGCCGAAACGAGAATCGGGATAACCGATTACCTGAAAAGGATAATATGTTCCACGCCCTACACTTACATTTGTAGCCTCAAAAAAACACAACGATGCGTATAAACTTATTGATTGATCATTTGGAAGATTCGGTGAGGGTTTTATAGGTAACGAATATTTATCACGGTGCTTCCAGCCCTCTGCCTTTATTACTGTCAGATCACATTTTTTCGAACCCGAAAGCCATCCTTCTCCGTTAATCATCCCGGCTAATTCCCCGATAGTCAATCCATGTAATACCGGAATAGGGTGCATTCCTACAAACGATTTATAAGCAGGTTTCAACACCGGGCCGTCAATATAATCATGGGGATTAGGCCTATCCAGAACAATCAAGAGCTTATTATTCTCAGCGCATGCTTCCATTACATAGTGCATTGTGCTGATGTATGTATAAAAACGAGCTCCGACATCTTGTATATCAAAAATTACCACATCCACATCCTGTAACATTTCAGAAGTCGGTTTTTTAGTTCGACCATACAGAGAGGCAACAGGCAGACCTGTCTTCGGATCTTTTCCGTTGACAATTAGCTCGCCCGCATCTGCATTTCCTCTGAATCCATGCTCAGGCGCAAAAATTTTAGTTACATTTACACTTTCGGATATCAATGCGTCCAATAAATGTGTACCGTTCGACAGGCAGCTGGTATGATTTACCACCAGAGCTACACGTTTATTATTTATCAGAGGTAAAAGTTTATCGAAGCGGTCGGCTCCGACCTTAATATTGCTCACTGCCTGAATTTGGAAAGCGAGTAATAAAAAAACAAGCGACAAAAGAAAACCTTTTTTCATAGAATCCGTTATTTACCTTGTAAAGATAAATGTTATTATATTATAATACATTATGATTTAGCTTAAGATCATAGAATAAAGACAAAAATGAACCCGATAGATATAATTAACAAATACTACGAACAGAATTCGAATCTTTATAACATCCTTATTAATCACAGCTCGGATGTTACCAAAAAGGCTTTGGATATAGCCCGCAACCATCCCGAATTAAATATTAACATCCAGTTTGTAAGAGAAGCCGGAATGCTGCACGATATTGGTATATTCAAAACGAATGCGCCTTCTATTGATTGCCATGGCGAATACCCCTATATGGCACACGGATATTTGGGTAGTGAATTATTGCAAAAGGAGGGTTTCCCGAAACATGCTCTTGTTTGTGAACGTCATACAGGAGCAGGTCTTCAATTACAGGAGATTATAGATCAAAATCTACCGGTACCTCATCGGGATATGATGCCTATAAGCATCGAAGAGCAGGTTATTTGTTTTGCAGACTGCTTCTTCTCTAAAACACATCTGGGACAGGAAAAATCTGTTGAAAAAATACGATATAAGCTTGCCCGATTCGGTGAACGCTCAGTAAACCAATTCGACCAATGGTGCAATCTTTTCTTATAAAATAAATTACGAAGGAAGCGCCTGTCTTTATTAAAGACAGGCGCTTCCTTTTATATATGCTCTGAATCAGACTCAAAGAGAGTATATATTTTTCAGATGTATCAGTTTCTTATTCAACACTTTTTTATCATTCGAAGAACCTAATACTTTTAAATTAAGAGCAGGAGAAGAACGTAATACAGCCGAATGGGCTTGGACTCCGGTCATATCGGCAATAGCTGCACTGAATAAAGCTTCATCGGTATCTCCCAATTCTTTCCAACCGACATTTTTCACTGTCAGGTAGTCAAATTCATCAACAACTATATCCGGAGTGAAACCATTAGAATAATCCGACTCTTTATTTTTATTATATATTTTAAAACTGATAGGCCATAAGACATATGTATTGCGGTCGTCATCATCTTCATAAATAGCAAAAGACCCGACATTTTTACCTACGGTGGTTTCTCCTACGACTTTCAGCGTCTTAGAAGCATCCGAATAATAAGGCTTCAAGGCATTTATAATCAATTCGCTTGCCGATGCAGTCTGTTCTGTACCGATTATATATAAGCTATTCAACTGACTCCCCAAATTAGCAACCGTTGCTAACTGTTTATTAGAACTGCTATAAATCTTATCTACAAAATAATCATACATATAACTGATTTTCGTAGCATTTGTATCCGATAATTTATCTAATTCTGCTTGTTTCACAGAATTATAGTTCATTATATCCATTATATTGGATGTGTTCAGGGTCGGAACTAAAGCACTGGCCAATGCTTGAGCAGAGGATAAGTATCCACCACCATTGTAACGGAGATCCAAGACGACATCGGTAACCCCTTTCGATTTGAAATCAGACAGTATATTTAGCAATTGAACATCGTACTCCCTATTTATCAAATCTTTCGGAGTAAATGAATTATAAGCCAGATATCCTATTGTATGACCATTCTTAACATAAATACTATCAGTAAATATCGGATTTTCTTCGTAATTAAGAGTTGCGGTTATGGTAAGATTAAACTCTTTATAATCAGCATAATTATTAATATAGAAAGTGTAGCTGTCACTCCCCGATAAGATCGTAGAGTAATTAGTCTTCGTCACTGTCTGGTTATTAACCTTAAAAATGATATCGCCACGTTTCAAGCCTTTTTCCGCTGCATTAGTTTTCGGATACACATATGTTACTATAAATGCAACATCAGTATAAGTATTATCAGTATAAGTTGCGATATACTCAAATCCAATAGAAGCAGTTGTGGTAGAAGACTCTAAAGACGCAGTTTTCAACAGATCATCGTGAGAAGATTCTATTCTTGAAAAATAAGAACCTGCATTTTTAGGCCATTCATTAGAATACAACAAACTATTAAAAAACGTTTCGGGATTGGACTCAAAATTCAGAGATGTTTTCTGGGGCATCTGGTCACGCCACAAATACCATTCGTCCATCTTCTCATAAGTCCAGTTATTTACATAAGCATTATCCGATTGTTCACCGGGATTATCGACGTTGGCATCGTCATTATTATCATCGTCGCTGCAAGCAAAAAACAAAGGAGCGAACGCAGCTAAAAATAAAAAAAGGAAAAATTTAGTTCTCATTAGCAGAAAAGTTGTTAAGAAATAAATGAAGCTATTTCATACAAATTTCTACAAAGAAAACCAAATACCCAAGAACTATACACTTTATTCGATAAAAAATAAAAATTCATCGACCATTTGTTCTCTCTGCCCGTCAAAAACATAGGATACTTTCAAGTGCAGATAGCAATAACTCTATCTCACATAAACATAGTCTATTAAACATATTTCAGCATATAAGTGTTTTAAGACTATCATTAGAAGGTCTCAGACCTATTTAGTGATTTATCAGCCGAATTTCTATAAAAAGTTATCCAGCCGAATATGTCACCAAATACTTACTGTTACTTATAATAAACAACTATAAATTTATAAATAAATCATGGATTTTGATATAGCAATTATTGGAGGAGGCCCCGCCGGATACAACGCAGCAGAAAAGGCTGCCGAAAACGGATTGCAGGCAATACTCTTCGAGAAAAAATATCTTGGAGGTGTTTGTCTGAATGAGGGTTGCATACCAACCAAAACACTTTTGTATTCGTCTAAGATATTCGACAGTTTCAAAACTGCCGATAAGTATGGAATTTCGGTTAACGGAAACCCGTCCGCTGATTATCCCAAAATAATCAAGCGCAAAGACAAAGTTGTACAGACACTAACGGGAGGAGTCGGTTATAAACTGTCATCGGCAGGAGTAACCGTAGTGAAAGAAACGGCAACCATTCTGGGTGAAAAAGATGATGAAATCCAAATTTCGGCTGCCGGAAAAACTTACAGTGTAAAATATATACTGCTATGCACCGGATCAGAAACAGTTATCCCTCCGATCAAAGGACTTTCCGATACTCAATTCTGGACTTCTAAAGAAGCTCTGGAAAGCACTGAGCTTCCTAAATCACTGGCGATCATAGGCGGTGGTGTTATCGGGATGGAATTCGCTTCAATATTCACCAGCATGGGTGTTCAGGTACACATTATCGAGATGATGCCCGAAATACTTGGAGCTATGGATAAAGAAACATCTGCAATGCTCCGTACTGACTATGGCAAGAAAGGTGTCAAATTTTATCTGAATACCAAAGTTACCGAAGTAACCGCCAAAGGTGTAGTAGTCGAAAAGGACGGAAAATCTCAAACCATAGAAGCCGATAAAGTATTGGTTAGTGTTGGCCGTCGTCCTGTTACTAAAGACCTCGGACTCGAAACGCTAAACATTGCAATGAAGGGTAATGGCGTTGCAGTCAATGAATTCATGCAAACATCACATCCCCGTGTATATGCAGCCGGAGACATCACAGGATTCTCTCTGTTGGCGCATACAGCTATACGCGAAGGAGAGGTAGCTATTCACCATATTGCCGGCGAAGACGACCGCATGAGCTACAAAGCTATACCCGGAGTAGTTTATACCAATCCCGAAATTGCAGGAGTAGGCAAAACAGAAGAAGAGCTTACAGCCAATGGCGAAGCATTCCGGGTTTTGAAATTGCCCATGTCATATTCGGGTCGTTTTATAGCTGAAAACGAAGGAGGAAGCGGACTATGCAAAATTATAGTCAATTCGAATGAGCAGATTATCGGATGCCACATGTTAGGCAACCCTGTATCGGAGTTGATACTCGTCGCAGGAATCGCTATCGAGAACGGTGATACAGTAGAAGAATTCCGTAAGCATGTTTACCCGCACCCTACTGTGGGAGAGATCATTCACGAAACATTATTCTCTTAAAAAGAACCAAATATATGCTCTGTATCAACAACACATACACTGATCCTTATTTCAATATGGCAATGGAGGAATATCTTCTGAAAAATTTTTCGGAAGACATTTTTATGTTGTGGCAAAATGAGCCATCCGTCATTATAGGTAAATATCAAAATGTGCTGGCAGAAGTAAATCTTGATTTTGTAGAGAAAAAACAGATAAAAATAGTTAGACGGCTCACCGGAGGCGGCAGCGTATTTCACGATCTCGGGAACATTAACCTGACATTTATAGAGCGAAACAACAATGCCGATTTCGACCGCTTTACGGCTCGGACTGTAGATTTATTGTCAAACCTCGGTATAGAGGCTCAATCAGACAATAGACGCACGATTAATGTCAACGGCTTGAAAATATCGGGAAGTGCGCAGTGCGTCCACAAAGATAGGGTCATGTATCACGCTACATTGCTCTTCTCTTCTGATTTGAAAACTTTAACGACCACCTTGGACAGTGACCCTAAACAGGTTGAAAATATAAAAGATTCGAAAGTTTACGTCAAATCAGTAAAAAGCCCGGTAACCAATATTCTCGAAAATCTGGATCGTCCTATGGATATCGCCTATTTAAAGGATTTCGTTTTCAATTATTTTCTGAATGAAAACCCGCAAAACAAAATATACAAGATCAACGATACGGATATAGATGCTATCAACATTTTAAAAGAAAAAAAATATTCAACTAAAGAATGGAACTTTTACGGAAAAGCAGAGAAACAAGTCTCTAAGTCAACGGCGTTTCCCTAAGCAACCGAGTGTATTTAATGACACATTGTAAACCATAATCAAGTCTTGCTCTTATGCTTGCAAAGTCAATAAAAAGCTCTGAGACCGTAAAAGGATTTCATATTACAAAAAATAACAAATAGGTCTGCACGACCTTAAAACTATAAATTTTATGGCAACATTTGAAATAAAAATGCCCAAGTTGGGCGAAAGTATCACTGAAGGTACTATTATTTCCTGGTCTGTTAAGGTCGGAGATAATATCGAAGAAGACGACATATTATTTGAAGTAAACACGGCTAAAGTAAGTGCTGAAATACCATCTCCGGTAGAAGGTAAAATTCTGAAATTGTTATTCAACGAAGGAGACACCGTTGCCGTAGGTACTGTTGTTGCTATAGTTTCGCTCGATGGAGAAGGCGACGTAGAAGAATCTGCTCCGGCAGCAGAAACAAAAACAGAAACTCCGGTAGCAGCTCCGGCACAGGAAGCATCAAATCAACCGCTAAGCAAATCAAGCGGCGACAGATGGTATTCACCTGTTGTACTTCAAGTAGCAAAAACCGCTAAAATAGGAAAAGAAGAACTTGATGCCATCCCCGGCACAGGCTACGAAGGTCGTTTGAGCAAAAAGGATATCGATTTGTATATCGCAAGTAAAAAATCAGGTATACCTGCTCCGGCACCCGCACCAAAAGCTCAACCGGCAGAAGTGCCACAAGCCCCCAAAGCAGCACCAGCTCAGGCTCAGGAAAGTGCACCGAAGACTGTTTCTGCTCCGGTTTCTGCAGGCGAAAACGAAACTGTTATCGCTATGGATCCTATCCGCAGAATCATTGCAGACCGTATGGTTTCGTCCAAGAAGATTTCTCCACACGTAACCAATGTGATAGAAGTGGATGTTACCAAATTGGTAAAATGGCGCGAGCAAAACAAAGACGCATTCAAAAAACGCGAAGGTATCAGCCTTACATACATGCCTGCAATAGTAGAAGCCTCTGCTAAAGCATTGAAAGATTTCCCTAGAGTAAACTCTTCGGTTGATGGTTATAACATTATCGAAAAGAAATATATCAATGTCGGCTTTGCAGTATCTCTACCAGACGGAAACCTGATAGTACCCGTGGTTAAGAATGCAGACAAGTTAAATATAAGTGGACTGGCAGCCAATATCGCATCAATGGCCGACAAAGCAAGACGTAATAAACTGATGCCCGATGAAATTCAGGGTGGTACATTTACGATTACTAACTTCGGATCATTCAAGAGCTTATTCGGAACACCGATTATAAACCAACCCGAGGTAGCTATATTGGGAGTCGGTATCATCGAAAAGAAACCGTCGATAGTTGAAACTCCTGATGGGCCGGTTATCGCTATCAGAGATAAAATGTACTTGTCATTATCATACGATCACAGAGTAATAGACGGTATGCTCGGAGGAAACTTCCTGCACCGCATTGCCGAATATTTACAAAATTGGGAAGATTAAGGCTAAAAGCCTTAATTTTCCAATGTTCAATGACTAAAACAAATCAGACATGAATAAGAAATACGACATAAAAAGTACAGATAAAGAAACTCTGAAAAAGTGGTATCACCTGATGACACTAGGTAGAGCTATCGACGAAAAAGCTCCTGCATATCTCTTGCAGTCATTAGGCTGGTCCTACCATGCTCCTTATGCAGGGCACGATGGGATACAGTTGGCTATGGGACAGGTTTTCACAAAAGGCAAAGACTTTATGTTCCCTTATTACCGAGATATGCTTACAGTATTATCAGCGGGAGTAACAGCCGAGGAACTGATTCTTAATGGTATCTCTAAAGCTACCGATCCTGCGAGTGGAGGACGACACATGTCAAATCACTTCGCTAAACCCGAATGGCACATCGAAAATGTATCATCAGCAACAGGTAACCACGATTTACATGCTGTAGGGGTAGCTCGTGCAATGGTTTATTATAAACATAAAGGTGTAGCGATCACTTCTCATGGAGACTCAGCTACATCCGAAGGTTATGTATATGAAGCTATTAATGGAGCATCAAAAGAACGCCTGCCCGTGATATTCGTTATTCAGGACAATGGCTATGGTATCTCGGTTCCTAAAAAGGACCAGACCGCAAACCGTAAGGTTGCAGATAATTTCAGTGGCTTTAAAAATCTACGCATTATTCATTGTAACGGAAAAGACGTTTTCGATTCTATGAATGCAATGACAGAAGCTCGCGAATATGCTATCGAAAACCGTACTCCGGTAATAGTACAAGCCAACTGCGTTCGTATAGGCTCTCACTCCAATTCGGATAAACATACACTATACCGCGACGAAAATGAATTGGCTTATGTTAAAGCAGCCGATCCATTGTTGAAATTCAGGAGAATGCTGATACGTTACAAACGATTTACCGAAGAAGAATTAAAAGAAATTGAAGCAGCTGTCAAAAAAGAACTGAGTCAGGCTAATAAGAAAGCATTGGCTGCACCGGATCCGGATCCTAAATCTATTTTCGATTTTGTGACTCCTGATCCTTATGTGCCTCAAAAGTATGTTGACGGGACTCATGACGAACAAGGAGAAAAGAAAAATCTGGTAACAGCTATCAATGAAACACTTAAAGCCGAGTTCAGACACAATCCTGATACTTTCCTATGGGGACAAGATGTCGCTAACAAGGAGAAAGGCGGAGTCTTTAATGTTTCAAAGGGAATGCAGCAAGAATTTGGTGAAGAGCGAGTATTCAATGCTCCGATTGCCGAAGACTTCATTGTAGGTACAGCCAACGGAATGAGCCGGTTTGATCCGAAGATCAGAGTAGTTGTCGAAGGAGCTGAATTTGCGGATTATTTCTGGCCGGCAATGGAACAATATATAGAATGTACACATGATTATTGGAGAAGTAACGGACAGTTTTCACCCAATATTACACTTCGTTTGGCATCCGGAGGTTATATCGGAGGTGGTATGTACCACTCTCAGAATCTCGAGGCCGTATTTACAACATTACCAGGATCACGCGTCGTGTATCCCTGTTTCGCCGACGATGCAGCAGGTTTGCTTCGCACGAGCTTACGCTCACAGGGCTTGACAGTATTCCTAGAGCCCAAATGCCAATATAACTCCGTAGAAGCATCAGCTGTGATTCCCGATGATTTTGAAGTACCATTCGGAAAAGCCCGTATCAGACGAGAAGGAAAAGACCTTACAATCATCACTTATGGTAATACCCTCTTATTTAGTTTGACTGTAGCCGAACGTCTGGCTCAGGAAAATGGTTGGAGTGTTGAAGTAATAGACCTGCGGACATTGATGCCTCTTGATAAAGAAACAATCTTTGAATCTATAAAGAAAACCAATAAAGCATTGATTGTACACGAAGATAAAGTATTCGGCGGCTTTGGCGGTGAAATTGTTTCATCTATCAATGAAGAGATTTTCCAATATCTCGATGCTCCGGTTAAACGTGTCGGTTCAACTTTCACCCCTGTAGGATTCAATACAATTCTAGAACGAGCAGTTTTACCAAATGAAGAAAAGATCTACGAGGCTGCAAAGAGAATATTAGAATTCTAACAAAACGGGATATACTTAAAATAGACAAAACACGAAATTATGAAAAAGATAGGATTATTCTTCGGCACAGAAACTAGTAAAACCTCTAAGATCGGAAAGAAGATCAAAGAAGCTTTTGGTGATGCCGATATAGATATAATAGCCATAGAAGAAGCATCAGCTGAAGACTTCGAAAAGTACGACAATATTATCGCCGGTGCTTCAACCTGGTTTGATGGAGAACTTCCATCCTATTGGGACGAACTATTACCAGACTTGGAGTCAGTAAAGATGAAGGGTAAAAAAGTGGCAATCTTCGGTCTTGGAGATCAAGTAAAGTATCCTGATAATTTTGCTGATGGCATAGGAATTCTGGCCAAACTATTCGAGACAAACGGAGCCAAAGTGGTTGGATTTACATCTCCTGAAGGTTATAAATTTGACCATTCAGAAGCTCTTAAAGACGGAAAGTTCTTAGGTTTGGTGATCGATTATGAAAATCAGGCAAGCAAAAATGAAGAACGCATCAGCAATTGGGTAGCTCAGTTGAAACAGGAGCTAAATAAATAAAACTACAATTATATAAAACTAATCAAATAAAGGATTCATAAAAGACATAGTTTTATATATCACTAAAACAAAGAAACAAAAACCTTCTAGTTTTCAAGTAAATAAAAAGCCGAAAGTTAAACTTTCGGCTTTTATTCAAATATAGTCAAATAGAATAATTCTTATTACAAAGGAGATAAACTTAATTTCTTTTAGAGTAAATCCAAGCATCATTCAACTTAGGATTATTGCGTCTAAAATTAGCTGCATATTGTTCAGCTTGCCCCTTATCTTCGAATACACTTATATATATACGTGGTCTTTCTTTAGATTCAAGAACCGAAGCATTTCTATAACCCTGAGATTTCAATTGAAGTAACAAACGTTTTGCTTCAGTCTTAGAGCTGGCACTACCTATAATAACATAATACAGATGAGAATTAGTTTTCACAGTATTCTCTACTGCTGTTGTTTTTGCGGCTGACAAATTCTTATTATTATCCTGTCCTTTATTATTCAAGGAGGCATTATTCGAAACATCAGAGACCGACTTAATCTCGTTCTTATTCAAATTTTCAGGATCATTACCTGAAACAGACTCAGAAAGAGCATTCTCAGAAGGTTCAACAACATCTACACTACTCAAAGCATTATGAGCTATCTCAGATTGAGAGATCTTTTTTGCAGACTGAGAAGGTGTTATGATATCTGTAAAGAATCCCGATTTTTGCATCTGGCTTTCTTTGGGTTCATATATAGGAGTTGATGTCACAAAAAAGACAGCAACAGCTGCAGCTGCAGCACCTACACTAACAACGATCCTCTGATATAGATTTTTGCGATTTGCAACAATCTCCACTTTACGGCTTACTTCAATATCAGCAAGTTTTTTTATTTCTAAGGTATCCAACCCAAATGTTTCAGGATGATATAAAGAAAATTCTCTGTTAGGAATAAAACTCAACCTTTTTTCCTCATCTAAAATCAGAGTACCCAGATTGCCTATAGGCGCAGGTTGTCTCAAACCTAATATCGTATTCAGGCGATACACAACATCACCTATTTTTTTACAAGCAATATCATAAGATATAGAGTACATATTCATATAAGACTCAGCCAACAACCCGTCATTGTATTTCAGATCGGGATTAAAGCCGACAGATACCTGAGGAGGTATAATAGCTCCGTCATCAGCAATCTTAGCAACATCACGCCGTAAGACAAATCCTCCAAAATCAGGAATAATAACACAATCGTGCTTTTGAATCAAGGAGTTTATATGTAAGGAGAATTCTTTCATAATACAAAGATAAAAGTTATTGCGAAGCAAAGAATATCAGAAACGACAAAAGTCAATAGAATTTATTTATCAAGTCTGACTTCACTTCTTTAATAAAAAATAGTCTTTAGAACACGATAAATCTAAAGGATGTTAAAGAACATATATTTTTTCTAACTCTCTGATAAAATATTTACTAATATTGCATAACCGAACCTTGAATCTAATACTATTGGAAAACATATTAAAGTGAAGAAAAGTTCATTTCTTCGTAAAATTCAGTACATCAAAAGTTTTATCAGCTATTTCATCCCAATTATAATCTGACAGGTCATATATTTTTGTGACTAATCCTTTTTGTATCTTACTATCTAATTTAGAGGATAATTCCCTTATATCATGTGGATTAAACAACGATTCATCGTTTCTTATCAGCATCATATTTGCAGGAATATTACTGACAAGCACATCCAAGTTATAACTCATAGCTTCTAATAAGGAAATAGGCATACCTTCATGAAATGTAGGCAGCACAAATAATCGGGCATGCGAATATAATTCAGCCAGATTATCACCCATAACCATTCCGGGTAAAATTACACCACTGTTCTTTGCTTTCTTCTTCAAGGCTATGGAATATTTAGTAGCATGGTCTGCATCACCTGCTATCACCAGAGGATAATGATCTTTTGCTGCACTCTCCAGATAAGCATCTATAAGATTATGAAAGCCTTTTTCTTCAACAAATCGTCCTAAAGCCAGAATATAACCTCTGCTCTCCAAACCTAAAGTCGAGATGTAACTTGCAGACTCTATTATATGAGCTTTATTTACTCCATTATAAATAAGGTACACATCATCGGTTCTCCCATATTTAGAGGCAACATCATTTTTAACCTTATCTGATATTACAATAATACGGTCGGCAAATAATACAGCCATACGCTCTCCGGTCTTTAAAATAAATTTGGCAAACAATCCCCACTTTTCCCTTTCATAGTCAGCCCCATGATGTGTTACAACCACTTTCATACCTAAAACTTTTGCCAAAGGTGAAAATATAGATGGTCCGATTGCATGAAAATGGATCACATCAGCTCTCTTAAAGAAAGCATATATCACTGCAAGAAATGTATGCACTATAGCTTCGAGACTTTTCTTCCTCGGAGCATATGTATCTTTCAGCTTCACTCCCTTAAAAATCCGAATCTTATTGTTCTCATCTACATAACAAGAGCGTCGTATAAGTGTAACATCTCCTCCTATCCCTACGATACGTGGATACAAATTTTCGCAGTGTGTTTCTACTCCCCCTTGTATATGGGGTATTCCTCGTGTACCTGTAACAAATATTTTCATAATATGAATCAAAAAAAGGCATAAATCCCTATTCCTCAACTAAGGGCAGTGTGGCATCGGGTCTTACCCCATTGGTATCGGTAAACGGCTGCATCCTCGAGAAATCAAGGTCTCCCTGCCGTATATCCTGTCCGACATTAAAATATGGAATATTACCAGTATCGGCCTTTTTACCCGATAAGCTGTTTATCTTATTTTTAATCACCCACATAGCAGGGTGCTTTATATACTTTTTCATCACGGGAGCAGCAGTCCCAACCATCCAGCAATTTTTAGGGCATTGGCGAACCATATCCCTAACCCGTTCCGCCTGCACACTATACCATAAATCTTCGAATGACGAAAAATCTCTAATATTCCCCATACTTTCCTTCCAAATCCGGTCTTCGAGGCCGTTACACGGATATACATCTCCATAAGGTTCGATGAAGAAGTTTGCCGTTCCGGCTTCACATGGCAGCATACGCTTTTCACCCTTAACATATCCGATCAATCCTAAATTAAAAAAAGCTCTGAACCAGCTTTTAGGATGATTTTCTTTCAGCAACAGATTGATTAATTCTTCAAAATCGGCAATAACCTGATTTTGATTGGTTATAACATTATCTTCCTTGTGGAAATAAAATGAATTATGAAAAGCGGCAGTAGCAAACTCAAGCTTCAGTTCCTTTGCCAATCTGTACAGCTGGAGCATATCCTGAGAATTACGATTCGAAACCGTAATGCCAAAGCCAATGTCTTTTACACCCATTTCACGAAGTTTGAAAAGCAATTTCAGCCCTCTGTCGAAACCTCCGGCACGTCCTCTCAATTCATCATTAAGCTGCGAAAGCCCTTCTATGCTTACTCTTATTCCTATATTCGGATACTGTCTTGCCAAATCGACAATCCTGTCGTAATGCCATCCGGATGTTGAAATAACTACACGTGAAGCTTTCTCGAATGCAACGGCAACGATATCCGATATATCTTTCCGCTGAAACGGTTCTCCACCGGTAATATTAACAAACTTCAACTTTGGCAGTATTTCCAGATCACGAGCTGATATTTCGAGTTTCGAATCAGACGGATATTTCCAAATATTACACATCTGGCAACGCATCTGGCATCGATAGGTTGTTATTATTGAAACATCAGTTGGTAATGGTATCTTGTTCATTTATCATTCGTTGAGTAAGTTAAAATATGCACGGGCAGTTTTGCTCCATGTATAGTGCCCTGCTATTAACTTGAGAGCCTCACGATCCATCTGACGGATCATGTCGATCTTCCAGCAAATCATTTCCTGATTATCCAGATCCTGTGGAGATATTTTCACATCATACCCCTCAGCCAGCTCGTTATTGACCTGATTATCCGAATTTGTTATCACAGGACATCCCCTATAAAAAGCTTCGAGCAAAGGAAATCCAAATCCTTCAAATTCCGAATAAAAGATTGTAGCAAAAGCATTCCGGTATAAGCCATCGAGATTTTCGTCACTCACATACCCCAAATATTCTATACCATCCATTTTCTCAATGGTGGACAAAAATACGGTCGCCTCTTTTTCACAGAACTCGTTTACAGCTCCGGCTATTTTTAATCTGAACTCCGGATTTTTAGCTTTATATGCCTTATATATTTTTAAAGCTTCATATAATTTTTTCCCTTTAGGATCTATACGCCCGACAATCAAAAAATAAGGAGCCGAATTATCGCCTGAAATCTCAATCGCAGATGATTCCGCAAAATCTATTCCATTATGGATAACGGATAAACGCCCTTCGAATTGTTTACATGGAAAATATTTAACAATCTGATCTTTCACAAACTCCGAAATGGTGACAATTTTATACGCCCTCTCAATAACCGAACCGATCATCTTTTTACGAAACCATGTTCTGATCAATCCAAATTTATTCTCGATATCAAACTCATTAATATCATGAACGATAGACACCGCATTAGTTATACCTGCACCAATCACCGAATCGGCAAGAAATAAAACATACTTAGCATCTTTCACATAAACGGTCTTCGCGAACTTCCGCAGAAAATACATTTTAGAAGGAATCGTTTTGTCTAATTCCGCAGGGCAGACAATATCGACACCGTCAATATTAATCTGAGGCGAATTATTCAAAACATTGTTATTCGTGATTAAGGATACGTTGTATCCATTCTCTAACAATAAAGGACAGAGATGTGTTAAGAGCTTTTCAGTAAAAACCCCTACCCCCAATTTAGGACCGAAATAACAAGCGACTACCGTTATATTTCTATTTACCTCCATTCCTTTTATTCTAAATCAGTTAGCATTATTTATTTTTCCAAAAGGTTACAAAAGTAACAATCTCAATGTTCAATTATCAATAAACAATTATCAGCGGTAATTCTTCATCGTTCATCACTTACTGATCATTGATAATTGTTCAAAAGGTTACAAAGGTAACACACTTTATGTACACTTTCTGATGTTCCTTTTTTCCTTTTCAGCTGATACCTGTTGACTGATGACTGATGTTCTCTATAGATAAAATTCCGACTTCTTACCCTTCATCTTTTCAAATAAATGAATCCAATCCGGCATCACATTATTATGCAAAAAGCGTTTGATATCAGCATGAGCCATACTTCCCTTCTGTTTTCTAAGTTCTTCGTTTTCGATCAGAGAAATAATCTTCTCTGCAAAAAGATTGACCTCTCCAACAGGAACAATATATCCGTTCCTATCATTCGAAATAATCTCCGATGGGCCGCTCGGACAATCAAAGGAGACACAGGGCAATCCGTATGCCATAGCCTCAGCCAAAACCAGACCAAAACCTTCATACAGTGATGACATCACATAAATCGATGCCTGCTGATAAGCATCTTCTATATTCTGTACGGGATTGTGCAAAAATACTTTACTGCTTAAGCCTTCTATCTTGATCTTTTCTGCAATAGAATCATATTCACTGCCTTCGCCATAAATATCCAAAACCCAATCGGGATGTTTTTCATTTACTATCTTCCAGATATCTATCAAATAATGAAAAGCTTTCTGCGGAGATAACCGTCCCACGCTTATCACACGTTTTTCGCTGTAAGAGCTATAATTTTCAGGATAAAAAGAAAGCACATTCGGTATAACCTCCACATTCGAAAATTCGCTCCAACGCTTCTTATCTTCTTCGGTCAGAACAACAAAAGCATCATACTTACCCACATAGCGGTATTTGTTCTTCTCTCCCCATAATGCTTTGAGACGTGTTAAATAAGAGACAGGTAATAAACTGTATTCTATTTCTTTATAAGGACGGCAAAAATGAAACTCTGCTATTTTACGGCTTCCATCATGAATACGGGGTAAAATCGTAAACTCATGGGTACATGTAGAAATACATATATCTGGCTTTAGTTCATTCAAAACCTGTTCCAGCCTTTCTTTATGGAGTTTTCTCTTTCTTATCTGGCTGAAGACTCCTTTTATAAATGATTTTTGTTGTAGTTCTTTATAATTAATGCCAAGATCTATAAAGCGTATGGCTGTGGAGAAATTGAAAAAATTAGGACGCTCTCCCCTATCAGTCGTTATTATGGTGATATCATATCTGCATACATCAACCAGATAATTAGCTTTAGTGCATATACTGCGCTCCATACCTCCTGATGATGAGGAATCTATCATACAATATACAATTTTCATTCTTCTTCCGTTTTTCGTTCAACATCAAAGCCGTCTTCTATTCCATAGCGGTAACGATACATCAATACCCAAAACAGGTTATTGCCGATAATTACACAGAACAAAAGCAAAGACTCCATCAATCCGTATACCAGAAAACTGACCATCACCGCAATCACAATGTAATTTTGCTGTTTTACAATATTCTTCATGGCGAAATAATACAGCCAGACAAAATACACAAATAACAGAACACCCGCTTCGAAAAGCAAATGCATATAGGTACTGTCGATAATAATACGGTCAAATGCGGTTGTTCCGAAAAGGTATTGCAGAGGAGACAAACTTTGCAGCAACTCGTTATATAAGGCAGGACGAGTACTGAACAGGATATTAATCTTCGGATAATCATTTGCAAATATTCCAAAGTACAGTGACAGCAATGTAAAAACAACGGGCAAAGCGTATAATATATATCTGGAATAGCCTATATGATAATCACGTACCGACCTCTTTCTTAGACCATAATAGACAAGCACAAAAACAAAAACAACCACCGCAAAAAGAAAACTTCGGGAATCAGTCTCTAAATAGAAATAAGTACTAGCCAGAAGAAGCCCTCCCAACAATAGCCACATAAAGTTGCGGTATTTCGACAAATAACAATATAAAACGAGAGAAACAAACAGCCCCCAGTAATAAATCATTGCAGTATTGGGATGCCCGTATCCAAAATCACTTCTGACACGTATTATACTGAAAAAATCGGATTGAATAACATGCCCTGTTCCAAAAACAAGCAGCATACCTACCGCAGTTGTTCCGAGAATCAGTATATTGAAACGAAGGTATTCTTTCAGATTAAATGTAGAAACACATTGCATTATAATTAACGGAGTGAGTACATTGAGCTTATATTTCGTAAAATCGAAAACCGAAATCACAATGAATATTCCCAGCCAATAGAGGTATTCTTTACGCAGGGATGAATAATCGAAAGACAGCAGACAAAACACAATTGTCAATACAGAGAGAATCTCCATCCGGTCGTTTAATACCACCGTAAATAGAAATCTGAAATTGAGTATCAACAACAAGATAAATAAGCTGGGCTTTCGTATTTTCTCAAGAATATCATTCATCGCCTTACCCTATCCTTAGTTAACCAACATTGTACACCCAGCTGTATCTGTTGTATATAATTTAATCTGAGACGTTTTGACACATCTGCAACCCACTTCCAATTCTGATAACATAATTGCACCAGTCCTATTGCCAGTATAGCCCCACTAACACCCAGATCAAATACAATAATCAATACGGGCATAAGTATAAATATTGCAACGGCAGACACAATAGCAGCCGGCATATAGGGTACTTTATTACTCGATGATATCAGATTGATGGCCAAAGCCTGATTGGAATCAAGCAGATATACAACGAACAATAACAACAGAGGTTCTGCAGGCAGCAGGGTAGTTCCGCTACCGATAAGCCTTAATCCCCAGTTTCCGAATAGAAATACAGCGGTACATCCCGAAATATACAGAATAAGCATCAATACGAGACTTTTAGTATATATCCGGCGGATATTCGTATAATTATGAGTAATCCAACTTTGGGCAACATAAGGCAGATAACTGGAAAAATAGAGTAAAGCTATAGTCGTCAATACATTTATAACCTGTAAACTCAATCCGTATTTAGCGATTGTAGCAAGCGGAATAAAGAGTGATGCATAAAATAAACTGCCTTTAGTCGAAATATACATAGCCAGATTAGCTATACCCTGCCTGTATGTATTTCGCCAGACTACCAACATCATATTTACCGAAGATATTTCTACATTTTTGAGAATATGTCTTAAACCATCTTTGTACGCCATTAACCTTCCGGTCAGAAAATTAACTACTCCTGAAATGCAATTAGCTGCTACAACACCCAGTATCCCATACCCAGAGAACAAGAAAATATAAGCTAACAACAAGTAAATTGTCCTGTTGATAATCATCAGTTGATTGTGTTCTTTTATATATCCACGTCCTTGCAGAATACTATAAAAGTTGATGCAGTAAAAACCGAATACAGTACTGGCGACATACAACACCCACGAATATAATACAACCGACTGATCAGGAAAATCCCTTGTCAGATAATAGATATATAATGAACCTGCTGAAATCAACAATACGCCCATCCCCAGCGAGACATAGACATAAAAGCGTTGCATAGCATACAAAAGAGATTTTATAAACGGATAGTTGGCATCGGTCAATACCTGAGCTTCTTCATCAACTCCGTCTTCGAGTAAAGAGGTTGCCCCTCCGAAAGCATAAGCTATATTTCGGGAAAAAGAATTCTGGAAAACGATTCCTATAAGAGTGGAGAACATTCCCAGATTAACAAATACATACCAGACTCCTAAGGTGCTGGATGGTAGAAATTTAAAAATAGCGGGCAGAACAAGAATATTAGCCCCGATATTACATGCTTGAGCTACATATCCCCATATAACATCTTTGCGGGTGATAACTATCTTACTCAAAATGATATGCTATTTCTTGTTTACAGTACTGTGCTGATGTCCGTACCCATATCCATAAGCAGCTTTGGTTGTAGTGCCATTGATTACGATCGACATCTTTTTCAGTTTATCTTCATTTACTATCGATTCGGCAAATTTCAGATGAGATTTATTCGTATAGTTTGCCCTAAACAGGTAAACCGTTGCATCAGAAATCCGATCGAGACTGAAAGTATCCGATACCATCCCTACAGGAGCCGTATCTACAATAACGTAGTCGAAATTAGCCCGCAGATAATCGAACATTTCATCCAGACGATCATTCAATAACAGTTCAGCAGGATTGGGGGGAATAGGTCCCGCAGGCACAACATAAATATTTTCGTGCAAATCGGGTCTGTGAATAATTATCTCCTCCGGTTTCATTTCATCCGATGCCAGATAAACGGTCATCCCGTCCTTGCGCTGAATGGATAAATACTCACTCAATTTAGGATTACGTATATCCAAACCTACAAGTACTACTTTCTTGTTTTTTATCAATGAATAAGACAAAGCCAGATTCACCGTAAAGAAAGATTTTCCTTCACCTGAGATACTCGATGTAACCAATATCACCTTCTCATGCTTCTTCATCAAAAACTGAAGATTGGTTCTCACCAGGCGGAACAGTTCAGCCGTAGAAGTGCTGATTCCTTCGGATACAGCAATATTCCCTGCGTTTTTATCTAAGCAGATCTCGCCCAAAACAGGAACCGAGGTCGCCTCTTCGAGTTCTTCTTTCGACGCTATCTTAAACTTAAATACATCTATCAGATAAAGAATAATTACAGGCAACAGCACCCCCATAAGCAGTGCTATAGCCAATATCATCATCTTTCGGGGGGCAATAGGCTTCCATATATTATATGCACCATCTATCACCTTTGCCTTGGGTGTAGTAGATGCCAGAGTAAGCTGAGTTTCTTCCATCTTGGTCAATAAGAAAACATACAAATCTGATTTAACCTGACGTTGGCGTTCTATCTCGATATATTCACGCTGCTGTTTTGGCATCCCCGACATTTTAGACTGCATTTCACCTTCCAGACCTGCCCAATCCTTTTTGCGCATAGTCAAGTCTCTTTTTGAGTTGCTTACACTGGTCTGCACATTCTTACGGAGCAAGTCGATCTGTTCATTCAGAGAAATCAGTACAGGATTGCTTTCTTTTGTATTTTGAAGTAAGCGGGTACGTTCCAATAAGGCACTGTTATAAGCTCGTATAGCGTCTATAGTTCCGGGAAGAACACCCGTATTGGTAGGTATCAGTTCGTATTTATTCCTCGGATCGTTTACATACTTATCAAGCATCGAAGCAATATCCATCTGAATATTAGCCTCGGTTGTTTTCTCTTGCAAATCGTGATACTTATCGATAAACGCTCTCGACTCTATGGCAATATCTGTTATACCGTTATCCCGCTTGAAGGCTTCCTGCTTTTTCTCTATAACACTCAGCTCAGTCGCAAGCAAATCAATACGGTCTTTTATAAATGACGCCGTATTTTCGGCTTCCTCATTCTTCTCCAGTTTAGCATCTTCATTATAAAGTTCCACCAGTTTATTCAAAATATCCCGCCCACGCTGACGGTCTACATCTTTTATGCCTAGATAAATAATATCTGATTTTTCAGTAGTTGGCGCAACAGTTATGCGGTCTTTAAACTTTTCGGCGGCATAATCCAACCCGTATAAATTAACATCGAGTTTATAAGAGGTTTTACCAATTGATTTCCCTGAATATTTAAAATGGAAACTTCCGTAAATAGTCTTCACATCAGCCGGTAATGTAGAAAAGTTATATTCTCCTATATTTTTGTCATCTGCCTCAGCTTTTATTTCTACCGACTTGTCGTCATTTACCTTCACCGTAAATTCAATAGGCATTGATAAAGTATCCATCACACTCCGAGATACATCCAAAATAACAGGAGACGAATTGTACAAAGATTTATCAAACGGAATTTTTTTAAGGTCGTATGTAGTATGCAGACCGAGACTGTAAATCATATCCCGCATATGGCTCTGTGAACTGATAACAGCAGATTCGTCAGTAATATTATCCGATCCGGCAATACTGCCTAAACCAAAACTCCTCACAAGAGACGATGCTATCTTTGTCCCCTCCTCTTCTGATCTCAGTTTTATGTTCGATAATATATAGTAAGTAGGGTCTACCGTTTTAATGTATGCTACAGCAACAAATACACACAAGACAATGGATATCAGAAACCATTTCCAATGCCGGCTGTATTTGAGAATAACGTCCCCTACATTTACAAATTCTGAATTATTTTTTTTACTCATACTTTTTAACAGCAAGCAGCCTCATTTATTTGACACCGCAATAATTAAAGATACTGTACTGATCACAGTAGTAATAGCAGTCGTAATCAAAGTCAGATTGAACTGCTTTTGCTGGCTCATATTAGCATCTTTCTGATGCTCGTTATTAGATTCAACGTAGATAATATCATTTTGTTGCAGATAAAAATATTTGGAAGAAAACACTTCGCTGCTTTTTGTAAGGTCAAAACGGATAAATTCCTTTTTACCATCATTATCCCTTATCAGGAGAACATTATCACGCCTGCCATATAAGGTCAGATCACGTGCATTAGCCAAAGCATCGAGCAGAGACATCCGCTGTCCTGTAAAAAAGACGGGACCCGGAGCATTTACTGCGCCTAACACCGAAACTCTGAAATTCATGATCTGTACATTTACAATCGGATTCTTCACATAATCTTCCAAACGGGTCTGTAATAAATCAACGGCTTCATCTGTAGATAGCCCTTTCAGCCTTATTTTACCTAAAGTCGGGAAGTTGATCTCTCCCTGTTCATCTACAATATACGACGACATCTTACCTTGCCCCGAAGGCAGGTTAAATGGAGTTACAGCCTGAGGTTCGACCGATGAAACGACAATTGCAAGTTCGTCTCCGGTTTTAATCTGCACCGGATTTAACGAATCATTCATAGCCACTTCTTTTTGTAAATAAGAATCCAGATCCTGAAAATAGGATATATTTTTAGATGAGCCACACGAACAAAGCAATACAGCAAGTACTGCATAAAATGAAATGTGAATTTTTCCCATTAAGCAAAAGCTAGTATTTAACGATATATTATTTCAATTTAGCTATCTGTTACATTTATAATTACCAAAGTAATAAAATAGGTCTGAGACCTTAATCTTTGTAAAAATAACCAAAAGCAAAGATACTTTTTTCGTGGTGAGTTCTCTATTTTAACAAGAAAAATTAACGACTATACAAAAAAGAGGGCTTCTGATTTTACTCAAAAGCCCCCTATATGATATATCGAAAAATGTTTATTCTTCCATACCTACCATTTCAGGATCAATCATAATACGTCCGCAATATTCGCACACGATTACTTTTTTACCCAATTTAATATCCATTTGTTTTTGAGGTGGAATCTTATTGAAACAACCTCCGCATGCACCACGCTCGATGGCTACGATAGCCAATCCATTACGTGCGCTTTTACGTATACGTTTGAATGCTTGTAGCAAACGGGGATCAGCTTCGGCTTCAATACCTTTGATCTCGTCACGAAGTTGTTCTTCCTGCTGTTTGGTTTCAGCAATAATTTCGTCCAATTCGTCTTTCTTCTGATGAAGGTCTGCAGAACGTTCCTCTAAGAATGTTTTACTTTTTTCGATCTGTTCTTTTAAAGCTTTCACATTCTGAGTAAATTCTTTAATACGTTTTTCTGCCAGTTCTATTTCAAGAGTTTCAAATTCAATCTCTTTGCTTAGATGGTCGTACTCACGGTTGTTACGAACATTATCTAGCTGTTCTTTATACTTTTCAATTTTCAGGTTACAATCCTGTATTTTTTGTTTTTGTTGCGAAACAGCTGTTTCGAATTCCTTCTGATCCGATTCATTCTTTCCGATACGGGTTTTCAAACCGGCAATCTCATCGTCCAAATCTGCAACTTCCAAAGGTAACTCACCTCTAAGTATTTTAATCTTATCTACTTCCGATAGTTTAACCTGTAGGTTATAAAGCGTTTTCAGCTTATCTTCTACCTGAATTTCTTTTTCTGCTTGTTTCTTAGCCATTTTTATTTAATTTATTCAATTTTCTCGATAAAAAAATGCGGTATGCAAACAGTCGCCTGTTTATTTACCACATCTTATACTTTTGCAGGAGTATATCTCTGCCGTCGTACAACGGATTACTATTTGTTATCCGGATGCAAAGATAATATATTCAGGGCTAATAATTGTATTTTAGCTTCTATATTTCACAAGTATTTTACGGGATTCTCATCAAACTGAGATAAATTGAGTTCCAAATCCGGAAATTTTTCAGATAGTAAATTATAAAAAATATTCTTTGTACAAACTTCCGATTCGTAATGTCCTACGGTAGCCAGCAGTATTTTATTTTCAACATCAAAGAAATCATTGTATTTAGCCTCTCCCGTTATAAATATATCCGCACCGTATCCAATAGCCTGAGGTATCAAAAACGCACCCGCACCACCACATAAGGCGACTTCGTGTATCTGTTTTCCTAAATATGGCGAATGCTGAATACTGGACAAGCCTAAAGTATCTTTCAAATGATAGAGAAAATCCTCCTCCTCCATCGGTTCGGGCAATGTACCCACTATACCGCTGCCGGCGTGAGCCCACGAATTTTCGAGCATATAGAAATCATAAGCAGGCTCTTCGTACGGATGAATAGCTAATAGAGCATTGAGTACATCGTTTTGTTTATATACAGGAAGAATGACTTCTATACGAACTTCCGCCTCTATGTGCAGTGCCCCTTTCTCTCCGACAAAAGGATGGGTATTTTCTCCGGCTCTGAATGTTCCTTCACCTGGAACATTGAAACTGCAGGCATCGTAATTCCCGATATTTCCAGTTCCCGCATTGAAAAGTACGGCACGTACACTTTCGGCATGCGACTGAGGAACAAAGGTTACCAGCTTGGTCAACATTTTTTTCTGAGGTGCAAGAATTTTCACATGCTCAAGATTCAAGATTCGGGCAAGTTCATAATTTACACCACCAAAAGCATTATCCAGATTGGTATGAGCTGCATATACAACAATATCATGCTTACATGCCTGAATCATACATCGTTCGACATACGTCTTTCCCGTTAAAGATTTAAAACTGCGAAAAGCCAACGGATGATGGGATATCACCAGATTACAGCCAAGACGAATAGCCTCGGTCATTACATCTTCCGTTACATCGATACAAACCAAGACACTTTTGGCATCCTGATTTACATCGCCGATCTGAACGCCACTATTATCAAAACTTTCCTGTAATGGCAACGGAGCCAAATGCTCTATCACTGATAATATTTCTTTTATTTTCATAATTCAGTCGGGTAAGTTTTGTATAAGTATGACAGTAGACAAAAAAGGTCTACGCCCTTATTCTTTTGCTAAGATAGCTTTTAGGCTTTGAATTTCCTTCTCTAAAGCCCTATTTTTTTCATCTTGTTTTATCACATATAAAGTCAGCTCTTCTATTTTCTGTAATAATTTAGCTTGCATTTCACCCAAACTTACTCCGTTCTCTTTAACTTCTGCTTCCGATGGAATATCAGGTAAATGTTTGTGTTCATCTATATGAGCTTTGACTTCTTCTAAGGAACGAAGCTTATAATCTTTATCGAAAACGAAATCTGCCCAACCGGTCTCTACTTTTACTTCGGTTGCACGAATGGTACCTACTACGTCTAGTTTATTTTGGGGATTATCTGTTCCAATGCCGACATTGCCCCCATTGAAGAAAGTCGCTCTTTCGGTACTAATCGACACTTTACGCTGATACTCATTATTTTTTGTAGTACTATACATCTCAATAGCACTGTACAATTGTTCTGTGCCTCCACCTCCCGGTCTTAATAGTAACTGGTTGTGAGCATTTATTCCAACTTTACTCCCTATAATAAAATCATGACCATCATATTCTACAATAGTTTGTCTCCAACCAGAATTTACACCACTCGCTCTTAAATACAATTTGCCTGCTGCAATTGTACCATTTACATCAAGTCTATAATTTGGATTATCTATTCCGATGCCAACATTACCATTTCCAGTAATGCCTAAACGATATAACCCCGCTGTAAAGATTTTTATTCCACCATATGCACTTAACCAAAAGAACTTCCACCTGTATTCCATGAGTCTTGTGCCCATTGAAGAGCATAATGGCCCATTACTTTACTGTCATAATTGAAATTATCATTAGGACTGCGTGTTATACGATAACCATTGGGTACTATTATATTCTGAGACCGAATATCCCCCGCCACATCCAATTTATATCCCGGATTTTCAGTTCCGATGCCGACATTCTGAGTTGTGGTAATTTTCGTCCCTCCGTCTTTCCATTGTGCTTGAGAAATTAAACTCAGCATAGAAAAGCTAAAAAAAAGCAATTGTTTTTTCATCGTAAATTATTTTGCAAGTAATTGTATTAAGCTATAAACAAGTCTGAACTTCTAAAAAATAAGGGGCTTCATCAGCCCCTTAATATTTATTAAATCAATCATTAAAATGGTATAAGAATAATACATTCGTTTCGAAAGCATTCTTATTAGAATCTTTAATCTCCATTACTACTCTCATTTCAGTTTTGATAGTTCCTCGTAAATTGAGCAGGCTTAACAACTTCACCCTGATCCTTACTTCACTGTCAACCACCACTGCCTGATTGAACTTCAACTTATCCATACCGTAGTTGATCATCATTTTCAGATTATTCACTTCCACAATCTGATCCCACAAATAAGGTAATAACGAAAGAGTTAAATACCCATGAGCAATAGTATTATGGAAAGCGCTTTTTTCTTTAGCCTTTTCTACATCAACATGTATCCACTGATGATCTAATGTAGCATCTGCAAAAAGATTGATCCTGTCCTGAGTTATTTTTAGATAATCAGACACACCAAGTTCCTGTCCTACATATTTTTCAAAATCTTCGAATGAATTAATTACTACTTTGCTCATATTATTTATTTTACTGTTTTTTAAGGTCTTTGACCCATTTATTTTTTCATTTCACGCTCGAAGGATAAGCTTATATTACACCTAATATATCCCCGTCACAATGGCATAATCAATAACAGTTCATCTCTTATACCACTCTATTCATAAACAAATATACGCTTTTTACTTAATTCCAAAAATACAAGAGAAAAGCTAACCTAGTAATCTCAACCAGAGATAAAAAAACTTTATTATCTTTGTGCAGTCTATCAACACATATTCCAGAATTTAAGGTTATAAGTCTTTTATCACTTCGATAAATAGAACAACCGAAGTTTGGTTATGGTTGAGAACATATCATTAATTCTATCAATTTACATAATTAAGGATACACCATAATTCTATGTTTGAAAATTTAAGTGACAGATTAGACAGATCGTTTAAACTCTTGAAAGGTGAAGGAAAAATCACCGAAATCAATGTAGCGGAGACTTTAAAAGATGTACGCCGTGCTTTACTTGATGCCGACGTAAACTTTAAAACAGCAAAGCAATTTACTGAAACCGTAAAAGAAAAAGCTCTCGGACAAAACGTGCTTACTGCCGTAAAACCGGGACAATTGATGGTAAAGATCGTTCATGACGAACTAGCTTTGCTTATGGGTGGAACTGCTGTAGACATCGACCTGAAAAGTTCTCCTTCGATCATCTTGATGTCTGGTTTGCAAGGTTCGGGAAAAACTACTTTCTCGGGAAAATTAGCGAATCTGCTTAAAACAAAAAAAGGGAAAAAACCTCTGCTTGTAGCAGATGATATATACCGTCCGGCTGCAATAGAACAATTGAAAGTATTAGGAACCCAAATAGATGTTCCTGTATACTTTGAAGAGGGCAATAACAATCCGGTTGAAATTGCTCAAAACGCAATAAAGAAAGCTAAAGCCGACGGAAACGATGTAGTTATCATAGACACTGCCGGACGTTTAGCGATAGATGAAGCGATGATGGAAGAAATCGCCTCAATCAAAAAAGCCGTAAAACCAAATGAAATATTGTTCGTCGTAGATTCTATGACCGGACAGGATGCTGTAAATACTGCCAAAGAATTTAACGACAGATTAGACTTCGACGGTGTTGTTCTTACCAAATTAGATGGTGATACTCGTGGTGGTGCTGCCCTTTCGATACGTTCGATTGTGAATAAACCCATCAAGTTTGTCGGGATGGGCGAAAAAATGGATGCACTAGATGTGTTCCACCCCGAACGTATGGCTGACCGTATACTCGGCATGGGTGATATCGTTTCACTTGTAGAGCGTGCACAGGAGCAATACGATGAAGAGGAAGCCCGTCGCCTTCAAAAGAAAATTGCAAAAAATCAATTCGATTTCAACGACTTTATATCTCAGATACAGCAAATCAAAAAAATGGGTAACCTCAAAGATCTTGCTGCAATGATACCCGGTGTCGGCAAAGCAATGAAAGATATAGATATAGACGACAATGCTTTCAAAAGTATCGAGGCCATTATCTACTCGATGACTCCACAAGAGCGTACAAGTCCCGAGTTACTGAACGGCAGCCGCCGTCAACGTATAGCAAAAGGAAGCGGCACTTCGATACAGGAAGTGAACAAATTGATCAAGCAATTTGACGAAACCCGCAAAATGATGAAAATGATGACTCAAATGAAAGGCGCAGGCAAACTGATGTCAAAAATGCCGGGAATGAGAAGATAAAACTATCCACCTGTATATAAAGAGGAATATTCCATTGAGATATTCCTCTTTCATTTTTCAGAAAATTATATCAACCCAAAACTTTCCTTAACAATGATTTTAATAGACGGAAAAGCAGTATCTGCCCAAATGAAACAGGAAATAGCGGCAGAAGTAAAACAAATAGTAGAACAGGGAGGAAAACGCCCTCATTTGGCCGCAGTATTGGTTGGTCATGACGGAGGAAGCGAAACCTATGTTGCCAATAAAGTAAAAACCTGTGAAGAAGTAGGATTCAAATCGACTCTTATCAGATACGAAAGCGATGCAACCGAAGATGAGATTCTGGCTTGTGTAGACCGTCTGAACAACGATACTGATGTTGACGGGTTTATTGTTCAATTACCTCTGCCCAAACATATATCCGAACAAAAAGTAATTGAAGCCATCGACTATCGAAAAGATGTAGATGGTTTTCACCCTATCAACGTAGGACGTATGTCTATCGGGCTGCCCTGCTTTGTATCGGCAACTCCCGCCGGTATATTGGAACTGTTGAAACGTTATGAAATACCCACAGCGGGTAAAAACTGTGTTGTACTAGGCAGAAGTAATATAGTAGGCAAACCTGTTGCTAATCTGATGATGCAGAAAGGTTATCCCGGAGACGCAACAGTAACTGTTTGCCACAGCCGCACTCCTAATATTAAAGAAATATGCCTGCAAGCGGATATTATTATCGCAGCATTGGGTGTACCCGAATTTCTGAAAGGTGATATGGTAAAAGATGGTGCTACCATTATTGATGTCGGTACAACCC
Source organism: Indolivaga capnocytophagoides DSM 22835 (assembly GCF_000426485.1). GTDB lineage: Bacteria > Bacteroidota > Bacteroidia > Bacteroidales > Dysgonomonadaceae > Dysgonomonas_A > Dysgonomonas_A capnocytophagoides. The sequence continues at coordinate 913,433 of NZ_KE384529.1, forward strand.
GTGTACCTTCAACAGAAACCAAATCGGGTTTTAAATTAAAAGGTGATGTAGCTTTCGATGAAGTCGCAAAAAAAGCAGGTCATATTACTCCTGTTCCCGGAGGTGTGGGACCGATGACTATTATCTCGCTTATGGGAAATACTCTTTTAGCAGGAAAAAAGGCCATATACAAATAATTGTATTGTGCGGGCGTATTGCAACGCCTGCACAACATAACGAGTGGGTCTGAGAGCTTTAATAATTAAATAATCCGGCTTACAACAGCATGCTCTGTTTTCTCAAAAACTTCAGAAAAAGGCATACTATTCACTGCAATCGGTTTGTGAACAGTCAATATAATGGTATTTCCGGCTCCAAGAGGAAATACACCCCATCGAGTCATTTTCCATGCATTATTAATTGTTACGGGAACCATATAAGCAGACGGAGCATATTTACAAAGTATTTTCAAACCGTTCTCTGCAAACTTCCCGGGTTTTCCGGTTACACTTCTTGTTCCTTCAGGAAATATTACCGCTGCACGTTTATTCTCCTCAATATATTCTCCTAATTTTCTGATAGCAGACAACGACTGTTTAGCGTCTTTTCGGTCGATAAGTACCGAACCTCCATGATTAAGATTATATGAAATGCTGGGAATACCTTTTCCTAACTCTATCTTGCTTACAAATTTGGGATGTATTTTTCTCAGAAACCATCCGATCGTAGTTATATCATACAAACTCTGATGATTAGATGCAATTATCAAGGGTTCATTTGCCGGAAGATTCTCAATCCCCTCTATTTTATATCGGGTTCCCAGAACGTATGTATTAAATACCAAGAAAAAACACAATACATCTACACTTTTCTTATGGGCATCGTATCCGAATAAATTGAAACTCAGCCATTGTATAACATGGAAAATAACAAGAGTCAAGCCAAAAAGCAGGTAATAAATTACAGAAAGAGGATATGAGATGATTTTTCGCATTGGTTTTATAGTTATATATGTCACACTTCTAAGCCAGAACAGCATTAGTAATTATAATTATCTCAGGAGAAAAGTCCGAGACCCTAAATGAAACCTAAAAGTAGCAATAATACTGATATCAGCCTAACTCCATCAAGCGACAAAAGAACAAATACAATCATTTGCATTCTAATAAGGAACAATCAAACACAAACTAACACTCTATACTATAGAATTTTACAAAAAAGAAAATAAAAATCTATGTCAATCAAAAATAGTTTCATTTTAAATAGTTACTTTTGAAACGAGATTGCAATAAGAAAGCAATTTCATTGTTTAAGCAACATTTTTTTCAGAATTAAACATATAATAATTTCATGAAATCATTTTTTATCGGAAATATGGAAGTAAAACTTCCTGTCATTCAAGGAGGAATGGGTGTTGGGGTTTCTTTATCCAAATTAGCATCGGCAGTAGCCAATGAAGGAGGTATCGGAGTTATATCGTGTGCAGGCTTAGGGTTGATATACAGCAAACAGCCGGGCAACTACCTTAGCCGATGTATCTCTGGATTGAAAGAAGAAATACGCAAGGCTAAAGAAAAAACCAATGGCATAATAGGAGTAAATATCATGGTGGCACTTACCAATTATGCTGATATGGTAAAAACATCAATCTCAGAAAAAGTAGATGTGATTTTTGCAGGAGCCGGACTGCCGTTCGATCTGCCGTCTTATCTGACCAAAGAAAGCACCACAAAATTAGTCCCGATTGTATCTTCATCGAGAGCTGCTAAGATACTATGCGATAAATGGAAAAACAACTACAATTATCTTCCCGACGCTATCGTCATAGAGGGACCTAAAGCGGGAGGACATCTGGGTTTTAAAACAGAACAAATAGACGATGAACATTTCTCTCTCGAACAAATCATACCTGAAGTCTTAAATATCACTACTCAATACAAAGAGGAAAAGGACATACCAGTAATAGTAGCGGGAGGTATCTCTTCGGGTAAAGATATACACCATTTTTTGGATATGGGAGTTTCAGGAGTTCAAATGGGAACAATATTTGTCACTACGGAAGAGTGTGATGCATCAACCGAATTCAAAAATGTATTCGTTAATGCTAAACGAGAAGATATAAAAATAATCCAAAGCCCTGTGGGAATGCCCGGACGGGCTATTGACGGAGAATTTATCCGAAGTGTGGAGAAAGGACAGGAAGTGCCCAAAAGTTGTCCATTTCATTGTATCAAGACATGCGACTATAGTAAAAGCCCTTACTGTATCGTACAAGCTCTTTATCAGGCAGCAAAAGGAAATATGAAAAAAGGATATGCCTTCACAGGAATCAATGTTCACCTTTCTGAAAAAATTTCGAGTGTGAAAGAAGTTATCGAAAGGCTGAAATCTGAATTCAGAGGAGCTCAATTAGAAGCATAAGTCCATGTCGACTCAGTTAACGTTCAATCTTTCATTTTTTGATAGGTTGAACGTTTTTTATTACAAATATATAGTTTGGGGGCTATCAAATCACCTATAAAAACTTACTCGACAACCTTATATAAAAAAGAAAAGGTTGTCATCCCGACAACCTAATTCTCAATTATTAACCTTAAATCTAATACTATGAAAAACACGTTGCAAATATAGACATGTCTTATCAATTTTGAAAAAAAATAGAGTATTTTTTACACTAACTAACCATTATTTAACTTTGATTAGGATTCGAGACAAATAATTAAAGATGTTTTACAGCATGTATCAATCCTATCTATCATACGGATATAAAGTACATAAATCCTTTATAAACTGCCTGATATTTTCCACTCTTCGGTTTATGTATTATCTTTGCACTTCTTGAAAAAGGTCTGATACTTTTTTCAGGTTTTATCAAGCATAACAACAATAGGTCTGTGACCTTAAGTAAATATATGAGCGAGTTAGACAAAGAAATTCATAGACGACGTACATTTGCGATTATCAGCCATCCCGATGCGGGTAAAACTACCTTAACAGAAAAGCTTCTGCTATTCGGGGGTGCAATCCACGTAGCCGGGGCTGTAAAATCGAATAAGATAAAAAAAACAGCCACATCCGACTGGATGGAAATAGAAAAGCAACGTGGTATATCGGTTGCAACATCTGTGATGGGCTTTGAATACGATGGCTATAAAATCAACATTCTGGATACACCCGGTCACCAGGATTTCGCAGAAGACACTTTCCGTACACTCACAGCTGTAGATAGTGTTATCATAGCAGTAGACGTTGCCAAAGGGGTTGAAACGCAAACCCGAAAACTAATGGAAGTCTGCCGCATGCGGAAAACTCCGGTGATGATCTTTGTCAATAAGATGGACAGGGACGGAAAAGATCCTTTCGATTTATTAGACGAACTCGAAGAAGAACTAAAAATAAAAGTACGTCCTCTGAGTTGGCCTATCGACAGCGGACAAAGCTTCAGAGGTGTATATAACTTATATCAGGAAAAGCTTGACCTATATACACCAAGTAAACAGACCGTTACTGAATCTATCGAATTTAAGGACATAAACAGTCCCGAACTCGAAAGACATATCGGAGACTCGCTTGCTGCAAAATTAAGAGAAGACATCGAACTGATAGAGGGAGTATATCCCGAACTCGATATAGACACCTATCTGCAAGGAGAAGTAGCTCCCGTATTTTTCGGATCAGCGCTGAATAACTTCGGGGTAAAGGAGCTTTTGGACTGTTTTGTAAAAATCGCCCCCTCTCCCCGCCCTATCGAGGCTGTAGAACGTGTAGTGAAACCCGAAGAAGAAGCATTTACAGGCTTTATATTTAAAATACATGCCAATATGGATCCAAACCATCGCTCATGTATTGCATTCGTAAAAGTATGCTCAGGTAAATTTGAACGTAATGTCAATTACAAGCATGTAAGATTTAACCGTCAGATGCGATTCTCTTCACCAACGGCATTTATGGCTCAGAAAAAAGAGACTGTAGATGAGGCTTTTGCCGGAGACATTGTGGGATTACCCGATACCGGAAACTTCAAGATCGGTGATACTCTGACATCAGGTGAAGAACTCCATTTCAAAGGTTTGCCAAGTTTCTCTCCTGAAATGTTCAAATACATAGAGAATGCAGATCCGATGAAAACCAAACAGTTGCAAAAAGGTATTGACCAGTTGATGGACGAAGGTGTCGCACAGCTCTTTATAAACCAGTTTAACGGACGTAAGATCATCGGAACCGTTGGTCAGCTTCAATTCGAAGTTATACAATACCGTCTGCTCCACGAATATGGAGCTCAGTGTAAATGGGAACCAATCAATCTGTTCAAAGCATGTTGGATAGAAAGCGACAATGAGGATGAATTAGAGAACTTCAAAAAACGAAAATCCCAATACATGGCAAAAGACAAGGAAGGGCGAGATGTATTTCTTGCCGACTCAAACTATGTATTGATGATGGCTCAACAAGATTTTAAAGATATACGTTTCCACTTCACATCCGAATTTTGAAAACTAAATTAATCATAAACCCCGAGTATAGAGAGTTGGAAGATTTCATCCGAAATCTTCCGAAAATATTTGGTTTTACAGGCCAGACCATATATGACGGACGGAATATTATTAAAATAATAAATACTAACAATATAAAAGTTAACGTTAAATCATTTCGGAAACCTAATATTATAAATAAATTTGTATACGGGAATTTTAGAAAATCTAAAGCTCAGAGATCATTTGAATACGCTAACATACTAATCAAAAATAACATCCACACTCCTAATCCTATCGGATATATGGAGTTAAGATCTGGAATAAGCTTTGGTGAAAGTTTCTATATTTCAATACAAGAAGACTTTGACGGAATCATGAGAGAATTCCAAAAGGGAGTTTTAGCAGGCAGGGAAAGATTATTGCAACAGTTTGCTCAATTCACAGCAGATATGCATGAAAAGCAAATCCTGCATATGGACTATTCGCCCGGGAATATTCTCTACAAGCAATCTGTTGAAGATTTTCAGTTTTATCTGGTCGATCTAAATAGAATGTATTTTGGGAAAATTTCAAAAGAAAAAGGCTGCAAAAACTTCTGCCGCCTATGGGGTAACGAAGAAATGATAAGCTATATTGCATCAGAATATGCCAAGGCCAGAGGCTTTGATATAAAAACATGCATAAAACTTACACTATCCTATCATCGTGAATTTTGGACTAAATTTTCAGCAAGACATCCAGGAAAAAAGCCTTATATAGAATAGAATTAACATTTACACTTAATAATGAAAGTATCTTTAATCGTAGCAACCTACAATAGACCTGATGCATTAGCAGTATATTTAGATGGAGTAAGACACCAAACCAGGTTACCTGATGAAATAATAATTGGTGATGATGGCTCCAAAGAAGAAACCAAGATATTAATAGATGAAATAAGTAAAGACTTCCCTGTTCCAATAATACATCTTTGGCAAGAAGACAATGGCTTCAGAAAATCAATGATGAGAAACAAATGTGTAGCACAAGCAAAAGGTGAATATATTATCGAAACTGATGGAGATATATTCATGCATCCGATGTGCATACATGATCATCTGCGCTTAGCCGAAAAAGGATACTATGTAAAAGGAGGGAGAGTAAATCTGGGCAAAAATTTATCTGAAAAAATTTGCCAAAGCAGGCAGTCTAGAAAAATATACCCATGGACAAAAGGAATTGAATCAAAACCCGAAAATGCATTTCGACTCAATATTGTTTCTCTATACCTGGCTTCCCGCTATCGACAGAATGCTTCTCCAGCCCTTGGAGCTAATATGTCGTATTGGAGAGAAGACTATATTAAAGTAAACGGATATGACGAATATTTTGAAGGTTGGGGAGGGGAAGATGTAGACCTAGGTAACCGATTTTTACTTAGTGGACTAAAAAAACGCTACCTCAAATTTGCAGGTCTAGTATATCATTTATGGCATGAAGATAAACATATGTATAATAAAGAACAAAACTTTAAATACATGAAAGAACAAAAAACTGAAAAAATTATTCGGTGTAAACATGGAATCGACCAATATCTATAAGAAGTTTTATTCTGAAAGTCGATCCATTATAGACTAACGCGATAAATTACCTGTAAGTACTTCCTCCATCTTATCTATTACAATCCGGGAATCAATATCCAAACATTCATATCGATTTTTTCGGATACATGGTTTTTCTCCGAAAATTGAGCACGGCTGACATTCGAGTCTTTTACATATTGCGGATCCAATATCCTCTTTGCTCGGATAATAGCCATTCTCAGGTGTTGTCGCCCCCCAGATAGATACAACCGGGGTATGCAGAAGAGAAGCCAAGTGTAAGTTGGCAGAATCCATGGAGAGTACTAAACTGCATTTTGCGATAATCACAGTTTCATAGCCAAAAGGAATTCTATCTACCAGAGAAATTATAGAAGGATATTTCTCGACCCATTTATCCACCAAATTCTTTTCCTCATATCCTCCTCCTAAAATAAGAACCTGATATAGGCTCGTTTGACTCGAGAAATAACCAACGACCTGCTCCATTTTATCTAACGGATATATTTTAGTCTTTTCTTTAGAAAATGGAGCAATAGCGATCAATCTCTTAGTTAGATCTATTCCTATTTCTCTACATATTGAACTTACATCTTGATTTCTAATTTTAGAAGGATCTGAAACTGGACAAATATCAGTATATCCCAATTTACGGAGAGTATCAGTATGCAACCCAATCATTGTTAATCCATCCAAACATTTATTTAATAGTCTCTTATCTGAACGGAATTCAGTTTCATCAGTAATTGCAATCAACACATCATTCTTTTTTCTTAAAATGTATTTATGCAATTTTTTCTCAAAAGTTTCATATTGTAGAAAAGCTATTCTATTAAATAATTTACTACAAGATTGTATTCTATAAAGGAACAATTGCCTTCTAATAAAATACGATATACCTCTAAATATACCTTGGCTTTTTTTTCCAACCATTGGAATGAAAAGAACATTACCCGGCATAATGTCAAGCAAGTTATCAAAACGTTCATTAGTTATCACCGTAAAGGTCTCATTTTTATATTTTAGAGCCAATGATACCACTAACGGAAGCACTATTAAGGCGTCTCCTATCCTATGATTTCGAATAATTAATGTATTTCCCATAAAATAAAAAAGAACAATCGCTTTTTATACAAAACGGAGACAAAGATAATGATCTTTAGAACCTAATATCTACTTCTCTTTTATTTTTTTCATTTAAGTATAAACACTTACAAAACTCCAAACAAACACAAATATCAGAATACTCAAAATAAGCAAATAATATAATATTTAGACAAAATACAACAACACATACCGATCTAAATGCTTCAGCATTTATCAAAATTCAAACACAATTATTCCTCAAAACTGAACATAAACTATATCAGAAAAAAAAGCTACTTTTGTAAAAAGAAGAACTAACAAATGAGAAAAACTATTCTTATAGATTTAAGGTATCTAGAACACCTTAATAATGGATTTGGACAATTGTCTATTGACTATGGTAACTATATAAAGAACAATCCGGAAAGTATTAAAGATCTAAATATAACTCTTTTTGTCCCCGAAGAATACATCGGTAAATTCGGAAATCATGTCAAGTATCTGAAGTTCTCAAAGAAATATAAGAGATATCCATTTTTACTACCTACGTTTGATATTTGGCATTCAATAACTCAACAGGCGAAATACATATCATTATCAGCTAACACTGTCCGCATTATCAGTGTACATGACCTAAATTTTCTATACGAAAGAAATACTAAGAAAGCTAAGAATAAATTAAAAAGACAACAATCAATACTGGATATTGCAGACATAGTAACAGCCGTCTCTCAATTTACCATTGAAGACGTAACTAAACATATTGATCTACACAATAAGCCTATTTTACTCAATCATGTAGGTGTAAGAAATAATATAAACGATAAGGAAACTAAACCAGACAACATCAAATCGGATAAAAAATTCTTCTTCACAATAGGACAAATGAGAGAAAAGAAGAATTTTCATGTTCTTTTAGATTTAATGAAAATTATGCCAACTTATAATTTGTATATATCTGGAGATAATCATTTCCAATATTCTAAAGATATTGAAAAACGAATTATAGATGAAAAAATACTAAATGTATTTATAACTGGGCCAATCAGTCCCTCTGAAAAGATCTGGATGTATAAAAACTGTTCTGCTTTCCTATTTCCCTCCAAATTTGAAGGATTTGGAATTCCTGTAATAGAGGCTATGAGATTCGAGAAACCAGTGTTCTCATCGCGAATGACCAGTTTAAGCGAAATAGGAAACAAATATGCATTCTTCTGGGATAATTTCGATGCTGAGCATATGAAAAGAATTATAGATGAAAACATGAATAATTTCTATTCTAACAAACAATTTATCGAAGAACAAAAACAATACGCTCTATCATATACGATAGATAAACATATGCAGACATATTTCAATATATATAGAAATGCAGAACTAAAGAAAAACAAAACAATAGTCGAAACTTTCAAAAATTATATTAAGTATATTTTCAGCTAACTTTAACAAGATTAAATCTTAATAGAAGAATTCAGATTTCAAAGTTTATTCTTAGGCCTAAGAATAAACTTTTTGTATTTGCATATGTACAAAAAAAGAAGTCCCGTAAGTTTTAGACTTACAGGACTTCGAGTTTAAAAGACGGCGGTTACCTACTCTCCCACATAATTGCAGTACCATCGGCGTGGGTGGGCTTAACTTCTCTGTTCGGAATGGGAAGAGGTGGATCCCCAACGCTATAACCACCTTAATATCTTTGATCTTATATATTAAGACGTGATGTAAAAAGAACAAGTTTTTTTCAAACTCATATCTAGCAAACCTGTTACACAGGCGAAGTTTTTATGAAAAAGTTTCGGGCAATTAGTACTACTCGGCTATGACATTACTGCCTTTACACCTGTAGCCTATCAACGTCGTAGTCTACAACGACCCTTATAAGGATATCTTATCTTGAGGCTGGCTTCGTACTTAGATGCTTTCAGCACTTATCCAATCCGCACTTAGCTACCCGGCGATGCCCCTGGCGGAACAACCGGTAAACCAGCGGTGCGTCCAACACGGTCCTCTCGTACTAGTGTCAGATCCCCGCAAATATCTTACGCCCACGATAGATAGAGACCGAACTGTCTCACGACGTTCTGAACCCAGCTCGCGTG
>NZ_AUFL01000004.1 GCF_000426485.1 Indolivaga capnocytophagoides DSM 22835
AGACTACGACGTTGATAGGCTACAGGTGTAAAGGCAGTAATGTCATAGCCGAGTAGTACTAATTGCCCGAAACTTTTTCGTCAAAACTTCGCCTGTGTAACAGGTTTGCTACATACAAATTTTTAAAGACTTGTTCTTTTACATCACGTCTTAATATATAAGATCAAAGATATTAAGGTGGTTATAGCGTTGGGGATCCACCTCTTCCCATTCCGAACAGAGAAGTTAAGCCCACCCACGCCGATGGTACTGCAATTATGTGGGAGAGTAGGTAACCGCCCTCTTTTAAAGACAGGAAGTCCTGAGTAATTTTTTACTCGGGACTTTTTTGTTAATACTAGTTATTTGTGATATGATAATAAGACAATACAAAAAAGAAGATCAAGAATCTGTTTTATCTCTGCTTGAAGGAAATACACCAATCTATTTTGCTGAAGAAGAAAAAGATGATCTTATCCTTTATTTGGATAATTTTTCTGATAATTATTTCCTATTTGAAAAAGAAAATGTAATACTGGGATGTGGAGGTTATAATTTGACCGAAGATATGAGGACTGCTAAGATCTCTTGGGATATAGTTGACTATTCTTCTCTAGGTATGGGGATTGGAAGTAAACTGATGATTTATAGATTGAATAAAATTATAAAGATACCTTCGGTTGAGAAGGTTTCCGTAAGAACATCTCAGCTAGTTTACAGATTTTATGAACGGTTTGGACTTATTTTACAGGATGTTGTCCCTGATTATTGGGCAAAAGGATTTGACATGTACCGTTTGGAGTGTAAGTCCGACAAACTTATTTTATAACTGTTATTTACAAAGAAGCAGGTAATTTTTTATTAATTCCTGATCTGCTCCTAGTTCTTGAGCTTTTACAAAATCTTGTTTAGCACTTAATTTATCGTATTGCTGAAGATAAAACTGACCTCTTAATATATACAATAAAGCGTCTTCGTAGCCAAGCTGTTTGGCTTTATTTAAGTCATCTTTTGCTCTGGATAGCTTTTTCTGTTGGAGATAGCATTCAGCTCTATTAACGTAAAATACCGGTTGGTTTTTATACTTGTATATTAAATCTGTATATTTTTCTTCTGCGGCATTCCAATCACCTTTATTTTTAGAGAGAAAAGCCATACTACTCAGTGCCTGTACATTGTTAGGATTAGTTTTTAAAACCTGTTCAAAGTCGGTTTCTGCTGCTAGAAAGTTTTTTTCAGATAAGAAGATCAGGCCTCTGCTGTAGAGTGCATCTACATTGTCAGGATCGATAGAAAGAATTAAAGTATAATCTCGTTTAGCAGCTTGTAGGCTATCTAATTCGCAAAGTAGGGCTGCTCTGTTTTGCAGAGCAAATACAGCTTTTGGAAATTTGCCTAATGCAGAGTTATATGATACTAAAGCTTCTTCTTTTTTTCCTAGTTTCCGTTGTATAGTTCCTAAATTCGAAAGGAGAAGAATATTTCCTTCATTTCCAGGTTCTTTTCGCATAGCTTCTTTCAAAGTAACTTCGGCAGCTGCATAATCTTTTGCTTCGAGATAATCCATTGATTTAGAAACAAGTTCTTCATAGGTTTGAGAAAACGTTGAAAAAGATGCAAAAAGTGCTATAACTAAAAGGAAATATCGACTCATTCTAAAAATTTATTTGTAAATTTACTTCAAGTAATGTGGTAGACCTTTTTGTTGACATTGTAAGCATAATAAGAACAGTTAGTTATCATTTTGAAATGAAATGTTGAACTCTATCTGTTACTTAATATCAGTACAAATGTATGCTATAATATCTGTATATTATTAGTATATCTTTATAATTAATCATAATAAAGAATTAAAAATACTATATATAGCATCCATTTATCTATATATTAAATCTCATAATATATAGTGGAAATATGTGTTGTAGAACACTTTTTTTTTGGTGTGTTGACAAATTGAGATAGCTACTTTTACAGTCACAAAGCGATTAATAGATAAAAGAATATTTTCTTAATATAACTTGCTGATGTGTGGTTATATACATGTATTGAATATGATCTAATAATGTAAATTTAAAATAAAAGGAAATGAATAAGTACCCTGAAAAAACAAAATCCGGTTTAATTGTGTCTGATTTTGAAAAAGTAATAGATGGAAAACATACATCTCTTTATGTTCTTCAAAATAAAAATGGAGCAGAATTACTTATATCAAACTATGGAGCACGTATTGTCTCCTTGATAGTTCCTGATAAAGATAACAATTGGATTGATGTTGTAACGGGGCATAATAATATCGAAGAGTATCTGAACTCGGAAGAGCCTTATTTCGGAGCTGTATGCGGACGTACAGCTAACCGTATAGCCAATGGTAAGTTCACTTTAGAAGGAAAAGAATATACATTAGCTGTGAATAATGGGCCTAATAGTTTACATGGTGGTTTGAAAGGTTTTAATTCTGTTGTATGGGGGGCAACTCAACCCGAACAAAATACATTGATCCTTACCTATTTGGCAAAAGATGGAGAAGAAGGATTTCCCGGGAATTTACAAGTAACGGTAACTTATACTTTAACAGATAAAAATGAGGTAACTTTAAAATACGAGGCTAAAACAGATAAAACTACTATTCTGAATTTGACTAACCATGCATATTTTAATTTGTCAGGAGCAGGAGATGCTTCGGTTGCAGACCATCTGTTGACTATATATGCTGAAGAGTATCTGCCTACTGATGATACTGCAATACCTTATGGAAAGCCTGAAAAAGTAGTCGGAACGCCCATGGATTTTACAGCAAATCAATCTATAGGTTCTCGTATAAAAGATGATTTCCAACAGCTTATCTGGGCAAGAGGATATGATCATACATATATCTTGAATAAAAAAGGAGAAAAATATGATTTGGCTGTTAAATGTTATTCACCCAAGACAGGTATAGAAATGGATGTGTATACCGATCAGCCTGGAGTTCAACTGTATACAGGTAACTGGATGACCGGAAATTTTATAGGTAAAAACGGACAAAGATATCCTTCACAAAGTGCTGTATGTTTCGAAACTCAGCATTATCCGGATAGTATTCATAATCCGGAATATCCTTCAATAATTTTAAAACCGGAAGATAAATTTGAAAGTATTACAACTTTTGCTTTCTCTGTAAAATAATTAAAGTTGTATGCCTGTATAGTTTGGTAGTGAAATAACGAAAGTTTTTTGCATTATAATATTAATTATCAAATACTTTCTTTTACATAATAACCCTATAATATAATAATAAAAACAAATCTTATGACCATTAATGAACCCCAAAAGCAAAGTGGAAATGCCGTTGCAATAGTAACGATGATTTTCCTTTTTGCGATGATCTCGTTTGTTACAAATCTAGCAGCTCCTATTGGAGTGATTTGGAAAAATCAACCGGCATTTGCAGGATCTAATTTCCTTGGAATGCTAGGTAATTTGATGAACTTTACTGCTTATCTGTTTATGGGTATACCAGCCGGTAAATTATTAACAAAAATCGGTTATAAAAAGACAGCACTTATTGCTATTGCAGTAGGGCTTCTTGGTGTATTCACTCAGTTTTTATCAGGAATAGTTGGTGTTGGTTCCGACCTATTAGGATTACCTGCTAACTTTTATGTTTACCTGTTAGGTGCGTTTATTGCCGGGTTTTCGGTATGTATGCTTAATACAGTGGTAAACCCAATGCTTAATCTTCTTGGAGGAGGTGGTAACAAAGGAAACCAGTTGATTCAATTAGGTGCTACATTTAACTCATTAACAGGAACATTGACTCCTATGTTTGTGGGTGCCTTGATCGGGACAGTAACTGCAAATACTGCTATTACAGATGTGAATTCTGTATTGTTTATTGCAATGGCTGTTTTTGCTGTGGCTTTTGTTATCTTGTTCTTTGTTCCAATCAGAGATCCTCATGAAAAGAAAGCTACTGAAAAACAAGTGTTCGAAAATAGCCCTTGGAGTTTCCGTCACCTGGTATTTGGTGTTATCGGTATTTTTATTTATGTAGGTATCGAAATCGGTATCCCTGGAACACTAAATTTCTATTTGTCGGATGTATCTGATAAAGGTGCAGGCTTAGATCCTTCGAGTGCTGCAAGTATCGGCGGATTCGTTGCCGGAACTTATTGGTTCCTGATGCTTGTAGGTCGTTTCTTCGGTGGTATGATTGGCGGTAAGATCTCTAGTAAAACGATGTTGACAGGTGTATCTGCTCTTGGGCTTGTATTAGTAGCTTTAGCTATTTTTATACCTAAAACAGTAACATCTACTATGCCTGTATTTACCGGAGAGTCATTTGAGATGACACAGGTTCCGTTAAGTGCTTTATTACTGGTATTATGCGGATTATGTACTTCTATTATGTGGGGAGGTATTTTTAACCTTGCTGTAGAAGGTTTAGGTAAATATGTACCTGCTGCATCAGGTATCTTCATGATGATGGTAGTTGGTGGAGGTATACTTCCATTATTCCAAAACTGGGTAGCCGACAAAGTTGGGTACATGGGTAGCTACTGGGTAATATTTATCGGACTTGCATACTTGTTATTCTACGCTTTGGTAGGTTCTAAGAATGTAAATAAAGATATACCGGTAGAATAATCGGATCTTAAGATAAAAAACAGAAAACTGCGTGTGATATTTTCATACGCAGTTTTTTTAGGTCTTATACTTATTGCTTTATCAATAAGCTGTGTTATTAAATGCTTGCTGTTACTTATATATAAAATTTATGAGAAATAATTCATATAAAAGTATTTACAGAAAGATTATATTTATCTTGTTGACCGATAATGCTTCGACATGAAAAGTAATGCATTCTTAATTTACAATAACAATGAAATAATTACTCTAAAGCTGTGATTTTTCTTGTTTTATATGTTATATTTTGCTTATTTTTGTAATAGGTGTATTAATGTTTGTTTTACACTTATTTTTTATTACTTTTGAAATAAATAACTCTAAAATAATTAGCGTACTTATCTTTTTAATCATGAATGACATAAAAGTACTTAACAAAGCAGCTGATAATATACGTATCCTGGCTGCGTCAATGGTAGAAAAAGCTAAATCAGGACACCCCGGAGGAGCAATGGGGGGAGCAGACTTTATCAATGTACTGTTTTCAGAATATCTTGTATACGATCCCGAAAATCCAAGATGGGAAGGGCGTGACCGTTTCTTCTTAGATCCGGGACACATGTCTCCGATGCTCTATTCTACATTAGCTTTGACCGGAAAATATACGATGGAGGACTTACAGCAGTTCCGTCAATGGGGTAGTATAACTCCGGGCCATCCTGAATTGGATTTAGATCATGGTGTTGAGAATACTTCCGGACCTTTAGGTCAGGGACATACATATGCAGTAGGAGCTGCCATCGCTGCAAAATTTTTACAGGCGCGTTTAGGTGAAGTTATGAATCATACGATATATGCATTCATTTCTGATGGAGGTGTTCAGGAAGAAATTTCTCAGGGAGCAGGTCGTGTTGCCGGACATTTAGGGTTAAGTAACCTAATCATGTTTTATGATTCGAACGGTATTCAGCTATCTACAAAAACAAAGGAAGTAACTGACGAAGATGTAGAAGCTAAATATAAAGCTTGGGGTTGGCATGTGATTTCTATTAAAGGAAATGATGCGGCTGAGATCAGAAAAGCCTTGGATGAAGCTAAACAAGAAAAATTACGTCCGACTCTGATTATCGGCCATACCATAATGGGTAAAGGTGCCGTTAAAGAAGACGGATCAAGTTTCGAAGATCAGACTGCTACTCACGGTATGCCGTTAGGTGAAGCCGGAGCAAGCTACGAAAAATCAATAGAAAACTTAGGTGGAGATTCAAAAAATCCATTTGTAATCTTCTCTGAAGTTAAAGAGCTTTATGCAAGCAGAGCTAAAGAACTAAAAGCCATAGTTGGAGAAAGATTAGCCGCAAAAGACAAATGGGCTGCAGCTAATCCTCAATTGGCTGAAAAATTGCAACGTTGGTTTTCAGGGGAAGTTCCTCATATAGATTGGGCAGGCATTCAACAAAAGAATGATATCGCTTCACGTGCCGCATCAGCTGCCGTATTAGGGGTATTGGCCCAGAATGTTGAAAATATGATTGTTGCATCTGCCGACTTATCAAATTCTGATAAGACAGACGGATTCTTGAAATATACTCATAGCCTGAATAAAAATGATTTCTCAGGAGCTTTTCTACAAGTAGGTGTTTGCGAGTTGACAATGGCTTGTTTATCAATAGGTATAAGCTTGCATGGAGGTGTAATTCCTGCGTGTGCAACATTCTTTGTATTCTCTGATTATATGAAACCAGCTATCCGTATGGCGGCATTAATGCAACAACCTGTGAAATTCATCTGGACGCATGATGCTTTCCGTGTCGGAGAAGACGGACCTACTCATGAGCCAGTAGAACAGGAAGCTCAATTGCGTTTGATGGAGAAATTGAAAAACCATCATAATCAGAATTCTATGTTGGTTTTACGTCCGGGAGATGCTGTAGAAACTACTGTAGCTTGGAAACTGGCAATCGAAAATACATCTACTCCTACGGGCTTGATTTTCTCTCGTCAGAATATTAAAAATCTTCCGGCAAAAGGTTCTCGTTATGAAGAAGCTTTACAATCGGCAAAAGGTGCTTATATTGTGCAGGATTCTCAAAATTATGATGTAATTTTGTTAGCATCAGGATCAGAAGTCTCAACTTTAGTTGACGGAGCTAAACTTCTAGAAGCAGATGGAATCAAAACAAGAATTGTATCCGTTCCTTCGGAAGGTTTATTCCGTAATCAGCCTAAAGAATATCAAGATTCGGTATTACCGGCTGATAAAAAGAAATTCGGATTGACCGCAGGCTTACCTGTAAATCTTCAGGGATTGGTCGGTGACAGCGGAAAAGTCTGGGGACTTGAAACGTTTGGTTTTTCTGCTCCTTATAAAGTGTTGGATGAAAAACTTGGCTTTACAGGAGAGAATGTATACAATCAGGTGAAAGATTATCTGAAAAAATAAAGTTTCAGCTCGCTCTGCTTGTTGATTCTCTTGGTAAGTATATCATTAATATAAATAGGTCTGTGACCTTAAAATAGAATTAAAGATGGCTGCTTCACTTTCATTATTTTCGCAATCAGAGAAACCTATAGGTATCTGTAGCGACCATGCAGGATTTGAAATGAAATCGTACCTGATATCTTTATTTGAAGAAAAAGGTATAGTGTATAAAGATTTCGGAACATATTCGGGCGAGAGCTGTGACTATGCCGATTTTGCACATCCACTAGCGATTGCTGTCGAAAATGGAGAATGCTATCCCGGTATCGGATTATGCGGAAGTGGTAATGGTATCAATATCACATTGAACAAGCATCAGGGAATACGTTCGGCTTTGTGTTGGACTGAAGAAATCGCAGGATTGGCACGTGCTCATAATGATGCTAATATTATTGTCCTTCCTGCCCGATTTATTTCGGAAGAGGAAGCGTATAATATTCTGGTGAAATTTTTGAATACACCGTTCGAAGGTGGGCGGCATCAAAAACGTATTGATAAGATTCCTGTAAAATGATAGACTTCTAAGGATATGTTTAAGGAGGGATAGCTAACAGCTATTCCTCCTTTTATTTATAACCAGAATATAGCTGCTTGAATAACAATATTTAAAGGTAACAGCCAATATATCCAGCTCATGGATATTCCACCTAATAAAATACCCGAAATAAATTTGTGTACTTGTATATAGAGGATATAACTAAGAGAGCGGGTATCCTTTTTTTCGCTTAACTCTGTGTGCATAGTCTGAAGGAAATCACCAAAAGGTATCTTGCTTAAGATAAAAATTATAGCTTTCTGTACATATTTGGGAAGCTTTTTACCATATACTTCCAGCATCAGGCTGCCGATATTGAGTGATTTATGTATGTTTTTTCCGGAAATCTTATTTCCTCCTGATATCACTATATCTATTATTTTCGTACATATTTTCTGGAAAAAAGGTTCTAGAAGTTTGTAGCATACCTCGATAGTATTCATCAGCAGGTATTTATATGTGAAAATAAAGGAGATAATCACAAAGATTGTACCTATAATAAATGATAATACGGCATAACCGTAATGACCGCTTTCGGATTCAGTTAAATATCTTAGTAGGTGAAAACCAAAAAATAAAAGATTTATAATGCCGAATAAAATAAAAGCTAAAGCGAACAGCTTTATAGCCTTGACACTCTGTCTGGCTCCATCTTTTAAAAGTTTGGAAAGAGAAAATGACCTATTGTCGTTGTTATCGAAATTGTTGGGAACTGAAACATTAGAGTCTGTTATTTTAATGTTATTATCTGATGAATTTTTAGCGTGGTTCATTTTAGGGAAGTGTTGATTATGGTCAAATATATAAGAAAACCATGAGAAATTAAGGTGTCAGACCTATTTATTTATGAATAATCACAGGTAAACGTGTTGATATACTTGTTAACTAGAAGATTTGTTTACTGTATATATAAATACTTGCTGTAACTTAAATATTCTAATTCACTCACAGTATTTTTGAATAAGCCTTAAAATATTACCTTTGTCAGTATCAAGCAGCATAAATATTTTTATCTATATATAGAGCGTAGATAAGTTAACAGTCATTAGTTATCAACTGAAAAGGTAAAAAGTAACATCTGAAAAATTGTACATTGATAATGTAACCTTTGTTACCTTTTCGAAATAAAACATTGATGACTGTTAACTGACAACTGTTTATTGTTCGGCTTAGTTGAAAAGTAAAAATGAAACGGAAAAAATCAAAAGATAGATTTAAGGTCATAATATGTATAGCAACTATGATTGTAGTATGCTTATCTTTAGGCTATTTTTTTTATAAGAAAAATAAGATGTCCAATACTTTTGATAAGAGTAATAAATATTCGGTGAGAGGAATAGATGTATCACATCATAATCCGATACTGAATTGGATCGAAGTAAAAAATGAGGATATTAATTTTGCATATATAAAAGCAACAGAAGGGATAACCCATGATGATCGCAATTATCCTTATAACTATAAATTGGCGAAGGAAAATAATGTGAAAATAGGTTCGTATCATTTCTATAATTTCGGAGTTTCGGGGCGTGAACAAGCGAAGCATTTCATCCGAATCGCTAAATGTGAGCCAGGCGATTTGATACCCGCTATAGATGTTGAACATTCTCCGTTTAATCCTTATAGTAAAGATACATCGTTTGTGAGATCTGTTATTAAAGAGTTAAAGATTATGGAGCGTGAAGTGTATGAGTATTACGGTGTACGCCCTATGATTTATACAAACATGGATTGTTATAAGCTTTATATAAAAGATCATTTTCCAGACAATCCTGTATGGATAAGCAGTTTGAATAAAGAGCCCGGAGACGATGTCGGTAATTGGGTAATATGGCAATTTTCGCATCACGGAAAGCTTGCCAGCCATGATGGAGACATAGATCTCAATTATTTCAGATATACGATTGACCGATTAAGTGAAATATGTATGCCATGATGAAAAATTTACTGATTATATTATTTCTGGGATTCACTTTTTCCTCGTGTTTTCATGAAGAAGAATATGAAAATTCAAAGCAGGGGAATTTCGAACTTTTATGGAAGATAATCGATGAAAAATATTGTTTCTTCGAATATAAAAATATTGACTGGGATGAAGTTCACGACCGCTATGCTGCCCGCATAACCGAAGATATGCCTCAGGAATCTTTTTTTGATGTATTGGGTGAAATGTTAGCTGAACTTAAAGACGGCCATGTGAATCTGATCGCCAATCATAATATAAGCCGTTATTGGAAATGGTTTGAAGATTATCCCGATAATTTTGATGAGAAAATACAGAAGAATTATATCGGAACGGATTATTCGATTGCAGGAGGAATGAAATATAAAATACTGAATGATAATATAGGTTATATATATTACGGAAGTTTTTCGAGTGGAG
Source organism: Indolivaga capnocytophagoides DSM 22835 (assembly GCF_000426485.1). Taxonomy (GTDB): domain Bacteria; phylum Bacteroidota; class Bacteroidia; order Bacteroidales; family Dysgonomonadaceae; genus Dysgonomonas_A; species Dysgonomonas_A capnocytophagoides. The sequence goes on from NZ_AUFL01000004.1 coordinate 9,985, forward strand.
TAGGAGAGGCCAATCTTGACCAAATCCTAAGCCGAATGGCAATTTGTAATGGTATAATCATAGATATACGTGATAATGGCGGAGGGTTGATCTCGAATGCCGAAAAAATAGCAAGCCGATTCTTTGAACAGAAAACTCAGGTCGGATATATAATGTATAAAACGGGAAAGGGGCACAATAGTTTTTCTAATCCGTATCCGCGCTATATAAGTCCTTCATCAAGGGTCAGATATCAGAAGAAGGTAGTGGTAGTGACGAACAGAAGCTGCTATAGTGCTGCCAATGATTTTGTAAATGCAATGACATATGCTCCTAATGTAACTATTATAGGAGATAAGACCGGTGGTGGTAGTGGTTTGCCCTTCTCCTCGGAGTTGGTGAACGGCTGGTCGGTACGTTTTTCTTCTTCACCTATGCTGAATGCTGCAAAAGAACATATCGAATTCGGAATTGATCCGGATATTAAAGTCGATATGACGAATGACGATATGTCGAGAGGTTTAGATACAATACTCGAAACTGCACGAACATTCTTAAATAATAAATAATTCAAAATAACTCAAACAAATTTATAATATGACACTTTTATTTATTCTTATACCGATTGCAATTGTAGTTTTAATAATTATAAGTATCCGTAATGGTCTTATAGCTAAAAAAAATAAGGTTGAGTATGCTAATGGGGCGGTAGACGCTATGTTTAAACAACGTTATGATCTTATTCCTAATCTGGTAGCTTCGGTTAAACAATATATGCAGCATGAGAGCGGAGTATTAGAGCGTTTGGTTCAATTACGTTCGCAAGCACAGCAGCCTAATTTGAGTGATCAGCAACGAAATTCATTGAATAAAGAACTGGATCAGGCTTTCAAGTCTTTTAATATTTCAGTCGAAAATTATCCTAATTTGAAAGCCAGCGAACAGTTTACAAAATTACAATCTTCGTTAAACGAATGCGAAGGTCAATTAGCTGCTGCCCGTCGCACCTACAATGCTGCTGTAATGGAATATAATAATGCGATAGAAATGTTTCCGTCGAATATCTTCGCGTCTCAAATGGGATACGTCCGAAAGGAAATGATAGAAGCAGCTGAACAGGAACGTATAAATCCGAATGTCGGGAATCTGTTTCAGTAAACTTTGCTCATCCGAAGAATAGAACAACAACTCAACTATGGAAAACGAATCTTTATTAACTAACCTGAATCTGCGGGTAGATGATCTCTTATTTAATTTACGGTATATATTAGAACCTATAGAAGAGCAGCGGGTTGAAGTGAAACGAAAGACGAAAATCTTTTGGAGTATACTTCTGTCTTTGTCTTTTCTGATTGTATTAGCCGCTTTATCGGGCTTTCTTATTATTCTGTGGGCGTTTATAGCTGTCTTTATCGGCGGAATCGTGTGGTATGTCATGTGGATATCTCCGATGGAGAAGATGATGAAAAATTCCTTTTATGAAAAAGTAGTTCCGCATATAATATCAGAATTTTTATCAGATTCATCTTTTTCAATTGATAGTTGCATTTCCGAATCGGACTACAATAAATCGGATATATACAGAAAAGGAGTAGACCGTTATTCCGGAGACAATTTAATATGGGGGATATTGGGAGAGACTTCTGTTCGTTTTTCAAAACTTCATACCGAATACAAAACTGAAAGACGGGACAAGAATGGAAATACGAAAACCGATTGGTCTACAATATTTAAAGGTGTTTTTTTAGTGGCTGATTTTAATAAGAATACTAAAGGGAAGACTTATATACTAAAGGACAGTGCAGAAAAAATACTCGGAGGTGTCGGACGTTGGATGCAGGATAAATTCGGTGCTTCGGGACGAGGTGAAATGGTATATCTCGAAGATTCGATATTTGAAAAAGAATATGTGGTTTATTCGACTGATCCTGTCGAAGCTCGATATATACTGACCCCATCTATGCAGGAATGCTTTATAGAACTGTCTCGATATTTCGGCTCAGGAAATGTCTCTGCATCTATTATTGATGGACATGTGAGCCTGGCTTTGTCCGGTAGAAACAAGCTGTTTTCATTTGCCGGAAATAAGAATCTGACTGATGCTTTAACAATCAGGTATTATGCCGAAAACTTATTACAAATATTGAAAGTTGTAGAGATATTAAACCTAAATACGCGTATCTGGGGACGATAAGCAATGGGCTTATTGAATTTATCACAGATAATAGGCTGTATATATAAAAGTTATTCTTAACTTTGCATCCGCTAATAAATAATTATGCATTAATTAAAAATTAACAAGAAAACAAAATGGCTACAAAGATCCGTTTACAAAGAAGAGGACGTAAAGATTATCCTTTTTATCAAATCATTATTGCAGATAGCAGAGCTCCACGTGATGGTAAGTTTATTGAAAAGGTTGGTTCATACAACCCAAACACTAATCCTGCTACAATTACGTTAGACTTCGACAGAGCTTTGTACTGGATGCAAGTTGGTGCACAACCAACAGACACAGTTCGTAACATTCTTTCGGCAGAAGGTGTTCTTTTGAAGAAACACTTGTTGGGTGGTGTTAAGAAAGGTGCGTTCACTGAAGCTGATGCAGAAACTAAATTCCAAGCATGGAAAGAAACTAAAGGCAAAGCTGTTGATTCAGAGAAGAGCAAAAATGCAGAAGCTGCTGCAAGTGCTGCAAAAGCACGTCACGAAGCAGAAGTTGCTGCAAACAAAGCAAAAGCTGATTTAGTTGCTCAGAAGAAAGCGGAAGCTGCTGCTGTTCAGGCAGAAGCTAGCGCAGAGGTAGAAGCTCCGGCTGAACCTGCTGCAGAAGCAACTCCAGAAGCAGAAGCTTAATCTAAGCAAAGAAAAAATATATAATTACGATTATATATTACCAAAAGAAGAGATTCAAATTATTTGAATCTCTTCTTTTGGTTTATGATTTGTATAAGATTTTTACTTTCTTTGGTCTTCAGTTTCTTTATACCATTTATAAAGAGAGTTATCTGCAAATTCGAATATCCAATGGAATTTGTACATATCTTTATATTCGATAGTTTCATATTCCTTATTATTTTCATAAATTTTGCCGCTTGTCTGGTAGTCTTGTCCCATCAGTGACACTACTTGTTCTTTTGTCATTCCTAACTCAATTTGCTTAAGAGCCGAATTATACGTCTTTAGTCCGCCGCATGCACTCAATAGAGTCATAACAAAGAATGCTAATAGTACTTTTTTCATAATTTAATTTATTGTTTATTCTTCAAATATAAACAAAGCAAATAGTTTATAGTTCATGATTTTTTAGCTTTCGATATGTAGTTATGTCTTTTCGTATGATTTCTTAGTCGTAAAAGTCCTGTAACTGATTGCGGTATGCCGAAAATATTTTCGATTTGGATAGAAAACCCACGTATTTACCTTTGTCTACTACCGGAAGATTCCACGATTGTGTAGTTTCGAATATATCCATTACTTTTTCCATACGTGTATTTACTTCTATACATATTGGAACCGAAGTCATGAGATCCGAAATAAGTGTAGTATCATATAAACTGGTCTCGAATAATTGTGGTCGTATATTATCTATATAGACGATACCTTTTAATATTGAATTATGATCTATTACCGGAAATATATTTCTTTTGGATGCAGTAAAACTTTCGACAAGGTTTCTCAAAGTATAATCGGTATATATTGGTATAAAATCAGTTTCTATCAAATCGTTTGTCTGCAAAAGAGTTAATACTGCTTTGTCTTTATTGTGTGTAATTAATTCGCCTCGTTTAGCTAAACGGTCTGTATAAATCGAATTAGGCTCTGCCAGCTTTGATACTACAAATGAAAATGCGGCTGTAAGAGTGATAGGTAAGAATAGATTATATCCTCCTGTCGTTTCGGTTATCAAAAAAATGGCTGTTAGCGGGGCGTGCATAACTCCGGCTAATACACCAGCCATACCAGCAACTACAAAATTCTTATTACTAACCGAGAAAAAAGGAAACATATTAAAAACTGTGGCTATAATATAACCCGATACTCCTCCCATAAAAAGAGAGGGTGCGAATATACCTCCGACGCCTCCGCTTCCTGTCGTGATAGCCATTGCTATGACCTTGAATATCATAACAAGAAACAGGAAAGTTATCAATAGATAGATATTCTTTTGTGTTCCATAAAAGAAACTACTATTGACCAATTCGTGAGATTGTCCGGTAAGAATCATATTCAGAGCTTCATACCCTTCTCCGTATAATGGGGGCAGTAAGAATATAATGATCCCGAGTATAGTACCACCAATAACAAGTTGACGTATCGTTCCTGAATATTTGCCTGCGGTTTGCTTTCTTCTGAATCTTTTTAGCTTAATGTCATAGACTATATATACCTTTCCTAAAAGATCGATCCAGTTCTCGATCTTCTTAGTTCCTTTTACAAAATAGAGCGAAATTACTCCGGTTATCAGCCCTAACAAGATGTAGAACGGTAGGTTGTGTATAACCAAAGGATCCATTACTGTAAAGGAAAAAGCAGCCCCGTCTCTTAAGAATAGCCACGATACAGCTGTTCCTGCTACCGCCGATATTAAAAGGGGAATAATAGACCATGTGGTTAGGTCTATCATTAGTATTTCAAGTGCAAATACAACTGCTGCAACCGGAGCCGAAAAGATTCCCGCTGTTGCTCCTGCCGCACCACATCCAAGGAGCAGAGTCGTTGTTTTGTAATTGAGCCTGAAAAAACGGCTGATATTAGATCCTATTGCCGATCCGCTTAATACAATGGGGGATTCCAATCCTACCGACCCCCCGGAACCTACAGTCAATGTAGAAGCAACAAGAGACGAATAGGTATCCTGTAGCTTTAGTTTACTCGATTTTTTAGATATTGCATATAGTATACGGGTGATTCCCTGCAGCCTTTTTTCTTTAAGAACCAGACGGACAAATAATACAGTCATAACCAGTCCGAAAAAAGGAAATGCAAAATATACAATACTCACAGAATGGATATCGAGGCTTCGAATCAATAAGCGGGTCATGAAAAATACCATGTTTTTCAGAATAACGGCTGCAAACCCCGATAAAATACCCACAATAAGACTTAATAATAAGATAAGCCGTTGTTTCGGAATCTTTTCGGAAATATTCCGGATCCATTCGGTGCAATGCCGTAATCTGTTTATCATGGTTGTCTATTGTTCAAATATGGTGTTGTTAATAAACCGGTATGAAACCATTTACTCACAAATATATAAGATTCTACGACAAACACAAGACTTTACAGAGCTACTTGTGTTTATGCTCCGGTAATTCTTTTCAGGAAAGGAGTGACTAATGATTGTGCCGGAAGGTTATATTTGGCAATATCGGATATGCGTCCGACTTTTATAGTTACACTATCTGAGGGCAGCACGGCAAACATATCTTCGTCAGTGGTGTCGTCTCCTATTGCCATGATAAAATCATACTTATCCTGACTCATCAGACGGAGCGTTTCACTTCCTTTGTTGTAATCGGATGATTTTATCTCGATAACTTTATTTCCTCTCATTATTTGAAGGTTGAGACGAGAACAGGGATTAATCAGTTCTTTTATCAGCTGATTAACTCTTAGATCGGCCAGCCAGGTATCTACTGCTCTGTAGTGCCATACTAAAGCAGTCTTTTTTTCTTCGATTTTAGAATATGGAGTTTTCTTAGTTGTATGTTTCAGTATGTTCATTACTTCATCATCCCATACTATTTCCTGTAGATTGCTATGCCATACACCGTTTTCTTTGTAGTATACACCGTGTTCGGCTGCAAGTCCGATGTTCAGTTCACCGAACCATTTATCGAGAGTTTCACTGTTTCGCCCGCTGTTTATAATAACCTTATTCTTCGGATCATCGGATAACTTAGCTAAGAGTTTCAGTAAATCTTCTCTCGGATATGCTTCTGTCGGATCTTTGTAAAACGGCGATAAAGTTCCGTCATAGTCGAATATGATTAGTCTTTTTGATGCGTTTTTATAAGAATTCTGAATGATTTCAACCTGATTATTGTCTATGACCTTAGCATATCTGTCATTATTGTGGTCTTTAATTGTTTTAAGCTCTGATATAAAATCAGAAGCCCATTGTTCGACTGTTTGAGTAGATACAATTTCCTGCAGTTTTTTTAGCTTAACAAGCTGTTTGTTAACTGGCATTTCGAGGGCTTCAATAATCCCGTCTTCAATTTCTTTTGTATTATTGGGGTTTACGATGATTGCATCGGATAATTCAATGACAGCTCCAGCCATTTCACTTAGAATTAACACACCGGGTTTGTCTCTTTTAGCTGCAATATATTCTTTTGCAACCAGATTCATACCGTCTCTAAGGGGTGTAACAAGTGCAATATCGGCAAGATGGTACATCGCTGTTAGCTCTTCGAATGAAAAAGCCCTGTAAAAATAGTAGACAGGAGTCCAGCTTAATGTAGAATATTTACCGTTTATTCCACCGATAAATTCATTGATCCTTGTTTTTAGTTTTGCATATGTATCGACAGTATCACGAGAGGGAACAACGATCATGACCAAAGATACCTTTCCATGATATTGGGGATTGTGTTTCAGAAACTTGATAAAGCCTTTTAACCTCTGAATGATTCCCTTACTATAATCGAGCCTGTCCACCGATAAAATCAATTTATTGCTTCCGAAACCTTCCCTGAGTTGTTTAGCTTTTTCCTGTACTTCGGGACGAAGTATGGCATCGTGAAATAAATTGTAATTAATTCCCATCGGAAAAGCGTCTACTTCAACAATTCGGTCTTCAAGTTGGATTTCATCCAGGACACATTCATGCCCTAGTACCCTGTATACTGCACTCACAAAATGCCGCATATAATCGTATGTGTGAAAAGCGACCAGATCAGCACCCAGCAGACCTTTCAATATCTCGGCTCTTTCGGGTAATACCCTAAACATTTCATAGGACGGAAAAGGGATATGATGAAAGTATCCGATACTTACATCCTGTATTTTTTCACGAATCATAGCAGGCAGCAGCATCAGTTGATAATCCTGTATCCATACAATATCTCCCGGCTCAATGATTTTGAGAGCAGCTTCGCAGAACAAGGCATTTACTTCTTTATAAGCTTCCCAATAACTATTGTTTGAGCCCATGTACGAATAAAAATAGTGACAAAGAGGCCAGATTGTACTATTACTGTATCCTTCGTAGTAGTTTTTAATTTGGGAAGGAGTGAGATAAACCGGATGAAAGTTAAGATCTTCCATTTGATTGTCGATTTCGGCTTTTTTATTATCATCATTGATATGTAAACCCGGCCATCCCAACCAATGTTTTTCGCGTTTAGTAACTAGTGATCCGAGACCTGTTGCAAGTCCTCCTTCACTTTTGATCAGTTTAAATTCATTTTTTTCCTCAACAATTTTCAGAGGTAATCTGTTAGATATAATGATAATTTTCATAATTCACTCGAATATGTAGTTGTCTGTATGCGAAAAGGTCGAAAGATCGGAATGCTTTCCGGATGTATATTTTAGTCTGTATAGACGTCTCTTAATGCTAGGTAATAACAGGTCGTTATTGATTTCAGGAGAGACAATAAGCAGGTCTGAGACCTTAAATCTTATCGCATAGAATAAATACTTTACTCTATAAACGTAAGAAAGGTGCATTGTGTTCAATGTGCTGATTTTTGAACTTATCCGAAAGTGCGTTTCGGAATAAAAAACAATTGATATGAAAGACTTAGACTATGGTGTGATAGGTAATTGCAGATCAGCGGCTTTAATCTCAAAGTATGGGAGTATCGACTGGCTCTGTCTGCCTGATTTTGACTCTCCTTCAATTTTTGCAAAATTATTGGATGAACGAAAAGGCGGATCGTTCGCTATCGAGGTAGATGACTCGTATATGATCACTCAGGAATATAAACCGGGAACGAATATTCTTCAGACCAGATTTGAGTCGGTTGACGGTGTTTTCGACCTGTTGGATTTTATGCCGAGGTACAGAACTACCGATAACACTTATTATATGTCTCCCGAATTGTACAGGTTTATTAAGCATGTCAGTGGGAAACCCCGCTTTAAAGTTATATATGATCCTGTCATGAATTATGCCCGGGAAGAGGCTGTTTTTTCGAAAAAGAATAATTATATAAGAACATCTTCGAAGTCAAAGGATATGGATAATGTTTATTTGTATTCGAGTCTCGATTTTGATACGATTTTAAATAGGGAAGAAGTTGAGCTTACAAAAGATGAATTCTTATTTCTTTCATATAATCAAAAGCTGGTAACAGTTGATCTGAACAGGGTAAGGCTCGAATATCAGCGTACAAAAGTATATTGGCTCAACTGGAGTTATCGATCTAAACGTTTCGATACTTACGGCGATAAGATTGCCCGAAGTTTGTTAGTCTTGAAATTGATGTCTTATCAGTCTTCAGGTGCTGTATTAGCTGCTCTGACAACGAGTATTCCCGAAACAATCGGAGAGGTGAGAAATTGGGATTATCGTTTCTGTTGGATCAGGGATGCGTCGATGTCAATAGAAACTCTCCTTAAAATGGGACATCCTAATGCAGCTGGGCGTTTTCTAGGCTTTATCAAGAGCATATTAAAACTGAAATACGATCAATTCCAGATCATGTATGGAATAAGGGGAGAGCGTACTCTTACGGAGGAGGTTCTTCCTCACTTGTCAGGTTATGGAAATTCACGTCCGGTTCGTATCGGGAATGCTGCTTACAACCAGAAGCAAAACGACTCGTTAGGATATTTGATGGACGTTATATACAGTTACTACCAGTATTTTCCGGGTAACCTCGATGAAGTCGAAGAAATGTGGGAGATTGTTCGTAATATCGTAAAGACAGTGATGTCTGAGTGGCGTAACAAAGATCAGAGTATTTGGGAATTCCGTAATATAGAAGGGCATTTCGTTTTTTCCAAAGTGATGTGCTGGGTAGCTTTAGACAGAGCGATTAAGATTGCTAAGTTGCTGAATAAAGATGATTATGCGGCAGTGTTGGAAGATGAAGCCAATAAAATATATGACGATGTTTGCACTAACGGATGGAATGAGGAACTGCAAAGTTTTACGCAGGCGTACGACAACTGCGATATGGATGCCTCTTTGCTATTGATGGAGCAATATGGTTTTATTTCAGCTGAAGATGAGCGTTATATAAAAACAGTGAAATGTATTCAAAAAGAATTGTCACACGAAGGGCTTATGTTCAGATATAAGAATCATGATGATTTCGGAACACCTTCATCTTCATTCACTATCTGTACTTTTTGGATGGTGAGGGCTTTGTTCGTTATCGGGGAGAAAGAAGAAGCTCTGAATTTATTCAATCAGTTGATGACTTATTCAAATCATGTAGGGTTGTTTAGTGAAGACCTCGATTTTTGTACAAAGCGTCAATTGGGCAACTTTCCTCAGGCTTATTCTCATTTAGCACTTATAAATACAGCAGTTCTTTTCTCTTGGGAAAAAACAAATTCTCAGTTTTTGAGACCATAAAAATTAGAAATAGCCGACTATTTAAATGAATAGTCGGCTATTTTGTTCATCTTGATAAGCTTAGACTAAAGGTCTGAAACCTTATTTTTTCTTTTTTCGTTTGCTCCACCAGATAAAGAATCCTGTAACAGGAAGACTGCTCGCTATAAGACCTCCCATAAAAGTAACAAACTTGCCTAATTGTCCCATCCAGTTACCCATATGTAAAACCCATACCGCATTCTCTATTTTTTCGTGTTTTAGTACACTTTCCTGCATCTTGATTTCTTTACCAGAATAACGGTCATAGTAAAAATATTCAGGAGATTGGGCGCTTTTCAATCCGATACGGTCTGCTACACGTCCCATGTAATACCCACTCGAATCAAGCTTATAAGTATTAAATTGAATTTGATCTTTATCGGGATATCTTTCGAAAGTATATTGGATTAATGAGTTGATATCGGCGGGTTGTTTTCCTTCCTGATATTTAGGCATCTTTTTCTGCCATTCGTGAGAAGTTTCTGCTCCCGATATCTTCATTAATGAATCCGATAATGGCTCAAATGCAATCAATAATCCTGTTAATGATAGAACTAACATAATTATTAAAGCATAAAAGCCTAAAACTTTATGCAGATCGTAGTTTAACCTTTTAGCAGTAGATTTGAATTTTATTTTTAGAGAAGCATCTCTTGTTTTTTTGTTCCACTTTTTTGGCAACCATAGCACAATTCCTGTAATCAACTCTATAATGAATATAATCGTTGCAATATCTATAATCCACTGGCCGGTTTTACCTAGCAGTAAAGAATTATGGAGGTGAGCGGTTATATAAAAGAAATAAATGGTGTTATCGTCTTTTAATATCTTGCCCGAATATGGGTCGATATATATCATACTTAAACCTTCGGTACGGCTGAATGTATTGAACCGGACGCTTCGCTCTGGATCTTTATATCCGACCATATAGCTGATAGCTTTACTGCGTGACGGGTATTCTTTCTTTATAATATTGATGAGTGAATCTACAGGCAGACGGGTGTCCTTTACTTCTTTTACATATTTGGCATCACCTGCCGATAAGTCCATTATCTCGTCGCAATAGACGATAATTGTACCTGTAATGCAGACAAAGAGTACAATAAGAGCCGAAATAAGCCCCGGCCATAAGTGTAACCACGATATTAGTTTTTTTGTTGTCATAATATGATCTGTGTTATTTTAGATTTCCCGATTTAGCTTTATCCAAACTTGCTTTGGCATTTTTACTGTCTGGATAATTATTCAGATTGTATTCGAATATCTTGATAGCGTTCATCTTTTGATCTACCGATAGAGCGTATTTTCCTATATTATCAATCAGTGATTCATCCGGAATAAATCTGTATCCTAGTTTTTCTGATAGTTTTTTGTATTGCTCTTCTATTATTTGAGGTTCGTACGGAATCTTTTTCACAGGAAGGGTTATTCCTTCGAAAATATATCTCAGGGCATCAAACATGCCCGGTATGATAATTGTCCCGTGATCCTCATCCTCATAGTATTTCCAACCTGTATTCAGATTATTATTGGGGGCAGAATTCAGTATTTCCTTACAAAACTGATGAATAGTTTTGGAATGTTTCTGTTCGTCATCGGGTTTGTCTTCATCTTTAGCCATTGCAATATAAAGAGACCTCTTATCGAAGTTCTTAGACTTCCATATATTTTGCGCTTCATTATATACCTTTCGGTTATCCCACCATAGGCTCGGGTCTAGTACTACATACGCATCGAATGATGTTGTTTGGTGTACTAAGGTATTCATTGCGTAAAGTCCACCGAAGGAGTGCCCTATGAGTATATTGTATCCCGAGGTGCGGTAAGTTGAATCTATTAAAGACCTCAATTCCCCTGTTAAGAACTTAGTAAAGTTATCACTGCCTCCACTGTTGGTAAACATATCTTTACCATTGTGTTTCAATAAAGACCGGGATGGTGTAAGATCACGGGTACGGTCTGTATTTGGGATGCCTACAATGATGCATTCGGGCATATTATTATACATACCACGAGTGAATGTTTGCTGTATTCCAACCAGAGCCTGAAAGTTTTTATCTCCGTCTAATAAGTAAATTACAGGATATTTTGCTTTTCCGAATGAAGGATCGCTGTATTCCGGTGGAAGGTATACCCAATATGGCCTGTCTTCGTTGATAGTGGGAGAGTGCATCGAGTATTTATAACCTATATTGATTGCTTCCTGCGAATATGTTTCAAACAGAAAGAAAGTACCAATGAGTATAAGCAGAAGCTTTAGTTTCATACAATTTTTTATTAGCTATAAATCGTCCGGCGTTGAATATTTTCAGCACCGGACGATTGTTATTATTAAAGTTAAGGTCTCAGACCTTAGTTATCAGAAGCGATAAGTGATGTTTGCAAGGAACTGTCTCGGGGATTGTGTTTCTCCGTAATAGTCTCCTAACCAATATCTTTTATCTGTGATATTATTTAGCTTAGCTCCGATTCTGAAATTGGAATATTCATAAAAAACAGTGGCATCGAGTTTTCCGTATCCGGATACTGTAATACTGTTTTTTGCATCCAGAAAACTGCTGCTCGCAAAGTTTCCTCCAAGACCGATACCAAATCCTTTTAATGTTCCATTCAGAATTTTCTGGCTGATCCAGAAGTTTCCAAGATGTTTGGGTGTTGCGATATCTCTTTTTCCGTTAGCATCGCCTTTTTCGAACTTGTTATCGTTGAAAGCATATCCTATAATGATGTGCATCCCCGGCAGAGGGTTTGCAATGACATCCATTTCGAAACCTTTACTTATCTGGGTTGCGTCCTGTACACTGTAATTAGTTGCAGTAGATCCTTCGGGAGACGCAATTGAACGAATTCTGTCTTCCACCTTTATATGATAAAAACTAATAGTACTGTTTAGTTTCTTATCAAAGAATTCCAGTTTAAAACCTCCTTCCCACTGGAAGGCATGTTCGGGTTTGAAGGGTTTGATTTCACCTTCGGGATTAGCTATTGCAGGTCCTTTGTTTTTAAATCCGTTCATGTAATTTGCAAAGATAGAAGCTTTATCTTTTACTACTTGATAGACAATCCCAAATTTTGGAGACCAAGCCGATTGCATATAATTGTTTTGCACATCATCAAAGCGGTCGAAACGTACACTCGCCATAACATCCAGTTGTTCAGTGATATTAAAAACATCCGAAACATAGGCACTATATGTTCGTGTGAAACGTTTGTTTGCAGATGGTTTATTAGCACTTGCCAGCTTATTGTTATATTGGTCGAGGAAAATAGGAGCATCTTGCCCATGTAAGCCTATGTTTCCTGTTGTATTGCCATTCAGACTCTTATCATATGGATTAAGGGTCGAACGGGTGTCACTTGTTGTTAAACGAGTATAATCTAATCCGACAAGAACTCTGTTTCTGAATTGTCCGAGGTAAAAATCACCGTTGAAATTTTGTTGTAATTGTTGTGTCGTAAATACACTTGGTATGTGCATCATACGTCTGCGCAGACTGTCTTTTGAATACACATCAAGAAAAATATAGTTCGCATCGTTGTCTGTACGTGCATATGAACCTAAAGTCTGCGATGTCCAGTTCTCCGAAATTTTGTATTTGACCTCACCGAATACATTTAATACTTCGGCTTTACTGGTTACATCATTTGATGCAAAGGATTTATCCCAATCCCAGTTCAAATCATTTAAGTTTGAAATAATTCCGCTGCTAGGGTTGATGTAAGCTGTTGTACGGTTCGATTTGAAATATTCGGCATCAACAGTAACTGATAACCTTTCGCTTGCATTATAAGTAATGGTAGGCGCAACCATAAAAGTTTTATTGATACCATAATCTTTATACGAATTCTCTTTGTGTAATGCTGTATTTACACGAAAAAGGACTTTTCCTTCGTTATCGAGCGGGGTATTATAATCGGCAGTAACACGGCCTAATCCCCATGCTCCGGCTGTGAATCCTACTTCTCCTGATTTTCCGTCATGAGCTTTTTTTGTTACTCTATTAACAAGGCCTCCATACGAAATAAGGTTTGTTCCGAATAATGTTGCAGACGGACCTTTGATCACTTCGATGCTTTCGAGATTAGCAGGATCCGACAATGATACATAATTTGTTGCCATACCATTACGGATAGATCCTGCTCCGTCCGCTCCAGCGAAGCCACGTAGACGCATTGCCAATCCTGTACCTCCTGATCCGACACCTAATGTTGCTCCAGATACACCCGGGGCTGAAGTCAGTACATTCTTAAAATCAACCGCGATCTGCTCACCCAGCAGTTCTTTTGGTATTACTGTATATACCTGAGGATTCTCGAGGTTTTTGACAGGCATACGGGCTACATAATCAGATTTTTTTTGAGCGAATTTGGTAATCATACTATTAACCACAACTTCGTTCAGGGCATTGGCTCCTAAGTCGAAAGTAATGTTGCCTACATTTACTGTTTTTCCGGCTTCGACTTTTACGGGCATTTCCTGGGTCTTGTTGCCCATATATGAAAATAGTACGGTGTAGCTGCCTTCGGCTACTTTAATTGCAAACTTACCGTTCTCGTCAGAGTAATCTCCTTTGCTGTTATTTTTGATGGATATCGATACCATCTCTATAGGAGTGCCTTCATTCGTTACAATTGTACCGGTAATTGTTCCCGTGTTCTGGGCTTTTACCATGATACATGTCAATAAGAATAACAAACTGATTGTCATTCTGCATGCGACTTTTTTTAAGTTCATTCTTTACTGATAAATAGATTAATACTTCCTAAAACCTCGCCAAAGGTATTTTAATTAAAGAATGTAAACAATCGCAATAAATTATTAAAATAAGTATTCTGGATACCTATTAATATGTACGAAAAGAGCTGTTTTTCTATACTTCGATGTTGAATAAATACTTTACGGCAAGTCCGATAATAAAACTAATGAAAGCTACTCCAAGACTGATGGATACCATTTCGATAAAACGTTTTCTGAACGAGTAACCTTTGGCTATGGCCGTATAGTAGTTGAAAGCTGCAATGATAAGTATCGCTGCTATAAGTGTCAAAGAAAGTGCTATGTATACGTTGCTTAAAATAAGGTAGGGTAGTATAAGTATTATAACGGTTAGTATATATGCGATACCTGTATAAACGGATGCTGTAATTGGTTTTATTTCTCCGCTATTTTCAGTTTTTGTGGATAGATATTCTGATCCCGCCATTGAAAAAGCTGCCGCAATACCTGTAATGATGCCTACAGATGCAATCATCTTTGAGTTTTGCAGACCGAAAGTTAGCCCTGCAAGTACTCCGGTCAGTTCTACTAAAGCATCATTCAGTCCCAGTACTACCGATCCCAGATAGCCTAAAGGCTTGTCTTTTATTAAATCGATCAGTTGTTGCTCGTGATCATCTTCATCAAATTGTATATTCTTTGCTTCCGGTACGATTTGAGAAAGTTTATCGTAATTAAGGGCGGCATTCAGCTCGTTGCGTTC
Source organism: Indolivaga capnocytophagoides DSM 22835 (assembly GCF_000426485.1). Classification (GTDB taxonomy): domain Bacteria; phylum Bacteroidota; class Bacteroidia; order Bacteroidales; family Dysgonomonadaceae; genus Dysgonomonas_A; species Dysgonomonas_A capnocytophagoides. Next base: position 25,003 of record NZ_AUFL01000004.1, read on the forward strand.
CATCAGTTTTATGCCGAATGTTAATCCCAGATAGCGTACTATATTTGAGTAGAGCCATATTTTTAGCTTGTTAGGCTTTACTATTTCATGTGTGTACGACTGCCAGATAGCTGCATGTCCTCTCTCTTGTGCTGCTATTTTCTGTATCACAGCTTTGTTGTGCTCATCTTTGATAAAAGATGCTATGCTTTCGTATATATGGGCTTCAGTAATTTCGCTGCGCTGTTCGGCGAGTAATATTTTTTTTAATTCGGGACTTATGTTGTTATTCATTGCGACAATTTTTATTTCAATTATGTGTTGTTTAAATTTTCTCTTAATAAACAAATCAAGACAAATGGTTGTTTTATGTTTTTTAATAATTAGTGACAGAAAATATTTAATGATGTATTTTCTCATACTTACTAAATCAATAAAAAGGTCTGGAACCTCAAATAATAATTAAGATGTTTAAAAGGATTAACGAACAACAAGCCAGAGAAAAGTTAAGTATTTCGGGAGCCGTTTTATTAGATATACGAGATGCCGACAGTTATAACGCAGGACATCTCCAGGATGCGATTCATCTGACAAATGAAAATGTGCAGAATATTATTACGGAAACAGATAAACAGCTGCCTGTATTAGTGATGTGCTATCATGGGAACAGTAGCCAGAGTGTAGCTGCATACCTTAGCCAGCAGGGATTTACTGATGTATATAGCATAGATGGTGGATATGAAGGCTGGTCGGGTGAGTAATAGCTGTAGACTTTAATTGTTTTTTTATAAAACCTAAAAAAGATATTGGTTGAATGTTCAACTAATATCTTTTTTTTTGTAATTTTGTCCTCTGAAAAAATTAGGTTATTATGATAATGCAGGATTTTGTATATACATTGCTTATGGTGCAATCGACCTACAGGCAGGCTATATATAAAGAAATTAGGGAATGCGGAATTGATGTATCGTTTGAAATGCTGCATATTCTCAGGAGGCTATATATGCAAGACCGTATAAACCAGCAAGAACTCGCGGCATTGGTATATAAGGATAAATCGAACCTTTCTTATCTTCTGAATAATATGGAAAAACGCAATCTTATAAAGCGTATTTCGGATGAAGGTGATAAAAGGAACAAACTAGTGGTATTGACTGATGAGGGAAAGGCTAAGAGCGAATTAATACAAAAGATCGTGGATTCGGTATATGTCAAAATAGAAAAGAATATAGATGTATCCAGAATGGAAAGGTGTGTAAATTATTTGAGAGAATTAAATGGCTTAATCGGTAATGAATAAAAGTGTATTAGGAGCTATTATCGTATTTTTTTTATTGATACCAGGAACAACAGCTTATACCCAAACAACTTATAAACTAACTGTATCCGAACTTTTTGATAAAGGTTTGGAGTATAGTTTGACAATCAAGTCGTCGGAACTGAAAATCAGAATGGCAGAAGACCGGGTTTCTCTGGCGAGGAATAAACTGCTGCCGGATATTCAGGTAAGCGGTCAGTTTGGCTATGTCGGACCTTCTTCGATATTGAACCGCGATTTGTCTTTTCTCAAACATACAGATGCTCCCGATTGGAAACAAAACTATCAATTGGCTGCTGTTCAGCCATTGTATCAGGGCGGGCGTATTAGAGGAAATATAGAAAAATCGGAACTGGATCAGGAAATCGCACAACTGAGTCTCGAAAAGGATAAATCGGGACTTAAGCTTTGGCTGATGGGTAAATTTCTGGATTTGTATAATTTTTACAAACAAAGAGCCAGCTATGAGCTCAACATCCAAGAGGCTCAAAGACGATTGCAGGATATCCGAAAGATGAGGGAAGAGGGAATGATCACAACTAACGATGTTCTTCGCTCCGAAATACAATTATCGAATTACGAATTGTCGTTAAAAGAGACTAATAACAACATTATACTAGTATCTCAGCAGTTGTCCATTGTTATGGGAATGAATGAAGATTTGATCTTCGAACCCGATCTGATCTTTTCAAAAACGGAGGAGAATCTGCAAGGAATAGAGGATTACATCCAATCTGCATATGAAAAATATCCGGATATGAGGATAAGCAAGACGAGTCTTGATCTGGCCCGAAATAATCTGAAAATAACTAAAGCCGATTTTTTACCTGCTTTGTCTTTACAGTTCGGCAATACTTTTCAGCGTCCTATACCAAATACTTCACCGGTGCAGGATTTATATCTGAATTCGTGGGGATTGACATTAAACCTGTCTTACAAAGTTTCGGCATTGTTTGACCGGAAGCATTCATTGTCATCAGCTAAAACCCAAATCAATCTGCAGGAAATGGCTGAGGAGCAACAGCGACAGAATATACGGACAGGAGTGAAAGCCGCTTATTTGAAACATCAGGAAGCTCTTGATAAAGTAAAGGTGCTGGAGCATTCACTGAATCAAGCGAATGAGAATTACCGTATTGTAAATAAGAAATATTTCAATCAGCTGGCTATTTTAACTGACCTTCTGGATGCAAATACAGTCCAATTGAGCGCAGAACTGCAATTGGAAGCTGCCCGTACAAATGTAATTTATACTTATTACCAACTGCTTAATATTAGTGGTAATCTGTAAGGGTTGTTTGATATAGATTTATCTATAGGTATAAAAGTTAAAATAGGGGAAGAAGGTAACCGATAAAAAAAGTGTTTTTAGTGTGTACTTTGTAACCTTTTTTGTTTAATTGACTGAATTGCATAGTTTATAAAATTTATTTGTAACGTCATATATGGATATAGAAAAATCTGAAATAGAGGAAAAATTACAACAACAACGCATTTATAAAAAGTTACAGAGCAAAAAGAAACGAAATCTGTTACTAAATATAATAACTATTGTGCTGGCTTTGGCAGGTATTGTTTGGGCATGTAATATATTTCTGCGTTATTACGAGTATGAGATAACAAACGATGCCACAGTCGAACAATATGTCTCGCCCGTAAACAGCAAGGTGCAGGGATATATCAAAAAAATAAATTTTACAGACCATCAGTATGTACATAAAGGAGATACATTACTGGTGATTGATGATCGTGAATTTCAAATTAAATTGCTTGATGCTGAGGCTGCGATGAAAGACGCTGAAGCATCAGCCGAAATATTATCATCTACAATTAATACAGCTGCGGCAAATGTTGCTGTTTCTCTGGCGAACATAGAAGAAGCAAAAGCCCGTTTGTGGAAATCGGAGCAGGACTATAACAGATATAAAAACCTGCTGGCCGCCGATGCTGTGTCTCAACAGCAATTCGATCAGATGAAGACCGAATATGAGGCTATGAAAGCCCATTACAATTCATTGTCGAAACAACAGGAGTCTGTCAGATCCGTATCATCAGAAACTCAGAAAAAACGAAATAGTACAGAGGCGGCGATAGCCCGGCGAAAATCCGATTTGGCTATGGCTGAGCTCAATCTTTCGTATACGGTTATTACTGCTCCTTACTCGGGATATGTAGGGAGGAGAGCTTTGGATGAAGGTCAGTTGATACAGGCCGGACAGACTATAACCAATCTGGTGAAAGGCGAAGATAAATGGATTATTGCTAATTACAGGGAAAAGCAGATTGAGAATATATACATCGGTCAGATGGTAAATATCAAGGTTGATGCAATTAAGGGTAAGGTATTTAAAGGAAAAGTAACGGCAATATCGGAAGCTACCGGATCTAAATACTCATTATTACCGACAGATAATTCTGCCGGCAACTTCGTGAAGATACAACAGCGTATTCCTGTACGTATCGATTTTGTTGATGCAAGCAAAGAGGACATGTCTAAACTAAGAGCGGGTATGATGGTTGAAACAGAAGCTATATTAAGAGAATGAGCCAGCAGGCAAACATAGCGGCTGCTCCCCAACACTTCAGAGAATGGGTTCCTACATGGCTCAAAGCTGTGGTAGCCCTTTTTATCTTGTTCCCTGTTATGCTCATAAATGGCGCATATACAGGTAGTAGTGTCGATATCTCCAGCTTTCTGGGAGTATTGTCCGAAGATATTAACATGGCTTACTTTGCGGCATCGGCAGGTATGGCTATATCGTATCCCATAGTACCTATTTTGAGACCTGTGGCTACCACCAAAACAATTATACTGATTGTACTATTTGCCCAATTGGGGCTAAGTTTTATCTGCGCTACAACTACATATGTAGAGGTATTGATTGTCTGCAGCTTTTTTATTGGGTATTTCAAAGGGTTTTCTCTTATAGAGATCATTTCTATTCTGATGCCCACTGTGACACCCAGTGGTACACGTAATGAATTTTATTCTAAATTTTATCCCATATCTCTTATTATAGGACAGTTATCTCTGGTATTGACCGCCGAGTTTGCATACAATTATCAATGGCAGCATATGTACTATTTTATGATTGTTTTGTTGCTTATTGCTATGCTTCTGGTAGTGGTGTTTATGGCTTTCGGCAGACGACTTATCCGCATACCTTATAAAGAGATTGATTGGTATAGTTTCTTTCAGGCATCGTGTGTAATGATGGCTATAATTTATGTCTGTACTTATGGGAAAACTAACGATTGGTTTGCCTCACGGAATATTATAATTGCAACGATAAGTATTCCTGTTTTAGGATGGATGTTTATCCGCCGTCAGCTAATGTCTGATAAACGCCCTTTTGTGGATATGAGTGTTTTGAAGAACCGGAACTCGGCTGTGATGTACTTGTTTTCGTTCTTCATGATGTTTATGGCTTCGTTTACCACATTGTCGTCGGCATACGTTACATCTGTCTTGCGTTTGGATGCGACTAAAGCTAATGAGCTGTATTTGTATATGATTCCGGGTATTGTGATCGGTGGTTTTGCGTGCTACTACCTCTATCGCAGAGCTATACGCATGGCTTGGCTGTTGTTTATCGGATTCTCCTGTTTTACACTTGCTATTGCTCTCCTGTACTTTAATGTACAGCCAGAAGGAACATACGAAGATTTATATTTGCCTATGTTTCTTAAGGGTATCGGAATTGTGATATTGTATGTTGCCATAGGTGTATACGCAATTCAGGGGCTTGAGCCAAAGCAGTTGATATATAATGCTTTTTTCATTATCTGTTCCAGATCAGCTTTAGCTCCAGCGGTAGCTTTAGGTATAATGACAAATTGGTTATATCGGTTGCAGCAACAAAATCTATCTGTGCTGTCTGAGTCTGTAGATGCTTTGAATCCTTATGCTTCGAGCTTATACACTCAAAGTTATTCAAGTTATATAGCCAAAGGTTTGAGCATAGAGGAAGCAAAACAGATGGCTCTAAATACTTTGTACGGAAAAGTACAGATACAGGCGACTACCGTCAGTATAAAAGAAATATTAGGATATATGCTTATCATCGGGATTGTTATATTGGTTGGCATATTGTTATACTTCTTCAAATACAGAGCTGTGAGATTAGTGAAAGTTGGACAGGATTTGAGTTGAACAAATTAATATATTTTTTGTTTAATTAGGGAAACAACATATTCCGGTTTCTTAAAAACAAATAAAATGAAAAAAATATTACTTTCAACATTAATCCTTGCATCAACATTTTCGTTATTTGCGCAGACTGAGCCTGCATATAAAAAGGGAAAATTCTTCGCTTTCTGGGGATGGAACAGGAGTCATTATACAAACTCTACCATTCATTTTACCGGAGATGATTATGATTTTAAATTATACAGAGCCGTTGCACATGATAAGCTGAGTCCTGTTAGTTATCATAATTATTTGCAGCTGGATCGTATAACTATACCTCAGACCAATTTCCGTATAGGTTATTTCTTTAAAGACAATATGGCGATCAGCATCGGTGTAGACCACATGAAATACGTAATGGATCAGGATCAAACAGTAAAGGTCTCGGGAACCGTTCCTAAAGAATTTCAGGATAGAGTTCAGGATGGACAGATAAAACTTACTGACGATTTCCTTACATTCGAACATACTGACGGTCTGAACTATATCAATGCCGAGTTTGAATATTATCATAATTTCTACAAGAATGGAATATTAAAAATAAACGGATTAGTTGGAGGTGGTGCTGGCTTTTTACTACCCAAATCCAATGTTAAACTGTTTGATCAGGAACGTCATGATAAGTTTCATCTGGCCGGTTTTGGTTTGAACGGTAAAGTTGGTGCTGATGTATTGTTGTGGGATTTGTTTTTCCTGCGTTGCGAAGGTAAAGAAGGTTATATCAATATGCCAAGTATCCGCACAACCTATGATAAGAGCGATAAAGCATCTCAGCATTTCTGGTTTGCCGAAATCGATTTTCTATTTGGTTTTGCATGGCATTTTTAAGATAAAATACTTTGAAATTAAGCATAGGAGGAAGCTTTCTGCGGAAGATTTCCTCTTTTCTTTTATCTATATAGTGAAAAAGATCATATTTATACTTATTTTTGCCTCGCAAAAATATTAGGGATCAAACGATTATATATACATGTTATTTAGTAGCATATTCTTTCTGGGTTTCTTTTTACCAATATCGATACTCTCATATTTGTCAACTCCCCGGAAATACAGAAATATAACACTTCTTTTTCTGAGTTTGTTGTTTTACGCATGGGGAGAACCGAAAATGGTCTTTGTTATGCTCTTTGTAGTTATAACAAACTATTTTTCGGGTATACTTATAGCCAAAGATTATCGAAAGATTGGAATGTGTATATCGATACTAACGAGTATGGGTACTTTGGCTGTTTTTAAATATACAAATTTTGCTTATGATTCTTTTACAACTCTAATAACCGAGTTAGGCATAAGCTATAGTTGGATGTCTATTCCTCGAATAGCTTTACCGGTAGGGATCAGTTTCTATACATTCCAGACATTATCTTATAATATAGACATCTATCGGAATAATATTAAGCCATGTTATAATCTGATTGATTTTGCGACGTATGTCAGTTTCTTTCCTCAATTGGTTGCTGGACCCATTGTCCGATTTACAGATGTCAGGGAGCAGCTCGGTTCGAGAGGAACTAATCTCGATAACTTCGCATCGGGTATAGAGCGGTTTATATTAGGGCTTGCCAAAAAGGTAATCATCGCCAATAACTGTGCTTATATAGCAGACCTTATATTCGATTTACATCCTAAGTATGTGTCGGTAGGAAGTGCTTGGCTTGGGATAACTTTTTATACTTTACAGATATATTTCGACTTTTCGGGATATTCCGATATGGCAATCGGGCTTGCTCGTATATTTGGTTTTCGTTTTCAGGAGAACTTTAATTATCCGTATATATCCAATTCGATAAAAGAGTTCTGGAGACGCTGGCATATTTCATTGTCATCCTGGTTCAGAGATTATCTTTATATTTCGCTCGGAGGAAACCGAAAAGGTAAATATAGAACTTACATTAATCTTTCGATTGTTTTTATCGTAACGGGCCTTTGGCATGGTGCCAGTTGGAATTTCATTATATGGGGTATTTGGCATGGGCTTTTTATTGTATTGGAGCGTATGGGGGGAGATAAGATTTTGGAAAAGACTCCAAAACCGATACAGCATATTTATACATTGTTGGTAGTTATGATAGGGTGGGTGTTCTTCCGATCGGCTAATTTGGAAATGTCTCTCTTGTTCATTCAAAATCTTTTCGGAGGATTATCTACTGATCAAGTTGTGTTTCATATGGCAGATTATCTTACAGTTCACCATATTATAATTTTATCATTTGCTTTGTTGTTTTGCTCTCCGGTTTTTCCTGCTTTCAGAAATAGATTATCCGCATATATGGTGGAGCATACTTATATTGAATATATATATTATGTGTGTCTGCTGTTGTTATTGATTTTCCTCATAGCGGCTGAAACAATAACGACATTTACTCCATTTATTTATTTTAGATTCTAAAATTATGAAACCGAAATATCTGTTTGTCATATTATTTGTGATAATTATCTCAATACCGACATTATTCCTCCCATTTTATGAGTCTTCTACAGCCTCGGAAAATAGAGCGAAAGATAAATTTCCGGGGTGGTACACGCTGTATACATATCCGGTTTTGTTTATACGGAAAGTTGATGCTTTCTACAAATCTAACTTTGCATTGAGGAATCATTTGTATAACTTTTATAAATACCTTAAATGGGATATCTTAGGAGAGAACCCTTTTCCGAATGAGGTGGTTGTAGGTAAAGATGGCTGGTTGTTTCCCGGTAACAAGTCTTATCATAATTATGACCAATCCTTGGGAGTCGTTTCCGATATAGAAGAACGTATGGATAGTACATGCAGCAAAATGCTGGCAATGAAAATTTTCTGTGATTCCCTTGGTATTGATTTTTATTTGGCTATAGGTCCGGATAAGGCGTCTGTGTATCCCGAGATGCTACCGATAAAGCCTCTAACGGTAGGGAAAACAAAAGATGTTGTCAAACGGAAACTGAAGGGATTTCATGTTAATGTCATAGATATGAGTGATTATATATTGGAACAGAAAGATGGACAGAAGCTTTATTTTTATAAAACCGATACTCATTGGAATCATCTGGGAGCATATTTGGGTACTCAAAGGTTGTTAGATGAAATAAGGAAGAAATACGATGTGGGAGCTATTGACCTGAATGATTATCAAGTAAAAGATACAGCCGTGTTTACTATGGACTTATCTCGCCAGATAGATGTTCTGATGAAAGAATCTTATTCCGTATTTAAGAAACAAAAGGATGACTATACAAAAACGATAAGGTCTATGAACTACGATGGCTGGGATGTCCCCTTAGAGGAAACGATAAATGTAAAAAGAGAAAGTAAATGTGTGGTATTCAGGGATTCCTACTTTCAAAATATGTATGATTATTTTTGCAATAATGTAGGTCATGCCGTTATCGGTGTTCAGCGGTTTGACAGGAATCTTATATTAAAAGTTCGTCCGGATTTTGTTGTATTCGAGTTAGTGGAGCGTCGTTTATTGGATTTTGATCCAAATGAATTTTATCTATAAAAAGAAAACCAGACTCTCGAAAGAGCCTGGTTTTTTCATACTTACATGGTTTCTTTTTTCAAAATTTCATTCAATTTAGCAGGTGTGAGATTCATTGCCATGATGACTCCTTTTTCGTCAATCAGGTAATTTTTAAAACCTCTTCCCAGTTGATACTTTTGATAAAGCTCCGAACCGCTACCTTTTGTTTCCTGAAACTGGTATGTCTTATCGATTCCATCCATACTTAATGTCTTTTCGAAGATCGCCTTGTTTTTATCAAAAGCCACGGAAATCATAACCAGTGGACTCTTGTCTTTTTTTAACGAGTTCCATAAAAGAACATTTTTCATGTGTGAGTCGGCATCATATGCCGCCCAAAAGCTTACCAATACTTTTACTCCCCTTAAATACTTAAGATCAAGTTTATTGCCCTCGTTATCACTTATTTTTAACTCGGGCATTAGGTTTCCTGGATATATACCTTCTGAAACCTTCGAAGTTCTTGTTGTGTAGGACGAAGTGATCAACACTATCCCAACGAGCAAGAAGCACTTCAAATACTTCATAAAATAATATTTAGGTTACTACTAAAGCTATATCCACAGAATCTCTCCATAGATTATAACTTCTCCGATTCTCGGAAAAAACAGTCCTACTCTAAGGATCTGCTATGCTTATTATTTTAGCGGCACAAATATACACTACTTTTTTCTGATTTCAAACCTAAGAGCATAACTATACTTTACATGTTAAAGAACAAATTCTTTGCTGAAAAGGTTTTGACACAGATATAGATTTTTTCTAATAGTGTGTTTTTAACAATCAAAGTAAGACGAAAATAGGATTATTCAGCGTTGCCCGTGATATCATAAATCTCTTTAATCTTATCCAGTTCTCTATCCAAATCGAAATATAAATCATGAAGACGTGCATCTTTGATGTCGAATACCCATCCTGCAACTTTCGGATAGCCTTTTTCGTAATAGGATTTTTGTACTTCTCCCATTTTTATGATATTGCGGCATTGCTCATATGTATTAAGCTCTACTAGGCGTCGGTGTCTGGCTTCTGTATCATCAATAACATCCAGCTCTTTTTTATGTAGGTGATAAACATCCCGTATACTTCGCAGCCATGGGTTAAGTATTCCGTAGTCTGATTTTTTCATAGCAGCTTGTATGCCTCCGCATCCATAATGTCCACAAACGATAATGTATTTTACTTTAAGATATTCTACTCCGTAATTAATAACGGAAAGCACATTCAAGTCGGTCGATATTACCATGTTTGCAATATTACGGTGAATAAATACCTCCCCGGGTTTAAGGCCCATAACCTGATTGGGGTGTACCCTGCTGTCAGAACATCCGATATAGAGAAAATCGGGGTGTTGATCGGCTGCTAATAGTTTGAATAAACCGGGGTTATCGACTTTATTTTTTTCGATCCATTTGTTATTCGCTTCGAAGATTCGGTCATATTTTTCTTGATCAGACATATATACGTTTTTAGTTGGGTGATAAAGATACTATTAATTGCTTTTTATTATTTATAGTTTTTGCGGTTTTCTGTTGGTTTCTCTAATCGTTTAATGATATTGATTGTAAACAGAGCATCACATTCTACCTATAACAATAAGGCTTTTGGGTTTTTTATTACGTGATAAATTTTGTAATTTTGACAGGCTTAAAATGAATAAAGAAAAATAATATATAAACAGCCGGATTTAAACGGCTTAGAAAGAATTTTGGAATATGAATATTTCATACAACTGGTTAAAAGATTTTGTTGATTTCGACTTAACACCCGAAGAGGTTTCGGATGCTTTAACTTCTATTGGTCTGGAAACGGGAGGTATAGACGAAGTTCAAACAGTAAAGGGCGGACTTGAAGGTTTGGTGATCGGAGAGGTGTTGACATGTGTTGATCACCCCAATTCGGATCATTTACATATAACAACCGTAAATGTAGGACAAGAAGCTCCACTTCAGATTGTTTGTGGTGCAGCTAATGTAGCTGCCGGGCAAAAGGTTGTTGTTGCTTTGGTTGGTACGGTTTTATATTCAGGAGAAGAGTCATTTACGATTAAGAAGTCTAAAATCAGGGGAGAGGAGTCGTTCGGTATGATCTGTGCTGAGGATGAAATCGGATTAGGAACTAGTCATGATGGTATTATTGTACTACCTGCTGATGCAGTTGTAGGTACACTAGCCAAAGATTATTATAATATAAAAAGCGATTACGTTCTCGAAGTTGACATCACTCCAAACAGGGTTGATGCAGCATCTCATTTCGGTGTGGCACGCGACTTGGCAGCTTATCTGAAACAGAACGGAAAAGGAGCCGAATTGAAACGTCCTTCTGTTGATGGATTCAAAACTGATAATTCGAAGAAAGGCATCACTTTAAAAGTTGAGAATACAGAAGCTTGCCCTCGTTACGCAGGAGTAAGTATAACAGGTGTAAAAGTTACTGAGAGTCCCGATTGGCTGAAAGAGCGTTTGTCTATCATAGGATTGCGTCCTATAAATAATATTGTGGATGTGACTAATTATGTATTGCACGAACTGGGGCATCCGCTTCATGCTTTCGACAGCAAATACATTACAGGGGGAACTGTATATGTGAAAACTCTTACAGAAGGAACAAAATTTACCACATTGGATGAAGTTGAGCGAACTTTGAGTGAAAGAGACCTGATGATATGCAATGACAAAGAAGGTATGTGTATCGGCGGAGTTTTCGGCGGATTAAAATCAGGAGTAACAGATTCTACTGCTGATGTTTTTCTCGAATGTGCATATTTCGATCCTACATGGGTACGTAAGACAGCTCGTCGTCATGGTCTGAATACCGACTCATCGTTCCGCTTTGAGCGAGGATGTGACCCTAACGATACATTATATGTGCTGAAGCACGCTGCATTACTCATTCAGGAAGTTGCTGGAGGTACTATCATAGGAGATATTCAGGATGTTTATCCGACAGTGATAGAAAATCCTGTTGTAGAATTGACTTATGCAAAAGTAAATTCATTGATAGGTAAAGAGCTATCAAAAGAAACCGTTAAATCAATATTAGCAAGTCTCGAAATTGAAATAAAGAGCGAAAGTACAGATGGTTTAACTCTAAGTATTCCTACATACAGAGTAGATGTGACTCGCGAAGTAGATGTTATCGAAGATATTCTTCGTATATATGGTTACAATAATATTGAGATAGGAGAGTCGTTGAAGTCTAACCTATCGTATCAAACACCGACTGACCGTAGTTATGATTTGCAAAATCTGATTTCTGAACAATTGACAGGAGCAGGTTTTATGGAGATACTCAACAACTCTCTTACTAAAGAAGCATATTATACAGGTCTTAATACTTATCCCGATTCGGCTTGCGTACATCTATTAAACCCTTTGAGTGCCGATCTGAATGTGATGCGTCAATCATTGCTGTTCGGAGGTTTGGAAAGTATAGCTTATAACCGTAACCGCAAAAACAATGATCTGAAATTCTACGAATTCGGAAACTGTTATTATTTTGATACCGAGAAAAAAGATGCAGAAAAACCTCTAAACGAATATTCCGAAGAATTTCATTTGGGAATATGGCTTTGCGGAGATTCTGTTAATAATAGCTGGGTTGCACCTACCGAAAAATCTTCGGTGTATCAGCTTAAGGCTTATATAGAGAATGTTTTGCTTCGTCTGGGAATACCTGCCGACAAATACGAATACGAACCAGTTTCGAATGATATATACAGTTCTGCGTTGATTATTAAAACCCGTAACCGAGTTTTAGGAACATTGGGTATTGTGGCTAAAAAACTGCTGAAACAAACAGATGTGAATACCGAGGTTTTCTTTGCAGAACTTAACTGGGATGCTATGATGAAAGAGATCAAAAAGCATAAAGTTACATTTGCCGAAATATCTAAATATCCTGTTGTAAAACGAGACTTAGCTTTGCTATTGGATAAAGCTGTTCTGTTTGATCAGATTGAACGTATTGCTAGGAAATCTGAAAAGAAACTATTAAAAGAGGTCGGTCTGTTTGATGTCTACGAAGGAAAGAACCTGCCGGAGGGTAAAAAGTCTTATGCTGTGAACTTTGTATTGCAGGATGATGAAAAGACATTAACAGATAAGCAAATAGATGCCATCATGCAGAAAATACAGAAGTCGCTGGAGCAGGAGCTTGGTGCTTCTTTAAGGTAAGATATAAGATCTCATTTGCAGATATTAAATAAGGTTATCCATTAATGGATAACCTTATTGCTTATTTAACAATTTGTTAAAACAGATGAGGTCTTAGACCCTTTTATGATTATTTCTGTAACGTTAATAGGTTTGTTAGCCATTTAATGGCTTACGATATCATAAAGTGCAGACGGTTTTGCAGATTTACTTCGGCGATGCCACCGTCTATATCTAGATAGAGGATATTCATATCGGGGTACAACGTCTTCATTCGTTTTTCGACACCTTTCGCAACAATATGGTTGGCTATACATCCGAATGGTTGAATACATACAACTTTATTGACCCCCTTACGGGCATAGTGTGCAACTTCTCCGGCAATAAGCCAACCTTCGCCAAACTGATTTGACAGACTTAAAACCTCAGATGCAGCTTCGGCTTTCGCAAAGATCGATTCAGATGGTTCGTAGAATCGGAAATTGCTCATGATCTTTTCATATTTCTTGATTTTCATATTGATAAGCTGCCAGATCACAGGTTTCAATGCTTTTTCGAAGATTGTTTCTTCTTTCAAACCGTTCTTTACGTCTTCCTTGCTATTCACAAAGAATTGTAGCAGGAAGTCTAGTAAGGGTGGGCATGAAACCTCGACTTCTTTCGACCTCAGCCATTCTGTAATATTGGCTTGAGCATAATTATTGTATTTGAGGAATATCTCACCTATTAAACCTACTTTAGTATATTGTTTATCGTGTATCAATACATTATTGAAATCGGCGACAGCTTCTTTCAAGAGTCGGCGTAAAGTTTTAGGTGAATTCGCTCGTACGGCATCTATACCTCTTTCTATATAGAAATCGAAGACCGATTGTGAATCTCCTTTTTTCTTTTCTCTTACGGATATAGCACTATGCATCTGTTGCAAAGCATCCGAATAGAGAACCGTATCAACGGCTATCTTAGCCAACTTCTTCCAATCAATATTAAATTGGCTTTCTTCGTTCTGATATGAATCGCCAGATGATAGAGCTATTACAGGAATGTCTCGAAAGCCGGCATTGATAAGTCCGCTCTTTATCTGAGCCAAATAATTAGTCGCACGGCATTGTCCTCCCGTTTGAGTTATAGCCAATACAATATCTTGTACATCATATGCGCCCGATTGCAGAGTATTTATGATGTCGCCAAGTATAAGAGTCGAGGGATAACAAACTTCATTGTTCCCATACATCAACCCCAGATCGGCAGACATTTTATTTGATTTTGGGAGATTCTCTATTTTATAACCAACTAATTCGCCCAAAGCCGGTGCGAACGGTGATAAGAAATCAGTAAACCAAGGTATCAGTATTGTCTTTTTACGATCGTTAGCCGTATAAGGTATGCGATATCCTTTGTAATCTTCGGTGTGGGTCTTTCTTTCTTTTGTATTGATGGTTTTGAGTGATTCGACCAATGAACGTAATCTCAGCCTGATAGATCCGGGACTGGCTATTTCGTCAATACGGAGTATTGTGAGATTTTTACCTGCCTGTTTCAATATATCCTGTACCTCGTCCATAAGAAATGAATCGGGACCACAACCAAATGAGTTTAGCTGTATCAATTGAATATTGTGGGGAAGCTTAGCGACTTCCATTGCTGCTTGTACTACACGATTTGGAAATGCCCATTGAGAAACGATATTTAATTTACCGAATCCATGACTTTCTTCTTTGCGAAACACATCGTCAGTAAAAACAAGAGCTCCCAGATCGGATAATATTTGTCCTACTTTCTGGTGGATCAAAGGATCCGCATGGTACGGACGCCCCGCAACAACGAAGGCGGTGAGATTATTATCTATTGCATCTTGAAGTAACGCTTTTTGCTGTTCCCTCAATTGTATTTTTGTATCTGTTTTTACCTGCATAGCTTTCGCAAAGGCATGTTCGAATGTGCTTTTGCTTATACCCAGCAAAGTTAGGTATTCGTAGCAGCCTTTTTTCAAAGCATTGTCATTGCTAAAAGTGATAACAGGCTTATCGAATGGTATTCCGTATTTTTCTTCGGGTTCAACCGAACTTCTTATTACTTCCGGATAACCGCTCACTACCGGACAATTAAATGAATTGGACGAACTACCAAATTCTTTTTCTTCCTTTGGTATGATAGGATAAAATATACGATCCACTTTCTGTTCTATCAAAGACAGTATATGTCCGTGTACCAGTTTTGCCGGGAAACAGATGTTATCGGACATAACACCTCCTACACCTTTTTGGTATAACGGGAATGTAGACTCGGGAGAAAGTCTCACATTAAAACCCGATTCGGATAATAGAGTATGCCAGAAAGGATAATTGTCGAACATATTCAATACACGGGGAATACCTATCGTTTTTCCCTGACGTATATTATCGGGATTTACCTTTTGATCGAAAAGTGTATCATTTTTGATATCAAATCCGTTAAATCCTCCTTTTTGAGCTGTATTTTTATTATAGAATATCTTTTCGCATTTATTTCCGGCATAACATATATTGCCGTTTTCGAATTTGAATCTCAATACCGAGCAGTTGTTTGTACATCCTTTACACTGTAATTCCTTACTATTGATCAAGTCCGGATTCGGTAATAACGAAAGATTATTGAAATAGGTCTTGCTTTGTTCTTTTTTCCATAAACTTTGAGCATACAAAGCTGCACCTAAAGCACCCATTAGTTCAGGATGATCTGTAGAACCGACCGATTTGCCTGATAGTAATTCCAATGCACGGTATACTGCATCGTTGCGGAATGTACCTCCCTGAACAACAATGTGGTTACCGAGTTGTTTCAGGTTTGAAATCTTCAAAACTTTATACAAACAGTTTTTCACAACAGAATATGCCAGACCGGCAGCAATATCATCCATTCCTGCATTTTCACGCAAAGACTGTTTTACTTTCGAATTCATGAATACTGTGCATCGCGATCCTAAGTCGGATGGATACTGAGCAATACATGCCGATTCGGAAAACTCTGTCAAAGACATATTCATTGTAGATGCGAAATTCTGTAAAAATGAACCGCATCCAGCAGAACAAGCCTCATTCAATTCGATATTTGATATGACACCGTTTTCTGTAAATATCGATTTGATATCCTGTCCACCAATATCGAGGATAAAAGACACTTGCGGATCGACATATTGTGCGCCAGACAGGTGAGCCATTGTTTCCACTATGCCATAATCAAGCCCTAAAGCCGATTTGATAAGGTCTTCGCCGTAACCGGTTGCTGCAGAAGAAATAAATCGGTACGTGATGTTATTATCCTCTGCTTGTTTTCTGAATTTAGCTAGTCCCTCTACAACTTTCTTCAAAGGATTACCTTCATTACCTCCATAGAAAGTATATAATATATTGGCTTCGGCATCCATTATTACAATCTTTGTAGTTGTAGATCCCGAATCTATACCAAGAAAACATTCGATCTTGTCATTATTCTTGAGTTTTCTGAATTTCAGAGGTTTTATTTTTCTGTTCAGCTTCCATGTCCGATACTCGTTTTCATCTTTAAACAGAGCAGGTAAGGAATCTTTTTGTGTACTTATATTGTTCTCTGATTTAGCCAGAAGAGTATTTAAGTCGTGATATATAGTTTGCTTGCTCTCGAAGAGGGCTGCACCCCATGCAGGAAAGTATTCCCCATTTTCGGGAACAGTGAGATCTTCTTCCGAGATTTTCAATACCGAACGAAAAGCATTTCTAAGGGCTGGAAGAAACGTTAGAGGCCCTCCGATACACAGTATCTTAGGTGTAATGTCGCAGCCTCTGGCCAAAGTGGTTACACTTTGCAATGCTACAGCATGAAGTATTGAACCGGATATATCGGAAACAGGAATATTTCGACTTATCAGATTTTGTACATCTGTTTTTGCAAATACTCCGCAACGTGAAGCGATAGGGTAGGTCTTTTCACAAAGAAGAGCCTTTTTTCCTAATTCTTCGGTCGAAATATTCATCAGATTTGCCATTTGGTCTATAAATGCGCCTGTACCGCCTGCACAACTCCCATTCATCCGGATGTCAGGATGCTTGCCCTGTTTGAAAAATACCATTTTAGCATCTTCTCCTCCTAAGTCTATAAGCGTATGTGTTTCCGGATACACTTTATTTACTACTTCAACTGCGGCAACTACTTCCTGAACAAATTCGATTCCTATACGTTCGCCGATACCCATTCCTGCCGAACCTGTAATGTTTATACAGAATTCCGTTTCAGGATAGAGAGACACAACCTTCAGAAGTTCTTCTTCGAAAGATTGCTGTATATTAGCCTGATGTCTTCTGTAAGCTTTATAAATAATCTGAAACAGAGAGTCTATAATGACTATCTTGATAGTGGTTGATCCTACGTCAACACCCATTTTATATTGATGTTTCATAATTCTTAAGGATTAGAAAGTGTTGTCAGCATTGCTTGAATTGGGTCTCAGAGAATTAATCACGAATTCGATAACATATTTTTCGTGATTTTCAATGAGATTGTCATACATATTCCGAGGTATCTCAAGTAGAGTTGTAGCCATGTTCCCAAATATAAAAGGGAACATACATAACGACAGTATATTCAATAGAAAGTCGGCAGCAGGAGTTTCCCTGATTGTTCCTTTTCTGACTTCTTCCTGTATTCGTCCTTCTATTTTACTGAATGAACTGTAGGGATTCTTGTTTTTTATCCGTTGGGTCAGCCCTTCGGGGTTAAGGCTGACTTCATTCAGAATGAAAGCTGCTATCTGAGGGTATTCGAATAACAATTCGTAGTAGGTGTGTATCCATGTTTCGATAAGTTCGAAAAAAGGCATATCCGAATGGATGGTGTCGAATATTCGTTTTGCAAGAATATCCAGAGCATCTTCAAAAATAATCTCGAAAAGATTATACTTCGATTGGAAGTAATAGTTTACCATAGCGACATTAGTCTCCGAAGCTTTTGCTATATCTCTGACACTCGTGCCTTTATAGCCATTTTTTATAAATAAATACTGAGCTTCCCTGAGTATTCGTTTCTTAACGATGTGTGAATCTTCTGTGTTAAACATTTGTTCTAAACGGTTGTTTAACGCAAACATAGTCAAGAAAAATGAATTAAACAAGTGTTTAATGTCATAAAAAAAGAAAAACGCAGTGTGATTAATTGATTATCATGCTGCGTTTTGTGTATATTTATTCTTGATTTATACTTAAATGTTAAGCAGTTTTAAAGCCTTTTCCATATCATCGGGAGTATCTATTCCTATTGTCTCAACATTGGTGTATCCAACCTTAATCTTGTATCCATTTTCGATCCATCTCAATTGTTCGAGCGACTCGGCGAGTTCCAACGAAGACTGTGGTAATTCTGTTATTTTATTCAGAATATCTACACGGTATGCGTACATTCCTATGTGTTTGTAGAATGTATGTTTGTCGAGCCATTCGGTATGGTGTACATCCCTGATGTAGGGAATTATGGAACGGCTGAAATAAATAGCTTCGTTATTGTTGTTGATTACGACCTTGGGCGAATTGTTATTAAATAATGCTTCAAAGCCATCTTCTTTTTTGAAAGGCTTTACTAATGTTGCCAATTCAATATTCGGGGTGTCAAAACAGTCTTTAATAGCATTTATCTGTTCGGGTTGGATAAATGGCTCATCTCCCTGAATATTGATAATGACATCAAAGTCTTTGTTTATTTTCTGATATGCTTCTTTGCACCTATCTGTACCGCTTTTGTGACTGGCTGAGGTCATGACAGCATTTCCACCGAATGCTTCTACGGCTTCAAGTATACGAGTGTCATCGGTAGCAACCCAAACTTCATCCAATGCAAGTTTAACTTGTTCGTATACTCTTTGTATCATTGGTTTTCCGGCCATATCCGCAAGGGGTTTACCAG
Organism: Indolivaga capnocytophagoides DSM 22835; assembly: GCF_000426485.1. Taxonomy (GTDB): domain Bacteria; phylum Bacteroidota; class Bacteroidia; order Bacteroidales; family Dysgonomonadaceae; genus Dysgonomonas_A; species Dysgonomonas_A capnocytophagoides. The sequence continues at coordinate 44,059 of NZ_AUFL01000004.1, forward strand.
GGAAGCGGCTCGAACTGTATCGTGCCGGGATAATTCCTATAAATTTCATTTTTTTATGCTTGTTCTTTAATTTCTACAACGTATAATTGGGAATTCTCGTATTTTATCACCTTTACCGTTTTGCCCTGTTCTATAAAACCTCTGTTAGCTACAGCATCATAATAATTGCCGTTAAGAATCACTTTTCCAGAAGGTCTTAACACTGTTGCGGCAATAGCTATTTGTCCGATAAATTGTTTCTGCTCCTCTGGTACAGAAATAAAACCTTCCTGATCACTTGTCAGTGCAATGTTTCTGAACATACTGCCTTCTTTCCCAATTCTGCTGATCAGAGAAATAATCATAATAAAGGACATGAATATTCCGACAATAACCGTAATCAATGATTTTAATGCCTGATCGGACGAAACTCCTTCAAAATCAAGATCAACATTACCAATAAGGGCCAAAAATAGTCCTGCAGCAGTGAGTATAATACCACTGATTCCGGCAACACCAAATCCCGGAATAACAAATATTTCGAAAGCTATAAGGATCAACCCGACTACGAATAGTATAATCTCCCAGTTTTGGGCATAGCCATCCATGTATAAAGGTGTGAAATAGAGTAGGGCGGCAGTTATTGCAACGGCAATGGGCAAGCCCACTCCGGGTGTTTTCAACTCAATATATATGCCTCCTATTATGATCATGATAAGGATGCTCTGTACAATACCATTGGTAAGGAAATCTTTGATGTAATCAAAAACAGATGGATTGTATGCTTTTAGTTCGTAATCTTGGATGCCTAAGTATTTTACAGCTATTTCTGATATATTTTCGGCGATGCCATCACAGTAGCCTACGGATAGAGCTTCTTCGGCGGTCATAGTTAATACTTTGGTTGTGTCTGGCAGAATTGCCACTTTTACTCTTTCGTCAACCATAGCTTCGGCTATTGCCGGATCTCTTTTCCATTTGGTTATAGTCACTCCGTTTTCTGTAACAGTATCTTTGCCATGGCTTTCGGCAGTAGAGCGTATTAAGGCTCTCATGTAGGATTGGTATTTATCAGGTGCTTTTTCACCTGTTCCATCCACGACTGTAGCTGCGCCGATATTCGCACTTCTGCGCATGAATATTTTATCGCAAGCAATGGATATTAATGCCCCCGCGGATGCCGCATTGTTGTTGATAAATACATATACCGGAATTTTACTGTTGAGGATAGCTGTCCGCATCGAATCGGCTTCCGTAACATATCCTCCGTATGTGTTCATATCAAGAACAATATAATCGGCCTTTTCTTTTTCTGCCAGATATAATCCGTTTTGCAGGTGATGCCAGGTTGTAGAACCTATTTCCTGCTTGATATTGATTTTGTATATGATAGGTGTTTTATTTTGTGCCGTAAGCTGAATAATTCCAAGTAAAAGTATAGCTAGAGTGAAGGCAATTCTTTTCATAAACGAACCATTTGATTATATAAACAAATATAATTCAAAATATCCAATACTGTGTCTTTTCGTCAAAAATGAGTGTATATTTGTAGTCGGTTATGAAAACTTATCTGGTTAGTTTAGGTTCTAATGAAAATCGGACTGAAAATATGGTTAGGTGCAGGCAATTGCTCGAATTATGTTTTCAGAGTATCGATTACTCCGATATGTTGGAAACAGAACCTGTGGGTGAAGGGTTTAAGGGGTTATTTTATAATCAATTGGCTGTGGTGTATTCGGATTTCGAATTGAAAGATATCAAGCATAGTCTTAAAGAAATAGAGAAGCAATTGGGGAGGACTCCAATGGATAAATCAAAAGGCATTGTAATTATTGATCTGGATGTTCTGGCTGTGGATGAAAAGATTGTCAAGTCTGTAGATTTTACCCGTCCTTATATATCTTGTTTATTGTCTACTTTGCGAGTGTCACAGCATTTATCTTTTTATGAAGAGTATGTAAATGCTTGTGTTGGTGTTAAAAAAAATATATATTTGTGATCTTGGGGCTATCTGTTTTTTTTTTGAAGATGCAATAATAACAGGTAGTAATTTAGTTATTATTTTAAAAAATCAAGCACTAACGAATTATGAAAAAAACAACAATCATTTATTTGCTATTAATTCTTCCTATGCTTACTATCTCTTCTTGTTCGGATGACGATAAAGATTCTCAAACAGAAATTGTTACAGCAGAGTTTATCCTGAATGGAGGAGCAGTCTGGAAATCCCCTAAAACTGATGAAGTGATAAAGATTATCAGGTCTAAAGCAGAATTAGATGCTCTGATAGAACGTACAGATGCAACTGTAGAAATCAATTATCCCGATTTTACCAAATATTCGATATTGCTGGCAAGTGGTTTCACTTCCTATGGGGTCAGTAAAGTTGAGACTAGATTCATTAAATATAGCGATACAAAATATACATTGTTTGTGGATGTTTATACCAATCTAACCACAGTGGCCGAAGGGTACAGGATAGCAGCACTTATACCTGTATTAAATAGTAATGTAGAGGTAGATAAAAAAGCTGTTATTCACTAAAATATAATCCTAAATAAAAATGGATGAAGTATTTTCTTCATCCTTTTCTTTTATATTTTACCGTCTTCTTTCATCTTTTTATACTCGTCTACGGCAATGCAGAGTTCATTATACCATGCTTCACCGAATTTTCTGATTAGTGGGGTTTTTAAGAATTGGTATATTTTCAAACCCTCTTTATTACCTAGAGCAACAGCAGCTTTGCATACACTCCATCTGTGATAATTGACCGCTGTAAAGTCCCGGTATTTTTGGAGGCGGATAGGATATAGATGACACGAAATCGGCTTGTAAAAATCTGTCTTACCTTCTTTATGCGCTTTTTCTATGGCACATTTACATATGCCTTTTTCGTCGTAGTAAGTAAAAACGCAGTCTTTACCATTAACAATTGAGGTAACCATTTCTCCATCTGTATCTTTGTATGCAACCCCTGTTTTTTGTATTACCTTCTGAGCTTCGGGAGACAGGTCGTCCCAGACAAGAGGTAATATTTCTTCGAGAACTGCCACTTCTTCTTTTTCGAGGGGAGCTCCTGATTCTCCTTCTACGCAACATTCTCCCATGCAGGCGGAAAGGTCACACAAGAAATTTTCTTCTATAATGTCTAACGCTACTATAGCATCGTCTATTTGTATCATTCTGAATAATAAAATGTTTTATAGGTCTAAGACCTTAGTTGATCGTCGCTGTATTTCAGCCTGTTATTGATAATCGGACTACAAAGATAGTGAAACAGAAAGAAATGCAGAAGTTTTATCTATAAGTAAATAAGGCAAACGTATCAAATTCACATATTGTGTTTCTAGTACTCGTAGGGGCAAATAATTATTTGCCCGAAATGAAATAAATCTGCGGGCGAAAGATTTTTCGTCTCTACAGTATGCCCAAACAATGAATATATTTCAAGGTGTTTGCTCTAATAAGTAAAATAATGTTGTAATATGCTAATGAGAAAATGTGCTAATAAAATAAGATTACTGATGGAAACGAACATAAAGCATGTAACCTTTGTTACCTTTTCTTGTTAAATTTTGAATTATATGCATAATAAAAAGTGACACTATATAGAAAGGTAGCTAATACCCCGAAGTGAATATTAAGTAACTTTTGTTACCTTTTTGAAAATCAATGATGAAAAATGAATTGCTTCCGGTTGATAATTGTTTATTGATCTAATTGGCTTAATTTATTAATTTTGTAGTATTGAAATAAAGAAATATATGAAAATAGATGTTTGTTTTTCTCCTGTATTGTATCCGTATTATAAGGATAGCGGAGATACTATCGTTGTAGTGGTGGATATTTTCAGAGCAACAACCAGTATGTGTATGGCTCTTAATAATGGGGCAAGCAGTATTATGCCGGTTGCGACTGTGGAAGAAGCCAAGGCATATAAAGATAAAGGCTATCTGGTTGGAGGAGAGCGCAACGTTGTGAAGTTTGAATTTGGTGATTTTGGTAATACTCCGTCTGAATACACAAGAGAAAAGGTTGAAGGCAGAGACGTAGTTATTTCTACAACAAACGGAACTCATGCCATTGATATGGCCGAAGATTGTTCGTGCCTTATTATCGGTTCTTTCTCGAATTTGTCGAAGGTTGCTGCATATTGTATCGAGCAGAAAAAAGATGTTTTGGTATTATGTGCAGGCTGGAAAGATAAATTTAATCTCGAAGATTCTTTATTTGGCGGCGCATTAGTAGAAGCTTTGGTTGAGAAAGGAGGTTATAATGCCCGTTTCGATGCGGCGGGTGTTGCCCTTTCTATGTGGAGGGATGCAAAACCGGATGTTATGAAATACATTGCGAACGGTGAACATATGAAAAGGCTCGAAGATCATGGTTTAGTTGATGTAGCCCGTTTCTGTGTTACAATAGATACAGTGAATGTATTGCCTGTTTATAATAAACATACTAAAAAGATAACAGTAATATAAGGTCTCAGACCCTTTTATTGCTTAGGATTGTTAGAAGTCCGGAACTTATAATGATTCGGATGCGAGATCATTAAATACTTTATCTCACTAAATAAGTTTAGTAAGATTTTATTTGAAGGAAATTTTATAACTTTGGCTAACCAAAATAAGGTCTCTGATCTTTTTTGTTAACTAAATAACAGAAACATTGATAAGTAGTTATCTCTTAAGAGTATTGCCCAAAATACTTTTATTATTTAATATAATTGATTGAAAATATATGGTATTCAGATTTTTAATGTTGTCAGACGAAGTTGAGGACTTCAAGAGAGAGATTCAGATTGATGCTGATGCAACATTCTTCGATCTCCATAAGGCTATTTTAGCTTCAACTGGATTTCAGGATGGAGAAATGACTTCGTTTTTCCTTTGTGATGATAATTGGGAAAAGGAACAGGAAATAACTTTAACCGAAATGGATACCAGTTCGGAAGAAGATTCATATATTATGTCGGAATCTGTTTTGAATGATTTTCTAGAGGATGAGAAACAGCGTCTGATGTATGTGTTTGATTACATGACGGAACGTGCCTTCTTTATCGAACTTCGTGAGATTATAACCGGACAAGATCTGAATGAGGCCGTTTGCTCAAAATCTCAGGGAAATCCTCCTGCTCAATTCATCGATTTTAATGATTTCGAATTGAAATCAACCAGCATTGATACCGGCGAAAATTTTTATGGTGACGAAGGGTATGATCTGGATGAGCTTGATGCTGAGGGGTTTGATGGATTAGATGATGCATTGCCTTTACCGGACGACGAGAAGTTTTGATGAATAAACTTGTTGTTCTACTCGGACCTACCGGAGTTGGTAAAACCGAATTAAGCGTGAGTTTAGCAGAACATTGGGGATGTCCCATTATTTCGGCAGACTCACGTCAATTGTATAAGGGGTTGACAATCGGAACGGCGGCGCCCACTTCCGATTTATTAGCCAGAGTTCCTCATTATATGGTGGGGACTTTGGGTGTTGAAGATTATTATAGTGCCAGTGAATTTGAGTCGGAAGCTTTATCTCTGATTGGTGAATTGCACAAAACACATCCACAGGTTATAGCTACAGGTGGCTCGATGATGTATATTGATGCCCTCTGTAAAGGAATTGACGATGTTCCTACCATTGACGAATCTCTTCGTAAAGAGGTATATGAACTCTTTGAGAAGGAAGGCTTAGAGCCTATAAAAGCGCAACTGAAACTACTTGATCCGATCTTTTATGATCAGGTAGACCTTAAAAATCATAAAAGGGTTATCCACGCACTCGAAGTATGCCTTATGACAGGTAAACCTTACTCTTCGTTCAGAACAAACACCCCTAAAAAACGTCCATTTGAAATAATAAAGATTGGGTTAATGAGAAATAGAGAAGAACTCTATGAAAGGATTAATCTCAGGGTAGATCAAATGATGAAAGACGGGTTGTTGGATGAAGCTCGAAAATTTTATCTATACAGAAACCTGAATTCATTGAATACAGTCGGATATAAAGAATTATTTAAATATTTGGATGGGGAATGGAATTTAGAATTTGCCATTGAGAAAATTAAACAAAACTCCCGTATTTATTCCAGAAAACAAATGACATGGTTTAAACGGGATAATAGTATAAATTGGATAAACTTGTCAGAGAACTCACCATCGGACGTTTTTGAAAAGGTTCTGTCATTTATTTAATATTCTATCAGCTTGTTTAGTTGTAGTATAATGTAGTAGATTGGTGGTGTTTTTATATTGTTGGTTTTTAAATCCTTATTGAATGTTTTTAGTGTTGAAGATAGAATCGTTTTTTAGTGAAAAATGATATTCTATTTAGATGGTTTATTATTAGGTTCTTCTTTTTGAATAATTCAGATAGATATTCTATCTGTTTATATTGGAAAGATTGGAGGTCGGGATTGATGAATGCTTGTTCTACTCGAGCCATTTAAGATCGGAAAATATTTTTCTCTTTTTTAAATAGAAATCGTAAAGGATACTTCCCTGATAAATAGTTTTAATGGGAGAATTTGTAGTTCGTTGTAAATTGTTATCTCGTTCTTTCACATACTCCTTTTGTATTACTCTGAATTCTCTATGAGCTTTTAATATTGCAGAAGCATTTGGCCTTTTGCCTGAAATAAGAAATTGTAAGGCTGCTAAATAATCGAGAGCTTTCCGTTGTGTGTATATCCTCTTGAATTTGTTCTCCGATAGATTCTTATATAACATCAATAGATTATTTCTGAAATTGAGGAATGTTTTTCTTGGACTTTCTTCCTGTAATGTAGCACCTCCAACATGATATACTGTTGATTCCGGCAGACATACCAGTTTTCGTCCTCTGGCATTGAGCCGCCAGCAAAGATCGATCTCTTCCATATGTGCAAAAAATGAAGCATCCAATCCTCCGGCATTCCAGTAATCCGATGACCTGATGAATAAGCATGCTCCTGTAGCCCAGAAGATTTCGAGAGGTGTATTATATTGATCGGTGTCTTTTTCTACCTGATTAAAAATACGACCCCGGCAAAAAGGATAGCCTAGTTTATCGATAAAACCTCCGGCTGCACCTGCGTATTCAAAGCACGATTTATTGTGCTGAGCCAGAACTTTGGGTTGTATAGCAGCAACATCGGTATGTTGTTCGATGTATTGGTATAGCGGGTCGAGCCAATTAGCGGTTACTTCTACATCAGAATTGAGTAATACATAATATTCGTGATTGAGAAGTTTTAGAGTCTTATTGTATCCATCTGCATATCCGTAGTTCTGAGGAAGGGCTATAACTTCTAAGGTGGGATAATAAGAAGAAAGAAACTCTATGGAATCGTCAGTAGAATTATTATCGGCAATAATTATGTCGGCAATCTCGGTATTTGTAAAATTGACAACAGACGGAAGGAACTCTTCAAGAAGTTTGCGTCCGTTCCAGTTAAGTATAACTACAGCTACTTTTTTCATGAGTGTTCAACATCAGATCTTTTGTGTTTCCAACGTTTGTGTGTCCATAACCAATATGCAGGGTGTCTGAGGATCGTTCTTTCCATCTCTCTTATATATTTCTCGGTTATGGTAAATTCCGGTTCGTTTTTAGGATCTGCGGTTATCAAGTTTACATAGCATTTGTATTTGCCGCGTCCTGTTTTTATGATATCGAGATAAGTAACCGAGAATCCGGTCTTTTTGGCAATACGTTCCACTCCGGTGTATACTGGTGTTTCCTGATTGAGAAAATTTGTCCAGTAATGAATGTTTGAAACAGATGGAGTTTGGTCGGACATAAAACCGATTAAAACTTTCTTGTTTTCTTTCTTGAATTCAATCATGCTTCTGAGGGTATTGTTTTTCGGTATACTCACACTTCCGAAGCGGCTTCTTAATTTCAGAAAGATATTGTCAAAAGCCTTGTTTTTCAGTGGTCGGTAAATTTGCCCCAAGAGAGTTCCATCGGTAAATTCCAGTGTAATAGAAGGAACCCATTCCCAATTGGCGTAATGTCCAAGAAACATGATGCAGGACTTATTATCCTCCATTAAATCCTTGACGATATCCATATTGTCAAAAGTGATTCTTTCTCTGATTTCCGAATCTGTGATGTGAAGCAGTTTGATAGTCTCTACAAAGTAATCGCAGAAATGATGGTAGAACTCTTTCTCTATTTGCCTGAGTTCTTTTGTATTCTTATCAGGAAACGAATTCTTGAGATTGTTTCTTACCACCTTCACCCTATATCTAATGATATAATATAATGGTATATATAATATGTCGGCAAAAATATACAGCACTTTTAAAGGTAGAAGTGCATGTAGGTATAATACGGCGTATACTATATAATATAGAATTTGGCTCATTCTGTTTCTTATTGAGAGATAAGTGCTGTACCTTCTATATTGAGACCTCCGAGTTTTACATCACGGACAATATTTACAAGGCTTTCATCGAAATCTCTTTCTACTTTGACATAGTTTTCAGTAAACCCGTACATCTTATTGTTATGTATGCTATGTTCGAAAAGGGTTTTTCGCAATAGTCCCTTTTGTGACAGGTAGAAGTCTCTTAATTTATGATCGGAAATATCCAATAAGGCTTTACTTCTTGCATGCTTTGTTCTTGGATCTACAGCAAAATCTATTTTCAGAGCTTGAGTATTCGGTCTTTCTGAATAAGTAAATACATGTAACTGAGAGATATCAAGGCTTTCAATAAACTTACGGCCGTCTTCAAAGTATTCGTCTGTTTCACCTCTTGTACCTACAATAACGTCTACACCAATGAATGCGTGAGGCAGTTTTTGTTTGATAATCTCCACTTTATGTCTGAATAATGCTGTGTCATATTTACGTCGCATAAGTTTCAGTACAGCGTCCGAACCTGATTGCAACGGGATATGGAAGTGCGGCGCAAATCGTTTTGAATGGGCAACAAAATCAATAATCTCGTCAGTTAATAAGTTGGGCTCTATTGAAGATATACGATACCGGGCAATACCCTCTACATTATCAAGAGCTTTTACCAGATCAAAAAACGATTCTCCGGTAGTTCTTCCAAAATCTCCGATGTTTACACCTGTAAGTACGATCTCTTTTCCTCCGTTTGCAGCTACTTCTTCGGCTTGTTTAACTAAACTCTCGATTGTCCCGTTTCTGCTGCGTCCACGGGCAAAAGGTATAGTGCAAAATGAGCAGAAGTAATCACATCCATCTTGTACTTTCAGAAAATAACGGGTTCTGTCGTCTCTTGAACAAGACGGTACAAATGTTCTGATATTGTTTGTTTTGGATGTATGTACTGCTCCTTTCTCCTTTTTCTTTAACTCATCCAGGTAGCCAATGATGTCAAGTTTCTGCTCTGCTCCTAAAACGATGTCAACCCCTTCTATCGAGGCAATATCTTCGGGCTTTAATTGGGCATAACATCCGGTAACGATAACATATGCTCCGGGATTGTCCTTGATCATTTTGCGTACAGCCTGCCTGCATTTCTTATCGGCAAATTCAGTCACCGAGCATGTATTTATAACGCATATATGCGCAATTTCTCCTTCACGAGCTTTGCGTACACCAACTTCTGCCAGTTGTTTGCCAATAGCAGATGTTTCGGCAAAATTCAACTTGCAGCCAAGAGTAAGGTAAGCCGCAAGTTTATTTTCGAATATAGTATTATCAATCATTTATATAAGACAGTAAAACGTTGAGTATAAACCGATATATCTATTTATGTCGGTTTATGTAAACTTACAAGACCACAAAAATACATAAAATGCTTAAACTTTGAAGTTAAAATAATTTGCAAATATCATACTTGTACCTACTTTTGCACAAAATACTAAAGTCTGAGCAGTTTTTATGATAGAAGAAAATTTTATAAAGCTATACGAAAATAGCTTTAAACATAACTGGAGTTTACCGGCCTTAACTGACTATGGAACAAATGATACCTTATATTATAAGGATCTGGCCGAAGAAATTGCCAGACTGCATATTTTGTTTGAGCAAGTAGGTGTAAATAGAGGATCAAAAATATCTATAGTTGGAAAAAATACAACCAACTGGTGTATTGTTTATATGGCTGTGATGACTTATGGAGCCATTGTTGTTCCCATATTGCAGGATTTTCATCCTGATAACATCCAGCATATTGTAAACCATTCAGAGTCTGAATTGCTTTTTATCGGAGATTCCAATATGGAGCAGCTGGATGAAGAGCAAATGCCGGCACTTAGGGCTATATTTTCATTAAAAAATTTTGCATGTATCCATCAACGCACTCAGTTGGATGTTGCTGCGATTTTGGGGAGCTTAGATAAAGAGATGCAACATAAATATTCGAAGGGGTTTACTACTGATGATATTATGTATGCAGATGTCGATAATTCTGATGTTGTTTTGATTAATTATACATCCGGCACCACAGGCTTTAGTAAAGGTGTGATGTTGATGGCCAATAATCTGGCCGGAAATGTAACTTATGCAAAAACTTTGGATTTATTGTTCAGGGAGCAACGGGTTTTGTCATTTTTGCCATTGGCTCATGCTTATGGGTGTGCTTTTGATTTTTTGTATGCTCTATCCGAAGGAGTACATACAACATTGCTGGGCAAAACACCTTCACCGAAAATATTATCGGCGGCATTTGCCGAAATCAAGCCGCATCTGATTGTTACTGTGCCATTGGTTATCGAAAAAATATACAAGAAGGCGATCTTGCCTAAACTCGAAAAACAATCGATAAAGTTGGCTCTTAAAGTGCCATTACTTAAACAGAGAGTATATGCTAAGATCAGAAAAGGCTTAATCAACGCTTTAGGAGGGCAGTTTTGTGAAGTTATAATAGGAGGTGCTGCATTAAATAAGGAAGTAGAAAGTTTTCTTTATAAGATAAAATTTCCGTTCACAGTAGGTTATGGTATGACTGAGTGCGGACCTTTGATTTCATATGATCATCATTATGATTTTATACCGACCTCGTGTGGAAAGATATTATCTAAGATTATGGAAGTACGTGTCGATTCGGATGATCCATATAATAAATTAGGAGAGATTCAGGTACGTGGTGAAAATGTAATGAAAGGATATTATAAAAATCCGGAAGCTACAGCCCAAGTCTTTACCGAAGATGGATGGTTAAGAACCGGAGATTTGGGTACAGTAGATGAAAACGGTCGGATCTATTTGAGAGGACGTAGTAAAACTATGATATTAGGGTCTAGTGGACAGAATATATTTCCTGAGGAAATAGAAGCTAAACTTAATAATTTACCTTATATAACGGAGTCTTTGGTTGTGTGCCGAGACAAAAAGCTTGTGGCACTGGTTTATCCCGATTATGAACTAATGGACTCAAATGGAGTTTCAGCAAAAGATATAGAACCGGTGATGGCAGATAATAAAGAAGCCCTGAATAAATCATTAGCCAATTATGAAATGATCTCCGCGATCCATATATATCCTACGGAGTTCGAGAAGACTCCAAAGAAAAGTATAAAGCGCTATTTGTATGATAGATAGTTGGACTTTCTGTTTTGAAAAAAGATAATTATACGATAAAAAAAATGAAGACTTTTTTTATCGTATAATAAAATTGTTCAGTATCTTTGTCATGTATTTGAAGAGCAAATGAATTTAAGCTTATCAAATACCTGGAAGGTCAGAGGCCTTAATAAACTTTATTACTGTTAAATTATAAAAAAATGAAAAAAGTATTTTTATTTGCGATTGCTGTTGTAGCTATTTCTTTTGCTTCATGTTCTAATAAAGGAACAGCTGAAAATGCATCTGCTGCTGATTCTACATCTACTGTAATTGAGGAAGTTAAAGAAGTTGTTCCATCTGATACTGTAGTTGATTCTTCGGCTGTGATTGATGAAGTTGCTACACCTCAGGCTCCTGCGAATTAAAAAAAATAGCATAAGATAAGCCTATTCTGCGCCTGCGATTTTCGCAGGCGTTTTTTATTAAAATAAGATTGTGTAAAAAAGTGTTATCTTTGTTCACTGAATTTTTAAGAACTGTATATGGATATTACAAAAGACGATCAATGGGATATCGTCATTAAGCCCAAAGAGAAAGGTTTACATCTGAATTTAAAAGAGGTTTGGCGTTATCGCGATTTGCTTAATCTTTATGTTCACCGAGATTTTATAGCTACTTATAAACAGACAATACTTGGCCCGCTGTGGTTTTTTATTCAGCCTGTTTTTTCAACAATTATATATACTGTAGTTTTTGGCGGAATTGCGGGTATTCCAACTGATGGTTTACCGCAACCTTTATTTTATATGGCCGGCATTTTGTGTTGGAATTATTATAGTGATTGTATGGGGCGTAGTTCCGGTACTTTTGCATCTAATGCCGGTGTTTTTAGTAAGGTGTATTTTCCTCGTTTAGTTGTTCCTATAGCGGGTTTAGCTACAGCAACAATTAAAATGTTTATTCAGTTGTTATTGTTTTTTGTCTTTTATATATATTATGTGTTTGACGGTGCTCAGATAGGAGCTAATAGCTATGTGCTGTTATTTCCTTTTCTTATTATAATGCTTGCAGGTATTGGCTTTGGTGTAGGAATACTTATTTCATCGGTTACTATTAAGTACAGGGATATTTCTATTTTATTTTCTTTTGTAATGGGGCTACTTATGTATGTTACTCCTGTAATATATCCATTATCGGCTATTCCCGATAAATACCAGGAGTATAAATGGATTATACAATTAAATCCGTTATCTTCAGTTGTTGAGACTTTCAGGTATGCCTTTTTGGGAACAGGTGAGTTTTCTTGGTTTGCATTAAGTTATAGTGCTCTGTTTACTCTAGTGATAGTCTTATTAGGTATCGTAACCTTTAATAAGGTAGAGCGACGATTTGTGGATATTGTTTAAATTAAAGGAAAAAGAAAATGTCTAATATAGCAATAGAATTTGAAAATATATCTAAGCAATATCGTTTAGGAACAATTGGTACAGGTACTCTTAGTCACGATTTGAATAGATGGTGGCACGTAGTAAGAGGTAAAGAAGATCCATACTTAAAAGTAGGGGAAGTAAACGATCGAAGTTCGAAAGCAACAAGTGATTATGTCTGGGCTTTGAAAGATATATCATTTAATGTAGAACAAGGAGAAGTTCTAGGTATTATAGGAAAGAACGGAGCCGGTAAATCTACATTGTTGAAGATATTGTCGCGTGTAACTACTCCTTCAACCGGAATAATCAGGGCAAAAGGACGTATTGCGTCACTGCTAGAAGTTGGCACAGGATTTCATGGAGAACTTACCGGACGTGAAAATATTTACATGAATGGAGCTATTCTAGGCATGACAAAGCGTGAAATTAATAGTAAGATTGATGAGATTGTCTCTTTTTCAGGCATCGAAAAATATATTGATACTCCAGTAAAACGTTATTCTTCAGGTATGACCGTTCGTTTAGGATTTGCCGTAGCAGCACACTTAGAGCCGGAAATTTTGGTTGTGGATGAAGTGTTGGCCGTAGGTGATGCCGAGTTTCAAAAAAAAGCCATTGGAAAGATGAAAGATGTGGCTCAAGGTGGCGGACGTACTGTGTTGTTTGTGAGCCATAATATGGGGGCAGTTCGGAATCTTTGTCAAAAAGGTATTTTGTTGGAAAATGGATATGCAACAGCTTCAGGGTCAATAGATGAGATAACAGATCTTTATTTAAGTAAAACTATCGAAAAAGAAGGCCGTTCAATTGTTTTTGAAGAGAAAAAGAAACATCCGGTAACATTAAAGGGATTATCTATTTATGCCAAAGGCAAAGATGCTGATTGGGCATTTGATACTACTGATACGCTGATAATAAAAATAAAATATGCGGTTCATTCTTTTGTAAAGGGAGCAAATCTTTCTTTTTCGTTATTAAGAGATGGTGTTGTCGTTTTTAAAACATGGGATATTGATCATGAAACCCATTTGTTCGAAGGACGAGAGCAAGGGACTTATGAGACCGAATTTATCTTACCTGATTTTTTATCTATTGGGCGTTATTCCATATTATTGGAAAGCGGTCAGGTTGGTGTTGGTGTTTTTGATAGATATGAGGATTGCTTAGTTTTCGATATTGAAAATGTTTATATTGATGGAGCTGCAAAAGGATTCTCTAGAGGAGGAATTGCAAAAGTCGATATAAAATGGAATACTCAGATGGTTAGTCATAATGTATAATACAAAACTTCAGCGAAAATGTTAAATAAACGGTTCAAGCAGGATGGAGTTGCTCACATACAATTGAATAAATTGCAATGTATAGCTAAGGAGCATGTTATGCGTGATGTTCTATCCGGAAAGTATTCATTTGAAACGATAAGCTGCCCTATTTGCAACAATAAAACAGACTTCGAATGTTTAGCAGAGAAAGATCGATATGGTCTTGATTGTCAAACCCTAATGTGTGTGAAATGTGGGTTGTTGATGACTAATCCAAGAATGAATCAGGATGCGTATAATGATTTTTATATGAATGAATATAGACAACTTTATACAGCATCAGAGATTTCTTCGGATCACTTTTTTGAGGAACAGGTTTATCATGGGACACAAATTTTGAGATACATTTTAGAACAAACAAATCTGAAAAATGTCTCTGATAGGAAAATTATAGAAATAGGCTGTGGTGCAGGTGGAATTCTAAAAGCATTTAAAGATAGTGGTAGTACTGTTCTCGGAATGGATTTAGGAGAAAAATATTTAAACTATGGTATTTCTAATTGGGGATTGGATTTAAGATTTGGAACAATTCAGAATCTGACAAAGTCTGACTCTCCTGATATTATAATTTACTCTCATGTATTAGAGCATATTTTGGATTTGGAGAAAGAATTAATCCATATAAAGGAAATATGTCACAAATCGACTCTCATTTATATTGAAGTACCCGGATTACTAAATATTCATAATGCATATAACGGAGATTTTCTGATGTATTTGCAAAATGCGCATACATTCCATTTTTCATTGAGAACATTGAAAAATTTATTTGCAAAATATGGATTTGAATTAGTACAAGGCAATGAATATGTACGAGCTATTTTTATCTTGTCGGATAAGAGTCTTGAAAATGGAAGTATTGTGAGTAATGAATTCAATACGAATTTGCAATATTTGAAAAAAATTGAGCAACGTTATCAACACCCAGTTGTGACGAAGGTAAAAGATAAATGTTATAATATTTTACGAAGATGTTATCATTTAGTAAAAAAGTAAGATAATAAAAATAATGAAAACTCCACAAATTATAGCTGAAATAGGATGCAATCACAAAGGGGATATTGAGATTGCAAAAGAAATGATTTATGTTGCTGCTAAATTTTGTAAAGCAGATGTGGTAAAATTTCAGAAAAGAAATAATAGAGAATTATTGTCCGAAGAAGAATACAATAAACCTCATCCTAATCCTTCGAACTCTTATGGTGAAACATACGGTGAACACAGAGAGTTTCTCGAGTTTTCTTTGGAACAGCATAAAGAACTGAAAGAGTGGTGTGAATCTAATGGTGTAGTGTATTCTACATCGGTATGGGATATTGCTTCTGCAAAAGAAATTGTAAGCCTAAACCCTCAATTGATAAAGATTCCATCAGCATGTAATCTTAATAAAGCTTTATTGACTTATTTATGTGATAATTACGAAGGGGAAATTCATCTTTCTTTCGGAATGACAACCCACGAAGAGGAAGAGATGATAGTACAACTGTTCGAAGAAAAGAATAAAGCAAAAAATCTGGTTATTTATAGCTGTACATCAGGATATCCAGTTCCTTTTGAGGATATCTGTCTGTTCGAAATAAAAAGACTATACGAAACATTTGGGTCCAGAGTAAAATCGATTGGTTTTTCAGGGCATCATTTGGGTATAGCCGTTGATTCTGCTGCTGTAGCATTAGGTGCAGAGTGGATCGAACGTCATTTTACGCTCGACCGTACATGGAAAGGAACAGATCATGCAGCATCTTTAGAACCTGATGGGTTACGGAAGTTAGTACGTGATTGCAGAGCTGTATATAAAGCTCTGACTTATAAAAGCACTGATATCTTAAATATAGAGGAGGAGCAGCGTAAAAAGCTGAAACGTAATCAGATAAAATGGAAATAAGAAGAATATGTCAGTCATAGCTTTTATACCGGTTAGAGGAGGTAGTAAATCCATACCCTTAAAAAACATCAAATCGTTTTGTGGTAAACCTTTAGTGTATTGGAATCTGGAAGCCTTACAGTCTGTTGATGTGGTAACTAAGATAATCTTAGCTACAGATTCTCAACAAATAGAGGACTGCGTTTCAGATTTTGGTTTTAGTAAAGTCGAAATATATCGTCGTTCCGCGTCTAATGCACAGGATCAATCAAGTACAGAAGATGTTATGTTGGAATATCTATCTGTTACAGATTTATCATCCGACACCACCTTTATGCTTGTACAGGCTACATCTCCGTTAACTCAGACAAATGATTTTATCGGAGGACTGGAATTATTCAATAAAAAAGAGATAGATTCGGTGTTGAGCGCAGTACCTTTTAAGCGTTTTATCTGGAATGTAAAAGGGCATCCTCTCAACTATGATTATAAACATAGACCCAGAAGGCAGGATTTTAATGACAGTTTTCTCGAAAACGGAGCATTTTATATCAATACTGTGGGGAATATATTAGAATCTAAGAACCGGTTATCAGGAAATATCGGAGTATACGGGATGCCCGAATATACTTCCATTGAGATTGATGAGCCGGAAGATTGGGTTGTGGCTGAAAGTATAATGAAAGAGCATATCCTTTCAAAGATGATAGATTACAAATCTTCTGTAAAACTTTTTCTGTCAGATGTTGATGGTGTGTTGACCGATGCCGGTATGTATTATTCGGAAAAAGGCGATGAACTGAAGAAATTTAATACCAGAGACGGTCTTGCTTTCAGATTATTGAAAGAACGTGGTATCAAAACTGGTATCATAACATCCGAAGATACTCAAATAGTAAAACGCAGAGCTGAAAAGCTTAAGTTAGATTATTTATATCAAGGACACATCGCAGGAGGTAAATTGCAAGCGGCTTTGGATATCTGTAAACAAGAAAATATTTCGATAGAAGAGGTTGCCTATATAGGGGATGATGTAAATTGTCTAGATTTATTGAGTAATGTTGGCTTTGCTGCCTGTCCCAGAGATGCAGTATCGGAGATAAAGGGTATAAAAGGTATAAATCTTCTTGACTCTAAAGGAGGAGAAGGTGCTGTCCGCGAATTTGTGGAATATCTGATAAAAAATCATCTGCTGGCTATATAAATTATAAGATGAAGGAAAAATTAAAATATTGGCTGATTCCTCCCGGTTGGATTAATCTGAAAGACAGACTGATAAAAGGCAATGTCCCGATTGTTGAAAAATACTTGCCGGAGAGTGTTACTGAAAAATTGAAAGAAGTAAAAGATATTCATAAAGGAGAGAGGTGTTTTATTTTAGCTTCGGGTCCTTCTATCAATAAGCATGATCTTTCAGTTCTTCAAGGCGAAACATGTATTGCCGTCAGCCAGTTCTTTCTGCATCCGCAAATCGAATCGATCAGGCCGAAATATCATTGTTTTGCTCCTCAGCATGAGCCGTTTGACGATACTACTAATCGCATTATCTTCGATAATTATAGAAAGTTTTACTCGTTTCCGGTCAAATGCTTTATAGGAACAACACCGTTTACTTATTCCTATTATAATTTCTTAGCCAAGAATCCGGAATATAATGTTGATTCATATTTTATCGATTATAGCAGAGCTGCTGATTTAAACGAACATAATTTCAGATCAAATGAAGTCTGGGATATAACAGAGCGTCCTTTCCTGATAAGAACTGTTATTTATGAGGCTATTCAACTAGCTTACTATATGGGGTTCAAAGAGATTTATTTACTCGGAGTCGATCATGATTATTTGAAAGACGTAGGACGTGTGACAAATCACCATTTTTACGATGATGGAAAGAGTTTTAGTGATGAAAAACATTTAGCTCAGATAACTAAAGAAGACTGGTTTTATATCTACCATTTGAGATGGAAACAATATCGGCTGATGCATACTTATCTGCACGAACAGGGTGTATCTATCAAAAATTTAACACCTGATAGTATGTTAGATGTATTTCCTTTTTCTACATTGGAAGAAGTTTTGAATTAATATCTTTTTTATGAAATACTTTATTCAGAGGGTTATACGGAAATTAGTGAACAAAATATATGGACAAGACTCACCTGTTTCTTGTTTGTTCGGGAGTACAGATGGCGATAATTTATTTTATAATAAGAATATTTGCTTTAACTCTTCTTTCCATAAAGATGCAAAGGTATATTCTAAATATACGGTTTTAGATTCTTACATTGGAAGATATACTGTTGTAGCTCAAAATGCTACTATAAGATTGAGTAATATCGGCAAGTTCTGTTCTATCGGAGCCAATTTTGTCTGTGGTTGGGGTATTCACCCAACAAATGGTATATCGACTTCTTCTATGTTCTATTCTACTCAAAAACTAAATGGTGTAACATTTAGTAAAACAGATAAGATAAAAGAGACACTGCCAATTTATATTGGAAACGATGTTTTTATCGGGATGAATGTAACTGTATTGGATGGTGTAACAATTGGAGATGGAGCTGTTGTAGGAGCTGGAAGTATTGTTTCGAAAGATATTCCTCCTTATGCAATTGCTTTTGGAAATCCTATAAGGATACATCGTTACAGATTTGATGACCATATTATAAAAGATTTACTGCAGATTAAATGGTGGGATTGGGATACGGATAAATTGAAGGATGTAGAAGAATCGTTCTTTGATATTGAATCTTTTATTGCTAAAGCAAAGAAAGACTTATAACCTAATTTTTAAGGTCTCAGAGCTATTTTTTGTTTTGGTAAGTGAAACAACCAAAGTTTTTTATAAACTAAAAGTATATAATTAAATACTTGCTGTTACTTATTATTCAAAATGAAATTATCTATAATAACCATAAATTACAATAATTCTGAAGGTTTGGAGAGGACTATTAATAGTATTATTAATCAGTCTTTTTCCGATTTTGAATATCTTGTAATAGACGGAGATTCGACAGATGGAAGTGTGGATGTAATAAGTAAGTATTCAGAGAATATCGATTATTGGATCAGTGAATCCGATTCGGGTGTATATAATGCCATGAATAAAGGCATTAAGCGAGCTACGGGAGAGTATGTCCTTTTTATAAATAGTGGCGATCTGCTTTATAATAATGATGTGTTGACGGAAGTCTTTAAGCATAATATCGATAATGATTTGATATATGGCGACCTTTGCCGGACTTTCCCTGATGGGCATTCCGACTTTGTTCAAATGCCTGATTTCGTAGGATGTGACCAACTGATGGAAGCGACCTTAACACATCCCACAACTTTTATTCGTCGAAGCTTATTCGAAAAATACGGGTTGTACAGAGAGGATTTGAAAATAGTTTCTGATTGGGCTTTTTTTCTGAAAATAATTGTTTTTTCGAATGTTTCACGAACCCATCTTCCTATCGTTATCTCTATTTTTGATATGGGAGGAATGAGTAGTTCGCAAGCTAATCTGGTACAGGCTGAACGACAAAAAGTGATATCCGAATCTTTCTCTTATGAGTTATATAATATTTACTATACTCATGGAGCCTACCGCGATTTTTATAATCATAAATTGTTTAGAGGAATAAGATCTGTAAAACATTGGGTTAAGAATATAATATCAAAAAAATATTGGTATGATTATATACACCGAACCCGCAAACATTCTCTTATTAAGGTATTCAATAAGAAGGTAAAAGAACAAAAAAAAAGCCCGTTATCCATACCTGTTATAATAATCAATTACAACAGATTAAAGGATCTGAAAGGACTTGTTTCATTTTTATTAGAGCGTAAACACGAGAATATTATCATAGTAGATAATAAATCTTCTTATCCGCCATTATTGGAGTATTATGAGCAGATAAAGGGTCGGGTTAAGATCGAAAAAATGGATCAGAATTATGGACATTTGGTATTCTGGAAAAATAAAGAATTGTATAATAAATATGCTTCAGGATATTATATCATTACAGATTCGGATATTCTTCCGAATAAGAATCTTCCGAATAATTATATAAACTATCTGATCAAAACCTTAGATGCTCATAAGGATGTGACAAAAGTAGGTTTTGCGTTGAAAATAGATGATATCCCTGATTCGTATGAACTCAAAGATAAAGTAATACATTGGGAGCAGCCTCATTGGCAAGGTAAAATTGGGGATGATTTATTTAAGAATGAGTTAGATACGACTTTCGCAATTTATCCTCCTTATTTTAATTATTCGACATTGAAAGAGTTTTATCCCAGCATAAGGATTGCTGGTAATTTTGAGGCTAAGCATATGGGATGGTATATTGATAATAATAATCTGACGGATGAGGATAGATATTATTATCAGAGTGCAAACAGTTCGAGTTCATGGAAATTTGACGAGCAAGGGAAATTTACAGGCGATTCGATATATACAAAATAATATAGGCTATGATATCTGTTATTATCCCCAATTATAATCATGCACCCTATCTGAAACAAAGGATTGATTCGGTTCTGAATCAAACTTATACGGATATGGAAGTAATTATATTGGATGATAAATCGACAGATAACAGCATCGAAATAATAGAACAATACCGGAGCCATCCTAAAGTAGTACAAATAGAATTGAATAAACAAAACAGCGGAACTACTTTCAAACAATGGCAAAAAGGTATAAGCCTTGCAAAAGGAGAATATATCTGGATTGCTGAAAGTGATGATTATGCCGATGAAACATTTTTGGAGAAAGTTGTCGGTTCGATCAATAAATATCACTCCGTATTGGGATGTGCCTTGTCTCATGTGGTGAACGAAAATGGGCATATCAAACGACCTCGTGCTGAGATTATTGAAGGCGAATATTGTGATAAAGATACATTAATAAAGAAACACCTGCTTCTTGGAAACGTAATTTACAATGCAAGTACGGTTGTATTTCGTAAAGATGCCATAGATCCGTCTATTTGGAAAGAGGTTACAAAGTTGAAGTATTGTGGTGATTGGCTTTTCTGGGCTACACTGATAATGAATCAGTATCAGGGAGTTTCGGAAGTAAAAGAATATCTGAATTATTTCAGAACTCATAGTGCCAATGTTTCAAACAGATCAGAGCAAAATGGATTAACATTTCTCGAAGGTTTTCCTATATCGAAGATGATTGCCAAGAAAGAGCATATCTCTTGGGATAAAACTTTCAGGCAGAAGTGGTTCTTCGAATGGCAGCATTACAGAACCTTTTATGGTTTTACAAAAAAGACAAGCTTTAAAATATTGATGATGTTTGCTCGAAAAGAGCCTATTCTTGTGTTTTATGAATTCAGACGTATTATTATAAGATTTTTCGGAAAAAGCTAATGACAGACAAACAATATCCATATCTGGTATCGGTATTGATGCCCGCATATAACGCATCCTTGTATATCAGGCAGGCGATTGACAGCATTTTATCCCAGACTTTTTCCGATTTTGAATTTCTTATTATAGATGATGGGTCTACTGACAATACCATAGATATTGTTAAAAAGTATACTGATACTCGTATCAAACTGATTCAAAATGAACAGAACAGAGGATTGGTATATACCTTAAATAAAGGATTGGATATAGCTCAGGGTAAATACATTGCCCGCATGGATGCTGATGATATTTGTACTTCGCATCGATTGGAGAAGCAAGTTGCGTATATGGAACGCCACTCCGGTGTCGCTGCATTGAGCTGTGCATTTCGGTTTATGAACACACCTCACGAAATACATTTCCCGACGGATAGTGAGCGTATTTATATAAAGCTGTTGGATAATACAGCTTTACTACATCCGGGTGCAGTACTGAGATCCGAAGTTTTAAAGCAAGAAAATATCCGCTACAAAGCTGATTATAAACATGCCGAAGATTATCATCTGTGGGTTCAGTTTGCCGAAAAGGGACTGGAACTTGGGAATCTGGATGATGTATTAGTTGAGTACCGTCAGCACGAAGGGCAGGTCAGCACAACCAAACAGGCAGAACAAGATCAGATAAAAGACAAGATTAAATTGGAGTTTTTGTCTTATTTCTTTAAAGACTTTTTTTCGGAACAGAAGTTACAGTTGGTAAATAAAGTGGATGATATTCCTTTTACTGAAAAAGTGATTCTGATTAATTCATTGAATAAGGTAAACCGAAAACAAAAATTTTTCAATCCTGCTTTATTCGAACATTATTTAAAGCAATTATTATATAAAAATAGAAAATCTGCAAACAATGCAGATTTCAAAAATTTTTTGAAAATGTTCCGAAAGAATGTTAGCTTTACGTTTATAATAACCGCTTTAATGATAAAAATGAAAGCATAATGCTCATGGGGAATCCTTTGATATCTATAATTATACCTTGTTACAATCAGGCTCAGTATTTGCCGGAAACTTTGCAATCGGTTATGGAGCAGGTGTACCCCAATTGGGAGTGTCTGATAGTAAACGATGGTTCACCCGATAATACCGAAGAAATAGCATTGGATTGGTGTAGGAAAGATACAAGATTCCGATATTTGTCAAAGCCGAATGGAGGTCTTTCCGATACCCGTAATTTTGGAATAAAGCATTCATCAGGTAAATATATACAAGTGTTAGACTCTGATGATAAGGTTTCGAGTGACTACTCCAAAGAGGCAATAGAAATACTGGAACAAAATCAGAATGTTAAATTGGTGAGTTGTAAAGTAATGCTTTTCGGTGATGATAGCGGTGTTTGTGAAATGCTGCCCTATACTTACGAGAACCTTCTTTTTAAGCGAAATTGCTTTTATCATTCATGTATCTATAGACGATCAGATTATGATAAAACGATAGGCTATAACACTAACATGAAAAAAGGCTGGGAGGATTATGATTTCTGGATAAGTCTTCTCGACAAGAACGATAAAGTAATAACCTTGAATAAGGTACACTTTTATTATAGAACAAAAGCAGTTTCGATGCGGACTCTTATATCTCTAGAAGATGAAGCGCAGCTTCGTATACAGATATTCAAAAATCATATAGACAAATATTTAGCGGAAATAAATCCGATAGAACAATATAAGGAATTACAGAAATTCAAGCTGATTGAGAACTCAACCCAGTATAGGCTGGGTGGTTATATATTAGCTCCTTTCAGATTAGTAAGTAACTTATTCCGAAAAAAGAAATAAAGATGATCTATATCGAATTAAATGGCAGGTTAGGCAACCATTTGTTCCAGATTGCAACCGGAGCATCTTTGGCTCGAAAATACAATGTCGGATATAAAGTCGTTTGTCATGACGGCTATAAACTGGCTCCGCCCGACAACTGCTATGTAAAGGAGTATATCGAGCAATTCCGCCCGAATATACTTCGGAATATAGATATTCAGATAGGGCGTCCGCAGACCGATTGCGATTATTATTACGATATAGAATATATATACAAAGAGATTCCCTATTCGGGGCGTGATATGCTTTTATATGGAGCATTTCAGTCCGAAAAATACTTTGATAAACCATTTGTTCGGGAATTGTTTTCTATCCCCGATGACGTAAAAGAATATATTCTTGGAAAATTTGGTGATATTATCCGCCAAGGAGTAACGTCTATTAATGTGAGGCGTGGAGATTATTGCCGTTTGCCGCATCAGTATGCCGTTTGCGGTATGTCTTATTACAATAAAGCCATCGATTTTCTGGGGCGTGATAAAATGTATCTGATAATCAGTGATGATATTGATTGGTGTAAACGGAATTTTAAAGGTGCTAATTTTTACTTTGTCGACGACGAAGAGCCTATTATCGATCTGTATATACAAACGCTTTGCGATAATAATATAATCAGCAACAGTACTTTCAGCTGGTGGGGAGCATGGCTCAATCCAAATAAAGATAAAGTGGTTGTATGCCCTGATCCGTGGTTCGGAAAATCATACAGCAATTACAGTACACAAGACCTGATTCCGGAGGAATGGGTACAGATAGAAAACAACCTTTCGTTCGATTTAAAGTGTTTGGCTATCTACCTGAGAGGTATAGAAAAGCTTCGGTCTTTAGTGCCTAAATCATTAAAGCATAGATTGAAACAATTAAGAAAATAAGGTTTAAAACCTAAGATAATATGAAAGTCGTAACATTAAGCACAAAAGATTCATTCGGCGGAGCTGCCCGTGTTGCTTTTCGCTTACATGAGGAGATAAATAAACTGGGGATTGATA
This sequence comes from Indolivaga capnocytophagoides DSM 22835, assembly GCF_000426485.1. Lineage (GTDB taxonomy): Bacteria > Bacteroidota > Bacteroidia > Bacteroidales > Dysgonomonadaceae > Dysgonomonas_A > Dysgonomonas_A capnocytophagoides. Next base: position 68,353 of record NZ_AUFL01000004.1, read on the forward strand.
ACATGCTCTTGGTAAATAACAAGAGAAGTAATAGTCCAACAGTTCGTCTAGCTTCTGATTTTCATGATCATTTGAATCGGTTCGAGCGAAAATTGATGATGCTTGGACTAAAATATAAGGAACAAAGACGCAGACGTAACTGGGCCAAATATCCTAGAATGCAAAACAAAATATTGTCGGATATTGTCCTCTCTTTACTGAAAAATTCATTGGATAAGATACCCTTTGACCTTATACATATGCATTGGGTAGGGGAGAGCTATGTCGACTTTACGGAATTCGGATCGGTCAAACATCCTATTATATGGACATTGCACGATTGTTTTTCGTTTACTGCTCTTTGCTCATATTTTGAGGATTGCGATAAATATAAAACCCATTGTGGAGCATGTCCTCAATTAGGTTCTACTAAAGAGAAGGATTTTAGCTATAAAGTATTCGACATGAAACGGCAGAGATACGCCTCTCTTAACTTTGTTATAGTAACGCCCAGCCGATGGCTGGCTAAAGCTGCATCAGAGAGTGTATTGTTAAGGAAATATCCGGTAAGAGTTATTCCCAATGGATTGGATACGGAGGTTTTCAGACCAAAAGATAAAATGGAGGCAAAGAAATCATTATCTTTACAATCTGGTAAGAAAACAATCTTGTTTGGAGGGATCTCGGCGATGGGAGATCCTCGCAAGGGTGGACATCTACTGAAAGATGCGTTAAAATTATTGGCTGAAACCGAACTGAAAGACCAAATTGAATTGTTAATATTTGGTGCAGAGCAGAAGAATGGCGATAATCTGGAATTTCCGGCAAAGTATTTAGGGTATATTTCCGATGAAGATCAATTATGTGAGGCTTACAATGCCGCAGATGTAATGATTGTTCCTTCTACTTATGAGAATCTACCAAATACGATCTTAGAAAGCCTGTCATGCGGAACACCTGTTGTTGCTTTTGATATAGGAGGAAACCCCGATATGATAGATCATACCATTAACGGATATTTGGCTGATCCGTATGATATAGCCGATTTAGCGGAAGGTGTCAGGTTTTGCCTGAACAACAATAAGGACAATCAACTGGGGGGAAATGCTCGAAACAAAGTTCTGGAAAACTTTCGGATAGAAGATATAGCAAAGCGTTATATTGAATTATATAACGAAGTTTTAAATAAAGATTAGGGATAAGAATATACTTTATGGATAATATAAAATGTCTGATTTGTAATAATAATACAGAACCTGTCTTCTCAACGCGTGTATTGCATAAGTATGATGTAGCATATCATCGTTGCAGCTGTTGCGGATTTATGCAGACGGATACTCCATATTGGTTGGATGAGGCATATAGTAGTGCCATAACCTCTATGGATATAGGGCTTGTGTACCGCAATCTGGTATATTCGCCACAGGTGGAACATGTAATAAAATCGTCATTCGACTACAATAAGAAATTTTTTGACTATGCCGGAGGTTATGGCTTATTTGTCCGAATAATGAGAGACAAAGGTTTTGACTTTTATTGGGATGATAAATATTGTGATAACTTGTTTGCTCAGTATTTTACCTTAAACGAATTACCCGATGGGCAGAAGTTTGAAGGGGTTACCGCTTTCGAGATATTCGAACATTTAGTAAATCCGCTGGAAGAGATAGAAAAACTGTTCAGCTATGCTGATTCCATCATTTTTTCAACAGAACTTATTCCTCATAAAACAATAAAATCATATAACGATTGGTGGTATTTTGCACCCGAAGGTGGACAGCACATTGCATTCTATACTGAAAAATCATTTGCCGTAATTGCCGAAAAATTCGGCTGTACATTTTATACTAATGGCAAAGATCTGCATATCCTAACTAAGAAACGATTAGCTAAAAATCCATTGGCTTTTACTAAACGTACAACCTGGGATAAGATTGTAGATCGTTTGACCGGAATTTTGCAGCGTACAAAAAATAACAACCCCGTACCCGTCTACCTTCCGAGTAAGATAGGGCAGGATGTACAGTATATAAGAAATATAGTTCATAAAGAAAATTAACCAGTTTTACGATGAAGGTATTGTACGATCATCAGATTTTTGAACATCAGCGTATTGGTGGTGTATCCCGTTATTTTGCGGAGATCATAAGGAATATGCCCGATGATATTGATGTGGAGGTATCGGTGCAATACTCGTTCAACGAATATCTCAAAGGGCTTGATATTCCTTTTACATGGAAAGATCAGCTTGTATCTTATTATTCGTTTCTGCCTAATTTCAATTTTAAAGGAAAGAGACAGTTATACACTTATTTACAGAAAAACAATCCGGAGAAATATCCCGATTATTTCAAGGTTAATAAGCAAAAATCAATAGATAGCATCCAAAAAGGAGACTATGATATATTTCATCCCACTTTTTTTGAAGACTATTATTTAGATTGTCTGAATGGTAAGCCTTATGTGCTTACTGTTCATGATATGATTATCGAACTGTACCCCGAATTTATCAACAGCCCGTTATTTATCCAGCGAAAAAAGAAACTGGTGGATAACGCAGCTCATATAATCGCCGTATCGGAGAATACAAAGCTGGATATTATTCAGGTTTTCGGAACAGCCGAAGATAAAATCTCGGTAGTATATCATGCTTCGAGTTTATCAGACGAAGGAAAAATACCTTCGGGGCTGCCTTTTAAATATTTGCTATATGTTGGAGATAGGCGCATGGGATATAAAAATTTCAATTTTTTTGTATCTTCAATAAAGCCTTTGTTATCTGAATATAATGATTTGCATATTGTTTGTACCGGAGATAAATTTACGGATGACGAGTTAATATTCTTCCGACAATTGGGGCTTGAAGACTGTATGCATATTATATTTGCCCGTGATAACGAAATGTACCGATTGTATCAGTCTGCTCAGATGTTTATCTATCCTTCTTATTATGAGGGATTCGGGATTCCTGTTTTAGAAGCTTTTCAGGCAGGTTGTCCTTTAGTATTGGCTAATGCAAGTTGTTTTCCTGAAGTGGCGCAGGATGCAGGACTATACTTCAATCCGAAATCTCCGGTTGAATTAAGAAGTGCAGTTCGTGAAATTCTCGATAATAAAGAAGTCGGAGATACGCTGATTGCAAAAGGCAGAAAAAGATTATCTGATTTTTCGTGGCAAAAAAGTGCTGTACAGACATCCGAAATTTACCGTAAGGTTTTGAATGAAAGGTCATGACGAAAGTATCTGTAATTACAATTTCATATAATAATGCCGAAGGGTTGCGACGCACTATCGAGAGTGTTGTTGCTCAGAATTATTCCGATTATGAATATATCATTATAGACGGTGGTTCCACCGATAACAGCCTTCAGATTATAGAATCGTATGCCAGTCATATTTCTTATTGGGTGAGCGAACCGGATAAAGGAGTATATAATGCTATGAACAAAGGAATTGCTCAGGCAAAAGGCGAATACCTGCATTTCCTGAATTCGGGAGATTGTTATACTTCGGATCATGTGTTGAGCACGGTATTTTCGAAAGAATACAATGTTCCGTTATTAAGAGGTGTTCAGATTTGTGATTACGGGGATAGAACCGAACGCTGGGAGAATCTCGGCAACAGGGATGTAACTCTTTATGATATGTTTGTGAATACCCTTTTGCATCAGGCGACCTTTATCCGGCTGGATATGTTTGATAAATATGGCGGTTATGATGAGAATCTGAAAATAGTTTCGGACTGGAAATTCTTTTTTAAAGCCATTTTAGGCGGAGAGAAGACAGTTTTTCTTAATACAGATATTGTTCTCTTTGAGATGGATGGTATAAGCACTAATCGATCTTATGGAGAAAAACATCTCGAAGAGCGCAAAAAAGTAATATCCGAGCTTATGCCGCCTAATCTCTTAACCGATTATGAACGTCTGAGGACTTTAGAGAGCGATGCTTATATAATAGATACAATAAAGAAGCACAGTTTGATGTGCTTTGTGTTCAGAGCATTAAGCAAGGTGTATAAACTTCTGAAAATAAAATAATGACAAATAGCGAAATAAGGGTTGGTTATTTGATTTCATACGATTATGATTATATCAAAAACTCTCTGCCTCTGGTTTACGACGAGGTAGACTATATTGCTATCGCTGTAGATATAAACCGCAAAACGTGGGTCGGAAAGTCTTTTGAGATTCCCGATACGTTTTTTCAGTGGTTGAAAGATTTTGATAAGGACAACAAAATACATTTATATGAAGATGATTTCTGCGATTTGAATTTGACCCCCATGCAATGCGAGACCCGCGAACGCAATATGCTTAGTCGGTTTATGGGAGAAGGCGGATGGCATGTCCAGATTGATACGGATGAATATTTTATCGATTTCAAGGGATTCAAAAACTATGTATCCCGATATATGGACTATGATATTGAGCAGGTTTTATTAGTTCCTTTCTACACTATATTCAAAGAGGATAATACGGGCTTTTTTGTGGTGAAAGATGCCGAAGAATATGTTCCGGTAGCATTTAATAATCCGAAGTTTATCAGAGCCAGATATACCGAATGTAAAAGAACGCATGTTGTGCCAAGTCCTATATTGCATCAGAGTTGGGCGAAAGATGAAGTTCAGATTCGTAAAAAAATAGAAAATTGGGGGCATAAAAATGACTTTGATACCGAAAAGTATTTCCAACTTTGGAAGTTTGTGGATTCATATACTTATAAACGGTTGAAGAATCTGCATCCGTTAGCCGAAAATGCGTGGAAAGAATTGGAATATATTCCGACAACAAATATTGTGGAACTTATCGAAATACTGAAAAAGCAAGATCTGGAAAAGAGGGCAGAAACAGCTGTCTCGCAAAAGATAAAAGGCTCCGACTTTTTCCCGCCGATCTACTATCGGATAAAACGTGTATTGAAACGAAAGTTGAATAGAAGATGACAGATTATCCTAAAATATCTATTATTACACCTAATTATAATCAGGCGAAGTATCTCGAAGAAACAATTCTTTCAGTTTTGAATCAAGGGTATCCCAATCTTGAATATATTATTATTGATGGAGGAAGTACTGATAATTCGGTCGAAATAATAAAGAAATACTCTGATCGGTTGGCTTATTGGGAAAGTGTTCCTGATAAAGGAATGTATGACGCTATACAAAAAGGATTTGCCAGATCTACAGGTGAGATTATGGCATGGATCAATTCGGATGATATGTATCAGTCTAGATCATTTTTTACAGTAGCCGAGATATTTCAAAAATTTAATAAGGTCAATTGGCTTTTAGGTTTTCCGTCTGTTTATGATGCTCAAAGTCGTATTGTTGAATGTCCTCATACTTTGAGGCAATGGTCTAAATATGATGTTTATATAGGCCAATACCGCTGGATACAGCAGGAATCTGTATTCTGGAGAAGATCATTGTGGGATAAAGCTGGTTCGAAAATAGATGCTTCGCTGAAATATGCCGGAGATTTTGAATTGTGGAACCGCTTTTTTCATATTGATCACTTGTACGTGACAACTGCTATTTTAAGTGGTTTCAGAATGAGGGACGATATGCAGCTTTCTATGTCTCAGAAAGATGCTTACGATGACGAAATAAAGTCTGTTTTATCACAAAATATCTATACTGAAGAAGAACAATCAATATTAAAGAAATACAGTAAATACCGTTCTTTTTCTACTTTTCTGTCACGTTTCAAAATATTCAATAGTAAGTTGTTCCTGGATAAATTTAAGTTGGAAAATTTCGATTATCCTCCTGTTATCTATTTTGATCGGAAGATACAGGAATTTACAATTAATGCTAAATAAGTAAGTCTGATATGAAGCTCTCGATAATTACAATAAACAGAAATGATGCAGTTGGATTGGATAAAACAATCCGAAGTGTAGTTTCTCAGTCTTTCAATGATTACGAGTATATTGTAATTGATGGGGCATCGACTGATTCCAGTTTAGATATTATAAAGAAATACGAAGATCAGATTTACTATTGGGTGAGTGAATCCGATTCGGGTATTTACAATGCCATGAATAAAGGAATTCGTAAAGCAACGGGTGATTATCTTTATTTTCTCAATTCGGGAGACACATTGGTTGCTGAGGATGTTTTATCTAAAGTTTTTGAAAACGAATTGACCGAAAACTTTGTTTGTGGTAATATAATCTGGGATAAACGTGGCGATTTAATTGAAGATAAATGCTACAAAAACAGAGACTGGACTTTCTCACTTTATGATTTGTATGCCGGTTTTTTATCTCATCAGGCTTTTTTTATTCATAAAAATATGTTTGAAAAGTACGGATTGTACGATGAGCGTTTACGTATAATGTCCGATTGGAAACTCTTCTTTATAGCAATAGGAATTTATAGAGAAAGAGTCCAATATGTGGATGTTACCTTATCCGTCTACAATACAGATGGATTGAGCAGTACAATTGGAGGAAAAGCTATTCTCGAGGAAAAAAGGCTTGTTGCCGGAGAAGAACTTTCGCCTCAGGTTTATAATGAAATCGACAGGCTCTACTATTTAAGCCGACATGGCTTTTGGGTAGATTTTGTTCATTCGAAAAAGTGGATTCATTTTATGTCAAGAGCTTTTTTAAAGTTATGTACTTCTTTGCGTTTATCTAAATTGTAAAGAGACATAGATGAAATTATTATTAAATAGACTGTGTGAAGCCTATATTTTAGTTATTTTTGCAAAAAAGGCTTTATGAAACGTATTTTTCTGATAGGTTACATGGGAGTTGGCAAGACTACTGCCGGACGGGAATTGGCTAGGGTGATGAATCTTGAATTTATAGATCTTGATCACTTTATTCAAACCCGTTATAATAAGACAATTGCACAATTGTTTGAAGAGGGTGGCGAAGAAAAATTCAGAGAGATAGAGAATAAAGTCTTGAAAGAAGTCGCCGAGTTTGAAGATGTGGTAATATCGACAGGAGGGGGAGCTCCTTGTTTTTTTGATAATATAGAAGTAATGAATGCTGCAGGAACGACTGTATACCTTAAAGCAACACCCGAGTTGTTAGCTGCGCGATTAAATACATGTAAAGAAAAACGTCCTCTGATAAAGGATAAAAGCGAAGACGAATTATTGGCTTTTGTAGCCGCTAATCTAGAAAAAAGAGAGCCTTTTTATGGACGGGCTAATCTTATTTTCGAGACCGAAGAATTAGTAAACCGGGAAGATGTAGGGGCGTATGTACTTAAGCTGATGACTAGGATAAACGAATAATATAACGAGGGATATTTAAATGAAACAATACTTAAAATATATATTCTTGATGGTAATTTTTGCTCCATCGATGTTCTTAAAGGCACAAATCAGCGAGGGAGGTGTACCGCCTAGTTTTCAAGTCATGAATAAGTTAAGATCTTCTCAGATTGTCCCTATACATACAGTTCCTGTTAATATAGATGTTAAGAGATTAATATGGGAAGATAGTATTGCCGAAAGAAATCATAGTACCATACGTGTTGCAGAAGTATTCCCTGTTACTTTAAATATTGATAGTACCGGTATCTGGACATCTCTATCGGATACTCAAAAAATCTGGCAGCAAACAGTGACAGCCTCTGGAGCTGAGGGGCTAATTGTCAGTTATAAAGATTTTTATATCCCCGAAGGTGGAAGACTATTTATCTATAATGGAGATAAGTCTCAGGTGTTGGGTGCATATACACATGCAACAAATAAAGAAGGGGGTAAGTTTGCAACCGAAATTATACATGGAGATAGTTTTACTCTGGAATATGTTACATCTGAAAAATCACAAGAGAAACCCCGCATCGAATTACTTGATGTCGGATATGTTTATGATATCAGTTCTTTGTTGAGGTCTTCTACGGATATTAATATAAATTACGGTGTTAAAAGTAATGCTTGTATTCCCAATATAAATTGTTATCCTGAGAATAATAAATGGAAAGATAATAAAAGAGGAGTTGTATTACAGCTGGTAAAAAAAGAGACGGACAGAGGACCTGCCTGGTATGCTTGTACCGGAAGTTTAGTCAATAATACAAAAGAGGCCGGTGAACCTTATATACTTACAGCTGCTCACTGTCTGATCGGCGATAGCCCATCATCTATGCAAGGCAGTTACGATGCCAGTGTATTTTATTTCAATTACGAAGAACCTAGTTGTTCAAACGGTGTGTCGCAGCCTTCGCTTTCCCAGACTATGGTGGGATCGACCATCAAAGCATTTATTCCATTAAAGGCGGGCAGTGATGCTGCATTACTTCTCCTGAATTCACGTATTCCGGATAGTTATCAGGTGTATTTTAATGGATGGGATTACCGGAATAAAGTTCCTACTGATGGAGCGGTAATTCACCACCCGAACAGAGACGTGAAGAAAATAGCGAAATATGAGCCGGATGGAGCTAATCCAGCTGTGAATATTGCTACAATTACAGTGGAAGGTGTTACATGTGCTTCTTCAGCGCATTTTAAAGTTATTTATAATGGAGAAGGTGTTACTCAAAGCGGTTCATCGGGAGCACCCTTGTTCAATGAGGATGGCTTGATAGTCGGAACTCTTACTGCAGGAGGCAGTTCTTGTGATGAGCCTAAAAAGGCAGACTATTATGGTCGTTTTTATATGCACTGGGACAAATATCAGTCAGATGAATCAAATCCTCCGCAAACCAGAAATCTGAAAACTTATCTGGATCCGGATGGAGTAAGTTCCGGGTATCTGGGCGGATTCGATCCGAATGGAACTTCCGGTAATCATGAAATTATCAATGATCAGGTTGATTTTGTCCTTTTTCCGAATCCTGCTGATAAAGAAATAAATATAAATGCAAAATCATTGATCCGCTCAATACGTATATTCGATGTTGCAGGCAGGCTGTTATATTCACAAATGAATTACAATGCGTCTACTATAGCCGTAAATGTAAATGGATGGAGCAAGGGGGTATATAATGTTGTAGTACAAACATCCGAAGGTAAGATATCAGATAAATTTATAAAAAGATAAAAATGGCAAAGACTAAGTCTGTATATGTATGTAGTAATTGTGGTAATGATTCTCCTAAATGGCTGGGTAAATGTCCTATTTGCGGAGAATGGAATACATATGTAGAGGAAGTTATTGCAAAAGATACGGACAAAAAGAGACCCGGAGTTTTTCTTGATACACCAAAGGCCAGACCTATGCTGCTGAAGGATGTAGAAACAGGAGAAGATCCCCGGCTAGATCTTCAGGATGATGAACTGAACCGTGTATTGGGCGGCGGGCTTGTACCCGGATCTCTTATTCTTTTGGGTGGTGAGCCCGGTATCGGAAAATCTACATTAATTCTCCAGACTGTACTGTCGTTGTCATCATTAAAGACCTTATATATATCAGGGGAAGAAAGTGCCCGTCAGTTAAAGTTAAGAGCTGACAGGATAAATCCGTCTTCACAGAACTGTTATATTGTTTGTGAAACTAACCTCGAACAGATATTTGTTCATATACAAAATACTAAACCCGATTTTGTCGTGATAGACTCTATTCAGACGGTATTTACTGATGTTGTGGAATCTTCTCCCGGAAGTGTTTCTCAGGTAAGGGAATGTTCTGCGGCTATATTAAAATTTGCAAAGGAAACCGGTACTCCGGTTATTCTGATAGGGCATATCAATAAAGAGGGTAGTATTGCGGGTCCTAAAGTATTGGAGCACATCGTAGATACTGTTTTACAGTTCGAAGGAGATCAGCATTATATGTACAGGATACTCCGAAGTATTAAAAATCGTTTTGGAAGTACTGCCGAATTAGGTATTTATGAAATGCGTCAGAACGGATTACGTGAGGTAAGCAATCCATCGGAATTGTTGTTGACTCAGAATCACGAAGGGTTAAGCGGTGTTTCTATTGCTGCTGCTATAGAAGGGGTGCGCCCGTTTTTGATTGAGACACAGGCTTTGGTCAGTACCGCTGCATACGGAACACCTCAAAGATCGGCTACTGGCTTTGATATTCGCCGGATGAATATGTTATTGGCTGTATTGGAGAAACGTGCAGGCTTTAAGTTGGTCCAGAAAGATGTATTCCTTAATATTGCCGGAGGTCTGAAAGTGAATGATCCGGCTATAGATATGGCTGTTATTAGTGCTGTGTTGTCTTCGAGTCTTGATATATCAATAGAACGGAATGTCTGTATGGCAGGTGAAGTCGGATTATCGGGCGAAATTCGTCCTGTAAACAGAATTGAGCAGCGTATTCTTGAAGCCGAAAAATTAGGATTTACTAAAATACTTATACCTCATAATAACCTTAAAGGTTTTACGACTAAGGTAAATATCGAGATTATATCGGTTCGTAAAGTCGAAGAGGCTTTCCGTCAATTATTTGGATAACTGTTTCTCAAAAGCTTTCCATAGATTATCTTCCGGAACAGGAGCTGTGACTTCTATCAGTTTTTCCGACACGGGATGCATAAAGCTGATACTTCTGGCGTGCAGGCTGATTCCTCCATCAGGATTCGAACGGTCTGCCCCGTATTTTAGATCTCCTTTTATAACACATCCTATTTTTGCAAGCTGACATCTTATCTGATGATGACGACCTGTTTCTAAATCTACTTCCAGAAGATTGTATTTGTCGGATTTAGCAATTAGTTTGTAATGTAGAATTGCTTTCTTGGAGTTTGGTTTTTCTGTATCGTAAGCGTATGATTTGTTTTGCTTTTCATTTCTTACAAGATAATCCGCTAGAGTACCTATAGGTTCTTTCGGTGCATTTTTAGAAATAGCCCAATAGGTCTTTTTTATATCCTTTTCCTGAAACATCTTGTTTAAACGGGGAAGAGCTTTACTTGTTTTGGCAAATACAACAATACCACTCACTGGTCTGTCAAGACGATGAGTTACACCACAAAATACGTTTCCCGGTTTATTGTACTTTTCTTTTAACCATTCTTTGACTGTTTCAGATAAAGGTTTGTCTCCGGTTTTATCTCCTTGTACGATTTCGGATGTTGTCTTATTAACTATGATGATATGATTGTCTTCGTATAATACTGTCATTGCCTAAACTATAAATAAAAAATAAAGACACAAAGATAAACTTTATGCCTTTATTTATTTGTATTTTATATAATAAATAGGTTTCCCTTTTACATATTCATTCCACCGCAAACAGGAATAGCTTGTCCGCTAACATATGAAGATAGGTCTGAACCTAAGAATACTGCTACATTTGCAACATCTTCGGGTGTACCTCCTCGACGAAGAGGTATTTGTTCAGCCCATTTTGCCTTTACTTCGTCAGAAAGCGCACCAGTCATTTCAGTGATGATAAATCCCGGGCAGATAGCATTTGCACGGATACCACGAGATCCTAGTTCTTTAGCGATTGATTTAGCAAGACCAATCATACCTGCTTTAGATGCCGAGTAATTTGTTTGTCCTGCATTACCAGAAAGTCCAACAACAGAACTCATGTTGATGATGCTTCCTGATTTTTGTTTCATCATAACAGGAGTCAAGGCATGGATAAAGTTAAACGCTGATTTCAGGTTCACATTGATAACCATGTCCCATTGTTGTTCGCTCATACGCATCATAAGACCATCACGGGTAATACCTGCATTGTTTACAAGAATATCCACACGTCCGAAGTCTTTTACAATTTCGTCAACGACTTTGTGTGTATCCTCAAAATTAGCGGCATTGGATGCATACGCTTTCGCTTTAACTCCTAAAGCTTCGATTTCTTTTTCTGTTTGTTTTGCGTTGTCATCCACAGCTAGGTCAGTGAATGCGATATTTGCTCCTTCCTGAGCATATTTTAATGCGATAGCTTTTCCAATACCTCTGGCAGCACCTGTTATAATGGCTGTCTTACCTTCTAATAATTTCATAATAGGTTATTAAATTAATTATTAATTACTTTATTGATCAATCTTTTTTCTTTTTTATGCCTTCAAATATAAGGTGTGATATGTTCAGATATCTTCTCTTATTATCGGAGTCAATCGGATTTATAAGTCCCCGTATGTAGGGTACTTCCAAGCCTCTTAAGGCATTATGTAATATTTCGGCCGTAAAATCTACATCAGGCATGGATAAAGAACCTTCGTCGACTCCTTTTTGGAGTATTTCTTTAAGTATCTGGGTTTCTTTTCGGTCGAATGTCTTTCTTACATTTTGTACGCGCCATATATCTCTGAAAAAGTCGGCACGGAGATTACCGTTTCGGGCAACAACTTTTTTTACTGCATCTAAACGGGTGTAGAAGAATAGCATGAGCTTTTCATCAGCAGGAAGGTCTTTTGCCGCAACATCTTGCAACGCCTTCACCATATTGTCGAGTTCGGTCTCAACAACGGCTTTATATACCTCGTTTTTATTGTTGAAATAGGTATATAATGTACGTCTACCTTTATGAGAAGCTACTGCTATATCGTTCATAGTTGTGTTTTCCACACCAAGCTTTGCAAAAAGTTGGCGGGCAACGTCAATAAGCATATTTCTGGTTTTGGTAATTGCCATAAATTATGAAATTGCACAATGATTGATATTGTGTGCAAAAGTAATAGAAAAAAATTAAGTACGCATTTTCATCGACTTTTTATTTTAAGGTCTCAGGCCTTTTTGTTTTTTTTATCTATAAGTAAAATGTTCTCTGAAGTCACAGACTTTTCTTGTTAAAGAGCGTTTTTTTGATAAGTGGACAATGTTTTTTTAGGGGTTTCGCAAGAAAAAAAGGTATCATTCAGAAAAGTGCAGTTTCTCTGTAACTTTTGTAACCTTTTCTTTTCTGTATGGGGAGGATTCTTCTAACAAGAAGACAGTAATTAATTTGATATGTTTTCCCTAAAATTCAAAAGAATAGTTTGTTCGGTTCTGAATTTTTTCTTATTTTTGCACCCTGATTGCTAATAGGCTGACAAGTAATTGCATAAAGTGATTCGCCTCAGGCACATAACTTGTATAAATTTATATTGCAAATGTACGCAATTGTAGAAATTCAAGGACAACAATTTAAAGTAGAAAAAGGTCAAAAGTTGTTCGTGCATAAAGTAGCTGGAGACAACGGATCTGATTTCGAAGTAGAAAAAGTATTATTGGTTGACAACAGTGGAGCTGTAACAGTTGGTGCTCCTTATGTAAGTGGTGCTAAAGTTGTACTTACAGTCGGAGATGATGTGAAAGGCGAAAAAGTTTTAGTTTTTCACAAAAAAAGAAGAAAAGGACATCGTAAATTGAACGGTCACCGTCAACAATTTACTGAAGTTACAGTTAAAGATATTATTGCTTAATCAGTTAAAATTTAGAAGAAAATGGCACACAAGAAAGGTGTAGGTAGCTCGAAGAACGGCCGTGAATCGGAAAGTAAACGATTAGGCGTTAAAGCATTTGGTGGTGAAACAGTAAAAGCTGGAAATATTATCGTTCGTCAAAGAGGAACAGCTCATCATCCAGGTGAAAATGTGGGTATCGGTAAAGACCATACTCTATATGCATTAGTTGATGGAGTAGTAGTTTTCCGCAGAATGAAAAACGAAAGATCATTTGTATCTGTTCTTCCTAAGACGGAAGCAGAAGCTTAATCTATTTGATCTTAATCATATAAAGCAGACTGAATGTAAATTTAGTCTGCTTTTTTATATATAAGTCGAATGATGTATGTGTATGGGGAGTAAAGTTATTGTGCAGGTGATTTTATCTTTTTTACCGATTCTATAGCCTGAATAAGAGTGTCCAAAGATGGTAGTTTTTTTCTTACATCATGCCGAAGTTTGTTGAAATCGAGTCTGTTTACCATTTTTTCTACCTGCCATTGTTTTTTAGTATACGATTTACCTACTAATTTGTATATACGATTTAGATCTTCCGATGGATGTTCTCTGGATACTGGATCTACAGTATAAGGATCGAATCCTAAGTGATGCTCTATAAAGCGACCTGTAAGTCTTTTATCTATTTTCATAAAGTGGCTGGTTTCGGCAAGAAACCATGTTTCAACTTCTCTTACTGCGACAACTATATCAAAGGGGCTATTCAGGTTTCTTAATGCGTATGGCAAAAATTTTAAACCTTTTTCGAGTCGGGGCAACTCTTCTATCGGCAATGGGTATAAATCCCGAAGTCCTACAATGTAGTTGTAACCGCTTTCCCGAAGACTGTATATATTATCGAGTATTTCGGATTTTACGCGGTTGTCCGAGCCACAATCGTATATGAGGACTGTGTATGTGGGCTTGCGTGAAATACTGTAATTCCTCACAAACTCCCGTTTCGGAGCATTAGTTCCTCCTGATATTTTCTTTTGTATAATGGTAACATTACCGCTGCCAATAATCTCTTTTACAAGCCTATTGACAAAGATTTGTTCGGTTTGTCCTTCGACAAAGAATGCAATCTTTTTCATGTGAGTTGCTTGAGACTATTCTTCTTCTTGGTTTTCGAATCCGTGCAAGTAAAAATCTGTAGCAAGGAAATCGAAGTTGTTCAATCCGGTATATTTATAATCATCAAAAATATCCTTCGAATTGACGTAATTGTAGAATAACGAATATTTAGGTAAACGTTCTATAATTGTCCAGTATTTAAGGGGTATCTTATTCATTATGTACCGATCGTTGGTAGTTATGAATATCTGGAGGTATGAGTTATTTATTTTATGAATCAGTATGTCGATAAGTGATTTGGAGCGTGCAAAGTCCAATCCTTCACCAAGATCGTCAATAAGCAGACATACCGACATTTTGCTCATTAATGAGTAGTTGAGTTGTATGATAAAAGACAGTGCACGGAACATCCCTTGAGACATATCGACTTGCAGGGTAGGGGTTGGCAGTTCTTCTTCCTGTACGGATATGCCGATTCCTTTTTTGTTCTTTAGAAGATCTACCTCGCTGATGGAGTACCCTATCTGATTCATGTCGGCGATTATCGCCTGAATAAAACCGGCTCCAAAATCTTGTTTTCCTTTTGAGAATAAAGAGATTATATTATCAGGGTCAAGTCCTTTAGCTAATAGCAGGTTGTCGAATTCATCCTCTGAAACCAATAACGTGTTTTTTTCTATCTGATTAGTGAATGTATAATAACGGAGAGCATTACTCCACTCATAAATTTCTGCTATGTAGGGGAAATCTTCTTGGTTTGCGTGCAGCGATGTAATGAATTCGTTGTCTGATAAATCAAGCGGAATATTACCTTTTGCTTTTTCCGAAAATATACTGTTCTTTTCCCTGTTTATCTTCTCTATTCCGTTTACTGAGAGAATTTCACTGGTTATGGTAAAATCTTCAATAGTAATAGTATATTCGTATCTTGTGGAGTCTTCTTTGAGGGTTATCTGGTACTTTACATTTGGGTACTTAATCTGTGTGATTTTTTTACGTTCCGATAGTAGTCTTGCTATATCGCAGATTACCGCCAATGTACGGCTTTTGCCAACAGCATTCTTTCCCACAAACAAGTTGATATTTTGGAAGTCTGCCGGGTTGCCATTCTTGTCTTCGATACCCCATTCGTATGGTTTACCTTCGTATCTTACATATCTTAGGCTTTCGATGATCATGATTTGTCCTTTATTTTCAGTCGTTTATCAAACGGGCTATGATCTTATTTTTCTAATGAGAATGACTTAGACCCGATACGGTTTCCATCTGCAAAGATATCAACACGGTATGTTCCGGGCATTAAGAATTCTTCTACTTTCCAGAAAAGAGAAACATTTACCTCTTCTCCACCGTATTCTATTACACGTTTTATAGAATACTGAATGTTTCCGTTTTCGTAAGGGAATGTATTCGCTCTATTCTTTACTAATACATCGTCATCGGGTTTCATTATACGCACATAAATAGTTCTTTCCCCGGGTTCGGCTGTAATATTTTTGGTTACTGTAAATGAGACAATCAGTTGTTCTACTTTCTTTATCTTTTTCTGATCTTTACCTTTTAGATTTGTTGCCCGTACACTAATGGCGGTGGCATCTAGTTTGGCTGCACGAGTCACTTTTTCGTTTAGATTAGCTTTTTCCTGAGATACCTGATTTAAAGTACGGGTTGTTTCCTGATACTTATTAGTAATTTCTTCTTTCTCTTTCGTTAATTTTTCGTTAGCTCTATTTAGAGAATCAATCTGGGCAATATAAGATTTCAGTATTTTTCTGAGACTTGCCAATTCGTTGGTTAAACGGCTTATTTCAGCTTTGTCCGTTGCTTTTACAGTTCTCAATTCTTCTCTTAAACGCTGAACCTTAGCTTGCTCATTGCTTAATTGTTGTAAAAGAGAATCATTTTTGATTGATATCTTGAACCCTTCGTATTGTGTGTCAATACTGGCATATTCATCTTCGAGCTGCTGTTTTGATATCTCGTTTACCTGCTGCATTTCTTCTAATTGAGATTTTTGGTTAAAGATAAAATACGCAGCAATACCCATCGCGACCAGTAACGCCACGATTATTGCTATTAATATTTGATTCTTTTTGGAAGATGTGCTTGCTTTTTGTTCCATAATTTCGTTTACTGCTAATTAGGCTTTTTAGGTCTCAGACCCATTTATTAATATCGTTCTGTTCGTTTAAGCTTTCAGATCTTTTGGTTGGCTTATTAAGTAAGCCTGCAACTATTTGTTGTGTCTGAAAGTAGGACGTTAAATACTTGCTTCTACTTTATTTTAGTACAAATATATTATGTTTTCGACAGATAATATATATGTTGTTAAATACTTTATGATACTTTATACTTAAATTGATGTATTTAAAGAAGATAACAGACTGTACCAGTTGTGCTTGTCGGAGAAATAAAAAGGTCTCTCATCTATCTTTCATTATTTTTAATAAAAAGTAAAAAATTAAATGTCCAAAATCTTCATATATTACAAATAACAAGCTAATTTTGTTTCTCTATAGAGTAATAGAACTTATTTATAACGAAAATAAGGATACTCTCGTAAAAAAAATGAACATAATAATATTAATATAAATACTAAAATAAGAAACCATGTCTAAAGTAACAGTCGTAGGAGCCGGAAATGTAGGTGCAACTTGTGCTAATGTTTTGGCCTTTAAAAAAATTGCAGACGAAGTTGTAATGCTTGATGTTAAAGAAGGTGTTGCAGAAGGAAAAGCAATGGATATGAACCAAACTGCTCAATTATTGGAGTTTAGTTCAAAAATAAAAGGTGTAACTAACGATTATGCGGCTACAGCTAATTCGGATGTGGTAGTTATCACTTCAGGTATTCCTCGTAAACCAGGTATGACTCGTGAAGAACTGATCGGGGTAAATGCCGGAATCGTGAAAAGCGTTGCCGAAAATATATTGAAATATTCGCCTAATGCAGTTCTGGTAATCATCTCTAATCCGATGGATACTATGACATATCTTGCATCTAAAGTTACGGGTCTTCCTAAACATAAAGTAGTAGGTATGGGTGGTGCTTTGGATAGTTCTCGTTTTAAATATTATTTGAGTGAAGCGCTAGGCGTTAATCCTACCGAAGTTGAAGGTATGGTTATCGGAGGTCATGGTGATACTACTATGATTCCGGTCACACGTTTAGCTACATATAAAGGAATTCCTGT
Source organism: Indolivaga capnocytophagoides DSM 22835 (assembly GCF_000426485.1). GTDB lineage: Bacteria > Bacteroidota > Bacteroidia > Bacteroidales > Dysgonomonadaceae > Dysgonomonas_A > Dysgonomonas_A capnocytophagoides. Next base: position 85,903 of record NZ_AUFL01000004.1, read on the forward strand.
ATCGGAATTACTATCAAAAGAAGCCTTGGATAAAGTGGTTGCGGATACTATGGTTGGTGGTGCTACCTTGACAGGCTTGTTAGGTACATCTGCATGGTATGCACCAGGAGCAGCCGGTGCGTCGGTTGTGGAAGCTATTCTGCATGATCAGAAAAAGGTAATTCCATGTTGTGTTGCTTTAGACGGTGAATATGGTCAAAGTGATATCTGTATAGGTGTACCTGTTGTACTTGGTAAAGGTGGATGGGAAAAAATTATCGATCTGAAACTAACAGCAGACGAAAAAGAAAAATTCGAAGCTTCTGCTGCAGCTGTACATAAAACAAACAGCGTACTAAAAGAAATAAAAGCTATTTGATTAGACTAAATAGCGAAAAGGTCTAAGACCTGAAATTTTTAATGATAAAGGAAATTCCGTATGGGATTTCCTTTATTTGTTCTATTTTTGCCATAATAATGAACAACACTTTTATTATTATGTATATTAGAGAATGGTATGTATTGATACTATTGATTTTCATATGTTTGCTTATTGGTTGTGATGACAATCAAAAAAAGATTTCAGAGATAGATCAGAAACTTACTGTTTTATATGATCGAGGATGTGATATCTCAGATTCATTAGAGTTTAGGCTTGAGTTTGAATCGGCTTTATCAGATCCGCGGACTTTCTTTAATCATCTGGATAGCTTATCGACCCGAATGAAAATAAAACAGTTTAATGATATTAAATCATATGAATTGGCTATGCCTGAATGTACAAAGGTAAGCGAATCTTTTGCTGTTCAGAGTGATGAAGATTGTATATATATTCAATATCAAGGGGAGGATAAAAATGCTTACTGGCTCAAGATCGCAGAGATAAACGAAGGGCGTGCCATATATAGAACGAAAGAATGGGTCAGAGATATTTATACCTTAGATGAGCAAGGTAAGAAATATTATGCAGTGGTGACATTTTTGTATAACGAAGAAGACGAGTTACAAACAGAAGAAGATTCTGGAGGAATGATACGTGTATATCGTAAAGATGGAAACGTATTAGTAAAAACAAATGAGTTATTCCCTTCTCGTAATATGTTTAATGAAGTACTAAGTCTGAGAATGGATAACTTTGCTTTTGATCCGAAAACAAAAACAGTATCTTATGATGAATATGGTTATACGCCGGGTGTAGATGGGGATATGAAAATTATAGGACGTATAGAGTGGCAGTTGAGATATCATTGATTTAATCTGTTTATGAGAAATAAATTATTAGGGGTGCTATTTATGTTAGTATTTCTTACACCAGATATTTTGTCTCAGGAGGTAAGAAATATTCCAAGAGTATTAGAAAGTGTCTGGAATAAGAGACATCAGGTAAATGTTATACCAGATGATGCTTTGTCCGGAAATTACGAAATCTTAGTATATCCTTATATTCTGAGGGATGATGAGCAGGATGGAATTATCTATGCATTGGAGGTTTCGTGGGAAAGTGCGGCTATAGGCGGACGTTATATAATAGAGATTACTCCATTACAGGTATTGCTTTATAGTCAGCATGACAATCCTAATTCAAATTATTTATATTGGATGCATAATTTGCAAGATGGAGAATATCAGGTCATAAAAGCGCATCTCGAAAAACTGGCATCCGACGAGACCGATATTTTGACTGATTCTTATTCCGGTAAATTGTGTTTCATGTATAACTGGCTCTTTACGGATCCGGCCTTGCGGAATCCTGATAAGGTTGCTCGGTTAAGAGAACATACTATATACGAAAAGTTATATGATCAGGCAATCAGAGATCATTTGTATCTGAATGCTTTCGTCGTTGTGAAAGAAATAAATGAATGCTTGAAGAACAATCATATTGATTTTCCTGAAAAGGACGATTTTTTCAGAACAAAAATCATCCGTATGATAAATGATAAGAGCGAGTTGAATGATACCGGAATAAGTGCAGATCTAGAATAACTATAGTACACTTTTATAGCTAAATATAAAAGTTTTCCACATCAATGTCAATGAGAATTTATTGCATTTGGGGATAAAAAAAAATATCGTTACTTTTGTTTAAATTAATCTGATTTTATTGTAACTTAATAAAACTAAATATATGAGATTTGTTGTATCTAGTACTGCTTTACTAAGTCATTTGCAGTCAATAAGCAAAGTAATCAATTCAAAAAACACATTGCCTATATTAGATTGTTTCTTATTAGAACTGAACGACTCTAAACTGACGCTTACAGCTGCAGATACAGAAACACGTCTTGTAACCTCGCTCGAAGTCGGTGAAGTTGAAGGTTCCGGAAAACTGGCTATCAATGCCCGTAATCTTTTAGATCCGTTAAAAGAACTGCCCGATCAGCCATTGACATTCGAGATCAATGACGATAATCTCGAGATATTTATTTATTTCCATAATGGAAAATATAATTTTATAGGTCAAAGCGGAGAAGAATATCCACAGCCTAAAGAATTGAAAGAAACAGCTATCAGTCTGACAATTGATCCTCAGTTGCTGTGTACTGCTATCAACCGTACATTGTTTGCCAGTGCTGATGATGAGTTAAGACCTGTAATGAATGGTATCTATTTTGATATCACAACCGAAGATCTTACATTCGTTGCTTCTGATGGGCATAAGTTGGTTCGAAGTAAAACTTTGTCGGTAAAAGGTTCTGAAAGAGCTTCTTTTATCCTGCCCAAGAAACCTGCGAACTTATTGAAGAGTTTGCTTCCCAAGGAAAATGAAGAGGTAAATATCAAATTTGACGAAAATAATGCTTATATAACTCTGTCGAGCTATACTATGACTTGCCGTTTTATAGAAGGACGCTATCCTAATTATAATTCGGTAATTCCGAAAGACAATCCCAATAAAGTAGTAGTAGACCGTCTTTCATTTCTGAATGCATTGAAGAGAGTTTCGGTATTTTCTAATCCTGCAAGCAGTCTGGTGCGTTTGCAGTTATCAGACAATCAGATGTTGGTATCGGCTCAGGATATTGATTTTTCGACAGCAGCCGAAGAAACAATTCCTTGTCAATATGAAGGCACTGCAATGAATATCGGTTTTAAATCAAACTTTCTGATTGAGATATTAAACAATATTCCGGCAGCGGAAGTTTCATTGGAATTGTCAGATCCCTCAAGAGCAGGACTTATATTTCCAATTGAAAAAGAGGAGGGTGAAGATTTGCTGATGCTTCTTATGCCTATGATGCTAAACGATTAAAAGAAGTTACTAACACAAAATATCTAAAGCATTATCATTTCCGGCTTCGGAGATGATAATGCTTTTTAAAGGCTTATAATAATGGAATTAAATCTAAAGAATCCGATCGTTTTTTTTGATCTGGAAACAACCGGAACTAACATTACTCATGACAGGATCGTCGAAATTTCGGTCTTGAAGGTTTTCCCGAATGGAAAGCAAGACATAAAGACAAAACGGATCAATCCTGAAATGCCCATCCCTGCGGAATCGACAGCAATACATGGTATTACAGATGAAGATGTAAAGGATGCTCCGACTTTTCGTCAGGTTGCAAAATCATTGGCAGACCAAATCGAAGGATGTGATTTAGCAGGTTTTAATTCCAGTCGATTTGATATACCTTTATTGGCAGAAGAATTTTTGAGAGTTGGTCTTGATGTCGACTTTTCAAAGAAAAAGCTGATAGATGTACAGATTATCTTTCATAAAAAGGAACAACGTACATTAGAAGCTGCATATCGTTTTTATTGCGATAAAAATTTGGAAGACGCACACTCCGCTGAAGCAGATACTTTAGCAACTTTTGAAGTTCTGAAGGCTCAGCTCGATAAGTATGATGATTTGCCGAATGATATGGCAAAATTGGCAGAAGAATATTCGTTCTTTAATGATAATGTCGATTTGGCAGGACGTATTATCCGAAATGAGAACGGAATCGAAGTTTTCAATTTTGGTAAACATAAAGGAAAGCCTGTGTCGGAAGTTCTACGTGTTGAACCGAGCTTTTATGCCTGGATGATGGACGCAGATTTCCCATTAAATACCAAACAAGCCTTAACTAAAATCAGGCTGAGAGAAATGAATAAGTAAACTATTCAACTATACCCGATTGTATATTCTAAATAATAGACTATCTTTGCAGTCGCTTTTCCGGCAAGCCCGTGTGATGGGAAATAAGGAATAGTCCTTAATTTTGAGTAACACATTTAAAATTAGAAAATGAAAACATTTGAATTAAAAGGATCTTTAAGATCAGATTTAGGAAAAAAGGCTACAAAAGCTGTTCGTAAAGAAGGAATTATCCCTTCAGTAATTTATGGTGGTGAAAAATCAACAGAAGCTATATCTTTTGGTGTTGCGGCATCGGATGTGCGTAAATTGATCTACACTCCAGAAATTTTCTTGGTAGATTTAAGCCTTGATGGAAAAGCTTACAAAGCTATATTGAAAGACATTCAATTTCATCCGGTAACAGATGAAGTTCTTCATTTAGACTTCCTTCATGTATTCGAAGATAAACCAATCGTAATAGAAGTACCTGTTGTGCTTGACGGTCTTGCTGAAGGTGTGAAAGCCGGGGGTAAATTGTCATTAGATACTCGTAAGTTGAAAGTTAAAGCATTGTATAATGCCGTACCTGAAAAACTTCATATCAATATCGAGCATTTAGCATTAGGAAAATCTATTCAGGTTGGAGAACTAAGCTTCGATGGACTTGAATTATTGAATGCTAAAAATGCTGTTGTATGTCGTGTTCAATTGACTCGTGCTGCAAGAGGTCTTGCTGCTAAGGGCGGTAAATAATAAGAAAATTGATGAAGTACTTAATTGCCGGTTTGGGCAACATTGGTGCAGAGTACCAACATACCCGCCACAATATAGGATTCAGAGTATTGGACGCTTTAGCTAAAGCGTCCAATATTGTTTTCACGGATAGACGTTATGGTGAAGTTGCTGAGCTGAAAGTAAAAGGCAAAACTTTGATACTATTGAAGCCATCGACCTATATGAATCTAAGTGGAAATGCTGTAAGGTACTGGCTGAAAGAAGAAAAAATTCCGGTTGAGAATTTGCTGGTTGTAGTTGATGATTTGGCTTTACCTTTTGGTTCCCTTCGTCTGAAAGGAAAGGGGAGTGATGCCGGACATAATGGATTGAAGAATATTCAATCTGTATTGGGTACACAAGTTTATTCGCGTCTGCGTTTTGGTATTGGCAGTGAGTTTTCAAAGGGGCGTCAGATAGATTATGTATTAGGCGAATTTTCGGATGAAGAAGAAAAGGCTCTTCCCGAGAGACTCGAAACTGCAGACGAAATAATAAAAAGTTTCTGTCTTGCAGGCTTGCAGAATACAATGAATCAGTATAATAACAAATAGGTGAATTGACCTGCTAAGGTCTCTATTTATTGCTTTAGTAAATAAAAATAGCTAAAAGCTGTTATAAACTCTAAGTATATCAATAAAATACTTTCTTTTACAGATCTATTGTTATGAAAGAAGGAAAAAATGAGGTTCGTATAGATAAGTGGCTATGGGCAGTCAGACTTTTTAAGACTAGGACAATTGCTGTAGAGGCTTGTAAAAAAGGACGTATAGCTATATCCGGAACAACTATAAAACCATCCCGAAATATTAAAGTCGGAGAGGTAATACAGGTCCGGAAGCCTCCTATAACATATTCGTTCGAAGTTTTGGCTTTGGCTGATAAAAGAATGGGAGCCAAGTTAGTCCCCGAATTTATGAAAGATGTCACCCCGGCTTCGGAGTATGCTATACTTGAAGTTAGTAAAGCAAGCGGTTTTGTCGATCGTGGCAGAGGTTTGGGACGTCCTACCAAAAAAGAAAGACGAGACCTTGATGAATTTATAGACGATTCATTTTTTGATGAATGGGACTTTGATTCGGATGAAGGATAATGATAAAAAAGGTTGCAAGAATATAACTTGCAACCTTTTTCTTATTCATATTTCTATAATTATTCTGCGTTAACAGGAGATTTCTGTACAACCTTGATCTTATTAGTTTCCTTGTCAAGAGTTGCTTCTATTATATCACCTTCTTTCAGATTACCTGTCAATATCAACTCTGCAATCTCATCTTCCAGATATGTTTGTATAGCTCTTTTCAAAGGTCTGGCTCCAAATTGGATATCATATCCTTTGTCTGCAATGAAACCTTTAGCTTCATCTGTCAGAACTAATGTGTAACCAAGCTCTTTGATCCGGTTGTTGAAGTCAGACATATCGATATCGATGATCTTATTAATAGACTCTCTGCTCAATTGGTCGAATGTGACAATGTCATCAATACGGTTCAGAAACTCTGGTGAAAATGTCTTGTTTAGGGCTTTCTGAATTATACCTCTTGAATATTCATTATTGATATTGTCAATTGCATTTCCAGCACTGAATCCAACTCCCTTACCGAAGTCTTTCAGCTGACGTGTTCCTACGTTGGATGTCATAATCAGAATAGTATTCTTGAAATCTATCTTATGTCCCAAACTATCGGTTAAATGTCCTTCGTCCAACACTTGCAAAAGCAGGTTAAATACATCGGGATGGGCTTTTTCGATCTCATCAAGCAACACTACAGAATAAGGTCTGCGACGAACTTTTTCAGTCATCAAACCACCTTCTTCATAACCTACATATCCGGGAGGCGCTCCGACTAAACGGGATACAGTGAATTTTTCCATGTACTCACTCATATCGATACGGATAAGTGCATCCGGAGAGTCGAACAACTGTTCGGCTATCTTTTTAGCTAGGTGGGTTTTTCCGACTCCGGTAGGGCCTAAGAACATAAATGTTCCTATCGGTTTATTCGGATCTTTCAGTCCGACACGGTTGCGTCGTATTGCCTTGACTATTTTATCAATAGCATTGTCTTGTCCTACAACAGCTTTTTTCAGGGTGTCACCCATGCCCAGAAGTTTTAAACCTTCGGCTTCAGCAATACTTTGTACCGGAATTCCGGACATCATAGAAATAACCTCCGCTACTTTTTCTTCATCTACGGTCTGTGGTTTTTCTTTAAGCTGTTGTTCCCAGTTAGTTTCTTCCTGTTCGAGTTGAAGCAATAGCTGACGTTGTTTATCTCTGAAACTTGCTGCCAGTTCGTATTTTTGAGCTTTTACTGCATTCGTCTTCTGGTCTACTATTTCTTTTAAAGAATTCTCTAATTCTTCGATGATGGGCGGAACGTGTATGTTAGACAAGTGCATTCTAGAACCGGCTTCATCCAAGGCGTCAATAGCCTTATCCGGGAAGTTACGGTCGGTAATATATCTGTCGGTCAGTTTTACACAAGCCTCAAGAGCGGCATCAGTATATTTTACATTGTGATGCTCTTCGTAACGTTCTTTGATGTTCTTTAATATCTGAAGAGTTTCTTCGGCTGTAGTAGGTTCTACCAATACTTTTTGGAAACGTCTTTCGAGTGCGCCGTCTTTTTCGATATTTTTACGGTACTCATCCAAAGTGGTTGCTCCAATGCACTGTATTTCACCTCTGGCCAATGCCGGTTTCAACATATTAGCGGCATCTAGAGAACCTGTTGCTCCTCCAGCTCCGACAATTGTATGAATTTCATCTATAAACAAGATGATATTCGGATTTTTAGACAACTCATTCAGAATCGCTTTGATACGTTCCTCGAATTGTCCTCTGTACTTGGTTCCGGCTACAACCGATGCCATATCCAGAGAAATAACCCTCTTGTCGAAAAGAACTCTCGATACTTTCTTTTGTATAATTCGCAAAGCCAGTCCTTCAACGATAGCCGATTTACCAACGCCAGGTTCACCGATCAATATCGGATTATTTTTCTTGCGGCGGCTAAGTATCTGTGCCAATCGTTCTATTTCTTTCTCGCGACCTACTATCGGGTCTAACTTATTTTCTTGCGCAGCCTTTGTCATATCCGTACCGAAGTTGTCGAGTACAGGTGTGTCTGAAGCTTGACGAGACTGCTGGGTATTGACATTCTGGTATGGCGCAGCATTGTCCAGAGAGTCATCATCCTCGTCGTCGGTAAAATCTGCCCCCATTTTAGGTGACAAATCTTTATCTATTTCTTCTTCTGTTGAATTTTTGATATACATAAATGCTCCTGCGTAATTAAGGTTTCTCGATTCTAAAGTCTGTGCGGCAATGTTGTCACTATCTTTTAATATCGCCAGTAACAGATGTTCCGAATCGGTTTCTTTACTTTTAGTTAAACGAGCTTCTAATATGCTCAATCTTAATATTTTTTCAGTGCTTTTAGTTAAAACTACCTCTTTGTTATCTGAATTGAGAGGCATATCTTGTTGGCTGATAATGCGACTGTCTACATCCAGCTTCAGATCATTCAGGTCTATCCCGAAGTCATTCAATGCCTGTACGGCCAATCCTTCCCCATTTCTAAGAATACCGAGCATCAAATGTTCAGGTCCCAGATATGAGTTCTGAAGACGTCCTGCTTCTTCACGGCTGTAGCTCATGATCTTGCGGACTCTTTGCGAAAAGTTATTTTCCATAATCTTTTATACCTTTTATTTGATGTTTCCATTTTTTGATATACAAATTCAACTTATAATGTTGCTATTTTTATATCCACAGACTATAAACAAAAATGATGCCATAAAAGTTGTAGTCATATTTATTATCCATATTCAATAGATGTATGCTATGATACCACCATATTTTACAAGCATATGAGATGAGTTAATCTGCCTTGTAAACTAAATATAAATATAGCGTTTTGAAGGATATCCTCACTCTTAAATATCAAATAATTGTCTTATGTCTGTTTTATTTCTTATTATTTTAATCTTTTCATAAATAATAAGACTCTAAATAATTGATATTGTTGCACAAATAACAGACAGGTAAAAATGATGTTTTTGCTTTTGTCTACTTGTTAGTGTATTTGTGTTTATATATGAATAAATAGGTCTTTGACTTTAAATATATAATACTTTTTGTAAAAAAAATAGGCTTTAAATGGTTAAAAGTGTAAAATTGAGTGCTTTTTTGATTTAATTCCAGTTTAAAATTTAGTGGTATGTTTTGAAATGGTGAGAAGTAGCTGCTTTTATGCTTGATAGGTAAATAAAATAGGCTGAGAACTTAATATCTTTTATTTTGATAAAGATTGACAAAAGGAGAGCAAACTCAATTATTTTTTTTATTTTTGTCACTCATGTATCAGCCGGAGTTAAACGTTTCTGTTTTTGATTAAAACAAACTCTTGCTGTTATGTTGGGTTAGTTAATAAATAGGTCTGTGACCTTAGTATAGATAAGTATAATAATGAAGACGTCAGAGCCTGAGCAAAACTCTTCGGAGTCAGCTCCTAAAGATGGAGGTGTGTCTGCAAAAAGTGCAGCATTGACCTTGGATCAGATTCAAAATTTTGAAGGAAAGTATCCCAAACAGTTGTGGTATCTGTTTACGGTCGAAATGTGGGAACGGTTTTGTTTCTACGGAATGCGTGGAATTCTGACTATTTTTATGGTCGATCAGCTATTCCTTCACGAAAAAGAAGCTAACCTCAAATATGGGGCAATACAAGCTTTTGTTTATGCCTTTACTTTTCTGGGTGGTATCTTTGCCGATAAAATTCTCGGATTTAAAAAATCGTTGACTTTTGGTGCATTGATGATGATACTTGGTAATTCATTAATTGCAATAGCTCCACACGATTTCTTTTACATAGGTATCACTTTATCTGTTATAGGTACTGGTTTCTTTAAGCCGAATATATCATCTATGGTCGGTTTTCTTTACAAGGACGGAGACTCTCGAAAAGAAGCTGGTTTCAGTATGTTTTACGCGGGTATTAATGTCGGAGCTTTTCTGGGAGGAGCAATCTGTGTCTGGCTAGGTAAAGATCACTCATGGAGTTTGGCCTTTTTGGCTGCTGCTATCGTTATGTTTTTAGGCTTGGTAACCTTTACTTTCACTAAAAAATATCTTGGACCCATTGGTGATAGTCCTCTGAAAGAGGCTTTGCCAAAAGTGAGATTGAAAAAAGAAATATTTGTATATATCATCGCTATTCTTACTATTCCTTTAATATATATAATGATCCAGAATACCGATTATACTGATTATTTCATGTATACAGTCGGACCTTTAGCTGTTATTTATTTTGGTTATCAGTTTTCGAAAATAGCTTCGAGTGCCGAACGTAAGAAGCTTACTGCAGCTTTTATCCTGATCCTTTTATCTATTATATTTTTCGCATTATTTGAACAAGCAGGAGGATCTTTAGCCTTGTTTGCTAAAAATAATCTACACGATAAACTTCTTTTCTTTCATGTCGATCCTAATATTGTAAATAATGGAGCTAACGCTCTTTTTGTGATCTTGTTCAGTCCATTACTCGGATTGTTATGGGTCTGGCTCGATAAGAGACGTTTGGAACCTAATACAGTTGTTAAATTCGGTATTAGTTTCGTTTTATTGGCTTTATCATATTATATATTCTTTTCTACAAAATTATTTGCTGATGGTAATGGTATGACATCTTTGAATGTGTTTACCGGAGCTTATTTTGTTATGACAATATCGGAACTTTGTTTGTCGCCGATAGGATTGTCTATGATAACAAGTCTTTCACCAAAACATCTTTCGGGTATGATGATGGGACTTTGGTTTTTGGCAAGTGCCTACGGACAATATCTGGCAGGGTTGATCGGAGCTGGAATTTCTAATCCGAATGAAAATGCTTCATTATTGGAAAAACTGGATTCTTATACAAGCGGATACGGACAATTGGCTCTGTATGCAATTATAGTAGCTGTAGTAGTGCTTGTATTTGCTCCAATGGTAAGAAAACTGATGCAGGAAGTGAAATAAGGTCTCAGGCCTTTTGATTAAGTTTGTTTTAAAATGCATCTAAAATGTCATATTTGGAAAATCAATAAACGGGTCTATGACCTTAATTAAAATAAATAATTTATGTCGACTGAAACAAAAGTGTATAGAGAACCCTCCGATAAGACCTTTCTAGGGCACCCTGTAGGTCTCTATTTATTGTTCTTCACTGAACTATGGGAACGCTTTTCGTATTACGGAATGCGTGCTATCTTGGTGTTATATTTGACCAAATCGTATATCGAAGGAGGTTTAGGATTCGAGGAATCTTATGCCAGTCTTTTATATGGATCGTTTACCGGCTTGGTTTACTTTACTCCGCTTATCGGGGGATGGCTTGCCGATAAATACCTTGGACATCGTAAGGCTATAACTATAGGTGGTATCACCATGTTCTTGGGGCAGATGGTTTTGTTTCTGGTGGCTACTAAAGCCGGAATGTATTCCGGGTTATTCTTGCTGATTATAGGTAACGGTTTTTTTAAGCCTAATATATCTACTCTGGTAGGTGGTTTGTATAAGCCGGGTGATGCAAAACGTGATTCTGCATTCTCTATCTTTTATATGGGTATCAATGTCGGAGCATTCTTTGCGCCTCTTGTAGTCGGTCTTTTTGCTAATCAATGGTTTGCAGATGTAGACGGAGTTACTGGAGAGATAATCCGTCATGCCTATAACTATGGTTTTCTGGCAGCTGCGATTGGTATGCTTGTAGGGCAGATATTGTTTAATACATTATCTAATAAATATCTGGGAGATCTCGGTGTTGATCCTGTTGGTGATGGTGCTGAAGAAGAAGCGGTCGCTGAATTAGACAAAGTGGTTGAGCATAAAACTCCTCTAACAAAAGAAGAAAAACAACGTACAATTGCGATTTTTGTATATTTCTTCTTTGCAATATTCTTTTTTGCAGGTTTTGAGCAAGCCGGATCTTCATTTACTCTTTATACTGAAAAATTCTTAGATAGAAGTATCGGAGGATTTACAGTGCCTACAGAATGGTTTCAATCTATCAATCCTCTCTTCATCGTTTTATTGACACCTGTATTTGCTCTGTTCTGGCCTTCGAAAGCCGGACAAAAAGTGACTACTCCGGTCAAGATGGGTATGGGGCTGATGCTTCTTGGTGTCGGATTTTTATTTATGGTCGGCGCATCGGCTAGTAGAGGAGGAGACTCTGCTGATATTGCAGTTAAAGCAAGCATGTGGTGGATGGTCTTTACATATCTGTTGCATACAATGGGTGAACTATGCTTATCGCCGGTGGGTCTTTCTACAGTAACTAAGTTGGCTCCGGTTAAATTGGCTTCTTTGTTGATGGGGGTATGGCTACTATCTTCTTTCTTCGGAAACCTTATTGCCGGTCAGGTGGCAGCGGCTACAAGCTCAATGGGAGCAGGAGCTGTTTATCAGGTTTTAGCGATTGCCGCTATAGCTTTTGGTGTGGCATTGCTATGTCTTAACAAAGTTTTGCTGAAAATGATGCATGGAGTAAGATAAATAATAAAGATATAATAAGCAACAGACGGCTTTCGAATTCTTATTCGGAAGCCGTTTTTGTGTCTATGTGTATATTTAACACTAGGCTTTCGTCTTTTCATCTGAAGAAATAATATTTTTGTGTATAACTAAATGTGTGTTGCGATGAAACTTAATAATAAAATGAAAAAATATATCTTTATCATATGTGGAACAATTAGTCTCTTCCTCGGACTTTTAGGACTGATTACTCCCGGATTGCCTACTACTCCTTTTATCTTACTTACAGGAGCTTTGTATGCTAAAAGCTCTCCAACTTTATATAAGAAACTAGAGGGTAATAAGCTTACCGGTATGTATCTAAAGAGACTCGAAACCGGACTTAGCTGGAAGGTGAAAATTATTTCTATCGGTTTTATGTGGGTAATGATATGTATCTCAGCTTTCTGGGTTTTCAGAGATAATTATACGATGCACTACTTGATGTTAGGGCTAGGGGTGATAGGTACTGTGGCTCAGTTGATAGCCCTGAGAAAGAAAAAACCGAAGGTTGTGACTCAGGAAATCCCTGTGGAGATCAATAATTCCGAAAATATAGAAAGTATTGATGAACAATATAAATAAATTATAAGTTATATAGGGAAATGGTTTATCAAAAATTTTGCCATTCTGTTAGATTTAATTTTCTTTGTGTAAGTAATATTAACGGATAAACCTACCCAAATATAAACTTATCAAATAATTATGAGCGAAAAAGATCAACAAAATCAGATACAGATCGAATTAACTGAAGATGTGGCACAAGGTTCTTATGCTAATTTGGCAGTAATCACACATTCATCGTCTGAGTTTGTGCTGGACTTTATCCGGATAGTACCCGGTGTCCCTAAGGCTAAGGTAAAATCTCGTGTAATTTTGTCTCCGGAACATGCTAAACGCTTGCTGTTAGCTTTGAATGACAATGTTAGCCAGTACGAAAAAATACATGGAAAGATAAATCTGGAAGGTGGGTCTGTTGGGGATTTTACTCCGGTAGGACAGGCTTAATTCCGTGTTTTGTTGACTTAGTCATAGACCTGTTTTACGCACGGGCTAAGAGGAAATCGGCACATCGATATATATTTTTTGAGTGAAGCTGGTTAGGTTTGGTTTTTCGGAATCGGACTATATCGTTTTCTATTAAGAATAGATGTGCATGTAGATTCCTCTTTTTTTAATTTTTGAACCTGAACTGAATACTATGAATTATATAAATAAATTAGTAATGGTGAAAATAAATTACGTTTGAATCCGGTGTTTTATACTTATGTTCAATCATCTTTTATGTGTCAGAAAATGAATGGCAAATCGGATGTGAAAAAACGAAAAATAGAATTAACTAATATATCGTCTATCTTATGGAAATTTTAAACTCTTCACTGATTGACTGGTCGAGAGCACAATTTGCTCTGACAGCTATGTATCACTGGCTGTTTGTTCCATTAACATTAGGACTCGGGGTCATAATGGCTATAATGGAAACGGCATACGTCCGCACAGGAAACGAGCAGTGGAAAAAAACTGCAAAATTCTGGATGAATATTTTCGGGATAAACTTTGCAATAGGTGTTGCAACAGGTATTATCATGGAATTTCAGTTCGGAACCAACTGGTCTAATTATTCGTGGTTTGTAGGGGACATTTTTGGTGCACCTTTAGCTATTGAAGCTATTGTTGCATTTTTTATGGAAGCCACATTTATCTCCGTTATGTTTTTCGGATGGACTCGTGTAAGCAAAAAAATGCACTTGGCTGCAACATGGTTGACAGTTACAGGTGCGACACTTTCAGCATTGTGGATATTAATTGCTAATGCTTGGATGCAATACCCTATAGGTATGGAGTTCAATCCGGACACTGTTCGTAATGAGATGACAGATTTCTGGGCAGTTGCTTTATCGCCCGTTGCGATTAATAAGTTTACTCATACAGTCGCTTCGAGTTGGGTATTCGGTGCTGCATTTGTAGCCGGAATTACAGCTTGGTATATGTTGAAAAAAAGAGAACCCGAATTTACAAAGCAAAGCATGAAAGTTGCGGCTATTTTTGGTTTTGTGGGTATTATTCTGACAGCTTGGACTGGTCATGGATCTGCACAGCAAGTAGCCGAGAAGCAACCAATGAAACTGGCTGCAATGGAAGGTTTATACGAAGGTAAGGAAGGGGTTGGACTTATAGCCTTTGCTATACCGAATCCCGATAAAAAATCTTATGATGACGGAGTAGAACCATACATCCTGAAAATTGAAATACCTAAAGGATTATCTGCCCTAGGGTTTAGTGATTTCGATGCATTTGTACCGGGTATAACAGATATTATAAAAGGAGGGTATAAAGACTATAAAGGCGATGTTCAATTGTCTTTTGCAGAAAAACAAGTTGCAGGTAAAAAAGCTATTCAGGCTTTATCTGATTACCAGACCGCACAAAAAGATGGCGATGCAGTTGCTGCCGAAAAAAATAGAACTATTCTGAAAGAAAATTATGCATATTTCGGTTATGGATACTTAGATAGCCCCGATCAGCTAGTGCCTAATATTCCGTTGGTATTTTGGTCATTCCATATAATGGTTTATCTGGGAGGATTCTTCGGTGCATTCTTCTTATTACTATGGTTCCTAAACTATAAGAATAAGCTCGAAAATACTAAATGGATGCTATGGATTTCGATTCTTTCTGTTCCATTGGTTTATGTTTGTAGTCAGGCAGGCTGGTTAGTTGCCGAAATAGGTCGTCAGCCATGGACTATACAGGATGTGCTGCCTTTACAGGCTGCTGTTTCAGCGTTGAGTGTTGAGTCTGTGAAAATTACATTCTTTATATTCTTTGTACTGTTTACTGCTCTTCTGATCGCTGAAATACGTATTATGTTGAATCAGATTAAAAAAGGACCTAAGGCCGAATAAGGTTGGATGTCATAATAAATAAGAGGTCTTGGACTATAAAAATATAATAACTATGATTGATTATTCATTTTTGCAACATTACTGGTGGTTCATCATTAGTTTGATTGGAGGTATATTCGCATTCTTACTATTTGTACAGGGAGGACAATCTATGTTGTTTTCTTTAGGAAAAGAAGACCGCCACCGTTTTTTGATGGTAAATGCTCTGGGGCGTAAATGGGAGTACACATTTACAACTCTGGTAACTTTTGGAGGAGCCTTATTTGCTTCGTTTCCCTTATTTTATTCGACTAGCTTCGGTGGAGCATACTGGGTTTGGATGCTTATCTTATTCTGCTTTGTTATTCAAGCGGTATCTTATGAATACATGTCGAAACCCGGTAATACATGGGGGCGTAAGACTTATCAGACGTTTTTATTTATTAATGGGTTATTGGGGACTTTCCTTGTAGGTGTGGCTATAGCAACATTCTTCACAGGTGCAGAGTTTGCTGTGAATAAAGGTAATATAGCGAATTTGGGAGTGCAAAATGTAACCGGATTGGTTATAAGCCAATGGCAAAACCCCTTACACGGACTCGAAGCTCTTGGCGATTTCCGTAACTGGTGCTTGGGGCTCGCAGTATTCTTCCTTGCACGTACCATTGCCTGTTTGTTCTTTATCAATCGTCTGGCTGATGAAGAACTTGTAGCTCGTTCCCGTAAATTTTTAGTATATAATGCAATTCCTTTTGTGGTATTCTTCCTTGCATTTGTTATTTGGACCTTATTATCTAAAGGATATGCGGTCGATCCAACAACAAAAGTTGTAAGTGAAGTTGCTAATAAATACTTCTTCAACCTGATTCAATTACCGATAGTTGGTATTGTATTCTTAGTTGGAGTTGTGTTAGTGTTATTTGGTATTATTAAAACGGTTATCTCTAAAACGTTCTCATCAGGTATCTGGTTTAGCGGATTGGGTACAGTATTAGCCGTTTGCAGTTTGTTGTTGATTACCGGTTTTAATAACACTCCTTACTATCCATCATCGGTGGATCCCCAAAGCTCATTAACTATACAAAATTCATCGTCAAGTGAGTTTACTCTTACTGCTATGTTTTATGTATCGTTGCTGGTGCCTTTTGTATTAGGATATATTATCTATGCTTGGAATGCTTTAGAAAAGAAGAAATTCAAGAAAGAAGATTTGAAAGAAGACGGACACGTTTATTGATTCGGATCTGATAATAAGAATAGGATAGGGGATGACAATGAAGTCATCCTCTATTTTTTTATCTATACTTAAAAAATACACATTACAATTATGGCAAAATACACAGAAGAACTAGGCACGAAAATACACCGATTTCAAAGAAATGACAGATGATGCCCGTACCGATATTCGATAAGTAATGAGAATGAATAATGATCAACAATTATTATTCACTGATCTTGTTACTTTTGTTACCTTTTAAGAATGTTTCTTAAATCAATATACCTTATCAAAAAATAGGATAAGTTTTCAGATTGAATCTAATGATATTTTTGTACTTTTGCATACTTAGAAGTCGCAGAGTTATTTGTTGCTTTGACAAATAAACGATATTAATTAAGGTTTTATCCTTTTTAATCACTTTGATAAGAGGAAGATACAAAAAGTATTATTACTAAAAGCTATTTTGATAAATATTACTTTTGCTTACTCAGGATGAAGTGGTATGTTTGTTTGTGTTTGTTTTTTATTGATTTTATAAATATCTATAATAAAATATACAATCGTGACTGATACTAAGTACATTTTTGTAACCGGGGGCGTTATATCTTCTTTAGGGAAAGGTATTATAGCATCTTCACTCGGTAAACTACTCCAAGCAAGAGGTTATAAAGTAACTATCCAGAAATTAGACCCGTATATCAATATTGATCCGGGTACCCTTAATCCTTACGAACACGGCGAATGTTATGTTACGGTTGATGGTCATGAAGCTGACCTTGATCTAGGGCATTACGAACGTTTTTTGAACGAGCCGACTCACAGAGATAATAACATTACCACCGGACGTATTTATCAGAATGTGATAAATAAAGAACGTAAAGGTGATTATCTAGGGAAAACAGTTCAGATCGTACCCCACATTACGGACGAAATACGACGTAATATCAAACTTTTGGGTGCAAAATATAACTATGATTTTGTTATTACCGAAATCGGAGGTACTGTCGGTGATATAGAATCCCTGCCTTTTATCGAAAGTGTTCGTCAACTGCGTTGGGAGCTGGGTGCAAAAAACAGTTGCTGTATACACTTAACGTATGTGCCTTATATTGCTGCTGCCGGGGAGGTTAAAACCAAACCGACCCAACATTCTGTTAAAAGTTTGCAATCTTCAGGAGTACAGCCTGATATGCTGGTTCTTAGAACTGAGCATCCATTAAATAAAGACATTCTTCGCAAAGTTGCTCTTTTTTGCAATGTAGAAGCTGACGCTGTGGTACAATCAGTGGATGTATCAACCATCTATGAAGTACCATTGAAAATGCAAGAACAGGGTATGGACGAAACCGTATTGCGTAAACTTGGTATTGAAGCCGGACCTAAACCGGACCTGAAACCTTGGAAAGATTTTCTGGATAAGAAAAAGAATGCAAAAGATACAATCACTATCGGACTTGTTGGGAAATATGTGGAGCTACACGATGCTTATAAGTCGATAAATGAATCATTGTTGCAGGCCTCGATATACAACGATCGTAAACTGGATTTGCAATTTATACATTCGGACAAATTGACCGATGAAAATGTCGCTGAAAAGCTGTCACATCTCGATGGCATAGTTATTGCTCCTGGATTCGGACAAAGAGGTATCGAAGGAAAATTCATTGCGTTGAAGTTTGCCCGTGAAAATAATTATCCGACTTTCGGTATTTGCTTGGGTATGCAGTGTATGGTGATCGAATATGCCCGCAATGTTTTGGGGCTGGATGATGCCAACTCTACAGAAATGAACCCTCAGACTTCGTATAAGGTAATAGACTTGATGGAAGAACAGAAGAATATTACGAATATGGGAGGATCAATGAGGCTTGGAGCATATAAATGTGCATTAGGTAAAGGAAGCCTTGTACATGAAGCGTACGGAAAGGATGTCGTAGAAGAACGTCACCGCCACCGTTTTGAATTTAATAATGAATTTAAAGCTCAGTTCGAAGAGTCGGGAATGAAATGTACAGGTACTAATCCCGAAACAGGATTAGTGGAAGTCGTGGAAGTTCCTTCTCTCAAATGGTTTTTAGGAGTACAATTCCATCCTGAATATAATAGTACAGTATTGGCTCCGAATCCGTTGTTTATGAGTTTTATTAAAGCTGTCATTGCTAATAAACAACATTAAGTATTAATGCAACTCTAGTTGGAGATTTTATTCTCTGTTGTATTTATACCAAGTAAGAGAATAAAGGTCTTAGACTTAAATAATAAGTGCAGCACATCCTTCTGACTTTAGTATTCGTTATAAGGATTGTTGTTTAATTTAGAAATTTACATAATAATCAATGGATAAAAACACAGGTATTGGCTTCGTTTTAATAGCCGCTATAGTGATTGGTTTCACCGTACTAATGAAACCCAGCCAAGAGGAGCTTGCTAAAGAGCAGAGATATCAGGACTCTATACAGAATGTACAAGCAAAGCAGGTCAAGGATGATATTAAAACCGCCGATTCTGCGGATAACGCATCAAAATCGGCGGTTGGTGAGTTCTTCGAAACAAATACCCAGGTTAGTAATGATACTGTAGCAGTTGCAGATAGCGACTCTTTGGCTGTCAATGCTTTTAAACAACAAAGTAACGCGGAACAAATTGTTTCACTCGAGAATGAGAAGATAAAGATTAATATTTCTTCTAAAGGTGGACAAATGATTAGTGCTCAACTCAAGGAGTACAATACTTATAAGGGTGATTCTTTGTATCTGTTTAAAAATGACGCTCGTTTCGCTTTGGAACTGATGAATAAGAAAGGGGTTACTCTTAATACATCTGAGGCAGTTTTTAGAGTAATCAAAAGTTCGGGTAACGAGCAGACTGTTGTTATGCGGATGAATTATTCCGAAAATCAGTATATTGATTTTATCTATGCTTTGGCACCTGATGATTATATGGTCAAATTTGACATTGCTGTTGTTGGAATGCAGGATATGTTAAGTGTTGATTGTTTGGAGAGATTTAAACTAAATTGGAATCAAAATCTTCGAAGGCAAGAAAAAAGCGAAAAGAACGAGCAACGTTATGCCCGTATCCACTATAAAGGAACAGATGGCAGTTTTGAAGAATTGAGTGATAGTCATGACGAATCGAAAGAAGTTCCAACCGGAGCAAAATGGGTTGCTTTTAAAGATCAGTTCTTTGCTTCGGTACTTATTGCAGATAATGAATTTACTTCTCCTACGTTAAATACAATGATGCTTCAGTCCGAAGATTATCTGAAAAGCTATTCCGCATCGCTGTACTTTAAACCTACATTAGGCGAAAAGGGAGCATTAGTCGGTGGATTCAAATATTTTCTGGGACCTTTGGAGTATTACATGCTTAAAGGCTATGATGATGGTGTCAAAGATAATGCACAGCAATTGGAATTAGATAAACTAATACCTTTAGGATGGTCGTTGTTCCGTATTATAAACCAGTATTTTATAATTCCACTCTTCAATATGTTGGAAAATACGGGTATGCAAATGGGACTTGTTATCTTATTACTTACGGTTATCGTTAAGATCATCATTTCCCCTCTTACATACAAGTCGTTTATGTCATCAGCTAAAATGAGAGTGTTAAAGCCTCAAGTGGATGAACTTAATGAGAAGTATCCCGGACAGGAGAAAGCAATGGAACGTCAGAAAGCGGTTATGCAGTTATACAGCCAAGCCGGAGTGAACCCGATGAGTGGATGTATCCCTATGTTATTGCAGATGCCTATCTTATTAGCATTGTTCTCGTTTTTCCCGTCTGCGATAGAGTTGCGTCATGAGAGTTTCCTTTGGGCTTCGGATTTATCGACATACGATGCTATTATAGAGTGGAATACTAATATTCCATTCATTTCAAGTTGGCTTGGTAATCATTTGAGTTTATTCTGTATACTGATGACTGTGACTAATGTTATCTATACTAAATTCAATATGGATGCCACAAATACTGGACAGCAACAGATGCCGGGTATGAAATGGATGATGATGTTTATGCCGGTTGTATTCTTCTTTGTCTTGAATAACTACCCTTCAGGCTTGACTTACTACTATTTCTTGTCTACTTTGATGACTATTATCATTACTTTAGTTTGTCGCTGGGTAATCGACGAAGATAAGGTATTAGCCAAATTGGAAGAAAACAAGAAGAAGCCTAAGAAGAAAGGTTTTATGGCTCGCCTTCAGGAGCAAGCAGAACAAGCTCAAAGAACACAGCAGCAACAAAAAGGAAAGCCTAGTTCAACAGCTAATAAAAAGAAAAAGAAATAAGGTTTTCAATTCTTTAATATAACAGAAAAGCGATTATCTATTGACAATCGCTTTTCTGTTGTTATACCTAGAAAATAGATGTTAGATACCCCGCCATTTCTGCTTGTATCTTTTTAGCTTCTGAAGCTGCTCTGTTTGCAAAGTCTTCAGTATTATCAGCATAAATAATACCTCTTGAAGAATTAACCAATAAGCCGCACTCTTTAGTCATCCCATATTTTACAACTTCGGCAAGAGATCCACCTTGAGCTCCGACTCCCGGTACAAGCAGAAAATGATTAGGTGCGTGTTTTCTTATATCAGCGAACATAGAACCTTGGGTTGCTCCGACAACATACATCAATTGTTCATCTGTTGCCCATTCCTGAGATTTTTTCAGTACCTTTTCGAAAAGCCTTTCACCATTACTGTCTTCTGTGAGCTGAAAATCAGCTGATCCTTTGTTAGATGTTAAAGCCAATAATATTACCCATTTATTAGGATAGATAAGAAAAGGTTTTACACTATCTTCTCCCATATAAGGAGCTACAGTTATAGCGTTTGCCTTTAGGTGTTCAAATGCTGATTTAGCATACATTTCGGACGTATTTCCGATGTCTCCTCGCTTAGCATCAAGTATAATAAACTGCTTAGGGTATTTAGTCCGAATGTATTCTATCGTTTTTTCTAAGGCCCATATACCTTTTATGCCGATACTTTCGTAAAAAGCAGTATTAGGTTTATAAGCTACACAATATGGAGCTGTAGCATCAACTATTGCTTTATTGAATGAATAGATAGGGTCTTCTTCTTCTAGAAGATGTGATGGGATTTTTGTCAAATCAGTATCTAATCCTACACAAAGGAAGGATTGCTTCTGTTTGATGTTTTCGATAAGATCTTGCTTAGTCATTGTTTATTATTTTATACTAATGGTCTCAAGACTCCAAGACTCGATGCTTCTTTGAGAGTCAGAGATATTTCTGATTACATATAATATGTCTCCGGCCTTACTGCTAAATATATAATAAGGGGTAACTTCATAAAATGCTGAAACATTATTGATAGATGTATAATAATCCTTTTCAAAAGAGATATCTTTTATCCAATAATAGCTCGAGCCATTGAATTGTTTAATCGCTGTATTAGTGGGATTATAATACGAATTCGTTTGATTTATTGCGTAAAATGTATTTGTTTTGGCATTATGATCTATCCATAAATATTCATTAGAGTAAGAGCTTTTTTCATTAAACTTGCCAATTTCCGGAAGATCATCCCATGTTGAAGTATTTATTGTTGGAGTTTTGACTATGGAACCATAAGAGCCGATCAAATAATTACCATTTTCTGTTTGAAATATTTTCTTTCCTAGACTTTGATGCCAATAGTACTCTGTATAATTATTATTATCATCTAATTTAGACAAATCCAACAGTATAACCCCATTAGGAGAAACATTTTCTCTACTTCCTATAATGTATGGTTTGTTCATAACCTTTATAAGATTACTATTTCTGTCAAGTTGCGATGAATATCGACTAAGCCTACTGGTATTTCCATCCTTAAGATTGATGGCATACAACCCGTCACCTGAGTAGGTTGTAGTATGTGTCGTAAAATAGCAATAACCATTTTCTCCTGAAACTACACTATGTGTATTTAGATCAATATTGAATTGTTTGCTTATTTTTCTTGTTGGAATATCTATCTCGGTAACAAGTTCACTGAACCCAATATAAGCAAGTTTTCCATCTTCGGTTGTACTTATGCAATTAGGAGATTTTGGTAACTCAATTATAGTTTGCTGATTGTTTTTGAAAACAACCATATTATCAGGGTTTTGAGTCAAAACATACAATTCATCATTTACTTTTGAATAATATACATCTTTTACTGTACCATTTATTGCATATATATTATCTGCATTTCCTTTCCTTCCTGATACTTTTACCTGAATAGTGATATTGGGTTTTGATTTATCATTAGTTTTTATAATAATTTTACCTTCATAGTCTTTTTCTTCTAATTTTTCTCTGTTTAATGTAAATAATACAGATTGTATAGAAAAAGGATTAATCGCTTTAGGACTGCTGCTACAAATTAACCATTCCGGCGTACTGTCAACAGACCAAACAACAATACCATTATTACTTGTATTAGTTATGGAGAGTTCTAACTGATCCTTAGATTTTCCGAAATTTAAAAGATCCGTACTTATAGATAAGGTTGGATTTCCAAGATTCTGATAAACTATATTAAATGTATAAACATTATTGTTTTGTTTGAAGTATACAGTTCCAAGCTCACTATAGCCAAGACCTCCAGAAAGATTAATATCAGAGCTGGTTCTATAGCTGAAATTTAAGATATTATTACTAACAGACCCCGTATTTGAATTTATTTCCAGCCAAGATGGATATTTGATAATCTGGCATGCCCCATCAGGAAGCCCATTAACTGTAACTTCAGCCTGAGTAAACTCAGAAACTTTTTTATCTAAAGCTAAAACTCCTTCCGTTTTTATCGGATTGTCGATATTATTCTTGTTTTCATCCAGAAAATCATTACTACAAGCTGTCAGGATTGTAATAAAACCTATCAAAACTAAATTATAAATTTTTCTCATTTTCAGTGTAGTTAGTTGTTTTTATTTGTAAAAGCGGATACCCAAGCCCAGATTCAGATGCGCCAGATTTATTTTATTGTCACCCGATAGTTTTCCGGATTGACTTTGGTAACCGTCATTAAGAGTTACTTTTCCTATTGTACCGACCATGCTGCTTAGAGTAGCTCCGATTGATATATTTTTTGAGCAAAAATATTCTATACCTATTTCGCTGTTCATCCCAATAGTTCCTCCTGTTGCAACTATATTGTAGATAGAGCGGGCTTCATCTCTATAATGAAGGTAGCCGATTGCGATTTGTGCTGTTAACTGGAATGGACTCTCACTATTAAATCTTGTCTGCATATAGAAAGACGGTCCAATAAAGTTATAATACATTCTTTCATCAATGTTAAGCATCTCAATATAACCATCTCCATCCGTATCAAATGCCAGATTATTTTTCTTTGACGATGATGTGAATAAGTGATACTTTAATCCTACACCCATATTAGCTTGAAAAAGATAATGGGCATCAATATCAAGGCTTTGTCCCCATTTAAGAGTTTTGTAAAAATCTTTAGCATCTTTTGAGGCCATTCCGGCATCAATTAAACTTCTTTCTGCTTCTTTAGAGCTGGCTGTTACATAAGATGCACTTCCTGACAAACCAAATCTCCATTTATACTCTTGAGCCGAAGCGTAGACTGTCGTCATAATAAGACTAAGAATAAAAAAAAGTCGAGTCATAGTATTAGTGTTTTAGTAGTTATAGAATGTGTGATGTTTATAATTCATTTTCTTTTAATCTCTCTGCATTTTCGGCAATAGTCAGTTGATCTATAATGTTTTGAATATCTCCATCCATTATTGCCGATAAATTATAAAGAGTAAGATTTATCCGGTGATCGGTTACACGTCCTTGCGGATAATTATACGTTCGTATTTTTGCAGATCGGTCTCCGGTTGATACCATAGTTTTTCTTTTCGAAGCAATTTCGTCCTGATATTTTGATAACTCAATGTCGTATAGCTTTGTCCGAAGCATCAATAATGCTTTTTCACGATTAGCTAACTGAGAACGGGCTTCCTGACACTGAATCATTATCCCTGTAGGTTTATGGGTAAGTTGAACTTTTGTTTCCACTTTATTTACATTCTGTCCACCCGCACCGCTTGATCTTGCTGTCTGCCATTCAAGATCCGCTGGATTTATTTCCACATCCACTTCTTCTGCTTCGGGTAAAACTGCTACAGTGGCAGCAGATGTATGTACACGTCCTTGGGTTTCGGTTTCAGGAACACGCTGCACACGATGAACACCCGATTCGTATTTCAGAATGCCATAGACCCCTTCACCTGATACGGTAAAGATTATTTCTTTAAAACCACCTGATGAACCTTCTGTATAGCTTGTGAGTTCAGTTTTCCAACCCTTCGTTTCGCAGTATTTCTGATACATACGATAAAGATCACCCGCAAATATTGCAGCTTCATCTCCCCCTGTGCCGCCACGTATCTCAACTATGGCATCTTTTTCATCCTGAGGGTCAGCAGGAACAAGCAATAGTTTTATTTCTTCTTCGAGTGAAGGTAACCTGTTGTTGGCTGATTCGAGTTCTTCTTTAGCTATCTCTTTAAATTCCGGATCTGTTTCATTTTCTAAAATACTTTTCGCTTCCGAAATACTATTTAAGACTTGTTCGTATTCATTTCTGGCATCTACGATTTTTTCCAAATCCCTGTATTCCTTGTTTAGTTTAACATAACGTTTCATGTCGGATATCACATTGGGATCTGTTATTAACTTTCCGATTTCTTCGAAACGAATAACTAATGCATCTAATTTTTCGAGGAGTGATTGTTGACTCATTATTTTGTATTAAAAGGCTTTTTAGGTCTCAGACCTTTCTGCTCTCCATTCAATAATAATCGGCACAGCCGACTATGTCATATCTCGGAGAAATGATATTATGTTTATTTTACTGCAAACTTACATAAAAACCGTGATTAATAAGCCTGTTGAATCAAAATCACAAGATGATTTTTTCAGAAAAGGTAACAAAAGTAACAAGATCAGTGACCAATGATTGTAGTTATTATTCATTCCCATTACCTATCGAATGCCGGATCGTAAGCAACCTCCGTCTCCGGAGAATCAGACTTGACTTTGAGAGCTTCTCGTCTTGCTTCCATTTCTTCTTCCGTGAAATTACCGCTGCCATTGTCTTGCAGAAATTGAAGTTGATCGGCTGCCTCTTGATTCTGTACTATGATTTCCCAGGGCACGCGAATGTTTTCCACTTTTTCTTCTATTTCACCTTCTTTAGCCATTGCCATTTTCAGGGTCTTTTCATCTGCTGAATATTCTTTCATGGTTACCGTTTTTCCGGTCAGATATATTTCACCGTACTCGTCTACGGCATATTTATAACGCGTTGTAGTTACGGTATAGCCATGCTCTAATCTTTGTTTGAGTATCTGTCGGGCTTTTTGAGCCAGCCGTTCGTCACGACCTGCACGGGCATCATCTATCATTTCTTTGAAATCGGTGTATTTCCGTGCCCATTGATAGAATGTTTTACGGCTGATGCTGTGCATTGTACAGATTTCACCCAATGTATACTCGTCTTGTTCTATTGCATCCGCTATTTTCTTGCCTAGTTGTTCTGTGTATTTTGCCATAATTGTAAAGTTTTTTTTAAGTATAGATAAAAAAATCTAAATCCGATTGTTGTTTGGATTTAGATTTTACCAAAGATCTGTGACCTTAATACTTAATAGAGATATATTATTATGGCTAAAATGCTTGTTACGATATCAAACTATGTACAAAAGGAATCAACAGAGCGGTCATAACACCCATCAGTCCGATAGCTAATCCACTGATAGCGCCTTCGATTGTTCCCATCTCCATAGCTTTAACTGTGCCGACACTGTGTGCTGATGCTCCCATAGCTAACCCTTTGGCTATACTACTCTTAATTCCTAACACTCTTAATACATATGGACCAACTATTCCGCCGTATATTCCGCAAAACAAAACGATAACAGCAGTCAGAGAAGGCATTCCCCCGCTTTGTGTCGAAATGTTTATGGCGATTGCGGTAGTCACTGATTTAGGCTCTAGAGTCATGACCAAAGCTTCGTCAGCACCTGTCAGTTTAGCAAGGACAATAACGCTGATAATACCCGTAATACTGCCTACGAATATAGAGGTAAGTATTGATATGACGTTGCCTTTCAGGTATGACATCTGTTCATATAGTATATACCCTAATGCAACAACGGACGGCCCTAATAAAAAACTGACAAATTGTCCTCCCTGCTGAAATTTATCATAGTCCATCTTTGTCACCTGTAGAAAGAGTATAATGATCGCTATTGATATAATTAACGGGTGTAATATTGCAACTCTTGTTTTTTTGAATATCCATTGACCAAACAAATAACTGCCGAATATGAGTACGAGTATAAACTCTGGAGTTTCAATTAATGCTTTCATCTTCTTTCTTTTTTTCCATGCGCTGTTGAACCAGTCCAACAACTGCGATTACTAAAATTGTGCTGATTGAGCATGTAATGATAATAGAAGCCCAGAATTTACTCAGAACACCGAATGAAGTCATAAGTCCGGCTCCGGACGGAATAAAAAATATTGCCATGTTTTTAGTAATGGCATTCGCTGTTGAGTCTACGCTATCCGTACGGATTAATTTAAGATAAAGAGCTAGGAATAATAACATCATCCCTATTATACTCCCGGGAACAAACCCTTTAATGAGGTAGCTGACACATTCTCCTATGAAGTAAAACAGAAGAATGATAAACATACCTTTTACCATTTTCATATAACTAATACCTAAAAATTAACGGTACAAAGTTATGCTTTTTTGAGCAGAGCTGCTTGTTTTATCTCAATTTATTTCGTTAAGATCCTATTTATTTTAGCCTTGATTAAGTATTGTTTTTATCCTTGTATTATGGATTAGAGGGTTCGGTGTTTTTTGAGGAGAATTTGCTGAAATAAATGGAATTGATTATTTGCTATATAATAAATAGTTATCTTTTCTATCTTTATAGATTCCCATATTGAAGGGAGCTAAAAATGAGATTTTTTAGTTTTCCTCCTCGAAGACTTCAAGAGACATTGTTTGTCCATCGAAAACAGCATAAGAAAAAAATGTGATCCAGTCTCCTAATATAATTATCCGTGAAGAAACCGATAACATGAGGTCGAGCATGATGTGTCGATGACCAAAAAGAAAGAAGTTGATAGATGGGGATTCTTGCAGCTGCTTTTTGGCAAAGAGAACAAGGTGTTCTTTATCTTCCCCCAGGTAATTCACAATTCCACCTGTAGCACGACTGTGGTTCGACCATTTGTGAGCAATTGCCAGAGCCCATCTCGGGTGTAGATTAGCGAATGCTTTACGGCACAATTGGCTGTGAAAGATGTGCCTGATCAATTTAAATGACCTCGAGTCATCTCCGAGTCCATCCCCATGAGCCAGAAAAAACTTCTTTCGGTATATTTCAGTGACAAGAGGTTCGGTATGAACAATCATTCCACATTCTTTTTGCAAATAATCAGTCACCCATACATCGTGGTTTCCGATAAAAAAATGAATTTCTATACCCGAGTCTGTCAGTTCTGCAATTTTACCGAGTACCCGTGTAAAGCCTCTGGGTACAACATACTTATATTCAAACCAAAAATCAAAAATATCACCTAACAAATAAATGGTTTTAGCATCATTCTTTACAAAATCGAACCATCTGCAAAGCTTTCGCTCGATGTCGTGGTTGACAGGGAGATTGTTGTCCGTTTGTTTTTTACTGCCGGGTAGAGTCAATGCTCCTTTGTCATTTGTATTGTTCTTGTTGTGTGATGCAGATCCCAGGTGAACATCAGAGAGGAAATATATTTTTTTCTTTTCAGACATATTAAGTATATGAAAATATTTAATGATATATCTTCAATTTATTACAAGCATAAGCCATTTACCTGCTAAGCAATAAAAAGGTCTGAGACCTTAAATTATAAGAACCCAAGTTCGAGTTTAGCTTCTTCACTAAGCATATCTTTATTCCATTCGGGCTCAAAAGTCAGATTGACAATTACGTTTTTGAGGCTTTTGATTGATTCGAGTTTTAAACGAACGTCTTCGAGTATAAAATCAGCAGCCGGACAGTTCGGCGCAGTCAATGTCATAGTAATGGTTACATTTTTTTCTTCATCGACATCAACATTATAAACTAAGCCTAAATCGTATATATTTACAGGAATTTCAGGATCATATACTGTTTTCAGCATACGTACTATTTCCTCTTCTAGTTGCATTATATTATTATCCATAATTTTGAAATTAAGTAATAAAATGTATCAAATGATATATTTGGGTTCATAACAGGCTTTGCTTATTTTTAGTAACCAAAGCTATAAAAAGGCCTGAAGCCTTAATAAAAAGCAAATTTAAGGAATAAATATCTTTATTCTGCTATTGATAAAGAATTTTGATTGTCTGATATAGAAAAGCAATGATGTTAGTTCTATTCAGATAATCCTGTTTTCGTCTTTATAGCTATAAAATCCATCATCTGTAATAATCACATGATCTATCATCTGGATATCGACAAATGATGATGCAACACTGAGTTTAGTCGTAATATCATCATCTTCCCTGCTTGGTGTTAAATTGCCCGATGGATGATTGTGTACAAGTATGATACCGGTTGCCAGACTTTCGATTGATTCCTTCATTATCATGCGTATGTCTATCGTTATTCCATTCAGACCGCCTTTGCTTACCTGTAATCTTTTTATAATCTTGTTAGCTGAATTTAATAATAATATCCAGCTTTCTTCGTGAGGTAAATCTCCTAAAATAGGCTGGAATAGATTGAAGATATCTATACTGGATTTTATCTGAGCCATTTTTTCTCTCTCGGAATCTTTTCTTCGTCTTCCTAATTCGAGGGCTGCAATAATGGTGATAGCTTTAGCTTCTCCTATACCGTTAAAGTTGTTGATTAGTTCATTTATTGATAATCGTCCTAAGGAATTTAGATTGTTTTTTACGAAGTGTAATATCCGTTGTGATAGTTCTACAGCCGTTTCATTCTTATTTCCCGATCCGATAAGTATTGCCAAAAGTTCTGCGTCAGACAGAGTCTGCACTCCCTTCATCAGGAGTTTTTCACGTGGACGGTCTTCTTCAGCCCAGTCTGTTATACGTAGTTTTTGTGTCGAGTTGTTCATAAAAGATCAAGTGTTGTATAAAAAAATCGTGTTTGGCACAAAGCTAAACACGATCTTTCGGAATATCAAATGATCTTCTTATTCTTTTACTCTTTCAACGTAAGATCCGTCACGAGTATTGATTTTGATTTTTTCACCTTCGTTTATGAATAAAGGTACACGCACTTCTGCACCGGTTTCTACGGTCGCAGGTTTTAATGTGTTGGTTGCGGTGTCACCTTTCAGTCCGGGTTCGGTGTATGTAATTTGCAATACAACATTCTGAGGTAGTTCGGCTGTAAGAATAGTTTCTGTTTCAGCATGCACCTGTACTTCTATTGTATCACCTTCCTTAAGGAAAGCCACCCCGTCAATCTGATTTCCGGGAATAGAAACTTGTTCGAATGTTTCGTTATTCATGAAATTATATCCCATATCATCTTTGTATAGATATTGATATGGACGTCTTTCGATACGTACTTCATCTAATTTGATTCCTGCGTTGAATGTTCTCTCAAGAATACGGCCTGTTGTAACACTGCGCATTTTTGTTCTCACAAAAGCAGCTCCTTTACCTGGTTTTACATGAAGGAATTCTATCACTACATAATATTGACCTTCGATGTCAATACACATACCGTTTCTTATATCTGCAGTAGTTGCCATAAAATGTATTTAGATTATTAAAATTATTCAGTTATGCTTATTAATAAGCTGATATGATATTTAAGATCGCAAAGATAGAAAAATATTACAAAGGCTTACAAATATTTATCTTGA
This sequence comes from Indolivaga capnocytophagoides DSM 22835, assembly GCF_000426485.1. GTDB lineage: Bacteria > Bacteroidota > Bacteroidia > Bacteroidales > Dysgonomonadaceae > Dysgonomonas_A > Dysgonomonas_A capnocytophagoides. Next base: position 116,290 of record NZ_AUFL01000004.1, read on the forward strand.
AAAGGTCTCAGACCTTTTATTAAATCAATGAACAAGTTGACGAGTAGGAATGCATATCAGCTTGTTTACTTCTCAACTATAATAAGACCTATATTGTATAATTGAAAGAATCCAGATCCCCGAAATCCTGAGTCGTTTTAATTCTGGCTTCCGAATGATTGAACACGATAGAATAGGGGACGATGCTTTTTGTCAGCCAAACATTCCCCCCGATGGTTGAATCATGTCCGATAATAGTTCCGCCTCCCAAAATAGTTGCACCTGCATATATTACAACATTATCCTCGATGGTCGGGTGTCTCTTTTTACCTTTTAAGTCTTTGTTTACAAATAAAGCTCCGAGAGTTACTCCTTGATAAATTTTGACATTTTCGCCTATCTGAGTAGTTTCTCCAATAACAATGCCTGTGCCGTGGTCGATATAAAAGTTATTTCCGATGTGTGCTCCGGGGTGTATATCTATACCTACTTGCGAATGTGCATGTTCCGAAAACAAACGGGGGATAATGGGAACTCCCTGTTCGAACAGAATGTGAGAAATCCTATGTACCGATAGAGCATAGAATCCGGGATATGTAAGAATAACTTCTTCTATGCTGCGGGCTGCGGGGTCGTTCTGGACATAGCATTTGGCTTCGTTATACAGTTTATGTTGTAAATCGGGTAATCCTGAGATGAAAGATTCAACTATTATTTCGGCTTTCTCACGTCCCATTAAATTGGAGATGTTTTCCAGCAGTATCGAAAACACAAAGTGCAGAGGGCGTGTAGAGCATCTGTTACTTTTGCATATTGGAAATAATAGTTGCTGAAAGATTGTGTCCAGAGCCTCTTCCAACTCATTTTTATTGATCGGGAGTGTATTTGATTTAGACTCAAGAAGGTCTGATATATGTGATAAACTGTTCATTTCGGTTTATAGTAGAATTTTAAAATACTTGTTGCATTTAATCAGCAATACGCCTGTAACCAGCGAAGTTATAACAATATAAGGAAATGATATAATATTTACAGCGAATAATAAAGATGTCCATCTGAGCACCATAGGGTGTATATAATATACAGCCGTTGATAACTGGCTGATAACACCTTCGCTTTTATCTATACCTGTCTTACTGTGCTGTAAAACGAAAATAAACAATGCCGGACATAAGATTAGCAACGAAAACATTAGGTTGTTCGTCTTTTGCTGTATCATATACAGGTAGGATTCGGACATCAGAAATACAAAACCTATTGTTATGAGAATGATAACTGTGCTTTTTAATTGTTTAATATTGAATGTCTTAAGCAGATAGCCAAATAAGACAAACGGAAATCCAAAGAATAAACAATTGCGGTATTTGATCATTTCGACATTGGTATACGGGTCTTTCATTTGTATCATATAACCAATACCGAAAAGGATAATAGCTATAAGTATTAAAATAATCTTATTTTTGATAATCTTATTCACAAAGAAAAGTATAACGATTGCTCCAATAAGCCCCGGTAAATACCATAAGTGAAAAAATCCTGTGGCAAATACCCGGATGAATGTCGCGGTATCCAAATAAGGATAATACATAGGCAAATAAAACAGAGCCCATGCTATATACATTATAAAGAGTCGTTTTATATACTTTATAACTTTCGAAGTATTACTCAGGTCCAGAAAAAAACCATTAATAATAAAGAATAAAGGAACTGCTATTTTAGTTATTCCATGCGAAAAGAACCATCCGGATACATATCCCAACTGAGACCAGAATCCGCTGTCAGTCGGTGGATAAATGGATACAAATGGTGCGTGTATATTAATAACTAAAATACTTAATATAATCTTAAAGTAATCGAGTGTTATATTCCTTTCCTTCATTCTTAGTATTCTTCGTTGTAGCTGTCCCTGGCTCTTTTCCTGTCGTATATTTTTTTACTCTTGTGTACCTTTGTTGTGGCAGACCATCCTGTCGAATTTTCGATTTGTATTTCCCTGTCTGCTTTTTTTACAGCTTTTATATAGTCTTCTATTGTTATTTTTCTGTTTTTATTATTTTTCTTTTTCATTCTAAGGATTTCTTGTTTGTCCGTTCCCTTCAACAAGCCACTTATAACTGCATAATTCCTGTAAAGCCATTGGCCCTCTTGCGTGCATTTTTTGCGTGCTGATACCTATTTCGGCTCCTAATCCGAATTGAGCTCCATCCGTAAATGCAGTTGATGCGTTAACATAAACACATGCAGCATCTATCAGGGTTTCGAATAATTGGCTGGCTGATATATCTGCTGCGATAATAGCTTCGCTGTGCTGTGATCCGTATGCCGATATATGGGCAATAGCTTCGTTTATATTATTGACTGTTTTTACAGCCATTTTATAATCTAAAAATTCAGTACCGAAACTTTCGTCGGTGGCTTCGGCTAATAATTTTTCGGGATAACTGCCCGATAATACATTGTATGCCAATTTGTCTGCGAAGATTGTCACATTATCGTTAGACAGTTCTTCACAAAGATAAGGTAAATCTGATAATCGTTCCTTGTCTATAATGAGACAGTCTAGCGTATTGCAAACGCTTACACGCCTGGTTTTGGCATTATGTATGATCTTTCGTGCTATGTCACGGTCTCCGCTGGTATGGAAATAAGTATGGCAAACGCCTGCACCTGTTTCAATAACAGGTATGTGTGCATTTTCTCTCACATAATTGATCAGAGAGCTTCCTCCGCGGGGAATAATCAGATCGACATATTTCCGTGCGTTCAACAACTGATCTATAACTTCTCTCTCTTTTGGCAGAAGAACGCATATATTTGGGTTGAGCCCTTTTTCGTCAAGTATATTACGAATAATTTCGACAATAGCCTGATTCGAGAAGTATGCATCCGAACCACCTTTCAGGATACAGGCATTGCCTGATTTGAAACACAAAGAAAAAACATCGAACGAAACATTGGGTCTGGCCTCAAAAATTACACCAACAACGCCAAACGGCGCCGTTTTTTTTATCAGGTGTAATCCATTTTCTAAATGACGGTCGTCAAGCATACGTCCAACCGGAGAGGGTAGTGTTGCTACATTGCGTATATCGCTTACTATGCCTTTCAAACGGTCTTCAGTCAATTTCAGGCGGTCGTACTTAGGATTTTCCTTATCCATCCGCTGTAAATCTTTTTGATTTTCGGAAAGAATATGAAAAAAACTCTTTTCTGTTTCTTTGGCTATAGCCTCCAATATATTATTTATCTGTTCGTTGCTAAGCAGCAAAAGATCTTTGCTTGCTTTCTTTGCTGCTTCAAACAGCTTCTCCGTATCATCCATAACTTTTATTTGTCAATATATAAGTAATCGTAATGTATAATTGGTTTCGAATTATTATGTCCTATAAGTTTTGTTACTCCTTCGTTGTCAAAAGCTGTTCTGCCTACGCCTATTTGTTTTCCAGATTCATCTATAATCTTTACAATATCATCAGCCTCGAATGTACCTATAACATTAGTAATTCCAACCGGCAAAAGGCTTACTGCTTTATTGCCCGTCAATACCTCTTTCGCTCCGTTATTGATGTGTATCTCACCTTTGGCAAAACTTTCGGAGTGGGCGATCCATTTTTTTACAGTCGATACTCTTTTTGAAGAAGGATTGAATCGGGTACATATTGTTTGCGGTTTAGTTAATAAATCAGGCAATATGTTATCCTTTTTACCATTGGCTATAATCACTTCAACACCTTCTTCGGCTATTTTGCGGGCAATGTTGTACTTTGTCTGCATTCCTCCACGTCCTGCACTCGATTTAGATGTTTGTATATAGTCTTCTATATTGTCTTTTTTTGTATCTATTTCTAGTATGACTTTCGATTTGGGATCCGCCGGATTTCCATCGAAAATACCATCTATATTGCTGAGTATAATGAGAGTCCGGCAATTCATCATGGTCGCTACCAGTCCCGATAGTTCATCGTTATCGGTAAACATCAATTCATTGACCGAAATGGTATCGTTTTCGTTTACAATAGGGATAATCCCATTCTCCAGCATGACAGTCATACAGTTTCGCTGATTCAGGTAATGGCGTCTTGTCGCAAAATCTTCTTTTGTAGCCAAAATCTGTCCGCACACTATGTTGTAATGATCGAACAACGTGTAATACTGATTTATCAGCCTTACCTGTCCTACCGCAGAATATAACTGACGGGCTGAGACCAGATCCAATTTGTTTTTGGGCTTCAGAGCCGATTTGCCGGACGCAACCGCACCCGATGAAACCAGTATAATCTCGTATCCGAGTTTGCGGAGTTCAGCCATTTGGTCTACCAGTGCCGACATTCTTGTTATATCGAGAGAGCCGTCTTTACGCCCTAATACATTACTCCCTATTTTAATTACAATCCGGCATTTATATGTTGCCTTTGTTTTCATAATATGATATAAAAATTGCTTTATCTACAAAAATAATAAAATTGGATATATAAAATAAGGTCACAGACCTATTTATTACTTTGGCAAGTATAACCGACTAAGTTTGTTTAACTTGAAAATATATCATTAAATTCTTTCATTTACTAAAAAGCCGCAGTGATATATCTCTGCGGCTTTTGTTATAGAAAGGTCTGCGACCTTAGTAATGTTAATGTATTTTATACTTGTCTCCTGTTTCTTTAGCCACTTTATCATAATAGTTTTGCGGGTATCCAACACGCTGCGGTGAAGATGGACCTCCATGCTCGTTGCGGATAAATTGTCCGTCTTTTTCTTTACGAACTACTCCGTCCATATATTTTATAGTAAGGAATTCTCCTAGTTTTTTCCATCTGTCGAATGCAAATTGGGCTTCTTCTGTGCTGTAAGCAGTTAAGAAAGCTATGGCTTTGTCGGGAGATTCAGCATATAGTTGTTTTGCTTTTGCTTCGATTTCTGCTTGTTGAGAAATGAATTTGCCTTCCAGTTCCTGTTGCACTTTCTGTACCTCAGGGTACATATAGTTGTACTTGTTATATACCATATTAGACACCCAGTTGTGGATCCAAAATCCGGAAGTCCAAGAGAAGGTATACAAATCTCCATTGCCAATTCTGTAACATTCAGGAGTTTCGGTGATAGAACAATACATCGGTGTGAATACAGTCATAGCGGCATCATCTACTCCAAACCAAAGTACGCCTCCGATTGCATTGGGTAGCCATGAGCGCATTTGTGAAACAAATACAAAACCGGTTTGCTGTGTCGATATTGGACGTTCGTTACAATATTTTACAGAATCTGATTTCCATTCGAGAGGAGCCCATCTGTATGGTGATTCGAATGGTCCTGCTCCGGCATCGTAACGTCCGTCAAGAGGAGTATCTTCATAATGATCTCTCATCATCGCTTGTACATCACTCAAGCTCAGTTTTCTGTCTGGTTTGATGTATAATGGCATCGGGTCTTGTGTTTTACCCTGTGCGTAAGTCACAAATTTAGCCATGTCCTTATTGTAGCGGTTGAAAAAGCTCCAGACACGGGCTTCGCAAAAACGTTGTCCTCCGAAATCGAGCGGGTTGTATGCTTTCGCAAAGCTGAAGTCTGCATCTTTGCCCGAATAATATCCTTTTTCCTTAGCAAATGATATTACATCTTTCGAATAAATACAGTTTTTTGTATCATTCAGAGGAAACTGCTGTATCCGAGATTGGTTTGCATGTGCTGATATACAATCGTCCGGAATCCGTACGGCAGCCCACACTGCTCCTTTTCGGTCTTTTCCTTTTCCGATCATTTCAAGCACCCATATTTCATTCGGGTCTGCAATAGAAAATGATTCACCGCTGCTGGCGTATCCATATTCATTAACCAGGTCGGTCATTACTTTAATCGCTTCTTTGGCGTTTTTTGCACGTTGAAGTGTTATGTATATTAAGCTGCCGTAATCTATAATTCCGGCAGGATCAACTAATTCTTCACGTCCGCCGAATGTAGTTTCGGCAATTGTAAGTTGATGCTCATTGGTGTTTCCTACTACATTGTAGGTCTGTGCGGCTTGTTTTATTTCACCTAAATATTTTCCGGTGTCCCATTCATACACTTTCAGCATTTCATCTTTAGTGTAAGTTTTAGCCGGCCAATGATACAGTTCTCCGTATAACGCGTAAGAGTCGGCAGAGTAGGATACTAATGTAGATCCGTCTGTGGAGGCTGCTTTTCCCACTAATAGATTTGTACAGGCAAATCCATTCGGAAAAGATATTGCAGCCATAAAAAGCAGAAATAAAACCTTCTTCATTCTTTATATTTTGCAAATTATATTTAAACAGTAGCCAAATATCCGATTTTTTAGTCGAAAATCTGTACTTTTGATCGTAAAGATATATTATATCGAACAAAGAAGAAAATATTGATAGGGTGTATTTGACACATATTAAAATATTAAAAATATTTCTTATAATTTGATAATATTATATGTTGTAGAATATGTTTTTTTATTTGGTGTATAAGCCGGAAATCTTTTCCTTTGTATCGATAACCTAAAACAATCTTTTTACCTTAAACACTAATACCTAAATTAACTCATAAAAGGAGGTTTTGTGAAAAATCTCCTTTTATTATGTCCTGTCCATTATTTTATCTTATCTAATAGTTTTCTGCTCCGGATATTTATTACATTTGTTTGTTAATTTTTCTGAATATTATATCTATTGTATGAAAAAAGCATTGAAGGGGTATTTACTACTTATTTGTTTGTTGGTGAGCATGTCTGTATTATCGAAAAATGATCAGACCGAAATTCATTTTTTCTCGGTTTATGAGCTGTCTCCCAAAACAACAGCATTAGTAATTAATCAAGCAGAATCGGAAGATGATATCACTTTGTTAGATGAAGTATTTAATAGTATTGATGAGTCGGATTCTATTCGTGCCGAATTTTATTCTAGCTTGTATGACAATAAAAAATTTACGACACTTCATTATTATGACACTACAGGTGTCTATAAATTGATGATTAATAAGAAATTATCAAAAGAACTCTTGCCCCTTATTGAAAACGAATACTACATATATGGTTTAAAAGGATATTCTAAGTCTAAAATAAAAGACATAACATTAGCCTTGGATGAATGTATGACTAATGTATTTGCTTTTCCGCTACAGAATTTCGATGTAAAGCAAAATGGACATCCTGTTTTAGCAACAGATCAGAAGCTGGATATTGTATACGGAAAAGAGTATAAAGATGCCGAGCAAAAGATAAACCAATATTTCGATAACATCGAAGCGGATTATAAAGACCAGACTTCAGTGGTGGTATTCGCAAATATAGGCGATTTGTATCTGGCTTATAGTGATGATTTTAAATGGAATCAGAACCTGTCGGAAGATACTAAATGTTTTTTCCCGTCTCGGATGGCATTTAAAATAGAACCAGATAAGGGAGTTAATCTTATCTGGTCGGATGGTTTGGATTTATATGGAATTCCTTGTGATTAAAATTAAAGCCTTATAATATTTCAATCGAGCTTGTATCTGATCTCATCAAATAGAAGGGGCAAGAATGACTCATCTATTCCTGCGGATATTAGTTCTGCCTTGTCGTCCTCAAATAATTTTAGGAACTGATCGAATCCCGAAAGTTTTGATATCACATTTAAATAATGGCTAAGAGCTGTTTTTTTATTGTTTAGGCATAATTGTACATGTCCTGCATTCAGGAAATCATGAGCGTTGGGCTTGTCTGATAATATTTGTTGATAATATTTCTCGGCAACATCAAACTTCCGCAGAAGAAAAGCAGTCCATGCTATCGGACGCCATGCTTTATTACTTTTGGTTTCGAGTACTTCTACCTTGAAATAGCAGTTCAGAGCTTGTTCATATTCTCCTAATTCTAAATAACAGTGACCGATATTTAATTCAAGATTCAGATTGTTTGGATTTAATTGTGCTGCCCTTTGGTAATACTCAAGAGAATGTTTCGGATCTTTTAGAGAGCGGTATGTTTGCGCAATCCGCTTAATTATCCATGAATTATTAGGCGAAAATACTTCCGCTTGCAGATAAGCATCCAGTGCACCTTGCAAATCGTTTAATATCTGCTTACAGTATCCGATCTTTTGCCATATGTCAGAGTCTTCGATGTGAATTTTGACGAGTTTTTGATATACTGGTAAAGCATCCGAAAAGAAGTTTTTGTCGAAACAGAAATTAGCTATCTGCAGCATGTTTTCTTTTCCTGCAATGAGTGGGGATATCGAATTCAGATCATAAAAATTTAATCGTAGAGTAAATATGTCAAAAAAGTTGCTCCGGTATGGATATAGTTTGAAAAATCGGTACAAATCCTGTATATATTGATTTGAAATTACATCTTCGGCAATTGTCGGGTTAAGGGATTCTGCGTCCCTTTGTAATTCCTTCAATTGTTCGGATTCTTCATTGAATCGCATGGACATCATTTCGCGTTGAGCTGAAGGAATTTGTAACAGGCTCAAAGCAAAAGAGTATTTATCCGAATTACACATGTGCCCGGAATTGAGAACAGCTGTTTGAAGGAATCCGCTAGTGCCCTCTTTGCTCGAAAATATGGTTTGCAGTTCAGAATAAGTTGTATCGAAAGGTAAAAACCAGTTGCTCATATCTCCGAAGAATGTAAAATTCTTGAGATTGGCAAAAGTCGAATGAAAAACATCGGCTCCTTCCATCTGAAGACTCGAATATTCTTGCAGTTTATTTGCCAATCCCGAGTTTTCGAGTTCCTTTTTCCAATCAGGATTCTTATCGGCAAAATCGGTTTCACCCATTAAGTCCTCCATATTGAGCTTTTTTCCTGCGAGAGAATTGAATTTCATCATTTCAGGAATGATTTCCTCTGTCAATTTGCGGCTGATTTCTTCAGTCTCTCTTGATCTGATCAATTGCTTAACCACAGTTAGAATTGATTTTTTGAATGAATCATTTTCAATCAGCGCTTCAAGTCTGAAGTGGCATTCGGGATACAGTTTCCATCTCTTGTCATACATCTGTAGGACGATGATCAACCCGACTATCGCTCTTTGTCTGATGGTTATATCGCTGGCTTTACAAGCTTCGATAAGTACAGTTACTTTGCCTGAATCGAACCGATGAAAAAGACTCATCGTTATTGCTGATATAAATAAGCTCTTTTCACGGACAGGAACATCCTGATTAGATATAAAACTTAAATATTCTTCTTCGTCACCGACATTTGCTCTCGGTGAAGTAAATACAAAGTTAAACATGTCAGAGCCTATTCGCTCTCTTTTGATTGCCAGATCTCTCTTCTGTATGCGTGAGGTTTCGCTGTCATCAAGTAATTCAAGGACAGATAAGGATGCTGATATTTCTTTCAGCTGTTTTATGAAATCACTGAATGTTATAACCGGACGTGCAGCCATTATTCTCAAACGTTCATAGAATAAATTGGAAGAGTCTATCGAAAGCAGTTCGTCTGACGAATCATCTGTTATTTCATATAGTGTCCGCAGGATATTATTATATATAGTATCCTTTTGGGTATCTTCCAGTCCCTCGAACTGATAATGGAGCATATAGGTGTAGTTGGTCTCAAGTTCCGACAATCTTTCGGATATTCTCCAGTCCTGTACATTTACAACCAATTTTGTTAATAGCTCAAAAGCATCTTTCAACTGACGTTTTGACAGTTTATCGAGTATATTCTTTTTAATATTCAGTATTTCTGTACTGCTCATACTTTTCTCCCTTATTGTTTTAACCGCAATAATTTATTCATTCAATAATAGAACCGATGGCATTGACTTGATCCATGACGGATGTTTTTCTTTTAGCGTACGCCAGCTGTTGAGACTGATCATTACCAAATTGTGCTTGTTGAAGATATCTCTGTCAACGGGGATATTATTGTTCCAAAGCTGGAACAGATAAGGATTTACAGCCTTGATTTCTCTGACACTTTTTACAAAATCTATAGAACTGTCCATTAAGCCTATTCCGTCCCATAGGGTTATACGGACATACGAATGACGGGCAATCCGACCCATAAAATCACCAAGAAAAACATCATTTTCGTCAAGTACGGGCACTATCACGTTCTTTATCTCTGTAAGACCTTTATCAATAAATATGCCAACAGGTGCATTGGCGTGGGTTAAAATAGAACGTGTACCTTCGTCTAGTGATAAGATATTGGTTGTCGCAGCTTTTTTCGTTCTGGTTATCCACGAATAAATGTGCGAAGGAATGTGAAGTATTGTATTTGAGACTCCGAGTATATACCCCAGAAAATTCCCTTTACCTCCATAGATAGAGTTCTGGGCACTGATCAAGAGAAAATCATAATTGCCGTTATTACTCATCTGTGCAATCTTACGGGTTGGATTTGCAGCAACTTCAAAAATAGGTGTTATCGGTTGATTCAGAGCCTTGGATGCATATATTACCGGATCGAAAACATCGTGTTCTTCATCTTCCATATCGTGTTGGTACAAATTATTTCCCGGAGATATGTGTACCATATCTATTTCTGAATAAAGATGGTCTTTCTTTACAAAAGAACTGGCTATAAGCAGTAATTTCTTACCAACCACAGAATTCTCGAAAGAGATAAGTATTTTGTACGTCTTACGTTGTGATACTTCTGTTTCAACTGGTCTGTTTTTAAATATCCTTTCTATTAAATCCAGAATCGGACTTGTGAGAAATGTTGTCACCAAAGCCATTACGACCATCATAGCGAATATTTCGGGAGGGAGTATTCCCAGATCGTAACCGATATTCAATACTACAAGCTCCATCAATCCCCTTGTATTCATCAATGCTCCGATGGTCATACTCGATTTCCAGTCGAAACCTAAATATTTCGAAACAAGAGTTCCTCCTACCAGTTTGCCGAAAGTAGCGATAAATATAATGCATCCGCACAATGCCCAAAGTTCGGGAGTGTTGAGCAAGCCTATTTTAGTATTAAGTCCTGTATATACAAAAAACAGAGGTAATAAAACGACCAGCGAAATATCTTCGACTTTATCTACAAACAATTTTCTGAAATTGAGATTAGGAGGCATAATAACTCCTGCCAGAAACGCTCCGAAAAGAGGATGTATGCCGATTATACTTGTAAGATATGCCGATAAAAATAAGGTGAGAAAGAAAATTCCGATAACGGATTTGCTTATAATATTATTCGAAGTCTGGAGATCTGCAATCCTTTGAAGGAAAGGTCTGACCAGTTTAAACATTACTATAACATACAATACGGCAAATGCAATCACGTACAAAGAGCTGATAAATGTTCCCGCTTTTGCAATAGCTATTACTGCAGCTAAGAGACACCAAGCGGTGATATCATCGACGGCCGCACATGTAATGACCATTGCCCCTAATGGGGTTTTGTTGAGTCCCCTTTCATGCACAATTCTAGCCAAAACCGGAAATGCAGTAATACTCATCGCTATACCCATAAATAAAGCGAAAGGTAAAAAATGCACATCTGTAAACGTAAAATAAGGGTATATGAAGTAAGCGAATGTAGTACCCATGACAAAAAGCAGGCCTATACATGAGTGGCTTATAATAACGGCATCATTTGCTCTGTTCTTCAATACCTTGAGATCGAGTTCCATACCTACGATAAACATAAACAGAATAAGACCGATCTCACTCAGCAACTTTATATTATGGATTGATGATTCGGGAAATACAACAGCTGATATTTCCGGAAAATAAGCTCCTAGTAGTGAGGGACCCAATACCACGCCGGCAATAATTTCGCCAATAACTGTTGGTTGTCCTATGCGCTGGCATATCCATCCGAAGAAACGAACAAAAAAGAGTATTACTATGATCTGAAGAATTAGTAAGGCTGCCGAGCTTGTGGCTTCTTCTGCAACCGATCTTATAAAATCATTCCATGCTGAAGTGTTATTCGTTAATTCTGTAATATTCTTTCCTGCTTCCAGATTGCCCTTTCCCAGACTGATTACCGTATATAAAAGTAGTGCTGTTATAGTTAGAACTGAAGTGTAAAAAATTAAGTTTTTATATTTTTTCATATTTTTCGTACACCTTGGTTTTTTAAGGTCTCAGACCTATTAAAGATTTTGGTAAGATAAATAATCAAAGCCTGTTATAAACTAAAAGTATTTTCTGTTACTTAATCGGTGCAAAGATAAATATTTTGAATGTATATCGGGAGAGTTTCCTTTATTAAGATTTTTTTGCCTGCCTGCATTTAGTTTTTTCTTAACTTTGACTTTCGCTATTTTTTAGCTCTCAGACGTATTTATTGACTTTCCCGAGCAAAATAATAAGAAAGATTTATGTCTTAGGAAAATATATCATTAAATATTTACTGTTGTTTTAAAATGCAATACATCGTTATACTTACAAATACATGTTTAATAAATAAAATTTCATTTGAAATATGAATGAAGAACTAAAACAAATTGGACTGCGCCTGAAAGGGTTGCGTGATGCCATGGATCTTTCGAAGAAAGAATTCGCTGCATCCTGTGATATCCCTTTGGAAGACTACATTAAGTACGAGGCTGGAGAAAAAGATTTCTCTATAAGCATGCTTAAGAATATTGCGACCAAATACAATGTGGATATAACTACCCTGATGTTTGATGAAGAACCCCGCATGAGCAGTTATGCTCTTACCCGCCGCGAAAAAGGTCTTGAGATAAAGCGTGTCGAAGATTATCAGTATCAGGCTTTGGCAAGCGGATTTACAAACCGCAAAGCCGATGTTTTTGTTGTTACGGTTCAGCCTAAGAGTGATGATACCCCAATACATTTAAGCTCGCACCCGGGACAGGAGTTTAACCTTGTGTTTAAAGGACGCTTACTAATCCGTATAAACGGAAAAGATTTGATTCTTGAAAAAGGAGACAGCTTGTATTTCGATCCGAGTCTGCCTCATGGGATGAAAGCTTTGGATGGCAAGCCTGTGAAGTTTTTAGCTGTAGTTGTTTAAGGTTGCAGACCTCTTGGTAATCAATTAAAAGTTGAAGACGGAGAATGTTTTCAATTTAATAAAATCATTAAATATTTGCTTTTAATTTAAGTATAAGCAATGATAACAGAGTAGTTAGTCTACCTTAAACTTATCAAAAATAACAATACAATGTTAGAAAAATTTTTAACAAAAACATCTTTCTCTTCCATAGATGATTTCAAGCAAAATTTTCATATAAATGTTCCCGATAATTTCAACTTTGCCTATGATGTTGTAGACGAATGGGCAAAAGCAGAACCGAACAAAATAGCACTTTGCTGGGCTAATGAAGAAGGTGAACACATCAACTTTACATTCAAGGATATAAAGGAACAAAGCGATAAGGCAGCTTCTTATTTCCAGACTTTAGGAATCGGAAAAGGAGATATGGTGATGCTGATATTGAAACGCCGTTATGAGTTTTGGTTTTCCATTATCGGCCTGCACAAAATCGGGGCGATAGCTATACCGGCAACACACCTTCTGACCCCTAAAGATATTATATACCGCAATAATGCAGCTGATATAAAAGCCATCATCGTTACCGATGACGAATTTATTCATCAGCATGTAGAGGATGCGCTGCCCAAATCGCCAACAGTAAAACATATTGTGGCTTGCGGAAAAATAATTCCTCCCGGATGGAAAGATTTTCATAAAGGATTGAATGATGCTCCATTGTTTGAGCGTCCTGCTCATGTTAATAATAATGACGATATTTCATTGTTGTATTTTACTTCGGGCACAACTGGCGAACCTAAAATGGTGATTCATAATTTTACTTATCCACTCGGACATATTGTTACGGCTAAATATTGGCATAACCTGAATGAAGATAGTATTCACCTGACAGTTTCCGATACGGGATGGGCAAAAGCTGCATGGGGAAAACTCTATGGACAGTGGATTGTCGGAGCTACAATCGTTGCTTATGACCATGAAAAGTTTACTCCTGCAAAAATATTGAATCTGATTCAGGATTGTAAGATTACTTCCTTTTGTGCACCACCTACGGTATATCGGTTCTTGATTCGTGAAGATCTTTCTAAATATGACTTATCATCTCTTGAGTATTGTACAACAGCCGGAGAAGCTCTTAATCCTTCTGTTTTTGAGACATTTTATAAGGCAACAGGAATTAAGATGATGGAAGCTTTCGGACAAACCGAAACAACTCCTACCATTGTAACTTTCCCGTGGGTTGAACCCAAACCCGGGTCTATGGGGATTCCTAATCCCGTTTATGATATAGATTTGCTTACCGGAGAAGGACGTTCGGCTGAAGAAGGAGAATCGGGAGAGGTGGTTATTCGTACCGATCATGGCAAACCTTTAGGATTGTTTATGGGATATTATCGGGACGAGGAACTTACGAAATCTGTTTATGCCGATAATGTTTATCATACCGGCGATGTTGCCTGGCGCGATCAGGATGGGTATTATTGGTTTATCGGACGTATTGATGATGTCATCAAAAGTTCAGGGTATCGTATCGGACCATTTGAGGTCGAAAGTGCATTGATGACACATCCTGCTGTTGTGGAATGCGCCATAACAGGAGTACCCGATGAGGTACGCGGACAGGTTATAAAAGCGACCATTATATTAGCATCTGATTATAAAGATAAAGCCGGGGAGCATTTGATTAAAGAGATTCAGGATCATGTGAAAAAAGTGACTGCTCCATATAAATATCCCCGTATTATTGAGTTTGTAGACGAACTGCCTAAAACAATCAGTGGAAAAATTAAACGAGCTGAGATAAGAAAACAGTGATAGTTTTCTGTGTACATAGATAAAAATAGAAAAGCGGCAACATGTGCCGCTTTTCTATTTTTATCTATACACCAAGGGGCACAAAGACTCTTGTTTATAGAACGTTCTTTAAACGATAGAGGGATGGAAAAGGTTTCATACAAGGATGAACATAAAGTGCGTAACTTTTGTTACCTTTTTCGAATTATATAGTTTTCCATTGATGACTGATTCTTAGTTTCTGCCAAAATGTCATTAATACTGTTTGGCTAATTATGAAGTGTCTTGTTAAACGCTGTTAAGCCTAATTATAGCTGGTTAAAAGTGTTAAAAAAAGGTGATGTGGATGATTAAGTGAATGATTTTTGTGTATAAATTTGATATAATTAAAAAGCAATAACAGATCATTAGAAATTAATAAAACAGTTAGAATATGAAGAAACTTTGGAGGAATGCATCTACCTATATTGTAGCAGCGTTGATAAGTGTAGGTGCTTCATACGGAACGTTCAGCTATTTGAATAGCAGATCGGGCTATAGTACATCTGATATGTACAGTTATGCAAAAGAATTTGACCAAAAAAATGTTCATCTGGCGTCTTTGACGGCTGATGGCTACCCCGATTTTACTAAAACGGCCGAGAGTTCGGTACATGCAGTGGTTCATATAAAATCGACAGTTAAGGCTGTTTCGCAGGAATCAAGACGAGGAAGACAGCAAATGATAGACCCTTTTGAATACTTTTTCGGATTTGGTGATCGTGGCGGGCAAGATTTCGGGTATGGAACACCGCAGCCCAGTGTCGGTTACGGGTCAGGAGTTATCATCTCTAATGACGGATATATCGTGACTAATAACCATGTGATAGATAAGGCAACTGAAATAGAGGTTACAATGAACGATAATTCGAAGTATATAGCTAAGCTTGTAGGTGCAGATCCTACTACAGACATTGCATTGCTGAAAATCGAAGGAAAAGAGTTTTCATACATTCCTTTTGGCAATTCTGATAATCTGAAAGTAGGAGAGTGGGTGCTGGCTGTTGGTAATCCTTTCAATCTCACATCTACTGTAACTGCAGGTATTGTTAGTGCAAAAGGACGTGGAGGTATTGGAGCCGGACAAGGTGGTGATATGACCATTCAATCATTCATTCAGACCGATGCGGCTATCAATCCCGGTAACAGTGGGGGAGCATTGGTGAATACCGAAGGACAGTTGGTCGGTATAAACACTGCGATATACTCACAAACCGGAAACTTTGCCGGTTATGGTTTTGCTGTACCTGTTTCTATTGCGGCTAAGGTGGTAGCAGATATTAAAGAATTCGGAACAGTTCAACGTGCTGTACTTGGAGTGATGATCAGTGACATTTCTGTTGCTCAGGATGCTAAATCAGAGAAAGCCAAAGATCTAAAGGTAAAAGAAGGTGCTTTTGTTGGAGGTTTTGCAGACCGGAGTCCGGCTAAAGAAGCTGGAGTATTGGAAGGAGACGTTATCATAGCCGTGAATAATACTAAGGTGAAAAGTGTTGGGGAATTACAGGATCAAGTAAATAGGTATCGTCCGGGTGATAAGGTCGAATTATTGATTGACCGTTATGGTGCTCAGAAGAAAATATCTGTAGTCTTGAAAAACAGTTCGGGCAGTACTGCTGTAATGAAAAAAACTGATGGCTTGGCAATAATTGGTGCGGCATTTAAAGAACTAACAGCAGACCAGAAACGCCAGTACGGAGTAAGCTATGGGGTACAGGTTGCCGGAGTTGATAACGGAGGACGCTTCAAGAAAGAAGGAATTGAGAAAGGTTTCATTGTTATGAAAATCAATAATCAATCCGTATCTTCTGTAGAGGATGTTGAAGGCATTATTCAGGCAGTCGGAAAATCTCAGGATAAAGGTTTGTTTATATCCGGATTTTATCCAAACGGACGTACTAAATATTATGCTATAGATCTGGGAGAATAATAAATTAAACATATTTAACAATGAGTAACGTTTAATTCTCTGATCAAAAAGGGGAATTAAACGTTATTATATTAGTGATAACAGTAACATCGTGTAGAGTATCGGAATATGTTTTTCAATTAGATATTAGCTAAATTGATAATTATTTGTTACCTTTGCACACCCGTTTTAAATTAATATCTATACAATATAATAAATGAGACAGTTAAAGATTACAAAATCGATTACCAATCGAGAAAGTGCATCTTTGGATAAGTATCTTCAAGAGATTGGTAGGGAGGATCTTATCACTGTAGAAGAAGAGGTTGAATTGGCTCAGGCTATCAAGAGAGGTGACCGGGCGGCATTAGAAAAGCTGACTCGTGCTAATCTTCGTTTTGTGGTGTCTGTGGCAAAACAATATCAGAATCAGGGATTAAGTCTGCCTGACCTTATCAACGAAGGTAACCTCGGATTGATTAAGGCTGCGGAGAAATTTGATGAAACCAGAGGGTTTAAATTCATCAGTTACGCTGTATGGTGGATTCGTCAATCAATCTTGCAGGCTTTGGCCGAACAGTCTCGTATTGTCAGATTACCATTAAATCAGGTAGGTTCTTTAAATAAGATCAGTAAGGCTTTCTCTAAATTCGAACAGGAAAATGAGAGAAAACCTTCGGCAGAAGAACTTTCAGAACAATTGGATATTCCGGTTGATAAGATTGCCGATTCATTGAAAGTTTCAGGACGGCATATATCAATGGATGCCCCTTTTGTTGAGGGAGAAGACAATAGTTTGTTGGATGTATTGGTCAATGATGATGCTCCGATTGCAGACCGCTCATTGATTAATGAGTCTTTACAACAAGAGATTGAGAGAGCTTTGTCTACACTTACCGAAAGAGAAAGTGATATCATTAAAATGTTCTTCGGAATAGGATGTCAGGAGATGACATTGGAAGAAATTGGTGATAAATTTCAATTGACCCGCGAACGTGTAAGACAAA
The DNA here is from genome assembly GCF_000426485.1 of Indolivaga capnocytophagoides DSM 22835. GTDB lineage: Bacteria > Bacteroidota > Bacteroidia > Bacteroidales > Dysgonomonadaceae > Dysgonomonas_A > Dysgonomonas_A capnocytophagoides. The sequence continues at coordinate 133,949 of NZ_AUFL01000004.1, forward strand.
TCAAAGAGAAGGCTATCAAAAGATTACGCCAAAATTCGAGAAGTAAATTGCTAAAAGGTTATCTGGGGTGATATAATCCGGATAAAGTAAATAAAATCAAAGGCTATCTGTTATAGATAGTCTTTTTTTTTGTTCTTACATGTTTGAAAACAAAATCGATTTTATATATTTGTTCCTCTTATTTATTAGGGTTTCTTATAAGTAAACACAACACAATGGAATTATACTACTCTTTTTCGATCTTAATTGTTATAGCTACAGTATTTTATTATTTGAACTTGCGGTTCTTAAAACTTCCGGCTACTATAGGTATTATGGTTATAGCCATGGTGTTATCAATAGCATTGGTTTTTATCGGTAATTTGGTAACAGCAGGTCCTTTACAGGATTTCTCGGTGCTAATCCGTAATATAGACTTTACGGAGATTCTGATGAACTGTATGCTTAATTTTCTTCTTTTTGCAGGAGCGATCCATATAAATATGAGTGACCTCAAAGAGCAGAAAGTCCCGATTATGGTTTTCTCTACATTGAGTGTTGTTATCTCTACATTTGTGGTTGGCTTTACATTGTATTTTCTGTTAAATGTATTGTTGCCGGTTGGCTTACATCTGAAAATATCTCTGATATATTGCCTCCTCTTTGGAGCACTGATATCTCCAACCGATCCGATAGCAGTATTGAGTATACTAAAACAAGCCAAAGTTTCTAAATCCCTGGAGACAAAAGTTGCGGGAGAATCATTGTTTAATGACGGGGTTGCTGTAGTTGTATTTGCGGTGATACTGAAAATTGCACAAGGAGAATCAATAGATTTGTCATTCACTCATATATCGTGGTTGTTTATAAAAGAAGCGTTGGGGGGATTTGTAGTTGGGGTTATACTCGGGTATATTGCGGCTCTGGCAATGAAAACAGCAAATGATTATAAACTTTCGGTGCTTGTGACTTTATCTGTGGTAATGGGAGGAGCGATAGTTGCTCATTCAATGCATATTTCGGGTCCGTTGACGATGGTTGCGGCAGGATTGATAATAGGGGAGTCGAAACGAAAAAGATACGATCTGGAAGAAGGGAATATAAATCATGTTGGAGCCTTCTGGGAATTACTCGATGAGGTTTTAAACGCTATACTATTCTTGTTTATAGGTTTCGAACTTTTATTAATACCAAATTTGCATGAATATTGGCTGATTGGTGCTATCTGTATCTTTGTAGTTTTATTTGCCCGTTATATTTCAATAAAAATACCAACATTGATAATTCCTTTTAAGGAAAAATTCTCAAGTGGAACTATTAAGATCTTAGTTTGGGGTGGTTTACGTGGGGGTGTTTCCATTGCGTTGGCTTTATCCGTACCCGAAGGTGATATGAAGCCGGTTTTGATTGCAGCAACCTACTTTGTTGTTGTCTTTTCTATAATAGTACAGGGGCTGACTATTGGTAAATTGGCAAATAAGATTAAGATTTAAGAATATATTTATTCGGATAGTAAATAAAAGATATGGGCTTCGGTGATCTTTATAAGATCAGCCGGAGCTATTTTTATCTGTAGCCCTCTTTGTCCTGCACTGATGTATATAAACTCAAAATTGTTGCAGGTTTCATGTATGTATGTAGGGAATTTCTTTTTCATTCCGATAGGAGAACATGCCCCTCGTATGTATCCGGTAATGCTTAATAGGTCTTTCATTAATATCATGTGACAACTCTTGTTTCCCGATGCTTTTGCCGCAACTTTCAGGTCTAATTCTTCGGCTCCTGGTATCACACATACAAAATAGCCCGATTTATCACCATGTAATACCAATGTTTTGAATACTTGTTCAATAGGTTCTTCAAGTTGTTCTGCTACATGTATAGCACTGAGATCTGACTCGTCAACATTATATGGAATGAGACTATAAGTTATTTTTGCCTGATCTAATAATCTGGCGGCATTTGTTTTATGTATTTTCATTAAGATGATAAATAGATAGCTGAAAGTGTATAATAGCATATCTTAAAGTGATAGCTATCCGTTGCTTTGATATGTTTATTTCGTAAATAACAAGGTCTAAAATCCTAATAGATGCAAAAATACGGATTTATTTCTGGGGAGCATGAAATTGATGTTAATAAAAGGCGTGAAGTATTAATTTTTAGTTAAAAAAGGCTTCGGGCTTAAACTTAATAACCTCAATAATATTGAATGTAATTTTTTATTCTTTATATTTGCGATGCATAGAGATATTTTACAGACAGTATTAAATTATTTTTCAAGTGACCTTGGTAAGTTTTTTCATTTCTCTCTGAAATTTGATTCTCTGCAAAACACAATTTTATTTATTTTTTTTAATTACATTTTTATGAACATTTTTATTGCAGGGTTAAGCTACAGTATCACAGATGCTGACCTAAATGATTTATTCGGAGAGTATGGCGAGATTACTTCTGCTAAGGTTGTTATGGACAGAGAAACAAACCGTTCAAAAGGTTATGGCTTTGTTGAAATGAACGACGAAGCTGCAGGTCAAAAAGCTATCGATGAATTAAATGGTGCAGAATATGACGGAAGAACTATTTCTGTATCTGTAGCACGTCCAAGAGCTGAAGGCGGACAACGCAGAAGCGGAGGCAACGGTGGTGGCTTCAACAGAAGAGGTGGTAACGGCGGTGGCGGTTACAACCGTGACAGATATTGATATTTAGATTTTTTAAAATATATGATATCAGAAGGGATAGTATTAACTATCCCTTTTCTGTTGTAAAGCAGCTTTTTTTGTTAACTTTGTGGTCTAAAAGAGAATTTTTTTTTTAGATATTCCGATGCTTTTACAAGTATAGAAACTATTAAGGTATATTGTTGTAAATCTTTCAGTTGCTTAATTAATGCTACGTATAAAACGGTTATACTTATATATATTACAGACTTTTGTACCTGTGTTTTTTATGACATTTGCCATTTGTCTGTTTATTATCTTGATGCAGTTCCTTTGGAAATATGTTGAGGATCTTGTAGGTAAAGGGTTGGAGCCCCATGTTTTGGCGGAATTGTTTGCGTATGCTGCACTTTCTTTAGTGCCTATGGCCTTACCGTTAGCTATTTTATTGGCATCTCTTATGACATTTGGTAATTTGGGCGAGAGATTTGAACTTACAGCTATTAAAGCTGCCGGTATCTCATTGTTGAAGGCTATGCGTCCTCTTATCTTGCTTATAGCCGCCGTTAGTGTGGGTGCCTTTTATTTTCAGAATGATGTAATACCAAGAGTCAATGTTAAGTTTCGGACATTGATGATCTCTATAAAACAAAAATCTCCGGAATTGCAGATTCCGGAAAATACATTTTCTTCGGATATTAATAATTACAATCTTTTTGTAAAGGAAAAAGATAAAGAAACAGGAATGCTTCGGGATGTGATGATATATGATGTATCGAAAGGTTTCGATAACATGGCCGTGATTGTTTGTGATTCGGCTAAGATGCGGACATCATCCAATAAAGATTATCTTTCTCTGACATTGTATTATGGACAGCAGTTTTCGAACGTGAAGCAGTCCGGTTTTAGAGAAAATATGCCTTCTCGGAGTGAGTTTGTTCCATATTCTCGCGAAATATTCAAAGAAAAACAGGTTATTATTCCATTTGATGCGAATTTCAATCGTATTGATGAATCAGCAATGGAAGGGACTCAGTTGGCGAAAAATGTAACTCAATTACGTTCGTCCATAGATTCGCTCAGTAAAATTGTAGACAGCCTTAATGTGACCGACCGTAAGGTGATGGTTAAATATGCCTATGTGTCGTCTCGAAATAATACTCCGCAAGATTCGGTTACTGTAAAAAATAAAGCAGATATTATCCCGATGTCATTCGATTCTGTTGTCAACTCATTATCTATGCAGGAAAAGCAGAGAATCTATTCCGATGCTTTTTCATTAGCCGACAATTCGAAGAGTGATATGCTTTTCAGGTCTTTTGCTAAGATCGATTTGCAGAAAAAAATCAGAGGACATAACGTTGAATTGCAAAAGAAATTTACATTGTCATTTGCCTGTCTTGTCTTTTTCTTTATAGGTGCTCCTCTCGGAGCGATTATCAGGAAAGGAGGGTTGGGTATGCCGGTGGTTATCTCTGTCATTTTGTTCATTATTTATTATATAATAGATAATGTAGGCTTTAAAATGGCCAGAGATGGAGTTTGGCCGGTTTGGCAAGGTGTTTGGTTAAGTTCATTTATACTGTTTCCGTTAGGAGCATTTATAACTTATAAGGCAATTAATGACTCGGCATTGTTTAATGCTGATGCTTATAGGAATTTTTATATTCGATTGTTTGGCGAAAGGGCTGCAATGCCGCTCGAAGAGCTTTATAAAGCCTATAACCGCAATGTTAAATACGGACTTCTGGCTTTTGCCGGATGTGTATTATTTTTATTGATGCATTTTCTGACAAAAGGATTCTTATCTAATATGACAGCCGTACTGGCTTCGATTAGCGGAATTATATATCTGGTATTATTCAGTGAGTTTGTAAGGGAAAGATATGAGTTTTATAAAAAAGCTCAGCAGAAAATAAGGATAACAGTAAAAGAAATAGCCTTTGTCCTTACGATAGGTCTGTTTTTCTATTTTGTTTTGTATCTTTATTATAAAAATAGAATGGCTAATATTATTGCTGAAAATGAAAGTAAAATGTCAACTGTTCAAAATATATAAATATTATGTCTGGTTTTAAATTAAATACAATAGAGGAAGCTCTAGCAGAAATCAAAAATGGCAATTTTGTAGTTGTTGTTGATGATGAAGACCGTGAAAATGAAGGAGACCTTATTATAGCTGCCGAAGCTATAACTCCCGAAAAAGTAAACTTTATGGAGACCCATGCCAAAGGTCTCTTGTGTGTTCCTCTAACCGGTGAGCGTTGCGATGAATTGGATCTGCCTATGATGGTTACATCTAATACATCGGTGCATGCTACACCATTTACCGTGTCGGTTGATTTACTAGGTCATGGATGTACTACGGGTATATCTTCATTTGACCGTTCGCAAACTATATTAGCTCTAGCAGATAAAGAAACTAAGCCCGAAGATTTAGGGCGTCCCGGTCATGTTTTTCCTCTAAGAGCCAGAGATAAAGGCGTTCTAAGCAGGGTTGGACATACTGAGGCTGCTGTTGATTTGGCTAAATTGGCGGGAATGCAGCCTGCGGGAGTTTTGATTGAAATAAAGAAAGAAGATGGCGAAATGGCTCGTCTTCCCGAATTGATAGAATTTTCGAAAGAACACAATCTGAAAATAATTTCAGTGGCAGATCTTGTTAAATACAGACTAGAACGTGAAACATTAATCGAAAAAGGAACAGAGGTAAAAATGCCTACCGAATTCGGAGACTTTCATCTTATCCCTTTCAGACAAAAATCGAATGGGCTGGAACATATTGCTTTGATTAAAGGTACATGGACAAAAGATGAACCGATTCTTGTTCGTGTTCACTCTTCATGTATGACCGGTGATATTTTTGGTTCGAAACGTTGTGAATGCGGAGAACAATTGCATAAAGCTATGGAAATGATTCAGAAAGAAGGTAAAGGAGCCATTGTGTATCTGAATCAGGAAGGACGAGGAATCGGACTTATGGCAAAAATGGAGGCTTACAAACTTCAGGAAGAGGGGCTGGATACCGTTGATGCTAATCTTCATTTGGGTTATAAAGCCGATGAAAGAGATTACGGAGTGGGAGCAGCTATTCTTAGGGATTTGAATGTTTGTAAGATGCGCCTGATGTCTAATAATCCCATCAAACGTGTAGGTCTGGAATCTTTCGGACTTGAAGTAGTTGAAAATGTACCTATCGAGGTAAAACCCAATCAATACAATATGTTTTATATGCATACCAAGAAAGAGCGTATGGGGCATACTTTGCATAATGTCGATTGAGAACTTTCTTTATTGGCTGACACCGGATATTATTTAGATTTATTGAATGTATTAATTACGGAAAGTTAGTCTTTGCTTTAGTTTAAACTTACTATTACTTATAAGAACAAATTTCAGAAAATGGCACAAGTCGCAGATCGTATCGCCAATTTATCAGCATCCGAGACATTGGCAATGTCGCAAAAAAGCTCAGAGTTAAAAGCTCAGGGTATTGATGTAATCAACTTGAGTGTAGGTGAACCCGATTTTTATACACCCGATCATATAAAGCAGGCTGCTAAGGATGCGATAGATGATAACTTTTCATTTTATTCGCCTGTGACGGGGTATTTATCTTTGCGAAAGGCTATTTGCGAGAAATTGTCAACGGAAAATAATTTGTTATTTGCTCCCGATCAGATTGTCTGTTCGAATGGAGCAAAGCAATCGGTATATAATACTCTGCTAAGTGTTGTGAATGCTGGAGACGAAGTGATTATACCTGCCCCTTATTGGGTTAGTTATGTAGAAATGGTAAAATTGGCAGAAGGAAAAAGTGTTATCATTTCTGCCGGAATAGATCAAAACTTTAAGATTACTCCTACTCAGTTGAAAGCGGCTATAACAGATAAGACCAGAGCTATTATTTTATGCTCTCCTTCTAATCCTACGGGTAGTGTGTATTCAAAGGACGAATTGAAAGGCTTAGCTGATGTTTTGTCTCAATACCCTAATATTATAGTATTAGCAGACGAGATATACGAACATATAAACTATATTGGAAAACACGAAAGTATAGCTCAATTCGAAAATATTCGCGAACGTGTGGTTATCATCAATGGTGTATCGAAAGGATATGCGATGACCGGTTGGCGTTTGGGATGGATTGCTGCTCCAAAGTGGATCGCTGCCGCTTGTAATAAACTTCAGGGACAATCCACTTCAGGTCCATCATCAATCACTCAGAAGGCAGCCGAAGCTGCTTATGTAGGAGATCAGACATGCGTGGAAACAATGCGTAAAGCTTTTGAGCGTCGCCGTGATTTGGTGTATAAGCTGACATCGGAAATAGATGGTTTTAAACTTGAAAAACCTGACGGTGCATTCTATGTGTTTCCGGATTGTTCATATTATTTTGGAAAATCATTTAATGGAAAGAATATAGCGACTTCAGGAGATTTGGCTATGTATCTTTTAGAGGAAGGGCATGTAGCATGTGTGGGGGGGCAAGCTTTTGGAGTTCCTGATTGCATCCGCTTTTCTTATGCAACTGCCGATGATTTATTGATAGAAGCTTTTAAAAGAGTAAAAGAAGCATTGGCAAAGCTGAAATAACTTTACTGAAATATAAAAATAAGAAAGACGGATCTGATATTCAGATCTGTCTTTCTTATTTTATAAATTAGCTATTATTTATGTGTTATAATATTGTATTGAAATGTAAAATTTAAATTTTGTGTTAAATAGATTTTTATTTAAATATAAATATGTCTTTTTGTTTGTTTTGTGGTCTTGGTTTTGTAATTTTGCACCCATTAAAAAATTAAAGATAAAGTTATGATAGTAGGAGTTCCAAAAGAAATTAAAAACAACGAGAACAGAGTTGGGATGACACCCGGAGGTGTAAAAGAATTTGTAAAAAGAGGACACACTGTATATGTTCAGCATACAGCAGGAGAGGGCAGTGGTTTTGACGATTCCTTGTATTTAGCTGCAGGAGCGCAGATCCTTGATAATATAAAGGATGTGTATAATGTTGCTGAGATGATAGTTAAGGTCAAAGAGCCAATCGAAGAAGAGTACAAACTGATCAAAAAAGGTCAATTGCTTTTTACTTATTTTCATTTTGCATCAAACGAAAAGTTATTGAATGCAATGCTGCAAAGCGGAGTTACTTGTCTGGCATATGAAACAGTATTGAATAAAGAAGGTTTGCTTCCTTTATTGATTCCAATGAGCGAAATAGCAGGTCGGATGGCTATTCAGGTTGGTATGCACTTTATGGAAAAATCTCATGGAGGTCGTGGTATATTGTTGGGCGGTGTATCAGGTGTGAGTCCTGCCAGAGTTTTGGTTCTGGGAGGCGGAATTGTAGGTTATAATGCTGCGGTTATTGCTGCAGGAGCCGGAGCTCAAGTTACTATAACTGATATCTCTCTTTCGCGCTTACGCTATCTTGATGAAGTCCTGCCTGCAAATGTTCAGACTTTATATTCATCGGTGCAGAATGTCGAAGAAGTTCTTCCGTATACCGATCTGGTTATAGGTTCGGTACTTATTCCGGGAGCTAAAGCCCCTCATTTATTAACTCGTGACATGCTTAAACTGATGAAAAAAGGAAGTGTCGTTGTAGATGTTGCAATAGATCAGGGTGGATGTTTCGAAACTTCTCATGCTACAACTCATACCGACCCTGTATACGAAGAAGAAGGTGTTATACATTATGCCGTAGCTAATATTCCCGGAGCTGTAGCTCGAACTTCTACTTTGGCTTTAACGAATGCAACATTACCGTATGCTCTTAAATTGGCAGATTTAGGTTGGGAGAAAGCCGTGGCTGAAGATGCCGGCCTTAAATCGGGTCTTAATATCGTAGATGGAAAAATTACATTCAAAGCTGTTGCGGAAGTCTTCGGGAAAGAGTGTCATATAATATAAGCTGTTTATTGTTTTTTCTATAAAAATTGACGTATTTCAAGAATCTTTTAGCTCTTAATAGATCTCTGTTTAGAGTTCACAATTAGAGAGTTGTAGAATAAAGATGCTGGTTTTGATTGTCTGTTATCGGCGATAATTGAAATCAGCATCTTTTCTTTATTCCACATTTATATAAAATCATTTTTATTTGTTTTATATATAATCTATCTTTGCACCGCTTAAGAGGAAAAGAACAAAATAATCTTTGGATATTAATGATAGTATTTTTGATAAAGTAAGTGATCATTAATTATCTGAAAAACCTGCTTGAAATAATAAATGGGTCTGTGACCTTCGATTTTTATCCGTTTATAGAAATAATAAAATGATTTATTCTGAAAATACATTGCACGAGACACCCCGAAGAGGAAGTATAGAAGTTATATGTGGTTCAATGTTTTCAGGAAAGACGGAAGAATTACTCCGAAGATTAAAACGGGCAAAAATAGCTAAGCAGGAAATTGAAATATTTAAACCGGCAATAGATACTCGCTATTCGGATGTTGAAGTTATTTCACATGATAAAAACTCCATACCTTCAACTGTTGTTGAACATTCGAGTAATATCTTGTTATTATCTTCTAATATTGAGGTTGTTGGGATAGACGAAGCTCAATTCTTTGATCAGGGATTGGTTGATGTTTGTCAGCAGCTTGCTGATCAGGGGATAAGAGTAATTGTAGCTGGTCTGGATATGGATTTTAAGAGAAATCCTTTTGGCCCGATGCCGGCACTATGCGCTATTGCTGATGATGTGAAGAAAGTGCATGCTATATGTGTTGAATGCGGCAGGTTGGCTAACTATTCATATCGCCTGATTTCGAACAACGATAAACAGGTGATGCTGGGAGAACTTCAGGAGTATAAGCCTTTGTGTAGGCTTTGCTATACACGTCTTAGAAAATAAGGCGTTTAGGAAAAAAGTGTATTAATGGATACCTTTTTGCGAAAAAAAGATATTCATGATTAGCAATACATAAATAAAATGTTTTTCGGCTATAACGGGCTGTAAATGTTTTATTTGCCAAAGTCGTAGATAGGTCAGCGACCTTTCCAGTATTTATTGATTAAAAAGGGCTCAGTATGAAAAGAGAACTAAAGAACATTGTTCATCAAACCCGATCTCTGATTAAAGGCGGAGATAAAAAGAAACTGAGAATTTATCTTGATAGCTTTGATATTTCAGCTATTGAAGATTTAATTGACGAGTTGCCCGATTATGCCCCTCTAATCATCGAGACGATGAGTGCGAACAGGGCTGTCAACGTATTTAGGATTTTAGATGTTCCCACGCAGGAGCGAGTCATTAAAAAGTTATCCAAGTTAAAACTAAAGGAGCTTTTATCCATTTTGCCCCCTGATGATCAGACGGCATTATTGGGAGAACTAAAAGATGAAGATCTGGTTCAGGAATTAATGGCTTTATTGTCTCCGGAAGATAAACTGGAGGTAGCTGCTCTTTTAGCCTATCCCGAAGATAGTGTAGGTCGTTTGATGACACCCGACTATCTGGCTATCAATAAAAATATAACGGTACAGCAAACTTTGGATACCATCCGGAAAAAAGGTAAAAATTCGGAGACGATAGACGTTATTTATATTCTTGATGATAATGGTGTCTTATTAGATGACCTTCGTATCAGGGATTTATTGATTGTAGATCCTTCGACCCCAATCTCCGATATTATGGATAACCGGTTAATATCACTGAATGCAGAAGATCCACAAGAAGAGGCTATTAAGATATTTAAGATGAACAACCGGGTTGCTCTTCCTGTTATAAACACAGAAGGCTTACTCTTGGGTATTGTTACTATTGATGATATTCTATGGGTTGCAAATGAAGAGTATTCCGAAGACATGCAACGGTTTGGGGGTAGTGGAACGTTAGATGAACCTTATCTAGATGTACCCTTGCATAAGCTGGTTTGGAAGCGTGCCGGATGGTTGATTGTCCTGTTTGTCGGAGAGTTACTTACAGCTTCGGTAATGCAGTATTATGAAGACCAACTGGCTAAAGTAATAGTATTGGCTATGTTCCTTCCTTTGATGATCTCGAGTGGGGGAAACAGTGGTTCTCAAGCTTCAACCCTTATTATTCAGGCTATGGCTGTCGGTGATGTACGTTTATCGGATTGGTGGAGAGTGTTCAGACGTGAGATACTATCAGGTGCAAGCCTCGGTCTAATACTTGGTATTATCGGATTTATACGTATTTATGTGTGGCACTTTATATTCCCTCATTTATATGGTGAACATTGGATTTTGGTGGCATCAACTGTTTCTATGTCCTTAATCGGAATTGTGCTGTGGGGATCTTTAATCGGTTCTATGTTGCCGTTTATCTTAAGACGTTTGGGTGCTGATCCTGCTACATCGTCGGCTCCTTTTGTTGCAACTATTGTTGATGTTACAGGTCTGATGATATATCTTTCTATAGCAGGTGTTGTTTTTGGTGCAATACTTCATTAACTTTAACCGGGCAAGGGCTCGCACCTTTAAATCTTTTATATCGGTGCAAGGATGCCCCTTAAAATAAGTATGATATGAAAACGGATGGATTTGAACATAAATCATTTGAGATCAATGGTCGTACAGTAGAGTATAAAACCAAGATTGTTGATAAGATTGAGCAAGATGTTGTTAATCTGAGTGACAAAGACAAGGAGTTTGTGGCTTATTGTCTTGTTGATGCGGAAATATTATTGAAACAATTAGATAAAGTCAAAGATCTTTCTGAATATTCAGCAACTGATCTGGATATTTTGATATACTATTGGCTCCATAATCGGTCTTGGTTTAAACTGGTTGAAGAAGATGAATTTATTAATGCCTTGGGGGCAGCTTTTGGTTATTTGATGAATAAGGAATGCCACACCGTATGGTCTATAATAAATGATGAGTATGGTAGAGATTTCACTTGTGTTTCCGAAGTACCCAAGTTTCAGACTTTTCCTTTCAGTTCGGTTTGGAAGGCGGTCGAAGAGGGTAGAGAGGGATCTTTGCAGGATATAATTGATCTGGTAAAGAAGCATCTAGAGGATAATGATTTTTAAAGTTTTACCCCTATTTTGATTTATAAATATAAAAGTGATAGTTTTCTATCACTTTTTTTCTTCCGTCTCTATTTTTAGACGGAAGGATCATATCTTTGATATATAAAATTGAACCGGTTGATTTTACAGAACTTAAAATAATTATTAATTAAAACTTTACTATTATGAACGTATTAGATTTACAAAATCTTGGAGTAGAAGAGATGAATGAAGAGGATATAAGGGATGTGGATGGAGGAAGAAGAGGTTGGTTGCCTGGTTTAATTTATGAGGCGTATGAATTTGCTTGTGATTATATCGAATTTGGGAAAAAACATTCAGATATAGTTGAAGTTGGTGCTAATTGTATGTAATATAATCAATAAGAAGTTCGCTGACCAAAAGCGAACTTCTTATTTAAACTTGATATGAATGTTAAAAGTATATAGATACTTCCTACAATTAAATCTCTCTTATGTATTTCTGATTTTATTGTTTACCTTATTAATATTTCCTACTTTAATATGCAATATAATAACAGTTTTTACATCTTGTTCGGAAAATTGGGCAGAAATAGATTTACCATATAAAAGTTTATCACTTAATATTATAACAATAATATTTATAGCACCTGTTGTGGAAACTTTTATATATCAATTTTTGCCATTTTCGCTATTATTTAGAGCTTTAAAAATTAGACCTATTTATGTCATTTTTTTCTCTTCTTTTCTCTTTGGAGGAATGCATTATTATAATATTATTTATGTAGTTTATGCTTTTTTATCAGGATGTATATTGATTTTTGCCTATATAATTTTTTATAAGAGGAAGTTTTATCCTTTTGTAATGGTTAGTATAATACATTTTATCATAAATTTAATAGCTTATATAAGATATATCTAATAATAAATAAATGAAAATAGATTCCATAATACTATTTGAAGAACAATCTTTGGAGTACAAAGGATGGCTTATCAATATTCAGAAGAAGAGTTTCATCTTGAATAATAAATTTTATATTCAACTTTCAGTACCTGAAAATTCAGTATCAAAATTATCCGGTTTGACTCAATTTAATTCTAAAATACAGATTCAGAGAAGTATAAAATGGAAATGGATTGATCTTTTGGGTAATAATAACAGAATGTTTGATAAATGCAGCGAAGAAATAAAATTGTATATTGATTCAGTACTAGGTGATGTGATATCTTATCTAAAGAATTATCAATCCCAAGATTTAGGTGTAAATATGGATGATAAGTAAACATAAAGGTGATTTTTAGAAAATATCCCTTATGTTCTCTCTTATTTTCTTCTTTGTCCTTTTATCGAATCATTTTTTACAGTTTTCTCCAGATCTTCGGTATTCTTCAGATTTATATTATACAACAATACTTTACCATTGGTTTTCGAAAGGTCATTTATATGTATATACCCACTTATCTCCTTTATTGTATCCTGAACTTGGGGATTCACTATTTTGGGGGATATTCCATCCGTAAATTGTTGAACCTTTGTAATTGTTGTATCGGGATACTCAAATCGTACTGCCAGTTCGCCATTCATATCACCACGTATGCCTAATGTTTTTAGCGATATTTCGAACTTCGAAAAAGATTTGCTTTTTATAGAGTCTATATCAAAATCAAGAAAAGTGTTAGAACTTGTAAGGTAAGTATAGTATGGTAACACATTGTGATTGTATTCACGTATTTTCCCAAAATTCGGAACTTCTTTAAGAAATTCATTCGATTCTCTCTTCAGTCTGGATGAAACGGAGTCTGTAATCCGCATATATTCTTCGGGATGATCGGCATACCATACTAATGACGAATCAAGTTGAGCTTGTGTTATTCCATGCTTTTCAAATACTCCTTCGAGTAAAGCTGTCTTTTTATCCGCTTGGTTGAAATCTTGATAACGAGTTTGGTATATTGCATCAACTAGTTGCATATCATGCAATACATCCATCATTTTGTCTCTGGATAACTTTCCGTTATCGTTGCCGCATGCTGCGAAGCACAGGCATAATACCGGAAATGATGCATAATATATGAATCGATGATTTTTTTTCATTATTCATTAGGTTTTTGCATTGTGTCCTGCAATGTTTTCCTGTAGAATATCAATAATAATATGATACCAACGGTTATTGCCGAGTCGGCAAAATTAAATATTGGTCTGAAAAAGATAAAATCTTCTCCACCCCATACTGGAATCCAACTCGGGAAAGTTCCTTCTATTAGTGGAAAATAAAACATATCCACAACCTTTCCGTGTAACCAGCTCGAGTATCCTTGTCCGAAAGGAACAATGGATGCTACATGCCCGGGATAACTTGCTGTAAATATTTCGCCATAGAATACACTATCTATAATATTTCCGATGGCCCCTGCGAGGATAAGGGCAATACATGCAATATATCCATGTTTAAAGTTGCGGGTAACTAACAGATAGAGATAATATCCGATGAAGCCTACAGCAATGATACGGAACAGGGACAGAAACAGTTTGCCTAAAACTTCTATTCCGAAAGCCATTCCGTTGTTTTCCACGAAATAAATTTTGAACCAGCTAGCAACATCAATAGTCTCATAGAGAGCCATATTTGTTTTAACCCAAATTTTGATAACTTGATCAATAATGATTACGAGAAGTACAACTGTAATAGCTGTTGCTCCCTTCGGGAATTTTTGCATAAAATATGACTAAATAAGTAAACACAAGTTATGAGATTCTCAAGTCTGTACAAGCTATTAAGCAATAATAACTACTTATTGCTGTTATACTTGGATGAACAATAAGAAGGTCTGGAGACCTTAAGTCTATACTTGTCTTGTTATTAAATAGGTCGGAGACCTTGATTTCAGAAGAAAAAGTAGTAAAACTATTGTGTAATCTCACTACTTTCTCTGGATATTTTTTATTAATTAATACTATTTAAGTAACATAAGCACCTGATGCTATGTATTTAACATAACATGTTGTTTTTAAAGTTACTTCCTGATAAATAAAGCTTTACGACCTTATTTAGAGCCTCCGGTTTTAGCTTCGATGCTCAATGTTGCATGTGGCACAGCTCGAAGACGTTCTTTCGGAATCAATTTGCCGGTTTCGCGGCATATTCCGTAAGTTTTGTTTTCGATCCGGATCAACGCAGCCTGTAAATTTTGTATAAACTTCATCTGACGTTGAGCTAAGCGTCCTGCTTCTTCTTTTGATAGAGTGGCAGCACCTTCTTCAAGAACCTTGAATGTCGGAGATGTATCAGTAACATCATTTCCGTCTGAGTTTGTTATTGAAGCTTTAAGGGCTTCATACTCATCTTTCGCCTTGTCCAACTTTTGTAAAATCAAATCGCGAAATTCATCCAGCTCTTCATCTGTGTATCGTGTTTTTTCTGTCATAGTCATTTCGTTTTTAGAATTTGCAATTTAATTAATTATTTAAATAACAGAAAGTATTGAAACGCTATAAAAATAGGTTCTAATATTCTGCTGTTTCTATACAAAACCAATTTACAAAAAAGGTCTGATATCTTAGACTTTTTCTATTGAAATATTCAATACAATATCGTCCATATCTGTAATCTCAGTTCCTTTTACATCTGTTTCAAGCATAATACTGTCTGCCAGTACCTGTCCTGCAATATATTCTTTGTATTCCGATATTGCACCTTGTATTTGTTCTAGATCGGATATTTTTACTTTAATACGGTCTGTTATATCCAATCCGCTCGTTTTACGGATATTTTGTATCCGGTTGACTAATTCCCGGGCAATACCTTCTTTCTTTAAAGAATCGGTTATTGTAATATCTAAAGCAACGGTCAAGCGTCCTTCGTTTGCAACCAGCCAACCTTCGATATCTTCTGAGATGATTTCAACATCAGCAGTTTCTATGGTTGCGGCTTGTCCGTCTATATCGAAAGTATATGAGCCGCTTTTTTCGAATTGCCCGATAGCTTCCTGGTCCATTGTTTGAACTGCTGCGGCCAGTTGTTTCATTATTTTTCCGTAGCGTGGGCCGAGTTTTTTAAAATCGGGTTTTACTTTCTTTACCAAAATACCAGCTGCATTATCGACATATCTCAACTCTTTGACATTTACTTCATTAAGAATCAAATCTCTCACGGCTTCGATAGCGCATTCCTGCTCTTTATCAAGTACAGGGATCATTATCTGTGTCAAAGGCTGGCGCACTTTGATGCTTACTTTACGGCGCAAAGCCAATATCATAGATGATATACTTTGGGCTATTTGCATCCGTTCTTCCAAAGCCTTATCTACTACAGCCTCATTATAAACAGGGAAGTCAGCTAAGTGAACAGATACCTCTGGATTTTGTTCACAGGCCGATGTCAGGTCTATGTATAACTTATCGGCGTAGAATGGTGCTATTGGAGCAATCAGTTTCGATATAGTTTCCAAACAAGTGTATAATGTTTGGTATGCCGAAAGCTTATCCTGAGTCATTTCACCTCCCCAGAAACGTTTACGGTTGAGACGCACATACCAGTTGCTCAGATTATCGTTAACGAAGTCTGATATGGCACGACCTGCTTTTGTCGGTTCATATGTATTATAATATTCATCTACATCGCTAACCAGTGTGTTTAACAGTGAGATAATCCATCTGTCGATTTCGGGACGTTCTGTAACCGGAATTTGAGGTTGTGAATTGTCAAACTTGTCGACATTTGCATATAACGCAAAAAATGAATATGTATTATAAAGGGTTCCGAAGAACTTACGGCGAACTTCATCAATACCTTCAGTGTCGAATTTCAGATTATCCCAAGGCGAAGCATTGGTTATCATATACCAACGAAGCGGATCGGAACCGTACTTTTCTATTGTAGCAAAAGGATCGACTGCGTTTCCGAGACGTTTCGACATTTTGTTGCCATTCTTATCCAAAACAAGTCCGTTCGAAACAACATTCTTAAAGGCAACACTTCCTCTGACCATTGTAGAGATGGCATGCAGGGTGAAAAACCATCCACGGGTCTGATCTACACCTTCTGCGATGAAATCAGCTGGATATATCTTCACAAATTCTTCAGCACTGATATTGGGGAAGAAGACCTGTGCAAAAGGCATCGCACCAGAGTCGAACCAAACATCGATAAGGTCTAACTCGCGTTTCATCGGTTTTCCCGATTCAGAAACCAAAATAATATTATCAACATAAGGACGGTGCAAGTCTATCTTTTCGTAATTATCTTTTTCCAGATTTCCGACTTCAAAATCTTTCCAAGGGTTTTCAGTCATGAATCCGACTTTGATCGATTTCTCGATTTCTGTATACAGTTCTTTTACCGATCCGATACATAATTCCTCTTTACCGTCTTCTGTTCTCCATATTGGAAGTGGAGTTCCCCAATAACGGCTACGGCTCAAGTTCCAATCTTGAAGGTTTTCGAGCCATTTACCGAAACGTCCTGTTCCTGTCGATTGGGGTTTCCAGTTGATTGTTTTGTTTAATTCTATCAATTGGTCACGGCAAGCGGTTGTACGGATAAACCAACTATCAAGAGGATAGTATAGCACGGGTTTATCTGTTCGCCAGCAGTGAGGATAATTGTGCACATGTTTCTCTATGCGAAATGCTTTGTTTGCTTGTTTAAGCATTACACAGATATCTATATCGAGAGTCGGGTCGTTTTCGGTCAGAGTATCATCATAATCGTTTTTGACATAACGTCCGGCATACTCTTTATAAAGTTCTACATTGACGTTCTTCTTTACATATTCAGCGTCAAGGTCTTCTATCTTGAAGTATTTACCTGTAAGATCTACCATCGGGCGAAGATTTCCGTCCTTGTCGGTCAGCATCATTCCTGGTACCCCGTTAGCTTTGGCTACTTTAGAGTCATCCGCACCAAATGTAGGGGCAATGTGTACAATTCCCGTACCGTCTTCGGTTGTAACGAAATCTCCTGTAACAACTTTAAACGCTCCTTCTCCCGGATTGACCCAAGGTATAAGCTGTTCGTATTCCATTTCTGCCAGATCCGAACCTTTCCAAGAGCCTACGATTTTGAATGGTATAAGTTTGTCTCCTGATTTGTAATCTTCCAGAGCAAGGTCTGCAGCCTTAGGATTGAACAGGCTCGATACAAGAGAATTGGCTACAATGGCAGTCATCTTCTCTCCTGTATATGGGTTGTATGTTTGTACAGCTACATATTCAATTTCAGAGCCTACGGCCAATGCTGTATTTGAAGGCAATGTCCAAGGCGTGGTAGTCCATGCAAGAAAATAAGCTATACCGAAATTATTCATTTCGGCCTTTGGACCTTTTATCTTGAATTGAGCCACACAAGTTGTATCCTTAACATCGCGGTAGCATCCGGGTTGATTCAGTTCGTGTGAACTTAATCCTGTACCGGCAGCAGGCGAGTAGGGTTGTATGGTATAACCTTTGTAAAGGTATCCTTTGTTATACAGTTCTTTAAGCAGATACCATAAAGTTTCGATGTAACGGTTGTCATATGTAATGTATGGGTCGTTCATGTCTACCCAATATCCCATTTTAGTAGTCAGATCTTCCCACTCTTTGGTATATTTCATTACCTCTTTGCGGCAGGCATCGTTATATTCATCAACCGATATTTTCTTTCCGATATCTTCTTTGGTTATTCCTAAAGCTTTTTCTACACTTAACTCAACAGGGAGTCCGTGTGTATCCCATCCGGCTTTGCGGTTTACCAAAAAGCCTTTCATTGTTTTATAACGGCAGAAAATATCTTTAATTGAGCGAGCCATTACGTGGTGAATACCGGGCATACCATTTGCCGAAGGAGGACCTTCATAAAAAACAAAAGTAGGCGCACCTTTTCTTACATCAAGGCTTTTCTGGAATAAGTCTAATTTATTCCATTTTTCCAACATTTCTTTATTGATGTCAGATAAGTTGAAATTATTGTATTCTGTAAATTTTTTGCTCATAATAGCAGACACTTTTCCGTTAAAAAATTGGCGCAAAGATAATAAAAAAAACACATATTGCGAATATTTCGCGGGGTGGAGATATTAAAATATGGTGAATATGCAGTAGTTTTAAAACGGCTGTTCATTATATCCGATATAATAGTTCCTTTTTTATTACATTTGCTTGATTTTTAATATTAGGAATATGCGTATCGCTTGTGTTGCTTTTTTATTCTCGGTGTTGTCGATAACTCCTATTGTCAGCCAAAATCCAGAAAAGGATTCTGATCAATCCCTTGATAGTACGGTTTTGCTGGATCCGGTAGTTTTGACCTGTTATATGAATCCGAATAGAATATCAATTAATATAGAAACTTTAGGCACATTCACTGATGGTGATTTTGCTCCGTTTTGGCTTAGTAATAATAAATTCGGGCTAGGATCAGCTGAGAATAGTAATCAATATCTGAGGATTAATTCTTTAGGAAATCATTATTTCTATGTAGGAGGCTCACCCTTGAATGTGACGATGGGAGCAGATATATTGGTGTCTCATAATATGCAGTCCGATTTTAACTTTCACCAGTTATATGCTGATCTTAAATACCGAAATACTGTATTTTCTGTAGGTGCTAAAGAAAGATATTCGCTATTCAAGAATAAGCTATTGAGTTCCGGAGGGATGACACTTTCAAATAATGCACGCCCAATACCTCAGGTTGAAGTTAGTATTCCTGATTTTGTAACAGTACCATATACAAAAGGGTATTTGCAATTTATAGGTGGATTGTCTTACGGTTGGTTTGGCGATGATAAGTTCAAGAAAAGAAACGCAGCAGACGGATACTATGCCGAAAAAGTGTTGTATCATCGCAAATATGGGTTTCTGAAATTTGAAAAAGTACCTGCATGGAGTTTTATTGTAGGAGCCGAAATGGATACTCAGTGGGGAGGACGCTTTTATCATGCTGGAGAATACTGGGACAAAGGTTCAGCAAAATTGAGAGATTTTTTTAAGGTATTGATCCCGATGAAGGGTGGAGCCGAATCGAATCTTACCGATAGGCAGAACATTGTGGGAAATGTGTACGGAAGTACTCATTTTATAGTTGAGCATAAGCGAAAAGAATTTTCGATAAAAACTTATCATGAGCATTTTTTCGAAGATCATTCAGGTATTATTTTTAAGAATATTCCTGATGGATTATACGGTCTGGAATTGAATCTGAATAAGAAAGGATGGCTCACAAGTGTTTTATTTGAATATTTGCATACAAAAGATCAATCTGGCCCTTTCCTTTGGGATGAGAATGAAGAAATACCTGTCCAGGTGAGCGGTGGCGATAACTATTATAATCATGTTGATTATGCTTCGCTTAGTAACTACGGCTTTGTTTTGGGTAATCCCTTTCTTACATCTCCGATTTATAATAGAGGACAGTCCCTTACCGTATTTAATAATAGATTATCTACATTTCATGGAGGTATTAGCGGGTATATACTTCCAAGCCTGCAATACAGAGCATTGGTCAGCTATTCTAGAAGTTGGGGTACAGATCGTATTCCCTCGCGAAATATAAGAAATCAGTTTTCGAGTATGCTCGAGACCGTTTATATAGACCCTCGCTTGTCGGGGTGGAAATTCTCTGCGGCATTTGCTTTTGACAGATCCGGAATGGTCGGAGATAATACCGGAGTACAATTAAAAATTTCTAAGTGCTTTGAAGTACAATAAACACTGATTTATTTCTATTTTTGTAAAAGAAATAAGTTTAATCCTAGTTTTATCTTAATATGGATAACCTCAGGTCTGCGATTGCAGACAAAGTTCTGGATATATCGGCTTTTAATGGAGACGATATGAAAGCTAAACTCGAAAAGATCAATCGTTTTCGGGATTTTGCAAATGCCTGTCAATTACTGATAAAAAAATATCCGGCAATAGAATCTGAATTACTACAGATGGTCGAAAATAATGATTTCGATACGCGGATTGCTTCTTCACGTGTGGATACCATTATAAGGCTATCCGAAAGAGAAAGTGATGGTGTACATACCGCATCGCAAGTTGTTGAAGATGATATTCATAATCTTGAAAAAATAACAGAAGAGATAATTTCTTCTGAAGAAGTGCCACCCGTTGCAACTGCTACCGCTGATCTTACAGCATCAGGTCGGTCTCAATCCTATGGAGAGTCTCAGGAATCAAAGTCCATAGGATCTCAAAAAGCAACTAACTTGCTCACTGAAGAGGGATGTGATGAACCCGAAAAAATAGGTCAATACGTCGACTTTGAAGAAATCGATGAGAATGCAGCTAAACCTGTTGATAATTTTATTAACCCTGTGGTTGAACGTAAATCTTCTATCGTTATTGAGGAAGACAACAGGAAGAAGGACACTGTAAAGAAAATTATTCAGGTTTGCGGTATTATTGCGATTGTAGTGGCCTTGATTTTTATTATCAAATTCGTAATTAATAATTGGGTTGCCATACTTTATGGGCTTGGAGCTCTTGTGCTGGTAGGAGGAATTGTTTATTTCTTACTGAAAAAGAAGAAATCTGACGAATAAGGGTCTCAGACCTTAAATAATGCAATATGTATCAATATAATATACAATTAAAGAAATATAATTCGTTTCGGACAGAGGCTGTCGCAAAAATATTTTTCGAACCGGAAAATATAACGCAGCTAAAGCAATGCCTGTTGGACTTTCCGAACGAAAAAAAACTTTTGATAGGAAGCGGATGTAATCTTTTTTTTACCAAAGATTTCGATGGATTGGTTATTCATCCTCAAATATTAGGAGTGAGAGAGATTTCTGATGTTTCAGATGAGTCTGATGATGTTTATCTGGAAGTTATGGCATCTGAAGATTGGGATAAACTGGTGGAATTTTGTGTTGATAAAGGATATTCGGGTCTCGAAAATTTATCATATATCCCCAGTACTGTCGGTGCGGCTCCTGTTCAGAATATCGGGGCATACGGAGCAGAAGTCAAAGACTGTGTGCATGAAGTGATAGCTTTGGACACTAATACACTCGATGTTGTTTCTTTTTCTAATGCAGAATGTGAATTTGCTTATCGTGACAGCGTATTTAAAAGAAATGCGGACAGGTATATAATTATATCTGTAGTATTTATGTTGAAAAGGTCATTTACTTATGTTGCGAAGTATTTTGATTTAAACAAGGAGTTGGAAGATGTTGTAGTTCCTACAATCGAAGATGTCCGTGATGCTGTGATTCGTGTGCGTCAACGTAAATTACCCGACCATCTGGAATTGCCCAACTGCGGAAGTTTCTTTAAGAATCCGTATATTACAAACAAAGAGGCTGATAAAATAAAAGAAGAATATCCTGATTTGCCGATTTATCCCGTTAATGATAACTTGGTAAAGACGTCTGCGGCTTTTTTGATAGACAGAGCAGGTTATAAAGGAAAGCAGCTAGGACAAGTCGGCACATATCCGAAACAAGCTTTAATTATTGTTAATTATGGATCACCCGACGGAAACGATATTGTTTACTTTAAAAATGAAATCCAGAAAGCTGTCTTTGAAAAGTTTTCCATAGAGCTGGAGCCAGAAGTTAGGATTTTATAATATAGATCAGTAATTCGAAAATTTATCTATACGGAAAGTGGTGGAGATCCTCTTATTTATAGAACGATTTTTAGAAAAACAGGGAAAGAAAAAGGTGACCAATATAAAAGTGCAATTTTGGAGTAACTTTTGTTACCTTTTATCAAATAAATATAAATTAATAGATAAGGTCTGAGAACCCCAAAGAATATTTAATCAATTAAAGATACATGGCATCATTTATTATAGAAGGCGGTTGCCGCCTGAAAGGTGAAATAACTCCTCAGGGAGCAAAAAACGAAGCATTACAGGTTATTTGTGCAGTTCTATTAACCCCTGAAGAGGTTATTATAGAGAATATACCCGATATTCTGGATGTCAATAATCTTATTTCTCTTCTTGGAGATATGGGAGTGAAGACCAGTCGCCTGAATGAAAATACCTGGTCGTTTAGGGCTGACGAGGTAGATTTGACTTATCTTGAGAGTCCCGAATTTTTGAAGAAAAGTGCTTCATTGAGAGGTTCCGTAATGATTATCGGTCCTTTAGTAGCTCGTTTCGGCAAAGCATTGCTTCCTAAACCGGGAGGTGATAAAATTGGACGCCGTCGTCTAGATACACATTTTATCGGTATTCAGAAGTTAGGTGCAAACTTTGATTATGATAACGAACAGCAATTATATTCTATCACAGCCGAGAAGCTTACCGGAACTTACATGCTTTTGGATGAAGCTTCGGTAACAGGTACTGCTAATATTATAATGACTGCGGTTTTGGCCGAGGGTGAAACTACTATATATAATGCTGCTTGCGAACCTTATTTACAGCAATTATGCAAGATGCTGAATAAGATGGGGGCTAAAATATCCGGAGTAGCATCTAATCTGATACGTATTGAAGGTGTCAAAGAACTGGGCGGAACAACCCACCGTATTTTACCGGATATGATCGAGATCGGAAGTTTTATCGGGATGGCAGCAATGACCGGTTCTGAGTTGACAATCAAAGATGTATTTTATGATGATTTGGGTATTATACCGGATACATTCCGTCGTTTGGGCATTACACTCGAACGTCAGGGAGATGATATTCACATTCCGGAGCATAAAGAATATACAATTGATACATTTATAGATGGTTCCATATTAACTATCGCTGATGCTCCATGGCCGGGGTTGACTCCCGACCTTATAAGTGTATTATTGGTTGTGGCAACACAGGCAAAAGGTAGTGTATTGATCCATCAGAAGATGTTTGAAAGTCGCTTGTTCTTTGTTGATAAACTGATAGATATGGGTGCTCAGATAATACTTTGCGACCCGCACCGTGCAACAGTTATTGGTACAGGACGCCGTTCTATGCGCGCTACAGTCATGACGTCACCTGATATCCGCGCCGGTATTGCTTTGCTTATCGCTGCAATGTGCGCAGATGGAAAGAGTGTGATACATAATATAGACCAGATAGACAGAGGATATCAGAATATTGATGTCCGTCTGAATCAATTGGGTGCTAATATATTAAGAATGAACTAATCATTAAAAGAAGAAAGGGATACACATAATGGAAAATTTTAGTTTTGTTAATCCTGTAAAAATTATATTTGGTAAGGATACCATAAAGTCTTTATCGAAGGAGATTCCTGCCGGAAGTAAAGTTCTTATAACTTATGGAGGGGGAAGTATTAAGCATAACGGAGTTTATGATCAGGTCATAAAAGCTTTATCAGCTTTTGATTTTTATGAGTTTTCAGGAATTGAGGCTAATCCTCATTACGAGACTTGTATGAAAGCCGTGGAGTTGATCAAAGAGAAAAACATTGATTATGTACTTGCTGTAGGAGGTGGTTCGGTAATTGATGCTACTAAATTTATTGTTGCAGCCGCTTGTTTTAAAGGTGATGATCCATGGGATATCCTGAGTAAGCAAGCGCGTATCGAAAGAGCATTGCCTTTTGGTACAGTATTGACTATATCGGCTACAGGGTCGGAAATGAATAGTGGAGCTGTTATAACCAAAGCTGAAACTCATGATAAGTTGGCTTTCGGCTCATCTAAGTTATATCCTAAATTTTCAATTCTTGATCCGGAGGTAACTTATTCATTGCCATTGAAGCAAGTAAGTAATGGGGTAGTGGATGCATTTGTGCATGTGATAGAACAATATGTTACGTATCCTTCACAGGCAATGATTCAGGATAAGTTTGCGGAAGCCGTTTTAGTGACTTTGATAACCGAAGGTCCGAAGGCGTTGGAAACTCCTCGTGATTATGATGTTCGTGCCAATCTGATGTGGGCATCTACTTGGGCTTTGAATGGATGGATCGGTTGTGGTGTTCCCGAAGATTGGGCAACACACCGTATTGGTCATGAGCTCACAGCCTTGTATGGACTAGATCATGCTCAGACTTTAGCCATTGTTCTCCCTGGTGTATTGAGTGTCTTGAAAGATCAGAAAGCAGATAAGATACTTCAATTAGGAGAGATGGTTTTCGGCATCTATAATAATATGTCGAAAGACGAACGTATTGATGAAACTATTAGAGCTATAATTCATTTCTTCGAAGAAATGCAGCTTAAGACCCGTTTATCGGATTATGGATTGGGACAGGAGGCTGTAGATGCCGTTTCGAACCGAATCAAGGAGAGAGGTTGGAAACTTGGTGAAAAGGAAAATATAACAGCAGATGTTGTGAAAGAGATTCTGACTTTGAGAATGTAGTATCAACTAATGAGCAGAGAGAAGGTAAAAACACTTAAGGTTGTTTCAGTGATATTAAATTGAGGTGCTAGTCTTCTTTTGGATAAACAAAAAAAATCGCTTCTCTTTCGGGAAGCGATTTTTTATTGTTGATTATCAGCTGATCTTACTCTGCTAATAATATCTTCATGATTTCAACAGCAGCTTTGGTTACAGGAGAACCTGGTCCAAAGATCGCTGCCACACCTGATTTGTACAAGAAGTCATAATCCTGTGCTGGAATAACACCTCCGGCAATTACAATAATGTCCTCACGTCCTAGTTTTTTGAGTTCAGCAATAACTTGAGGTACAAGAGTTTTGTGACCAGCAGCCAGAGAGGATACTCCAAGAACATTAACGTCATTTTCTACAGCTTGACGGGCAGCTTCTTCCGGAGTTTGGAACAATGGCCCCATATCCACATCGAATCCACAGTCAGCATAACCTGTTGCAACTACTTTTGCTCCACGGTCGTGTCCGTCCTGACCCATTTTAGCAATCATGATACGAGGTTGACGACCTTCTTTCTTAGCAAATTCTTCAACAAGTCTACAAGCTTCCTGGAATGTAGGGTCTTTTTTAGTTTCTGATGAATACACGCCTGAAATAGTTCTGATTATAGCTTTATAACGTCCTACTACAACTTCGCAAGCATCGGATATTTCACCCAGAGTGGCACGTAAACGAGCTGCTTCTACTGCAAGTTCAAGTAGGTTACCTTTTTTAGTTTTTACGCATTCAGTGATTGCTTCCAATGCTTTCTTAACAGCAGCATTGTCACGCTTAGATTTCAGATCATTCAATCTTTCGATTTGTTGACGGCGCACTTCAGTGTTGTCAACATCAAGAATATCAATAGGATCTTCTTTTTCGAGACGGTATTTATTAACACCGATGATTGTTTGATTTCCAGAGTCGATCTTAGCTTGAGTACGAGCAGCAGCTTCTTCTATACGCATTTTAGGAATACCGGTTTCAATAGCCTTAGCCATTCCTCCTAATTTTTGTATCTCTTGGATAAGCTCCCATGCTTTATGTACAAGTTCATTGGTCAGAGACTCTACATAATAAGAACCAGCCCATGGGTCGATTTCTTTACAGATCTGAGTTTCTTCCTGTATATATATCTGAGTATTACGTGCAATACGAGCAGAGAAGTCTGTTGGTAATGCAATAGCTTCATCCAAAGCATTGGTGTGAAGAGATTGTGTATGACCAAGAGCTGCAGCCATCGCTTCGATACAAGTACGGCCGACATTATTGAACGGATCTTGTTCGGTCAATGACCAACCCGAAGTTTGAGAGTGAGTACGTAATGCCAGAGACTTTGGATTTTTAGCACCAAAGCTCTTAACTATTTTAGCCCACAATAAACGACCTGCACGCATTTTGGCGATTTCCATGAAGTGGTTCATCCCAATAGCCCAGAAGAATGATAGACGAGGAGCAAATGCATCAACATCAATACCTGCGTCGATACCAGCTTTCAGGTACTCCATACCGTCAGCTAAAGTATAAGCCAACTCAATATCAGCAGTAGCACCAGCTTCTTGCATGTGGTAACCGGAGATAGAAATAGAGTTGAATTTAGGCATCTTCTGAGATGTATATTCGAAGATATCAGCGATAATCTTCATAGAGAATTCCGGTGGGTAAATGTATGTATTACGCACCATAAATTCTTTAAGGATATCATTCTGGATTGTACCCGCCATTTCTTCCAATTTAGCACCTTGTTCAAGTCCTGCATTGATATAGAAAGCAAGAATAGGAAGTACAGCTCCGTTCATTGTCATAGATACAGACATCTTATTCAATGGAATACCATCAAAAAGAACTTTCATATCTTCAACCGAACAGATAGATACACCGGCTTTACCTACGTCACCAACAACACGAGGGTGGTCGGCATCGTATCCACGGTGTGTAGCAAGGTCAAATGCTACAGAAAGACCTTTCTGTCCTGAAGCAAGGTTACGGCGGTAGAATGCATTTGATTCGGCTGCTGTAGAAAATCCTGCATACTGACGGATTGTCCATGGACGCATGGCATACATACCTGAATATGGTCCGCGTAGGAATGGAGGAATACCGGAAGCATAGTTCAGATGTTCCATTCCTTCCAGATCGTCTTTTGTATAAACAGGTTTAACAGGTATCAATTCCGGTGTGATCCAGTTTGCTTCGATACCATTTTGAGCAGACCATTCGGCAGCATTTACTGCCTCAAATCCTGCGTTTTTTATATCTATATTTTTGAAATTTGGTTTCATTATTATTCTTTTTTGTATAAAACAAAGTCAATACTTAAAAAGGCTCGACCTTTAATTGATACCTAGTTTAGCATTAAAACCTTTCAATGTTTCAAGAACGTTGCTCTTCACATTGATGAAGTTTTCAATACCAACAGCTTTAAGATCATCTGTAGAAGCAGGAGCACCGGCAACAACAAATATCTCTTTTCCGCCTTTTACCAGTTCATAAGCTTCGGGAGCCAGAGTTGTGTATTCATCATCGCTTGAACAAATAACAATAATATCGGCGTTCTTTTCACGAGCAGCTTTTATTCCGTCTGCAACAGTTTCGAAACCAAGGTTGTCTATAACTTTATATCCTGCACAGGCAAGGAAGTTGCAAGAGAACTGAGAACGAGCCAAACGCATTGCCAAATTACCTATAGTCAACATGAATGCGACAGGTGTTTTTCCCGATTTTTCGGTAGATAAGCGCAGGTTTTCGAATTCAGTAGCCAGACGTGTTGCAGGTAGTGCAAGTAAATCTCCGTCTTTGTGAGAACATCCGCATCCGCACGCATTGTCTTTTTTGATTTTGTTAGCTGCAACTTCTGTAAAGTTAGGGAATTGGTTAGTACCAAGAAGAACCTCGCGGCGTGTAGCTAATGCTTTGAAACGAGCATCAGAAGATGCTTTGATTGCATTTTGTACAGTTCCGGCTTTAAGAGCTGCGTAAAATCCGTTTTCGTCAATTTCAAGGAAAAGCTTCCAAGCTTCTTCTGCGATAGATGAAGTTAGGTTTTCGATATAATATGAACCTGCTGAAGGGTCGGTGATTTTATCGAAGTGACATTCTTCTTTCAATAATAGCTGTTGATTACGAGCTATTCTTTCAGAGAAATTGTCTGAATCTTTGAAGCTTTCATCAAAAGGAAGTACAGTTAAAGAGTTTACTCCGGCTATAGATGCAGACATTGCTTCTGTTTGCGAACGAAGTAAATTTACATGAGCATCAAATGTTGTCATGTTGTATGTAGATGTTTCTGCGTGTGCATATATTTTAGCTGCACATCCGCATTCTGCATTAGGTGTGTAAGCTTTAACTATTTCAGCCCATAACCAGCGGGCAGCTCTAAATTTAGCTACTTCCATAAAGTAGTTTGAGCCGATACCGAAGTTAAATTTGATTTTTTTAGCAACAAGTGTTGCATCCAATCCTTTTTCTACCAGTTTGCTAAGTATTTCGTTCCCGTTAGCAAGAGCAAAACCAAGTTCCTGATATATGTAAGCTCCGGCATTATTAAATTTAGTAGCATTTACATTTAATACTCTGAAATTAGGAAGAGATTCAGCAGCAAGCACCACTTCAGCTGCTTTTGCAGCCCATTCGCTATTGTCCGTACCATGTTTTAGGATTGGTTTAAACGGATCATAATTTACCGAACCGTAACATTCCGATAGGTTTACATCTTTTGATTTCAGGTAATCAACAAGGATTTTAACCAGTTCCAAAGATTTTCTGTTGCAGGTACTGAAGTTTAATTCTACAGCTTCGGGGCAGATGTCATTTAGTAAGGTTTTGATATTTTCGGCATTTACATCATCACCTGCGATAATGAATCCCAAGGATGTAATACCTTTATTCAAAATATCCAATGCTTTAGCATTAGCTGCTTTGAAGTCGACTACAGTAATGTCTTGGCGAACATACCAGTCATTGTCTTTTTTAGTACCTCTTACATAAGGGAATTCTCCGGGTAGAGCATCTGTGGTTTTTAAGCCTTCGATGTTTTCACTTCTGTAAAAAGGATTTACTTTAAATCCCTCGTTTGTTTTCCAAACAAGTTTCTTTTCGAAATCAGCGCCTTTTAGATCAGCTGTGATTTTTGCCATCCACTCTTCAGTAGAGATAGCAGGAAAATCTGTAAAAAGCTTTTCTTTTAGATTTGCCATGGTCTATTAAATAATGTTTTAGTATATTGGTTTATCATATTGACTATGAATATATTCTGATCTATATTTTCTATCAGGAAATAGATTTTTTCTTACTATATCTGAAACTGACATACTTATATCACCAAAAAGCATTACAAAAATAGCTTTTTTGTTTGGGATATACAGCCAAAATACAATTTAATTAACACTCCTGGTTTTTATTTTTATTTTAGCACAAGCTGTCCATCCGTCTGTTTATTTGCAAAAGGTAACAAATCAGTGGTCAGTTAACAGTTATCTAAAATCAGTTCGAAGTTACCATTGTTCATTTTTAATTATCCATTTTCTCAAAAGGTAACAAAAGTTACTCCAAAATTGCATTTTTTTATTGGTTACCTTTTTCCTGCTTTATATTATAAAAGGTCTGCGATCATTTCTCTATAGATAAATTTTTCAATTACTGATACTCTTCCCATAAAGCACTTTTCCTGATAGTGAAACTTCTGATTCATGTTTTGTCGGATCTGTAGTCCGAAAATCTTTTATAAGTATTCATTATGATCATTTCTTTGGCTTTCCAATATTCTGTTTTTTTGTTGTTTTTTCTAAAGCTAAAGTAAATAATAGCTATATTTAATTTCAGCTTATATATACTGTGCAGCGTTTGGAGTTGGAATATACCTTTCGTTTTGTGAAAAAATAAATATTTGCTATACCAATGTTCACTATACGACCACTTGTTTAATTCCTCGCTTTTGTTTTCCGCCGAACCACCCTGTAAATGGATGATTTCAGCATTAGGAACTGAAACTATTTTATAGCCCGTTTTACGGACTCTGTAACATAATTCAACTTCTTCGAAGTACATGAAAAAATCAGGATCGAATCCTTTAAGGTCATCAAATATATCTTTTCGTATTAGTAAATCCGCTCCGACTATCACTTTTACTTCTTTGGGAATTTTAGAATAATTAAATCCCGGTGTACGCTTTATGTTGAATATAATTTTATATTCATAAGTAAGAAAATCGGTATTGTATAATGAGGATGCCGGATTCATGTCTTTTCTATACATGTTACCTCCACAAATTCCAGTTTTTGGATGTGATTCCATGTAGTCGGCTAGAATACCTACAGCATTATTTAATAACAAGGTATCGGGGTTGAGAAAAAACAGGTATTTACCTGATGCCAGGGTTGCACCGAGATTATTCGCTTTACCGAATCCAAGATTTTCTCCCGCAAAATGAAATATTACGGTTGGATATTTTTTTATCAGATTATTTATAGAGCCATTGGTCGAATTATTGTCTATTACAATAGTTTCGAACCGGATGCCTGATGTTTTCTCGTAGATCGAAGAAAGGCAGTCGTCTAATAATTTTTCTGTATTATAATTGACAATGATAATGCTTACCAAATTTTCCATTTAAGCAACAGCAAGTATTTAATGATATATTATACATATAATAAAGATGCCTGAGATGTATATCAACTCATTTACTAGTCAGCTTATAAACTCGTTTACTGATCTTCTTTACTTGTCAAAATTAGTAAATATTCGGATATAAACTCTTTTTGAAATCCGCTCAAAAAAGTTATCTTTGGATAATTTTAAGAATTTGTAAGGTCTATTTATACCAAAAGCGTATATGTTTCCAGAAGATATAATTGACGATGTGAATAATGAGGAAGAGAATCGTTCTTCCGAAAATGAAATGAATGAGGAAGAAGGAACTGAGTCTTCTGTTCATTCAGAATATAAGGTTCCTGTTAAAGACTCGGAAAATCAGCTCCATTTGTCGGGGATGTATCAGAATTGGTTTCTCGACTATGCTTCGTATGTAATACTGGAGCGTGCTGTTCCTCATATTGCCGATGGTCTGAAGCCTGTACAGCGTCGTATTTTGCACTCGATGAAACGAATGGATGACGGACGTTATAATAAGGTGGCTAACATTATCGGACATACCATGCAGTTTCACCCTCACGGGGATGCGTCCATTGGTGATGCCTTAGTACAGCTGGGACAGAAAGATATGATGGTCGATTGTCAGGGTAACTGGGGTAATATTCTTACCGGTGACGGTGCTGCTGCTCCCCGTTATATTGAAGCACGATTGTCTAAATTTGCTGTAGAGGTAGCCTTCAATCATAAAACAACCGAATGGAAACCTTCTTACGACGGGCGTAATAAGGAGCCTATAACATTACCCATCAAGTTTCCTTTGCTTTTGGCACAAGGAGTTGAAGGTATTGCCGTAGGTTTATCATCAAAGATATTGCCCCATAATTTTAATGAATTGTGCGATGCTTCTGTTGCATACTTGCAAGGCGAAGAATTTACTCTTTATCCCGATTTTCAGACAGGCGGATTTATTGATGTAAGCCGTTATAATGACGGAGAAAGAGGTGGGGCTGTTAAGGTTCGTGCAAAAATATCTAAGCTGGATAATAAAACGCTGGTAATTACTGATATTCCTTACGGACGTACAACTTCTTCATTAGTAGAGTCTATACTCAAAGCCAATGATAAAGGTAAGATCAAGATACGTAAAGTTGATGATATTACGGCCGGTAATGTAGAAATACAGATACATCTGGCAGCAGGAGTTTCTTCCGATAAGACAATTGATGCATTGTATGCGTTTACTGACTGCGAGATAAGTATTTCGCCTAACTGCTGTGTTATTGAAGATAGCAAACCTCACTTCCTGACTGTAAGTAATATTCTGAAACGTTCGACAGACAATACATTATATTTGTTGAAATGGGAGCTTGAGATTCATAAAAGCGAGCTGGAAGAAAATTTGCATTTCTCTTCATTAGAAAAAATATTTATCGAAGAGCGCATATATAAAGATAAGCAATTTGAGGAAGCACCTAATATGGATGCTGCTGTACAACATATCGGAAAACGACTTGAGCCATTTACTAAACTCTTTATTAGGGAAGTAACCAATGAGGATATTCTGAAATTGATGGAGATCAAGATGGGGCGTATTCTCAAGTTTAATTCGGACAAAGCAGAAGAACTTATTGCCCGTTATAAAGCCGAAATTGAAGAGATAGAGCATGATCTGGCAAACATTGTAGATTATACAGTTTCGTGGTTTGTAATGTTGAAAGAGAAATATGGAAAAGCTCATCCGAGAATGACCGAAATACGTAATTTCGATACCATTGTGGCTACTAAAGTGGTAGAAGCAAATGAAAAGTTATATATAAATCGAGAAGAAGGTTTTATCGGAACGTCTCTTAAAAAGGACGAATATATATGTAACTGTTCTGATATAGATGATATTATTCTTTTCTATAAAGATGGTAAATATAAGATCGTAAAAGTAAGCGATAAGATGTTTATTGGGAAAAATATATTGTATGTCAATGTATTTAAAAAGAATGATAAGCGTACTATATATAATGTTGTATATCGTAGCGGAAAGGTAGGACCTTATTATATGAAGCGTTTTGCTGTAACCGGTGTCACTCGAGATAAAGAGTATGACGTGACTATGGGCGACGAAGGTTCTAAGATTGTTTATTTCAGTGCTAATCCTAATGGCGAAGCTGAAACAATCCGTGTATTACTGAAACCTCGTCCTCGTCAAAAAGTGCAGTTATTTGAAAAAGACCTGAGCGAAATAGCGATCAAGGGGCGTCAGTCTATGGGTAATATGCTCACAAAAGCAGAAGTTCATAAGATTACCCTTCGTCAGAAAGGTAAATCTACTTTAGGTGGTCGAAAAGTATGGTATGATCCGGATGTATTGCGTTTGAATTATGATAACAGAGGGCAGTATCTGGGCGAATTCCATAGTGATGATCAAATTCTGGTTGTAAAAGAAAACGGCGATTTTAATACAACAAACTTTGATTTAAGTAACCACTTCGAGCCGGGTATCATCAAAATCGAAAAATTTGATGAGCATAAGATTTGGACAGCTGTATTATTCGATGCCGATCAGGAATATATGTATCTGAAACGCTTTACTTTTGAGACTAGTAATAGGGTTCAGAATTTTTTAGGAGAGAATTCCAAATCTAAATTGTATATTCTTACCGATATTGTGTATCCAAGAATCGAATTAGCATTCGGTGGAAATGATTCATTCCGGGGGACTCAAGAAATAGATGCAGAAGAGTTTATAGCGGTTAAGAGCTTTAAAGCGAAAGGAAAGCGTCTGTCTACATTTGAAATTGGAGTTGTAAGAGAACTTGAGCCTATTCGATTTCCTGAGAAAAAAGAAGAATCGGAAGATGGAGATGAAGATCAAGATGGTTCTGTAAAGATCGAAATAGATGACGATGATTCTTCTGCTTCGGATACTGATATTATTGATGATATGACAGGACAGCAACAGATTGATTTTGAGTAAGATTCTCGTTCTGTTTTGATATTCCGATTGTAATATGGTAAAATGGCATAAATAGGAAATGAGATATTAATCTTTAGAATAAACACCTTTGTACTATGGGCACATATAGGTTAATAATTGTATTACTGAGTTTAATTTGTATTACGAATTTCAATACTGTATGTGCACAAGATGAAGATTCGCTGCGTTATTATTCAACCAACAAAGCGACATCGTTTGCCATTGGACGAGCTAATATGTATGATACATATTTATCGCCATTAAAATACAAGGGGACTTCCTTTCGGTTGATGGATGAGCGTATGAAACGGACATCGTGGTTTAACCATCGTTTTACACGTCAGCAAATCATTGATCTCGAAGTGACCAGTACCGAAAATCCGGCAGGCAATGCCCGCGAATATTCTATAATAGGACAGTATAGCTGGGGAGGACATTATAATTTATACAGGACAGAAAAATTTCGTTTATCCGTAGGAGCATTGTGGAATATAACC
Source organism: Indolivaga capnocytophagoides DSM 22835 (assembly GCF_000426485.1). GTDB lineage: Bacteria > Bacteroidota > Bacteroidia > Bacteroidales > Dysgonomonadaceae > Dysgonomonas_A > Dysgonomonas_A capnocytophagoides. The sequence goes on from NZ_AUFL01000004.1 coordinate 167,892, forward strand.
GGAGGAGTGATATACAATCAGCGAAATTCGAACAATCCGGCATCGGCAAAAGCTCATTCTAACATCAATTTATCTTTGATAGGTTTCTATAATTGGAAAAATATTACTTTCAGAGGACAATTAGATACTCCTTTATTTGGAATTTTATTTTCGCCGCATTATGGGCAGTCATATTACGAGATATCTTTAGGGAATAGTGTAGGTGTTGTCAATTTTGCATCAATACATAATCAAAGGGCTTTGCGAGGTTTTTTTACGGCAGATATCCCAATTTCGAAAATATCATTGAGGATAGGTTATTTGGGGTCTTTTTATCAAACAAAAGTCCATGATATAACCTCACATATTTATTCGAATAGCTTTGTTATCGGCTTTGTTTCCGAATCAATAAATCTGAGCGGCAGTAAGATCAAGACAAACAAAATAATCAACAGCAGTTATTATTAGAACTGTGATGAATAAAATAAGTAGTTAATTAATTTAATGGAGAGACTATCTTCCAGTAAGAGCTTTTTAGGGATTCAGAATTTTATTATAGCTGGAATAATACGGAATTCATTATACCAATTTTGTCTTTTTATGGTCATTTTGGTTATCCTCTCAGTAGGAATGATTTACTGGTATTTTCCGGATACCGGAATTGTGACCTCCGGCGGCAGTGATTTACAATTTCATGCTAATCGTTTTTATGCGATTGTACAGGCTATAGATTATAATACATTTCCTTTTTATATCAATACCGAAGCCTTAAATCATTACGGATATGCTGCTAATTTATTTTATCCCGATTTAATGCTTATTCCTTTTGCTTTATTGGCTCCGTCAATAGGTTTCGCGACAGCCTATAAGCTTATGATTTTTGTTTATACCCTTTTGTGTGGCATTTTCTCTTTTTGGAGTTTAAGCAGGATAACAAAAGACAACCTGATTGCCTGTTTGTTCTCCTTATTATACACTTTTGCTTTGTACCGCATAATTGATATTTCGTATCGGGGAGCATTAGGCGAATTTATCTCTTTCACGTTTGTGCCACTTGTCTTTTGGGGACTGTATGAGATTTTATATGGAGATTTCAAGCAGAGGTGGTATATTATCTCGATAGGCTTTATTTGTTTGATATATACCCATTTATTATCTGCTTTATTGATATTTATAACAGTCTGTATAGGGCTTGTAATTTGTTATAAATCAATAAAAGAGAATCCTTATAGGTTATTATATCTTGTTTTGGCTGGAGCGGTTTCAGCGATTGTATCTTCAGCCTTCTTACTTCCAATGTTCGAGCAATTAAACGACAATTCATTTTATTTTCAAACACACCCTTTGGCTGAAGCTATAGGACCTCAATCTGTAGAATTGAAACGAGTGCTTTGGGGGGTATTTAATGGTTTGACTGATAATAGACTGCGTATAGAAACTATTGGGATAATATTAATAATTCCTTTGTTTTTTCGTTTGGCGATCATTGGTAATCATCGTTATCTTCGTGTTGCAGATAGCTGTACGTTTGTTTCTTTCATATTGATATTTGCTTTGTCTGATATTTTTCCGTGGTATATATTTCCGTTTAATAAGCTGGCTATCTTACAATTTCCATTTCGATTATTGCAGCCTGCCAGTTTTCTGCTAGCCTTTTCAGGAGCGGTTTACCTATCTATTATAAGCCGGCAAACTAATCGTAGGATAATAATTGTTGCATGTCTTATTATTATAATTGGGTATAGTATACGTCTAACAGGAGGAGTTTATCAAGGGTATATAAAGTATACTGTGAATAATACAGTAACCCATAATCTGGATCAACTGGAGATAGTTGGTGCTGAATATTTATCAAGCAAAGTGCCTTCTGTTCCGACGGAAGATATACGTTATCGAATAGATTATGTTGTTAATCGTAAAGATTCAGTAAAAGCAGAAAGGAATACTATAATAAAAAATATATCAAGGGAAAAAGATAAATTGAGATTGGAAACAGAACAATCTGAACCCGGTAATCTTGTATTACCTTTGCTTTATTACAAAGGATATAGAGCAGTTTTTGATAATAGTAAAGAATTAACTGTATCTCAATCCGAAGATGGTTTGATTGAAATAGAAAGCCCCGCGTCTTCTCAAATAATAGTTTGGTACGATGGTACATTAGCACAGCGTGTCGGTTTAAGTGTGTCTTTGGTGTCATTATTGGCACTGTTATTATATATTGTTTACATTGAAAGACAATCAAATAAATTAAAAAAATAACAAAAAAATAAAACGATGAAAGAGTTGAAAATTGTAGCTACTATTATTCTGAAACCTAAATACAAAGACGAAGTATTAAAAGCTTTACACAATGTGGTAGACGCTACCCGAAAAGAAGAAGGGAATGTGTCGTATGACTTGCATCAGAGTACTTCCGAAAGTTTATCTTATACTATATTAGAGGTTTGGAAATCAGAAGAAGCAATAGCTATACACAATGCCAGCACTCATTTCGATGAATTTAAGAAAGCAATCGATGGTAAAATTTCCGATCTCCAAATAGCAATTATAAAACAGGTGTACTAAGTATATTGTTACAAGATCTAACATAAAATATAATAATTTGATTCGTTGCAAATGGACATTTGTATGTATCTTTGCACCATCATCATTTTAATAGATATATGATATCTAATATTCTTATAACTTTTCTATTCGTTTTTCTGAATGGCTTCTTTGTTGCAGCCGAATTTGCAATAGTAAAAGTGAGAGGTTCGCAACTCGAACTAAAAGCACAGGAAGGGAATCGTTTTGCAATTCTTTCCAAGCGTATTGTAAGCCATCTTGACGCATATCTAGCAGCCACTCAGTTAGGAATTACTTTATCCAGTCTTGCATTGGGATGGATTGGGGAGCCTGTTGTTTCTAAGATGATTATAAGTTTGATGGAGCTCGTGAATGTAAATGTAAGCCCAGAATTGGCGCATAGTATTGCACTGCCTGTTGCATTCCTTATTATCACAGTACTGCATATTGTGTTTGGTGAATTGGCTCCAAAGTCTCTGGCAATACAAAGTCCAGAGAAAACTACGTTGTTTATATCTTATCCGTTACAGGCATTCTATTGGATTTGTCGCCCGTTTATCTGGCTGCTTAATGGATTAGCGAACTTGATACTTCGTATGTGTGGACTGCACACTGTGTCTGAAGCTGAAACATACAGCAGTGATGAGTTAAGGTATTTGGTGGATCAGGTAAGGGAGAGCGGAAATTTTGAAGATACTAACTATGATATAATAAAAAATGCGTTTGATTTTTCGGAGCGTACTGCCCGTCAGGTAATGGTTCCCCGTACGCAGGTTTTAGCCATAGATGTAAACGATTATGATGAAAAAACTCTCGAAACTGTTATTGAAGACGGATTTTCCCGCATACCATGTTATGAGGATAATATCGATAATATTATAGGTATCGTTCACCTAAAGGATATTCTGAAAAAAATGCGTCAGAATGATCATGTTGATATTCGTTCGATAGTTCGTCCTGTATCGTTTGTTCCAGAGAGTAAACGCATCGGAATTATACTGAAAGAATTTCAGGTGAAACATCAGCAGATAGCTATGGTGTTGAATGAATACGGTGGTATAGAAGGTATTATAACGATGGAAGATATTCTAGAAGAACTTGTCGGAGAAATTCAGGACGAGTATGACAATGAGATTCCATTTGTTGAACAAACATCAGGTAATACCTACTCCGTGATTGCTACAGCTGCCATTTCGGATATAAACGATCAACTTCCCCATACTATAGACAAAGCCAAGCAATATGATACATTGGCCGGGTATTTGATCGATAAATTCGGTCGTATTCCTAATACCCATGATAAACTTGAAGCTGAAGGGTATGAGTTTTCAGTGTTGAAAAAAAATAAAACATCTATTGTTTTGGTGCAATTGAGAGATCTGGAAGAAATCTCTGAAATTGCAGATAATTGATTTCCGCTAATAATTTAAATGAAATTCGAATTACAATATAACGATTCACAATCTAATGCGAGAGCTGGATTGATTACTACAGATCACGGTCAGATCGAAACTCCTATATTTATGCCGGTTGGGACTCAGGGAGCAGTAAAAGCTGTGCACATGCCCGAATTGGTAAATGATATTCAGGCACAGATTATTCTCGGTAATACATATCATTTGTATTTGCGTCCGGGGCTTGATATATTGAAACAAGCAGGAGGATTACATAAATTCAATAGCTGGGATAAACCTATTTTAACAGATAGCGGTGGTTTTCAGGTATTCTCATTGGCTCATAACCGAAAGTTGACGGAGGATGGGGCTATTTTCCGATCTCATATCGATGGATCTAAGCATATATTTAGCCCTGAGCGTGTGATGGATATCGAACGGACAATTGGGGCGGATATAATGATGGCCTTTGATGAGTGTACACCCGGAGATGCTGAATACTCTTATGCGAAGAAATCGCTTGATCTCACCGAACGCTGGCTTGATCGCTGCATAGCGCGTTTCAACGAAACAGAATGCGAGTATGGATACAAACAGGCATTATTTCCCATCGTTCAAGGATGTGTTTATCCGGATTTAAGAAAGCGTGCAGCCGAAAATGTAGCATCTAAAGGAGCCCAAGGTAATGCTATAGGTGGATTGGCTGTAGGTGAACCAACGGAGAAGATGTATGAAATGATAGAGGTTGTAAATGAAATATTGCCTAAAGACAAGCCTCGCTATCTGATGGGAGTTGGTACTCCTGCAAATATACTTGAGGCAATTGAGCGTGGAGTAGATATGTTCGATTGCATTATGCCTACCCGTAATGGACGTAATGGACAGTTGTTTACAAAATATGGCATATTGAATATGCGTAATAAGAAATGGGCAACTGATTTTTCACCGATTGATCCCGAAGGAACTTCTTTTGTCGATACTTTATATTCTAAAGCCTATTTGCGCCATTTATTTATTGTTAACGAAATTCTTGCACTACAAATAGCGTCAATACATAACTTAGCATTTTATTTGTGGCTGGTAAAAGAAGCGCGTAAACATATAATAGCGGGAGATTACTACCTGTGGAAGCGTTCTATAATAGATGATGTTACACGACGATTATAATAAGGGCAAGGTCTTTTATTAACATTCGGAGCATAACAGAAACAGGCGAAATATATTATTAAATATTTTAGATTACTTAAATAGCCTAAATGCTTAGTATACTAGATAAATATATAATACGGAAATTTTTGGGAACTTATGTGTTCTCCATTCTGTTGATAATTTCCATAGCGGTAGTTTTTGATATAAATGAGCAATTGGATAAATTTCTGAAAAATGATGCGCCACTTAAGGCTATTATTTTTGCCTATTATATGAATTTTATTCCTTATTATGTTAACTTGTTTAGTCCTCTGTTCGTTTTTATATCTGTAATCTTTTTTACCTCCAAGCTGGCCGATAATTCAGAGATTATATCGATGTTGGCAGCCGGAATGAGTTTTAAACGGTTGATGAAACCCTATATGATTTCTGCTGCTATTATAGCATTGGCTAGTTTTCTACTTACCGGTTTTATCATACCGCCTGCAAATGTGGTCAGGATAAAATTCCAGAATAAGTATATTAAGAATAAGGCTGTTACTTATGCGGAGAATATACAGGTACAGATTGAACCCGGAGTCATTGCCTTTTTTAAAAGATACGATGACAGAGATAAGATGGGATCTTCTTTTTCTTTGGATAAATTTGAAAATAAAGAGTTGGTTTCTCGCTTGACTGCACGGACTATTCAATATGATTCAGCTTATCATTGGACTGTTAATGAGTATTCGATTCGTGAATTTCAGGGAATGAAAGAGCATATATCTTCGGGATCTAAATTGGATACTACTTTGACTATTGTGCCAAGTGATTTCCTTATATCGAGCAACGATTTTGAGCAGATGACTACTCCCCAATTACACAAACATATTTCCCGGCAAAAGGATAGGGGGATCGGTAATATTCAATCATTCGAGATTGAGTACCACAAACGTTTTGCATCTATTGCTTCGGCTTTTATCTTGACTCTGATAGGTGCCGCCCTGTCATCACGTAAAGTCAAAGGCGGAATGGGGTTAAACATTGGTATTGGATTATTACTTAGTGTATCGTATATCTTATTTATGACCGTAAGTTCAACCTTTGCTGTTTCAGGATTAGTAAGTCCGCTTATTGCAGCTTGGATTCCTAATGTAATTTTTATCGGAATAGCTGCATTCCTTTATAGGAAAGCCCCCAACTAATGCTGATTTAAAATAAAAAAACGGAGGAGCATAAGATATTATGCTCCTCCGTTTTTTATATCAGAAATTTTAAGCTTTAGCTTTCGATATCTTGGTATAATAAAGAAAAGTAATAAAGCCTATTGCAGCAAGAAATATCCCGGGAATAGTGGAGTATCTTTCTGAATAATTTTGTTCAATAGGAATTCCTCCAAGAAATGCACCGATTGCATTACCAAGATTGAATGCGACCTGTACACAAGCAGCTCCTAACATTTCTCCACCTTTAGAATTTTCTAACAAAAGGATTTGTTGTGGAGCCGATAATGCGAACAAACAGCCTGTTGTCAAAAACATTAAAAGGAATGAGGCCCATTGAATTTCTGCTAAAAGGAATATTGCAGCTAGTAATATCACAACTAATCCTTGTGTTGCTGTTCCTACTTTTGCTGGAGAGAATTTATCGGAGAGTCCTCCACTTATAATATTTCCTAAAACCATACCTAATCCTGCAAACATCATCACTCCTGTCATCGAAGACTCGGCAAATCCGCTGCAATTAGTCATCACAGGATTGACATAACTGTACCAGCAGAATATACCTCCATTTCCCATAATAGTGGCTATTATAATAAGCCAGGGGGCTTTATTTTTCAAGAAACGGAATTGACCTTTCAATCCGGTATCTGGAAGAGGGGCTAGTGCCGGAATCCACTTATATATAAAGTAGAAGATGATTAAGGCAATAAAAGCTATAATCGAATATGTAATCTGCCACGAGAACTGATGACTGATAAATGTCCCCATCGGTACGCCTACAAGATTGGCAAATGTCATACCGGAAACCATTCCGGCGACAGCAGATGTTTCCCGTCCCTCTTTTGCTACCTTTTGAGCAACAATTGATCCCACACCGAAATATGCTCCATGTGGAAGTCCTGATATGAACCGGAAAACTAAGTTGAGCCAGTAATTAGAAGATAACGCAAAACAAAGATTTCCTATAAAATAAATGCAGACCAGCATTAATAGGGTTTTCTTTAGAGATATATTACGGGCGAATAGAACTAAAATTGGTGCACCTACTGCTACTCCGATGGCGTATGCCGATATAAAATGACCTGCCTGTGGTATGCTGATACTTAAGTCTTTTGCTATATCCGGAAGCATACCCATCATTCCGAACTCGGACATTCCCAAACCTAATGTACCTAAGGCTAGGGCAAAAATCGATTTTCTCATTTAATTCATAAAATATGAACAAAATTACATAATTATTAGAAACGAAAGCCTGTTTCAGTAAACGAATGTAGTAAGTTTACGATTGAAATTAGGAAATTCAGTAAGATTGGTAATAATAAGAAAGCCTCCAGGTGGAGGAGGCTGATATTCTTTTAAGTGTGTAGTAAGAAATATCACCCCGGTTTCACAACTAAGATGAGTTTGTTATAAAAAGTAATAATTCAAATATATGCATCTTAAATGGAAAAACAAACTGTCTTTGTTGCTTTTTTTGATAAAGTGTATGATATCGTAAAAGGATGGCAGATATTTGTAATATTGTTGAATATAAGTCTATTTATCTAATACTGCAGAACCAGAAGGTCTTTGTTTTGTTATATTCAGTATACAAAACTACCAAATAGAAATAATTAGTAAAATGATACTTGAATCTACATTTTTTTATAATTCTTCATTGGAATTGAAGAATGATGAAACGATCAAATATTTTGAAGCGCAAAATATTCCTATCTGCAAAATTCAGGCATCGTTAGGGCGGAAAAAACGTTATATCATTGATTCTGCTAATGGGCAAAAGGAAACAGTGATATCTATGGCTGTAAAGGCTGCTAGAGGAGCTATCGAGGAGTCAACCATTGATGTGAACGATATTGATCTGGTTATATTTGTAACCAGTTTTCCTGAACAGTTGGTTCCTTGTGGTGCTTTATTTCTGCATAAAGCGATTGGATCCAATCCTTATACCCAATGTTTTGACCTTAATGCAAGTTGTATCGGTGCTTTTATAGCTTTAGATCATGCCAGTAAATATCTAAAGTTAACACGTGGTGCGAAAAAGGCACTCATAGTTAGTGCTGAACATTTTTCACGAGTCGAAGATCTTGATAATCCGGTGACAGCATTTAGTTTTACTGACTCAGCTTTTGCTATGATTATTGGAAATAGTATAAATAATGAAGGTTATATTGACAGCCGTTATTATTCCGATCCTTCATTTAGTCAAACGATTCGTTTCCCTGAACATGGATTCAGTAAAACCGAATCGGCAACTCCCAAGCTTTATTGGGATCGGTTTGATGGGAGGGGGAGTGTCAATTTTATGAGAAATGAACTTTTGGGTTTTCTTGAAGAAAATGGACTGTCTTTTAGTGACATCTCTCTGTTTTTATTCTCTCAATTTTCTTATCATAATATACGGTTGATACAAGAGCATTTTGAAATTCCAGATGACAAAATACCTTTGGTTTGTTTTGATATTGGTTATACAGGAGCCTCAAGTCCTTTTCTTGCATTACATGAGTATTTACGAAAAGGAGGAGAGTTGAATACAGGAGATTATTTGCTAATTTGGACATTGGGGGCCGGTTATCAGGCTGGAATGATGATTTGGCGTTTTTAGCAATCTTGTCTTTAAATGGTATAAATAATACAATATGGGAATAAAAAAGGTTGTCATCACGACAACCATCTTCATAACCTTAAATCTAATACCATGAAAAATATGTTACAAAGATAAATTATTGAAAACACTGGAAAATACCATTAAATAGGTATTTCTCTAAAATAACCAAAGGCTTTCAATATCTTGAAAGCCTTTGTACACACGAGGGGATTTGAACCCCTACGCCCTTGCGAGCACTACCCCCTCAAAGTAGCATGTCTACCAATTCCACCACGTGTGCAGGTGTATTTAGAAAAAAAAATGTGACCATTGCCACATTTGAGCGAAAGACGGGATTCGAACCCGCGACCCCGACCTTGGCAAGGTCGTGCTCTACCAACTGAGCTACTTTCGCGATTACGGGTGCAAATATAAAGTCATTTTTTATTATACACAAATTTTTATCCAAAAGATTTCAATATCTTTGATGATATAAATACGAGCAATGAACAACAACACAACAAAGCTATTCTTTCAGATAGCACTTACTCAAATAAACGGAGTTGGTGATGTATTAGCCCGCAATTTGTTAGATGAAATCGGAGATGAAGAGCGCATATTTAAGTCTTCTAGAAAAGAGTTAATGTCAATTCCCAATTTTTCCACACATTTAGCGAATGAAATCTTAAATCCGGAGGTATTGCGAAAAGCAGAGAAAGAACTCGACTTTATAACAAAGAATAATATCCGAACATTCTTTTATAAAGATCAGAATTATCCATATAGATTGAAAGAATGCATAGATGCACCTATTTTATTCTATTACAAAGGGAATACAAATCTGGATAATACTAAAGTGATCAGTATTGTTGGAACCCGTAAATCAAATGGTTATGGCAATGATTTCTGTGATCGGTTTCTCGAAGATATAGCGTCTTCTTTTCCTGATGCATTAATTGTTAGTGGACTGGCTTATGGAATAGATATTCAGAGTCATAAATCTGCAATCAGGGTTGGACTTCCTACTGTTGGTGTTTTGGCACATGGTTTAGATCGTATTTATCCGTCAGTTCATCGTCAGATTGCAATAAATATGTTAGACAATGGAGGACTGCTTACCGAGTTTGTGAGTATGACAGAACCTGACAAGTATAACTTTGTCAAACGAAACCGGATTGTTGCAGGATTAGCTGATGCTACTGTTGTTGTACAATCTGATATGAAAGGAGGGTCGCTTATTACAGCTGATTTAGCGTGCTCTTATGACAGAGATGTCTTCGCTCTTCCCGGGCGGATTACTGATAAAGAATCAGGAGGGTGTAATATGCTGATTGAACAGAATAAAGCGGTTATGCTACTGTCTGCCGAACAGTTTATCCAATATATGCAATGGGATGTTAAGAATAAAGTTCAACCTCGTCAACAAGAGTTATTCCTTAATTTATCTCCTGATCAGCAGGCGGTTTACGACTTGTTGCTTGAGAATGATTCTTTGCACATCAATGCCTTATCAATGCAAAGCAATATGCCTCTGACTTCTTTACTTCCATTATTGTTGATGATGGAGATGAAGGATATAATACGTACCTTACCTGGAAATAATTATGAACTGGTATATAAATAATAGAACACCGAAGATTGAAGAACCTTCGGCGTTTCTATGAAGTATATTTTATTTACCTAGCTCTAATTTTAGAGTTATCGTTGGTTGATCACATACTTCTGTTGGTCCAAAATATTGAATTGGTCCCGGATATACATATTCAGTACCCACAGCCCATTTCTCGCGGTTTGCAGCGAAAAATTTAAAAGGAGCACCATCTAATTTAACTAATGCTTTTTGGATAACCGGTTTCATCTCTCCATGACGGCGTTCCATATTCATCATCATTGTTACAGGTACACCTCCGGCAATCCACTGATCAGCGGGAGCTGTTGTATTGCGTACAGATGACATATATCCAGTTTTACCTGCAGCAATAATAGCAGAAGCTGTATATCCCAAAGAATAACAATAATCGGCATCATAATTAGAAGGAGCAGCACAACGTCCTTCATATCCGAAGAAGTGAACCTGAGAAGCGAATTTACCTGAATATTTTCCGGCTTTTTTCCATTCTGCAAGTTTGTTTCCAACCATTTCAGCCAATAGCTTTTCTGTTTCGATCAAAGAAACCTGAACATTGCCATGAGGGTCACGATCTAAAGTCAACTGACGGGCAACACCTTCCGGTAAGCTTTCGTATATAGCAGCATTGACTGCAGATAGGTTTTTGATAATATATTGACGTTTTTCGTCTTTTGCAACAGCGTTGAATTCATCCTGATGATGAGCTAGGAAGTCATTCAATTCTGCAATAAGAGCCTTCATAGCAGGGATAAATTCAATAAGGCCTTCTGGGATAAGAACTGTACCGAAGTTATTTCCATTAGCAGCACGGTTTGCAACAGCTGTAGCTATTTCAGTTACAATATCATCCAAAGATTGGTTTTTAGCTTCTACTTCTTCTGAAATAATGCAGAAGTTTGGTTGGGTCTGAAGCGCACATTCTAAAGCGATATGAGAAGCTGAACGACCCATTAGTTTGATGAAGTGCCAGTATTTACGGGCAGAGTTACAGTCTCTTTCGATGTTTCCAATAACTTCCGAATAAACTTTACATGCAGTATCGAACCCGAAAGAAGTTTCGATCATTTCGTTTTTCAAGTCTCCATCGATTGTTTTAGGACACCCAACGACTTGTACTCCCGCATTAATAGCTGCATAATATTCAGCTAGTACACAAGCGTTTGTATTAGAGTCATCACCTCCGATAATAACAAGAGCTTTGATGTCTAATTTTTTTAATATTTCAAGGCCTTTGTCAAATTGTTCTTTAGTTTCAAGTTTGGTACGACCCGATCCAATAATATCAAAACCACCTGTGTTACGGTATTCATCAATAATTTCAGAGGTTAACTCCTGATATTTATGATCTACCAATCCTCCCGGTCCCATTAGGAATCCGTATACTTTGCTATCTTTATTTAGACTTTTAATTCCATCAAAAATACCAGCGATAACATTGTGTCCACCTGGAGCCTGTCCTCCAGATAGAATAACACCAACATTCATAGCTGGAAAATTAGCTTTTTCAGCTGATTCAACGAATTTTAGAATAGGCATTCCATAGGTGTTAGGAAAAAGTTTTTTTACTTCATCCTGATCTGCAACAGATTGTGTTGCAGCACCTTCTTCTACTCTCACTGAACCATACAATGCTTTAGGCATTTTAGGCTTATAAGCAGCTCTGGCTACTTGTAATGCGCTTTTTGTCATTTGATTACTTGTTTGATTATTTTAATTAATTATCTGATGATGTTGCTATTTAGGGAATCTTTATATAGACTCATGCTTTACAAATTTCGTTATTTTTTTTGAATAATAAAAAGGTTACAAACTAAATAGCGAACAATTATTATTGAATACAGCCTGCTTTTCTCTTACTGTTAAATATATTGTGATTCTTGGATTGTCAATGTTTGATATTATAAAAGGTAGCAAAGTATACACAAAATTTGTAACTTTTCCGATGTCTATTTTTTTGATTATAGACCTTCTTATATAAACTCCATTTTCAATAGAATGAAAAAGGTAACAAAGGTTACGTAGATATTCCATTTTCAGGTCGCTTCCCTTAATTATCCTGTTTTACTTATAGATAAAAGAACAAAAAAACTTCCGGTTATACATAAACCGGAAGTTTTTTTAGAGTGAAGCCAGAGTATTAGAATTTCCATTGTTCGGATGTTTTTGCATTCGAATTTGATGTATTCTTCGTAGTTCCACCTTTATAATATTGCATTGCTTCAGGCAATTCTTCTTTTATTTTTTTGATTCGCGTTTCGTCTGATGGGTGGGTGCTCTGAAATTCGGCAACACTTTGACCTCCGGTTTTTTGAGACATTCTTACCCAAAAGCTTTCAGCTAACTGAGGATTATACCCTGCCATTGCCATAAAGATTAGCCCAAGCTTATCTGCTTCTAATTCCTGTTTGCGGGAGTAGGGGAGCATTACTCCATACTGAGCGCCAAGCCCGTATACCGAAGATGCTACAGTCTGCACAGTAGATGATGCCCCGCCCAAGGCCACACCTAGAGCTGCATTACCGTATTGTGCAGCTACTTGTTGGCTCATTCGCTCATTCGCATGTTTTGCAACAGCATGTGCCACTTCATGCCCGAGTACAACAGCCAATCCGGTTTCGTCTTGAGTAACAGGCAAGATGCCTTCATAGACAACTATTTTACCCCCCGGCAAACAAAAGGCGTTGACATCAGCACTTTTTACCAGGTTGAATTCCCAAGAATAGCTTGATATAAGACTTTCCATACCATTGGCTTTCATGTAGGTTTCAACGGCGTTTGCTATGTTTCTACCTACTTTTTGTACAAGAGCTGTATTAGCTTTATCCGTAGACTTAGGTGCGGTCTTTATAAATTCATTGTATTGTTGTAGACTAAGTGTCAACACTTCCTGATCGGATACAAGCAGCATTTGTTTACGTCCGGTGACAGGAACACTACCGCATGAGGATAACAATATAGCGGTCGTTAGTAAAGTTAGTAGTGAATAGTAGTATTTCATATTAAATAACTATATGTTTCTAATAAATTTTGCATTTGCTCTCGCTGCTTGAAATGTTGACTTTGCAAGAATAACAGCAAGAGCAGGTTATCGCTTTTAAATCTGTCATTAAATACTTTCAGTTACTTGATACATAATCGTAAGTAAACAAAAAAAAATTTCCTTAACTTCGGTATTATAAGTTCTTAAGACTTGAACACTTATTGAATAAAAAAAGTTTAATGGTTATCTCCCTCAATGTTTATTCTTCATCTGTGTTACAACACTTACAGCCTTCGTGTTTTTCAAGTACGCGATGTGGAAAATCGCCATGTCCAACAATCTCTATCGGACAGGTTGTATATGTTTGCTCGAGCCAATTTGTTGAGATATTTGACCCTGCATGATAGTGTAATCCTTCGTTAACGCAAGCTATATTTTTAACCATAGAAACGACGGTACCTACATCGTGCGAAACCAGTATAATGGCTGTATTCTTGTTGATCTCCTCCAGTATTTTGTAAAAGTCTGTTTCGAATCGTTTATCGACATAAGAACTCGGCTCATCAAGTATCAATAAATCAGGGTCATCAACAATTGCTCTACCTAAAAGTGTACGTTGTAATTGTCCACCCGAAAGATTTCCGATAGGTCTCTCAAGAAAAGTACTTAACCCCATTAAATCAGCTGTTTGTCTAGCCTTGTTTCTCTGCTCTTCAGTATAATAAGAAAAAAGCTTTCTTTTTGCTGTTAATCCGGATAGAATTACATCAAAGACAGATATAGGAAAATTTCTGTCTATTTTATTAATCTGAGGTAAATATCCCAGATTAATTTTACTTTCTATATTATTCTTGTAGAATTTTACAGAACCCTCGGTTGGTTTTATTAAACCTAAAATAGTCTTGAGTAAGGTTGTTTTTCCGCCTCCATTCGGACCAATGATACCCAAAAAGTCGTTTTCATAAACAGTAAGATCTACATTTTTCAATATAGGCTTATTGGCTTCATATCCAACTGATATTTCTTTTATTTCGAGAATCTTATTCATTTTAGTAAAGCATATATATATGCAAGAGCTTATTCTGAAAGTAATAGTTCTAAAAAAGTCTGAGACCTTATTTGCCGGCAATAGCTTTCGCTATTTTTATTAGCTCTTGATCCCAGTTATACGATAATGGGTTTATAATAACAATTCTGGCTCCTGTTTCTTTAGCTATTGGTTCAGCATTTTTTATATCATATTCTTCTTGCATGAATATAACTTTTATATTCTCTTGCTTCGCTTTTTTCACCAATTCGGCTATCTGTCTTGGTGTAGGGTTTTTACCATCTACTTCTATACTGTATTGGTGTAACCCATACTGTTCTGCAAAATAGCTAAGTGCCGGATGAAATATAATGAAAGATTTGGTAGGAGCTTCTGCAACATAGCTCTTTACTATACTGTCGGTTTGTTGAATTGATTTTTCTAAAGCTTTGAAATTATCCAGATAATAATCTTTATGTTTAGTATCATGCTGTATAAGCGCATTGTACATATTGGTCGCTACAGTAAGAGCTGTTTGTGTCGAACTCCATATATGTGGGTCTCCGTTGGCATGACCATGATCGTCATGTATTGTCTGGATTCCGAGCGAACAATCGATTATACTCATCTGAGGATTATTTATACTGATGTTTTTCAGCCATGTATTTTCAAAACCCAGATTTCCGATTTTAAAATAGATCTCGCTTTTGCCAATATTTACCATCTGCGCCGGGGAAGGATCGTATGTCTCTGGATTAGAGCCTATCGGTATCGCAGTATTTACAGTATATTTATTGCCAACCAGCTTATCTAATAAATATTTTTGAGGTTCTATTGATACCGATACTATTTTCTCTTCAGATTTCTTAGGAGGAGTGCAAGCCTGAAAAACAGATATGCAGAGAATAGATATAAATAGCAGATGTTTCATATTTAGTAATAATAGCTTTAGATTATTTGCTTTGACTTTATACTATTGCCAAAAGCAGTAAAAAATTGATTTATCCTAATCGGAAAATGTTATGTATTCGTTCGAACTCTTTTTCACAATTAACATCCATATCTGTCAATGAGCCATCCTGTAAATCGTAAACCCATCCTACTATACGAGGATATCCTGTTTTTTCGAATGATTCCCTAACTTCTCTTATTTTGATTACATTAATACATTGTTCGTAGATGTTGATTTCCACAAAACGGCGATAGCGTTGTTCAAAATCCTGTATCTGGCTAAGTTCTTTTTCATGCAATCTGTATACATCACGGATACTTCTTAACCAAGGGCTTATAATCCCCGAATCGGTGAAATTCATAGCAGCCTTGATGCCGCCACAGTTATAGTGTCCGCATACAATAATGTATTTTACCCGTAGATTTTCCACTGCATAATTTATTACAGACAAAGCATTCAGATCAGTGTTCAGTACCATGTTGGCTATATTACGGTGGACAAAAACCTGACCGGGTTTCAAACCCATGATCTCGTTTGCATGTACCCGACTGTCGGAACATCCGATATATAGAAAATCAGGATTCTGTTCTTCTGCCAGATGGTGGAAGAAGTCGGGATTTTCGGCTAATTTTTGTTCTACCCAACGTTTATTAGCCTCAAAAATATCATTATATAAATTGTCTTCAATCATTGTACGTAAAACTAGTATTTGATAATTTTTTTTATTTAACTGCCTGTTGCATTTATGCTTATCAACGCAGTTACAAGGTCTGAGACCTCAATATATTTATTAAATCAGTACATTGCTGTATTAATGATTTTTTTTCATCGTTGTATATTATATAATCAGCCATTTCCGCTTTCTTCTCATCTGGCATTTGGCTTGATATTCGTTCTTCCACTTTTTGTCGGCTTGTTTTATCACGAAGCATGGTTCGCCTTATCCTTTCTTCCAAAGGGGTGTATACCATCAACACTTTATTCGTAAAACGGTTCATTCCCGATTCAAATAAAATTGCCGTTTCTACTGCAACGACAGGCATGCTGTTTTGGTCTTCGACCCACCTACAGAAGTCTTTATCTACTTCAGGATGTATTATGGAGTTAGTTATTGTGAGTTTTTGTTTGTCATTGAATATATACGATGCGAGAAGAGGTTTATTTAGTTTTTCTCCATCATATAAATCTTCGCCGAAAGCTTCAATCAATTTTTTTCTGATAACCGGAGATGATTCTGTTATTTTTTTACTTTCGATATCAGCAATATATACAGGCACATCCAACAATTTTATTATCTCGCTGACTGTAGATTTTCCGCTGCCTATTCCTCCTGTGATACCTAATTTAATCATTGTTTATGATTTCGTTTTTATATTCGAAAATATATTGAACATTAGGTGGTGTGATAGTGAGGTTTCGGACAAATCCTGGGCTCGATGTTATTCGTACAGGTACTGAAGCCTGTTTTGATTCTTGCAGTCCATTATAATCTATGGCAACGGAGAAGTCTTTTTCACGGATCGAATCAACTTCCGAAACTCCTACAAAAAATGTAAGTTTAACCTTGGATGGGAAAAACTTAATCGTCAGTTTTTCCGGTAGATTGAGACATTCTACCGGGACCTCTACAGTCTTTTGTGTATAGGCCTCTATCGGTACATCGACATAAATATAAGCAGGGGAAAACTTGATACGCTCTTTATTCGCTAATGAGTATTTGAGCCGCTTATTTGCACTCAACCCACTAACGGTATCATTAGACGTATATGCAAACATAATTTTATTCAAATCTGCCTGCGATCCATATGCTGTAATACTATCTGGGGTTATTTTCAGATCGTTATTCAGAAAATATCCGGGAGATAAGTTCAGTTGTCCGTCAAATATTACCGGTATTTTTTTACTTTCGAGAGCTGCATATACAAATGAAATGCGTATAGGATCATATGCTAGTACTTGCGTAGATATTGGTAGCGATTTTCTGATGAAAAGATCAAAACTGCTGCCTTGTAGAACTTTTGAGTTCCCGTTTTTGATAATCGATTGTACATCTATCCTCAAAGTATCTCTTTTTTTGAAATAATACCTGAACATCGCAAAACCGTCATCCTTGATTCGCATAGTGATGTTTGATGGCAGTGTATCCTGAAATATAATACTGTCGGGAATAGATATATACTTGATGGGGATGTTAATCGTTGTCTCGAAATTCTTATTATATATCTGCATGAACCATAAGATCGTAGCTATTAAAGTAAAAAAGGAAAAAGTCAGAATTTTTTTCCACGATATTCGTTTAAAAAAAATCCTGACCCCTTTCCATATTTGTTCTTTAGCACTGCTCATTTGCTTATGCTTCTGTATAAGTTGTACATTAATATATCAGGGTGTTGATTCCCTAAAAAGCTTAGAACAATAGTGCCGAAAATTCAGATTATCGCCACTTTCTTTAACCTGAAACGGTTTATGCATCTTTCTTTACTTCTGTTGCAGCCGGAGTTTCGCCTGCTGCGAATACAGATGCTTTATCTATTTTAATTCTTACATTATCTGCAATTTCTACAATAAAGAAAGTTTCTCCAACTTCTTTTATACGGCCGTGTATACCGCCTGCAGTAATTACTTTATCTCCGTTTTTCATAGCACTACGAGCTTCTTGCAATGCTTTTTGTTTCTTTTGTTGTGGACGGATCATGAAAAAGTAAAATACAACAATAATCAATCCAAACATAAGGATTGTACTCCATGCTCCACCTCCGGGACCTGCTGCTTGTAAGAATACGAATAATGAATTCATAAGTTTTATTTCTTATATTTTATATAAACTAAGGTAAAAGTCAGATTAAATTCTGATACTTCTTTTACAAAGATACTTTATTTTGTAAAATATGAAAGTATATAACCTTCTTACTTTCCTTGTTGTTCTATTTTTTTTAATAACTTGTTTTCTGCTTTTAGCTCCGATACAATTGCATCCAAAATACCATTAATAAACGAAGAACTCTTCTGTGTACTATATGATTTCGCAATATTTATGTACTCGTTCATAGTCACATTTATAGGTATTGACGGGAATGAAAGTATTTCTGTAATAGCAGCCTGCATAATGATCATATCCATAAATGCAATACGTTCCGATTCCCAGTTTTTCGCATATTTATTAATCATGTCTCGTGAGCTTTTCACATTGAACATCGACTCACGTAAAAGTTTTACAGCGAAAACACGATCTTCTTCATCTTTGAACATCGAAAGCAATTCTTGCTTTTCTCCGTTTTCATATTCGAATTTTTTGATTGTTTTCAGAACAAAAGACTGAACGATTTCAATGTCATCGTTCCAGTAAACGCTCTCTTCTTCAAGAATATCGTCTAATTTCTCATCACAATAAACCATCGACTTGAATATTTTCCGCCAAAATTCACGATCACTTTCATAATCAGAGATCACATTTTGCGAATATTCAGCATAAGTGTCCGATTTCAGGATGTTTTCAAGTAATCCTTTTACATAATTATCATACTCATCCCACGATAAGGGTCTTTCTTCCAAATATTCGTTGAATTGAATATTTGATTTCAGCTGTTTTATAAATAGATTGTCAATTAGCTTTGTGTTTGGATTCAGATCTTCGTCTGTAGGAAGTAGTTTGGCTTTACGGGCTTCGACGCGTTTAGCATAAGCATCGGTGGTTTCTACAAGTAGCAGTAGTAAAAAATAATAGAGGTCATATGATTTTTGTAAGCTGAACATGAGTTCGTTTTCAGCTTTTTTCAAATCTCCACTACCATTCTGGTAAGTTGAATACAGAATTTGTATAACTCTAATACGGATAAGAACGCGATTAATCATTGATCAAATAATTTGGATTGCAAAGATAAGTATTCCTTGTTATATTTCGATCAGTTACGACATCTCTTTTTTATAAGAAAAAAGGACTTTATTGACAAAGCCCTTTTTATATGGTTTTCAGATATACCTATTCCCTTAGGATTCACTGTTCTGTGTTTCTCTTTTATTTTCAATATCAGCATTGTCTCTGGTGTTTTTTTGTACCGATATGGCTCCAAATAGAGCTAAAATAAATCCAAAAGCGTAAAATCCTTTTTCGCTTGGTAAAATTTCAGCATTAATAAGTCCAATAGCTAATAGTACTATAGAAATAACTATTGACGCCCAACTGATGCCATAAAATATATCGCTGACTGGAATTCCATCGATGCGGTCCCGTACACTTTTTTGAACTGCTACCGCTGAAAATAATCCATATAACAAGATCGTAAAGTAATAGCCTTTTTCACTTAATAGCATCTCGGCTCTCCATAATCCAACCAAAAATCCGGCCATACCTAAAAGGAGCGCAGCCCATGAGGCGAAACCAAAGGCGAGTGATGTTTTTTCTTTTTTCATAAATTCGAGTGTTGTGATTAAAATACGGGTCAAAGATATATTAATTTTTGTTACTTTTGTACGAAACATGTCTAAGACTATCTTATATACAATAACATAATGAGCGATCAGAGATACAATCAGAGAGGAGTGTCGGCATCTAAAGAAGATGTGCATAATGCGATAAAAGATATTGATAAAGGCTTATACCCCAAAGCTTTTTGTAAAATAATACCTGATGTGCTGGGAGGAGATCCTGCATATTGTAATATTATGCATGCAGATGGAGCCGGGACAAAGTCTTCTCTGGCATATATCTATTGGAAAGAAACAGGAGACTTGTCTGTGTGGAAAGGTATTGCTCAGGATGCGTTGATCATGAATATTGATGATCTTCTTTGTGTAGGAGCTACAGATAATATACTCTTATCCTCTACTATCGGGCGTAATAAACATTTGGTTTCAGGAGAAGTTATTTCAGCGATTATCAATGCAACTAATGAATTGTGTGCTGAATTATCTGACTTAGGAGTAAATATATATCCAACCGGAGGGGAAACAGCTGATGTAGGTGATCTGGTTCGTACTATAATTGTTGATAGTACTGTTACCTGCAGAATGAAAAGGGCTGATGTTATCTCAAATGATAATATCCGACCGGGAGATGTTATCGTAGGATTATCATCTTCGGGACAAGCTACTTATGAAAAACAGTACAATGGAGGAATGGGCAGTAATGGTTTGACTTCGGCTCGCCACGATGTTTTTGCTAATTATCTGGCAAAAAAATATCCAGAAAGCTATGATGCTTCTATTCCTTCTGAATTAATATATTCGGGGGGGAAATCTCTGACGGACAATGTGGAAGGAGTTGATATTGATGCTGGTAAGCTGGTTCTTTCGCCAACCCGTACATATGCTCCTGTAATTAAAGAAATATTAGATCAATTGAGACCTCGGATACATGGTATGGTGCATTGTTCGGGGGGAGCTCAGACTAAAGTGCTGCACTTTGTCGATAAAGTACATGTTATTAAAGATAATATGTTTGCTGTACCTCCTTTGTTTAAATTGATACAGGAACAATCGGGTACAGATTGGAAAGAAATGTATAAAGTATTTAATATGGGACACAGGATGGAGATTTATCTTGATTCTGAACATGCACAATCAATAATAGATATATCTAAATCCTTTGGTATTGATGCTCAAATAATAGGTAGGGTAGAGAAGGCTGACAAAGCCAAGCTCACCATCAGAAGCGAATTTGGTACTTTTGATTATTAGGAAGAGACGTAAATTTCGACATCATACTGTTACTTTGAAATAATATAATGTTAAATACTTTCATTTGTATTGTCTATGGAAAATAAATCATTTACACAAAACACAAATTTTGGATTCGATAATCCTGAGGGACAGAATTTACCGCCCAAACCCAATAATTATTTACCTCTTGCTATTATTGGAACTGTTGTTGGTCTCTGCAGCCCTTGTTGCATAGGATTAATATTGGGTATAATTGCTATTGTGTTTTCAACACAAGTAGATTCGAAGTATGGTTATAAAGATTATTTCGGTGCAGAACAAAGTTCTCGAAATACTAAAATTTTATCTTTAATAGCTATCGTATTAGGAGCTTTGAATCTGATATATACTATAATAATGTTTGCTACAGGCAGTGGTGTCGCTATGCTTGAAGCATATCAGGAAATATTAGATCAATATGCCAGATAGGCTGTATTATAATTGTAGAAGGGCAGCTTGATCAGCTGCCCTTTATCTTTATGAAAAAGTATATAATAATAGTAATTTCGATTATAATTCTGGCATTAGTTCTCATAATGTATTATAATTATGAAGAGTCGAACAGTGCTTGGAGTGTTCAATGCAGTTTGTACCATGTAACAGGATTATATTGCCCTGGATGTGGTGGGCAGAGAGCATTTCATTATCTGCTGCATGGAGAAATGACTAAGTCTTTGCGTTATAATGCGTTATTTATCATGAGCATTCCTTTTTTTCTTTATCTGTATTACATTATGGTGCGTGTATACTTGAAGAAAGGGAAGTATAATGCAAAGGGTTTCCTTTTTTCTAAAAACTTTGCTATTGTATTTCTATTGATACTAGTTGTATATTTTATATTGAGGAATATTCCTTTTAGTCCATTTACATATCTGATACCTTATTAACAGGTTACCAGCCGAAAGCTTTGTCATTCATCCATGTTCCCTGTGCTTTCATTACTTGTTCAATTACATCACGGGCAACACCTTCTCCTCCCTTTTTGTGAGAAATATATTTGGCAATACCTTTTATTTCGGGTGCTGCATCAGCAGGAGCAACAGGCAAACCAACTGTTTGCATTACATGAAAATCGGGCAGATCATCACCCGAATACAAAATTTCTTCAGGTTTATAACCTGTTTTCGCCATGTAATCGTTCAAGTCGTTTATTTTGATTGAGGATCTCATGTATATGTGCTCTATTCCTAACCGGGCAAAACGCTGCCTTACTGCATCTGTGTCTCCGCCTGTTATGATCGCAAGACCATAGCCTGATTTACAGGCCAGATTCAATGCATATCCGTCTTTGATATTGACCATGCGCATAGGAGCTCCTTCTATGGATAAAGGAATACAGTCCGGAGATAGCACACCGTCCACATCAAATATAAATGATTTTATTTTTGTTAGATCGTAATTAATCGTACTCATTGATTTTTTTTATTTGTTTCGTGAATATATTCACTTATCGATTTATAAATATTTTTTAAACGTTTGTCTTCCAGTAATGTGAGATGTTTGTCTATAACATTCGTATCATATCGTACGGCAGGTCCTGTTTGGGCATCCTTTGGAGATATTTGGTGGACTTTAGCTGCAGTCTCATCAATTAAAGGTAGAACCACATCAAAAGGAATACCTTCTTTTTTTAGTATATTTTCGGATATCGCATACATCTGATTTACAAAGTTACACGCAAATACTCCGGTAAGATGGA
This sequence comes from Indolivaga capnocytophagoides DSM 22835, assembly GCF_000426485.1. Classification (GTDB taxonomy): domain Bacteria; phylum Bacteroidota; class Bacteroidia; order Bacteroidales; family Dysgonomonadaceae; genus Dysgonomonas_A; species Dysgonomonas_A capnocytophagoides. The sequence continues at coordinate 190,753 of NZ_AUFL01000004.1, forward strand.
GGTATTGACGTTTATCGGATGAGAGGCTGTATACCTGATCTGATATTTTACAGCATATGTCTTGTAATATCGAGAGGTCTTCTTTAATATTAGTTTCTATAAATAGAGGAATTTTTCGAAAGTCGACCAGTCGGTCTTTATTGAAAGTTTGAAAAGGATATAAAACTCCAAACCTTGGGTTGTACTTATCGAATATTTCTAAAGGCAGGCTTCCTGCGGTATGCACCCATAATCCTTTATTCGGAGGTATATTATTTAATAAATCAGTTAAGACCGAATCTTTTACCGAAAAAATGTATAAATCGGCATTAGGAGAGATTTCCGACAAATTGGTTATTGCGATAGCGTCTACTTTACCGGCAAGAAATGCTGCAGACTCTATTGTTCTGCTATATACCTGAATGATATTAAAAGATTTACCATGCAGTGCCAGAGCAAGGTTAGTAGCTAAGCGTCCTGCTCCTATAAATACGATATTCATGTTGGAAATTTATTTCTTTGAGGTCAATACCATCGCTAAACCGATACCAATTAAGGCTATAGGAATTATGAATGTTGAATAGTTTTGCAGCCATCCGAAGAAAAAGTCAAAATTAATAATGACACCGATTGCTGTAAAAACTATACCTATTGTTTTTTCTGTTTTGGTTATTAAAAATATTAGCCCTGCCACCAGAAAAAAAGTACCGATGTTCATCATTTTACTGATGTATGGTATATTTTCAAGTATTCCAGTTTTACTCAGCAGATAGATAATTCCGACTAATAGTAATATTAGTCCGAATGGAAGCCTGTTATTGGATATTTTTGCCATATGGCTTAATTTATTTTTTGATGAAAATATATTGGAGATCTTTAGCTTTAATATCTGATTTTGAATAACAGAAAGTATTAATGATGTATTTCAGTCTTTTGCAAAGTCAATAAAAAGTCTGAGACTTTAAAATTTGCCGATATGAACTTTTTCCCATTCAAGTTTATCATCATCTATAAGGGCTTTTTCTTGTCCTTTATGTCCGATTGCTATAATAGATAAAACTTGTAATTGCATAGGAAGCTCCAAAAGGTCTTTGATACATTCTTCCGATGGTACTTCTGCAGCATTATATCTGTCTCTGATTTGTATCCAGCAACTACCCAATCCAAGGTCTTCAGCTTGTAGTTGCATCATAATCGATGCAATTGACGCATCTTCTATCCATACATTACTGACCAAAGGATCGGCTGCAACCACAATAGATAAGGCACTTTCGGGTAGAAATTTACAACCCATTTTTTTTACATGGCTTAGTTTTTCTAATAAGTCTTTATCTTCAACAACTATAAAGTGCCAAGGTTTTGCATTCTTTGATGATGGAGATTTAAGACCTGCTTTTAATATTAGTTCTACATGTTCCGGAGCGATCAATTCTTCTGTGAATTTTCGAATACTCCTGCGTCTTGTTATTAATTCGGAAAAACTGTTCATTGAAATTATATGTATAAATTTAGAGTTTATCGGTTTTATGGCATATTGCTGAGTGATAACTATTTGCAGTGATTATCTACAATTAGCCCCAAAACAGATAATCCACTAAGTTACTTTATTCTAGTAAATAATTGTATGTTCTTCGACCCGAATATAATTGGGTGTTTAGTTTTCTTCTGCAAGCCTGTTGATAAGCTCTTCGTTTTCAATTGCTTCTTTAATACCTTCAGTACTGCTCTTTTTTAGAAGTACAGTCAGTGTTTGCATGATAAGCTTTACATCCATCGCAAAAGAATACCCATTGATATACAGAAGGTCGTACTTCAATTTGTCTTGTACAGAGGTGTTGTATTTTCCTTGTACCTGAGCGAGACCAGTAAGTCCTGCTTTTACTCTGTGGCGTAGATTATATTCCGGTATTTCCTTACAAAATTGCTCAACAAAGAAAGGGCGTTCGGGACGTGGTCCTACAATACTCATATCTCCTATGAGAATATTGTATATTTGAGGGAGTTCATCTAAGCGGGTAGCTCTAAGTATATGTCCCAGTTTTGTTATTCGTTTGTCTGATTCTTGAGCCAAAACAGGACCCGAAACAGCTTCTGCATTTTCAATCATTGTCCTGAATTTATAAATCTGGAAGATTCTTCCATACTGGGTAACCCGTTCCTGCTTAAAGAATACTGATCCTCCTCCGATCTTTAAACACATTGCAACGATCAGAAAAGGAATAAGAAGAATAATCGCTCCTATAATGCAAATACTTAAATCTAATATTCTTTTTACAAAATTATTTTCGGCATTAACATCGAAAGGCCGTACTTTAAGTATTGGTGTATCTTCTATCTGTACAAAATTTGCATTAAAAAGAAATATTTCCTGAAATTTTGGCTCATAACAAAACTCTTTGTCTCTGCCAACACAAAATTCAGCGATGCTCTGCTTTGTCGTTTCATCTACATCTTCAGATAGAAAAGCAACATCACAGGCTTCTATGTGTTTATCCAGATTAGGTGAATCTGGTGTACATATAAAATTGACATTCGTCCACATTCCATTCGAACTAAGAAGCTTGAAAGCCAATTTTTTTGCCTTTTGATAACCTATAACAAGAACTTTCTTCTTTACATTCGCTATCAGGTATCGTTTATTTATAAATAAATGCCAGAATGACAATAAAATTACCTGTATAAAAGAACTCATTATCAATATACTTCGAGGATAGGCGAGCCTTCGGGTAAGGAAGCTCATTGCCATCGTCAAAAGAAAGAGACAAGCAATTGATACTGTAACAGAATAGGAAACTCCGAATAGAGTAAACTCTTTGGGTTTATCCAATTCAAATACGTGTCCGATTATTAAATAAAATAAGCCTATATAAGGAGCCATTGATACGACAGCCTGAAGATTATCGTCATATGCCGCGAGAGTGTCTTCGAAATAAAGATAAGACAAGTATGTTGAGAAATAGATGATCAGCAGATCAAATATCATGATAAAGAAGCTAAATCCCCTGCGTGTGAATAATCGGTCCATGTATAATCGTTATAAGATAAGAAAGAGGGTAAATATCCAATATTAGTATGCAAATTTAAAAATATATTGCAAATATACCTCTTTGTATCAATTAAAACTTGGAAGCCAATAAGGGCTAATAATTTTCTGATTCGTGGTTTTATTGTTAAAAAACAGTACATTTGTCATTGTATTCAGAATAAATTAAACATGTGAAAATATTTCAAGTAATAACCGTTTCCGAGTTTGGCGGAGCACAGACTGTTGTCGCAAATCTCGTTGAAAAACTGAAAGATAGAAATACTGTTTATATAGTATATGGGGGGAATGGCGAAGCATGGGCTCATTTAGATAATCATGAAAATTTGATAAGGATAAGTGAACATCGTAAGCATATCTCATTAAAAGATATTGGTTTAGCTGTTCGTTTATTCAGGCTTCGTTTAAAATATAAGCCAGACGTTGTTCATCTGCATTCTTCTAAGATGGGAGCTATAGGCCGACTGGTATTCAATCCTAAAACTATTGTTTATACGGTTCATGGATTTGATTCAATAAGAAAAGGTTTTAGAAAATTCCTTTTTGTAGAGAAACTATTAAAAAACAGAGCAGCGAAAATAGTAGGAGTTAGTAAATACGATATAGAAGGGCTTAATGAAGAAGGTATATCACATAATGTAGACTTGGTGTATAATGGGGTTATAGATTATAGCCGGGAAGATTGGATAGTAAACGAAGAAGATCCTATTATTGAAAAGCTTGAATACATTAAATCTCAATCATCGTATACTCATATTGTAATGTGTATATCTCGTATTTCAGCTCAAAAGAAATTTGATCTTTTTACAGAAATAGCTGAAATACAAAAGAATATTGCTTTTGTGTGGATTGGAAACAAAACAAATATGGATGGATTACCCTCAAATGTATTCTGTATGGGAGAGTCTTCTTTTGCATATAACTATCTCAGATATGCGGATGTATTTGTTTTACCTTCTAACTATGAAGGGCTCCCGATGTCTCTTCTTGAGGCTTTGTCTTTTGGTGTTCCTGTTGTTGCTTCTGCTGTTGGGGGGATTTCGGAGGTGCTTGACGGTCGTAATGGTTTTGCTGTAGAGAACAAGGCTTCAGTGTTTGCCGAGCAAATTGATTATATTCTCAATCCTGAAGTTTATCCGGATATGAAGACCAATGCACGAAATTCGTATTTGAGGAATTTCACAATAGATAAAATGACAGAGGGATACAAAAATATATATGACACAATAGTTATAAAGAGAAAACGTTAATCATTATATGAAAAGTCCGTTAGTATCTGTTTTGATGCCATGTTATAATGTGGAATTGTATGTAGAAGATGCTCTTACTTCTATTATGAGACAGACATATACTAATCTCGAGATTATTGTAATAAATGATTGTTCTACGGATAATACTCTATCTATTCTTGAAAATATAGCATTGCGGGACAGTCGGATAAAAGCTATCAGTAATTCTTCGAATCTGAAGTTGATCGATACTCTGAATAAAGGAGTTGAGATATGTTCAGGTGAGTATATTGCCCGTATGGATGCGGATGATATTTCATTTCCGGATCGTATTGAGAGGCAAGTCGCTTTTTTGGAAGAGAATAAAGATTATGATATTGTCAGTACCCAGTTTTATACATTCAAAACTGGAGTTAAAAAGAAAAATTTATATCATAATCCTGAAACAAATGAAGACTTAAGGGCGTATTTACTGTTTCGCTCAGGAATCTGTCATCCCGCAGTAATGATTCGTCGAACTCTTTTTTCTGAAAAAAAATTGTCTTTCGAAAAAGAATACCTACATGTTGAAGATTATGCATTGTGGGTAAAAGCTGTTTATGTAACTAAGTTGGCTAATCTGGCAGACCCTCTTTTATTTTACAGGGTTCATGACAGTCAAGTATCGGTTGTAAACGAACAAAAACAGTTGGATAATAAGAAAGCCGTATTTAAAATCCATTGCGAGAAACTGGGACTACCCGTAACTCCAGAGTTTTTTGAGATATATTCCTCTGTTGCAGAATGTGTACCACTCGTTTCTTCAGTAGATTATTTATATAAATGTGAAAAGTTGATGCTCTTGATCCAGAGCAAAACGGATGCAAATAAATTTTGTTCACCTGAATATCTGGAGAGATTATTATCTTTGCACTGGTTACGTTTATGTGCTAACTCTGAGTTAGGCATGAAAGCTGTTCGGTGTTGTAAAAAATCGAAATTGTATATAAGGGAAAATTATAGTAATCAGGATATCTTTATTTTATATATAAAGTGCATCTTTCGAATGAAGTATAAAAAGTCCTTTTTATATAAAATCTTTTTCAGATAGGTTCTTATGAAAAAATATTTAGGGGTAATCATACTCTTTATAATAGTCTTCTATACACTATATCCGCAAGCAATATCTTTTTTCGGGTATTCATTTCTATTTACTGTTGCGGCCGGAGGACTCGGTTTATATTTATATCAAGGTCGTCCATTTCCCGAGATTATAAATATAGCTCTCGCTTATTTTCCGATTGTTCTTCTGTCGTGGATTACTGTATATATGACTTCATATAGTGATCCATACCTCTACGATTATACTAAGAGCCAGATAGCATGGTTATTTGGTTCTTTTCTCGTTGTGTTTTTATTCTTTATTATACATCCCCGAGGAAGTTTTATTCTTTTCTTGTACTATATTATTGGAGCAATTTTAGCTCAGTGTATTATTTCTATAGCCATGCATCAAAATGAAGCAGTCCGGAATTTTTTCAATTCATTGCAGATGTCCGACTTTGTAAATCAGATAAAGCGAGATGATACTGAAGGAAAACGTCTGCTAGGCTATGGTGTTGCTTTTTTTGGTGCTGGTGTATCATGTGGATTTGCCCTTATCTTGATTGTTTATATTGCTATCAAGGGAAAGTTTAGAGTAGTACAATTGGCTCTATTAGCTACCGTATATTGTATAATATTATATGTTGGATTGTTATCTGCACGAACTACATCTATCGGTTTATTTGCAAGTCTTATTCTTGCGGTAATACTTTTAATAACAGGCAATGCCCCAAGATCACAATTGTTTAAATTTGTTGCAGTCGGAGCCTTATTAGCTTCGATTGGTTCTACTCTGTGTTATATTTACTTTCCGGAGTTTTCGGATTGGGCTTTCGAAGGATTTATAAATTATCAAAAGAGCGGAAAGTTTTCTACTCAGTCATCTGATGGATTAGAGAATATGTTTATATTGCCATATACTTTCGATCAATGGGTATATGGTTGGGGGCATATGGAATTCTGGGGTAGTGATGTCGGCTATACTCGATTATTATTTTGGATTGGATTGCCCGGAACAATAGCATATTTTCTTTACCAGTTTATTCTGATGAAAATGTCTTTTACTAAAGATCAGGCTTGGGTTTTTACATTATTAATAGCATATGCATATAACATAGCATTGAATGTTAAGGGATTATCGGATCTAAATCTTTTTATGTATTTCTTTATATTTTATTTTTTGCATTACAAATACTATATATATACACCACAACTATATAGACTTGGAAAGATTAATAAAAATAAACTTCATTATGCCGTTCAAAGCAAGGCGGCCAATGGGCGGATTTAAGATTATGTATGAATATGCCAATCGGTTGTATGACCTGGGTTATTCTGTGCATATAACATATCCTCTCAAAACCAAATACATGGAATATAGACTTCCTTACTTAATTCGTAAAGTTCTTACATATTTAGAAGGCTTTAGAACAAGTAGATGGTTTATATTCAGAAATGGCATTACTATGTCTTATGTAGATGCTATTTGTGATAAAGAAGTGATGGATTCAGATGTTGTTATTGCAACATGGTGGTCTACTGCCTTAGATATGGGTAAATTACATTTGTCAAAAGGGAAGAAAATAAATCTCATACAGGGGTATGAAAATTGGATAGGACATATTGACGAATTGCATTCTTCCTATAATATGTCAGATACAACAAATATTGTAGTTGCTTCTTATTTACAGAATATCGTTAATAATTATACTACCAATCTTACATATCTTATTCCGAATGCTATTGATAGTGATAAATTTCAAATAACTACTCCTATAAAAGACCGGAATCCTTATTCAGTTTGTATGATGTACTCTGTACAAGAAATAAAAGGGTCACAATATGGATTAGATGCCCTGTATGGTTTAAAAACAAAATATCCGCAATTACAAGTCGATTTATTTGGAATTTGTTCCAAACCTGAGGGATTACCGGAATGGATAAGATTCTATCGCGATCCTGAAGATATTGCCGGTTTATTTAATCGAAATTCGATATTTATAGCGAATTCATTGACAGAAGGAATGGCTCTAACACCTATGGAAGCTATGTTTTGTGGATGTGCCTGCGTATTAACGGATATTGAGGGGCATTCTGAATATGGGATTGATAATAATACGGCTTTGTTATATCAAGCTAAAAATACGAATGAACTGATGGGTAAATTAGAAATTATACTGTCGAATGATGATCTTAGATTATCTATCGCTGTAAAGGGGAATGAATATATTCAGCAGTTTTCATGGAATATAGCAGTTGATAAGATGGATGAAATTGTAAAAGTACTTTTAAACTGATGAAGCGTAAAATAGCTATATTACTTCGGGTTTATGATAGAATTGAAGATTTAAAATATAACCTGCAGATAATAAAAGATACATGGAATGCTTTTGATTATTATATAGTTGTAGTAACCAATGGATATTCTGATGGGTATACTATCAAAGATAATATAGCTTCTCAAATAGATGATTTAGTGATATTAAACAGCAATTCAGGGCATCGTAGGGGTAGCTCTCAACTTTTACAGGAAGGGCGTTTACATATTCCTATGGATTGTGAATATACTATCATCCTGGAAGCTGATACATGGGTATATTCCGATCGGACTATAGCTAAATATATTGCGGTAATGGATGGCAATACGAATGTAGTCTGGGCTAGTGCCGATTGGTATGATAAAGATTATTCTTTAGCTGTAGATATAGCCATAATCAGATCTAAGTATATACAAGACCATGAAGGATTATTTGATATTGATTTATATCCGGAATGCTATATTGCTAATTATCTAAAAGAAAATGGAGGTAATTTTATTCTTATTAAAGAAAATATGCCTGTACATATACCTAGTTATATGTCTAAATATCCTTATATAAATGATCATAAGAACAAAAGATTTTATATATTTCCGCAATCTCAAATGGTTACACACCATATAGAGTTTCTGAAGAACGGAATGTCACAAAAAAAATTATATTTCAATATTGTATCTGGCAGAGACTATTTTCCAGATGAAAAGCCTAAAAATAGAACATGGCAGATATTCAAAATCCGATTTTGGATATTATTCAGCTCTTTACTCCCTAAAAAGAGTTGGTTTAAAGGGAAAAAATACAGAGTATTGAATAGAGAATTATAAATATATGTTTGTTGTTAATGGCCGATTTTTGACGCAAAAGCCAACTGGTATACACCGTTATGCTTTTGAAATATGCAACCAACTTTATCAGTTGGGTGTGGACTTTTATGTAGCCATTCCCAAGAATATAAATCCAGATTACAAATACTCTTTTCGAACAGTTGAGTGTGGTTCTTTAAATGGGCATTTATGGGAGCAGATAAGTTTGCCTCTATATCTTAAAAAACAAGGAAGCCCCTTATTGATAAGCTTTTCAGGATGTGGACCTTTAATTTATGATAATCAGATAATAACTATTCATGATGTTTCACATGAAAGGCATCCTGAATGGTTTGCAAAAAGTTATTCGAGGTACTATGGATATATGATGCCTCGTATAGCTCGTAAAGCACACGCTATAATAACGGTCAGCGAATATTCAAAGAAAGAGATTATTGATGTATTTGGGCTTTCCGATAAAAAGTTGTTTGTTGCGAATTGCAGTATTCCAACTTACCATCTTAATCTTGTTGAAAGTAACCAGAATATTACAGACAGGTATATTCTTTCTGTATCATCGTTCGATCCTCGTAAGAATTTTCGGCGATTAATAGAGGCTTTTAATAACATTGATGATAAAACAGTAAAGCTTTATATTATAGGCATGCAATTTCAGGCTTTTAATACTCCTGATCTGAATGATTTGCATAACGAAAATATAGTAATGCCCGGCTATGTTGATGACAACCGGTTGAATGAATTGTATAGAAATGCTCTTTGTTCTGTCTATCCATCTCTTTATGAGGGTTTTGGTATTCCTCCACTAGAGTCGATGGTTTGTGGATGCCCTGTAATAGCTTCGAAAATAGAAGCCATTGAAGAAATTTGCGAGGATGCAGTATTATATATTGATCCTTGCGATACAGCAGATATAACTCAAAAAATCAATTTATTACTTTCAAATGCAGATTTACGCCGTAATTTGAAGGATAAGGGATATCAACAAGTGAAAGAATATTCATGGGAGAAGTCTGCAAAAAAGATAATGGAAATAGTTAGAAAATTTGAGTAAGTAGTTGTTATGAAAATAGCCTTATTGATACATGCTCATACTAACCCTAAGCAAGTCGCTCGTTTGGTTTCGCGTCTGCTTTGCGATGACGTTGATATCTATATCAATGTAGACGGTAAGGCTGATATCTTGCCCTACAAAGATATGATTCGTGAAGCTATTTTCTTGAAGAATAGGGTAGAAGTGGTGTGGGGGAGATTTTCTCAGGTACAACAGATATTGAATTCTTTTTCGGAGATTCTATCATTCGAACAAAATTATTCTCATATATTGTTCATTAGCGGGCAGGATTATCCCGTGTTACCTATTAATGATATTGTCCAAAAGCATCGGGATAAAGCGGCTAATAACTTTATCAGTTATTATAAATTAGGTAATGACAGTTGGTCTTTATTAATGAAAAAGCGGTATGAATATTGGCATTTTCTTCCAAATAGGGATTTAAGGAATAATAAATATGTAAAAAAACTGTTTAGAAAGCTAGGTTTTAAGCGTAAATATCCATTTGTAGAAGCCTATTATGGTGCTTGTTGGTTTAGCCTGACTCTTGACAGTGTGAAGTATTTACTCAAATTTACGAATGAAAACCCTCATGTAGTGAAATTTTTTCAGCATTCAGGATGTGCCGATGAGCTATATATACAGTCGGTATTATTAAATTCTAATATGAAAGACAATATGATTAATAATATTTATCGTTATTTTGATTGGAGAGATAATGGGAAAAGTCCTAAAATATTAACAAAATCTGATTTCCCATTGATCAAAGATTCTGATGCGTGGTTTGCCCGTAAAGTCGACGGCAAAGATATCGAATTGCTAGATTTGTTAGATCAAATAAATAGTCATTAAAGATGAATACGGATAAGGTTTCGATAGTAACAGTTGTATTTAATGGTGTTTCGATTATAGAAGATACTATTAAAAGTGTTATTAATCAGACTTATGATAATTTGGAGTATATAATTATAGATGGAGGTTCTACTGATGGAACAATTGATATAATAAAAAAATACGAGGATAAAATATCACTATGGATAAGTGAACCTGATAAAGGAATCTATGATGCTATGAATAAATCATTAGACCGACTATACGGTTTGTGGGTGAATTTTATGAATGCTGGAGATTATTTTTATTCAGAAAATGCAATACAGGAAATATTCGGGCAAAATAATGATTATTCTTCATATGCCGTTGTTTATGGTGATGCTGAATACCGTTTAAAAAGCTTTTCGTATATCCGACCAGCTTATGATTGTGATAGAGATCATTTTATGCCATTCTCGCATCAGGCGGCTTTTGTCAGAACGGATATAGCGAAGAAAAATCGGTTTAATCTGAAATATCGGATTGCAGCCGATACCGAATTCTTTTTGAGACTGAATAGAGAAGGGTATGATCTGAGGCATATTCCCGTAACGGTATGTTCATACGATGCGTCAGAAGGATTCAGCATGAATAATGAAATTAAGCATGCAAAAGAATTTATTGCGATGCAGATTCAATATGGAGCTCTGAAAGATTCTCCTTATTTTAAGAAATATATGCGAAATGCCTATTTAAGGCAGTATCTGAGGATGTTTATTCCTGATAATATATGGCAGAGAATGAGAGAAAATAAAATTCTAAAACAAGATGATATTCAAATAAAAAGGAAAACCAAATTTTGATTTTCCTTTCACTATTCATTCGTAATTCTGTTCCCGATCATCTAATTCATCGTACATCTTATTTTTCTTTGGACGAATTAGTAATCGAAGAGATACATCATAAGTTATATAACTCCATACCCAATCAATAAATACAGATACTTTATTTCTCATTCCCACTATCGAAAGGATATGTACCCAGAGCCATAGCCACCATGCAACAGTACCTCCAAAGTGTAATTTCCATAAATCAGCAACAGCAGCATTTCTTCCGATTGTAGCCAGAGAGCCTTTATCGCTATAAACAAACTTCTCCTTTTGATTATGCCCTTTTACTTCATTGTTAAGGTTTCTGGCTAAAGTACGAGCCATTTGTATAGCGACCTGAGCAACTTGTCCATGCCCTTTGGGAGAATTATCCGATAAGAGAAGACAAGTGTCACCGATTGAATATATGTTGTTATGACCTGCCACAGCATTGTACTCATCAACAACTAAACGACCTCTGTTATAGGCATCGTCATTTAATCCCGCAAGGCTGTTTGCTTTTACACCTCCAACCCAGAATACATTTCGAGATTTAAGTTCTGTTCCATTACCTAATTCTACAACAGGTTCTTTATAATCTTTTACAGGGATATTTTGGTGGATAATTACCCCTCGTTTTTTTAAAGTTTCTTCAGCTTTAGCTGATGCTTCTTCAGACATAGCAAAGAGTAGGCGAGGGGAGGCGTCAACCAGATGTATTTCCATCTTGTTGAAATCGAGTTCCGGATAATCTTTAGGAAGAACTGATTTTTTCATGTCAGCTAAGGCTCCGGATAGTTCTACACCGGTAGCACCACCTCCTACAATAACAAAGGTAAGATGCTCTTTTACTTTTTCTTCAGTTCTTGCACTCAGGGCTTTTTCGAAACTTAGTAATATTCTATTCCTTGCTAGTAGTGATTCAGAAATAGACTTCAATGCATATGTTGAATCTTTAAGCTTATCATTGCCGAAATAGTTTGTATCGCATCCTGTGGCTATTACAAGATAATCATATTGGATTGATCCGATACTGGTTTCAAGTATTTTTTTCTCAGGGAGAACCTGTTTTGCCAGACAAGTCCTAAAATGAAAATCTTTGCGTTTATGAAAGGTTTTTCTCAGAGGATAACTGATCGAACTAGGTTCTAGTCCGGCAGTTGCGACCTGATACATTAGAGGTTGAAACTGATGATAGTTTACCTTATCAATCAGTACAATCTGAAAATAGTTGGAGTCGATTTTCTTAGCCAGTTGTAATCCTGCAAAGCCACCGCCGATAATAACGATTCTTTTCTTTGATCCCGAATCGGGTATATTAGCTATATATTCCATAATGAATTAACCTAAAATTAACTATAATGTTTGTTTAATGATATTATTCGAATGATAACCAATAATTTACTTGATAAATTCTAAAAAGAGAAAAGGCTAAAAGAAAAATACCATTTTGCTTATAGAACATTTTTGATTCATATAAGTTCAATGGTATTTAGAGTATCTAAAAAAGGTTTTAATGGCTAAGACCTTTCAATATTCTATTTTTCCAGGTTTATTCCACGGCTTTTTTGCTTGCTAATTTTGCTTTAACAAATTCAAATACACCGGGTAAGATAGACACTATTACAATTATGATAACTACCTTTTCTAAGTTTTTCTCTACCCAAGGAATTCCTCCTACAAGTACTCCCAATGTACAGAATATCAAAACCCAGGCAATACCTCCAATGATATTATAAGCGGCAAAATGCTTGTAACTCATTTTTCCCATTCCTGCAACAAAAGGGGCAAATGTTCTTACGATTGGGACAAAACGCGCTAAGATTATGGTTTTACCTCCATGTTTTGCATAAAACTGGTTTGTTTTCTCAAGATATTCTTGCTTAAATATCCTGGAATTCGGATTTCCGAACAGTTTCTGCCCAAAAAAGTGCCCGATCGTATAATTGACAGCATCTCCTATAATTGCAGCTACTATCAGAATAAGGACAAGCCAATAGATATGTAAATCGTTTTCGGGTCTGACAGCTATTGCTCCTGCTAAAAATAGTAGAGAATCACCGGGAAGGAATGGTGTTACAACTAATCCCGTTTCACAGAAAATGATTAAGAATAAAATAGCATAAAACCACATTCCATACTCATTCACTAACATATCAAGTGTAGGTCCGGTGTGAAGTACCAAATCGTGGATAAACATCCACACGCTGTGTAAAAAATCCATGAGAATTATAATTGTTTGAAATAACTTAAATTCTTTTCCCTAAATTGTCATGATCAGATATAAAACCCTAGACACATCACAAATATAGATAATTTCTTTGGCAAGATGCGGCCAGAATATTACATTTTAGTAACTTTTATTTAAATATCCGGAATAAAACGAGTTTACCGTTTGTTTCAATCGAAAATTCGTCACTTTCTGCTTCATTTAATGTTCCTTGCCACCAATTGGTAAAAGTCCTTTTGTGTACCGGGTACTTTAAATTATGAGTTGTTATTTCTCCTTCAGCGACAGTGAAAATTGAAACTTGTTGTCCTGCAAAACTTTCAAATCTCGAATCGCTGTCAACCGGAGTAAAAATGCCAAAATCGGTAATCATCTGTACAGTCGCTTCATTCATGTATTCAAGTAGAAGGCTTATATTGCCCAATGTATGATCCTCACGTTGCCCGGTGGCTCCGAGTATAATCAGATTAGACATACCCTTTTCGAGACAATAATTTACCGCTTTGGTAAGATCATTGGTCTCCTGATCCGGATTGCGGAACAGAATCTTTGCATAACGCTCTTTACTTTCTACTCCAAGCGAGTCACAGTCGCCGACAATAGCCTGCGGCTCTATATTCGTATGCTTTAATTTATTGATGGCTCCATCGCAGCATACAAGGTAATTACTGTTTCTTAGAATAGATAATGGGACCTCATGCTTAGGAAAATCTCCATTCGCTAAAATAACCGCATCCGCCTCGGATAAAGCCGTAGGCATTTCAAAGTATTTCATTTGTCTTTTTTTGCTAAATTTCTCCATCTGATGTATCCGAATACCGATACAATGCTATATACCAGATACATAATAGATGTTGGATATAGATCCTGTCCAAAATAGATACATACCGAGACGATATTTACAACAATAAGTAAAAGCCATTGTTCAACATAGCGTTGTGCCAGCATCCACATGGCTATTATACTTAATGTGGTGATGAAAGTATCTCCATAAACGACATGGCTGTCTGTATAATTTTTTGATATGTAAGCGATAATCACAAATGTAACAATGGATATTATGAACAATGGTAAGAATAATCGGGTAGGAGTGTGTCTTAACTCTATCGATATATCTTCATTTTGGCCTTTTTTAGCCGATTTTAGCCATTTTACCCACCCATATGCACCAGCTATTATATAATATATATTGATGCACGCAAATGAATAGAAAGTAGCATGAATATAAACGTATGTATAGAACGAAGACATTGCTATACCTGTTAGCCACATCCATATATTTGCTTTATATTCAAAATAAAGATATAGGAGCCCGATAATGGCTCCTATAACTTCTATCCAGTTTTGTTTTATAAACTCTAAAATAATCATTCTCAAATTCTTAAAATCGGATTCCCAATTTAGCCATGATATTTCTGGTTGCTTGTGGATACAGTCCTGTATATACAATTTCAGATCCATCCTCGAATTTATCTGTCGCAACCCAGGCATTGCCAACATAGCGTTTGTTCAATATATTGTTGACAGAGAATTGAATATCTACCTCTCCGATTTTCTGTGTCTTGAAAGTATATCCTAAAACAATATTACTCACAAAATAGTCAGCCAGACGGTTATCCTTATTTGATGTATTGTCGTAATACTGTTTACCTACATACTTGCCAACAAGAGCCAAAGATAATGCTTTATATGGAGTGATTGTCAGTATACCGCTACCGATTACGTTAGGAGAAAATGAAATATTGGTAGTCCCAAGATATTCAGATGTCTGTTTTACGAATTCATAATCATTCTGATTATTGTAGAGATCGTAATAAGCTGTATAGTTCTTTATCTTATTCTGACTTAGCGTAACGTTTGCATCTATCCGTATCCAGTTGGCTGGTTGTACAGCTCCAGACAGCTCTATACCCATACGGTAGCTTGTAGGTACATTCTCCATTAGCTTATAACCTACATCATTCAATTTTCCGGTTTGTACCATCTGATCTTTATATCTCATGTAATACAAATTTGCATTAAAAGAAGCTATCGCTGAAGAGTATCTATAGCCCAGTTCATAATCGAACATTCTTTCGGGTTGAATTTTTTGTGTACTTCCTCCTTTGACCGATTCTTTGATGTCTGTTCTTAAAGGTTCTCTGTTTGAGATAGATAAAGATGCGTACACTTCATTATTATTAAATGAATAAGATAATCCGGCTTTCGGGTTGAAGAAACTGTAATAGTTCTTATTTGTGATATTTTCCAAATCATCATCTATTCCTGACATTCTGTAATCTATATATCTGTATTGCATATCTCCGAAAATGGCTAGATTGTCGAGAATATTATATGTAATTTTGCCGAATACACTGAATTCTTTTTTATCGGCATCTCCTCTGTACCATTCATATTTGTCGGATATGTTTTTGTTATATTTAACCCATAAGAGCTTTCCGTAATGATCTCCTTGATAAGATGTTAGATTGCCACCTCCTGTCAGGGTAAGTTTATCGGAAATGTAATTCAGTGTAAAATTACCTACGTAAAAGTTATTTTTCATCAACTTACGTGTGATTACATCAGATGATTTGTAAGTACTGTCATTTACTAACTGAGGATCTAATCCATATTTTTTGAACTTCTGATCAGCTTTGTAATTTTCATAATAGCCATATCCATGATTGTAGCTTAAGCCAACATTCAACGATAATTTATCGGATAAAGCATTTGAATAAGTAAATTGAATTATATCCGAATAATAGTTATCTGTTTCATTTTCATAATAATGAACATTTCCGGCTTCATCATAATAAGCTCCAGCTGGATTGTATTTCCTGTCGGTCTTTAATTGTTCTGGGCTTATCCCTTCCCATGTGATTCCCGTATGCTGGATGCCATTGAGGTAGCTCAGTTTGAACAACTGATTCTTGTTATAATATGATGCTGATGCATATGCCGATCTGTGATTAACTTTTCCATTCCTTATATACCCATCTCCGGTAACTCTGGAGTAGCGGGCATCAAAAGATAATCCGTTTTTCAGAATACCAGTTCCGGCCGCGATAGTAGATGTAAAAGTATTGTAACTGCCTACACCAGTCGAAGCTTCTCCATATGCCTGAGGTCTTGTTCCTTGAGTTTTTAGAGAGATACTTGCTCCGAATGCTCCGGATCCATTGGTTGATGATCCTACACCTCTCTGTACCTGTATGCTTTGGAGCGAATTCGATAAATCGGGTATATTGACCCAATAAACTTCTTGACTTTCGGGATTATTCAAAGGCATTCCATTGAGTGTAACATTGATGCGTGTAGCATCCGTTCCTCTGATTCTAAAAGATGTATTGCCTACTCCTGACCCATCTTCTGAATATGCAACAATAGATGGGAGTGTTTGAAGGATATAAGGTATATTTTTAGCTGTATTATTAGCTTTGATCTCTTGTGCACTGACATTATTGAACGCAATCGGAGCATGTTCGTTGACACGGGTCGCTGATACTATAATTTCGTTCAGATTTACTTGCTTTAAGCTGTCAGGCAATTCTTCAGCTTGCATGACTAGAGTAGTCATCAATGCCGATAATGATATAATTTCCTTTTTCATTTAATAATTAAAATAATTTTTGACAAGCCCAAATTGGGCTTTATCAACTTAATAAATAAAAAAGGGGATATTAGAGAATTTTACCTATTTGTGAAGTAGTATGCGTTACGCGCGATTTGCATATCTATTTCCCTACGCCGGCATTATCCGGATCAGGTTATATGGGTATAATCTCAGCCTGCTTGTGCAGACACCCCTAGATTTCGATGCAAATATAACTATATTTTAGATAAGAGTTATCTGATTTTAGTTAAATAAGGAGCCTAATGATGCAGACGGTAGGATAGGGGGCTGGTTGTCGAAAAGGTTACAAAAGTTGCACGCTCTATATTCAATATTCGGATAATAACCTTTTTATGGGTTGACTTTCCTCTAAATCTAAAAAGGTGACAAAGGTTACACACTTTATGTAATTCTTATCCAATTACCTTTTCTTTATTTTCTTAATACCGGTTATTCAAAGAGCTCTTTACTTATAGATAAAAAACTCAAAATGCTGATTCGTATATAAAATAAAAAGCTGCCTTCTATCAGAGGCAGCTTTTATATTGGTTGGTTTTAGGAAATATCTTATTAATAACGAGCACTAACTACATCCCAATTGATAATTTTCCAAAGTTCGGCAAGGTGATCTGCACGACGATTTTGATAATCAAGATAGTATGCATGTTCCCAAACATCAAACCCTAATAGAGGAGTAAGACCTTTAACTACAGGATTGCTTCCGTTTGGTTCTTTTTCAATTGAAAGTTTACCGCTTCCGTCTTTAGCTAACCATACCCATCCTGAACCAAATACAGCAGCACCAGCAGCATTGAATTCTTTCTTAAAGTTTTCAAAAGAACCCCATTGAAGATTGATTGCTTCAGCTAATTTGCCTTTAGGTTCACCACCGCCATTTGGACTGAACGATGTGAAATATATTTCGTGGTTAAGGATTTGTCCGGCATTATTAAATACACCACCTTCAGAGTCTTTTATGATAGAAATCAAATCCATATTCTCGTATTTTGTTCCGGGAACAAGATTATTCAGGTTATTTACATAAGTTTGAAGATGTTTACCGTGGTGTAATTCGATTGTTTGTTGACTGATTACTGGTTCAAGTGCATTTGTTGCATATGGCAACTTAATTAATTCAAATTTCATAGCTTTCGTATTTTTATTATCAGTATTATTATTGTTTGATAAATTTAAACTTAATAAAGTTATTAAGAAGTAAGAGATTATACTTGTCATACTCGTTTTTATTAGGTTTGATATACAAATTAAACAATTATAATTGGTATTTGTTTATTGATAACTATTGATTCTTTATAGATTATTTCTAATATGAGATAGGATATTCTAATTATAGCATATTCCGAGAGTGTTACTTAATATTGGATTTTAAAAGAATTACATAATTAAACATAATGGTAATTATGTAACAAAAAAAGAAGTGGAAAATGAAACCTCTGAGAATTGATTATATAGAATAATTATTATTCTGCGTGAAAATAAATAAAGGTCACTCAAGTGAGCAACCTTTATTCTTATTTATTTATTATTTATAAATATTAATATTTATATTTTTCCAATTCTTTGCTGGCTTCTTCGTATTTATCGTTGATATCCAGATTGTAATAGACGTTTTGCAATTTTACATACATTGCTTTTAAGTCTCCTTCATCAGCTTTACGTGCTAATAATGATTCTTTGTATTTTTCTAACAAAGGAATAGCTTTATTGTAAAGAGCTTTAGCCTGATCATCTAATGCAGCTCTGTCTTTAGCAACAGAAGTATTTCCTGCTTGTTCTTTCAAATTCTGAGCTTGTAGAATATATGATACAGCAAGACCCTCTAATGCTCTTTCGCAATTAGGATCTTTTGATAAAGCAGCACTGTATGTGTCATCTGCTGTTTTATAGTCCTGTTTTTCAGCATATAATGCCGCTTTTACACTATACATATCACATGCTGAACTTGGAGATTCTGCAATAGCTTTATCTAGATAAGCAATGGCTTTATCTCTTTCTCCTTTTTTGATATACTGATTGATCAGATTAGGTACAAAGTACTTGCTTTCAGGGAATTTTTTAGCTCCAGCTTCTAAGGTTTCGATAAACTTAACAGTATCCCCTACACTCTCGTATTCACTTGCTAAAAGTTCATAAGCTTCGTTTTCTTTGTATGTGCTGTTAGCTACAAATGGCTCACTTATAAGCTTATTTAATAGAGTAATGGCTCTTTGTGTTTCTTTTTCCTTAACTGCAGCATCTCCACCCTGACTTGCTTGTATCGCACAAATCACGGCGTAATACTTGATTGTTTGGAAAGTACTGTCATTTGTATTTATCTTATCTTTTTCATCATCGAAAACAGCCATAGAAGGTATTTCCCAATATTTTTGGAAAAAGTCAGCTGCTTTAGAGTATTCTTTCTGATTATTGTAATACACACCACCATTGATGAATGAAGGGTGATTAGCTCTCATTATAGTTGCAATATCTTTGCGGTATTTATTTTTGATCTTGCCTTTCTCATCAGGTAATTGACCCAATTCATCAGCTTTTACATATGGATCATATGTTGCAAAAAGAGCAGTATACATTGTTTTTTCATCAGGTTGCTGCTGTAGCATTTGTTTCATGTTTTCAGCTTCAAACTGCTTGTTTTCAATATCTCCAGCCAGTTTCCATGTTTCAGGATCATTCTGTGTTTCAGGATTGGTCAGAGCCGGCTTTATTAAATCACGAGCCTCACTGTAATTTTTAGAATTCATTGCTCCTTTCGCATCTTTCACCGCTTTCTTCTGAGCAAATGAAAGTGTAACGAGCATACATAATCCTGCTGATAAAAGTATTTTCTTCATCTGTTATTAAATTTTGTTTGCAATTATTTATTCCTCAGATTTAGTTTCGTCGTCTGAAACTTCATTATTGTTTATAACATCCGGATTTTCGGATAGTTCGATATTTTCAATTTCTTCGTCTTCTTCTTTTTCAGACAATACTTTACATACAGATGCTATCTGGTCGTTTCTTTTACCCAGATTTATAAGTTTGACACCTTGAGTAGCACGTCCCATTATACGAAGATCTGCAACTTTGACACGAATAGTAATTCCCGACTTGTTAATAATCATCAGATCGTTTTCGTCCGTTACATTACTGATAGATACCAATTGTCCTGTTTTATCAGTGATGTTCATGGTTTTAACCCCTTTACCACCCCTGCTGGTTATACGATAAACTGGCTCACCGTCTTCATCATTTAATCTGGTACGTTTACCAAATCCTAATTCTGATACAACCATGATAGTTTCGTCCTGAGTATCTTTTGACATCGCTATCATTCCGATAACTTCATCCGAGCCGTCTTCTTCTATGCGCATACCTCTAACTCCGGTTGCAGTACGTCCCATTTCGCGAACATCAGATTCATGAAAACGGATAGCCCGACCTTTACGATTAGCCATAAGTATTTCGCTATTTCCATCAGTAAGAAGTACTTCTATAACTTTATCGTCTTCACGAATGGTTATTGCATTCACTCCATTTTGACGAGGACGAGAGTACGATACAAGTCTGGTTTTCTTGATAACACCTTGTTTTGTACAGAATACAAGGAAGTGATTATTCACAAAGTCTGGATCATTTAATCCCATTACTTTGATAAATGCATTCACTTTATCATCCGCTTCAATATTCAATAAGTTCTGAATAGCCCTGCCTTTTGCATTTTTACTTCCTTCTGGAATATCAAATACACGCAACCAGTAGCAACGTCCTTTTTGTGTAAAGAACAGCATATAATTGTGCATAGAAGCAGGATAGATGTATTCTACAAAGTCAGCATCCCTGGTTTCCGAAGCTTTAACCCCCACGCCTCCTCTGTGTTGAGCTCTGAACTCGGTTAAAGGAGTACGTTTGATATATCCCATATGAGATATGGTTATAATCATCTCATCATCAGCATAGAAATCTTCAGGATTCATTTCCACATCGGAATAAACGACTTCTGTACGACGGACATCTCCATATTTATCTCTAATCTCAATTAGCTCGTCTTTGATTACTTTCATACAAAGTTCTTCATTTTCAAGAATTTCTTTCAGATAAGCAATCAATTTTTGTACATCTTCGTATTCTGCGTGTAATTTATCCTGCTCAAGTCCGGTCAACTGACGCAGACGCATTTCTACAATCGCACGAGCCTGTATCTCTGTCAGTTCAAATCGTTTGATAAGTCCATCAATTGCATCCTGAGGCGATTTAGAACCTCTGATAATAGCAATAACTTCGTCAATATTATCTGATGCAATAATCAAACCTTCCAGAATGTGAGCACGTTCTTCAGCCTTTTGCAGATCGAATTTAGTACGCCTGATAACAACATCATGACGGTGTTCTACAAAATAAGCAATCATCTCTTTCAGGTTCAAAGTACGTGGACGTCCTTTGACCAAAGCAATATTGTTAACACTGAAAGAACTTTGTAAAGCCGTAAGTTTAAATAGTTTATTCAAAACGACATTACCATTGGCATCACGTTTTATATCAACAACAATGCGCATACCAGTACGATCTGATTCGTCGTTTACATTGCTGATTCCTTCTATTTTTTTATCGCCAACAAGTTCGGCGATATGCTTGATAAGTTCGGCTTTATTTACAAGGTATGGAATTTCTGTTATAACGATTTTTTCGTGATTGCCATCCATCTCTATTTCGGCTCGTCCACGCATTACAACACGTCCACGTCCTGTTTCGAATGCATCACGAACACCTTGATATCCATAAATGAATCCTCCTCCGGGGAAGTCCGGTGCAATAACATACTGCATCAGTCCATCTACATCAATATCTCTATTTTCGATATAAGCAATTGTCCCATTGATTATTTCGGTCATATTGTGTGGCGGCATATTTGTAGCCATACCAACTGCAATACCCGAAGCTCCGTTGATCAATAAGTTTGGAATACGTGTAGGAAGAACAGTTGGTTCTTTTAATGTATCATCGAAGTTCAACTGCATATCTACAGTATCTTTTTCGATGTCTTTCAGCATTTCTTCGGCCAATTTGCTAAGGCGCGCTTCTGTATAACGCATCGCTGCTGGACTGTCTCCATCGACACTACCCATATTTCCTTGTCCATCAACCAATAAATATCGGAGACTCCATTCTTGAGCCATACGTACCATTGCAAAATATACGGATGAGTCTCCGTGTGGGTGATACTTACCTAATACTTCCCCAACAATTCTGGCTGATTTCTTATAAGGTTTATTTGATGTATTACCTAGTTCACTCATCCCGAACAGAATACGGCGGTGTACAGGTTTAAAACCATCTCTAACATCGGGTAATGCTCTTGATACAATAACAGACATTGAATAGTCAATGTATGCCGATTTCATTTCATCCTCGATGTTGATTTTAATAATTCTGTCTTCCTGATCTGTCATTATCTTTAAAGATATGTTAACATTAAATTTTGTTTATCCTAACTAGCTTATTAAGCGTAAAAAATCATGCTAAGTTACGAATTTTCTTTCGATTTCTGAAATATTTTAAGACAAAGTAACGTTATCCGGGACTGGTATTCTCTATCAAAAATATAGCTCTATCTTGTTTTTAATCAAACAGATAGAGCTATATTGTGGGTTAAGGTGATATTTACTCCTTAGAATTCATCTTTTCCATGGCAATTTTTGTATTTTTTGCCACTGCCACAGAAACAAGGATCATTTCTTCCTAATTTCTTTTCTACTCTTATAGGAGCTTGTTTTGGCTTATTTTCTTCTGCCTTCTGAGAAGGTTTTCCACTTTCATCAGCATCTTCTTTTTGAGTTTTATATTTGCTGAAATCAGTTTTTTCTTCAGGAGCTGCTTCTTTTACTTGTTCGGGCTGACGTACAGGTATCTGTCCTCTCATTAAGATTGCTACAGCTTTTTTATTCAGTGTATCAACCATTGTTTTAAACAGATTGAAAGACTCCAACTTATAAATCAACAAAGGATCCTTTTGCTCATAGCTGGCATTCTGCACAGAATGACGGAGTTCGTCCATTTCTCTCAGATGCTCTTTCCATTGTTCGTCAATAGTATGAAGAAGAATCGATTTTTCAAAAGACCTAATTACACCCTGAGAGCCTGTTTCGTATGCTTCTTTCAGATTGCAGGTTATATTGTACACTCTTTTGCCGTCTGTAATTGGAATAAGGATATTCTCGAAGCTTTGACCTTGGTTTTCGTACACATCTTTGATAACAGGATTTGCAATCTCTGCCAATCTGTCCATTCTTTGTTTGAAGTTTTTGATAGCATATTCATATACTGTATCTCCAACTTTTTCGGGTTTCATTGATCTGAATTCGTCTTCTTTGATCGGACATTCAATAGCCAATACTCTCAGTAATTCGATTTTCAGTCCTTCATAATCCTGAGCATCAACATACTGATCTGTAATTGCTACAGCCGAATCATAAAGCATATTTATAATATCGATACCGATACGTTCTCCCATAAGAGCATGGCGGCGACGTTTGTAAATAACTTCACGCTGAGAGTTCATTACATCATCATATTCCAAAAGACGCTTACGTATTCCGAAGTTGTTTTCTTCTACTTTTTTCTGAGCACGTTCGACAGACTTACTTAACATATTGTGTTCAAGCACTTCTCCTTCTTTGAATCCCATTTTATCCATCAAGCCGGCAATACGTTCTGTTGCGAACAAACGCATCAACTGGTCTTCTAGAGAAACAAAGAATACAGATGACCCTGGATCTCCCTGACGTCCTGCACGACCACGCAACTGGCGGTCAACTCGTCGAGACTCATGTCTTTCTGTACCAATAATTGCAAGACCTCCAGCAGCTTTAACCTCTGCTGATAGCTTGATGTCTGTACCACGACCAGCCATGTTAGTTGCAATGGTTACCATTCCTGTCTGACCGGCAAGAGCAACTATTTCTGCCTCTTTCTGGTGTAACTTGGCATTCAGTACATTATGTTTGATCTTACGCTGGGTAAGCATTCTGCTTAATAATTCCGAAATTTCTACCGAAGTAGTACCTACCAATACGGGGCGTCCCTGAGAGATTAATTCTTCTACTTCATTGATTACCGCTGCATATTTTTCACGTTTGGTTTTATAGATACGATCATTCATATCTTTACGTGATATAGGACGGTTAGTAGGAATAACAACAACATCCAATTTGTAGATGTCCCATAATTCACCGGCTTCGGTTTCTGCTGTACCCGTCATACCCGCAAGTTTGTTGTACATACGGAAATAGTTTTGAAGGGTAATTGTAGCAAATGTCTGTGTAGCAGCTTCTACTTTTACATGTTCTTTCGCTTCAATAGCTTGGTGAAGTCCATCAGAGTAACGACGACCGTCCATAATACGACCGGTCTGTTCGTCTACAATCATTACTTTATTATCAATAACAACATATTCATCATCTTTTTCAAATAATGTATATGCTTTAAGTAATTGATTAACTGTATGTAATCTTTCTGATTTAACAGAGTAGTTCTGCATCAGTTCATCTTTCTTTTCAGCTTTTTCTTCATCCGAAACTGGAGCATTTTCTATTTCGGCCATTAAAGCACCGATGTCAGGCATTACAAAGAACTTAGGATCGTCATAATTTCCAGATAACAAGTCAATACCTTTATCTGTAAGCTCTATACTATTGTTCTTTTCATCGATAACAAAATACAGATCGTCTGTAACAATGTGCATATTACGCATTTGTTCAGCCATATACTGTTCTTCAGTTTTGAGCATAGATGATTTAATGCCGGGCTCACTTAAGAACTTGATAAGTGGCTTATTTTTAGGAAGCCCCTTGAATGATCTGTATAGAAGTAATGAACCTTCTTCTTGTTCTTTCGAATCTGAAGAAGCCATCTTTGATTTAGCTTCAGCCAAAAGTTTAGTACATAGGTCTCTCTGAGCTTTCACAATAATTTCGACACGAGGACGAAATTCATCAAACATCTGCTCTTCACCTTTTGGTATTGGTCCGGAGATGATAAGAGGAGTTCGGGCATCATCAATCAATACAGAGTCAACCTCGTCGACAATCGCATAGTTATGTTTACGTTGTACTAAATCCGAAGGACTTACTGCCATATTGTCACGAAGGTAGTCGAATCCGAATTCATTATTAGTACCGAAAGTAATATCAGCCTGATATGCTTTACGTCTGCCTTCTGAGTTGGGTTGATAATTATCTATACATTCTACAGACAAGCCGTTGAACATATATAACGGTCCCATCCATTCAGAGTCACGGCGAGCCAGATAATCATTTACAGTGACAACATGTACTCCGTTTCCTGTCAAAGCATTAAGAAATACAGGTAGTGTACCTACAAGAGTTTTACCTTCGCCTGTTGCCATTTCGGCTATTTTTCCTTTGTGAAGAACAACCCCTCCAAACAGCTGAACATCATAGTGGATCATATCCCAGGTAATTTCATTACCTCCGGCAACCCAATGATTCAGATAGATGGCTTTATCTCCTTCTATTCTGACAAAGTCTTTTGTTTGTGCTAACTGACGATCGAAGTCTGTAGCGGTTACAATTATTTCTTCGTTTTGTGTAAAACGGCGCGCTGTATCCTTTACAATTGAGAAAGCTTCGGGCATAATTTGCTCCAATACAACTTCAAGCTTTTCAGTAATTTCTTTTTCAAGCTTATCTATTTGAGCCCAAATTTCTTCTCTTTGATCAATATCGATTTCTTCGATACCGGCTTTCAATTCTTTAATTTTATTCTTTTCAGTTGCAACATGGTCATTGATTGTTTGCTTTAACTGAATGGTTTTTGCTCTTAATTCATCATTCGAAAGAGCTTCTATCGCAGGATATGCCGCTTTTATTTTTTCGACATACGGATTTATCTGCTTTGCATCTCGATTCGCTTTATTTCCAAATATTTTGGACAAAATGTCATTAAATCCCATATTATTAGTTTGTTATTATTTCCTTTTGTGATTAATTCTTTTTATGCTTAAAACAATTGAATTATTGTGCTTCTTTTCACATAAATTCGGGTAAAGGTTGATCTTTTGCCGCATTTGGAGAACGAATTCGCAATACTTTAGATATTGTTGGTGCTATTTCTGTAGCCTTAACTGTCCTTTTTATTTTTTCCGGCTTAATATTGTATCCCCAGAAAATAACCGGAGCAACGATCGCAGCCTCTCTTTGTATTTGAGTTTGTTGTGTAGGATTCTTCTCATCCACAATCTGATATCCGGGTTGAATTTCGACAATGATATCTCCGGATAATGTCTTGTCAAGCATATTTCTATAAGAAGACATATTCAGATTAGTCTCACCACTTAAAAGTCTCAATGATGTAGTCGCATCCTGAATTCCTGTGAATTGTATTACAAATTCAGCCGCTTTATCCTGAATCTCTTTCAGATTGATATTTTTGCTTTCTATTAGCTTACGGTTCAGATATATCTGCTGATCATGGTATCTCTCAACCCATTGTTCTTTGCCGTAAACCGCCATTAGATACATATTCAACAAAGCCTCGCAACGATTGGTATAGAATACCCCTGTTGATTGTTTTGATGTTTCTGTTATAATATAATTTGAATTGTAATATCCTGTGGATGTGACGAATATAAGTGCATTTTGTAATCCTACGGTTTTCTCTACCTGGTCAAGTAAAGACGCTATATCTTTATCTAATCTGATGTAAATGTCTTGTTGCTCAACTGAATAATCAAGACTATTTGCGGCTGTATAATTTCCGGCATAATAAGTGATTGCTAAAAAATCGGGATAAGAATGCTTTCCCATATCCGTTTTTAGCATTAAGTCTATAGCCGTTTTTGTTGTATTTTCGTTAGCAAACGGAGTTTCTTTTAGTTGACTGTATAAATTAGTTGAGTTTGTTTTCCATATATAATCCAAATACTTAAAATCTCCGCCATAAGGTGAAGTATTGTATTTATCAGCACCTAAAAGTAGTTGCCATCGTAAACTTTCAGGATGATTGGAGAATATTCCGTTTCTATTTTGCTGGTCAACAGTCCAATGGAAATCTTTATAAAAGGTAGATGTAGCCCATTTGCCAGTATAATCCTCAATCCAATAAACACCATTAGCCTGATGCCCACCTGAAATTATTGCTTGAAATGAGTTTGGTGCAAATGCATATATTTCAGATTTGTTTTGTGAGGCAAACTTCAGTTCGTCGGCAATAGTAGAAACACGTAATGCTGCCGGAGATAATTTTTCTTTGGTATAATTCCCTATAAATGAATTATCTTCGAATATAGGGGATTCTGTATTTTTGTCCGCTGAGAATTTCGTTTTTCCTATAATGCCATGATAGAACGGATTGGTTCCAGTATAGATAGTTGCTATTGAAGATGCTTCATTAACATTCGGGTACTCAAATCTGATATTTGAATATACAAGCCCTTCATTTAATAAGCGGTTAAAACCTCTTTCTGAGAATGAATGTTTGAAAAGTTCCAAATAATCACCTCGCAACTGGTCAATAGTGATGCCAATCACCAACTTAGGAGTATCCTTCAAAGTTGTTTGAGATTGTATCGATGCAACTGTTAGTACAGCTACAAGTGAAGTGATTATTCTTATCATTATATTTCGATCCTTAATACTTTATATGTATAAAGGGTTGTAAGTTTAAGTAACAGACATATTTAATGACATATTTTAAAGTGATAACTAGCTGTTGCTATTATGCTTATAAAGTCAATAAATAGGTCTGAGACCTTAATGGTTATTATTCTTTCTGTAATTTAATACATTTGTTCCTGATCTGATGCATAACGCAAGGATATAAGGAATAAACGCTATTTCTAAGTATTGCGGTATCAAAAACCACGCCAAAAGAAATACTATTAAGATCGCAAAGTTAATAAAATGATAGTAGTAGACATACTTTGATCTAAATTTTATTAGAAATAAAATTGCAGCAATAATTTGAACAGGGTTGAGCCAAACGAAATTCCAATTTGGATTAGTACAAGGATGAACGGAA
The DNA here is from genome assembly GCF_000426485.1 of Indolivaga capnocytophagoides DSM 22835. Classification (GTDB taxonomy): domain Bacteria; phylum Bacteroidota; class Bacteroidia; order Bacteroidales; family Dysgonomonadaceae; genus Dysgonomonas_A; species Dysgonomonas_A capnocytophagoides. Next base: position 218,821 of record NZ_AUFL01000004.1, read on the forward strand.
AAGTACATCAAAAAGAAGATTATAAAGCCAGCTGTGCCTGCTACGAAGAAAAGAATAAAGTCAAATATCTTAGAGGCAATCATACAATTCTTTTTATAAGAGATATAAGAAAAAACAATAGTAAACAGCAAAAATATCAAACCATACCATAGCGGTGTATTGAATGATGGAGATACGAATGTGCCGGCACTATCTTGGCTTAGTAGTAAATTTTCTTCAGAAACCAAGCGGCGTATGTTTTCGCCTTGTTTTATTGTAGCACTCTTGTAAGAGTGTAGCAGATATGATGGTATAAAATCTTTCTGATGATCAGAAATTACTTTATCAGCGTCAGCTCCTATTACCAAATCTATTCCAAATCGAACCCATGGTTGCCCACTTACACATTCGTGAACTAAGTCTCTGTATGTTTGCAGCTTATTAGTTGCTGTATATTGAATCGTTCCATGTATATTTTTCTCAATAATATCTCTTGGACGTGTCGAGCAATTATCATAAAAATAATTATAGCGGTAAACTCTGTTTTCAGGTAGGGCGTTGCTAACTAAAGCATCCAATATTCGTTGCTTTTCATCCAACGTAAGATTTAGTACTTGCTCTGTAATGCCAATTCCTCGATTTTTATAACCGGATAAGTATTGTGAAAAAGAATATCCAGCAACCATGTAATCAGTTTCGCCCTTGACAAAACGGTACATAAAATTAGGGCTGTCAAAATCGAATATCCCATAATTGAAAACTACGTCTAAAAAAACAGAAGGGTCGTTGATACGTATCGCAGTGTGCCCGAAAAGCGCATAAACTTCTTTGTCCCAAGGCGTATTAGTTAATAAACTGACTTTGGAGGAGTCAGATAATTGAATATTTTGTCCTGTAATAGTTACTGATGATATTAAAAATATCAAAAAGTATAATAACTTTTTACACATGTGTATTTAGCTGATTTATAAGTAAGAGAAAGTATTTAATGACGTATTTTATCGGTAACAGATGGCTGTTGTTATTCCTGCAAAGTCAATAAATAGGTCTGAGACCTTAAAAGTTCTCTTTGTCCTCAAATATACAAATAAAATTAAGACAAAAGTGAAAAAATATCAAAATGAAATAAAAAGTATGCTTACTATTCTAAAATGTGTATTTTTGTATACGGAAAATTAAAAAATAAAAGACATATGAAACATTTGTTAGTTGTTATCTGCTTATTTAGCTGTGGATTATTTGCATATTCACAACAAGAAGTTATAAATCTGCCAGCTCCAGTGAAATCCGGAGGAAAACCTTTGATGGATGTATTAAGTGAAAGAAAATCTTATCACGGAGGATTTGTTGATAAAGATCTGGATAATCAATCATTATCAAACTTATTATGGGCTGCTTATGGATTTAACAGGGCTGAAAAACGTACTGTGCCATCAGCCAGTAATGCTCAAGAGTTCGATATTTACGTTTTGTTAAGAGATGGAGCGTATATTTATGATGCTAAAGCAAACACTTTGAAGTTAGTTGTTGCAGGAAGTTTGAAGGAACATTTAGCAATGGATAGACAACCATATGTAAAGGATGTGGCTTTGCATTTGGTGTATGTTGCTAATCTGGATAAAAGTAAGGCCGGAAGGGATGGAGTATTACTTGATACCGGATATATTTCTCAAAATGTATACCTGTATTGTACTTCTGCAGGTCTGGGAACTGTTGCACGTGCTTCATTCAGCCGAAAAAATCTTCCTATAGCTTTGAAATTAACAGATAAACAAGAGATTACTTTAGTTCAGGCTGTAGGGCCAGTCGATCCTGCATATGCTGATTAAAGTTATTAAGTAATATATTCCGAAATAAAAAAGAGCAATATTCAATTATTGCTCTTTTTTATTTATATATCCAATGCTCCGATTAATTCTTTTATATGTGATATGTTGTGGTGATCGAGATAGCCTTGTATACCATCGACTACTTTCTCTGAAATAGTTGGATCTATAAAATTATATGTCCCGATCTGAATAGCGGATGATCCCGCCAATATAAATTCGACAGCGTCTTGCCATGAAGCTATACCACCCATACCTATAATTGGTATTTTAACAGCATTATAAGTCTGCCAGACCATACGAAGGGCTACAGGTTTTACGCATGGACCGGATAGTCCTCCTGTAACAGTCGAAAGTACGGGCTTTCTCTTATTTATATCTATTGCCATACCCAGTAGAGTGTTGATGAGTGAAAGTGAATCTGCACCTTCTCCTTCAGCCGCTTTTGCTATTTCTGTAATATCGGTTACATTTGGCGAAAGCTTAACAATCAGCGTTTTATTGTAAACTTTTCTAACAGCTTTCACTACATCGGCAGCAGAACAAGCTGATGTGCCGAATGCCATGCCTCCTTCTTTTACATTAGGACACGATATATTTAATTCTATACCGGGTACTTTGTCCAGATCTGACAAGCGGGCGGCACATTCTGCGTAATCTTCAATGGTTGATCCTGACACATTTACAATGATATTAGTGTCAAAGTCTTTGATCTCGGGATATATATGTGATACAAAGTAATCGACACCTTTATTTTGCAACCCTACTGCATTGAGCATTCCCGAAGGTGTTTCTGCCATCCGTGGATAAGCATTTCCTTGTCGGTCATGAAGGGTTGTGCCTTTTACACAAATACCGCCTAATTTGCCTAAATCAATAAAATCGGAATATTCTTTTCCGTATCCGAATGTTCCGGATGCAGTCATTACCGGATTTTTGAGATTCAAATTGCCTATTTGTATATTTAGCTTATCCATTTCAAATCTTTTATATTAAAAACAGGTCCTTCAGTGCATACACAGATGTTTCCTTTCGTTGTGTTTTCGACACAGCAAAGGCAGACTCCAAAGCCGCAAGCCATAGTATTCTCGAGCGAAACTTCGCAATCAATCTGATTTTTGTGAGCATAATTGGCTACCGCCATCATCATAGGCTTAGGACCGCATGTATATATTTGAGTAAACGATTCCTTATTCAATATAGAATGGTTGATTACATAACCTTTTTCTCCATGAGATCCATCTTCTGTGGTAGTATATACATCACCATATTTGACAAATTCATCCAGTTGTAATAAATCTTTATGAGAACGAGCTCCTAATAGAAATATAGGAAGATAACCTTGTCTTTTTAGTTCAGCACCTAAATATAACATGGGTGCCGTTCCGACTCCTCCTCCTACGAGTAATATTTTTCCTGTTCTTTTATCCGGAATGGAAAATGAATTACCCAAGGGTAATAGAAGATTAACCAAATCGCTTTTTTTGTATTGAGACATCCGTCGTGTTCCATCTCCGATTACTTGTACTAAGAGCCAAAGCTCATTCTTTTCTTTGTCGATAAAGTTTACAGAAATGGGACGTCTCAAAAATGTGGTTGGAGAATCTGATACATGTACTTCGACAAATTGTCCAGGATGCATATCCGGCAATAAGGCTCCGTCTGCTGTTGATAGTTTGAGGAGACAATAGGTTTGATTGAGCTGAAGGTTTTCGGTCACAACCAAATCGAGCATTTTTTTCATGCAATAAAAATTCTTGTATAGTGAATAAGGTCTGAGACCTTTTTATTACTTTGACAAGCATAGTAGCAACAAAGATTTAGTAAGGTTACTAAATGCTGTGTCAAAGTTAAGCAAAACTTATTGCTTTTCAGAAAAAAAAATCTTAAATCAGTTTTGATGAGAATTAAAGGTCTCAAATGTGTTGTCAGTATAATATATGATTATCTGCTTTACTTTTTTTTCTTTAGCTTCTTTATATATAATTCGCTCATTAATAACTTCATGTATGGGTTTAGGGAAATCGTTAACCTCTGTATCCTTGCGATATTCGGTCTTTTCCGTATAAATAGTCGGATTTACTGAATTGTCAGACGGCAACTGGGCGAACAGATCCGGTAGAGCCGAAGATATTTGCTCATGTGCTTCTGAACTATTCTTATAATCACTTTTGAACATTGGACCTGCTCCGGTCAAAAGCCAGTCACTGTTTATCTCCGGCATTTTAGCTAAGATGCGTGTAATAACATCGAGACTAGGATTGTTACGTCCATTCAATATATGAGATATTACAGCACGTCCTATTTGCAAGGTATCTGCAAAACGGGCAGGCGTCATATTCTCTATTTCCATTATCTGTTTGATCCGATCTTTCATTTTACTTTTCTGTATAAATTAAGAATACACATAAGTATATAACAAATGTAAAACAAATAATCAACAAAAATAAATAGATTGCGTATATTTTTGTAACACCTGAAATATATTTTTGTATACGTAAGTCTGTATACATATGGATATATTTAATTACATCTGTAATATACTATAAAGTTTTAATTTATATTATATTGTTATAATACTTATTTATAGATATTTAAAATTATAAATATGTTCACATACTGATCTAATGTTGGTTATAGTAGTAGTGTCGCCTTTACAATATTAAATAATAACTTCATGTATAAAACATTACATATTGATTATTAGTTAATTATGTATTGGTTGTTAGCTGATTATTGCTTGTCTTAAACACATACACATATGAATATTAGATACATATGTATAATATTTGTTGTAAATTAAAACTAAAACATATGTATCTGAATTTATTAAATAATATAGAGATGAAATTTAATATATATATGTGTATAATTGTTGATTGAGTGTAATTGTATATTAAATTACACTTGTATATATTTTATTAAAAAAAATATGTGACTGTTTTATTGAAAAGATGCAAGAAATTGTTTATAGATTGGATTGATAGATAAGATTTGGCTATTTCCAACAGCAAAAAATTGCTGACGAGCTCGGGTTAATGCTACATTGAGTTTTCTGTCTACTGTTTTTTCTGTATTAAGATTGCAAAAGAAGTCTAATTGATCTGGTTTGTTGATGCAGAACGATAAAATTATAATATCTCGTTGACTTCCCTGAAACCTTTCTACAGTATCAATCATAATATCTTGTAATTCAGTATTCTGGGACTGAAAAAGTTTGTGTTTTATTAATGCTATTTGATTTCGATAAGGAGTAATGATTCCTAATGTTTTATCGGGAATAAACTCTAAATTTAGTTCTTTATATATTTCTAATATAGAATTTGACAAGTTTACTACAATATCAGCCTCATTATAGTTGACTTTATCGCTCTGAGAATTCGATATTTCGGAGCAATCGAAAAAGTGTCGCCGTTTATTCAATATTATTTTATGATATACATTGTTTAAATTTATTTCTCTTTGAATTAAATTTTCAGTCTGCCAATCATTTGTAGTTAATAAGATGTTATCATAAAAATGTTTATTCGGAAATTCAGCTAATTCTTTATGCATTCTACCTTGATAGGTTAAAGTGTCATATGCATGCTCCCATCCGTTACTCTTACATTGTCTGAATAATCGTTCAAATAGAGATTCTCTACAATTATATAATTTTATTATGTTTAATATAGGATCTTCTACTTTAGACTTATTTTCATCCTGAAGGGTTATTGTCGACAGTTGTTTGTGGTCGCCTATCATGATAAATTTATCTACTTTAGGTAGAATTCCTATAACCTGAGGTTCTAGTATCTGAGATGCTTCGTCTATAATAGCCAAATGAAAATCCTTTAAATCAAAAATCTCTGGACGTCCAGTGATTGCGGCTAAAGTTCCTACAAATATGCGTTGTTTTTGGATTATATTGCGCAGCTCTTCCCTACTCTTTGTTTTTGCTGCTATATTTTGCAGAAGTCTGTGCCGGTAATTGTCATTACATGATAGTTCTGTACCAATGCGTATATACTTGTCACAGCTCTGATCATCGCAGTTAAAAGCCTGGTTAATAGATTCACACAATTCATCTACTGCTCTGTTAGTATAGGCTATAACAAGAATATTCTGTTCGGTATTGTTATAGTAGTGCTCCAACAATTTACGAGCATAGATGGAGGTTTTTCCTGTACCCGGAGGCCCTACAATCAGAAAATAGTCATCGGCATCTATCGCTTTGTTTAATATGAAATCCTGCTTATTTTCTTTGTTAAGTGTGTAATTATTAACTGATTGTCTATCTTTGGATTTAGGAATAGCTACACCTAGTAATAATTGGCGTTTCCGTATCGGTGACGAAATAAAACTGAATAAGCTTTTATACATGTTCACATAAGTATGATCAAGCTTATCATGTTCAATTACCCAAGTCGTGTGTTTTTCGAAATAAGATCTATTCTTTTGTTTGTACCTAAAGCGGAGAAGCAGATTATTATTGGATATTTCAGCAATAGTACCTTTTAATATCTGATTAGTCAGAGCCGAATCTTTTTCTTTGTCTTTTGGGTATAGAATACAAATTTCGCCTTCTCTGAAGTTGATAAAATCTACATTATCACTTCGTTGAAATAGGATCTTCATATCCTTCCCAGAATCATCTATATCGATTATTTTTAGTCCTTCGACTAAATCGAAGTTGTCGAGTCGTTCTTTATATTCAGTAGTCCATAAACTGGCTGTTGAAGAATTAGATTCGAAATAATTATCTCCAATTTTTTGTATGTATAGTTCTCTGGTTATAAAAGTTATGAACCTATAAAAATAAGCTTTTTCTAGCTCCGGAATATTTCTGAGTTGCTTGTCAAAATCGAGTATTTGTTGAGTGAAAAAATCCGGCACTTTACCGTAATTATCTAAATTGCATATATAGCGAATTAAGTTATCGACAGTATTATTATCTCCCGTATAAATAGCATGTTCAGTAGCGATAATCAAATTCCGCTGGTTGATTATTTCCTTTTCTAGTTTTTGATATGGGGCAGCCATCCTAAGGTTTTCTCCTTGGTTTTCAGCGGCAGAGTACAATATAGAAGAAGATATCCTGCGGTCATCTAACTCAAACACAGATTTGATAATCAACCGGTATATAGTTGTCTGAATCTCATGATTCAAAGCTATTTTAGTCGGGTCGTTTTTAGGATAAGGTACCCCACCCGATTTTAATTCTATTATCTGAGCTTTATTTTCGGAGAGTTGCAGAAGGTCTAGTCTTCCCTGAAATCCATATCGCTCACAAAAGAAGGACGGTTCTAAAGTACAATTGGCGGGGTTTATTTTATTTACAGGAAAATCCTGTGTTATTACTCTTTTTATATTAGCAAATTGAATTTTTGCTTTCGACATAAAGGTTCTGAAATCACCGACTTGTTTTATATCGGAACAACTGGTAAATTCGAATGGCTTTTCTTTAAAAGCTTTGAGAAAACAATAATCGAAAGTGAGGTTTTCCGGATCTTCCGTAAAGATGAGTTCATCCAGAAAAAAGTTTGCAAGATTTCCCATCAAAATATAGTGAGAATTTACGGGAGGTTCGAATCGCTTTCTGAAATAATGCAAGTATGATATGCTGTAGTTTTGGAAGCATTCGGCCATTGCAGAAGCATCAATCAGGTAATTCGGCTCTAATACTATGAATTTAGGAATATAATAACCTTCCTTATCAATGTAATAATCTATTATATTGATTTGAGCTCCGATCCAAATCTTATCTATACTTGAATTGAATATAGTATTTACATTTTCAACATTATATCGTATATCTATTTTATTCGAAATATCTTCGGTTATACCTGTCAGCAGGTTTTCAACTCGATTGATTTTAGTAATTTGAACTCTAAGGCAGGGAGTATTCTTATCTTTCTTTATATTATCGAAATCTTTTTCAATATCAAAATCTTCCGCAGGATATTCTTCATCATTGTATATAATCGAGCAAAATAGTTTAATGGTATTATATGCTTTTTTGTATTGCTGCGGAGATACTAGGTTATTCTCATTTTTCAGTAGAAAAGATGTCTTAACCCTTATTGTTTGAAGTTGCCATTCCAGAGAAGGCGGTAGGTTGTATTTCTGTGCAATAAATACCAGACGTGAGAATAATGAAGGAAACTGTAAAGTTTCACCTGATGTGATTTCCTTACAGTTCCTTTCTAAAACCTTTTTCAGGCTTATATATTTCTCTCGAAGCGTACTTGTGGAGATATTGATATCTGATATTTCTTGTTGTACAGCTTCGTATTTATTCATTCTCAATATTCGCGGACAGTTAAATCTAGATTATTGCACAAAGTTATGTATAAATTTCGACCCTGGGTCAGATATGAATACCCTTTAACTGTAACATCAATCTTTCCTTTCTGATTAAGTAATATCATCGCATCATACATGAAATTAATATATGCGTTATCATTGGTGATATCTATCCCTGCATTATTTACATTATTGGGTACATTTATATTATAATCAAGCAGCAATGTTCTTCCATTAACAGTGATACTATAAATATTTATATCGTCATTTCGGGATAGATCTCCACTAACATTTACCCATGCATTTTTTAAGTAGATGTCAATAATATCTTCTTTGGAGAAGTTGACATTAGGGATATCTTCTATATAAATGGTAGTTCGGGCTTCAAAATTTCCATTTTGAGTTATAGGTAAAAACATTGGATCGAAATTGCTTTTAACTAAATAATCCTTGTCATCATCAGAACAAGATGTCAGAGCAAGACCTAGTATTAAGGCCATTAAAGAATACAATAGAAAATTCTTTTTCATTTTCAAGAATAAGTTAGAATTGTTAGTTGTTTTATATTACATATAGTGGCAAATATAATGAAAGTTATTATGATTTATAACAAAGAATAGAATATGTTAAATTTTTTTGTTGTAAAAAAGCAGCAATTTATTTGCGTGTCACCGATTGGTTACATATATTTGTTACCAATCAGTAACATTGCTTATGTATTATGGAAATAATTAATAATGAGAAAGATCGAGAATATACTAAACAAAAGCTAATAACGGCTGTTGGAGTTGTTATAAATAGAGATGGATTTGAAAAGGTGGGAGTAAATGCAGTTGCTAATGAAGCGAAAGTTTCTAAAGTTTTAATTTATAGATATTTCGGTTCATTAGATGATCTGATAATAGATTATCTCTCCCAGAATGATTTTTGGATAAGCTTTTCAATAGATTTACCAAAAGATGATAATCTCAAAGAGTTTTTGAAAAAACTATTTAGAGAACAGATTTTTCAATTAAGATCCAGTAAGCTGATGGGACGTTTGCATCGTTGGGAGTTGTCCGCTAATAATAGTGTCATAGAAAAACTGCGATTGAGACGAGAATCAAAAGGAATTACTCTCATTACAGTTGTCAGTCAGCTGGCTCAATATCCGCAAGAAGATGTCGCAGCATTAGCTACAATTTTAAGTGCATCCATTACCTACTTAACAATGCTCTGTGAACATTGTCCTATGTATAATGGCATCGACCTGCAGAGTGAAAAAGGTTGGAGTCAGATTGCAAAGGGGGTAGATTTGCTAATAGATGCATGGTATGATAGCCATAAAAAATAAGACTTATTAAAAAATATCATCGTGAAAAAAGATAATATTAAAATTTTTGTACTGTTTATAATAGTATTCATAATTAGTCAGAAGATGGAAGGACAGGTTAATAATGATTTCAGAGCAATGATAGAAGCTGCTACGAAGGCTCCTTCAGGGCATAATACTCAGCCATGGCTGTTTAAAATACACAAATCACAGATAGAAATTTTGCCAAATTGGCAAGATACCTTGCCTGTTGTAGATAAAAATAATAGAGAACTGTTTATAAGTCTTGGTGCAGCCACCGAAAACTTGTGTATAATGGCTTCTCATTTGGGATATGCTTCTTCTGTTAAAATAGAACAAGCTGAAAAGAAGATCGTGATAGATCTCGTAAGACAACATGATGTACAAAAAAATGATTTGGTATTACAGATTGATGAAAGACAAACTAACCGTAAGGTGTATGATGGTAAGACAATCCCTTCTGATATTCTGCAGATATTGAATAATCTTAAATTATATAACAATACAAGTTATTACACAATTGGGAAAAGTGATACATTATATTCAGTATTAAAAGAATTTATTCGAAGAGGAAATGATATTCAAATGAATAATGATGCTTTTAAAGAAGAACTTCTGAAATATATGCGATTTAATAACAGGGAGATTAAGCAAAACCCAACAGGTCTTACGTTTAAGGTGATAGGAGCTCCGGCATTGCCTGCGGTTATATCTAAACCTGTTGTGAAATCTTTTCTAAAAGCAGAGAAACAAAATAAGTCTGATATCGAAAAAGTAGATTCCTCTTCAAATTTAGTGCTTTTTACTACAAAGAAAGATACTTTTGAAGATTGGATAAATCTAGGACGGAGTCTTGAAAAATATCTATTGAAAGTTACCGAATTACACCTAGCTTATGCATTTATGAATCAGCCTTGTGAGGAGGAGGATTTGGCCGAGGAGCTGCAAAATTATATATCTCTAATTAAAGGTGAATACCCTACTCTGCTTTTGAGAATTGGATATGCGGATAAAGCACCTTATTCACCCAGAAAGAATATCGATGATGTTATAGTGAAGTAAAATTATGATGTGATTTGTGCATTTATCTATCAAATTATAACAGATAAAACTTAAAGGTAAAATTCTCTTTTTATACAAATGTGATCACTTATAATCAGTTATTTATGTAAATAACAAAAGTAGTTTACAGATAACAAACGTATACATCGGATTATAAATATTATCGACTAATCTTAAAGTATCAGTGATATTGTAAAAAGATCTTTCAATACTAATTGAAAGATCTTTTTATTTAGATAGAATTATGATAAAGAACTTTTTGCTGAAAAATAAATAGTATATTTTTTATAAAATAACTTGCTATGATTTATATAGTTACTTAGGGTATAAAGATGATCTATGCTTTTGATTATTTTCTGTATAAATAATAATTACTTACTTTGACGGCGATTTAAGGTCTTAGACCATTATTTAACTAATTTAAAATTAAAATGAATCAGAAACGATTTGAAAAGCCGAAAGCTTATCGATTCAAGCGATTTGCAAAAAAAGCTTACAGTGCATTTAATAGTATGCACAAAGTGGTGAATATCGGAGTCATTTCGGGTTGTATGCTTACATTCGCCCATTCGACCCAGACTTCAGCGCAGAACAAAATCAATGCCGGTGACAATCAGAAAGTAACAGAAAAAGAACTGGAAGAAGTGACAGTTACGGCATCCAGAGTAGAACTGTCTCTTAATCAATCGCCGAAACTTGTTACTGTTATTACAAGATCCGAAATTGATCGGGCTCCCATCCAAAGTATCCAAGATTTGTTGAATTATGTGTCAGGTATAGATGTTCAACAGCGTGGCGGCCACGGAGTACAAGCCGATATTTCGATCCGGGGAGGATCATTCGATCAAACAGCAATTCTACTCAATGGAGTCAACCTTTCCAATCCACAAACAGGTCATTACAGTTTCGATATTCCTATCAATCTTTCAGATATCGAACGCATTGAAATCATTCACGGTCCTTCATCTATAATTTACGGAGCCAGTGCTTTTTCGGGAGGTATTAATATTATTACCCGTAAAGATTTAGATCATAAAGCATATGTTAAAGTCGAAGCCGGAAGTTACGGGCTATTCGGAGCTGAAGCAAATGGTGTTTATGGTAATAAGGATGTATCTTCGCGCTTATCAGCCGGATATAGTAGATCGGACGGATATATTTCTAATAGCGACTATGATATATTCAACTTGCTTTGGCAGACGCGCTTAAATGTGGAGAAGTCTAAAGTGGATATACAATTGGGCTATTCTGATAAACAATTCGGAGCCAATACCTTCTACTCCGCAGCATATCCGAATCAGCAAGATAAGACCAAATCGTATTTTGGATCGGTAAAGGGTGAAGTCGGAAATAAATTGAAATTCATCCCTTTAGTTTACTGGAATAGGCATGATGATAACTTTCAGTTGAATAAATACAGTGATGGTCATAACTTCCATCAAACTGATGTATACGGTTCTAATTTGAATTTACAATACCATTCAAATATAGGTATTACTACATTTGGCGCAGAATTTCGCAACGAAGGCATAAAAAGTAATGTTTTGGGGCTACCAATGAAAAGTGCAGATGGAAAATACACAAAATCTGACAGCCGTACGAATATAAGTTATGCTTTGGAACATAATCTATTGCTCGACAGATTTTCGTTAACAGCTGGCATCTTGGCTAATTACAATACTGCGTTGAAGGGAAAATACAAATTTTATCCCTCAATCAATATGAGTTATCAGTTATTAGACGAACTAAAAGTTTACACATCCTGGAATAAGGCAACCCGTATGCCTACATTTACCGATTTGTATTATACTACAGTGACGCATATAAGTAACTATGATTTGAAGCCCGAAGATTCGGAATCTTTCGAGTTGGGTTTTAAATACAATACCCCACTGCTAAAAGCTTATGCTACAGGGTATATTATGAAAGGAAAAAATCTGATCGACTGGATTAAAAGAACGGCTGACGATGAAAAATGGGAATCTATGAATCTCACTGAGATTGACAAGCAGGGTGTCGAATTAGGTGCTTCTTTATCTCTGTATAAGTTATTCCCGAACTTGGATCCATCGACAACCTTAAAACTTGGGTACACACGCTTGCATCAAAAGAAAAATTCAGACGATTATATATCAAATTATACACTCAATTATCTGAGAGACAAACTGACGGTTGGCTTAAATCATCCTATTTATAAAGGATTAAGTGCTAGTTGGAATTTTAGGTGGCAAAAACGTATGGGAACTTATCTCAAGTATGAAGATCTGAAGCCTACAGTTCAGGTTCCCTACCCTGCTTTTTCGACTTTAGATGTTCGGCTTGACTGGAAGTTTCAGGACTTTGCTGTTAATCTGACTGCAAATAATATATTTAATAAGAAATATTTCGATTTAGGAAATGTACCTCAAGCTGGATTTTGGCTTATAGGAGGTATCAGCTATACACTGAAATAATTTGCATGATACAGATATTAAAGATATTTTTGCCGGACTGTTATTTGTTGAAGTAACTAAAAGTACTTAATGTACACGTTGTAACACTTAATAAAGTAATAAGAAGGTCTTTGATCTTAATCTGAATATGGAACCTATTTTTCAATACAAAATGAAAGTGCGTGACTATGAATTAGATGCGCAAGGTATTGTGAATAATGCTAATTATCAGCATTATTATGAAGTTGCCCGTCATGAATTCTTAGAATCATGTGGAGTTAGTTTTACCGAAATGCATAATCGAGGTCTCGATGCTATTGTTTCGAGTATTACGATTAAGTATAAAAGGTCGCTTGTGGGATCTGACGAGTTTTTTTGCACCATAAATTTGGAAAGAAAAGGCATCCGTTATTATTTTAATCAACAGATTATAAGAGTTTCGGATGGAGTGCTTTGTTCGGAGGCCAGAGTCGAAGTCGTTTGTTTATTTAACGGCAGACCTGTAAAACCGACAGAGTTTGATTTGGTATTTGAGAAGTACCTGTCTTAAGCATTATCTTGATATAGTTAAAAAAGGGATTCTGATTATCAGAATCCCTTTTCTCAGTTATGATATTGGGGTTATCGTTGTAGCTTGAATAATACAGGCAAAGTATAATATACAGCAACATTTCGTCCGTTTTGCATACCGGGTATCCACGTTGGCATTGATCTGATGACTCTGGCAGCTTCTTTATCCAAAGATGGGTCTACCGATCGTAAGATATTGATATCTGAAACCTTACCATTCTTTTCAACAACAAATCGTACAACTACGCGGCCTTCAATTCCGTTTTCTGCAGCAATAGGCGGATATTTGATATTATTGCTTATATATTTCATCAGCTCAGCTTCACCACCCGGAAATTGAGGCATCTGTTCTACATGTTCGAAACGTTTGTTAGGTTCATCTTCTTGAATTATATCTCTACGAATTGTAAGATCTTCAAGAGAAACAGCATCGGATGCTGTAGATCCGTTCAAATTATCGGCAATAGATATTTGCAGAGTTCTGTTTTCATTCAATTCTTCCTGAGTACGCATTTCTCGGTTCTCATCCACATTTGCATCTGCTGTTATAGTCGGAGGCGTAAATTGAATAGCGGCTCTGGTTGGCGGTGGCGGTGGTGCAATCTCTTGTTTAATGACTTCTTGTTGCTCCAATTTCTTTTCCAATTCAATGTCTGAGATCTTAATAACATCATCCATTGCTATTTTATCTTTATTGGGCTGTACTGCCTGTAGAAAAGAAGGTAATGCAGACACAACTCCGACAAATAAGATGATAACTCCAAATGCAATAGTATGCCGTTTGGAAGATGAACGTCTCAGAGCATATGCTCCATAAGTTTTGTTCTTGCCTTCGAAAACCAGATCACACCAGTCGGTCGAATTAAGTTTAATTTCTCGTGCCATAGTTGTATGTATTAAAAGATTTATTCTTCTTGTTTACTTAATAGATACATTCTGGGAAATAATTCCATAAATAGATATAAATAAAATCATATAATATTTATATATTTCTGTAAATCAGTGTTTTATTATACTTATTTGATGTTTACATAAATTAGATTGATTAAATAATTGATAAAAACAATAGATAAAAACATGTTTTAAAGCATGAAAATTTTGCAGGTGTAAAAATATATACTATCTTTGTACAAGAAAGGTTTAGATATTTAGTGTTAGAACTAGGTAAAAAGGTTGCAGATTGGTTATTTAATTGGTTTAGTCCAATATTTTAGGTTTAGGTTATTAGTAATATTCAAAATCTCTTGGCTTTTCTATAAGCTATGGAAAATAAAGAGAGATTTTTGTTTTGATTAGATTTGTGATATTCAATAAGAAAAAAAGAGAATATATTATTAATATATTCTCTTTTTATTTAATGTATAATTTCTTGTTCTTGTCAGATAAGGCCTTCCGGTAGCTTTACATATAGAATTTTGTTATCTGAATCTATGTCAATGACAAAATCATCGGAGGCTGGAATAATCAATTCTTCGTCTTCTGGAGTATTTATGAGGAATAATGTATTTATAGTAGAATCATCAACAGATATAATTTTCCCCAAATTTCCTTTTTCTTCGTCCGACACTTCAAAATCGAGAAAGTAGTCTAATGAATATTCGGCGTTATCAGCTTCTTTGAAATATTCTCGGGGAAAATAGACTTCCAGTCCGCTGAATTTTTTAGCCTGCAAATCGGATGTTATATCCTCTAGTGTAATCAATGCTGTTTCAGCTCCCTTAAACCGATATTCCTTCACAAAGAACGGAACATATATTCCATCAATCAAGCAGATAAGGTACGGACAATCGGCTTTATCAAAAATATCGTTATCGAAAGCGAATGATATTTCACCTTTAATACCATGAGGTTTGATAAATTTACCGATTTTGAAAACTTCGTCTTCTTTAATCATACAGAGTCTAAGAGTCTTTTACTTTTTCTTTTGTCCGTTATTACGTGGGGGTTTACGTTGATTAAGTTCTTTCATATCAGATAATTTGATATCTGAATTACGTTTATCTATCTTGCGGTTTGATAGTTCGTATAAATCGACAAACAGCTTAGAATCATCAACTTCTTTATTCCACTGTATGTATGTTTTCTTCATATGGTTAAGAACCAACCAAATAAGCTGATCTTTTTCTTTTCCTTCAGGATAATCAGATGCTATTGTAATTAGTTTTTCCAATGTTTTTCCATAATGCTTGAAATGCATTGTTGGACGGCTATACGCCACTTTTCCCGGTTTGGAATATAGATTTTCTTTTTTGATAATTTCGTAAGGGTAATCTATATCAAGACTAAAATCGGACATAATCGCCAGGTGATCCCATAGGATATGTTTAAAGTCGTTGACATCACGTAAGTGTGGAAACATATTACCCATTATATTGATAATGGTATTGGCACATTTGGTACGTTCATCTCTGTCTGTAATCGTCAGACAAAAATCGACCATATTTTGAATATTCCGTCCATATTCAGGAAGGGATAGTTTCTTTAATTGCGTATTGTAATTCATGCAAATATGTATGTAATAATAAAAAGAAAAGTCTATAAGAAAGTTTTTTTATAAGGTTTCAACCTATCGGGAATCCCTTTTTTGTAGTTCTTTAGTTCGACAAAGATAATAAAAAAAGTATCTCGTTTAGATTCGAGATACTTTTTTGTATTTGTTTTTAAGAAATTTATAGATTACTCTACACCGAATTCTTCTTCAGACCCTGTTTTAGATGCTAAATCGATAATTTGACGTCCCGGAGTAAATATTTCTTTATATTTTGCTTGATCATTAAGAAAAGTTATCACTTCTTTTACATCCTTGTCGTATTTTAATCCTTCAATATGTTCTCCTTTTTGGAAATAATAACGTTTCGCTATTTCCATGTTTATCAGTTTTTCTATTGTTTCCTTGAAATTATCCAGGTCTCTATCCAGATTTGGAACTAACTTGGCTTCCAAAGCTTTATATTCATCTGATGCTGTTTGTGAGTAACCTTCAAAATCCATCACTTCTTTTAAGGCTTTAAGACGTTTTTCACTTAAACCGTCATATTTAAAGTCTTTCTGAGATTTAACAAATTCTTTGAAATTAGTATAATCTTCATCACTGATGCCAAATGATTCGACAGGAGCTATCTTGTTATGATTTAAAGCCCAATTTGTGACCCAATCATTTATTACATATTGATTTATAAGATAATAGGTGATACTTGGTGTTTTCTGTACTTCTAACTTAATATCAGGTGTAACACCTCCACCGTCTCTGACTTCACGTCCTATTGCAGTTTTGAATACCGTAGTCAAGCTATCAGGAATACGACCGACACTGCCATCTTCATTTCTGTGTGTATAATCAATGGCTTGGATACAACGACCGCTTGGAATATAGTATTTCGAAGTTGTAACTTTCAGGCTGCCTCCATAGGGCAATTCACGGGGTGCTTGTACCAAACCCTTACCAAAGGTGCGTTGTCCGATAATTGCAGCCCTGTCTAAATCCTGCAATGCTCCGGATACAATCTCAGCAGCAGACGCAGAACCTCTGTCTACCATTACTGCCATAGGGATTGTGGTATCAATAGGATCAAGAGTTGTTCGGTATGTTCTGTCCCACTGTTTCATTTTGCCTTTAGTACTTAAAACGATTTCCCCTTTAGGTACGAAGAAATTTATGATCTGAATGGCTTCTTCCATTATTCCTCCACCATTACCTCTAAGATCGAGAATGAGCGAAGTTGCACCTTTACTCTTCAGGTCTAGAAATGCTTTCTTTACGTCTTGTGCGCACTTGTCTGTAAATCCGGTAAGGATGATATATCCGACATTGTTATCTAATAGTCCATAATAAGGCACTGAGGATATCTGTATATTCTCACGAACAAGCTTTACATCAAAAGGTTTCTTAACACCGGGACGTTCTATTTTGACTGTTATTTCAGTTCCAGCTTGTCCTTTTAGCCGACTTGTTACTTTGTTCGATAATGTTTTACCATATAGTTCGCCCGATACTTTATCAGCCTGAGTCATATCTTCGCCGTTGATGGCTAATATTATATCCCCTACTTTCAGTCCGCTTTTTGCCGCAGGCATACCTTCATAAGGTTCCACTACTACAACCATATCCCGTCCGTCAATGTTCCGATACGAAATCACAGCACCGACTCCTGCATATTCACCGGTTGTCAGAACCGTAAAATCAGAAACCTGTTCTTCCGTCATATAATCGGTATAAGGATCCAGACCTGCCAGCATATTGACAATCCCTGATTGTATTGTTTTTTCAACATTCAAAGTATCTACATAAAACATATCGAGCTGCTTCACTACAGAATTAAAAATCTCAATATTTTTATTTATCTCAAAGTAGCGTTTGTCTTCATTTTCTTTTTCCTTCTCCTGAGCTTGTACTCCGTAAAAGAAAAAGCTTGCACAAACAAGTAAGCCAAGTCCTTTTTTCATCTATAATATATATGTTAATATGTTATTTATTTTATTGTAATTCCGCTAATCATTCAATGTTTTAAGATTGTAACTTCTTATTGAAGTTATGCTTAATAAAGCAATAGATAGGTCTGATCCTCTGATATCCTATATACAAAGGCAAAGTAACAATTTTTTTTACAATTTGAAGATTCATTTTTGTTATATAATAATAAATCAAAGGGATGAAAAATTATCTATACCTAAAGAAAGGTTAAGCAAAGTGGATTCTATTTGGATGGGGTGTGATATAAGGAAAAAAGGAGGCTTAATAAATACTGTAATTATGATGTTACTTTTGTAACCTTTTTCAATAATCCAATCTTTACATGGGATTTAGCTTTTGTCTGAAAATCCCTTCATCGTGGGATAAAAGAGAAAAAGTGTCACCTTAAGGAATGTAGTTTTATAGATACTTTTGTTATCTTTTTATTCTTTGAAAAAGTCAGAAAATCAAATATTTTCTGGTTGACTAAACAACTCTTTAGCAATATGAAACAAGTAGTCACTTTAAATCATTGATTTCGTAGATAATCTTGTTGAAATACTTGTTAAATCGAGCCTTCTTTCTTTTCTTTGTCTTATAAAATAATAAAACTAAAAAACTCATGTCAGATCAGGTTCAAATAAAAGATGTTCAGGATATTGTCATCCGATTTTCCGGAGATTCCGGCGATGGAATGCAGTTATCCGGAACATTATTTTCAAGTTTATCTGCAATACTTGGAAACCAGATAGCTACATTTCCCGACTTTCCGGCCGAAATCAGAGCTCCCCAAGGTACATTAAGCGGAGTGTCGGGCTTCCAGATGCAGATAGGTAAAAGCGTTTATAATTCAGGAGGAAATACGGATGTTTTAATTGCCATGAATCCTGCTGCATTGAAAGTCAATGCAAAACATGTGAAGAGTAATTCTGTCATTTTGATAGATACCGACTCTTTTACAAAAAGGGATCTGGAAAAAGCGGAATTCAAGACAGATACTCCTTTTGTTGAATTGAACCTGACTACACAGCAAATTGTAGCAGTACCTATTTCTTCTTTAACTAAAGATAGCCTGGCTGATTTTGATTTGGACATGAAAAGCAAGATCCGTTGCAAGAACATGTTTGCTTTGGGACTTGTCTGCTGGTTATTCAACAAGCCCATTGATGTTGTAAACGGAATGCTATCTACCAAGTTTTCGAAAAAACCGTTATTGGCACAAGCTAATCTTACGGTTTTAGCGAATGGCTATAATTATGGACAAAACCGTGATATGACAGTCACATCTTATAGAATAGAATCTCTGAATATGGAGAAAGGGTTTTATATGGATGTAAATGGAAATACCGCAACAGCATACGGACTCATTGCAGCAGCGGAGAACGCTAATCTGCAATTATTCTTAGGCTCCTATCCTATAACTCCGGCTACAGATATTCTTCATGAATTGGTTAAGCGCAAAGAATTAGGCGTTAAAGTTGTACAAGCCGAAGATGAAATTGCTGGCGTTTGTACTGCTATAGGTGCAAGTTTTGCGGGAGATCTGGCTGTTACTTCTACATCAGGACCGGGCTTGGCTCTTAAAGGTGAAGCTATAGGCTTGGCTGTTATGGCCGAATTGCCATTGGTTATAGTAGATGTTCAGAGAGGGGGGCCATCAACAGGATTACCAACAAAAACAGAACAGACCGATCTTCGTCAGGCATTGTACGGAAGAAATGGTGAAAGCCCTATTGTTGTGGTTGCGGCAACTAGTCCTACTAATTGTTTTGATTCTGCATATTGGTCTTCAAAAATAGCATTAGAACATATAACTCCGGTTATATTGCTTACCGATAGCTATATAGCAAATGGAGCTTCGGCTTGGAAAATTCCCGATTTGAAGAATTATCCCTCAATAAAGCCTCATACTATCGACCAATATAAAGGTAATGAATGGAATGTCGCTGTACGTGACGAAAACACTTATGCCAGATATTGGGCAGCTGCCGGCACTGCAGGTTTTACTCATCGAATAGGTGGACTCGAAAGAGATTACAATACGGGAGCAATCTCAACAGATCCGGATAATCACCAGAGGATGGTTGATACAAGGAAAAACAAGATTGCAAAAATAGCGGACTTTATTCCCGAACAAATTGTTTTGGGGGATGAATCGTCCGAAACTCTGGTTGTTGGCTGGGGTGGAACATACGGGCATTTGCGTGAAGCTGTAGAGTTGATGAACAGAGATGGAAAAAAGATTGCGTTATCTCATTTCTGTTTTATTAGTCCGTTGCCTAAGAATACCGAGGCTATTTTGCGAAAATATAAGAAGATAATCGTAGCAGAGCAAAATAACGGACAATTTGCCGGATACCTTGCTGAACAGTTTTCAAACCTACCTATCGCAAAATATAATGTTGTGAATGGACAGCCTTTTGAAGTAAGTGATTTGGTTGAGTTTTTCACTAAAGAGATTGAATAATAAACATGGATACAATATTAAAACAAGCACCTCACGAAACAAGAGATTATAAAAGTGACCAGTATGTACGTTGGTGTCCCGGGTGCGGAGATCATGCTATACTTACCTGCCTGCATAAAGCAATGGCTTTCTTGCAGTTGGAACCACATCAGGTTGCGGTTATATCGGGAATCGGATGCTCCTCTCGTCTTCCTTATTATATGAATACTTATGGTTTTCATACTATCCACGGACGAGGTGCAGCTGTGGCTACAGGCGTAAAAGTGGCAAAACCCGAATTATCGGTTTGGCTTGCAACAGGAGACGGAGATAGTCTTGCTATCGGTGGTAACCATTTTATACATGCAGTAAGACGTAATGTTGATATTAATATTTTATTATTGAACAATAAAATTTATGGGTTGACCAAAGGGCAATACTCTCCTACCTCGGATAGAGGATTTGTTTCAAAATCATCGCCTTATGGTACGGTTGAAGACCCTTTTCATCCAATAGAACTAGCATTAGGTGCAAGAGGGATGTTCTTTGCCCGTTGTATAGATGTTGATCTTAAAAACACATCGAATATCTTTGTCGAAGCCGAAAAACATAAGGGTACATCTGTTGTGGAGATACTGCAAAATTGTGTAATATTTAATGATAATATTCACAAAGAAATTGTAGATAAATCATATCGGGATGATCGTACCATTATGTTGAAACAAGGCGAGAAAATGATTTTCGGAACCAATATGGATAAAGGGCTTGTTCAAGACGGGTTTAATCTGAAAGTGGTAACTATCGGACAAGATGGTTATACAATGGAAGATATTCTTGTACATGATGCTACAACTCCTGACAATACATTACACCAAAAACTAGGGTTGATGGATCCTAAAAATGGTTTTCCTTTGGCGTTAGGTATTATGAGAAATGTTAAAGGATTGTGTTACGACCAAGAAGTAGACAGACAGGTAAAAGAAGTACAATCTCATAACAAGACCCGTTCATTGCAGGATTTGCTGATGAAAGGTGAAGTTTGGGAAGTAAAGTAAATCGGGTTTTGTTCAATTTCAGTTTTCTTGATTTCGAATATTCAAATATATTTCATATTTTTAAATTTCATGAATCAAACAAACATATATGACAAATCAAGAAAAATATGATTTACTGGCAGAAGGTGGGCAAAATTTATCTTCGGGAATGGCAGTGATTCCTACCCATGATGTAAATTTTGAACCTGCTTTGATAGAAAAAGCTTTAATAAGTAACAAACATTTCAAATTGAAGGCCTTTTCTCCTATTCAAGATTTCGGTTTGGGAGAAAAAGCCTTTAATGCTCAAATAGAGTACGATGAAAATACATATAGTATAAATCTTTATTTAGATTTAGTCACTAATCTCAATCTGCATGAATATAGATTCGGTAATAATGTAGAGCAGGAATTAATTGAGCTAGCGACACAGCAAAAATATTTTGTTGGAGTATCCATGTCTTTTAGTGATGATATACTGAAATCATTTCATTTACAGCTAAAAGTTTTGAATGCCATAGTACCAGATGCTTCACTGTGTGTAGATTTCATGTCTTTGAAATTACTTTCTCCCCAATGGCTGGCAATGACGGCTAAGTCCATGATTCCTCCGTCTCCCGATTATCTTTATACGATACATGCTGTATATAATGACGAACCGGATGGAACACGTCATTATTGGTTACATACACATGGATTGCATCGTTGTGGTTCTGTCGAATTGGAAATGGTAGATATTACCCAATATCCGGAAGAGATGAATACGATGTTAAACATGGCTGCAAAAAGACTGCTAAACGGATCTATTGCTGAGCAAGAACGTTTCATGATCGGATATGATGGTATGGGCATAGATCTTTGCTGGTTACGCTGGGAAAAGGCTCTTAAAGACTTTGCTGATGATGTTATTGGTGGATTTAACGACCGTAAAGATGATAATGATATACATGCCGAGCCTGTAGGTGTGTTATATGCAGTACAAGAAGGTAATATGTCTTCTCCTGAAATATATGGAGCAACATTGGCCGAGAATCCAATTTATTACATATCTAATGAAGAAACCTATCGGATGAGCTGCCTTGCTAAAGAACGCTTTGCTTTTTATACTGAACTTTTCAAGACACACGCCCCGAAAGAAGAGAAAAAGTCTTTTCTTTCGAAAATATTCGGTTCGGGAAAGCCTAAAGAGTCCGAATCATCTTGGCGTTTCTTGGTGAAATTAGGATTACATGTTGATAATGATAAATCGGGAAGTGAAAAAGAACATCTCTGGTATGACGTACTGTCAATTGAAGGAGATAAGATAACAGGACGGTTACTGAATCAACCTTATTGGATATCAGGACTGAATGAAGGAGATATCAAAATATATCCTTTAGAATTATTGACGGATTGGTTAATTTATGGGCCCGAAAGTACATATACATCGGACACTATCTACGAATTGGGGTATAAATAAAGTTTGCTGTTACTATACTTAAAAACAAAGAAAGGAAAGCTAAAATTAGCTTTCCTTTCTTTGTTTTTATTTAGGGCTTAATTACGCTAATGTATTCTCAATCCATTTGCGGGCATTGATAAATGCTTCCATCCATGGAGTAACATCATCCCTACGGTTCTCAAAAGGATAGTATGCACATTGCCAAGGGAATATTGCACGTTCAGGGTGAGGCATAATTGCCAGATGTCTACCATCTTCCGAGCAAACAGCAGCTGTGTTGTAATCCGATCCGTTTGGATTCCCGGGATATGTATCATAGATGTATTTACCTACAATATTGTACGCCGATTCTTCTTCGGGTAAGATGAAACGTCCTTCCCCATGAGCGACCCATACACCTAATTTACTACCAGACAACGAACCAAACATGACCGAATTATTCTGAGGTATTTCAACACTTAAGAATGTTGATTCGAATTTGTGTGAAATGTTATGATCCATTCGAGGTTTTACTGAACGGTTTGGAAATACCAATCCTAATTCCATCATCAGCTGACAGCCGTTACAAACACCAAGGCTGAGTGTATCTGTACGCTTATAGAACTTTTCAAGAGCATTTTTAGCTTTGTCATTAAACATGAAGCTGCCTGCCCATCCTTTTGCCGATCCCAAAACATCAGAGTTGGAAAAACCTCCACAAAATACAATAAGGTTTATATCTTCGAGTGTTTCACGCCCTGACGCTAAGTCTGTCATATGTACATCTTTCACATCAAAGCCGGCAAGGTAGAGTGTATAAGCCATCTCTCGCTCTCCGTTCGTCCCCTTCTCTCTGATAATCGCAGCCTTGATACCCGAACTGCCTTCGCGGTTTGGCGTAATTTCAAGATTGGATAATCGTCCACTGAATGATGGATTGATCTTGTACTGTACGGGTTGATTCTTATAGTTTTCGAAACGGGATTTGGCACACTCTTCCCCACTCTGTTTTCTGTCTAGTAGATAAGAAGATTCGTACCATATATCGCGAAGTTCATCAATATCAAATTCTTCATAGAACTCATCTTTCTGAATTGTCAGTTTACGGGTTTCTGTGGGTCTTGCTACAATAGCATATCCAATACCATAATCATCCAGAATCTTTTCTACCAAATGGTGATGCTTTACCTGAATCAATACACCTGGATTTTCAGAGAACAAAACTTTTACGATATCAGCATTGTGCAATTTATCCAGACGTGCTTCAAGTCCTCCCTGAGGGTTCGCAAAACACATTTCTAACATTGCAGTAACCATACCTCCATCGGATATATCATGTCCGGCAAGAATCAGACCCCGGTCAAGAAGCTCTTGTACACATCCAAAAGCATTCTTAAAGTATTCGGGATCCCGTACAGTCGGAACTTCTTCGCCTAGCTTACTCATCGTTTGAGCAAGAGCCGAGCCTCCCAGCTTAAATGTATCGAAAGAGAAATCTATATAATATAAATAAGTTCCTTTGATATAAGCTAATACGGGAGATACTATCTTGCGTATATTCTTAACTTCTGCTGCTGCCGATATAATAACTGTTCCCGGTGCATATACCTTGTCGTCTCCGTACTTTTGAGTCATTGATAAAGAATCTTTTCCGGTAGGAATATTGATTCCCAGATCACAGGCAAAAGCAGAACATGCTTCAACAGCATTATAAAGACGAGCATCTTCTCCCGGATTACGGCAGGGCCACATCCAGTTTGCGCTTAAGGATACACTCTTCAAACCTTCTTCCAACGGAGCAAAGACGATGTTTGTCAAAGCCTCTGCTATCGCAATAACAGATCCGGCTTCCGAATCAACCATTGCTACTTGTGGTGCATGTCCGATTGAAGTAGCAATACCCGACCGTCCTCTATAATCCAAGGCCACAGCACCCAAATCACTCAAAGGAAGCTGTATCTCACCCTGACATTGTTGACGGGCAACTTTACCTGTTACAGAACGATCGACCTTATTGGTCAACCAGTCTTTACATGCAACAGATTCCAATTGAAGAACATTTGTCAGATGCTTTCTTACGCTTACCAGTTTATAGTCCGGATTTGCATAATATTCATCTACAGTGCTGTCTGTCATGATTGTTTTAGGAGCTTTCCCGAAGAAATCCTCCAAGCTCAAATCAATTGGTCGTTTTCCATCAGCTTGTTCAAAAACAAACTTCATATCGTTGGTTGTTTCTCCAACCACATACATCGGAGAACGTTCCCGATCGGCTATTTTTTGTATAGTTTCAATCGTTTCGGATGGAACAAGCATTCCCATTCTCTCCTGACTTTCGTTACCTACAATTTCTTTAGATGATAAGGTTGGATCTCCAACAGGTAACTGAGAAACGTCTATCTTTCCTCCTGTATATTCGACAAGTTCTGATAAGCAATTAAGATGTCCACCTGCACCATGGTCATGTATCGATACTATGGGGTTTTTATCTCCTTCAGATAAAGTACGAATAACATTCGAAACACGTTTTTGCATTTCGGGGTTGGCTCGCTGTACAGCGTTCAATTCAATTCCGCTTGAATATTGACCTGTATCCACTGAAGATACAGCTCCTCCGCCCATTCCTATACGGTAGTTGTCACCTCCTAAAAGAACAACTTTTTCTCCCGGTTCCGGTTCATTTTTTATAGCATCGCGTTTATTGGCAAATCCGACACCTCCGGCAAGCATTATCACTTTATCATAAGCAAACTTTTTACCGTTTTCGAAGTGTTCAAGGGTCAAGACTGAACCACAAATAAGAGGCTGTCCGAATTTGTTTCCAAAATCAGATGCACCATTTGACGCTTTTATCAATATTTCTTCCGGAGTTTGGTACAACCAATCTCTTTCGGGCATTGTTTGCTCCCATTCACGACCTTCTTTTGTCCGAGGATAAGAGGTCATATAAACAGCAGTACCGGCAATAGGTAAAGAACCTTTTCCTCCACCCAATCTGTCCCGGATTTCGCCTCCGGTACCTGTTGCAGCACCATTAAATGGCTCTACTGTTGTGGGAAAGTTATGAGTTTCGGCTTTTAGAGAAATAACCGATTTTATTTGTTTAGTTTCGAAATAGTCCGGTTTGTCTCCACTTGCCGGAGCAAATTGTTCTATTTCTGGGCCATCATTGAAAGCAACATTGTCTTTATAAGCAGATACAAGCTTATTTAAGTTGGTATTCGCTGTTTTCTTAATTAACTGAAATAATGTACTTTCTTTTTCCTCTCCATCAATAATAAATGTACCGTTAAATATTTTGTGGCGGCAATGTTCAGAATTGACTTGAGAGAAACCGAACACTTCACTGTCCGTTAATTTTCGATCTAGCTTTTTACTAAGATCATTCAGATAATCTATTTCCTCAGAACTAAGCGCAAGACCTTCCTTCTCATTGTAAGCTGCTATATCTTCAATTTCAATGATAGGGTCAGGAGTTTTGTTTATTGTAAACAATTCTTGTCCAAGACCATTGTATATTTGTTGCAACATAGGGTCATAAGTAGAATCTTTATCTCCCGCAAAGAACTCTTCTATACGAATAATGCCGATGATACCCATATTTTGAGTGATTTCAACGGCATTTGTACTCCAGGGAGTAATCATTTCTTTACGAGGCCCGACAAAGTATCCTTCTATACTCGAGGATTCGACCTGATTTGCTTCACCGAATAGCCATTTTAATTTGGAGATATCGGCTGTGTCGATAACCGACAAGGACTGGACTGCAATTATGTTTTTTGCTGAATTAAGGAAAAAAGAGATCATACTTTGATTAAGATATATTATCACTTTACTAATCTGCGATCAAAGTTAATGAAAAGAATATAACAAATAAAGACTATTCTGATATTTCGATCTTAAAAAAGTAAGGTCTCTGACCTTTTATTGACTTTGCAAGCATAAATGCAACAGACAGTTATCATTTTTAAATGTGTCAATAAATACTTCCTCTTACTTAAAAGGTTGATAATAAATTATTACCAACCTTTTTTGCCTATCGAAAGATGTCCTATCTTATTTCTTTTTATCATCATCGAGAATATCGCTTGCTTTTTGAGCAACGTCTCTGGCTGTGCGTTTTGCTTGTATAGTTATATCTTCAACTTTGTCTTCTATTTTGTCTGAATATTCGCGAGCCTTCTTTGAAAATGTATCAAACAGAGATTTAGCTTGCCCTTTCAGATCCGAATACTTTTCTTTAAAGAATTTTTCCCAATCTATTTCGATTCCTTCTTTATCCATAAAGTCTTTGACTACTTTCATAGCTTTAATAGACTGTTCTTCGCTTAATCCGGCTTCTTCCTGTAATCGTTTGAGTAGGTTTTCCATAATGTTATCTGCTTTTTAGTTCTATGATAAATAACATAAAATATGGTAATATAGTTTATATAAGTGTCCAATATTTATTGGAATGATTCTGAAAAAAGCGATCTTTGTTAAAACCTAAAACTAAAATATACAATGGATAAGATTTCAAGTAAGCCTTTTTTCATCAGTAATCAAGAACCTGTTTATACTATAGATAAAGGTGTGACCCGTCAATTTATAGGATACACTAATGATCTGATGACCGTGAAAGTAATGTTTGAAAAAGGAGCTATAGGATATCTACACAAACATGTACATACACAATCGGCTTATATTGCTGCCGGAAAATTTGAAGTAATGATCAATGGCGAAACAAAAGTACTGATAGCTGGAGACGGTTTTCTTGCCGAATCTAATATAGAGCATGGCGTTGTGTGTCTTGAGAGTGGGATTATCATTGATACATTTACTCCTATCCGTAAAGATTTTTATGAGACTATAAAAGAATAAGCTGCTCTATGCAGCTTATTCTTTTTATTCATCATTCTCCAAACATATCTTTAAAATCAACCACTTCCTTTCCTGGTAGAATTTGATTTAGGACTATACCTATAATGGAAGCTAAAGCCATACCTTCGAGTGAAAAATGGCTGCCTACATGTATTGCTGCTCCTCCGATGCCAATCACTAGTATTACTGACGCTATGATAAGATTACGTTTCTGGGAAAAATCTATTTTATTTTCGACAAGCATACGTAATCCGCTTGATGCGATAATACCGAATAGCAGAATTGATACCCCGCCCATTACAGGTGTAGGGATGGATGATAAAAGAGCTGCAACCTTTCCGCAAAAACCGAAAAGAATAGCAAATATAGCTGCACCGATAAACAAATAAATGCTGAAAGCTTTCGTTATAGCCAGTACGCCGATATTTTCGCCGTAAGTTGTCACTGGAGGTCCTCCTATAAAAGATGCTATAACTGATGCGACACCATCTCCCAGCATCGAACTGTCTAATCCCGGATCAGCAAGCAGGTCTTTTTCAACAACCTTACTTAATACCAATTGATGTCCGATATGTTCAGCAATAGGAACAATGGCAACCGGAACCATCAATAGAAACACTTTCCACGTAAAATGAGGTGTAAAATGGATGAATGGCACTTCGAAAGGTGGAACCTGAAACCAAGGAGCATCTATCACCTGCTGAAAATCGACAATATTCATTATCACGGCAAAAATATATCCTCCTATAATCCCCATTAAAACAGGTACTACACTGAGAAAGCCTCGTGTGAATATCGCAAATATTATAGTAATAAGCAAAGTTACGAGCCCGACCAGTACATAGTTAATGTCGTATCCTCCATCGTGGTTGGTAACCATACTTACCGCAACTGATGAAAGTCCGAGTCCGATAACCATAATTACTGGGCCTACAACAATAGGAGGCAATAATTTCATTAGCCATTTAGTACCCGTTTTGGCAATAACAAGAGCCATTATAGCATAAACCAGACCAACCATAAAACTCCCCATCATTATACCGGCAAACCCATCAAAAGCTTTGGTCGCAATAATAGGGTTGATAAAGGCAAAAGAAGATCCTAAGTAAGAAGGAACCTTCCCTCTTGTTACTACAATAAAGGCCAGAGTTCCCAATCCGCTCGAAACAAGCGCAACAGCTGGACTCATACCCGTTAGTGCAGGAACCAGTACTGTGGCTCCAAACATCGCAAATAAATGTTGAATACTCAGTAAAAACCACTGAGTTAACTTGGGCTTATCTTTAATGCCCAGAACAATTTTGTCAGATGAACTCATACTCTACTCTCAATTACTATTTTTATGGTAAAAATTTAGGTTTTTTTAGGTCTTCATAAAAAAGGAAGCACCAATAACAAGCACTTCCTCTAGAATAATAAACTATAATATCTGCTTAAACTTATTCAAAAATAAGTCAGCCTGATCTTTTGTTAAGCACAACGGCGGTAATAACCTGAAAACATTGGTACCAGTTGCACCCGTGAATATTTTTTCTTCAAAAAGAAGTTTGGTTCGCTTTTCTTTGATGGGTTCATCTAATTCTATACCTATAATGAGACCTCTTCCTCTTACTTCTTTTACTTTAGGTAATTTCTTCAATTCTGAGATCAGATAATCACCTATCGTTTTGGCGTTCTCTATTAGATTCTCTTTCTTGAATATGTCAAGAACCGCTATTGCTGCCGCACAAGCCAGATGATTTCCTCCGAACGTTGTACCCAGCTGCCCATAAACAGCTTTAAACCTCGGATTGATTAAGACAGCAGCCATCGGAAAACCGTTTCCTATACCTTTTGCTACCGTTATTAGATCAGCCTCGATTCCTGCATATTGATGGGCGAAGAATTTTCCGCTGCGTCCGTATCCTGATTGTATCTCATCCAGAATCAATATTGTACCTGTTTCGGTACAAATATCTCTGAGTTGTTTTAGAAATTCATCATGGGGTATATGTATGCCTGCAACACCTTGAATTCCTTCTATGATTACAGATGAGTATTCTTTTGTTTCGAGTTCCTTTTTTACAAACTCAATATCATTGAACGGAGCAAAGGTTGTATTACCTGATTGATTTACCGGAGCGCTATAAGCCGGTATATCGGTAACAGCTACAGTAACAGATGTACGTCCGTGAAATGCTTTACGGAAAGCAAGCACTTTTTTTCGTCCATTATGAAAAGATGCCAGCTTTATAGCATTTTCATTGGCTTCGGCTCCCGAGTTGATCAAAAATAGTTCGTAATCGGGGTAACCGCATTGCTCTCCTAGTTTCTGTGCCAATTCTTGTTGTAATTTATTTATTACTGAATTGGAATAAAATCCGAGTTTATTTAATTGATCAGTTATCTTTTCCACATAATAAGGATGAGTATGACCAACCGAAATAACGGCATGACCTCCATATAGATCCAAATACTTGTTGCCTTTATCATCATATACATAGCAACCTTCTCCTTTTACGATATTTAAATCGAATAATGGAAATACATCGAATAGTTTCATATCTTGCTTTTATAATTTAGGTCTTAGACCTCTTTCTGTTTATTTTTCAAAAAGGTAACAAAAGTTGCAGATAAATTGCATTTCTTCTGTTGTATCCTTTTTAATTTATAGAGAGCATCCTACTATCTCTACCGCTTTTTTGTATAGATAAAAAATTGATACTAATTCTGTTTGACGAACCAACCTAGTTCATGCTATTATTCGTCAAAACCTCATTAATCATTTCTACAACTCGCTCCCGTCGGATGATGTACATACCCAAGCGATCCGCCGAGACTCCATCTTTTAGTTTGTAAGTATAAACAGGATGCCCATTTTCTTCTTTTATCTCAAAACATCTGAAACTTATATTTTCATTTACTTTCAGTTCTTCGGCGGCTTCTACAATATGCGTGGAAATTACAAAAAATGAGCTCTTGATCTGAGCAAATGCCGAGACAATGGCTAAAGTACCATCGTAGGCATCTTTTACATTGGTTCCTCTGAATAATTCATCGAAAATCACTAACATATTACTATTTGTTTTCAATCGTTTAGCAACATGCTTAACCCTTAATACTTCCGCATAGAAATGGCTGTATCCTGATTCTAGATTATCCGAGATATTAATTGTTGTGCATAATCCCGATATCAGACTCATTCTGAAACTATCTGCGGGAACAGGAAAGCCTGCATGTGCCAAATACACAGCAACACCCAATGATTTCAGAAATGTTGATTTTCCTGCCATATTCGGGCCTGTTACAAATAATAGATTCGAGTCCTTTCCAAATTCAATATCATTAGATACAGCATTAGTCACAAAAGGATGAAATAGTTTTTCTGCTTTTAGACAATTCTCTGATTGCGGAAGAACCTCAGGATAACAGAATTTGTATTCCTGAGCAGCCTTTGCTATAGCCAAATAAGCATCATATTCATAAATTAATTCGAAAATAAATTGAAGGTTTCTTTGTTGCGAATACCTGAATATGTAATTATACTCTGCTATATCATAAGCTTTTATATCTTTTATATCAAGTAAGACTTTCATTTCAGGAATACTCAATATACTGAATACTTTTTCATTGTTTTTCAGAAAAAGATTAGGATATGCTCCCTCTGATTTCACTTCTAATTCTTTGCAAAATTTGTATAGTTTCTGCAATATGGAAATGATAGATTTTACACCTTTTTCAACGACAAAATAATTTTCGCTTGATCTCAACTTGTTCAATAACTGATTATTTATCGGACGCCATATTTTAGTCGGACGTCTCAAAGAATATTCTCTATGCTTCTGGTAATATTCGGCAAAACTGAGAGTATCCTTATCTATATCAAGATCTATCGGCAGATGATCTTGGAAAAAAGAAATAGCATCTTTTCTATCGTTTATAGCATCGAGATCTGTCAGCGGAACAGATAAAAACTGATGAAGTTTACTCTGTCCTCCCTTACATGTAGTAAAGTCAAACAACCCGAAAATAGATTTAGAATCTTGACTTGCTGCAAAAATATCCAAATCTTTCTTTGTCTGTATATCAACCTCGAATGCCATATTGTATAGTTTAAGTAAATAAAACGAACTAAGGTTTCAGACCTACTTATTGCTTTGGTAAGTAAAGCTGCCAAAGTCTGTTATAAACTAAAATAATATTTATCTTAGACCAAAGCTGGTCTGATACCTTAAAAAGCAGATGCTTTTAATGCTAATCCTTCTTTTTCACTCAGACCAAACATCAGATTCATATTGTGAACAGCCTGTCCCGATGCTCCTTTTACGAGATTGTCAATACAAGAGAGTATCAGAAGCTTATTTCCGTGCTTTTCAAGATATAATACACATTTATTAGTATTAACTACTTGTTTGAGATCCGGATTTTTATCTGAGACGATTACAAACGGACTTTCTTTGTAATAATCTAGATACAATTTTTCAGCATATTCCACACTTTCTTCAAAATTTAAATACACAGATGCAAAAATACCTCTTGTAAAGTTTCCCCTAACGGGTATAAAGTTAATATCTTCCGAGAAATTATGCTGCAAATGGAGTAACGATTGCTTTATTTCTGTCAGATGTTGATGTTCGAATGCCTTGTATAC
Source organism: Indolivaga capnocytophagoides DSM 22835 (assembly GCF_000426485.1). Taxonomy (GTDB): domain Bacteria; phylum Bacteroidota; class Bacteroidia; order Bacteroidales; family Dysgonomonadaceae; genus Dysgonomonas_A; species Dysgonomonas_A capnocytophagoides. The sequence goes on from NZ_AUFL01000004.1 coordinate 251,148, forward strand.
CGATATATTGTTCTCTCTCCAGCTGAAATGCGATGTTGCACCTGGTTTTACTCCTGCTCCCGTTGATCCCGTTATTGCATTTACATGTACTTCCGAGTTCAGGAGCTGTGCTTTTGCCAATGGTAGCAAAGCTAATTGAATAGCTGTTGCAAAGCATCCCGGATTGGCTATTCGAGAAGCTTTCTTTATTTCGTTTTTATTTAGTTCCGGCAGCCCGTATACAAAACTGTGCTCCGAAGACTCTTTTCTGTAATCAGTGGATAAGTCTATTAATCTGAGATTTGATGGGATTTCATTTGCTTCCAGAAACTTCTTTGTGTCTCCATGTGCGGTACAGAAAAACAATACATCTATTTTATTGTATGGGAGTTGATCTGTAAAAAGCATATCGGTTTCACCAAGTAAACCTCCATGAACATCAGTCAGCTTATTTCCGGCATTACTGGTACTGTTAACAAAGACAAGTTCTACTTGCGGATGATTAATCAATAGTCTGATCAGTTCTCCTGCAGTATATCCTGCCCCACCTATAATTCCTGCTTTTATCATCATTATTGTATTTTCAAGTTGTAATAAACTCATGTTATGATATTTATCATATAAACAAATAGGTCTGAGACCTTATTCTCCATTTTTCTTCTGAACCGCATGATAAATTTTGTTCGGAATAGAATAAATCTTCGTAAAGCCTTTTGCATCATCCGATGTCCATGCTTTATTAACCTCTCCATATTCTCCAAAGTCAGCTTTCATCAAGTCATAATCACTTTCTACACCGACAAGGGTATAATGATACGGTTTCAGTTCCACAATTACTTTACCCGTTACATTCCGTTGAGAGCTTTCTAGCATAGCTTCAATATCACGCATAACAGGTTCAAGATATTGAGCCTCGTGAAGAAACATTCCATACCAGTTACCAACCTGATCCTTCCAATATTGCTGCCATTTAGATAAAGTATGCTTTTCCAACATCTTATGTGCATTAATGATAACAAGCGGAGCAGCAGCTTCAAAACCTACACGACCTTTGATACCAATGATAGTGTCACCGATATGCATATCTCGTCCTATAGCATAAGCCGATGCCAGTTCTTCAACCTTGTTGATGGCTTCTATCTTATTATTATATTTTACTCCATTTATTCCACTTATCTCTCCGTTTACAAAATTTAGAGTTAAAGTTTCGGAACCATTTTTTTGTAATTGAGAAGGATACGCACTTTCGGGTAAAGTCTGGTTGGATTTGAGAGTTTCCTTGCCACCAATACTTGTACCCCAGAGCCCCTTATTGATAGAATATTCCATCTTAGTGAAGTCTGCTTCATATCCGTGCTTTTTCAGATAATCTATTTCATATTCACGGGTAAGAATCATATCTCGGGTTGGAGTAATAATTTCTATTCCGGGAGCTAATACATCGAATGTCAGATCAAAACGCACCTGATCGTTTCCAGCACCCGTACTTCCATGAGCAACAGCATCTGCTTCTATTTCTTTTGCATAATTGATAATAGCTATAGCTTGAAAAATACGCTCCGAACTAACGGAGATCGGATATGTACCATTTCGTAATACATTTCCAAAGATCATGTATTTGATACTTTTCTCGTAATACTCCTGAGTTACATCAAGAGCTACATGCTTTACAGCCCCCAGCTTATAAGCTTTTTCTTCTATTATTTTCAGTTCGGCTTCCGAAAAACCGCCTGTATTAGCAATGGCTGTATATACATCATATCCTTTTTCTTCTGATAAGTATTTGGCACAGAACGATGTGTCCAAACCTCCGCTAAATGCTAAAACAACTTTCTTTTTCATCTTTGTTTATTTTTTGTAAGAGCAAGAGCTTAAAATACAAAAGGTGATTCATATTCTAAACTTTTGTTCGTTTATTTAGAGGGTCTGAGACCCTTTTCTTCTTTTCGTATTTTTTTGACAAGTTCTTTTATTATGGGCTTATCTTTGTGCGTCTCCGGATCGTAAAGCATCGCTGTGCATATGCAGTATTTGCGATCAGTACGTTCCAGGACATCATGATTTTTACAGCCTTGACATCCACGCCAGAATGCTTCATCATCAGTTAGCTGGGCAAATGTAACGGGAACATATCCCAATTCGGTATTTATTTTCATGACAGCAGCCCCTGATGTAAGACCAAAAACTTTTGCCTCAGGATAGCGAGCTCTACATAGAGCAAAAGCCATTTGCTTAATTTTTTTAGCTAAACCATGTCCTCTGAATTTGTCAACTACAATTAACCCCGAGTTTGCAACAAACTGTTTGTTACCCCAAGTTTCTATATAACAAAATCCGGCAAATTCATCTCCTGCCAATGCAATTATGGCTTTGCCTTCTTTCATTTTTAATTCCACATATTCCGGCGATCTTTTAGCAATGCCAGTTCCGCGGACTTTGGCGGCAGCTTCTATTGTATCCAATATCGTCTGAACATATCTGATATGTTCTTCAGTGGCAATGTTGATCGTAATATCTACATCAACCCCTATTTTTTGTTCTGTTTCCATCTTTTTATCGATCGATAAAATATTGTTGATCATTGAATATTTGGTATAAACATAGATAGAGATGTAATTACATCTTCTCTACTTACATTTTCTTTGGGTATTAATAATATTGTATCATCCCCGGCTACGGTACCGAGTATAGTACGGGTTGCTTTGTGATCTATTTCTCCGGCAATAGCCATTGCATATCCCGGTCGAGTTTTGATAACAGCTAAGTGACCTGAAAATTCTATACTGATAAATCCATAAGCAGACAGACCACCTCTTTCTCCCAAAATATGACTATCAATCGAATTTTCCGTCAATTGATAAGCATATCCTCCAGATGTAGTAGGTGCTTTGACGATCTTCATCTCCTTAATATCTCTGGATAGTGTCGCCTGAGTCACATCATATCCCTTACTTATCAATATATTAAGGAGTATATCCTGACTGGTTACATCGGTAGAAAGAATTGCATCTTTAATTGCCTTGTGTCTGTTTTTTTTACTCATATCCTGAATAATTATACAATATTGATGCAAATTTATACATAAAAAATGTATAAACTATATTTTTCAATTAAAAAAATGAATATTTACAATAATTTTACATACTCTTTACGAGAACTGAAAATTAATCCATTTTGAATGATCTTTATTCTTCTGTATTATAATTATAATCAACATAAAAGGAGATGTGTAATATTACACATCTCCTTTTATGTTGATTAATCTATCAGATTAACTTCTCTATAAATAAAGTGAGGTTAGAAGGGAACAACATCGTTTCCGCCAATCGGAGGGAAATTATTATTTGAAGCCTCGATCTGAGGTGATGAGTTCATGCGTGACCCAAATTGAGAGTCATTATTATATTCGTCTTCAATATTCTGAAAACGTGCAAATTCGCTTTTAAATCTGAGTAAAACATCTGCTGTAGCACCATTACGGTGTTTGGCGATAATAATTTCGGCAAGTCCAACTAGAGAGTTACCTTTTTCATCTTCCAATATTTTATAATACTCCGGACGGTGAATAAAGCATACCATATCGGCATCCTGTTCAATGGCTCCGGATTCACGAAGGTCAGACAACTGCGGACGCTTACCTTCTGCTCCTGTACGTCCTTCAACTCCACGATTTAACTGAGACAAGGCTATAATGGGAATGTTCAACTCTTTAGCTAATCCTTTTAATGAACGGGAGATCATACTCACTTCCTGTTCACGGCTACCATAGTTCATTCCACTGGCATTCATCAACTGTAGGTAGTCAATAATTATCATTTTGATACCATGTTCCCGAGATAGTCGTCTGGCTTTTGTCCTTAATTCAAAGACTGATAAACTGGGAGTATCATCAACAAACAAGGGAGCATCATATAATTCTTTTATCTTAAAATCGAGCTGCTCCCATTCGTAAGGGGCTAGTTGTCCGTTTTTGATTTTTTCACCGGGAATTTCACACGTATTTACAATCAAACGATTAACAAGCTGAACATTGGACATCTCGAGAGAAAACAAAGCTACAGGATAATTATAGGTTACAGCCATATTTTTAGCCATGGAAAGGACAAAAGCTGTTTTCCCCATCGCCGGACGAGCTGCAATAATCACAAGGTCGGAATTTTGCCAGCCTGAAGTTATTTTATCCAGATTATTAAATCCGGTTTGCAGTCCACTCAAACCTTCCGGGCGATTTGCTGCTATTTCAAGTAAGTTTAAAGCTTCTTTAATAACCGGATTTATCTGCGTTACATCCTTCTTTACATTGCCCTGAGATATTTCAAATAGCTTACTTTCGGCTTCCTGCATTAAATCGTCAACATCAGATGTTTCATCAAATGCTTTATTGGTTATATCCGATGAAAAACCAATAAGCTCACGAGCCAGATATTTTTGAGCTATAATTCGCGCATGAAACTCAATATGTGCGGCAGAAGCTACTTTTTCGGTTAACTGTGCAATATACATCGGACCTCCGACAGCATCAAGTTCTCCTGTCTTGCGTAATTCTTCTACTATAGTGAGCATATCTACTGGAGCCTGTTTAGAGGCTAAGGCCACAACTGCTCTATAAACAATTTTATGAATATCATCATAAAAACTGTCGGGCTTAAGGATATCACTTACCTGAGAGTATGCATCCTTTTCTAGCATCAGAGCACCCAGAACAGCTTCTTCTAGCTCTCTTGCCTGTGGTTGAATCCTCCCTATTTCTGATAACGGCTGATTATTTTCTTTGCCACGCCCTTTATTATTGTAACGTTGACCCTTTTTATTATCCATTTCTCTTTCACGTTTTGCTACTTCAAAGATAATTCAAATATGTCAGTCTCAAAAGTAAAGTTATTGACACGAAATGAACAATTGCTAACAAGAAAAATAAAAACCGCCATCAATTATTGAGGACGGTTTCATTTTTATGGATTATATTTTGCGGACTTTAATAAAAGCTGATTATTATTCTCTAATAATATCGATTGCAAATCATGTCCTGTGTTTTTCGCATAGTTTTTAATTATCTGTAATCCCAACCATAAACCAACTCGTCCGGGAGATTCAGCAGATATAATTGCTGTATATGGTGCATCTTCCATATATTTTTGAATGACTTGAGAATCACTGTTAAACAGATAATTATGATCAATAGTCATTTTCCAGATGTCCTTTGCATGTTCTTCGCACCATTCTTGTTGCTGTTCTGTATAACCTAATATATCAGATTCATCCCATTCAGGCAACAATTGATTAAGTGCATAAAGTATTTTTCCTTGATATATCACTTCTGAAAGAAGATCCTTTCGTTGATTTGTTTCTCTGAATTCTGACATCAGCCATGCTTTCAGAAAATCGCGTACAATATACTTCAGCTCCATCTGAATAGTTTGGTAAGACTCAAAGAAAGGCTTATATCCTGAATAGTCTTTACCCAAGTACTTATCCGTGGATACTGAAATAATACTATCTAATACTATTGTGTTTGCTTTAAATCCAGACACATGGATCGATAATCCCGGTAACTCTTTTCCTCTAAAATATGTCTTTATTAAATCATTGGCTTTCGTTAATTCTAATTCATATGTAGATAAATCAGAAAAAAGAGTTAAAGCATCAGCATATATTTTAGATAAAGCTGCATTAGAAAAATAAGGCTCCATTAATTGCTTAAAAAGAACAGGATTATCTAATTCTTCATCTTGCAGGTTGACCGTAACAACACCAAAAGCCTTCAGAAAATTAGGGTACTTAGTTCTTAAGATTGTATATTGCTCCTCTGTGGGATTAGCAAGATAACTATGAAAATCTTTATCAAAACGCTGTATTTTTAAAATGCTTTGATCTTGTACATATGTCTTATTATGCGGCTTTTCAGTGTTACCTGCGCAACTATTGAATGATGATAATGTGATGAAAATGAAGATGAAACTAATTGCATATTTCATATATGTTTATGATAAAAGTCAGAAAGAATATTAAAGTCAAAAGTAATTAAATTTCTTAAACACTGTATCGTTCAATAATTCTTTTTCATGCCATCAAAAATTTTATCAATGTTAAATCCGTATCTTATTGATTTTTTCGATACACTCATTCTTTTGAGTTCTTGAAATAAACATCTAAATTTGTGAGTTTTTTGGTCTTAGATCAATTTTGAAAATAAATTAAATATAATTCAGACAGGCAGTTATAATCCTTTTGGATATTGATACTGTCTTAGTATTAAGATATACAATTATGATTACAATTTTAGGAATAGAATCATCTTGCGATGATACAGCAGCTGCTGTTATCAGGGATGAAGTTCTATTGTCCAATATAATTTCGAGCCAAAAAGTCCACGAAAGTTATGGAGGAGTGGTTCCGGAGTTAGCATCACGTGCTCATCAGCAAAATATAATCCCGGTAGTGGATGAAGCTTTAAAAAAAGCAGGTGTGTCAAAAGAAGAAATAACTGCAATAGCTTTCACTCGAGGACCAGGTCTTATGGGATCATTACTAGTGGGAACCTCTTTTGCCAAAGGTCTTGCAGCATCATTAAATATACCGATGATGGATATAAACCATCTTCAGGCGCATGTTTTAGCACATTTCATCAAAGAGGATAAAGAAGATCAGAATCAACCGGATTTTCCTTTTTTATGCTTACTTGTTTCGGGTGGTAATTCGCAAATTATAGTTGTAAAATCACATAAGGATATGGAGATCATCGGACAGACCATTGACGATGCAGCCGGAGAAGCTTTTGATAAATGTGCAAAAGTAATGGGATTGGGATATCCCGGAGGTCCTATTGTAAATAAGCTTGCGAATCAGGGAAATTCTAACCGGTTTACATTTAATAAGCCACATATTGCAGGATATGATTATAGTTTTAGCGGATTAAAAACGTCTTTCTTGTATTTTTTAAGAGATGAATTGAAGAATGATCCGGACTTTATAGAAAAGAATAAAGAAGACTTGTGTGCATCGTTGCAAAAAACAATTATAGACATTTTGATGGATAAATTGCGAAAGGCATCTAAAGATTTAAACATCAAAGAGGTAGCTGTGGCCGGAGGAGTTTCTGCGAATTCAGGTTTAAGGGATGCTTTTGAAGAGCACTCAGTCAAATATGGATGGAAAATCCATATTCCTAAATTCGGATACACTACAGATAACGCTGCCATGGTTGCGATTAGCGGGTATTATAAATATCTGGATAAAGAGTTTTGTGAAATGGACGCTGCTCCTTTTGCAAGAGTTACAGTGTAACAATAAATTGCGATATTTTTAGTTTATAAATATACAGAAGATAAGACACGTTTATCTCCTGTATATTTTTTAAGAACAACACATTAGGTATAAGTTGAATAAAGTATGTATATATTTTGTTCGAATAAGCCACAAACTCTATAATACCTTTTTTTTATATGAGGGATAATGATAATATAGGTGATTTTGATTACGAGAAAGATTTTAACGAGGCTTTCAATAATGTAACTGAATCTGAAATAATAGATAATCAGCCATTATCTTTAGATCCGGTAATAGAACGCCGATCTATTTTTCCGATGGAGGATCCAGTTGATAGTACACAGCAGAATAATATAATTAGCAATGAGACTGTGATGCAAATGATCACAGAAAACAATATTGAAGATTTTGAGCGACTGAAGGCTGAGCAGAATTTTCCAATGGCTGTTTTAGGTGGAGTATTGGCTTCAATTATTTGTGTATTCATTTGGACAATAATTACAGTTGCAACCAAGTATCAAATTTCCTACATGGCTATGGGGGTTGGTGTTGCTGTGGGATTTACGATTCAGAAGTTTGGTAAAGGCTTAACTCCTGTTTATGGTATTTTAGGTGCGGGACTTGCGCTTATAGCCTGCTTTTGCGGTAACATTATCAGCTATACTTGCTTTATTGCAGACCAGTATGAAAGTTACTCATATCTAGAGGCTATTTCAAATCTCAATTGGGATATTTCGATGAGCATAGCCATTGAAACATTTCAACCAATGGATGTATTATTTTATGGTCTTGCTATATATACAGGATACATGTTTTCAATAAAACGTAACTGATGATTTATTATTTATTACTTATAATTGTTTCCTTTGATTTTATCTGGACTCAATATCTGGCGTATCGAAATCGTAAAAGAATGTCTGACCAGGTTCCGAGTGAACTGATCGGGATTTATGACAATGAAAAATACAGGTTACAACAATCATATCAAAAGGAAAACAGCCGATTAAATCTTCTATCGGGCAGTATATCATTTATTTTATTGTTTACGATACTTCTTCTATCGGGTTTTGGTTGGTTAGATTCCTTTATTCGCCTGTATGTTTCTAATCCTATGCTTATTACTCTTGTATTTCTATGTGTAATATTTATTGCCAGCCAGATATTATCATTGCCTTTTTCTTACTACGATACCTTTGTTATTGAAACAAAATATGGTTTTAACAAATCTACAAAAAGCATATTCTGGATTGATTCTGTCAAAAGTTTAATCTTGAGTTTGATTTTGGGTGGAATTATACTTTCAGCTATTATCTGGTTTTATCAGAATGCCGGAAATTTAGCATGGATATATGCGTGGGGAATAGTAACTCTATTCTCGCTGTTTATGACTTTGTTTTATTCGAATCTAATTGTACCTCTATTCAATAAACAAACTCCATTAACCGATGGTGACTTAAGAAATTCGATAGAGCAATTTTCACAAAAGGCAGGTTTTGAGCTTACCAATATATACGTAATGGATGCCTCGAAACGAACAACCAAAGCAAATGCCTATTTTACAGGACTTGGAAATAAAAAGAGAATTGTTTTATTTGATACATTAATAAATGATTTGACAACTGATGAAATTGTGGCCGTACTAGCTCATGAGATAGGGCATTACAAAAAAAAGCATACAACAATACAATTGATAGTTTCAATCCTTCAAACAGGATTATTATTATATATCCTGTCTTTTTTCTTAAATAGTATGAGCGTATCAGAGGCAATGAGCAGTAATATACCCTCATTTCATCTTGGGTTGTTGGCCTTTTCTCTATTATTTACTCCTATTTCAATAATTACAAGCCTATTGATGAATATGCTAAGCCGTAAAAATGAGTATGAAGCAGACCATTACGCCTGTAGTTTCGGCTTCGGAGAATTTCTTATCAGTGGATTAAAAAAACTATCTGTAAAATCACTTAGTAATCTTAATCCCGATCCATTGAATGTATTTTTTCATTACTCACACCCTACCCTTTTGCAACGTATAAATAAGATCAAAGCAAATTAGCTTAAATAAAAAAAGCGAGTCTAGATCAACTCGCTTTTTTCTAATATTGTCTTTTATTTCTTCAAGAAATCATCTATATGCTTAGCTGTTTTTCGACCCGAAGCAATACTTGTTACAACCAACGATTGTCCGCTGACACAGTCTCCAGCTCCAAACACTTTCGATATATTAGTAGCCCTGTTGGCATCTGTAGCAACATTTTTGCGAATATCATCTACTTTGATTCCTAATTCTTCGAGCAAACCTTCCTGTATTGGGTGAATAAATCCTAAAGCAAGAAATGCATAATCGATTTTCAGAATCTCGGGTTTACCTACTTCTTTCATAACCATGCGTCCACTTTCATCTTTCTCCCAAGCTATTTCAACAAGCTCTACTCCGGTCAGAATGCCGTTCTCGCCAATAAAACGTTTTGTGTTGAGAGACCAACGGCGGTCACAACCTTCCATATGTGAAGAACTGGTTTTGAGTACTGTTGGAAATGGTGTAGGCCATACGTTATCCAAATCTTCCAATTTAGGAGGTCTAGGCATAATTTCTATTTGAAGAATATTTGCCGCTTGTTGACGATTCGCTGTTCCAATACAATCAGAGCCTGTATCTCCTCCACCGATCACCAATACATTTTTTCCTTTAACATCAATAATCTGGTCGGCAGGAACTTCATCTCTGGCTACAATTTTATTTTTCACTGTTAGGTATTCCATTGCATAATAAACACCCTTCAATTCACGTCCGGGAACAGGTAAGTCCCTTGGAACCTGTGATCCTATGGCCAAACAAACTGCATCGTAGTCTTTCATCAGGTCTTTGCCTCTGACGTCGATACCCACTTCTGTATTGTTTATAAATTTCACACCTTCAGCTTCCATTAAACTTATACGGCGATCTACTATATTTTTATTCAGTTTGAAATCGGGTATACCAAATCGCAATAGTCCTCCGGGGCGACTGTTTTTTTCATAAACAGTTACATCATGTCCCTTTTGATTCAATTGATTAGCAACAGCAAGCCCTGATGGACCTGAACCGATTACTGCGACCTTTTTCCCCGTACGAACTTTAGGTACACGGGGCTTTATATATCCTTCTTGGAAAGCATGCTCTAAAGCTGATGCTTCATTTTCACGAATAGTTATTGGAGACCGATGGAGAGACAGTACGCAGGTCTTTTCACATGGAGCAGGACAAATACGTCCTGTAAATTCCGGAAAATCATTAGTCTGCATTAGTACTTCAGCAGCCAATCTCCAGTTTCCTTTATAAATATAGTCTTGCCATTCGGGCATCTTGTTGCCTAGCGGGCATCCCCATTGACAAAATGGAATACCGCAGTCCATGCAGCGTGATGCCTGTAATTGACGGTCTTCGGAGTTTAAAGTCTGCTCTACTTCTCCGAAATCCAGAATACGTTCCTGAACAGGACGATATCCTGCGTCTTTTCTTTTTACTGTTAAAAATGCTTTTGGATTTCCCATCTTACCTACAGTATATTTTTTCTATTGATACTTCTTTAAACAAATAGGTCTATGACCTTTAATAATCGAATTCGACATTAGCGATTTTCTTTTTCAGAGCTTCCATCTTTTCTTCCTGTAATACCTTTTTGTATTCGATAGGCATTACTTTGATAAAACGGTTCACCTCTTCTCCCCAATTATCAAGAATTCTCTTAGCCTGAGGACTTTTGGTAAACTCATAATGATTGGAAATAAGCTGACGAAGTTCTTTGCTATCCGCACTGTCTTCGATTAACGAAAGTTCTACCATCTCCATATTACAGAAGAAATCGAAATCTCCATCAACATTATAAACATACGCTACACCACCACTCATACCTGCGGCAAAATTGCGTCCTGTACGTCCAAGAACAACGGTACGCCCTCCTGTCATATATTCGCAGCAGTGATCGCCTGCTCCTTCAACTACAGCTGTAGCGCCACTATTACGAACGCAAAAGCGTTCGCCTACCTGTCCGCTGATATATACTTCACCTCCCGTGGCACCATATAATAGTGTATTTCCGGCAATAATATTTTCTTCGGGTTTATAGGTGCTTGTAGCTGGGGGGATTATTACTAATCTACCGCCCGAAAGTCCTTTACCTACATAGTCGTTGGCATCTCCTTCAAGCCTGAAAGTTACACCATGAGAAAGGAATGCTCCAAAACTTTGTCCGGCAGATCCTTTAAATGAGCACTGTATAGTATTGTCGGGTAAACCTGCATTTCCATACTTCTTGGCTATTTCGCCGGAAAGCATCGCACCTACTGCTCGATCGGTATTTTTGATCGGGCGGGAAAGTTCAACAGGCATACATTTTTCTATCGCAGGTCGTGAAGTTTTTATTAATTCAACATCTATCACTTCACTTAACTTGTGATCCTGTTCTTTGGTATGTTTTACTGCATTTACTTTAGCTTCTGCAGGATGATAAATAATACGTGATAAGTCGATCTTGCTTAACTTACTCGTTGAATCGTCTTTTACAAACTTCAACAGATCGGAGCGTCCTACAACTTGATCGAGAGAAGTAAATCCCAAAGCAGCAAGATGTTCTCTTACTTCTTCTGCCAAGAAATTGAAATAATTAATTAGATACTCACTTCGACCTAAAAATTTCTTTCTCAATTCTTCACTCTGAGTAGCAACTCCAACCGGACAAGTATTTAAGTGGCATTTACGCATCATAATACAACCTAATACAATCAATGCACTTGTAGCGAATCCGAATTCTTCGGCTCCCAACATGGCAGCAACGATAATATCATGACCGGTCTTTAACTGTCCGTCTGTTTGTAAGCGTATTTGTCCTCGAAGATTGTTTAAAACGAGTGTCTGTTGTACTTCCGAAAGCCCAATTTCGAGAGGTAAGCCTCCGTATTTAATAGAACTTAAAGGACTTGCTCCTGTTCCGCCTTCGCATCCGCTTATAAGAATCAGATCGGCTTTCGCTTTAGCAACCCCCGCCGCAATAGTCCCTACTCCACTTTCAGAAACGAGTTTAACACTGACAATAGCTTTGGGATTGACATTCTTCAAGTCAAATATCAATTGAGCCAAATCCTCAATGGAATAAATATCGTGGTGTGGAGGTGGAGATATCAGTGAAATACCCGGTATAGAATGTCGGGTCTGTGCTATGATCTTATCAACTTTAAATCCGGGCAATTGACCTCCTTCTCCGGGTTTTGCACCCTGAGCTATTTTGATCTGAATTTCATCTGCATTAACCAGATATTCGGTTGTTACACCAAAACGTCCGGATGCAACCTGTTTGATTGCGGAACGGGCATTTGTTGCAAATCGTTCTGCCAATTCCCCCCCTTCGCCGGTATTACTTTTTCCTCCAATGGCATTCATAGCTACAGCCATAGCCTCGTGAGCTTCGCGGCTGATAGAACCAAATGACATGGCTCCTGTTACAAATCGTTTAGTGATAGCCGATGCCGATTCTACCTCAGATATATCTACAGGCTTTTTCGCCGGATCGAAATCAAGAAAATCACGAAGGAAAATCTTTTCTGATTTTTGGTCTATTCCATCTGTATATTCCTTAAACTTTTTGTAGCTGCCGAGACGGGTTGCCATCTGGAGTTTCATTATTGTTTCGGGATTCCAGGCATGGTCTTCGCCTGTTCTTCTCCAAGAGTAAACCCCTAGATTGATAAGCGAGGTATCTATATCGTTATCAGAATAAGCATCTTTGTGACTTGCGATTGTATCTGAAGCAATATCACTCAGGTCAGCACCTTCAATTTTTGAAGTTGTACCCTTAAAGTATTTATTGATAACGGATGAATTAAGTCCTACTGCTTCAAACAATTGAGCACCTAAATAACTTTTCAGAGTAGAGATACCCATCTTTGACAAAGTCTTGAGAAGACCTTTATCTATAGACTTGATATAGTTTTTCTCTGCTGTATGAAAGTCCAGTTGAACTGTTCCGTTTTTTACTAAATCTTCGAGAATAGCAAATGACAGGTAAGGATTTACAGCGTTTGCACCATACCCGAATAATAATGCAAAGTGCATTACTTCACGAGGTTCTGCCGATTCTACAACAATATCAATCTGCATACGCTTCCGTCTGTCTATCAAATAATGATGAACGGCAGATACGGCAAGTAATGATGGTATAGCAGCATGGTTTGCATCGACACCTCTGTCGGATATAATAATATAATTGCTTCCGTTGTCCACAGCTTTTTCAGCCTGTAAGCAAAGGTCTTCAATTGCTTTTTCAAGACTAGATGCCCCTTTCTTAGGGTCGAAAAGCATAGGGATAATATTGGCCTTAAATCCTTTGTATTCAAGGTGGACTAATAAATCCAGCTCTCGATTGGTTATAATCGGGTGTGTCAACCTTACCATCTTACAGTGTTCGGGTAATGGTTCTAGGATATTTTTATGTAGAGAACCGATATACCCAGACAGAGACATTACCAACTCTTCTCGGATTGGGTCAATCGGAGGATTTGTTACCTGTGCGAATAATTGTCGGAAATAACTGAAAATCCGGTAGTTTTTATTCGATAATGCAACTAATGGAGCATCATTTCCCATAGATCCGACAGGTTCCTTTCCATCTCGAGCCATTGGTGTAATCAGCTTTTCAATGTCCTCTTTATAATATCCAAAAGCCTGTAAAAGCTGAGCATAATTATCTACTGTATATTTTATGCTTCTACCCGAAGATATATCATCTAGCGAGATCCTGTTTTTGTTCAGCCATTCTCTGTACGGATATGCTTTGGCAAGATTTTCTTTTAATTCGGTATCGTATTGTATAGTTCCGGTTTCGGTATCTATCATCAACATTTTACCAGGTTTCAAACGTCCCCGTTCCTTAATTTCGGAAGGTTCAAAAGGAAGAACCCCGGTTTCGGAAGCAACCACCATTACATCATTGTGAGTAATAAGATAACGAGCTGGACGTAAACCATTACGATCTAATAGTCCGCCTGCATAACGACCATCCGAAAACAAAATTGTGGCAGGACCATCCCAAGGCTCCATAAATATAGAGTGGTATTCGTAGAATGCCTTTAAATCTGAAGATATCGGATTTTTAAAGTTCCACGACTCGGGAATCATCATAGCCAGAGCGTGAGGCAGAGATTTGCCCGACATCACCAAAAACTCCAATACATTATCAAAAGATGCGCTATCGCTCATTGCCGATTGTACAATAGGCCAGATATCATTGACATCGCCTAAGGCTTCTGACTTAACTACACTTTCGCGGGCTTCCATCCATAGACGGTTGCCGCGTATTGTATTTATTTCCCCGTTATGCCCCACTAAACGGAATGGCTGAGCCAAATCCCACGTAGGAAATGTATTTGTACTGAAACGAGAGTGTACCAAAGCAATACCACTGGTAAAGTTCGGATTTAACAAATCAGGAAAATAATGTCTTAACTGAAGAGATGTTAACATCCCTTTGTAAATTATCCTCTTTGTTGACAAACTCACTACATATGAGTTACGCTTGTCTTTGAGCGTAGAATTCAGAATCATCTTTTCTACTTTCTTACGAAGCAGATAAAGTTTTAATTCTAATTGATCCTGAGATAATCCCTCGCCTGTAATGAAAATCTGTTTGATTGAAGGTTCGTTCGATTTCGAAATTTCACCAAGAATATCACTATTGACAGGAACATCTCTAACAGCTAACAGGTGTAAACCTTCTTTTTCAACCAAATCAGAAACCGCAACCATACATATTTCGGCTTCGAGTTCGTCTTTTGGCAAGAAGATAAGACCTGTACCATATCGTCCTTTCTCAGGGACAGGAATACCTTGCAGGAGTATAAACTCATGAGGTATTTGCAGCATAATACCGGCACCATCACCGGTCTTATTATCTGCACTTTCTGCTCCCCGATGGGTCATATTTTCAAGTACTTGCAAGCCATTTTCAACAATGGCATGCGATTTTGCTCCTTTCAAATGGAGCACCAGACCGACACCGCAAGCGTCGTGTTCGTAACTTGAATCATATAATCCATGCTGCTGTGCTAATGATAAGTCTTGCATATTACTTCTAAGTTAATAAATATAAGCGAATCAAATTCTAGTTAATCAAAATGGTAGTTATTTTCGCAAAGATAAAAATATTTACCATATAAAACTGATTTGATTGACATAAAATCAGTTTTACCTTTGATTTTTATAACAATTTATCTAAAATTTTACTTTTTGTTTCTAATTTTCAGCTAATTAGTATTTATGTGATTTATTATTAGATGAAAATAAAATAAAATGATATATATTTGCTAAAATTTCGACTAAAAAATCAAGTAAAATATAATTATATATGTGTGGATTTGTAGGAGCATTTGAATTAACACAAGATCTGGAGGTCTTGCGTTCGCAGGTACTTAAAATGGCAAAAAAAATCCGTCATCGAGGACCGGATTGGTCAGGAATATATTGTGGTGACAAAGCTGTACTTGCTCACGAGCGATTATCAATCGTAGATATAACATCAGGAGGACAACCTTTATATAGCAAGGATAAGAAGCTTGTGCTAGCGGTTAATGGTGAAATATATAATCACCGAAGCATTAGGGCTAAATACGCAGATAAGTACGAATTTCAATCTCAATCTGATTGTGAAGTTCTTTTAGCTTTGTATCAAGATAAAGGTATAGACATGCTTGAAGATCTTAACGGAATATTTGCTTTTGCTCTATTCGATATTGAGAACAACAGGTATATTATTGGTCGAGACCACATGGGGATTATCCCTTTATATATAGGTTATGATAAAGCCGGACAGTTATACGTTGCAAGTGAATTAAAAGCTTTAGAAGGGTTTTGTCCTAACATCAAAGAATTTCCGGCTGGTCATTATTTGGATAGTCGTGAAGGAGAAGTAAAGCAATGGTATAAGCGTGATTGGATGACTTACGATAACGTAAAAGATAATTCAACAGACATTGATGTTCTTCGAAAAGGATTGGAAGATGCGGTTCATCGCCAGCTAATGTCAGATGTACCTTATGGGGTTTTGCTTTCGGGAGGGTTGGATTCTTCAATAATATCGGCTGTCGCTAAAAAATTTGCGGCTCGCCGTGTTGAAAATGATAATGAAACCGAAGCTTGGTGGCCTCAGTTGCATTCTTTTGCGATTGGTCTGAAGGGGGCTCCCGATTTAATTGCTGCAAGAAAAGTCGCGGAGCATATCGGTACCGTTCATCATGAAATTAATTTTACGGTAGAAGAGGCTCTCGACGCATTAAGTGATGTTATATACCATATAGAAACTTATGATGTGACAACAGTCAGAGCATCTACACCAATGTACCTTTTGGCTCGATTTATAAAGTCAATGGGCGTCAAAATGGTGTTGTCCGGAGAGGGTTCGGATGAGATTTTCGGTGGATACCTTTATTTTCATAAAGCACCCGATGCAAAAGCATTACACGAAGAAACAGTTCGAAAATTAGATAAATTACATCTATATGATTGCCTGAGAGCTAATAAAACGTTATCGGCATGGGGTGTTGAAGGGCGTGTGCCATTTTTGGATAAAGAATTTATGGATATAGCTATGCGAATTAACCCCGCAGATAAAATGTGTGGAAGAAATGGCAAAATCGAAAAACATATCTTGCGTCAGGCGTTCGAAGGATATCTCCCCGAAAGTGTTACCTGGCGACAAAAAGAACAGTTCTCAGACGGAGTTGGTTATAATTGGATAGATTCACTTCGTGAAATGGCAGAGAAAAAGGTTTCTGACAAACAAATGGAACGTGCTGCCGAGCGATTTCCTATAAATCCCCCGATGTCAAAAGAGGAGTATTGGTACAGAACCATGTTTGAGGAGCATTTTTCTTCAGCATCAGCAGCAAGTACTGTTCCGTCTGTTCCGTCAGTAGCATGCAGTAGTGCTGTTGCTTTGGAATGGGACGAATCTTTCAAAAACAGAATAGATCCTTCCGGGCGGGCTATAAAATCAGTACATGCAGAAGCGTATGATAAATAATCATTTTTATGCAATAATTAAGCAATACAAATTATCTTTGTATTGCTTTTTTTAATTACAAATTGCTTGTTGTAGATGACAGATATAAATCAATTTATTAATATCATCTATAATAAAAACAACTAACTAATAAACAATGTTATACAAAAAGAATCCATGTAAAATAACAACTCTAACATTATCTAACTATTTATTATCAATAATATCTTTTTTGCTTTCAATATGATTTGTTTTGATAATCAAAAATAAGATTTAGACAAAAAATCTTGCAAGATTGAATAATTTATATCAAATTTGTATTGTAAAATAAACAAAAGCTCTAAAAACATCCATAAAAGATGAGAAATTTTAAGTTTACCAAAATGCAAGGCGCAGGTAACGACTATATCTATATAGATGGTGCGACAAACCTCATAGAAAATCCCTCACAACTCGCTATAGAATTAAGCAATCGTAATTTCGGTATAGGTTCGGATGGGCTTGTGCTGATATTTCCTTCCGAAACTTGCGATTTCAGAATGCAGATGTTCAATTCGGATGGATCAGAATCAGAAATGTGTGGAAACGCAACCCGTTGTATTGGCAAATATGTATATGACAATGGTTTGACCGATAAAAAAGAAATAACACTGGAAACCAAAGCCGGAGTTAAATATATAACATTATTGGAAGGAGATAAAAGATCAAGAAAAGTTACGGTCGATATGGGAGAACCGATTCTTGATCCGGTCTTGATTCCTGTAAATATCGAAGCTAATCCAGTTCTTAATCAACCTTTGGTTATCGATGGTAAGACATGGCAGATTAACTGTGTATCGATGGGGAATCCTCATGCTGTGATTTTCACTGAAAGAATTAAAGATTTTGATCTTCCTGTGTTGGGTCCTAAATTCGAAAACAATCCCGTATTTCCTCGCCGAACTAATACAGAATTTATTGAAGTTGTAGATCGTAAAACTCTTAACATGAGAGTCTGGGAACGAGGAGCCGGGGAAACTCTAGCTTGTGGAACAGGAGCCTGTGCTGCTACTGTTGCTGCAATATTAAACAATTATACAGATCGTAAGATTACAATTCATCTTTTAGGTGGTGATCTGGAAATTGAGTGGAGAGAAAGTAACAATCATGTATATATGACCGGAGATGCTGTGACGGTATTCGAAGGTATAATCTTATAAAAGTAGTCAGTATTTCATAAACAAAAAGAACCTAGCTGTAGCATATGGCATTAATAAACGAAAATTATATCAAACTACCGGGAAGCTACTTATTCTCGGATATTGCAAGAAAAGTAAATGAATTTAAAGCAGCAAATCCATCTGCTAATATTATAAGGCTTGGTATTGGTGATGTAACAAAACCATTACCTAAAGCTTGTATCGATGCAATGCATAAAGCTGTGGACGAAATGTCTGACAGTTCTACATTCAGAGGATATGGCCCCGAACAAGGCTATGATTTTCTGGTTAATGCAATTGTCGAAAATGATTATAAGGCCAGAGGTTTGGATATTCAAACTGATGAAGTATTCGTAAGTGACGGATCAAAGAGTGACACCGGTAATATTGGAGATATCTTAGGAACCGATAATGTAGTTGCAATCACAGACCCAGTATATCCAGTATATGTTGATACTAATGTGATGGCAGGACGTGCCGGAGACTTGGGTTCCGATGGTAAATGGAATAAGATCGTATATCTGCCATGTACCGAAGAAAATAATTTTGTGCCTTCATTACCAACATCAAAAGTTGATATTGTTTACTTATGTTATCCGAATAACCCGACCGGAACGACCTTAACTAAAGATCAGTTAAAAGTTTGGGTAGATTATGCTTTGGCGAATAAAGTTCTTATTCTATTCGACTCTGCTTACGAAGCATATATCACAGAAGATAATGTTCCTCACAGTATTTACGAAATAGAAGGAGCAAAGAAAGTCGCTGTAGAGTTTCGCAGTTTTTCTAAAACAGCAGGATTTACAGGTACTAGATGTGCTTATACGGTTATACCAAAAGAATTGATCGCCTATACAAGTAAAGGCGAAGAAATTCAATTGAATAAATTATGGAACCGTCGTCACACAACTAAGTTTAATGGCGTACCATATATCATTCAGAGAGCAGCGGAAGCATGTTATTCTCCCGAAGGCAAAAAACAAGTAAAGGAAACTATCCAATATTATTTGAATAATGCAAAGATAATAAGAGAAGGTCTTGCCGCTCAAGGTCTGAAAGTATACGGTGGAGTTAATTCTCCATATATCTGGGTGAAAACACCTAATGGTATGACATCTTGGGCGTTTTTTGATTACCTCCTTAATGAACTTAATATAGTAGGAACACCCGGAGTAGGTTTTGGCCCAAGTGGCGAAGGGTATTTAAGATTGACCGCTTTCGGATCTCTCGAAAATACCAAAGAAGCTATCAATAGATTAAAGAATATAAAACTATAATATCCACAACAAAAATCAGCTTTTATGTCTAAGTTACGTTTCAAAGCTGTTGCTGCCGCAGCAAACAGAAAACCTGTAGAGGTAGAAAAGCCACAAGGCAAAACGTCCGAATACTACGGTGAAAAAGTATTCAATCGCAAAGCAATGTCTAAGTATCTGTCAAAAGAGACATTCAAAGTGATGAGCAAGGTTATCGATAAAGGTGAGCCGATAGACAGAGGTATTGCAGAACATGTTGCTGCCGGTATGCGTATGTGGGCTCTTGAAAATGGAGCAACTCACTATACTCACTGGTTTCATCCTTTGACCGATGGTACTGCCGAAAAGCATGATGCTTTTGTTGAGCATGACGGTAATGGTGGTATGATCGAAGAATTTAGTGGAAAAATTCTTGCACAACAAGAACCGGATGCATCGAGCTTTCCATCTGGAGGTCTTCGTAATACATTCGAAGCGCGTGGGTATTCAGCTTGGGATCCAACATCACCAGCATTTATTATAGAGGACACTCTTTGTATCCCTACTATATTTATTTCATATACAGGAGAATCATTAGACTATAAGACTCCTTTATTAAAATCAATAGCAGCAGTAAGTAAGGCTTCGATTGATGTATGCCATTATTTTCCTGGAAGCGAAGATGTTACTAAAGTAAATTCTAATCTTGGCTGGGAACAGGAATATTTCCTTGTAGATGAAGATTTATATGCTGCACGCCCCGACTTAATGTTGACTGGACGTACTCTGATGAGTCACGAAAGTGCTAAGAATCAACAGTTGGAAGATCATTATTTTGGATCTATTCCACAACGTGTTATTAAATTTATGGAAGAATTGGAGTATGAATCTTATGCTCTAGGTATTCCGGTTAAAACACGTCATAATGAGGTTGCTCCTAATCAGTTCGAATTAGCACCTATATATGAAGAATGTAATTTGGCTGTCGATCACAACCTTTTGGTTATGTCTTTGATGGAGAAAATTGCTCGCCGTCATTCATTTCGTGTACTTCTTCACGAAAAACCATTCAAAGGAATCAACGGATCAGGAAAACACAATAACTGGTCTTTATCTACCGATACAGGCATTAATCTATTGTCTCCAGGTAAGGATACCGAAGAAAATCTTCGTTTCATAACTTTCGTTGTGAATATTCTTGCAGCTGTACTTAAAAATAATGGATTGCTTAAAGCATCTATATCTTCAGCGACAAATGCACACCGTTTAGGAGCTAATGAAGCACCTCCTGCAATTATTTCGGTATTCTTAGGAACTCAGGTTAGCGATATTCTTGATAAATTCGAGAACAGCTCTGTTAAAGATGCTATTACAGTTGACGACAAAAAAGGCGTGAGCTTGGGTGTTGGACAGATTCCTGAAATCTTGTTAGATAATACAGATCGTAACCGTACTTCTCCTTTTGCTTTCACCGGTAACCGTTTCGAGTTCCGAGCAGTAGGTTCTTCGGCAAACTGTGCATCAGCATTGACTGCGTTAAATGCATCTGTAGCTGATCAACTGAGAACTTTTAAAGCAGAAGTTGACGGGCTGATTGCAACTGGTAAATCTAAAGAAGAAGCTCTTTACGAAGTACTTAAGAAATATATTAAAGAATCTCGTGCAATCCGTTTCAACGGAAATGGTTATAGTGACGAATGGAAGGCCGAAGCTGCTAAACGTGGACTTGATTGCGAAACAAGTGTTCCTGTTATTTATGACAGCTATACTTCAAAACAAAGTATCAAAACTTTTGCAGGTATCTTGTCTGAAGTAGAACTTCATGCCCGTAATGAAGTGAAATGGGAAACTTATACTAAGAAAATTCAAATCGAATCTCGTGTATTGGGTGACCTCGCATTGAATCATATCATACCGGTATCTATCACATATCAATCTATCCTTCTTGTTAATGTCTCGAAACTAAAAGATGTATTCGAAGATTATAAAGAAAAAGGAGCAGAGCAAATTCGTTTGATCGATAAAATTTCAGGACATGTAAATGCTATTAATGCTAAAGTACATGAAATGGTTGATGCTCGTAAAAAAGCTAACAACATCGAAAACGAACGCGAAAAAGCAATCGAATATCATGATGTAGTAGCTCCTTATTTGGATGAAATCCGTTATCATATAGACAAATTGGAATTGATTGTTGATAATGAAATGTGGCCTCTTCCTAAATACAGAGAATTATTATTCATCAGATAAGCAAGCAGACTTTCTATTGAATTATAAATAGTAAAAGCAGTGGAATACATCCACTGCTTTTTATTTATCTGATTACTTTTTTATCGAGGATAAGAGACACTTGTGATAGTACGGGCAATTTTCAGATCAGGATATTTTTCTTTGTATTGATCAATGATATTTTCAGTAAAATACAGGAGAACAGGCCCCAGACTTCTTAATGGCGGATAAATTCCACTGGGACTGATCATGTATGTGTGTGTTATATTATCCACGCTGAATGTCATTTCCCCATACGTATTACCAGAAATCTTCAAATTCTCAGAAAACTCACCGGTATGTAATTCTTTCTCTTTCGAATCAGTAATAGTAACTTTTCCTGATTGTGTTGTAATATAGGCTAATACTATAATATTATGTTTCTTAAATAATATATTATTATCCATTTCTGATAGTAATAGAGTTTTGTCGGCATCAGATATGCCGTCAATTTCTACCCCTACATCTCCTGTGTAGATTTTTTTAATGCCTTCTTTTACTTCCAGATTTACCTTTAAAGAATTATTATCCGCATCAGTAATTGTGATTCTGGTAGTCCCTACTTTGTATGGCGTCACCTTGTATACTCCGGGTTCGTAAGTGTCAGCAGATGCAATCTCGCTATACATAGAGTTTTCATCTTTATCGGTAACTACAACTTTATATGTTCCGTTACCTCCTTTGATACGGAATTCGAGAGTGCTTTTCACATCTCAAGATAGAGATTGTGCCGATACCCATTTATCATTTTCTTTTTGTTCAATTCTTAGGCTATTTTCATCATCATCACTGCAAGACAGAGAGAATGCAAAAGTAAATAGCACAATAAATAGTGTTAGTGTTTGATTCATAAAATAAAAGTTTTAGTCTTGTTTGTTTATAATTGGTGTTGTTATGCAAATATAAACAAAGAATGCTCTCTATTTACTAGAAAGCATTCTTATATTTTATAGAGAAAGTTAAAATTCAAAGCCTAGCTTAAGAGTTATGGCATTGAGACTTAAATATTTCTATCAGATAAAGCAAATCGGGAACCTAAGGGCGGAGCTAAATAATTATCCCTCTCATTACCTTACTATTTTTTAGGTAAATGGTTTCTTGCACATAAAGTCCTGCGCTAATAGAAACAGGACAAATTTACCGTCTTTTCCGTGCCATATCCAACCTCAGGAAAATAAACAGCAATATAGTAAATGCTAAAATAGAAGATCCTCCATAGCTAAAGAATGGCAATGGAATACCGATTACAGGTAATAATCCGATGACCATACCAACATTGATAGTCATATGAAATAAAAATATAGAGGCTACACTATAACCATACACTCTTGAGAATGTACTTTTCTGACGTTCCGCCAAAAAGAAAAGCCTGAGTATAAGAACCGAAAATCCGATAAGTACCAATACTGATCCAACAAAACCTTGCTCCTCTCCTACTGTACAAAAAATAAAATCGGTATCTTGCTCAGGTACATATTTTAATTTTGTCTGAGTTCCATTCAGAAACCCCTTCCCCATGACTCCGCCTGATCCTATTGCTATCTTGGATTGGTTAACATTATATCCTGCTCCCATCAGATCGTCTTCCATACCTAGCGATACTTTAATACGGATTTGCTGGTGAGGTTGTAATACATCTGTAAAAACATAATTGATAGAGCTTACATACGCCATACTGAAAACTGCAAAAACTGCAAATAAGAGGTATGTCTTACTCCACTCCTTAACAGCCATAACCAGCAAATAAACAATGAGAGCTGAGATACCTATAATAGCAATAATACCCCAATCAATTTCAACATTCAAGAAATCCATTAAATAAGAGATACCTCCAAGTAAGGCTGCTCCTCCCAATATTATAAATGCGGTTTTATAATCTTTGCGAAAATTAATAATCAATATTGCTGTGACAATCACAACAAACAGCACCGCGATACATTCCCCCAAAGTTAATGTGCCCATCTCTATATCCGAATATTTTAATCCGAAAATGAATAGTACTACAGCACATAACCCTGTAAATAAAACCATGCCGGGTAGTCCTTCTCGATAAAGAACCAAAACAAAAGCAACATAAACAAGTGCTGATCCGGTTTCTTTTTGTAGTACAATAAGAAGCATCGGTAAGACCACTATTGAAGTTATTATAACAAGGTTTTTTAACGTTAATAATCTGAAATTATATCGATTAAGGAATCTTGCTAAAGCAAGAGCCACCGCAAATTTCGCAAATTCGGCGGGTTGCAACCTGATGGAATCCGTAATAACCAGCCAAGATCTGGATCCTTTTATATCTGGAGCCACAACAATAGTCACAGCCAATAAAAGCATAAAAAAGGCATAAATCATATATGCGAAAATATCATATATACTACTTTCAAGTTTTAGTAAAACAAAGCCGACTGAGAGAGAAAATCCCATCCACATCAATTGTTTTCCTGCCCGTCCCGAAAGATCGAATAGACTTGTTTCATGCTCATAATCATAACTGGCTCCGTATATACTTAGCCAGCCTGCCACAATGAGGAGCAGGTATATTATCAGAATAATCCAGTCTACACTACCGGTTATATGATCATCTTCTTTTCTTAACATTATAGACTATTAATCAACAAGTTCTTCACTACCCATATTTTCCGAGGTTGCAACTTCGGCTTTACGAGTCGGCCAGCTGGTAATTACATTTGGCAGAACAACAGCTTTAGCCATATTTTCCTCAAGATACTTTTCCGATTCAGGTATCTGTCCTTTGAGATATTTGGTCAACATTAGTTTAGCAATGGGTACTGCAAAACGTGCTCCAAATCCTGCATTTTCAACTAAAACAGCTATTGCCACTTTCGGATGATCAACGGGTGCAAAACCCATGAACCAAGAGTGATCCCGCCCATGAGGGTTTTCGGCTGTACCGGTCTTCCCTCCTACAGGAATATCTTGTATGGCAGCCCCCCGGCAAGTACCTGCCGTTACAGCTTTTGCCATACCATCAACAATGGTTAGGTATTTATCTGTAGATGCCTTGGTATATCTTTTTTCAACAAATTCCTTCTTTAAGGGTTGGTCTTGAATTTTTCGAACAATATGAGGTGCAATATAATAACCTCTGTTTGCAATAGTTGCACCTAAGTTTGCCACTTGCAAAGGTGTTGCTAAAACTTCGCCTTGACCAATTGCTATCGAAATCACATTCTGAGCATACCACTTGTTGGTTTTGAATGCTTTTGTATAAAACTGGCTGTTAGGAATAAAGCCCCTTTTTTCGGAAGGAAGGTCAACTCCTAATTTATACCCAAATCCCATAGAAACCAGATAATCTTTCCATGTATCGAAAGCCTCACTGATATTTGCATATTTTTTACGGTTGCTCAACATTGCATTCAATCCATAGCAAAAATAAGAGTTACAAGATGTTGCTATAGCCGGAGCCAAAGCCAAAGGAGATGCATGTCCGTGGCATTTGGGACGTCCTCCTCCCGGAGGATAGCCATGAGCGCACGAGTACATCGTTTCGGGGGTTATGATACCTTCTTGCAAAAAAGTCAATCCCTGAGTCGTTTTAAATGTTGATCCCGGAGGATATGTACCTTGTATTGCCCTATTGAATAGAGGTTTTGATGTATTTTGCTCTAATAGTTTATAATTCGCACTGAAATCACGTCCTAATAATGTGGATGGATTGTACGTCGGGGCAGTTACAAGGCATAAGATTTCTCCGGTCTCCGGTTCTATCATCACAATAGCACCTATTTTGTTCTGCATCAGGTATTCACCATAAGCCTGCAAATCAATATCTATAGAAAGTTGCAGGTTTTTACCTGATACGGGAGCTTTATCGTGCATTCCGTCTTCGTATTTACCTTTGATTCTACCATGTGCATCACGAAGTAAAATTTCAACACCTTTTTCTCCTCGGAGTATATTTTCATATGAATTTTCAAGACCCGATTTACCTGCATAATCACCACGAGCATAATAAGGATCTTCTTCAAGTGTCGATCTTCCCACTTCAGCTACATATCCTAGTACATGAGCCGCATTCACATAATTATATTGACGTAAAGCCCTATTTTGGATATAGAATCCGGGAAACTTGTATAATTTTTCCTGAAACAAACCATATTCACGTACATTCAGCTGCGTCATGAATGTCTGCATTGTGTACGAAGAGTACCCTGGATTGAGACGACGGTCTTTCACATCATCAAACTTTTTCAATAATTGTTCTTTAGTCAGTCCCAATATATTGCAAAAATCAACAGTGTCGAAAGGTGCCACTTCTCTGGGAATATAAACGATATCATACATCGGTTGATTATATACCAACAGCTTGTCGTGCCTGTCAGAAATAGTACCTCTGGCAGGATATAAAGTTTTTTTAAAGAAGGCATTACTGTCTGCCGAATCTTTATATTCGTGTTTTACTATTTGAAGATTGAATAACTGACATATCAAGGCAACCACAATTATAATAACTATGGCAGAAATTGTATAAAATCTTTTTTCTGAACTTAATTGATTGTCTTGCTTACTCATGTTTTCTTCTCTTTACCGAAAAACCTTCAATAGCGTAGATGAGTATAGTTGTAAATACTGTACTTGACAATATGCGTAGTACAATAATTGCAGGGTTAAAATATGAGAAGCTATTAAGTGATATCAATATTGCATGATGTATAAAAACTCCTACAAAGGCATACTTCATAAAGGCAAAACCCAGATTATCCAAACTGGGGACAAAATTTTCAAAGTCTTCCCTTTCGAAAAATAACCGTTGTATTGGCAAACATACAAATGCAAGCAATACTGATGCTGCGGCATTCACTCCTAATGTATTACAAAAAACATCAATACAAATACCTAATAAGAACCCTAAAAATATGAGTAAGTTACGGTTTGTGCCCAATGGCATCTTCAGTATAAAATAAATATATAGAAGAGGTGTTGCATATCCCATAAAAGATATATGGTTAAGCACCAATACCTGTATCAGTATCAGCATAACGAACAATATGAGTTGCTTCAACCAATTACTTGTCATTTTCTGTTATTTCTTTTTCAAGTTTGGAGAGTTCGTCTCTGTTTTCATTCTTTATGATCAGCACATCTTTCAAAGAGCTAAAATCTGTAGATAACCGTACTTTCAATACCAAGAAATTATCATCGCTCTGCCCCTTTGAACTTTCTACAACGCCAACCATTATACCTTCGGGAAAAATACCTGAGTATCCACTAGTGATAATTGTATCTCCGACCTCAAATTTTTCGAATCGGGGAAAACCTTCGAGGCTGGCATATCTGTAATCCTGAGCGTCCCATGTAAGAGTCCCGGGAATATTCGATCCTTTAACTTTACAACTCAATGCTGTCTTAGGATTGATAATTGGCTGTATCAGAGAGTAATTATCAGATACTGTCCGCACAATACCAACTATACCCTGCTGTGATATAACTCCCATATCTGAATGCAAGCCATTCTTACTCCCCCCGTTGATGGTTATATAATTTTTTACCTGAGAGATACTATTGTTTATAACCCTCCCTATAATATAATCATAGTGCTTGTGAGGCAATGAATCTTGCAGAACGGCATTAGTCTTAATACTATCTGTACTCATTTTGTGGATATAACTTTCGAGTACTAAAACACGGTTCTGCAACTCTGCATTTTTAGATAATAAATCCTGATTTGTTTCTTTTAGTCCGAAATAGGATATGACATGTCCGGAAACATCATAAACTCTTCCAACAATTTCGTTCGAAGAGTTTAGATATATGCTTCTTTGAAAAGAATTATAATTAAATATGAAATAAAAACAGACTACCTCGAGGGATATAAAAACAAACCACGAACTGTTTTTAATCAAGAAGGCGACTAAGTTACGCATGTATAATTATCAAGCCTTTGCACTCTCTCAAATGCACAAATATAAATGTAATAAGTATAATCCTAATCCGATTATCTCATTAAGAAATTGAATTTCTCAATATTATTAAGGGCAATACCTGTGCCTTTTGCAACAGCATGCAAAGGATCTTCAGCTACATAAAAAGGAATACCTATTTTATCGGAGAACCTCTTGCTCAATCCTCTCAGCAATGCACCACCACCGGTCAGATATATACCGTTCTTAACGATATCGGCATACAATTCGGGCGGAGTCTGTTCCAAAGCACTAAGAATAGCCGAGTCCATTTTTGATATAGACTTATCCAGACAATGTGCCATCTCCTGATATGAGATAGGTATATCCATAGGCAGAGAAGTCATTCTGTTAGGGCCGTGTACAATAAAATCTTCAGGCTCTTCATTTTCCGCAAGTTCGGTTAGAGCCGATCCTACAGCTATTTTAATTTGTTCAGCAGTACGTTCTCCTACTTTGATATTATGTTGACGACTCATATATTCCTGAATATCCTCAGTAAGGTCGTCTCCTGCAATCTTGATAGATTTATTAGACACAATACCTCCGAGTGAGATAACTGCAATTTCAGTTGTACCCCCGCCTATATCAACAATCATATTTCCTTCGGGAGCTTCAACGTCAAGACCGATACCAAGGGCAGCTGCCATCGGTTCATATATCATATAAACGTCACGTCCTCCGGCATGTTCTGCAGAGTCACGAATTGCACGAATCTCAACTTCGGTACTTCCCGATGGGATACATACAACGATCCGTAAAGATGGGGAGAATAACCTGTTTTTATTGTTGATCATTTTGATCATACCTCTGATCATATGCTCGGCTGCTGTAAAATCGGCAATCACACCATCTCTCAATGGCCGTATTGTACGTATATTTTCGTGAGTCTTACCATGCATCTGGCGGGCTTTATCTCCGACCGCTATCACCTTATCGGTTTTACGTTCGAGAGCAACAACAGACGGTTCGTCAACAACTATTTTTCCGTCTTTTATAATGATGGTGTTGGCAGTACCAAGGTCCATCGCTATTTCTTGAGTAAAGGAAAACAATCCCATGTTTATTTTTTTCTTTTAAAGCATTAAATAATCAGTGTTTGAAATGACGAATACCTGTCATCACCATCGAAATGTCATGTTCATTACAATATTCGACAGATAAATCGTCTTTAATAGACCCTCCCGGTTGAATTACAGCTGTGACACCTTCGTTTCCTGCTATTTCCACACAATCGGGAAACGGAAAGAATGCATCGGATGCCATAACCGCACCTTGCAGGTCAAATCCGAATGAGTGAGCTTTTTCAATTGCTTGCCTCAAGGCATCGACTCTCGATGTTTGTCCGGTACCTCCAGCGAGCAACTGATTGTCTTTTACTAATATTATAGCATTTGATTTTGTATGCTTTACCAGTTTATTAGCAAACAACAAATCAGCAAGCTCAGTACCTTGTAATTGACGGTTTGTTATCAATTTCAGATCAACTTCAGTTTGAATACTTAGATCCTTATCCTGAACCAACACTCCATTCAGTAACGAACGGAATTGTTTTGTTCCGGATAACTCTTTCTTCTGCACCAAGATAATACGATTTTTCTTTTGTTCCAAAATATCTAATGCATCCGCATCATATGCAGGTGCGATAATTATTTCGAAAAAGATTGTATTTATCTCTTCTGCTGCAGCTCTATCAACTTTCCTGTTAGTGACAATAATACCTCCGAATGCCGAAACCGGATCAGCAGACAAAGCTGCTTTCCATGCTTCTAACACAGAGCTTCGGGATGCGATTCCGCAAGCATTATTGTGTTTTAGAATAGCCAATGTTGTATCTTCAAATTCACTTATCAGAGAAACAGCTGCATCTACATCCAACAAATTATTGTATGATATTTCGCGACCATGCAATTGCTCAAACAGTGCATCGAAGTC
Organism: Indolivaga capnocytophagoides DSM 22835; assembly: GCF_000426485.1. GTDB lineage: Bacteria > Bacteroidota > Bacteroidia > Bacteroidales > Dysgonomonadaceae > Dysgonomonas_A > Dysgonomonas_A capnocytophagoides. Next base: position 280,982 of record NZ_AUFL01000004.1, read on the forward strand.
TCCATAAAAAGCACCTTTCTGATGTGGATTTTCACCGTAACGCAATGTCTTTAAGTTATCTTCTGCTTTACGGAATGCCGAATCTTCTTCTTTATCCATATAACTGAAAATAGCCGAATCGTATCCTGAAGATACGGCGAATGCCTCTTTTGCAAACCATTTGCGGTCTTGCAAGTCTGACTGTCCTTCTTTTTCGTTCAACAAATCAGCCAGAGCTGTATATTGTTTTTTAGATGGAACAATTATAACATCATTGTAATTTTTAGCTGCAGCCCTTATCAAAGAAATACCGCCTATATCAATCTTTTCGATAATATCTTCTTCCGATGCTCCTGATGCTACAGTTTCTTCAAACGGATAAAGGTCAACAATTACCAAATCTATATCAATAATGTTATACGCTTTCTTTTGTTTTACATCTTCCTGCAGATCTCTCCTGTTCAGAATTCCTCCGAATATTTTCGGGTGAAGGGTTTTTACACGTCCTCCAAAAATGGAAGGATATTCGGTTAATTCTTCCACCGGAGTACATTCAAATCCTAACGATTTGATAAAATCACGGGTTCCCCCAGTTGATATAAATTGTACACCTAGCGTATTCAATTTTTTCAGGATTTCGTCCAACCCATCTTTATGGAAGACAGAGATTAATGCAGTTTTAATTTTTTTCGAAGAAGACATAATGAATTGTATAACTTTAATGGCTAACAAAGGTATAAAATCTATTTAGATAGTAAGATTCCCTAACAAAATAATTTTCTCTATTTTATACTTGTTTATGAAAAAAAACAGCTCTTATAGCAAGACCTGCTATAAGAGCTGTTTAATATGATATTTTTATTAAAATTCTTTAACTTCCCAACCTAGTGCACTTGCTCCTAATACAGCAGCATCACTTTCTTTCAGTTCAGACATTAATAACTTTACTTTGTTTCTGAATATAGGCAGCATACTTTCTTCCATATGGCGTTTTACCGGGTTAAAAATCAAACTTCCGGCTTTAGTTAAACCTCCAAACAAAATTATAGCTTCGGGGCTTGAAAATGCTACGAAGTCAGCAAACGCTTCTCCTAATATCTGGCCTGTGTATTCAAAAATTTCTTTCGCTAAGGTATCACCTTGTTGAGCAGCTTCGGCTACATCTTTTGATGTTATTTCATCTATATTGACATTGCGAAGTATACTTTCGTCTTTGCGTGATGTCAAAAACTCTTTTGCGGTACGTGCAACACCTGTAGCTGAAGTATATGTTTCAAGACAGCCTTTACGTCCACAACCACATAAACGACCGTTAGTACGTCGTATTGTAGTATGTCCTAGTTCGCCGGCAAAACCGTCATGACCATATACCAATTGACCGTTTACAACAATACCGCTACCAACACCTGTTCCCAGAGTTATGACAATAAAGTCTTTCATTCCACGTGCTGCACCGTATGTCATCTCACCGATAGCAGCTGCATTAGCATCGTTTGTCAGTGATACTGGTACTTTTATACGGTCAGATAACATCTGAGCTAAAGGAATTAGACCTTTCCAAGGCAGGTTTGGAGCAAATTCGATACAACCTGTAAAAAAGTTTCCGTTAGGAGCTCCTACCCCGATTCCTTTTATATTATCTGCACCTCCAACCTGATCTATAACTTCTTGCAAAGCAGAAGACAAGTTGGTTACGTATTCATTTATTTCTTTGTGTGCGGCTGTTTTGATAGAACCCTGAGCTATTATGTGCCCTCTCTTATCCACTACACCAAAGACTGTATTAGTACCACCGATATCAATACCAATTGCATATGGTTTTTCCATGATAAACTTTATATTATAATTCAACAATGACTGGTTTCTGTTTCATCTAATTTTGGCACCTCTGATAGTCCTATCTTTAAAGAATGAATTTGTGATGTGGTATCAATTATTGGTTTTCGCCAAAAAAACGTACAAATATAATTTTTTATTTGTTATGTATGAAGTATTCAGCTATCATAAATCGTATATTTTCTATTCTTTAAAATAGGTATTTAACACTTTTTTAGCAGCGATAAACGAACTGATCTGTGAATTTAAAACCTGATACTCGCAATTTTTCAGTTCGGACTGAACTTCGGGGTTATTGTAAAATTTCGATTTTAATTGTTCGTTTATTGTTTCATACATCCAATATTTCGACTGTTCGTTACGGCGGTGGTTGAAGTATCCGTTTTTATGTGTAAAGTTAACATAGTCGTCTACCATATCCCATATTTCTTTTATGCCGGTGCCATAATATCCGGAATATAACAGAACTTTTGGAGACCATCCCGACTCGGGTAGTGGAAATAAATGAAGAGCATTGCGAAAATGTGCCTGAGCCAGTTTTGCTTTCTCCAGATTATCACCATCTGCTTTGTTGATAATAATACCGTCGGCCATCTCCATTATTCCTCTTTTGATACCCTGCAGTTCATCACCTGTTCCTGCGAGCTGTATAAGAAGAAAGAAGTCGACCATAGAGTGTACAGCGGTTTCCGATTGTCCGACTCCAACTGTTTCAATAATAATTTTATTGTATCCGGCAGCTTCGCACAGAATAATGGTTTCCCTGGTTTTGCGGGCAACTCCACCCAGAGAGCCAGCTGATGGTGAAGGTCGTATAAATGCATTTTTTGCTACACTCAGCCTTTCCATACGGGTTTTATCACCAAGTATACTTCCTTTCGAAACCTCACTTGATGGGTCTATTGCCAAAACAGCCAATTTATCATTTGGGTTATTTTCAAGCAAATACATTCCGAATGAGTCTATCGAGGTACTTTTTCCGGCCCCTGGAACTCCGGTTAAGCCTACTCGCAACGAGTTTCCGGAATAAGGCAGGCATTTTTCTATTATTTCCTGTGCTGTACTCTGATGTTCGTATTTCGAACTCTCCACCAATGTCACAGCCTGACTCAGCAAAGAGATATTTCCTTTGAGAATTCCTTCAACGTACTCATTCACCGTATATGTTTTCTTCTTAAAACGCTTGAAGTCTTTCATATATGGATTTATCATGGGTTTATCTGATGTTCCTTCATTCACCTGCAGTGCATGAAATTCGTGGTCGTTTTCGGGATGTTCCATAATAAAATTCTATTTTGTTGTATAAAAAAAATCGGTCTCAGACCTTAAAGATAGGACAAAAATAAAAAAGACTGAAAAAGTTTAACACCTTATTCAGCCTTTAATTATGTTTTAAGGTCTCAGACCTTTGTAATGCTCTCGTTGCGAGATTGTATCTTCTGAAAATTATTTACGGGGCAATACTTCACCTTTTATAGTTAAGGTATAAACTACATCCGCTTCATTTGTAAATACAGTTATACGCTTGTCGAAACTTCCGATACGTCCGGTTGTAGAATAAGTCACTTTCACCACGCCTTTTTTTCCGGGCAGTACAGGATCTTTTGTATAAGAAGGTGTAGTGCAACCACAACTTGTTCTTATATCTTGTATAATCAATGGTTTCTTTCCTGTATTTGTGAATTGGAATTCGCAGGTTACCGAACCAACTTCTTCCGCAACTTTCCCGAAATCATGACTTAATGATGTAAATTTAGCTGATCCACCATCCTGAGCCATCAGGCATGTAAGGCTTACAACCATAGCTATTAACAATAAGCTAATTTTTTTCATAATTCAGTGTTTATTAGTTAGAATACTGCGCAAAGTTATAAATATTAGCTTAAACAGTATAATTTTTTAATTTTATTTAGATATATCTTTCTTATAAACATTTTTATAGATGGTGTCTCTGACCGTTTCGAAATTTGCAGGAAACCCTAAATCACGATAACTCAGCATTTTCATAGGAATACTGTCAAATCCTTCAATATATGGAGGTTGTGCATACTCCATATCCCATATATCAAAACCATTTTTCTTGTAAAAATTATATCTTCTTTCGGCAAAATCCGATGATTCGGGAAGTTCTATCTCTCCAACCAATGGTAATGTCGTTTCAGTAAATAATGCCTTAAGAGATTTAGTTCCCGAGCCGCCGTTACGCTGTTCGGGGCTGATAGCAAAATGTTCTATGAACAAAAAAGTTTCAAAATCCCATAAAGTGATGAATCCAACTCTTACCTCGTCTTCATTTACCAGCAGATAAACAGTAAAGCGATTGTCATCCTCTATAATATGATGTAATTCCAAAACAGGACGGCGCTCATTTGCAGGAAAGCTCTCTATATATAGCTTCTCTACAAATTCCAAATCCGATTTATTATTAATTGTAACTCTACGTAAAATCATCGTTTCTTTTATTTTAAGGTTACAGACCTAATTGACTAAGCGAAGTTTCGTCATTTATAATTATTCCCATATATTTAGTGAGAGAAAACAGGTTCAATATTTTCCTTCACTTCGTTAATTTAATTAGACTGCTGTCCGATTGATCCTGAAAGAACTACTTCTTTCATCGATCCATCATCACATTTTATTATACGTCCATGAAATTTTTGTACAATAGCATAATTATGTGTCGACATAATTACAGTAGTTCCTTTCTGTGAAATCTCGTGCAATAACTTTACTATTTGTGTACCTGTCTCCGGATCCAAATTACCGGTAGGCTCATCGGCTAGTATAAGATCGGGAGAGTTCAGTAGTGCCCGTGCTATTACAATACGTTGCTGTTCACCTCCTGATAACTCATGGGGCATTTTGTAGCCTTTGTTTTGCATGCCTACCTGAGTCAATACTTCACGTATCCTGTTATCAATGGCATCCTGACTGTCCCAGCCTGTTGCTTTAAGTACAAATTCGAGATTTTTCTCTGCCGATCGGTCTATCAATAGTTGAAAATCCTGAAATACAATACCTATTTTCCTTCTGAGAAAAGGTATTTCTTTTCGTTTCATTGTATTCAGACAATAGTCAAGGATATATCCGTCTCCACTATTAATAGGAACTTCATGATACAAGCTTTTCAGAAAAGTACTTTTTCCTGATCCTACTTTTCCAATCAGATATACAAAGTCTCCTCCTGAAATCTGAACATTCAGATCTTGCAATATAGGATTGCCGTCACGGCTAATTCCTACTCCTTTGTAATCAACGATAACACTGCTCATCGGCTTTATTTTTTATGTCTCTTTTGAAGCTCTCTTGATAAATCTTCAATACTCAAACCTTTTGAGGTAAGCAGTACTATTAAATGATATAGCATATCCGCCGATTCGTAAATCAGGCGTTCGTCTGTTCCGTTACATGCCTCTATCACCGATTCGATAGCTTCTTCCCCGACCTTCTGTGCCATACGGTTTACTCCCGATTGAAACAGTGATGTGGTATATGATCCCTCAGGCATTTCCTGATGACGCTTTTCGATGAAATGCTGTAAGTATTTGAAGAACATGATGTCTTCTTTATTTTCTTCTTTAAAGCAAGTGTCATCTCCGGTATGGCAAACAGGCCCTACTGGGTTGACCTTGATAAGCAGGGTGTCTTTATCACAATCTTCCTGTATGCTTATAACATGAAGAAAATTACCGCTCTCCTCACCTTTCGTCCACAGACGTTGTTTGGTACGGCTAAAGAAAGTCACCTTTCCTGTTTCCTGAGTTTTAGTTAATGCTTCCTGATTCATATAACCAAGCATCAACACCTTATTTGTTTCGTTATCTTGTATGATGGCAGGAATTAAACCATCTACTTTATCAAAATCCAAATTCATCTGGTTTGTATATTTTAGGTACTCAACCTTTGTGTTCTATATCTCTCTTATCTAACAATAAAAGGCACAAAAAGATCACAACTGCCGTTTTATCTTACATTAATACCTTCCGTACGAAGATACTGTTTTAAATCTTTAATTGCAATTTCTCCGAAATGAAATACGCTGGCAGCCAGAGCCGCATCGGCTTTTCCGTCAATAAAAACATCTTTAAAATGCTCCATATTGCCTGCTCCACCTGATGCTATTATCGGAATATTTAATGATTCGGATAATTTGCATAAAGCTTCATTGGCATATCCCTGCTTTACTCCGTCATGATTCATGCTGGTGAAAAGAATTTCGCCCGCTCCCCTGTCTTCAACTTCTTTAGCCCACAGAAACAGTTCTTTGTCCGTAATATTGCGTCCTCCGCTTGTGTAGCACATCCATTTGCCTGCATCAAAACGGGCATCTATAGCACATACACACACCTGCGAACCAAAATTACCTGCAATCTGATCTATGATTTGAGGATTACGTAACGCTGTTGAATTGACCGACACTTTATCCGCTCCTGCACTTAACAGGCGGTCAACATCTGTCAATTCGTTTATACCTCCGCCGACGGTAAATGGTATACTGATATTCAGTGCAATTCGCTTCACCAGATCAGTGAAGGTTTTCCTTCCTTCGTGAGTTGCTGTTATATCCAGAAAAACCAGTTCGTCAGCACCTTCATTGCTATATTTGACAGCCAGCTCCACAGGATCACCCGCATCTCTTAGGTTCACAAAATTAATGCCTTTGACAGTAGTACCATCTTTAATATCAAGACAAGGTATAATTCTTTTAGCAAGCATATTGTATTGTTTATGCCGATGCAGAAATATTATTCAAGACAAAATTTCCGCACCGGATAATCATTCTTATTTTCTGTTTTGTATCTCAACCAGATCTTTCAGGCTGATTTTATTTTCATAAATGGCTTTACCCATAATAATAGCAGGTACACCTGCAGCTTCGAGGTGCAATATATCTTCTTTGCAAGACACTCCCCCACTGGCAATCAAGTATACTTCGGGTATCTGATTAAGTATCTGTTTGTATAAATCAACAGCAGGCCCTGCAAGCATTCCATCCTTAGAAATGTCGGTACATACTACTTTCTTTACACCATATTGGATGTAATTGGCAATATAAGGAACAACAGCAAGGCTTGTGGCTTCCTGCCATCCCGACACAGCTATTTGATGATTTTTGCTGTCAGCTCCTAATATAATTCTGTCACCTCCGTATTTTTCTACCCACGACACAAATAGTTTGCGGTTCTTAGCAGCAACACTTCCCCCCGTAACCATTGCAGCTCCGGCTTCGAATGCTATATCGATATCTTTATCACTTTGAATACCACCACCAAAATCAATAACCAGAGATGTATGCGTAGCAATATCTTCCAATACCTTATGGTTAATTACATGTTTGGCTTTGGCTCCATCAAGGTCTACCAGGTGTACTCTATGAATACCGGCATCCTCGAATTGTTTTGCAACTTCCAAAGGATTCTCGTTGTAAATGGTTTTAGTATTGTAGTCGCCTTGCGACAAACGCACGCATTTACCATCGATAATATCGATAGCCGGAATTATTTCTATCATAACTTTAGGAAATTAGTTAATATTTGTTCGCCAACACTTCCGCTCTTTTCGGGGTGAAACTGTGTAGCATAAAAATTGTCTTTATGAAGTGCCGCACTGAATGGCTGTATATAGTCGGTAGTAGCGGTCGTATAAGTATTAACGGGTACATAAAAGCTATGTACAAAGTAAACATACTGATCTTCGAGGGAAATATCAAATAAAGGTGTTTTTACATCTTTGATTGTGTTCCAGCCCATGTGAGGGATTTTATCCTCGTGTCTCTCGGATATGAAACGTTTTACATCCGTATCAAATATATTCAGACAGCGGGCATCTCCTTCTTCCGAATGAGAGCACATCAACTGCATACCGAGACAGATACCCAATACCGGCTGTTTCAGACTCCGTATAAGAGTATCCAGTTGGTTTTTGCGAAGGTAATCCATAGTAGTACTGGCCTCTCCTACTCCCGGAAATATTACTTTGTCGGCTTTAGCTATGAGTTCTTTGTCATCCGACACAACAGCATCAACCCCTAAACGTTTCATTGCAGAGTCTACCGAAAATATATTCCCTGCATTATATTTTATAATAACAATACCCATTCGTTTGCGAGTGCTTATTCTTGTAACAAATTATCAAGGACTTTTACCATTTGCGAAAATTCCTCCGGATCATATAGTCTTGTTAACATAACTATTTTTCCATCTTTACCGATTATAACATTACGTGTTATGCCTGCGTCTTTTTCGGCATATAATTCAAAGATACCGGCTTTGGGATCTAGTCCGATCGGATAAGTTACTCCTGTCTTTTTTGCAAAGGCCAAAACTGTTTCAGCCGGCTCATCTCTGTCTATACCATAAAGAGCAAACGCAGGGTTTGATTTATGTTTCTGCCAGATGTCAGACTCTATAAAGGGCATCTCTTTACGGCAAACACCACACCAACTTGCTGTGAATTGCAACATAACGACTTTACCTTTCAGATCCGAAAGTTTAACAACCGAACCATCGGGTAATGTCATTGTAAAGTCCGGAGCTGTATCTCCGACCTTCACCAGATATTTGCGGTCGGCCTCTTCCTGAGCAAAAAGACTACCGAACACCGATATTAAAAGAGTAAATATTATAATAGTCCGTTTCATTTTTATATCACTTATTTAAAAGATAATTACGATACTTAAAAGCAAAAGGTAAAGCTGCTAATGAACCTAATGTATCTGCAAGAAAATCGAACCAGTCTCCTGAACGGGGCGGAAAATAATTTTGCTGCAGAATCTCAATCAGACCACCGTACAATATGGGGCAGACAAATGCATAAAATAATAATTTGCCAATATGTATATGTCCCTGTTTTGCATGAATGTAATTCAGAGCCGTAGCCCCAGATAATCCTAAATACATTAAGAAATGAACTATCTTATCGGTGGGGATCAAAAAGTCGAATTGGACTTCGGGAATGTCCCTCGGTGGGATAAAACAGCATAAATATAAGATCACAAATGATATAACCACAGGAACACTCGCATATCTTAAAATAGAATAACGCTTCATCTATTACCTTTTTGTAAATTAAGCAAATGAAAGTATATCATTAAATACTTTCAAGTTATAATAAGCTTAGGCTCTTATATTAGCCAAAGTAATAAATAGGTCTGCAACCTTAAAAGTCTCAGACTTTTTTATTGACTTTCTTAATGTGATAGCAATATCATAGTGTGCCTCAAACAGGCAACCTCAAATTCTTACTATTACTTAAATAATACAAAGATGCTACAAATTATTGATATTTACATATAAATAATAACAGTTTTCATATCTGTTTACTGTATTTTTGCAGTCCAAAACTTTTTAGGCTATTACATTGTTTAAACGTGCAGAATGTAAAGCCGCAGATCTTTTTATGGCTTTAGTAAGTAGTAAAAAGGTCTGAAACCATAGGATTTTTAGGTATGTTACCAGAAGAAAGTAACGAATTGAATATCTCACCCAAGTTACCATGGCTTGCCGCAATGGCCATGTTTATGCAATCACTTGATGGTACAATTCTCAATACAGCACTGCCGACCATAGCTATCGACCTGCATCACTCTCAACTATCCATGCAGGCTGTAGTAGTTAGTTATGCCCTTACCCTGGCATTGCTGATACCGGTTAGTGGTTGGTTGTCGGACAAATACGGGACTAAACGCATTTTTAGTATTGCTGTATTTTTATTCACATTAGGCTCATTGGCATGTGCTATATCGACCACATTCAATCAGCTTGTTGCATCACGTGTTCTACAAGCTATCGGCGGTTCTATGATGGTTCCGGTATCTAGGCTTGCTTTGATATATGCTTATCCAAAAAATAAATTGCTGGGAGTTATAAACTTTGTAACAATGCCCGGATTGGTAGGGCCATTACTCGGTCCACTACTTGGAGGCTGGCTTGTAGATGTGGCATCATGGCATTGGATATTCCTTATAAATATACCTATTGGTATAGCCGGACTGATATTTACACAATACGTTATGCCCAACTTTACAAGAGGGGGGAAACGCTTCGATCTGATAGGCTTTATTTTATTTTCGGGTGGATTGATAGCTCTCTCCTTAGCTCTCGAATCCGGTGACGGAGGTAATATAAACTGGAAATCACTCGGTATTATACTGTTTTTGGCAGCCCTGTTCGGCACATTATATATATTATATGCCAAACGGGTAAACAACCCGATTATAAATCTCAATTTATTTAAGATACGAACACTAAGGATAGGTCTGATAGGTAACCTTTGTACACGCTTAGGAATTGGCAGTTTACCTTTTCTTCTTCCTCAGATGTTGCAGATAGCATTTTTGAGAAGTTCTACCGAATCGGGGCTTTTAATGATGGCTTCGGCAGTCACTACTATATTCGCAAAATCGCAGGTTATACCTTTAGTTAAACGGTTTGGGTACAAAAAAGTACTTATCACCAATACAGTAATACTGGCAATTGTGATATCAATGTTTGCCCTACCTGATAAATCCACACCGATATTCTTATTGATACCCGTTTTGTTTGTATATGGAGCTATAAACTCTATCCAAATGTCGTCAATGAATACTATTTCGCTGGCTGATCTCACCCCCGAAGTTGCCAGCGGAGGTAATAGTATGCTGGCTATCACTCAACAATTATCGATTAGTTTCGGAGTATCGGTAGGAGCTATGATACTTCGCTCAACTGAGTCGGCATCGTGGCTTACAGACGGTGATATAGGACTATCTTTTAAATACACTTTTATTATATTAGGTGTTATTACACTATTATCAGCTGGAATATTTGCCCGATTAAAGAAAACAGACGGAGACGATATGTCCGGTCATAAGTAAGATTTTTATAAACATAAAAAAGACGGGTAAATATTTTCTTATTTATCCGTCTTTTTATATACATTATCTTTGTTTTACCTCACAGTGAAAACAATATTCATAAAAGCATCGTAATTCGGAAGGTTGTTGACGGTATAACTCAATACTCCAGTATTGCTTATTGCTGCTACCGTTATGCATGGATCGGTGTAAGTAACATAATAGTTGAGTTGATTGACTGCAAAAAATGGGATACTATTATTTGCGCCTGCACTTTTGATCTTTGGAGCCGAAAATCCGGTATTATATATACTGTATAAATCAAGGGTCTGCACTCCTGTCAATAAATTGCCTGATCCATCTGATGTCGGGATATTTACTGATGGCATATAAAAAAAGTGTCGATTATATAATGTAAGACATGTCCAGGCATATGTACCGGGGTTAGATCGAGTATCTTTGTATTGCGATATACATTTCAAGTCAGTATCATAGACTATCAGGCTCGGTGCAGGACTCGATATAGCTAACTTCTGAGCATTAGTTATACGTGGGATAAGTAAACCTTTATCATTATTGTATGTATCTATTTCGAGTACAGCTGAAGCATGCGGTGTATCGGTATTTATTCCGATCTGTGCTGATAGCTTCATAATCGCCATAAGCAGCAATATAAATGTAATTGAATGTTTCATTGTTGTTTTGAATTTAGCAGATCTGAACGGGTCATACGGTTGGTTTTGAGAGTACAGTTAACTATATTGGCTGTCATGGTGATAGCGGTAAGTTTAGTTCCATCAGCTTTGTACGGTGTTATTTCGATGGTATATATGCCGGCATTATTGTACGAATACACCTGCGAATATTTACTTTGGGAAGCATTAACTGTTTGTGTTATTTTGGCTGAACCATCGCCGAAATACCATTCAAGTTTATCAGGAGCATTACCTCCGGACAGATCGACCTCTACACTGTAAGTCCTGTTATGCGATGTACAGGCAAAGGGTTGTTCTTTAGGTATAATACGAATAAATCCGGCGGCAAAAGTCGGTAAACCCAGATATGCACTATTTTTCAGATAATTCGGAAAATATTTCATCGTTGTGCCTCCTGCATCAGGGTTCATTATAACATATAAGTGTTTTGTAGCATTAGCAGATCCGGCACTATTGGTTCGTATTCCATACAATCGTCCATCTATTCCAGGCTTGATATTACTGGGGCCATAGGCCAAGAAAGTAGATGCAGTACCTGCTCTGAGTTTTGCCCATGTATTTACATAAACTTGTATACTGTTATTATATCCACTTGATATATAGATATATTGATTATTCGGAGAAAATGTTCCCGAATATGTCAGTATGGGCAATGTTTGTGTCTGTATCCCCGAAATAAGTCCGGTAGAAGGATTAAAGACTGCCGATATAACCTGACATCCTGCCCAGTTAAATGATGCCAGCTTGGTATAATCAGAAGAAACGATAAGCTCTCCGAGATACACGGTTCCGCTTGAAACAATCGCAGAACTTGCTATGGTTTGATGCGCAGTTGATGATATTCCGGTTTCGGTGATTGCCCAAACATAAAATGTTTGCAGGGTACGATGTATCAACCAATAATCCTTTCCATTAGAATTGGGTACAGCTGCAATATTTTCATACACAGCTCCACTTTTTATGACATTATTTTTAGATGTAACGGCTCCCAATCCTGCATTTTTAGAAATATCTACAATAGAATATCTGATACCGTTCGGATATGCTGTATAGTCTTGAGGTACAGTTATTATATAATATTCTGTTGTACTTCCGGGTTTAGGAACTGCAATACCCGATTGAGTGGAGGACGGACCACCTAGCAAACCTGTACCATTACTCATTACATTACCATTCTTATCATAAACCGTAGAGCCATCTGACGAAAATAGTAAGTTTCCATTGTATGTAGAAACCGTAAAACAACCCTCGGATGTAGATAAAGGGCCGACTATTGCTTCGGGCATATTAGGCACAACAGTACCATCGCTAGCCGTAGCATTATTTAATGAGTTAAAGTTCAAACCTGCCTTGTATCCGAAATGCCACCAGCTTGTTTCTTTCTGAGCCATTACATTTAAGTAGCAAAGCACAGATAGTGAAAGTATTATTATTTTTTTCATTTTTTCTTACTAGATTGAAATTGACCTTATTTTAGTACAAATACAACAGTCATAAATGAATCATAATCCGATTCGGCTTTTATGTCATAAGTCATTACACCGTTATTATCGATGGACACATTGTCAAGTACATCGGTGTCATAATTGGTTATATAATAATAAAGATCTGTCCGGTTTGTAAAATAAGGAATATTCGCAGGTGCGGACGGATTTTTCTTCGGTGCGGTAAACTGAGTCTTATACTTATCATACAGATCAATAGTCTTGCCTGTTACCACGGAAGATGCATCGACAGCGATGGTGGGCATATAGAAAAATCCGTTCTGAGCATCTTTTGCCGATAAACAAACCCACACAGGAGAAGTTGTTGTTCCGGCATTCTGAGCAATACATTTCAAAGTAGTATCATATACAAGCAAGCCTTCGGCGGGAGTTGCGATAGCTATTTTTTGTACAGTAGTCATTCGTGGAATCAATATTCCTTTGTTTGTACTTTCTATATCCAGTGCGGCACTGGCATTCGGGGTACTTGTGTTTATCCCGACTTGAGCTTGTAAAGTTGCTATGCTGATAAAGCATAACGTCCATAAAATAATCTTTTTCATTGTTGTTTTTATTTAGAGTTGTTTCTTTTGTACATGTTTCTTTTGCTGTTGAAAATTTAAATAACATCGGGGTGCACTCTCTGCATCCCGATGTATGTATCAGTTGACTTAGGGGCAGAGCATTGTATTGCGGGGAATCTGAACGACAACAATATAACAACGCTACCCGACAAAGCCTGCCCAGCCAACTTATTTTGAAATTGGTATAAATTAAATAATTAGTAAAGGTAGAAATGAGCCAATTGGGCAATAACATAACGAATGCCGAAGTATAAAAAAATACTCCGTCATTTTGACACAATAGAAATTTTAGTTTGATTATTACGCTAGATGCGTCTCTCTCTCTCTCTCTCTCTCTCTCTCTCTCTCTCTCTCTAATATTTCACACAAGACAGCCAAACCTAAATTGTTAAAATTTAGATCTGATTTGAAGTTTCTATGTGTGAAACAGATAGTCATTAACTAATAGTTAAGAGATTGATTACAGGGGCAAATATAAATCATTTATTTTTATAAAACAAAAGGAAAAGCCTTGAGACTTTTCCTTTCGGTTGTTCCTGAAAAACGAATAAGAGTATTATTCATTTTCTTTGTCTATATTCTTTCGTTCGAGCAGATCTTTTATGTCAGTATCGTTTATCAACTTCACATTTGTCAATAAAAACCGCTGATCTACAAAATGCCCCATCTCGTTACATTCTTTAATTGCCTGTTCTGTGCAGACTCTGGGGTCGTATTTAAGCCCACATAGCAAGAACATTTTCACATAATTACTCTTGAAATCGATGCTCTCTATTTCTATTTCTCCGCTTTCATAAGCAAACTCCAATTCTTTGCGGATTGTTTCTTTTTGAAACTCCGTAAAATCAGATCGATCATTAGATGCTATAACCGAAAAATAACGCAGTTTTCCATTTTTACCTCCTAAACCGGTGGAAACAAAAAATTGCTTTTCGCCTGACAAATCGGCATCCAATAGAATTTTACTTTCTGCCAAAGCCAGAGCCGACCAATTAGATAATTCTGACTCGAGCGGACTGCTGTGATATGTTTCTATTGCTCGGTATGCCGCAACATCAGCTATAGCAGCCAATGCTGAAAGATAATACCTTTTGTCTTCGATATTTATTCCGGGTGAGAATAATCGACCTATCATGTAATTGCGGTCGGGCTGCATATTTGCATCCTGAGATTGGATATACTTCGAATATTGAAAATATTTCATTTGTTCTTCCACCGGCACTATCTCATTCAACATGTGCATGTTTGACTTCATCTCACCTGATGAATCCCTCAATTGACTTAATATTTTATCAAATTTATCCATGGCTCAATATTCATTAGGTGATTTCTTATATTTGGATAATCTTCAAAAATCGTACCAATTAATATAAATTTTATTGATAAGAACAATCCCAGAGTGCGCATACATCTATTACGGTAATAAGTCTGATGCAGCATTTAGTCCCAATATTCTATTCTCCGGAGATAACCTGTTCGATCCGGTCTATATACGTTTAACACAAAAAAGAGAAAAAATATTTTGAAAACAGTCAAAAATTTAGTTAAAACAGCATTTTTACACAAACAATGACTCATTTTGAACTGTTTTGATGAAAAATAAGGTTTGTACCTTAAAAAAAAACAAATACCGAATGAAAGCTATATTCACACCTATAGACCACGAAAACTGGGCAAGAAAAAAATATTTCGATTATTTTTATAACAAAATAAAAACAAGATACAATCTCAGTAAAAACATCGACATCACACAGCTGATCGAAGCCAAGCAATCCAAAGGGTTCAAATTTTATCCGGCGATGCTGTACATTATAACAAAGGCAGTTAATCAGAATGTTGAGTTCCGTATGTCATTCAATGCCGAAGGTACACTTGGCTTTTGGAACTATGTAAATCCGGCATATACAATCTTCCATGACGACGATAAAACATTTTCGGATATATGGAGTGAGTATAACGAGAATTTCCGGGTATTTTATTCGAATGTATGCACCGATATGGAGACGTATAAAGACGTAAAGGAAATAAAAGCACGCCCCGATCAGCCAGCCAATTTTTGTCTGCTGTCGTCATTACCATGGCTTAGTTTCGATGGATTTGCCCAAGATACATTTACTGAATCTTCGTTACTCTTCCCTTTTATTCGATTTGGAAAATACTTCGAACAGAATGGCAAAATTTTACTACCTTTAGCTGTCTTTGTCAATCATGCAGCGGCTGACGGATACCACACATGCAAATTGATCAATGATATACAAGATATCGCAAACAATGTAGATGAATGGAGTTTATAAAAAACAGACTCTAAGCAACAGAAAGTATCTAGTATACGATTAAAGGAATAACTTTCTGTTTTATTCACACTTACACATTTAATATTAACAATCGCCGAAGCGAAGGCGAGGTAAATAGGTCTGAGACCTTAAAATATAATTATAAAATGGGACTATTTGATTTTTTCAGGAAGATTATAAAAAACAAAACCGACCAACCGATACCTAAACCGGGTAATATCAGTCAGGCAGAACATCCTATACTTCTGGCTATGCCTGTGTTTATCAATAATCGGGGCTATGACTTCGATAAGGTTATCGATCATCTGAAAACATTCTGGAAACTGTCGGTTACTGAATTATCAGGAGACAATGCCACTGCGGTTTTTGATCTTGACGGTCAGCCTGTGGCTATCGCAAATATGCCTGTTCCTGTTCCGGAAGAAGAACTGGACGCTATTATCGACTATGCTTATTTGTGGAGGGAAGCAAGAGAAACTCTCAAACATCAGACAAACCATGCCATAGTATCAGTGCTTAGCAGTGATCGATCCGAAACTGAAAGACACACATTGTTAAGTAAGATGCTTTGCTCTATATTAATGACATCTCCCGATTGTATAGCCATATATCAGGGGCAGGAAACATTACTGCTTCAACGTGATTTTTATCTGGCTTGTATCGAGGATCTCCAAAACGGACGCATACCTGTACCTGCATGGGTATATATAGGATTGCGCAAGACCGATGAAGGTATCAATGCTTATACTTACGGTATGAAAAGTTTTGGAAAACCCGAATTTGAAATTATCGGTACTCCTTTGGATGCAGACAGCCTTTATACCCTGGTTCTGAATATAGCATCTTATACTATCGGTAAGGATGTGATATTTAATAATGGAGACACATTCAGTTTAGCGGAAAATGCCAAAATGAAGATTACCGAATCTCAGGGAATTTATGTAGACGGCACAACGCTGAAGTTGTCTATCGATTAAAGTAATGATATGGAGAATGAACGGAAACAGTTGTTACAAAGCTGTTTCCGATGGTAATGATATATTTCCTAGTTTTTCTATCTGATCTACATCGTAAGGCGTTTCCTGATACAAGTAATAGTTCATCCAGTTATTAAACAAAAGGTTTCCATGACCTGTCCAGCGAGAGATCGGTTTTTGACCCGGATCGTCCTGCCTGTAATAATGTTTCGGGATATCAATATCCATTCCTTTATCCTTATCTCTTGAGTATTCGTTATGCAATGTGTATAGTGAATATTCGGAGTGACCTGTTACATAAAACTCTCGCCCTCCCCTGCCGACAACTATATATATACCCGCTTCGTCGGATTCCGATAATATTTTCAGGTCTTTATGCTTTTCTATATCTTCCCTCCTTACTTCGGTATGACGGCTGTGCGGAGCATAGAACTCATCATCAAAACCCCGAAACAAAGGAAAACTGCGGTCATTTATTGTATGTTTGAATACACCGAACATTTTTTCGTGCATAGGATACTTCGGAATACCATAAAAGCGGTAAAGCGCAGCCTGAGCCGCCCAACAGATATAAAATGTAGATGTTACGTGGTGTTTTGCCCAATCGAAAACAGATGAAACTTCGTTCCAATAACTAACCTCTTCGTATTCCATCATCTCCACGGGTGCACCTGTAACTATCAAACCATCGTAATTACTGCTTTTTACTTCATCAAACTCCTTATAGAAAGCATCCATATGCTCAATTGGAGTATTTTTGGACTGATGTGTCGACAAACGAAGAAAATCAATCTCTATTTGCAAAGGTGTATTGGACAGCAAGCGTACCAAATCGGTTTCTGCTGCGATTTTTATAGGCATCAAATTCAATATTAATACCTTAAGAGGTCTAATATCTTGTTCTTTGGCTCTAAGTTGCGACATCACGAAGATATTTTCTTTCTTTAGGATTTCTATTGCAGGCAAATTATCCGGTAGTGTAACGGGCATATCTGAATTATTACGTTCTGTTAATTATATATTCCAGCGTTTTTTACTGATAAGTTGTAAAGTTATAAAAAAAACAAGATTATCAAGAGGCTCTCTCAATTTTGCTTCTTCCGGACTCTTTTCTTTCGAATATTTTCCTTATAATTATAATCGTTTTTCGATTGTTTCAGAGACTAAGCAACAGAAGGCAGCTAAACAATGAATTGGTTAAGAATAACTATCTGTTAATATTACACTTACAAAACAAATAAAAAGGTCTGAGACCTTAAATGTAAATATCTGCATTTTTATGAAAAGGAAATTATCGTTTTTAGTTATTGCCGTACTTATGCAGTCGGCATTGGTATACGGACAAGAGGCTTTATGGGGTGCTCAGGATATCGTTTCTCCAGAAGTACTACCAGACAACCGGGTTACATTCA
This sequence comes from Indolivaga capnocytophagoides DSM 22835, assembly GCF_000426485.1. GTDB lineage: Bacteria > Bacteroidota > Bacteroidia > Bacteroidales > Dysgonomonadaceae > Dysgonomonas_A > Dysgonomonas_A capnocytophagoides. Next base: position 299,097 of record NZ_AUFL01000004.1, read on the forward strand.
GAGTTTTAAATCCACAGAAAGCAAAAATACAGCTGACAGGCGACTTTTTGCCAGTAGGAAAACAAAGTACGCCTTTCGGTGAGGTGGACGCTCCATTGCCTGCCGATTTTAAAGAAGGAGCCAACGGTATATGGGAATATACTACGGAGCAGCCTTTGCCATCGGAGCTTTACTCCTATTCTTTTATTATTGACGGCATCAAGACCTCCGACCCTAATAATATGTATTTAGTACGTGACGTGGCTTCTCTAACTAATATTTTTTTGGTTGGCGGAGGTCAGGCAGACTATTATAAAGTGAATAATGTAGCTCACGGAACAGTTTCGAAACGTTGGTACAACAGCCCGACATTAAAGAAAGACAGGCGGATAACCATTTATACTCCTGCCGGATACGAAACATCAAATCTCGAATATCCGGTTCTGTATCTTCTGCATGGAATGGGAGGCGATGAAGAGGCTTGGAACACTCTGGGGCGCACTATTCAGATAATGGATAACCTGATCGCTCAGGGAAAGGCAAAGCCGATGATCGTGGTGATGCCAAACGGCAATGTAGTACAGGAAGCCGCTCCGGGCGAATCGTCATTGGGTTTCTATAAGCCTACATTTAATCTACCTCATACAATGGACGGCACGATGGAAGAAAGTTTCCCTGATATAGTCAAATTTATAGATTCTAATTACCGTACTGTAAAATCAAAACAAGGTCGTGCCATTGCCGGATTGTCGATGGGCGGTTTCCACTCACTACATATTTCCAAGCAATATCCCGATATGTTCGATTATGTAGGATTATTCTCTGCAGCAATACTCCCTACAAATAAAGTGCAGTCTTCTGTTTATGAAAACATTGACGCTAAATTGAAAGTCCAATTCGAAAAGAATCCTAAACTATACTGGATCGCCATCGGCAAAGACGATTTTCTGTATAAAGCAAATGCCGAATACCGAGAGTTATTAGATAAAGCAGGTTACAAGTATACCTATGTGGAATCGGATGGCGGACATATCTGGCGAAACTGGAGGGTATATCTTACTGAATTTGCGCCGTTACTGTTTAAATAATATTTTTTATTCATTATAACTGACATAAACGGCTTAATAAATAGTGATTATTAAGCCGTTCGTGTTTCATTTTGTGTAATTACGATTGTATTGTATTGTATTGTATTGTATTGTTGAGCTACTTAGAATTTTCCGAGAAATTAAATAGGCTATTTATTTTCTCCGCTTTATACATTTTCTACCTTTGTGGAATACAAACACATTTATACACATTATATGAACAGGCTACACTTTATTCTACTTTCATTATTGGCGTTATTATTTTCAGCATGCAGCAAAGATGATAATGATACTCCAAGCGGGAACTTATTAAGTATATCGAATAACCTCGAAACATTCGGCATCAATAAAAGTAACCAAACAATAAGACTTACAGCTGAGCAAAAATGGTCGATAACAGGTTGTCCAAACTGGTTATCTTTAGATAAAACCGAAGGGGAAACCTCAACAGACCTTAATCTAGAAGTGGATTCTAACCTTTCGCTTGATGAAAGAACTGCATCTCTAATAATTGAAAGTGGAACAGAAAAGATTTTGTTACAGGTAAAACAAAGAGGAGCTTCTCGAAATGAACTTCTACAATGGAGATCTCTGCAACTCGGGACATTCGAAGATGTGCAATACAAATTAGATGAAAATAATATTGAGCGCACTTACAGTTTCAAAGTCTATGAGCAATTTATTACACCTACTATGAAAAATAAGATATTTGTAGGTAATCTTGTTGATTCGAAACTTGATGATAAATTCGATATTAAAGAATATAACGGATATACATTCAACCCAATTACAGTATCTACTCTCATGGGGAATGTTGAGACTTATATTCCCTCTAAAAAATCAGAAGAAGAGTATGTAAAAGCGATACTGAAGAAAAATAAGACACAAAACGAAAGCTTTTCTTCTAATTCAGGCATAAAATATTATTCACACCGCGAACTTAACCTAATTGGTTTAAGTAATGTGGGAGTTGCTCTCGATGAAGAAATTGCCGGTAAATCATATAAAAATATGGAGATGAAAAAGAAAGGTGGCGTAATATTTTCTTTTTCTCAGACTATATTTTCCATAACTATGGATTACCCAGATCCGTTGATAAAGGAAATAATAACTAAGACTCCCGAAAATGCCGACTTATCTTACATATCATCTGTATCTTATGGACGTTTTGGATTATTGATTGCTGAATCGGATTCTGATGCCGAAAAGTTAAGAAAAGCAGTGTTACATTCTATACAAAACCAAACATTAAACACTGAAGAAAATGAGATACTTTTAAACTCAGATTTCTATTTAGTAAAACACAATTCTTCTCAAAACATATCAATTATAAAGGGCGGTTCGGAACTTATAAGTATTTACAAAGGCATTGGTGAAAATTTGGATAATATATACCCAATCAGCTTTAATGTAACCAATTTTTTCGGATACTCAATGCAATTTATCAATTTCTCATTACGATTAGAATAATCAATATTGGCAGTTGCTTGAAGTCTTTGGTTGTAACAACCTAAAAGATTACCTTTGCAATGCAAATCGCAAAAATAAAATATATGTCATCTGCATTTAAAGATTATCTTCAAAAACATAACTACAGTAACTTTGATATGAAAGCAGTGCTCTTCGATATGGATGGAGTACTTTATGATTCGATGAAATACCATGCTAAAGCGTGGAAGGCTGTCATGGATGAAGAAGGACTTGACTCTACTTATGAGGAATACTTCATGCACGAAGGCCGTGTCGGTTACAGCACTATAGACCTTGTGATACAGCGAAACAAAGGACGTCATGCCACAGAAGAAGAGAAACAACGTATATATAAGCGTAAATCGGAACTGTTTGCCATATTCAATGATGGGGAGCTGATACCTTATGCTTACGACCTTCTGAAAGCCGTTAAAGGGAAAGGACTGCAATGTATTGTAGTCACAGGTTCGGGACAGCCCTCTCTGCTTGACAACCTCGACAATAACTTTCCGGGAATCTTCAATCGTAATCAAATGGTCACAGCTTTCGATGTAAAGAACGGAAAGCCGCATCCCGAGCCTTATCTTATGGGTTTGGAAAAAGGCGGACATCTGAAAGCCAATCAGGCTATAGTTGTTGAAAATGCACCGATGGGAATAGAAGCAGCCGTTGCTGCCGGATTATTTACGGTAGCTATCAATACAGGTCCTCTGGACGAAAAAGTGTTGTGGGATGGAGGTGCTGATATCGTTTTACCGTCTATGGAAGCATTGTTCCGCAACTGGGAATCATACGCCAATGAATTGAGTTTGTAATATTTTTCAATTAAGGCTAACAGCCCTTTTCTGAGTTTGTTAGTCTTAATTTTTGTCTTATCCTTTATACTTCAAAGTGTCTAAAAGTGCAAATAGCTCACCTTTGCTATTTGGCAGCACATACCACTTATCTTCGACTTTAGCCTTTCCTAATTCTTTCCAGATAGACACCCAATTGTCTGTAAGCCCTGATTCTTCGGCATGATGCAATACCAGCATATAATCAGGCGCAACCATCTTTACCATAATTCCGCTATTGTTCCAAGCTGTATCGTTTACAAACGTGCCAAGTATCCGTTCTATATGGGCTTTGGTTTCTTCCTCTTTTATCCGTGATTGAGTATCTTCGTTAGCTGTATAAAGAATTTTGATTGTATCGACAGAAGTAAAATCAAGATTGAGTTTCATCGTATCCCGAGCAGATACCGTCTGATTGTCTTTTGCCGGAACTTGTGAGCCGTTACTGCTGCATGAGAACATGGCTATAGAAGAAATAAAACCACTGATAACAAATACTTTCTGAATGTTTTTCGCTTTCATATAATTTAGTATAGTTTGTCTTCTTTCATTAAGGGTATAAATGTAATTATTTTTTCGCAGATCGAAAGTATTCTTGTTTTTAAGTATTTTCTTTCGGTATATCAGATCAATTTTTGCGGCATCCTGTATTAGTAATTATACTTTGTTAGGATGGGAGTATTTTCTTATTTAAAATAAATATAAATAAAGACGTTATTCTCGGCAAAAATAAGCATCTTTGTAATTCTTATTTAAGTCTAACAGGTCTGTCCCCGTAAGAGACCCCGAATATATAAAAAGATATGTTGTTGTCCGACCTTAAAACCGGCGAACTAGGCGTTATAGTCAAAGTCAATGGTAGTGGAGCCTTCCGTAAACGAATCCTCGAAATGGGATTTATTAAAGGAAAAGTCATTAAAGTTATACTTAATGCACCGCTCAAAGATCCCATCAAATATAAGATAATGGATTACGAAGTTTCGTTGCGCCGCAGCGAAGCTCACCTCATAGAAGTAATTTACCCGAAAGATTTACAGAAGAAGAAAACTCACGAAGAAGAATTCTCTTTCGAAAACAGTTATGACGAAAATGACAGTTTTCATAAAAAAGAACCGGGAAACACAAAGAAAATTACAGTCGCCCTTGTCGGCAATCCCAATGCAGGAAAGACATCTCTTTTCAATATAGCATCCGGAGCGCACGAGCATGTAGGTAACTATGGTGGTGTAACCGTAGATTCGAAAGAAGGTAAATTTAAACACGCAGGATATCAGATAAAAATAGTAGACCTTCCGGGTACTTATTCGATATCGGCTTATACACCCGAAGAGTTATATGTGCGTAATTACCTTGTGGAAGAAAAACCCGATGTAGTGATAAACGTGGTAGCCGCATCTAACCTTGAGCGGAACCTATACCTTACAACCGAGCTTATCGATCTGAGCGTACCGATGGTGATTGACCTGAATATGTACGACGAACTTCAGGCAAGCGGCAGTGAGTTTAATTATCCTAAATTGGCACGATCATTAGGCATACCTATTGTCCCTACTATCTGTCGTTCGGGAATGGGTATCAAAGACCTTTTTGATGCTGTTATACGTGTTTATGAGGATAAAGAGCCTATTGTACGCCACATAAAAATATATTATGGCAATACGATAGAAAATGCAATCAGCAAATTGAATATACTGATAGATAAGGAAAAAGACCCGGGACACATCTTCCCTACCAGATACCTGTCTATCAAATTACTGGAAAAAGACAAAGCTGTAACCGACCTTATAAAGGAAACATATACAACCGCTGATACTATACTGGCTGCAACAGCTCAGGAAATTAAAAATATAGAAAGTACACTGAATGAAGACACCGAATCGGCTGTAACTAATGCCCGATACGGATTTGTGGCGGGAGGACTAAAAGAAACATACAAAGAGAAACTGAAAGAATCGGATTCGACACGTATCATAGATGCAGTGGTGACAAATAAGTACCTCGGTTTCCCGTTGTTCTTCCTCTTTATGTGGATCATGTTTGAATGTACCTTCCGTTTGGGAGGTTACCCGATGGAGTGGATAGAGTCGGCTGTCGGATGGCTGGGAGAAGCCATAGCCACATATATGCCCGACGGCATGCTCAAAGACCTTATTATAGACGGTATAATAGGTGGAGTCGGCGGAGTTATCGTATTCCTGCCCAATATCGTTATACTTTATGCTTTTATATCCTTTATGGAAGATTCGGGGTATATGGCACGTGCCGCCTTCATTATGGATAAGATTATGCATAAAATGGGTTTGCACGGTAAATCGTTTATTCCGCTTATCATGGGATTCGGCTGTAACGTACCTGCCATATTGGCAACACGTACCATCGAAAGCCGAAACAGCCGTATGATAACCATGCTGGTCAATCCGTTCATGTCATGTAGTGCCCGTCTGCCCGTTTACCTTCTGTTTGCAGGTGTATTCTTCAAATCATATGCAGGATTGGTATTATTCGGTTTATATGCTACCGGTATATTGCTTGCCGTAATATCAGCACGCATTTTCAAGCGATACATGTTTGCAGGTGAAGACGCACCTTTTGTAATGGAACTCCCCCCCTATCGTATGCCAACCGTCAAATCGGTGCTGATACATATGTGGGATAAATCGCGTCAGTATCTTCGCAAAATGGGAGGAGTAATCCTTATAGCATCCATCGCAATCTGGTTTTTAGGATATTTCCCGTTGAATAACAATAAAGTCGAAAATCTGGATGCTCAAATAACTCAGACAGAACAACAATTCGATAACGGACAACTGACCGAAGAGCAGAAAGATGAGAAAATAGCGGAAATAGAATCATTGAAAAATATCGACCATACCGAAAGTTCGTATATCGGACGTATCGGTAAATTTATCGAGCCGGTAATGCGACCTTTGGGATTCGATTGGCGTATCAGTGTCAGCCTTTTGACAGGTAGTGCAGCCAAAGAAGTGGTAGTCAGCACACTGGGTGTATTATACACCGGTAATGCCGACGAAGACGAAGGTTCGTTGCAAGACAGGCTTCTGAGCAGTACCAATGCTGATGGATCTCCGACATTTACTCCGCTGGTTGTGGCAAGCTTTTTGCTATTTGTATTGATATATTTCCCATGTGTAGCTACGATTGCTGCCATTAAGGAAGAATCGGGTTCTTGGAAATGGGGATTGTTCAGTATAGCTTATACCACCATACTGGCTTGGGTACTGGCATTCCTTGTATTTCAGATCGGAAGCTTAATAATTTAGAAAATATCGAACGAAATTAATCGGCCGGTTGTTTTAATGTCTCAGACCTTAAATGATAATCAGGTCTCAATAATAATAAAAGATTATGATACAGGAAATAATAGTTGCAGTTGTAGGATTAGCCGTATTAGGTTGGATCGGCTATAAAGTATACTCTTTTTTCTTTGGAAAGAATAAAGGACGTACAGCATGCGGATGTTCGAGCTGTCATTGCCATGTAACAGAGAAAACCAAATAGGGCCGAAACCTGAAAATATGCTTTTTAGCATATTTGAATAAAATACTGTCAAATTATTTGGATATTTCATTTCAGTCATTTATATTTGAAATAACAAATAAGAGAAACCTAAAGGAGTAGAGACTCCAGCTAAAATATAGGTCGTACTGGTCGATTAGGAAACTCATCAATGAATAGATAAATTCCGAGACAAGCTTACCGTTACCAATGGCGGGTCACACCTTTCGGGGTTGCTTCAGGGCACAGTGAATTACAAAGGAGCGGAGCACTCAAATCCTGTTACACGGAGTTTCGTCTTTATCTTTCAGTACGATTTTATAGAAAAGCAGATTATATGAACAATATAATCTGCTTTTTTTTAGGTAATAATTCAATTTATGTATTTGAAAAAGACTATGAGTTACTCCCCTTATCGCAAGTCAAAGGCTTTATTAAAGACAATAAACACCTGCCGGATATTTCATCCGAAAAAGAAATGCAGGAAAACGGGCTTAATGTAAATGAATTTCAGATCAACTTACTCAAAGAAGTAGAAGAGCTCACTCTATATATTATACAACAAGACGATAAGATCAATAAACTCGAAAAAGAATTGGTAAAATTGAAGTCGGAAGACTGAAATCCTAATAAAATAGAGGATAAAGACTTGCATAATTCATTTCTAACAGCTAATTTTGATCTAAGAAAAGACGCTAAATACGGAGGAAAGCCTCCTGCAAGATATAGGGTCGTACTGGTCGATTGGGAAACTCATCAATTAATAGATAAATTCCGAGACAAGCTTACCGTTTCTAATGGCGGGTCACACCCTCCGGGGTTGCTTTATGCGCAGTGAATTACAAAGGGAGCGGGGCACTCAAATCCTGTTTTACGGAGTTTCGTCATTTTCCACTGGTACGGCTCTTCTTATAACAAAAGACTAATCGATATATTCGGTTGGTCTTTTTTGTTTTGAATGATATTTTTATTTTCTTTGATAAAAATGAAAAAATCCTTATAACAACACTTATTTATTGAATATATAAAAAATGGACATTACAATCAGAAAAGCGACAGAAAAAGATCTCCCAAAGGTATTTAATTTGGTTAAAGAGTTTGCCGGCTACCTGGGTAAGACTGATAAAGTAAAGACATCTGTCGAAGATTTTATAAAACAGCAAGAATATTACTCATGTATATTAGCCGAAAATCCAAAAGGAGAAGCTATTGGTTATGCTATATTTTCGACTATATTTCACACTTGGAGCGGAAAATCGATTTATCTGGACGACCTGTATGTTAATGAAGCATACCGGGGCTGTTCGGTAGGAACGATGCTGATATGCGCTCTGATAGAATATGCAAAGCAACAGCAGGTTAAACATCTCAACTGGCAGGTTCTCGATTGGAACGAGTCGGCTATAGGCTTTTACAAAAAGCTGGGAGCAACTGTAGGTGACGATAACCTGAATTGCACCTTCGAAATAAAATAAGGTCTTAGACCTATTTATTACTAAAAACAAAGTAAAACTTAAATATAACACATGAATTCACCTTCCAGAATAGACGTAGCCGACGTCTTGAGAGGATTCTCGGTAATGGGAATCTTTCTTATTCATTGCATTGAGCATTTCAATTTTTATTCGTTTCCCGAAGTGGAAAACCCGTGGCTAAAATTTTTCGATAAAGCAATCTGGGATTCTGTATTCTTTACATTTTCCGGTAAAGGGTATGCAATCTTCGCCCTGCTTTTCGGATTCAGTTTTTTCATTCAGGACAATGGACGTAAACTCAAAGGTGAAGATTTTCGCCCTCGTTTTGCCTGGCGTTTGGTTTTGCTTTTCGTGTGGGGAAATATCAATGCGATGTTTTTCACAGGCGAAATATTAGTTTTGTATTCACTGGTCGGCTTCTCGCTGATTTTTGTTGCACGGCTCTCAAACAAGACAGTATTTATCATTCTCACTATACTGATGCTGCAACCTGTAGAATGGTGTAAAATGATATATGCTCTGATTAATCCCGATTTCGTGCCGGGAAAAAGCCTTACCTATTACTATTTTGGAGAAGCATATGCCGTACAGCAAAACGGAAACTTTATCGAAACCCTGAAAATGAATCTCTGGGACGGACAGATGGCATCGCTTGCTTATGCGTGGGAATACGGACGTATTTTCCAAACAGCAGCCTTGTTTATGATGGGAATGCTAATCGGGCGTACAAGTTTGCTGCTTCAGAACGATTCGAATCTGAAATTCTGGAAAAAAACACTTTTGATTTCCGTGATATGCTTCTTCCCTCTCAATGGATTAGCAAATATGCTGCCCGACTTTATCAACAACAAAGCAGTACTTACACCACTGCAAACCGTTGTGCGATCGCTTGCCAATCTGTCATTTATGCTCTTTATGATGGGGACGCTTATCAATGTTTATTATCTTACCCGTTTCCATAAACTGTTAGGCAAACTTGCCCCTTATGGAATGATGAGCCTCACATGCTACATCACGCAGTCGATGGTAGGTTCGTTTCTGTTTTATAACTGGGGATTAGGATTGCACGACAAGCTGAGCATTACCTTTTCGTTTCTGTTGGGTATTGTCCTGTTCCTTCTTCAATTCTCGTTTGCCCGCTGGTGGATGAAAAGCCATCGACACGGTCCGTTGGAATATCTCTGGAGAAAGGCTACATGGATCGGTGCAAAATGATAAAACGATCATCTATATAAAAGATAAAGGTCTGCTCAAAAAATTGGGCAGACCTTTATCTTTGTTTCTGTCTTATAGATTGGAATTAATCGATTTCCATTGATCTATTGCAGGAATCACACCCGATTTAATCAGGCTATCCCTCAGATCGCAGAGGTGTTTGTAACTCTGTTTCAGTTCGCAGTGTTCATCATCTGTACCTTTCACATCTTTATAATGAACTCCATTTGCATCTAACGAAGTTTCCATCGCCATCATAACGTGGTCAAACTCACCGTTATTGACATATGCACCTACAGGCCAGTCAAATTTATCGCCACCCATCACTGCACCTATCATGGCAAGCGACAGGTATGCCGGACTCTGAAACGAAGAACGCCCCCTCAAATCAATGATATTTTTACCCCCTTGTATCACCCTTTCTTTGAGTGATTTCCATTGTTCGCTGGTTAATTGGGGTGTTCCGATCAGGTCATTCAGCGGTTTACCGTCGATAGTTGCGGTAGACGAAAACACAGCCATTTGTTCGCCATGTCCTCCATAAGTGCGGCAATTGACAACCTTATCGGGATGTATATTGAAGTGTTTAGCCAGTTCGTTTCTTAGTCGGGTACTGTCTAACGCCGCCAATGTAGTAACTTGAGATGGTTTAAGACCCGAATATAATAATGTGAGCAATCCTGTAATATCCGCAGGATTGAAGATAACAACCACATGTTTTACATCAGGACAGTAACTCTTGATATCTTTCCCGAACTGAATAGCTATTTCGGCATTTCCCTTCAGCAAATCTTCACGGGTCATACCTTCTTTTCGGGCAGCACCCCCCGAAGATATCACATACTTACTGCCTTTGAGAGCCTCTTTAATATCGGATGTAAAAGAGAGGTTCAGCCCTTTGAACCCACATTGAAGAAGTTCTTCGGCAACACCTTCCAACCCTTTGGCATAGGGGTCATACAAACAAATATTGTCGGACAACCCCATAAGAATTGCAGATTGAGCCATATTAGAACCAATCATTCCGGCAGCTCCTATTATTGTGAGCTTTTCTGAAGTAAGAGTTTTCATATCCTTCCGTTTTTTTTAGGCTTCAAGCCTATTGTTATTTTTATTAACCTCAGAAAGTATTTAAAGATCGACAAACAGTTCTGAGACTTTAAAGTTATCTGTTTTAGATGATAAATGGTCATTTAAAATTATTATATACTATAACTAAAAGTTATGGTACAGATAAAAAACAGTAGAAAGTCTCTTTTTGTTTATTCATAACTCCTGATATATAGGCTTTTTGAATTTTATTCTTTACGCCTGCTGTACAGAACGGATACCTCGCAACTACAGTTAACGCCGCTCGGCTTACGCCCGTCAGGTTTCCGGCATTGACGAAAAGCATGGGGTACCCGTTGTGAGAAGAAAGCGTTAAAAGACAAATAGATATCGGCGATAATCATTTTATTTGTCTTAGCTTTCGAGCACGTAACGGATCGGGCTTGTAGGCACAGCCTTGATCTTTTGTTTCGTTTTGCATCAAGGCAAAATAAAAAACAAACCCGAGAGGGTGCGTTAGTAAATAGCAGAACTTGAAAGTATAAAATAAAGAACGATTTTATCAATCTAACTACTGATTGACATTAATGATAAACTTCCATCACTTACGCAAGCTGTCTCCCTTAAAGAGTACACGGGTGGTTATAGCCTTTATCCGGTCTAAAACCCTGTCGCCGTATTGGCTGCGTATTTGGTCGGATGTGAGATTAGTGGATACGATAACGATCTTCCCTGATTTTTCGGCCGCATCCATTATCTCTGCAAAGGCAAGACGGCGTTCGCCATACTTTATCATCATTTCTTCGGAACCGATGTCATCCAGACTGATAATGCCTTTAGTCAGTACTTCATCCAGTTTGTGATTCATTTCCTGCATGTCGTATATCTTTACAACCTTGCGGCAGGCATGCAGCAATATAGCCGGAATAACCTGTCGGCAAAGCAAACTCTTGCCGCGTCCGCAGTTACCATAAAGAAACAAGCCCTTGCCCTGATTGTCGGTAAGCCATTCAGCCACACGGTCGTATTCGGGCAGCCATTGAGCCTTTGTACCGTCTTTAGCCAGAAAATATTCGAGAGCCCGGTATAAAAGATTTCGGGCATCGGGTACTTTCATATAGATACGGTCGGCTGGCATCGGCATACGGTGAAGACGCATTTCTTTTTCTACTTCTTCAAAATTCACTGTACGAGATTGTGTTGTCATGCTTTGCAAAATTATGTTTATTGTTATATTTTATTTTTTCCGATGGACGCTTATCCCTCTCTAACTGGAGCCGCAACCAGTTGGCAAAGTGCTGTTTAATATCTTTGGTATCGGTATGTGCAGAGCCTTCGTTTTCGAGTTTTACGAAGAACAGTTTCAGGTAACGAATCAGATTATCGCTGTTTTTGATGCCGTTATTTACACACAAGGTATTGATATATGGTTTATTCTCAGACATGAAAGACATTAATCGATGCAACCTGTTTGATATAATATAAGATCTCCCATCGATATTTATATTAGCAGTGAGGCTTTGTTCAGGTTTACCCTCCTTTGATTTACTTTTCTTTTCTGTACTTTCTTTTACTTTAGTTTCCTTTACTTTACTTTGTGTATTATGGGAGTCATTAACGGGGTTATTGTCGGAAGAAATCCAGTAAATATCGTTAATAACCGATTCTTTCCTTTTAAGGGTGGCAGACTGAAATCTCGCCTGTATAGATTCGGATGTAAGGATACGATGACTTTCGTACATCTGCATATCGAAAAAACCTACTTCGAGAGCCTTAGTGATGACTTCATTTACGCTTTCTTCCGAAACATCCAATGTGTCGGCTGTATGAAAGCACAGATCGTCGCTGTATTCGGCATAATATCCCTTGTCTTTATAGATGTTGCACAATAACCCGATAAGTATGGAGAATGCTTGTTCACCGCTTTTTTTGACAATCTTGCGAACTTTAATATCATATAAAATATCTACATCAAGAGGGAAGTAATCCAGTCCGGTTTTAAGAGGTCGTGCCATATATTATAAAATTATATTGTTAAATTATGTTTCTTTTATATAATAAATGAAATTTTTATGTAAATTGGTATCGACTTAAAGGTCTTAGCATTTGTTTATAGATAAAATAATTAAGTGCGAAATCGATAATGTCAAAAAATAAAAAACATCAACTATCTGAAAATCATTAAGTAATAAATTCAGTACAACCGTATATTTTTATATTATTTAACAAAAAGCAGTAGTAAACTGGTCTCTGACCCTATTTTTTCAGCATGAAGAACTTACTGTTATTCATTACGGTATTTATTTTCTTCTCGTGTGCCAAAGATGACTATAACGGGAACGACAGTACCACTCCTATCGACTTGAGGTTCGCTGCAGAACAGCAAACCATACCGGCCGAAAAAGGAGCGGATTTGTATGCTGTACAAGTATATATATCGGTAGCCGGTTCTGATGATTATGTTGCTTATGCATACGGATTGTTCGACAACAACTCCGATATAAAGTTGGTGTTGCCCGATGATGCCAGATACAAAATAGAATCGACCATAGTGATTGACGGTAAACAGTTCGTGAGCCACGACAGCCTGTCGTACTACGAACCGTTTGTAGCAAATGATCATACTCCGGTTGAGTTATCCAATAAATTCACAATAAGCAGTACCCGTTATTTTACCGATCTGTCGGGAAGTAAATCACGTGTTGTATCTCAAACCAAAGACTCAACTTACAACCATATATATCTGATTCCGGCTCTCGACCGGTATTATGGCGAATTAGCCGACTTCGATCCCGAACTATCACCTAAAGCCGAGGTAAATATGGATAGAGTTGTATTCGGGATGAACCTTTCGATAAAAAACACAACTAAATCAACGATCTCCCTTAAAATAGACGGAACACCCGATTCGCTTGTTGTTGAAGGCGGTTCCAACAGAGCATTGGACAGACTGTATACCCTGCCCGACTTCAAAAAAGCAGGAGAATTACTCGATCCGCTCAAAATAACGATACAACACAACAACGGAGGCGTACTTGTTGAAGGTCAGGGCGAATACTTCGTGAAGAAACAAGCCCGTGAAATAATTACCCTTACCGTATCGAAAGCCGATAAGACCAAAGCAAGCTACAATTACGACATAGAACGCATAGCCGGATTTTATTGAAGCTGCAAATTCACAGATAAAAAATTGTATATTGAGGACTTACCTTAATATATCGGCATGTATAGATCATATGTCTACCCTTTTTTGTACATTTGCCCCAAAATAAATTTGCCGTATATAAAAAAAGCATCAGCTGAGACTCAATACCTGTAAAATTGACAGAAAAGGAGTATGCCGACAGCTTATTAATGGTATGGCAATAATGGTCTCCAACCAAAAGATTATAAATGGAAATTTCAGCGTTCAGCCCTTATATGCTTTTCAACAGAGAACAATGGGCAGCCTTGCGAGAGTCGGAACCAATGACACTGACTCCCGAAGAAGTCGAAAAACTAAAAGGTATCAATGACGAACTGTCGATGGACGAGATTCGGGATATATACCTGCCGTTGTCCCGTTTGCTCAGTTACTACGTAACCGCAACCACCAGCCGTCAGGCGGCAATGATGAAGTTTCTGAATCAGGAAGCACGCAAAATACCCTTTATAATAGGTGTAGCGGGCAGTGTTTCGGTCGGAAAAAGCACTACGTCACGCGTATTACAGGCATTACTTAGCCGATGGAAGGAAAACACAAAAGTAGCGTTGATCACCACTGACGGATTTCTGTATCCGAATGCCGTATTGGAAGAAAAAGGACTGATGCTGAAAAAAGGCTTTCCTCAGTCATATGATATCCACAGCCTGATACAATTTGTGAGTGATATAAAATCGGGTAAAACCGAAGTAAAAGCACCTAAATATTCACACCTCATATATGATGTAGTACCCGATGAGTACGAAATTATACGGCAACCCGATATACTGATTATCGAAGGACTGAACGTCTTGCAGAGCGGGATGGATTATCCGCAGGACAAACCCCGTGTATTTCTTTCGGATTATCTCAATTTCTCCATATATGTGGATGCCGAAGAAGAACTGCTCGAAAAATGGTACATCTCCCGCTTTCTGAAATTCAGACAGGGTGCATTTGCCGATCCGAAGTCTTATTTCTACAATTTCACGATGCTGACTGATGGCGGAGCGATACAGATGGCTAAAGGTGTATGGCGTGAAATAAACCGCAAAAATTTACGCAAAAATATATTACCCACACGTGAACGTGCCAGCCTGATTCTTCATAAAAGCGAAAATCATCAGGTCGATTATGTACGCTTGAAAAGGTAAAGGTATCAGGTCTTTTTACTATTTTCGCAATCATAAGATTGAAAACAATAAAAAAATATCAAATATGAATATATCGGAACTAAAAAGCGATAATTTCTTCCTGCTTGCCGGACCTTGTATTATCGAAGGTGAAGAAATGGCATTGAATATCGCAGAACAGATCATGCAGATCACCTCTAAGCTCAATATACCTTATGTATTTAAAGGCTCATACCGCAAGGCAAACCGTTCGCGTGTGGATTCTTTCACAGGAATAGGAGATGAAAAAGCTCTGAAAATATTGCGCAAAGTCCGTGAAACATTCGGCATACCTGTAGTTACGGATATACACGAAGCACACGAAGCCGCTATGGCTGCCGAATATGTGGATGTACTTCAGATACCTGCATTTCTGTGCCGTCAGACCGATCTTTTGATTGCAGCAGCTAAAACAGGCAAAACAATAAACATCAAGAAAGGACAATTTCTGGCTCCTTCGGCTATGAAGTTTGCCGCACAGAAAATAATAGACTCGGGCAATAATAATGTAACGCTTACCGAACGTGGAGTATCATTCGGATACGGCGATTTAGTTGTAGATTTCAGAGGTATACCCGAAATGCAGGAATTTGGATTTCCGGTTGTTCTGGATGCAACACACTGCCTGCAAAAACCCAATCAGGCATCGGGAGTAACCGGTGGACAACCTAAACTGATCGAAACCATGTGTAAAGCTGGTATAGCAGTAGGTGCAGACGGTTTATTTATAGAAACCCACCCTACCCCTTCGACTGCAAAATCGGATGGTGCAAATATGCTTCCTCTTGATCAATTGGAGGGATTACTTACTAAACTTGTAAGAATAAAAGAGGCTATAAGATAATGGAGTTCAGGTACAAATTAATATTGGCATCTAACTCGCCACGTAGAAAAGAATTATTGTCAGGGCTCGATTACGACTACGAAGTGGTGGTTATACCCGGTATAGACGAATCTTATCCCGACAATATCGAAAAACGTCAGGTAGCCCAATATATAGCCAAAAAGAAAGCCGCAGCATACGAAGATTATCTGAAAGATGATACACTCGTTATCACTGCCGATACAGTAGTAATACTGGACAACAAAATATTCGGAAAACCGTCAGATGAAGCCTGTGCCAAGCAAATGCTCCGTGAACTATCGGGGCGTACGCATCAGGTGGTAACGGGTGTATGCCTCAGTACAGCCGATAAACAGCACGCATTCAGTGTAACATCTGAAGTAAGGTTCGCTACACTCACCGAGTCTGAAATCGAATATTACGTCACCCGATACAAGCCATTAGACAAAGCCGGTGCATATGGTATTCAGGAATGGATCGGATTTGTTGGGGTCGAGTTTATATCCGGCTCCTATTATAATGTAATGGGACTTCCGATACAGCGTCTCTTCAGGGAACTGAAAAACTTCTGAGGTCTCAGTCCATTATTTATTACCCGTCTAAGTATAATAGCAACAAAACGTTATTGTCTTAAAACTAAATATCGTTCTGTTGCTTCATGAATAACACTCTATATGATGAAACGGACACTTATTGCAATGTATTTATTCTCATCGGCTATTCTATCAAGCAGTGCTCAGGAGCAGGACTCAATAGATTCACCGAGAGCATTTCTTAATTTAGGGTTTGCAGGCATCTGGTGTACCAATGGCGAAAAAACTGATGAAACGACAAATAACATATCGTTATCATTGATTCATGGCTACAGTTATAATGTATATGGCTTTATGCTTGCACCATTTGCAACCGTAAGAAAGTCGATGCACGGACTCCAGACAGGTATGATTAACCTTGCATCAGACATGAAAGGTGTGCAAGCAGGTTTCGGCAATAATGCAGATAAGCTCAGAGGAATACAGATAGGAGGCTTCAACGGTATAAACCAAGAGTCCGGAGGGCTTCAGATTGGATTAGCCAACTCCCGCAAATCGGGAGGCATACAGATCGGGTTAGTCAATATCGCCGAACATAATAACTATCCTATAGGTTTGATCAATATCATCAAAGACGGAGATATGTATGCGGGAATTATGACCGACGAAATGAGTAATTTCACAGCAACTTTCCGGTCAGGAGGACGATATCTTTACGGCATTGCCGGTTTTGGACATAGTTTTGCATCATCCCTCAATCAATGGATATTGGAAGGAGGTATAGGTATACACACTCCGATATTTAACAGGTTAAGAATAGATACCGAAATATCAGCCGCATTGATTACCAAATTTTACGGGCGTATACATTTTGGCGATCAGGAAGAAGCAGAACGAAAAGCCGAAGAATATAACTATAAGACAGCAACGAAATACTCTTTCCGTATAATGCCTACTTATAGATTCGGTAAACGAATAGAGGTATTTGGAGGACCATCACTCAATTACTTACAATCTCATTGTATGGAGAATGAACGAATATTCCCATCTAATTATATGTGGCGAAAATTTACGTCATCGTCCTTGAAGCAGCTCTATTGGGGCTGGACTGCCGGAGTACAATATAAATTATAAGAATATGAATAATTACGATAATTCGAACATACGACGCCAAGACCGTATACTGGAAGCCGACCAGGCATTGAATCTCCTTATCAACGGGGAATACGGCTTTCTAGCCATGAGTAACGACGGGAGCGCATACGGAATCCCGATCAGCTATATCTATTCCGACAACAAGATATACCTGCATTGCGCCCCTGAAGGCGAAAAATTGAGGTATATCGAGAAAAATCCGTCAGTCTGTTTCTGTGTAGTCGGTTCTACAATGGTACAGCCCGCTAAATTTACCACAGCTTACGAAAGCGTTTTGGCATTCGGAGATATTGTAACAGTTGATGACAACGATGAGCGGATGAAAGCCCTCGAATTACTGGTCGATAAATATTCTCCTGAATACAAAGAAATCGGACTGAAATATGCTAAAGGATCTTTTTCCAGAACCACTGTATTGCGCATAGATATCAAACGGATAAGCGGAAAAAGCAAAAGATCGGATGCGCCGTCAGTCACAGACCGTTCTAAATGAAATAACAAAAAGAGATACACTTTCGCTAAAGCTGTATCTCTTTTCTAAAATTAAGCAATTGATAAAATTAAAGTAGTTATACTTTATATCACAAATATATCTTTTTGACAACCAAAACAAAAATTTACTCGACAAATTGACATATCCGATCGATATATAGTGTACAATAATCGGAGAACGGGTTTTACAGCCATTATTTTACTAAATTAACACTCATCTTGAGACTCTATTTCTTACCTTTGCAGAACTAATATTACAGTAGGGTTTAAGACCCGAAAAGAGAAAACAAAACGAGATGAAAACTGCAATTATTACAATCGGGGATGAAATACTGATAGGACAAATAGTCGATACGAATACAGCCTGGATGGCTCAAAAATTAACAAACGCCGGATTTGATGTAACCGAAAAAATATCTATCGGTGATAACGCCCGGCAAATAAAAGACACAATAGCCGATGTCTTCACACGGGTGGATGTTATCCTTACCACCGGAGGAATAGGACCGACAAAAGACGATATAACCAAGAAGACCCTCTGCGAATATTATGGTACGGAATTGATATTCGATGATTCGGTATTGGCGAATATACAAAATGTAGTTTCAACATGGACGGCTTTAAACCCGCTCACCCACGATCAGGCTTATGTTCCGAAAGATTGTACCGTTATACAAAACAAAGTAGGAACAGCCCCCATAACATGGTTCGACCGCAATGACAAAGTATTGGTATCCATGCCTGGAGTGCCATACGAAATGAAGTTCAATATGGAGAACGAAATAATACCGCGTCTCCAATCGAAATACAGTGCCGAAGCCTATGTCAGCAAGGTGTTTATAGTAGTCGGGTACACCGAATCGGCATTAGCAATCCATCTCACCGACTGGGAAAACAATCTACCCGAAGGATTCGGTCTGGCTTATTTACCTTCTCCCGGGGTGATGAAGCTTCGCCTATTCGTAAAAGGTGAAGAACGCCGTCACGAACTGGAAGAAGAAATCGTAAAGTTGTATAATCTGCTGGATAAAGCAATTGTTGCCGACAGAGATATTCCATTGGAAAAAATTTTAGGAGAGCATCTTCTTTCATCGGGTCTAACGATAGGTACAGCCGAAAGCTGCACAGGCGGCAATATAGCTCACCTTATTACATCTATCGCCGGATCATCGGAATATTTCAAAGGCGGTATAGTTTCGTATTCGAACGAAGTAAAATGCAACATACTGAAAGTTTCGGCATCTAATATAGAAAAAGACGGAGCTGTGAGTTGTTCGGTCGTGACAGATATGGCTAAAGGTGCACAAAAAGCATTAAACGTAGATTGTGCAATAGCTGTATCGGGCATAGCGGGTCCCGGTGGAGGAACCGATGAAAAACCGGTTGGCACGGTATGGATAGCCACTGCAATAGGAGAACGGCTAGTTGCGAAAAAATATCAAATGGGCAAAAACAGAGATATGAATATTATAAGAGCTTCTAATACCGCCATGATGCAATTATTGGAAATGCTGAACGAATAAGCGTTATAAACTTATCAAACATACAACATTCAAAATTTAAACACATGAAACGGACGTATTTTACTTTTTTATCAATAATAGTATTTGTATCCACTATATTTATCAGTTGTGGAAGTGATGACAGTGATAACCGTACGTCATACACATTTACAGCCGTAGCATCGACAAATTATCCCATCAAAGGGTTTGCCGACCAAACAGTTGTAAATACAGAGCCTGTAACAGTTCTTCTTGATGATATGCTGAAAGGAAATGATTATGTTTCGCCTATAACTAAAGGAGAATTATTCCCTACTCAAGGTACAGCTCTCGAAATTATAGGACTAAAAAGTGATGCTTCTCTCAAAAATTTTAAAATCACGGTAAATGATGTTACCAAAACATTTACAGAAATAAAAGAAAGTGATGCAAACCTATATACAAAAGATATGATCAGTTTTATGGATGAGACATTTACAAGAATGATTACTCGCAAAAAGCTAACAATATCTATTTCTTTCACTCCAAGCCAGACAATTACAGATCAGGATAATGTGTATTTAAAGATTGCTTACAACGGAAGATACACCTATCTGAAATAAGGATATTTAACACTCAGTAGATGTTTTTTTTTAAACAAATTCAAACAAAGGGCAGATATAATTGTTCTACTACTAAGGAATAATTAAAATACATATGACTAAAAAGATATATACCATTGTTGCATTTCTTCTTATAGGCTGTATGCTGACTCTTACAGCTCAAAAGAAAACTTTATACGATTTCAAAGTAAAAGACATCGACGGAAAACCGTATGATCTTGCAAAACTGAAAGGAAAAAAAGTACTGATTGTTAATGTTGCATCTAAATGCGGTTTAACACCTCAGTACGCACAACTCGAAGAACTTTATCAGAAGTACAAAGATCAGGGATTAATTATATTGGGTTTTCCGAGTAATGATTTTAAAGAACAAGAACCGGGTACAAATGCCGAAATAAAAGAATTCTGCACACTGAATTATGGAGTTACTTTCCCTATAATGGATAAGATAACTGTTGTGGGCAATAAAAAGGTTCCACTCTATAAATGGCTGACAGAAAAGACTGAAAACGGCAAATTTGACGCTGAAGTTCAATGGAACTTTCAGAAATTTATGATCGATACCGATGGCCAGGTTTCCGGTTATGTTTTACCAAAGGGAAGTCCATTAAGTGCCGAGATAATAAGCTGGATTGAAAAACCTTGATCTTAAGGTCTCAGGTCTATCTGTTATCCATATCTAAATGTAAGATCAATAGATAGTTATTGCTTTAAAATAGAATATTAAATACTTACTGTTACTTAATATATTTAACAAAATAACAAAAAAATTAAAAAAAACTATGTATCTTTCGCCCAACAAAGGGCTAAATTTTAGGGATTCCATTGTTTATCTAGAAATTATGAATATGAAAAAATTTTACTTATTTGCTGCAAGCACACTTCTTGCATTATCAGTTAACGCTCAGGAAAAAGCATTGAAACAATACGGATTTGGGGATAACTGGTTCATTCAGGGACAAGTTGGGGGGTCATACACTTTTAGTGAAAACTCCAGTAAAGCAGACCTTTTTGATGTGGTAACACCTCATGTCGCATTGTCAGTAGGAAAACACTTCTCTCCTATTGCCGGAGCACGTTTACAAGTCGGAGGATGGGAAAGCAAAACTTATCTTGGCGAAGCTTTAGACAAAACGTACAAAAACAAATACATTCAGGCAAACGCAGACGCGTTGCTGAATTTAACAAATCTATTCTCTACATACGAAGGTGATAAAGCTTTTAACCTATATGGTATTTTAGGTCTTGGTTATGTGCATACATTTGCAGACAGAGACATCAAAGAAGCTGATGTAAAAACAACAAACACTATTGTTCCTCGTGTAGGTTTACAAGCTGATTTCCGTTTGACAGAAAGCCTGAGCCTTAATGTTGAAGCTACAGGTAACCTGATGGCCGACAGATTTAACGGAATTGTTGGAGGTAAAAATAACGATGCTACATTGAACCTGTTAGCAGGTTTGACATACCGTTTTACTCCCGGAGGATTCCAAACAGTTGACGTAATTGATCCTAGCGAATTAAGTGCTGTTAATGACAAAGTAAACGAGTTACAATCTCAGTTAAGAAACAAAGACAGACAAATTCAGGAATACAAAGCATCTGTTGCTGGTCTTGAAAGAAAACTAGCGGAAAAACCTGCTGAAGTTGTAACTAAAGGCGAAAGCGAAGTTGTATTGAATGCTGTAGTAGTATTCCGTATCGGTAGTGCTAAACTTGAACAAAATCAGGATATTAACATTTATAACGCTGCAAAATATCTGCAAGACAATAAAGATGTTAATGTAACAGTTACAGGATATGCTGATAAGAGTACAGGTACAGCTGCTATCAACCAAAGATTATCGGAACAAAGAGCTAAAGCCGTTGCTGATATCCTTATCAAGAAATATGGTATCGAAGCTAACCGTATAACTACAGAAGCTAGTGGCGACAGAGTTCAACCATTCCAGATTGATTCTTGGAACCGTGTAGTAATCTTCACTGCTAAATAATTTTAAGCAGAACAGATAAAATATCAATTAAAAGGCTGTCTCAGTAATGAGGCGGCCTTTTTCCTTTTAAGCAGAACCTGCATAAACTGTGTTTAATTAAGAACAATCGGTAGGGATTCAGTGTTAGTCAAATAAGATAGAGAAACAACTGCCCTTCTCTAAAAGAATCAATATAATATTAATCCTAAACAATTTACATGCCTATGCTTATATTGCAGATAAACGATTTATGGAACAACGATACATACCGTGTATTATTTACAAGTATATTATTCATTTTTTCGCTGACAGCTGTTTTTATCATATACAGGTTTACCATCAATCATTTGAAAAAGAAAGCTGCTAAAAGTGATAACCAGTTAGACGATTTTGTTATCGAGTTGCTGAAAGTGCCGCTGCTGTGGCTTGCGTTCTGGATTGTTCTGAAGATATTCAGTGCATATTCTTTTCTGGCAGATCTACCCTTTGCGGGAAACCTTGCACAGATAAATAACATCTTATTAATAGCTACTATAGGATGGATATTGATTAAAAGTGTAAGAATAGCCTTCTATTATTTTCAGAAAAAGCAGGATATGACGGTATCCGACAATCTGAATGCCCGGAAAAATCTCACCAAAATGAAGATTTTCGAAGGGATTATAGTTGCCCTTATCACGGTCATTGTAGTTGCTATTTGCCTTATGACTTTTGATAAAGTACGTTCTATCGGAATCAGTTTATTAACATCAGCCGGAATCGCCGGTATAATTATAGGATTTGCCGCACAGAAAAGTATTGCCACCATTCTGGCAGGAATACAGATTGCTATCACACAACCAATCAGGCTGGATGATGTTGTTATTGTAGAAGGAGAATGGGGACGGATCGAAGAAATTACGCTGACATATGTTGTTGTGAAAATATGGGACGAACGCAGGCTTATACTTCCTGTAAATTATTTTCTGGATCAACCCTTTCAGAATTGGACTCGTAATGCTTCGAATATTTTGGGAACAGTATTTCTGTATGTCGATTATAAACTTCCGGTCGATTCGCTGCGCTCTTATCTCAACTCATTGGTTGAAGATAATCCGTTATGGGATAAGCGGGTTGCTAATATACAGGTCACCAACACAAATGAACGGAATAAAGAACTGAGAGTTTTACTCAGTAGCATAGATTCTTCTAAGAATTGGGACTTAAGAGTGGAAATACGCGAAAAACTGATAGATTATATAAATAACAACTATCCCGATAGCTTTGTG
The DNA here is from genome assembly GCF_000426485.1 of Indolivaga capnocytophagoides DSM 22835. GTDB lineage: Bacteria > Bacteroidota > Bacteroidia > Bacteroidales > Dysgonomonadaceae > Dysgonomonas_A > Dysgonomonas_A capnocytophagoides. The sequence continues at coordinate 322,445 of NZ_AUFL01000004.1, forward strand.
AAATACCGTATGGTTGAAGATAATAAACCAGATCGGGGATAAAAAAAATTGAAGTTGCTTATAACCGACTCTCTGAGTTTATAAGCAACTTCAATATCACCCTATAATAAAAAGCACGATGTATATCAGATACCAATTTGTGCCTTGACAAATGCTTCAGCATCATCTTCTGTTTTAAAGTAAATTATACGATTATATTCGACCGGAAATTTACTTAAGGCGATCTTTATTATTTTCTTCACCTTTCCGTAAGCACTTGTTTCGCTGGCAGCAACACTGCCATAACCATCTTCAATTCGTTCTATACTGATCCTCTGAATGACCAGCCTTTGAGGATCTACACTATATATAGTGTCCCCAACCTTCAAGTTTACTACAGCTCCCATGGTAATATCGTTTTTAAGTGGTCTTGTTATTATAACAGACAATAAAGGGATATAGTTCTCCGAAAAATCTTTTTAACATAAAATAAATCTGATAGTTGAAGTCTTTTTTTTATTAAGTATCTTTGTATAAGATTCTGCTTGATTTTTTATGCATAATCTTATACAAAAGACATATTTCAGAAGGATAACTTTATGCTTGGTAAGTCAATAAAAAGGTCTCTGACCTTATTTTCTTTTTTATTGAACCTTTCGGTATGTTTCGGACAGATATACACAGGTAAAGTAATTGACAAGGATTCTAAAAACGAAGTCGAATTTGTCGAAATAGGAATACTCAATCACGAAACAGGGACAATATCCGATATTGATGGCCGATATTCAATAGATATTACTAACTGTGATGCGGCGGATACCTTGCGTTTTTCGCATGTGGGGTATCAGCATATCGACTTTAAGGTTTCGGAATTCAGAGACAAAATAGACAAGGATATATATTTACAGCCCAAAGACAATTATATAGAAACAATAATAGTCGATCATAAAAGGTTTAAGGAAAAGACTTTGGGTAATAATTTCTCAGGCGATAAATATCAGGGAGGATTTATTCAAAATATAAAAGGATTCGAATGCGGTGTACTACTAAATATCGATAAACGGGCTATTCTCGAAAAATTAATAATGAACGTGACGGATTGTGCTTACGAAAGTATTTACTATAGAGTGAATGTGTACAAAGAAACCGGAAAAAATAAGTTCGAAAACATACTGAGCAAGCCTATCTATCTGAAGCAGGAAATGAATGGACACGAAAAGGAATTATCTATTGACCTGACACCTTATTATGTTCATGTAGAAGGAAATACACTGGTAACCTTGCAACATATAGCCAATATCGGAAAGGGGCAGCTTTTGTTTGCCGGCAGTTCATTTAAAGGATCGGTCTGTTATTACAGAACATCGTCTCAGGGGGGCTGGTCAAAAACACCGATGAAACTATCATTCAGAGTGGAGGCATTAGTCGAAAATTAGTTCGGGCAGATTGCTTAATCAGAATATATCTCCTACCTTTGCATTCATTTTCTGGCTTAACTGCAAATAAAAAAGGTCTCGAACCTTAATTTACATGATGAAAAAACAACAAAGTACAACGTTTTCCATACTCATACTCCTCAGTATAACTCATATGTTTAATGACACCCTGCAAAATATGGTGCAGGCTGTTTATCCGTTATTGAAGGAGTCCTTAGTTCTGAATTTTAGTCAAATAGGCATCATTACCTTGGTTTACCAAATGTCTTCGTCGATATTTCAGCCCATTATCGGGGCATATACCGACCGCAAGCCGCAACCTTACTCATTGCCTATCGGTATGATGTTCACTATGTGCGGCATTCTGTCTTTAGCCTTTGCTTCGGATTTTATGCACGTTCTTTTAGCTGTGTTTCTGGCAGGGATCGGATCATCGGTTTTTCATCCCGAAGCGAGTAGACTCGCTCATATTGCATCAGGAGGAAAGCACGGTCTGGCACAATCGATCTTTCAGGTCGGAGGCAACTTTGGAGGCTCTATCGGCCCATTGTTCGCAGCTATATTCATAGCTCCATACGGTCGCCAGAATATAGGCTGGTTTGCAATTATTGCACTTGTATGTATTCTGTTTATGTTATATATAAGCCGTTGGTATAAGGGTGTTTTACTTCGGGTAAAAGAAACTCGCACATCGCAAGATTATATAGAGCCGAAAGTAAATAAACCTATTGCATCGAAACGGAAGATAATATCAACGCTCCTTATCTTGTTGATTCTTATTTTCTCGAAATACGTTTATATGTCAAGTTTAACTAGTTATTATACATTCTATCTGATCGAAAAATTCGGAGTATCAATCGGGCAGTCACAGATTTATTTATTTATTTTTTTATTTGCAGTCGCTCTTGGTACATTTTTCGGAGGTCCTATCGGAGACCGGTTCGGGCGAAAGTATGTGATTTGGTTCTCTATACTCGGCGCAGCCCCTTTTGCCTTATATATGCCTTATGCAGGGCTTACCGGAACATGTATACTGAGTGTGATTATCGGTCTTGTACTATCTTCGGCTTTTTCGGCAATACTGGTATATGCTCAGGAATTATTACCAGGTAAGGAAGGTCTTATCGGAGGTCTCTTCTTCGGACTGGCATTCGGTATAGCAGGTATTGCATCCGCCATTTTTGGTAAGTTAGCAGACCTCCACGGCATTGAGTATATTTATCATATAGCGGCATTTATGCCACTGCTGGGGCTTGTGGCAGGTCTTTTACCTAATATTAAAAGAGAGAAATAAAGATCGTTTTTCTTTTCTTCTTGCTATCTTAGCATCGTGATTCATGCTATAAAATAATACGATAACTATCTATTACCGTCAAAGGTATAATTCTAGAAAACAATAAATTGATCAAAGTACGAAAAATAGAACTGCTTGCTCCGGCTAAAAATCTCGAATGCGGAATAGAAGCTATTAATCACGGAGCAGATGCTTTATATATCGGAGCTCCTAAATTCGGAGCCCGTTCTGCAGTAGGTAATTCTCTCGAAGATATACATGCCTTAGCTCAATATGCTCATCAGTTTGACGCAAGAGTATATGTTGCTTTAAACACGATACTGAACGATACTGAACTCACCGAAGCCGAAAGCCTGATATGGAGCTTATATAAAGCCGGGGTTGATGCAATCATCATTCAGGATATGGGTATTCTGGTGCTCGATCTTCCTCCTATCCCACTCCATGCCAGCACACAAACAGATAACCGTACTGTCGAAAAAGTCCAATTTATGGCTAATGCCGGATTTTCGCAGGTTGTCTTAGCCCGTGAGCTTACAATAGACGAAATAAAGCGTATAGCAGACAACGTTTCGGTATCGCTAGAAGCCTTTGTCCATGGTGCATTATGTGTTTGTTACAGCGGACAGTGTTATCTGAGTGAAGCCATCAGCAAAAGAAGTGCTAATCGTGGAGCCTGTGCACAATTTTGCCGTTTGCCCTATACTTTGGTTGATTCGGATGATGAAGAAATCCTTCAAAAGAAACATTTGCTTTCGATGAAAGATTTGAACTTATCTGAGCAGCTTGAAGAAATAATGGATGCAGGAGTCAGCTCTTTGAAAATAGAGGGAAGGCTTAAAGATATACAATACGTAAAAAATGTAGTTGCTTATTATCGTCAAAAGTTAGACCGCATATTATCTCGCCGACAAGAGTATATTCGTGCGTCAGCAGGAAAAAGTACATATACATTCAAACCAGACTTAGATAAAAGTTTCAACAGAAGCTACACTCAGTACTTCTTCAATGGACGTACTCCCGATATGTGGTCATTGGATACTCCCAAATCAGTAGGAGAACCCATCGGTAAAGTGAAAGATGTTTTCGACCGCTTCTTTACTTTATCGGGCACAAAAAAGCTGAATAACGGAGACGGGCTCTGTTTTATGGGAAACAACAACAAAGAGCTTTTCGGAATCAGAGTGAACAGAATTGATGGCGAAAAGATCTTTCCTGCTGAAAATCACGTACAGATACGCAAAGGAACTTTTGTTTATCGAAACTATGATCATGAATTCGATAAAGTAGTAAACAAAAAATCAGCTGAACGTAAAATTAATGTCTCCATCACTCTATCAGAAATAAATGACGGATTTATCGTTTATGCCGAAGACGAAACCGGAATAACAGCTCAACACGATATAAACATAACTAAAGAAGTCGCTCAAAAAGATCAGAGCACCAATATAAGCAATAACCTGAGCAAGGCGGGCAATACGATTTTTGAAGTTTCGGAGGTAAAGATAAATACATCTCAAAACTGGTTTATTCCGTCTTCTCTCTTATCCGAATGGAGACGTGTATTATTGAGTAATCTTCTGATAAACAGAATATCTTCTCATATCATAGAAGTAGTTGTCCATGAGCCGACTAATCACCCATTCCCTGTTAAAGATATTACATATCTTGGAAATGTGATGAATGAGAGAGGACGCAGATTTTATGAGCTGCATCAGGCTAACATCAGCCAGATGGCATTCGAAAAAAAATCAATAGACAATGTCCCCCTCATGTTTACCCGGCATTGTATCAAGCAATCTATGGGATGGTGTCCGAAAGACAGTAAAGTAACTATGCAATACAAAGAACCTCTTTATATAGTACATAACGATACCCGTCTCAGACTAGAATTTGATTGTCGAAAATGTGAAATGAAAGTTTATAACGACTGAGAGAAAGAATAAAAAAAGTCCGTTATCTGAATTCAGATAACGGACTTTTACCTTATATTAAAAGGCTTATGCTTCTTGAGCTTCTGTATCAACTATTTTCCAAACCAATGATGCTAATATAGCACCGACAAACGGCCCTACAATAAATATCCATAATTGGCTAAGAGCTTCACCTCCCTGAAAAAGAGCAGGTCCAATACTACGAGCAGGATTAACAGATGTACCAGTTAAAGGAATACACACAATGTGTACCAGTAAAAGAGATAAACCGATAGCTAAACCGGCAAAATTCCCGGCTCCGCCTTTCGATGTTGTGCCTAATACAACTAATACAAACACAAACGTAAATACGATTTCGGCAATCAAGCCACCGGTAAAACTTACTCCGGGTTGAAGCCCATTTGCTCCTGTAGTAGTTGCAAAACTACCACTCTGAGCAATATAAGAGGCACTGCCTGTATCAATAGATGATACGATTGCAAACAGAATAGCAGAGCCTATTACAGCACCTAATACTTGAAATAACATATACATTGCGGCATCTTTTGCCGACATTCTTTTGGATAAGAAAACCCCTAAAGTTATCGCCGGATTGATATGGCATCCCGAAACTTTACCTATAGTATAGGCCATTGCTACAACAGATAGCCCAAACCCGAAAGCAACAGTAAGAACCTGAGCTGTAGAGCCTACTCCAAAATTAAAGATTGCACTACCGCATCCCATAAGAACTAACACCATAGTTCCGACTAATTCCGCTAAATACTTTTTCATGAGAAATGTGTTAAATTATACAATGCAAATATAATAAAATCAGACATATTTTAGCATAATAGAATTTCTTTTATGTTAAAATACAGATAATACTATCGTAACAGGGTATAATAAAATTATTTCTTTGGAGGACGGATACTTACTTTCTCAATTAATTCTTTTGTTATAATAATGGGGCTCTCATCAACTTCAATACCAAATACATTGATAAGTATATTCTTTGATTTTTCGGATAATTTCTTTGCTCCTCCTCCTGATAGATTCAAACCGGAAGGAGTAACGAGCCCATCAACTCGGTTTGCTGTATTCATAAATTCCCATCTACCATTGTTAAACACAGGAGTAACGTGCCCGTCCGGCAATTTATTTAACGGAATATTAGATCTTAAATTCTTTAATCCTTCACCTAATTGATATTTATCTTCGAATTCGGCTCCTCCTGTCTTTTTCTGATATTTCTTTGCAAACTCCGATAAATCATCGTCTTGTATAGCTTTTCCGAGTGTAGACTGTTGTCGAAATGACGATGGGGGAAGAGAGGTTGGCTTGACCTGTTTTAACAAATCCTTTTTAATTTCATCCCTTATTGACCCTGATAATGAACTTTGAGCTTGTAAGGTAATCCCGATTGAAAGGAAAAGAAAACTAGTAACGCATCTCTGACTAAAGTTCATTTTTTTTGTATTAAATAACCGAAAAATATAACAGGTAAAACCATAAAATGGTCTGAGGCCTTAATGTAAATTTATAGAGCAAATCTATAAAATAAGTATGTTGCTTTTTATACAAAAAAGTTAACAAACATTACATTATGAAACTTTAAGGTCTCTGTTCTTTTATTGATTTTGCAAACGTAATATTTACAGGTAACTATTGCTTTCGAGTTTCTAATACTTAAAAAAATTAATTATCAATATCCATACCTAAAACATGTTTCAGTACATTTTTTGATTTAGTCGATATCGGCTTTTTCTCTTTGAATCCTGAAAGATTTAGACCTCCTGCAGTCACTTCGGCTTTAATACCCTGTAACCGATTTTTCTGCGATAAGTTATCTTGAATAAAATCAGTTGCGGATTTTTTTATAAAATAAGATTTACCATTAGAGATAACGACCTTATATGTCGATCCGTTTTCCATCTTGAACAGATCCATGTTAGCCATCGATCCCCCTAGCCCCTTAGTTGTAAGTTTATCTTCAAACTGAGCTCCCCCGTTCCGGTACTGACCTATTTTTTTATGGATATTATCCTTATTTACAACTTTTACAACCGCCCCCTCTCTAAATTGTTCTTTGTAATTTCTCATATTAGGGTCTATGATCTGCAGTGGTGGCTTTACCTGATTGAGAAGTGATTTTTTGCGTTCGTCTTCTATCGATGATTGTGCATATACTGATCCAGAGAATAAGAGAATCAAGCATATATTACAGGTTATCTGTTTTGTAAAGGTCATAATCAATAGTGTCAGTGATATGACAACAAAACTAACTAAAGACAACCTTATTATATATGTAAAGAAAGTTAACCTTATAACCTATACATATAAGAATTGTTTCGTTTGTTAAAAATTAACTAAACAAACGACCGAGACAGTAATAACACAATTTGCTCTAAATAAGTAGCATCTATTTCAGAAAAGCACCCTATATATTCACTATCTATATCCAAAACGCCCATGATTGAGTCGTTTATTCTAATAGGAAGAACTATCTCTGACAACGATTCGGCATCGCAGGCAATATGCCCCGGAAAAGTATTGACATCTTCCACTATTTGAATTTTATCTTCTTTCCATGCTGTACCGCAAACACCTTTGCCGTATGCTATACGGGTACATGCTATTTTTCCCTGAAAAGGACCTAATACTAATTGATTATTCTTTATAATGTAAAAGCCAACCCATAAAAAATGAAAGGCTTCTTTTAATACTGCCGAAACATTAGCCATATTTGCTATCATATCAGTTTCACCCGATAGTAAGCCCTCAATTTGAGGAAGTAAACTCTTATATTGCTCTTCTCTCGATACATCTTGGAGAAGATTTAATTTTTCAGTCATAATTTTATTTTGGATTTTTTACCCGTGCTATAATCTCAACTTTTATTTCGATACTGTCATTAACTATGCTAGATTGCATTTCATCATATATCGTATTCGAACCGTAATTAATCCCCCATTGAGTACGATCTATTTTAAACGGACGAGAGACTGCCTTATAAACATCCCCGTCTTTAGTGATCTTCGCATCAAAAGACAACCCTTTGTCCAAACCTTTCAATTCCAGATGACCTCCAATATGGTGAGTAACACTATCATTATTTGCAACTACTTCACACTGAGTTAAAGTGAATTGTGCATCCGGAAACCTGATAATATCAAAAAAGTCACTCCTATTCAAATGTCTTTCGAGTTTTAGCCGATCTTTTTCATTAGTTATGCTTGTACACTTTATCGTATTCATATTTATAGTAAAGCCTCCTAATTTTATTTTGTCACCTGCAATATACAAGATACCTTCTTTCAGTTTCAATGTTCCGTGATGCATTGTCTTTGGTCCGAATCCTGTCCAATAAATAATTGAAGCATCTGTATCCACGGTCAATGGTATGCCATTATCTTCGGTCGCCACTGCCATAGTCTTTTCTTTTTTTTCTTTACATGAATAACTAAAAAGCAATCCTAAAATCAATATCCACGTTACATTGTTCATTTTAATCTTTACCATATATTGTATGCTTATTTTCTCTTTATTTTCTGAGAGAGTAAAAAAATCCCCAAACTATATAATGCCACAAAAATAACATTAAAAAGCAGAACAGTAATAAGCTGCTTTGATATTTTTCGTTTGCAATACCGTATTGAATCAATATATCCAATATTAGCTTTATAATATACAATAATATTAAAATAACCGATAAACCATAGCATATTATGATGCTATCTTACAAAAACAAATACATTAATATGGATATATATAAAGATATATCCAATCATTATATTTATAGTAAACAAAAAAAATCCGGTACAAATAACCAACAGAAAAGATTCAACAAAAGCTAAAAGTAAGGGTTTGTTATTTTTTCTAACATTTTATTTGGATTACAAGAAATATATTATACTTTTGTTGTCAACATTTAAATAGGATTCAATGAAGTCATTTATTAACAATATTAGCATTTCTCTTATTCTGCTCTGGGAACAATCTTAGAGTGAGTAATGCTGTGTAGTAATTAAAAATGATAATAATATATACCAGAGCCTTTCTCACAAAAGAGAAAGGCTCTGATTTTTTTAATAAAGTACACTCGGTTATTTTTTAGGATTAACTATTAAATTTTTTAATATTGATTTGTTATGGACAAGTTATTTATTTTTGACACGACATTAAGAGATGGAGAGCAGGTACCAGGCTGCCAGTTAAACACAATTGAAAAAATTGAGGTAGCCAAATCACTCGAAATACTCGGTGTAGATGTTATTGAAGCCGGTTTTCCTGTCTCTAGTCCGGGAGACTTTAAGTCTGTTGTCGAAATATCAAAAGCAGTAACATGGCCTACGATATGCGCATTAACCAGAGCCGTAGAAAAAGACATAGAAGTTGCAGCTGAAGCCCTGAAATACGCAAAAAACAAAAGAATACACACCGGAATCGGAACATCCGAATACCATATAAAATATAAGTTCAACTCGACTCAGGACGAGATTATTGAGCGGGCAGCAGCAGCAGTAAAATATGCAAAACGTTTCGTTGAAGATATTGAATTTTATGCCGAAGACGCCGGACGTACAGACAATGCCTACCTAGCCAGAGTAGTACAGGCTGTAATCAATGCCGGTGCTACTGTAGTAAATATACCTGACACAACCGGATATTGTCTGCCTACCGAATACGGAGCAAAAATAAAATATCTGATAGATCATGTGGATATGAAAAATGCAATATTATCTACACATTGTCATCAAGATTTGGGTATGGCTACGGCCAACTCCATAATGGGAGTCATGAATGGAGCCCGTCAAGTAGAAGTTACAATCAACGGTATCGGTGAACGTGCCGGAAATACATCTCTGGAAGAAGTTGTTATGGCTATAAAGAGTCATAAAGAACTAAATATAGAAACAAATATCAATACACAAAAGATATACCCGATAAGCCGGATGATTTCGAGTCTTATGAACATGCCTGTTCAGCCCAATAAAGCAATAGTAGGCCGTAATGCTTTTGCCCATTCATCAGGGATACATCAGGATGGTGTATTAAAGAATATGGCTACCTACGAAATCATAGATCCTAAAGAAGTTGGTATTGATGACAATGCCATCGTACTTACAGCCAGAAGCGGGCGTGCTGCTTTAAAAAACAGATTGGGAATACTTGGTATCCAGATTTCAGATGATGAGTTAGCCGAAATTTATCAACGTTTTTTAGAACTTGCCGATAGAAAAAAAGATATTACTGACGAAGATATTCTTATCTTAGCAGGCAAAGAAACGGGAAAAATGCACCGCATCAAATTAGATTACCTGCAAGTAATAGCCGGAATCGGAGTAAAATGTGTTGCAAATGTCGGGATAGATATAGCCGGCGAAAAATTTGAAGCATCGGCATCCGGCAATGGTCCTGTAGATGCAGCCATATCAGCTATTAAACAAATAGTCCGTCGTCATACAGTGATACAAGAATTCCTGATACAAGCTATCAATAAAGGTAGCGATGATGTAGGGAAAGTACATATGCAAGTAGAACATGACGGGCAGATATATTATGGATTCGCAGCAAATACAGACATCGTAGCCGCGTCGGCCGAAGCATTTATCAATGCAATAAATAAGTTTGTCAAATAATGTCCAAAACTTTTGGAGAACTTTGGATAGCACAATAAAAACGGAGAGATACAGTTATAATATACAATAAGTAACTCTCTGTTATTTAACCAGAAGCATCTGTGGAGCCTAAAAAAATTGAATATATAGATAGTTTAAGAGGAATTGCTATATTATTAGTAGTGGGAGTACATATCCTTACCTATTTTAAGGGTAATACATCGGAATTTTTCCCTCCGCTATTAACAGAATATATATATGATTTCCGTTGCGGTGTATCCCTCTTCTTTATTGTCAGTGCATATACTTTGGCAATGTCGCACGACCGAAGAAGTGATGAGAAATATGCCTCTAGAAATTTCTTTATCAGACGGTTTTTCCGTATAGCACCTATTTATTACTTAGCCATTATTTGCATCTATTTATATAGATATAATTTCAATGTGGCTGATTTCATAGAAGGAACTAAATCATTCTGGTTTGTGAGCAATTTCTTATTCATAAATACACTATCTCCCCATATAATTGGAATAATCGTACCGGGAGGATGGTCTGTTTCTGTCGAATTCATGTTTTATATTCTATTTCCGATTTTAACCATATGGGTAAAGAATACCAACCGGAGTTTACTATTCTTTTGTATCATGATCACCATTGCGGCTCTATTCCATTATATATATAAAGATGATCCGCTGTTGTCGAAATTTGAATTTATGGAAATAAATTTTCTGTATCAGATACCGATCTTTTTCCTTGGAATATTTGCTTACCATATTATTCAAAAAAAAGATTACAGAATAAATCCGGTCACCATCTTATTTGCAGCTGCGATAATCATTATGTTTGCTCATATAGACTATCCTTATTATTTCCCCTGGATTATTGCTTTTACTGTGCTTCTCGTTGTACAAAGTAAATATTCTCTGAAAATATTCTCGAATAAGATTCTAGCTCAGATAGGAAAAGTCAGTTTCAGTATGTATATTATTCATTTCTTTGTAATACAAATACTCGAAAGTTTAGGATTTGTACAAATCATTCCGATCACGAATCTGACAAGTTCTTTGCTCAACTTTTGCATGCTGTATCTGGCTGTAGCTCTGATTACATTCCTTATTGCCAATATTACATATAAACTTATAGAAATACCGGGACAAAACCTGGGTAAGAAAATCATAAAAAAATTAGATCAACAAAATAAAATTACTGTATGAAAACATTGTTTGATAAAATCTGGGATGCACACACTGTATCTACCGTAGTTGATGGACCTACACAATTGTACATCGACAGGCACTTTTGCCATGAGGTAACAAGCCCGCAGGCTTTTAACGGATTACGTTCCAGAGGACTCAAGGTTCTTCGCCCCGAAAGAACGACTCTTACAGCAGACCATAATACACCGACAATCAATCAAGATCAGCCGGTAAAAGATCCTATTTCCAAAAATCAATTGGATACCCTTTCTAAAAATGCTCAGGAATTCGGATTGACATTGTATGCTCTTGGTCACAGAAAAAACGGAGTAGTACATATCATCGGACCTGAAAACGGATATACTCAACCCGGTATGACTATCGTATGTGGAGATAGCCACACTTCTACTCATGGAGCTTTCGGTTCTATTGCATTCGGAATAGGTACATCCGAAGTCGAAATGGTATTGGCTACACAATGTATCTTGCAGTCGAGACCTAAAACAATGAGGATAACCTTCAACGGAAAATTGGATAAAGGTGTAACAGCTAAAGATGTTGCGCTATATATGATATCTAAGTTGACAACAGGAGGAGCCACCGGATATTTCGTTGAATATGCAGGTGAGGTAATCCGCAACATGTCGATGGAGGAACGTATGACTCTATGTAACCTGAGTATAGAGATGGGTGCTCGCGGAGGGCTTATTGCTCCTGATGAAAAGACATTCAATTATGTAAAAGGTCGTGAATTTGCACCTAAAGGAGAAGAATACGACAAAGCTTTGACATATTGGGAAACGCTTAAAACAGATGAAGGAGCCAAATTCGATAAGGAACTGGTATTTGAAGCTGCCGACATACAACCCATGATTACATACGGAACTAATCCGGGAATGGGTATGGCTATAAACGGAACTATCCCTACATTGGACGAAATAGATGAAGCCGGACGTATTTCTTTCCAGAAATCAATGGATTATATGGGGTTCAAACCGGGAGAAAAACTTGAAGGTAAACAAATAGACTATGTCTTTTTAGGCAGTTGTACTAATGGCCGTATTGAAGACTTCCGAGCATTTACCAACTTCATCAAAGGCAAGAAAAAAGCAGAAAACGTGATTGCATGGCTCGTTCCTGGAAGTTGGATGGTAGAACAACAAATTAAGGAAGAAGGATTGTATGACATACTTATCGAAGCCGGATTTGAATTACGTCAACCCGGATGTTCGGCATGTTTGGCTATGAATGATGATAAAGTACCAGCCGGAAAATATGCAGTATCGACATCAAACCGTAATTTCGAAGGACGACAAGGTCCGGGAGCCCGTACTATTTTGGCTGGACCATTGGTTGCTGCTGCTGCTGCTGTTACCGGAAAAATTACTGACCCCAGAAGTTTTATGTAATATCCGATTGCATTAAGGTCTCAGACCTATTTATTGACTTTGCAAGCATAACAGCAACAGCAGGTTATCGTTAAAAGAAATGTCATTAAATATTTTCTGTCACTTAATTTACTTAAAAAAATTGTCTAAATGGAAAAGTTTCAAAAATTAACATCAACATACGTTCCACTTCCAATCGAAAATGTGGATACAGACCAAATTATACCTGCACGTTTCCTTAAAGCTACAACTAAAGAGGGTTTCGGAGATAATCTTTTTGCCGACTGGCGATATGAAAAAGACGGAAATCCAAAAAAAGATTTCGTACTGAACAACCCTACTTACAGTGGAGAAATTCTGGTTGCAGGTAAGAACTTCGGTAGCGGATCGAGTCGCGAACACGCTGCATGGGCTATTGCTGGTTATGGTTTTAAAGCTGTTGTATCGAGCTTTTTTGCCGATATTTTCAGAAATAATGCTTTAAATAACGGTGTTTTACCTGTAATTATTTCACCTGAATTTCTTGCTGAAATTTTCAGCTCTATGAGCAAGAATCCAAAGGCTACATTGACCATAGATCTGGAAAATCAAACCATAACCAATAATTCGACCGGAAAGAGCGAATCATTCGAAATCAATCCTTACAAAAAAGAGTGTTTGATGAAAGGTCTTGATGATATAGATTACCTGTTATCAAAAAAAGATTCAATCGAGCAATACGAAACAGATCGTACATTCTAATAATGCTGAATATGCCAATACCTGATTCAATTTAGGTATTGGCTTTTCTGAACAATCAATCTATAACTACATCCAATGTTAGTATGTTAGAAATAATGGATACAACCCTGCGGGACGGAGAACAGACTTCGGGCGTATCATTCTCGTCGCAGGAGAAAATGAGTATAGCTCACTTATTACTGGTCGATCTGGGTGTCAACCGTATAGAGATTGCATCAGCCAGAGTTTCGAACGGAGAGTTTAATACTGTGAAGAAAATTGCCGATTGGGCAAGAGGTGCAGGTTATATTGATCAGATAGAGATATTGGGCTTTGTTGATAATGGAGCTTCTTTAAGATGGATCAAAGATGTAGGATGCAAAACCATCAATTTATTATCAAAGGGATCTTACAAACACGTAACTGAGCAATTAAAAAAAACACCGGAAGAACATCTCGAAGATATTAAACGTGAAATCAATCTGGCTGTAGAAATGGGAATAGACGTAAATCTCTACCTAGAAGACTGGTCTAACGGTATCCTCAATTCTATGGAATATGTATATTTCATGGTCGACAATCTGAAAGATATGCCTATCAAGCGTTTTATGCTGCCCGATACCCTTGGTATATTAAACCCTCATACAACCATGAGAGCCTGTCGGCGTATGGTAAGACGCTATCCCAATCTCCATTTCGACTTTCATGCTCATAACGACTATGATCTGGCTGTTGCAAACGTAATGGTTGCTATTGAAGTCGGAGTCAAAGGTGTGCATGTGACCATGAACGGACTAGGAGAACGTGCAGGCAATGCCTCTTTATCAAGTGTTGTAGCAGTCGTTCACGATCAACTGAATATAAAAACTTCTATCAAAGAAGATAAGTTGAACAGGGTCAGTCGGGTTGTAGAGACATATTCAGGTCTTAATATTGCCGCAAATCAGCCGATTGTCGGAGAAAATGTATTTACACAATGCGCAGGAATACATGCTGATGGAGACAATAAAAACAATCTGTATTACAACGAATTATATCCCGAAAGATTTGGACGTGTCCGAGAATATGCTCTAGGGAAGTTATCAGGAAAATCGAATATAAGAAAGAATATAGAAGCACTTGGTATCGAACTCGATGATAAAGAAATGACACTAGTTACGAACAGAGTTATCGAGTTGGGTGATAAAAAAGAGATTATAACTCAAGACGATCTTCCGTATATCATATCTGATGTATTGAAAGGTGGAGAGAAAATACAGAAAGTCAAAATCATATCATTTGCGTTTCTTTTATCGAAAGGAGTACGGCCATCAGCATCTGTAAGGATTGAGATAGACGGTAATGAGTATGAAGGAATAGCTGCCGGAGACGGACAATACCATGCTTTTTCGAAGGCTCTCTGGAAGATCTACACTAAACTAGATAAACAGAAGCCCGATCTTATCAACTATTCGGTAATTATACCTCCAGGTGGACGAACCGATGCATTGGTTCAGACAGTTATTACCTGGCGAATCAACGGTAAGACCTTTAAGACAAGAGGTCTTGATGCTGACCAAACCGAAGCAGCTGTAAAAGCTACCGAAAAAATGCTGAATATAATAGAAGATATGTAAGGTCTTAGATCTTTGTAAATCAGAAGAAAAGGAATGAAACTTAAGATAAAGAATATAATATCGGATCGTAATTTTGAAACGTGGGTAAGTTACCAACTTATTTACGAATGGGAAGATGAACTGTCCCGAACATTACAAATACCGATTATTAATAATCCCGATAGACTCGAAACAAATCTGGTCAACAGGATTAGATACAACTTATCAAAGCGAATTTCATATCCTTTAATTAAAATAATGCGGCGTATATTACCGTCTTCTAAGGAGAATAAGGAACTAACGGTCAGCTTGTACTTCAATCTGATAGTCTCCGCTCCCATTGAGCTAAAAAAAAGCAGGATGAGCAAGATAGTGCCGGTTATAGTCGATGCTTTTATTGATGCGGATTTTTTACCGGAGTTCAATAAAAAGTACGCTGACTGCCCTTTAGTGCTTATTTCAAGTATAGAAACTTACAATTACCTGAAGTCAGCAAACTGTCCTTTAAATATACATTATTGGGGTTTGAGTTTACCCGATAAGTACAAAATGAATTCGGATAGTACCTACCCTAAAAAGTACGATATTTTATTAGCCGGAAGACAAAATAGCTGTCTCGAACAATATCTCGAAGAGTTTATTAAAAAAAACACAGACAAGGATATTAATATTGTGAGAAGTGAAATTCAAGAGGGACAGTTGATTTTTACATCAAACAAAGATGGTGTATTAGGCAGCTTCAACAGTAGGGACGAATATATGCAGCTACTAAGAAAAGCTCGTGTTGTATTCTATGCCACTCCCGGACAGGATGGAGGCGAAAAACGAACAAAAGGCTATAACCCTGTAACTCCTAAATATTTGGAGTCACTGTCAGCCCAATGCAAAATTATACTTCGATATCCTGATACAGTTGAAACCCAATTGTATGGGTTGCCAAAAGTATCCCCAAGTATAGATAGTTACGAGGCTTTTGAGAAACAAATAGATTTATATATTTCGCAAAAAGACAACTTTGACAGAGAGACATATACCGGTATATTAAATAACTCGTATACCTCAGTCAGAGCACAAGAACTCTCTGATATAATTAAGAACGTATAGATAGGATAAAAAAAGAATAATAGTGAACGAGAATCAGAAAAAACTAAAAATAGGTGTTCTAGGAGGAGGTATCAGCGGACTGAGTGTCGCCCGTCTTCTGAATAACCTATATGACGTAGAAGTATTAGAGGCTTTGCCTGTATGCGGAGGGATTGCCCGCACCACCAATGTTAACGGAATAGCATATCATACCGTTGGAGGACATTGTTTCAATTCCAAACATCAAGATGTACTGTCTTTTGTTTTTGATGAAGTACTTCCTTTGGATCAATGGAATAAAATTGAAAGGAAATCGAAGATTAAGTTTCATGGATATGAAGTAGACTACCCTATTGAGTTTTCTATAAAACAGATTTATGAGCATGATAAAGAGTTAGCTAAAAAGTTAACTTTGGATTTTCTCAATTCTACAGACGACGGAAAATACTCTAATCTGGAAGAGTGGTTCCAGAAGAAATTCGGAAATAGTTTTGCCGAAGAATATTTTATACCATATAACCGTAAAATATGGAATAACGAACCCCGTAACATGAGTTACCTATGGGTAGAAGATAAGCTTCCGATTCCAGATAAAGACTCTTTTTTCGAAGGGTTAATATCCAATATAAAGGATAAAATGTCTCACGCGGTATTCTATTACCCTAAAAGTAACAACCAAAATACATTTCTGGACGCTTTAGCAAATGGACTAAACGTAAAAAATAATTACAAGGTAACTTCTATTCAATTGAATCAGTCCACAAATAAATGGATTGTAAACAATAAAGATACATTTGATCTGCTTATCAATACAACTCCATTAGATAAGCTCATCAGCCTATTCTCGGATGCTCCCGAAAACGTACAGAAGATGGCTGGAGCTTTGAGAAAAAACGGAGTATCAAATATCCTTTGGGAAGCTCAGGAAACGGACAAAACATGGACATACATTCCCGATAAAGATTACCTTTTCCATAGGTATATCCATATCGGATCTTATTTTACACCCCGCCGGAATATTTCAATATCTGAGGTAATCGGCAGCCATAGTAAAGAAGAAATGGCAAAAGCCGGATCTTCAGATGATTTTCTCATCAGACCATTAGCTCATTCAACTTCTGAATATGCTTATGTCATTTTCGATGAAAATTATACGGAAGCGACCACTAAAATAAAAGAGTATCTGCAAGAAAAGGGCATATACACCTTAGGCAGATTTGGCGAATGGCAATATTATAACATGGATATTTGCATCAAAAAAGCAATTGATTTATCTAAGATAATTACAAATAAATATAATTAAAATGAAATTAAACATTGCAGTACTCCCGGGTGATGGTATAGGTCCCGAAATCATTGGACAAGCTTTACGCGTAACAGAAGCTATTTGCGAAAAATTCGGACACGAATTATCTTACGAATACGGTATCGTAGGAGCATGTGCCATTGATCAGGTGGGAAGCCCCTACCCCGAATCAACTCACGAACTTTGTATGGAATCCGACGCTGTTCTATTCGGAGCTATCGGAGACCCTAAATATGATAATAATCCTTCGGCTAAAGTTCGTCCCGAACAAGGTCTTTTGAAGATGCGCAAAGACTTGGGATTATACGCAAACCTTCGTCCTATCACGACTTTTCCCTCTTTGATACATAAATCTCCGCTTCGTGCCGATTTAGTTGAAGGTGCTGATTTTATGTGCGTCAGGGAATTGACCGGCGGACTGTACTTCGGACGCCCTCAGGGACGTTCGGAAGATGGAAATACGGCTTATGATACTTGTGTATATACCCGTGAAGAAGTAGAACGTATACTACACTTGTCATATAAATACGCCCGTCAACGCCGTAAGAAATTAACGGTTGTAGATAAAGCTAATGTTCTTTGTACTTCTCGTCTATGGAGAGAAGTTGCACAGGAAATTGAAAAACAATATCCTGATGTAGAGACCGAATATATGTTTGTAGATAATGCAGCTATGCAAATTATACAATGGCCAAAACGCTTTGACGTGCTGGTTACCGAAAACCTTTTCGGAGATATACTTACCGACGAATCATCTGTTATTACAGGTTCATTAGGGATGTTGCCATCAGCTTCGATCGGAATCCATACTTCGGTATTCGAACCGATACATGGATCTTATCCTCAGGCCGCAGGCAAAAATATAGCCAATCCTGTAGCTACTATTCTTTCAGCGGCAATGATGTTCGAATACGCATTCAATCTGATGGAAGAAGGTAAACTCATCAGAGATGCAGTAAATGCTTCACTAGAGGAAGGTATCGTTACCGAAGATATAGCATCGGGTGGAAAAGCTTATTCAACATCCGAAGTCGGAGACTGGATCGTTAATTTCGTAAAGAAATAAAATTACCAAGACAATCACAAAAGGCAATATTCTCTTTCGGATATTGCCTTTTTTCAATTAGTAAACAAGAAGAAAAAATCATACCTTTGTTACTTATTCTAACAATAATACAAGGTCATAGCCCCTAATTGATATATGAAGGAAAAAGCCCATAATACAGCCTTACAGGAAATGAAGGTTAGCAAACCGTCCGAGTTGCTCGATTTTTTGATTGAATCGAAGGTTCGTAAGAGTCGGAATGCCGTAAAATCGTTATTAACCCACAAACAAATCAAAGTTAATAATCAGACTGTTACCCAATATAATTATGAATTGAAAACGGGTGATAAGGTTAGCATTCACAAACACGACCATAAACTAGATGAGAAAAAGCTAAAAGGGTTGACTATCATATATGAAGATAAATATATTGTAGTAATAGACAAAGAATCCGGATTACTCTCAGTTTCGACAGGTAAAGAACAAATGAAAGAAACTGCTTACAATATTATAAGTTCTTATCTGAAGGTAAAGAATGCTGAAAACAAGCCGTATATATTATACCGTTTAGATCGTGAGACATCTGGATTAATGGTATTCACAAAAGATCCTGATTTGCAGGAAAAACTGCAAAAAGAATGGATATTACATCCGCCCAAAAGATCATATATTGCTGTTGTGGATAGCCCTTTAGCTGTTACATCGGGAACTATTACTTCATGGTTGACTGAAAATAAAAATTTCGTAGTTTTTGCTTCTGAAAAAGATAATGGAGGGCTCAAAGCTGTAACTCATTACAAAGTAGAAAAAGCGAATAGCAGATACACTGTTTTGAAATTGAATGCAGAAACATCAAGAAAAAATCAGTTGCGGGTTCAGTTGCAATTTATAGGACATCCTATTGTCGGAGATAAAAAATACGGATCCAAGACAAGCCCTATCAGACGTATTGCATTACATGCCAACGAATTAGAATTCAGACATCCGGTAACAAAAGAAAAAATGTATTTTGTATCGGCTCTGCCTAAAAAAATGCAGGTCATGGTAGATGCAATTAATCCGCCTAAACCTAAGGAAGACAGCGAATAATATATGGATACATTTAAGACAATACAAGATACTGCACAAGGTTTATTTACAGAAAAGAAAAGTAAATTTATCTCTTATGCGATTCCTGTTAAAAGTGTCGAGGATGTAAAAACAGAACTGGAAAAGTACAGAAAAGAATATTATGATGCCCGACATATATGTTGGGCATATATGCTTGGTGCAGAACGCAATGAGTTCAGATCTAATGACGATGGCGAACCCTCTGGTACAGCAGGAAAACCCATATTAGGTCAAATCAATTCGAATGAGCTTACAGACATATTGATACTCGTTGTGCGTTATTTTGGTGGTATAAAACTCGGAACCAGCGGGCTTATCGTTTCTTATCGCGAGGCAGCATCCGAGGCAATAACAGCTTCCGAAATCATTGAAAAAACAGTGGATATCGACATTCGTTTCAAATTTGAGTACCCCTTCATGAATGATGTTATGAAGGTTGTAAAGGATTTGGAACCTGTAATTCTTGAACAACAATACGATATGGATTGTATAATGGAATTACGGATAAGAAAAGCGTTATTTGAACAGTTAAAAAGTAGATTAGAGAAAATCGAGACTTTACATATTATATCCGAATAACAACATTTCTCATTCTGTTTTATCACTTAGATTTCAAACCTATGCCAATTAAGTACCCCAAAATACCTCATGTTTTTATTAAAGATTCGTCTAAATACAAGCTACTGAACATCAAGGGGATTACAGCAATAGCAGCTTTTGAACAGACTGTTAAAAGTGAGGGGCTTATGTATCTTGAAGAACACTTAATGATCTTTGTGTTAGATGGAGTAAATATATTAACCCATGGAGACCAGCAATTTACTATCAGTAAAAATCAAATGATATTGCTTCCTTGCAATACTGTATGGAAATTCTCCAAAGCAGGCAATCCGAACGAAGATAATCGATATAACAGCATGTTGTTCTTTTTAAAAGATGAATTTATTTCTGATTTTATAAAAATTGCTGATATTAAGAATTTGAATAATATATCGACTAACACATTAGAAGTTCGATTAATACAAGAAGCGCTTTTACCATATCTGAATTCCCTGAGACCGTATTTTAATGCAAATAATGGTATAGATTCAGAATTAGTGCGTCTCAAGATAATAGAATTATTATATAACTTGTTATTAACAGAACCTTCTTTACTGCAACATATCCTCCAACTCAGGCAGAATATTAAAAGTGATCTTATTTCAGTACTGGAACAGCACTATACCGATCACTTGACATTAGCAGAATTAGCGAAACTTTCAGGGCGTAGTTTATCTACATTTAAACGTGAATTTATGTCTATATATAATATATATCCATCATTGTTCATTCGTAATAAAAGACTTGAAAAAGCGCAATCACTCCTTCGTTCTACCTCTTTGAATGTTGCTGAAGTATGTTATATGAGTGGTTTCGAAAATATAGCACATTTCTCAATGATATATAAAAAAAGATATGGATATACCCCATCAGCAGAAAAAAAGACATGAACTAAATAATGAAATTTATTGAACTATATAATAAAGCAGCCAATCTCTTATTACTCTATTTTTGTAGTATTCAAAATAAAAAAACAATATGACAAAAACAATTGTAATAGCCAAGATTGAAATTATTAAAGGAAAAGAGGCTGAATATTTATCTCTGGTTGCACCACTAAAGGAAATGACAAACACCGAAGCCGGGAATCTAACTTATAAGTTATATAAGGAGGTTGACAATACATCAGAATATATAGCTTATGAGGAATATGTAAATCAAGAAGCATTCAAGCAACACTGTAGCACTAAACTCTTTGCATCTTTCGTGGAACAGGTAAAACCTTTATTAGCAAAAGAAATGGATATTCAGATTTTTTAAATTAAAACATTTTTAGCCGGTTAGTATTAGATATTTAAATATAAGATGATAACTTTATAAAATAAATAACATCTCTAATGAAAATAACAATAATAGGCGGAGGTAATATGGGTAGTGCCATTGCTCTGGGGTTGGCATCGGGAAACTGTATTACGGCATCAGATATAACAGTAATTAATCGACGTCAGGAAAAGGCTGATGAATTAAAATCCGCAAACAATAAGATTAATTCAGTTGCAAATGATTATTCATCTATATCCAATGCCGATATTATTGTATTAGGCGTTAAACCTTGGATGATTGAAGACATTCTTACATCTTACAAAGACAAAATCAACAACCGGCAAATTATATTATCAGTTGCTGCAGGAATCACTCTTGACCAATTGGCCGGATGGACTTATCCTGCATCTCCGGTATATAGAGTAATACCAAACACTGCAATTGCTATAAAACAAAGTATGACTTTTGTAGCTTCTAAAAATGCAACAAAACAACAAGATGATTTAATAATCAGTCTGTTTAATGAACTGGGTAAAACTTTATTAATCGAGGAGAAGCTATTTCCGGCTGTAACATCTTTATCTTCTTGTGGAATTGCTTATGCTTTCCGCTATATCCGTGCAGCAATGGAAGGCGGAGTCGAAATTGGAGTGAAAGCCGATCATGCAAAAGAAATAGTCATGCAGACATTGCAAGGAGCAATAGACTTACTTGCAGCTAATCAGTCACATCCTGAAAGTGAAATAGATAAAGTAACAACTCCAGGAGGAATTACTATAAAAGGGCTGAATGAGATGGAGCATGCAGGCTTCACATCAGCTGTGATTAAAGGATTAAAAGCCAGCAATGTCAAATAAGAAGACAAATAGCAAGCTTTATTATTTTAATCCAGGACATGAGAATGCAATTCTCAATGGATCTCCATATTATACACCTCCGGCTAATATTGCCAAAATGCAAGCCGACTTAGAGAGCCTTCCTGTATGGTATGCGGACTCGAATGATTGTGTTTATACCCGTAATGCCCTATCTCGTGAATTTTCTCTATTTATTACTAATAATGGGATACCTATCGCCCAAACGATAACACAGGATCAATTGGATACAAACTCATCCTATGCTGTCCACTTTTGGGGTATTTCACCTCAGGCGATACATTTTATTGAAGAAATAAATAGACAAACGGGCTCAATATTACAAACTCCCGTTTGGAATAATAAATTAGAGGAACTGAGCAGCCGAAAAACCGCTGCAATATGCTTAAGGAGCCTTCTAAACGAAATTCCGAAAATATCGGATAATATCATTCCCGAATTTTATTCTGATTTAAACAGTATTGAAAATACCGTAGCTCTAAATAAATATCAGTTATTAGCAAAGGCTCCATTTTCTTCATCCGGAAGAGGTCTTTTGTGGTTACCTGTAGGGGAACTGACAAGAACAGAGCGACAGATATTGCACGGTATATTAAAAAAACAAAAGAATGTATCCATAGAAAGAGCATTAAACAAGCAAATTGATTTTGCTATGGAATTTATCATATCACCGGATGCAGATGATTGTTTTGTAGGATATTCCCTTTTTGAAACAAACAGCAAAGGTGCGTATACAGGAAATTATTTAGGATTGCAATCCAATATTGAAAACACAATAACTAAATATATTCAAAAAAATTTACTTGAATCTGTAAAAAATTGGTTATCATCATATTTGAAACAAAATTTTGCTTCTTTTTATGAAGGCTGCATCGGTGTTGACATGATGATTTATCTCGAAAATGACTCCTACAAACTACACCCTTGTGTAGAAATAAACGTAAGGGATAATATGGGACTGCTAGCCCTACGTTTCAGTCAAAACCACTTGGATAAATCAGCAACCGGACACTTTTATATTGATTTTAGTTCAAAAGAGAATGTCATGTATGAAAAACACATACAAATGCAAGAAGAACATCCTCTGGTTCTATCAGGAAACAAATTTACACACGGTTATTTTAGTTTATGTCCTGTATCTCCAAGAACCAACTATAGAGCTTATATCTTATTGGATTAAGATCTATACTATAATACAGCAAGATTATTTATTAGATGAATATTTTCTAGCTAAAAAAATCTTATAATAAGCAACGGTTTCATTTCCCTGAATATCAGCGACAGATAATCTCAACTGATAAGGACCTTTCATCCATGTTTGACGTAATTTATATTTCAACTCGTTTTTCGAATCAATATAAGAGACTTGAGTTGTGGTATCTAAAGCAACAGACTGAATAATGGTTTTGTCGGTCTTTCCATATATCGCTTGAGACTGATAATTTCTTTTCCAATAAGCGTATACAACAGTATCCCCGGGATACATTACTGTATCTACTTTAGATGTATCTTTAACTATATCAGTAGCATCTGCATTCAATCCTCTTATTCGTATATTATAGGATGACAATGCTTTATCATCTTTAAAACGGATTCTTATTCGATTAAATATACTATCCTGATCCATAAAATAGTATAAAGTATCTCCATCAGACAGAGATAACGGATAAGTAGCTGTTGAATCAAGAGCTAATATTTCAAAAGAAGGCGGTGTATTATCATCATTATCTTCTTTGCTACAGGAAAACAAAAAACAAGTCAGAATAAATCCTGATATAAATAACATAAAATACTTAATTCCCATATATTTTTTGTTTCTCGTTTCTAACTTAACTCTTGACATATCATTTGGACAGGCTGTCTTTCAGATTTTTGACAGCTTCCTTTATATCCATTGAATCTTTCAGCAAAGTTATAAATTTACTTCCAATTATAGCACCATTTGCATTAGCTTGTGCAGCATCTAAAGTAGCTTTATTGGATATACCGAATCCGATCAGTCGAGGATTTTTCAATCCCATAGAATTTATTTTCTTGAAATAGGCTTGTTTTCCATCATCAAAATTGCTTTGAGCTCCCGTAGTAGATGCCGACGAAACCATATAAATAAACCCATCAGTATGATCATCAATAAGGCGGATACGTTCGTCCGATGTTTCCGGAGTTATAAGCATTACTATCTTGATATCGTATTTCTCTGCTATGGGTTTGTATTCTTTCAAATAATCATCAAAAGGTAAGTCTGGTATAATCGCACCATCGATACCAACTTCATTACATTGCTTACAGAAATTTTCGAATCCATATTGCATTATCGGATTAAGATATCCCATCATAATCAGAGGGATACTTACTTTTTTCCTGATATCAGCCAGTTGATGAAACAATATCCGAAGAGTCATGCCGTTACGCAGAGCAATAGTTCCACTAGCCTGAATAGTAGGACCGTCTGCCATCGGATCAGAAAATGGAATACCTATTTCAATCAAATCAATATCATTATCCTCTAATTGAGAAATGATTTCACAAGTATCATTTAATTGAGGGTAACCAGCTGTAAAATAAATGGAAAGTATATCTTTTTTCTTCTGGTCAAAAAGTTGTTTTATTCTATTCATCGTTATATTGTTTTAAAGTGAGATATAAAGTTGTTCAACATATTTATATTTTTCAATCCGGGTTCAATTTCAAATTTACTGTTCAAATCCAAAGCGTATAAACGGGGTAAAGAAAGTTTACTAATGCTTTCGACGTCTGACGCGGATATTCCTCCGCTAAGAAAAAATGGCAGATTTTCTTGATATGCTTTCAATATATTCCAATCGAACTTTATGCCTGACCCTCCATGTTGAGAAGTCTTGGTATCAAATAAGAAATAATCACATACTTCAGTATATTCTTTTGTCTTTGCAAAATCAGCCTCCGTTGAGACATTAAATGCTTTGATTACCTTAACACCTGTTTCTTTACGGCATTTTAAGCAAAGCTCCACCGATTCTTGCCCATGTAGTTGTACATAAGTCAGCTTATACTTATTTACCAATCGGGCTATTGTCTCAAAATCTTCATTAACAAACACTCCTACCCTTTCTATTGAAACCGGAAGTGACGATAAATCGGTAAGTTCCAAGCCTACTGCATACCGTGGAGATTTCTCAAAAAATATAAATCCTATAAAGTCAATCGGCAATTGACCTAATTGATCTATATTTTGCGGATTCTTCATTCCACAGACTTTTATTTTCATACCTATTTTGTTTTCAATTCCTGAATAAACTGGTTTAATGCTTGTCCCGGATTATCTGTTTTCATAAAGTTTTCACCCATTAAAAAACCCTTATAACCAACACTTTGCAATTCTTTTACCGTTTGCGTTTGAGAAATTCCACTCTCTGATATTTTTAAGAAATCCGTAGGTATTTTATCTGCCAGATCAAAAGAACCTTTCACGTCTGTAATAAATGTAGTCAGATCCCGATTATTTACGCCTACAACATCCACATATTCATTTATATGTGACAATTCTTTTTCGTTATGAATTTCAAGCAAAACATCCATCCCTAATTCTTTGGCTAAAGCTCCAAATTGTTTTGTTTCTTTTATTGTTAAAGAAGCTGCAATCAAGAGTATGGCATTAGCTCCTAAAACTTTGGCCTGGTAAAACTGATATTCATCCACCATAAAGTCTTTTCTCAACAATGGTGTTTTTGTTAAACTTCGTGCTAACTCAAAATCAGTAAAAGTTCCTCCAAAAAAATCAGTATCTGTCAGAACAGAAATTGCACTAGCTCCATTTTCTGAATAAGATGGAATAACATCTTCTATTTTTGCATTTTCGAAAATCCAGCCTCTTGAAGGTGATTTACGCTTAAACTCGGATATAATACCCGTTGAAGAATTGGCCAATGACTTTTTGAATGAATATAGGTTATTTGTATCGGCTATTTGTGCAGCCAATTTATCAATACTTATTTCTTTCTTTTGCAGTTCGACCTCTTTGCGCTTATTAGCTACAATACGGTCTAGTATATTTGTCATAATGAAACTTATTTATCTTTCTTAAAAACTTTTATCTGGGAAGTCAGGATTACAATACATATTCCAAACACACCGATCAAAGCATACGAGTACCTCAGATTAGTTGCCTGTGATATATAACCGATCAATGGAGGCCCCATCAAAAAACCAAGAAAACTAATACTCGAAACTATGGTCAACGCGATCCCTGTAGGTATCTTGGTTTTCTGTCCGGCAATACTATAAATAGTAGGTACTATACTTGACGTGCCCAACCCTATTATCATAAATCCGAGTATGGTGAGGGGCAAAGAAGGAAACGCTACAGCTAGAAATAATCCTAAAGAAATAAGTAACCCTCCTGCCTGAATGATTCGTTGGCGTCCCCATCTTTCGATAGCCTTATCGGCAAAGAAACGTCCGGATGCCATGGTAACCATATATGCAGCAAATCCCAATGGCACCAATTTTTCCGAGACTTTCACAATATCTTTAAAGTACAATCCACTCCAATCTGACATTGCTCCCTCGGCAGCCATTCCACAGAATGCAACTATACCAAGTAGATACAAGAATGTTTCAGGCTTATTCTTCTTTTTAGACTCCAGTTCGTCCTTATTCTTTTGCTTTTTTATATCCGGTTGTAAAAACCTTTTATTAACAAACATATTAATCAATACAATTACAGCAACTATCAGAAAATGATAGAATGGACTTAATCCTATATTTATCATCAGCAAACCGATAGCCGAGCCCGTAAAACAAGCAAGGCTCCATCCTCCATGAAACGACGACATTATAGATTTACCATATAATGACTCTATACTGACACCTTGCGTATTTACTGAAATGTTACAGAAGTTACCAAAGAACCCGAATACTATCAAGCTCATAAGCAATGCATATTCCGTCTGAGATGCTCCTATAGCAATAAGGGTCAAAGCATAGAAAAATAAAGATACAGGCAAGATTTTACGACTGCCTATCTTTGAAACCAATAGCCCAGATAATGTCATTCCACAAATCTGACCTATCGGAATCATCAATAAAATTGTACCCCATGCAGCATCATCTAATCCTAAGAATCCTTTGATATCGGGTATACGGCTCGCCCAACTCGAGAAACACAGTCCTTGAGAAAAATAAAATGCAAATATCCCTAAACGAATTCGTTTTCGCTCGGCATCACTCAGTTTATGTATAACTTCTTCTTCCATCTGTTCAATATGAAATATTCTGATATTTAAGAAACTGCAAGTATTTAATGATATATTTTTAGTCTATAACAAATTTTGGTTGTTTTACTTACCAAAGTAATAAAAGGTCTGAGACCTTATTTCTTTTCACCCAATAACGAATATACCATGGGTATATTATGTTCTAAATGACTTATTCGATATTTACCCTTAGCAAACTCAACTATATTTTTGAAACACGGATAAGGGGAATAATCAAATTCATCAAACTTCTTTATTTCTATCCCTACCCCGATTAAACTATTCAGAACATCACTCAATGGATGATTCCACGATATTTCCGAATAACTTATATCGGCATTCCTATCGGCATAAGTTCCTGCAAATGTCTCTATAATCTCTCCGGTATCAAAATAATCGTATGCTATTTTACGAAAATCTTCATCAAAGATCCAAACCAATGGATGAAATTCCACAAATACAAACTTTCCATGAGGTTTTAAATAATTTGATATCAGTTGAGCCCAACTGTCCAAATCCGGCAACCAGCCTATAACTCCATAAGATGTAAATACAATATCAAATTTCTGATCAAGTATTTCCGGTAAGTCATAGATATCTGAGCATATAAAATTGACGTCGAAACCAAGCTGTTTAGAAAAGATTCGCGCATTTTCTATTGCTTTTTCAGACAAATCAACAGCTGTTACTTCTGCCCCCATACGTGCCAAAGATATTGAGTCCTGTCCGAAATGACATTGCAGATGCAGTATACTTTTACCATGAACATCTCCAAGCATATCTAATTCGATACTATTCAGAGTATTTCTACCTTTCAAGAAAGAATCATTATCATAAAAGTCAGAATCAATATGAATAGCTGTTTTTATGTTCCAAGCTTGTCTGTTTATTTCCTTATAATTATTCATAATTTTGTTAAAGCTTCTTTTTCCAGTTCAATAAAAGCTCCGATCATTGCTCGATAAACCTTCTCTGCAATATCAGGGTTCAGCTTTTTCGAAACAGCCACATGCCGTACCTTATCAATCACCTCTTGTACTCTTTGAGGAGCTTCCACTTCAGCCTCACTTTTTTTGAATCGAGAGGCTTCATTCACAAAAAAACTTCTTTCTGATATTAACTGGATGATAACTCTGTCAATCAGGTCGATATTATATCGCACATCATCCAATGAGTTATAACTTTTTGTTTCCATCTTATCAGCTGTTTAATTCAAGAAATTTATGAAATGTATTTTTAAGTCTGCCACTATCAATTGCTTCTGTTGCCTGAGCAATACAATCATCAATAGACAATTCGGGTTTGATAGTTTGAATCGCAAAAGCAGAATTTATTATCACTGCATTTTTTTGAGCTTTCGTAGCAGTATTGTTAACAACGTCATCAAATATTGCAGCAGCATCTTCGAGCGTTGCTCCTCCATCAAGATCAGCTTCTGCATATCTGTCAAATCCTAATTCTTCAGGAGTATATATTGTCTCAGTTTGCTTTGTTATAATCTTAAAATCGCCTGTCAATGAAATTTCATCATATCCATCCAGCCCATGTACTATTGCATAATCTACATCGGTTTGCTGATACATATAAAAATACATACGAGCCATTTTCAGGTTAAATACACCCAGCATTTGCTTTTTGGGACAAATTGGATTCACCACAGGTCCTAACATGTTGAAAAACGTTCGTACCCCCAATGCTTTTCTGACAGGAGCAACGACTTTTAAAGCATTATTGAACAATGGAGCATGCAAGTAAGCAATATTTACCTTATCCAAAGATTCTTCGAGTTTCGAAATATCGGTTGTAAATTTTACACCATGCTGTTCCATTACTGTTGATGCACCACTTACAGATGTAGCTCCGTAATTTCCATGTTTAGCGACTTTATATCCTGCCGCGGCAACAGTAAAACACGATAATGTCGAAATATTAAATGTATTTTTATTATCACCTCCGGTTCCTACAATATCTATGGGATCATAAGCCCTCAAGGCATCTACATTTGTCCGAAGATCCAACAATGCATCTGTAAAACCCATAAATTCATCAATAGAGATACTTCGCATCAAATATACACTTATAAATGCAGCTATCTGCGATTCATTGTATTCTCCGGCAGCCATGTGGCTAAGGATATCTTTGGCCTCCTGCCTATCCAGATGCTGATGGCTAAACAATCGGTTTAATATTTGCTTCATAACTTTTTAATTTTTAAGCATTAGCACATACACTATACTAATTTTTCAAGTGTATCTCTTGATTTTGCTATTTCTTCGTCGGTCAGTTCGTAGTTTTTCATATTTCCACTCAAATACTGATCATAAGCGGCCATATCAATTAAGCCATGTCCCGAAAGATTAAACAATATAGTTTTTTGTACTCCTTCTTCTTTAGCCTTTAATGCTTCTCTGATGGCTACGGCAATAGCATGTGTCGATTCCGGTGCAGGGATAATACCTTCGGTATTCGCAAATAGTTTTCCGGCTTCAAACGTTTCAAGCTGCGGAATATCCTGTACTTCAATCAGTCCATCTTTTCTCAATTGACTGACAATAGTTCCGGCTCCATGATATCGAAGTCCTCCTGCATGAATGTCTGCTGGTTGAAAATCATGTCCTAATGTATACATAGGTAAAAGCGGGGTAAGCCCTACTGTATCGCCAAAATCATATTCGAAACGACCTCGTGACAATTTAGGACAACTGGAAGGTTCTGCTGCAATAACCCGAATTTCTTTTCCATCAGTCAATTTATGACGCAAAAAAGGAAAGCCGATACCTGAAAAGTTTGAACCTCCACCGAAACATCCGATAACAATATCAGGATATTCGCCTGCCATACCCATTTGCTTTTCACTTTCGAGTCCGATAACAGTTTGATGCAAAGCAACATGATTCAGCACACTGCCTAATGTATATCTAGCCTCGGGATCCTGTACCGCCATTTCTACAGCTTCGGATATTGCAATACCCAGACTACCTGAATTATCAGGATCTTTAGCTAGTATGCTGCGTCCTGCATTGGTCGTATTACTGGGTGATGGAATCACATTTGCCCCCCAAGTTTGCATCATCATTCTGCGGTATGGTTTCTGCCCGGAGCTAACTTTCACCATATATACATCCAAACCTAAACCGAATACACTTGAAGCAAAACTTAATGCTGCACCCCACTGACCTGCACCGGTTTCGGTTGTGAGCCGTTTTATGCCTTGCATCTTATTGTAGTATGCCTGAGGTAATGCCGAGTTCAGTTTATGTGAGCCGACAGGACTGACTCCTTCGTTCTTAAAGTAAATATGAGCCGGAGTATCTAATGCTTTTTCAAGACCTGTTGCTCTTACCAATGGTGTAGGTCGCCATATCTTGTATAATTCACGCACTTCTTCCGGTATCTCGATCCAACGCTCCTGCGACATTTCTTGCTTGATTAGTTCTTTTGCAAAAACAGGTTCCAAATCTTCTGCCGTTAATACTTGTTTCGTAGCCGGATTTAATGGAGGTAAAGGTTTATTATCCATATCAGCTACAATATTATACCACTTTTCGGGAATTTCGTTTTCACTCAAAAATATCTTTTTGCTCATATTATTTTTTAAGATTATATTTATAGAAAGTAAGGTATCTGACCTTTTTATTGACTTTGCAAACACAACAACAGCTGGTTATTGCTTTAAAACACATCATTAAATACTTCTATTACTTATTTTAGTTTAAAAGAAAAAAACTTATTTCGATAAAAAATTTTTCACTATAATTTCTCCTTCAGGTGTTAATACCGATTCGGGATGAAACTGAACTCCATGTACATCATAGATGTTGTGTTTCATTGCCATAATTTGCCCCGATTTATCAACTGCTGTGACTGTAAAACATTCGGGTAAACCTTTAGAGTCAACGATCCATGAATGATAGCGCCCCACTTCTATTTCACTGTCAATATCCGAGAAGATATAATCATCAGCAATAATTTCCACTTTTGTAGAAATTCCATGATAAACATCCTCCAGATTAATCAATGTTCCGCCAAATGCTTCACCTATTGCCTGATGTCCTAAACAGACTCCTAATATCGGCTTTAACGAAGCATATTGTTTTATTAGGGGGAGAAGTAAACCGGCCTCAGAAGGAATACCCGGCCCGGGAGAAAGAATAATTTTATCGTATTTAGCAACGTCAGCCAATTCTATTTTATCATTTCTGAATACATCAACATCTGTATAGCCCAGTTCTTTAACAAGATGTACTAGATTGTATGTAAATGAATCGTAATTGTCGAATATTAATATTTTCATGATGAGATCTTATTTCTTAATGGTTTCAGCGACTTTTACAGCTTTAGCCAATGCTCCTAGTTTATTCTTTACTTCCATAACTTCTGTTTCAGGTGTTGACTTTGCAACAATTCCCCCACCCGCCTGATAATAAAGCGTATTATTTTTACTCATAAATGTTCGGATCGTTATTGCCTGATTTAAATCTCCGTCAAAACCAATATAACCGATGCAACCACCATATACTCCACGCATAGCAGGCTCTATATCTCTGATAAGCTGCATAGCCCTGACTTTTGGAGCACCTGATAATGTTCCTGCAGGAAATGTATCAGCAAATACTTTTATGCTGTCAATACCCTTATCAACAACACCGCTAACCCTCGAAACAAGATGAATGACATGTGAGTAAAACTGTACATTCTTATAAAATTCAACTTTTACGTTATTACAGTTTCTACTCAAATCGTTTCGTGCTAAGTCAACCAACATCACATGTTCGGCATTTTCTTTTTCGTCTTTTAGTAAATTTTCGGATAAAACGCGGTCTTTTTCATCATCTCCTGTTCGAAAATAAGTTCCCGCAATAGGATCTATATACGCTTTACCTTTACTCACCTTACAATGTGTTTCCGGAGAAGATCCGAAGACTCTGAATGAGCCAAAATCGAAGAAAAATAAATAGGGAGAAGGATTGATCGAACGTAAAGCCCTGTATACATTAAATTCGTCTCCTTTAAATTTTTGAGTAAAACACCTTGATAATACTATTTGAAATACATCTCCCCGTTTACAATGAGATATACCCTTGTTTATCATCCCTATATGTTCTTCATCCGTGATATAAGAAGATTCAGAACCAATACATTCAAAATTATATTCTGCAATATTATTATTTAGTAGGACAGCTTCAAGTTCATCAATCTTAGATATTTCCCCGTCTAACAAATTTTCCACAATAGTCAATTCATTTTTTAAGTGATTGATTACTATAATAAAATGATATAGGTTATAATAAAACTCTGGAACATCTGCATTTTCAAGCTTAGTATTTATCGGATCTACATCTTCAAAATAACGAATAGCGTCATAGGATGTATAGCCCATAAATCCGTTTAAACCTGTTGAATTATTTCCTCTCACTTCAAATTTTTTAAGGAACGATTGAAATGCGGATGTCAGTTCTATGGATTCATCCAATTCTTCAATATCAACTTTTCCACAGGGATATTCTTTAATTATCTGTTCATTCTGAACTTTAAATGAGGCGATGGCCTTCACTCCTATTAAAGAATAACTATTATCATCAGAATGATAGTCTGAACTTTCGAGCAAAGTCGATTCAGGATATATATCTCTTATTTTCAGATAAATTCCTACGGGAGTTTGTAAATCTGCTAATAGTTTTTTTGTTTGTACATTTATTATAGTTTTCATAAAGCCAGATTCTCTTTTATACGTACATAAGTTTCCATATCCTTATCTCCACGCCCCGAAAGGCAAAGCACAATAATATCGTCTTTTTTGAATTGTTTTTGCCCGAAAACGCCCAGAGCATGAGCCGACTCAATAGCAGGAATAATTCCTTCGATGGCAGTCAATTCAAAAGCGGCTTTTATCGCTTCATCATCGGTTACAGCCAGAACTTCAGACCGTCCTATTTTTGCAAGATGGGCATGCATAGGTCCGATACCCGGATAATCGAGCCCGGCCGATATAGAATAAGGTTCTTCTATCTGACCATCTTCCGATTGCATTATCAACGTTTTACTTCCATGTATAATACCCAAACGTCCGAGATGTATAGTCGCAGCAGACTCACCCGAATTAATACCTTTACCGGCAGCTTCAGCTAAAACGATTTTCACATCCGGTTCATCCAGAAAATGATAAATCATACCTGCAGCATTACTTCCTCCTCCAACACAAGCTATCACATAATCGGGAGTCTCACGTCCCTCTTTTTCAAGAAGTTGTTTACGGGTCTCTTCGCTTATTACAGACTGTAAACGAGCTACCATATCAGGATACGGATGCGGCCCTACTGTAGATCCTATAATATAATAGGTATCAGAGGGATTACAACACCAATCTCTGATAGCTTCATTTGTGGCATCTTTCAATGTCATATTTCCACTGGTTACAGGAACAACTTTAGCTCCCAGCATTTCCATTTTCTGAACATTCAACTTTTGACGCTGAACATCTGTTGCACCCATATAAACAATACATTCCATATCCATCAAGGCACATACGGTTGCTGTAGCTACACCATGTTGTCCGGCTCCTGTTTCGGCGATGATACGGGTTTTCCCCATACGTCTGGCCAATAATATCTGACCGATAGTATTATTTATTTTGTGTGCTCCGGTATGATTAAGATCTTCTCTCTTCAGATAGATTTTACATCCGTATTTCTCTGACAACCTTTTGGCCAAGTACAAAGGAGAAGGACGTCCCACATAATCTTTCAACAAATCATGGTATTCTTTCTGAAAGGCTGGGTCATCTAAAACCTGTAAATAAGCATTTTTCAGATCTTCTACATTGTCATAAAGTATTTCGGGGATATAAGCTCCACCGAATTCTCCATAAAAACCATTAGAGTCAACTTTAAAATTTTCCATTTGTATATCTTGTTTTTGTTATTTTCAAAAGTGTTATCAAAGAAAAAGCCCATCGTGAGTACGACGGGCTTGTATTTTAATTTATTTCCATTCTATAAATACACAAGGATTCTGACTCACGACTGTTTAAGTTGTAAGCGCCACCACCAGTATGTATTTGTCAATTGAAAATTCATTTCTACTTCATTTTGATAGATGCAAAGTTATAAAATTTTTAGAATGGACAAATAATTATCCTGCTTTTTTCATTTTTTTTCGTCAGACTTTGCTATAAACTCTTCGACCTTCTTTACCATATTCTTACTTCCGCAGTAAAATGGTGTTCTTTCGTGCAATTCAGTCGGTTTCATTTCCAATATACGGGTACGTCCGTTAGAAGCATATCCTCCCGCCTGTTCTGTTATGAAAGCCATCGGATTACATTCATAAAGCAAACGAAGCTTACCTTTGGGAGTTTTAAATGTCGAAGGATACATATAAACACCACCTCTCATAAGGTTACGGTGACAGTCCGAAACAAGACTTCCTATATAACGGGATGTGTACGGACGGTTATCTTTCTCTTCCTGACAGTATTTAATATAATCTTTTACCCCTTGAGGAAAATGTACATAATTTCCTTCATTCACCGAATATACGTTTCCATCCTCAGGACATTTCATATTAGGATGCGACAGATAAAAACTACCGATTGCCTGGTTGAGTGTAAAACCGCTTACGCCCTTACCTGTTGTATACACAATCATGGTAGATGTACCATATAGAATATAGCCGGCAGCAACTTGTTTTACTCCGGGTTGAAGAAAATCTTCCATCGTAACAGGTGTACCAACCGGAGATATGCGTCTGTACACAGAAAATATAGTACCGACCGATACATTCACATCAATATTTGAAGATCCATCCAAAGGATCCATCAATACTACATACTTGTTGTTATGGGCTTCGTCAAGCCCTTCAATGGTGATAAAGTTGTCATTTTCTTCAGAAGCAATACCACAAACAATTTCTCTGTTGACAAGTGTTTCCACAAATACATTATGAGCATACAAGTCTAACTTCTGCTGATCCTCGCCCTGTACATTAGTAGTCCCCACTGAACCAATAATATCTATTAAACCGGCTTTACGAATTTTATAGCTCACAACCCGTGCAGCTAATAAGATCGAGTTTAATAGTCTGGATAATTCGCCTGTAGAGTATTGAAAGTCGTCTTGCCTTTCAATAATAAATTCATCCAATGTCTTTCTTGTGTTTTTCTTCATAACTAAACGCAATTAAATAATTTCTTTTAAATATTCGAACATCAGCATACTTTCCTTATATCCGATCTTCTACTTTGATATTAATTATATTAACGCACTTTTTAAATGAATGTTTTGAAAGAACTATTATTTTGTCAAAAAAGAAGAAGATTATTTATTTAAGAATATCCGAATTTAAACATTATGATAAAAATAAAAAGAGGCTTACAATTCCTTGTAAGCCTCTCATTTTTTAAGTAGCGGGACCGGGACTTGAACCCGGGACCTCATGATTATGAATCATGCGCTCTAACCAGCTGAGCTATCCCGCCATTACCTGATTAGCGGATGCAAAAGTAGAAGATATTTTTTTATTTCACAAGTCTATTTTCAAAAAAGATTTAATAAAACAAGTAACTTTAATGAAAGACTCTGAGAGTGAGACTATAAATCAAATAGATTTTTTCTTTTATTTTTCAGAATATCTTTCATTCTGAATTTATACACGCATTTCGGTAAAAAAATGATAAAAAAGATTATATTTGCAGGCTTAAAGTAAGTTATATGTAGCTATTTAGCTAGGCTTCACTTATAAAATCGGATTGATAATTGCATGAAGAATATATTAAGCCTGAATCTATATCTTATTGAATATTAAATATTAAAACAAAAATAGTAACAAAAGTAAGTGTAAAATGCAAAACAAAGGATTTGTAATCACATTTTCCGTTTTGTTGACTTTGGTCTGCTGTTTTTATCTCTCATTCTCATTTGTGACGAGATATTATGAAAAACAAGCTGCCGAATTCGCAAACGGGGATCTCAATGCGGAGAGTCATTATCTGGACTCTATTTCTACAGAAAAAGTATGGTTAGGATACACCCTTAAACAAGCCCGGGAAAAAGAAATTGGACTAGGACTTGACCTTAAAGGAGGTATGAACGTTATCCTCGAAGTTGATGCTGCAGCTGTGCTCAGATCATTGGCTAATGAAGAAGACGCTCAATTCAATCAAGCGCTAAAATTAGCAGTTGATGAAAACCGTAAGGGAAGTAACAAAGACTTCATTACTTTATTTGTTGAGAAATATGAAGGTATTAATAAGTCTGGTAAATTAGCTGCTGTATTTGGTGCTAAGTTGAAAGACCAAATTAATCCGACCGATGACAACGCTGCCGTAAAAAAAGTTTTAGTAACAGAACTTCAAAGCGTTGCTGATAACTCATTCAATGTTTTACGTACACGTATCGACCGTTTTGGGGTAGTTGCTCCTAACATTCAAAAATTAGATCGTGCAGAACGTATTCTAATCGAGTTACCGGGAATAAAAGAACCTGAACGTGTAAAAAAACTTTTACAAGGTAATGCTAACCTTGAGTTTTGGAAAACATACAATCTCCAGGAAATCCAAGGCTACTTGAGTTCTATCAATTCAAGAAGTGTTGATATTCTTGCAGCTCAAAAAACAGGAAATAAAGTAGCAGCGGACTCTGTCGCTACAGATTCAACCGCATCTGCACAAGAAGAAAAAGCTATAGCTAATGCTATTTCAGAAAAAGCATTCAGCAAACCTCTTTTCGATTATTTTGACGGAAATTGGGGCGGAGGTGCTACAGTTGCAATTGCAGATAAAAAAGATACTGCAGCAATTAATGCTATTCTATACGCAGCAAGGGATTTATATCCCACCGATTTGAAATTCTCTTGGGGATTCAAAGCAATCGACGATAAAGAAACTAAATTCCAATTATACTCTTTGAGAGGAGACGGTACGAAAAGAGGTCCTGCACTGGATGGCGATGCAGTAGTTTCGGCTAAAGCAGATCAGGTACAAGGTCAAGGATGGGGCGTAAGCATGCAAATGAATACCACCGGAGCAAAACGTTGGGCATCCGTAACAGGAGCTGAACGTGGAAAATCAATCGCTATTGTTCTTGATGGATATGTATATTCAGCTCCAATGGTTAATGACCGTATAGAAGGAGGTAACTCTTCTATCACAGGAAACTTCTCAATAGATGAAGCAAAAGACTTGGAAAACGTGCTGAAATCCGGAAAAATGCGTGCAGGAGTACGTATTGTACAAGAAGATATCGTAGGTCCTTCGTTAGGGGACGAGTCAATCCAAGCAGGTGTTATATCTTTCGTAGTAGCTATCATTGTGTTGATGGCTTATATGTGCTTAGTTTATGGTTTGATTCCAGGACTTATAGCCAATGCTGCTCTATTACTCAACTTATTCTTCACGATGGGAGTACTGGCGTCATTCCATGCTGTACTCACGTTGCCCGGTATTGCAGGTCTTGTATTGGCTTTGGCAATGGCTGTGGATGCGAACGTTCTTATATATGAAAGAACAAAAGAAGAATTACGTTCAGGAAAGAATGTCAAAACGGCTGTTCAGGATGGCTACAAACATGCATTTACCGCAATTTTTGACTCCAACTTAACATCCATCATTACTGGTCTTATCCTTTATAATTTTGGAACAGGAGCTATCCGTGGATTTGCGATTACAGAAATTATCGGTATTGCGGCTTCATTCTTTACTGCGATCTTCATGACACGTATGATTTACACATATGCGTTCTCGAAAGGAAAGCTTTTGAATTTGACATTCTCTACTAAGCCGGTTCGTAATTTCTTAATGGATACTAAGATCAACTTCCTTAATATGCACCGCAAAGCTTATTTAATCTCAGCTATTGTTGTTTTATTAGGTGTTGTTTCGATATTTACATTAGGGTTAAACAAAGGTATCGACTTCTCGGGAGGACGTAACTATATCGTTCGTTTCGATAAACCGGTAAGTACAGAAGATATCACAGATGCACTTAAGCCTCAATTCGATGGAGCTATGGTAAGTACAATCACTATCGGATCAAGCAACCAGGTAAGAATATCTACCAACTACAAAATCGAAGATGCTAATACCAGTGTAGAAACTGAGATCAAGGATAAAATGGCTACAGCTCTAAGCAGCTATATAGCTCCGGGTAAAACTATTGACGACTACATTCAAAGTTCGCAGAAGGTAGGTCCAAGTGTTGCCGATGATATGAAAACAGCAGCCGTTATAGCCGTTGTTATCGCAATCATCTGTATGGGTCTATATATATTGTTGCGTTTCCGAGATGTAGCTTTCTCTGTAGGAACTATAATCGCTGTGGCACACGATGCTGCCATCATTATATTTGCATATTCGTTCTTCCACAAATTCATGCCATTCTCATTAGAGATCGACCAACACTTTATAGCAGCTATCCTTACTGTTGTAGGGTTCTCTATTCACGATAAGGTCGTTATCTTTGACCGTGTGCGTGAAAGACGTAATATGTATCCGCTAAGAGATATAGGTATCAACATCAATGATTCATTGAACACTACCCTAACCCGTACAATCAGTACTACAGTAAGTACAATATTAGTACTTTTATGTATCTTTACACTAGGAGGTGATTCAATCAGAAGCTTTGCTTTTGCGATGTTGCTTGGTATCATTTTAGCAGTATATTCATCGGTATTCATTGCAACTCCAATTGCTTATGAAATCCTTGATAAAAAAGCGAAAAAAGTAAAAGGCGAAAATTAATATTTTCATCCAATATAATATAAAGGCTGCCAAAATAGGCAGCCTTTTGTTTTTAATATGAGTGCTTGTCTTTCTTTTATTTTCGTATATTTGTTGCGTTTTAGGTCTGAGACCTGCTAATTATTTTATTGCATTGACCGGCTAAAGTTGGCTACCAATTGCAATAGGTCATTAAACTTCTCATTTTACTTAACTTATATGTCCAAATATAATTTTGATACTATCATAGATCGTAAAGGCACAAATGCCTTAAAGACAGATGTCTTGAAAGAAAGATATGGCAGTGAAGACTTGATCCCGTTGTGGGTTGCAGATATGGATTTCTTATCACCGCCCGCCATTTCGGAAGCTATAATAGAACGAGCCCAGCATTGTTTGTTTGGGTATACCTGCCCTGCCCAATCATATTATGATTCGATTCTCAATTGGATCAAGAAGTCTCATCAATGGGAAATCAAGCAAGAATGGATCAGTTTTATTCCGGGAATAGTAAAAGGCATAGCTTTTGTTGTTGATTGCTTTTCTGATAAGAGCGATAAAGTTATCATACAACCACCGGTTTATCATCCGTTCCGTATAATTCCGACATTACATCATCGAACAATTGTAAACAATCCTTTAGTATTATCGGCAGGTCAATATGAAATGAATTTAGAAAACCTGAATTCTGTTATTGACGACAGTTGTAAGATTTTAATACTTTGTAATCCTCATAATCCGGGAGGCCGTGTATGGAATAAACAAGAACTAATTGATCTGGCGGAGCTCTGTTACGACCGTAATATATTGGTAATATCCGACGAAATCCATTCGGATCTGATACATCAGGATAATAAACATACTCCGTTTGCCTCTGTATCGGAAAAAGCAGCTCAAAACAGTATCACTTTTATGGCTCCCAGCAAGACATTCAATATTGCCGGTATTGTCAGTTCATTTGCTATTGTTCCGAATGATGAAATCAGAAGTCAATTTTATAATTATCTGAAGAGCAGTGAACTTGACGAAGGTCATATATTTGCCTATACTGCAACAGAAGCAGCATATACTAAATGTGATGACTGGTTGAATGAAGCAATAGAGTATATTTGGCAGAATATACAATTTGTCAATGACTATCTGAAAAAGAATATACCTCAGATAAAGGTTATGATACCGCAAGCATCTTACCTAGTCTGGCTTGATTGCCGGGAGTTGAATTTACCTCAGAATAAGTTAGTTTCATTATTTGTAAAAGATGCTAAGTTGGCACTTAACGATGGGGCTATGTTTGGTAAAGAAGGAAATGGGTTTATGCGGATGAACGTAGGATCACCACGAAGTGTCTTAGCTCAGGCTCTGGACAATCTGAAGGACGCATTATTGAAATAAGAATTAATGCAACAAAAAGGCATGATTCTTGTTATATTATAAAAAAACAGCTTTAGGTCAACTGAAGCGATTATCAACTTTAATCATAAATAAAATAAACAAAATGAAGATTTCACCTAATAAATTTGTTTCGGTATCATACGACCTGAATGTAGGCGAAGGTGGCGAAAAAGAATTAATGGAAAAAGCAACTGCTGAAAATCCTCTGGAATTTATTTTCGGAACTAACTCTATGTTAGAAGCTTTCGAAAAAAATCTGGAAGATTTATCAGAAGGAGACACCTTTGATTTCGTATTAACACCGGAGCAAGCATACGGTGAATACGATGACGAGCATGTAGTAGATTTGCCTCGCAATATATTCGAGGTTGAAGGAAAACTGGATGAAAATGTAGTATTTGAAGGCAATACAGTTCCTATGATGGATGCTAACGGAAACAGATTGAATGGTTCTGTTATATCTGTTGGTGACGATGTTATCAAAATGGATTTCAACCATCCTCTAGCCGGAGAAACATTACATTTTACAGGTAACATTTTATCAGTAAGAGAAGCTTCTGCTGAAGAAATCGCAGCGTTATTTGCACCTCAAGGTGGCGGATGTGGTTCAGGATGCGGTTGTGGCAGTCATGAAGAAGAATCTGAATCTTGCGGATGTGGTTCCGGAGGATGCGGATGTCACTAAGCCGATTGCAATATAAATAACAAAAAAAGCAGATCCACAGATCTGCTTTTTTTGTATTATCAGTACTTATATGAAACCAAGATCTAAAACCTTAGAATTTGTATGTGAGCATTAATTTACCTTCTCCCGTTTTAGAATACACACTGTCAAAATATTTGTAGTGTGTAGAACGTCTGTAAAAACTACCAATTCCTGTCAGATACCACTGATCTCGAAGTTTTAAATCGACACGAAGGCTCGATGTATTAAATGTTGCATTAGATTTATCGCCCTGAGCATTTAACTCGTTATAATCAACAGTAGCTAAATCCGTACCTTCAGGATAACCTTTCCACGTATAAAGACGATATCCTTCATACAGCCACGAAACACCGATCTTATCCTTATAAGAGATGTTTATACCTGTTTTCCATCCAAATCCACTGGCCAGATTGTAGTTTCTTTCTGAAACTTTATAATGATCACTCAGCGTTGCTCCTAAAAGAATACCATTAATGTGGGCATAAGAATTAAAATCCCAATCGGCAAATCGTTTACTCTTATGAATAAGTCCAACACCAAAAGCTGCAGGTGTTGCCATTTTATACGGAATTTCATTCGAGACACTCGAAATTGTATCCGAATCATAATAGTCGAAATGTTGATATATACCGATATTAAAATAATCCTTACTATTGTCAATCAGTTCAGCAGCCCACAATCGGCCTATTATATTAATCTGACCCAATAGAGGTTGAGAAGCTTGTACATTGAGACTGGCACGCATTGTAAAATAATCGAAAGGCTTACTGTTTTCTCCATCATATCGATCTCCATATTCAGCACTAAACAACGTACCGAATCCTACC
Source organism: Indolivaga capnocytophagoides DSM 22835 (assembly GCF_000426485.1). GTDB lineage: Bacteria > Bacteroidota > Bacteroidia > Bacteroidales > Dysgonomonadaceae > Dysgonomonas_A > Dysgonomonas_A capnocytophagoides. The sequence continues at coordinate 364,744 of NZ_AUFL01000004.1, forward strand.
CCTTTATCCAATATTTCATCCTGAATTTCCAATACTCGTACTCCGGCAGAGATTTCGACACTAATCTCCGGTATACCAAACTGCCGTCCCGAAGATGGCCTTACTTTCCATGCATCTCCATTAATTAAACGAGTTAAGCCTCTAGTAGGAGCAACAAGAAAAGCTAGTACCTCACGCCTAACCCTCTCTCCTCCCCTTTTTCTGTCATCCAGAATCATATCCGATCCTCTATAAAATACTTCTCCGATAGCCATTCCTCCTATCGGAGTTGCTATTATATCATTAATGGAAGGATGCTCATTCTCCATAAACAATTCCCACATAGCACTTCCTCCCAAAGCAAATGCTCCGGATTCCCAATAATTATATCCTCTGGATCGAGCCGAGTTATAATATAGATTACCATGATAAGGATGCAAAAACATATTTGTTCCCAACTGATCATTGTCCCAATAAAAACCATTTTCAAGATTCTTTTTTATCGAGTTAAACCCAATATAAGCAAAATCAGCTTTTTGTACATATCTATCAAAAGCCCAAACACCAAGATTTAGCCCTATCACCTGCCCGGCGGCTGCCCATCCGTTCTTTTTTGAAGAATAATACTGTAAATCCAAAGAATCAACAGCATGTGGAGTTGTAGTTTTGTGTCTCATCAGAAACTGAGCTGATATATTCTGATGTATTAGTATCACTGAAAAAATTAAAATATATTTTCTCATTCAATTTTTATTAAGGTCGCAGACCTGTTTTTTATATTTTATACAGCAAGGTTAATTAGCTAGCGCTATAACACTTACTTTGCGAACAAAAAGGTCTAAGACCTAAAAACACCAGTACCCCTAATAATCTTAACCGATTTATTATAAAAATATCTGTCAAGCCATTAAATTTGTACAGAATTTGTGACACGAATATACTTAAGATTATTTAAAATGGAAATACTAGAAACCTTTTTATTGCCATCGGCCTGGATTGCATTACTCACACTGGCCTTTCTCGAAATCGTGTTAGGGGTAGATAATATTGTTTTTCTCTCTATCATGTCTTCTAAACTACCCCAAGAACAGCAAGGCAAAGCCAGAACCATAGGTTTAATTTGTGCTATGCTATTCCGCATTTTATTGCTGTTTTGTATATCATTGCTGATGCAGTTAACCAAACCCATATTATCTTTTGACACGGCCTATTTCGATGGATCTATATCGGGTCAGAGCTTGATTATTTTATGTGGTGGACTGTTCTTATTATACAAAAGTGTTACCGAGATACACCATAAACTGGAAGGTGAAGAAGACCTCCATTCCGGAGCTAAAAAGAATGGGCTAGTATCGGTCATAGTACAAATAGTAGCTTTGGATATTGTTTTTTCATTCGATAGTGTACTTACAGCCGTAGGTCTGGTCAGTTTCAACGAATTCGGATATGAGGGTGCGATGGCTATTATGGTTACAGCAGTGATTATATCTGTAATGATAATGCTTCTATTCTCGGGGCCTGTCAGTCGATTTGTAAATACACATCCCACAATCCAGATATTGGGATTGTCTTTTCTTATACTAATCGGTGTAATGCTTTTATTAGAAGCAGCCCATTTGTCTCACATATCCCTTTTCGGAACAGTAGTAGGAGAAATCCCCAAGGGTTATATTTATTTTGCCATCGCATTTTCGCTATTAGTAGAGTTCTTCAATATGAAAATGAGAAAACGGTCAAAACCGGTTCAATTGAGAGATTCCGAAATAGTAGAACATAAAAAGAAAAATTGATCATAAAGGATCATTTTTGCTAAAATAGTATACGTTTTTGATTGATGCGTAGGATTGCGGGTCTTCATAGTTTTACTATATTTGTATCTAAAGAAAACGAATAATCACACAAATATAAAATTCATGGAAAACAAAGAATTACTAGACTTGGTTACTTCTCGGGCTAATTCGTGGTTGGAAGGCAATTACGATGCAGAGACTAAAGCCGAAGTAAAAAAGTTAATGGATAGCTCTGATAAAAGCGAACTGATCGAATGCTTTTACAAAGATCTTGAATTCGGAACAGGAGGGCTTCGTGGTATTATGGGTGTAGGTTCTAACCGTATGAATAAATATACAGTTGGGGCAGCTACACAAGGTTTGTCAAACTATTTATTGAAAGAATTTGCAAATTTACCCGAAATAAAAGTTGTTATCAGTTATGACTGTCGCAACAACAGTAAGAAATTCGCTCAAATAACAGCTGATGTATTTACCGCTAACGGAATAAAAGTATATCTGTTTGAGAATCTAAGACCTACTCCCGAAGTATCTTTTGCAATCCGTAAATTAGGATGTCAAAGTGGTGTTATGCTTACTGCTTCTCACAATCCGAAAGAATACAACGGCTACAAAGCATATTGGAACGACGGAGCGCAGGTTACACCTCCTCACGATTCTAATATTATAGACGAAGTAAACAAAGTAACTGCTGCTGATATCAAATTTGAAGGCAAACCATCCCTGATTGAAAAATTAGGAGAAGATATGGATAACCAATTTATCGAAGCAGTACGCAGTGTATTATTATCACCCGAATCGGTGAAAAAACATGGCAATATCGGAATCGTTTATACTCCAATTCATGGAACAGGAGGGCAGTTGGTTCCTAAAGCTCTTAAAGCATACGGATTTACAAACATCATTCATGTTCCCGAACAGGATGTTGTAAGTGGAGATTTCCCCACAGTAAAATCACCGAATCCAGAAGAACCTGCGGCAATGGCGATGGCTGTTCAGAAAGGAATAGAAACCGGAGCTGATCTTGTTTTCGCTACAGACCCGGATGCAGACCGTTTTGGTGCAGGTGTACGTGATGATAATGGTAACTTTGTTTTATTAAACGGTAATCAGACAATGATTATTCTCGTTTATTATCTTGTTACCCGTTGGAGAGAGCTAGGTAAGCTTACAGGAACAGAATACACTGTTCGCACTATTGTGACTAGCGAACTGACTCAGACTATTTCAGAAAAGAATGGCGTGGAAATGTTTGAATGTTTCACAGGATTTAAATGGGTAGCAACAGTTATGCGCGAACTTGAAGGTAAACGTAAATACATCGGTGGCGGTGAAGAAAGCTACGGATTCCTTGCCGTAGACTTCATCCGTGATAAAGATTCTGTATCTGCTGCTGCTTTATTTGCCGAAATCGCCGCTTGGTGCAAAGATAACGGACGTACTATTTATCAGATGCTTCAGGATATTTATGTTGAATATGGCTTCTCTAAAGAAAAAGGTATTTCTGTTGTGAAAAAAGGAATAACCGGAGCTCAGGAGATACAAGCTATGATGGATAAGTTCCGTAATAATCCGTTAAAAGAAATTGCTGGTTCAAAAGTCATTACCGTAAAAGACTACATTCCTCTTGAATCAAAAAATACTATAACAGGAGAGGTTAGCAAGATGGATATGCCTACAACTTCTAATGTATTGCAATACTTTACCGAAGATAAGACTAAAGTATCTATCCGTCCTTCAGGAACAGAACCTAAAATTAAGTTCTATATCGAAGTTCATGGAAAACTAGCGTCTCGTGCAGACTTTTCAGCAGTAAATGAAGAAACAGACAAAAAGATCGAGCAAATCTGTAAAGATTTAGGTATCTGATCAAATGTCTTAAGGTCTCAGACCTATTAATATAGCAGTATAAAGCCGGTGGATTTAGTCCATCGGCTTTCTTTATCTAAACCCGAAGCTGATTATTTATTTTTATCTATAAGTAAAATATTCTTTGAAATCAGCCTTCAGCCAACAGTTATCATTACCAAAATCAGATTAGCAGATAAAAAGGTATCACCTGAAAATGTGTATTTTTGGCGTTACTTTTGTTACCTTTTAGAACTTAAATTTAAGGACACACTTAAAAGCGATAACAGTCTGTTGTATCTATGCTTACAATGTTAACAAAAAGGTCTGCGATCTTAAAATTCTAATGCTCAGATATTAGATCAATAATACAAATCTTTTGGCTGACAAGCAGTCGAATATCAATAATATTATTAACTTTGCATCGTTATTCAGGTGCTTTTTATTCATATATCCGAATAAAAAGTGAAAAGGGAATCAGGTGTAAATCCTGAACAGACCCCGCTGCTGTAAGCTTCTCTGATGTTATTGGTACTGCTTGATCCACTGTTTATGCACAACGGGAAGGACAACCAATAATGAAGCAAGTCAGAAGACCTGCCTGATGTATACATTTTTGTGGCTTTCGGGTTTATAAAGCAGACAAATAAGATTCATATAACTAAAAACTGGTCAATAGAATTTATGGTAGTATTATTGTTATGTATGAAACCACAACAATAATTACCTGTATGTATTTAAGCTGTTTCGATAGTTTAGGTAACAGATAGTATCTTAGGATATATCCGAGGAATAACTACCTATTGCTTTTATATTTGCAAAGTCGATAAAAAAGTCTGAGACCTTATTGGTTACTCTTATTATAAATTTATATACATAAACACTATATTATATAAAATGGAAGCATATAGAAATTTTAAAGGTACTAAATGGCAGAATGAAATTAATATTAACAATTTCATTTTGGAAAATTATACCGAGTACTCCGGAAACGAATCTTTTCTTGAAGGTCCGACTGAAGCGACCAATCAATTATGGAAGCTTCTTAGTGAAATGTTTCTCGAAGAAAAGAAAAATGGAATTTATGATGCCGAAACCCGCATTCCATCGCAAATAGATGCATATGGCGCTGGATATATAAATAAAGATCTTGAAAAGATAGTCGGTGTACAAACAGATAAGCCACTGAAAAGAGCTATTTTCCCGAATGGTGGTCTTCGTATGGTTCAACAGAGCCTTGAAGAATATGGCTATAAACTGGATGAAACCACTGCTGAGATTTTCACAAAATACCGCAGGACACACAACGAAGGAGTATTTGCGGCCTATACAGACAGTATTCGTCGTGCCCGCAGCAACGGCTTATTGACAGGTCTGCCCGATGCTTATGGCCGCGGCCGTATTATCGGAGACTACCGCCGTGTTGCCCTTTATGGTATAGACAGACTTATCAGCGAAAGAGAGAAACGTTTCAAAGAGTGTGACCCTATAGTTATGACGGATGATTTGATCCGTTTGAGAGAAGAATTAAGTACACAAATACAAGCATTAAAAGCCTTAAAACGTATGGCTGCTTCTTACGGCTTTGATATCTCTCAATCGGCAAAAAATGCACAGGAGGCTATACAGTGGACTTATTTTGCATATCTTGGTGCTATTAAAGACCAAAACGGTGCCGCGATGAGCCTTGGACGTGTAACTACTTTCCTTGATATCTTCATCGAAAGAGACTTGAAAGAAGGTACACTTACAGAACAGGGAGCACAAGAGCTGATCGATCATTTCATTATGAAACTTCGTATCGTTCGTTTCCTTAGAACAAATGAATACAACGAATTATTCTCCGGAGATCCGGTTTGGGTTACTGAATCAATCGGAGGTATGACTAACAACGGTAAATCGATGGTTACTAAAAACAGCTATCGAATGCTACATACTTTATATAACCTTGGACCCGCTCCGGAACCGAACCTTACTATCCTTTGGAGTGACAGGCTTCCTGAGAACTGGAAGAAATATTGTGCAAAGGTATCAATTGATACATCTTCACTTCAGTATGAGAATGATGATTTGATGCGTCCTCAATTGGGTGACGACTATGGTATTGCATGTTGTGTGTCTCCTATGCGTATAGGACATCAGATGCAATTTTTCGGTGCTCGTGCCAATCTGCCTAAATCTCTCCTTTATACTATAAACGGGGGTAAAGACGAGAAAACGAAAGCTCAGGTATTGCCAAAACACTGGGTGGAAAAAATTTCGGGAGATTATCTTGAATTTGATGAAGTTTGGGATAAATTTGACCGTACACTCGACTGGGTAGCCGAAACATACGTCAAAGCATTGAATATTATCCACTATATGCACGACAAATATTCATACGAAGCTCTTGAAATGGCTTTGCATGATGTAGATATTGTACGCACTCAAGCATTCGGAGTTTCAGGTTTATCTATTATTGCAGATTCATTTGCGGCTATCAAATTCGGGAAAGTACGTATTGTAAGAGATGCTGATGGCGATGCTGTTGATTATATACAAGAAAAAGAATATGTTCCGTTTGGAAATAATGACGATAATACAGACCAGTTTGCCATTGATATCGTTGAAAAATTCATGAGCAAAATCCGTAAACGCAAGATGTATAAAGATGCAATACCTACTCAATCGGTATTAACTATTACTTCTAATGTTGTTTATGGAAAGAAAACAGGTAACACCCCTGACGGTCGCCGCGATGGCACTCCATTTGCGCCGGGAGCCAATCCAATGCACGGACGTGATACCAGAGGTGCAGTAGCATCACTTTCGTCTGTCGCTAAATTACCATTCGAACATGCCAATGACGGTATTTCTTATACGTTTGCCATTACGCCGAACACTTTGGGTAAAAACAGAGAAGAGGAAGCGGCAAATCTATCGGGACTGATGGATGGATATTTTGCCCAGACAGGTCATCACTTGAATATAAATGTCTTTGATCGTAACCTATTGATCGATGCAATGGATCATCCCGAAAAATATCCTCAGTTAACAATTCGTGTATCAGGATATGCTGTAAACTTTGTTAAATTAACAAAGGAACAACAATTGGATGTTATCAATAGAACGATTACAACTTCGTTCTAGGTTGCAGACCTTTTATTACTTTGGCAATTATAACAATCTGAATTTGTTATAATTTGAAAATATATAATTAAATACATTCTTTTACTTAGTATATTTACAAGCAGAGAAAAGCTCTTTTTCTCTGCTTGATTTTCTTGATTCGATATGAAAGGTTTGATTCACTCTTTTGAAAGTTTCGGAACAAAGGATGGTCCCGGCATCCGGTTTGTATTCTTTATGCAGGGTTGTCCACTCAGGTGTTTATACTGCCATAATCCTGATACATGGAACATGTGCAAAGTTCAATATCAAATGACACCCGAGGAAGCATTCAAAGAGGTTATTAAGGTAAAGGCTTTTGTCAAAGGGGGTGTTACTATCTCAGGGGGAGAACCTATGCTGCAACCCGAATTTGTGGCATCTTTATTCAAATTATGCAAAGATACAGGAATGCACACAGCTGTCGACACATCTGGGTTTATATTAAATGATAAAGTCAGGGAAGCTCTAAAATATACAGATTTAGTCCTTTTGGATATCAAACATATCAATCCAGAGAAGTACCAGATACTGACAGGGAAGCCACTAGAACCAACACTAAAATTTATCGAATACCTTAAAGATATAAATAAGCCGATATGGATACGCTATGTTTTGGTTCCGGGCTATTCTGATGATGAAGCAGACCTACACAATTGGGCTAAATTTGTGTCAAGATTAAAAAATGTTGAGCGTGTGGATATCCTACCCTTTCATCAGATGGGAATGCAAAAGTGGAAAGAGCTGAATCAGGAATACAAACTATCTGATGTTAATCCTCCTTCAGCAGAACTCATATCAAAAACGACTGAAATATTTAGGAGCTACGGTTTAAAAGTATGACGTATCAGCCTAAATTCAGGCAATGCAACAAGCATTCCGAATTCATCTCCATCACACCTCTTTCTTTAGAGTAAACTAAAGCCCTATACAAGGATTCGGACGCTAATTCAGTCGCACGTAATAAATCCGCACCTTTAGCTAATTGCACGGATATAATAGCAGTAAACAAATCGCCGGCTCCTACCATTGCGATATCTAGTTTAGGTGATGATATTCGATCGGCATGTCCGTTTTGTATAACGAGCATATCTATGATATCAGCGGGTGTATCTTTAAGAATACATCCTGTTACTATTATCTTTTTCTCAGACAACAACGGATTGGCAACCACAGCCTCCAGAATTGAATCGACTGTATCAGCATCACTCTTCAATAACCGTTTCAATTCGAAATGATTAGGAGTCATCACATCTGCAAGAGGGATCAAATACTCTGAAATAGATTTTTCGACCTCTTCGGAAACATACATGCCCTGATCGAAGTCCCCCATTACAGGATCGCAGATATATAGGCGATCAGGATATTGATCTTTGATATGTTTAATGAACTGTGCCGAAGACTCAACAATTTCTGGAGTACCTATATAGCCGGTAATTATATTATTAACATCTTTAATGACATTTATAGCTTTAATTCCTTCTACCAGTTCATCAAAAAGAGCTTTTGATGTAGCACTACCATATATACGAGATATTCCGGTATGTGTGGAAAACAACACTGAAGGGAACGCTATAACATCCAATCCATGCAGTTGTATTGCCAATTCGGCAATATTATTCCCAACATAACCACATACCAAACGACTCTGAATAGAAAGTATCTTCTTTCTGAAACCTAAATCTGTCTTTTTCATTTTACCTTTTAAACTGCTCATTTGAGAAAGTAAAGTAAGGGATAATTTTTCAGAAAGAGCAAAAAAGGAAGGAGTAAGTTTGTTATAAACTAAAGTATCATCAAATACCTGCTGTTACTTATAATCTCATCTTACCCCTTCCTTCCGAAACAACCTTTTTCATCAAAACTAGTCTCTAAATGTGCTTATATCTAGTGTAGCACTTTTCAGCTTTTCAGTTTTTACAGTAAGTGTAATTTTTCCAGGTTTCTTTCCTGATTGAATAATAACAACAGCCTTGCCGTTAAATAACTTTCTCTGCGGCTTTTTCAAAGAAACAGAATCTGTAGGATCACCATTATCAGTTCCGGTAATAAAGCCATCTCCCGAAACCGAAAAGTCCATTAGATTATCAGCTGTCGGTACAGGTATGCCGTTTTCATCCACTGCTTCAATCGTAACAAAGGATAAATCTTTGCCGTTCGCTTTAATTTTACTTCGATCGGCTGTTAGTTTAATAGTTGCTGGCTTTCCGGCTGTTTTAATCTCTTTTGTTAAAACTTCTTTTCCATTTTTATACGATACTGCTTTTAATGTACCCTTTGTAAAAGGAACACGCCAAACAACATGGAATACATCTTTACTCTTTGATTTCTTTCCTAATGATTTCCCATTCAGGAAAAGCTCTACTTCATCTGCATTATTATAATATGCCCACACATCGACATTCTGTCCCTCTTGCCAATTCCAGTGAGGAAATATATGCAAAACATTTTTGTCTGTCCATTCACTCTGGTACATATAATACACATCCTTAGGAATACCCGCCAGATCGACTATTCCAAAATAAGAACTTCGAGAAGGCCACCAAAAAGGTGTAGGCTCACCAAGATAATCAAAGCCTGTCCAAACATATATACCGGATATATGATCATTGTTTTTCACCAATCTCCACGACTCCTCATGAGTAGTTCCCCATGGCACATGACAATTATCATAAGATGAGCATTGATGTATAGGACGATCAAATGGCTTATCCCATCTCTCGGGCCATATATCAATACTGTCAGATGGCATCTTATAATATCCTCTCGACATCAGAGCCGATGTAGATTCTGTAACAATCAGTTTTTGATTTGGAAATTTCTTATGAAATTCTTCCTGCCAGTTATATTCGTGGTAGTTAAAACCAATTATATCCATTACACCCGAACGAAACAAATGATTATCTGGCTCCGTTTCATTATTACCGGACGATATAGGGCGCGTAGGATCTAATTTCCTCACAATATCTGCCAGTTTTATTGTCAATAACGAGTTAACATGTAAATCTTTGGTCTGTATTTTTTTACTATCCAATGTATTGGCAAAATTCAGAACCAGATTTGCCTGCTGCAAATTCAGGGTATCAGCATCGATATGAGACCACTGTTCCAGTACTTCATTCCCAATGCACCAGATAAATACCGAAGGGTGATTACGGTCTCGTAAGATTAAATCGGCAAGGTCTTTCTCATGCCATTCCGGAAAATACTGAGAATAATCATATGGAGATTTTTTCTTTCTCCACATATCAAATGTCTCATTCATAACAATGAATCCCATTTTGTCACAAAGTTCCAATAGCTCAGGAGCAGGAGGATTATGAGCCGTACGTATCCCATTACATCCCATTTCCTTCAGAATTTCCAACTGACGTTCTATGGCTCTGACATTCACAGCAGCACCTAATGCACCTAAATCGTGATGATTGCAGACTCCCTTTATTTTAACAGATTTACCGTTTAATAGAAAACCTTTATCTGCATCAAATACAAAATAACGTATACCTAAAGGAGTTTCATAGTTATCTATAAGCTTGTTATCCTGTTTAATCTCGCTTACAACCTTATACATATAAGGATTTGTATCCGACCATAAGACCGGATTTTCGACAAGCAGGAGCTGATCAACCGATAATGTATCATCAGCAGGAATTATCACTGTTGAAGAAACTCGTTTAACCTCTTTTCCTTCGGCATCAATAAGAATAGACGATAACTCTATCTGCTGATTCGATTTGCGTTCATTCTTAATTCGGGTTATCATTCTCACTTCAGCCTTATCCTCCGTTACAAAAGGTGTCGACGCAAATGTACCCCAATGATCTACATGTATAGGGTTCACCTTAACTAACCAGACATTACGGTAAATACCCGATCCTGAATACCACCTTGAATTAGGCTGCTTAGAATTATCCACGCGCACAGCTATCACATTTTTTTCACCATACTTGAGATATGGAGTCAGATCGTAACGAAACGAAATATAGCCGTTGGGTCTTTCTCCGAGCAAATGCCCATTAATCCAGACTTTGCTATTCCAGTATATACCATCAAAATCTATATATATATTCTTTTCTTTATCCGACTGGGTGACAGAAAACTCCTTCCTGTACCATCCTATTCCTCCAGGCAAAGCCCCTCCGCCGGGTGTAGCGGGATTCGATAATGAAAAATCGGCTTCGATACTCCAATCATGAGGTAAGTTTAAAGTCCTCCATTCTTTATCATCGAATTGAGGCTGATAAGCATCCTGTGGATCTCCAAGTACAAACTTCCAGTTTTCGGTAAAGTCCGCAATCTGCCGTGCTTGTTTTTCAGAAGAACAGGAAGCGGTTAAGCTACAGAACAGAAAGCTGATGCAGATATAATTGATTAATGAGATACTGAAATTCATTTTCATAAGGCACTAATTCATAAAGTGATATATATATAAAATCCAAAGAGATCGGATATAATCTCTTTGGATTTTAATGATAAGAAGATTACTTATGACTATCGTAATAGGCTTTTGACACATAGTTATATACTAAAAGACAAGGTCCTTCACTCGGATCATTGTCACGAAGAACAGCTAACTGCATGGAGTTTTCAGTCAATGACAGTATCTTCATACTTGTCCATTTAGTAACTATGGCAATACGGCCCGAATCTCTCAGGATAGTAGCATTGGTAGTGGTTAAAGTATGCTTATCTACATCCATCCAATAAGATCCGTTTTCGGTTTTACTTTCGGCTTTCTTATCAGCAACCAGTGTATGTCCTGTTATTGCTCCGAATGTCAACGAACCATAATCGACAGCAGACATGAGCCAGGTGTTTTCCGAATATTTAGGACTCCAATTCCAAGAATCTCCTCCTACAGTTTTACCTTCGGTTACACTCTCCCAGCTGTCATCTGTCCCATAGAAAAACATAGGGCCGTCAAAGTACACCGATTTACCTCTCGCATCCAAGTCAAGGTACCACGTCTTTTCTTTGCCCACTCCACCTGTCAGGTACGTCCATAAAACGCTTTTCTCCATATAGTCGAGATCATAAGTTGTGATATCTATAACCTTTGGGTCTGCTGCGACCAATCCACCATTCGACGCTATAGAATAATTGATGGTATACTTACCTGCAAAACCAAACTTGAGTGTATCGGAATAGTTGGTAGTGTAACCACCCGCTGAACCGGAAGTATTGTCCCACGACCAGTAAACAATATCACTGGTGTTATTCGATTTAATGATAACTTTATTAGGATTTTCTGAATCCTGATATGCCTCGAAACTCAGTTTATCTTTTGCTATTGGAGTATCTAATTTCGGATCATCAGGAGAACATGCCGAAAATAATAATATCCCGCTAAAAAGTATCAGTAATGATTTATATATAGTTTTCATAATTTACGATATTAAGGTCTCAGACCTATTTTTTTACTTTGTAAGCATAAATACAACAGATAGTTACCGCTTTAAAATGATGCAATACTTATACCTTCTGTTACTTATTTTAAAGGTATGAGACCTTATTTCCATCCTGAATTTTGAATCAAGACTCCATTTGACAATGTTATCTGTGTATTAGGAATTTGCATAAATCCTCGAGTAGTTTTTATATTGTCGGCAGTTATAGTTACCACATCACTGGCATTTCCGCTCAATACAGATTGCGTTTGAGCGATCGTTGATGCAGCAACATCCAATCCCTGACGTAATAAATCCCAATAACGAAGACCTTCAAATGCAAATTCAAGACGGCGTTCTTCCAATAAGTTAGCTTGAGATACAGCTTTAGTAGTAAGTCCTGCACGTTTGCGCACTAAGTCATAATATGACTGGGCATTAGCAGACCCCAATTCGGCCGCCATCAACAACACATCAGCATAGCGAATAACTACAAAATCCTGATCCTGGGATATCTGAAAATCATTTAAGCCACCTGTATCCGAAGTTCCATCAGGTAATGCAGTAGGAGTATATTTCTTGACCGAATATCCGGTGTATTCTCTTTGTCCGGCGAGATCGAAAGTGTTTAAAATACCTTCTCCTTCTATATCTATCATAGATGCAGTTTTTCTGGAATCAAGAGATGTATAAGCACTAACCAGCCTCGGATTGACAGTGCAAGCACCCCAACCTTTACCATAAGGAGAGAAGTTGGTATTGCGTAACCCCATCATTACAAGCCAGCGGTTACCATCTACATTTCCATCATAGTCTGTTGTACTATTGAATTTTTGAGCAAATACTGTTTCCACATTACCCATTCCCGCATATCCGGACTTATCAAGAGTATTATCTGCTGTATTCGCAACATAACTGGCTGCAGGCCATAAAGATTTAAATGTAGGAATCAAATCAAATTCTTTACTGTTGATCACATCTTCAACTCCACTCAAAACTTCGGCTTTAGTTACACCCAAATCATCTGCGCCATAATATCCTGTATAAAATAAATATACACGAGCCAGCATAGCTTCGGCAGCATAGCGGGTTACCCTACCATCATTCTCTTTTGCTTTTGACTTAGGATAAGCATCAGCAGGAATATTTTCAGCTGCAAACTTCAGATCCTGAGCTATCAGTTTATATGTTTCTACCGGTTCAGATTGAGGTAAATTAGCAGTAGTAGGTTCTGTCAATAAAGGTACTTTTTCGAAAAGACGTACCAAATCGAAATATAGGATGGCTCTCAGAAAGCGGGTTTCACCCTCAATACGAGCCTTTGCTGTTTGATTGCTGTCTCCCCACGATACACCTTCGAGTTTCTGCAATAAAGTATTACATCTGAATATACCTGCATAATAATCTGTCCATGTACCATTGAATAGGTTATTATCTGATGGAGATTGCGAAATATCAAATCTGTCTAGTGCCTGATAGCCTCTGCCATCAGTATTACCGGTACCCCCAAAACAATTATCAGAAAGCACTTCCGATACTACATAAAAAGATAAATTTCCATTAGAGCTCGTTCTCTGATATCCATCATAACATCCGACAAGAGCCATTTCGGCATCAGCCAAAGTCTTGTAAAAATTATCGTCGGTTATATTGGTTTCAGATTCTACATCGAGAAAACTGTTGGAACAAGAGCTTAGCCCAAAGCCTAAAGCTAATGCCAGAATTATATTGAATTTAAACGTTTTCATTGTTTTTTCTTTTAAATAAATGATCGATTTTAACAATACATTTTCAATCACACTTGCTCTGATTAGATATTCGATCAAAGCAATAAATAAGTCTGAGACCTTAGAATTTTATGTTAACTCCAAACAAATAAGTTCTGGGACGAGGATAATACCCCAAATCGATACCCGATACCCAACCTTCTGTTCCGTAACCAATCTCAGGATCCATTCCATTGTATTTAGTAAATGTGAATGCGTTTTGTACCGATGCATAAAATCGAAGTTGGCTGATAGCTTTCAGTTTGATAATATGCGAAAGATCATAACCCAATGTTATATTACTGATTCTTAAGAAGTCGCCATCATGTACATATAAGTCTGAGAATATCCAGTTTATATTGGAATTGGTTACACGAGGAATTTTATTTGAAGTCCCCTCTCCTGTCCATCTGTCAAGAATATCTGTAGTATAATTAGCCAGATAGTTTGTCTGATTTCTATATGATTGTACGATCTTATTTCCAACAGAACCATTTGCTGTAACAGAGAAGTCTAAGCCTTTGTAGTCTAAGCCAAAGCTAAGTCCATAAGTAAAGTCCGGCATGCCGTTACCAAGATCAGTTTTATCAGATGCATCTATTTTACCGTCATGATTGAGGTCAACAAATTTTACATCACCAGGTTTCACACTCGATTGCAAAATACCGTTACCTGAGGCCTTCCAATCTGCGATTTCCTGTTCGTTCTGAAAAACACCTGCAGTTTTGTATCCATAAAAATAACCGATAGCATATCCATTTTCGGCTCTATAAAATTCTTCCGAATTATCGTACAACATATTAGTTGCTCCGTGAATAATACCGTCTTGAGTAGGTATATTTCCGACTTTATTCTTATTAAAAGCACCATTGGCAGATACATTGTAGTTTACATCGCCAATTTTATCTCTCCAAGAAACAGCTAACTCAAAACCTGTGTTTTTTACATCTCCACCATTAATATATGGAGCATCTGCTCCGGCTGTTGCCAGAATAGGAGCTTTTACCAGCCAGTCTTTAGTCGTTTTAACATAAAAATCGAAATTCACACCTAAACGGCTCTGCAAAAACAATGCATCCAAACCGATATTAGTCTGTTCAGAAGTTTCCCATTTTATATTTTTATTAGACAATCTGCTGGGATAAGCACCTTGAGTGTTCGTTTTATCTGTACCGAATACATACTCTCCATTTGAAGTATTAATAGGTGCTGAGTATTGAAAATCATCAATATTCTGATTACCAACCTGTCCCCAACTGGCTCTTAACTTCAATTGGTCGATAGACAAGTCTTTCGCTATTGACTGCATAAACGGTTCATTCGAAATATTCCATCCTGCAGAGAATGAAGGGAAGTATCCCCAACGATGTCCCGATGCAAATTTTGATGAAGCATCAGCTCTCAATGTTGCATTAAACATATATTTTTCGGCATAGTTATAGCCTATACGACCAAAGTACGATATGCGGCGGTATTTATTATCAGGGCCACCATCCGCCGTTTTGGTATGCACTATATTGCCATCACTATCAAGATGAGCCTTACCTGTTGTATTAACCAGATATGCGTGAGAGAAGTCATTAAACTGAGATAGTAAATTCCAATTAGATCCTGATAAGTATGAACCGTCATAACGAACAATCTCCGCACCAACTAAAGCAGAAAAAGCATGATCTTCGTTCAGTTTAAAATCATATCCTGCAGTATTTGTCCATGTCAAAGTCTGACCTTTGTTCATATTCTGATTAACTGTAGTATGATCGGTATTGTATGTATATGCCGAGAATTGATACAAAGGAGTGAAACTTCGGTAATCCGAAGAAGAATAATTAATACCGAAAGTAGAGCGAATTTTTAAGTTTGTGATAGGCTCCAATTCTGCATATATATCAGCCATTAACTTCTGAGCATTATTCTTATTGTTCGAATTTGTCATCATCGATCCGTATGGGTTACTATCTCCGGTATACCACAATGATTTTGAAGTATCATTATACGGGCTGTCATACACATTATTATCACTATAAACAGGTGATAAAGGAGAAGTATTAAACGCTCCACGCAGAGTATTATTATACTGATTACCTACACCAATACCTCTGTTCTTGATATAATTAAAGTTTAAATGTTGTCCAACCTTCAAAATATTGGAATACAGTTTGTGTTCGGTATTAATACGGAATCCGTATCTTTCGTAATTAGAAACCTTACTTCCTCCCACAATACCTTCCTGACTGGTATAATTTAAAGACATCGAGTAAACTGAATTTTCAGATCCCCCGTTGATGTTCAATGCATAATTGGATGTTTTAGCATTGTCCTTAAACATATAATCTAACCATTCTGTATCCGCCAGATCACCTAAATTACTCCAATTATAAGGAGAACTGCCCGAATTGATAGACTGCTCATCCATGATGGTTTTATATTCCTTTGCATTAAGCATATTAGTTTTTCGGGCAACGTTTTGAACACCAAAGTATGCATCAAAAGAAACCTGCCCTTTACCTTTAGATCCTTGCTTGGTTGTTACCAATACCACACCATTAGCAGCCTGCGCACCATATATCGCAGCAGAAGCAGCATCTTTCAGTACATCAATAGATTGTATATCCGATGCATTAAGCAAAGTGATATCACCCTCTATCCCGTCAATTATATACAATGGTGCCGCATTACCCACAGTACCCAGACCACGTATTGTTACTTTCATATCAGCTCCCGGCTGACCCGAGGTAGACGAAATCTGTACACCCGGAGTCTTTCCTTGCAAGGCTTGCAATGGATTGGTAGTATTCAGTTTGGCGATGTCATCTCCTTTTACCTGAACTGTTGCTCCGGTATTGAGTTTCTTTTTCTGAACACCATATCCGATAGCCACAACTTCATCCAGAACATTATTATCTTCCGAAAGTTGAATATTCAGAGTTTTTTGATTAGCCACAGATACAGATGTGGTTTTAAATCCCAAATAAGTAATTTCAAGAATTGCGTTCCCCGGAACTTTTATTAAGAATTTACCGTCCAGATCTGTTACTGTTCCATTAGTTGTTCCTTTTTGTACGACAGATGCTCCCACCAAAGGTTCTCCATCGGTTGCCGATACTACTACCCCGGACACATCCTGCCCGGACTGGGCAGTAAGGTTAAATAATAGTCCAAAGGTAACCAGCAACATCAAACAACGTTTTAGCGATTGTTTCATAGATATGTGCAAATGCTTGTTCATGGTCATTAATTTTTTAAGTTTTTCATTGCTTACATGGTTATAGAAAGTTTTTTGCCTGTATATGTTACTGTTTTTACAGGGTGTTTTTGTCCATCTTTAGATATCCATTCGATATCAAATTTGCGGGAAGTTGGCATTCCTTCAAATTTTCCCTGAACATCATTAATAGTTACTGTTTTTGTTTTCTCATTGTAATTAATTTTAATAGTCGAATACTTACCTTTCTCATAGTTATAATTTGTGGCTTCATCCTCATATAGAGTAAACTCGCCATCGGTTCCTGTATAGATTTGCAGTAATATATCGTTCTGAGATTCTTTTGTGGACTGAATATCCTTACCCATAGGCAGAATAGCTCCTTCTCGCACAAACAACGGAAGCCTTTCATATGGAGCGAAAACATGCTTGCTCTGATTACCTTGTATATACTCTCTTGTATCGAAATTATACCAGTTAGCTCCATTAGGGAAATATACATCACGACTGGTTTCTTTATATTTATATACTGGTGCAACCATAAGGTCGGGACCAAACATATACTGATCACCTATATTATGAGTCTTGACATCCGATGTAAAATCCATAACCAAAGCACGCATTATTGTATAGTCATTGAAATAAGTCATTCCTGCCAAAGAATATATATAAGGCATAAGGCGATAACGCAGTTTAGTATAATGTACCATGCTATTGTAAGCTGGATGTCCTTCAGGTGCGATATTATATATTTCGCGATAAGGATATTGTCCATGACTGCGGAACAAAGGACAGAATGCACCGAATTGGAACCAGCGGGTATTCAACTCACGCCATTCTTTCAGATCCTCAGAACCTTCTTTAGCTTGTTCATAACGTTTCTCAACGCAAAAACCACCGATATCCATAGTCCAATAAGGGATTCCCGACATAGCGAAATTAAGTCCTGCCGAAATCTGAGATTTCATATCTTCCCAACGAGTACCTATATCACCGCTCCACGTTGCGGTAGAATATCTTTGCAGACCTGCAAACCCCGAACGTGTCAAAAGAAATACACGGCTGTCCGGATTTTCTCCTCGTTGCCCATCGTATATTGCCATTGCATTTACTAAAGCATAAGCATTAAAGTATTCGGTAGATGAACCCAAAGCCGTAGGTGTACTTAATTCTTTACGGTATTGCATGCTTGCATTTGAGAGAATATCGGGTTCCGAAGCATCCATCCACCACGCATCTATACCTTTAGAATATAACTTCTCGCTCATCTGCTTCCAGAAAAGTTTGCGTGCACCCTCACTGTACGCATCGTAGAAGGAACCGATATAACCGGCAGCAATCCAGTCTTTAATACTATCCTGAACAGCACGTCTATACATCCAGCCTTCTTTGTCGAAAGCTTTGTAATTATCTGTTGTATAATAAAATTTAGGCCATACCGATATCATTATATGAGCATCCATCGCATGAACACTATCGATCATACCTTTAGCGTCCGGAAAACGAGCAAGATCGAAATCATGACTACCCCATGCATTCTGAGGCCAATACGACCAATCCAGAACGATATTATCAAGCGGAATATTTCTTTTTCGGTATTCTTTTACAGCAGACAATAATTCGTCCTGAGTTTTATATCTTTCTCTACTTTGCCAGAATCCCATAGCCCACTTAGGCATGATCTGCGATTTACCTGTAACCTGACGATAACCTTTGATTACATCATCCATATTATTTCCTCGGATAAAGTAATAGTCGATCTCATCTCCCATTTCCGACCAAAGAGAGAGTTTCTTCTGTTCCTGATCAGCACGGGGACTTAAAAATTTAAGACTTACATAAGAAATTCCTCCATCGGGCTGCCAATCGAGTCTTATTTTATATTTTTTACCTGCTTCGAAATTGTAGATAAACTTATAGCTATTGGGATTCCACGCAGTGCGCCATCTTTCGGGAACAACCTCTTCGTCATTAATATATACTTTAGTATAACCGGCATAGTATAATATAAAACGGTGTACACCTGATTCTTTTGCTTCAACCTGTCCTTCCCAGATAATTTTCGAATTATTGAATGGGAAATTTTCCGGAAAATTATTTACTGTTTCAAGATTCTCATAATCAATCTTAGTTTCGTCTCTTTCCACAAATACCTGCTTCGCATCTCCATTAACAAGATATGTCGCCGTTAATCCACCTTCTTTACCATCCTTATTATAAAGCTTAAAACTATCCAGATTGGCATAATCACGAGAATCTCCGTATTTAGTCAAAGAGTAATTATCCCATAATATCCCATAATTTTTAGAAGAAATAATAAAAGGCACTGATACCTTTGTATTATATTGGTAAAGCACTTCGTTCTTACCTTTATAATTAAACTCATCAGCCTGATGCTGTCCAAGTCCATAAAAAGATTCATCATCAGGTGATTCGAACACCTGACTCATTGTATAAGCTTTTTTGCTCTCTACTTCAATGTCCTTGAAAGATTTCCCTCCACCTTTATTTTCGGCTAATAATACATTCCCTTTCAGATCGGTAAATATAACCTCTCCGGTAGACAATGATACATTAGCTATTGTTGTTGCTGTTTTAAGAAAAACATTGCCTTCTTTTTCATCAACACTCCAACCCTCTTTTTGAGTCGAAGGAAATACAGTTATTAAACTCTTTTTTTCCGAAAATTTATTTGAAGGGGTAGCCGTAACCCTTATTACATCATCATTAATAACTTGCAGTCGAATACTTTTGGCATTCCCCGGCTGTGGATTTTTCAGATTCACAACTATTCCATCCTCTGTTTTCGTGAATGAACTTTTGCAACTGAAGAATAAACAAGGCACTAACACCATCATTAAAAACAAATGTCTCGTCATGATATTTATAATTTAGATTTTAAGGTCACAGATTTAAGATTTCTTTTAATATTCGCCAATAAAATACTCTCTGTGACTTGGTCTATGCAAAATTAAGTTAAGAATACCCAACCACCTCTACTGAATGTTTTTAAAAGAAGGTACTCTTCGAATTATCATAGGGGTGAAATGTTTCTTTAACAGCACTGAAATAGTAACAAAATGTTTATTGTTAGACATTTTATTTAAATTTGCTAATCATAAAAAATGTGACCAACAGACCTATGAAAACAGCTTATTACCTTGTTGCCTTATTGTTTGGTTTATGTATTAATATATATTCTCAATCATTTGACTTCTTACATATCAATAACACAGACGGTTTATCGAACAATCAGATCGAATGTATATTTAAGGACAGTAAAGGTTTTATGTGGTTTGGAACAAACTCCGGGTTAAACAGATATGACGGTCGAAATTTTAAAATTTTTAAACATAGCAGGTATGATGTTAACAGTGCGCCAATAGACCGATTTACGAATATACAGGAAGATGTGAATGGTAATTTGTGGTTATACTATAATGGAATGAGTTATTTCATTTATAATTCTAAATCCGAAAAATTTATAGTCAACGTAGAGCCCGAATTAAGCAAAATGGGTTTGCCTTCCAATCCCAATCTGATTGAAATAGATAGAAACAAAGATTTTTATGCGTATTATAAAGACAAAGGCGTGTATAAATACGATATTAAAAATAAAAAGCTCTCTCAGTATAAACAAACAAACAAAGCTACAGATATAAGCACGGGGGAAATCACCCGGATAAAGATGAATGAACACTACATCTGGTTTCTGCATAAAGACGGACTTATAGAGCGTCTGGACAAAAGTACCAATCAGATAGATTTACAGGATAAATTCTTTCAAACACATAACAATTCAACCATTATTAAATCGATATTCATCGATTCCGACAACGACTTATGGCTATATCCGGGAATCGGGGACAAAGGTATCGCCTACTTTTCACCGAAAACTAAGCAGTGGACTTTTCTAGATCAGGATGGGAGCATTAAATTATCCAGTAACTTTATCAGGTCAATAGATCAGGATCAGAATGGCCTCTTTTGGATAGGGACCGATCATGGAGGGCTCAATATTTTTAATAAAAGAGACAAGAGTGTAACTGTTTTAAAGAATGACATATATAACAACAACACCATAAGCCAGAATTCGATTATCAGTACCTATTGTTCTGACGACGGTATTGTATGGGTAGGAACCTATAAAAATGGAATATCTTATTACCACCCCAATCTATTCAAATTTAAAAAGACCCCATTATTTGAAATATATAAGAGAGATTCGGAAACCCTAGATTGTAATAGCCTTTTTAAGGATAAGGACGATAATCTATGGATAGGAACAAATGGAAGAGGAATAATTAAGTACAACGAGAAAACCAAATCAATACAAACCTACAGATATTCTCAGACTGATCAAAACAGCATATCCTCAGATATTATAACATCTATATTCGAAGATCACAAACAAGTATTATGGGTTGGTACCTTTCTGGGAGGGTTGAACTCTTTCGACGGAAACAAATTCACCCGTTATCAGATAAAAGAAAACGATCCAAACAGTATATCGGGAAAAAGCGTATATGGCCTATCAGAAGACGAAGACAATAACTTATGGATAGGCACATTAGGGGGAGGAGTCAATAAATTAGATGAATCACGAAGTATTTTCACGCGTTTCAACACACAGAACACTCCTCAGTTATCTTCGGATTACAGCCTTTCGATGTATCGCAGTTCCGACAAAAATATCTATATAAGTACCGACAGAGGAGCAAATATAATAGGTAAAAACGATAAAAAAATTCTATCATTACTCACTTCCAATCAAGTGGATTCTCTCACAAATCTTGCTATAAACTATATAATAGAAGACTCTCGTAAATTAGTTTGGCTAGCTACCGATAATGGTATAAATATATATAATCCTGAAACCAAATCATTCACTTATATTACATCCCATCAAGAACTGACTGCTGATGAAGTAGTCTCTCTTATAGAAGATAATAATGGAAATATCTGGGCCGGCACTCGTAACGGACTTGTCTGTATATATTGTCAATATGCTAATAATAAGCTAACTTATACTCTGGCTTTTTTTGATACCAGAGACGGATTACCCAGCTCTATATTTAACCAGAATTCAATATTCAAAGACAAAAACGGACTTATCTATATTGGTAGCACAAGTGGTTATATTTGCTTCGATCCCAATAATATCACATTTAATAAAATACCTCCTCACCCTAAATTTACAGAACTGCTTATAGCAAATCAAACAATAAAGCCTGACATTAAGTATAATAACAGAGTAATCATAAAAAAAGCAATCACTGATCTCGACCAGATTGAGCTTAATTACGACGAAACTAACTTTACCTTATTATTTTCATCTCTCAACTACATTCATCCGGAGAAGAATCATTACAGGTATATGCTGGAAGGCATTGACACTAAATGGACTGACATCAAAGATGGTATCGGGGCAGCGTCCTATTCGAATCTTAATCCGGGTACATACAAACTAATCGTCTACGGAAGTAATGATGATGGTGTATGGGCTTCTGATCCATTAGTGATGAAAATCATTGTACACCCGCCCTTCTGGCTTACATGGTGGGCTTATCTCATTTACTCTTTAATATTTCTGGTGATTCTGCGAAAATTTATTCAATACAAGCTGAATCAGCAGAAAATAGAATTTAAGCAAACTCAAAAAATTCTGGAAGCAAATAAGATCCACGAAGTAGATGAATTAAAGTTTCGGTTCTTTACCAACATCAGTCACGAATTCAAGACACCTATTACATTAATACTCACACCGCTTGACAAATTGTTAAAAGAACCTTGTACAGAAGAACAGAAAACTCTCCTGACAATCATGAAACGGAATGCTTTAAACCTTCTGGATATGGTTAATGAAATTCTGGATTTCAGAAAGCTCGACATGAAAAAAATGAGCCTGAATCTCACTTCCGGAGATATAATATCATTTACCAGAAATGTATGCCAGAAATTCTCATCATTGGCTGCGGATAAATCCATAAAACTAACATTCACAACCTATCTGGAAGAGCTTCGTATGGATTTTGATGTCGAGAAATTAAATAAAGTATTAGTAAATCTGCTTTCAAATGCTTTCAAATATACCGATTCGGGACATGTGGATGTAAGCGTGGGCATTATGGAATTAGTTGATAAGGAAAACATCAAACAACTTAGCATTAAAGTTTCCGATACAGGGATAGGAATACCAAAAAATGACTTAAATAAAATATTTGACCGTTTCTACAGAGTGGAGAATCAAAGCCATAAGAGTCTTCCTGGTACAGGGGTGGGTCTGCATCTGGTCAGTGAATATGTAAAGCTGCATCACGGCGAAATATTTGTAGAAAGTGAAGAAGACAAAGGTTCTGCATTCACAATACATATCCCTATTCAAAATTCATCTTATAAAAAACTCAAGAATCAGGATGTTATTTATTCTGTCGAAGAAAACACCGAGGATATGGAATTACTCCGTGACGATGCAACAAATACACACAATACATCTATGCCCATCTTGCTGGTTGTGGATGACAACGAAGATTTCAGGGAATTTATGAGGAGCTTATTTTCGAAAGACTACCAAATAATCACAGCAAATAATGGAGAGGAGGCGTATCAAAAGGTATTGGAACAATTACCGGATATCATTCTTTGTGATGTCATGATGCCTGTAATGGATGGATATGAATTCTGCCGGAAAATAAAAGAAGATATACGTACATCTCACATTCCTGTTATTCTATTAACAGCAAAATCGTCTCAAGAGAATCAATATTCGGGTATAGAAGCCGGAGCAGATGATTATATATCCAAACCATTTAATCTTGAAATGCTGACTCTGAAAATATCCAAGATAATCGAAAAACAAAAAAATAAGCATTCGACCTTTAAAAAGAAGATAGATATATCTCCCAGTGAGATAGAAGTGATGACAATGGACGAAAAGTTTGTAAAAAAAGCCATATCCATTGTTGAGACCAATATGGATAATACCGAATTTCTGGTCGAAGACCTTTGCCGTGAAATGGCTATGAGTCGTGTTTATTTTTATAAAAAGATCTTGGCATTGACAGATAAATCTCCATCCGAGTTTATCCGATTTATCCGATTGAAACGGGCGGCGACCTTACTCGAAAAAAGCCAAATGTTTGTCAACGAAGTGGCATTTCAGGTAGGTTTTAATGACCCTAAGTATTTCCGAAAGTACTTTAAGGAAGAATTTGGATTAACTCCGAATGAATACAAGAAAAGATTCACGAAAGAGTAATGCAAAACAAATAAACACCCTTTAGTTTACATATTACCCCCTTATTTAGGAAAAGAAGCCCTACAAGAGAAACAGTAAGCAAAGATATTCACCTATAAATGTAATATTTTTGCTTTACAGATATAAGCCGGTCTCAAGACCTTAAATCCATGAAATAAATCTCGGAATGAGATTAAGGTCTCAGACCTATTTATTGAACTTTGCAAGCATAACAGCAAGAGCAGGTTATCGCTTTAAAATGTGTCATTAAATACTTTCTGTCATTTACAATAAATACCAACACATTATTATGAGATATAATCTTATATGTTTATTTATATTATTATGTTCGTTTGGAACATCTGCTTCAAATCAATGGCTATACTATTTCGATAAGCCAGCATCTATCTGGGAAGAATCCGTTCCTCTAGGAAACGGACGTATCGGGATGATGCCCTGGGCAGGTATAAACAACGAAAGAATCGTTCTGAATGAAATATCATTATGGGCAGGAAGTAAACAAGATGCCGATAACCCCGATGCATATAAATACCTTGGAGAAATAAGAGACCTTCTTTTTTCAGGTAAAAATAAAGAAGCACAACAGTTGATGTACAAAACATTCACCTGTAAAGGCAGAGGTGGAGAAGATAATGCGGCGTTCGGTAATTTTCAGAACTTCGGAAATCTTTCTATTGATTTCAAATATCCCGATTCGGCAGCAACCGTAAAAGATTATAGACGTACTCTTGATATAAGCAACGCCATATCAACTACAACTTATAGTAAAGGCAATATCAGCTATACACGTGAATATTTTACATCTTTTACCGATGATATAGGAATTATACGGCTTACTGCCGATCAGAAAAAAGCTATATCATTAAATATTTCGATGTTCAGAGATGAACGATTTCAAACATATGCAACCGGAAATACCCTCTATATATCAGGACAAATGAATGCCACAAATAAAGATTCAGGCATGAAATATGAAGGACAAGCCAAAATCATAAATAAAGGAGGAAGACTGACTACTCATGACGGGAGTATAGAAATATCAGGTGCAGACGAGGTTCTTATATATATATCATTAGCAACCAACTATAAGAATAACAATCCGACTGCAACGAATCTTAAACTACTAAAAAATGACAATAAATCATACTCAAACCTACGGGAACAACATATACAAGAGTATAAAAAATGGTTTGACCGGGTAGATCTAACGTTAGATAAAAATCAAAATTCGGGACTACCGATCGATAAACGATTATATGCTTTTGAAAAAGACAAATCTGACTTTGACCTGATAGGGCTTTATATGCAATACGGAAGATACCTTTTGATATCTTCTACCCGCAAAGGTGGGTTACCTCCTAACCTGCAAGGTTTATGGGCTCCGCAAATTGCCACTCCGTGGAATGGAGATTATCATCTTAATATCAATTTGCAAATGAACTTCTGGGGAGCAGAAACGGGCAATCTTTCCGATCTGCATTTACCATTGACCGAATACATCAAATCATTAGTTATTCCGGGTGAAAAAACAGCCAAAATATATTATAACAGCCGTGGATGGGTTACTCATATACTAGGTAATATCTGGGGATTTACCTCTCCGGCTGAAGATCCGGCTTGGGGAGCAACCAATACGGCAGGAGCCTGGCTTTGCCAACACTTATGGCAACATTATGAATATACAAAAGATAAAAAATATTTGGCATCGGTATATCCTGTAATGAAGGGTGCAGCCTTATTTTTTGAGGATATGCTGATAGAAGACCCCAATAATGGCTATCT
>NZ_AUFL01000005.1 GCF_000426485.1 Indolivaga capnocytophagoides DSM 22835
GCTAAAGAACGTTCAATACTGCTTGACATCATCGAGGATCGTCATGAGCGAAAATCTATCATTGTGACTTCACAATTACCGGTTGCCAACTGGTATGATGCAATAGGAGAGCCAACAGTCGCTGATGCCATTCTTGACCGCATCGTGCACTCGGCACATCTGATAGAACTCACCGGTGAGAGTGTGAGAAAAATGAAGGTAGGTAAAAACAAGTAAATCTGAAATAAAAATGACCCCATCGACCAGGATATTTTAGGGGTAATTATAAAGTTTTTTCAGGGGGCAATTTAGATTTGGCACGAGGGGGCAACGCTCACTGGATTTTCCAATTATCACCTTTTAGAATTTTCTTAAAAGAATCAATTAAGAATTTGCCTTCTTTGTCGAAACAGTTAGGAAAATGTTTTTTCAAAATGGTAATTTGTTTGCTATTGGCGGTTATATCCTTGTTGTCGAATATGTTTTGTTCTGTCATAACGCTTTATCTTGTATTATTTTTAGAATTATAACAAAAGTAACATTAAATCAAATTAAAGTGATGTATAATAGCTATGAAAATTTAGCCATAGGACATATTGAATACATCTTTTAAAAGAAAAATATATGTTGTCTAAAAAAATAGGGCAGTCGATAAACTGCCCCAATGCCTACAACAAATTCTTCATTGCTTCATCAATCTGACTATTTTCAAAGCTGTCTAAGTAGATTTGAGTGATCTTTTCGGAACTATGACCTAGTGATTCAGAAATTATAGAAGTATTCACTCCAGAGCGTTTTAATACAGTTGCGTATGTGTGCCTTGCAACATAGGTTGTAATATCAATCGGTAGTTCCAACTCTTCACCTATCTCTTTTAAACTCTTATTGATTATTCGTAAAACCTTATTCACTCGATTAGCTTTCTGCTGAGCTGTTTTATGAAATGCAGAAAGGATTGGAAACAGGTACGCATTGTCCGAATGGTACTTTTCTACTATAAATAATGCCTTATCTTGAATAGGTAACTTTATAAGCTTCTTCGTTTTCTTTCTAGTATATACAAGCCTAGTATCAATAATATTATCTCTTGTAAGATAAGCCATATCAACAAAGTTGATTCCTCCAGATAAATAAGAGAAATAAAATAAATCGATTGCTAATTGTGTATATTCTCTGTCTACTTTATAATTTATAATCTGTTCAACATCTGTCTTTGTAATAGAGCGTTTAACAGTCTCTTTTTTGAGCTTAGAGACTTTATATATTCTAAATGGGTAATAGTCTGCTTTAACAATATTTTCTGTAATAGCACGATTGTATAACACCCTAAAAGTTCTAAAGCGTACTCCGATTGAATTATCACCTAAACCTTTATTTCTAAGAAATGATTCATATTGTTTCAACCAATTAATATCAATATCTGAAAAATATACGTCAAGATGCTTATTAAATTCTAACAATGAAGCTCTTAATTCCTTAAATGTCGATGCATATTTTAATCTCCCCTCATTGTAAAGTCTATCTATTTCGGAATGTAAGAAATCAGATACAGTCTGAATACTGTTTCCTCCTACTACAACTTCAACAAGTTTAGTTACTGTAAAATCTTTGCTTTCAGATTTGAATTCTATAATTTGATTAGAAAACTCTTTTGTCTTCTCTGTAATTAGATTGTTTATTAACTCTTTGTTCGGACAATTTCTTCGTGGTTTATTCTTGTCAAAATCCCAAAATTGTGGTAAAATAGATATTCCAAGACTTAAATATTTAAGCTTTCGACCTTGACAAAGTCTAATCATTAATGGATGTTCTCCGTTTGCTAAAGTTTTTGATTTGTAACATACAACATTCACAGTCGTTTGCATTGTTTTGTCGGTTTAAACCTTGGTTTAAACATCTGTCATATTCCATCACCAAAACCACCCATATCCACAACAAAAAAGCACTCATAATTTCTTATAAGTGCTTTTGGAGTGACCTCGACAGGATTCAAACCTGTAACCTTCTGATCCGTAGTCAGATGCTCTATTCAGTTGAGCTACGAAGCCATTGCTTAAATGCGTTGCAAAAGTACGGAGCTTTTTTTAATTTTGCAAGAGTTGATGCGTATTTTTTTGAATTAAAATAACCTGATAACTGTAAATGATTAGTAGCTCAGCATTTAAGAAATAAAAAAAGCAGAGTAATTTTTATTTACTCTGCTCTATATTCTATGATATCGACTGCTTATACATTATATGTCGAAGAAGCTGTGTCTCCACCGTGACCTGTCCAATTTGTATGGAAGAATTGTCCGCGAGGTTTATCAATTCTTTCATAAGTATGAGCTCCGAAATAGTCTCTTTGAGCTTGCAGTAAGTTCGCAGGCAATCTATCGGAACGTAATCCGTCGAAATAATTAAGAGCAGCAGCCAATGCAGGCACTGGCACTCCATTAAGTACAGCTTGTGCAATAACTTGTCTCCAACCATCTTGAGTTTGTTCGATTTTCTCTTTGAAAAATGAATCAAGGATCAAGCTTGGTAAGCTAGGATTCTTATCAAATGCTTTTTTGATATCTCCCAAGAATGCAGAACGGATAATACAGCCACCTCTCCACATAAGAGCGATACCTCCATAATTAAGGTTCCATTTGTATTCTTTAGCAGCTTCCATCATCAGGTTGTAACCCTGAGCATACGAAATAATTTTAGCTCCATACAAAGCCATTTTCAGATCGTCAACAAATTTCTGTTTGTCTCCTTTGAAGTTTGCTTTAGTTCCGGTAATTTGTTTCGAAACTTCTACTCGAAATTCTTTCTGAGCCGATAAGCAGCGAGAGAATACCGATTCGGCAATTAGAGTAAGCGGTATACCTAATTCTAAAGCCGAATCTACAGTCCATTTACCTGTTCCTTTTTGCCCGGCAGTATCAAGGATAGAATCAACTAGAGCATTTCCGTTTTCATCTTTGTATGCAAGAATATCTGCTGTTATTTCTATTAAATATGAATTAAGCTCTTCAGTATTCCATTTTTTGAAAACTTCGTGTTGTTCATCAGCACTCATTCCCAATAAATCTTTCATTAATTGATATGCCTCTGTTATGATTTGCATATCTCCATACTCAATACCATTGTGCACCATTTTCACAAAGTGTCCGGCTCCACCTTCGCCAACCCAATCACAACAAGGTTCACCATCGACTTTAGCGGCAATCGATTGGAATATGCCCTTTACATAAGGCCAGGCAGCAGGAGAACCTCCGGGCATCATTGAAGGTCCTTTCAATGCACCTTCTTCACCACCCGATACACCTGTACCTACATATAACAGCCCTTTGCTTTCTACATAAGCTACTCTACGGTTAGTATCGGTATATAGACTGTTTCCTCCATCTATAATAATATCACCTTCTTCAAGATGAGGTAACAACAATTCGATGAAATCGTCAACAGGCTTTCCAGCTTTAACCAACATCATCACTTTTCGGGGACGCTCAAGAGATGCGATAAGTTCTTCAATAGAGTGCGTGCCGATAAAATTCTTTCCAGCTCCACGTCCATTGACAAAAGCATCTACTTTCTCCACTGTTCGGTTATATACAGCTACGGTATAGCCTTTACTTTCCATATTTAACACTAGGTTCTCACCCATCACGGCAAGACCAATCAATCCTATATCCGCAAGTTTTTTCATATTATATTATTGATATATATTATTTGTTAGAACAATCGGTTTTAGTATGTGTTTTCATTAATTTTTTAATATTTGCTAAAGTTAATCAATAGTTTTGAATTTAAGCCCAATATAATAGATAGAAACTATTTATATCAATTACTATCTTATAGCAATCATCTCCTCATCACGCTATCTACATGATACATAATACATTGTACACTTCCCTCCAGCAGAACAAGCTTCCTAAAGAGATGAAAAGCATCCTATTTATGTTAAATTGAAAAGTAATTCTATCTATTTTATTTCATTATGATAATTTATTCTATATTTGCATTTCAAATTGACATTAATAAAAGTAGTGATATAATTTTAAGTTTTTCTATTATTAATTATTGAGTTATAGCTTCTGCCTAAATAATAGATTTACGCAAAAAAAGAAATTGAACAAGTGTTATTACAGTGTTTAAAAGATTCGTTTCGATTTTCGGTTATTTAAAAGAGTGGAGTTAACAGATAATAAGTGGATAATTTATTTAATGTTACCCATCTGAACCTATCAGCGTAACAATTATGAAATAATTTCTTCACATAAGCTTATTGCAAATGCAATATATCTGTAAAAAAAATATAAGTATTTAGCATCGCATTTAAAGTTTTTTTAAGGCATATATTATAATATTAATCAACAGGTAATTATGGTAAAGAGAATCAGTCATTACTTATCACTAATTTTGTTAGTGGTTTCTATTACTGTTAACGCACAGGTTACGACCTCGTCAATGAGTGGTAAAGTAACTGACGTAAACAATGAAGTTATTATCGGGGCTACAATCCAGGCTCTTCACGTTCCTTCCGGTACTTCATACGGTGGAGTAACCAATACTGACGGACGCTACACAATTCAAGGAATGCGTGCCGGAGGTCCTTACAAGGTTACAATCTCTTATGTGGGCTACGAAACAAAGGTCTTTTCTGAATTAGTCCTAAAATTAGGAGAAGCCACAAACATTTCCACAGAATTAAAGGAGTCTACAGAGCTAAAAGAAGTTGTAGTACTAGGTAGATCCGGTGTAGATGCAAATAAAACGGGAGCCGCAGCAAGTATAAATGCTGCGCAAATAAATAACATGCCTTCTATTACTCACGGTATAGCAGATGTTCTGAGACTGAACCCTCAGATAAGTGTAAGTTCGTCGGGAGCAATGTCGTTCGCTGGTGTTAACAACCGTTATAACAGCTTTCAGATTGATGGAGCTATGAATAATGATGTTTTTGGGTTAACATCGAATGGATCGAATGGAGGACAAGCCGGAACCCAGCCGGTATCAATGGAAACGATTGACCAAATACAGGTTAATATAGCTCCATTTGATGTTCGTCAATCAGGATTCACAGGAGGCGCTATAAATGCCATCACAAAATCGGGAACTAATAATTTCCATGGATCTGTTTATGGTTATGGAAACAATCAGAATCTGATAGGAAATAAATACACCCTGATGAATGGCAGCAACAGTGAAAAATATGACAAGCAGAAAGAATATCAAACAGGTATTACTTTTGGAGGTCCTATCATTAAGAACAAGTTATTCTTCTTTACAAATTACGAAAAAGCAAGCAAAACATATCCAAATGGCTATGGACTGGGAGCTTCTGCATCAAGCATCACTCCTGCACTAGCTGAAAGTATTTTAGCGATAATCCAAGCTAAGGCTCTAGAACAAGGAGTTACTTACAATGGAGGCTTCAGTAATTCTGATGTATATACTAAATCAGACAAAGCAAGTGCAAAATTAGATTGGAATATCAACGATAAACATAAAGCCTCTTTCCGTTGGAGCTTGGTATCTGCAAAGCAATTAAATAGCACCAGTACAGCTTCTAATCTCAACAGTTCTGACTATAGCTATGACTTTATATCTAAAACAAATACATTTGTTGCAGAATTACAAAGCCGTTTATCAAACAATTTAAGCAATGAATTCCGCGCATCTTATGTTCGCGCAAGAGATCAACGTGATCCGGGAAATCCATTTCCTATGATAAGCATTTCCAATGTAGGAAACGGAACTTTAAATATAGGTAATGAACGTTCATCAATGGCTAATTCTCTTGATCAAGATATATGGTCATTTACAGATAACCTTACTATATACAAAGGAAATCATAACATCACATTAGGTACACATAATGAGTTCTACAATTTTGCAAACTTGTTTATTCAAGATGCATATGGAACTTATTATTATAATAGCGTTGACGATTTTGTTGCAGGTAAGATCAATCGTTATCGTTATGGACAAGCCAATGTTGATGTAACAGGTGATCCTCTATGGAAAGCATCTTTTGGTGCCGGACAATTGGGATTATATGCGCAAGACAAATGGAATGTATCAGATAAACTAGATATTACTTTAGGTCTTCGCATGGATATTCCTTTGTTTTTCGATACTCCAGCTGAAAATGCAGGTTTCAACGATTATTCAACACAGCAGGGTTGGGGTTACAAAACAAATCAAAAACTAAGTAGTACACCTATGTTCTCGCCCCGCGCAGGATTCCGTTGGAATGCTGATGGTCACAATAAACTTGTACTTCGGGGTGGAGCAGGTATCTTCACTGGTCGTATCCCTTTTGTATGGTTGAGCAATAACTTCTCTAACACAGGTATACAGTTATCGACATACAATACAACTTCAACTGGAAACCTATCTCTGATATTGGATCCTAACAAGCAATCTGAAAATGCGAGCAAGCTGGCAGCTTCTGGTGCTCAGACAATCAATGTATTTGATAAAGATTTCAAATTTTCTCAGAATCTACGGTTCAATTTAGGTTTAGACTTCGAATTGGGAGGCATCAACTGGACAGCAGAGGCTATATATTCTAAAACACTGAATGATATCCTTTATCAAAACAAAGCCTACGACGTTAATGGTAAAACTTTAGGTGGAACTATCAGCAGTTTGGATTTTGATCAACGCCCAATGTTTTCACGGACAACTACCGGAACAGACTATGCTTACATATATGCATTATCAAATACCAGTAAGGGTTACTCGTATAACTTATCTTTGAAAGGTGAAAAGAAATTTGATTTCGGTTTGGATCTGATGGCGTCATATACCTATACACGTTCTAAATCACTTAATAGCGGAACTTCTTCTGTAGCTCAGTCAAACTGGAACTACAACTATACAAGAAGCAATCCGAATGATCCGGAATTAGGATTTTCTGCATTCAATTTCCCTCACAGAATCAATGCATCTGCCTTCTACCACAAAACATACGGATCAGGATGGACAACAACTGTTGGCCTTATCTATTCAGGCTCATCTGGTGCTCCTTATTCAATATATTATAATGGAGACCTAAATGGCGACAGTTCTAATGGTAATGACTTGATCTTTATCCCAACAGATGCACAAATAGATCAAATGCCATTTTTAGCTACCAGTGCTTATTCTGTTGATGCTCAAAAAGCAGGAATGAAAGAATGGATCGCCAAAGATTCTTATTTAAGTAAACACCGCGGAGAGTACTTTGACCGTTATGCAGACAATGAAGATTTTGAACATCACTTCGACTTCCACTTGGCTCAAAAATTCAGCTTTAACGCAGCTGGTACAGTACACTCTATAGAGCTTTCATTCGATATTATGAACGTTGGTAATATGCTTAATAAGAAATGGGGACGCTATGCGGCTGCCGGAGGCTCTTCTACTTATTACAGCCCTATCACTTATAATAGCTCCACATCTCAATTCCAATTCTTACATGATGGAGACTACAACATGCGTTCATACAGCGATTATTATTCTCGCTGGAGAGGACAACTTGGTTTGAAATACACTTTCTAATCAATTAATATAGTTAAACAGTAAAAGCCGATTACTTAAAGTAATCGGCTTTTTTATATCTTAATTTTAAAAGAATCTGCTTTTAGAGAAAGATGAAGATCAGCATTTTATGTTCAGTTCATTCAGCACTAATCTTATTTTCTCGAAAGTGGTGATACGAGTAGGAACTAAAGGCAGTCTTAACTTATTCTCTATATATCCCATCATATTCAGCATGGACTTTACACCGGCAGGATTACCATCGATAAAAAGCAAACTGAACAATTCACTAAAACCATGATGTATAGTCAATGCACTCTGATAATCTCCGTCTAAAGCAAGGCGGGTCATCCGGCTAAATTCTTTCGGAAAAGCATTGGCTATAACTGATATAACACCTATTGCACCTAATGTAATAAGAGGAAAAGTAATTCCGTCATCGCCTGATATTACATCAAATGATTCTGGTTTACGCTTTATTATATCATCCATCTGGGTCATATCTCCGGATGCTTCTTTGATAGCAACCACATTCTTAAATTCATTTGCTATACGTAAGGTTGTTTCGGCAGACATATTCACGCCTGTCCTTCCAGGAACATTATACAGTATAACAGGCAGTTTAGATGCTTCGGACACAGCCTTATAATGTTGATATATACCCTCCTGCGAAGGTTTATTATAGTATGGAACAACTGACAGTATAGCATCTATTCCGTCAAAATTGCCATTTCTCAGGTAATCGACTATAGCACGCGTATTATTACCTCCGGCTCCGAGTATAATAGGAATCTTCCCATTAACCCGATTAACAACCAATTCGATAATATTCTTTTTTTCGTCTTCTGTAAGGGTTGGAGTTTCAGCTGTTGTCCCCAGTATTACAAGATAATCTGTATTATTCTGAATCTGGTAATCAACAAGTCTGGTCAGAGCATCATAATCAACACTCTCATCGTCCTTAAACGGAGTAATTAATGCAACACCTACACCTCTTAGATTTATTCTTGACATAAATTATATTCTTGTCTTGTTTGGCTGTTGACTCTTCTGTTTCTTGAAAATTACGGTAAAGTTAATCAATATTTAAACTTACCGCATCTGAGCCAGATAAATTTTTAGCTGTTCGTATGCTTCCGTTAGCGTTTTATCATTTTCACGATAAAACACAAAATCATAAACCTTATACTTCACCTCAGATGTTCCGATACAAAAACGACTCTTATTTCGAACAAGGAGAGACAACAAATAATTGTCTTTTTCGGCAGATAAATCTATCAGTGTATCATATTTTTCATTCCCGAATTCGGTAAATACACCGGAACGTATCGCCTTCATCCAGCTTAGATCTTTATTTAAATCTACAGTCTTCACCCATTCGGGTAATGTTATACCGAATATTTCACCCTTCGATGTTTTCGGCAAGACAGTCCACGCAGATACCAATTTACCTGCTCCTTGCAGGTCAGCGGCAACAGACTGCACTTCTTCCCAATCTTTGATATCAAAAAGAATAAGTACATTCTTTATTTTATCGAAATTCAGAAATTGGTGCTCACGCTTATTATTCTTTAGTTCCGATTCTATACTCTTTTGTATGAAGTATTCAAACATAAGCAGATTATTCTATCATTTTCAAAAATTCATCTTCATTGAGAATGGCAACGCCTAATTTTTGGGCTTTCTCTAATTTCGCAGGTCCCATATTGGCTCCGGCAAGTAAATAATTTGTTTTAGCAGAAATAGATCCGCTGTTTTTCCCTCCGTTCGATTCGATCAATCCTTTATACTCGTCTCTCGAATATTTCTCAAAAGTCCCACTGATAACAATAGTCAGCCCTTTTAATTTATCGGAACCTGATACGGATGTATTTTGCTTTTGTTCGAACTGAATACCGAACAGCTTCAATTTATTAATTATTTCGATATTTTCTTCTTTACGGAAAAAATCAACTACACTCTGCGCAATCCGTTCTCCTATCTCATCAACCTGAACCAAATCTTCTACAGTAGCCTGCTCCAGTAAATCAATAGACGGAAAAGCCACTGCTATTTTTTTTGCGACTGTTTCACCAACATATCTGATCCCCAATCCAAATAACACCCGTGAATAAGGTACTTTGTTAGAATCTGCAATACTGTCAATCAGATTTTTCGCACTCTTTTCAGCCCAACGTTCCAGTACCGCTACGTCTTCCCACTTCAATGTGTATAAATCAGCAACATTACGGATAAGTCCTGCATTGAACAAATGTTCTACAGTTTCCGAACCTCCCGATATATCCATTGCCTTACGGGTTATATAATGTTCAATCCGCCCTTTTATCTGAGGAGGGCATCCCATATAGTTGGGGCAATAAAATGCAGCTTCGCCCTGATCTCTTACCAGTTGTGTATGACATTCGGGACATTCATGAATAAACTCAACCTTCAGGCTACCGGGTTTTCTGAGGGAGGTTTCAACTTTAGTTACCTTAGGAATAATCTCTCCACCCTTTTCAACATAAACCATGTCTCCGATATGCAGATCTAAAGCTTCAATCGAATCGGCATTGTAAAGAGACGCCCTTTTTACAGTAGTACCCGATAGTTTAACTGGCTGAAGATTAGCCACCGGTGTTACCGTTCCGGTACGTCCAACCTGATAAGACACAGATAACAATTCAGTTAATTCTTGTTCGGCCTGAAATTTATAGGCAATAGCCCAACGTGGAAATTTGGATGTGTAACCTAAATTCTTCTGTTGCAAGAGGGAATTTACTTTTAATACAATCCCATCGGTTATAACAGGTAGATTTTTTCGCTCAACATCCCAATATTTTATAAAAGCGAAAACTTCTTCTATTGTCGTACATTTTTTTGTAGCATCGGAAATTTTAAAACCCCACTCTTTCGC
Source organism: Indolivaga capnocytophagoides DSM 22835 (assembly GCF_000426485.1). Lineage (GTDB taxonomy): Bacteria > Bacteroidota > Bacteroidia > Bacteroidales > Dysgonomonadaceae > Dysgonomonas_A > Dysgonomonas_A capnocytophagoides. The sequence continues at coordinate 10,375 of NZ_AUFL01000005.1, forward strand.
CTTTTGCAAATTTTCGTAATGTCCTCCTGTTGGTAAATTCTCACCCAGCATGTAATACAGATAAGCATCTAGTTTTCTGGATGCTACAATTTTAGGATCCTGCAACTTCAACGTTCCAGATGTAGCATTACGAGGATTGGCAAAAAGCGGTTCTTCCTGCTCTGCTCTCTCCTTATTCAATTCATCAAAAACTTTCCAAGGCATAAGAATTTCACCCCGAATCTCAAATTCAGCAGGATAATCCGTCCCTCTCAGCACCAAAGGAATACTTCGAATGGTTTTTACGTTGGCTGTAATATCATCTCCTTTAACCCCGTCTCCACGAGTAACAGCCTGTACCAGCCGCCCGTTTATATATGTAAGGGAAATAGATGCTCCATCGTATTTCAATTCACAGACAATCTCGAATGTGTCGTTCAGGTCTTTTTTGACACGGTCGAAAAATTCTTTTACTTCTTCTTCCGAATAGGTATTACCTAAAGACAACATCGGATATTTATGGGGAATCTGTACGAAGTTTTTGGTTAAGTCACTGCCCACACGCTGACTTGGAGAATTGGGATCGGCAAATTCAGGATGAGCCTCCTCAAGTCGGGTAAGCTCCTTCATTTTCTGATCGAACTCAAAGTCCGAAATAGTTGGGGTAGACAATACATAATAGTTGTAATTATGTAGATTCAGTTCTTCTCTCAAAGATTCAATATGCTGTCCGATGGATTCCATGGGTATCTGTTTCTGATATTTTTTGATAGAATACAAAAATAAGAATTAATTTGAATTAAGTCTGCAGCCCTTTTTATTTACAGACGGAGAAAAAGGCTCTGCTATTCAAAGCGATTCTCTCATATCGTAAATGTGAGGACATAATAGTCCGTAATAAAATACTGAATATTAAAACAAAGCTGTCGCTCTGTATAAAATTCACGAGATGTTAAAACTCCTGATGCAGCAGGTGTAAATGAATTGATCAGAAAATCGTTTTTCAACTCAACACCTTCCATACTTAACGCCTTATACATCGTTTCTTTTGCCGACCAATGGAGTAAAAGATGGATTATTTCGTTTTCGGAATCGATAAATTCCTTATCGGAAATAAAGCGGGAACGTATTCGTTTTACCCGATCAGATATATATTCTATATCTATACCGAGATACTCCGAATGCGACAAAATAACAGCTGCATATCCTTTTGTATGACTGATAGATATATTAAGAGGATAATCTCTGAGATACGGTTTACCATTCGACTGATATTCTATTTTTGCAGAACGATCTATTATATGAGACAATAATACCCGTGTTGCAGCAATTTCGAGAAGACGGCTTTCGGAATGATATTCCTGACGCAGCGTATCAGACTCTTCTTTTTCAAGCTGAGATAATAGAGTATCCGCGGATTCTGTTATCTTCCAGACCCCTAATATATATTTAGAATTTGTTTCTTTATGAATCAGCATTAATATTTTAATTTAACTCATCCTTGTAGTTTACTCTCACGAATATACGAAAAGAGATGATACCCTAAAAACGAATTCACCGCTCATACATCTCAATCGGTAACCCATCGGGGTCACTGAAAAAAATAAACGATTTACCTGTATATTCATCAACTCTGATATCTTCGTGAAGAATCCCTTTCGAATCCAGTTCTCTCACAGAATCTTTAATATCATCAACGGCAAAAGCCAGATGCCTCAAGCCTGCGGCCTCGGGATAAGACAAACGTTTGGGAGGATCGGGGAAAGAAAATAATTCGATCAGATAAATCGCGTTCAGAGACAAATCTGTTTTATATGAATTTCTTTCTTCCCTAAAATATTCAGCTTCTACTTTAAAGCCCAATACATCTGTATAAAATTGTTTGGATTTGGAGTAATCCGAACAAATAATTGCGATATGGTGTATACCTTGTAATTTCATTTAAGGATGCAAACCTATTTATAGCCTTGGCAAGTATAACAATCAGAGTTCGTTATAACTTGAAAACATATTATTAAATACCTCATATTACTTAAATATTCTTCTTTGAAAGAAACGAATGTAACAAAAAATACATCATTCTGAATAAAATGACTTATATCTTCTCTATTTTTGACCAGAAATTAGTGTTTGTTTTACAATAATTAATTATATCTTCGTGTCAGAGCTCGGGACTCTTTCATTTGATCAGAATCCTTATAAGCAACTGAAAGTATTTAATGATATATTTAACAAAATAATTATCTGATGCTTTTACATTCGTCTAGTCAATAAACAGGTCTGAGACCTTAACCACTTAATTAATACACATGAAAAAAATCCTTACCACAGTTTATGCGATTTTGTTAGTTACATTCTCAGCATCATCACAGAATTCGGATGTTTCGATCCGTGTCTATCCCGAAAAGGGAAATCAAGTTATCAGCAAACACATTTACGGTCATTTTGCAGAGCATCTGGGGTCGTGTATATACGGCGGACTTTGGGTTGGGGAGAACTCTCCGATACCGAACACCAAAGGTTATCGCACAGATGTGCTTGAAGCCTTAAAAAAGCTGCAAATACCCAACCTGCGCTGGCCTGGAGGCTGTTTTGCAGATGAATACCACTGGATGGACGGAATAGGTCCTCGTGAAAAAAGGCCGAAGATGGTCAACAACAATTGGGGCGGCACTGTTGAAGACAATAGCTTCGGCACACACGAATTTCTTAACCTTTGCGAATTATTAGATTGCGAACCTTATATCAGTGGCAATGTCGGCAGCGGAACAGTTGAAGAACTTGCCAAATGGGTAGAATATATGACATCTGACGGAGACAGCCCGATGGCAAATCTGCGCCGTCAAAACGGACGTGAAAAACCTTGGAAAGTAAAATACCTTGGTGTCGGAAACGAAAGCTGGGGATGCGGAGGCGATATGCTCCCTGAATATTATGCAGATCTGTACCGCAGATATGCTGTATATTGCCGCAACTTCGACGGGAACCAGCTTTTCAAAATAGGCAGCGGTGCCAGCGACTATGATTATAACTGGACAGATGTACTAATGAAAAAAGCAGGTAATAAAATGAATGGCTTATCGCTTCATTATTATACTGTAAAAGGATGGGGTAAGGACCAAAAAGGGTCTGCAACCAACTTTACCGATGAAGACTACTACTGGACACTAGGCAAATCGCTCGAAATAGAAGAAGTCATACAAAAACATATGTCTATCATGGACAAATACGACAAAGACAAAAAAGTCGGTCTGATGGTGGACGAATGGGGTACATGGTTTGAAGTCGAACCCGGAACCAATCCCGGATTTCTTTATCAGCAGAATACAATGAGAGATGCTTTTGTAGCAGCACTAACGTTAAACACCTTCAACAAATACGGAGACCGTATACAAATGGCTAATATTGCTCAGGTTGTTAATGTTTTACAATCAATGATACTAACCAAAGACGATAAGATGACCCTAACCCCTACATATCATGTGTTTGATATGTATAGAGTACATCAGGATGCGACCTATTTACCTTTGGACATTATCTCTCAAACTAAAGAAATCAGAGGACGGAATGTATCTTTAGTGAATGCTTCGGCTTCAAAAAAAGACGGACTGACTCATATTACTTTAGCGAATATAGACCTGACCAATTCTCAGAATGTCAATATAGATTTATCAAATACGAAGATATCCAAAGTCAGCGGACGTATTCTTACTTCAAAAGATATACATGATCATAACACCTTCGAAAACCCGAATCTGGTACAACCCCAGACTTTCAACGGCGCAAAAATCGTAAATGGTAAACTGAACGTTCAATTACCGGCTAAATCTATTGTTGTTCTCGAAATACAATAAAGGAATCAGATCTGTTTTATCTCTTTTTATCTATACGGAAAGGGACGAATTAATTAAGAGAAATCAGCTAGCACTGAAACAAATACCAATTGAAAGGGGAAAAGGTGTCATTCGAAAAAGTGTAATTTTAGAGTAACCTTTGTTACCTTTTAATTATGAGCAATTATCTGACACGAACAGGTAAGGTTACAAAAGGAAAAAGTAACACCCCAAAGCGTACACAAAGGGTGTAACCTTTGTTACCTTTTTCAAAATTGATAACTGTTGACTGATCACTGATTTTTGTCTTTTTCGATAAATACTCATTAATAAGCATTTATATTATAGAAAACAATGAAAAAAATTATATTCCTGATCAGTATATTTATACTGACCACGTTATATACAACTAGAGCATCGGCACAAGCCGTAGCCAATGCTCCACAGTCGGCATACATATTTGCGTATGCCACCACCAAGAACAACGGACACAACGGGCTGCATTTTGCATGGAGTTTAGATAAAGTCTATTGGCATAGCATCGGACCGGAACACAGTTATATGAAAAGTGATTATGGCCCTTGGGGTAGTCAAAAGCGTATGCTCGCTCCATTTCTATTTCAGGCAGCTGATGGTGTATGGCACTGCATCTGGAGCCTGAACGAAAGGGACGGAGTTTTTGCTCATGCGGCATCACAGGATCTTGTTACATGGAAAAGACAATCTTACCCTGAAGTCATGGAAGGCAGTAACTGCTTAAATCTTCAAATTACCCCCGATAAAGCTGCCGGATCGTATCAAATATCGTGGATTAGCGACAAAGCATCAGCCAAACAAGCCTTTATCGTAACAACCAAAGATTTCAAAAATTATTCTTCAACAAAATCTATAAATACGCCAGCTCAGGATTTAAGAACTTCTGTCATTATAGACGGTACAGCCGAAACAGGAACAGTTCATTCTGTCTCATGGAGTATTGTGGATGGACTCATCAAAAGTCAAAAACTAGCAGCCTATAACAATTCAATCTGGTCGGAACTCGCAAAAGACGATCCTATCCGATTTGCATCTTTGGAACCATTTTCTGTAAACATATCTGTCGATGCTTCAAAAAGCAAGAAGATAAGCGACCTGCTTATCGGTGCATTCTTCGAAGATATTAACTATGCGGCAGACGGAGGACTGTATGCTGAGCTTATTCAAAACAGAGACTTTGAATATACTGTAAGCGACAAAAAAGGCAGAGACCAAAACTGGAACAGCAAGTATGCATGGGACGTATCCGGAAATGGCATCAGCTTCTCTATTGACTCGGTTTCACCCATACATATAAATAATAAGCATTATGCAGTTCTGAATATCAGCCAGCAAGGTGCATCTTTCACGAATAAGGGATATGACGGAATTGCAGTAAAAGGAGGAGAAAAGTATTATCTTTCACTATTTACCAAAGTTCTCAACGGAAAAGGAGGAAAACTATCCATTCGCTTGAAAAACAAAAATGGCAAAACCATTGCTGAAAGTCAGATTAAAACAGGCTCTACAGATTGGAAAAAGCAAGAAATAATTCTATCTGCTAAAGAAACATCTGCTGAAACTATTCTCGAAATAACCCCTGAATTTACGGGTAAAGTTGCACTTGATATGGTTTCTCTATTCCCACAGAACACATTCAAGGGACATCGCAATGGACTACGTGCCGATCTGGCACAAACTATCGCAGATATACATCCCCGATTTGTCCGTTTTCCCGGTGGCTGCGTCACTCACGGCGATGGATTACACAATATCTACCAATGGAAAAATACAATCGGGTCTCTTGAGTCTCGTATCTCACAAGGCAATATCTGGAATTACCACCAATCGATGGGACTGGGATATTTCGAGTATTTCCAATTCTGCGAAGATATGGGGGCAGAACCTCTGCCTGTAATCGCAGCCGGAGTGCCCTGCCAGAATTCAGGAACGGGAGGTGCAGGCCAGCAAGGCGGCGTACCTATGGAAGAAATGGGACAGTATATTCAGGATATTCTCGATCTGGTAGAATATGCCAACGGAGATGTAAAAACCACATGGGGTAAAAAACGTGCCGAAGCCGGACATCCCAAACCATTCAATCTGAAATATATCGGTATAGGAAATGAAGATCTTATTACAGATATTTTCGAAGATCGCTTCACAATGATATACAACGCTTTAAAAGAAAAGCATCCCGAAATTACAGTTATCGGAACAGTAGGTCCATTTTGTGAAGGTACTGATTATGAAGAAGGATGGGACGTAGCAAGCAGGTTGCATGTACCTATGGTAGACGAACATTATTATCAGACTCCGGGCTGGTTTATTCACAATCAGGATTTTTATGATAAGTACGATCGTTCTAAATCGAAAGTCTATCTGGGAGAATATGCATCACACGTTCCGGGAAGGCATAACAATATGGAAACTGCTTTGTCGGAAGCTTTGTATATGACTTCGCTCGAAAGAAACGGCGATGTGGTAAGTATGAGTTCTTATGCTCCATTGCTGGCTAAAGAGAAATATACCAACTGGAATCCCGATTTGATCTATTTCAATAATACAGAGGTGAAACTAACACCGGGCTACTATGTGCAAAAGCTATATGGCCAAAATGCAGGAAATGAATATCTGCCTTCGATAATCAGCACGAATGAAACCAATAATTCGGCGAAAGTAAGAGTCGGCAAGTCGATTGTCCGTGACAGCAAAACGGGGGATATTATAATAAAACTGGTAAATATGCTTCCTGTGGCTGTAGATACCAAAATAAACATGGGAGACATATCCATTACTGATACTAATGCCCAGAAAACAGTACTACAAGGACAACCCGATGACAAAACACCGACTCCGGTAGTATCGGATTTTAAAGTAGGAAAAGAGTTTAACAATGAACTTCCACCCTACTCGTTTACTGTAATCAGAATAAAAGCCCAATAAGTAAAAAAGAAGACTGCCTCATTGAGGTAGTCTTCTTCATATAATAGTCGAAAGCGTTCTAAAAGAACTTTGTTTAAAATCATAATAACCAATACAAAGGTTAATGAGTACTTTTCGAACGCTTTCTTTATCTTATACAGACAAATCCTTTTTGGGAAACGATACTTTAAATGACCCGTGCTTGCAGTCCATACAACTGGACGATACATCTATAGAGCCCGGTATCTTTATATTTCTTAGGAAACAAGTATCGGTACCTCTCTGACAACCATATATACACAACACATTATCTTTGAAGCTCAATTTGAAATCGCCTTCATGAAATCCGGGAGCATACAATTCGATTCTGAATTCGTCTTTATTATCAACATAGCTTACTGACGAATAGCACCCGTGATGATAATCTCTTACTTGGCTTTGTTCCAAAGATGGTAATAAACGTCTACTCTCCATAATTATTATTGATTGAAGTTTGTACATATTTATAACAAACAATCAGTCGAAATTGATTTGGTTCTTTTCATAAAGAATCTAAAAGATTTATAGGAATAACGATAATAAATCAAAAAAGCTTAAGTATATATACAGAGGTTCATTATAAACAACTTTGACCTTGGATTATTTTATACTGTGGGATATATGACCGAGTCAGAGTTATAGGCTGAGTTCCATATTCTGGTTTAGGGTATAGCGTTAAAGTAACTTTTACAACAAAATTATGTTTCACTCTTCCCGTTGTTATTGAATGCGCCTCACATGTAATAACAGTAGGATCCATAGATGGTTTATACGTCGGAGCAGCTCCACTAGTATAACTAATTTTAGGATACCTGTAAAATACATTCGAGTCGTCCTTATACAACAAAACGCCCTTATCAATTCCAAATTCAGAATAACTGTCACTATTCCAATTAGTACTCCCGTTAAATTTTTCATAATATATAATCTCGGAATCAACATTGTATGAGTTAATCATATTCTGAGTTTCCGGATTGAGCTCTACCTTTACCGAACCAGATTCGATATACATAGCCTGAGAATAACTATAAACGCCATTGTACCCATTTCCACCAGTATGCTCCCATGCTACTTTATCAATAATTATAATAGGACTTTTCTCTATATTCCACACTCCTAACGGCGAGGTATAAATTGGAAGAAGTCTGTCTCCTGTTACAGTCAAAGAGCCAGGAAATAATAAGTTCTGAATAGGTTTTCCTGCAGAAGGAATTACACTGGTTATAGATCCTGATATATTTACCGAACCTGTTGTTTTAAAAGATAAGTCCTGTACCGTTTTACTTGAACTTCCTCCTATGCCAAGAAAAGACCCGAAGACCAGATTGACACCACTTGTAATCATCGCTGAAACTCCTCCACTAACGATTGCAGAAACAGCAGAAGCCGCTAATGATGGCAAAATTTTCTTCGCTGTCAACTGATTATTAACATAAGATTTTGCAGAATCGGCAACAACCGTTGCTGCACTATTTATTATATCAGTTACGGGGTTAGAAGAACTTGTACTTACTATTGTACCTTCAGATTTTAAATTAACATCTCCTAACAGTGAAATATCCCCAACATTCTTATCATACAAGCCAATACTAAATAATTGTCGTTTAGTTGAAGCATCAGGATCATATGTAAACTCAATATCAAAACAATTCCAACCTAAAGTTAGACTTTTTGATTCTGTTGACGATATATTAGTCACATAAGATTCTGATGCACCACTGCTGGTTAGAGGCAGAGTGAAGTGTCCTGCTGTATTTAAGAGTTTAGAAACCTCAGACAGTCGTACCTGCCAAAACGTAACACTGCCTGCTTGGGGTCGTTCTTTCAAATAATAGAACACTCTCAAAAGTCCTGTCAGCTTATTATAAAACATCAAATAGTATTTACCTTCTTGATATTCTTCAGGATCAGTACAGAAATTATAAACCATCATCCAACCATTCTTTTTCTGGTAGTCGCTCGTGATATAATATGGAATCTGAGCTTCGGCCCCATTGTACCAAGGTAAAATAACTTCCTGAGAAAAATTAAAAAGACTGATCTTGTTAATGTTTTCCCAATCAAAAGAGACATTCTGCCTTAAACTCTCAGAGGATCTTAGCGTAGACTCTGGTTCCAAGGGATCATCCAACAATGATTCTTGAGTATTACAACTAAAAAAAAATAAAACAATAGAGAACAATAATAAATTCGTTTTCATAGGTCTGTTTTATAAAAAATTAATAACAGCCCAAAGGTAAGAACCAGATAACCATATCACTATAATAAATTTCTCCTTTTATTATAAAATCAGTTATTATTCAAATACTCTAATTTATATTAAAAGACAAATAATCTAGGATTATTAATATTTTATCACGTTCTTTGTATTATAAAGAATCATTCTAGATAAGATCAAGAGTAGATGGCAAGCATGAGTAAGGTTTTAGCAGTTGCAGAAACATCATATATTATCCGAAAAGGATTGGTATATGTACTTTCTCAGTTACCTATTGTAGCAAAAGTAGTAGAACTCAAAGAATTAGAAGACATTAATTATCAATTAAATATACTTAAACCGGATGCCCTGCTTATCAATCCAATGCTATTGGGACATACTGCAAAATCCGATATAAAACAACATCTCAGTCTCGAGAAAAGCATTCCGGTCATAGCTTTGGTTTATAATCTTATCGATGAACGATTCTACCAATCATACGATGCATTGATCAGAATAAATGATTCTGAATCTAAAATAGAAGAGGTACTATCGACCGCTCTCAACAAGGATCACATGAAAAAGACCGATCAGGAAGAGTTGAGCGATAGAGAAAAAGAAATATTAACCAGTATCGTAAAAGGTATGAGCAACAAGGAAATAGCCGAATTTCATAACATATCGATACACACCGTCATTACACACCGCCGGAATATCGGCCGAAAATTGGAAATACACAGTGTATCAGGACTTACAATCTATGCTATATTAAACAAATTGGTAGACATAAAAGACATAAAGCTATGAGCAACATTACAGTAAAATATAATAAGAAGATGAAAATGTCAGATCTTATTGATGCTGATTATAAATTGCTGCTATTACTTACACGCCTGAAATTCTCTTTGGGATTCGGGGATAAAAGCGTCGAAGCCGTATGTCAAAAATATAATTTCGATGCAGAATGCTTCTTGTTTCTGGCTAATTTCCAATCAAACAAATCGATTGTCAATATACACGAAGTATTTGAAAAGCTGCCACTGGCTCCCTTCTTATACTACCTGAGATGCTCCCATGAATACTTTCTGGAAAAGAGATTACCAAATATCAGAAGAAAACTGAAACTAATTTTCGTTGACTCGGAAAAAGAACTCGAAAATCTGGTATTAGACTTCTTTGACAATTATATGAAAGAAGTACAGGAACATATGATGTATGAAGACAACACTGTATTTCCTTATGTGCAGTCATTAATAGAAAAGTCAAATAAAGATAAATATTCGATCAATATATTTGAAGAACGCCACAATGATATCGAGGCTAAAATGACAGACCTGAAACGAATATTAATGAAGTATGTTTCAGGAATAAAAGACCAAACATTAATGACCAATATTTTGCTCGAATTGTATATGTCGGAAGAAGAACTTGCCGCTCATACTTACATCGAAGACAAACTGGTAATACCACGTGTAAAGAAAATAGAAAAGCTATAAATGCTTTGTCTTTATAAAATAATTCATATATTTGTCAGATAAATAACTCTTTACCAACAGAGAATGATCTTATATTTCACACATAAAAGACTAGCAGCCCTTCTGAATTTTAACAATTTAGATTTGCTTGTGTCGTGTGAAATATTAGAGAGAGAGAGAGAGAGAGAGAGAGAGAGAGAGACGCATCTAGCGTAATAATCAAACAAAAAATTCTATTATGTCAAAATGACGAAGCGTTTTTTTATGCTTTGAGTTTTGTCGTATATCTACCTAAACTAATATATATATTATCAAAAGTAAACCGACAGGATAAAGCGTGCACAGCAGTGTTGTTGTTTTGTTGTCGTTCTGAATCTGCTTCAAGCATATACTTGTCCGACAGTCGGTTTCATCATGCAGTAAAGTGCATCCTCTGCACTTTACTGCTTTCTTTCTTACTAACAATTACTCGAAATATAAACAACAAATGAACAACAATGAAAAAAATCTTATTCTCGATGCTATGCTTTATCTACATAACATCATTTTCACACGCACAAGTTGGTATCAATACTCAAAGTCCACACACAAGTGCAGCATTGGATGTCACAAGCCCCAATAACGATAAAGGAGTACTTATCCCACGTATGACTACGGCTCAGAAAACAACGATCTCTGCTCCCGCTGCCGGACTAATGGTGTATGACACTTCAAAAAAATGTCTTTCCCAGAATGTAGGCTCGTCTATATCTCCCATTTGGATATGTCTGGCTCAAAATGAGACTCAATTCTTCTATATGCCTTCAGTAGCTATAGACGCATCAACAGTGGCAATCGGTAAAACTCTAGATTTATATACCGAATACAAAAAACAGTTCGGAACACCTAATGCAAAAAGTACAAGTGCACCAGCCAGCATACCTTATTTTCCATCGGCAAACGACTTATATTATTATATAACCTATTATGATCCTAATGTAATCAAGATCAATGCTTTGACCGATAGCGGAGTTGCTAGCTATGACATACTAAAAGAAGCAGATTATCAATCATTTATAAATGTTATATTTGTTATTAAATAAGGAATATCAATGAACAGAATAATAATACTTTTTGTAGTACTCCTGTCTGCATTAACGATGCAGGCTCAACGCTCTTCATATATCTGGTACTTTGGAAGGAATGCTGGACTTGATTTCAACAACACTCAATCGGCAACATCCTCTACAAGCCAAATAATCAATGATGTCCCCACCCCTCTAACTGGTCCAATCTATACAAATGAAGGATGTTTTACTTATAGTGACCGTATAACAGGACAAGTACTTATATCATCGGACGGCATGAATGTTTATAACAAAAATAATGTTCTGATGCCAAATGGAACAGGACTGCGAGGAAATCCTTCATCGACCAGTTCCGGAATAATAGTTCCATATCCGGGTAAAAAAAATACATTTCTGATATTTACAGTTTCAGCAACCACTGAAGGCAACAAATATGGAATTAATTATTCGGTCGTAGACATGTTGCTTGATAGTGGTTTGGGCGATGTTGTAGCTTCCCAAAAGAATATAAATCTTCCACTCAACAGTTCAGGCTATAATAATGCAGATGCAGCCGAAAATATCTCAGCTGTACAACACGCCAATGGGGTAGATTATTGGCTACTTACCCGTTTCCGTGATGTAATCTTAGTTTGGGAGATTACATCTTCTGGAATTTCTTCTACTCCATCAATTTATAAAACAAGTCATAAGATAGGAGTACATCCTTATCCTATAGGAGGAGGCATCGGATATTTGAAATTCAATAGCGATGGCTCGAAATTTATTCATGTAGATCATTCAGCTTATAATAGATCATGGTTTACAATTGCCGATTTTAACCGCACGACAGGTGTTGTAAGCAATATTAAAGAACGGGATATTGAAAATGAGTATGGAGCGGCATATGCTCTCGAATTTTCAAATAATAGCGAATATCTGTATGTGGCTACAATCGAAAGTACTCCAGCAAAAAACGGGCTTTATGTTTCGAAAATGAGCGATGTCGAAAATTTATCTCAAACACCTATTCCGGCAACTAAACTGAATGATGTTATCAGCTGCATACAAATGGGGGCGGACAGACGGATTTATGGTATTGCCAACGGATTAAGAAATCTTTATATAATAGCCAATCCTGATGAAGGAGATACACAAGTCTCTATTCTGACCAATTATCTGAATACCGGAACAATGGGACGATTAGGTTTACCCGTATTTGCCATATCATTCTTTAAAACACTCCCTATTATGGCAAAAGATCCAATATGCGTAGGTATAAGCAATACTTATCGTATAACAATATCCTTATCCGGTATAGCCCGCTTAGTTGACCTTACTTGGGATTTTGACGATGGTACAGTTATAACACAAAATATTCCTTCGGGAAGCAGTAGTACAAGCACATTCCATTATACGCACACCTATACAACCAACGGTACATACACTTTGACAGTATCTCCTAGTATTGATGACGGGGATGGACAAATATACACAGACCCTGATAAGATCAGTAAACGGATAATAACAGTAAGTGACTGCAGTGTCATTACTAATCCAATGATAAGAACCAATATAATAAAAGAAAAACAGTAATGAAGAAATTTCTTTATATAACCATCTGCTGTATATATGCAACAATGGGATACTCACAGATAGCAATCAATACCGAAACTCCAGATGCGAGTGCTGTATTTGATATAGAATCGACAACAAAAGGAATTATTCTGCCCAGATTAACTACCACAGATAAAGAAACAATAGTGTCTCCGGCGACAGGGCTCATAGTGTATGATACTACAAAAAAATGCCTTTCGATGAATATCGGTTCGGAAGAGAGTCCCAACTGGATCTGCGCAACACAAAATTCGACACATTTTTTTTATATGCCATCTATAAATGTACCAACGCCAAGCTTGGGTGTGGCAACCACCCCTCTTGACCTCTATGCGGAGTATAAAAAACAATTTGACACTCCTATGTATAAAAGCACAAACGCTCCAGCTCAGATTCCTTACTACCAGTCGGCAAAGGATTTAGATTATTATGTCACCTATTATGACAGTAATGTTATGAACGTAAGCAATATTGATAACACTGGTAAGATGTCCTATCACATCATTCGCAAAGCAGACTTAGATTCTTATATGAATGTTGTATTTGTTGTAAAATAGGTATTTTGTAATCATAAAAAAAGCTCGCATTGTAAAAATACGAGCTTTTTTATATATCTCTAATGTAGGATCGATTAATAACCTCTGATCGCTTTTACTCCGGGAAGAACTTTTCCTTCGATAAATTCAAGCAATGCTCCACCACCTGTAGATACATAAGATACCTGATCCGCCAATCCAAATTTATTCACACAAGCAACAGAGTCACCACCTCCAACGAGAGAAAATGCTCCATGTTTAGTAGCTTCTGCAATAGCCTCTGCAATAACTTTTGAACCATGAGCGAAATTATCAAATTCGAATACACCTACAGGACCATTCCATAGAATAGTTTTCGAATTTTTGATTACTTCAGAAAATTCAGCTTCACCTTTTGGACCTATATCAAAACCAGACCATCCGTCAGGAATATTAGCAGCATCAGCAAACTGAGAGTTCGCGTCATTAGCAAACTTATCTCCGATCTTAGCATCCGATGCCAATACTAGGTTTACATTATTAGCCTTAGCTTTAGCCATTATTTCTTTAGCAAGATCCAGTTTATCGTCTTCGCAAAGAGAGTTACCGATTTTTCCGCCTTTAGCTTTTTCGAAAGTAAACGCCATACCACCACCGATGATCAGATTGTCAACTTTAGATAGAAGGTTTTCGATAATATCAATTTTAGAAGAAACTTTAGATCCCCCGATAATTGCAGTAAACGGACGAGCAGGATCTTTCATGATTTTTTCGACTGCATCCACTTCTTTTTGAAGCAGGTAACCAAACATTTTATGATCTGCATCAAACAAGTCGGCGATAAGAGCTGTAGATGCGTGTGCACGGTGAGCTGTACCGAAAGCATCATTTACATATACATCAGCGTATGAAGCCAATGTTTTAGTAAATTCTTTCTGTGATTCTTTGACTGCTTTTTTAGCAGCAGCCTTCACTTCATCGGAAGCATCATCAGCTAATCCACGAGGTTTTCCTTCTTCCTCTGCATAAAAACGAAGGTTTTCAAGAAGAAGAGCCTCTCCGGGTTGCAAAGCAGCAGCTTTCATAGCAGCCTCTTCGCTTGCACAATCACTTGCAAACTGAAGATCTACACCTAAAAGTTTAGACACATGAGCAAGAATGTGTTTCAATGAATATTTATCTTCAACACCTTTAGGGCGACCCAAATGCGATGCAATAATAGGACTGCCACCATCAGCGATAATTTTTTTCAAAGTAGGCAGAGCTGCACGGATACGTGTGTCATCAGTGATGTTAAAGTCCGCATCAAGAGGCACATTAAAGTCAACTCTCACAAAAGCCTTTTTACCGGCAAAGTTAAATTTGTCAATTGTTATCATAACTTTTTGAGTTTAAATATATTTAAGGTCTCAGACCTATTATTATTCTTAGAAAGAACCATTCATCCAGTAAACAAGTTACCGGTAATCACAAAATAAGCGATACAAATATACAAAATTATGTATTAGATATTTTACCATAAAATTAAAAAGAGCGGTCACTTATTAAAAAATAAATAAACCGCACTTATTCTAACTTCTCATTGGCGTCTATGCCTCTTCTTCATTTTTCTTTTTCGAAGGAAGGTATCCCCAGATAATACCAATTACGAGTAAAATTAAAACAGGCTTCAACCCGATTTTATTCCATAATGAGGGGCTTGGACTATCTTTTAATTCGATATTAAACTCCTTCGAAACTTCGGCTAGTTCCGTCTCATTAAGTTCATAATAAGTTTTTTCGTCATCCGACACCAAAACATACTGGGCATCACTGTAATTCCAGACAGGCATCCAGAATAAGCCGAACTGCTTATACATAATACCTATATTAAAATGTGTACCATCTTCCATTCTTGCATCCGTAGGTAGTTTCTCCACAGTCTCCAGATTAGGTCCATCATGATAAATAATAAGACCTTTGGCCTCTACGTTCTGTGAGATTACTAAGAAGAACATCACAAAAACAAATAAAATAAGCTTTTTCATTAAAAAAAATTGTTTAAAAGTGTTGTTGAGTACTAACAATAGAATTGAGACACAAAAGTATAAAAAAAGTCTAAATCAAAAACATAAAAAAACACAACCATCTAAATATAAACAAATTACACTAACCACCAATAAAATCTGAACAAACAGAAATACATTTCGAAATCAAACACAAAGCTTCAAACACAATAAATAATTGAAGATATAATACCTTCTCTTTTTGTCATTATTAAAAATAAGCCTTATTTTGTGCTTTTCTTATTAATTAGTAAGCCTACGAAAAGAAAAACGAGCTATGTCAGAAGGCATTGCAGAGGACTTTAAATACCTCTTACAATACAGCATTTACAGCTTAATCTTTTTTAACGACAAAATATTCATTCTGACATTTAACATTTATAAATTTGTCAGGCTTTTTAGGTAAAACCAAATAAAAGTAAGTTTTAATGACATTCTCAGAGAGAAGATGATCGATTGTCATTATTAATGATATAAATAGTAACAATAATATAACTAATAATATTTTCTACTTATGGCTCAAGTTGATATTCGAGAATTGAATGAACGGATCGAAAGTAAGAGTGCGTTTGTAAACATGATAACAATAGGAATGGACAAAGTAATCGTCGGGCAGAAACACCTTGTCGAATCTTTGTTGATTGGATTATTATCTGATGGACACATCCTTCTGGAGGGGGTTCCCGGACTTGCAAAAACCCTTGCAATCAAAACATTGGCTTCTCTTATCGAAGCTGACTATCATCGTATACAATTTACTCCTGACTTACTTCCTGCCGATGTTATCGGTACTATGATCTACAGCCAGAAGAATGAAGAATTTTTGGTAAAAAAAGGTCCCATCTTTTCTAACTTCGTATTAGCGGATGAGATCAACCGTGCTCCGGCAAAGGTACAGAGTGCCCTGCTTGAAGCAATGCAGGAACGTCAAGTCACAATTGGTGAAACCACTATGAAGCTGCCCAAACCATTCCTTGTAATGGCAACTCAAAACCCGATTGAACAAGAAGGAACATATCCTCTGCCTGAAGCTCAGGTAGACCGTTTCATGCTGAAGGTTATCATAAACTACCCGAAGAAAGAAGAAGAAAAATTAATCCTTCGCCAAAACATCCTCAATCAATACGAAGAAATTAAACCGGTAATGAAGGCCGACGAAATCATCGAAGCCCGTAAAGTGGTAAGTGATGTATATCTGGATGAAAAAATAGAAAAATATATTGTCGACATTGTTTTTGCCACACGTTTTCCTGCTGATAACGGACTGCAATCACTTAAAGGGCTAATTGGTTTCGGGGCATCACCTCGTGCATCTATCAGTTTAGCATTGGCATCGCGCGCTTATGCATTTATCAAACGCAGAGGATATGTAATCCCCGAAGACGTGAGAGCTGTATGCCACGATGTATTGCGCCACCGTATCGGACTTACATATGAAGCGGAAGCAAGCAACACAACATCTGAAGAAATCATCAGCGAAATCTTAAATAAGATAGAAGTACCTTGATTCTGTGACCAGTCAGGCAAATTCGGAGATATGTCCTGAACGATAAGTATCGGCATATTCTCACATTAGAAAATTGGCATATTAACTGATTTATGGAAACAAGTGAATTACTAAAGAAAGTACGTCAGATAGAGATTAAGACCCGTGGATTGTCCCGCAATATTTTTGCAGGACAATACCATTCTGCATTCAAAGGAAGAGGGATGGCTTTTTCGGAAGTTCGGGAATATCAATTCGGTGACGATATCCGCGATATAGATTGGAATGTAACAGCCCGTTATAATAAACCTTTCATAAAAGTATTCGAAGAAGAACGGGAAATGACCGTTATGCTCTTGATTGATGTATCGGGCAGTCTCGACTTCGGTACGCACAATCAAACGAAACGGGATATTGTAACTGAAATGGCTGCTACTCTGGCATTTTCGGCAATACAAAACAACGACAAGATCGGTGTTATATTCTTCACCAATAAAATTGAAAAATTCATACCTCCGAAAAAAGGGAAAAAGCACATCTTATACATTATTCGTGAACTGATTGATTTTCAACCAACCAACACCCAAACAGATTTGGCGATGGTACTGAAATTTCTCACTAACGCCATAAAAAAAAGATGCACGGCATTTCTTATTTCCGATTTTCTGGATGTACACGACTACGACAATGCTTTGACCATAGCCAACAGAAAACATGACCTGATAGCATTACAGATCTATGACAAGTTGGAAACGGAATTGCCTGCAGTTGGGCTAATAAAAATGATCGACGCAGAAACAGGTGAAGATACATGGATAGATTCCTCAGCTAAGTCTGTTCGTGAACGCTATCATAGGCATTACCAGAAACAGTTGATGAAAGTAGAAATGGCATTTACCAAAAGCCGGGTCGACAGTGTGTCGATAAATACGGACGAAGATTATGTCAAATCACTGTTATCGCTCTTTCAGAAAAGGAATTACATGAGATAAGGTCTGAAACCTTACTTTGTTTAGTATTAGATACAAAAACTTATGTTGAGAAATAAAACGCTTATATTAACGATCTTACTTTGCTGCGTATCCTTACTGCCATACACCATGTATGCACAAAAGGCTACTGCAAGAGTAAGCGTCGAGCCATACGAGATTTCGATCGGGCAACAAGCGACTATCAGTTTACAAGTCATTGCTCCGAAAGGACGGCATATAGCTATGCCGGTATATGCCGACTCGCTAGTCACCGGTATAGAAGTACTGGCTATGCCCAAACCTGATACCACTTATGCGCATGAGGTGATGACTATAGTGCAGAAGTATGTAGTAACCTCTTTCGACTCGGCATTATACCATGTACCTTACATTCCTGTAATTGATGGAAAAGATACAATCAAATCTAACGAACTTGGATTAAAAGTAATCACACCTCCCTTATCGGAAGCGACAAATGCATATCTGGAACATTTGAAAGCAAATCCGAATGACTCCATCGTCTTTGATAAGTTAGGTGTATATGACATCAAACCTATTTTGCAGCCACCTTTCGTGTGGCAAGATTATCTGATATATATATTGGGTATATTGCTTATATTGATGGCAATTGCTGCTATTATAATAGGTATTTATCTGTACAAGCAAAAGAAGAAAAAAGGATATTTCTTCAAACCGGAAGTTATCAAACCGCCTCATGTCATCGCATTAGATGCGCTAGATCATGTAAAAGTAGAAAAACTGTGGCAGCAAGGACGGGAAAAAGAGTATTATACTGAACTTACAGAGATACTTAGAAAATACATCGAAGATCGCTACCATGTTAATGCTTTTGAAAAGACATCCGATGAGATACTCGCTACCATAAATAACTTTATGGAGGCAGATTCGTCTTACGAGAGCCTGAAACAGATATTGAAACTGGCAGACTTTGTTAAGTTCGCTAAGTATAGACCATATCCTGACGAAAATGACTTAAGCCTGATCAATGCATACCTGTTTGTCAATCAGACTAAGGTAGAAGAAATCGCACCTCCTGCAAATGAAAATGGAGAATCTAAAAAAACTTCGGATGAAGAAGAACACGAGGAAAATATCAACTGGTCGATTTCTGAAGATGATATGATCAATGATCATAAAAATGATAAAAAAAACAAATAGGTCTGAGACCCTAAATTACGTTCGAAATGGAATTTGCAAACCCTAAATATCTGTTTTTACTCATTTTATTAATACCTCTCATTGTCTGGTATATCATAAAATTGAGAAAAGTACAGCCGACACTGAAGATGTCATCGACCGGAGCATTCAGAGGAGTGTCTCCTACAATCAAAGTATATCTCAGACATGTTCCGTTTATATTAAGGATGATAGCTATAGCATTAGTTATCATTGTTATCGCAAGACCTCAAAATTCCAATTCATGGGAAACGTCCCAATCGGAAGGTATTGATATTGTTATGGCTCTTGACGTATCCGGATCTATGATGGCTCAGGACTTCAAGCCAAACCGTCTGGAGGCGGCAAAAAAAGTCGCTTCTGAGTTTATCTCGGATCGGGAACAAGACAAAATAGGATTGGTAATCTTCGCCGGAGAAAGCTTCACGCAAGCACCCCTGACTACCGATCATGGGGTATTACTCAACTTATTGCATGAAATTCGCCCCGGAATGATCGACGACGGTACAGCTATAGGTCTAGGTTTAGCAAATGCTGTCAACAGACTGAAAGACAGCCAGACAAAATCAAGAATTGTCATACTCCTTACCGATGGTTCAAATAACCGGGGACAAATAGCTCCGATCACAGCTGCCGAACTTGCCAAGAGTTATGGTATCAGGGTATATACTATCGGGGTGGGAACACGAGGAACGGCTCCTGCACCTGTAATGACTCCCTTCGGAGAACGTATACAAAACGTACCTGTAGATATAGACGAAAAGACATTAACTCAGATAGCCGAAATGACCGGAGGTGAATATTTCCGAGCTGTAGACAATTCGAGTTTGAAAAAAATATATGCGCAGATCGACTCTATGGAGAAATACCTTATCAGCGTCAACAAAGTTACCCGCAAGCAGGAATTATACCTGCCTTACGCCCTATTGGCATTGGGCTTGATTCTAAGCGAAGTAATCTTACGCCGTACCTGGTTACGTAATATTCCATAAGTTATCTGTTTGAAAAATAAATAAAATAGGTCTGAGACCTTAAACAGTAGTTGATATGTTTCGATTTGCTAATCCAGAATATTTATATCTGTTATTTTTACTTCCGGTTCTGATAGCTGGATTCATTTTCCTGAATATCCAGAAAAGAAAAGCGGCACAGAAACTCGGAGACTTACGTCTGGTAAAACGACTGATGCCGGAGTTATCTCTAAAACGGTCGTATCTGAAATTTTGGCTGGTATTTGCCATCTGTGTTTTGGGAATCATTGTTGTAGCACGCCCTCAGTTCGGAACTAAGGTTGAGAAAGTCGAACGAAAAGGAATCGAGCTGGTGATTGCAATAGATGTATCGAATTCAATGCTTGCCCGTGATGTAAATCCAGACAGACTATCGAAAGCAAAGCAAATACTAACGCGTATAGTCGATGAACGTAAAAACGACAAAGTTGCGATTGTAGTCTTCGCCGGAGAATCATATGTACAATTACCTATGACTACCGACATACAATCGGCCAAAATATTCCTGGACAACATCAATACATCTCTTGTTCCTGTACAGGGGACAGTTATCGGAAGTGCCATAAATATGGCAATGAATAGTTTTACCAGTGACAAAGAGGTGGATAAGTCTATCATTCTGATAACCGATGGTGAAGACCATGAGGATAATGGTGTGCAGATGGCTCAACAAGCCGGAGCAGCAGGTATACAGATCAATGTGGTAGGTATCGGAACTCCTGAGGGATCACCTGTACCGTCATCACCGAACAGCAATGATATGAAAAAGGATAACGAAGGCAATGTCGTTGTTTCTAAATTAAACGAAGAGATGTGTAAACAAATAGCTCAGGCCGGAAAAGGAATGTACGTAAGAGCCGATAACTCAAACAATGCATTAAAAAGCCTTCAGGCTGAGTTAGACAAGTTGCAGAAGAAGAATGTAGACGGAGTATCATATTCGGAGTATGACGAAAAATTCCAGTTCTTCGCATGGTGTATGCTTGTATTGCTTATCATCGAAGTTTGTATTTTCGATAAGAAAAATAAAATATTCAGAGGAATAAGACTCTTCAAGTAACCGCAAGAGGTTCTTGAAGTATTATTTCCATTCAACAATCTGTTGTTATACTTACCAAAGTAATAAAAAGGCCAAGAGCCTTCGATAGAACTATGAAACAAATTTTTGTTATAATATTCGTTTTGATATCTACAAGTTGCTTGTTTGCTCAACGACAAGTAAGGAAGGATATACGTAAGGGTAATAATGCCTATAAAGAACAATTATACAATGCTGCCGAGGCCAGCTACAAGTCGGCTTTGGAAAAGAATGCAGCATCTCCCGAAGCAATTTATAACCTAGCTAACTCTTACTACAAACAAGGCAACTGGGATAATGCTCTGAAAACATATCAGCAGTATCTGGCGACGGAAAATAAAGACCATACCAAAATGGGTGCGGCATGGCACAATATTGGAAATGCTCTATTGCAGAAGAAAGATCTGAAGCAGTCGATGGAAGCATATAAGAAAGCATTGAGGCTAAATCCCGGAGACGAAGAAGCGCGTTATAATCTGGCTACAGTCCAGAAAATAACAAAGGATCAACAGGACAATAAGGATAAAAACAAAGACCAGAATAAAGATCAAAACAAAGATCAGAAAGACAAAAATAAGGATCAGAATAAAGACCAGAACAAGGATCAAAACAAAGATCAAAAAGATAAAGATAAGGATCAGAACAAAGACCAGAATAAGGATCAAAAACAAGATCAGCAGCCCCAAATGTCTCAGGAGAACATCCAGCAGCTATTGAAAGCAATAGAGCAGGACGAAAAAGAGACTCAGGAGAAAGTTCAGCAAATCAAAGCTTCTGACCGTAAACAAAAGAACGAGAATAATCGCAGGCAAAATAAAGACTGGTAAAAAACCAACGCTATTTGTCTTGATGTAAAATTCGAAAAAGCAGATGTGTACAATGCAAAAATATTTAATTTTATTTATTTTATCATTACTAAGCTTAGGTATAAACGCACAGGAAGTAACATTCAGAGCCAGTGCTCCTAATACTGTAGCCAAAGGCGACAATTTCAGACTTGTATATACACTGAGAGGCGGAGAAGGCAGCAATATCAACGTTCCTGAGACTATAAAAGGATTTGACATACTCTATGGCCCCGCAGTATCATCGAGTTACAGTACTCAGATTATAAACGGTAAAGCGACAACAGACTCTTCCGAATCGTATATTTATACTATGACTGCTGCATCGGAAGGAACATTTACCATACCGGCCGCAACAATCAGGGTAAATGGAAAAACCTACACTTCAAATTCGATACAGATAAAAGTTCTGCCTCCGGATAAAAATACAAAAGCAACACAACAAGGAGGAGGAAATCAAGGAGGACAACCCTCTGAATCATCATCCACTGCTCAAAAAATAAGTTCATCGGATGCTTTTATCCGAGCGATTGTATCTAAATCGAAAGTTTACGAACAAGAAGCATTTACTGTAACATTCCGTTTTTATACTACACTGCAGGTATCGGATATCGGAAAAATAGAATTTCCCGAGTTTGAAGGCTTTATGGTCGAAGATCAGGACCTACCTCCTACCCGTCAGCTGACTATGGAACACTATAATGGTCGGAATTACTATTCGGTAGATCTCAGACGGACATTGCTATTCCCTCAACGATCAGGAAAGATAACCATACCATCGGGTAAAATAGAAATGGTTTTTAATGTCAGATCTGGAAAAGCAGTCCAGACATTCTTTGGTCCACAATACGTCATGACAGACGTAAAAAAAACCATGACAACCAGCCCGTTGACTATTAATGTAACTCAACTGCCGGAAGGAAAACCCGCAAACTTTTCTAATGGAGTCGGCTCATTCAGTATGTCCCAGTCAATTACCTCTACCAATGTGAAGGCTAATGATGCGGTTACACTTAAACTGGTTATTTCGGGTACAGGGAATATGAAATTGATCAAAACACCTGAACTGGAATTACCGAAAGATTTTGAATCGTATGATCCTAAGATAACCAACGATCTCAAATACACAGACAAAGGATTGACAGGTACAAAAACCATCGAATACTTATTTATACCCCGTTATCAGGGAACGTATAAAATACCGCCCGTCATACTGTCTTATTTCGATAATAATTCGAATTCATATAAAACGCTGTCGACACCCGAATATACCTTGAACGTAGCTAAAGACCCGAATGCAGGACAAAACAACGCTACCAGTTTCAACCAATCGGAGGTGAAAGTAGAGCAGGATATCCGTTATCTGAAAACAGGCAATCCTTCGTTTACGAAAACAGACTCTTTCTTTTTCGGTTCTACAGCATATTACCTGTGGTACATAATTCCGATGCTGATTTTTATTGTTTGTTTCATTCTTTATAGAAAACAGATAAAAGAAAATGCGGATGTTATCAGAGTGAAAACTAAACAAGCGAATAAGGTAGCTGTAAAACGCCTTAAGCTTGCCGGTAAATATTTGCAAGCACATCAGAAAGAACAATTTTATGAAGAGGTACTCCGTGCAACATGGGGATACTTGAGCGATAAACTGGTCATTCCCGTAGCGAATCTAAACCGTGATAATATAGAAAACGAACTTATCAGGTACGGAGCATCCTCCGAACTTATAAGCAAATTTATTTCGATACTTGATACCTGCGAGTTTGCCCGTTATGCTCCTGTCGAATCCGATACAGCTATGGACAATCTATACAAAGACACTGTAGATGCTATTGGAGAAATGGAAAATCTGAAGGTCAAAAAATAACAGGTTTGTAAGAAAAGATTATTAGTTATGAAACATATAGTTGCACTTATATTTATAATTCTACCTATATTTGGCTTAAATGCGGAAACGGCTTCCGAGCAAGCAGCAAAGGCCTATCAGGATGGAAACTTCCGCAAAGCAATAGAGGTTCTCGAGACAGAAATCAAGGCTCAGAAAGAACAAGGTAAGGTTTCTCCTGAACTATTTTACAATCTGGGAAACGCTTATTTCAGAGTAAATGAAGTACCTCAGGCCTTATTGAATTACGAACGTTCTTTACTGTACAACCCGGGAGACAGAGATGTGAGACATAATATCGAATATGCTCAAACTAAAATAGAAGACAAGATATTAACGGCTGACAACTTTTTTTTACAAATGTGGTTTGACGGTGTACAAAATCAAACAACAGCCAATAATTGGGCTAAATGGGCTATTACATTTTTTGTAATATTTGTCGCAGCTCTTTTCCTGTTCTTCTTCAGCCCTAAGTTAAATTTAAAAAA
Organism: Indolivaga capnocytophagoides DSM 22835; assembly: GCF_000426485.1. Classification (GTDB taxonomy): domain Bacteria; phylum Bacteroidota; class Bacteroidia; order Bacteroidales; family Dysgonomonadaceae; genus Dysgonomonas_A; species Dysgonomonas_A capnocytophagoides. The sequence goes on from NZ_AUFL01000005.1 coordinate 35,021, forward strand.
GGCAGGTTTTTATGCAGCGATAGTTTGTTTAGTTGTAGTGATATTTACCAATATATTCGCCTACAGGCAAAAAAATAAAATAGAAAACCGAAATACAGCTATAGTTATGGCAGGCTCAGCTCCTGTTATCAGTGCACCAAATACGACCTCAAAAGAGCTTTTTATTCTTCATGCCGGAACCAAAGTCGTTATCAATAAAATTGACGGAGGCTGGTACGAGATCGAAATTGCCAATGGAAGTATCGGCTGGGTTCAAAAAGAAAAACTGGAAATAATTTAGTGAATGATTGGCTATGAAAACGATGCTGAAAGACTTGTAGAAGAGATATTACCTTACGAACGGAATGCTTTTTTATGGTTGAATGAAGCCCACAATATTTTTTGGGACAGTTTTATGTGGATTTATAGTGAAAAAACTACATGGATTCCACTTGTTATAGTTGCATTACTTGTATTCATATACAAAGTAAAATGGAAAGAAGCCGCCATACTTATTTTTTGTATGATACTGCTTGGAGTACTATGCGACCAGCTCTCAGCCGGATTAATTAAAAACACATTCGAACGATTACGGCCGACTCATCATCCGGATTTCAAAAATTTTGTCACCATTGTCAATGATTACAGGGGAGGACGATTCGGGTTTGTTTCAGCTCACGCAGCAAATGGATTCGGTATAGCTACATTCTTATCATTGATGTTCAAATATCGCCGATTTACGGTGATCATATTCACCTGGGCAATACTAACCTCTTATTCACGTATTTACCTCGGGGTTCACTTCATATCTGATATTATCGGAGGCATGATAGTCGGATCTATTATCGGATTCCTTGTTTATCTGCTGCTGCAGTACTGCCGCATAAAAGTACTGAACCATACACCACAACAACTTAAAATACCTTTATACTCGAAAGTCAGAGCAAACATTCTTAGTCTGACAATTGTTATTATTGTAACAACAATTTTTATAATCAGCTTCTGTAACTTTATGTTCGGATTTAGTTGGCTGTTTTAAAATGATTTGTTAACTTTAATGCAACAATCTTTTAGTGTTGACCTTAATATAACATCATTATGACGAAAACGATTGAATACAACGAGCTTCGTAAGATTAAAGACAGTTTGCCAGATGGCAGCATCCACAGGATTGCTCAAGAACTGGATTTATCCGTTGAAACTGTTCGCAATTATTTTGGCGGACATGATTATAAGAAGGGCGAGAGTTGCGGCGTACATCTAGAATCGGGGCCTAATGGAGGCATCGTAGTTTTGGATAACACCCAAATTCTCGAAATGGCTTTAAAGATGTTGGAAACCGAACAAAATTGAAAAAGAACTATGAGTGATAAATTAGTAACACTTGCCATACATACCGAAACAAAGGCTCAAATATTGAAAGCTGTTTTGGAGAGTGAAAAGATCTCCGTTATAGCCGAAAATGTTGGAAGTAATGATAGCAGCCAGCCGACAGGGGTGCGCTTAAAAATAAAAGAGTCGGATCTACCAAGAGCCTTGAATGTTGTGGAAAGTCGTAACTTATTTAGCTACAGCGAACCTGAAACCTACAAAACAGATGACGGGCGTAAAAGAATTTTAGTGCCTGTCGATTTTTCTGATTATTCTTTGAAGGCTTGCCAAATCGCTTTTAATCTGGCAAAAGAAATTGATGCCAAAGTAAAGATTCTTCACGTCTATTTTAATCCGTACTATCCTACAGCATTACCAATGGCCGAAGCTTTTGCTTATCAAGGTAAAGAAGAGGCCGATTTTCAAAATATATTAGAAAGAGTAAACCGAGACATTCAAAAGTTATGTAATAAGATTGACGAAAAGATTGCAAATAATGAATTCCCGTCTGTAAATTACTCTTATGTTCTGAAAGAAGGATTACCCGAAGAAGAAATAGTTACTTTTGCTAAAGACTACAAGCCGGCCTTAATTGTAATGGGAACCCGCGGCAAAAATCAGAAAAGTGCCGACCTTATCGGCAGTGTTACTGCTGAAGTGATTGAAATGACAGAAATTCCATTATTGGCAATACCGGAACATACATCATTCAATGATTTTAAGCAGGTAAAAAATATTTCTTTCCTTACCAATTTTAGTCAACGTGACCTTGTCTCTTTCGATGGCATGATGGATTTCTTTAAAACATACAATGTTAAGATCCACATGACTCATATTGAAAATAAAGCTACAGACAAGTGGTCTCTTATCAAACTCGAAGGCATACAGTCTTATTTCAATAAACAATATCCGAATATATCTATTGACTACAAATTGATAAGCGGACAAGATGCTGTAACTGCAATGGATGAATTCGTACAGGATTCGAAAATTGAGTTAATCGCACTTACAACCGCAAAAAGAAATATATTCTCCAGAATGTTCAAACCAAGTGTATCCCGAAAGATGTTATTCCAGATAGATATACCTTTGTTTGTATTACGTGGATAGGCTCTCACAAGCCTTTATATTAAATTTGTCAATATTAAATTCTAAAAAGCAATTTAAGACTTGTTTTTGATTAAGGTCTCAGACCTGTTTAGTGCTTTGGTAAGCACAATAGCCAGAGCCTGTTATAAACTAAAATATATTATTAATATTTGTATAATTTATAAAACACCTCATATTTTGACGAAAAACGTTATAGAACCATCTCATCCTCTACAGATTGGGTTGGTTCTATCTCGTTATGAACTAAAGAAGAAAAGACTTGTCGGCTTATAAACCCGTTTACTTAGAATTTACTTATCAATATAATAAAAAGGTCTGAGACCTAGCATAATTAATTTATCAATGAAAAGAACGATACTGATGGCTATTACAGGATTGTCGGTTGTTCTCTGTGGCTGTAAAAGTGAAAAGCCAAAGGACACCACTGCTCAAGACGAAAACTTCACATATGAAGTGGATGCTTTTGCAGACTTACAAATATTACGTTACAAAGTTCCCGAATTTGAATCTTTAAGCTTAGAACAGAAGGAAATGATTTATTATCTTTCTCAGGCAGCTATTGAAGGACGGGATATATTGTTCGACCAGAACAATAAATACAATCTGGCTATTCGCCGTACACTCGAAGCCATCTACGAAAATTACAAGGGAGATAAAACAACAAACGATTATAAAGAGTTTGAAGTCTATCTGAAACGTGTATGGTTTTCGAATGGTATACATCACCATTACGGAGAAGAAAAATTCTTACCCGGATTCTCTAAAGAATTTTTTGAATCGCAGGTAAAAGCTCTACCTCAAGATAAAGTTCCGGTAAAAGCTGGTCAGACGGTCGATGATTTCTTCAAAATGATCGAACCGGTTATGTTTGACCCTACCGTTATGGCTAAAAAAGTAAATCAGGCCGATGGAGTAGACCTCATCAAAACCTCAGCCAACAATTATTATGGTGACGGAGTTTCTCAGAAAGAAGTTGAAGCATTCTATGCTAAAATGAAAAACCCGAATGACTCCACTCCTATTATGTTTGGAATGAACAGTCGTTTGGTTAAAGAAAATAACCAGCTTGTAGAAAAGACATGGAAAGTAGGCGGACTTTATTCCCCTGCTATCGAACGTATTGTTGGATGGCTTGAAAAAGCGAAAGGTGTAGCCGAAAACGATGCTCAAAAGAAAGTAATAGACAAACTGGTTTCGTTCTATACAACAGGAGACCTTAAGACTTTTGACAGCTATGCTATAGCATGGGTTCAGGACTCATTATCAAGAGTCGATTTCGTGAATGGGTTCACAGAAAGTTACGGAGACCCTCTGGGTATGAAAGCGAGCTGGGAATCTACTGTTAATTTCAAGAATACTGAAGCAACCAAACGTACCGAGATTATCAGTACCAATGCTCAATGGTTTGAAGATCATTCTCCGGTAGACCCTCGTTTCCGTAAAGAAAAAGTAAAAGGAGTTACAGCTAAAGTGATCACAGTAGCACAACTCGGAGGCGATTGCTACCCATCTACCCCGATTGGTATCAACCTACCAAATTCCAACTGGATACGTAAAGATTACGGTTCGAAATCGGTTACCATTGAAAACATCATGGAAGCATACGACAAAGCAGCTGAACACAGCGGTTTCAGTGAAGAATTCGTATGGTCTAAAACCGAATTGGACTTATTACATAATTACGGATTCATCACAGACATTCTGCATACCGACCTACACGAAATTTTAGGTCATGGTTCTGGTCAATTATTGCCGGGAGTAGATCCTGATGCACTTAAAGCGTACGGATCGACAATAGAAGAAGCTCGCGCCGACTTATTCGGATTATACTATCTGGCTGATCCCAAGTTAGTAGAACTGGGTATCACTCCTGATGCCGAAGCCTTCAAAGCAGAATATTACCGCTATATGATGAATGGATTGATGACTCAGTTGACACGCATCGAACCCGGCAAAAATGTAGAAGAAGCACACATGCGCAACCGTCAGTTAATTGCTCGTTGGGCTTATGAAAAAGGGAAAGCCGACAAAGTGGTGGAATTCAAAGAACGTGACGGCAAAACATTTGTTGTGGTAAATGATTATGCAAAATTGCGTAACTTGTTTGGACAACTGCTTGCTGAAATTCAACGAGTAAAATCGGAAGGAGATTTCAACGGAGCAAAGAATCTGGTAGAAAACTTTGGCGTTAAGGTTGATCCTAAACTACATAGCGAAGTACTTACCCGCTATAAAGCACTTAATCTGAAGCCATACAAAGGATTTATCAATCCTGTATTCGAATTGGTTAAAGATAAAGATGGCAAAATTACGGATGTGAAGATTTCATATAAAGAAAACTATGTTGAACAAATGTTGAGATATTCTAAAGAATTCTCGGTATTGCCAACCTATAACGATTAAAAATCGGGAGTTTTTATCAATAAACTCACATAAAGGACAATAAAAACAGGCTGCTATATCATAATAGCAGCCTGTTTGATTATTAATAATAGCTTAAATCTTCACTTCATATTGCGCCGATGCCTGTTTAATTCTTCTTTAAGAGGAATAATACTTAGCGTCACAGATTTGTACAGTTTTTGAAATTCGAGATGATCATCTAACCTCACATTGCGCCGGACAAATTCATCAATACTCAAATCATCACTATACCCCTTAAATATAGAATCTTTGATTTTTCGGGCTTGTTGAACAGCAATCCCAAAGTGTTTCAAAGATGGAATAAGTAATAATGACCGGATTACTTCCGGCAATTCTTTATAATCTAAGGCTGTAGCAAAATCTTTTTCTTCGACAAAAGAAATCCACAATCTCACTTTTCCTAGCCCCTCAGCTGTAATACCTCCTATCGGTTTATAATTGAGATCGTACATATCTTCTCTTATCATCGAAACAGTACGGTTCAAATCATATTTTTCCCGTTCATAATATTTCTCGGCAGTATACTTATCACAGCTCGTTTCACTGCATATCTTTGCTATAGCAGCTGCTTTAAACTTTTCGACACAAAGCTTCACGTCTCCATTGTTTTCTTTAAGCATCTGCAATGCTTCAGACATGGGGATAGGCACAATCTGTCGAAGTTCTTTTATTTGAGTTTTATAATCGGTCATTTTCATTCGTAATTAAAGATTACAAATATAAGAAGGTATGTCAAGATAACGAAATTTCACTACCTTTGCTTTAAGGTTAGATATACGTGTATAAGCACAGACTACCTGAAATATAAACATTACATTTTGTTGATTATCAAACATTATGCTAAAATCATTATATATTAAGAATTATGCCTTGATAGATAGTCTGGAGATAGATTTTGAGTCGGGATTCTCTGTCATCACAGGAGAAACCGGAGCCGGAAAGTCTATTATTCTAGGTGCTCTTTCTCTTATTTTAGGACAAAGAGCAGATATCAAAGCTATCAAACAAGGTGAAAGCAAATGTATTATTGAAGGAACATTTGATGTAGCGGCTTATGACCTGAAAGATTTTTGCGAACAGGCCGGAATTGAGTATGATCCTCAGACTTATATATTACGACGGGAAATATTGTCATCGGGAAAATCCAGAGCATTTATCAATGACTCACCCGTATCTCTTACCGAACTGAAAGATCTGGGTGGCTTTCTTATAGATATTCATTCGCAGCATCAGAATCTGATGTTGGGTGATACACATTTCCAACTTCAAGTTATAGATTCTTTATCCGGAACAGGAACTTTATTAAAAGAATACAGACAAGCGTTCAGAATATACAAACAAGCAGAAAAATCATTACTTGATTTACAGGATCTAGCCGCTCAGAATAAAGCGGATGAGGACTATGTCAGATTTCAGCACGAAGCCTTGTCCGAAGCTAAATTAACAGAAGGAGAGCAAGACGAACTTGAAAAAGAGATGTCGACTCTCAATCACGCAGAAGACATAAAATCGGCTCTATATAAAATACACAATCTTTTATCGGATGATGATAAAGGGATTGTTGTATCTCTTAAAGAAGGATTAAATGCAGCAAACGGATTGGACGGAGTTTACTCGAATGCCGAATCTATCGCGCAAAGGCTAGAATCGGCGTATATAGACTTAAAAGATTTAAGCAGCGAAACCGAACGCTCCGCCGGCGATGTAGAATTCGATCCCGAAAGGCTGACCTTTATTGAAGAAAGACTGGATCAGCTATATTCCTTACAGCAAAAGCACAGAGTATCTTCAATCGCTGAACTGATTTCCATCTACGAAGAACTTACTATTAAACTGAGTAATATAGATTCATACGATCAGCAGATCGAAGAACTGGAAAAAGATTTACAGGCCAAACAGAATAAAATGCTCATTTGCGCCGAAAAGCTCAGTAAACAGCGCAAGTCAACAACCCCGAAGATAGAAAAGCAATTAATCGAAAAAATCACCTATCTGGGTATGCCTAATGTCCGCTTTGAATGCCGGATCACGGCTAAATCTCATCCAGACTCTACAGGAATAGATGATTTGCAATTCATGTTTTCTGCAAATAAGAATGTACCTTTGCAACCTGTTGCCGATGTAGCATCGGGCGGTGAAATATCGAGGGTTATGCTATGCCTCAAATCAATGATAGCAGGAGCAACAGCCTTACCAACCATTATTTTTGATGAAGTGGATACAGGTGTATCCGGTGAAGTAGCAGATAAAATGGGACAGATAATGAAAGAATTTGGCGGACAGATGCAGGTTATTGCGATCACTCATCTACCTCAAATAGCAGCCAAAGGTAAAGCCCATTATTTTGTTTATAAAGCGGATAGCCAAACCGAAACCACAACCAATCTGAAACGATTGAATGATAACGAACGGATTCAGGAGATCGCTCAAATGCTAAGTGGATCGAAAATAACAGATGCGGCCATCGAGAATGCAAAAGAAATGTTAGGAACAAAATGAGTAAAATAAAAAATACAGCAGAAAAAATATTAGGACGGAAATTAGATCCATCCGAAGGTCTCGGCATTGATGCAATAGTATCGGCTGAAGGTAAGTTAGAAACTAGTCTGCCGAATGATTTGAAAGACTTTTATCTACAGGTCGGAAAAATTCCATTATTTACCGATGGATTTGAATTTTTCGCACAGCCAAAACAAATATATATCAAAAGCAATAAGCTAGTATTTCTCGAAGAAAATCAGGCAATGCTTTCTTGGGCAGTAGATCTAGAAGATGCAGACAAGGAAGAAAATATCAAAGTATATCAGTCTCCTAATATCGGAGAATCTGAGAATAAGGTTGTCTGGTATCCCGAAACGTTACGGCTAACCGAGTTTCTCGAAATGATTATGTATTATCAGGCAGCCAGCGGAGATACCGATCTGCAAAAGAAAACCAAAGGAGGGTATCCTTACGGATTTGTTTCTTACAAAAGCGATGTAAAGGAAAACGAGCTTTGGGAATCGTTCGAAAAGGATCTATCCGATAATTGGGAAAAAGTGGTTGATAATAACGGACTCATGATCTATTATTCACCCGATGCTTTACTCTTATATTATACCGTTCAGGATCTGGATACTGATGTCGATGATCTCATATACATCAATACACGCAAAGAGAATACTTTATCAGATTTCAGAGACAAATATGGTTTCGAGGATGTAAATTAAGGTCTAAAAGTAAATTTATACATAAAGCTAAATGAAAGAAAAAGAAATGATTTTCGGTATACGTGCTGTTATTGAAGCAGTAGAAGCCGGAAAGGAAATAGATAAAGTGATTGTCAAGCGCGAATTGTCGGGAGATTTATTCAAAGAGCTTTCAACAGTTCTGGCTGCTCATAATATCCCGATGCAGAAAGTGCCTATCGCACGTATTGATAAGTTTACCCGTAAAAATCATCAGGGAGTTATTGCTTTTCTTTCGGCTATCACATACGAAAGAATCGAAGATATTATCCCTTTCTTATACGAACAAGGTAAAAATCCGTTTATAGTTGTACTTGACGGATTGACCGATGTCCGAAATTTCGGCGCGATAGCACGTACTTGCGAAGTTGCCGGAGTAGATGCGATTGTTATTCCTGCACGTGGGAGTGTAACCGTTAATGCCGATGCAGTAAAAACCTCTGCAGGAGCATTGCTTAAAATTCCTGTATGTAAAGAACAAAATCTGGGAGAAGCCTTGCATTTCTTACAAAACAGTGGAATAAAATTGGTAGCCGCTACAGAAAAAGGAGCCAATGTATATACCAATGTTGATTACACAGGCCCTGTAGCTATCGTAATGGGTGCTGAAGATACCGGTGTATCTCACGAAAACCTTCGGATCTGCGATGAGATGGTAAAAATACCTCAATTCGGAACAATAGAATCGCTGAATGTTTCGGTGGCAGCAGGGGTACTTATCTATGAAGTTATACGTCAGAAAAATATACAATAAATTCAAAATACAATGAAGAAAGTAATATCGACCAATAATGCTCCGGCTGCAATCGGACCATACAGCCAAGCTATAGAAGTAAATGGTACAATATATGCATCAGGACAGATTCCTATCAATCCGGCTACCGGAGAATTTGTATCAGGAGGTATCAAAGAACAAACCGAACAGGTGTTCAAGAATATCAAAGCTATCTTGAGTGAAGCAGGATTATCTACCGATAATATCGTTAAAACAACCGTCTTACTTGCCGATATAGCAGACTTTACTGCCATGAACGAAGTGTATGCAGCCCAATTCAGCGGAACGTTTCCTGCCCGCTCTGCTTTCGCAGTAAAAGATCTCCCAAAAGGAGCTTTGATAGAAATAGAAGTTATTGCTGTCTGATAAGAATATGATAAAAACCATTTGTAATTTAATCTGGCTCGTATTCGGAGGCTTTGCTATAGCTCTCGAGTATATTTTCGGCAGTTTGGCGTTAATGGTGACTATTGTAGGCATACCATTCGGGTTGCAAACCCTAAAACTGGGAATACTGGCCATCTGGCCTTTCGGAAGCCGTGTAGTGACTACCGAGAACTCATCGGGATGCCTCAATACAATTATGAATGTGATATGGATTATATTCGGAGGCTTTTGGATTGCCTTATCACATATCGTATTGGGTGTACTGCTGTGCATAACCATTATAGGCATTCCATTCGGAAGGCAGCATTTTAAATTTATAAAGCTCGCTTTCTTCCCATTCGGAAAACAAGTCGTTGATGCCTGACTTTCAGAATTAAAATATACAGGTTAAAGCCTCTTCATAAAAGAAGAGGCTTTCTTTTTACCACCTCGATATAAAAAAATTATATAAGAGATAGATAACCGCCGGAGATATTCATTTCGATACTTCGGAATAAAGCATTATTTTTGTAAAAAAAATTAAAGAGGGATTATCGTATGAGAAAGATAAAGAGCTTATTATTCGTTTTATTGGTTTTCGTACCACTAATCAGTTACGGACAATTTGTCGGGATAGGAGGACAATATTCGGAAAAGTCTGATGGACAATTTGTTTTCAGCGGGTCATTTCCAACTTATCATCCGGCTCATAACAAACTTAATTCTTTTGTTTCGAGCGGACTTGAGTTCACCACATCGGGCGGAGCAAAGATGAGTGGTCTTCATCTGAAACCAATACAGATAAGCACCTTTTTTTCAGAAGATTTTTTCAATAATACACCATTCACTCTTTTACTCGGTGTAGATGGCGGATACTTGTTCGACTTTCGTCACGATCGTAAAAACGCAATAACAGTCACCCCGAATTTATACTTCGATTATAAATTCTTTTTTGTGAAAGCAGGATACGATTTTGATGTCAGCCACGGTAGAAGCCAGTACTTTGTGAGAGCAGGAGTATGTATCGGAATGGGGAGCCTAAAAATGTTTGGCAACACCAAAATCTGGTAAAAAAAACAGCGGACAATTAATTAGCAGGGCCTTGAACCCTAGTTTAAACATTAAAGATGGCGAGGAGGTCATCAATCGAGTATGAAAATAGCAGCTCTCGTTTCAGGAGGAGTAGACAGTTCGGTTGTAGTACACCAACTGAAAGAACAAGGTTACGATCCGACCATTTTCTATATACGTATAGGAATGGAGGACAAAGACGGGTATATCGATTGCCCTGCAGAAGAAGATATTGAGATAACATCTTACATTGCAAAAAAATACGGTTGTAAATTTGAAATAGTATCCCTGCATGAAGAGTACTGGGAGAATGTCGTAAACTATACCATAGAAGCCGTAAAACGGGGTTTGACACCCAATCCGGATATGATGTGCAATAAAATGATCAAATTTGGATGTTTCGAACAAAACTGGGGACATGAGTTTGATAAAATCGCTACCGGCCATTATGCTACAACAACAGAGCTGGACGGAAAAAGCTGGTTGTCAACAGCAGCCGATCATGTCAAAGATCAAACCTATTTCCTAGGACAGATCAACTATATGCAGGTATCGAAACTCATGTTTCCGATAGGACATCTTCAAAAAAGTGAAGTAAGAGCTATTGCTGCCCAGCAGGGACTACCTTCGGCTATGCGAAAAGACAGTCAGGGTATCTGCTTTCTTGGAAAAATCAATTATAATGATTTTATAGGTCGTTATCTGGGCGAACGTCCGGGAAAAATAGTCGAACTCGAAACAGGCAAAGTATTAGGCAAACACAACGGATACTGGTTTCACACTATCGGGCAGCGCAAAGGACTAGGTCTGAGCGGAGGACCTTGGTTTGTGATCAAAAAAGATATAAAGAGAAATATTATTTATGTATCGAATGGGTATAATCCCGAAACACAATACGGAAAAGTAGTAAATCTTGGAGGTTTTTCATTCATTACAGAAGATATATGGGGCGATTTTGAAGGTACTAAAGATATTACATTCAAAGTACGCCATACTCCGGAGTTTACATCAGGCAGGATCGAAAAGATCGGCGATATATACCGTATATATTCTGATGATAAGATACAAGGAATAGCAGCCGGACAATTCGGTGTCGTTTATGACAAAGATTCTAAACTTTGTCTGGGCAGCGGTGTTATAGCTGATGAGACAGCCGAATAAATTAGACAAAACAGAAACGTATATTTATGGTGTATAGGTATGGAAAAACTACCTGATTTTTGGCAAAATATTCAATTCGTAGATATAATTGAATTTATCGGAACTTTTGCGTTTGCCATTAGTGGTATTCGTCTTGCTTCCGCTAAAAAGTTCGACTGGTTCGGTGCTCTTGTCGTAGGTTTGGTTACGGCTATCGGAGGTGGTACTCTGCGTGATCTGCTTTTGGGGCTGACTCCTTTTTGGTTATTATCGAGCGTATATCTTTGGTGTACTGTTTTTGCTTTGTTTTTTGTAATAGTATTCCGAAAGTTTTTGGTAAAACTAAACAATACATTTTTCTGGTTCGACAGCATCGGATTAGGTCTCTTTGTGGTTGTCGGTTCCGAAAAAGCCTTCTCATTGGGTTACGAATGGTGGGTCGTCATTATTATGGGTACAATAACAGGAGTCGTCGGAGGTATTATCCGCGATATACTGATCAATGAAATACCTATCATATTCACTCAGGAACTATACGCTGTAGCTTGTATTTTAGGAGCAGGACTATTCTGTTTTTTGAATTATATTGGGGTAAATATGTCTGTCATTCAGATAGCCAGCGCCCTATTTGTTTTTGTGATCCGTATCGTGGCAACCCGCTATCAATGGAGATTGCCGATACTTAAAGGAGAGGATTAGCGATTGTGTTAAATCACACTGTTAAAAACATTACAAATATCTATATCTAGATAATAATTATCTATTTGATTTATCAAAAGTGAATTTGTAAGTTTGTACTCAGATAACAAACAAATATTAAAATTTAAAATTACAAAATCATGGCAGTACTAGTAGGAAAAAAAGCTCCTGTATTTTCAACCGGCGCAGTTATAAACGGAAACGAAATTGTTGAAAAATTTTCTTTGGAGCAGTTCATCGGTAAAAAATATGTATTATTTTTCTTTTACCCTGCGGATTTTACATTCGTTTGCCCAACTGAACTAATCGCATTCCAAGAACAAATCGCAGAATTCGAATCTCGTAATGTAGCTGTTGTTGGTGCATCTGTCGACTCTGCATTTTCTCACTGGAAATGGCTTCAGACACCTCAAAACGAAGGTGGTATCAAAGGCGTTAAATATCCTATCATTGCAGACCAAACTCTATTGATTTCTAAAAATTTCGATGTATTGGCTGGCGATTTCGACTATAACGAAGAAGGCGAAGACGTATTCGTTGGAACACCTCAGGCTTACCGCGGATTATTCCTTATCGACAAAGAAGGTATCGTTCGTCACCAAGTTGTAAATGATATGCCTCTTGGACGTAGCGTTGAAGAAGCAATCCGTGTAGTAGATGCTTTGCAATTCACAGAACAATACGGTGAAGTTTGTCCTGCAAACTGGAAAAAAGGTAAAGAAGGTTTAAAAGCTACTCAAGAAGGAATTTCAGACTATCTTGCTCATTCTCACTAATAGTCAGATCTTTCTAAAACTATAAAAAAAAAGTGACCTAGATTTAGGTCACTTTTTTTTTATCTATAGTAAAAGAGTTCTTTAAATGGTTGGTATCTGATGAGACAATCTGAAAATGTGATAATAAGGTAACAACGCAAAAAGTGTATTTTCAGTGTTACCTTTGTTACCTTTTCGGGGATTCTGTAGGGGCGAATAATTATTCGCCCGGTATCTACAAGCGAAAGGTTTTTGACTCTACGGGCAGGTGAAGTTCCGAAATAGGTAAGAAGTAACAGACCAAAGTGTGCATAAAGACTGTTACCTTTGTAACCTTTTCGGAAAATTTAAAATGAGCATTTGATTATTGTTTATTGATAACTGTCAACTGATTTAAATGTTACCTTTTGCTTTCCTTGATGATATCAAAATTGATTATTCGGACTTAGATTCGCTTCAATCGTAATTTTTGTTTTAATTTTGTTCTTACAGTCTAGAGCTGTTTACTAATATACAAATAGGTCTGCGACCTCAATACGAAAGATATTATGGGTAATTATGGTTTTATAAAAGTAGCTGCAGCGACACCCCGACTTAGGGTTGCTGACTGCATTTTCAATACATCTGAAATCTTAGACACAATAAATAAAGCTAAAAAATCGGGTGTCAAAGCCATTGTTTTTCCCGAAACTTGCATAACCGGATATACGGCTAATGACTTGTTCCACCAACGGTTACTTATTGATGGTGTGACAGATTCTATCGAACGGATCAAAAGAGAACTAGCAGAATCTGACATTATAACAATCATAGGTGCACCTATTGAAATATCAAATAGGTTATACAATGTCGGTATAGTTATTCATAGGGGCGAAATTTTGGGGATAGTACCCAAAACGTTCCTACCGAACTACAATGAATTTTATGATAAACGCTGGTTTTCTTCGGCTCGTGAGTTGATCCAATCAACCGTTGAACTTTGTGGACAAAACATACCTGTGGGAACAGACTTGATATTCAAAACCAAAGATTTCAGTTTTGCCATAGAGCTCTGTGAAGATCTCTGGACTCCGATTCCTCCTTCTTCGATACATTCGTTATATGGGGCTGAAGTTATATTTAATCTTTCGGCAAGTAACGAAACTATCGGAAAGAACGAATACCGCCGATTATTGGTCAGCCAGCAATCAGCCCGTTGTATTGCAGGTTATGTTTATGCAGCAGCAGGGAACGGCGAATCGACGACCGATCTTGTATTTTCGGGCAGCAGCATGATTGCCGAAAACGGAAGCATACTCACCAATACCGAACGTTTTAGTTTCGATTCACAACTGTGTATTGCTGATATTGATATAGACAGATTAAGATACGACCGACTGAAAAACAAATCGTTTTCGACATCAGAATACAGGCAGCTCGATAATACCCGATACCGTACTATTCATATAGATACAATCAGTACGGATGACAAATCAGATTATACTCCTGATAGGTTTATCAACCCTACCCCATTTATTCCCTCGGCTGAAAATTTTGATGCCAGATGTTCCGAAATATTCTCTATTCAGGTCGGAGGTTTAGCTAAACGTTTGTTACACACCAATATCAAAACAGCAGTAATAGGTGTATCGGGAGGACTGGATTCTACTTTGGCTTTATTAGTTACCGCTAAAGCTTTCGATAAACTGAATATTCCTCGTGAAAATATATACGGTATCACTATGCCCGGATTCGGAACTACCGACCGTACTTATAATAACGCCATTGAATTGATGAAATCACTGGGGGTTTCCATCCGTGAGATATCTATAAAAGATGCTGTCATACAACATTTCAAAGATATTGATCACGATGAAAATATTCATGATATAACATACGAAAATTCTCAGGCTAGAGAACGCACACAGATATTGATGGATTATGCCAACAAAGTAAACGGGCTCGTTATAGGTACAGGAGACCTTTCGGAATTGGCTTTGGGCTGGTGCACATACAATGGCGATCATATGTCGATGTACGCTGTAAACACAAGTATACCCAAAACGCTGGTAAAAACATTGGTAAGATGGATATCGGAAAAACAAATGGACAATTCATCTCAAGCAATTCTTGTCGACATACTTGATACACCTGTAAGTCCTGAATTATTGCCTGCCGGAGAGAATGGTGAGATACTTCAGATAACAGAAGATACTGTTGGCCCTTATATTTTGCATGACTTCTTCTTATACAACATGTTACGATTCGGATATGAGCCACGCAAGATTTATTTTCTGGCTAAAACAGCATTTTCGGGGCAATATGAAGAATCGGTTATACTAAAATGGCTCAGAACTTTTTACTGGCGTTTTTTCTCTCAACAATTCAAACGGAATTGTATACCGGATGGGCCTAAAGTCGGATCCATAAACCTTTCACCTCGTGGCGATTGGCGTATGGTTAGTGATGCATCTATTGCCTTATGGATACAGCAATTAGAAACTATGCAATAGTTGCATACACAACAAACTGTTGATAACCAGATAGTTATTTTAAGATAGTTTCTTTTGAAACTAAAATAATATTAATACATTTGCAGCCCAAAGGTCGTGAACCTCTTTGTTGCTCCGGCAACTAAAGTTGATTGTATTAAACAAGAGTCTCATAAAACTCTATCAATTATTTATTTTAGATTTCATGAATAAAACTAAACTTATAGCAATTGCTATAGCTTCTAATATCTCAGCCAGCGTTTTGGCAGGAGGTCTTTTAACTAATACTAATCAGAGTGCACACTTCTTACGTAATCCGTCGAGAGACGCCTCTACTGAGATAGATGCTGTTTATACTAATCCTGCGGGATTAATAAAACTGAGTGATGGCTTTCACTTCTCATTTACTAATCAGAGTGCATTCCAGACCAGAACTATAACTTCAACTGCAGATGTTTTCAAACTAAATGGAGGGTCTGCAACTCGCGAATTTGAAGGAAAAGCATCTGCACCTATTATTCCGAGTTTTCAGGGAGCATATAAGAAAGGACGCTGGGTTCTATCAGGCAGCTTTGCTGTTTCAGGAGGAGGAGGTAAAGCAACTTTTGATAACGGATTGCCTTCATTCGAAGCAATGCTGGGATCAACAACTGCATTACTGCCTATGGCAAACCCAAACTATACGGCAACCGCCTATAAAATGGATCAGCATATGAAGGGATCTAACTTTATATTTGGTGGACAGCTAGGGGGTACTTACGAGATCAACAAGATGTTTTCGGCTTATGTAGGGTTCAGACTTAATATTGTAAAGAATAAATACGAAGGATACATAAAAGGGTTTCAGGTAGAACCGGTAGGAATCAATACAAATGCGATCTATTCAGCCATAACCAAGGGCTTAAATGACCAGATACAGGGCTTAATAGCCTCTGGACAAGCTGTCCCTGATCAATTAGCGACAGCATACAAGGGAGCAGCATTTGCCACAATGGCTTCTTCCGAAAATGGTATCAACCTCGAAAGCACGCAAAATGGTTGGGGAGTAGCTCCAATTCTAGGGTTCAACTTCAATCACGATAAGCTCAATATTGGAGTTAAATATGAATTCAAGACAGCTCTAGATGTTGAGAATGACACAAAAGTCGATGACACCGGCATGTTTGGAGATGGAGTAAATACAGCTCACGATATTCCTGCATTATTGACTGTGGGCGCATCGTATCAGATTACTCCCAAACTATTGGCAAGTGTAGGCTATCACCATTTCTTTGATTCAAATGCAAAGATGCAAGATAATAAACAAAAGTATGCAGGTTCAACGAATGAATATCTTGCCGGATTAGAATACCGTATCGACAGAATGTTTCTGATAAGTGCCGGAGGACAGATTACACGATATGGAGTTGAGGACAGTTATCAAAAAGACTTGAGCTTTTCATGTAATTCCTATTCTTTGGGACTTGGTGGAGCTGTTAACGTTTCTCCTACTGTAAGAATCAATATTGGTTATTTTTGGACAAACTATTCTGATTATTCAAAAACTCCTGGTGGAGGAACTAATAAAGATGTCTTCTCCAGAACAAACAAAGTATTTGGAGCAGGGGTAGACTTCTCATTTTAACCTTCTTACATATCATAACTAAAAAAAACTGCCAATGGCAGTTTTTTTTAGTTATAGACCTTTCTAAAATGTAAAGAAAGTAACTAGCTTTGCAGCGAATTAGAACAACAACGACTAGAACGGCAGATTACATTATATCGTATTATAATCTGATTTTCTTTATTTTATGGAACAAAGAACAAAAAATTATTTTGTAAAGTCATTCTTAGCTATAGCGATAGCAATAGGGGTATTCTTCGGACTAAAACAGATACTTCCCAAGAATATATTCACTGATAACAAGAAAGACAGTGATGGCATTGTCATAGATAGTCTTGCACTGGCTGCAATTGCAGATAGTGCGATGATTGTTGATGCTACCCTCCCTGATTCGATCAAGGAAGATTCATTGGCAAACAGAGTGCATATATCAATATCCGATGACAGTGAGGGACTTGGCAACCTCTCATCATTCTATGAAAAGCTATACCAACTTGAAACAAACGGAAAAGGTAAAGTTAGAATAGCCTATTTCGGTGATTCAATGACAGACGGAGACCTTATAGTACAAGATATCCGTCAAGCCTACCAGAGTCGATACGGAGGCAAAGGAGTTGGATTCGTGGGAATTACGTCCTTATCTGCTTCAGCGAGAGGGACAATCAGCCATCAGTATTCAAAAGACTGGAAAACCCAATCATGTCTGACCGTTAAGAAGCCAACCCGCCCGTTTGGGGTAGACGGACAAGTCTTTTTTGCTGCTCCAGCTGGAACATCCTGGGTAAAATATACAGCATCGAATCAAGATAATATATCAATGTTATACAATCCTGTACTATTCTATGGAAGTTCGGGCAACAAGGATGCTCGAATCAGAGTGACCACAGGCAATAAAGACTCTGTACCCGAATACAAATTAAATACAGATAGAACTCTGAATACATGCAATCTCGGCAATACAGGAAAGACTCTGAAAATCGCATTCGAAAAAGCTGATTCCATTCCATTCTATGGAGTAAACTTCGATGACGGAAAAGGTGTACACGTAGATAATTTCTCCATTAGAGGAAATTCAGGATTACCGCTATCTTTGTATAACAAAAGCCTTATGAATGCATTGGATGAAACTTTAAATTACGATCTCATCGTTTTGCAATACGGAACCAATGTTCTCGGATATGGAACCTCTGATTACAGTTGGTACGAAAATAAAATGATCTCAGTAGTTAATCACCTGAGAAACTGTTTTCCGAAAGCCGACATACTAATCGTATCAGTTGGAGACCGAGCTAAAAAAGTGGATATGGATATGAAAAGCGATAAAGCAGTTCCGCCATTAGTCAAAGCTCAACGTAATTGCGCCCATGAAGTCTATGCCGGATTTATAGACCTCCAGTCTTTGATGGGAGGAGACGGGTCAATGGTAAACTGGGTTAACGAAGGTTACGCCAATAAAGATTATACTCACTTTAATGCCAAAGGAGCCCGAAAAATAAGCACTTTGCTATACCATGAATTAGATAAAGGCTACTCTGAATACAAGAAAATGAAATAGAACACCATAATTGATTGATGATATTAAAAAGAGCCATACTACTATTTATTATATCCGCATTTTTTCATGGATTAGTATTCGCTGAAAACGGGATAGAGTCCTCTGGTAATGATTTTCATAATTACCAGCAGCTAAAACCACTCTTTGAAAAACTGTACAAACTCGAACATAATAAATCGGGTAAAGTCAATATTGTACATATAGGCGATTCTCACATACAGGCGGATCTGTTCACCAAT
Organism: Indolivaga capnocytophagoides DSM 22835; assembly: GCF_000426485.1. Lineage (GTDB taxonomy): Bacteria > Bacteroidota > Bacteroidia > Bacteroidales > Dysgonomonadaceae > Dysgonomonas_A > Dysgonomonas_A capnocytophagoides. Next base: position 53,806 of record NZ_AUFL01000005.1, read on the forward strand.
ACCATACGGCAGGCTCTTCAATCACGCTTCGGAAACGGTGGATATGGATTCTGTTTTCCATATTCACTTGCAAAAACTAACGGAACGGGCTATACCAAATTCTCATCTAATGCCGTCTGGAATAACCGCCGGAATATTTTTCCGATTACCGATGTTTCCATCGGCTTGAGCGGTATAGGTTTTTATACAAACAAAGCAAATGCCAGCCTCCAATTAGAGGTAAATCCGCTGTATGCTTTCAATAAGATAAAAGTCCTATCGACATCTCGCGAAACTAATTTCGAAGTCTCATTCACCGATGAACCCCAGGAAAAACGAGAACATATTCATCCTGTGACTAAAGAAGACTTATCCGAATCGGAAGTAAAAATCCATACCGTGAAAACAGGCGAAACCCTGTACCGAATCGCATTAAACAATCACACAACCATAGAACAGTTGAAAGCTTGGAATGACCTCAAGTCAAGTACAATAAAGAAAGGAATGGTACTCGTAGTCTCAGAAAAGGCTAAACCAACAAGATCAGTCCCCAAAACAGATAACCGAAAACCCGAAACAATTACATCTCAAGCCGGGAAATACTATATAGAAGCCAAAGATTCTATTCTATCCAATACCGCATATATTACATCAAAGAGTAAAGTGACAGAATCCAACTTAAGCGGCATAGTAATCGAGAACGATAAGCCGGGCATTATCTATCATACTATCGGAGTAAATGGAGCGAAGCTGTCTGATTACAATAAGTACCCCCTGTTTTTTAAACAATTACCGATACTCCACCCAGATCTTGTCATTATCTCTCTGGGCACCAATGAGTCTTTCGGTAAATGGTCGACTCCATACTATATGGATCAGCTAAACCAGTTGGTACAAAGTATTCGATACGAAAATCCATCTGCAATCATACTCGTAACCACACCGCCTCCATCGCTGTTCAGAAGAAGTACCCCCAACGACTTTATCGAAGATTACAGAGACGCAATGATGCAATCGAACGACTACGTTGTTTGGGATTTGCTCTCGAAACTGGGAGGAATAGAGGCTCCCCTCAACAATAACCTATCCGGAAATATGGCAAGAGACAGAGTTCACTACACCAAAGACGGATACGAAGAACAAGGCATATTATTCGCAACGGACTTTCTAAAAGCTTACGACCAATACATCAAAAACAGAGTAAAATAGAATGCTATCAACCTACCTAGAACCGATATTATCATATTTCACACCGGATCTTGTTACATCATGGTTTAAATATGACCCGAAAAATCCTATGCTTTTCAGCAGTGCGTTATTTCTCGGCTTCTTCCTTGTCTTTTACTTCATATACATATTTACCCGCAACTATAAGCATTTCAGAACAGGATATGTAATCCTCTTTTCTTTATTCTACTATTACAAGGCCGGAGGCGAATACGTTATATTACTTGTATTCTCGGCTTTGATCAACTATATTCTGTCCGAAACAATGGACTTGTCAAGAAAAAAGGTAACACGTAAACTTGTCCTTTCGTTTACCGTTATCTTAAATCTGGGAGTTCTGGCATATTATAAGTACACAAATTTCTTTATTGACAATATAAATACCGTATTTCACAAGGACTTTCTGCCACAGCATATTATGCTGCCAATCGGTATCTCATTTTTCACATTTCAGGCAATCAGCTATTCAGTAGACCTCTATCACAAAAAACTAAGGCCGGCGGCTAATGTCTTTGACTTTGCATTCTATCTTTGCTTCTTTCCCCAGTTGGTAGCAGGTCCGATAGTGAGGGCAAAAGACTTTTTACCTCAAGCACTACGAAAAATAACTCTATCGAAAGAAGATGCCAGCTTCGCTTTATTCCTTATCATAAGCGGACTTATTAAAAAGTCAGTGATCTCGGACTTCATTTCAATCAATTTTGTAGATCGGATATTCAGCAGTCCTCTAACCTATACTCCATTCGAGTCTTTAATGGCAGCATATGGATATACATTACAAATATTCTGCGACTTTTCGGGATATTCAGATATGGCTATTGGCATAGCCTTACTGATGGGCTTTAAACTGCCCGAGAACTTTCACACTCCTTATAAATCGACTTCCGTTACCGAATTCTGGAAACGATGGCACATATCCCTTTCATCGTGGCTGAGAGATTATCTATACATCCCTTTGGGAGGAAACCGCAAGGGGAAAATCCGAACTTACATCAATCTGTTCCTGACTATGCTTATAGGCGGCCTATGGCATGGAGCTGCATGGAAATATATCGCATGGGGGGCATTGCATGGAGGCGCATTAGCTGTAGAACGACTATGTAAGCAATTTTTTAAACTACCGGAAAAGAATATTCTCGTAAATCTTATTTGCGGGATACTAACCTTCCACTTTGTAACATTCTGCTGGATTTTCTTTAAGGCTGATTCATATCAGACCGCAATAGATTTAATCACAAATATATCACACCTAGAGTTTATTCCAGAAGAATGGCTTGTTATTATAGATGGATACCGCAATGTATTTATTGTAATAGCTATCGGGTATCTGCTACACTTTGTTCCCGAGAAGTTCACTAAACTGGTACAAACAGGATTTGAAAAACTTCCTTTTATCGGAAAAGCAATTATTATCGGAGTTGTTTTCTGGCTGGTATACGTGACCGCTTCCAGCGAAACTCAACCATTTATCTATTTTCAATTTTAAGCGCCTGTTATTTCATCAATAAATCAACGATTTAACTCTAAAAGGTAACAAAGGTAATAGCCTTTATGCACACTTTGCTCTGTTACTTCTTACCAATTTCGGAACTTCACCTGCCCATAGAGTCAAAACCTTTCGCTTGTAGATACCGGGAGAATAATTATTCGCCCCTACAGAATCCCCGAAAAGGTTACAAAGGTTACACTGAAAATATACTTTTTGCATTGTTACCTTATTGGCACATTTTCAGATTGTCTCATCAGATACCAACCATTTAAAGAACGCTTTTACTATAGATAAAAAAGACAAAAGAGACTGTCAGCCTAGATAAAATCCCAAAGAGGTATCACCCCCTTATTTAACAACACATGACACAATTTTCCGCTCAAAAAGTCTAACTATAATTAAGTTATAAGCTATCTTTGCAATGTTGTTTTGTTCCTCTTCGGGTAACTTTATCTCTACTCCCGAAACGGATGCAAAAGGGTAATCGGGTGAAAATCCCGGACAGACCCGCTACTGTAAGCTAAACCTAGAAATAATAAAGGTAAAAGCAAGTCAGAAAACCTGCAAAACGACTCCAATCAGACAGCTTTCGAGGGATAAAGCTTAAGATAGAATCTTCGATTTCTTTCTCTTCAAACTCCCATTCAGAAAGCTGGAATGATTATTTATAAATAAAAATTCTAAGCAACTGTAATGAAGTTTTACCATATTCTCCCGCTTGTTATCATACAAAGTTATGCTTTATCTGCCGTCGGTCAGGTTAAAGACTCTATCGGTACCCAGCACATTCAAGAAGTAGAAGTTTCGGCTAAGCTACATCCTTCGATGACCCTGTCGAGTAATCCGGTGCAAACCTTCTCCGGCTCAACCATAGACAAGGTTGGTATTCTTTCAGTTGCGGATGCTGTACGCCGCTTTTCGGGTGTGGTTGTAAAAGATTTTGGAGGAATAGGAGGAATGAAAACCATTGCTGTAAGAGGTGTAGGCTCAGAACACACTGCTGTCTTATACGATGGTATGGCTGTGAGTAATGCACAATCGGGACAAATAGATATAGGTAAATTCTCCCTTGATAATGTAGAAATGATATCCTTGACGATAGGACAGTCCGACGATATATTCCGTACCGCACGCTCATTGGGAGCCGTTGGAGTATTAGATATACAAACCTCAACACCTCAGTTTAAGCAAAAAGATTATTCGGCAAAAGTACAGCTGCGCGCCGGATCGTGGGGACAATTTAATCCATATGTGTATTATGCTCATAAATTGGGCAATAAATTTACACTGTCACTTGACGGAAGCTGGCAAAGAGCCGACGGACGATACAGATTTGAGATGGATAATATATCCGAAAAATATAAGGGAAAAAGAAATAACACTGATGTTGATATTAAACGGACAGAACTCAATCTGTTTGGCAATCTCACAGAAAAGCAAAAGCTATCTTTTAAACTTTACTACTTCGACTCGGAACGGGGATTACCAGGTGGAGTAGTCATATATTCTGATCAGAAAAACGGAGAACGGCTCTGGGACAAAGATTTTTTCACTCAAGCCAAATATCTTAATTACCTGAATGATAAATTCGACTTACAGGTACAAGCCAAATATACTCATACATGGACTAAATATATTGACAAAAACCCTAAGCAGCCTAATGGCGAATTAATGAATAAGTACATCCAGAATGAACTGTATGTAACTGGTACCCTACTCTACAATCTCAGTAAGAACATATCTTTTTCTTTAGCAGAAGATATCAGCTATGGGCATTTGAGTGCCAATCTTCCTAAATTTGCTTATCCCGACAGGTACACTTCACTGTCTGCTCTTTCTGGAAAATATCAAGACGACAGATTAACTGTAGTCGGAAAACTCTTAGGGACATATGTATCCGAAGATGTAGAAAACGGATTAGCAGCAAGTGATAAAAAAAGGTTATCACCATCGGTCAGTCTCTCGTACAAATTACTGGATGAAACCAATTTGCGGGTAAGGGCTTCTTATAAAGATATATTCAGAGTACCGTCCTTTAACGATTTATATTATACAAACTCAGGAAATTCGTCTCTCAAACCTGAGAAAACCAAACAGTACAATATCGGACTAACATGGTCTGAGTCATTCTCCGACTTGTTTAGTTTCTTGTCTGTTACAACGGATTTTTACCACAATACAGTAAAAGATAAAATTATCATTTACCCTTCTTCATTCAATCCGAAGTCTGTAAATTTGGGAAAAGTCATCATCGATGGTTTCGACATAAATGTAAACACAAGAATGGACTTTAATACTAAAGTAAACCTTCAATTATCGGGAAGCTATACATATCAGCATGCAATAGACAAAACCAATGCCGAAGATAAAAACTACAAAGACCAGATACCTTATACCCCTCGTCATTCGGGAGCCGGATCGGCAAGTCTTGAAAACCCATTTTTGAATATTTCTTATTCTATAGTACTTAGCGGAAAAACATATTCTCTGCCCCAGAATATTGATAGTAACAAAATCAGTCCATATCTCGATCAGACAATATCGGTGAACAAATCATTCAATATAGGAATGGTATCAATGCGGGCTCAAGCCGACATTTCGAATCTGGCAAACAAAATCTATTATATTATGGACGGATATCCTATGCCGGGGCGTGCATATCGTTTCACGTTGAGAATGAACTTCTAAGGATATCAACCTATCAATATAGAAAACAAAAAGGTCCTTGAAAATAATTCAAGGACTTTTTTGTGAGAAGATATAAAACCTTTTAAGTAAACAAAAGTATTTAATCATTTGTTTCCAAGTTATAGCAAACTAAGGTGTTATACTTGCCAAAGTAATAAATAGGTCTATGACCTTATTTCCAGAGAGGAGTCGGATATTCACCTTTATCAACTAAGCCCTGAAGTTTTGCAACTACAGAGTCTCTGTCTTCAGCATAAGTAACTCCAAACCACTTAGAAGTAGTATCAAGCACTTTTACATCCGCTGTTTTATTAGTAATCAAATGGTCAACCATCAATGGTATAAAATATTCAGCTTTCAGGTTACTTTGGTTCAATTCAAGGAATTTCACAAAGTACTCAGCCGAATATTGGAAATACTCAGGAGTAAATCCCCACATATTCATAGATACCGGAGTATTTTCAGGTAATTCATACCAATAGTCTTCTGCATCTTTGTATTGGATTTTGCCATCTTTACGTTCGATATGAGTTCTTTCAACCACACTGGTCAGGAAACCATCTTTATCTGTTTCGCAAACACCACGCGCAACAGCTCCACTTTCCGAAAGAGTATTACACAAACGGTATCCAACCATACAATAATGATTTTTACAGCCATCGAGATCTTTCAGAAAATTTGCTAAAGTCTGAAAACCGTCACGGCCATAAAAGTCATCGGCATTGATTACGGCAAAAGGTTCTTTGATAACATCCTTACCCATCAATACGGCATGATTTGTTCCCCATGGCTTAACACGGTCGGGGTGTACGGTAAATCCTTCGGGTAAATCGGTCAGCTCTTGAAAAACTACCTCTACCTCAATATGTTTGTCATATTTAGATGCAACTTTTTCAACAAATTCTTTTTCGAATGATTTGCGAATAACAAATACTAGCTTACCGAATCCGCTTTGAATAGCATCATAGATTGAGTAATCCATGATTGTTTCGCCATTAGGACCTAATCCGTCTAATTGTTTCAGACCTCCATAGCGACTACCCATTCCGGCAGCCAGAACAAATAATGTTGGTTTCATATGGTTTAGTTTCATTAAATTTAGATGAGTCACAAAGTTAACTTTTTTGCAAGAAAAGATCGTCCTTTTCTACAAAAAGGAGTAAAAAGATTCGGTTGGAGAATAAAGAAACAGACATATCTGCTCCTTTTCTAATAAGATCTAAAGTACGGCTGAGGCCTTAAGTCAAAATATTCAAGGTAAAATTCAATGATTATATATTAATTTAATACCTTTGCTCCGCACATTAAGAGTTTTGAAATTTACAAACATGAATAACCCTAACACTAACGATCTGATATATTTAGATCGAAATGAATACAGCTACGAAATATCTCCGGATGTAGCTAAAGTACTGAAAGATTTTAACCCTCAGGAATTATGTACTTATACCCGCTGTTTTCAGAACGGAATAAAAAGTGAACTATCTCAATACATCGGAGACATGTACGGGGTGGCAGAACAGAATGTTGTTTTAGGCTATGGCGGCGAAGATATTCTGAAAGGTGTTATACATTGTTTCTTAAGTCAGGGACATCAGCAGCGCAAAATGCTTATCCCCACATTTTCGTGGTGGTACTATAAATCGATAGCCGAAGAAGTTAACGGCATGACCATAATGTATCCTCTTTATGAAGATGGATACGACTTCAAATACAATATTCCCGAAATAAAAAAGATAGCTGCTCAGGAAAATCCTGATTTAGTTCTTCTGGCAAGTCCCAACAACCCGACAGGTAACTCGCTGTCATTGGATGAAATGAAAGATATCATTTCGTCTCTGAGTAAAGACACTATCATAGTTATTGACGAAGCATATACATCGTTTGCAAATAAAGACATTACATACATATCCCAATTAATAACCGAATTTCCGAATCTGCTGATTATCCGTACATTTTCTAAATTCTACGGACTTCCGGGACTTCGCCTCGGATATGGGTTTATGGGGGAAGGATTGAAAAAATTCACAAACTTCAGCACCATGTATTTGGGATACAATAAACTTACAGAACAATTGGGTATCGCCGCACTAAAATCAACTGCATACTATGATAAGAATGCAGCCCGCATGCAGAGCGATAAAGAATTATATAAAAACGGACTGAACCCCATCGAAGGATTTAAAGTTTACAATTCTGATGCTAATTTCGTTTTGGTTAAATATCCGACTGAATTAAAAGAACAACTGCAAGCCGAATTCAAAAAAGAAAATATCGTAGTTAAATTCATGAATGAAGAAGGCTTACGGACACATATGCGCATAACATTAGGAACGACTGCCATAAATGAAAGAGTTGTAGATATCATCCGAAGAGTTGCATTAAACAAATAATCCAGACAGAAGAATGAAAGCAGTAATCCTTGCCGCCGGTATAGCCTCACGTTTACGCCCTTTAACAAACAACACTCCCAAGTGCCTGCTCAATGTAGGAAGCAAATGCCTGCTTGCACGTACGATTGACTCGTTAATAGCCAATGGCTTCGATCGGTTGGTTATTGTTACAGGATATCTCAAAGAGATGATTGAAAGTTTTGTTTCGGCTAATTATCCAGATTTAAGAGTCGAATATATTTTCAACAGCAAATACGATTCTACGAATAATATCTATTCATTATGGCTTGCCAAATCTGCGGTACATGGGCAATCTATGCTGCTTCTGGACAGCGATATTCTCTTCGATGCAGCATTAATCAGCGCATTACTGGAATCAAAACACGAAAACTGCTTAGCTCTAAACTCTCACGAATTGGGAGATGAAGAGATAAAAGTGATTTTAAACACTGACGGACAAATTACCGAGATAAGCAAGACCTGTTCTATTGAAACTGCCGTTGGCGAATCAGTCGGCATAGAGAAATTCTCTGCTGAATTCGTTCAGGATCTTTATACCGAACTTGATGACATGATCTTAAACAAAGGTCAATCGGGAGTCTTCTACGAGATGGCATTCGAAAATCTTATCAAGAAAGGAGCTGAAATATACACTGTCGATACAACAAATATTTTTTCAATGGAACTTGACACTGTCGAAGATTTCGAGACAGCCTGCGCAAAGATTCCGGCACACTTACAGTAAGAAAAATTCGGATTTACACATATACACTAAGCCTGTTATCTAAAATGAGAGTTGTACTTTTCTGCGAGCATAAATATGCCGTGACAATACTTCTGCCCCTTCAGGAGGAAGCAAATAAAACATCAAAACATGAAATACTCTGGTTTGTTGATGCAAGAAATATTCCCGACTTTCCTTTAAAAAATGAGGTAAGATGGACTAATTCTATACAGGAAACATACAACTTCTCACCCGAAGCTATTTTTGTTCCGGGCAATATTGTACCTTATTATCTGCCGGGAGTTAAAGCTGAGATATTCCACGGATACGCAGCCGAAAAAAAAGATCATTGGGTAATACGCAGGTATCTGGATATGTATCTGACCCAAGGTCCCTTTTTCACCAAACCTTTCGAGCAACTGGCTCAGAACTACGGAGACTTTGAAGTCGTGGAAACAGGATGGCCTCGGCAAGACTGGATTTTTAACAACCTGCATACATTCGATAATTACCGAGAAGGTCTCTTAACTAAGTACAAGAAGAGTAAGATTGTTTTATATGCCCCGACATTCTCTCCCTCATTAACATCGCTGCCTTATATTAAAGAAGATATAAAAAAGCTAGCTGATCGAAAAGATGCAGTTATCCTACTTAAATTTCATCCACTGACAAAAAAAGAGTGGGTAGACGAGTACAAAGTACTAGCGAAGGAAGTAGAGAACATTTTATGGATAGAAGATCAGAATATTTCAAAATATATCCTTGCTTCGGATATGATGATAAGCGATACTTCTTCCGCTGTATATGAATTTCTTCTATTGGATAAGCCTGTTATCACTCTAAACAATGTTGCTAAAGACAAATACTGGCTTGATATAGATACTCCCGACAAACTCGATTGGGCTTATGATACAGTCCTGTCTAGTGACGAATACAAAGCAAAGCGCAAATGGATTATAGATAATTACGACCCGTATCTGGATGGAAAAGTGGCAGAAAGAATGTTCACTGCCGTGGAAGACTACATTGCAAGACACGGAGTACCCAAATATAGGAAACTCAACCTATGGCGAAAATATCAGTCTGTTAAAAAATTCGGAAAAATTAAGAAATAACTGGCTACTTTTCAAATCTCAAAGCGATTCTTCTATCCAATGCCCTGTCAATATCAGGGGCATCAGCAGCGTGTGTCGCATATTGATCGCCATAACCGATTGCAGAAATACGTGATCCTTCGATACCTTCTTCTATCAGGTAATTTCTGATTGTATTAGCACGATCCTGAGATAGCTTCAGATTACTTTCGATAGTACCTGTACGATCTGTAAATCCGGCAATGATCACTTTCGTATCTTTATAGTAGTTTAATATAACTGCAATATTATGTAATTGAGGCTTAGAAATGTCGGTCAGTTCGGTTGAACTTCCATACTTAAACTCGATATTATCGAAGTTAAACCACTTGTCTTTCAGCTGGTCGGTGGAAGCATTTCCATATTCGTCCGAACTAAGAAATCTCACAAGCTGATCTTCAATTCCGCCCTTATAGGCCTGAAGCCGCTTTCCATCGGGTAAAATTACAATAGTCGAAACCTTTTCCAATGCTTTTGATACAGTTGAAATAGTACCTTCTACCATTGCCGACGTTGCTGTGGTGACGGTATCTTTCACTTTAGTTGAAGTAGAATCTTCGCAAGACTTCCACCAAAAAGCAATAATAACTCCGCCAGCAACAATAATTGCCCACACAAGCCACGGAGGAGTCGGTTCTTTCAGCTTATAATCAGCTTCGGTCGATTCAATTACCGGGACGAAATTCCCTAACTCATCATTACTGCCGAGCCCGAACAATGATGCAAAACCGACAGGGATCAAATGAAGATAACTGCTCTTCTCGTAATTCAACCGCCCAAGTAAGCCTGTCATCCCCCATTTATATTCAGTCGCCCGATACCCCAGATCACTTGCTATTATTGGTGTTATCATTAATAATAGCTGATCGGTATTTGAATAAGACATCCCGAAAGTAGAGGATATCAGGGTTGTAAATTCTCCAAGTTTATCACCAAAAATAGCATCGAGCAGACGAAATCCCGAATAACTAATCCTTTCATCGGCATTACCCGAGAATATTGAAACAATATTGTCTTGCAGGTTATTATAATTACGCCCGGCCTTACTCAAGGCAATTTGTATGGGGGTGGTACTGCCTTTAGCCAACAAAGCCCCTAACAGACATGGTATAATAGAAGCCGAAGCATCTGCGACCTTACATCGGTCTTCGCAAAGAAACTCCGACGCACGGGTTATAGTATTATCTGTCAGTATAACTTGCAGCGAACTGTATATAGGCGACATAATTTACTTGGATAGATCGTATTTATATTTTCCTTTTTTATTAAACAAGGTGGCTCATTTTTAGTTCTTCCGCATAAATAAATTATTCGGAGACCTTTTCTACATATTTTTGCTTAGGTTCTACTGTAATAACCTTGAACAGTTTATCGGAAGGTCTGATCTTCTCGGTCAGCCTAATTGAGAACTTTTCGCCTTTGACAGTTTCCTGTACGGGTTTTAGATCAACACGTATTTCATCTACAACCTGAGAAACAGCTCCTGTTGTAGGTCCTGTTACCAGAATTTCATCTCCTACTTTTAAAGACTGGGTCTCCATCAGAAACTCGGCAACACCGATATTCGAGAAATATTTGATTCCTTTACCTATATAGACTTTGCGTTTAGTAGCTCCAGAACCATAATTAGCTGTCCACTCACCTAAACGCTGCCCAAGGTAATAACCATCCCAGAATCCTCTATTGAAGACTGTTGCCAAACGAGTATCCCATTCCGCAACTTTGTCTTCGGTATATGTTCCTTCGCAATATGCTTTTACCGCCTCTTTATAACATTCCACAACGGTACGCACATACTCTGCTCCACGTGCACGTCCTTCGATCTTAAACACCCGTACTCCGGCATCCATCATCTTGTTCATGAAATGGATTGTTTTCAGATCTTTGGGAGACATGATGTATTCGTTATCAATTTCAAGTTCGATATTACTTTCTTTATCTTTTACAATATAGCCTCTACGACACAATTGATTACAAGCCCCTCTGTTTGCAGACAAATCTTTTTCGTGCAAACTCAGGTAACATTTACCCGAAACAGCCATACATAAGGCTCCATGAGAAAACATTTCAATACGGATCAACTCTCCGCTTGGACCTTTTATCTGTTGTTCTACAATATCCTTATAAATATCGGCTACCTGATCCAGAGTCAACTCTCTGGCCAATACCACAACATCGGCAAATTGTCCATAAAATTTAAGAGCTTCCGTATTTGTGATATTAAGCTGTGTCGATAAATGCACTTCAACTCCAATGCTGCGGGCATACATCATTACTGCTACATCCGATGCTATAATCGCCGACACGTTAGCTTCTTTTGCAGCATTCACAATTTGGTGCATCAGACTTATATCATTATCATAAATAATGGTATTCACGGTCAAATAACTCTTCATCCCGTGTTCCTGACAAATTTTAGCTATATTTTTTAAATCTTCGGTTGTAAAGTTATTCGAAGATTTGGCACGCATATTCAACCCTTCGATACCAAAGTAAATTGAATTCGCACCTCCTTGTATTGCCGCAGCCAAAGAATCGTAAGATCCTACTGGCGCCATGATTTCAAAATCAGCAATATTTTTCATTTATCTATTCTGTATATTCTATATTTTCGGACTACAAAGATACAATAAAAAGCTCGATCTGTAGAATAACAAACCGAGCATCTAAGGTCTCAGACCTTTTTGTTGATTTTGCAGGCAAACAGCCAGAGTACGTTATCTCTTTAAAGTACGTCACTAACTGCTTTCTGTCACTTTTTATTGTTTAAGAATAACTTATCCTTTCTTAAGAAAACAGGTTTTCAACACAATACCCGATCCATCGATCTTGCAATCCACTTCGTCAGGGTTCTCTGTTAATTTTATGCTTTTTACTTTCGTCCCTCTTTTGATTACCATCGAAGAACCTCTTACTTTCAGGTCTTTTATTACAGTAACGGCATCTCCGTCTATCAATTCTGTTCCGTTACTATCTCTGGGAGTATCATCTGTTTCCTGTTGGTTTGCCTCATTAGTCCACTCATGACTACAATCGGGGCATACAAATACGGTTCCGTCGAAATACGTATTTTCCATGTCACAAAGTGGACAATTTGGAGTTTCAGCCATAATTTGATTCTGTTTTAGTTGTTTTTAAGGTCTTACCCTATTTAGCATTTTGGTAAGTAAAATAGCGAAAGCCTGTTGATAAATAGAAAGTAAATACTATCTTTTACTTATTATAACAACGAAGATAGGCTAAATTGTCATAGGTTACAAATCGAATACCGAATCAGTCTTATTTCTTACCAATTCTCATCCAAACAAAGGAAAACGGCTGACTCCCTAAAAAAGGAAGCAGCCGTCTTCGTTTATCCTAAAAAAACAGATACCTTATTGCTTTCCGCTGGTAGCTACTTCTTTATTTATTTTTTTCACCAATCCCTGAAGAACAGCTCCCGGTCCTAGTTCTACAAATTCAGTAGCACCATCGGCAATCATATGCTCTACAGATTGAGTCCATTTCACAGGAGCAGTCAACTGAGCAATCAGATTCTTTTTAATAGCCGCAGGATCAGATTCTGCAACAGTTGTCACATTTTGATACACAGGACAAATTGGAGCAGAGAACTCTGTTTCGTTAATTGCTTTTTCCAATTCTTCCTTAGCAGGATTCATCAATGGAGAATGGAACGCTCCACCTACGCTCAGTTTCAAAGCACGTTTTGCACCTGCTTCTTTCAACAATTCACACGCTTTATCAATTCCTGCATTCGTTCCCGAGATAACAATCTGTCCGGGGCAATTGTAATTTGCAGGTACTACAACTTCATCTTTTATAGATGCGCATATTTCTTCTACTTTTTCATCAGGTAAGCCCAATACTGCAGCCATGGTAGATGGATTCAATTCGCAAGCTTTCTGCATAGCCAATGCACGCTTATAAACTAGCTTCAATCCATCTTCGAACGACAAAGCATTAGCTGCGACCAAAGCCGAAAACTCTCCCAAAGAGTGACCTGCAACCATTTCCGGAACAAATTCGGCACCTAAAGTTTTAGCTAAAATTACAGAATGTAAGAATATCGCTGGTTGTGTAACTTTTGTTTGACGCAAGTCTTCATCAGTTCCGCTAAACATTAAATCAGTAATACGGAAACCTAAAATTTCATTTGCTTTTTCGAATAAATCTTTCGCTACGGGTGATGTTTCATACAAATCCTTACCCATGCCCACAAACTGAGCACCTTGACCCGGAAATACAAATGCTTTCATACTTTAATATGTTATAAATTAATGAAATGTCTTGATATATATTTTTTTGATTCTCTATATTCAACGCGATTTAAGGTTTTAACACCTTAGATACGGCTGGCAAATTTAATAAAAAAACACAAACCAAACTCGTCTTGATCGAGTTTAGGTAAGATTCTCTGTTTTAGATAAAAAGCACCGGAATAGTTTTCCGATGCTTTTTCTTACTGCTAATATATATGCTTATTTGATATATTCAACCTTATTTTCATTACGAGGCTTAGCGTTCGGTGATTCGTTCTTGTATCCTACCGATATTCCGAAAATGACCTCATGAGTATCAGGCAGATTTATAGCTTCACGTAATTCTTTTGACTGCGGTTTATTGAAGATTCCGGCAACACTGCCAATCACACATGTCCCGATATTCATAGACTCGGCACTCAATAGAATATTCTGGGCAAATAATCCGCAATCAACCGCACTGTATGAGTTACTTTTATCTTTTGCGACAATGATTAGCGTAGGTGCTCCGTGAAACACACTGAATCCGTCTTCCTGAGCTTTAGATGCGCTACCGGGTAAAGACTTTCCTTTGGCATCCTCAACAAAAGCAGTATTTATTTTATTCAGCAAATCTGGATTTTGGATTACACGTACTTCCCACGATTGTTTATTTAAAGCACTGGGTGCATTTATTCCACTTTGAATTATTGTATCCATTTGAGCCTGTGCAACCTGTTCGGGCTTGTATTTTCGAATACTACGGCGGTTCATTATATTTTCAACCACTACATTCTTAGCAACTTCCGGTTCTTTTTTCGTATCCGTATCTTTTGCCGGCTGACTACATGACATAAAGACTAAAAAGGAAAGAGATAATACTGTTAAGATTCTCATAGATGTAAAATATTTTTGTGTATTAAAAATTGAAGAATATAAAAATAGAAAAAATATTCCATACTCCTACTCCTAGTTTTTCCAAATCTCACATTAACTTACATATAAATAAAAAGGATGTCTTTTAATCAAAAGACATCCTTTTATTCTAAATTATCTATATTATTACTGCGCGTTCTCGAATTGTTTAAGAAAACGAGCGTCATTCTCTGAGAACATACGCAGATCTTTCACCCTGTATTTCAAATTAGTAATACGTTCAATACCCATTCCCAGGGCATATCCTGAATATACTTTGCTATCGATACCGCAGTTTTCCAATACATTAGGATCGACCATACCACAACCGAGAATTTCTACCCATCCGGTATGCTTACAGAACGGGCAACCTTTACCTCCACAGATATTACATGAGATATCCATTTCTGCACTAGGCTCTGTAAATGGGAAATAAGATGGCCGAAGACGAATTTTTGTATCTGCACCAAACATTTCTTTTGCAAAGAATAGCAATGCTTGCTTTAAATCGGCAAACGAAACATTTTTATCGATATACAATGCTTCTACCTGATGAAAGAAACAATGCGCACGATACGAAATAGCTTCATTCCGATAAACACGTCCTGGACAAATAATCCGAATCGGAGGTTCTTGTTTTTCCATTACTCTGGTTTGCACCGACGAAGTATGGGTACGCAAAACCACTTCGGGGTTACGTGCTATAAAGAATGTATCCTGCATATCACGAGCAGGGTGATCATCGGCAAAATTAAGAGACGAAAACACATGCCAGTCATCTTCTATCTCAGGACCTTCCGCTATCGAAAAACCAAGACGTTTAAATATATCACAAATCTCTTTTTTCACTAAAGAAAGAGGATGGCGTGTACCCAATTCCACAGGATAAGCTGTACGGGTAAGGTCAATAGATTCTTCTGACGAAGATGAATTTTCGAGATTCTCTTTCAATTGATTTATTCTATCCTGAGCTTTAGTTTTCAGCTCATTCAATTTCATCCCGATATTTTTCTTTTCTTCGGCTGCTACGTTTCTAAAATCATCCATCAAAGCAGATACAGAGCCTTTTTTGCTTAAGAATTTTATACGCAAATCCTCTAGTTCCTGAACATTCGAAGCTTTTAACTCTTCTATATCTCCAAGTAGTTTGTTTATTTTATCAATCATCAGATCTTAATCCTTAGTCATTAATTCATTCGATAGGCAAAGTTACATTTTTCTTTTCTAAAAAAAGAAATTAAGGCATCAGACCGTTACATTAATTTATATTCTATTCAACACTCTATCTTTTCGATCCAAAAGGAAAATAACCAGCTTTGAAACGCATTTTTAATTTACGAAAAAGATTAAACGGCTTTTTCTTGATCTTTCCCTGATGATTTTCGATAAAATCATCTACGGCATTTAATATCCGAGCCGAAGCATGCCCGTCTCTGAAAGGATGAACCAGATCCATTTTATTTTTAATATTCTTCAATAGTTCATTTGGATACGATAACCCTTTTTCAATTGCCAACTCCAAAGACCCGCTATCTAATATATTGATTAAATGATCCTCAGGAAATGTATTGCGAAATGTCACAACTGGTTTATCAAACCATAGAAACTCGTATATAACAGAAGATGTATCACTAATCATTATATCTGAAGTCTGATACAATGATAATTTTTCTTCTTTATCCGAATATTCTACATGATCATATTTTCGGGCTAGCTTTTTATATTTTTCTATTGTTTGAATATCTATCTTAGGGTGAAACGAAAATATCCACCTCCAGTTTCGAGTCTGAACTAAACGTTCTATTTCGACAAATAAATGTTCTGTCGATATCAACCCTTTAGTAAAAGTAGGAGCATATATTATTGTGGGCACATTATCCTTGTGAATAGTTGGTTTAGCTTTAGTATAAGCATCAAATTTACTCCAACCTGTTTCTAGAACTTTGAAATAACCATATTTTTTTTCCAAACGCTTAAATTCGGGCATAAATAAACTACTTGTTACACAATACAGATCAAACAAACCTCTTATACGGTAATGATCTCCATAATTGTTACGCTTATAAAACAACCCATGAAAAACCTCAACTTTCACCCCCGGAAAGAAATCATAAATATAATTTCCCGGTGCAAAAACAGCTATTGGGTTATATTCAATCACATCATATATTGTTTTCAATAGTTTTTCATCCTCCGCTAAATAAATCGGACATTTCTTTTCTATAAACCAAGCAACATCTCCACCTCTCTTACGGATCTCTGTTTGTATGGGTCTTAATATTGAATAAGAATAGCTTAGGGAAACAAACAAAACATATTTTTTCATTTTACAACACTCTAATAAATGACAAAGACGGAGCACTAAATACATTATATATTTAGTGCTCCGTCAGTATGTATATCAAAGATACAGCAATATTTTTAATTATATCGGGCATTCATATTTTTTCTGAGATACGCACTTAATTTTTTACTTATAAAAGTATGCGGTATCGGTTTCCTGATTTAAATTACTAGTTTTGTAAATAAAAACTCAAATGAATAAAGAAGTATATTACGGAGATCTGAAAAAAACACAAGCTTTGGATAAACTTTTCTCCGTTCCGTTCGAATCAAGAGATGAATCTTGGAAAAATATATTTTTAGAGAATGTCACCGATGCTAGTTTTGCGTGTAATGACCCTCAGGTAATATCAGGTCCTGATGGATTTCCTTACTTTGTATTAAATATACCGGAACCAAATAAAGAGTTTCAGTGTTATGTGGTTAATCGTATGATTCCCGATTTCATCCTAGACAATGGATTAGGTATAGTTATCAATCCTGCAAAAGGTCAACCCGATTGGGTATTTACATACGGAGAACTTGTTAATTTTCACTTGAGAAACGAATTTTATACAGATTCGAATAACTGGTATGTACAAACCGAAAATAGGATAAACGAAGATACACAACTACTCGTAGGGCAACCATCTGAGTATATAATTCCCGTACAAACCCGTAACATCTTACGCCAATATCTAAAACAATATACCGAGACTGAAGCTAAAATAGTTTTGACAAACAGACCCGAAGGTGAAGAATTTCTTCAACAGTTGACATTTAATCTAACCCCGGCTGATTTTCAGAGCGAAGAGCATTTCAATGGAGTCATGCAGAATATAGGCTGGTTCTTGCCTCGCCATTATACTTATGCTTCTACTTCGGAAGAAACTTTTGCCGATCATTTTACAGCTTTGTAAGATATAAGAATAACTCTTTATCTATATAAAAAGTCATACCCCCTTGCTTCACAGCATGGGGGTATTAAAATGATCAACTAAAAAACTATCAATAGAAATGATTCACTATAAACTGAATACGGCATTAAGGCCTACGACCTTTTCCATTTACCTTATATCAGGTGATTTTCCTTTTCAGGTATGTGCCACCAGATACTTTGTTTCACTTATGCTTTTCATTGCTTTTTTCCTTTTACAATAGCGTCGGCATTGCTCGCTTACGCTATATCCTAACAAAACACCGATCATAAAATCTTCTTCCGGCGAAAGCTCATCCAGAAAACGTTCTTTACACAGATTTCTGACTACAACAAGACATTCTTCTTTTCCGAAAAATACGTTTATGTTTCCGTTTTTTATTTTCTGTATCATGTAGCTAATCTCATTCCGCTCGAGTTTGGCCACTACTTTTTCTTGCATATGGGCAGGGAGTGTACACAAAACCATGTCTCTGACTCCTTTCTTAAACTCGTAAATATGATGATTAAATACTAACATTTCAGATTACGGATAAACAGTGTTTATATTAATGATATTAACATAAAGGTCTGAGACCTTTATATTTGTTTTTTCAAATCTTCCAGCCAAAGAGCTACACGCTGATCTGTCAAGTTAGATTCATTATCTTCATCGATAAGTAATCCTACAAATTGTCCATCAACAATAGCTTCAGAACTATCATATGTATAACCTTCAACAGAAGTCTTTCCAATTAATTGGCATCCTTTATTTTTAATTACTTCATAAATTTTACCAAGAGCATCGCCAAAAGTATCACTGTAAGAAGAAGAGTCTCCACAACCGAACAATGCGACTTTCTTTCCATTTAGGTCTGCGTCTTTTACATCATCGATAAATGTTTCCCAATCGTCTTGCAAATCGCCCATACCCATTGTTGAAGATCCTAACAACACAACATCATACGGATTGAAATCAGCAGCTGCAGAGCTTACATCATGTACATCAGCCGAAGCTACACCTAATGCTTTTGCGATACGATCTGCTAAATCTTGAGTATTACCGGTTGTAGAACCATAGTATATGCCTATCTTTGCCATGCTTTTAATTAATTGAAAGTTTAATTATTTATTTTGTTATTTTTATACTGCAAAGTAAAGGGAGTTTTACAGTTTCTACAATACCAATAAATAATGATATTATTCGCACTTTCTAATTACTTATAAGGATAAGCGCACCCTTTTATCGGGCAAAACAATTCATTTTAAACACATTAAACAGATAAGATAGTATAGTAACATATAATTATTTTTTTGTATGCCTATAAAATAATTTTGAATAGCTTTGTCCGAGAACTGCTCTAGATAAGCATTACACAATATATTATCAAATTATTTTTATCATCTTAGTTTTACTGATAATTTAAATTATAGCATATATATGACCATAAACAAACTGATATCCTCGGCTCTGAATATCCGCGAAAGCCAAATCGAAAAAACAATAGCATTGCTAAACGATGGGGCAACCATTCCGTTTATCAGCCGTTATCGGAAAGAAGCAACAGGCGGACTCGATGAAGTACAGATAGCTGCCATAAAAGAACAATACGATAAACTGATAGAATTGACCAAAAGAAAAGAGACAATTCTGAAAACGATAGAAGAACAAGAAAAACTGACTCCCGAGCTCAAACTGCGTATAGAATCGTGCTGGAATGCAACCGAGTTAGAAGACATATATCTGCCCTACAAACCCAAACGACAAACCAGAGCCGAAATAGCCCGTAAAAAGGGATTGGAAGGACTGGCACAAGCCATAATGCTCCAACAGCGGTTCGATGTAGAAGGCAAAGCACTGGCTTTCGTTAAAGGCGATGTAGCCGATACCAAAGAGGCCATAAACGGAGCATGCGACATCATTGCCGAATGGGTGAGCGAAGACGAATCGGCAAGAAATTCAATCCGAAATCTGTTTCAACGCGAAGCCTTTATCACCTCTAAAGTAGTAAAAGGAAAAGACGAAGAAGGCGATAAATACCGTGACTATTTCGATCTCGAAGAACGGCTCAGCCGATGCTCGTCGCATCGATTACTCGCCATGAGACGGGGTGAAGCCGAAGGTTTCCTCAAGATAACCATCTCGCCTGAAGAAGAAGATGCATTGGAACGCCTCAACCGCAAGTTCGTAAAAGGAGCAACCGAGGCATCGGAATATGTCGAAACCGCTGTTAAAGATGCCTACAAACGCTTATTGAAGCCTTCGATAGAAACCGAATTTGCTGCTTCTGCCAAAGAAGTAGCAGACGAAGAAGCAATACGTGTATTTATCGAAAACTTGCGTCAGTTGCTGTTAGCCGCCCCACTCGGACAAAAACGGGTACTGGGTATCGATCCTGGTTATCGTACAGGCTGTAAGATCGTTTGCTTAGATGCTCAGGGCAATCTGCTGCACAACGAAGCCATCTATCCGCACCCCCCTCAAAATGAAACTCAAAAGGCAGGTAACAAGATAGTTCAGCTTGTTTCTACTTACAAAATAGATGCTATTGCCATCGGTAACGGTACGGCAAGCCGCGAAACGGAACGTTTTATCACCAACCTGCGTTACGAAAAAGAGGTACAGGTATTTGTGGTCAGCGAAAACGGTGCGTCTATCTACTCGGCATCTAAAATTGCCCGGGAAGAATTTCCCGAATACGATGTTACCGTACGTGGTGCTGTATCGATCGGCAGACGTTTGATGGATCCGTTGGCTGAATTGGTCAAGATAGACCCAAAATCGATCGGAGTAGGTCAGTATCAGCACGATGTAGATCAAACGAAACTCAAAAAATCGCTCGATCTTACTGTCGAAAGTTGCGTAAACCTCGTTGGGGTGAATGTAAATACTGCCAGCAAGCACCTGTTGACATACATATCGGGACTGGGTCCTACCCTCGCCCAGAATATTGTAGATTACAGAGCCGAACACGGTGCATTCAAAACCCGAAAACAACTGCTTAAAGTTCCCCGGATGGGCGAAAAAGCATTCGAACAATGCGCAGGTTTCCTTCGTATTGCCGAAGCCGAAAATCCGTTGGATAACTCGTCGGTACACCCCGAAAGTTATCACATTGTAGAAACTATGGCTAAGGATTTGGGCTGTAACGTAAAGGAGCTGATAGATAATAAAGACCTGAAAAAGTCGCTCGATCTGAATAAGTATGTGTCGGACAAAGTAGGATTACCTACCCTCAACGATATTATTCAGGAGTTAGACAAACCGGGACGTGATCCCCGTAAAAAGATACAGGCATTCGAATTTGACCCGACTATCAAAACCATCGAAGACCTGCGTGAAGGAATGTTACTGCCGGGCATCGTTACCAACGTTACCAACTTCGGATGTTTTGTGGATGTAGGTATCAAAGAAAACGGATTGGTACATATATCCGAACTTGCCGACAGGTTTGTATCCGATCCTACCGAGATAGTATCGCTACACCAATATGTACAGGTAAAAGTAATATCGGTAGATGCTGCCCGTAAACGTGTAGCTCTGTCGATGAAAGACCTCGGATAAAGGTCGCAGACCTATTTAATTAATTAGCTTGTAGGGGCGTATAACTATTCACCCCTACAACAATCAAACAACAGCAAAGGCTGCTCAAATAAATTGGGCAGCCTTTGTTATTTATATGATGAAAATATCTTACTCGATAAAATCAACAGTTTCTTCGCCGATCATCTTACGTAGAGTATTTTTCAACTTCACGTATTGGATGAACAAGTCGTGTTCAGCAATTTTACTTGGCTCGTGCATTGGGCTCTTGAAGTAGAATGACAACCAGTCTTGGATACCACTCATACCTGCACGTTGTGCAAGATCGGTAAACAATACAAGGTCAAGACACAAAGGAGCTGCAAGGATAGAGTCACGGCAAAGGAAATCCACTTTCAATTGCATTGGGTAACCTAACCATCCGAACAAGTCGATATTATCCCATCCTTCTTTATTGTCTTTACGAGGTGGGTAATAGTTGATACGTACTTTGTGATAAACGTTTCCGTAAAGTTCAGGATAAAGGTCTGGTTGAAGAATGTTATCGATAACCGACAATTTAGATTCTTCTTTAGTTTTGAATGAACCCGGATCGTCAAGAACTTCTCCGTCGCGGTTACCAAGAATGTTTGTAGAGAACCATCCGCTAAGACCTAGCATACGAGTTTTCAACATAGGAGACAATACAGTCTTCAACATTGTTTGCCCTGTTTTGAAGTCTTTACCGCAGATAGGCACTTGTTTTGCAGCTGCAAGTTCCCACATAGCAGGAATATCTACTGTAAGGTTAGGAGCACCATTGATGTAAGCTACACCTTCTGATACTGCTGCATAAGCATACAAGTTAGAAGGAGCGATATCAGCATGGCTTTCTTTCATTGCTTTTTCTAAAGTAGCCAATGATTTGTGGATTTCGCCGAGTGGAGTAAATACTTCAGTACTACCGCACCAAATCATCACTATACGATCGCAATTGTTTGCTTTTTTAAATTCGCGGATATCTTCTCTTACCTGCTCCATCAAGTCCCATTTAGTAGGAGCTTGTTTTACCCATGTTCCGTGAAGTCTCTTCACAAAATTCTGATCGAAAACAGCTTTCATAGGTTTGATCGCAGCCAACTCGTCTTTTACTTTGTTCAAGTCTTCGTCGGTCAATACTTCTGCATGTTTTGCAGCTTTGTAAGCATCATCTTCGAAAAGATCCCATCCACCGAATACGATGTCGTTCAGTTCTGCCAAAGGCACTGCATCTTTAATTTTTGGGAAACGGTTTTCTTCTCTTTTACCCAAACGCATTGTAGCTAATTGAGTGATTGAACCTACAGGTGTACCTAAGCCCTTACGAGCGATTAATGTACCTGCAATAAATGTAGTAGCTACTGCGCCACCAACTCCAACAACCAGAACACCAAGTTTTCCATTGGCTGGTTTCAATTGTACTTTTTCCATTTTTTATTCGTTTAAAATACACCGCAACCCGCGGCAATCCTTTAAATTGGTATACCGAAATATTCGGAATACATATAATAAGATAGTTTTAGCACAATATCTCACTCCATTTTATTCTCCCAACCCGGGCTTTTCGGTCTGTTATACTAGTTTCCAGACTTCCATTGTTAGAGATAAGAATTATACTACTCCTATAATATTCAAAAAGAACGTAAGTACGTAGGCAGCCCTCCGACCAGCCTTATTACTTATTTGATTTTTCCTGTATATTATGATAACTGAAAGACTTCTTTCAATTGCATAAAATCTGTTATAATTACATCTGCTGTGGCTCCTTCTTCGTCATCGCCCCACCCTTTGCCCTTCAGCCATACTGTTTGGCATCCGTTTTTGGTGGCAGGCACAATATCTTTCGAATGCGAGTCTCCCAGTACTACAATATTTTCGGCGGGTAAGCCTAAAGCTTCTACACCCAACCCGAATATGGCAGGATCAGGTTTGCGTACTCCTACAACGGCAGATTCTATAATTTTGTCAAAGAATTTGAGCAGACCGAAATCTTCGATCACTGCCTGAACATTTCCATAAAAATTAGAAACCAATACCATCGGATAGCGTTTACGCAATTCTTCCAGAATGGGTTTCTCCTTTTCTATAATGTTCTTGGCAAAGTTATAACATTGATCCGAAATTGCAAGAGAATAAGATTCGGTTTTATCAACATCAGTCAATATTTTATTTTCAACCAGATACTGAAGTTGTAATGTGGCTTTTATTTTCAACAGATCGTTGAAGTTATGCTCGGGTTTTACTACCGGATTCACTGCCAGATAACGCTCTGTATACACATAAGCTTCGCGGAACTGCTCTTTCGACACGGGTACTGCCGCTGCAACATAAGCATCCCACAATACTTCTGCCCAATGCATTCCGTTGCTGTCTATGGTTCCGCCATAGTCGAATATTACACCTTTTATTTTATTCAGATCAAACATTATTGCAATTTTAAACTTTAAGGTCTCAGACCTATTTATTTCAATACTTACCGTTCTTGATATCGGCAGTAAATTCTCTGCATATCTTTTCGTGGCTCATTATCATATGAATAAGAATGATATTCAATATAGTAAGCTCGAAAACGAAATATATCCAAGGTTGTTTTATCAGCACCGAGATAAACAGGGCTATTGCTCGTGTATTGAACGACAAGATATTAGTCCACTTCATAAGAGGCAGGCTCTTTGCTCTGAAGTCTTTTCTAAATTGTTCGGGAGCTGTTTCGCCATGCACCTCTTTCAGAGTTTTAAACATTTTCTGAAATGCTGGTGTCCAACTTTCCTGACCTTTAGTGTAAGCCCGGTAAAGAAACAAGTATGTTTTTTCGAACCAATTGTCTTTCACGCTTATACTATTGTACTTTTCGGTAAGCTCCACCGAATTATCTAACTCGCTACCACCCTTACCTTTAAGAAACAGCAAGTGAATATTTCGGTAATAATCTGCCATAGCAGCCTGCTTGGAATGAAAATATCCGGCAATGATTGCCAACAGCCAGATATATCCGCCGAAAACAGGTTCGAGTCTCAAACAGATACCGATGTAGATAGCTCCAAACCACAGATCGCCTGCAAATCCGTCTAAGGCACGCCCCAGCGGAGAGAAGTTCTTGGTCATACGAGCTAATTGTCCGTCGGCACTGTCAAATGAATTTGCCCAGACCAATAAGAAAATACCCAGAACGGTAATCCATAACTGATCGAAATAGAAACAAATACCAGCTCCTATTCCTATAAATATGCTGGCAATGGTTATCGCATTAGGTGTTACGCCTAACTTCTGAAACAGTAATGCCCAACGATAACCGATAGGACGGTAAAAATATATATCGATAAACTCTTCCGTATCGGTCGACTTGAGTGTCGATTCTAACGATGGTTTATTATTCTCTGACATTGGTTTTTAAGCAATTAAATGAATAAATGATTGTTTGAAATCAGATAAAATTCAAGACCTTATTTCAATTTCTTCTGTACTTGTTTGTGTATACATTCTGCAATTTTAGGAGCTGCTTGTTCGCGGCAAGGAGCAAAGCTGGGCCAGTCGTTAAAATCAATAATTTTAAACGACCCATCTTTAGCAACCACACAATCTCCACCGTATATCTTGACATTCAAGACTTCTCCGGCTTTATCACAGGCTTCCTTTAGTGTTGCTGTCGAGAACGGATACATATTTGCCGCACCGTTTATTTCTTCCAAACCAAACTTACTGTGACTTATATCGAACGGATAGAAATGGAAGAAGAAATCGGTATCCGCTACCCCGTAAAACTTAACAAGGTCACCTACCAGATGTTCGTTTATTACAGCATTAGGTATTCCTCTGAAAGCAAACTCTTTCAGGATCTCTTTCGCCTCAGTTATACTGCGCGCAAATGCCACATCTTCGCGGTGTATTGCATGGAAATCTCCTCTTTTCAGCCAAAAAGCATTCGCTCCAAGTTCTTTTAATTTTTCAGTCGGATCTTCATTCGTATCAATAATGATGCTATCAGGATGGGGAATACCATTTGCGATAAGCATTTCAGTCATCTTGCCACGTGTACAATTTTCTATACCATAGGCAGAATTAACGACTAAAGAACCTTGATTTTCAAGCTGCTTCAACCATTTAATAGTACTCTTATCGCGAGCCATATTAAATATATAATCATCTTTGATATCGCTCAGCACAAACTCCGATTCGGTATAATCCTGCACGTCATATCCCATCTCCCGAAGAGACTGAGCTGTCATGTTATAGATCGTACCATCATTACCAATATGATTCGGCGAATACTTGGTTTGACGCTTTACGCCTGTTAATCTTATTTTAGACATGTTGTTTAGTTATATTGACTTTACTTTTTGATTTTTCCTTCTTGCTTTTATTCTCTCAGAAAAGCTTCCGCTTTTTCTATATCTCCCGCATGATCCACATCAACAATTTTTGATAACGGATATGCCTTTATGAATAAACCGTCGGTAATCAGCTGACGCTGAAAATTTCTCATTCTCGATTGCCCAGATTCCAAGCAGGCCTCCAATGTATCTATCGCTTTAGATGATAATCCGTATATACCTCCCGATATATATTTACATGAACTGGATTTATCCAAAAAGCCTGTAATTTTCATGCCATCATCAACTGATACATAAAGAGGTTTCTCGTCATCTATAAAATCTGTTACCGCCATCATACCATCGACTTCATCATCGGCTATAAACGCCTGTATATAATGGGTAAAATCGTCTTCACGAAAAATCGTATCGACTGTAGTCAGACAAAATTTCCCTTTACGCAAAAAACTTCTAAGCTCGAAGAAACTATGCATCGAACTAGGTGTAGACTTTACTACAATATTCAAAGGAACGTTCAGTTTTATATTTTTAACATACTCCTGAACTTGAGTCATTTCTTCATTTACGATAATACTGATAGATTCAGCATCATTTTTCGCGAAAATATCTATTAGGCGTTGAATCATAGCCACACCATTCAGCTTAACTAATGGTTTGGGCAATGCAACCCCCTCTTGAGCCAGCCGTGATCCTTCCCCGGCAGCAATTATAGCATAGTTCATTCTTCTTTATTACAATAAAAATAACATTTAAGGTCTCAAACCTTAATCGTTTGGTTCTTCTTTGGTCAGATCGAGAGCCTCGTCACCACCTTTTTCATAGTACAACTTACGAAGAGGATTTGCCCGTGCAGAATCGTATTCGGCTCTGTTACGAAATGTGTCTATAGCCATATAAATAGCCTGACGGAACGAAATATCCGAAGCCTCATTTTTACCTGCGATATTATATGCAGTACCGTGAGCCGGTGATGTACGTATGATAGGCAATCCTGCTGTAAAGTTAACACCTTCTTCCATAGCCAATGTCTTGAAAGGAGCTAATCCCTGATCGTGATACATGGCTAATATACCATCAAAAGATGAAAAATGTCCCGACCCGAAAAAGCCATCGGCTGCATACGGACCAAAGCACAATAAACCATCTTCACCCGCTTCTTTCAAAGCAGGTATAATAATATCATTTTCTTCGGTTCCCAGCAATCCGTTTTCTCCGGCATGAGGGTTCAAAGACAAAACGGCAATACGAGGTTTGTCGATATTGAAATCACGTTTCAATGAGTCATTGAAAATATAAAGAGTTTCTTTGATTTTATTACTTGTAATCGCTTCCGATACTTTCGATAACGGCAAATGTCCTGTTACAAGAGCTACCCGAAGATCGTCTTTAGCTAATATCATCAACGATTTATCTCCATTTACGCCGAATTTTTTTTCCAGATATTCTGTATGTCCGGGAAAATGAAAATTGTCCTGTTGTATATTGTCTTTGTTTATGGGTGCGGTTACAAGAACATCAATAAGCCCTTCAGCCAGATCGGCGGTAGCTCTTTCCAATGCCCGTAACGATGAATCCCCCGCCGATTTGGTAGACTTTCCCAATTCGACTTTTACATCATCGGGAATACAGTTCACCATATTTATTTTATTGATCTCGGCATCTTGTGCACTTTGTATCAAATTAAAGGTTACAGGAGGTAAATCCAAAGCTTTGCGATGATAAGCAGCAACTTTTGTAGACCCATAAACAACAGGTATACAAAGTTCTGCGATACGGAGGTCTCCGAATGTTTTAAGAATAACTTCGTAACCTATACCATTGATATCACCGTGTGTAATTCCTACTCTTATCATTGTTTTTATAATATTGTTTCAAATAGATCTGCTCACTTACTTTAATATCTCAAGCCACTGGCTTGCCAGTAACTCGACATACTCGACAAAAGTATGAGCCCCCTCAAACTGATGTATGCTATACTCGGGCTGCCCCTCCACTATCGAAGAGTCAAAAGGAGTATATCCATCCTGTAAATATGTGTACACCTGTTTGGTATCCTTATTATAGAATGTAGAATTACCACATTCTTCGAGAGCGAAAGTTACAAAGTCATCAGGATTAAAAGGATCTACACCTTCCTTTTCGCACTTCTCTTTATAACTTTCTTCCCATCCCCCAAATCCGATTGAGGAATCAGCCAAACAGAAAGTAAAGTTATTATTTTTTATTAAAGTTTCCTTTTTTACTTCGTATGCTTTATCTATCCACCATTGGATAACGCCTCCCAACTCATTTGCCAATAATTGATGTTCGTCAATTATATTACGTCCCTGAGGCACACAATGATCAACTCGGCAAACCCAACCGGCAGTAGATCCATCAGGGCGTGTCCAGATATATTGTCGGAAGCGTAATCCGTGATTTATTTTAAAATCGACTGTCAATGCCTGTTTAAGCAAAGACGACATCTTTGGGAAAGTTTTCGAAAACTCTTCACTGGGATTAAAATGCCCTCCCTTAAATTCAGATAATCTGATATCTTGCCTTTTTGTCATAACATTTCTCCTTTCTTGCTTTTCTCGGTAGATAACATGCCGCATGCCGCAAAAATATCTTCTCCCCGAGAAGCTCTTATTGTACATGTTATACCTTTACTGGTTACAAAGTCCCTGAATTTGACCATCACATCGTTTGTTGATGTTTCCAAATCAACATTGGGGATAGAGTGGAACCGGATAAGATTGACTCTGCAATCCAATCCTCTGATTATTTTCACTAACTCTTTGGCATGTTCTATAGAATCGTTAAATCCCTTGAACATGATATATTCAAATGAAAGACGCCTTTGCTTCGACCAATCATACTGACGTAAAAGATCTAATACCCCCAATAAAGGAAATGCTTTCTCGGCAGGCATAATAGACAGACGCTGATCGGCAAACGGACTATGTAAACTAATAGCCAGATGCGCACTGCTTTCTTCCAAAAATAGTTTCAGTTTAGGTGTAACTCCTGTTGTAGATACCGTTATACGCTTCGGGCTCCATCCGAACCCGTATTCAGAAGTCATTATTTCCAGAGCATTTTTCAACTGACCATAATTGTCAAGGGGTTCGCCCATCCCCATAAAAACGACATTCGTCAAATCGTCCGATTCGTCTACCGAAAACAATTGATTGATAATATCGTGAGATTTAAGATGTCCGGCAAGCCCTTGCTTTCCTGTCATACAGAATAAGCAATTCATGCGGCATCCAACTTGAGATGACACACAAAGCGTAGCTCTGTCATCATCGGGGATCATTACCGACTCGATAAATTTTCCGTTATCTGTTTTAAACAGATATTTGACCGTTCCATCGACAGATCTTTGAAATTCAACCGGATCTGTACGTCCCATATCGTATTTTTCGGACAATAACGCACGGTTGGCCAACGAAATATTAGACATCTCGTCTATCGTTTTGGCCTTCTTCTTATAAAGCCAATCGGCTAACTGGTTAGCTGCAAATTTTGGTAAACCACACTCTTGAACGACCTGTTTGAGTTCGTCTAAAGTCATTCCCAATAAGTGTACTTTGTCTGTCATTTATCTTTTACTCTCAGAGAATAAATACCTGCTCCATTCGCTGGAACAGGCATCTATCAATTATCTTTATTTTTTATAAGCGTTTCTGAATTTCTTCATGAGCCTTCTCAAATCCGGGTTTGTTAAGCAAGGCAAACATATTCTTTTTGTATGCTTCAACTCCAGGTTGATCAAATGGATTCACTTCCAGAATATAGCCGCTGATACCGCAAGCCTTCTCAAAGAAATAGATCAACTGACCTAAATAATATTCAGTAAGCTCAGGAACTTCTATCTTAAGGTTAGGAACCCCACCATCAACGTGAGCTAATTGAGTACCCAGTTCCGCCATTTTATTTACATAATCAACACGTTTACCTACCAAGAAGTTCAATCCATCCAAATCTTCGGCATCAGTAGGTACTTCTACTTTCTGATGTGCATTGGCTACCGATATTACAGTTTCGAAGATAGTACGTTCTCCCTCCTGTATCCATTGTCCCATAGAGTGAAGATCGGTAGTGAAGTCTACGGCAGCAGGGTAAATGCCCTTGTTGTCTTTACCTTCGCTTTCGCCATACAACTGTTTCCACCATTCAGCGAAGAAGTGTAATTTAGGATTGAAATTCACCAAAATTTCGATCTTCTTTCCTTTCTTATACAATTCGTTACGAGTAACGGCGTATTGTTCTGCCAAATTCTTTTCGAATGGTACATCGGGAGTCGTATTTTTCTCCATAAATGCTGCTCCTTCAACCAATTTCTTAATATCGAATCCTGCGACAGCGATAGGCAGCAAACCAACCGGAGTCAATACAGAAAAACGTCCGCCTACATTATCAGGTATCACATACATTTTGTAGCCTTCTTTTTTAGCTAAAGTATGCAATGCTCCACGAGCGGCATCAGTTACCGCAACTATGCGGTTTTTAGCAACTTCTTTTCCTACTGAATCTTCCAGTTCTTTTTTCAGAATACGGAAAGCCAAAGCAGGTTCAGTTGTTGTTCCTGATTTCGAAATATTTATGATACCGAATGATTTGCCTTTCAAAAAAGCAAGTAATTCGGCGATATAATCTTCACCTATATTTTGTCCGGCATAAACAACGACCGGATTTTTGCGGTCTTTTTGTAACCAATCGAAAGAGTTAGAAAGAGCTTCAATCACAGCTTTTGCTCCCAAATAGCTGCCGCCGATACCTACTACTACCACTACTTCGCATTGCCTCAAAGTATTGGCTGTAGCCTGAATATCTTCAAGATGAGCTGCTGTTATCGATGTTGGCAGATTCAACCAGCCCAAGAAATCGTTACCTTTACCCGAACCTTTGTGTAATACTTCGTTATACTGTTTTGCTAATGCTGCTTTACCTTCGATTTCAGCTTTGCCTACAAATGACAAAACCTTATCTAAATTTAAGCTAATAACCTTTTCCATAACTAGTCTTTATTATTATATTTAATGATAAGGTCGCAGACCTATTTTTATTTCAAAATTTCTCTCAATCTTTTTATTTCGGCACGTGCGGGAGCTTTTTCATACAGAATATTATATACCGTATCGGCGATAGGCATATCAACATTGTAGCTTTCATTCATCTCCATAATACACTTTACACCATAATAACCTTCAGCTATCATTTCCATCTCTATCTGAGCAGCCTTTACAGAATAACCCTTACCGATCATTGATCCGAATGTACGGTTGCGGCTGAAACTCGAATAGCAAGTCACCAGCAAATCGCCCATATATGCAGACTCGTTGATATTTCGGTTTATCGGAGATACAGCTTTTACAAAACGTTCCATTTCGGAAACTGCGTTTGAGACTAATACCGCCTGAAAGTTATCACCGTACTTAAGTCCATGGCATACTCCTGCTGCAATTGCGTATACATTCTTTAAAACAGCTGCCAACTCGATACCGATAACATCGACGGAAGTAGATGCTTTCACAAAACGATTATTGAAAACATCAGCTACAACAGCCGCCTTACTCCGATCGGGACAGGCAATTGTTGGATAAGTCAGACGCTCCAAAGCTATTTCCTCGGCATGACAAGGCCCTCCGACTATCGCTATATTTTCGACAGGGATACCTTGGTACTGAGCCAAATAATCTGTCACAACCAGATTTTCGGGAGGTATAATTCCTTTTATTGCAGATATAATAAATTTATCCTTTAGTGAAACTGTCAACTTATCCAAATGGCTTTTCAAAAAAGGAGACGGCACAGCTAATATGATAGTATCCGAATTTTTAACCATCTCATTTATATCCGAATAAAAAGTTATCCGATCAAGATTGAACGGTACATTTGACAGATAAGATGGATTATGTCCGACCTTGATAAAATCTTCAATCTGGTCGGGACGACGCATATACCAATTGATATGAGTTTCACGGGTCAACACTATTTTAGCCAGTGCTGTAGCCCATGTTCCTCCTCCAAAGATTGCTATTTTTCCCGGAATTTTCATTTCTTTATATTCAGGTTCAACAATATAAGGTCACAGACCTATTTGTTATAATTAATACTGCTTTAAACATTCTTTTTTATTGTATACAAAATTTCTTTAAGAGCAATATTAATTGATCCCGCTAATCCAAGCCTGTATATCTTCATCTTTTGGGTTAGTCAATCCCAATTTATGCTTTTTATTTAATTCACATAGTTCCTGACGCAATTTATTAGGATTAGCCTCTTTCAGTTCTTCCACCAATAAGTATCCAGCCTTTTGGATTGCACCAACCCATTCTTCGGGAATACCGACTTCTGTATATTTAGATAAAGCATCACGCTTTACGACTTTCTCAGGTCTCATTTGAGGAAACAACAATACCTCCTGAATAGAAGTCTGACTAGTCAGCAACATAACAAGACGATCCATGCCGATCCCCATTCCTGATGTTGGAGGCATACCATATTCGAGAGCTCTTAAGAAATCCTGATCGATAAACATCGCCTCATCATCTCCCTTTTCTGACAATCTCAACTGATCTTCAAAGCGGCCTCTCTGATCAATCGGATCATTTAATTCCGAATAAGCATTAGCCAATTCTTTTCCATTAACCATGAGTTCGAAACGTTCTGTCAGATCCGGATTATTACGGTGACGTTTACATAAAGGTGACATTTCGATTGGATAATCAGTGATAAATGTTGGCTGAATATATGTTCCTTCACATTTCTCGCCAAAGATCTCATCAATCAATTTGCCTTTTCCCATTGTTTCATCCTGCTCAACACCCAGTTGTTTACAGACTTCACGAAGTTGGGCTTCATTCATTCCGGCAATATCAATTCCGGTTTTCTCTTTAATGGCATCAATCATTGTCACCCTTTTGTACGGTGCTTTAAAGTTAATCGTGTTTTCACCGACTTTCACTTCGGTTGTACCCAATACATCCAGGCATATTCTTTCGAGCATTTGCTCTGTAAATTCCATCATCCAATTGTAGTCCTTATAGGCCACATAAATTTCCATTGCCGTAAATTCAGGATTATGAGTACGATCCATTCCTTCGTTACGGAAATTTCGCGAAAATTCATATACACCATCAAAACCTCCGACAATCAAGCGTTTCAGATATAATTCATTAGCAATACGAAGATATAAGGGTATATCCAAGGCATTATGATGAGTTATAAAGGGACGCGCAGATGCTCCACCGGGAATTCCCTGTAGAACCGGTGTATCAACTTCGAGATAACCTCTCTCATTGAAAAAATTACGCATCGAATTAAATATCCTGGTTCTCTTTACAAATATATCTTTTACACCGTCATTCACGACCAAATCAACATAGCGTTGACGATAACGCTGTTCAGGATCAGTAAATCCGTCATATGTTACTCCATCTTTTACCTTCACAACAGGTAATGGACGTAACGATTTTGATAATACTGTCAAACTCTCGGCATGAATAGATATTTCACCCATTTGTGTACGGAATACATACCCGGTAATACCGATAAAGTCTCCTATATCTAGTAATTTCTTAAATACAACGTTATATAAGTCTTTGTTTTCATCGGGACACAAGTCATCTCTCGAAATATATACCTGAATACGACCTTCAGCATCTTGTAGTTCGACAAATGAGGCTTTACCCATGATACGGCGTCCCATAATACGGCCGGCTACTGATACCTGACGTTTTTCGGGAGCATCGTCACTGAAGCTCTGTTTTATTTCGGTTGAATAAGCATTGGTTTCGTACAACGCCGCAGGATATGGTTCGATACCCAATTGACGCATTTCTTCTAAACTGTTTCTCCGAACGATTTCCTGTTCGCTTAAATCAAGAATACTCATTATGTTCTAATCTGATAAGTAATTACTATTATCATTCCAAGGTCTCATACCTTTTTTGACTTTTGCCAGCACAATAGCAACAGATAATTACTGTTTTGAATACGACATTAAAAACTTCCCGTTACTATATTATATGACCTCAATAAATATTTGTCATATATTTTTGCTGACTATATATGCCGATTTTCAAAGATTCATCTATCTAAAAAATAGCAAGGTGTAAAATTACAAATTATTAAGGTTACTTTTATAAATAAGCAAAAAAAAGAACAAGGCTTTGTTTTATTCCTTATTCTTTTTTAAGGTCTCAGACCTTTTATTTCGTTATTTTGCAATCGATTCAATCACTGCCATGAATCAAAACAGACGTTGTTGAATTCAATAATTCTAAAATCCGATTAAAAGTTTACCTCAAAATCTTTTCAGCCATACTTTTAGCTTTTTGTATTTCTTTCTGGTCTTTTGAATTACTAATTCCATATGCCGACAACGCGGGTATCACCAAATTGGTTCCTATCGGAATGCTATTTGGATTAGTTATCTTACCTTTGTTAGACTGATATATGTAAACCCAATAATCGCCATTACCATAATGTTTCGTGGCTAGATTTCGTAAAGTCACACCTCTCCTAATAACATCGTATTGCGTCTTAGCTACATTAGTCTCTACTTTAGGCTGCTCCTCCACTTTTTTTGTTTTTGGAGGATAACGCTGAATATATTGCTGAGCCTTATTTATCACATCGATTTTTAGATTATCTGAAATTCGTCTATCCGGCATATGAGCAGGTGTAACAGAATCATTAACTGTCGGCAGCACCTTAGTTTGACGATGGACAGAGTCTGAGATTACAGGCTGAGATTTCAAAGAATCTAACAAAATCGTTGCCTGAATCAACGTATCATCTTCCTGATCCAAAAGAGGTAAGGTATCCGATGTTGTCAGATTATGCCGATTCAATTTGCTTTCATAATCATACTTCACATTGAACATAGGAATTACATTATACCCGACAAAACCTAATATAATCAATCCTAATATAACCCAAGGCAAAGTTTTTTTTATCTTCTGCCCCAAAGTAGGCGCATAATAATCATGGTATGGAATATCCACATCATCTATCGTTTCTGTATAAGAAACACTCCGGGTTGATGCGGGCTTATTATTAGCTATATGGTTTATATTCTTTGAATCATTATTCACATTTGAAGCGTCCCCATCCATAGACAAATCAACAAAATCATCATCTGTTATAATCGCCTCCTCATCCTCGGGAAAAAGAGGTCTTTCAGGGTCTTCTTCAGAATACACGACTTTTGAGGAAGAAATATCTTTGTGATCCTTTAT
Source organism: Indolivaga capnocytophagoides DSM 22835 (assembly GCF_000426485.1). GTDB lineage: Bacteria > Bacteroidota > Bacteroidia > Bacteroidales > Dysgonomonadaceae > Dysgonomonas_A > Dysgonomonas_A capnocytophagoides. The sequence continues at coordinate 88,956 of NZ_AUFL01000005.1, forward strand.
ACGATCAGCATCAGAATGCGATATGTCTGATTTTTCCAAGTCGATATTTACGGTTTTAGAAACCGATTTCGAATAAGAAACAACAGGCGGAGGCAAAACAATATCTTCTTCTGTTTCAATTTCCGAATCATGATCAATATATACCAAGTCCTCTTTTTGCTCTTTACTATCCGGAGCCGAAATAGGGTCAATATAACGTCTTTCTTTAGTCTCTGATTTGACTTCCTCCAATACAGGCTCACTGTCTGCTTTATCCTGATGAATGACATCCAAATCATCATCAATAATATGTTCTTCTTCCTGATGACTTTCGAAATCGTCATTTTCCGAAGTTAAGATATCTATCTTTAGTTTCTCTTCTTTAAACTTGTGACTATCCGATTCTACTAAATCCGACTTTTTCTCACTATCTTCTATGGGAGACGGAGAAACAACAGAGCCCTGATAGTCATTTTTAGGAATAGTTATCGTTATCGAATCTGAGGTATTAGAAGACGTTGCAGTGTAAGTATATACAAAAGATTGATTAAAAGAAGGATATTGAGGAACTGATACAGCAGAAGTATTCTCTCTGTCTTTAACTTCAACAACTGATTCCTCGACACTATCTTTTACAATTATCTGTTCATCCGATTCTTTAGAGTCTTTTGCTTCTATTTCAACAGCATCAAGCTCATCATCTGAAACTTCCTCGGTTTCAGGTATATCTATAATATATTCCTTTTCTTCGGATTCACTGTCCGAATTATCATCAGAATCAAATGAAACATCAAAGTTCACTCCATCTTCGAGTAATATGGTCTCGAATTGAGAAAAAGGCTTATTTACTAAATTTTTAAGAGTTTTATCGGGGATGAAACTTAATTTCGAATGTGCCCGTATTTCGATTTTTTCTCCGGTGTTGACATCTACACTTTCACGGCTGCTGACCATGACTAGTTTGAATGTTCCAAAATCTTTGATTTTCACCGAATCATTTTCGAATATACGATCCAATATAAGCTGGAATAGTTCCCTGAAAAAAGAGTCAGCTTCCTTCTTAGTTATTTTCGACTTCTTGGCCAGAAGGTCTACCAAGTCTTGAAGAACTAATTTATTGCTCATTATCAGATAACTTTTTTAATTTGTCTTTCACTACTTGTCCGGGGCGGAATGCCGGGGTAATCTTCGGCGGCACTAAAAAGCGTTGTTTTGAAACCGGATTCACCGAAACCCGTTCCTGCCTCCTCTTTGTTTCGAACAAGCCGAAACCTTGAATATTTATCGAATTAGAATTCGCTAAGTTAGTATTTAGTATCGAAACGGCATCTTCTAATACCGATGCTGTTTGGTTTTGAGTCCAATCCAAACGTTTCGAAAGCTCGGCTATCAATTCTTTGTTTGTCATAAATTCATAGGTTTCGTGAGACCTAAATATTATACAACAATATCCCCATAAAGATCAAAGGGGGCAGCACCAGAAATGCTTATGTTGTATATCTCCCCAATTTTTAATTTTATATTTTTGGAAACCAGTACTTCGGGATCCACCTCTGGCGAATCATATTCAGTACGGCCTATATAATAATCTTCGTCTTCCCGGTCTATTATAACCCGAAATACTTCTCCTATTTTCGATTCATTAGACTCTAATGCAATCCGCTCTTGAGCAGCCATTAACACATCCATTCTTTCTTGTTTAACACTTTCCGGAACGTCGTCTTCATACTTCTCATAAGCATATGTTCCATCTTCATTTGAATAAGGAAATGCACCCATACGCTCAAACTTTGCGTCTTTCACAAACTGCAATAATTCAGCAAAATCCTCTTCCGTTTCACCAGGATGTGCAACCAAAAAAGTCGTTCGGATATGTATACCTGGTACTTCCTTCCGAATACGGTCTATAAGATCTATTGTATCCTGTTTCGATATCCCTCTTCTCATCTTAGTCAGCATATTATCACTAATATGTTGGAGCGCAATATCCAGGTATTTACAAACATTATCCCTTTCTCTTATAACAGGTAAAACATCGTAAGGAAATTTTGAAGGATACGCATAATGCAAACGAATCCATTCTACACCTTCGACATCAGCTATCTGATTAATCAACTCGGCAAGCTTTGCTTCTTTATACAAATCTATGCCATAATAAGATAAATCCTGAGCTATAATCTGAAATTCTTTAACTCCCTGCTTGACGAGAGAAACCACTTCTTTTACAATCTCCTCTATCGAACGAGATTGATGATGTCCGGTCATTATAGGAATAGAACAATAAGAACATGCCCTGTTGCAACCTTCAGATATTTTCAGATAGGCATAATGAGACGGAGTTGTTAAAGTTCTCTCATATTCAACATCTTTTCGAAAAGACTTCCCTAAATCTGCCATCAGACCTTTCCATCCGAATTTACCGTAAAACTTATCCACTTCCGGTATTTCAGCTTTCAGCTCTTCCATATATCTTTCGGAAAGACATCCCATAACGAATAGCTTACTCAACTTTCTCTTTTTCTTAGCATCTGCAAATCCTAGAATCGTGTTTATAGATTCTTCTTTTGCATCACCAATAAAGCCACAAGTATTCACAACTACAATTTCGCCTTCGGATTTTTCGGGATCATGTTTCACCGTATATCCATTGGCTAATAATTGTTTCATTAGCATTTCCGAATCTACCAAGTTCTTCGAACAACCTAATGTAACAACATCTATCCGATTCTTTTTCATTTATTTAAGAGAGGTCGCTATTCTACAAAATATCTGCAATGTATAACAAAGCAACTTCAAAGGTAACACAAATTAATGACCAAACAAGGAGTCAACAAATTCTTTTCGCTGAAAAACCTGCAAATCATCAATACCTTCACCCAGCCCGATATACTTCACAGGAATCTTAAACTGGTCTGAAATACCTATCACAACTCCCCCCTTAGCCGTACCATCTAATTTGGTTATTGCCAAAGCGGTAACATCAGTTGCAGCTGTAAACTGTTTAGCCTGTTCAAAGGCATTCTGTCCGGTAGAACCATCCAATACGAGCAACACTTCATGAGGTGCTCCGGGTACGATTTTACTCATTACCCCTTTTATTTTGGATAATTCATTCATCAACCCTATTTTATTATGCAAACGACCGGCAGTATCAATAATAACAACATCTGCATTATTGGCCTTAGCGGAACTGATTGCATCAAATGCTACAGATGCGGGATCTGCTCCCATAGATTGTTTCACCACAGGCACACCCACCCGTTCTCCCCAAATCACCAATTGCTCTACAGCCGCAGCTCTAAAAGTATCAGCAGCTCCAAGATACACCGATTTTCCGGATTTCTTAAACTGATTTGCTAATTTCCCGATTGTAGTTGTTTTTCCAACCCCGTTTACTCCAACCACCATAATTACATAAGGCTTGTGATCGACAGGTAAGGAGAATCCATCGGAATTATCACCTGAATTATTCTCGGTTAGGAGTTCTACAATTTCTTCGCGAAGAATCTTGCTTAACTCCTCTGTATTTACATATTTATCTTTAGCTACACGCTCTTCTATACGCTCTATTATTTTCAATGTAGTATCCACCCCGACATCAGAAGTTATAAGGACTTCTTCGAGATCATCCAGAACACTATCATCTACTTTAGACTTCCCTACGACAATACGAGAAAGCTTCGAAAACATACTTTCCTTTGTTTTCTCGAGCCCCTTATCCAATGTTTCTTTTTTCTGTTTCGAGAAGAAGTCTAAAATACCCATATCTTTTTATTAAATTGTTGTTTGTATTCTTTTAAATGCAAAACATAAATCTTTAATAGATTTAGTACAAATCTACTAAAGTATAAACAAAAAAACCTCCTTACAAATTTCTGAAAGGAGGTTTTTTTAATATTTTTAACGAAATTATTTCGCGAAATAATCTTTTACAGATTCGTTTGGAACCATTTCTTCTTTAAATGTATAAGCTCCTGTCTTAGGAGACTTTACCATTTTGATCACTTTTGCATAATTACGACCATCTTTTGATGATGGGTCGCGGTATCCTGCGACGGTCTTCTTTGCCATGGTTTTATCTTATTTTACTTTATTTCTTTGTGTACTGTCATTCTCTTCAAGATAGGGTTGTATTTTTTCAACTCCAATCTTTCAGTTGTGTTTCGTCTATTCTTTGTAGTGATATATCTAGATGTTCCTGCAAGACCACTTTCTTTGTGTTCTGTACATTCTAATATCACCTGAACTCTGTTGCCTTTTGCTTTCTTTGCCATTTCTTAGGTCCTCCTCTTAAATTTAAGCTTTCAAATATCCTTTTTCTGCCGCATTTTTCAACGCTGCATCCAAACCAATTTTGTTCACTGTACGAAGACCTGCAGCTGAAATATTTAGGCTAATCCAGCAATCTTCTTCTACCCAATAGAATTTTTTTCTAAATAGGTTGACATTGAATTTTCTTTTCGTTTTCTTATTTGAGTGCGAAACATTATTGCCAACCATAGCCTTTTTTCCTGTAATCTCACAAATCTTGGACATCGCTATTTATATTTATTTTTTTATTTACTTTATTTCCTTGTCGCAGTAAAACAGGGTGCAAAATTAAAGTTTTTTTTGGAAAGAACAAATTTTTAATCATTAATAACTCAAAGTTTTTCCTTTATTTTTCTGATTCGGTTCCTTTTATGATTTTTGGTCGGATTCTGAGTCAAAAAAATAATTTATTTAAACATTGCCTCTGTTCGCAAAGAAGAAAGCCTTAGACTTTAAAATCCCATTCCTAAATCTATATAAAAACGCCCTCCGTCTTTTGATCCAAAATAAGAAAATTTACCTGTATACTTTTTGAAAAAAGTCAACCAGAAGCCACCTCCACATGATGAATGCCACTTCTTGGATTTTTCGTCAGCATACCAAACACGACCGTAATCGAATCCGCCAAAAACCCCATATAACACTGGTGTAAATGGATTCTCCAATCGACCTAAATCGAATCGTAGATCAGAAAACTGATACATAGACTGCTTACCTATGAACCGATTATCGCGATACCCTCTCAGTTTGGTCGTGGCAGCCTGATAAAATTCATACTTATCGGTAAATAAAAGGTTGCCAACAACCTTTGTTGCAAAGGTAATACGATCGGAGATTTTTAAGTTTATACCGGCATTTCCTTTCCAATAAGTAAAATTTCGATCGGCATGCCCTAAATTCAGTTTCCATCCTAGTGTTGTCGAGAATTCGACTTTTGAAACGGCATCTCCAAACTTTTGAGATATCTCGTATGTCAACCCCAAGTCTACAAATGTCTTATTTTTAAATATCTGATCGCCATGTTCATATACATGATTGATAAAACGGCTTTCATCGTATTTATCTTTCAACTGAAATAATTCGAATGCTGCAGTTCCGATAAAGCGTTGCCAGTCATTTAATCTCCAATATAAAGACGGAGCAATATTATATCGGTCTATTTTCACCTGATTATAACTGTTCTTTTCATCTTTATATCCGGGAGTCTGGTTGCCAAAACCGAAAAAATTATAGAAATTATTCGGAGTTGTCAACGATGCCTGTACTATAAGATTGAACCGCTCATCAAAAGGAGGAAAAAATCCCAAATAAGAAAATCCTTCGAGGTAATTATAACCCAACCTATGCCGGTAAGTATAAGGAACCCTCTTAAATCCGTACATTGTATAGGTCAAATATGCGCCCAAAGACAGACCTAAATCTGAATCATATATCCCCATTGGAGTAAAATCAAGAGTCTTGTACTTTAGTTTCTCATAATCATATTGATGAACATTTTCCACATCCGTCAGCATCATTCCTGCTCCCTCCAAAGCATCCCGGGTTTTATTATGCTCTTTGTAATCGTATATTTTAATATTATTACCATCATGCAGATGATAAGCATTTTCGCCGTTGCCGCCTATCAGTAATAATGGTTTTGCATATTTACGGTCTCCTCTCTGCACAAAGGAATCATCACCATCCAAACCATATATCCAAATCTCTTTGCTTCGCTTATTGAAATTTTTTCGATATAAAAAATTATCAGAATCTCCTGAAAATATACTTACAGATAAAGAGTCTCCTGAAAATTGGTCTATTTCGAAACGATCATTTTCCACTGTACCTACAATAACCGGTGTTGTTTGCAGGATATTGTAGTATTTTTGAGCAGCCTGTACCAGCAGCTTTTTTCGTTTCTTAAAGTTTGATTTGAGAGCCTTGGTATCAGCGCCTTGAATTTCTTTAGGGAAACGTTGAAATGCTTCATCTATTTTCTTATCTGTCAACTCTTGTTGTATAAATTTTGCCTGATTAATCCAAACATCACCTCCACTTCTGCTAGATAAAGCTACGTCTAGAGCAAAACTCAAAGAGTTACTTTTTTTCATTTTCTTAAACTCTCCATCATAGCTTGAAATACTCCCCAAATTAAGAACCCCCAGCATGGATTTCAGAAATATTCCATCCACTTTAGTAAATGCCTGCCCACGATCTAAAACTATCGGCGAATAGATAAGACTGTCTCCTGACTGTTTTTCATACCACATCCAATTTTCCGGCACTTTGTTCCAGTCTCCGATCAGCATATCCAACAACCGTTCTCTTACATATTCGTCCTGATTAACAAAATAAGACTTGCTGTCCTGTACCTTTTTCAAAACCTCTTCTGTTGTAAATACATGTGAGTCGGTATTGTATTTTTTCAGATCATATATAGCCACCAACCTGTCGCTTATACATGAACCATCGGCTATAGTATCAACTGTAGCACCTTTCGGCAGATAATATATCTGAGGATTGAATGAAGCCAACCCCAACTGATCGGCTAAGCGGTCGGCTACTAAAAATGCATATGGATTCGTTATCGTATAAGCATCTCCGATAAACTTATCGAGATAAGTTTCTTTAAAATCATTCTTATTATATATATCACGAAAGAAAGCGGATTGCATAAATGTCGAAGATCCTCCTACAACCCTGACCAGAAAGAGATCTCCTGCTCCATTTCTCATAAATAAACCGTGTATATGAGGAATTTGCCTCTCAAGTACCAATCCTCCTTCAACTTCCGACAAATCAAGTGTTTTTGCGAGTATCGGCTTTATATACATATCCCTGTAATGAATACCCCAGAGCTTATTATATAATGATCCGTGTTGCAACGCCTGAGGCGCATATATCGATTTCTTTACAAACTTACCATTTGCAATAGAATCGGCTCCTTCCGAAAGTTGAGCTCTTAGTTGAAATGGATTCAACAAAAGCAGAAAACTCCACACGAAATAAATTTCAGCTCCGATCCTCGTAATATTTTTTTTATAACTCATAGAAATCATTTACTTATCCCTAAACTCTCTATAGACTTGACTGTTCAACCGCAAGTTATAAAGTAATTCAATTAAAATGAACACAAACATACCCGAAAATGTTTCTTCGCTAAACTATTTTGTATTTTTGTACGTCAAGAAAAAGATAAGGTCACAGACCTTTTTATTGCTTTGGAAAGTATAACAGCCTAATTCTGTCACACTTGAAAATGCATCATTAAATACTCTCATTTACTTACATGCAAAATAAACCATATAAAGAATTCGGAGATTTTCTGAATACTCATTTCCCTTATAAAGTACAAAAAATATCCATTAATGCTGGTTTTACCTGTCCGAACAGAGATGGCTCTAAAGCTGTCGGCGGATGCACCTATTGCAATAACCAGAGCTTCAGTCCCGGCTATGGAGGCAAACAAAGATCTGTGACAGATCAGCTCCGCGATGGCATAGGATTCTTTGCACATAAGTATCCTGAAATGAAATATCTGGCATACTTTCAGTCATATACAAACACTTACGATAACATTGATAAATTAATAGCATTATATGAAGAAGCATTATCTTTTCCTGATGTCGTTGGAGTAATAATAGGAACACGTCCGGACTGTATGCCTAACGATTTGCTCGAGTACTTTGCCGAACTAAACAAACGAACCTTCCTCATGATCGAATACGGTATAGAATCGACCCTCGACTCGACTCTCGAATTCATTAACCGTGGGCATACATACGCCGAAAGTGTAGATGCCATAAGACAGACTGCCGCTAAAGGAATCTATACCGGAGCCCATATGATACTGGGATTACCGGGAGAAACCAGAGAAGACACACTCTCTCATGCAGACAAGCTGTCAGCACTCCCTCTTACAACGTTGAAGATACATCAGCTCCAGTTAATAAAGGGAACTGCCATGGCAAGACAATATCGAGAACATCCCGAATGGTTTAACCTGTTTGAAGTCGATCAATACATCGATCTTTGTATAGATTTTGCAGAACGCCTGAATCCGGATTTTATTATCGAACGATTTGTTTCCCAGTCTCCAAAGTCATTGTTAATTGCTCCGGATTGGGGGTTGAAAAATTTCGAGTTCACAGCTAAAGTCCTGAAAAGATTTACAGAACGGAATACATGGCAAGGCCGATTATATAAAAAAGAATCTTAACCAGATCACCCTTCTGCTTCAATCTCCTTATTATCGTCATTATCATTTTTCTTTTTAGAAAACAGATTCTTTACTTTACCGATAAAGCCGGTTACCTTTTTCATAAAATTCTGTTTTCCCTGAGAGACCCCAACTGATTCTACAACCGGAGGCTGCAGTATCTGCCAGAAATAATTAAATGTAGAATGATACGGATCTCTAACAATCTCGGAATGTACCTTACGGGGTTTCCTCTCTTTTCCTTTCTTTATATCCGGATTATCCCTCTTGAGAACAGCATTGGCAGCCCTGCTTATCAGTTTATTCTCCACTAATTGTCCGTCTTGGTTCTTCAAAACTTTCAGGCGGAGATTATTATACAAAAAAGTCATGTCGACAGTGGCTCCCTCGCTGGAAGCATCAGTAATAAATTTAAGATCCTTCACTACTCCACTTTCGACCTGAGCCGGAGCCAAAGGTGTTATCAACTGATTCAATTCCCGTAAATCGAAATTAGTTAAATGAGCACTAAGCCTGAAATAATCATTTACAGAATCAACCGGAATATCCCAACGTGCATTAAAATGCCCTGCTCCCATTAATCGACCATCAGCCATAAGAGCCATAAAATGGTGTTTGTTTTGAGAAAAGTTGGTAAACCCTTTAATCTTTCCGTTCATTTCTGTAAAAAAGATTTTACCGGGAGTTGTTCCATTTTTAGATAGTTCTTCGTATACCACATTAAAATTACGAACATCGAGACTATCAATATCAAATTTAACGGGCATCTTATGCAATCCCTCATAAATCAGCGGCATTATATTATGCTGGATCTCTATTTTCTGATTTTTATAATTCAATAACGACACATCACTTACTGACAATTTCTTAGCTTTAAATATCTTATCCGAAAAATAAGAAGGAAAATCTATATCGAAGAACGTTATATCACCGACAGTAACATCAAACCAATCTTTGTTTTTGGGATGATGATATGCAAACTCATTTTTAGGAAATGCTGCATCCAAATGAATCTTCCCCAGTTGCAATATCTTCTTACTTTTACTTAGCTCGATATCCGCAACTTTCAGTGTATAAAATCCGTTATCCAAGGGAAAATGCAGATCCTTCGTTTTAAAGTCAATATCATCTAAAATAAAGTTATTCTGTTGATTGTCCAATTTCAGCCCCTTGAATGTTATACTTGTTGTATTCAGTTTCTGATGAGTAGCTTTCTCTCCTGCCAACCGGTTATTATAATCGATCGAGGCCTGAGAGATATTAAAATTATTGACAGATATAAGCGGAGCTATATCTCCAAGCTGTTCATAAATACTACCCTTATTATCTGAACTTCTATTCAATGAGGGCTTAACTCTCAATATTTGATTTATTTTGATATCCGGCTTATCAACAAAGAAATCACCGATACTAAAAACGGCTTTATTCCAATTTAATGAATTAAGAGACAATAGACCTGTAGCAAAATCTATCTCTAAATCGGGCTGAACCAAATCGACATGAGCTTTTACTAAAGTGATTTCTTTTATATCTATCGGCAACACCTCTTTCTTTTTGCTTGACTCTGAAGGAGAAGATACCGACTTTTTCTGACTTCCAGACTTTCTTATTGCCAAATCAGGAGATTGTAATATTATCTTATCCGTTTTAAGTCCTTGCTTGCTACCCCAACGGAGAGTATTTATTCCTGTCGATTTGGTAAGTAACTGAATTGTATCTTTGACTGATTTATCGATATAAATAAGAGATAAATCAGTAATATTAGAACGTGTCATGATCAGATCAACAGGTATTTCGTCCTTTCCCTTGGTTTGTTTTGATGTACCGTTTCTTTCCTTTATTATCCTGATTTTAGGTGTCATGAGTTCAAAAGCACCTATCTCGATTTTCTGATTTCGCTTAGATGGATTATAAGTAATATTCCTCATATCGACCAAAGGAGAACTAAATGCAAAGTACATATCCGGAGCCTTAGCCCAGTTTTTTTCCTGAGGAATCAACTCCACATCTCTCAAGAACAATCGTCCCTTCATTCCTGATAAAAACCCATCCTTTATTTTCAATCGGTAATCTTTCCCCGGCAATAGATTATCAAAACCTTCGAAACGAAGTTTAAAATCATCAAATGTCAGATATGTATCAGAATGCTCTACTGTTTCTTTATTTAATAATAAGTTTGTGGCATTAAAATCTACTTTAGGTAAATAGTAATCCATTCCTCCTTTTACTCTCTTATCTTTAAAACGAATATTTCCGTTATTTAAGGACAGATTACTGATCCTCAAATGATCTGCAAACGGACTTATAATATCCAGATTCTGAAGGGGATTATCTGCTGCCGATTGAGCATCCTCTTGATCCTTCACTGTTTTCTTCGAAGGCATCTTTACATACTCTACTTTTGGAGCATCAATCGAAAAGTAATCGATATTCAGTCCCTGATCGTACTTTATGCCTGTAACCGTTATGGAATCTATTGTTCCCGAAATATAATCATATTTTGTATTTGCAGTAATGGGACTAAGCATAATATCTGCAATTTGAAAACGTCCTAACACAGTATTCAATGCCAAATTACCAATTTTCAACCGTTCATTCTTCGAATTGACATTCCCTTCTATTCCCCGGGCATCTATCGAAAAACCATTCGAATACAAGAACTTTCGTTCTTTATCAGCGTCAGGATCAACTTTGAAGTGATAAGCTTCAAAATTAAAGTTATCCATGCGGTAAATATCCAAAGAGTCCTTTACGGCGTCAGTATATTGGAGTCGGGCATTATTTACACCTATACGGTCTATGGTTATACTATTAAGCAATGGTGAAACCATTTCGTACAAAGTCCAAGAGAGAGTTACCGGCTTAGCCTTAGACTTTTTATCAGATTGTTGATTTTTTTTCTGATTATTAAAATATTTAATATCAGAGTCCGCTATTTCAAACAACCTCACCTTCAGATTGCTCAATGCGTTTTCTCTATCAAAAGCAATTCCTTTCAAACTGATAGAATTAATAGTAGACTCAACATAACTATCGGGTATCCGATTATACTGCGTCCATAGCATTTTTTGAGGGATAAGATGAACTTTTTGAATACTTATGATGGAGTCTTTTGTACTTAATTCTATCTTATCGGTATTAAAAATAAATTGATTATTAGACAATAAGACTTGAGGTTGGTTTGTTTTAAAATCAAAATTATCACAGTATAATAGTTTTCCGGATTCAGATGAATTCTCATCTAACCTAAAACCATAAGCATGAAAACTTACATCCTTCAAAGAATAGATAGAGGAAGTATGCCCATCAAAAGAATCATAAGTTATATTGGCATGCTCCAGATTCATTTTCTTAACAGACAATACATCTATATATGGGGATATTAATTCATGCAAGGACTTATCTGAAGTATTCTTCGTTTTCTTTTCGAACCGATCCGAGTATTGCGAATCAAATACTTCAATAGTTGGATTCTTTATCTCAAACAGTTTAAAATTCAGCTTTTTATAATTAAACCGCCATGTTAGGTTTATTCCTTCAAAATGAATAGAACCAATATATACCTTGAAATAAGTGGATGGCAGACTGTCTTTTGCTGCCCATGAATTAAACACCAGAGTATCAGGAGACAGTTGCACATCTTTGATTAATAGAGAGCCATCCAGAAACCCTACCGAAAGATCTGTGAATTCCATATTATAAAAGCCATCGGTAGCCTGGGTAACCTCTTTCCGCAAGACATCCCTTAAATAACTTTCGAGCTTGTTCTTCAGATACCAGTTTGCAAAGAATCCACCAACAACTATAAATATAATCGCTATAAAAATAATCTTTAGGACTTTACGCTTTTTTCTTCCCATATATACGGACTCCAATTAAGATCTTAAACCTGTAATTTAACTAGTCTAACCTAAGTGATCGCTTCATTAATTCTGAAAATCATATTATTTGTAATGATAGTAAAAGTATTTCATCTATTTAACAGTCGTTGATATATATTGTTTGACAAAGTCAATTTTTTAAGAGAAAGATTACCCTAGTTACATTGAGTAAAAAATAAAAGAGGTGCATCTATAAAAGATACACCTCAATATATAGTTGAAAATATAATTAATTACCCGTAGGCTGCTGTCCGCCGCCACTGGCATTAGAAGCTCCGCCGCCACTCATAGCATCGTCATTATTGATAGATCGCAAGGCTTTCTTTATCTGAGATTTCATTTCACCAAAACGATATGAAACAGAGAAATTAACCGATTGATTTTTATTTATGCCAACATTTTCAAATACATAATCACGGGTTCTCTCTTTCGATTTAAATTTAAGCTCTTTTTGAAATGGATTAACTGCTGCTACATTAAATGTCAATTTATCCGACAAAAAGCTTTTTGCTAAGCTGAAACTATGAAAAGAGAAACCACCTCTTGTGCCCAATAATGTATAATTCTTAGACATACCTCCAAACCCTGCTGATAATTTGAAATCTTTAGGCAAAGTATATTGCAGATTAGTAAACAAACGACCGCTAAATCCATGATTTCCCATCCATTCATCCGCAGAAGCATTACCTCTAATATCCAGATACGACATAGAAGCATTAACTGTTAGTCTCATTTTAGAAGACAGAGACCAACTCACATAATTGAAAAATGAAACTTCTCTTCTTTTTCCAACATTAGCATAAGTTTGACTGACCACTTTGTCATTAATTTCTGTAATATTCTCTATCGAATTATTCACTATATCATAAGATAAGCTAGAGTTTAAATTGAATTTAGCACTAAAGAAACTATAATTTAAGCTCAAATTATGTGACTTAACAGCATCCAAATTAGGGTTACCATACGATATATAGTTTGTATCTGTTTGATTGGGATATGGGTTCAACTGCCATATTCCAGGTCTGGATATACGCATATTATATCCCAAACGTAAGTTTTGGGCAGGTTTGAGTTGATAAGAAACAGTTGCAGAAGGTACAATATCTGAATAATCTGTTTTAAAATTACGGTCAGAGCTTATAGGGAATTTTGCATCAAGGCTTGTTCCTTCATAACGTAATCCTGTTTTAAAACTCCATTTCTTCAGTTTGACACTATATCCTAAATATGCAGAATAAATATCTTGTCTATGCTTGAATTTATCATTTTCAGATTCCGGGACTTTCTTCCATGTACCTGTTATAAAATCGAAATTCTCTCTGCCACTATTACTCTCACTTAGTCTGATGATATACTTTAACCCAGCTTCCAATGTATGAATCTTAGCAAAGGGAGTTGTATAATCCAATTGAAATGTATGTTCTTTAGTCGAGCCATCGGAATTTTGATTAAACCTCGAATCCAAATAATTAAGTACATTCTTAGTTTCCACATTAGAAGCCCAATCATTTGGAGAGGATTCGAAGCGATAAGAAACTGTAGTAATTCGGTTTTTATTTTTTGCTGATATCCGCTGGTAATCTATGTTGAAGCTTGTTGTCCCATAAGTATATTTTGTATCAGTAGCCTGATTATATTCTTGTTTAGGAATGTGATTCTCATCTGAGAATAATACATTTCCTCTCGATCGTGAAGTTCCATCCCCCCCATATTTATTAAACCCTGCATTTATAAGACTTAACGTATCTATTTCATAGCTAAATTCTCCTCCTCCATATTGACCATCACCGGTAAACTTACTCCGACCGCTTGATTCCATAAAACGACGATTTTCAGACTGAAAATTTTCGCGGGACGAATGAGCACCGTCAGCCCATGGGCTTTTATAATTATAATAATTATAATTACCAGTGAACCCTATTTTTCCTTTCTTCATAGTTAAAAAAGCCCCGAGACCATAACCTCCTCGCGTATCGACACGGCTGTTCACAGTAGCTGTATATCCACCCAAAGACGATTGTTTATTGGTAATAATATTAATTATACCGGCAAGCCCTTCCGCATCGTATTTGGGACCTGGATCGGTTATTACTTCTATATTTTTTATAGAACTGGCAGGCATACTCTTTAATATATCTTTAGGATTATTTGCCAACATGCTTGAAGGTTTACCGTCCATATATATTTTATAACTGCTTGAGCCTTTCAATTCAATTTTATCTTCTGCATCCACAGTAATCATTGGTACTTTCTTCAACATATCCATAAGGGTACTGGTCTTCGAGTCCGGATCATCCTCCAAACTATAAGTTATTTTGTCAAGATCAACTTTTACTAATGGTCTTTGTGCAGAAACAACGACCTCAGACAAGGTTGTTTTACTGTTTTTCAATAAAACTTTGCCAAAATCCAACAAGTTTTCATTCTTTATTGTAAAGGAACGAGACAACGGATCCTTCCCTAAATATTGTATGTTCATTACAAAATCGCCCCTCTTATTCAGAGTCAGGCTAAACTTTCCGTTATCATCGGTAGCTGCTGCTTTTTCTAAAACGTCCGGTCTATCTTTTGTTGTTATTCGCAGCGTTGCATACGGAACAACTTCATTTGTCAGAGAGTCTACAACAGTACCTTTTATCGTTATTTTCCCTCCTGGTGCATTCTGAGAATACATTGTTATAGGACATAATAAGAATATTAGATAAAATAAGTTGATAATTTTCATTGATGTATTTTTTAGTTCCTGATACTCAAAAAATTTGTGTTGAATCCAAGTAGTTACTAAAGTCCACACCCTATACATTATACAAATAAATTGTACATTTGCATTAGTGTCTGATTAGATAGCTAAAGAGTTGGATAAAGTTTATTCAAATAAGTCGCAATATGATCAAAATAATCACAAAGTCAAATCTTTTTTTTATCATTTTTTTTCATTATCTGTAAATAACATTCAGAATCTGCATTAAAAAATCAATTTGCTCATAAAGCATAAATTCAAGACGATTTATAAGGAGCAACAATCGTCTTTATTTAATACATGCTCTTCACTCTATTTAATAAAATTATCGATGCAACACGTTGCGAATATCGAAGAACTTGAGAATAAACAAATATCTCGTCTTCTATGGCAATATGCGTTACCTGCTATTGTCGGAACAATGGTAAATTCACTTTACAATGTTATAGACCGTGTGTTTATCGGGCTATGGGTTGGAGATGACGCAATCTCAGCTTTAGGGCTGGTACTCCCTATTATGAATATTACAGCTGCAGTGGGAATGCTGGTTGGGGCAGGATCTGCCAGCCGGATATCTATTTATCTTGGTAAAAAAGATATAATCACTGCCGAGAAAATCGCAGGAACCTCTTTCCTAATGACACTAATACTAAGTGGACTAGTCATATTAGGATTATTATTATTCCTTGAACCGGTACTCAGATATGCAGGAGCCAGTGATGTCACACTACCGTATGCACGTGACTTCTTGCAGATTTTTCTTCCCGGTAATTTATTCTTATCACTTTGTTTCAATTTTAACAATATGATGAGAGCATCGGGGTACCCTAAAAAAGCAATGATAACAATGCTTATTAGTGTTTTTGCGAATATTATACTTGCTCCGATTTTCATACATGTTCTTGGCTGGGGTATAAAAGGTGCTGCAACAGCCACATTTATAGCCATGGTAATCGGATTCGTATTTGTGATGGAGCACTTCGTAAATCCGAAAAGCTTCATTAAGATTCGTTTAAAAAATTTCAAACTGCCCAAAGATATAGTCTGGTCAATTACATCAATCGGATTATCTCCTTTTCTAATGCAGCTAGCTGCTTCTGCTGTTATCTTCTTTATAATCTCCCAATTGAGAAAAACAACAGGAGACGACATCCATGCGGGAGATATGGCTATCGGAGCATATACAATAGCAAATACTCTATTAATGCTGATTGTTATGGTTGTTATCGGGCTAACACAAGGAATGCAGCCCATTGTAGGTTATAACTATGGAGCAAAAAACTACAACAGAGTAAAGGAAGCCGTTGTATATACAATCAAGATCGGGATCGGAATCACAACATTTGGGTTTATTCTAGGATTTTTCTTTCCTCAGATATTTGTCAGCTTTTTTAATCCGGGACCAATATTAGCAGAGGATTCCGTTAACGCTTTAAGATTACTTGTCATTTGTTTTCCTTTAGTCGGGTTTCAAGTCGTTGTTACAAACTTCTTTCAGTGTATAGGACAAGCCGGCAAATCAATACTTCTAAGTTTAACACGCCAAGTATTATTCTTAGTTCCTGCTTTATATATATTGCCAATGCACATTGGATTAAATGGAGTGTGGTTATCCATCCCCATCGCCGATTTTTTAGCGACAATTACAACTCTATGCCTATTCCTCATGCAGATCAGAGTATTGAAACGTGAAGCGCTTATTCAGAATAATTAATAACCTAGAATATAAGAGACACTAATTTCTCTCATTAATAAAAAAGGAAGACGCTCAAGAATGTCTTCCTT
This sequence comes from Indolivaga capnocytophagoides DSM 22835, assembly GCF_000426485.1. Classification (GTDB taxonomy): domain Bacteria; phylum Bacteroidota; class Bacteroidia; order Bacteroidales; family Dysgonomonadaceae; genus Dysgonomonas_A; species Dysgonomonas_A capnocytophagoides. The sequence continues at coordinate 105,853 of NZ_AUFL01000005.1, forward strand.
TTTTGTATAGAATAAAACAAAACTAAAGAAAAAAAGAGTTACCAAAATTGGTAACTCTTTTTCATATCTATTTTGAATCGTATTATTCAGCAAAAAATATTGCAACACGGTTCCATGCATTTTCTTTGTATGGTTGTTCTGTAGAACCTTTCCATTCAGTAGAAACACGGCTACTGCTGATATTGTATTTTTCAATAAGAGCTTTAGCAACTGTTTTTGCACGTTTTTCTGAAAGTTTCATGTTGAATGCTGCTGTACCTGTCTTTTTGTCAGCGTAACCAACAATCTTAACTTTAGCGTTAGGATTAGCTTTCAGATATTCTGCTGTATTGTAGATACTGATAGCTTGGTTATTATCAATAACAGCGCTACCGATACGGAAGAATACAACATTAGGAACATAGCTCTTTTCAACAACTGGAGCTGGAGCTGGAGGACATGGAGCCGGAGCTGGAGCCGGAGCTGGTTTTTGATTTCTCAATCTATCGTTTTCAGCTTTCAAGCTATTGATTTGACCATTCAAATCATTGATTAAACCTTGATCCATCAATACAGCTTCGCTAAAGCCAACTTTACCTACCTTCAAAGTAAGACCAGCAGCACCTGTCAGAATACCATTCCAACGTTTTGAGCCTTTAGGTCCTTTATCGAAATCGTTAGTGATCAGAGCACCACCTACTTCAGCATAGAAAGAAAGTCTTTCAGTGATTCTGAAAGTATTCAACAAACTTGCATTGAAAGTTACAGCATCAGGGCCTTTTTTCTTCAACAGTTTATCGTTCCAGTCACCGTGAGCCCAACCCACACCTACAGTAGGTATGAAGTTATATACACGGCTTTCGTTATATTTGCGGAAATAGTTAGTAGCATTGAACATTACATCAGCATGAGCATTGAAGTATGTTGTACTAAACATTTGTTGAGCTTCATTGCCATTAAAAGTGTGTAATTTACCACCTTGGATAACGCCTCTTGCTCCTAAGTATGGATTAAACCATTTCCCTACAAAAACCTGAGGATTAACAGTTAAACGATCCAAAAAACTTGCATGTTGGTCAGAAGGACCAATATATGCACTAGCACCTGCACCTGCACCGACAAACCAGTTATCCCAGAATCCGTTACGAGCGAAAGTTGCTTTTCTTCCTGCTTCAGCACTTACACCGCTTTCTTGAGCAGTAGCAGATACTCCAGCAAGAGCTAAACACATGAGTAGACTTACCTTTTTCATAATCAATTAATTATAGTTAAACAGTTATTTATTCAAATTGTATTTTCTATACCATTCATACATGAGAGAAATCCCTTGGTTAATATCTATTTTATACTTCCATCCTAAAGAGTTCAATTTCGATACATCAGTTAACTTTCTCATAGTTCCATCCGGTTTATCGGAGTTGAACCACAACTGACCTTTAAAACCTACTTTCTCTTTAATCAATAAAGCTAAATCTTTTATAGAGATCTCTTTTCCTGTACCAACATTTATATGTGTATTTCGAATTTCTTTACTATTTATAACATTTACCAAATCTAAAAAGTTCACCGATTCCATTATGTGAACTGTAGCATCTGCCATATCTTCACTCCACAGAAACTCTCTCAAAGGAGTTCCGGTTCCCCATAATTCAACCTGAACCTCGTTTGAATCGTTCAATGTTATACCATACTTATTCAAAACAGACAAGATTTCACTATCTGTATTACCTCCTGTTACTTTTTCAATCGGACGTAAATTCAAATCTTGTCTTATCGTCTGCCAATCTCCATCGGACAAACACTTACCTAAATGAATCTTACGAATCATTGCAGGTAAGACATGAGACTTTTCCAGATCAAAATTATCATTAGGGCCATACAAGTTTGTAGGCATTATAGATAAATAGTTAGTCCCATATTGTATATTATAGCTTTCACACATTTTTATCCCTGTAATCTTTGCTATTGCATAAGGCTCATTTGTGTATTCCAATGGAGAAGAAAGCAAAACATCTTCACTCATTGGCTGTGGAGCTTCCTTTGGATAAATACATGTACTGCCCAAAAATACAACTTTTTTCACATTATTCACAAATGATTGATGAATAATATTACTTTGAATCATTATATTTTCGTATATGAAGTCGGCTCTGTATATGTTATTAGCTACAATTCCACCAACTTTAGCCGCTGCAACAATAACGTAATCAGGCTTTTCTTTTGCAAAAAAAGAAGAAACAGCCAATTGATTAGTCAGGTCCAGTTCTGAATGAGTTCTTAACAAAAAGTTAGTGTATCCTCTTTCTCTTAAGTTTTTTAATATTGCAGATCCTACTAAACCGTTGTGTCCGGCTATATATATTTTAGATGATTTATCGATCATTTCATTCAAAATAATTCAAAATCTTATAACCTCCTTTTCTGAGGAACTCTTCTTTCTTCATCAAAAGGATATCGTTAACCATCATATCTTCGCATAAACCTTTAAGATCATAAGATGGTTCCCATCCCAATTTGGTTCGAGCCTTAGTGTTATCTCCTATAAGGATATCAACTTCTGTCGGTCTGAAATACGCAGGATCAACACCAACAACAACATCCCCGATTCGACCTTTTAAAGCATCCAGATACTCAGCACCTACTCTTTTCACGAAAAGATCTTCGTTTTCTATTGCAGAGATAAATCCTTCTTCCTTTTCACCTTCTCCTTTGAATTCAACAGCAACTCCAACTTCAGAGAAAGACATTTTAATAAAATCGCGAATAGTAGTGGTTACCCCCGTAGAAATTACGTAATCATCAGCTTTGTCTTGTTGCAATATAAGATACATAGCCTTGACATAATCTTTGGCATGTCCCCAATCTCGCTTACTGGACAAATTCCCCATGTATACCTTATTCTGCAAGCCCAATACAATTCGAGACACAGCCCTTGTTACCTTTCTTGTAACAAAAGTCTCGCCTCTTAAAGGAGATTCGTGATTAAACAAAATACCATTGCTCGCATGAATCCCATAAGCTTCCCTATAGTTTACTGTAATCCAATAGGAATATAATTTAGCAACAGCATAAGGGCTACGAGGATAAAATGGAGTAGTTTCTTTTTGAGGAATCTCTTGTACCAAGCCATACAATTCAGATGTAGAAGCCTGATAAATCCTGGTTTTATCAACTAAACCTAGCAATCGTATAGCTTCGAGCAGTCTCAACGTTCCAATACCGTCAGCATTCGCCGTATACTCAGGAGTATCAAAACTCACTTTTACATGACTCATTGCTGCGAGATTATAAATCTCATCAGGCTGTACTTCTCCGACAATACGAGTTAAATTCATACTATCAGTCATATCTCCATAATGGAGAATAAGATTTCGATGTTCTTCGTGGGGATCTTGATATAAATGATCGATACGCTCTGTATTAAACAAAGAGGATCTTCTCTTTATACCATGTACTGTATATCCCTTTTTAATCAAATAATCAGACAAATACGCACCGTCTTGACCGGTTATCCCTGTTATTAAAGCTACTTTACTCATCTAAAGTTGTTCTGTTACACTTTAAAATTAATGCCCAAAGGTAGGTAATTTTATATATTTAAACAAAAAAAAATTAACATAAAAAGAATTCAGCAAACTCTTTAGGCTTGCTGATGCTCTTTCCTTAATAAATCATTTACGGTTTTCACAGGATTAAATGTAGACAATGGCACTTCCACAAAAATGGTGTTCCAATCAGACATTGCACCATTCCATAACCCTGGCAATTCCAATGCTTTCAGATTTTTACCGCTCTTAGATTTCTTGCTAATGAAACCGGTATCCAAATCTATGTATTTTCTCAGATCAAATTTATCTCCCTTATAGTTCTTCAAGCCACAAACCAAATCAACAGGATTAAAATGTGTTCCGGATTCGAACATTGCTTTCTTTTCAGAATTATCCAAATCAATCTGAGAACTTTCCAATATTTGAAGAGATACTGTCTTATCTTTATTGACTGCAAAGAAAGGACCTCCACCCGGCTCTCCAATATTCCTAACCATTCCGCATACTCGCACAGGCCGATTCAATTTAGACTTCAAATACAAAACAAGCTCTGCATCTTCAAGATATTTTGTGTCAGGATTTTTCACATTTATCACATCTTGCAAGAAATGCAAAATGCCTAACAAGTCTTCTCTTGTATACTCTCCAGAATCCAGCAACTTCAGATATTCAAAACATTGCGTCTGTACCTTTATAAGATATCCGGCCAAAGCCTGTTTATATAAACATTCGTCACCTTTTAAGCGATCAGGAACAACATTATCTATATTTTTAACAAATACAACATCTGCATCCAAATCATTCAGGTTTTCTATCAATGCCCCATGCCCTCCAGGACGAAATAACAATTTACCATCTTCTCTAAATGGTGTATTATCTTCATTTACGGCCAGAGTATCTGTTTGTGATTTCTGCTCACTAAAGTTAATACTCAACACCACTCCGTGCTTTTTCTCATATAAAGGTTTCACAGATGCGACCAGAGCCTCAAATAAGGCTCTATGTTCTGGAGATACCGTTAAATGAATATTCACAGATTTCCCGCCTGTCTTTGCATATAAATTCCCTTCCTCAAGGTGCTCTTCGACGGGAGTCCTGCTACCTTCTGAATACGCATGAAATTTAAGCAACCCTTTGGGTAAATTACCATAATTCAGACCATCTGCACCAAGTAAAGCCTCAACCATAGCTTTATAATCTCCGCCAACAAGCAGCCCTTCTACGTTTTTATTAAAATTAGACTGACACTTAGCATCTAGGTCATTGTAAAATGCAAATTTATTGATGTTATCAAAAAAGATTCTCATAAATCCAGATTCCGGTAATTTATCTTCTCCCTCTAAAAAAGAGAAAACATCTTTAAACATCCGACTGGCTGCACCTGAAGCTGGAACAAATTTCACAACTTTGTAATTCCCGCAACAATACTCATTCCAAAGCCTTACCAATTCGGCTATCAACACATCATTTAATCGGAAAATACCTTTATCAACTGTAGCAATACTTGTGATCTCTAAAAAGGGAAAGCCTTTTTCAAAACAAGTAATCTGTCTTTCAACTTCCTCGACAGATATACCTTTACTATCTAACTGAATTTTATCTTGATCCGTGAAATAATTTCGCATAGGACTCTAATTAAATGATATATATATTGTTAAATAAAGTAGTAAACCTCTTTCTTTTGAAAGTCAGCTTTCTTCACAAAAATAAGAAAATATAAGACTAAAAAGTAAAAGATCTATGCAAAAAAATAAGAGGGAAACTGAATATTCAGTTTCCCTCTTATTTTTTATATAAATTATAGAATATACACTAAAATGAAGCATTTCTTGATTTAGAATTTCTTCGCACAAACATCACATATATACCAGCTAATAATATAAACGCACAAATATCGGTTGTAGTAAAGTTCACATAACTGGTCTTTTGAAGACGTTGACTTCCTAAATTAAAAGATTGCCGATAAGGCTTAACATTATTAAATTGTGTTCCTGAATTATTTCGCGCGGCGGATAAGGCATCTTCCATCGGAAGAAAGCTAGTAGGTGTACCTTGTGCAAACGAAGGTATTGTAATCATCAAAGAGACAGCTAATACACCTTTTAGTATTATGTTGCTAATTTTTTGCATATTATAAAAAAATATCCCGAGTTCAATTGGCACAAAGTTATAAGTTATAATAAGAAAAACATAATATTTTGGCGAAAATTTGTAATAAAACAGTCAAATTCTAAAAATCATCACAAAAAACTCATTATTTCCTTTGATGAAACAGCCTTTATTTTACTTTCTCCATAGTATGCGAGAAACTTGCTGTCATCGTGCTTTACTTTGAAGGCTAAAAAACCTTTATTGAATTTAAGGTCGGAAGTAATGCAAACATCTTCATCATCTAATCTCACGAAAGTATTTTTCTTAAGGGTTCTCAATACTGTATCATATTGTTCTTTATCTTCCAGAATATCTGACTTTGCTTTTTCCAAAAAGAATTTATTAAAACGGTTAGCTCCGGTATTGAATAGATAAAACTGTTTATTTCGCTTTTTAAACAGAGGCAACACCAGACATAATACAAAATCCTGAGAATTTTCAACATCCTGATTTATCAGATATTTACGGGTGGATTTAAACCAAATGGTAGAAATCAGCAACAGCACGATAAACGGCAGACAATAATACGATAAAAGCCTATCTGTATTATACATGTAGACAACACCAAATAAAGAGACAAATAACACCAATGCCGGAGGCACCAGTGCATATTTTCGCCATACTAATTTACTGAAGAAAGATCGTTTAAAACCCTTATTCTTCTCTATTTTTTTTATTTTATCTATTTCCATATATATCATCTTTTCTTTAATGCAAAGATACAAATGTTCCAAGATCAAAAGTTGCAAAATGAATTATAAAATAGTGAATAAAAAATAAAAGCATTTTTCTAATGTATTTTTACTCTTAAAATCTGTATTTTTACATTTGAAACATTTCTCAGTAAATACATCTTTGATTGTACGGGCTTTCTTGTATAAGCCTGTAAAATATTCATAGAAGGTCTATGACCTTAATTTAGGTAATTTTAGTAAAACAGGCACAAGCGATGAAGAATGAAATAGCGTTGGAAGATGAGTTAAAATCTTTAATGAACCTGTTGTCTGCCAAATCCGGAGATCTTCAAATAACTCAAGAAGAAGACCGTTTTTTAAGAAACATCATTAAAGACGGTATAACACAGGGAATATATAAAAAAGGTGATAATAAGTATTACTTCCTGATAATCGTTCTGAATACAGTCCAGATTGTCATTAATGAAATCGGACTAAAAAAAGCATCGGTTATAGCCAATATTCTGTATCGACCGGTAATGAACAATCTACTCTCAATAGAGCAGATCGAGAAGAAGTTCGACAAAGAAGTTGCGGATATAGTAAAAGGACTGACCAAGGTCAATGATCTGGAAGCAAACCAGACAACATTAGAATCCGAAAATTTCATAAAACTACTATTATCTTTCGCCGAAGATATGCGTGTTATACTCATCATGATAGCCAACAGGCTGTTTTTAATGCGTACAGCTTATGAGACAGATGAAGCCGAACGCCTGAAACTGTCAATAGAAGCATCATACATATATATACCTTTGGCACATAAGCTGGGTCTGTATAATATCAAGTCGGAAATGGAAGATTTATATCTGAAATATATCGACAGAAGCACATACGATTATATATCAGCTAAACTAAGCGAAAGTAAAGCTGCCCGTGATAAATATATCGAAGAATTTATCGCTCCGATACAGGAAAAACTGAAGGAAACCGGATTGAAGTACGACATGAAAGGGCGTACCAAGTCCATATTCTCCATTAATAATAAACTGAAGAAACAGAAAGTCGAATTTGAATCAATATATGACTTATTCGCAATCCGCATTATTCTGGACTCTCCACTTCCTAAAGAGAAAGCTGAATGCTGGCAGGTATATTCAATCATTACCGATTTATACCAGCCGAACCCCAAACGGCTCAAAGACTGGCTGTCCATTCCTAAAAGCAATGGTTATGAATCACTCCACATTACCGTAATGGGACCTCAATCCCGTTGGGTAGAGGTACAGATCAGAACCCGCCGCATGGATGAAATTGCCGAACGGGGACTTGCTGCTCACTGGAAATACAAAGGAGTTAAGAGCGAAAGTAATGTCGATGACTGGCTTACTACTCTACGCGAAACATTAGAGAGCAAAGGTGTTGCATCCAATGAAAAGTTGGAAGACTTCAAACTGGATATATATGATGAAGAGATATATGTCTTCACCCCGAAAGGAGACCTTCATAAATTACCGAAAGGAGCTACTGTTCTGGACTTTGCTTTCTCCATACACTCCAAAATAGGGTCAACCTGTATGTCAGGTAAGGTCAATGGAAAGAATGTATCTATCCGCCACAAACTCAACAGCGGCGATCAGATCGAGATTATGACATCCCCAAACCAGACACCTAAACAAGACTGGTTAAACATTGTAACCACATCGAAGGCTAAAAATAAGATACGTCAGAAACTCAAAGAAGAAGCGAACAAACAAGTCGAATTTGCCAAAGAACAATTAAAACGCCGTTTCAAGAATCGCAAGATTGATGAAGACGAAGGAGTTATGATGCGGCTGATAAAAAAACTCGGATTTAAAACAGTCACCGACTTTTACATTAAAATAGCTCAGGAAACTCTTGATGTCAATACAGTTATAGACCAATATCTGGATCTGGAGAAGCGTGAAGCCGAAATACACGACAAGCATGAAGCTGTCAGTGCAGAAGAGTACATTATCCAGTCTTCTAAAACCGAACAACGTTCGGAAAATGGAACAGACGAACTGATTCTCGACAAAGATTTAAGGGGAATAGATTATACGTTGGCTAAATGCTGTAATCCTATTTATGGGGATGAAATTTTCGGGTTTGTTTCTTCACAAGGGATCAAAATACACCGAACTAATTGCCCCAATGCCCACGATATGTTCTCTCGCTTTGCATACCGTGTAATTCCTGCCAGATGGTCTGGAAAATCAGGCTCCACATATACCATTGTACTTCGAGTAGTAGGTACAGACGATATTGGTATTGTTACGAATCTGACCTCCATAATATCGAAAGAGTCTGGTACTAACCTGCGTTCCATCAGCATAGAATCTAATGATGGACTTTTTCAGGGAAATCTTTCGGTTACATTACAAGACACAAATACATTGGACAGTTTAATGAAGAAACTGAGAACGGTACGTGGGGTGAAGTCTATTTCACGTATTAACTAGCTGATATAAGCTTCCGTCACAAACTTTAAATTAGAGAACAATGAAAACAACACATTTTGGGAGCTTAATAGCTCTGACTCTATTATCAGGATTCAGTTTATCTCTTTTTGGATCGGACAAAAAAGGACAACAAGCCAAGACTGAAATATCGGGAATAATAACCGATTATTTTAAAGAAGCAATGGTCAGAGTTACTGTCGTAAACAGAACCAATAATAAACACACTTATTCCGATATAGATGGGCATTACATTATATCTGCATCTCCAGGAGACACCCTCTCTTTTAGATATATAAGGATATATGGAAAACATAGTTCATGTAGAAAATCAAAAGAATCTCGATATTACAATGATTATAGGAAGATGCGAAGATTCATATCCCAATGATCCCGATGATGTTTATTATCCGACATTACAACTTATTCATAAAGGATTAAGCGAAAAGCCAGTCGCCAGATATACGGTACTGCCAAGCTGGGACAAACCCCACTCCTTATCTTTAGAAAAAACAGAAAAGGAGAGTTATTTCCTGTTATCTAAAACATTGCCTGATTATGCGAATCGCAAAAAAGATAATAGACATGGAATATCTCTTAGTGAAAAAGACGTTGCAACCGATTCTTTGATTATTGATCAAAAATTATACTCTGCAATAGAAAGCCTTTTCTCTGAAACTCTGGCAAAGATGAGCAAGATTATACCCGAAGGACTTGATGGAGTCACCTATTATCTGTCTGCAACCGATAAAGACGGCGAAGTTATCGTCCGGTCTCTCTGGTCTCCCGACCAAGGCTCTGTACCTGACGAACTCACTCAGATTCTTGACCGTTTGTATATGGCTACAATAAACAGGAAAGTCCCATATTCCCTTCAAAACGACATACAGCAAATGATTATCAAAATAAGAGCGTGGGATCCTTATCCGGATAAAATCCCCCCACAGAGGTAACGAAAAAAGCCTCAGGAAATTCCTGAGGCTTTTTTGCTATTAATTACTTGTTCTTATCCTTGTCTACACTATCAACTACTTTTTTAGCATCGGGAGGTGTTTGTTTTTTCTTCACCCCGCTTCTTTCCAATAGAGCATCGATAGTAGGTTCATGTCCTCTAAACTTCACATACAGCTCCATCGGATCTTCGGTATTACCTTTCTCCAATACATTCTTGCGGAACGATTCGGCTGTCTCTTTATTAAAGATTCCATTTTCTTTGAATGCTGCAAATGCGTCAGCATCCAATACTTCAGACCATTTGTAACTGTAATATCCGGCTGCATAACCTCCTGAGAATATATGACCGAATGAAGCTGACATATTCGCGCCATCAGCAACAGGAAGTAAAGCTGTTCCAGCCATTGCTTTACGCTCGAAGTCTTTTACATCTCCTTCGTAAGGAGTCTGCAATGTATGCCATGCCATATCCAGATATCCGAATGACAACTGACGGTAGCACAAATATCCGGCATTGAAATTAGAAGCATCTACAAGTTTTTGAACCAATGCGGCAGGAATAGCCTCTCCTGTTTTATAATGTTTCGCAAAACGATCTAAGTACTCTTTCTCTGTCAGCCAGTTTTCCATTACCTGAGACGGAAGCTCCACAAAATCACGGGCAACATTAGTTCCTGAAAGTGTTTCGTAGTTACATGATGTAAGCATTCCGTGAAGAGCATGACCAAACTCATGCAAGAATGTCTCAACTTCATCAAAATTCAATAAAGCCGGCTCTGTTTCGGTTGGACGAGTAAAATTCATCACGATAGATACATGAGGACGTGAATCTTTACCGTTTTCGGTATATTGACCTTTATACTCTGTCATCCATGCACCCTGACGTTTTCCGGCACGAGGATGAAAATCAGTAAAAAGAACAGCTATATACTGACCTTTTTCATCGAAAACATCAAAAGCCTCAACTTCTGGTTGATATACCGGAATATCCGTATTCTTTTTAAATGTGACACCATATAGGTCTGTAGCTAGTCCGAATACACCTTTCTTTACATTTTCAAGTTCGAAATATGGACGAACCATTTCGTCATTCAGATCATATTTATCATCCTGTAATTTTTCGGAATAGTAAGCCCAATCCCAAGGTTGAAGTGTTATATCCTTTCCTTCGTATTTCGAAGCGAATTTCTGTACATCAGCAACATCTTCTTTTGCCCTCTCTTCAAAAGCATCATACAGGTTATTCAACAGGTTATTTACACCATCCTTGTTCTTAGCCATCTTATTACGAAGAGTAAATGTCGCATAATCGGGATAACCTAACAGTTGAGCTATCTTTAAACGGGTATTGGCTATTTGACGTACATTTTCTTGATTGTCAAATTCCCCGCCGGCTACACATTTGGTGTTATATGCCATATATAATTTTTCACGAAGATCACGTCTCTTCGAATACTTCATAAAGGCAATATAACTGGGAGCAGAAAGGTCGAACATCCATCCTTCTTTGCCTTTTCCTTTAGCTTTAGCCACAGCTGCGTCACGCACGCTTTGAGGTAATCCATCCAAATCAGCCTCGTCTGTCAATAACATTTCAAACTTATTGCTTTCTTTCAATGCATTCTGTCCGAAATTTAATGTCAGCTTACTTAATTCTGAAGACAAAGCCTTATACGTTTCCTTATCTTTTGCAGATAAAGTTACCCCTCTGTTCTCGAATCCCTCGTAAATTTTTTCGGTGAGACGAATTTGTTCAGGAGTCAACCCCGAATCATTCCTCTTATCATATACAGCTTTTACTTTCGCAAACAATTTCTCATTTAAGCTGATGTTATTACCATGATCAGATAACTTGGGAGACATACGCTGAGATATCTCCATCATTTCGTCATCACTCTCTGCACTCAGCAGATTAAAAAATACAGAGCTTACTCTTGATAATAACTCTCCTGATTCTTCGTATGCCTCAATAGTATTGGCAAATGTCGGGATCTCAGGATTATTTATAATCTGGTCAATTTCTACATTCTGCTCTTTCATCCCTTTCTCGAATGCCGGCTCATAATGCTCGTTTTTGATCAAATCAAAAGGAGGTGTACCATGAGGTGTTTTATATTCGGAGAAAAATGGATTTTGAGCTTGTATATTTACTGTCATAATTGATAATAATAAAATTAAGATAAAGCTTTTTTTCATAAAAAAACAAATATGAATTAATGAATACAAATCAAAAAGCATACCACTTTTGCACAAAGGTCTCTTTTTTTCTTTTAAACTGCAAATAGAGAGATCAATCATCCACTATATATTTATAAAAAGGGAACAAAAGTAACTCTTAGTTTTACTTCAGATGTCTCCGTCTTTTCCTCAATGACCTGATGATTTATCTACTGCCACCTTTCACCAGTGAAACCTATCCTGACCGTAGGAGCGAAAAATATCTCGCCCGATGTTTCAAATCCTGAGGTATAATTATGACCCTTACGAAATATCCTCAAAAGGTAACAAAAGTCACACCGAAAATGCATTTTTTTATTGTTCCCTTTTTACCCGTCAGTCTAATTTTCACTATGTTAACTGCTGACTGATAATTGATTTCAAAAACCTCTTTCCATATAGATAAAATAAGTGAATACTTATTATGCTTAGTTCGTTTAATATTTAATAAAAACCTTAAATCTTTTTTTAATATGAGGTCTTTCTGATGTGCAGGTTTGATAAAGAGCAGGATTAACATTACTTTTGCATGTTCCGGAATAAGAATATAACCACTTTTTAAGGGATAATTATTCAAAGATTAAGTATATTAGCCCTCATTTAACAGACTTATACATATCTTAATATATGGTTGATTATATAAAAGGCGAAATCGCTGAACTGACACCCGCTTCTGTCACTATTGAAACAAGCGGAATCGGATATTTTATAAATATTTCTTTAAATACATATTCGGCGTTAGAACATAAAAAGTCCGAAAAGTTATTTATATATGAGTCTATCAGAGAAGATGCTCATCAGTTATTCGGATTTATCAACAAACAGGAGAGAGATTTATTCATCTTACTTATAAGCGTTTCTGGAATAGGTGCAAGTACCGCACGCATGATTTTGTCTTCGATGACCATTACGGAACTCGAACTCGTCATATCATCCGGAAATGCGGATATGCTAAAAACAGTAAAAGGTATAGGCTTAAAAACGGCTCAACGGGTAATCGTAGACCTGAAAGACAAAATTAAAGTTACAGGAGACGCGATCAGTAATGTAAGCATTAATAGCGAAGCTGCCAACGAAGCTATTGCCGCATTGGTTATGCTGGGATTCGCACAGGTTCCATCGCAAAAAGCCGTAGCTAAAATTCTGAAAGACAAGCCCGACAGTACAATCGAACAGATTATAAAAACAGCACTGAAAATATTGTAAGTAATTATCCAATGCCGATCAGATATTCCGTCTCGGTATAAAAGAATACAATCACTATTTCAGACATTAGAGTAAAGAAACAATACGTATAACTAAGGATAAGGTCACAGACCTATTTATTGCTTTGGCAAGTATAATAACCTGAGCCTATTATAACTTGAGAATGTATCATTAGATACTTTCATTTACTAAAAAAATAAAAGCGGGGAATCATTGAATAAGAGTATAAAATATTTTATTCTAATCACATCACTGTTTATATGTGTAATCAGTCTGTTTTCGACGACATCGGAAAAGGCTGAGAGCGATTTTTCTTATCCCGCCGAAGAATTTACCGCTCCTCAGGATACGGGTACACTCTATCCTGTTAAGAACACACAGATCACGAATTACAACGATTTGATCAAAAAAAGTCCTATTGACCTGAAAGATCCTTCTAATGTGCAGACTCAAGTCGAATATGATATCAAACACAATGTATATCTTTTCCGGACAAAAATAGATAATGACGAATGGGTGACCCCTTTTACCCTCAATCCGCAACAATACCTCGACTATTCTCTCAAAGAATCAATGTCTCGTTATTTCAAACAGAAAAACGATGAGACCTTTAATAAAAAGGACGAAAAAGAAGCATTCTCTCTGAAAGATATAAAGGTTAATGCCGGAGCGCTCGAACGGATTTTTGGTCCCGGAGGAGTACAAGTCAAGACACAAGGATACGTTGAACTATCTATGGGATTAAAGAATACATCGACCGACAACCCAACTCTCTCTCAAAAGAACAGAAACCGGACAATGTTTGACTTTGATGAGAAAATTCAGGTCAATGTCAACGCATCCGTCGGCGATAAAGTAAACTTTGGGCTGAACTATGATACGGAAGCCACTTTCGACTTCGACTCAAAAAAAGCCAAGCTCGCATACGAAGGCAAAGAGGACGAAATAATCCGTTACCTAGAAGCCGGAAATGTGAGTATGAATACTACAAATTCATTGATAACAGGTGCAACTTCATTATTTGGTATTCGTGCTGATCTTCAATTCGGCAAATTAAAGATTAACACGGTTATCTCGCAAAAAGAAACACAAAGCCAAACGGCGAGTTCTTCGGGAGGTGTACAAACGACTCCTTTCGAATTCAAAGCCGATGAGTATGACGAAAATCAACACTTCTTTCTATCTCAGTATTTTCGGGATAACTACGATGAGGCGATGAGCAAACTGCCTTATATCCAATCACCGATACTTATCACTAAAATAGAAGTGTGGGTAACAAACAAACAAGGCAATTGGGATAATGCCCGCAATATTGTAGCATTTGCCGACATGGGAGAATACAACAAAATCGGCAACACCGGCAAATGGAATAAACAAGGAACATTAGATATTCCTTACAATGGAGCCAATAACTTATATTCCACCATAAACTCATCATATAGTGCAGCCCGTAACAAAGATCAGGCAAATGCCATACTGACTGCAGCGGGTTTACAGACCGGACAGGATTTCGATAAACTGGAGAATGCCCGTAAACTGGACGCCTCAGAATATACACTTAACACTAAACTGGGATATATATCACTCAACTCAGCCTTGGCTTCTGATCAGGTATTGGCTGTAGCTTTTGAATATACCAAAGGACCTGAGACGTATAAAATAGGGGAGTTTGCCAGTGAGATTCCGTCCCAGGAAGGAAGCGCAGCTAAATCGGGATCGCTATTTCTCAAATTATTGAAACCGGTATCTCTTTATCCTCAGTCCTATACATGGGATTTAATGATGAAGAACGTTTATAAACTCGGTTCAATTCAAATACAAAAAGAAAAATTCAGGCTGAATATCGCTTATCAAAGTGATACAGTCGGTACATACATAAACTATATCCCCGAAGGTAATATAAAAAATCAGCTGCTGCTGAGAGTTATGAACCTCGACAGGCTCAACGCATCAAATAATGCCAATCCCGATGGAATCTTTGACTTCCTCGATGGATACACTATCAATGCCGAAAGAGGTCGGGTTATATTTCCGGTTGTAGAACCCTTCGGTGAACACCTTCGAAAGAAAATAGGTAATGATGCCATTGCCAAGAAATATGTATACCAAGAATTGTACGATTCTACACTTACTGTTGCGCAACAAACCGCCGATAAAAATAAATTCAAAATAAGCGGATCGTTTCGGGCATCGGCATCTTCCAGCTCGGTAATCAGTCTCAATGCGATGAATGTAACCAAAGGTTCGGTCAAAGTAACGGCAAACGGGACTGTTTTAACTGAAAATGTAGATTACTCGGTCGACTATATCGCAGGAACAGTTACTATACTTAACCAAAGCCTCATAGATACCGGCACATCGATAAACGTTTCTCTCGAAGATCAATCGTTATTCAGTATGCAGCGGCAGACCTTACTGGGCTTGAATTTGAGTTATGATTTCACGAAGAATTTCAATGTAGGAGCTACCATATTGCATATGTATGAGAAGCCTCTCACCTACAAATCGTCAGTTGGAGAAGAAGCACTGAAAAATACGGTATGGGGACTAAATACCTCCTATCGTACAAAATCGCAATGGCTTACCAATCTGATAGACAAATTGCCATTTGTCAATGCAACAGCTCCATCCGAAATATCCTTGAATGCCGAATTTGCCCAGATGATACCGGGGCATTATGAAAATCAATATTCGGGAGGATATTCCTATATTGATGATTTTGAAGCGGCCAAGACCCGTATATCGTTAGTCAATGCTTATGGATGGAAATTATCTTCGACCCCTACCCTGTTTGAAGAATCGAAACTAACCAACGATATAGCTTATGGCAACAATAGGGCTCGACTTGCATGGTTTAACATCGATAACTTATTTACCAGAAATACATCACGGACACCTTCTCACATAACCAAAGAAGACCGAGACAATCCTTTCGTCAGGGAAATAAATATCAAAGAAATTTATCCGGGTAAAGACATCGTATCAACGGAAGCATCTACCCTTACAGCTCTCAATCTTTCGTTTTATCCGACCGAAAGAGGTCCTTACAATCTGGATGATGTCAGCCTCAACAGCGATGGACAACTTCTTAATCCTCAAAACCGATGGGGAGGAATTACCCGTAAACTGGATAATACAAATTTCGAAAACAGTAATATCGAATATATCGAATTTTGGTTGCTTGACCCGTTTGTCGAAAACGGTAAAAATAATGTCAACAACACAGGCGGAGATCTGTATTTTAATCTGGGAGAAATATCGGAAGATGTTCTGAAAGACGGTAAAAAATTCTTCGAAAACGGATTACCAACTGATCCTTTATCTACCGAATACGAAACCACAAAATGGGGACGTGTCCCTACCCGTCAATCTACCGCATATGCCTTTGATAATACATTGAGTAATGAAGCTCGTGCACGTCAGGATGTCGGGTTAAATGGCTTAAGTACTGCCGACGAATTGCAATTCCCCACTTATGTGACTTATCTGAACAATTTAAGATCGAAACTGTCGTCATCAGCCATTAGTAAAATGGAACAAGACCCCTTTTCTCCCTTGAACGATCCATCAGGAGATAACTATCACTATTATAGGGGAAGCGATTACGATGCACAGAAAACAAGCATCCTTGATCGTTATAAATACTTTAACGGAACGGAAGGTAATACTATTACAAATACCAACGAAAGCTATTCGACCGCCGCAAGCTCTGTGCCTGATGTTGAAGACCTCAATCAGGACTATACAATGAACGAATCCGATAATTATTATCAATACAAAGTAAAATTAGATCCGAACAACATGAATGTCGGCTCTAATTACATTTCAGAAATAC
Organism: Indolivaga capnocytophagoides DSM 22835; assembly: GCF_000426485.1. GTDB lineage: Bacteria > Bacteroidota > Bacteroidia > Bacteroidales > Dysgonomonadaceae > Dysgonomonas_A > Dysgonomonas_A capnocytophagoides. Next base: position 122,897 of record NZ_AUFL01000005.1, read on the forward strand.
GGGAAGTGTCGGTTACTCTTTCAAATGGTACTCCGTCTACAAACAAATGGTATCAGTTCAAAATCCCTCTGAGTGATTATAACAATACCAAAAACGGGAATAAGAAAGTAGGTAACATACAAGGATTCAAAACCATTCGGTTTATGCGTATGTTTGTCACTGATTTCAAGCAGGAAACATATCTGCGCTTTGCAACACTCGATCTTGTACGGGGAGAGTGGAGAACCTATACGCAAACATTGCAGGACGGTATCAATCAGGGGCAGGGTTCAATTAATGTATCTGCTGTAAATATAGAAGAGAACAGTAGCAAGACTCCTGTAAACTACGTTGTCCCTCCCGGGGTGAAACGCATAATAGACTCTAATCAGTCTCAATTGGTAGAAGATAATGAGCAGGCATTAGCCTTACAGGTTCTCAATCTGGAACCATCCGATGCCAGAGCTATATATAAAAATACAGTATATGACCTGCGCCGCTATAAAAGGCTGCAAATGTTTACCCATGCCGAAGAATTGGCAGACGGACAAGACATCGGTCAAAATGAAATAACTGTATTCCTGCGTTTAGGTTCGGACTACAAAAATAACTATTATGAATATGAAATACCATTATCCATAACTCCACCGGGAAGATATAGCAATAAAAACGATAATGACAGGGAAACCGTATGGCCTAAAGAAAATATGTTCGACTTCCCTTTGAAATTACTCACCAACCTGAAACTGGAGAGAAATAAGGAAAAACGTAAAGCAGGATCGGAAGTTTCGTACACAACCTTATACAGTACAAACGATCCAGATAATCAGCAAAACAAAGTTAGCATCATCGGTAATCCATCACTATCCGATATTCAGGTCATGATGATAGGTGTCAGAAACAATTCAAGAACCCTTAAATCGGCGGAAATATGGGTAAATGAATTACGCATGACCGACTTTGACGAAGAAGGAGGATGGGCAGCACAGGGTAATCTCAATATCAATCTGTCAGACATTGGGTCTGTCAGTTTTACGGGAAGGAAGGAAACAATCGGATTCGGATCAATTGATCAAAGCCTTAACGAACGAAGAAGTGATGATTATTCAACTTATACCATAGCAACAAACCTTGATCTGGGACGTTTCATCCCCGAAAAAATAAATGCGTCAATACCATTTTATTATTCATATTCAAATCAGACAACGACTCCCAAATACGATCCGCTGAACCAAGATATAACTCTTAAAGAATCATTGGATCTAGTCGATACTAAAGCTGAAAAAGATTCAATAAAGAATCTGGCGCAAGATAAGACTGTAACCAAGAGCCTTAGTTTTTCGAATGTAAAATTCGATATCAAAAGTAAGAACCCGATGCCGTATGACCCAGCCAATTTCACTTTCGGATATGCATACAGCGAAACCCAAATAACAAACCCGACAACGGTATATGACATAACTAAGAACCAGAAAACGACATTCAGCTATTCGTATTCTCCGGGAGTAAAGACATGGGAGCCTTTCAAAAACATAAAAAGTAAAGCTCCGCTTGCTCAATACCCAAAGAGTCTGGGTATTAATTTATTGCCGAGCAATATTTCGTTCAACTCATATACAACACGTTATAACACGGAAACTCTTACGAGGGATCTGGATAGTTATCTCCTAGGTGGAGACAGTAAGGCTTCTGAATTTATGACATGGAGCCAGACTTTTTATTGGGACAGAGACTTCAGTCTCAACTGGGACTTACTCCGTAACCTGAAAATCAGCTTACAAACCGGTACACGTGCCGAAATAGCAGATGAGCCCTATTTACAGATATATAAACGACTGGATAGGGATGAATACGAAGTATGGCGCGATTCTGTTTCTAACAGTATAAAAAATCAGAGCGGACCTTTGTCATACAGGCAAACGGCAAAGGTTACCTATACCCTCCCTCTAAATAATATTCCATTCCTTAGCTGGATCAGTTCATCTGCCAATTATGACAGTCAATATTCATGGGACAGAGGGGCAACTGTCGAATCGGAAGAAATCGGTAATATAATTACCAATAACATAACCTTATCTTCAAATAACAGATTCGATCTGACTGCTTTATATAATAAATCGGCATTTCTAAGAAAGGTCAATGCTAAGTTCGGAAGTAACAACCGCAGGTCTAATAATCAACGACCGGAAAGGGCAAAACCTGAACGATTGAAACGCTTCAGCCAGGAAATAACGCTGAATCCCGATTCTGGAACAGTTGTAAATCATAACCTGAGTACAAAACGGATCGATATTGTCGCCAGACGAGACGGACGGGTATTCAAGGTAAAATATAAACGAATTGATGACAATTCGATACGAATCATGTTGCAAGATACTGCTACCATACAGTTGAATATAGCGCAAAAAGGAGCAGTCGAAGAAACAACATTATATAAAGTTGCCGAATATGCTGCAAGAGGTTTAATGTCTGTACGCTCGTTCTCGGTCAATTATTCAGCTCGTAACGAAACCGCCATAGAAGGATTCAGGCCGGGCATAGGTGATATGTTTGGACAGAAACGAACCGAATACGGCATAACCCCGGGACTTGATTTCGCTTTCGGATTGAAAGGTGGAGAAGAATACCTCAACAGAGCATTACGGAACGATTGGCTGGTGTTAGACGAAAATAATATATCGCCGGCAGTTTATAACTCGACCCGTAAGCTCGAATTGGAAGCAACTCTGGAGCCAGCCAGAGGACTAAAAATCAGACTCAATGCTTTGCGAGAAAAAACAGATCGCATATCCTACCAATACTATGCGGATGCCCCTACCCTTAAAACTTTGGGTGGAAGCTTTACAATAACAACCATATCATTAGCATCCAGCTTTGACAGTGGCAATTCAGGAAACGGATACTATTCCAAAGCATTTGAGAAGTTCCGTAAGAACAGAGACATCATTACCCGTCGGTGGGAAAATAAATTCAATGGCACACCCTACCCTAACTCCGGATTCATTGCACAAGCAGGACTTGGAAATCAAGATTACTTTTCGGCTATAGGAGAACCTGTCAATAAAAATTCTTCGGATGTTCTTATTCCGGCATTCCTTGCTGCTTATACTGGACGAGATGTACGTTCTGTTTCACTTAATCCTTTTCCTGCACTATCGGCATTATTACCAAATTGGCGTATAACATACGATGGGCTTACGACTCTGCCTTGGTTCAAGACTAAATTCAAGAATCTGATTCTCAGCCATGCATATACATCTCAATACAGTATAGGATCGTATGGATCGTTTTCCAGCTGGATTGACGCCGGTAACGGACTCGGCTTTATAAAATCTCTTGACGACACCCCTCTGCCTGTGCCATCATCCGGTTATGATATTTCGGCTGTCAGCCTCATAGAACAATTTAATCCTTTGTTCGGAGCTGAAGGAACGATGAATAATAACCTGATTATCAAGGCGCGTTATAACTATACCAGAGCACTAAATCTTAATATCAGCTCATTTCAGATTATCGAAAACCTGCAAAAAGACCTCATCGTAGGCTTAGGATACAGAATCATCGAATTCAATAAAATAATGGGCTGGAATAAGAAAAAACAGTCAGGATTCAGTAATGATATGGTTATCAATGCCGATCTATCCAGACGCACAACCCAGTCATTGATACGAAAAATCGAAGACGGATTTACAGAAGCAACATCGGGCACAACGATACTTACCTTAAAAATATCAGCAGATTATAGTCTAAGCAAAGCACTAATCATGCGTGCCTATTTCGACAGAATAGTAAATTCACCTCTAATTTCAACATCTTCATATCCTACATCAAATACAAATTTCGGAATAAGTCTTCGCTTTACTCTGCCCGAATAGAACCTCTTAGTGTACAACAAACACACAGATATTCAAACCAATAGAGATATAATATCTTAGCAGAAAAAAGACCTTACTTTTTATTTAAGAAAACTAATAAAATAAAAAAAATAAAGAGTTCTCTTTTTTTCGCAAAATGTTAAACAAAAATAGATTATCTTTGTTAAAAGTAAGATTAGATAATTGATATGCACTCACTTGAGTGCAGTTATGGAGTTTGTGTAAGAAATGAAGAAATCTACGATTTGGCTACTCGCTGCTGTAATGGCAGTTACCTTTTTCGGGTTGTTATCATTGCAAATCAATTATTTTCGTGCCTCATTAAATATGAGAAACGATCAATTTGATGAGGCTGTGCGTAGAAGTTTATATCAAGTATCAAAGAATCTCGAACTCGAACAAACAAGAAAGTACCTGTATCAGGAAGCTTCTGATTTTTATAACAAAAAAGGAATATACAAAGATATTCCTGTGACTAATGCCAATGGCGAGCAGATTGTAACCCATTCACAAAGTTTCAGAATCACCGATAACAACGGAGATCCGATAATGAATATGGAATACAATGTATCGCAAACGACCAGCATCAAAAGCTCCAAATCTAAGAATATACCCAAAAGAGGTACAAATGCCGTAGCGCAGGCCTCCTTTAATATACAGGAACAATTTAAACAAAGATATGATTATCAGCGGCAATTGGTCGACAATGTAATCGCAAAAGACAATGTTATATCGAAACTGATACAACGATCAAGCACTGAGCCTATTTCGGAAAAAATAAATTTCAAGACCCTTAATAATACGATAAAAGACGAGCTCAAATCAAATGGTATAGAGATACCGTTCCAGTTTGAAATCGTAGACAATAACGATAAACCGATATTTAAACAGGAGAACTATACAGAACCTGACAAAAACTCGCTTTATAAGCAGGTCTTATATCCAAATGATCCGATAGATAAGTTAAACAGCCTTTGGGTATCATTTCCTACCAAAAACGATTATCTGCTCAGTGAAATATCATTGCTGTTGCCGGCTTTTGTATTTACACTCATTTTGCTCATTACATTCATAATATCCATATACCTGATATTCAGGCAAAAGCGTTTATCTGAAATGAAGAGCGATTTTATGAATAATATGACTCATGAACTGAAAACACCGGTATCAACCATATCATTGGCTGCGCAGATGCTGAGAGACCCGGGGATAATGAAATCGCCCGATATTTTCAATCATATATCCAGTGTGATTAATGATGAAACCAAACGCCTTAGTTTTCAGGTAGAAAAGGTATTGCAGATGTCTCTTTTTGAGAAACAACAGGCAACTCTAAAGTTCAAAGAGTTGGATGTCAACGATATTATTGTTAATATTGCCAATACTTTTCAGTTAAAAGTCGAAAAATTCGGTGGTAAAATCGACATAGATCTCGAAGCAGATGATACATTAGTAAATGCTGACGAAATGCATTTTACAAATGTAGTTTTTAATCTGCTAGATAATGCACTTAAATACAGGCGGGAAGATATACCTCTCGAATTGATGATTCGGACATGGAATCAGAACAATAAGATATATATAAGTGTTGAAGATAATGGTATCGGTATAAAAAAAGAAAACGCTAAAAAGATATTTGAACGATTCTACCGTGTTTCGACAGGTAACAGGCACGATGTAAAAGGATTCGGACTTGGACTTGCATATGTAAAAAAGATAATTGATGATCATAAAGGTACAATCAAGGTAGAAAGCGAAATAGGTCAAGGTACCAAATTTATAATAAGTTTATTCAATATAAAGTAGAGATATTATGGAAGAGAAGTTAAAGCTATTTTTATGTGAGGACGATGAAAACCTCGGGATGCTACTCAGAGAATACCTGCAAGCCAAAGGTTTTGATACAGACTTATTCCCTGACGGAGAAGCCGGATATAAAGGTTTTGTCAAAGAAAAATACGATTTGTGCGTGCTGGATGTTATGATGCCTAAAAAAGACGGTATCACATTGGTCAAAGAAATCAGAGCAATCAATCCTGACATACCTATTATATTTTTGACAGCCAAGAATATGAAAGACGATATTCTTGAAGGGTTCAAAGCAGGAGCAGATGATTACATAACCAAACCTTTCAGTATGGAAGAACTTGTGTTGCGTATCGAAGCTATATTCCGCCGCGTAAAAGGCAAAAAAGGTAAAGATCAACAGATTTACCAATTCGGTAAAATGAATTTCGATACTCAAAAACAAATTCTGACTATCAATGGAGAAAGCACTAAGCTTACAACCAAAGAGTCTGAACTATTAGGCTTGCTTTGCGCTCACGCCAATGATATATTGGAACGCAACCACGCTTTAAAGCAAATATGGGTAGATGATAACTACTTTAATGCCAGAAGCATGGATGTATACATCACCAAACTCAGAAAACTTCTGAAAGCCGACCCTGAAATTGAAATCATCAATATTCACGGTAAAGGCTATAAGTTAATTGCTCCGATAAATGAGGAAGCTGAAGAATCTGAAGCTTAACATTATACGTTAAAAATGAAAGCCTGCCTGATTTCGGGCAGGCTTTATTTTTGTCTCTGACACTTTCAACACGACACATTATGGTATGCCTATCAAAGAAATAACCATTTACATCTGTTTATTGTTGCTTACTGCCTGTAATACGGGGGAAAAGGCTGTCGATCAATACAAACTGCCCGTCAACCATAAACATTACAAGGATACGATGATAGGGAAAAGAATCCTTCTCTATGGAGACAGTATATCATCGGATGACTACGAATGGTACAAACAATACCTCAAAGAGGATTCCGGAGCCTCTGATGTATTCTTAGCCGGCTTTAGCGGATATACAGCCTCAATGCTCGCCAAAGATTCTCAACTGCAACGAATATATGATTATCGACCCGACATCATCATATGCCTTCTCGGAGGAAACGACACAGGAAAAAGGAATACAGTAGGAACTTTTGGACTTACCGATGAACCAACCGCCAGCGAAACCGATCTTAATTCGGATTATACAGACGATTATTTCATACAAGCAGCATCTCATATTGCACGTAAAGTAAGGCAGCATTATCAAGACTCTATACAGGCTCCTTTTATCGTCTTTTGCACCCCGCTGCCACAAAAAAGGAGTAACAGTTTCAACTCATTCTCTCAGCCCGAAAATTGGCTTCGAAAGAGAGATGCTATTGTCGAATGTTGCAACAAATACAACATCAAATGTATAGATCTTTACAATCTATGTAATTGGGATTTCACCAAAGAACCTTATTGGACATCCCCTACCGATATTAAGAATAACCATGGCATCTATACAATGGATGGACTTCATCCCAATGAGAATGGATATAAAGATATGGTTCGCATTATAATAAAGGAAATGTCTGAATAATCATATACAAAAGAACCGGAACATAACTTCCGGTTCTTTCTATTAAGTAACAGCAAGTATTTAATGATATACTTTCAGTCTAAACAGACTGTGACCGTTTCACTTACAAAAAAGACAAATAGGTCTGGGACCTTACCTTAAATACTTGGCACTACCTTTTTGATTGTTCCATCTGCATTGAATTCCATTTTATCGATACAAACTTCTCTATGGAATCCGGCAGCATCTCCCATTTTTATACCATTAGGGCGATTGAATCGGTGATAAACAATATACCATTCATCCGAATCTGGCTTTTGAAGAACTGAATTATGCCCCGTTCCATATATTCCCTTATCTGCATCTTTTGACAAGATAAGATTGTTTTCTGGTATTCTCAATTTACCTGTAGGAGAGTCAGACATGGCATATCTCACCCTGTAATTCTCGCTTCGGGTATCATCCTCCGACCACAAGAAATAGTACACTCCATTACGGTAAAATACATAAATACCTTCCCTGAAAGTATTGTCGGGTGTCATTATCTTTATTGTTTTTTCCTTAATAGAAAGCATATCGTTATTCAATTCGGCAACAGCCATGTACCCGTTTCCCCAATAAAGGTAATACTTCCCGGTTTTAGGATCCTGAAACACATCGGGATCTATTTCCTGACCTCCTCTTATCCCTTTAGGACGAGTTGCGACAACAGGCTTTCCCGAATCGGTAAAACGACCTGTCGGATTATCAGATACGGCTACGCCTATTTTTTGAGCACCGGTATAATAATAATAGTATTTATACGAATCGCCTTCTTTTCTTTCAATGATGCAAGGAGCCCAGGCATTGCGCCCTGCCCAAGGAACATCTTTTTTCAGGTCGAGAATAACACCTTCGTCTGTCCAATCTTTCAGATTATCGGATGAGAATACCTTAAAATAATATCCACCCCAGCCATCAAAACCATCGCTGGTTGGATAAAGGTAATATTTACCGGTCTTTTGTGAATATAAAATCTCCGGATCGGCATAATACCCTTCTAATACAGGATTATTATTCAATGCAGGGTATTTAGCAGGCATTCCCCATTTGTCTGTCAATCTTTTCAGTTCTTTTTTAGTAACAGGAATAATAGACCCATGGCGAGGGTGAAAGTCCATTGATATTTCGTGATCAATCACCTTGAAGTTTTTCAAGTCTGTTGTTTCACAAAATTGATACTGCCCTTTCATATACACATCATACATCAAGATGTAAGTATCCGAATTGATCCTCTTAAATACACTCGAACCTTCTACAGCGTCTTTGGTTTGCTGTTTGTAATCATCAGACTCATCCCAAATTCCCGAAGTAAGAGATTTGGTCGTTGCCAACTTTAGACCGTTTCCATCGCCTTCTGTCTTATAAAACAGGAAAAATTCTCCATCTTTCAGAATTATATCCCCATCGATACACGATTTCTTATTCTTTGGAATAAACAATGTCTTCGGCTCTCCTTCCAGATCTGTAAAATCCGGCGTTGCATATGCGTAATAGATTATATCCGGACCATTGCCATGCTGCATCGACCAATATACCATATATTTTTGGGCTTCGGGATCGTAGATAGTTTGAGGAGCCCATACCCTTTTCAGATTCTCCTGCCCCTTATATTTTTTCTGAATATTAATAATACTTGATGTCCAGTTTACCAAATCTGTAGATTTCAACAAAATCATTGCTCTGTTAGAATCCCAGCCCTTTGATGAAGTCATATCCGTTACGACCATATAGAATGTTTTACCATCCTCACCTCTCAAAATATGAGGATCTCTCACTCCTCCTGTCGAGCTTATTTGCTTGGAATCAATTACAGGTTGATTGTTATTCAATGCCATAAAATTATAACCATCTGCACTGATTGCAAACCTGACAGCTTCTTCTTCAACGCTATTTCCGGTGAAATAAGCAAATAAATAGCCTACATAATCTTTCTCGGCAATACTGCTTTGGGCAATGCTGTAACCTATAGCTATAACGCTCATAGCTACAAAAAGAATTGCCTTTCTTATTTTTTCCATATATAATATTCAGATTAAAAATTTATACTACATTTCTATTGTTTACCAAAACTTTACGAACAAAAGGTTACAAAAGTGACATTCTTTGTGTTTACTTTCCGGATAGTACTTTTGTTACTTGTACCCCTATGTCCCTTAAAGGAGATTTCATTTTCTCCGAAAAGCCCCTTTAGGCGTTTGGGCGCATTTTCCGAAAAGGTTACAAAAGTTACTCCCAAAATGCACTTTTACATCAGTAACTTTTTCTCTTTTTATCAGAACCTGTAACTAAGAGCCTGTTTAAATTTTAGCGAAAATTAATTTTATGATTGTCAAAACCAACTCTTAGCTGCTTTTTTCTGCTCTTATGAGCCTATTTTTCGCTTTCTTTTTTTAGTTTAGCCCGCTAAACTTTCAAAAACAAAACTAAAAATCTATCTCACAATAGCTATAAAAAAGTACAGCTATAAAATTTAAACAGGCTCTAAACATTGTCCCCTTTCTATATAGATAAAAAGTCACTAATAACCTTTGATCAGTTGGTCAACACAACACCTCCATTCGAAGTAATGGTGAGAACAGTATTGCCGTCCTTCTTAATTTTGATTTTATCCAGTGTAGTTTTCCCGTCCGAATCATCTGCATATCTTTTCACTTCCTGCTCGGCAAACATAGGCAGATTAACTTTCAGTTTAAGAGTATTTCCTGTAGCATTAACTGCGGTAATGTACCACTTGTCGGCATGTCGGCGAGCTAATACACAGAATTTGCCGGGGTATCCGTCGATAAAGCGGGTTTCATCCCAAGTTGTAGGAACCTGTTTCATAAAATCGATTGCAGCCGCAGGTGCATCTTCCAGATTATTGGGAGCAATAGCAAACATCTGAACCGGATTTTGGTATAATACAGCTGTTGCAATCTGGAATGTATATGAAGTCCGTCTGATTGTACCGCCATCATTAGTACGGTTATGACGTTTGTTCAACAGAACAGGACCAAATTCCATCGACCCTACTGAATTTCTGATAAATGGGTGCAAACAAGCACTGTAAGCCTCATCATCATTCGACTTCTGTGTAAAAATCAGATTTTCGGAGGCTAAAACAGCTTCACTGCCAACATAGTTAGGATACATACGTTCCCAACCACGGGGTAAAGTACAACCATGGAAAATAATCATCAAACCATAATCATTTGCATCAGAGAGTATATCTTCATACAATTTCATGGTCTCTTGCTTATCTCCTCCGAAGAAATCAACTTTCAGGCCTTTCACACCCAGACTTTTCAACCACTGCATTTCTTTTTTTCGAACTATCGAATTATGCATCCGTTGTTTTGCTCCCTGAGGAGCATCATTCCAATATCCGTTTGAGTTATACCAAAGGAATACATCTACCCCCTTTGACTGGGCATATTTAAACAACGCAGGCATCTTTTCATATCCTATCTGAGTTTCCCACAGACCATCGATCAGCACATATTCATATCCCATTTGAGCAGCTAAATCAATGTACTTGATCTGGTCTTCATAATTCACGCTATTGTCCTGCCACATGATCCAGCTCCATGTAGACCTTCCGTACTTATATTCTTGTGTAGGTTCGTACAATGGCTTTACTACATCGAAAGGAACAGTTGTTTCTACAATCGGTTTCAAGGTATTCCCTACGGTTATTGTCCGCCACGGAGTTTCTCCCGGAAGGCTTATAGCAGGATTTGCACTTCCAATTCCGTTATTTTCTTTCTGATTAGGATATGCAATAGTGTAAAGTCCGTCAGCTGTTCCGTCACTTAAGCGAGAAGCACAATATGCACTGCTGACTCCGGTTTCGGAAATTAATACCCAACCATCGTTTCCGACATGAAACAATGCGGGAAAAGTATATCCTTCTCCATATTTTGAGGGTGTACCTACCGGCTCATCAGAAACATATTCTTCTTCATAGCTGGGCTTAGTCCGCTTCCATCCGATCATCGGTGAAGCCTGAGGGGTGATAAATGTTGTTGTCTGAGGTGAAAATTTAAATCCGGTAGCCTCTTTTTCTACAACATAACAGGCAGTCTCTCCTGACTGGGGAATTGTATATTTAAATGCAACATCATTGTTACTTACTCTGAAAACTATTGATATTGGTACGTTATTCTTATTAGTCATGCTATACACAACCTCTTTTGCTATATAATGAACCGAAGCCACTTTCGTTCTGTCCATTATATACTTTTCATCGATCGATGATTCTTTTGTAGAAACAAAATTCATGGACTTTGAAAAATCGCCTCCATCAGTAACTAGTCCTAATGGTGATTTTTCTACCAGCACCTTGTTGTCGTATGCTACCGAATACGAGGGTTCTCCGTTTACTATCGAAACATTAAGGTTTAATCTTCCATCCGGAGAGTTAACTTGTACATCTTTTGCCCAAAGGCAGCAAGTGTACACTAACAAACTTGCACAAAACAGTACTCTTCTCATTTATTCAATTATTTAGGTTTTTCATGCAGAAAGGACTCAGCCCCTTTTATTAACTATCTAAGCATAAATGCAGTTTTTCTTACACAGGCAAATTTAAGGTTAATAGCACTATAATATAGAGTATATTTCATGCATGTTTGTACTACATTTCAATCAGAAGCCGGATTCGGGGTCTGTTTCATTTTTAATCTTCTTGAGATACTCAGAGGGCACAAGACCAAATTCATCCTTAAAGCATTGCCTGAAATAAGTTATACTATTTATACCTACCATATACGAGATTTCCGATATTGAATATTTTCCGGTAAGCAGCAATTTTTCGGCATTACCGATTCTTATCTTCCTGATGAATTCATTTACCGATATACCGCAAAGTGCTTTTATTTTACGATAAAGGGTAGAATGGCTCATATTCATTTTTTCGGCAATCAATGCCACATCTATCTTGTCTGAATCGAGATTCTGTTCGATAATAGCAGTCACCTTTTCAATAAATTCATTATCAATGCTGTTCAAAGCATCCACAATGATCGTTTTTTTATCTATTCTGTTTTTATTGATCAGATCTGCCAGCTTTTTCCTTGTATCCAGTAAGTTCACAATGCGACTCCGCAAAAGATTAGCACTGAAAGGTTTCGTTAAATATGAATCTATCCCCAGATTATAACCTTCGGTACGATCTTGTATCGTATCTTTTGCAGTAAGTAATATGATCGGAATATGGCTGGTTCTTACATCCTCTTTCAATGTTTTGCTAAGCTCAAACCCATCCATTTCGGGCATCATTATATCACTTACGATAATATCAGGTACATAGAGTAAGGCCTTCTCCCAACCTTCGGCTCCGTTTACCCCTACATAAACTGTATATTGATCCGCTAATGAACTCTGAATATAGTCCCGTATATCTTTATTATCCTCAACAACCAGAATAATAGTTTTATTTTCAGCAGTATTACCTGTATTATTCAGTTCCTCTCCCAGAATTTCAGTTACAGCTTCCTCGGACTCTAGTTCATCTATATGCTTGGCATTCGGATAAATATTATTAGCATCAATTCTGAAACGGAATATTGTCCCTTCTCCGAGTTTACTTTCTACAGTTATATCTCCTTCGTGTATCAAAACCAGATTACGAACCAAAGCTAAACCAATCCCTGTTCCCGAAACCTGCCTGTCGCCATTTGCCTGATAGTAACGCTCAAATATGCGTGATATGGATTCTTCAGGAATTCCGCATCCTGTATCCCTCACCTCTATTTCGGTATAAGTGATGTCATCTTCATGCAAATCCCTTAATGTAAGAGAAATAACACCTTCCTCGGTGTATTTAAACGCATTAGATAACAGATTTTCCAGAATAGTACCTATTATATCCGAATCGAAATAAATATCGTCGGTTCGGGTTTCTAGATTAATCTCAAGGTCTACTTTTGCATTAACGTTCAGCTCTTTATACTTTAAGCCAATTTCCTGAACTAATTGAGACAAATCTCCCTTATGTATTGTAAGCCTTTTGTTTTGTGTCTCGGTTTTACGGAAATCCAAAATCTGATTAATCAGATTAAGCAAACGCATAGCACTTTTGTGTATGACAGTTATTTTAGAGGCATGCCTTTCCGAAAGCCCCTGATCATTCTGCAAATCCTCCAAAGGTCCCAGAATAAGGGTTAATGGTGTTCTTAATTCGTGGGTTATATTGGTAAAAAAGCGTAATCTCTCATCATTAAGCACCTGCTCCTGCATATGGTTTCTTTTTTCCAGAGTAAGGGAAGTTTCCAGTTCGAGTTTTCGCTTATAAAAACGAAGGATAAAAAAGACTATCACCAAAGCAATTATCAAGTATACAGCCTTAGCCCACCATGTTAACCACAACGGTGGATAAATATCAATAATAAGTGATGCGACATGGTCAGACCATTCCTGATTCTTGACTCTTGACTTGATCAACAGTTCGTACTTACCTGGAGGTATATTTCTAAAAGTAATTGTATTCAGATTTTGAGTATTATACCAACGGTCTTCAAGTCCTTTCAGGGTATAGCTGTAATCGACCTGATTGTTCAGGGCATAATCCAGTACATTAAAAGATACACTAAATGTATTCTGATCGTAATCGAGCTTAATGGTTGACGTCACAGGGATGTTTATCTCCAGATCGGCAAGTTTCGATTCATTATTATATACTGTAAATCCGGTTATTACCGTTGAAGGTAATTTGATATGGGTAGGTATTGTTTCGGGATCCAAATAACACAAACCGTTTTGTGAGCCGAAAAATATTTGCCCCTTTGCATCTTTTGTCACAGAAGCACTCATGAAATCTCCCAAAGGAACACCATTATGATGATCGTAATGATAAAATTTCCCCGTACTGCATATCATACGGCTTATCCCATCATTGGAGCTGATCCATATGTTATGCGATGCATCTTCGGTTATAGCCCTGACATGAGTGTTCTTATATCCATTTTGTCCATTAAATATTTTAAACTTATCATCAACTGACGGATTTTCGAACAAAACGAGCCCCTCCCCTGTAGCGATCCACATCTGACCTTTTGAGTCTTTATATATATAATCAATCGTATTAGAAGGAAAGCCTTTCCCTGTATTATAAGTCTTCGGATTAGTAAAGTCTTTATCAAGAATAGTCAGTCCTTCTCCAAACGAACCGATCCATATTCTTCCTTGATCGTCTTTTGAAATCGCTCTGACCAAGTTTCGCAATTTATCCAAAGAGTATAATTTCCCGGCTTTCGCTGATAAATTATATTCATACACTCCGCTGCTTGTCCCAATAAGCATATTTTTGTCCTTATCTTCGTAAAAGCATCGGATATCGGTATTTTTATCATCGATCAAAAACCGAGAGACAACTTTATATTGAGAATCAAAAACAATGACTCCTCCCCTAAAAGTTCCGAACCATAAGTTATTGTCAGAATCTCGGGTTGCTGTCAGAATTGCATTATCAGTCAGTGGGCTGTTGCTTTTATTGAGAGTCTTTACCTTTACACCCTTCTCAAAAATATCTATTCCTCCACCATCTGTCCCTACCCAGACCCGATCTGAACGATCGACACAGATCCCCCATGCCACAGGATTACTTAATGTATTATTGAGACTCGGAATCGGAGAATACTCCCATGCTTTGAAGAAAGTCGGATAATGGCTTATAAAGTTTATGCCACCACCGTATGTTGCCAGCCATATATTCTCGAACGAATCCTGATAAATACTTCTTACGGTAGGATTAGATAGTCCGCTGTAATCATCACTATAACCAATGTTCTTAAATAAAACATTTTCGGGTCTAAGAAACATGCTTTGCCTGATATCAAGAATACTTACCCCACCTCTTTCGGTTCCGATCCATAGCTGCCCGTCTTTCATCTGAGTTATGGTATAAACATAATTGGATATCAACGAATTACTATTTCCCGAATCGTGTCTGAATACCACAAACGACTCTGTATCCGGATTGAATAAAGCCAACCCATTATTCGTACCGATCCAGACATTTTCATTCTTGTCAATGAATATTGCTGTTACGACATCACCCGGCAGGCTTTCCGCATTAGCCGGATCGTGTCGATAATTTTTGATTTTATTATCTTTCAGAGACAGGATACTGAGTCCCGAGGTTACATGTCCCAGATACAATAAGCCTTTACTGCCTTCATTTACACACCAAACACCATTGCTCACCATACGAGGAATAGTTGTTTTATTATAGTGCTTGAAGCTTTTTGTCTTTTTATTAAAATATTCGACACCCCTGTAGTATGTCGAAATCCAGACATTGCCATCTCTGGCGTTTACAATATCTGTAATATCATTAGTGACAATACCTTGTTTGTTTATAGAATCGTGTCTGTAATGAACAAACACTTCTGTTCTACAATCAAACATATTAAGTCCTTCACGCTGAGTCGCAATCCAGACTACATCGTCGTATTTGTCTGCATATACCTTATTCAGTTCATTCCCGCTGATACTTTGGAGAGAAGATGAAATATCCTTTTTCTTATAAACTTTAAACTTATTTCCATCAAATCTATTAAGCCCCGATTCAGTAGCAAACCATAAAAAACCCTTTTTATCCTGAGTAATACTTACAACATAATTACTGGATAAATCCGATTCTATCCCGATTCTTTTTATATCAGCAGCAAAACCACCGGTCGGGACAATGGCTATCAGAAATATCAAAAACAAAAGAACTAATAATCTCATATAGGATGCAATCTTCTAAGGTCTCAGACCTATGTTTTTATCTATCTAAGTAACACTTACGTCCTGTTACAACTTTAAAGTGCGACATTAAATATCAACGTTTACTTAAAATAATCAAAAATATAAAATAAACGGCTGACACCATATATAGCAACACGTCATTGACAAATCTACCATCCATCAATGACGATTTTGTACATCTTCAAAAAAAATAGCATCTCTTCAAATTAAGTGTTCAATACACACAAATTAGTAAGAGATATCAGAATAAAATAAGATTAGACAATCAATACATTCTATCTCTCATAACAGATTATATCTCAGCTTTGACCAATTCCACAATCTCTTTTGATTGATTTAAGATCAGGAAAAGCTGAGATTCATATATACTTTTGGGACTGTCAACATAATTTAATAATCGATGAAAAACTCTTAAAAAATGAAAAAACATTTTTCTTATTTATTGTGCATCATGTTGCTGCTTATTTCAGCGACAGCACATGCGCAAGAAGACAAAATCAAGGGTAAAGTTGTTGATGCACACAACGAACCTGTAATCGGGGCCAGCGTCCTGATCAAGGGAGACACTAATGGTACTATAACGGACGTAGACGGGTTATTTACCCTGAACGCAGTAAAAGGTACTTTGGTCGTTTCGTACCTTGGATACAAAACGGTAGAACAACCTGTTACCGACAAGACCTTTTATCTTATCACTATGGAGGAAGACTCCCATGTACTGGATGACATTGTTGTTGTAGGTTATGGAACCCAGTCGAAAAGGAACATAACGGGAGCTGTTAGCGACCTCAAATCCGATGCGATATCCCGCACTGCGGCAACTTCCACTTCGGGGGCTCTGGCCGGAAAAATGCCGGGTATATCGGTAAGAACTAAAGATGCAAGACCCGGTAAAGGAGCATCACTAGAAATCCGTAATCTCGGTAACCCTTTATATGTAATAGATGGTATACCTTATGGTGGTCAGACTGGGTCAGACTGGGTACAATCTTCGAATGTATCGGGAGCGGACGTCTTTAATGCTTTGAATATCGAAGATATCGAAAGCATATCAATACTGAAAGATGCTTCGGCAGCCGTTTATGGTCTGCGTGCTTCTAGCGGGGTCGTACTTGTTACAACCAAGAAAGGAAAAAATGAAGAAAGCATTAAAGTAAATATCAATGGATATTATGGATGGCAGAATCTAACTCGTTTTCCTGAAATGGCCAATGCGGCTCAATATACGAGAGGCTTAGTAGAAGCGGCTCAAAATGAAGGAAAAAACCCTAGGGAAGTATATACACCCGAAGAGTTAGCGAAATGGCAAGCAGGAACCGAACCAGGATATCAAAGTTATGATTATTATAAGATGACCATGAGAAAGAATATCCCACAGTGGCATCTAAATGCTAATGTAACGGGAGGCTCTAAACTTGCGACTTATTTCTTATCTGTAGGCCATACAGATCAGGATGCACTTATGAAAGATTTCTCATACAGCAGAACCAATCTACAATTGAACCTCGAAGCTAAAGTTCTTGATGGATTAACTATCGGAACTCAGATCAGCGGAAAAGAAGATAGTCAAAAAGATGTTGGTCTACCCGGTGGTGATGGATATTTTGCTTCGATATTGGGTATCATGTCAAATAGACCGACAGAAAGCCCTTATGCGAACGACAATCCAAACTATATAAATAAAACACATGACTATTCTCGTAACCCTGCATTATTCCACAGAGATATAGTAGGATACAAAGACAATCTTACCAGAAATGCAAATATAAACCTGTATGCCCAATATAAATTCAAGTTCGGGCTATCTGCTAAAGCTACTGTATCATATAACTATACAAACAGTAAATTTGATGGATTCCAGTACACATACAACGTTTATACATACGACAAGAATAGAGACACTTACGATAGAACAGCCGGATCTGATGCAGGTTGGAGATACCAAACAGAGAGAGAAGTGGTGGCTAAGTATGGGCAATTCCAATTAGATTATGCTAAACAACTGGGCAACCATTATATATCAGGAACATTTGCTTATGAAAGATCTGACTATGACAAAAACTATCTTTCATACGGAACAAATCCTTCAAATAATTACCTACCATTAGTAGAATTCGATAAAATGAATTCATTCAATGACGATTGGTCATATGAAGCCAGAGCCGGATATATTGGAAAAATCAATTATAACTATCTGGGTAAATACCTAATTGAATTATTAGGTCGTTATGATGCATCTTACTTATATGCACCAGGCAAACGCTGGGGATTCTTTCCTGGGGCATCTCTGGGATGGCGTATATCTGATGAACCATTCTTCGCAGGATTAAAAACCGTTGTAAGCGATTTGAAATTGAGAGCTTCTATCGGTCAAACAGGTAAAGAAGAAGGGGTTGGTATGTTTGGGTACCTAGGTGGATACACTTGGAACAGTGGCAACGCTGTATTAGACGGAACGTTCTCTACAGGTCTAAAACCAAGAGGACTACCTGTTACAAATCTGTCTTGGGTCAAAAATACGACTTCCAATATCGGTTTCGATCTTGCCATGTTTGACAATAAGCTTACTTTAACAGCCGATCTGTTCACTATAAAAAGAACTGGGGTTGCTGCTGAACGTTATGATGTACTTATACCTTCTGAAGTAGGTTATACTTTACCCAAAGAGAATCTTAACGAAAATGGATATTATGGAGCTGAGGGTATGGTTACATACACCGACAAAATCGGAGAAGTAAATTACACAGTTAGCGGTAACGTTACTTTTTCTCGTTACAAGAGCATCAAAACATACAAACCTCGTTTCGGTAATTCTTGGAATGAATACAGAAATTCTGCCGAAGACCGTTGGGGTGGTACCAGCTGGGGATATGAAGTTATTGGTCGCTTCCAATCACAAGAAGAAATTGATAACTATACAGTAAACAATGATGGAAATAACAACCGTACACAACTTCCCGGTGATTTTATCTACAAGGATGTCAATGGTGATGGTGTTATCAATGAAATGGACGAACGCCCTATAGGATATCCTCAGGGCTGGGCTCCAATAATTTCATTCGGAGGACATATCGGATTAGACTGGAAAGGTATAGATCTTAATATCGACTTTGCTGGTGGAGGCATGCAGACTTGGAATCAAAATTATGAGCTGAGAAATGCATTCCACGGAGGTGGTAACTCTCCTGCTTATTTATTGGAAGACAGATGGCACCGTGCAGATCCTTACGATGCTAATAGCGAATGGATTGCCGGATACTATCCTGCTCTCAGAAATGGCACTACCGGACCAAACTCTCTTAATGGTAAAGATAATAGCTTTTGGTTGACTAATGTAAGATACTTGAGAGTGAAAAACTTGGAATTAGGGTATACTTTACCCAAAAGCCTTATCAGTAAGATCAGAGCTGAAAAATTACGTGTATACATTAATGCTTCTAATCTATTATCATTCGATAATGTAGGTAAATACCAAATAGATCCTGAAATAGAAGCAAATGCTGCAGTAGTTTACCCTCAGCAACGTACAATATTAGTAGGATTCAATGTTACATTTTAAAAAAGAAGGATATGAAATACCTATTTATAAAAATAACTATAATAGCTTCTCTCTTATTCGTCAGTTGTAATAATAACGACTGGCTTGATAGAGATCCCCAAAATATTATTACTGACGAACAATTGTGGAATGATCCTAAAATGGTAACCTCGTTGTTGGCTAATTTTTACGACAGACTACCATCGTTGCATGGAAATTTCAATACAGGTGGCATGAGTGAAATTGACGATGCCATGTGGTCAGGACATCAAGATCAGAATAGTAAAAATGATTTCCAATATGGAGATGACTATGGTAGATACTGGGATTACGAACTTATTCGTGATATCAACCTTTCGATTGATAATCTCAATAAATATTCATCTAAACTAACCAATGAGCAAAAAAGCCTTTTCAGATCAGAGTTTCGGTTTATCAGAGCATCTGTATACTTCGAATTGGTTAAGCGCATGGGTGGTGTACCTTTGGTTACCAAACAATTGATTTATGACTTTAGTGGCGACCCCACTCCTCTACAAACTCCTCGTGCGAAAGAATATGAAGTATATGATTTCGTATATTCTGAGATGGAAGACATTAAAGATACGTTGAGTGCTAATAATACCAGCCAAACACGAGCTAATACTTATACTGCACTAGCTGTAGAAAGTAGAGCAATGTTATACGCAGCGTCCATTGCAAAGTATAATAACCTGATGCCTGCACCGATTACAACTCCTGGTGGAGAAGTAGGTATTCCTGCTGACAAAGCGAATGATTACTATACTAAATCTCTGAAAGCATCTCAAGCTATTATCAATAGTGGCAAATACAGTCTTTATAATACAAATGCTGATAAAGGAGCCAATTTTTATGATATGCTGAATAAGAAGACTAATGAAGTGATCTTTGCCAAAGATTACAAACTAAGTCTGAAAGTTCATCGATTTGCTTATGATAATATCGTTAAAAGTCTGACCGAAGATAACGAATCATCATCATCTATATCTCCTTCACTAAGTTTAATAGAAAGTTTCGAATATCTCGATGGAAGTAAAGGAACACTTAAGGATGTAGATGCTAATGGTAAATACATATCCTATACCAATATTTCGGATATCTTCAATAACAAAGACGGACGTCTGTTTGGGACTGTAGTGTACGCAGGAACAACATTCCGTAATACTCCTGTCAATATTCAAGCAGGACAAGCTGTCTGGAATAAAGACCACTACGAATTTAAAATAGGCAGTTTAGGAGCAAAAGATAGTACCGGTATTTTAATTACAGGGCTTGATGGACCTCTTGACAACGAAAAGGATGTCAGTAATACAGGGTTTTATATAAGAAAATTTGTGAGTGATGCTTCCAGCGCAAGTACTCGTGGAACCTCTGCTGATAATTGGTGGCCTTGGTACAGACTTGGCGAGATATATCTCAATGCAGCAGAAGCAGCCTTCGAACTAGGACAGGGTGATGCAGTCGGATATGTAAACAAATTACGCGAAAGAGCAGGATTCCCTGCAAATAGCCTTTCATCTTTGACTATTGATAAAATACGCAACGAACGACGTGTTGAACTGGCTTTCGAAGATCATAGATATTTCGATCTGAAAAGGTGGAGGATCGCTCATGAGATATGGAATGGCAGCGATAACAGCGATGACGCAGTAGTACGTGGATTATATCCTTACAGAATAGTAAATCCGGGAAGCCCCGATAATGGTAAATATATCTTTGTAAGAATGAGACCGACTAGATTCAAAAAAGCACGATTTTTCAGATTAGCCAATTATTACTCTTCTATTGAACAGAAAGCATTGGATAATAATCCTAAACTTGTTAAGAATCCATTCCACTAAAAAAATAATAATCATGAAAATCTTACATATAATAATTCTGACAATCATCTGCAGTGCCTTTGCAGGTTGCGAAAAAGACAATTTTGATGCTCCAAAGGCAACTCTGTCAGGAAAAGTCACTTACAACGGCAATGCGGTAGGTGTACGTACTAATGCCACTCAATTGGAATTATGGCAAGACGGTTATGCTCTGCACTCTAAGATCCCGGTCTATATTGCTCAGGATGGAACATTCTCGGCATCCTTATTTAATGGTCAATACAAGTTGGTTCGTTTGGCAGGGGCACCTTGGATCGCTCAAGCCAGCGACACCATCGTTATTGATGTAAAAGGGAATACAGTTGTGGATATCCCTGTCACTCCTTACTTTGCGATCAGTAAAGAAAGCTATACAAAAGGAACTGGAACAATCACTGCTAAATTCACAGTTGAACAAGGTGTTGCTTCTGCAAATCCGGAATCAGTCAGACTGTTTTTCGGAAAATCAATCCTTACCGATAGTAATAAAAACGAAGGTGTTGTAAAAGCAGATCTATCAAGTATTACAATCGGGGCCGAATCTAGTATGACAGCGGATATACCATCTGCCTTAGCTGATGCCGATTATCTATTTGTCCGTATCGGAGTAAGAGCAACTGTTTCGAGTGAATATTATTATACTCAAGTACAAAAAATTTCTTTAAAATAAGAAATTCTTATAAAAGAAAAGAGGCTGTCAATTAGACAGCCTCTTTTCTTTTATAACTATAAGCCAATGAAACAATATTATAATATTAAAAAATCCTCAAACATCTCTGCTTGAGGATTATTGTTTGTGGAGAATATCGGACTCGAACCGATCACCTTAACACTGCCAGTGTTACGCTCTAGCCAGATGAGCTAATCCCCCATTTTGAATCTTTTTTCAGATTCGGATACAAAAATAGAATAATTTTAATTCCGCCAACTATAATTACCTTAAAAAATTAGGGAGAGCAAAAGACTTTCGCCTATTACTGAAATTATCTCGTTATCTTTGTACCCTTAAATAACAAGAAATATGCTAATATTCAATACAACATTGCATCTGGATGATTCGGTTCACGACGAATGTCTGCTTTATCTAAAAGAAATATATATTCCCAAAGCCATCGAAAGCAAATTACTGCAGCAGCCATCATTGGCTCGAATCGATGCACAGCATGAAGATCATGGAGTAAGCTATGCCATGCAATTCAAGACTACTGATATAGATACTCTCGACAGTTGGGCTAAAACTACAGGGCAAGAATTACAACAGGAAATGAATAACCGATTTGGCAGTAAAATTGCTGGATTTGTAACCCTTCTCGAAGAAATTCCACTATAAGGCATGGCCGCACCAATAAACAAAGAACGTATAATATTAGGCATTGATCCCGGTACGCAAGTAATGGGGTATGGTGTATTGCGGGTATTAAACAACAAACCGTCTCTTATCGCTATGGGTGTTCTGCAACTCAGCAAATACGACGACCATTATTTAAAACTGAGAAGAATATTCGAAAGAGTAATCGGATTGGTCGATGAATATCTTCCTGACGAGCTTGCCATAGAAGCCCCTTTCTTCGGTAAGAATGTACAAAGTATGCTGAAACTTGGACGTGCCCAAGGTGTTGCAATGGCTGCAGCTTTGTCTCGAGATATTCCTATTTTCGAATATGCCCCGCTAAAGATAAAGATGTCTATAACCGGAAATGGTAAAGCAGCCAAAGAACAGGTTGCATATATGTGCCAGAATTATCTGAAAATTCCGGATGAGAATATGCTCCCTCAATTGGATGCAACCGACGGACTAGCAGCTGCTCTCTGTCACTATTTCCAGACAAACAACCCCACACAGGATAAAAAATTCAACAGTTGGAAAGACTTCATCAATAAGAATCCGGGTAAAGTGAGCGGCCTGAAATAAGAAGTGTCCGGTTAGCCTAAACGGGGATCTGTACCCCATTTCAATTTCTTTTTCAACGTATTATAGAATGTATGCCCTATTCTCTTAACAATTAAAACAGGCACAGCCGATTTTTCGATTCTTAGAGTAGTTCCTTCGGCGGACATCATCTTTGAACGACCATCCAGAGAAATAAGGAAACAACAACTACGGCTTTTTACAGTCAGTGTTATAATATTTTCATCCTCAATCACTAATGGTCTTGCATTCAAACTATGAGGAGCAATGGCCGTAATAGCTAAGGTAGAACTATTAGGAGTCATAATAGGTCCTCCGACACTCAGCGAATATGCAGTAGACCCTGTTGGAGTCGCGATAATCAGACCGTCTGCCTCATATGATGTCAGATGTTCATCATTAATAAAAACATCAACAGTAATCATCGATGCCAGATCTTGTTTCAGAACAGCAATCTCGTTCAACGCATAATGCTCCGGATTACCATCTTTTCCATTAATCAGCAGTCGCAACTGAGCTCTCTCTTCAATTGTATATTTTCCGGCAAGGATTTCTGTCAATGTTTCTTCCATATCGTCTTCCGATACATCAGCCAGAAAACCTAACCGACCTGTATTAATACCCAAAATCGGAATATTCTTGAGTTGAACAGCCGAAACAGTTTTTAAGAATGTTCCATCTCCTCCTATACTTAACGCAATATCCAGATCGAGTTCTTTGCAATCGAGAATACCTTCTACCCTACCCTCCCAATGTATATGTGGTGATAAGTATTCATGAAATTCTTTTTGTATAAATATCTGCACATCGCTTTTTGCAAGGATATCCAGAATCTTAACTACCTGTTCGCTTTTTTGGTATTCGTTGCCAAATATTCCTATTTTCATACCGGAAAACAATTTAGGTCTCAGACCTGTTTATTACATTTATAATATTAAGAGCAAAAAAAGAAAAGGTTACAAAATCAGTAATCAGTTGGAATTTATTAATTTTCAATTAATCGAAAAAGGTTACAAAGGTTACTCTTAAATTACATCTTTTTTTATTGCTCCTTTTTTATCCATCAATCTGATTTTTTTTCAAGATTAACTGATAACTGCTGCCTGATCATTGATAACTGATTTTAAAGAACTCTTTTTATATAGATAAATTTATTCGTTAAATAATACTCCATAATCAACCGTAACTACTCAATTTTTTCAGGATATAAAAAGGATGCTGATTATAGTGTATAAATGCCCTTAAAAATCCCAAAATAACGCAAAGTCTCGGTATTTCGTATTAAATTTGCATACCTTGCAATTGATTATACTGCAAAGGTGGTAAAAAAGTTTCACAAATATGCTCAGGCATCATTTTAATCACGACAAGAATCTATCATGACCAAATTGAGTGTAAATATCAACAAAGTGGCAACCATTCGCAATGCACGGGGTGGCAATGTGCCAAATGTGCCACAAGTAGCTGTCGATTGCGAAAAATTCGGAGCAGAGGGAATTACAGTACATCCCCGACCGGATCAACGCCATATCACAACTAAAGATGTTTATGATATAAAAGCAAGAATTAAAACAGAATTTAATATAGAAGGATATCCTACTCCCGAATTTATTAAGCTAATCAAAGAAATACGGCCAACACAAGTCACACTTGTCCCGGATGCTCCGGATGCGATAACATCCAATGCAGGCTGGGATACTAAAGTAAATTTTCAGTTTCTCAGCGATCTGGCAGATGAATTTAAGGCAATGGGAGTGCGTACCTCTATCTTTACAGGTACAGATCCCGAGATCATAGAATATGCAGCCAAAACAGGTACAGACAGGATAGAGTTATATACAGAGCCTTATGCTACATTATATCCAAAAGATCCCGAAGCAGCGATACTTCCGTTTATAGAAGCGGCTAAAATAGCAAAACATCTGGGACTTGGTATTAATGCCGGGCATGACTTGAGCCTCGAGAATCTCAACTTTTTCTATAAGAATATACCCTATGTCGAAGAAGTTTCAATAGGACATGCCTTGATCAGCGATGCGCTATATTTAGGACTGGAACGAACTATTGCAGCTTATAAAAACTGTTTAAAATAAACCTCTCAATCTAAATAAGGGTGAGATAAAAGCAATAGGAATTATGGCTACAATAAAACAAGAAAAATCAATCGGTCTGGCAGGAACTATCGGGTTTCATGTCTTACTCATTGTATTCCTGCTGCTTTATTACATAAAGCCTACCGACAAAGACCGACTAAATGAAGAATTAGGAGGAGTACCTGTCATGTTTGGAAACGTACAGGATGCTCTTGGCGATGACGAACCTTTCGGCCGTGGAAACGGACTTACCGAAGATGTGCTGGAACCAATCGAATCGGATCCTACGATGCCTAATAATTTGAAACAATCAGAAAACCCCGTAAGCAAACCTGAAATATCACCGGCTCCTACTCCGACAAAAACAAAAATCGTAAAAGAAACAAAAGCACCCACTGCGACACAGGATGTAGAGAAAACAATCGCCATAAACGAAGCCAAAAAGCAGGAAGCAGCCAAGAAAAAACAAGAAGCTGCTGTTGCCGAAGCCAATCGTCTGGCTCAAGCCGAAGCTGACCGCATCGCTAAACAAGAGGCTGACCGCAAAAAAAATATAAACAGTCAGATGGCAGGTTTATTTGGTAATGGTTCGGGTAACGGAAGCAGAGGAAATACTCACGGCACAGGTACTCAGGGATCACCCGCCGGAAACGGCAGCGTAGGAAAAGTATCGGGCGTAGGAGGAACAGGTACTTATGACCTAGGGGGACGGGGTGTTGGCTCCGGAGGACTTAAACTACCCTCTTATACCGTCGATGATTATGGAACAGTAGTTGTAGACATCATTGTTGACCCCAAAGGAAATGTGATAGAGGCTAGTATCGGACGTGGAACAAATACAACCAACTCTACTCTCCGAAATGAATCGTTACGTGCCGCACAACGCACAAAATTTGCGATAGTCAATACGACCAATAACCAGAAAGGAACAATTACATATAAGTTCAACCTAAACTAAGTTCTCACACTTAATCAATCGGATATGAAGAAAGCATTAATATTTTTAGTTACCGGGTTTGAAGAAATAGAAGCATTAGCAACTGTGGATATTCTCAGACGTGGCGGTGTAGAGATTAAAACGGTTTCTCTTACTGACGAAAAGACTGTTGTAGGAAGCCACTCAATTCCTGTAATTGCAGATGAACTTTTTGACAATGCAGATTTCTCATCCGCCGACATATTGATATTACCCGGAGGTACAGTAAGAATCAATGAACATGACGGTCTGAAAGAAAAATTGATCGAATTTAATAATAGAGGCAAAAACATAGCTGCAATATGTGCTGCCCCGATGGTATTGGGAGGATTAGGGTTGTTAAAAGGAAAAAAAGCGACATGTTATCCCGGATTCGAAAAATACCTGGACGGAGCAGAACTTGCAACAAACGAAGCTGTTGTTGTTCAAGGAAATATAGTCACCGGAAGAGGCCCCGGACTTACTCTCGATTTTGCATTGCAATTATTAGAAACTTTGGAAGGAAAAGAAAAAAGAGAAGAAGTTGCAAAAGGCTTACTCCTTCTATAAATCCGATTTTTAATCTAACTCATATAAATATCCTGCAAAATGATTCTGCAGGATATTTTTTTTGAAAAGACAGACTCCAATTACAAATATTATTTTACCACACAAAAAGCCATAAAACAATCATTATTTCATAAATATTTTATTTTACTTTGCAATATATTATTTAAAAGAATATTTTTGAAAACTTATGAAAGAATCTCTATTCAGAAAGAAATCGATTGCTGAAGCACTATCCAGAGCCAACTCGGATAAGGACGGATTAAAACGTACGCTCAGTGCCAATAATCTTATCGCACTGGGGGTAGGGGCAATTATCGGTACAGGTATTTTTGTCCTCACAGGTACAGCCGCCGCCAATTACGCAGGTCCGGCACTTACCATATCATTCGTCATATCGGCAATAGGCTGTTTGTTGGCAGGTCTATGCTATGCTGAGTTTGCGTCAATGATTCCTGTGGCCGGAAGTGCTTACGCATACAGCTATTCGACCTTAGGCGAACTAATAGCATGGTTTATCGGGTGGGATCTTATTCTAGAGTATCTCTTCACGGCAGGAACCGTTGCTGTAGGATGGTCGGGTTACGTAATCAGTTTTCTGAATGGAATAGGAATACATATTCCTGTATCGATAGCCGAATCTCCCTTCGGATATGATGTACATAGCGGATGGTATCTGACAGGAAGCATCATCAACTTCCCTGCTATGTTTATAATCTCGCTGATGGCTGTATTACTTGTTTTGGGTATAAAACAATCCGCAACTTTAAACAATGTTATCGTATTTGTAAAAGTAATCGTAATTCTTTTATTTATCGGATTCGGGATAGCTTATATATCTACCGATAACTGGGTTCCTTACATTCCGGAACAAACATCTTTCGGTCATTTCGGATTTTCAGGAATATTGAGAGGAGCCGGTGTCATATTCTTCGCTTACATAGGATTCGATGCCGTTTCGACTGCTGCTCAGGAAGCAAAAAATCCGCAAAAAGATATGCCCAAAGGGATACTCTATTCATTGCTTATATGTACGGTATTATATGTGGCGGTAACGCTTGTGCTAACAGGAATAGCTCATTATACAGAACTTGATCATCCTGCACCGATAGCATATGCCATAGATAAGGTAGGCAGCGGACTGCAATGGCTGTCGCCATTGGTAAAAATCGGAGCAATAGCCGGATTAAGCTCCGTTGTTTTGGTTATGATGCTTGGACAGTCTCGAATCTTCTATTCAATGTCTAAAGATGGTCTGTTGCCTAAATTCTTTTCTGGCGTACATCGCAAATACGGCACACCTTATAAATCGACATTTGTAACAGGAATAGCTTCCGCAATTATTGCCGGAGTATTACCTATTAATATTCTGGGCGAATTAGTATCGATAGGAACTCTTATGGCTTTTGTTATAGTTTGTGTCTCAATTATTGTTCTTAGAAAAATATCTCCGGAAGTAAACAGACCGTTTAAAACACCATTCGTGCCTCTGGTTCCGATACTCGGAGCTGCGATATGCCTTTTACAAATGATATTTTTACCTTGGGATACCTGGTTGCGCTTGATTCTATGGATGGTTATAGGTTTCATCATCTACTTTTCGTATAGTATAAAGCACAGTAAACTCGCTAAAAAATAAAGGAATAAGGCTGACCAATATTGTTTTAGGTCAGCCTTATCTTTTTATATAATAATATTCTCAGAACCATCTCTTTCGCTTTAAATAAAATACAGCAAGAATTACAATTACAAACATTATCCCCCAAGCAAACAGATACCCGTGCTCCCATTTCAGTTCGGGCATAAATTCGAAGTTCATCCCCCAAACTCCAACCATAAATGTCAATGGAATAAAGATAGTAGATACAATCGTCAACTTCTTTATGACATTATTCATTCTCAGATTATTGTTATTGAAATACAAATCGGATAATGAACTGATGGATTCCTTCAGCGACATCAAGTCATCGGATGAAGTACGCAAACGGTCATCAAAGTCTTCGAAATACATAATATTTTCAGGCTTGATCAGTTTGTTCGTATTATGCAATAGGTTTATATATTCTTCACGTAACGGAGCGATTACACGCCTCAGTAGGGAAGCATCCTTCTTACGCTGGCTTATAAATCTCATGACATTCAGGTTATCGGTATCGTCTTCAATCAAACGATCTTCCATTTCATTCAATCGGTTTGTAAGCTTAATAACCGTATCATTAAACGATGAATGCAGACAGTTGAGAAGAATATAAAGCAAATAATCTTCGTCTTTTTCCCGAATTAAGACCCTTCCGCCTTTTATGGCATCTTTTACATCATCAAAAATAGAAGTAGGTCTTTCCTGAAAACTCACAACATAGTTATCACCGAGTATAAATGCGTTTTGATATATTCCCAGTTCATGAGCCTCATTAATATATGATCCCGACATCAGGATAAAAGTATTAGTCTCATGTTCTATCACTTTTGTAACATGATACCCCGAAAGTAAGTCTTTTATATCAAAGCGGGGAATTCCGAATTGTTTACAAATATTATAAGTTGTTTCGGCATCGGAGATACCGGTAATTCTGAACCAGTTTATGCAATCGGGTTTAAGCAGGTCTTTCAGCTTCTCCGCAGGCTGAACACTCTTCTCGCTTATCTGAGAACGGTCGTATTGAATTAGTTCTATGGACGTTGAAATATTTTCCTCGCCCATATATACCAATTTTTCCAACAAGTGAGCATTCTTCACATGCCTGCGCATTTTTGCATTTGTTGATATTCGTTTCGACATTGTCAATCTATATTTAAACCTATGATATCCAAAAGTAAGAAAAAATGCTATATTTGCTACCACTTAAGGTAAGAGACCTTTTATACAATAAAATATTGCGGACTGTTGTTAAAGTGGCAGTGAAAAATTTAAATATTGTACTTTTAGGACACAACACACTGTTGCTCTTATATTTCGTAAATCAATAAAAAGGTCTGAGACCTGATTTTTTCAATCATAATAGTTGATGAATAATACTATACTAACCCTATTATTCAAAAAGAAGCTGCAATTCTTCTTTTTGTTTTATCTTGTTCTGTTACTTCCGGTACTAAGTCCTATCGCCGAAAATCTTAGGACTACAGAAGTATTGGCTCTATTGGGTGTCAATCTCATATTATTTACAGCAATCTTTATTCTTCTCATTTTTGTCGCCCCAAAATGGGAAAAACTCATATATTCCCTTCTATTTGTTGTCGCATATCTACCTGGAAGTATTTATATCAGCTATCTGCTATTTGCACATGTGTTACTGCAAGGCAATAGTGTTATCAGCCTATTCGAAACTAATCCTGCCGAAAGCAAAGAGTTCTTGGCTCATTACTTCAACCCATGGATTATCGTTGCATTTGTTGTTTATATATTTATCTGCTTTCTGGTTATTTGCAAGATGAAGAATGTAAGGCCGCTGGATGTAAAAAAATACAAATCGCTGTTCGTATCATCGCTTCTGACGGTAGTTTTTATATCAGTTATTCCTCCTCTCAACAAATCGGTATATTTTATAAACTTCTATAGATTATTTATTAATTATAAAATAAGGCTCAATAAAGAAGAATGTGCTATTGCCGAGCGTCAGTCTTTAGACTATCCGGTAACAAGTATCGATTCTACTCCTCCGAGAACCATTGTATTAGTTATCGGTGAATCTCTGACACGTACACACATGTCATTATACGGATATCCAAGAAAGACAAGTCCAAAACTCGAATCATTAGGTGATAGTCTGCTTGTGTATAAAGATGTTCTTTCGCCACAGGTACATACAATACCTGTACTAAGGTCTATATTAACCATGGCTGATAAAAACAAACCTCAATATATAACCGAAAAACCGTCACTTATAGAATTATTCAACAGAGCCGGATACAAGACATATTTTATCAGTACACAACCTTTCGGTGGAAGCTACAAAACGAGCTATGATGCTCTTCTTAATCTCGCTCAATACAAGTGTGACCTATCCATCGAAAATCAACCTGACGAAATAATACTACCCAAGTTCAAAGAGTTATTAAAAGACACAACCAGCAAAGAAAACAAACTGATAATAGTCCATCTGATAGGAAATCACATGGCCTATGAATTCAGATATACACCTTCGTTTAACGTCTTTAATAATAGCAAAGATCATCTAATCAAGGAAACACCGTTCAGAGACCAGAAAGCGATACATACAATTGACAAATACGACAATTCGGTATTATACAATGACAATTTGATATACCAGATGATACGTGCTCTTCAAAATCAGAAAGACAATGAAAGTGCTTTGCTGTATTTTTCAGATCACGGAGAAGAGGTTTATGACATTAGAGACTTTTCAGGGCATGCGTACGAGAAAATATCCACATACATGTGCGAAATACCATTTATTGTATGGCTTTCCCCTAATTACAGAAAGACAAGAACCGACCTTGATTTTATTCCAAACAGACCATATTCAACAGGGGATGTTATTTTCAGCATCTCTGATCTGGCAAATATAAAATACAAGGATTACGACGATTCAAAAAGTATCTTTTCGAAAAAATACATTCTTCAGGAAAGGTTTATTGGAGATATGACTTACGATGAAGTCAAACGAAGGGAATCTCATTACCGACATTAAGAGGGTGTTACCAACCCCTTACGGCTCCCCCTTTAAATTCGCGATCGGCTGTAGCTGCAACTTCATCCGACTGAAAAGCCCGGACAAAACGCTTTACTTTATCCTCATTCTTATTGTCCTCACGGGCAACGATAACATTTACATAAGGAGAATCCTTGTCTTCGACAAAAATTCCATCAGCCAAAGTCAGTCCTGCTCCCGCCGCATAAGTATTATTGATGATTGCCACAACGACCTTACGGTCATCAAGCACACGTGGCAATTGAGGAGCTTCCAATTCTAAGATGCGGTAATTATGAGGATTATCCACAATATCTGAAACCGTAGGCACCAGTCCTACATTATCTTTCAATCTGATAAGCCCATATTTCTGCATAAGAAGCAAGGCTCGTCCGCCATTTGTCAAATCATTGGGAATCACTATTGTATTACCATCTTTCAGCTCTGATAGAGATTTTATCTTTTTAGAATATCCTGCTAAAGGATATACAAAAGTATTACCTACTACCGCAAGTTTATATCCACGTTCTTTCATCTGATTTTCGAGATAAGGAACATGCTGAAAAGCGTTCAAATCAACATCTCCCTGATCGAGCAACGTATTAGGCACAACATAGTCGGTAAGCGTCACGAGCTCCACGTCCAGATTATAGCGTTCTTTCGCCACTTTCTGAGCTGTTTTAGCAACAATATATTCAGGTCCCAAAACAACGGCCACACGGATAAAATCCGGATCATTTTTCCGCTTTCTTCCGCTTATGAATACAGTACATAAGACCGCAAAGCAGACAACGGATATAAGTATAAATATTTTTGTTTTCATTTACCGATGATCTACTTTTTTCGAAATATAATTACCTGTAGTCTGGATAATGAAAACCAATATCACTAATAATACCAGTACGATATTCATTACAGTCATATCATAGCCTACATAACCGTACTGGTAACCGACCTGACCAAGTCCACCGGCTCCGACTGCTCCTCCCATAGCCGAATAACCGACAAGCGTAATCAGAGTAATAGAGGCACTATTGATAAGAGACGGCATAGCTTCGGGCAGCAGCACTTTACTTATAATCTGAAAAGGTGTTGCACCCATTGCCCGCGATGCTTCGATAAGTCCTGATGGCACTTCGAGCAAGCTATTCTCTACCATACGAGCTACAAACGGTGCAGCACCGATACTCAACGGAACCAAAGCCGCTTCGACTCCGATAGACGTTCCCACAATAGTTCGTGTAAAAGGGATCATCCATACGATAAGAATAATAAACGGAATGGCGCGAAACACATTCACAAAGAATGCGATAAAACGATTTACCTTTTTATTATCTTTAATCTGCCCTTTTCGGGTAATAAATAAGGCAACACCAATCGGCAGCCCGATCATAAAACTAAAGTACCCTGACACAAAGGTCATAACGATGGTCTCCCAAGTACCTTTCAATAATATATCCAGCATAGAATCAGACATAACCTAATACCTCCACTTTTATATTTTGTGTTTTTAGAAACTCTATTGCATTATTTTCATTCTCAACCGAACTGATAAACTCGACAAGCATCACTCCAAATTTCAACCCTCCGATATAATCCATACGGGCATTTATGATATTACTGTTGATCTCAAATCGGCGAGCGACTTCTGACAAGACAGGAGCATCAACCGAATTACTTGAAAATTCAATCCAAAGTAAAGAATGCTTTCCCTCTATTTGAGATTCTGTTAATCTCTCCTGATAATCCGCAGGTATCTCCATATGCAGCGAAGAAGCGATAAACTGTTTTGTCAACTTCTCTTTAGGATGCGAGAAAATATCTGCAACACTCCCCTGCTCGATCAAACGCCCATCACTGATTACGGCGACATCGTCGCAAATCTCCTTTACCACATCCATTTCGTGAGTAATGAGCAAGATAGTTATATTCAACTGTTGATTGATCTCTTTCAGCAATGACAATATCGAACGGGTAGTTGCAGGATCGAGAGCACTCGTAGCCTCATCACACAACAAAACTTTAGGCTGTGTTGCCAATGTACGGGCTATAGCGACCCTTTGTTTTTGACCACCTGATAATTTAGACGGATAATCAAATGTTTTTTCTTCTAATCCCACAAGCTTCAATAGCTCTGTAACTCGTGCAGACCGTTCCTCTTTTGGGGTATTATCCAATTCGAGAGGTAAAGCCACATTGTCGAAAACGGTACGGGATGAAAGCAAATTGAAATGCTGAAAAATCATCCCTATATTCCTACGGGATTTAGCCAGCTGAGAGTCAGATAGCGACATCAAATCCTGTCCGTCTACAATGATACGTCCTTCAGTCGGTCGTTCCAATAAATTCACAACCCGAATCAGAGTACTTTTACCGGCTCCCGACTCACCTATCACCCCCACAATCTTACCTTCGGGAATAAACAGCGACACATCATCTAAGGCCTTGATATGCCTTTGACTCTGTTGAAATATTTTGGTTACATGCTGTAATTCAATCATTGGATAACCTTTTATTCGATTATGGTCTCAGACCTGTTATAATTACAAAGTAACAAAAATAACTTATGCTTGTAGTAGTTAGCTTTATAAAATCGTTCAATTTTAGGATTTACTTTTTCGGGTTTATGACTATTAATTAATAAAAACAACCGAAAGCCTAATACAATATTCTTTATATATTTGTAATAAGTAAAACCTTTTGATATTTAAGATCTTTAAATAGATATGAGACTTTAAACCCAAAACCAATGAAAAAATCTCTTTTAACCCTAGTCATTCTTTTTTCTTTTATCATCATCCATGCACAGAAAACAATAAAGATCGCATGTGTAGGAAATAGTATTACATACGGCATGGGAATTGCAGATCGTGATAAAAACAGTTATCCGTCCGTCCTCAGTCAGATGTTAGGCGAAGGATATGATGTTCGTAATTTCGGATTCAGTGCCCGAACCTTATTAATGAAAGGTGATTTACCTTATATGAAAGAGCAGATGTTTAAAGATGCTTTAGCATTCAATCCCGATATTGTTATCATTAAACTAGGAACAAATGATTCGAAACCTCAGAACTGGCAATACGGATCCGAATATAAACATGATATGGAAACTATGGTTAATTCTTTCAAAAGCCTTTCATCCCATCCTCAGATATACCTATGCTTTCCGGCAAAAGCCTATGCCCTACAATGGGGTATCAATGATAGCATTATTGTAAAAGATATAATACCGGATATTATAGACGTTGCTGAAGAATGCGGTACCAAAGTAATCAACCTGCATACACCCACTAGCAATATGCCCGAAAATTTTCCGGATCATATCCATCCGAATGAGGCCGGAGCTAAAATTATTGCAACAGAAGTATACCATGCTATAACCCGTAAAGACTAAAGACGTATTTCCAAAAAACAACACTACTATGAGAATCTTATTTTGGAGCATTTTGTGCTCGATCCTGTTTGTATCATGCCTAAAAGAGCCAAAGCTTAAAATAGCATGTATAGGAGACAGTATCACATCGGGCTATCTTTTAGAGGATATAGAGAAAGACTCTTATCCTTCGGTTTTACAACGACTGATGGGAGATAGCTGCGAAGTTAAGAATTTCGGGTTCGCCCAACGTACGTTATTACAAAAAGGAGATTATCCGTATATGAAAGAGCAGATGTACAAAGATGCGCTTTCGTACAATCCCGACATTGTAATTATTATGCTTGGGACAAACGATACCAGCCCCGAGAATATGAAATACAAAGAAGAGTTTGTGGAGGATATGACACAGATGGTCAAATCGTTTCAGCAATCACCGGCTTCGCCCCGAGTATACTTATGTCTGCCTACACACCCATATAAAGTGTTTGCGAAAAGAGACAGTATCCTTACCGGAATTATGTTTCCGTATATAAAAGAAGTTTCGAAAAACTGCAATGCCGGTCTTATAGACCTTCACTCGGTAACATCCGATTCAACACTGTATATCGATGGTATACACCCGAACAAAAAAGGCGCAGAAGTGATAGCACAAACCGTATATAATAAAATAAAAGAGAATCTCGATTAACAGAGATTCTCTTTTAGTATTTTCGTTAGGAATAGTAGAGCTTAGACCTCACATCATATTTGCAGCAAGGAATTTACGAGTCAGATCAGGATTCTCACCTCTGTTTTTAATATAAAATTCGGCTTGTTCTTCCGATATTTGTCCGATAGTAAAATACCTCGATTGAGGATGTGCAAAAATCAATCCGCTTACAGATGCATTCGGAAGCATAACCCCGTTTTCGGTTAACTGCACTTCTATTTGTTTCGAATCCAACAATGATTGATTCAGCAAAAAATTGATCGACTGATCAGGAATAGACGGATAACCAACTGCCGGACGTATTCCCTGATATTTAAGGGCAAACATCTGATCGACTGTCAAATCCTCACCGAATCCGAATCCCCAGTATTCAGTACGGATTTTAGCATGCATAAATTCGGTAGTGGCTTCAGCCAAACGATCGAGTACCGACTTCATTAGAAGAACACTGTATTCATCGCCTTTGCGTTCGTATTCACTCAACATTTCGTTCGCACCTCCGGCTCCGGCTGTAATAGTAAATGCTCCTACATAGTCTTTCTTTCCTGCACTCTTCGGTAACACAAAATCACAAAGAGACAGGTAAGTATCTTTTTCGTTTCTCTTTTGCTGACGGAGCATCGGGAAACAAACATCATTGATATAAAGGCATTCATTATCACTATATGCCTCAAATACGCCATATGTAGCTTTAATATAGTCGGCTTTCACATGAATCAGGTGATCAAGCATCTTCTGAGCATCCTTATATAACTTCATTCCTTCCTGAGCCTTTTCTCTTTCTTCTTCGGGGAACGAGTTAACCCACGAAGTACGGCAACTCACACAATCATCTATAAATTGTACGGTATGATAACGTGCCGAAAGATTCCACGAATGGAAAAAGAATTTCCAATCAATAAAAGGAACTATTTTCCCGATCGGAATATGAGGTATTACTTTCACACCCTTCACATTCGGTTCGGGTGCAATATAATCAGTCCAGTCTATTTTAAAGGATTTACTGATAGCCTCTTTCAATGGCAGTAAATCTACTTTCTTATTCTCCTGTAATTCACGCAACCCTTGGTACTCCTCTTTAACTTCTTTGATAAACTCTCCTTTGGTATTCGGATTTATCAGTTTTGCCACCGCAGCCGGTGCTTGAGACGCATCTTTTGTATATACTACCGATCCATTTCGGTATTTCGGGTCAATCTTTATTGCCGTATGTAATTTGGAAGTAGTAGCACCTCCGATCATCAAAGGAATCGTAAATCCGGCCTTCTCCATTTCATGAGCAACAATACTCATTTCTTCGAGAGACGGTGTAATCAGTCCACTTAAACACAAGATATCAGGATTTTCGTCCTTTACTTTCTGAATAATCACTTCGGGCGGAACCATTACACCTAAGTCTATCACCTCGTAATTATTACAAGCCAATATAATAGATACAATGTTTTTCCCTATATCGTGTACATCTCCTTTTACTGTGGCGATGATCAGTTTGCCTGCACTTTTTGATGTATCCGATTTATCTTTCTGAGCTTCGATTGTTGGTTGCAATATAGCTACCGCACGCTTCATTGTACGAGCGGTCTTCACCACCTGAGGAAGGAACATTTTACCTGATCCGAACAAATCTCCAACCTTATTCATTCCTGCCATCAATGGCTTATCAATAATATCTACAGCTCTGGGATACACAGATAATGCTTCGGACATATCCTCTTCCATATGATCACTTATACCCTTTACCAAAGCATATTCAATACGCTGTTCGAGCGGATAAGACCGCCATTCTTCTACCTTATCGGCAGGCTGATTCGATTTTTCGGCTTTTATCCGTTCTGCATATTCTATCAGTTCGTCGGTAGCTTCTTCCCGTCTGTTGAAAATGACATCTTCCACCAGATTTCTTAAATCGTCGGGAATATCTTCATAAATCACGGATTGTCCGGGATTAACAATTCCCATATCCATTCCCTTCTGAATAGCATAATACAAGAAGACAGAGTGCATTACCTCACGGATATAATCATTCCCTCGAAAAGAGAAAGACAAGTTGCTCACCCCTCCGCTTATTTTAGCATGAGGAAGATTGGCTTTTATCCAGTCTATTGTATTAAGAAAATCAACAGCATAACCCCTATGTTCTTCTATGCCTGTGGCAATAGCCAGAATATTGGGGTCGAAAATGATATCCATTGGATTGAATCCATCATTTACTAATAGATTATATGCCCGCTGGCAGATTTCGATACGTCTTTCATAACGGTCGGCCTGACCAATTTCATCAAAGGCCATGATAATAACAGCTGCTCCGTATTTACGAACAAGGCGGGCTTGTCTCATGAATTCTTCTTCGCCACCTTTCAGAGAGATTGAATTCACTACTGCCTTTCCTTGCACACATTTCAATCCGGCTTCCAGCACCTCCCATTTAGAAGAATCCACCATCACGGGAATACGGGATACATCGGGATCAGATGCAACCAAATTCAAGAAATTAGTCATTTCCTCGACAGCATCCAATAATCCTTCGTCCATATTCACATCAAGAATCTGTGCTCCATCTTCGACCTGCCGATGAGCAATAGTCAGAGCCTCTTCATAATTCTTCTCTTTGATCAGACGCAGGAACTTACGAGAACCAGCCACATTACAGCGTTCTCCTATATTTATAAAATTAATCTCAGGTTTAGCCTCCAGTAACTCCAATCCGGACAGCCACATATACTGAGGTTTCTCTGACGGAACATGCGGAGCAGCACCTTTAACCAAATCTACATATTTTGCGATATGATCGGGTGTAGTACCACAACATCCCCCCAGAATATTGACTAAGCCTTCATCGATATATTCTTTTATCTGACGAGCCATAATCTCAGGAGTTTCATCGTACTCTCCGAATTGATTAGGCAAGCCTGCATTCGGATATGCCGATATAAAAGAAGGAGCCAAACGTCCTAATTCTTTAAGAAACGGCTTCATATCTGATGCTCCGAACGAACAGTTCAATCCCACCGATAAGAAATCAATATGGCTGATTGAAGCCAGAAATCCTCCGATAGTTTGTCCGGATAAAGTCCGTCCTCCTTTATCGGAAAGAGTTACTGAAACCATGATAGGGACATTGATTCCTTTTTCTTTACGCACCTCTTCGGCTGCGAATAGAGCAGCTTTTGCATTCAGGGTATCGAAAATCGTTTCGATAAGCAGTAGATCAACCCCACCGTCAATAAGACCTTCTATCTGCTCTTTGTATATTCGGTGCATATCATCAAAGGTCACAGCACGGTACATGGGATCTTCTACCCGAGGACTCATAGAGGCAGTCTTGTTGGTAGGTCCTATTGATCCTGCAACAAAACGAGGCTTATCGGGATTTTGAGCAGTATATTTATCGGCTGCACTTTTTGCTAAACGAGCGGCAGCTACATTCACTTCATGAACAAGGTGCTGCATTCCGTAATCTTCCATTGAAATGGCATTCGCATTGAAAGAATTGGTCTCTATTATGTCTGCCCCTGCATCAAGGTATTTACAATGAATGGCATCGATCACATCCGGACGGGTAAGACATAACAAATCATTATTTCCTTTCTGTAAGATCACGGCATCTTTAAACCGGTCTCCTCTGAAATCTTCTTCCGACAACTTATATTGCTGGATCAGGGAACCCATTGCTCCATCCAAAATAAGTATTCGGTGTTTTAGTATTTCCTGTATATTTTGCATTATGTAAGTACGTAAGTATTTTTTATTTAAAAATGTTCTATGTTACAACGAAGATAAAACAATTTTATCTGATACATTAACCAGAATGAAAATTAGTAGACAAAAAGCTCTTTTTTGAGGCTAATTAAGAAAATTACTTATCTTATCTATTATTCTATTCTCTTTATCGAATTTACCTTATAATAGTCGGCACAAATACGATTGCGCCACGATAATTCATCGGCTGTTATATCTTCAAAGTCAAATTGACCGGGCATTATTATAGGAGATTCTTTTAGTACGATATCTTTGATTCCTTTGCCTTTCTGAGATTCGATATATTGCTCTCGGACTTTATACCTATCCCTGAGATATTTCAGAGGATTATAATACATACAATAATATGTGCTTCCTGACCAGATCAACAGAGCTGTCAAAAACAGATAATTAACTATTTTAGTTCCTCTTGTTTCAAATTTGAGATCTCCGTACAAAATAGAAATAGCAACTATCATAAATGCATGCATGCAAAAAGATGCTCTCACCGGAAATATAGGTGATGCAATCATTGCTAAAGCCGAAATATGAGCTGCAATGAAAAACAATACAGATCCGAATAATACCTTTTCATTCCGATTAGCCTTATTCACAAACCAATATATCAATACAGATACAAAATAAGCGGCAATCAGAGCGGACACTGCCGGTATATACCTGTAAATAAGATAAATATTCCGGGCTTTAAATCTTAAAACTTCTACTAGAGGTTTAGTATCCAGATTCAGTGAGACATGGGTATCATGGGAACGGATGAAATTACCCGGAGCAGCAAGCATAATTGCACAACCAATACCTACCCCAAATAAACCTGCAGCAAACCAAAGAGGAACTTTTATCTTCCGTATTGTAAAATAGATCAACAAAGAGAATATAATAAACAATAAAGCTATCGAAACATTCTCGTTAGTCCACCCCGCTATTATTCCGAATAAAAACATCCACAAGGCTCTCAATCGCGTATCCTTACTTTTTTCTGTTATATAAAAGCGATAATAGTTATAGAGGAAAGACAATACAATAAGTGAGCCCCACAAATAATTTGAACTGCCTGTAATCCAGATAACAGTCTGTGGAAAAGTAGGGAGTCCTAACCACAAAACAGCCCCGATAAACAGAAATAACATAGGGGCCAATACTTTACCGCAGTTAGCTATTTTATATATACCCAATATAAACAACACAAAGGCCAGACTATTAATAATCTCACGAGTCAAAGCCGGAATCATCAAGAGTATCTGATCTATAAAATGCACAACATTGCGCCCTCCCCAGTATAAATAATGATTATACTGCGACACAAAAACATCTCTTATATTGTGAATAAAACGAGCAGGATTTTCATTAAAAACAAAAGAATACATCCAATCATCGGAATGAATCGGATACATCCTGTTCAATAAAAATATTAATAGAAAAAATACAAAAAAGATTATACCGAACAACCATCGCCGGATACTCTTTTTATCCCCATTTACTATCCCCATATAAATAAAATAAAGATTTTAAAGACCAGTGTCTTATAAATCGTATAGAATAAAGGTCTGAAACAGCCTTATTTCTTCATAAAGCGATCCAGCATACGCTTATCGTCTTTTTCTTTCAAAGACTGGCGTTTATCATATTGCTTTTTCCCTCTGGCAACTGCGATATTTATTTTGGCCAACCCTCTGTCATTGATAAATAAACGGGTAGGCACAATTGTGTATCCCGTTTCTTTCACCATCCGCTGTATCTTCTTCAGTTCTTTCCTGTTTAGCAGCAGTTTACGATCTCGACGCGCAGCATGGTTGTTGTATGAACCATAGAAATATTCCGATATATTCATATTTCTAACCCATAATCCGCTTTTTTCAAAAATGCAGAATGTATCGACAAGACTGGCTTTCCCCAACCTTATCGATTTTATCTCCGTACCGGTCAGTACTAAACCGGCTGTATAAGTTTCGAGCAGTTCGTAATCAAAAGTTGCCCGTTTATTCTTAATATTTATATTTGATTGCTGTTTCATAATCCAATGAGGCAGAAGGCCTCTTTTAAAACTTTATAAGTATAAATTACATTTATACTTACCATTGCTAAAGAACAAATTATTCGTTCAACAGCTTATTCAGAAAATCGTCAAACTCTTTGTCGATCCGTTCCATAAAATCATTCTCGAGCCTTACGATAGAATCATCCTCAATGACTAACAGTTCTTTTTGCACGACAAAATTTTCATCGGCAAGACTGATCGAAAATGGCTTGTAAAGATCCAATGCGCCAAAACGGTCTTCATCATCGAATTTTGTCACCACTTCACTCAGTGCATTTTCTATCTCAGTATCATCATCCAATTCTACCCAAGCTTCTACTAAAACCTGAGATAACAGATTCTCTTCATCATCATAGATCGACAATTCTCCGCTATCCTTATCTACAACCAAATAGATGTCCGTCAGGGAACTTCCTGCGTAATCGTTCTTGAGGTTGTCTATAGCCTCTGCCAGAGCATTAGCAATTTCTTTGTTCGCTTTTGTTGCCATTATGTCAATTTCTATTAAGCTCGGAGAGCTTTTTTATTGTTAATATTTTCTCTTATTTCGACAAAAGAGATCTGAAGCTCAGTCTTATTTCTGTTTCAGCAACTTATAGTACTGCGCATCGTCCCGAATTATCTCAAGACCTTTGGTAAAGATAACACTTTCGTCGTTTATTAACTGAAAATAAGATGACATGTCATATAAATCGCGAGCCATAGATGATTTGATCCGGCGTTTCAATAAATCTTTTGACCGGTCAAACTGATCTTCTTTAAATTCAATTTTCGATTCGGTAGCCATTTTCACCAAATCATCCAACAAGTCATTCGAAACCACATATTCCTTCTTGAATTTATCTATTGTCGGATATTTTTTCAACAAACCTTTACGGTTTGCATCAACCTGATTCAATGCCAACCTGTAAGTTAATCCCATTGCATTAACACGTCCGCTGTAATCGGTATATTCAGTTGTGTCCATTGGCACAAAATAATCAGGCATGATACCTCCGCCTCCATATACAATACGCTGGTTTACCAACGTCTTATATTTCAAAGAATCAGGAAAATGGATACTATCCGCATTCATCATTTCCCCTCTGTTATAACGATCTATCAGATCTTTATTATACAAATCCTGATCGCCGTTTACATAAGGTTTTTGTATACATCGGCCGGTAGGCGTATAATAGCGGGCAACCGTAAGTCTGATCATCGAACCATCAGGCAATGGAAATTGGCGTTGTACCAATCCTTTACCAAATGTACGCCGTCCTATAATCAGCCCTCTGTCCCAATCCTGAACCGCTCCGGATACAATTTCACTGGCCGAAGCAGAACCTTCGTCCACTAAGATAACTAATTTTCCGGATTCGAACATCCCTTTTTCGGTTGCAACATCACTCGACTTAGCCTGATGTGTTCCTTCCATGTAAACAACCAGTTTGTCTTTTCCTAAAAACTCATCTGCCAATTCTGTTGCGGCAGTAAGGTACCCTCCGCCATTACTCTGTAAGTCGAGAATAAGATCCTGCATCCCCTGAACCTTCAGTTTTTCAAGAGCCAGTCTGAATTCTTCGACCGTAGTTGCTCCAAAACGGCTCAGACGGATATATCCTGTTTTTTGATCTACCATATACGACGCATCGAGACTGTAGATCGGTATTTTATCTCTTATAATCTGAAAGACAATCGGCTCA
This sequence comes from Indolivaga capnocytophagoides DSM 22835, assembly GCF_000426485.1. Lineage (GTDB taxonomy): Bacteria > Bacteroidota > Bacteroidia > Bacteroidales > Dysgonomonadaceae > Dysgonomonas_A > Dysgonomonas_A capnocytophagoides. The sequence continues at coordinate 166,073 of NZ_AUFL01000005.1, forward strand.
GAAACACCTCTTCTTGCAACCGAAACTTTGACTTTTGTTCCTTTGGGTCCCCTCAATCGTTTCATGATATCCTTTGTGCTCATATTGACTCCGGCTATAGCTGTATCATTTACTGCAATAACCCTGTCTCCGGGCAATAAGCCGACACGTTCGGAAGGACCGTCTGCTATCGTTTCTATCACATACAGAGTGTCACTCATCATATTAAATGAAATACCAATCCCATCAAAATTACCTTCCAATGGTTCATTCATTTCAGCAACAGCATCTGCATTCAGATAGGATGAATGAGGGTCGAGTTCCTTCAAAATGGCAACAATAGCATCATCCGCCAGTTTTTCGTCATCTACCTGATCAACATACATCCGCTCTATAAGTGTCATGGTTGTAGCCAGTTTACGTGTACCCTGACTCATACTGAACTGAGCAGATAAATCACTGTATGCAAACAATGTAAACACTACAACTAATAGCAATATCTTTTTCATGTACCTTCTTTGTGTTTTTATGCAAAGAAGTCAAGTAGAAGACTCTTACTTGACCTCTTGATCTGATATAATATTTATCTAGTAACTCTATTCAAGTGAAACTTTCTAATCGTTTATGTCAATATTAATTCCTTCAGGCACGAAGTCTGAGATGTCGTGATTGAAACGCATTAATTGGCGGACAATGGTCGAACTTATATGGGTGTACTCCGGTTCAGTAAACAATACAACGGTTTCTATTCCGGATATCTTACGATTCATATCTGCAATTGTCTTTTCGTATTCAAAGTCATTTACAGAGCGTATCCCTCTCAGGATAAAATCAGCGTCGACTTCTTTAGCAAAATCCACGGTAAGACAATCATAGGAAGTAACCGATACTCTGGATTCGTTTTTATATAAAGAACGAATCATATCAATACGCTTTTCCAACGGAAAATAGCTTTGTTTAGTATCGTTAACCCCAATAGAAATAACTATTTCATCTACAATAGCCAACCCTCGGCGAACCAATGATGCATGACCTATTGTAAACGGATCAAACGTACCGGGGAAAATAGCTTTCTTCATCATAATTAAGACCTCTATTGCAGATATTAAAATTGATCAAATAACAGATATGACAAACTTTGGCAGTCTTGTTTACCAAAGCTAAAAGGTCTGCAACCTTAGTTTGCCATGTCCGAAATAAACTTAATCCTTACTAGACGAATTTCATCTTCAGTATAAGTTCCTAACTCATTTATTGCATCTTCCAGATCATCCGACTCTGCTTCCTGGAAATAGTCGAATATATCGGCCATATGGTCTTCATCGATTACTTCTTCCAGAAAATAATCTATATTGATTTTAGTTCCGGAGTAAACAATTGCTTCCAGTTCTGTCAACAATTCAGAGAATTCAATACCTTTCGATTCGGCTAAGTCATCCAAAGCTACTTTACGGTCAATACTTTGAACAATGGCTACCTTCATCTTCGATTTGTTGGCAACTGTTCTGACACGTAAGTCTTCAGGACGTTCTATTTCATTTTCTTCAACATGTCGTTTTATAATCTCAACAAACTCCGCTCCATATCTTTTAGCCTTACCTGCCCCTACTCCGGGTATATTTTGCAGCTCATCGATACTTGTAGGATAGATTGTTGCCATCGCTTCCAAAGAAGGATCCTGAAATATAACATAAGGCGGCACATTCAATTTTTTAGACATCTTCTTTCGAAGATCTTTCATGATTGAAAACAAAACCGGATCTACAGCCGAACTTCCTCCGCCACCTTTGATAATTACATCTTCATCGTCTTCATCTTCCTCATCGGCATCCTGTGCAATTTTGAAAGATACAGGTTTCTTCAAAAAGTCCTTGCCTTTTTTGGTTATTTTCAGAAGACCGTAATTCTCGATATCTTTATCCAGATAACCGGCAATCAAAGCCTGCTTAATTACAGCATTCCATGTGTCTTCGTCTGTTCCTTCACCGGATCCGAATGCATCCAAATCCTGATGTCCGTATGTTTCTATTTCAGAGGTTTCTTTACCTCGCAGGAAATTGATAACATAATCTGTTTTAAATTTTTCTTTTAATGCTAATACAGCTTCTATCGCTGTTAATAATAAATCTTGAGCTTCCACTTGTTTTTTAGGGTTTATACAATTGTCACAATTACCGCAGTTATGCTGATTATATTTTTCGCCAAAATAATGTAATAGAACAATTCTCCGACACAAGGCTGTTTCGGCATAAGCCGCAGTCTCAAGCAAGAGTTGTTTGCCTATTTCCTGTTCTGCCACAGGTTTCCCCTGCATAAATTTTTCGAGCTTCTGCAAGTCTTTATACGAATAAAATGCAATACATCGTCCTTCTCCTCCATCACGACCGGCACGGCCGGTTTCCTGATAATAACCTTCGAGGCTTTTGGGCATATCGTAATGTATCACATACCTGACATCCGGCTTATCAATTCCCATTCCAAAGGCAATGGTAGCCACGATGACATCAACTTTTTCCATCAGGAACGCATCCTGATTATCAGCTCTGGTACTAGCGTCCAATCCTGCATGATATGCCAATGCATTAATATTGTTAGCCCGCAATATTTCAGCGAACTCTTCTACTTTCTTTCTACTCAAACAATATATAATGCCGGACTTTCCTTCTTGAGATTTTATATATTTAATAATGTCTTTATCGACATTATCGGTTTTCGAACGAACTTCGTAATACAGATTTTCCCTATTGAATGAAGATTTGAATACTGTTGCATCCAACATTCCCAGACTCTTCTGGATATCATGCTGCACTTTGGGTGTAGCTGTTGCTGTCAGAGCAATAATAGGACGTTGTCCTATTTCATTTATAATAGGGCGTATACGCCTGTATTCGGGTCGAAAATCGTGTCCCCACTCCGAGATGCAGTGAGCCTCGTCTATCGCATAGAACGATACCTTGATATGGTGTAGAAAATCAATATTCTCTTCTTTTGTCAAGGATTCGGGCGCAACGTATAACAATTTTGTTTTTCCGGCCAGAACATCATTTTTAACCTGCTCAATAGCCGCTTTATTCAGTGATGAATTTAAGAAATGGGCAACCCCGTCTTCTTCGCTGAAATTACGCATTGCATCCACCTGATTCTTCATTAAGGCAATCAAGGGAGAGATAACAATGGCTGTGCCATCCATAAGTATAGCGGGCAACTGGTAACAGAGGGATTTACCTCCACCGGTCGGCATAAGAACAAAGGTATCTTTTTCCGCCAAAATATTTTGGATGATAGCTTCTTGGGTTCCCTTGAATTTATCAAATCCAAAATGTTTTTTCAGATTCTCAATTAATAAATCTTCTTTTTTTGGCATAGTAAATCAAATCGATCTAAAATAACTCGGGTAAAAACTACTATATCTAATATTGAATAATTGCTTTTACTAGATACGAAGATAGCGTCTTAACCGAAAATTCCAATAAAAAAAAGATTTATTTTAATTGAAAAAATGATTTATTCGTGAGAATTTTTCAAACGGTCTAAGTGTGAGCTTTCTAAACGCTGTACTGCATAAGGTTTTGTCACATGTAAACTTTTATCTCCTGTAGATGGGATTTCAAACATCGCATCTATCATTATAGTTTCCACTATAGATCTCAATCCTCTTGCTCCCAGTTTGTATTCGACAGCTTTATCGACTATATAATCATAAACATCATCGTCGAAAGTCAAAGCAACCCCATCCATATCGAATAATTTTACATACTGCTTAATAATAGAATTCTTCGGTTCGGTAAGAATTCTTCTCAAAGCATCACGATCCAAAGAGTTCAGATATGTAAGAATAGGCAAACGTCCGATTATTTCGGGTATCAATCCAAAAGATTTCAAATCCTGAGGAATAATATACTTCAACATTTCATTTCTGTCTATATCTGCATTTTTTTGAGCAGCAGCATATCCAACAACACGAGTGTTTAAACGTTGTGCAATTTTACGTTCTATTCCGTCAAACGCTCCCCCGCAGACAAACAATATATTCTTGGTATTTACAGCAATCATCTTCTGATCGGGATGCTTGCGTCCTCCCTGAGGTGGAACGTTTACCACAGAACCTTCAAGTAATTTCAACAAACCCTGCTGTACTCCTTCGCCACTTACATCACGGGTTATTGAGGGATTATCTCCTTTGCGAGCTATTTTGTCTATTTCGTCAATAAACACAATTCCACGCTCGGCAGCAGCTACATCGTAATCCGCAGCTTGCAATAGTCGAGTCAAGATACTTTCGATATCTTCTCCGACATATCCGGCTTCTGTCAAAACGGTAGCATCTACAATCGCAAAAGGCACATGAAGCAGCTTTGCAATTGTCCTAGCCAGTAACGTTTTACCTGTACCGGTAGGACCAACCATGATTATATTAGACTTTTCAATCTCTACATCATCTTCGCTTTTTTCCTGCAGCAATCGCTTGTAGTGATTATATACCGACACCGATAGATAACGCTTCGCATCATCCTGCCCGATAATATACTGATCGAGGAAATTTTTAATTTGCTGCGGATTGGGTAGATTTTTTCTATCCAACACCTCTCCCGCCCCTTTTCCGGAGCTTAAAGAATCTTTCACGATCAAATACGCCTGATCCACGCATTTATCGCAGATATGAGCCGAAATACCCGAAATCAACAAGTTGACCTCACTTCCTGCACGGCCACAGAAACTGCAAAAATCGTTTGCTCCTTTTTTAGCCATATTCTTTTCTATAAACAGTGCTGTAAATAACTAGCATTACGACAGCACCAATACTTTACTTTATAAAACCTGCCTGTACTCTAAATAACTGTTAGCAATTTATCCGAAAATCTGTTTTAAAATTTAAACGAATAAATCCCCCAGCAGTTACTAAGAAAAGACTACCCATGAAATCCATAGGTAGTCTTTATTCTTAATACTGACAGAATATCTTCATTATTTATTTCTAAGCAATACTTCATCTATCATTCCGTACTCTTTGGCTTCTGTAGAGTTCATCCAATAGTCACGATCCGAGTCTTTCTCGATCTTTTCTATCGGTTGTCCCGAATGATCCGATATTATTTTATATAATTCCTGCTTAACTTTTCCTATTTCTCTGGCTGTTATCTCTATATCCGAAGCCTGTCCCTGAGCTCCTCCCAGAGGTTGGTGAATCATCACACGTGAGTGCTTCAAACCGAAACGTTTTCCTTTTTGTCCGGCAACCAACAATACAGAAGCCATAGATGCCGCCATACCTGTACAGATTGTAGATACATCGCTGGCAATAAACTGCATGGTGTCATAGATTCCGTAACCGGCATAAACCGATCCACCCGGAGAATTGATATAAATAGATATATCTTTTCCTGAATCTGCCGAATCCAGATACAGCAATTGAGCCTGAATCACATTCGCTGTATAATCGTCGATTTGTGTACCCAGAAAAATAATACGATCCATCATCAAACGTGAGAATACGTCCATTTGAGCCACATTTAGCTGACGTTCTTCGATAATAGTGGGTGAAATATAACTGCTTGTTATATTCATATTGCTCACACTATTCATATATTGATCGAGTGCCAACCCGTTCATCCCCATGTGCTGGGTTGCATATTTTCTGAAATCTTTCATAATTATTATCTCTTTTATTGATTCTGAGTAAAGACTACAAATCTCGTGCCTAAAACTCTTAATACTGAAAGAAAACAAAAAACCTTTGTCTGAATAAAGAAAATAGACAAAGGTTTCTTTTATATTAAACCTTTTATAGAGGAGAATTAAGCTTCAGTCTGTTCAGTTTCGAAAAATTTTTTGAATTCGTCTAAACTTATCTCTTTTTCATTCAATGTAATCAGAGATTTCAGGCATGCGGCAATTTTTTCTTCCATAGCCTTATCTACCAAATTACGAGAAGTCTCTTTATTCTTCAACATTTCATTTGCATAGTTTGCCAAAACATCATCGGGCATACCTACCATTCCGTATTGAGCAAATTGTACTCTTGCAGCCTGCATGGCAACATTGCGAACATCAGCCTCTTCTATTTTAAGATCATTATCTTTCGCCAATTGTTCTTTGATCAAGTGAAATTTCAGATCTTCCAGAATTTTTGGGTATTCAGCATCTAAAGATTCTGCTGTTTTTTCGCTTCCGGTTGTCAATAACCATCTCTTCAAGAATGCATCAGGAAATGTAAGATCCCCTACTTTATTTTCTAATAATGCACGAGCATCTAATAAAAATTTGTAATCGCTATCGGGTGCCAACTGAGAAGATAATGACTCTTTGATTTTATCTAAAAATTCAGCCTCTGTCTTCACAGTACCCTCACCAAATACTTTATCGAATAAAGCCTGATCCAAATCTGCTTCTTTGTAACGAGTGATTTCTTTCACGGTAAACATAAACTCAGGAGCAATAGCTTCTACTGCATCTTTATCTATGTGAAGGAATGAAGCTATTTCTGTTTCATTGCCATCATAAGCTTTACCCGGATTGAATACAATCTGAGCTTCTTTCTTCACATTGGCAAATTTAGCTTGTTCTTCTTCATCTTTCATATAAGACGGCATAAGTACTGCACCTTCAACGGCTATACCTCCGGCTTTAGGCGTACCATTTTCTAATTCTACCACCTCGCCTTTAAGAAGGTCTGTTGGTTTTGCGTCTTCTTCTACAGTCTCATATTTACCGTAGTTAGCTTTGTAAGATGATATTTGTTTTTGAACTAATTCTTCATCGATAGCGATTTTGAAATAGTCCATTTTATCTTTCTTAGTCAAATCAAGTTTGATTTCCGGAGCCAAAGCTATATCAAAGAAAAATTCATAATCTTCTTCTTTAGCGAAATCAACAGGTTGTTGTTTTTCCTGATTGGGAAGTGGTTCACCTAATATATTCAGTTTATTTTCCTGTATATAATTATAAATACCTTCTCCTACCAATTTATTTACTTCATCGGCCAAAATAGATTTACCGTACATTTTTTTCACCATTCCTACAGGCACAGTACCCGGACGAAATCCCGGTACATTTGCTTTCTTACGGAAAGTTTTAACCGCTTCGTCTACCTTTACCTGATAATCAGCCTTCTTTACTTCAATCTTAAGGATAGCATTTACACTATCTACACTTATAAGAGATGTATCCATCTTTGGTCTTTTATTTATAACTTTTATCTAATTAATTCGGTGTAAGAAAAATCAAGATTTATAACGACTTACCGTACACTCAACTTTTTTAGTGGTGCAAAAATAGTTTATATTATTCCAATATTCAAATTTATTTCCTTTTTTCACAGGAAAGATGCCGTTCCCTTTTTTGCCACAAACAATAGTTTATTCCACAACAAGTTAACCCGGGTATTAATCGGAAATCCGATAATGACACAATACCCACTCAAAAGGCATACAGCTGTGGTTTTCTCCTAAAAATCATAAAAATAAACAAAAAATACCTATATTTGCCGATGCATTGAAATATATGCATTTTGAGTCTTAGTAAAATTCTGCACTTTATGATGAAAGATAAGGGAGATGAAATTAGCTTAGAAGCTAGTATCCCTGAAATATGGGCACTTCTGGATGACAAAGAGCGAGAAATAGTAAAAGAGAACGCTAAATTAGTCAGCTACAAAAAAAACGAAATCATTTATTGTGAGGAAGAAATCCCCAAGGATTTGATGTGCCTACTCAAAGGAAAAGTCAAGATTTTCAAAAACGGAGTTGGTGGCAGAAGCCAGATTATCAGAATGGTAAGACCTGTTCAGAATTTTGGCTACAGAGCATTCTTTGCTAAAGAACCTTATGTTACCAATGCTTCGGCTTTTGAAGCATCTACACTTTGTTGTATTCCAATGGAAATAATAGAGGCTTTAGTATTGAAAAACACCAAATTGGCCATGTTTTTCATCATTGAACTCTCTACCGATCTAGGTATAGCAGATGAACGTGTTGTAAGCCTTACCCAAAAACATATACGCGGCAGACTTGCCGAATCGCTGGTATTCCTTCTCGAAAGCTACGGACTGGAAGAAGATGGAGCCACAATAAGTATATATCTATCACGTGAAGATCTTGCTAATCTTTCGAACATGACCACATCCAATGCTATACGTACATTATCGACATTTGTCGACGAGCGTATTATTTCGCTGGACGGGAGAAAGATCAAAATCATTGACGAAGAAAGACTTCGAAAAATCAGCAAAATAGGATGATTGCATCTATAATACGTAAATACCTTGATCACAAATTCAAGGAAGTAGACTATTTTATACAACACCCTTTTCAGTCACAAGAGAAAATACTTGAATACCTGATCCAATCAGGGCAAAATACATTTATCGGACAAGAATTCAAATTCTCATCCATCAAAAACAAAGATGATTTTCGTAAGCAGGTTCCTATCTTTCATTATGAAGATATGAGACCTTATCTCGATAAAATAATCGTTGACAAGCAACAGAATATACTTTGGAACAAACCCGTTAGGTGGTTTGCAATGTCTTCGGGTACAACTCAGGACAAAAGCAAGTACATTCCGGTCACTCAGGAGTCTCTAACTAAGAATCATTACCGTTGTGGCGAACAAATGCTTGCCATATATGCAAAAAGTAATCCTCAAACCAAATTCTTTCTGGGGAAAACACTGGTACTGGGAGGAAGTAAGCAGATCAATCATATCGGTGACGGGATTTTCACGGGAGACATTTCGGCGATACTTATCAAGAATCTGTATTTCTGGGCTAAACTAAGCCGTACCCCCGAAAGCATTTCATTGCTGCCCGATTGGGAAACTAAACTGCAAGCTCTGACCGACTATGCTATAAAGAATGACATAAGAGCATTTATGGGTGTTCCTTCATGGCTCTTGGTTTTACTGAAAAAGATAAAAGCCGATACAGGCAGGGATCTTACCGACCTTTGGCCTAATCTCGAAGTATTCTTTCATGGCGGAGTCAGCTTTACTCCTTTCGAAGAGCAATACCGAAAGCTCATCAACAAACCGTCTATGATGTATTGGGAAACATACAATGCATCTGAAGGCTTTTTCGGAGTACAGTTCTCCAGACAATCGAAAGATATGCTGCTGATGCTGGACTGCGGAATATATTATGAGTTTCTGCCTATTAATGAAATAGATTCGCCCAATCCGCAGACATTGACTCTCGAGGAAATAGAAACAGGACTGAATTATGCAATTATAATCTCGACCAACGGCGGCTTATGGAGATATATGATAGGTGACACAATAGAGTTTACATCTACATCGCCATATCTTTTCAGAATAACAGGACGCACCCGTAACTTCATTAATGCTTTTGGTGAAGAAGTTATAATCGATAATGCAGAAAAAGCATTATCGGAAGCTTGTCTGGCTACAGGAGCAGTAATAAGTGAATACACGGCAGCCCCGATATATTTCGGCGATAATTCGGCTGGGGCTCACGAATGGTTCATCGAATTTGAAACTCAGCCCGACAGCCTTGATAAATTTACGGAAGTATTAGATAACAGCCTGAAAAAAGTAAATTCGGATTATGAAGCTAAAAGATCGTACAATCTCTCGCTTCAAATGCCCAAAGTCAGGGTTTTGGCTGCCGGAACTTTTTACAATTGGATGAAGTCTATAAACAAAACAGGCGGACAAAATAAAATCCCCAGATTATCAAACAACCGGGATTATGTGGAAAGGCTGATCGCTTTTATTACAGAAGATAAAGACTGATAACATATTTTGATATACCAAAATAACTTAAAAAAAAGACTTTTTTTTCGAAATATAAAAGCTTTACTTAAATTTGTGCCCTAAAGGTCTAGGACCTTCTTATTGCTTTGGCTGATCAAACAGCTAAAAGTTGTTATAAACTAGAAGTATATCATTGAATACTTTTTTTACATAAAAGAATGAAAATAAAGATCTTTTTTGCTTTCTTGCTTACTCTGCTCATTACTAGTTCGTGCGGCGAGTACAATAAAATACTGAAAAGTACCGACTACGAACTGAAATATACTTATGCAAAGAAATATTTCGATGAGAAAAAGTATGGAAAGGCTTCTACTCTGTTAGAAGAGTTAGTTCCGATATTTAAAGGAACTTCACATGCCGAGGAATCGTTATTTTTATTAGCTCAAAGTTACTTTTACAATAAAGATTATACTACTGCCACTCAATATTATAAAGCATATTGCAATACATATCCAAAAGGAGATTATACTGAGCTGTCGAGATATAATGCTGCATACGGACTTTATCTTGATTCGCCGGATGTACGCCTCGACCAGACCAATACATACAAATCGATGCAGGAGTTCCAAACATTCCTCGAATTGTATCCTCAAAGCGATAAAGTACAGCTAGCTCAGGAATACTTATTCGAAATGCAGGAAAAACTGGCACTAAAAGAATTGATGGCATGCCGTTTGTATTTCAACTTGGGTAATTATATGGGTAACAACTACGAATCATGTGTCGTAACTGCCAGAGAAGCAATAAAAACATACCCATACTCGAAATACCTCGAAGAATATCAGGTTCTGATCTTGAGATCAAGATATGAATTGGCTAATCAGAGTATAAATGAGCGTAAACCCGAACGTTATAGAGACGTTATTGATGAACAGTACAACTACTTGAATATGTTCCCCGAAGGAAAATATAAGAAGGAAGCCGAAAGATATCATAAGCAGGCTTTAAAAGCAATTGGACAAAACACTGACAATTTGTCAATAAGTCCAGAAGAAACAAAATAAGGATTCTATCCTTTTATTTAGAACAGAAAGTAAATAATACAATCTGTTACACTTACAAAATCAATAAGAAGGTCTGAGACCTTAATAGAAATAACAAAATTCATTATATAGCGATTTTAAATAATTATGGACTACAAAAAAACGAATGCACCGAGTAATACGGTTACAAGAGATATGATGAGCCTCTCAGCTGATACTGAGAATGTATACGAAACTGTAAGAATTATCGGTAAAAGAGCCAATCAGATAGCTGTAGAAATGAAACAAGACCTGGATCGTAAGCTACAGGAATTTGCCTCATATAACGATAATCTGGAAGAAGTATTCGAAAACCGCGAGCAAATAGAGATCTCACGCTACTACGAAAAACTTCCTAAAGCGGGACTTATTGCTGCACAGGAATATACTGAAGGCAAAATCTACTATAGAAACCCGAATAAGGATAAAGACAACTTCTAATGATACAAAGAATACAGTCGATATATTTATTAGTTGCAGCCATTTTAATGGCTGTAACTGTTTTCAGTCCTTTAGCTTTTTTGGCTGATGGAGCAAACGGATATTTTATATACCGATGCTTAGGCTTCTTTGAAAACGGAGTTGGATCAAGTTATCCGACATGGGGTGTTATAGGAGTGGTATCGTTAACAGCGGTACTCACTATAGTCTCTATATTTCTCTATAAGAATAGAAAGCTGCAAATAAAACTTTCATATGCAGCAATAGCAGGAATCCTGGCTTCTTATGGAACTATCTATACCTACCTGCAAACAGGTATGGCTGCTACATCTTCAACGTTAGTGAATGTAAAATACGGAGTTATCCTACCCGTTATAGCACTAATCTTTATCGTTCTTGCTATAATAAAGATAAAAGCAGACGAAAAACTGGTACAGTCGCTCAATCGAATAAGATAAGGTAATTATCACTTATATAGACAGAAAAGGAGGAAGTGAGATTCCTCCTTTTTTTATTTCAACACTATCCCATATTTTTTCTTCCCGTTAATCTTTATAACCAAAGGGTCTGAGAACCGGACATGTCTCAAATACTGAGATTCGAAAACTGCAGGTTGGTTATTCAGGTACTCTTCGTCAAAAATACCATCATCTTTCAAGTAAGGATTGACAGTGAAATACCCTACCCCGAAAGAGGTCAGATTCTGAAAGAAGTGGGTTCCCTGGCTTGGCTCTATCCTATAATTTTCAAGCCCCGACTCAACAAGCAAACGTGCATTACTCACATGAGGCCATTTAACAGGTATTCCCAGCCAATAATCGCTGCTGCCCCATCTGCCGGGCCCTACCAGAATATAACCTTTATCATTCTCGGCAAACTGTTTATTAAGTTTTTCTATTTCATAAGCGACAAACTGATTGTTCGCGGCATTGAAACTGTCAGATTTTACGTATATAATATCGTATACATCGTCAATTATTCCATTTCCTAAAGCGTTTTTCGAAACCAGAATAGTTTCATCTTCAGGTATCACCGATAGGTCTTCGGTCATAGCTTCTTTATTCTGCACAATAGGACGTATCTGCAACAGATAAAATTGGGCTTCATCTTTGCTCTTTATATTTACGGCAAACTCTATTTCTATAGCCCTTCCCATTTCTTCCTGACCGATACGCAGTACTTTTTGAAGTGATTCCGGGAACGGAAAGAGGTCGTGCTGCAATATATTAGCGAATGAAATGATCTTCCGCCCTCCTTCATAAAAGCCGTCATAAATAACCTGATCCATGGGATCGAAAGTGGACACAATATATTGTAGAGAGCCATCCTGCACAGCATCCGACACATTCACTTTCAACAGATTAAAGCCATCGTTTACCGAAAACTCACGGTCGGTATCTTCCATATCCAAGGCATAAAACTGACGCTGGGTATCACGCAAAGCAAAGTCCATTGTACTTAATTGCAGTATATTATTTGGATGATAGGGTGAAAACCGCAGAGTTGTTCCCCCATCTACAATATACTTACCTAAGCCAAGGGCAATATTGGCTACACCTTCCTCTGCCTTTTCATGCCCTATAGGATAAAAATTGAGAGAATGGGCAACCCCTGACATAGTCGGATAAAAACGGTTACCGTATTTAGTCCCTACAACTTCCTGAAGAACAATTCCCATTTTCTCCTGATCTATCAGATTTTGAGTGGCAGTCATATATGCCTTACTATCTCCATAAAAGACAGATGCATATACCGACTTCACGGCATCATTGATAAGCTTCAACCGCTTTTCCTTATCATACAGATCGGGAATCATATAAGTAGCATATATGCCGGCAAACGGCTGATAATAAGAATCCTCCAGCAAACTGGACGAACGGATGGCGATAGGTGCATGTACAGCCTCGAACAAAGCCAGAAAGTCATCATTTAACCGTTCCGGTAGTTCGGCTTGCAGAAAAGCTTTTAAGATATCTTCATCCGAAGCTTCGGACAAAGCAATCGGATAAAGGTTATTGCGATCCATATACTCATCGAATATATCAGTACACAGGACTACTGTTTTAGGCAAAATCACAGGAAAATTCAGATTATCATTCAACTCCATGTGTGTTTTCACAATATTACCCAGAAAAGCTAATCCACGTCCTTTTCCTCCCAATGACCCTTTTCCGATACGTGCAAAATTGGAAAATTCATCGAAACGGTCTTTTTCAAAGACTGCGATAACTCCCGAATTCTTGATCCTTCGGTATTCTACAATCGCATCATAAATAAATTCGCGCGCTTCGTTGATATTTATATCCTTCACATCTATTTTTTTCAGAGCTTCGGCAATCGGAAACATAGCCCTCGAATACAGAAAACGTGAAAAATGATTATGAGACATGTGATATACCAATGACTTATCGGGTATGATCTTTATTGACCGCTGAAGATCCTTCAGGTTTCTGATTCGCAATATTTCCTCCTGAGTATCGGGATCAATAATGATAAAATCGCCAAAACCAAACTGTTCTACAATTCTGGCTCGTAAATCCAAAGGATACCGCTTCGAGTTCTTATCTATAAATGAACAATTCAGATCTTCGGCATACTTTTGATTTGCTTTTTCCGACGAATTAAAAATCACGGGAAGAAAACGATCCTGCTCCTTAATCCATTTAGCCAGATAATAACCAGCCAAACGCTCCTTAACCCCACTTTGCATATAGCTCATATCCGTTACCACCCCAAGCATATTATTTTTGTAACGAGTGTAAATATCAGCAGCTTCTTCATAACTTCTGGCTAGCAATATTTTGGGACGTCCTCTCATTCTCAATGTCTGTTGGTGCTCATTGAGAGCCTCTTTCGAAAACTCCTGAGATTCTTCCAATACAATCTTAAACAATGCCGGTAAGGCAGAAGAATAGAAGCGAACTGAATCTTCAACCAGCAATATAATCTGCACCCCGACCATCTCTGTATCGTGATCGACATTCATCGCATCTTCTATCAATTTGATAATGGCTAACAGTAAATTGGAATTTCCCATCCAGCTGAAAACATAGTCGGCAAAAGACAAATCTTCTGTTGACAATCTTTTGGATACCTCTTTCGAAAAGGCTGTCAACACAATCATCGGGATGTCCTGATACTGGCTTTTGATATTTCGAGCCAATGTGAACATCTCGTTGTCATCCATATTAGGCATAAATATAACCAGCTCGTAATGATTTAGCTTCAGACATTCATAAGCATCTTCTTCGGTAGACACCTGTGTAAAACGGGGCGGATAACGTAAACTCAGAGACGTATACTCGTCAAAGATCTGCTCATCCACACGTCCGTCCTCTTCCAATATAAATATGTCGTATTTGGTGGCAATAAGTAATACATTGTATATCCGTTTGTTCATCAAACTTGCAAACGAAGTGTCTTTAAATCGGTATTGTTTTATATCCGGAATATTCTGCATGTATAGTTTTTTTTAATTCTCAACTTTCAAAAGTTTACAAAGATCACTAGTCACTGATTCCTCCTTATAGATAAAATCAAAATATAAGCAACGTCCTCATTACTTTTTATCACAAACGGAACCTTCCAGCAAGATCTGTGACCTTAAAGATATTATATTATCGGTGAAATCTAAATTTCAAAAGTCAATTATCCATAAATATCTGCGTTTACTTAAACCGGAGACGCATACAGCTGTTATATATCGTATAAAATATAAAAAGATGGCAAAACAACATATTAAGCTTAGTGTATTAGATCAATCTCCTATCAATAAAGGAAAAACCTCAACAGATGCATTAAATGAAACAACCCGTCTGGCGGAACTTACCGACAGTCTGGGATATACCCGATTTTGGGTTTCGGAGCATCACAATGCCCCGACTCTGGCCGGCAGTACACCGGAAATACTGATTGCCCATCTGGCAAATCACACGAAGAAAATGCGGATAGGATCAGGAGGAATCATGCTGCCTAACCACAGTTCGTTGAAAGCAGCTGAAAGTTTCCGTCTGCTCGAAGCTCTTTATCCGGGACGTATCGATATGGGAATAGGACGGGCTCCCGGTACAGACCGACTGACAGCATCGATATTAAACCCGACCAACAAATTCGATGAGCAGGACTTTATACAACAGCTATACGACCTCAGTGATTTTTTTCACGATTCGCAAGAGAGCGGATCTGTATCTCAAAAAGTAAAGGCGATCCCTGTTACAAAAACAGTACCTCCGAGGTGGCTGCTTACCTCCAGCGGCGAAAGCGGGCTTATTGCCGCTCATTTCGGACTGGGACTTTCCTATGCACAGTTTATCAACCCGTATGTCGGAGCAAATATCATTCAGGGATACAGACGTAATTTCAAGCCGTCATCAGACTTAAAAGAACCTCAAGCCAATGTAGCAATCTTTGTTTTCTGCAACGAAGACGAAGAGGTCGTAAAACGCCAGCAGGCTCTCATGGACTATCGGTTTATTCAACTCGAGAGAGGAGGAAATCTGGTTGCCGTACATTATGAGGACATTATAACAATGCCGTACACAGAATTCGAAAGACAACGGATACAATACAACAGAGGGCGTACCATTATGGGAACACCGGAAATAGTGAAGAAAAAGCTCACAGCCTTAGCCGAAACTTACGATATAGATGAAATTATGCTGGTAACGTATGCTGAAAAGATAGAAGACAGGCTTCACTCGTATGAATTACTTGCCAAAGAGTTTAATATCAGCGAGTAAAGATATTTATTTGTTATTTTCTTCTCGCTGCTCCCTTGCATACTCGTGAGGGAGTATAATTGCGGTATAAAGAATCAGAATGGCTCCGATAAACATAGCCACCACCCATTCGTTCATTTGCTCGAACATCAGGTAAGTAGCAACAGCCATTGCTATCACACCGAAAACACGGATAGAAGCCAGACGCTTCCCCCTCATACTTTTTCCGGGATAAGGAGAGGTAAATATCCCCCACCCGAACCCAATGACACCGACAGCCATAGTACAAGCAGCAACAAAAGGATTGAACAAATACACACCGGCTGCCAATAGAATGAGCAGAGCCGATATTTTAAATACAGTATCTTTTATTTTGGCTGATTTATCTTTATTCATAGTTAGACGGGACTCATTCCACAACGAATACTTCTTCGTTGTCTTTTTTCATTTTATAGTTTTCACGGGCAAACTTTTCGATATTGTCTTTATCAGACTTCAGCTCGTTCAGTTTTTGTTTATCTGTTTCTATCTTTTCTTTGTAATAATTGATCTGTCCTTTCAGATCGCTGATCTCAAGATCGTAGCTGAACCGAGCAAAAATAGTACTATCACTGATTATAAAACAGCAAACCAACAAAACAAGGATAAAAGCCAGTTGTACTTTTGTAAACTTGCTTAATATATATTTTCCTATTTTTTTCAACTGTTCCATAATCTTACACTTATTGAGTAAACAGACTTATATGCAAATATAGAGATATTTGATCAGATTGCTGATGATATTAGGTTGCTTTTTGCTCAAAAGAAATTTTTTCATGTAGATTTGTAAATCTCAGCTCATAACGACTGATGGGACAATAGATGATAAAAGAAACCGACATAGTATCTAAATACAAATCGTACCTGCTTCTGGAAAAAGGATTATCCAAAAACTCAATCGAAGCATATACCGATGATCTGCTCAAGCTCATAAATTATCTCGATAACGAAAATCTCAAGCTTCAGCAGGTTACATTGGATGACTTACAACAGTTTGTCAGTCAATTGTACGATTTAGGAATCAATGCACGGTCGGTCGCCCGTATATTATCCGGAATACGGTCTTTCTTCAATTATCTGATTCTTGATGGTTATTTGCAGAACGATCCGTCTGAATTACTCGAGACGCCCAAAATAGGACTAAAACTCCCGACGGTACTGTCATTACAGGAAATCGAACAAATCAAAAACAGGGTTGATGTATCAACAAAAGAAGGTCACCGCAATAGGGCTATTATAGAAGTTCTATACAGCTGCGGACTACGTATATCGGAACTGATCAACCTGAAGTTTTCGGATATGTTTCTCGATGATGGATTTATTCGAGTCGAAGGTAAAGGCAGCAAACAACGACTTGTGCCCATATCGGAGATTGCAATAAAAGAAATAGGGAACTACTTACTCGACAGAAAATTGTACGACATCAAAAAAGGATCAGAAAATGTAGTTTTCTTAAGTAAACGAGGTACACCTATATCACGAATTATGGTTTTTCATTTTATAAAACAGTATGCACAAGAAGCAGGTATTCAGAAAAATATCAGTCCTCATACTTTTCGGCATTCATTCGCTACTCATTTACTTGAAGGAGGAGCCAATATCAGGGCTATTCAGCAAATGCTGGGACACGAAAAAATAACAACAACGGAAATATACACTCACATGGACAGGGAATATTTGAGACAGGAGATTATTGAACATCATCCGCGCAATATTGATAAAAGATAAGAGATATAGAAAAAAATAAAGAACTCGTCAATTGAAGGTTATTTCTCTCAGTTATACTTAAATATCAAAGTACAGTAGACATAAAACGAAACAAAACAGGCGATAATAAAAAGAATTTGAAATGCAAAAATTTTCGATTAGACATAATTTATCTAAATTAGAGCCGTTACTTATATAATCTAAATATACTTTTGATGATTAGAAAATACAAAGCACACCCTTGGCATGGGATAAGTCTGGGAGATGAAGCTCCCGAAGTGGTCAGAACTTTTATAGAAATAGTTCCGACAGATACTGTAAAATATGAAATAGATAAATCGACCGGCTATTTATGTATAGACCGTCCTCAGAAGTACTCGAATATCATTCCTGCTCTTTACGGTTTTTTGCCGCAAACAATCAGTGGTCCTCGTGTAGCAGAACTAAGTAACGTCAGATTGAGCCGTACCGATATTGTCGGAGACAGCGACCCTATCGACATTTGTGTTCTAACAGAGAAAGACATCACACATGGAGACATCATTGTAAAAGCACGTCCCATCGGAGGATTCAGATTGATAGACCACGGACAGGCGGATGATAAACTGATAGCCGTTCTGGATAATGACGCGATTTACAGCAACTATAAAGATATTAGCGATGTGCCGTTACCGATCATTGAACGCCTGAAACATTATTTTACAACTTATAAAGATATACCCGGTGATACGGAACGCAAATGCATATTAACTCATGTGTACGATGTAGAAGTTGCGTATGAAGTTATAAGAAGATCAATCGAAGACTATAACGAAAAGTACGATATTTGTAATATGTAAGGTCTCAGACCTTTTTATATGACAAATATCGTACTTTATTGTATTTTTGAAAAACAGTCTTAATACCGATATACAATATCAACAGCATCAGACAAAGACATTGATCCGGGACTAATGCCCAGCTCACCTTCCGGAACAGGCAACTGATGCTTTTCGAAATATTTCGACCAGCCTTCGGTTGTTTTTCCGGTTTTGGAATCTTTAAATGTCATCGGAGCCAAGTGAAATACTTCAGTTCCATTATTAGCCAGTTTCAGTGTTTCATATATAAGCTCGGTACAATAATAATTGTCGTTACCTAATATAAAACCATAATCGTACACCTTTCCTAAATGAGTAAAGCCGATCTTCAATGCTTCGGGTATTAGCGGCTGATATTCACTTTTCAACCGTCCGACAACAGATCTGGGTGTAGAACCATTACTCGATTTTGTATAAAGATACTCATTGATAGGAGTCAGAACCAGTTTAGGCGTGGTAGCCTCTAGTACAAACACACTGTCGTTATCATCAATATAAACCATCCCAACATGTGTAAACTGATAACCATCGAGGCTGGTTGTCACTTCCTGAATCGATTTCTCGAGATTACTTACTCCTGAATCCTGAAAAATCAGGTCTCCATTTTGCAATTTGAACTCCTGCGCTCCGGCATAACCCGAAAAGAACAGCGAAAACACCAATATAGTTATATAATATTTCATTGTTTAAAGTATAAATTCAATCTATAGAACCATACTTTGTGCTTTTTGTTCACACAGCAGTACCTTTATTTATCCAAATACTCTTCCGTCTCCTTTGCAATATAAATTGGACGCTTCTTGGTCTCAAGATATGTTTTAGATAAGTACTGACCTAAAATACCCAGACAAAGCAACTGTATTCCTCCTATAAAGAAGATACCGCAAATCAGAGAAGGATAACCTGCTACGGGTTCACCCCAGAGTAATGTTTTGGCAATAATATAGAAAGTCCAGCAGATAGCGATAAGGAAAAGTACAATACCGACGATAGAGGCGATAGCCAAAGGACGCGTAGAGAAAGCAATAATTCCTTCTATGGAATAAAAGAACAATCCCCAGAACGACCATTTGGTTTCTCCGGCTACACGTTCAACATTTTCGTAAGCAATCCATTTAGTATTGTAACCAACCCAGCCAAATATACCTTTCGAAAAACGGTTATACTCCTTCAATTCTAAAATGGAATTAACCATCTGACGAGTCATCAAGCGAAAATCCCGGGCGCCGTCCACAATCTCGGTATCGGATATCTTATTAATCAACTGATAAAACTGCCGTGCAAAAAACGATCTTATTACAGGCTCTCCTTTACGGTCGACACGCCGTGTTGCCACACAGTCATAATCTTCGTTTTGCAGCGAATCATACATTTCCGCCAACAAGTAAGGAGGATCCTGCAAATCGGCATCCAGCATGGCGACATAGTCTCCGGTCGATGCTTCCAATCCGGCATAGATAGCTGCTTCTTTTCCAAAATTGCGAGAAAAAGAAACGTAACGTACACGAGAATCTTTCTTTCTCAGGTCACGTATAACTTGTAGTGTTTTATCCCTTGAACCGTCATTAACAAAGATAAACTCGAATTCTTGTCCGCTCATCCGCTCTGCAACTTTTACCAACTCCTCATAAAGGAACGGCAAAGCCTGCTCTTCGTTATAACACGGAACAATTGTTGATATTTTATCCATTTGCCTTAAACTTATTTTTAAGTAAAATAATCGTATTGAAAACGTTTAACAGAAAAGCAAAACGTTGCTTTATCATCCAAATCATCAGCTGCCCCTTCCATCCCAGCCGTTCGGAGGTCATTCGACCTGCCGCATCTCGGGTTTCGGTACAACATATTATTTTTTTCACATTCCGGTATCTTGTTCGGAATGAATTTTGGTTATTCGAAAAGTACTCCTGATTTACAGAAGTTATTACCCTCAATATACAATCGTTTGCCAGACGTTGGTCTGCTTCTCCGACAAAAATACTATTTTTATTTTTTATGTATAACTCTTTCAGGTTTCTAAGAAAAATAAGTTCCTGATCCCATCGCTGCGGATCATACCGATTCGACAGCGATTCATCATTCACTTCATAATGATAAAACACATCCTGCACGAATAGCATATTACCGGCAAACAGCATTGAAGATATAGTAAACAAACGGTCTTCGCATCGCCTCAGCCGTGTATCGAACCTTATCTTGTACTGTTCTATCAGTTCTCTTTTAAAAAGATGAAGCCATAAGACTCCGAGAATAAACATCCCTCCGAATTTTTCGGAACCAATCATCGGTAATACGACCTCTTTTTCAAAAAGATCCCCATCATAAACCCCTTCAAAGGGAAGCCTGTTAATTATCTCTCCTTTCCGAACGGCATTAAAACGTATTATATCAGGATTCTCTGCGGACAAATACTCTGTCAATTTCCCGTAAGTATCCGATTCAATCCAATCGTCCGGATCAATAAAGCTTATATAATCGCCCGTGGCTATCTCTAGTCCGGCATTACGAGCAGACGATACTCCACTATTCGGTTGATGAATAACCCTGACTCTCTGATCTTGTAAGGCATAATTATCACAAACAGAGGGTGAACTATCCGTTGACCCGTCATCAATCAAAATAATTTCCAACTCCTTATATGTCTGATTCAAGATAGAATCGACACACCGGGTCAGAAACTGTTCCATATTGAAAACCGGAACTATAACGGAAATACGTTGCTGCATTCTATTTGTTTTTTAGCTGCTTATATATTGCTTCTGCTATAAAAAAATCGTCTACCCAGTCTATATCGAAAGCAGCAATATCACTGTTTTCGAAAAGATAAGGCTTCTGCCCTATTCTATCGTTCAGATTCTTATAAACGGTTATATCTGCGAGAAAAATTCCGCTATCGACCTCAAACAAAGGTTCAATTGTTTGCGTCCGAGGCCATTTCTCTTTCTGCCTGTCGTAATTTACCGCTCCGCTTTTATTCCAGATAAAAGTTCGCAATGCCATTACCGACATCAAAGAATCATAATCAGCTCCCGACAAAACCTCTTTATATTTTGATATTGCTTTAGCATACAACTCCGCATCTATAAACGGCGAAGTTACATGTGTCCATAAAACAGCACCTTCGGTAATTATTTGGGGTACATATTTAACCAGATCATCAGTAGATGCTGACGAAGTCGCCAGATGTTCGGGACGCCGATCTATCTGTATTTTAGCGTTTGATAATGATTCTGCAATATGTATCACCTCATCGTCATTAGTCGACAGCACAATTGTATCTATCTCCTTACAAGCTATAAGCTGATCGAGTTTTATCCTTAATAATCCCCCCTCAATACCTGCAAAAGAACGGGTATTTTTATGCGGAACACGTTCACTTCCTGCACGGCATGGTAAAAAAGCAGATATTTTCATTTTGATTTTCCGTTTACTAAGGTCGCAGACCTATTTGTTTCTTTGGCAAGTAAATAGGCTGAGCTTGTTATAACATTGAAATGTATCATTAAATACTTTCATTTGATTAATAGTCCATAGACCGATATATTCTTAACTCCGTTGTATTTGGTCGCTGTTATGGTTGCGATTTCTTTTTCAGGGTTTTCATTAACTGCTCTTGCCAACAGATATTCGTTTTCCTGAGTCAGCATTCTTTCATTCTCTCCGATCAATCCATCATAGCCGTCATATCCGGCAATATAAATGGTATTTGCCGAAATTTCGAGAGCAGTCTGTAACGCCAGTGCCGTATGCGAATCCTGATAAAGATCGGAAAATGTAACTGATGCCAATTCGAAACTTTTATCTTTCAGCTTTTCGGGAATATACGTTCCCATTTTTCTCGGATAAGGAGGCAGCACGCACGATATACATTCGAGATTGAAATCTGCAAACACTTTTTCTAAACGGTGTCCCTCATTCCCCACTAAACAGAAATACTGAGGTATGTCTATATCATTATAATATCCGGCATTCTTACTGCTTGCATGTATCAGACATACCGAATGGTTGTTTTGCTTTTTAATCAGCTGTTTAACGGCATATGCGGCACTGGCTCCGCTAGGGCCTCCTCCGATAATAACAGCCAGATCGAAATGTCGCCTTTCGGCATTGAATTGAGGTAACTTAAGGTTGTCGCCTTTCTTGTCCTTCATATTATTCAAAGCCTGTAAGATACTGTTGATCGAATAAAAACGGCGGGTTACCCAGTCCATCACATCTTTTTGTGGCAATGAATTGAACCCCGAAACCATATAAGGTAAATTCGTTCCCCAGCGATATTTTTCTTTCAGCCGCTCAAAGTCGGCAACGGTTATACTCAGACTGTTAAAATCAATTTCCAAGCCTTTGTTCGACGACAGATAAGACAATAACAATTCCGTCCGAAGGTTGCCCGCTCCACGCCCCATCCCGGTGATGGTTGCATCCACAATATCACATCCAGCATCTATCGCAGCCAGAGTATTGGCAAAAGCCAGTTCTATATTATTATGTCCGTGAAAACCTATCTTGCATTTCAGTACCGATTTAACCGCCTTGGTTATCTGGCTGACTTGTTCGGGCATCATACTTCCAAAAGAATCGACCATTGCAAAGCTGTCGACAACACCGTTCAATGAGAGCAGACTGTTTATAAAATCCGGGTATTGAGATGTCCACTTCGACATGTACATAACATTAAAACCGACTTCGAAACCCATATTCCGAATTTCGGCAGCAGTAACTTTTGCCCTACCGAGATTTGAGGGATCAACTGCCATTCGTATAAAGTCGAGCTTTCCTTTACAAGAGCCCAATAACCTGTCTAAATCTTCGACCCGAATTTCTTTCTCATTCAAAATAACACCGATCTTTTTAGACGGCATATATTTACGAGCCCTGCTTATGACATAATCTGGGCAGAAGTTATATTCTCCTTTGTAGTCATTGCTTAACAGCGAACGATAACCGATCTCTATATACTGAACCGGCAACTTCTCCATCGACTCAAAGTAGTTCTTTGTCAGATTCTCTTCAAAATCCCAATTTGTATAATATCCGCCATCACGGAGCGTACAATCTAATACCTGTATCATTTCAGTTCGGGATTAAATACATATTTGATCACTTCTTTCATTTCCCTCCTGATTTCACTTTCAGGTTTTGATTTGAAGTAGTTTATCTTGTTTTCCAGCCCTGCCAAGTCATAAAATTTATCATCCATTCCATAGAAGTCTTCGTTTTCCGAATCAGACCATCTTAATGAAATTTTACCTAATGCCAAAGACTCATAATATGCTGTTGTATTAACAGCTATGGTAAAATCGACTAAATCAGATCTTAAAACTTCCTGCACAGAATGTTCCCGCCCTACAAAAAATAGATTATCAGTAATACTTGCGAAGGCTTTATGTTCGGAATCGACTACAAACGGATGCTTTTTCAGATAAAACAATATCTTATTGCCGTGCTTGCGATTAAATTCCATAAGCAAAGCCAGTAACTTGTCATTGGAAGGTATATATACCGACCGTCCCAAGAGTACCAGACATTTACTGAATGACTGATCCACATACCCGATCTCTGCATCTTTGTATTTCGAATTTCCAGCCAATATAAAACGAGACTCGTCAAAACCTTTAGTCTTCAGATAATCTATGGTAGATTGTCCCCAGCACATCAGTTTATCTGCTATCAGATTATCCATATTGATAATATCAAACGGAACCATTTGCTTAAAGTCGCAAAAAACACCATGCTGAAGGCTGATTGTTTCCACTTTATGTTTCTTAAAATAAAGCGTCAGCAGACTTTCTTCTTTATATGCCGAATTAAAGCAGATATATTTTTTGACATTCGGAGGACACAGTACTTTATCGAGGTATTTAACCTGATTAAACAAGTTGGTAAGTATTGCAACCAAATAAAGTTTTGTAGTAAACGATTCTTTTACGGAACGGGAGAAAATAATCCGAAAGGCTTTCAGCAAATGACTTATATATGAGATTCCGAAAGGCGAATATCCAACCTTGTCAAGTGTCTCAAGACACGTCACATCCGAGTCGGGATAAGTTTTACGGACAGACTCCGCCAGATCACCATAATCTTTACGGTTAATCAAATAGGTTATTACCGTTGACTTTTCGGTTTGGAGAACTTGTGAAAGGTTAGTAAATTTTACCCCTTCATAAAATCCCTTAAATACATCCCTGCCTGTTACGGCATCATCAGTAAACATACATGTGAGATAACCCGGAATAAGACACCCGATATTATACCCCCTGTATGTATAATCGAGCTTAGAAAGCAGGTCTTTGTAACGGTTATAAAATCTTGTATCCATAATATAGTCCGAGAAGTCTTATCCGGCAAAGTTAATCATTTAAGGCAATGCCTCAAAAAGTTATTTCTACGTTATTATCAGCCGGATAAAAATCGAGTTCGATATTTTCGGGCGATAATGGCACAGGCATTCCCATATCCTTTATCAGATGCGCAATCGCTTCCTTCATAGCATCATCCACCTTTTCATCACCTTGCAGATGCTGTACAAATATCTGCGACGCCAGATCGGCTAATAAATCTAACGTTTGAGGAGGAAAGCTCATTCCTTTTGCTCTGATTACCTCCAAAGCCAAAGCTCTGGCACGCGACTGCATTACTTTTTTATTGTCTTCGGCCAGATCGGGCTTACCTTCGATAGCCGTCACGTTTTTTGTCGATACAGACATTCCGTTTTCGGTCAATTCCACAAAACGGTAAGGATATGCAAATGCCGCCAATGAGCCTGTTTCTATATCATAAATTTTATTTCCTGCCGGTGATTTGTATTCGGTGATGTCATTTGCATGGAAATGTCCGGTAAATATAGCCTTCATTCCCTGATCAGCTAACAAATCGGCTAAACGGCTCCAATCGTCCACCAGATAATCTTTAAAGAAATATGACTGCATCATAATATGTTCTACCAATCCATGATGCATCATACCCAGCACCCGTATGTTTTGTTTTCGGGCTTCAGCCAAAACTTCGGTGATCCACTTTTCAGTTTCGGGTAATATTCTCCCCGATGATATACTATTTCCCTTATAATCCTGATATTTGCAGGCATCTATAGCGAGCAGCCATGTTTTTTTATCCAGTTCGGCAACATAACTCAATGATGCTGTATCTCGGCTGATTTGTTCCGTATAACCACAATCGGCATATATTTCGGCAAATTCCTGAGGTGAAATATTTTCTGTCGGCAGGGTTTTATCTCCTTCGTATTTCACCGGGTGAGGAATATTGATATCGTGATTGCCCGGAATAACATAAATCCGCACACCTTTATCGATCAGCGGCTGGAGCTTTTTTCTGAAATCTATATGGCTTTGTTTCTCTCCATCTTTAGTTATATCTCCCGGGATCAGCAGAATATCTATGTCGCTTTTCAGATAATCGTCCAATACCTGCTGCAGTACCAATGGAACATCACGAATATCTTTTCCGCTCATATTTACATAATCTTTCACGGCTTTACCGTCATCCATCAATTGTTCTGACAAATAATGAGGATCACCGATAACACCAAGACGTAAAGATTCGGTACCGGATGCACAAGATTGCAAATGAATCGAAAAAAACAATATAAAGAAAAACAGTATATACTTCTTCATCGTCCAACCTCTATATATGTATTGTTCAGAAAATCGTCGGCGCGTTTTTTTGTCGTTTTAATGATAAAATAACCACATATGTAGAGTACCGTAGCCAACAATAGCATATATCCGCCTTTTATCATCAAAGATTTTTGCTTACGAAAAATACCGAATAAAAGCACCACAAGACCCGCAATGCCTAATATTATAAGTATCGACTGAATTATTTCTATAAAATCGGCTATTTGATCTAACATATCTTACCTAAGGTTTCAGACCTATTTATTGCTTTGGCAAGTATAACCACCAAAGTCTGTTATTAAACTAAAAGTATATCATTAAATACTTTCTGTCACTTAATTAAATCTACGAAAATAAGAAAAAAGAATTGTTGATGCATGGATATCTATTTATAAATTATATGAATCAGTAGTTAGATTGATAAAACGATCGTTTTTCAAATACTGATTCACATAAATTATATCTACGACAATTAGTACATACCAAATTTTGATCATAGAGAAGATGTTCACCTGCTGTTTTCTGAAATTTTATCTATACTTAAAAACACTTTACAATTATGGCAAAATACACAGAAGAACTAGGAAAGAAAATAGCAGACGCAATAGAACAGGATGAATATACATTAGGTGAAATCTGCACGATGTACAGCATCAGCCGTAAAACATTCTATCAGTGGGCACGGAATCATTCAGATTTCAAGGAAATGATAGATGATGCCCGTGCAGGTCGTGACGAAAGGCTGGCTCAAAAAGCCCGAAAAATCCTCAAACAAAGATTAGAGCATGGCTATACCGTAACTACCACCCGTTATAAATATGCAGTAGATGAGTACGGTGAAATATATCTGACAGGAAAAACGGTAACCATGAAAGAATATGCAGCAGACGAAAAGACACTGAAAATGGCAATGGCAAAAGAAGGAGAAATAGAAGAGAAGGTAGAAAACATTCGTGTACCGTGGGAAATCATAGTACAGAATCAAGAGGCTGCCGATCAGATTGAATTACTACGTAACCCCGGAACCGAAGAAGAAATAAGAGAAATATCTCTGCAAATCCAACAGAAGTATGCAGCGACACGACAAGAATCTGACCCCAATGCTTACGATCCGTCATTGGACAGTCGGATATAAGTAACAATAATGAAAAAGTGCAATTCTGGTGTGACTTTTGTTACCTTTTTCAGAAAATGAATAATTGCTTATTGATAACTGTTCTTTGATTTCGTTACCTTTTGCGTTATTATTTATACTTTTGTCTTTCTAAATTCGAATGATGAAAAAAATATGGATATTCTGGACATCAGTGATGTTCATTCTCGCAGCAATTCTGTTCTCTTCTTGCGGAAGTAAAAAACCGCAGCCGAGTTACAGTGATCTGAAATACCCCAAAAGAGAATTTCGTGGAGCCTGGATACAAACTGTATGGCAAGGTCAGTATAAATCGATGAACAGTACACAAATGAAACATTATTTCGTTTCGATACTGAACAAGATGCAGGCTGCCGGAATCAATGCTGTCATTTTTCAGGTACGTCCGCAGGCCGATGCCTTCTACTATTCCGAGCTGGAACCTTGGAGCAGTTTTATGACAGGAACACAAGGCAAAGGATTGCCGGATGGATTCGATCCTCTAGCTTTTATGACCGAAGAATGCCATAAACGTGGAATGGAACTGCACGCATGGCTCAACCCATACAGGGTATCGGCATCAGAGAATCAGGTATTGATGAAAAATCACATCTATTACCGAGAGCCTGAACGTTTCGTAAAATACGGTACTCAAATATTCTTTGATCCGGGTATCCCTGCCAACAGGGAATATATCTGTAAAGTTGTGAAAGACATTGTGAGCAGGTATAATGTCGATGCCATCCATATGGACGACTACTTCTATCCTTATCCTATCGCAGGAAAACCATTTCCTGACGAGCGCAGCTTTGCCCGCTATGGAGCAGAACAGGGATTCGATGCGGCGCATAAAGACGATTGGAGAAGAAACAACGT
Organism: Indolivaga capnocytophagoides DSM 22835; assembly: GCF_000426485.1. Taxonomy (GTDB): domain Bacteria; phylum Bacteroidota; class Bacteroidia; order Bacteroidales; family Dysgonomonadaceae; genus Dysgonomonas_A; species Dysgonomonas_A capnocytophagoides. The sequence continues at coordinate 194,252 of NZ_AUFL01000005.1, forward strand.
AAACTCACTGATCAAGGAAATAAAAGAAACAATTATACTGACTAAACCCTGGGTAAGATTCGGGATAAGTCCGTTCGGAATATACCGGAACAAACGCAGCACCCCTAACGGAACAGGCAGCAATACCAACGGACTGCAAAACTATGACGACCTGTATGCAGATGTGAAGCTTTGGGTCAAAAACGGCTGGATAGATTACAATATGCCCCAGATATATTGGGAGATCGGACACAAAGCCGCAGATTACACAACCCTTATTCAATGGTGGTCTGAAAACAACTTCGGACGTCCTTTGTACATCGGACAGGATATCAAACGAACAATGGATGCAGAAATGCCCTCGGGAGATAATCAACTGGATGAAAAGATGCGCCTGTCGAGAAGCTTTCAAAATGTACACGGCAATTCTTTTTGGGACGGATACAGTCTTATCTCAAACTACAGAGGAGTATCGGATGCACTAAGCCGCGAGTACCACAAATATCCTGCGCTTATTCCCCCATATACTTTTATGCACAACAAAGCTCCACAGAAGGTAAAGAATATCAAAGAACTCTATACCGAGAAAGAGCATTTACTGATCTGGGACAGCAATAAAAAAGAGGGAAATCCCGAAACGGCCAGCTACTTTGTTATTTACAGATTTGAAGAAGGTCAACCCGAAAACATTGAAAACCCCGCTAATATAGTAGGTATTACTTCCGATAATCAATACATATTGCCTTATGAAGGAGGTAAACGTAAGTTTAAATATGTAATTACGGCAGTAGATGCTTTCCATAACGAATCGAAAGGAAAGTCTAAAAAAATTAAGTTATAAATAATGGCACAAGAAAATTTTGAGATGATAGCCAAAACCATGGCAGGTTTAGAAGATGTTTTAGCAGAAGAGTTAATCGCTCTTGGAGCTAATGACATACAGATAGGACGCCGCATGGTATCTTTTTCGGGCGATCAGGCTCTTCTATACAGGGCAAACATGCATTGCAGAACTGCTCTCCGGATACTGAAACCGATTTTCCAGTTTAAGGCAAAAAATGCAGACGAAGTATACGCCGAAGTAAAAAAGTACAAATGGTACGAAATTCTGACCGAAACAAACACTTTCGCAATAGATGCGGTCGTATTCTCTTCGATCTTTACACACTCTAAGTTTGTAGCTTACCGTGTAAAAGATGCTATTGCCGACTACTTCACACAACGTGCAGGTAAACGTCCGTCAGTAAAGGTCAGTAATCCTGATGTTTTGATAAACATACACATCGCCGAGAATATCTGTACCATATCATTAGACAGTTCGGGCGAATCACTTCACAAACGAGGATACAGGGTCGCTCAGACGGAAGCTCCGCTCAACGAGGTGCTTGCGGCTGGTATGATTCTGAAAACAGGCTGGAGAGGACAATCAGACTTTGTAGATCCAATGTGCGGGTCGGGTACTCTTTTGATAGAAGCCGCCATGATAGCCATGAATATCCCTCCGGGCATTTACCGCAGCGGTTTTGCTTTCGAAAAATGGAATGATTTCAATCAGGATTTGTTCGATACCATATACAATGATGACAGTGCAGAACGTGAGTTTAAGTATAAAATTTACGGATCGGATATTCAACAAAAAGCCATTGATATAGCTACCGAGAATGTGAAGAGTGCAGGAGTAGCGAAATATGTCGAATTAAAAACAATGCCTTTTCAACAATATACAAAGGCTCCTGCCGAGAATGGGTTTATCGTAACTAATCCTCCTTATGGAGAACGTATCAAACCAGATGACCTCTTCGGGTTGTACGATATGATCGGAGAACGCCTGAAACATGTATTTATGGGCTATACTGCATGGATACTAAGCTACCGTAAAGACTGCTTTAACAAACTGGGGCTTAAAACCTCGGAGAGAATCTTTCTGGTCAACGGTTCTCTTGAATGTGAGTTCAGAAAATATGAACTGTTTGCCGGCAAGAGAGACGATTTGAAGAAAAACCAGGAAACAAACTAGCAGATGGAATTTCTAAAGGTTGGTGATTTTTGGACATATCAGATTCCCGAATGGGATAATTACGAAAAAGATATTCTTGAAAAGATTCTTTTCAAATTAGACTTTATATCCGTATCCGGCTATATCATGGCTCTCGAGGCAGATGTATGGAAGATAGAATATCAGGATCACACTTTCAGACTGGCCAATGATCTGGTGCATGGTTGCGAAATTAAGACGGACAGTGAAGAAGCACTTCCTTTGATGCAGGAATTGATCAAAAAACTGCCATTAGAATAACGAAAAAAGGGCTGTTCCTTTTTACTTTTGGAACAGCACCTTTCTTTATATGTTGAAATACTTACTTACAAAGCATTTTCTTTGATCAGGTACTCAGCTATCTGAACAGCATTCAAAGCAGCACCTTTCTTTATCTGATCACTTACCGACCAAAATGAAAGTCCATTCGGATTAGTTATATCTTTACGGATGCGTCCGACATATACTTCTTCTTTATTAGCTACAAACAATGGCATAGGATAATCTTTGTTTGCAGGGTCGTCTTGAAGTATAACTCCATTTCCTTCTGCAGCCAATGCAGCCTTAGCTTCCTCTACAGAGATTGGTCTTTCGGTTTCTATCCATGTAGCTTCGGAGTGAGCTCTTACAACAGGTACACGTACACATGTAGCACTAACTTCTATATCAGAGTGCATGATCTTGCGAGTCTCGTTGTACATCTTCATTTCCTCTTTGGTATAGCCGTTATCAGTAAACACGTCGACCTGAGGAATAACATTATATGCCAACTGGTAAGCAAACTTTTCGACAGTAACTTCTTCTTTATTGAGTATCTGTTTAAACTGGTTTACCAATTCGTCCATAGCTGTTGCTCCCGCTCCGGATGCAGCCTGATAGGTAGATACATGTACCCGTTTGATGTGAGATACTTTTTCCAGCGGATTCAACGCAACCACCAACTGGATAGTGGTACAATTAGGGTTAGCTATAATATTACGGGGACGTACTTTGGCATCTTCGCCATTCACTTCGGGAACAACCAAAGGCACATCCTTATCCATACGGAATGCACTTGAATTATCGATCATTACTGTTCCAAACTGGGTTATAGTATCGGCAAACTCAATTGATGTACCACCTCCGGCAGAAACAAATGCAATATCAATATCTTTAAAGTCATCGTTGTGCTTAAGTTCCTTTACCGTATACTTCTTACCCTTGAAAGTGTATTCTTTACCTGCACTACGGGCAGAACCAAACAAGACTAATTCATCAAACGGGAAATTGCGTTCGTCAAGAACTTTCAAAAATTCCTGGCCGACCGCTCCACTTACGCCAACAATTGCAATTTTCATTTTTGTGTTGATTGTTAATAATAAATAATTCTTTTACCTTGAGACTTAGAATCTCCTTCGCAAAGATAGACTTTTTATCTATGCTATAGATATATGATTATATATATTTACGAGAAGAAGAATATTAAGGATAAAGCCGTTATCTAAAAACACAGAAATGCAAAGTATATTTTACATTTCATTGATAGAATAAGTTTATCGGATATTGCCTTTTGGCTCGAATTTTATTTGGTATATTTGCGTATAAATTAGTTTTTAGGTCTTATTCCTCTTTGCTCGAGTTGCTCGAATAAATAACAATCGGAAGTTATCATTTAGGAATAAGTTATTAAATACTATATGTTATTTTACAATATGAAAATTCATTATTTATATTTACTGCTACTCGGAGTGTTTGTGTTCTCAATGGAGTCTTGTAAAAAGCAGGTTTCCAGTACAGCGGATAACGACATACAATTCGACACGATACATTCAGTCCGAAATTATCACATAGACAACGACTCTACACAGCCTTCGTCTAACTTGAAAGTGACTTTTATCTATCCGAAATACTATAGCGACGGAGCCTTACTTGATTCGATTCAGGAGATTTTCATATCCAGCTTTCTCGATGAACATTATTCGCATCTAAAACCAACCGAAGCTATTACAGCCTATGAAGATGCATATATCGAAAATTACAAGCAAGATGTCAATATCTATATCAAAGACCGAGTTTCGGGAGCATCCCATGATGATAATGACAATTACTTCTCTTACTATGAAACGATCAGCAATGAGATTCTTTTCAATAAGGGAAAAATACTATCTTTTCAGGTAAAACAAGTGAATTATAAAGGAGGTGCAACGTCTTATGAATATCTCAAAAACCATACTATAAACCTCGAAACAGGTAAATTAATGATGGAAGATGACATCTTTAATTCCGGATTCGAAAAGTTCCTATCATCAATATTCAAAGACAGGCTGATGAAGTCCAATAAGGTTCAAACAATTAATGATCTCGAAAATCTCGGGTATTTCGGTATTGATGAAATAGTACCAAACAACAATTTTTATGTTGACAGTAAAGGTATTACTTATATATTCAACAAAGGTGAATATTCAGCGTATCAACTGGATGCAATCAAGATCTTTATACCATATGACGAGTTGAGCCTTGTATTGAAAGAAAATTCACCGATAAGTCAATTTATAGAGAAATAAGGTCACAAACCTATTTATTGCTTTGGCTTGTATAACAACGTGAGTTTATTATAACTAAAAATGTATCATTAAATACTTTTATTTACTAAATAGTTATGGATATTATACTGAAATACTTTCCGAATCTGACAGATAAGCAAAAAGCCCAATTTGCAGCCCTTTATGATCTGTATCTTGATTGGAATTCGAAGATCAATGTGATATCCCGCAAAGATATTGAAAACTTGTATACACACCACGTTCTTCATTCATTAGGCATAGCAAAAGTTATTTCTTTCAAGCCCGGAAGTTCTATAATGGATGTAGGCACTGGAGGAGGTTTTCCGGGAGTACCTTTAGCTATTTTATTCCCTGAAACCCGATTCTTACTTGTAGATAGCATCGGCAAAAAAATAAAGGTAGCAACAGAAGTATCGAATGCTATCGGACTTGAAAATATCAGTTTCAGACACTGCAGAGCACAGGAAGAGAAAGGCAAATTCGATTTTGTAGTGAGCCGTGCGGTTATGCCGCTTGAAGAGTTAGTAAAAATAATAAAGAAGAATATATCCAAAGAACAGCAAAACTCTTTACCAAACGGGCTGATATGCCTGAAAGGCGGAGAACTGGAAGGAGAAGTAGCCCCATTCAGAAAATATGCCGAAATCGACGATTTGAGTAATTTCTTTTCTGAAGATTTTTTTGAGACAAAGAAGGTAGTTTACCTACCTCTGTAAATAAAATAGAAATACGATGAACATAAAGATATTCGAATTCAATCCAATCGCAGAAAACACATACGTTGTTTATGACGAAACCAAAGAATGCGTGATTATCGATGCTGGCTGTTTTTTCCCTGATGAAAAAAGGCAGTTGCTGGATTTCATACTGGACAACGATCTTGTGGTCAAACACCTACTAAATACACATCTCCATTTCGATCATGTTTTTGGAAATAAGTTTATACTGGATCAGTTTGGCTTAAAAGCATTTGCTAACGATAAAGATTTATTTCTTTTAGAGGCAATGCCGGCACAGATGCGCATGTTTGGATTCAGAGACGCAGAAGAAGCTCCGGAAGTCGGCAGTTTCATTAAAGAAAATGATACAATAGAATTCGGCAATCAGAAGTTCATTGTATTGGAAGTTCCGGGACATTCGCCGGGCAGCGTTGCGTTTTATAGTATCGAAGGCGAATGTGTATTTGTCGGAGATGCCTTATTCAGGGGAAGTATCGGTCGTACCGATCTTGCAGGAGGCAATCAATCTCAATTGATCGAAGCCATAAGAACCCGCTTGTTAACATTACCTCCGGAAACTATCGTTTATCCCGGTCACGGACCGCAAACAAGCATCAGAGACGAGAAAAGGAATAACCCTTTCTTACAATAAACCAATACAAAAAGGCGAATCAATCGATTCGCCTTTTTGTATATTAACTCTATTGTGCTAATTATTCAGCATTCAAAGAGAAACGTTTGAATCCTACAACAGTAAGTTCTTTATCCACAGAATGCAGATATTGCTCAATGTTTTGTTTAGGATTCTTAATAAATTCTTGTTGAAGAAGAGTAAACTCTTTGTAGAATTTAGTCAATGCACCTTCAGCAATTTTCTCGATCAAGTTTTCAGGTTTACCTGCTTCACGAGCTTTTTCTCTAGCAAGGTTTAATTCTCTTTCTTTGATTTCTTCAGATACCTCTTCAGCTTTCAAAGCAACAGGATTCATTGCAGCAATTTGCATAGCCACATCTCTTGCTACCTGAGCATCCACACCTGCTTTGTTGAAACCTACGATAGTAGCCAACTTGTTTCCCGGGTGTATATATGATACAACAGAAGGAGCAGACAATGTTTCAAAAGAACCTATTTCCATCTTTTCACCAGTTACCCCCATACGGTCTGTAACTAGATCTTCGATTCTGCGTCCATCGACTTGTACATTGTTTAACGCATCTAATGATTCAGGTTTGTTAGCTAATGCAGCATCAAGGATAGTAGTAGTTAATCCTACGAATTCAGCATTGATAGCCACGAAGTCTGTTTCACACTTTAATGCTACAAGAGCAGCGAAATCATTGTTTACACCTGCTAATACACAACCTTCAGAAGCTTCACGGTCGCCACGTTTTGCAGCGAAAGCTTGTCCTTTTTTACGAATAATTTCGATAGCTTTATCAAAATCGCCACCAGCTTCGCTCAATGCATTTTTACAATCCATCATACCTGCGCCTGTTCTTTTGCGTAGGTTTTGGATATCAGCCATACTAACTGCCATATTCTTTATTGTATTTTTTAGATTATAAAGGTCTCAGACCTATTTATTATTTAGGTAAGTAAACAACCAAACACAATATCAATCGTGTGGTATATCAGAGACTTTAGTCTACTTACATTGGTATATTAAAAAAAGAGAAGGTTAAGAATCAGGCCTAAGAATGTTTGTTCCCAGCTGTTATTCTTAACCTTTATGTATTTACGAGATTACTCTTCGTCTTTCACATATTTGCTAGCAACAGCAGCCTTCAGAGCTTCTTCGTCATCTTTAGATGCACGTTCTTTTTTAGCTCCGGTTTTAGCTTTACGCTCTCTTCTTGCACCTTCTTCCTGAGCTTCGGCAGCAGTACTGTCTGCTTTTTCTACTTTGCGTTCTTCTAAACCTTCTTTGATAGATTCGCAAAGGTGAGAAAGAATCACTTCGATAGATTTAGCAGCATCATCATTTGCAGGGATAACAAAATCTATATCCGAGGGATTAGAGTTTGTATCTACCATTGCAAATACTGGAATACCTAAACGTTGAGCTTCTTTCACTGCGATATTTTCTTTCAAAACATCAACAATGAACAGAGCAGAAGGAAGACGTGTTAAATCTTGGATAGACCCTAGAGTTTTTTCCAATTTAGCACGTTGACGAGTGATTTGAAGTTTTTCTCTCTTAGAAAGAGTATCAAATGTACCGTCTTTAATCATTTTGTCAATAGTTGACATTTTCTTAACAGCCTTACGGATAGTAGGAAAGTTAGTCAACATACCTCCTGGCCAACGTTCAATAACGTATGGCATATTTACTGATTGTGATAAATCGGCAACGACTTGTTTAGCTTGCTTTTTAGTTGCAACGAACAAGATTTTTTTACCTGATTTAGCTATTTGTTTCAATGCAGCAGCAGCTTCGTCAGCCTTTGCGATTGTTTTGTATAGGTCGATAATGTGAATGCCATTACGCTCCATAAAAATATAAGGAGCCATAGCTGGATTCCACTTTCTTTTTAAGTGTCCGAAGTGTACACCAGCTTCAAGTAATTGGTCAAATTCTAATTTTGCCATTTTTGTTTTTTCGTTTTTAATGCGTTTACTTTCTTTTTCTGCAAATTTGAATTGCCGGGTAGCTCATCAAAGAAGTCCCGTCAATTTAGATACTAAACGTAACTTTTGCCGACGTATTGACAACGTCTATATTTCTGTTCGCTATAAGAACTAAGCCACGAAAGACCAATTCTGATAAGCGAAAGCCATAGCCAAATTAACGTTTTGAGAATTGAAATCTTTTTCTTGCTTTTGGTTGTCCCGGTTTTTTACGTTCAACAACACGAGGATCACGAGTCATAAAGCCTTCTGCTCTTAGAGCTGGTTTATCATCTGCATTGATCTTTACAAGCGCACGAGCTATACCTAGACGTGCAGCTTCTGCTTGCCCTTTGTAACCACCACCATTCAGATTGATTTTAATGTCATATTTTTCAACAACACCTAATTTATTTAGAGGTTGAGTCACAACATACTGAAGGATTGATGAAGGGAAGTAATTTGTTAAATCTCGTTTGTTGATAACAATTTTTCCGGTTCCCTCGCTAACGTATACACGAGCTACTGCAGCTTTGCGTCTTCCGATTGCATTTATTACTTCCATTGTTATTATTTAAGAGAGTTTATATCTAATGTTTTAGGTTGTTGAGCCTCATGTTTATGTTCTGAGCCTCCGTATACATAAAGATTTTTCAAAAGAGCAGCACCCAAAATATTTTTAGGCAACATACCTTTTACCACTTTATGCACTAATCTGTCAGCACCCTTGCTAAGCAATACGGCTGGAGTAGTTTCGCGTTGTCCTCCGGGATATCCTGTATATCTCAGATAAACACGATCGTTCCATTTGTTACCAGTTAGAACAACTTTATCAGCATTAATAATAACTACATTATCTCCACAATCTACGTGAGGAGTAAAACTTGGCTTATACTTTCCTCTCAAAAGTTTAGCCACCTTTGAAGCCAAACGACCTAAAGTCTGACCCGAAGCATCAATCACAACCCACTCTTTTTTCGCGGTTGCTTTGTTTGCGGAAATGGTCTTATAACTTAAAGTATCCACTTTCTTTAATTGTTTTAATTTGGTTAATGACTAATACCCGATCATAGCTTAATCTACTTTTATCTGCTAAGGACACTTGTAAGCAAATAACAAACTATGTATCAAATATTTAAATTCACATTTATAATAATCGGCTCGCAAAGATACGGATTTTCTGTTAATTAGCAAAAAATATTATCACAGATAATTACGATTTCAACAACAAAAAAAGAGTTGTGATTTTTTATCACAACCCTTCGATATATTTTCAAGACAACACCGGTCTCTTACTCTTTTTTCAACACGTACTGATCGGCTAAGCTGCCTTCTATTTTTTTGCCTTCAATATCCAACTGACGCAAAGCTCCCTCTTCTACAAAATATTGATTAGGAGCATCTTCTCCCGACAGTGTTATAGTCGAACCATCTGCACTCCAGCTAAATACCCCTTTACTTGCATATGCTTTCGGATTTTTCTCCCCCAGATATTTAAATTCTTTGCTATAAGTACTATCTGTCAGATTGATAATAACCTCCATTCCTCCTGCTGATGCTGTAGGCAACACACCTTTATAAACCCCTGCGACATCCAATGATGTTCGAGCATTATGATCATCTACAACAGTTGTCAACGAATCACCTCCTACGGACTCTTGCTTATCCGCTTGTTTATTATTACAACTGAATAACAAAACCGAAGAGAATAATAACAAAAAGCTTTTTTTCATAATATTTATATTTTAAATTAACACTAATGATTTCTCATCATCCCAAGAAAATAAAAATTCCGTGAAATATTCCTCCAGCAAATATAACCTTTCAATGACAAAAGTGTTCATTATTTTATGTTAAGCTATCTTTAATGTGTTTCAAAACAGAATAATAAAAAACTTTACGTAACTTTACGCGATTTTTAGAAGATAGAAAAAAAGAATTATGATTAAACCGATTACAAAAAGTATCGATTTGGGTGATGGAAGGTCTATCACCATTGAAACAGGAAAATTAGCTAAACAGGCTGATGGTTCTGTTACCGTTAGAATGGGAGATACTATTCTGCTGGCTACAGTATGTGCCGCAAAAGATGCAAATCCGGGTGTAGATTTTATGCCCTTGCAAGTTGAATACAAAGAAAAATTCGCCGCATTTGGACGTTTTCCGGGAGGTTTTTTACGCCGTGAAGGACGTGCATCTGATTACGAAATCCTAACATGCCGATTAGTAGACCGCGCTCTGCGTCCTCTTTTTCCGGATGATTATCACGCTGAAGTTTTTGTTAATATAATATTATTCTCTTCAGACGGTAAAGATATACCGGATGCCCTTGCCGGATTGGCGGCATCTGCAGCGTTAGCTGTATCTACAATTCCATTTAACGGACCTATTTCTGAAGCACGAGTTGCCCGTATTGATGGTAAATTCGTATTAAATCCGACTTTCGATCAATTAGCACAAGCCGACATGGATATTATGGTAGGAGCAACTATCGACAATATCATGATGGTAGAAGGCGAAATGAAAGAAGTGCAAGAATCAGAAATGCTCGAAGCAATCAAATTTGCACACGAAGCCATTAAGCTACAATGTCAAGCTCAGCTTGAACTTATGGAATTATGCGGTACTACAGAAAAACGCACTTATTGCCATGAAGCGAATGACGAAGATCTTCGTAAAGATGTTTGGGCTAAATGTTACGACAAGGCTTATGCTGTTGCAACATCATGTAACACAAACAAACACGAACGTGTAGATAATTTCGAAGCAATAGTTACAGAATATAAAGCGAGCCTTACTGAAGAAGAACTTGCAGAAAAAGGAGCATTGATAGGAAAATACTATCACGATGTGGAAAAAGAAGCAATGCGCCGCTCTATTTTAGACGAAGGAAAGCGTCTTGACGGTCGTAAGACTACCGAAATTCGTCCGATCTGGAGCGAAGTAGACTATCTACCCGGAGCCCATGGTTCAGCAATATTCACTCGTGGAGAAACACAATCACTTACTACTGTTACTTTAGGAACTAAACTTGATGAGAAGATCATTGATGATGTTTTGAATAACGGAAGAGAACGTTTCCTTTTACATTACAATTTCCCTCCATTCTCTACAGGAGAAGCTCGTCCACAGAGAGGTGTAGGACGTCGCGAAGTTGGACACGGTAATCTTGCCCACAGAGCTTTAAAACCAATGATCCCAACAGGATATCCTTATGTTGTACGTGTGGTTTCTGATATATTAGAATCAAACGGTTCATCATCTATGGCAACAGTTTGTGCGGGAACTCTGGCTCTTATGGATGCCGGTGTGGAAATTAAAAAACCTGTAACAGGTATTGCAATGGGACTTATTTCTGAAAAGAAAGGCACAAACTATGCTGTTCTTTCAGATATTTTAGGTGATGAAGATCATTTAGGTGATATGGACTTCAAAGTTTGTGGTACTGTAGATGGTATTACTGCTACTCAAATGGATATTAAAGTAGATGGTCTTTCTTACGAAATTCTAGAGAAAGCATTGAATCAGGCGAAAGAAGGACGTTTACACATCATGGGTAAAGTTCTTGAAACACTGCCTGCTCCAAGACCAGATCTTAAACCAAATGCTCCTCGTATTGTTGTGATGATGATACCTAAAGACTTTATCGGAGCTGTAATAGGACCTGGTGGAAAAATTATACAAGGTATACAAGAAGAAACCGGAGCTACTATTACTATCGAAGAGATAGACAATCAAGGTCGAGTAGAAATCTCTGCTACCAACAAGGCTTCTATTGATGCTGCTGTTGCTAAAGTTAAAGGTATTACTACTGTTCCTGAAATAGGTGAGGTATATGAAGCGAAGGTTCGTTCGATCATGCCTTATGGCGCATTCTGCGAATTCTTACCGGGTAAAGACGGACTTCTACATATTTCCGAGCTATCTTGGGATCGTATAGAAAACATGGAAGATGCAGGCTTAAAAGAAGGAGATATCTTAGAACTTAAACTAGTTGATATCGATTCTAAAACAGGAAAGATTAAGCTTTCTCGTAAAGCATTACTTCCTCGTCCTCCACGTCCTGAAAGACCGGTTGTAAAAAAAGACGATCAAGCTCCTGAAGTGGCTGCACCTGAAAATTGATTTCTTGAATTTTCAACATATAAAATAAGGATTGCAAAATGCAATCCTTATTTTTTTTACACTGAAAAAAAACCGGAGCTATATAAATATATAGCTCCGGTTTTATATAATGATGTAAATAATCTTATCTTACTTGTTTACTCTGAAACGTTCATTACCATTTTCGAAGAAGTCTACAATCTGATTAGCCGCAGCTATACCAGCATTCGTATTAGCTTCGCCTGTTTGTGCCCCCATCTTCTTCGGAGTAGAAAAATACCTGTCTGCAAATTTAGCAACCAGTTCTTCGTGATTTCCGGGCTTAATATCAGTCACATATTTAAAGTCTGTCCGCTCTTCCATAAATTTAACGATCTCAGCCTCATTAATCACTTCTTTGCGGGCTGTGTTCAATAACAAAGCTTTCTTAGGAAGTTTACTCAACAATTCGAAATTGATTGAATTCTTAGTCTCTGCGGTTGCAGGAATATGCAATGATACAAACTGACATGTAGTATATAATTCTTCAACAGATTTAACAGCCTTAACACCTTCTTTCTCTATAGCCTCAGCCGAAAGAAAAGGGTCGAAAGCATACACATCCATTCCGAATCCTTTAGCTATACGAGCAACATTGCGACCAACGTTTCCGTATGCATGAATTCCAAGTTTTTTGCCTAACAACTCACTCCCAGATGTTCCGTTATAAAAATTACGAACAGCATATACTGCTAATCCAAATACAAGTTCTGCAACTGCATTTGCATTTTGTCCGGGGGTATTCATTGCACAAATACCATTGGCTGTAGCTGCATCCAGATCGATATTATCATAACCGGCTCCGGCACGCACCACTATTTTCAATTGCTTTGCTGACGACAAAACATCCTTATCAAAGATATCACTGCGGATAATCGCAGCATCAACATCGGAAACAGCATCTAACAACTGCTGTTTTTCTGTATATTTTTCAAGCAGAACCAATTCATATCCTGCCTTCTCGATAACACTTCTGATGCCTTTTACAGCCTCTGCCGCAAACGGTTTATCAGTTGCTATTAATACTCTTTTACTCATAGTATTTTGTTATATCCGATTTTTATTTAGCATTGTTTTTTTCGAATTCCTGCATAGCATCAACTAATGCCTGAACACCTTCCAAAGGCATCGCATTATATATAGATGCTCTGAATCCACCTACCGAACGGTGTCCTTTCAGTCCATCCAAGCCCTTGCTTGATGCAAATTTCAGGAAGTCAGCTTCCAATTCTTTATAACCTTCAGACATAACGAAACAAACATTCATTAACGAACGGTCTTCTTTCGCCGCAGTTCCGATAAACAGAGGATTACGATCTATCTCATTATACAACAAAGCAGCCTTTTCTTTATTCAATTTTTCCATAGCAGGAACTCCACCTTTGGCTTTCAACCAACGCAAAGTCTGCATGGCTGCATAAATAGGCACTACAGGAGGTGTATTGAACATAGAACCGTTATCGATATGCGTCTGATAATTCAGCATAGTAGGTATCTGACGTGATACTTTTCCTAGAATTTCATCTTTAATTACTACAAATGTTAGCCCTGCGGGAGCTAAATTTTTCTGAGCACCACCATATATAAGAGCATATTTAGAAACATCTATCACACGAGAGAATATATCAGAAGACATATCTGCTACCAACGGTACGGGCGAATCAATATCGGTGTGTATTTCTGTTCCGAAGATGGTATTGTTCGTTGTTATATGGAAATAATCAGCATCAGCCGGTATCGTATAATCTTTAGGAATATAAGTAAAGTTCTCTGGTTTCGACGATGCAACTTCTACGACTTCACCAAATAGTTTAGCTTCTTTTTCCGCTTTACTAGCCCAAGTCCCTGTATTCAAATAGGCAGCTTTCTTTTCGAGTAAGTTAAAAGGCACCATACAGAATTGTAAACTTGCCCCACCACCAAGAAATATTACCGAATAACCTGCGGGAACATTGAGTAGTTCTTTAAACAACGCAATCGTTTCATCCATTACGGCAATGAAATCTTTCCCACGGTGACTAACTTCCATTAGAGACAATGTAGATGAATTGAAGTCCAAAATAGCCTTGGCTGTTTCCTCTATTGTCTGCTGTGGTAAAATTGAAGGACCTGCACTAAAATTGATTTTTTTCATATTTGCAAGAATTAAAATCGTTCTTTCTTATTGGTTAGACATCTGTCAAAATTAATAAATATATTTGAAATTCGCAGTAATATTAAAAAAACCAACTTCTTTTTATGTTATTTTGTAGCTACAGATCAAACAATAACAATACACTTTTATCCACCTTAAATTATAGATAAAATAAATGATTTACGGTTAGGTTACTCCAATATTATAAATCGGCAATCTTATAGCTTCGTCCGTCTACATGATAGTAATATAAAGCTTCGTTTTGGGATCTTCTTAATAACTGCTCATCTATATCATAACCTAATAGAAAGGACATAAAATAACTAATACTATTAGAATTAAAGATACCATTATCCAGAAAATGCTCCATCTTTTGAGAAATATACCGTTTCTGACTATAAGGTATGATCAAAAAAGGAATCTTAAACTGGTCACTTTCTTTCTTCATTATTCCATGACCTTTATTTATTACCTCTCCATGATCAGAATAATAAACAATTACAGAAGAAATACTGTCTTTTGCTGAACCTTTGACTAAGTGATCAAGTTGAGATAAAACCCGGTCTGTATGATGGATACTTCGGTCGTAGTCGAGTGTTATTTCCCTTCCGGGTACTTCCTTAAAATCATCTTGATCCGTCCGATCATACTTATCGTTATAATCGATATGACTTCCCTTCAGATGAATAAAGAATATCTGCTTCTTGGATGAATCATATTGTTCACTCACATCCTTCAACAATTGAATATCATCCTTTTCAAAATGATAGAATTTCGAGGTCTTAGCATACGAAGCCATCAACCCTATAAAGCTGTCATGCATACCAACCTTATCTTGATTAGAAACCCAATGAGATTCATAACCTGCCAGATTAGCCATTGTCACAACATTTTCATTCTTGGTAAACGGAGCAACATCAAGAGGGGACGCAAAACTTAGAGACATTCTCAGCGCCTCTCTGGTTATAGGTGCTACAGAAAAAGCGTTATAATAAAGAAGATTTCCTGCTGTATTAAGACTATCGAGGAAGGGAGTTGTTGGTAAATCATAGCCATACAAACTATAATGAGTCCTCAAAGAACTTTCACCTATCACCAGAAATATTGTCTGTGGAGAGACATTCTTCTGCGAGTAAGAAAGTCCCGGCATAAGGACTTTCGGCAAGGTTGCTTCTTCTCTGAATTTCCTCATCTCATTCCAATATGAAAGCGTTGAAATAAACGAATTCACCCCTAAAGGAATCCGAACTGACATACTGGTCTGAATAAAAAGATCCGGAGCAGTATTAAATTCTTCATAGGCAGTTACTCTTTCGCCTTCTCCTCTTGAGAGAAAGATAGATGCAAAATTTAGACTTAAAGCAATCACTAAAAAGCCAACGATATACTTTTTTCGAATCGTTATCGACCGTGCTTCATGCACAGACAACATAATAATTGAAGTAGTCAGGAGAATAGCAGGCAACCAATCTTTTATATATAAGAGAAAGAAATCTCCGGCCTCAGATGTATTACTTTCAAACATTGAGGAAATACCTCCAAGAGTTAGCAAAGTCCCGTACACTAATTTATGGGTAATATCCGCTGTCACTAAAAGAGATAAGACAAAAGCAAACACCCAAGAGAACTTCGGAATCTTAGATATAAGAATAATCAAAGATTGTAAAATTACAGCATTTAATACTGCATAGATAAGATTGAAGAAAAAACGGCTATCCGGTAATCCAACTCTCATCCAAAACGCTAAAATCCCAAAATACAAAAAACTCAATATTGTAAACCGATACTTCAGAAATATTGAGCCTAAAACATTTATCATTAATATTCTATCTTGTCTTCTTTATCTGTCCACATTCTGAAAGCCTCTAAGGCTTCGGTATGCAACACTTGAGAAGAAGGAATGCTTCTTAATTCAGGTTTTAGTTCTATCTGCTCATATATAAACGAATCATCAAAACCGATATTTTTGGCATCAACTTTATTGCACCCGTAATAAATACGCTCAATACGAGCCCAATAGATCGCAGATAAGCACATAGGACAAGGCTCACATGATGTATAAATTTCACAGCCGCTAAGATCAAATGTATTTAAAGCGGTACATGCTTTACGAATAGTTGTAACCTCGGCATGAGCCGTCGGGTCATTATTCAGTGTCACACAATTAGAACCTTCCGCAACTATTTTACCATCTTTTACGATAACTGCTCCAAAAGGACCTCCCCCATTTGCCACACTATTCATTGAAAGCTCTATTGCTTTCATCATATATTCTTTATTCATCTTTATTTCTTTAATAAATAGTCACTAAGGCAATAGTAACCGGATAAAACTTCATTATAAATCAGATCGAGTTTGATTTATAATCCTTTATTGATTTGTTCGATATAATCAAGAATCTCTTCTCCTCCTATTTTAGCTTCGGATGAAGTATGGAATATAGGCGGAAGCTCTTCCCATGTTTCATGTAATTTATTCAAATAAACGGTCATATTCTCATTTAAACGAGATTTGCTCAACTTATCGATTTTAGTAAAAACAATGGCAAACGGAATAGCATTTTCGCCAAGCCACTCGATAAACTCCAGGTCAATCTTTTGAGGTTCGTGTCTGCTATCAAGCAACAAAAACAGGTTTGTAAGCGCTTCACGTTCCAGAATATAATCCTCGATGATCGTTTTAATACGTTCACGTCCATCTTTACCTCTTTGAGCATATCCGTATCCCGGTAAATCAACCAGATACCACTCATCATTGATAATAAAATGGTTTATTAACTGGGTCTTTCCCGGTTTAGCCGATGTCATGGCCAATCCTTTACGATTGGTCAGCATATTTATAAGCGATGACTTACCTACATTAGACCGTCCGATAAATGCAAATTCAGGCTTCTGATCCTGAGGGCACTTACGATAGTCGGTATTGCTTATTACAAATTGAGCGTCTTTTATTATCATTTTGAATGTATTCACAAATTACAAAAATACTACTTTAGATAGATAAAACAATAAGGTCTCAGACCTATTTATTGACTTTGCCAGTATAACAGCAAGAGTAAGCTATCACTTAAAACACATCATTAAATGCTTTTATGGCTTAGTTTTAAATCTTATTCATAACTTTAAGACTTCATTTCAAGTCATCAGAAATATGAAAATGGAACAATCAGAACTTACGAATGCGATCAAGGCAAAAGTCAAACTTTATCATAAAGATACTGTAACCCAGTATCAGCATTTACACCAGCATCCCGAATTGTCTTTCGAAGAGAAAAGCACATCCGAATACATCGAAAAACGGCTGAACGGCTGGGGTATAGAATACCGCAGCCACATCGGAGGATTTGGCATACTAGCGTGTATAAAAGGACAGAACCCAACATCACGTACTATAGCTCTCAGAGCGGATATGGATGCACTCCCCATTACTGAACAAAACCCCGTCAGTTTTAAATCGGAAAACGAAGGTGTAATGCATGCTTGCGGACACGACACACATACAGCAAGTTTACTCTCAGCTGTCAGAATCATAAACGACCTGA
The DNA here is from genome assembly GCF_000426485.1 of Indolivaga capnocytophagoides DSM 22835. GTDB lineage: Bacteria > Bacteroidota > Bacteroidia > Bacteroidales > Dysgonomonadaceae > Dysgonomonas_A > Dysgonomonas_A capnocytophagoides. The sequence continues at coordinate 211,954 of NZ_AUFL01000005.1, forward strand.
AAGATTCTTTCGAAGGTACAATCCTGTTCATATTCCAACCCGGAGAAGAAAAACATCCCGGAGGAGCAAGCCTGATGCTGAAAGACGGCATCTTCGATACGTATAAACCTGACATTATAATAGGACAACATGCTTATGTCGATTATCCCGTTGGAACTGTCGGTTTCGAGGCAGGAGTTATCATGGCATCGGCAGATGAAGTCCATATCAAAATCAAGGGCAAAGGAGGGCACGGAGCTATACCTCATGAAGCCAACGACACGGTACTTGCGGCCTCTCAGTTAATAGTATCAATGCAGCAAATAGTAAGTCGCCGATCCAACCCGTTCAAACCATGTGTACTGACATTCGGGAAGTTCATTGCCGATGGTGCGACCAACATCATTCCCAACGAAGTTACTCTTGCAGGCTCTCTTCGCTGCATGGACGAAGAAGAGAGAAACAAGCTAAAGCCTATTATAAAAGAGATAGCGATAAGCACAGCTAAGGCATATGGATGCCAATGCGATATTGAGGTCTATGACGGATACCCCTGCACATATAACAACGAACAAGTAACAGCAACAGCCAAGTCTTTCGCCATAGAATATCTGGGAGAAGACAAAGTGCTGGGATTGCCCAAACGTATGACATCCGAAGACTTCGGCTTCTTTTCTCAGGAATATCCGTGTACGTTCTATCGGTATGGGATAATGGGTATGCAGCATTGTACAGGATTACACACCCCGACATTTCTTATCGATGAAGAGGCCCTGCGAACTTCTGTCGGAACAATTACCTATCTGGCATTAAGATACTGTAACCCATAATACAAAAAGCTCAGAATAGAATGTCTACTCTGAGCTTTTCTCTTGTTATCTTTTAAGTCACAAACAAATCTGCAACCTTATCTCAATATTTCTGCGAGTTTCTTTAACAGTGCATCACCTCTCAAGTCCTTTTCGATAATCTTACCGTCTTTATCCAAAAGTAGAGTATGAGGAATGCTGTTTACTGCATAAGCAGCACCCAATTCTGTTTTCCAACCTTTCAGATCTGACATCTGAGGCCATGTTATATTCAGGTCTTTGATGCCTTTTTCCCATGCTGCTTTGTCATCATCTAAAGAGATACCGACAATCTCAAATCCTTTTGCTTTATACTTTTTATAAGCTTCTACTACAGTTGGCATTTCTGCACGACAAGGAGGACACCATGATGCCCAGAAGTCTACTAATACCACTTTTCCTTTTCCGGCATAATCAGACAATGCAATTGTTTCTCCGGCAGGAGTCGCGCCTTTGACATCTACAAATGGTTTACCTATTTCTGTAGCATCCAAAGCCTGTAATCTCTGTTCCAATTTTTGAACCTTTGCATTGGCTTTCAGTTTAGCATCCAAGCCTGGCAATAACTCTTTCAACTGAGCGGCTGAAAATGAAACACCTCTATCTAAAAGAACATATTGTCCTAAAACATTAGATATATTAGACTTGGTAAAGTCGAAAGTTGCAGCTTTTATTTCATTATAAACAGAATCATAACTGTTTTCCAATTTGGCTTCTAATTCAGGAGTAAGTTTTTTAGCTTCCTTGGCAGCTTCTTCCTCTTTGCTGATAGCAGCCATTCCTTCGCCGATAGTGTTTCGCTTATCGACAAATGCTTGATACTTATCATTCAGATCCGAACCCTTGATAGTCGCCACATAAGTGGTATCAAAAGACATCTCTATGCTGTCGGCTTCCAAAACAAATACAGCCGGACGGCGCAATGCCTCCATTGAAACAAAACGGATAGCAGGAGCTTCTGCCGCCGATCCGCTAAACACAAATGTACTATTGGCTACAGTCGCAGTATCTACGGAAACATAGTCACCAGTGTTTTCGTCAATAATCTGCAAATAAACTTGTTTTCCATCATACTCCGCAGAAGGTAATTTCCCGGTCAGAGCAAATTCCTTCTTCTCGGGTTTACTTGTACAAGCAGCCATAACAACCGCCAATGTTAGGAACAGTAAAGAAACTTTTTTCATCTTTCTTCAATTTTAAGGTCTCTGACCTATTTGTTAAATCAATAAACGAGTTAATATACATTTTACATTTGTCTGCTATATTAAGTAAAAGAAAATATTTAATGATATACTTTCAGGTTATAACAGACTTTGATTGTTTTACTTACCAAAGTAATAAAAAGGTCTGAGACCTTATTTCAATAATTCAGCGAGTTTTTGCTCTAATTGATCACCTCTCAAATTTTCTGCGATAATATTCCCATCCTGATCAATCAATAGTGTAAACGGAATACCCTGTACATGATAAGGAGCACTTAGTTCGCTACCCCACCCTTTCAGATCCGACATTTGCGGCCAAGTCATATTCATTTTTGTCAAAGCAGCAGTCCATGCAGCTTTGTCTTCATCCAAAGAAATACCGACTATTTCAAAACCTTTTGATTTATAAGCAGCATATGCTTTTACCACATTAGGCATTTCCTGAACACAAGGCCCGCACCACGATGCCCAAAAATCAACCAATACCAGTTTATTCTTACCAACATAATCAGATAAAGCGATTTTCTTTCCGGCCGGAGAATCTCCTTTGACATCAATATATTTTTTACCAACAAATCCTCCGCCACCGTTCTGAGCCTGCTTCATTGAAAGAATCTCTTCTATCAGTTTCTGATGTTCGGGGCTTGATAACGCCTGCAGTTCTTTCACTTGTTCATCAGAGAAAACACCCATAAAGGATATGAAATAGAACTCTCCGACCTTATTTTTGATATTTTCCTTAACAAAATCATAACCAATAGTTCCCATTTGCTTGTTCAAAGCATCCATCTGAGACATATAACCCTGACGTACAACATCGTCTGTTGCCTGATATATTTTTAAATCCAGCGCATCCAACTGTTTTACTACATCTGATAGTTTATTAAAGAAAACCTGACACTTATCATTCATCGGTGTACCCGAAGTTTTAGCGACACTATCTATTGCAACCTCTATAGTTCCATTTTCATAAACAAAAGGAATGCCATTGGGTGTACCCTCAGCGGCTTCTTTTACAACAATGTAACCAACAGAAGGTTCGGTTGTCTCTTTTAATTTGAATTTAAATTTCCCATCATGGACAATAACCGAATCAATCGGCTCAAAATTATCCTTCAATGATTTCATTGACAATAGGTAAACCATCTTGCCATCGTTAGATTTATTGGCGAATGTCCCGTTCAATTCGTTCTGCTTCGTACAAGAAGCCAATAATAAAGCTATTACCGGTAATAGGTATAATAGTTTCTTCATGCTTATTTATTTATAATTATTAATTAAGTAAAATTTGAGACCTTAGTCCAGCAATTCTTTCAATTTATTTGACAACTGCTCGCCTCTCAGGTTTGTTGCGATTATCGTTCCCTCCCTATCCAGCAACATAGTAAAAGGAATACTCGTAATTCCATATAATTGTCCGGCTTCACTCTTCCATCCTTTCAGATCCGACATCTGAGGCCAAGTCATATTCAATCGGGATAGAGCACCTTTCCATGCACTGGCGTCCGTGTCGAAAGAAACTCCGACTATTTCGAAACCCTTGTCCCTATATTCATTATAAGCTTTCACAACATGAGGCATTTCTTTAATACAAGGACCGCACCACGATGCCCAAAAGTCTACTAATATGATCTTTCCTTTCCCTGCATAATCAGACAAAGATATTTGTCTGCCGTCAGGAGCAGGCATCGAAAAATCCATAAACTTAGCTCCTTTTCCGGTTTTGGCTTTCTTCTCAAAATAAGCTTTCATCTCGCTCCCCATCCGGCTATTTTGGAATTGAGGACGTGTTTCAGATAATAAATCAAGAATATCCGAAGGTTCGAACAATTCGATAAAAGAGAATAGGAAGAATTCCCCAACCTCATTGCCAATATTCGATTTTGTATATTCAAATCCGTTGGTTTTAATCGTATTCAAAAGAGCGTCATATTCTGCAGTTCCCTCCTCAGAATCTAAATACTCTGTTTTTTGAAGCAAAGCTTCCAACTTTGTTTTTTGTAATTCCTGATCCTGAATAAACCGATAACATGCTTCATTTCCCGGAGTACCTGATGCAAAAGAAGGTTTTCCCATTTTCAGATCAATAATTCCGCTTTCCAAGACAACCAGTGCTTGAGGAGCATCTTTTAATTGAGGTGACGACACAAACCCCAACTCTACACCTTCCGTTCTTGACAAATCAGAGAAAACGAATTCATTATTCTGAATCAGAGCACTATCAATCTTTACCAAAGAACGTCTGTCATCCGACATCTTCTGAAGATAAATGTATTTACCATTATATCCTGCTCCATCAATAGAGCCATAAATTGTAAACTTCTTATTTTGAGCATTTGCACATAAAGCTATCAGTAATAAACAAATACTAAATATTCTGTTCATAAGCATTTTATTCCTTTAAGGTCTCTGACCTTTTTATTCTATTTCATGAGGTATTTCTTGTGGCTCGACAAAATCAAAATAAATTCTGCATTAATTAAACACTAACTGCCACTAATAAGCAAAAATAGGCAAAGTATTCGATAGATAACTGAATATGACGGGCATTTGTTTATTCTTTTTCAATATTTTACCAAAAAGGTTACAAAAGTTACACACTTTATGTTCACTTTTCGAAGGTTACTTTTTATTTCCTTTATTACTTCAGCTGCCCGTAGTGGCGAAAAATCTTTCGCCTGCAAATACCGGGCAAATAATTATTCGCGCCTACAAAATTCCTCAAAAGGTAACAAAGGTGATACCAAAAATGGACTTTTTCCATTGTTACTTTTTTCCTTTATTGTCACATTTCCCCATTAGATTCTAGCTTTTCAAAGAATATTTACCCATAGATAAAAAAGTAAATAAAAGGTCTGTGACCCTAGGTGTTTTTTTCATACATTTACATTCGAACCATTTAAACAACACATAAATATGGGAGCTTTCTTCTCTAACCTACAGGTTAAAATACCTGCGCATGAATCCCTTTCTAACCGGAACATAATTGATTGTATAATAAAAATCCACAATGATCTGGGCTACGAAACCACCGAAAATGAAGAATCAGCTGATAAAAGTATTATCATAGCCTCAGAGAAATCTACGCCATGGTATTCGATATACGACGAAGACTTTGATCTTAAAGCCAATAGTACCGACATTCTAGCTTCTTTCTTAGCCGAATCATTAAGCACAACTGTCTTAAGTACTATGGTAAGTGACAGTGACTATCTGGATGTCTCTTTATTCGGCATGGACAAAACGAAACATTCTATCAATAATGTCAATGATGAATTGAAATTCACTTTTCCTGAAATACACAGCTGGAATAGTATATTACCTGATAATAAGTCTTTTGAAGATATATTCTCAATATTCAGGGAGCAACAGATATTGGTGGAAAACTATCTGGATAAGCTGGCTCCATTGATACATCTTTCACCCTTATACATTCAATTAGGATATCAATATTTCGAAGAAATAATGCCTAATAAAGGTATAAAGCTACACTTTTCAAAAAAGGAAAAAGAGCAAAAGGAAACTCCGTCTGAGACCAACCTCGTATTCTCAGTGTACGGTTCGGATTATAATTTAAAAATTGGAGAACCTCATCCCATATCTTTTCAGATAAGTAACACAGGACTTTCAACAAAGGAAATAGAGATAATAATGGTAGGCGATGCGATTGAACAAGAAATGATTAAACCATCGGATATACAAATACGAATTAATGAAATTCAAAAAGAAATATCATTCTTAAAGACAATATCAACTGATAATAGAAAACTATGGGTAGCTCAATTAAGCGAGATCAACATACCCGAAGGTTGCTCCCTACCACCCAGCTATTCAATGAAAGAATATAGACGATATATGGAACAGATGTATAAATCGGCTATTATCCTGAACTTCAAAGTAGAAGGAATAAAACCGGGCAAAACATCTTTCTCTATATTCGCAATTCCCTTACCTAGAGGCTGCGGACAATCGGCTTATGCAGAAATAACATTTACTATAGAATAAAAAAACGGTTCCCCTTTTAAATCGAAGGGGAACCGTTTATATATCAACAATCGAGAGATTATTTTTTCAAAGACTCTATCGATTCTTCTATTGTTTTGATCTTGCTTTCGGCATCGGCCAGTTTCTTGCGTTCATTTTCCACAATTTCGGGCTTAGCATTCGCTACAAATTTTTCGTTGCTCAGCTTCTTCTGTACAGAAATTAAGAATCCTTTCAGATAAGTGAGTTCTTCTTCAAGCTTTTTCAGCTCGGCTTCGATGTCGATATTATTGCCGAGAGGAATAGCAAATTCGGTTGTTCCAACCATGAAGGTCACTGAACCCGAAGATTTATCCGAAACCTGATCAATAGCTGTAAGATTACCCATTTTCTGAATAACAGAATCAAATGTCTTGGCATACTCTCCTAAAACTTCCAATCCAAGAAGTTCTTTATTCGGAATATTTTTTTGAAGTCGTACAGTGCGGATACCCGACACTATTTCTTTTACCTTTTCGAAGTCAGACAAATAATCTGCATTAAATCCTTTCGACTGGGGCATATCAGAAATCATAAGACTTTCACCCGATTGACGGTCAGTCAAAGCTTGCCATAATTCTTCTGTAATAAATGGCATAAACGGATGAAGTAATCTCACCAGTGAATCAAAGAATCCCAGTGTTGCATTATATGTTACCGCATCTATGGGTTTTTGATAAGCAGGCTTGATCATCTCCAGATACCATGACGAAAATTCATCCCAAAACAGCTTATACAACTGCATTAATGCTTCCGACAGACGATACTTTCCGAACAGATCTTCAACCTCTTCGATAGTCTTCGATAAGATATTATCGAACCATTGTATTGCTATCTTTGCCGATTCGGGCTGTTCAATAGCTGCATCTACTTCCCATCCTTTAATCAGACGGAAAGCATTCCATATTTTATTGTTAAAATTACGTCCTTGTTCGCAAAGCGCATCATCAAACGGAATGTCATTACCTGCGGGAGCAGTCAACAACAATCCCATACGGACACCATCTGCTCCGTATTGGGCTATCAGGTCTAAAGGATCGGGCGAATTACCCAACTGCTTAGACATCTTGCGTCCAAGCTTATCTCTAACGATACCTGTAAAATACACATTACGGAAACATGGCTGCTGACGGTACTCGTACCCCGACATTATCATACGGGCTACCCAGAAGAATATAATATCCGGTCCTGTAACCAAATCATTCGTAGGATAGTAGTAATTTATTTCTTTATTATCAGGCTCATTAATTCCGTCAAATACAGAAATAGGCCACAACCACGAAGAGAACCAAGTATCCAGACAGTCTTCATCTTGTTTCAGATCCGACATTTGAAGATTGCTATTACCTGTTTTCCTGCGTGCTTCTTCCAATGCTTTTTCAGGAGTTTCAGCAACTACATATCCGCCCTCCGGCAAATAGTAAGCAGGAATACGATGCCCCCACCAAAGCTGACGACTGATACACCAATCCTTGATGTTCTCCATCCAGTGATTGTATGTATTTTTGAACTTAGCTGGAAAGAATCTGATCGTATCATCCTGAACAGCTTTTGCTGCCGGAGCAGCCAAATGTTCCATTTTCAGGAACCACTGCATAGACAGCTTAGGTTCGATAGCCACGTGTGTACGTTCCGAATAACCTACCTTATTGGTATAAGGTTCAGCTTTCTCCAATAAATCAAGATCAGTCAGATCCTTTTCTATCTTTTTACGAACGTCGAAACGATCCATACCTTCGTATGCCAATCCATGTTTATTAAGTGTCCCGTCATCATTGAAAATATCTATTGTTTCGAGGTTGTACTTTTCACCCAGCATATAGTCGTTCACATCATGGGCAGGAGTTACTTTCAAGAAACCTGTTCCGAATTCCATATCCACATAATCATCTTCAATGATAGGTACTTCACGATTAACAATAGGTACAATCACCCGTTTGCCTTTCAGTCTGGCAGTCTTCGGGTCATTGGGGTTAATGCAGACTGCAATATCCCCAAATATAGTTTCGGGACGGGTTGTTGCTATTACCGCATAATCGTCGTCACCTACTACTTTATACTTCAAATAGTACAGCTTGCTATGTTCTTCTTTATGGATTACCTCTTCATCCGACAAAGCTGTTTTAGCTTTCGGATCCCAGTTCACCATACGGACACCTCTGTATATTAATCCTTTATTATAAAGGTCTGTAAATACTTTGAATACACTTTCGGAACGCTTTTCGTCCAAAGTAAAACATGTACGATCCCAATCGCACGATGCACCCAGTTTTTTCAACTGTTCGAGAATAATACCTCCATGTTTATCAGTCCATTCCCATGCATGTTTCAGAAACTCGTCACGAGAAAGATCTTTCTTTTCGATTCCTTCGGCTGCTAATTTTGCAACCACTTTAGCTTCGGTTGCAATAGATGCATGGTCTGTTCCGGGAACCCAGCAAGCATTTTTACCCATCATACGGGCACGCCTGATCAAAATATCCTGAATAGTATTGTTAAGCATATGCCCCATATGCAGCACACCTGTGACGTTTGGCGGAGGTATGACGACTGTAAACGGCTCTCTGCTATCGGGTTCGGAGTGGAAAAACCGATTTTCCAGCCAATACTTGTACCATTTGTCTTCAACTTCTGCGGGGTTGTACTTACTTGCTATTTCCATAATCGTATTTAAAATTCAATCTGCGAAATTACAAAAATGTTTGCATATAGGACTTAACACTTTATCAAAAGTCGTTATGTCCCGAAAAAAGATTGATCACTTCGGACTAAGTATATAAAAAAAACATTTACTTTTGATTTTACTCTAAGGTCTCAGACCTACTTGATCTTTGGCAAGTATAACAACCAAAGTCTGTCATGAACTGAAAATATCATTAAATACTTTTTTTACTTAATATTGTATAATATGGAAAATACAGAAACAACGAAATCGGCAATCAGTCAAAATCAAATTGATATGTTTCTTGCCTCTCATGGAAAGAAGTTTTCCCCGATGCATTTTATGCAAATCAAACAAGAACTGTCAAAGTTGACTGAAAGTCAATATCAAGCCGTTTTAATAGCCGATTACAAAGATCCGACTATGCTTCTTGTTATATCACTTTTAGTCGGTCCATTGGGCATAGACCGATTCTTATTAAATGATATAGGATTAGGCGTAGGTAAGTTATTAACCTGTGGCGGATGCGGAATATGGACAATTGTCGATTGGTTTTTAATACAAGACAGAACAAGAGAATATAACTATAATTTGTTTGTTCAATCCATCTATGGGATGTCGCATTACTCCAATTAAGATATTCATAGAAAAAAGCCGGCAATACCCATACAATAACATTATAGCAATTGCATCTATTATTGCCGGTTATTTATTTTTATTGCTCATGGACTGCGCTTTACACCATGAGTATAAAACGATATGCCCGTTTAAATTAATCACAGGCATTCCATGCCCGGGATGTGGCATGGGGCGTGCCAGCCTGGCACTATTGCATGGACATATCGGGGAATCGCTGTATTATAATATCTTATGTATTCCGTTTACGGCTGCAATCAGTATATCGGCAATCTGGCTCATAAGGGATCTTATCACCAAAAGGAATTCATTTTTCAGCTATATAAAACAACCATTGGACAGAAAGTGGAAATTCTTACTACTGTTTCTCATCTTGTCAACATGGATTTTAAATATCTATCACGAAATTTAAAGAATCCTGCCAAGAAAATACTTGCTCATTCTTCATTTCATTTTGTACTTTTGTTCTATGCGCAAAATCATTCATATAGATATGGATGCCTTTTATGCTTCTATAGAGCAAAGAGATAATCCCGAACTACGAGGCAAACCCGTGGCCGTTGGCTACTCCGGAGAACGGGGAGTTGTTGCCTCCGCCAGCTACGAAGCTCGCCGTTTCGGGGTAAAATCTGCTATGCCTTCCAAAACAGCTCTTCGAAAATGTCCGCAATTAATATTCATACATAGCAGGTTTGATGCTTACGAAACTGCATCTAATCAGATTATGAATATTTTTCATGAATACACGGATCTCGTAGAACCATTATCTTTAGATGAAGCATTTCTGGATGTAACAATTAATCATAAAAACATCCCTTATGCAACAGTGATCGCCCAGGAAATAAAAAAGCGGATTTTGGAAGAAACCTCTCTAACGGCATCAGCAGGAGTAGCCCACAATAAGTTTCTTGCAAAAATAGCATCGGACTATAAAAAGCCAAACGGAATATTTGTGATAAAACCAAAGGATGCAGAGTTATTCGTTGAAAATCTACAGATCGAGCAATTTTTCGGTGTAGGTAAGATTACAGCTCAGCATATGCACCAGATGGGCATCAAAACCGGATTGGATTTAAAGCTAAAATCTGAACAAGAACTGGTCAGCCATTTCGGTAAAGCAGGACACATTTATTACCTCAATGCGAGAGCAATAGACGACCGCCCCGTAGAACCCAACAGAGAACGAAAATCTATCGGTGCTGAAAATACATTCATGAATGATCTGGGAAGTATTGAAGAATTTATACCGCCGCTTAAAGAAATAGCAGCAGAAGTAATAGAACGCATTAAAGAGAATAATTTTGAAGGAAAGACGATTACTCTCAAAGTCAAGTATGTTAATTTTAAAACGATAACAAGAAGCCGGACTTTATTAAGCAACATAACAGACTATCATACTCTGATGGAAGTTGCGACAGATCTGATCAAACATATAGATATGCAGGAAAAAGTCAGGTTATTAGGATTAAGTATAAAGAAAAATGATAGTCCGGGAAGCATATCAAGAGCCATTCAGCTTACTTTAGATTTTAAGGATTAAAGTCTCAGGCTCTCGACCAACACACCACCACTAATAGGAAAACACATTATAAATTAAATCACATGCAGAATAACTCCGTTTTCTTCAGCTAATTTACGTATATTAATAATGGCATATCTCATCCGTCCCAATGCCGTATTAATACTTATCCCTATCTGATCGGCTATTTCTTTGAAGCTCAAATCCTGATAATATCTCATTTCCAAGACTTCCCGCTGATTATCGGGCAGATACTCAATCAAACGTTTAACATCTGTCAGTATCTGAGACCAAACCATTTTATCTTCTATAGTGATATCACATAGTGTAGCATCATTCAATAAATCAACTTCCATCTCATCATTTGAGACAGTATTTTCGTTTCTTTCTAAGCGGAAGTAGTCTATAATCAGATTGTGGGCAATACGCATTATCCACGCCTTAAATTTACCATTCTCAATATAACGTCCCTGTTTTATATTGATGATGGCCTTCACAAAAGTGTCTTGAAAAACATCTTCTGCCATTTCTCTATTCTTGATTATAAAGAATATATAGTTATATACATTCTTTCGATGTCGCCTCAATAGCTCATCAAAGGCATGATTATTCCCTATTGCATAATCAATGACCAATTCCTCGTCAGTCTTGGCTTTCAGTGAATCCATTACTAATATATGTATTTATTATAGAGTAATGTTGTTCTATAGGCGATGTAGTTTTTAAGTCTATTTATAAAGTTACAAATAAAGGTCAATTATCCTAATTTTCCAAATTTTCACAGATTTTAGATCTGAAAAATGTTAACAAAACAACTTTCCAACAAATTAATCAATTAATTATCAGCCGATTACGGAGCAATTCGATTTATAATCCATCTACTATCCGATAAGCGGTATTGGATTCGATCGTGTAAACGGCTCGAACGCCCCTGCCAGAACTCGAAAAGGGTAGGCTTTACAATATATCCTCCCCAATTCTCGGGACGGGTTATCTCTTTACCTTCAAATTTCCGATTGTATTCGGAGAGTAAGTTGTTCAAATATTCTCTATCCGGAATAATTTCACTTTGCGGAGATGCCCATGCCCCCAAACGGCTATTCACAGGACGAACTTCGAAATACGAATCAGACTCCTGCGATGATATCTTTTCGGCATGCCCCTCAATTCTTATCTGACGTTCCATTTCCAACCAAATAAAGTTTAAGGCACATTGTGGATTTTCTTCCAATTGATGGGCTTTCTTGCTTTCGTAATTTGTGAAAAACACGAATCCCTCTTTCCTGAATTGCTTAAGCAATACAATGCGTGACGATGGTTTCATATCCAGACCTACTGTTGCCAGATTCATAGCATTGGGTTCTTTAACCATTCTCCCGATAGCCTCATTGAGCCATACTTCAAACATATCAAAAGGATCAGGCAATGCGTCCGATTCATTCAGTATGGTTTGAGAAAAGTCTTCCCGCAAATTAAACAAGTCTATCATAAATATGAATTAAGGTCTCAGACCTTTTTATTGCTTTGGTAAGTAAGACAACCAAAGTATGTTACAAATCAGAAATATATCGTCAAATACATTCTGTTATTTATTATTACGAAAATAGAACACGAAACTAACACGATTTGTTCTCTAGCTAATATTGGATTTTATTTACATAAAGACACAAAAAAGGGTTATTGACTTGAGCAACAACCCCTAAATATTCTAAACTTGTATAAATACGGTTCTTTACGACAGCAATTTTTTAACAGTCTCAGATATTGCACGCCCGGCTGCTAAACCAGCCAATTCTTTTGTTGCAACCCCCATTACCTTACCCATGTCAGCAGGGCCACTGGCTCCAACCTGAGTAATTATTGCTTTTAATTTAGCCTCCAGTTCTTCTGCGGTTAACTGCTTAGGAAGATACCCTTCCAGTACCGCCACCTCGGCAAGTTCTTTTTCGGCTAAATCCTGACGGTTCTGAGATACATATATTTCCGCACTGTCTTTGCGTTGTTTTACCATCTTCTGAAGAATCTTGATTGCTGTATCATCTTCCAGCTCTCCATGTCCTTCTTTTGAGGTTTTAGCCTCAATAAATTCTTTTTTAGCACCACGCAAAGCTTCTAATCTTACTTTATCTTTAGCTCGCATTGCGTCTTTAATATCTTCACTTACTTTATCAAACAAATTCATAACTTGTTATTTTTAGTAATTTAATTATGGTAAACAAGTAGACCAGTTAACAAGTACTGAATGTACGTCTATCCGTTTACTGATTTAATAAATAGGTCTGAGACCTTGATCAGTTAAATAAATCGGTAGCCTTTTTATTATTATCAGGCTTATATTCATTTGGGTTGAAATCCTCACCTCTTTTGAATACAGGTGTATTCTCTAAAGCTTCGACTATACGATCGTCATCTAATTCTTCGGTCGACAGTATAACTGGTTTCGGCGTAAAGAATGATCTGACATCCATTGTCTTCACTCCATCCTTACCATAATGCTGCTCGATCATCACATTGATACGACGCTTTTCTTCTTCTTCTTTATATTGACGCTCTTCTTCTTCACGTAATTCTTCGTCTGACAACTCGCGCAGATGCTCTTCTATTCCCGGAATGCTCGACATTCCGAAGCCTGTTGCCAAAAGAGTAATCTTCACTTTTGCACCCAAGTCTTTTTCAGTGGCTGTACCCCAGATAACTTCAATCTCAGGACCAAAGCGTTTCATAAATTCAGATACAGACTCCATTTCTTCAACAATCAACGGATTATCTTCACCCGAATAAATATTGAATAATATCTTCTTAGCATCAAATACATCATTATTGTTAAGCAACGGAGAGTGCAAAGCATTCTTGATCGCTTCATCAACACGATATTCACCTTCACCCATACCACTACTCATGATGGCGACACCTCCGTCTTTGAGTATTGTCTTCACATCGGCAAAGTCAAGATTGATATGCCCGTGTACAGTGATAATCTCGGCAATACCTTTTGCGGCAATAGCTAATGTATCATCAGCTTTGGCAAAAGCGTTAGGTATAGTAAGATCCGAATAAATATCTATCAAACGCTCATTATTGATTACCAATAGAGCATCTACATTCTTAGCAATCTCTTCGACACCTTTCAGTGCCTGTATGATTTTTTTGCGGCCTTCGAATACAAAAGGAATAGTTACAATACCAACAGTAAGGATATTCATATCCTTGGCTATACGGGCTACGACAGGTGCAGCACCTGTTCCTGTTCCCCCACCCATACCGGCAGTAATGAATACCATTTTTGTACCATCGCTGAGCAATTCCTGAATATCCGTCAAGCTTTCTTCTGCGGCCGCTTTTGCGACTTCCGGACGGTTTCCGGCTCCAAGCCCCTCTGTTGTACGACGTCCAAGCTGCACTTTCACCTCTACCGGTGCTTCATGCAATGCTTGATTATCAGTATTACACAATGCAAACGAAACATCGTGAATACCTTCATTATACATATGGTTTACGGCATTACCTCCACCTCCGCCAACACCTATCACTTTGATGATTGTTTGCGTTTTCCGTGGAAATTGAAAGTCTAATATTTCGTCATCCATATACTAATATATCTTCTAATTTAAGGTCGAAGACCTATTTATTATTTTTATATATAAACTACCAATAAGTAACTGAAAGAATTTAACAATATATTTATTATCTCATCAATAGCCATCATTACTTATCGAAACAAAAATGACATACTAATCAATCTTCGTCTTTAAACATGGTTCCTCCAAGATTCTGAATCTTTCCGAAAAAATCGAATAATCCGGGACCTTTCTTGTCCTTCTTCTTTTTTCTCGGTTTTTCCTCATCTTCATCTTCCTCCTCGTCGTCTTCATCGGTATTTACAACCGGAGCAGCCTGCTGCACTACGGGTGCAACGTGTTTTTTAGGTTCTTCTGCAGCTGTTTCAGTTGGTACTGATTCAGATACCGATACCGAAGGCCTGTTCAAATAATCACTTTTGGAAGTCTCCCGTTTTTCGCAATTCTCGTTAGCAAAAAGCAATAAACCCAAAACTTGTGTATATGCCGGATTCTGAAGCAGATCGGCAGCATTATTTATATACAAGCGCTTGGCAGCCCCTCGTTTCACCGGCATCTGCAATTTTTCTTCAAGAAATTCGGGTAGACCTGTTAATTGAGATGCAGCACCAATGATAACAGCTCCGGCCTCGAGTTGATTATAGTAGCCCGATTCTTTTATCTGATTGATTATATTTAATATAATTTCTTCTTCACGTAATTGAATAACCTTATTCAACTCTTTTACATCCACATCCGAATTGGATGTAGTCTGCTTATTTTTATCCTTACCGACTCTTCCGTATTTAATTTTATACGATTCGGCGGCAGTGTCAATAAATCCCAATTCTTTAATATCTTTCGTTACGGTACGTCCTCCGAATGGAATCACCACCATATAACGAAGCAAGCCTCCCTTATATATAGAAAGAGTGGTTGTTCCAGCACCAAAGTCAATCAATGCACAGCCGGCTTGTTTATCTGCTTCATCCAAAACAATGGCTCCTGCAGCTACAGGTCCTACTATATAACCGGCTATCTCCAATTGGTTTTTCTCCACAAGACAGCGGTTCAGATTACTTTTTATATTAGGACGTCCGACAATCAGACGATAACGGCCTTCGACGACAGAAGCTGTTTTATTAATCGGATCTTCATCATATTGTCCGTCCAAAAATATTTCAGGTGCTACAACACTGTAATTCGTCAAAAACTCAGGCTTATTCTGACGGGCCTGCTGTTCCATCTGGTCTATAACCGCAAATGTAACATCCGACTCCACGCCCAGATCCTTCGTTAATGAATATTCTATTGCCCGCAACGATTTTCCGGCAATAGATACGTATACTTTACCTATTTTACGTCCCGATTTATTTTCGAGTAAGTTTATGAGCTTCTTTATTTTACCGGAAGCTTCATCAATATTATATACAACTCCATGTTTCACACAGTTGTCGGACGGGATTGATTCCGAAGCAAGTATAGATATTACACCTTGCTCGTTTTTACGCCCCATAAGACCGACAATCTTTGAAGTTCCCAGGTCGATACCCACGATAAAACCCGCCTGTTCCATATCTTCTATCTTTTCAGTTAAGGCATTCAGCCTTTTTATTACTTTAGTATTGCTAATGTTACAAATCAGCAAATACTCTAATTCAACGTTTTGTTCCTATAACTTGTTTGTCGTACTTCAAATTTAATTTCGAATACCTGTTCCATCCCGTATTGGGTAAAGCTTCCGTATAGAAAGTTTTCAACCTGGCCAATTTATCCTCGTAGTTATCCAGGCTGCCCAATAAGACCTCATGATCTCCGATACGGGTTATCAGCGAGACATCGGTCTTAGATCTTACGACAATTTGTTCAATCTGAGCATTCCAAAATGCGTTATCATACAAATATAATGCAAATTTATATAAATCTGTTGCAGCAAAGTCTTCTTTTATATTTCCGGTAGCCAAAGGCAAATAAGCTGTATTACGGTTAGATAGAGGCATTGCCTCTCCTTGCTTGTCAATATAATAACTATTGCCATTGTCGGGTATAATACGCAATACCGGAATCCGTTCCTGTATAACGGCTCTTATCCCACCATCACTGGTTATGAATACATTGGCTGAGCGTATCAGTTTATTTTCTAAAATTTCCTGCTGAATTGCGTATGTATCAACCTCTTTCAGCTGCTTTCCATATGGATTCAATCCTTTGGTATTTATATCTTTTTCGATGTCAGATGCTTCGATAAACTTATCATCACTTTTATTATCAACCACAACTTCGAAATGACTGCATACTTTCTCCTGCGGTTGCTTCTCGAAAAAGAAGGCCGCAAAGATCAGGTATCCGCCCAATAGACATAAACCTGTTATGATTAAAATTTTCTTTACCATTCGAAATTGAAGGTCTCAGACCTATTTATTTAATCGTTCTTCCAATAGTTCTTTTATCGGCTGCAAAAGTTGGTCAATATCTCCCGCTCCGACAGTCAACAGAACTTCTATATCTTTTTTATTCCTTATAATATCCAATAGTTCGCTCTTTTTACACAGCGTTTTTTTACAGGTAACTTTATCAAAAATTATTTGAGAAGTCACTCCCTCGATAGGTTTTTCCCTTGCTGGATAAATATCAAGAAGAATCAATTCGTCCAAAAGCGATAAACTACGGGCAAACTGATCCGCAAAATCGCGGGTACGGCTATATAAGTGAGGCTGGAAAACACCTAATACTTTCTTATCCGGATAAAGTTCTTTTACAGATGAAATACTAGCCGATAATTCATCCGGATGATGTGCATAATCATCTATCATCACCAATGAGTCGGTTTTCAGCATAAAATCGAAACGTCGTTTTGCTCCTTGGAAAGTACGCATACCATTTCTCAATTCATCGTCTGTAGCTCCGTTCAACCAAGCCAAAGCCATAGAACCGATTCCATTTTCGATATTAATACGAACAGGAACACCTAACTCTATATTCTTCACAACCGAATCGGGTGTCACAAAATCGAAACGTATTGTACCACTTCCCACTTTTATATTTTCAGCCCTGAAGTCTCCCTTATCCTGAGAATAAGTATATAATCTGACTCCGGATTGCAACTGAGGTTTCAGCTTTATATTGTGCTTCACCACGAGAGCTCCACCGGGTTGAATAAGCGATGTAAACTTCTCGAAACTTTTCAGATATTCATCTTCTGTTCCGTATATATCCAAATGGTCGGGATCAACCGAAGTTATCAAAGCCATATAAGGATGCAGCCAATGAAACGAACGGTCATATTCGTCTGCCTCTACTACTGTAAATTCGCTTTTGTCGGACAACATCAGGTTACTGTCATAGTTTTTCAGTATCCCTCCCAAGAAAGCGTTGCAATCAAGATGAGAACCTTTCAATATATGAGCCAGCATGCTGGATGTTGTTGTTTTACCATGAGTACCTGCACAACATAAGGCCTTGCTGGACTGAGTTATCAATCCTAAAACCTGAGCCCGTTTATGTATATCAAATCCATGTTCTCTGAAATAATTCAGTTCAGGACTATCATCAGGCATGGCAGGAGTATATACTATCAGGGTCGTTTCTTTATCAGTATATAGGACAGGTATATTTGCTACATCATCGGCATAATGAATATCCGCTCCTTCTTTCACCAAAGCTTTGGTCAGCAAAGTTTCGGCACGGTCATAACCTCCGACTGATTTACCCTTCGACATAAAATAACGAGCAAGATTACTCATCCCGATACCCCCTATTCCTAAAAAATATACTGATCTGATATTATCCATTGTCTTTCGCTTCTTAAGCCTTTGAGTTTATTATCTTTTCGATTTCGTCTACTATACGGTTTGCCGAATCGGGCAATGCCATCTTTTTGATATTGTCCGACAGCTGCCGCAAAGTATCGCCATCATTTACTATTTTTACCGCCATGGGTATCAATTCATTTTGAGCATCCGCATCTTTTATCATCACAGCAGCATGATGATCTACCAATGCTTGTGCATTTTTTGTCTGATGATCTTCTGCAACGTTGGGCGAAGGCACTAATATGACAGGCTTGCCCAGTATACTCAATTCAGAGATTGATCCGGCTCCTGCTCTGGATACAACCAGATCCGCAACCTTATATGCTAAATCCATCCGATTGATAAAATCATACAGATGAATATTTTCAGATTTTTCTTTACTCTGTAGAGACATCGTCAATTCATGCAGATACCGTTCTCCGGCCTGCCATACAACCTGTACTCCCGATTCAGCCAACAGCGGCAGATTATGGAGGATACTCTGGTTTAACGTCTTCGCACCAAGGCTTCCTCCTATCACCAAAATTGTTTTTTTCATCGGATCGAGGTTAAAAAACTTCAAGGCCTCTTCTTGCAATACATTCGTTTCCAGATCCTGACGGCAGGGATTACCTGTAAGTACGATTTTTTCTTTCGGAAAGAACCGTTCCATACCTTCATAAGCAACACAAATACGGGCAGCTTTTTCGGCAAGTAATTTATTAGTTACACCAGCATACGAATTTTGCTCCTGCACCAATGTAGGTACACCCAAACGGGACGCCATTTTCAACAATGGCCCGCTGGCATACCCTCCTACTCCGATAGCAATATCGGGTTTGAAAGTTTTAACTACTTTCCGAGCTTTTAACAAACTTGTAGCCAATTTCTTCAAAACAACAATATTCTTCAATAAAGCTGATCTATTGAAACCGGCAACAGGCAGACCTACAATTTCATAACCGGCAGCAGGTACACGCGTCATTTCCATACGATCTTCTGCTCCAACAAACAATATTTTAGCATCCGGATAACGCAGTTTAATTGCGTTAGCTATCGATATCGCCGGAAATATATGTCCTCCCGTACCTCCTCCACTTATTATTACTCTCATAAATCTTTATAATATTAAGGTCTCAGACCTTATTCGTAATCAACATTTGCAATACTCTCATCTACGTCTTCATGCTCGTCTTCTTTAGCATTCGAACATGCCAGAATAATACCGAAGTACACACACGTTATGATCGTAGATGTTCCTCCTCTACTTATAAGCGGCAGTGGCTGCCCCGTTACCGGAATAAGATTTACCGCCACAGCCATATTCGCCAATGCCTGTATAGTTATAAGCAAAGCTGCCCCGAGCAGTAAATAACGGGGAAATAACTTTTCGCACTTCGAAGCTAAAATTCCAGCCCGAATCATCAATGCAACATATAGTAAAAGAGTAAACAGACCTCCAAGAAGCCCCATTTCCTCCAGAATTATAGCAAAAATAAAATCGGAATAAGCCTGCGGTAGAAAATCCCTTTCGGTTCCACTTCCCGGCAGTCCTATAATTTTGCCATTAGCAATAGCTATTTTGGCATGTGATACCTGATAATTTTCATCTGTAATCTTATACTCTCCTCCATTTTCAGCACCTTCTTCCTCTGCCGAAGAGTGCCTGTCGATACGTGCCTGCCATGTTGCAAAACGATCAGGCAGATAGGCTTTAGCGGTAGAAGCGGGAATCAGAGTCAACATACCTACCAATAATGTAATAGAAACGATACCAACCAGAGCTATCAATCCCAACTTTTTAAGATCGACTTGTCCGATAAACATCATCAGGTAGCAGACAAACAGCAGCAAACAAGCTGTAGATAAGTTCTCGGTAATAATGAGTGCACATGTAATACCGATACCTACAAGTAAAAATTTAAATACCTGCGACTGATTGTTATCCTTTAATTTACTCAAAAAGAATGCAACATATCCCATCAAAGCAAGTTTGGCTATCTCCGAAGGCTGTATAGTAAACACACCGCCTACACCAAGCCACCGCTGCGCCCCGTTTACATCCGAACCGAGAAACATGGTCATAATGAGCAACACCCATGACAAAGGCACAAGCAGTATCATTCCCGAAAAATACCTTGTAGGCACTCTTTGCAGGAATACTACAGCACCGAAACCGATCATCAAAAAGACTGCATGACGGAAAATCGGCCCCCAGTGATTGTGCTGGCGATAAACAATCGTACTCGAAGCACTAAATACCTCGAGAAGTGATATAATACATAGTGCAATAAATATACACCAGATTGTTTTATCACCTTTAAATATACGTTCAAAGATGTTCATTCAATATGTAAATTAGTAAACTGGATAATGTCCCCTTTTATCGGCTCATTATCTAATTTTCAAATTGATTTTTTAAAGCTTACGTACCCAATATTTAAACTGGTCTCCGCGGTCTTCATAACTCTTAAACAAGTCAAAACTTGCACAACATGGCGACAAAAGGACCGCATCTCCGGCATCAGCAAGCTGATATGCTTTTGTTACAGCTTCTTCCATTGAGCCGGCATCTTCAATTCTATCGACTTTACCATCGAAGAACTTGTGCAGTTTTGAATTATCCACACCTAAGAAAACTAAAGCATGCACTTTAGATTTTACAAGCTCTTCAATCTCAGTATAGTCATTTCCTTTGTCTTTTCCTCCCAGAATAAGCACCACTTTAGATTTCATACTCTTCAGTGCATACCAGCAGGAATTAACATTAGTGGCTTTCGAGTCGTTAATAAAGTGAATGCCTTTCACATCAGCGACCTTCTCCAAACGGTGTTCCACACCTTTGAAATCGCTTAACGACTGACGTAACTTATCATCTGTAATATCCAACAGTTTGGCTGTGATACCGGAAGCTAAAGAATTATACAGATTGTGAGTACCTGTTAATGCTAATAAATCTTGTTCCATCTCAAATACAGATTTTGGTGTATGTATAAATATTTTTTTATCATCGGAATATGCAGAAACTCCTTCTTTTTCGGATTCTGCAAATGTATATATTGTAGCCTGAGGATGTAGCTTTTCTACTTCGACAGTCACAATCGGATCTTCCGCCCAGTATATAAAAGCATCCGCCTTAGTTTGATTACGGATAATCCGCATCTTGGCGTCAACGTAATTTTGCATTTTATGATCATATCTATCCAAATGATCAGGAGTAATATTCAGAAGAATAGCAATATCCGCCTTGAAATCATACATATCATCCAACTGAAAACTGCTCAATTCCAAGACATAGTAATCGAAATTATTCTCTGCAACCTGACGGGCAAAACTCCGTCCGATATTACCGCCTAATCCAACATTCAGTCCGGCTGATTGTAAAATATGATATATAAGACTGGTAGTCGTGGTTTTACCGTTACTACCGGTTATACTAATCTTTTTAGCAGAGGTATAACGTCCTGCAAATTCAATTTCCGAAATTACCGGAATATTTTTTGAACGGGCAGCAACAATCAATGGAGCATCTTCCGGGATACCTGGACTTTTGATAATCTCGTCTGCTGAAAGAATAAGGCTTTCCGTATGTCCTTTTTCTTCGAAGCTGATATTCTTTCCCGATAGTTCTTCTTTATATTTTTCCTGTAAAGATCCATTATCCGAAAGAAATACATCAAAACCCTTAGCCTGTGCAAGAATCGCTGATCCTGCACCACTTTCGCCTCCACCAAGTATTACTATCCTTTTCATATATTCGAAATTATCTCATCTTCAATGTTATCAGTGTTATGGCAGCCAATATGATACCTATAATCCAGAAACGTACTACTATTTTAGATTCAGGAACAGGATTAAACGGCTTTTGTATCAACGCCTGTATTCCAGAATTTCCTGCTTTCTGAAAATGATGATGCAACGGAGTCATTTTGAAAATACGGCGACCTTCACCATATTTCTTCTTTGTAAATTTGAAATAGAACACCTGCATCATCACCGAGATACTTTCAACAAAGAAAACTCCGCAAAGAATCGGCAACAAAAGTTCTTTATGAATAATCACGGCAAACACACCGATTATACCTCCTAAAGTCAAACTACCTGTATCTCCCATAAACACCTGTGCAGGAAACGCATTATACCAAAGAAACCCGACAGTAGCCCCGATAAATGCAGCTGCGAAGACTACCAGTTCTTCACTTCCCGGAATAAACATGATATTCAGGTAAGAAGCAAACTCAACGTGCCCTGACACATACGCCAGAATACCGAGCGTAACCCCTATCACGGCTGAACTTCCAGCCGCTAAACCGTCTAGTCCGTCTGTTAAATTAGCACCATTGGATACAGCTGTAACAATGAATATTACAACCAAAACAAATAAAAACCAAGCTGCAGCACTTGAATATTCCCCCATAAAGGAAACAAGCGACTCATAATCCAGATTATTATTCTTGAAGAAAGGAATAGTGGTCTGTGTAGACTTTACTCCCTCGACAGTATAAGTAACCCGTTCTATTATGTCTTCGGTATTCCGTACTTCGGTATTCTCTTTTACTATTACAGATGGGCTCAGATATAAAGTCAATCCGACAATAAGTCCTAGACCAATCTGAGCTATTATTTTGAACTTACCATGCAATCCTTCTTTATCTTTTTTGAAGACTTTTATATAATCATCCAGAAATCCTAAAGACCCTAACCACACTGTAGTTATCAACATCAATATTATATATACGTTCTCCAGACGTGCCAACAGTAAAACGGGAACTATTATCGCTATGATAATTATAATACCTCCCATAGTTGGAGTTCCTTTTTTACTTAACTGACCTTCGAGTCCCAGATTACGCACAATCTCGCCGATCTGCAATACCTGAAGTTTATCAATAATCCTTCGACCTATAACAGTAGATATAATCAAGGATAACAATATAGTCATAGCTGCCCTAAATGATACGTATTTAAACATACCGGCACCAGGGAAGTCTAAGGTATCCAAATAATTAAAAAGATAATATAGCATTATATAATATATATTTAACTTGTTCTACAAACCTAAAATTGCTTTTACAACCTCCCTATCATCAAAGTGGTGTTTCACACCTTTTACATCCTGATAGTCTTCGTGTCCTTTACCAGCTATGAGAATAACATCTCCGCTTTTAGCTAAAGTACAAGCTGTCTTTATAGCTTGTTCCCTCTCAACAATACACAATGTTTTTTTCATCTGAACAGGATCAAGACCTGCAACCATATCATCTATGATAGATTGAGGTTCCTCAAATCGGGGATTATCCGACGTTAGAATAACCTGATCACTCAATCTTACCGATTCCTGAGCCATAATCGGACGTTTGGTTTTATCCCTGTTTCCTCCGCAGCCCACGACACTTATAACCCGTCCTCCTCCGTCAAGAACATCATGAATGGCGTTCAAAACATTAGTCAGAGCATCCGGAGTATGCGCATAATCTACGATTGCAGTAAAACCGTCTTTAGATCTTATCGTTTCGAAACGGCCGGCAACAGATTTCAGAGTACTTAATATAACCAACACCTTTTCGATATCCTGCCCTAACAAGACACTTGCTCCATAAACCGCCAGTAAATTATAGACATTGAATACTCCTACAAATTGGACTTCCAATTCACGTCCATTAATTTCAATAGCTGTTCCATCGAAATGCTTTTCGAGAATGCGGGCCTTAAAATCTCCTAATGATTTTACTGAATAAGTATGCTTTTCGGCTTTTGTATTCTGAAGCATTACCAATCCGTTTTTATCATCCACATTGGTAAGAGCGAATGCTGATTCGGGCAGATTATCAAAGAATAACTTCTTAGCTTTCAGATATTCCTGCATTGTCTTATGATAATCAAGATGATCCTGTGTCAGATTGGTAAAAATACCACCTCTGAACAATAATCCGCTTATTCTTTTCTGGTGTATAGCATGTGAACTCACTTCCATAAAAGCGTATTCGCATCCGTCATCAACCATTTTTGCCAAAAATTCATTTAATGATATAGGATCAGGCGTCGTATGAGTAGCCGGATATTCATCATCGTTTACATAATTGCATACAGTAGACAGAAGACCTGCTCCATATCCCAATTGACGAAACATTTTATATAATAAAGTTGCTGTTGTTGTTTTTCCGTTTGTTCCGGTAACACCAACCAACTGCAATTTCTGGGATGGGTTTCCGAACCATGCCGAAGCCAACTTACCTATTGCATCGGCACTGTCTTTTACTTTTACATAGGTAACACCCAATACCGTATCTGCTATATCTCTATCGTATATTATAACTTTAGCTCCCGATTCGATAGCCTTACTTATGAATTCATGACCATCGACCTGAACGCCTTGAGCTGCAATAAAAGCAAAGCCTTCCGAGACTTTACGCGAGTCCGAAGCAATTCCTTTTACATCAACATCTTTATCGCCATGTGTATCAATTATATCAACCTGAATATTTGACACTAACTCTTGCAACTTCATAGTTTTCTTATTTTATCTTGTAATTTTTTATTTCAATTCTAATGAGATCGAAGAACCTCTGACAATACGACTGCCCGAAGGCATCGATTGAGAAACTACTTTACCGTAGCCCTGAATCCGTACCCGCAGCCCCATTCTTTCCAATACGAAAAGAGCATCGCGGGCACCCATTCCCTTAACATCGGGAACGAGACCATTTTCTATCACATTCTTTCTCAGATCTATCTTATTGATAGAAGGAGTTGCAACAACCCATTCCGCATCATCCTGAGATGGTGTATAAGGTAAATTAAGACTGCTAAGCACTAGCTCCAGATCCTTCTTGGAACCACTTTTCACATAAGGAGTCATCAATAATGCAGTATCGGGCTTACAAGCCGAAGGAGCCATGTACACTTTCCGTGCATATACCTGTTCTGCTATCTGTTTAAAAACCCCTCCGGGCATCAATCCTCCGGATGGAACACCTTTAGGTCTTCTTATTCCGACAAAACAAGTGTACATCGGTTTTTCAGCCGGAAAATATCCACAGAAAGACACGTAATAACCACTTCCGTAGCGTCCCTCCGATGCAATCATTGCAGTACCTGTCTTTCCGGCAATCTGGAAAGATTTGGATCCGACAAACTTACCTGTTCCTTCATTTACAACACCAACCAGCATTTGTTGTATCTCTTCCAATGTTTTGGGCGAACAAAGCGATGGGTTAATGATATCTGTAGTAAATTCTTTCTCTACTTTTCCATCATGCATGAAAGCCTTTGTTATAAATGGCTTTATCATTTTACCTCCGTTAGCTATACCATTATAAAACATCAATATATATATAGGAGGTATTTGAGTTTCGTATCCGAATGACATCCAGGGCAAAGTGGTTCTTGACCAGTAATGCGATTTATCATTGGGATGGCGTATAATTGCCGTACCTTCTTTTCCTTGCAAAGGTACATCCCAATCTATTTTTTTTGTTATTCCGGTATCATAAATTCGCTGAACATATTTTTCCGGATTATTCTCATAACCTTTCAGTATAACTTTAGATACAACGATATTAGATGATATATGTATCCCTTGCGCCACGGTAAGGTCTCCTCTATCCGCTCCATGTCTCCAATAGTGATCTCTTACAGTACGGCCGCCATATTGAAAAAGTCCTGTTCCTACATGAAATTTCTCATCAGGAGTTACAACTCCATCTTCGAGAGCAATCATCACGGAAAGAGTTTTAAATGTCGATCCCGGCTCACTCATGTAAGAAAAAGCATTGGGATTTCCTTCGGCATAACTGCCATCAGGCATCCTGTCGAGATTCGAGATTGCTTTGATCTCTCCTGTTGCAACCTCCATAATGATAGCTGTTCCGGATTCAGCTCCGGTCTCTTCTAATTTCGAATATAAAGCCTTTTCAGTTATGTCCTGAATATCTACATCTAATGTAGTTTTTACATCCCAACCATCTTCAGCAGGAACTTCTACAACATCGAGCCAGCGTCCTTGTATTTTCTGACGGCTTTTCACTCCGGGCTTTCCCCTTAATATCGAATCATACTTTAATTCGACACCACTTGATCCCCCTTTATCTATATCTTTATATATAGAACCCACTGTACGTCCGGCTAAACGTCCAAATGGTTTTGCCCGCATCGAACGTTCTTCGACAATCATACCTGTGCGGTTCGATCTCTGATTAAGAAACGGATATGTACGTAATTCTTTCAGCTCCACATAATTTACATCACGTTTTATAAGACGGATATATCGGCTTTTCGGTCTGAATTTCTTCTTCGAGCCACTCTCTTTAATTTGTTCTATTTGATTTAACTCCCTACGGCTTAAATCCCAGCCGTTCAGTATGAGATTTTTATATTGAGTCGCATTCTTATCAGGATACTTACGCGCTAAAGCTACGGATAAGTCTCCGACATACTTCATCAAAGTATCCTTACGTATACCTTCTGCCATAAAGTCGATATAAACACCGTAAAGAGGCTCGCTTGTAGCCAAAAGCCTGCCATCATCGGCATATATATTCCCTCTGTTGGGCTTTATCTCCCTATCTTTTTTTACTGTTTCTTTAATCCCCAAAGCACGCCATTGGTCACCTTCGACAAACATGATACGCACTATATACACCAGTATGGCAACAAAGATGGCCAGAAACAGGAAAACGATAAACCCATAGCGGTTTATGATCGTTTGCTTCTTGCCTTTTATACTATTTTCATTTTTTGCCATATATCCTTTCTTTATCGCCTTGACAATTCAGATGAAATTCAAAGCCGAATCTAAAACACACAGTATTGAACTTTCGCTGTCCTCATTCAACTCACTCTTTCTCCTTGACTTTATAAGCAGGTTCGGTAGGCGACCGAAGCTCTAACCCATTATCATCCACAAGAGACTGAACTCTTGTCTGCCTACTTACGCTGGTCAACTCAGAAGATATCGTCAATGATTCGTATTTAACGTCTTTCATTTCGATCTTCAACGACTCTATCTCGGCTTTTTTCGCAATACAGCTATACCTATTACTTATATATAGAATAATGATCACAAAGACAACAAGCATAAAGCGTGTATTCTTCAGGAAGAAATCCTCGGTAAGGATTGTTCCGCTTAATACATGCATTGTACTTTTTCGTATATCTTTTAATTTCAATGACATAATCAACAATTACGAGTTACGAGATGTGAGTCCTTATTTCTTTTCAGCAATTCTTAACTTAGCACTTCTTGATCTGGGATTCAGAGACTGTTCGTCATCCGAAGGAATGATTACTTTATTATTAACAAGGATAAATGGAGTATTCACATTTCCGAAAAAATCTTTATCCACATTCCCCTCAAAATTTCCTGTCTTAAAAAAATTCTTCACCAAGCGATCTTCTAATGAATGGTAGGTTATAACAGACAATCTACCTCCGGAAACAAGAAGATCTTTTGCCTGTTCGAGCATCTCTTTTAGGGCATCCATTTCCTGATTAACCTCTATCCTCAGAGCCTGAAATGCCTGAGCCAGTATTTTTTTCTCTTTTCCACCTTTAGTATAAGGTGTAAGAATATCGAGCAGATCTTTAATTTTCCTGAATGGCTTTTCTTTTCGTCTTGCCACTATTTTAAATGCAATCTGACGAGACTGCTTCAACTCTCCATACAAATAGAAAACATTCGCCAGATCCCCCTCCTCATACTCATTCAAGACCTGAGCCGCAGAAACACCCGCCTGCCGATTCATTCTCATATCAAGATCTCCGTCTTCAAAACGAAAAGAAAACCCTCTCTGGTCATCATCGAAATGATGTGAAGACACACCCAAATCAGCTAAAACCGAATTAACAGATTCGACATGATGGTATTTAAGGAAATTTTTCAGATACCTGAAATTACTTCTTATGAAAGTAAGACGAGAGTCTCCTGTTATATTATGGATAGCATCTTCATCCTGATCAAATACATAAAGACGCCCATCTTCCCCTAAACGGGATAAGATCTCACGGGAATGCCCTCCGCCTCCGAATGTAACATCAACACAGACATCTCCAGAATGAATATCCATTCCGTCGACACTCGGCATTAACAATACCGGAACGTGATAACCGTCTGCAACAATTAATTTATCTTTATTTTCAGCCATTCGGATTCTCTTTATTCATTATTTCCTGAATCTGCATACCAAAATCAGACGGATCGATAAAAGTTTCAGCTAAGCGGTCTTTTCGCCAAATCTCGATTGTGTTATCAACTCCCAAGAATTGAATTTCAGCCTCAATCCCCACCATCTGCAAATAACGCTTAGGAATCAATATACGCCCACTGGCATCGACATCAAGACGTTCTGCATCGACTACAAACTGGCGGAACAACTGCTGATGAGATTTATCCCAGCGATTGAGACGGCTACGCAAATGCTGAACTTCCGCATCCCAAACATCCACAGGATACAATACCAAACAATCCTGAAAGAGGTCTTTGCGAAGAACAAACGCAGACTGAGCCACACCTTGCAACACTTTTCGAAAGGCCGCAGGCACGAAAACCCTCATTTTCGCATCTATCTTTGCATCTATACTCCCCAGAAATTGCATATCACAATTAAGCTTTTACTCCTTATTTTTACATATAGAGCGTAAAGTTATAAAATTATCCACTTTGCCCCACTTTAAAACACCAAGTTTTTAAAAAAAGTTTTCAACAGTGCAACTTTTCTAATATTCAACACATTAAGGGCTTACAACATTTCAATCAGATTTACTAAAAAAATGAAATCAGATTCAATAAATCCCGAACACTTAGTCTTCATTCTTATAAAAAAGTTATCTTTACGCTTTCAGGAAAATTAAAGGCGTCAGGCCTCTTTTATCGGAAATAAGGCAATCCGAATTAGGCTATAAAACAGATCATTGAATTTTAATCAGAAGATGGAAGACCTTGAAGAGAAAGCTGCTTTAAACACTTTGGATCTTGACAAGATATTTAAAAGCAAAGCTCCGAAGCTATACGCTAAAACACCTTCATTTATCCTCAGGTATTTAAAGAAGAAAGTACATATTGATGAGTTAAACGAAATCTTAACGATCTACAAAGACAGGTACGGAGTAGATTTTATGGATGCTGTTGTCGGATATTTCGACCTCAAGCTGAAAATCAACGGACTCGAAAATATTGATAAAAACGGAAGATACATCTTCGTATCGAATCATCCGCTTGGCGGATTAGACGGAATCTGCCTATCGGCGATTGTTGGAAAGAAATTTGATAAAAGAATCAAGTATCTTGTCAATGATCTCCTTTACTACATAAAAAACCTTCAACCGATATTTGTCCCCGTGAATAAATACGGAAAACAGGCAAAGGATAAAGCCAAGGCAATAAATGACGCATATTTATCTGATGATCAAATCATCACCTTTCCGGCAGGAATATGTTCACGCAAAACCGGAGGTAAAATCATAGACCTTCAATGGCAAAAATCGTTCATACATAAAGCCATTGAAACTAAACGGGACGTTATTCCCGTACATTTCAATGCCCATAATTCGAATTTCTTTTATAGATTTGCAAATTGCAGAAAAGCTTTAGGTATTAAATTCAATATTGAAATGCTGTTTCTTCCTGACGAGATGTTTAAGAATAAGCATCAGACGTTTACCATCACTTTCGGAGAGCCTATCAAATGGGAAACCTTTGATAAATCGAAAACTCCGCAGCAATGGGCTGACGAAGTCAAAAATATTACTTATAAGTTAGATTAGAGCTGTACAAACGGCTAAATCGATCGGCAAATATGAATAACCGAAACATTTTCTTTTAAGTAATGAATTGTAGTAATTATCGATTTTTGAATAACAACAAGCTTTGGCTGTTTCATTTACCAAAGTAATAAATAGGTTTGAGACCTTACTTAGTATAAAGATGGAAAATATTATTGCTGAAGTAGACAAAGCTCTAATCAAAGCCGAATTGACGAAAGACAAGTTCTTACGTAAAACAAATAAGGCTAACAACGAAATATATATCATCACGCACCACAACTCCCCAAACACCATGAAGGAGATAGGGCGTCTACGCGAAATCGCATTCAGATACTATGGCGGAGGTACAGGAAAAAGCACCGACATAGATGAATACGACACGATGGACAATCCATACAAACAATTGATAGTATGGAATCCCGAAGCCGAAGAGATACTTGGCGGTTATCGTTTTATATGCGGCCCCGATATACAGTTCGACTCCAACGGAGAACCCATACTTGCAACGTCTCACCTGTTTCATTTTTCTGAAAAGTTCAACAAAGAATACCTTCCGTATACTATTGAGTTGGGCAGATCTTTTGTATCCCTCGAATACCAAAGCACCAGAGCAGGCTCGAAAGGAATATTTGCCCTTGATAATTTATGGGATGGTTTAGGCGCACTATCCGTTGCCGATCCGACCATGAAGTATTTTTTCGGAAAAGTAACAATGTACGATACATACAATTCTCAGGCAAGGGATATGATCTTGTATTTCATGAACAAGCATTTCCCCGATCCCGAACACCTCATATATCCCAAACAAAGCCTCAATATAGAAACCGACAAGAGAATCTTAAAGCGGCTTTTTACTGAAGACGATCTAAAAAGTGATTACAAAATATTAAATACATCGGTCAGAAAATTGGGAATCAATATTCCTCCGTTGGTAAACGCTTACATGGGATTATCTCCCCGTATGAAAGTATTCGGAACAGCAATCAATGATACATTCGGAAATGTGGAAGAGACCGGAATACTTATCGACAAAGACGAAATTCTGGAGGAAAAACGCAAAAGACACATAGAGTCGTATCTGCTGGATAAACCTTCGAAACGATTTTTAAAAAGACTCAGACAAATGATTAACTGGAGCTGGAGTTCTTATAACTGGGGATCTTATAAAACCGGTAAATCCGGCAAACAAGGTAAAGCAACAGGTCGTTTCACCAGAAAACGCCGTCCTGAATAATTGAGAATTAGATTCTGATCATTTTAAACTTCGTATAACGATTAGTCTTATAAACAAGCTTTTCGTATATTTGTAAGGTCTCAGACCTTTTTGTGATCAATAACAATTGAGAATAGAGATTATTTTCAACTGTCAACTCACAGTTTACAATCTGCTAAGTTTAAGAGCCTATTTATATTTTAGCGGAAATTTTCATTAAGGCTCTTCAAGCTAATTCTTAGCTGCTTTTTCTACTATAAAAAAGCTTAGCTATAAAATTTAAACAGACTCTAAAAAATACTTACTATTATTACAATAATGAAATACGAAATAAGAGGTACAAATACAATCAACGGAGAAATACAATTGGCAGCATCTAAAAGTATAAGCAACCGTGCCCTTATCTTAAAAGCATTAAGCAACAGTCCCTATCCTATCGAAAATCTTTCGGATTGTGATGATACACGGGTTATGGTCGATGCTTTTTCGTCCGATACAAATGCCATTGATATCGGTGCAGCCGGAACCTCCATGAGATTTTTGACCGCATATTTGTCTCATATACCCGGAGAATGGACTATCACCGGAACCGAAAGAATGCAAAAACGTCCGATAAATGTTCTGGTGGAAGCTCTGAATGCAATCGGTGCACATATCGAATATCTGCAGACAAAAGGTTATCCGCCACTTAAAATACGAGGTAAAGCACTAAACGGAGGAGAAGTTTATCTTTCGGGAGGGATCAGTTCACAGTTTATCTCCGCCCTTTTGATGATTGCTCCGACAATGGAAAAAGGGCTGACCATACATCTCGAAGGAGACGTAATTTCCATACCGTACATCAAACTCACATTAAAAATGATGGCTGAATTCGGTGTCAAAGCCGATTGGTCGGAAAACGTGATCAAAATATATCCGAACGAATACAAACCCGTAAAGTACATTGTCGAGTCTGATTGGTCGGCTGCATCGTATTGGTACGAAATAGTAGCTCTGGCAGATCATGCAGAGATAGAACTGAGAGGTTTATTTAAAGACAGCGGACAGGGCGATTCTAAAGTTGCCGATCTGTTTGTAGACCTCGGTGTCAATACCGAATATACAGAAAATGGTGTCATATTAACCAAGACAGACCGCTTTGCAAAAAAAATGTTCCACAACTTCGTGAATGAACCCGATCTGGCTCAAACATTTGTTGTAACATGCTGCCTTAAAAACATACCTTTTCTATTTACAGGTTTGCAAACTCTAAAGATTAAAGAGACAGACAGAATAGAAGCACTTAAAGCCGAAATGAAAAAATTAGGCTATCTTCTCACAGACAGCAAAGACAGCATTCTGGAATGGAATGGAGAAAGATGCGATGCGGAAAGTGATCCGGTCATTGCGACTTACGAAGATCACCGCATGGCTATGGCTTTCGCTCCGGCTGCAATCAAGCTTACACATTTGAAGATCAACGAACCACAGGTTGTTTCCAAATCATATCCTAATTATTGGAATGATCTGAATAAAGTTGGCTTTGATATCAAAGAAATTTGAGTTTTTCACTAATGAATTTTTTAGAATTATTTCAATACGATTTTTTCAGCAATGCTCTTCTTGGGAGTATTTTTGCGAGCATCGTATGTGGTATTATAGGCACTTATATTGTTGTCAAACGGCTGGTTTTTATCAGTGGAGGTATAACCCATGCTTCTCTGGGCGGACTAGGTATCGGTTTTTATGCAGGCATTAATCCGTTTGTATCGGCACTTATCTTCTCTGTGTTTTCCGCTTTTGGCATCCAATGGTTTTCATCACGGCAAGGGGTTAGAGAAGATTCTGCAATCGGTGCGTTTTGGTCGTTCGGTATGGCTATCGGTATTATCTGTATTTATCTGAAAGCCGGATTTGCACCTAATCTTTCCGATTATCTTTTCGGCAATATACTGACCATAACCCGTACAGATATATACTTATTTATTGCACTATCTATAGTATTAAGTCTTGTATTCTTCTTTTTCCGGAAAGAAATACTATACACATCATTCGATCCTGATTTTGCCAGAACCAGACACCTTCCGATAAAATTGATAGAGTATTCTATGATGTTTTTCATAGCTGTTTCTATCGTGCTGATTATCCGGCTTGTCGGAGTCGTATTACTGATGTCTTTGCTTACAATTCCACAGATGACAGCTAATTTATATACAGCCAACTATTCGAAAATAATATTCCTGTCTATATTATTCGGATTAATCGGATGTATATCGGGACTGATATTGTCAGCATATATCAATGTGCCATCAGGTGCATTTATTATCTTTACCCTGATTGCCATATATTTTATATGCCGCATTCAATGCAAAATAATGAAGGTAGAGCCGACTAAGGCATAGATCAAAATTAGATATAAAGAAAAGGACGCCAAATATGATATTCGGCGTCCTTTTCTTTATATCTTTTCCATACTCTACAGCATCAGCGTCCTCCGCCTCCGCCGGAAGAAACACTACCAACGGTTGTTACTACTGAAGATGTAGTAAATGTTTTAGTCGAAGTTCCCTTTGTATATGTCGTTCCGCTATATAATCCGTGAAAATCAGTACCTCCGGAAGTACTTCCTCCAGTATAGATGGTATATGAAGTATTTGATTTTATTGCCGGAGTACTAAACAACATTGTCATTTGGCTGCTGTACGCGCGTGGCACTTTCACGGTCATGATAGAAGTACCATCAGCTGCTTCGATATGAATCAGCTGATTAGCTGTTCCTGTAGCCCCATATATCACAGAATATTGAGTGCTCACACTTGATGTTGGCGTACTGGTTGCACCTCCGAATCCGACAAGAGTTCCTCCTGTAATCTTGAATGTATTATTGTCACAATCAAACCCTTCTTCGGGGGCAGTTGTTCCTGATGAAATAATAGTACCCCCCGTAATGGTCAAAGTTCCATTCGAATCAATACCATCATTAGTCTGGCTATAGCAATATACATTGCCACCGTTTATCGCTATGTGGTTGGATGCATTTATACAATCATCGTAAGCTTCGATCTCTATTGTTCCGCCGTTGATAGTTAGAGTAGCCTTACTTTCAAGTCCCTCAGCTTCAGTCTTGGATGTTTTTATGGTGATTGTTCCGCCGTTCACAGTAAGGTTACCATCGCTTTTTATCGCTTTGGCGGCAGTATCATCATTCTGATATTTAAACTGATCTCCGGTAGTAGTAACAGAAATGATTCCATCATCAACAGTCAATGTTCCGTCAATATTAATACCCTTACCTCCACTTCCCGAGCTGGTAATAGTTACACTCCCTCCCTGCATCAAGAAGTTACCATCTGCTTTGATTGCTGCAGAAGATGAAATATCGGCATCATCCGTATCATAATAGGCATCTCCTGTAGAAGTGAAGTTAAGAGTTCCTGCTGTAATGGTTATATCGCCTTTACTTTTCAAACCCTTTGAAGCCTTGCCGCTTATTGTTAGATCTAATGTTCCGCCATTTACTATTATATAAGGAGTAATAGAGGTATCCGTATCCGAATAAGACGTTTTTACGGCATCTCCGTCTGCACTGTTAATACTGATAGTCCCCCCGTTAATCTCAATGTATCCTTCTTCACATTCTATGCCATCGCCCGTAGAAACAAGATTGATAATACCTCCATCGATACGGACATAATCATTGGCATGAATTGCATCTTTAGCAGCCCCTGCAACTTTTACAGTCCCACCTTTTATACGTATATAGTCGTCACTGACAATACCATGCTTATAACGTCCTTGCACCTGCAGGCTTCCTGCTCCATCGAATATAAGCTGCCCTTCACTAAAGAAAGTCCCTTTCATATCTTCATCGCCGCTGGCAGTATATGTAGTACCATCGATCAAACGGTTAGAGGTTCCCCCGACCATAGTAACCGAAACTTTCTTTCCGGATTGGATATTGACAGCAGGACCATCGGCACTAATTATATCAACACCATTGAGTCCTATTCCAAACTTATAATCGCTATATATCTTCACCGATCCTGAGGATGTTGATCCCGATAACACGTAATTGACCTCCGTACTCTGATTGGTGGATGTTATCACTACATTTGCACCGTCCGCAACAACAGTAACCCCATCCGAGGAAAAAGGATTTGTAACAGTAGCTGTAGTTCCCGAGAAATCAATAGTTACAGCATTTACAAAAGTGGTGTCCTTGGTATTTGTAACAAAGTCCTCATCGATATTATTTTCCGTGCCTCCGCTATCAGGAGTATCCCCATCGTCAATAGTATCATCGTCACTGCTGCATGATAATGCAAAGACGGCCATTAACGAAATAATAAACAATCCAAATTTTTCTAACTTCATATCCATTTATACTTTTTGATTTAAGGGAACTAAGATTATAATCTTTTGTCCTACATGCAAAAAAAATCGATAAACAGGCAGATATAGACGATGAATTTGATGAATCTGAATAAAAAAAGGCTTCACCCGTGTAGGGTAAAGCCTTCATATATCTATATCAGATATTCTTATTTTTGGATATTCAGCTCATTTATCAGACGATGACAACCCATTATCTTATCGATTGTATATAATACATAACGGATATCGACACTTATTGTACGCTGAAGTTTAGGTTCGAAAATAATATCACCGCTCAAGGCTTCCCAGTTACCGTCGAAAGCCAGACCTATAAGTTCTGCTTTTCCGTTAAATACAGGACTGCCCGAGTTTCCTCCGGTAATGTCATTGTTTGACAAGAACCCTACATGCATCGTTCCATCTTCATCGGCATATCCACCCCATTGAGCAGCTTTCAGATTATCAAGAATATACTGTTGAACCGCAAATTCAGGATCATCTTTATTTTCTTTTTCCAATACACCTTTTGATGTTGAGTAGTAATCATAAGATACTGCATCTGCAGGGTTATATCCTCCTACCGATCCATAGCTTAAGCGTTGAGTGAAATTCGCATCTGGAGAAAAGGTCTTTTCGGGTTGCATTTCCATCAAAGCTGCCATAAACTTACGGGCATTTTTATCGATAATCGGATCGTAAGAAGAAAGATCTTCACGAATCTTCAAACGGCATTCGGCAACCGATGCCGCAAGCACCATAGCCGGATCTTTTTCGAGTTCTTTTATCGGTTTATCAGCTAATAATGTAGCTAAAGTATTAATGTCGGTAAGCTTGGTATTTTTAAATACCCAGTCGGTATATTTATCGTAGTCTCCTTTGAATTTATTGTTAATTGTTCCATAAATATCAGGTAGATAACCTGCAGGAACTTTCTCTGCATAGAAACGAAGCAAAGCGGGCATAACCTGTTTATCCAAAGCAGGTACATAATCTTTGTACAGATCAGCCATTTTAGACCTTACAGCGGCAGCTGCCAATTCTTTATCACTCAAGTCTGTTTGTCTGATTATATTTGCAAAACGAACAAGCTCAATGCCATTATTAAATGTTTCGGCAAAATATGTCGCTATCCTTGCGGGTTCCATTGTGCTGGTGTATGCATTATCCAAGTTTGATAGAACATCTCCGTATTGTTCTTTTGCAGAAGGTGTCTTTTCTATCCAATCAGCCAAACGAGACTCCAGTGCCTGTTTATCTTCCAAAACATGAAGACGTCTCAATGCCTGATTCATACCCATTGAGTTTTTCCAATAGTTTGAACTGCGGCTGAATTTCACTGAATATTTAATACGTACAGCATCATCGGCATTCATTGCTTTACGCCAGATATCCTGTTTGATTGTACGAACTTCTATACGGGGGATATTTTCGGATGTCATCATCTGAGAGATTCCCCATGACGGCAAATAACGTTCTGTACTGCCCGGATAACCGATAGTCATCGCATAATCTTTGTCTTTATATCCTTTTATAGAAACCGGTACTGAATATTTAGGTTTATAAGGAACATTATCGCTGCTGTAATTAGCTGCCTGATTATCTTTATTGGCATACACTCGGAACACAGAGAAATCTCCTGTATGACGAGGCCATTGCCAGTTATCGGCATCACCTCCGAATTTTCCGATTGATGAAGGCGGTGCAAACACCATACGAACATCTCGGAATACTTCATAAACTACCAGATAATATTTGTTTCCGGTATAGAAAGGAATGATACGGGCATTTAAAAACTCGTTGCCTTTATATTGATCCAAAATTTTAACAGATAGAGAATCTATGATTGTATTTCTTTCGTGTTCGGTCATGTTGTCTGTAACACCTGCTGTAACAGCTGAGGTTACATCTTCTGTTTTTTGCAGAAACGAAACGGTAAGCCCTTCGGTGTATAACTCTTCGGCATTCGAATGACTAACAAAACCATCTTTCAGATAATCATGTTCTACTGAACTATGCTTCTGAATAGCATCGTATCCGCAATGGTGATTTGTAAATATCAACCCTTCCTGAGATACAGCAACTCCGGTACAACCTCCGCCGAAGATAACAACGGCATCTTTCAATGATGCGTTTTTCTCACTGTATACACTATCGATAGGGAAAGTGAAACCCAATTCCTGCATACGGGCAGCACTTTGACGATTTAATTCTTTCAGAAGCCACATACCCTCATCGGCATGGATAGCAGACAAAGTCAGCAAGGCTCCGAACAATAAAAAGATTCTCTTCATCTTCACTACTTTAAATTAAAGGTCACAGACCTGTTTATTTATTTGATATAACTATTTAATTTTCTTATTTATAAACGGAATTTGAGACAAAGGCAGATCTTTCTTTATCAATACCGCTGCAAATACAGCCAATAATATAACTCTGTACGATAACCTCAACACCTCATTTTCTATTGGGACATACATTCCTAATACATACAAAACCGCAACCAATGCGAAATAAAAGAAGATAGTCTTCAGATCGTATTTAATCGGATAATACTTCTGCCCGTAGAAATAAGAGATAGACATTATTATCAGATTACAGATAAATGTAGCCCATGCACTGGCTATAAAACCAAATACGGGTACAAATATAACATTTATAAGTACTGTTATAAAACATCCTAATACAGAAAATGTTGCTCCATAGTGAGTTTTATCTATCAACTTATACCAAACAGACAAATTGAAATATATTCCGAAAAATATTTCACCCAACATAGCCACAGGTACAATAGATATGCCGACCATATAATTTTTGCTGAC
The DNA here is from genome assembly GCF_000426485.1 of Indolivaga capnocytophagoides DSM 22835. Classification (GTDB taxonomy): domain Bacteria; phylum Bacteroidota; class Bacteroidia; order Bacteroidales; family Dysgonomonadaceae; genus Dysgonomonas_A; species Dysgonomonas_A capnocytophagoides. The sequence goes on from NZ_AUFL01000005.1 coordinate 250,316, forward strand.
AATATACTTCAGTATATCCATAAAAAACATAACACCCAGAAATACAAAGAGCGCAAATATCACAAAATACTTCATTGCTTCGGCATACGGGCGTGTATCATTATCAGAATTATTCTTTGCGAATACGAAAGGCTCGTAAGCATACCGGAAAGCCTGAGTAAACATAGTTATTACTACCGTGATTTTCAAGCATGCATTATATATTCCCAATTGGCTGTAAGCCTCTTCAATATTATCGAATATGTGAGGATATACAAGCTGTGCCACGGTCTGATTAATAACCCCTGCTATACCCAAAATAAGCAATGGGAATGAATACTTATATATACGCTTGAGAAGCTGTCCGTCGAACCGGTATTTAAATCCGGTCATATCGGGAATCAGCATACAGAACACAACGATATTAGCCAATAAATTAGCTATAAATATATACCCGATTCCATACGATGGATTATAAAACCAATCGATCAGATGGGGAGCCGATTTATAAATAAACGGGCAAGCAACAAGAAAGAACAGGTTGAAAAATATATTGGCAAAAATGAATATAATCTTCAATGATGCAAAACGTATAGGTCTTTTTTTATATCGCAGGTAAGCAAAAGGTACAACCATAAAGGCATCCATTGCCACGGCAACAGCCATGATAAGTATATGCTCGGCATGATCGGTATACCTCATCCATTCGGCTATAGGAGTCAGAAAAACAGAACAGAGTATAATAAACAGGACAGATGTTACACCGAGCGACGTTAGCACCGAAGAATAGACCCGATCAGGATCTTCGTCTTTCTTGTTCATAAAGCGAAAGAAGCCGGTTTCCATTCCATAAGTCAGCAAAATCATAAAGAGGGCTACAAACCCATAAATATAACTGACCTTGCCATACTCTACCGTATTCGTAAAAATATATACATGTAAAGGTGTCAGACACCAATTCAAGAAACGACCCAAAATACTGCTCAATCCATAGATAGCCGTATCTTTTGCTAAACTTTTGATTCCTCCTGCCATAGACATAAATATTGCGGTTGCAAAGGTAATATAAAACTAGGGCAAACGCATCAAATTCTGAGCAATGTAAATCAACAGCTAAAATTCGCCCTTTTTATTTTATGTCATTTACTAATTCTGTTTGTCGGGTTAACTCTTGCTACACCTACAAAGACATATGAAGGTCTTTCAACTAAAATTAAAGAATGTTTTTCAAATACTGATTCACATAAATAAAAGACCTGCCTGCTTTCTGAAATTTTATCTATACTTAAACATACTTTACAATTATGGCAAAATACACAGAAGAACTAGGAAAGAAAATAGCAGACGCAATAGAACAGGATGAATATACATTAGGTGAAATCTGCGCGATGTACAGCATCAGCCGTAAAACATTCTATCAGTGGGTACGAAAGTATTCCGATTTTAAGGAAATGATAGATGATGCCCGTGCAGGTCGTGACGAACGATTAGCGCAAAAAGCCCGAAAAATCCTCAAACAAAGATTAGAGCATGGTTATACCGTAACTACCACACGTTATAAATATGCCGTAGACGAGTACGGTGAAATATATCTGACCGGAAAAACGGTAACCATGAAAGAATACTCCGCAGACGAAAAGACCTTGAAAATGGCGATGGCTAAAGAAGGAGAAATAGAAGAGAAAGTAGAAAATATTCGTGTACCGTGGGAAATCATAGTTCAGAATCAAGAGGCAGCCGATCAACTCCAATTCTTACAAGACAGTGGCAGCGGTAATTACACGGAAGAAGAAATGAAAGAAAGGCAAAAAGCACTCAAAGTCAAGTCTGATTCCACGGAGGCGGAGACAGCCTTTGATGCTTACGATCCCACACTCGATAGGTGATAAAAAAAGGTTACTCCATAAAATCGTTGAAAAGATGGAACCTTTGTTACCTTTTTGGAAATTATTTAGGGGTAAAAAATCTTCCACCCGAAAAAAATCCGGCGTATAAATTTACGTCCCTACGGGCAGGCTTAGTTTCGAGAGTAAAAAGTGCCATCTGAAAAATGAACGTAAAGGCTGTAACTTTTGTAACCTTTTCATCACGTTATCAGGATATAAAGCACAGCTATTGCCCCGACAACTGATGTGTAGACAATAATAAAAACCAGGCAATTAACACCGATTAATCATTTAATAATCTAACTTTGTCATCTGATACCATTAGTAAAAAATAGAAATGAGTTACTATCATCTTGCCGAGCTGGTACATAAGCGTGCAGCAAAATACAAATCGAGAACTGTATTGAAGTATCGAGATAACGACCAGAAGAAATGGTTGAATATTTCATGGAACCGCCTCTCTGACTATGTTATGAAAACGGCATGGGCTATGGCAGAGATAGGTATAGAAACGCAAGAGAATATCGGTATATATTCTCAGAATATGTATCAATACATATTTACCGATTTCGGAGCTTATGCAAACCGTGCAGCAACTGTACCTATATATGCAACAGCATCACCTCTGCAGGTCGAATATATCGTTCACGATGCACAGATACGCACTCTGTTTGTAGGTGAACAGTTTCAGTATAACAATGCTTATAAGGTACAACAACATAGTGCAGTACTAAAACGCCTGATAATTTTTGATCCGAAAGTCAAAAAGCATCCGGAGGATACAACCTCTATCTATTTCGATGATTTTATCGCATCGGGCGAAAATTCCGATTCGATGGTAAAAGTATCAGTCAGGCTCAAATCGATCCGTGAGACCGATACCGCCTGTATCATTTATACATCAGGTACAACAGGAGAACCCAAAGGTGTAGTACTGCTGCATTCTTCGTTTCTCGAAGTGTTCAGAATACATGACGAACGGCTGCCCAAACTATCGAGTAAAGACCTTTCGATGAATTTTCTTCCTTTGGCTCATATTTTCGAAAAAGCGTGGACTTATTACACCTTGCACAAGGGTATGACTATAGCTATAAATACCGATGCCAAAGAAATTCAGAAATCCATTAAACAGGTACGGCCTACACTTATGTGCAGTGTCCCCCGTTTCTGGGAAAAAGTATATCAGGGGGTAAACGAAAAGATAGACAGTTCTAAAGGTATTATGCGCTGGCTTTATACCGATTCTATAAAAACCGGTAAAAGATATAATCTCGATTATAAGAATGAAGGCAAAAGAGCTCCGCTGGGTACACGCCTGAAATTTACGTTTTACAACAATACTATTTTCCGTATACTAAAAATGGTTATCGGAATCGAAAAAGGGGTATTGTTTCCTTGTGCTGGTTCCCCATTGTCCGATCAGATCAATATATTTTTGCAATCGGTAAATATCCCAATCATTATCGGATATGGGCTTACCGAAACAACTGCAACTGTAACATGTTACCCCGATCGTAACTTTATCATTCACTCGGTTGGAACCGTTATGCCCGGATTGGAAGTTAAAATTGATCCTGCGAACAATGAAATTCTGGTAAAAGGGCGTACTGTAATGAAAGAATATTACAAGAAGCCGGAAGAGACAGCCAAAGTATTTACTGAAGACGGATTTTTCCGTACGGGAGATGCAGGTGAGCTATTAGCTGATAATACGATTGTATTGACAGAACGGATCAAAGACCTGTTCAAAACATCAAATGGTAAATACATCGCACCTCAGGCTATCGAAACATTGATCGCCAATGACAAGTTCATAGATATGATCTCGATTATCGGAGATGATGTTAAGTTTGTGAGTGCACTTGTAGTTCCCGACTATGATGCTGTTGAAAAATGGGCTAAAGAACATGATATTGTATATTCGACAAGAGAAGAATTACTAAAAGACAAAATTGTTATTTCGATGATATCCACCCGCATAGAAATGCAACAGGCTCCTTTGGCTCCTTACGAAAAAGTAAAGAGATTTACTCTTCTGCCCGAGCCATTTACAATGGAAAGCGGCGAATTAACAAATACGCTGAAAATCAAACGTAAGGTAGTTGCCGAACGTTACAAAGACATTATCAACAAAATGTACGAAGACTAAGGTCTCTTGCCTTTTGTTTAACATTCTATCATATCCGAATGGCTGGTATATATATACATGTTCCCTTTTGTAAAACGAGATGCATTTACTGCGATTTTTACACACGAACCAGCATGGAACAAAAAACGCCTTTTGTATCAGCTATTTGCAAAGAACTGGTATTACGCAGCAACTATATAGGAGGCGAATCTGTCGGCACTATTTATTTCGGAGGAGGGACACCGTCTCAATTATCGAAGGCTGATTTTAAGGCTATTTTCAGTACTATATATGAAACCTACAGAGTCGATAACGATGCCGAAATCACACTGGAAGCAAATCCGGATGATCTGAATGAGAAGTATTTGGATATGCTCCGTTCGATAGGTTTCAACAGACTGAGCATGGGTGTACAAAGCTTTGACGATAAACAATTACAGTTTCTTAACCGGCGTCATTCGGCTCAAAAAGCTCTCGATGCAGTAAGGATGAGTAAACAGGCAGGCTTTTCGAATATAAGTATAGATCTTATGTACGGGTTACCTGATCTCACATTGGAGATATGGAATAAGACCCTCGATACTGCAATGAATTTAGACATACAGCACATATCGTCATACCATCTTATTTACGAACAAGGTACAAAGCTATACAGGCTCCTTCAGAAAGGAAATGTCAAATCTGTAGAAGAAGAATTGAGCGTCGAAATGTTCTCAACCCTGATTAGAAGACTTCAAGAGAATAGTTTTATCCATTATGAGATATCAAATTTCGGTAAAGAAGGATATTTCTCCCGACACAACAGTTCATACTGGCTGGGAACAAAATATCTGGGAACAGGTCCATCGGCTCACTCCTATAATAAGAAAAACCGATGCTGGAATATATCTTCCATATCAAAATACATTCAGGGTATCGAAGATAATGATCCTCAGATAGAAATTGAAGACCTGGACATCCGAACCAGATACAACGACTTTATACTTACAGGAATGCGCACAATGTGGGGAATCAGTAAATCGGAGTTGAAAAGTCTATTCGGTGAGAAATATGCCTCATATTGTGATCAGAACATAGCCCGTCATTTAAAGAGCGGTGATGTATATACAGATGAAGACCGTTATAAAATAAGCCGTCAGGGAATATTCGTTTCGGACTCTATAATGAGCGACCTGATGTATATCGACTAATTTTAAGGTCTCAGACCTGTTCGTTTAATATACAAAATCATTAAATGCTTACTGTTACTAATATATGAACAAAAACATGGAAGAAAAGGTTAAGACTGAGAAGGACAAGGAATTATTGCAACCTATGATAGATGCCTTTATTGCCAGCGCACGTCATACACTTGAGTACAATGTGATAAAGTATTCGATGAAACGTTACGAGTCGTTTTTCTGCATAAAGTCTTATTACAGGAAAAAGTTGTATAAAGCTATTCTTGATTTAAGGGAGTTCAATAAACAAAATCCTAAATAGCACTCTAATCTATTAACCATTTATTACCTGTATTGTATTACATGCAACCAACGCTGCAGTTTCTGTTCTCAAGCGACTGTTCCCTAAAGAGATCGGTTCAAAACCATTATCAAGTGCCAATTGGACTTCTTTCTCACTGAAATCACCTTCGGGACCTATCAGTATCAGGACATTCCCACCGTGAGTATAAGCATCTTTCAATAGCTTCTTTTCCTGAGGATAGCAATGAGCTATGAATTTCTGCCCATCGAACGGCTGCCGTATAAAATCGGCTAAAGCTGTCATTTCATCTAATTGGGGGACGAACGACTTCTGAGATTGTTTCATTGCCGAAATGAGGATTTTCTCTATTCGGGGCAACTTTATCTCTTTCCTTTCCGAATAACGACACAACAATGGAGAGAACCTGTCAATGCCAATTTCAGTTGCTTTTTCGGCAAACCATTCTACCCGATCCATGTTCTTAGTAGGAGCAAAAGCAATATGCAGATTATTAGACCATGGTTTAGGTTCATCTATGGTGTTGATTATATTAACAACACAGTGTTTCTGATGCGCCTCTATTATTTCGGCATCAAAGAAATGCCCTTTTCCGTCAGCTATATATATAGTATCTCCTTCTTTCTTTCTCAGCACACGTATGCAATGAGCTGATTCTTCCTGAGGCAGTGTCTGATCCGAGAGAATATCGGGAGCAAAGAATATCGTTTTATCCATTTAAGTAATAGTAGATATTAATGTCGTATTTAAAGTAAAACAAGCCGTAGCTGTTATGTTTTGAAGGACAAATAACACTCGACGATACGGATGCGAGTCAATAAAAAGGTCTGAGACCTTAGTGTTTTTTTGCTCGTTTTTCCAATTCGTCACGAAGCACCGATGCGAGTTCATAGTCTTCATGTTCAATGGCATCATCAAGCATCGACTGTAGCTCTTCCTGATTAAGTAAAGCATACGAATCGGTATAATTGGCTGTTGTATCACCTGCCGTAAACATATCTTTGGATGCCGCTTCTTCGTCTCCTTCTGTGAAAACAACAGCTAAATCCCTCATGATTTCATCAGTTGTGTATATCTTCGACTTACTTCGCAGAGCGATACCTATAGCATCTGATGTTCTGGATTCTACTGTTACAGTCTTGTCTCCCTGTTTAAAATACAGTTGGGAATAAAATACTCCGTTTTCGTATTTATAGATAAGAACTTCCTCAAGTTTAATATCGAAACTGTTCATAAAAGAGTAAAACAGGTCGTGAGTCAACGGACGGGGAGGTTCGGTATTTTGCAGTTTAAAGGCAATAGATTGTGCTTCGGGTGTACCGACAACAATCATCAGACGGCGCACACCTCCTTCTTCTGCCAAAACAAGACCATATGTACCCGATTGTGTTTGATTAAACGAGAAACCTAAAACTGACAATTTGATCTTTTTATCCTCCACTCTGCTTGACTTTTTTGAACGTTCTTTATCTTCTGAATACATCTAACGACTCTAACCAATTTACTCTTTTGCAAAAAAACAGCCAATCCTATTTATAAGTTCAATAGCACTATTTAAATGCACCTTATTAATTAATCCGAAATTATAGCTAAGATTTTATCTATGCTAAAAGAGTTCTTTAAATGGCTGAACTATATTAATAGCTGATTATTGTTAATTGATTTAGAATCAACTACAGAATACTTTCTGTTATTTAGTAACTGTTTAAATTTACCAAACGATGTATCACAATTACGATTCATTTCTTTTTCGTTTATTTTTAGGCTCTTTTTGCCTGAATTTTTATCTTTTCTCAACTCAAACAGCCCGCTGTTATCGTATCGAAAAAAATAAAAATCGTTCCAAAAATATCTCTAAAATCCAAACGAGCTAAATTTAAACAGTTACTTAATTATTCAAAAATAAGTATTTTTACTGTGTCAATAAAGCTTTGAGCTATTTTTTAGCAACTTTTCGTAAAGAAAGTCAAATCTTCAAAAGAATAAAGAATTATCTTTGCCGACTCAAGGTCCCCGTACCTAAATATGCTTAGTATTACATAAAAACAAATAATGAAGCAATCGTACAAGGAATTTCTTAAATACGGAATAGTCGGCGTTATTGGTCTTGGAGTCGAATGGCTCAGTTTTTTCTTTTTCCGCGACTATCTGGGCATTAACTACATAGTATCTCACATATTAAGCTGTGTGCTTGCAATCATTAATAACTTTTTTCTGAATAGTTATTTTACATTCAATGCCACCGACAAAATATTCAAAAGAGGTCTCTCTTTTTTCGGTATAGCAGGAGTCGGCATTGTTGTAAGTACAATACTTCTGCCAATATTGGTCAGAATATATAACATCGGGCTTGAACAAACCGACCTGATAGAAATTAGTCAAAAAACAGTTCAAAGTACTGCTAAACTGTCTTGTACTGCAATAGTTGCCTTTTTGCAATTCTTCTTTAACAAGTATTATACATTCAAAAAGAAAGATCAATAAGTTAGGTATCAATCCTTTTTGCTAATTTTGCTTGTAAGACAATATCCACGATACAATAAGGAAGATTATATTGTCTTATATTCATATTGATTCTAAAAAAACTCAAACATAAACCATGACTTTCAAAGGTAAACATATAGTTTTAGGCATCACCGGAAGCATTGCTGCTTACAAAGCGGCATCTTTAGCCAGATTATTTGTCAAAGAAGGCGCAGAAGTACAGATTATAATGACACCTGCCGGAAAAGAGTTCATTACCCCTGTTACCCTTTCGGCATTAACAGGAAAGCCTGTTATCAGCGAATTCTTCGGAGCTAATGACGGAACATGGCACAGTCATGTTGATCTGGGTTTATGGTCTGACTTTATGCTAATAGCACCCGCTACAGCTTCAACCTTAGGTAAAATGGCTAACGGGATAGCAGACAATATGCTTATCACAACTTATATGTCAATGAAAGCTCCGGTATTCATTGCTCCGGCAATGGACTTGGATATGTTTGCACACCCTTCTACTAAACGTAATTTGTCTCTTCTCGAATCATGCGGAAATCATATTATAGAACCGGCATCCGGCGAATTGGCAAGTCATCTGATTGGAAAAGGACGGATGGAAGAACCCGAAAAAATTGTAGAATATATAAGGAATTACTTTTCGAAAAAGGAAAGTCTTTCAAAAAAAAAAATACTGATAACGGCAGGTCCGACCTATGAAAAGCTCGACCCTGTAAGGTTTATCGGAAACTATTCTTCGGGAAAAATGGGATTCTCTCTTGCCGAAGAATGTGCGGAAAGAGGTGCTGAAGTTATCCTTATCGCAGGCCCTGTATCTTTAAAGACCATTCACCCGAATATTAAACGTATTGATGTTGAATCGGCCGACCAAATGTATCAGGCTGCATTAAGTGAATTTTCCGATTGTGACACCGCTATCCTTTGCGCAGCCGTAGCAGATTACAGGCCTAAAGAACAAGCGGGTACTAAGATTAAACGAACCGACGATGAGGGAATAACCCTCGAACTGGTTGCCAATAAAGATATAGCGGCGGCTCTGGGTAAACAGAAAAAAAACTCTCAAACTCTTATCGGATTTGCTCTCGAAACAAATAACGAAGAGCAAAATGCCCTAAGAAAGATTGAAAAGAAAAATCTGGATTATATCGTACTAAATTCTCTGCAGGATAAAGGAGCCGGATTTCAGCATGACACCAATAAGATTGCTATAATTGATAAAAACGGCAATCGAAAAGACTTTGTTCTAAAGGACAAAAGAAGTGTAGCAAGGGATATACTTGACGAAACGATAGATAAGTAAATGTAAGTAAGTCTCTTTTCTCTTACTTATAATAACTCTGTATAATCCGATTTAGAAGATTATACACAAAAACTATTTTATAATGAACAGACTAGCAACGACACTCATTATATCTTTATTCAGTTTAAGTTCTTTTGCTCAAGACTATGGCAGCCCGCTGGGCATACCGTTATTATTGAGTGCCAATTGCGGAGAACTCAGAAACAATCATTTTCACTCTGGAATTGATATAAAAACCCAAGGAGTTGAAGGAAAAGAAGTATATTCTGTTTCCGACGGATTCGTATCCAGAGTTTCGGTTTCTCCGTCCGGATACGGGCTGGCTTTATATATCGACCACCCTAACGGACAAACATCAGTGTACGGGCACCTCAGTAAATTCAACCAACAGATAAGCGACTTTGTAAAGACCCAGCAATATTCGCAGGAAAGCTACAGGGTTGATCTGAAACTGAAATCGAACCAGATAAAAGTCAAAAAAGGAGACCTGATTGCTTATTCAGGCAATACAGGAGGATCAGGAGGACCCCATCTTCATTTCGAAATACGAGATACAAAATCTGAACAGATATTAGATCCCCTTCCTTACTTTAAGAATATGATAGGGGACGAAGTATCTCCCGAAGTCAGGGGAATAGCGGCATATCCTGTTCCGGGACGAGGGGTTATCAACGGTTCTTACCTTCCGCTTCGCCAGTCCGTCTCGAAATTAAAGAGCGGAGAATACACCAGTCTGCGAGATACAATCGAGGCATGGGGTTATATCGGACTAGGTATAAAGGCATATGACAGAATGAGTTCTACAGCAAACATCTATGGAGTTAAGTCCATCAGCATGAAAGTAGATAATACGGAAGCTTTCTCTTACGATATTATACGATTTCCATTTGACCAAACCCGTATGATTAATACATTTACGGACTTTGCCGATTGGAGACTCAACAAATCATTTTACATGTATTCATTCATCGAGCCGGGAAATGCTTTGCCATTCTACAAATCGAAGAATAGCGGTTATCTCAATATCAATGAAGAACGTCCTTATAATATCGAATATACCTTACAGGATGTATATGGAAATACAACATCGTATACATTCTCTATAATGGGCAAAAAGCAAGATATTCCCCGCCCATCGGGATGTTCGTTGGTTATGGTATGGGATCAGGACAATAAATATATAAGTGATGCCTTTTCACTGCTTGTAAATAAGGGTAATCTATATAACGATGTCTGTTTCACGTTGTCTCAAAGCAGTTCCGACAGTTATTTCTCGGATATCTTCACTGTCAATCAATCGCCCGTACCATTACATAAATCAGGAGAAGTTAGGATCAAACTAACATCCGATCCACTAAGTAATAAAAATCAATATGGAATAGTACAATTGATAGGAAACCGAAGATCATGGATCGGCGGGAAATATTACAATGGTACTGTTTCGGGAAATATACGGGAATTTGGTATGCGGCTGACAGTCTCGTCCGATACACAATCCCCTACTATCGCTCCGGTAATTGCTAAAACTTCAAAGAAAAGGAAGAGTACTCCTCAACCAATTAATTCGATTAAGCTCCGTATCACAGACAACCTTAGTGGAGTTACATCTGTCAGAGGAACTATAGACGGTAAGTTTGCGTTATTTGAGAACGACATTAAGTCTCCTGTTTATACTTATACCTTCGATCCTGACAGATTATCCAAAGGCTCACACACTTTAACGGTTGTGGCAACTGATGCCTGTGGAAATTCGACAGAATACACAAGTGAGTTCACATATTGAGTAAAAGCTTTTACATAATATCAAGATACTCTTCCATACTTTGTTTTATAAAACCTCGAACCTCATTAACAAGATGGGGCTCTAGCTTTTCCTGATTATATCCTAGATAAAGGCTGTTTGTAGTGGGGACAATTCCTTTCCAGACTACTTTAACCTGTTTATTCTTCAGAGCCTCTCCACCTATCAGATCGGAAGATACGGCAAAACCTCCACTTGTAGCAACTGCGCGTAAAATGGAGATATTGTCAGGTATAGCAGCACTCAACTTCAGAATGGGGCGTTTCAAAAAATTACTCCTCCAAAATCGTCTCACTAAAGGGAGGTTAGTATCATAAGCATACCAGATTTGTTTCCTCAACCATCTTTCAGCTTTAGCAAGGTCATTTTCGGCAATATACAGATCAATTTCTGTTGTATCGAATGCAGGATTACAAACAATCATAAAAGATTCTGAATATAAATATTCATATGTGAGATTATCTTGGGTCTTATCCTGTTTTGTTATAAATGCAATATCCAATTCTCCGCTTCTTAGCTTCGCTATCAGGTCTGTAGCTAAACCATACTCTACTATAAGATGTGATTTTACAAGATGCATATTTTTCGACAGATAAGAATAAAACACTTCTGAGGGTACTCCCAATCTGATAGTCGGTTCTTTACGGATACTTGATTTTTTGAATTCAACCTCTACACGCTCCAGATTATCGATAGACTCTACGATCTGTGTATATAAGAGTTTTCCGTATTCGGTCGGAACCATTTTCCGTGGAAGCCGGATAAAAAGAGCATGACCAATATAACTCTCTAAAGAAGAAAGTTGTACACTTGCATTCGGTTGAGAAATCATTAATTCGGCTGATGCTTTTGTTAATGTACCATGCTGATATATTGCTTTAAACGTCCGATACCATTCCAGATTGACCATAAGCTTATATTAAGTAACTGTAAATATTTATGTTGCATTTTTCAGGCAGAATTAATAGACACAATCAAACTCCGAAAAGCCACAATAAAGCCTGAAATATTAGCACAGAGTGCAAATCTATAAATTTTTGAATAGATTTCTATAAAAACATCTATTTTGATAATAGATTTCAGCACCTTACCTTTGTATCAAGAAAATTAAAACATAGACAATTATGAAAACTTATTTATTTGCATTATCAGTTTTATTATTTGCTGTTTCTTGCGGCAACAATCCTAAGAATAAAATAGAAGGAACAGATTCTCAAGCTGTAGCAACAGGAGAAGGTGAAAAACTAATAGTTGATACTCAGGCTTCATCCATTAAATGGGTAGGTTCAAAACCCGGAGGAGACCATCACGGAACTATCGGTATTAAAGAAGGTAGTCTGGCTATTAATGGAGAAAATGTTGCTTCAGGAGCATTCGTTATAGACATGAACGCTATCAAAGATGAAGATCTTACAGATGCAAAAATGAATGATATGCTTGTAAACCACCTTAAGAGTGCCGACTTTTTCGATGTAGCCACATATCCTGAAAGCAGTTTTGCTATAACTAAAGTAGAAGCTGTTGCCGGAAATGATTCGATTACCCATACAATAAGCGGAAATCTGAAAATGAAAGATGTAGATAAGAACATTACATTCGGTGCTAAGATTACTAAAGAAGGAGATGTATACAAAGCAGTAACTGTTCCGTTCACTATTGATCGTACCCAATGGAACGTAAAATACGGATCAAAGAGTTTATTTGCTGAATTGAAGGATAATATAGTAAACGATAATATCGAATTACAAATAACTATTGTTGCTAAAGCCACAAAATAAGGTTAGGACTAAGAGTAAGAAGGTTGAATAGAGTGTCTGACGGCTTTGGCAATACAAATAGTCAAAGCCGTTTTTATATCAAAGAAAGGAGGTTTATATGAACCTGAAAGATTTACATAAGCAATTATTGTACCTCGAAGATACCCCATTGATGCCTGTTATCTTTGTTGGACATGGTACACCAATGAATGCTATCGAAGACAATGAGTTCTCTTACAAATGGCATGAACTGGGAGCTTCGATCCCTTATCCGCAAGCTATACTCTGTGTATCGGCTCACTGGGAAACACGAGGTACATATATCACTGCCATGCAAAGCCCGAAGACAATACATGACTTCTACGGATTTCCCCGAGAACTATTCGCTCAACAATATCCGGCTAAAGGTTTACCGGAACTTGCCAGCGATTTAGCCAATAACAGCTTACCGTTTTCAATCGAAACAGATTATGAGTGGGGCCTGGATCATGGAAGCTGGAGTGTGCTTAAACACTTCTATCCTAAAGCAGAAATACCCGTATTGCAGTTAAGTATCGATTATACCAAGCCGTTGAGCTATCATGTTGAATTGGCTAAAGAACTGAACTTCCTGCGCAGAAAGGGGGTGCTAATAGTCGGGAGCGGTAATATGATACATAACCTGCGTATGGTAACGCCTAAAAACGGAGACTTCAATATTGAATACGGATACGATTGGGCAATAGAACTAAACGAAAAATTTAAGTCCCGGATTTATGATCGGGATATTAACTCGCTGACAAATTACAAGTCGTTAGATAGTGCCGTTAATTTGGCAATACCATCATTGGAACATTACATTCCCCTATTGTACACTTTAGCATTACAAGACAAGGACGATCAGATAACTGTATTCAATGATAAAATTGTCGCAGGATCGCTATCAATGACATCAATCATAATTGGACAATAATACATAAACAACAGGAGGTTATTTTATGAAAACAACTTTATATAGATCAGAAACAAGAGGACATGAGCGACACGGATGGCTCGATGCCCGGCATACTTTCAGTTTTGCAAACTATTACGATCCCAACCGGATTCATTTCGGAGCACTTAGAGTACTGAATGATGATATCATCGAAGGAGGTAAAGGATTCGGCACTCATGGACACGACAATATGGAAATTATAACCATACCTCTCGAAGGCAACCTACACCATCAGGATAGTCTTGGTCATGGCGGAGTTATAAAGACCGGTGATGTACAGGTTATGAGTGCAGGATCGGGAATCAAACACAGCGAGTATAACGGAGAAAACGAACAGACTCTGAACTTATTCCAGATATGGGTATTCCCAAACAAAAAGAATGTACAACCTCGATACGAGCAGAAAACGCTGGATTTCTGGAATAAGAAGAACAAACTCCACGAGATAGTGACTCCTACCGCAAGCGAGCATGCTTTATGGATACATCAGGATGCATGGTTCTCGATCGGAGAGTTCGACAACAATAAAGGCGAGTCATATACATTAAAATCAGACAAAAACGGCGTCTTTGTTATGGTAATAGAAGGTTCATTCAATGTATCGGGAATAGACCTTAACCGTAGAGACGGATTAGGAATATCCGATGTAGATAAACTTGAGATCAAATCATTATCCGACAATGCCCGTATTTTACTCATGGAAGTACCTATGCAAATATAAGGTAAGGTAAATCACTCATACTTTTTTCTAGCTAAATAGTAATTGTGTTTTGACTGAGGAGCGGCTTCTTTTTAGTAAGAAGTTGCTCCTTTTCATTTAACAGAAAAATTGATCGACAGAGAATTTCCATTTTCATCAACAACTGTCAGTCGGTGATTTCCGGCAGAAGGAGCCAGTTCCTGTTTATGAAAGTTCTGCGTTTCGCCAACATAAGTTTCATCCAGATGCCAAAAGACTTTCGATCTAGGGTCACGGTGAGCCAGTTCAAATATAATATGCCCATTACGGCCGTCAAGCTGCTTGGGAATACTTACCACAGCATTGGCTGTAGGATATATAAATTCCATCACCTTAGTATTGTCGGCAGACTGACATTCCGGAGAAAAAGGTGGTAATGATCTGTAAGACGGATGATGCTCTTTATAGAACCATTCCCACGAAGCAGGCAATACAAACCACGACGTCTGCACAATTCCCCTTTCTCCCGCACAATCTTCATAGACCCGATACTGATGATCTTCCGAAACATTTACTCTTATGTGATAAGAACAAACAGCAGCCTCTGCACCTTTCTTTGTCGTCCAAATAGTATCGATCGATGATTCGGGGCAATTAACTCCGGCAAGCAATCCGCTCTCTTTGCAAACTTCTGTTCTGACCATATCCGTTGTAGGAGCAGGAAACCATCGGGATGCAGGCAGGGCATTGAATATATCAAACATCACCATCCCTGCAGTTCGTGCCCCTGTCAAGCCCGGACGTCCTTCTCCATCGGAATTTCCGACCCATACACCTACTGCATATTTAGGATTCACTCCTACTGCCCAGCCGTCACGAAAGCCAAAACTCGTGCCCGTTTTCCATGCTATTTTCTGAATAGAAGGAATCGACCGCCAATCAATTTCTTCGGGACGGTTGAGATTTGTCAAAGCATCAAAGGTCAGCCAGATAGCCCCTGCCCCGAACATAGGACGGGTAATGCGCTCTTCCGGCTTGTTATTATCTTGGTCATATACATATGATACTGCTCTGCGTTTCCAATATCGTCTATCGCTATTGTAGTCATTCAATGCCTGCGCCATGTGCGTATACATCGATACAATATCCCAAAGTTTACCTTCGGCTCCTCCCAGAATAAGAGATAATCCGTAATTATCGGGGGACCGGGATAAGGTTGACATACCTGCATCTTTCAACAAATTATAGAATTTAGGAACTCCATATTTACGCAGAGATATCACAAAAGGAATATTCAACGAACGCGCCAAAGCCTCGGATGCGGGTACCGCTCCATCATAGTTCAAACTAAAGTTTTTAGGGGTAAATCCGTTTATATTGATCGGAATATCCGCCAACAACTGATTCGGCAGTAATTGCCCGTTATCCAGCATCGCACAATACAAAAAAGGCTTGAGTATACTTCCTGTACTGCGGGGAGCCTGCAATATATCAACCTGATTGGCAGATATACTCTTATCGAAATGTACATTGCCGCAATATGCAACCACTTCGTTTTTTTCGACATTAACAACCACTGCTGCTATATTTTTAATCTCATTCTGGGCAAATTCGGCATTCCAGCGAGCCAGGATATTTTCGATAAGCAATTGCTGCTGTTTGTCAATTGTAGTGCGCACTTGCCGCCCTCCTTGCTCCATATATATTTTGGTAACCAAATGAGGAGCCACTACCGGTAAAGCATACGGTTCAAAAGGTAAAGGCTCCGACACAGCGAGCTCGTAATCGGTTTTATCCAGAATATTCTTATCGTGAAGCTTTTTGAGCAGGTTATTCCTTTTAGTTAACAATTTGGCTCTGTTCCGCCCGAAGTGCATCATTGCCGGAGAGTTAGGCAATACAGCTAATGTCGCAGCCTCAGCCCATGACAATGTGGAAGATTGATGCCCGAAATAGCGCCACGAAGCAGCCTCTATACCAACCACATTCCCTCCCATCGGAGCATGAGAAGCATATAAGTTAATAATCTCGTCTTTAGAATAAGAAAACTCCAAACGGGTGGCCATTATCATTTCGATGAACTTTTCGCCGAATGTCCGGTTCTCTTTTCGGGAAAGCCTTATTGTCTGCATCGTGATGGTACTGGCTCCGCTTACAATCCTCTTTTGACTCAGGTTTTGTTTAACAGCTCTGAATATTGACACAGGATTAATCCCCCAGTGATATCCGAAATACTGATCTTCAAATTCAACCAAACAGGTTTTGTATTTATCAGGAACGGAATCTACCGTAGGAAAACGCCATTGCTGATCATCGGCAATACGCGCCCCCAACAATTCACCATTTCGGTCAGAAACAACCGTACTGTATGGCACATCAAACAATGGAGAAGGCAGACAAAAGATATACCAAACCAATAATATCAGAATTACAGGTATTGCAATGCGATATTTAAGTTTAGCTGTCTTATATTTATCAAACCATTTTCTAATAAATTGTATCATAGCCGATATTCAAGATCAGTAATAAACTAGTTTTTTACCCTAAAAGGTTACAAAGGTAACATGCCTTTTGCACATTTTGTCATTGTCACTTTATCCCTTATTATCTCATTTTCACATTGGCGTATTTGCTCATTCTTACCTTATAGATAAAAAATTCTAAAAATGAATCTGCACCCATACGAATAAAAAAACGGGTAAATGACTTCACCTACCCGCAAATTATAACGCATATATTTATTTAACCGTTCTATTCTTCATCCTTAAACCAACCCGAATACATCAGATAATTTTTTGCAATTTTCTGATTCATTTCTTTAGCTTGTTCCGAGTCTACCTTTTTCACAAATTTAGCAGGTACTCCGGCATAAATGCTTCCCGGTTCCACAATAGTTCCGCTCAGAATAACCGAACCAGCCGCAACGATGGCACCTTCACCGATTACCGCATGATCAAGCACAATCGCCCCCATACCTATCAATGCTCCATTTTCGATTTTAGCCCCGTGTATCACTACATTATGTCCTATCGAAACATCATCTCCGATCTCTACAGTCGATTTTTGGTATAACGTATGCAATACTGATCCATCCTGAATATTCACTCGGTTTCCGATACGAATAGAGTTTACATCGCCACGCAACACAACATTAAACCATACGCTGCAATCGTCACCCATTATCACATCACCTATAATTGTAGCATTATCCGCTAAAAATGCATTTTTTCCTATTTCGGGAGTAAATCCTCTTACTTCTTTTATTAAAGCCATACTTTATAATTGTTTACAGGTTTCAAACCTTATATTGCTTTTGTTTTTTCTTTTAACCAATTCTTTTCATCCTCTGTCAGATTTGGAGACAATCGGTCGTATACATACTGATGGTAATTATTGAACCAGCTAATTTCATCCGCAGTCAACATTCCTTTCACGATAGGAGTCGTGTCTATCGGACAAAGAGTTAATGTTTCAAAAGAATAAAATGCACCGAATTCAGTTACACATTTTTCTTTGGTCACAATCAGATTCTCTATGCGGATGCCATACTTATTAGCTCTATACAGACCCGGTTCATTGGAAGTAACCATACCGGGCTGCAAAGTAGTCGAATTTTCATTCATACGTATACTTTGAGGTCCTTCATGAACATTCAGAAAATGACCTATACCATGTCCTGTACCATGCAAATAATTCAAGCCGTTATCCCAAAGAGCCTTACGGGCAAGAATATCCAATTGGCTTCCTCTTGTTCCCTGAGGAAATATACAGGTTGCCAAACTGATATGACCTTTCAGTACCATTGTATAGTCTTTTTTCATCTGCTCGCTGATTTCACCCAATGCCACGGTACGGGTAATATCTGTAGTACCGTCAAAAAACTGTGCTCCCGAATCAATCAATAAGAATCCCTCGGGTTTTATCTTTTGCGAACTCTCAGGTGTCACATGGTAATGCACGATAGCTCCGTTTGCCTGATATCCGGCGATAGTATCGAAACTTTCACCGACAAAAAGATCCTGCTCACTACGATACTCTACCAGCTTTTCTACAATGGTAAGTTCTTCTATATCTTCTGTACCGACAGCCTTTTCAAGCCACATAAAGAAACGTACCAATGCTGCACCGTCCCGCTCCATTGCATTATGAAACCCTTGTATTTCGGTTTCATTTTTTATACTCTTCATCAAATCCACAGGAGACGGAATATCTGTAATCCTGCATGAATCAGGAATCTTATTGTAAAGGCTGAAAGACACTTTCGTACCCTGAAGACAAACTTTTGTTCCCTCTTTTATATTCTGTATATAATCCGAAACTTTTGTATAATCGGCTATAGAAATACCTTCTTCATGGAAATAACGAACGATTTCTTCGGTCAGCTTCTTCGGATTGATAAAGATGACAGCTTCATTTATTGATACATAAGCATGACATACGGCTACAGGATTACAATGGACATCATTGCCACGAATATTGAACAACCACGCAACCGTATCGAGTGATGATATAAGTATCGAATCGGCATTACTGTCTTTCAAAACTTTCCTTACCGCCTTTATCTTCTCAGAAGCAGTTATGCCCGAATATTTCACAGGCAATTCGAATATTATGTTGGAGGGTATATGAGGTCTGTCGTTCCAGATTGAGTCAAACGGATCATAGTCTGAAATCAGGTGTAAACCTTTGGTGTTTAAACGGGCTGTTAACTGATAAGCATCTTGTGCCGCATAGACATTGCCATCAATACCGACATTATTTCCATCTGATAATTCAGACAGCAACCATTCTTCGATAGTTGGTGTAGTCGGCAATCCTTCTCTGAACAGCTCGATATCCGAACCATTGAGTTGTTGCGCCGCTTGCAGAAAATAACGTGAATCTGTCCAAAGTCCGGCTTTGTCTCGGGTTACAACAACCGTTCCGGCAGAACCGGTAAAACCGCTGATCCATTCTCTCGAAGCCCAATGCGAAGCAGGATACTCACTCAGGTGAGGATCGGTACTTGGTATTATAAACGCATGAAGGTCTTTTTCTTCTAAAAAACGTCTTAAAGACGATAATCTATGATTTATAATATTTCCCATGACTGAAAACAGTTTTTAAGGTCTCTAACCTTTTTTCTCTATCATTATGACTGCCCTGAAGTATTGGTCAGCTCTTCATTTTACATGATCCGGAAAATCTTGCTCCCGGCTCTATCTCTATCACCTGCGTAGTTATATCTCCGATCAGGTTTGCCGTAGCTCTTAAAATTATAGTATCTTCACAGATCACATTTCCCGAGACTTTACCCAGTAAGTCCAGATTGGTACATTCGACATCGCCGGACACATGCCCGTTATTACCGATAATGATTTTTCCTTTACTTATGATATTTCCCTCTATAACACCGTCGATACGGATATCATCCTGTGTTACAAGGTTTCCTGTTAGAACTGTTCCGGCAGAGAGTACATTATGCATGCCACTGGGGGTAGGCACGACTTCCTTACGATTCAACATATATCAATTTTTCTAAATGAAGTTATTTTCGGTCTCAGACCTTTTTACTGACTTACCAAGCACAATCAAAGGTTAAATATTCCAACCTCCGAACAAGGATGAAACTACTTACCGCTGCTTGAAGATAACAAATGTAAAAAAAAAACTTAGCTTTGCACCTCAATTCTACTATTAAAATGGAAACTTACATATTACTGGAAAACGTCAGGTTGTATGCTTATCACGGGGTTGGAGAGCAAGAACGAATCGTGGGAAACCGTTATCTGATCAATCTGAAAATAAAAATCAATGTTATGGATGCCGTCCGGTCAGACAGCCTGGAAGATACAATAAGCTATGCCGATGTTTTTGAAATAGTAAAAAAAGAAATGGCTATCCCGTCTAAATTACTGGAACATGTTGCAGGTAGGATTATTTCGGCTTTACGCAAAACGTATCCCGCTATTGAAAGTATCGAACTAAAGCTATCCAAAAACAATCCGCCGATGGGAGCCGACATGGATTATGCCAGTGTATTGATTATAGATTAAGTCACGGAAAATTAGGTCTGAGACCTTAAAGAAAATGAAGAAACTCAAGATAACAGAACTGAACCGTATATCTCAGGAAGAATTCAAAACGACAAAAAAAATCCCTCTGATTGTCATTCTTGACAATATACGGAGTCTGAACAATATAGGATCGGTATTTCGTACCTCAGACGCTTTTCTGGTTGAAGCTATCTATCTGTGCGGAATAAGTGCAACTCCACCAAACGCAGAGATACATAAGACTGCATTGGGAGCTGAACATTCTGTAACATGGAAATATTTCGCAGAAACTATTGATGCTGTAAAGTCACTACAAGAGGAAGGTTATCATGTTTTTGCCATTGAACAAGTACATAACAGTACAATGCTCGACAATTTAGAGTTAAATACTTCTCAAAAATACGCGATTGTTATGGGCAACGAAGTAAAAGGTGTGCAGCAGCCTGTAATCGACATCTGCAACGGATGTATAGAAATACCTCAATTCGGCACAAAACATTCTCTTAATGTAGCAGTAACAACGGGTATCGTAATTTGGGACTTCTTTAAACAATTACACACCCGTTAAAAGGGTGTGCGGGGGGGCAGGCCTTTTTATTGACTTAGTTATTATAAAAACTTAAAGTAAGGTTCTGCGTCTAAAAACCGTTCAGAATTTTATAATCTTCATTACTTTATCGACGACTCCGGCATTGCCTGTTACATATTCTCCGGCATGAGTTCCGGCTGCTTCAAGCACCTTGGGATATTCAATAAATTCATCCATCAAGCTCAGGAAAGTATCATAATCATGGATGGAATATCCTCCTCCTGTTTCGAGTAATTGATTTGCTTCTCTGAATTTCTTAAAGTTAGGTCCGAAAATCACAGGAATATTATACACTGCGGCTTCCAACACATTATGGATACCTACACCGAACCCCCCTCCTACATAAGCTATCTCGCCATATCTGTAAAGCGAAGATAATAATCCGAATGTATCTATAATAAGACAGTCGAACTGTGATACATTTTCAGGGGTAGCTTTTGTATAACGAATAGAAGGACGCTTAAGTATACTTTCTATATAACTTAAATGAGCATCATGAATTTCATGCGGTGCTATAATCAGCTTGAGATTCGGATTATTATTAAAATATTCAACAAATACATCTTCATCTTTCGGCCATGAACTACCGGCAACCAATGTTAACTGTTTATTTCCGTCTTTATCTTTTGAGAAAGCTTCTCCTACCGGCAAATATTTAGCCTGCGATTTGATATCCAATACACGGTCGAAACGGGTATCTCCGCAAACTTCCACATTCTTGACTCCGATACCCTCCAATAACGATTTGGAGTTATCATCCTGCACACAGATACATTCATAGAACGAAAGCATCTTACAATAAGCTTTTCCGTACCATCTGAAAAATATCTGATTGGGACGGAAGATAGCCGACACCATATAGGTCGGGATATTCCTTTTATGTAACTGATTGATATAGTTGTACCAGAATTCGTATTTGATAAATATCGCTATTGCAGGATTTGCCAGATTTAAAAACCGTTTAACATTCCGTTTCCGATCGAAAGGCAAATAGCAGACAATATCTGCTAAATCGTAATTTTTACGAACTTCATATCCCGAAGGAGAGAAGAATGTTAGCAGAATTTTATAAGAAGGATGCTGAGCCTTTATCTTTTCAAGGATCGGCCGCCCTTGTTCAAACTCGCCTAATGAGGCTGCATGCAGCCATATATATTTAGCATCGGGGTCTATCTTTTCCTTCAATTTGGAATATACTTCCCGATGCCCTTTTACCATCAGGCGGGCTTTACGATGGAACGGCGAAATAAGGTTTACGATAAGGGCGTAAAGACCAATAATAAAATTATACATGCTTATGCTTTGTATTCAATTTTAGAAATAGCTGTTTCCAGACGTTTCAGAGTTTCATCTTTTCCGATAGCTGCTGTTATATCGAACATATGAGGCCCTTTAGACTCTCCTACTACAGCCAGACGGAAGGCATTCATTATATTTCCCAAATGATATTCTTTATCTTCTATCCATTTTTTCACAATGGCTTCTTGATTTTCAGATGAGAAATCGGATATATCAGATAAAACCCCGATCAATTCGGTCAACTGTGCGGGAGTTTCTTCTTTCCAGCGTTTTTTTACTGTTTTTTCATCGTATGAGACAGGTGCAACAAAGAAAAAAGACGATTGCCCCCACAACTCGGGAAGCAGACTCACACGCTCTTTGACCAAACCCACTACATTTTCAACAAAGGCAGGTTCGGAGTGGATACCTTCTTTGACCAGTTGTTTTTCGAAAATACGAGCTATTTCTTCGTTTGATGCAGATTGAATATACTGATGATTAAACCATTTTCCTTTTTCGAAATCGAATTTTGCACCGCTGCGGCTGCATTTTTCAATACTGAATGTGTGGATCAGTTCATCCATAGACATTAACTCTTGATCATTTCCCGGATTCCATCCTAATAAAGCAAGAAAGTTAATAACAGCTTCGGGCAAATAACCGCTTTCTCTGTATCCTGAAGAAATATCTTCCGATTTAGGATCTTTCCACTCCAATGGAAATACCGGAAATCCGAGACGGTCGCCATCCCGTTTACTTAATTTGCCTTTTCCATCGGGCTTCAATAATAAAGATAGGTGAGCAAATTGCGGCATGGTATCTGCCCAACCGAAAGCTCTGTATAATAAAACATGCAACGGAGCCGATGGCAACCACTCTTCACCGCGTATTACATGTGTTATCTCCATCAAATGGTCATCTACAATATTAGCAAGATGATATGTCGGCAGATTATCGGCAGATTTATACAAAACCTTATCATCAAGTTCCGATGAGTTGATCGTTACTTTGCCCCTTATCAGGTCATTAACCACAACATCTTCATTCGGTTCTATTTTAAAACGAACAACATAGTTTGTTGAGTTATCAATAAGCGACTGCACCTCTTCTTTCGGCAGAGTAAGAGAATTTCTCATCTGTCCGCGGGTAGAAGCATCGTATTGAAAATTTTCTATCTCCTGTCTTTTCTGTTCAAGCTCTTCGGGAGTATCGAATGCTATATATGCCGCACCTTTTTCTAATAATTGATCGACATATTTTTTATAGATTTCCTTTCGGTCAGATTGGCGGTAAGGTCCGTATTCTCCACCGATATGTGTACCCTCATCAAATTTCAGACCTAACCAGGTTAATGCCTCTATGATATAATCTTCTGCTCCGGGAACAAACCGCTGAGAATCGGTATCCTCGATACGAAGGATAAAATCACCTCCGTGTTGTTTTGCAAAAAGATAGTTATACAATGCTGTTCTTACACCTCCGATGTGAAGAGGTCCGGTTGGACTAGGTGCAAAACGTACTCTGACTTTAGAACTCATATGTGAAAGAAATTAAGGTCGCAGACCTATTTTATTATTTTTAGCAAATATTTTTATCTATTGTTTATTCTTAAGTAGTCAAGGATTTCTTACCTTTTTCCGATTCTCCTTGATAATTACAGCAAGTAGTTGTAACCTCAAATATATCATAAAAAATTCACAACCACTCAATATAAACATCCGGATACCAAACCTTCAGAAATTATCAATCATCAATCAATAAGCTGCTTATCGTTATTATATCTGAAAAAATCCAAGAAAAAGATCTGAGTCCTCAGTTAAAAATGCTTACAAAAGTAGATAAAAAAAACGTAGATATATATACAATAAGATCGAAATATGCCAAACGCACATTCCGATCTTATGTATAACCAGATATTATCGGCTTATAGCTTCAATTTGTCTGTAATATCTTTTGGCAATGCCTGTTTATTTACTACAAAGCTGATAGTTTTATACTTAACAAAAGTTTCCGATACATACCAGATACCTTTGTATTTTCCGGTTTCTCCCCACGAATTTTTCACCATGTAATATTTGGTTCCGTTCTGGTCTTTCGCAATACCGAAAATCTGCATACCATGATCATCTGTCGTTTCCTGATTATCAAAACCTGCCTGACGCATTTCCTGAGTAACTGCAATTTCTTTTACCGGGCCGGCTTCTATTTTCTTTCTCAATTCTGTTACTTTCTGAGATGCAGAAAGTCCAAGCCAATGAGCCTGATCCGATCCTATATTTTCAGGTGCATTATCATCTGGATACACTCCAAGACCATTGCGAGTAAAACCTGTTTCACTTACATCTGATGCCCAAGCGATGGTGTACCCTTTTTCTATCGCGTTATCCATTATTTTAATCATAGCATCCATCGGAACATTGTATGACAATGCCCAACGCCAGTTATCAGGAACTTCAACTGCAAATGGCGCATAAAACGGATGATGAGTAAATGATGAAATAGAAACATAATTATTACTATCCAAGCCTAGCTCTTTTGCCCAGCTCTGAGGAGTATAAGTTTTACCTTTATATGTAAATGACTGAGGCTTTTCACCCAGATAAGCGTCCAGAATCCCTTTGAAGCCGGTAAACCATGCAGTCGAATATCTTTTATTTCCGTTTTTATGAATCCCTTCAAGATATCCGGTAAGCCCATCAGCTAGTTCACCATGCTTATGACCGGTTTCACCATAATTCAGTCCAGGCATTGCTTCATTCGGAACAACTCCGTATTCGTTTATTGTTTCAATCACATCAGCAAAAGAGCCTCCCTGCGCAAAATTCAAATGACCGTCCAAACGGAGATACTTCTGAGCTTTATCTTCATAATTACGGCGGACAATATACATTTCGGATAAATCCTGTTCGCCTTTACCCATTTTAAGCAATTCAGATTCGAGAAAACCTACTCCCGAAAAACTCCAGCAAGTTCCGCTGCTACCCTGATTTTTGATTGACGTAATTGGGTTTTGTTTTACCACTGAGAATTGATAGCCTGTGCTATCTGTTTGAGCCCATGCAGAGAAAGTCATCAACAAGGCTACTGATGCAATAAATATCTTCTTCATACAATACCATTAAGGTCTCAGACCTTTTTATTAAATTACCAAGTACAACGACCTTCTATAACTCTGAGGTCAATTATTAATTTATACTTGTTTTTTTGTTTAATTAATGTAAAGTTATACAAAAAGTAACATACATGACACTTTTGCCTAATCGAAAGACATACAATTACATTTTTTAACTCTATTATGATAGAACACACAGAGTATTTCACCAATAAATACTAAAGTTCCATATTGTAAATATCTTTACAAATAGCTGTAAATAAATTTTACAGACAAGAGCGCCCTACAACAAATCAACAACCTATATATAAGCCAATTAATATTAATGGCATAATTTTAGCATAAGAAAGAGAAAGCAGAAATAAAGAGTTAATGTTTTCTGAATAAATAAAGATATAAAACAGACAACTTCATTTTTTTCGACAAACAGTGTAACTAATTAAGCATATAATCAGTCGTATTATATAAACAGAATTTAAATAGAATAGAATATGAAAGCTTTAGGTGTAATTTTACTCGCAGTATTATCCGTAACTACATGTTATGCTTTTGGATTTGGAGAACGTGGTAACCGCAATATCAAAACAAAAGAAATCTCCATCAGTAATTATTCTGTAATAGAAGCCTTGGGGTCGGCAGATGTATATTATGAACAAAAGCCAAACCAAAAGCCTTATTTGCGTGTGGAGATTGACGAAAACCTTATGCAGTATGTAAAAGTGCAGGTACAGAATGGCATTTTGAATCTAGGAACAAAACCCAATACGAATATGAGTCCTACGCGCTTCAGAATATATACCAACTCTACATCATTGGTTAAAGCCGGCATAAAAGGATCCGGAGACTTGTATTTACAAGGAAAGATACAAGCCGATAAATTTGAAGTGTATGTAAAAGGATCAGGTGATGTATCTGCAAATAACCTGAACACAAAACATCTGACAACATGGATTCAAGGATCAGGTGATATCACACTGAAAGGACAAACCGATTACCTTTCGGCTACAATTACTGGAAGTGGAGACCTGAACACCATTTCGCTATCATCGAAAAATGCCGATTGCCTGATAAAAGGGTCGGGAGATTTATCGGTAAATGCAAGCGGACAACTTAACGCCGAAGTCAGAGGCAGTGGAGATATCACATACGCAGGCTCTCCCCGTCAATTAAATAAATCGGTACGTGGCTCGGGTTCAATCAGCAAGAAATAAAAAGAAGAGAAATGAAAAACATTCTATTATTGTTTATCTGTATTTTCGCGATAACATCCTGTAATGTAGGAGTCTCGCCCTCTTTTGCAAACTCGTATTCAACCTCTTCAACTAAAACAGTCAAAGGGAACAGTAATATCGTACAAAAAGAATATACAATCGGAAATTATTCGAAGATCGACATACAGAACTTTACCAATATTGTATACGAACAAAAAGAAGGAGTAAGGCCATACATCAGGCTCGAAACCGATGAAAATCTCATCCCTTATTATCTGCTAGAGGTGAAAGATGAAACACTGATTATCAGATCGATCGAAAATGTAAACACCAAACATTGCACAGTATACACCAATTCAACATCTCTATCTGAAATATGGGTATCGGGTGTAAGTAATATAGAGTTGAAAGGCAAAGTAAATTCCGAAACTCTAGTTTTTCAACTTGCTGGTGTAAGTAATATTACAGCAGACAATCTTCATTACAATAAGATTACAGTAAACTTTTCGGGAGTTGGCGATGTAAATTTAGGAGGGGAGGCTCAAAAAGCTGTTTTTAACATCAGCGGGAAAGGCAATATTCAGGCTTCTGACCTAAATGCCAAAAATGTAGACTGTAATATATCAGGTGTTGGTAGTGCAAAGGTTTCAGCTTATCAAAAGCTAAAAGCATCGGTAGGCGGAATCGGCAATATCCGCTATAAAGGTAATCCGAAGCAAACCGAACTGTACAAAAATGGAATAGGCAGTATCAAGGCTGAATAATACCCTAGAGCAAAAAAGCTTGTTAGTAAATTATATTAAATTGTTGCAACGGGTGTATTTCATTGTTTATCTTTGTTCTTCTAAGTAACAAAAGGTCTGAGACCTTAAAATACAATCATGGAAGAATTATTGGAACAACTAAATACATCCCAACGCAATGCTGTCGAGTACAACGACGGTCCCTCACTGGTTATAGCCGGAGCCGGTTCCGGAAAGACCCGTGTGCTGACTTATAAGATCGCTTACCTGCTAAAACTGGATCTTCCGCCTCAGAATATTCTGGCTTTGACCTTCACCAACAAGGCGGCTCGTGAGATGAAAGCCCGTGTAGGTCAGCTTATGGGCGAAAATATTGCCCGGCGTTTGTGGATGGGAACATTCCACTCCATATTTTCTCGCATATTAAGAACCGAAGCGGAAAAGCTCGGCTTTACATCCAATTTTACGATATTCGACTCGGCTGATTCGAGGAACCTGATCAAGACAATCATCAAAGAGCTTCAGCTTGACGATAAAGTATATAAGCCGGCACGTATCCAGTCTATGATATCGAATGCTAAAAACGCACTTGTATCACCCATAGCTTATGCTCAAAGCCGTGAAATGCTCGAATACGACATGAAGGCTAAAGTTCCTCAGGTTAAGGATATCTATAAAATATACAGTACTCGTTTGTCTGCGGCTAACACTATGGACTTCGATGATTTATTGTATCATACCAACCGTTTATTCAGGGATCATCCCGATGTACTGGCTGCTTACCAGAACAGGTTTCAGTATATATTGGTAGATGAGTATCAGGATACCAATTTCGCCCAGTATTTGGTTGTAAAACAACTGGCCGATTCTCATCATCGTGTTTGTGTAGTAGGAGATGATGCCCAAAGTATCTACTCATTCCGTGGAGCAAATATCGACAATATCCTTAATTTCAAGAGCAATTATCCCGAAGCCCGTATCTTCAAGCTGGAACAAAACTACCGTTCGACCCAGAATATTGTAAATGCAGCAAACAGCCTCATCAAACAAAACAAGGGACAGATACAAAAGAATGTATTTTCAAAAAATGCGGTTGGTGAGAAAATCGAAGTTTCGAGTGCTTTTTCAGACTTCGAAGAAGGGATTATAGTTGCCAATAAGATACAGGATATCCGACGGATAGAAAATGCTTCTTACAGTGATTTTGTCATTTTGTACAGAACAAATGCCCAATCTCGTGTCTTTGAAGAATCATTACGTAAAAAGAATATTCCGTACCGCATTTATGGAGGATTATCTTTCTATCAGCGGAAGGAGATTAAAGACGTGATTGCCTATTTCCGTATGGTGGTAAATCCGAAAGACGAAGAAGCATTCAAACGAATCATCAATTATCCTACACGCGGAATAGGAGCAACTACGGTGGGTAAGATTACAGATACCGCTCAACTGCACAATGTGAGTCTTTGGGAAGTAATCCAAGACCCTCTGAAATACAATTTGAATGTAAACTCTGGTACAGCAAAAAAATTAGGCGATTTTCAGCAGCTGCTTTTCGGATTTATTCACGAGTTACCTGTAGCCAGCGCATATGACATAGCCACCAAGATAGTAAAAGAAAGTGGCATTGCCAGAGAAGCTTATCAGGATCAGACACCCGAAGGAATGAGCAGGCAGGAAAACCTTCAGGAATTGTTAGGTGGAATACATGAGTTTTGCGAAACCCGTATCGAAGAAGGTGAAACCCGTATAGGGCTTATCGATTTTTTATCGGAAGTCTCACTTTTAAGCGATCAGGATACCGACAAGGAAGAAGATCAGGAGAAAGTTACAATGATGACTATTCACGCATCTAAAGGTCTGGAATTTAAGAATGTCTTTATCGTAGGGCTAGAAGAAGATTTATTTCCGTCATCTATGACTAAATCCGAACCTAGAGGTTTAGAAGAAGAACGGCGGTTGTTTTATGTGGCCATCACCCGAGCCGAACAGTTTTGCATGTTGACCTATGCCAAAAGCCGTTTCAGAAACGGACAGACAAATCCATGCCACCCCAGCCGATTTTTGAAAGACATAGACAGTGAATACATTAAAGCCAATGCCGGAGTTCTGGATGGCATACAAACTCAATATTCGCAAGGTGGATTCTGGGATAACGTCAGAAAAAACAGAGAGGAAAAAGAAGAACTACAGGAAGTCAAAAGAAGAGAGTCTCCTATTTTTGAGAAAAAGGAAACTCCAATTCAATCAGCATATTCTAATCGTCCGAACTTTGTAAATGCAAAGACAGCTCAACCCAAAACACCGGCCAGCAGCGATGTATACGGTGTGCAAACCGGAGCTATAATCAAACACGAACGCTTTGGTATTGGAAAAGTGGTTGCTTTGGATGGAGATGCTTCGAGCCGCAAAGCTACTGTTGAATTCGAGAATGCAGGCACAAAGCAACTTCTGCTAAAGTTTGCCCGTTTTGAGGTTATCGGTTAACTTGTCTTCAATATGTGAAACCAACAGAAAACAATAATGATCTGTTCTTAGCATTGTACTTCGATGAGCTATAATCTTTGAATAGTCCGTATTGGTACTCTGCGCCCAAATGAATCATTTTGAAAAAGCTAAAACCTGCTCCGAAACTCAGTCCGCCGGTTACATTCTTCGTATACCACTTATCTGGAAGTCCGCTTCCTTTAATATAATCGTCTCCGGATAATCGAAAACTGGCATACGGTCCTGCCAAAGCATAAGCTCCCCAGAAGTTGGAAAAAGAATAGCTATATTTCAGATTAACAGGAATATCCACATAAGAGTTACTAACCTTAACCGAAGTATTCTCAAGTCCCCGTTTTGCAAAAATCGCACCGACAACCAACGAAAACTGACTGTTTACTTTCCCTATTTCAGCAATAGGCCCTGCATGATAGCCGGTATAGCTGTCGAAATTAGTCGCTCCCTTCGGCGTAGAGACATTGGAAAGGCTATATCCACCTTTTGCTCCTAACTTTACGCTCAACTGAGCTGATAATGAATACGAAAGAATTAAAAACAGAACAAGAAGGCTTAATACTTTTTTCATACCTTTATTTATTTTTGGACACAGACAAAAATAACAGAATCCCTTTATGGATAAAGGCTGTCAGGCATTCTTTCGTCTTCTAAAATCGATGAAATGGAGATTCTGATCGGTCAGGTTATATGATTTCAATGATCTTGATGCAGCATGATTCGATGAATGGATACATAATCTATTTAAATCTAAGGTGGAGATAAAAAAAAGGATGTATCATTTCTGATACATCCTTACATATTTATTTATTAATCTATTAAGCCTCTCCCCCAAATTCCATCAGATAAGCCTTGATAAACTCATCGATATCTCCGTCCATCACGGCGTTTACATTTGAAGTCTGGTAATTGGTACGGTGGTCTTTAACTCTTCGGTCGTCAAAAACATAACTGCGGATTTGCGATCCCCATTCTATTTTTTTCTTACCAGCCTCAACCTCCGATTGCATGCGGCTACGTCTTTCCAACTCAAGCTCATACAATTGAGATTTCAGCAATCGGATCGCATTATCCTTATTTCCGAATTGAGAACGGCTTTCGGTATTTTCAATCACAATTTCCTTTTCTTCTCCGGTTTCTTCATCTTTATACTTGTAGTGAAGACGAACTCCGGTTTCAACCTTATTGACATTCTGTCCTCCCGCTCCACTCGAACGGAAAGTATCCCAGGTAATGTCTCCCATGTTTACTTCTATCTCTATTGTATCGTCTACCAAAGGCACAACAAACACAGATGCAAAAGAAGTCATACGTTTACCCTGTGCATTATATGGAGAAACACGTACCAAACGGTGAACCCCGTTCTCGGATTTAAGATAACCGTAAGCAAAGTCTCCTTCGACCTGCATAGTTGCTGTCTTAATTCCGGCTTCGTCTCCATCCTGCCAATTCGTAATGGTGACTTTATATCCTCTGGATTCGCACCAACGTTGATACATACGCACGAGCATTGAAGCCCAATCCTGTCCTTCGGTTCCTCCGGCTCCACTGTTTACTTTCAAAACAGCTCCGAGTTTATCTTCTTCACGGCGAAGCATATTCTTCAGCTCCAGATTTTCGAGCAAAGCAATCGCTTTATTGTACGCCTCATCGATTTCCTCTTCCGAAGTAATTCCTTCTTTAAGAAAGTCATAAGCCAGCTGCAGTTCTTCTACTCCGGCTTTTACTTCGTTATATCCATTAACCCAACCTTTTAGCTCTCTGATTATTTTCATTTGAGCTTCGGCCGCTTTATTATCTGTCCAGAAATCCGGATCTTGTGTTCTTATCTCCTCTTCTTCGAGTTGAATTATCTTTGCATCAATGTCAAAGATACCCCCTCAGCGCTGACTCGCGCTCCAACACTTCTTTGAGTTGGTCTGCTGTAATCATATTGTGATTCAGTTTAAGTTTATAATATAGAAATAGCGTGCAAAGGTAGTCATTTTTTTGCACACTATTTAATACTTTAAGGTCTCAGACCTATTTATTCAATTACATCAGTCGTTTATCACGGTTCGGCAAAGTTCAGGTAAACTTGATGCTCTAAACGTTGCTTTGGTAAGTAAACAGCCAAAGTCTGTTATAAACTAAAAATATATCACTAAAAACTTGCTATTACTAATAATATACTTGACTGACTTTTCAGAATCTATATCCTAAAGAAAATGACCAGTTACGATTTTTCCACGAAGGATCTCCTCCATCATATTTCCCTGACATTGTGTTATATAATCCCAGTTCATAACCGATTAATAACATGTATTGTTTATATTCGATACCAACCCCACCTAGTAGACCTGCATCAAAAGCATGCATGCCAATATTATCAAATCCTTTTTCGTTATCATTCACGACAGCTGCATCTCCTGAACCATCGTAACAAAAGATTAGATTAGACTTATAACATTTTCTAGCATATACGCCATAAGCAAAATACCCTCCGGCATTAATGGACAACTTAATATTATGAGATACATCCATTTTATAGCCAAAACTTAAAGGCAGCTGCATATAATTGAGCCGATAATTCCATTTTTGATATCCAGTATCACCATATTTTACTTCTACCTCTGTTCCTTTAGCAGTAAAATCAAGACCTGTACGAAAGAATATACTTTCACTGAAATTATAATCGGCAATAATACCCGCATTATATCCTAATCGGGAATTAGCATCAGAAAAATCTCCTCCGGCAGAAGATATATTAAGTCCGGCTTTTGCTCCAAGAGTCCAACCTTTTTGGGCTTGTACATAAAATCCTGTCAATACAATAGAAGATAAAAGCAATGTTAAGATTATTCTTTTCATAGTATGTGTGTTGTTTAATTTTAATAAAAAAGTGATATACATACTAGATGCATATCACTTTATAAACGTTGCTTATATTTATAATATTATTTTAACTTATCCGCTAAACTTGCCGGAAGATAAAATGTATCATTCTTATCTATATATACAGTTACGGAACCCAGATCAAACTCTTTTCCATTGAGATACGCTACAGATTTGAATGCAGGAACGATTAATGTATTCTTCCCTTGTTTGACTGTCAACACAGGAAAATCCGTAGTCTTATCAATCGAATATTGCTTTCCGGCAAAAACTTCGTTATGCTTGGCAAATAACTTCGTTGTCAGATCCGGTAAAGAAGTTTGTAATCCTAATACATCAAACAAGTAATTATTTATCTGAGTATTTGTATTCATTCCATAAGGCATATCTCCTTGAGGATGATAAGCTGCCAGAAAAACCTCTTCTCCGGTATGTCCTCCGGTTGTAAAACCAAAGTAAGTACGGCTGTTCATTATATCCACAATAGTATGCCCCATATTCTTACTCACAGCTTTTTTCATGTAATCGGCCTCTTTATAATTTTTCGAACTCTGCAATTCGGCCAATTCTTCATCGGTAAGGTCTATATCGGTATATTTTTTGAATACTTCTTTTATCTTTTCAGGCTTTTCATTGATCAATATTTTCTCCAAGCCCTCACCTGTACGCTTGTATTTCGAAACATTAGCAAAAAGCTGATCGATAGTAGCTTTATCATAACTTTTCAGATCTCTACGCCCGATAGTAAAACCACTATTCCCGTGATCGGGCAAAATAATTACCGCTGTTTCCCCGTCTTTCTTGGCAAAATCAATGGCGGCAGCAACAGCCTTGTCAAAAGCCAGATATTCTGTTATGCAGCCTACAGCATCATTGCCGTGTGCGACCCAATCGACTTTACTGCCTTCAACCATAAGAAAAAAGCCTTTGTCATTTTTGGATAATTGAGCTATGGCTTTTTCGGTCATTTCTTTCAATGAAGGTATCTGAGTACTATCCCTGTCTATATCATAAGGCAGCTCTCTGTCCTGAAATAAAGCCCACACTTTATTATTCCCTTTAAAATTACGGAATGTATTAATATCATTCTGAATAAGGCTAGTATTGGTCTTTGTAAAATGCTCCTTAATATCATCGGTAAGAATTGAGTTCCCCCCTCCGAACATGACATCCAGATTTTGATACGCCATCTGTGATGCAATGTATTTATATTCTCCACGCTTATGATAATGAGCAGAACAATCGGCAGGTGTAGCATGCGGAAATTCGACAGTAACAACTAATCCTACTGACTTTTGCTGTTCTACCTTTGCTGCTTCCAAAATGGTTGTGAGAGGTTGATAAGCCTTTGACGGATCTACATATACCAGATCATTCTTTGGATCGGCAACGGGATATATAGACACGTTACCCGTTTGCTGGGGCATACCCGTCATATAAGCCGAGGTTGTAGGAGCAGAGTCTCCAATAGGTGCATTAGACGAAAAAGTCTTAACCGTACCACAGATATATGGGTCTATGCTCAAATTTTGACCACCCAGTTTATTGTATATCTGATACCAACGGGCAGCCGATACAACTCCGATAGATGTACCGTCGGGTATCATTACTATCACATTTTTGACCGGACGTACCGGATGATGGTACTGCTGTGCTCCAATGGAACAACAAATTAAGACAAAGCTGAGGATGAATGTTATTTTTTTCATATATATCATAATATCGTTTTATCAAGCTTTTCAATTATTATTCGGGCTGCTTTTTCCGATGCTCCGGGAGCTCCGAGAATGGAAATTATCCGATCATAATTTTCCAGCATATTACTTCTGTATTCCAAATCATTAAGCAGTAAATCGACTTCGTTCTGAATATTCTTTTGAGTAAAAAACTTCGCAAAAAGCTCTTTTACCACTTCTTCTCCTGCAATCAGGTTTACAAGTGAGATATACGGTGTATGCAATATATTTTTAAAAAACCAGTAAACAAGCTTTGGAACCGGTGTTTTGTAGCACACAACCTGAGGTGTTCTTAACAGAGCTGTTTCTAATGTGGCAGTACCGGAAGTCACCAAAGCCACTTCGGCATAAGTAAGCAATCGGTAAGTTTGTCCGAAAACAATTTTACAGTCATGAGTACCGATGTATTCTTTGTAATATCCGGCATCAATACCGGGAGCCCCCGCAATTACAGGTTGATAAGCCGGAAAAGCGGATACAACTTCGAGCATTGCCGGAAGATTATCTTTAATCTCTTGCTTACGACTTCCTGCCAACAATGCTATTATAGGTTTAGATTCTAAAGAGTTACTTTCGACAAACAACTCCGGTGTATCATCTATTGATGAATTTCGATAATGAGCCACTGCATCTACTGTGGGATTACCCACATAATCGACCTTATAATTATGCTTTTTAAAAAAATCGACTTCGAAAGGGAGAATGCAAAGCATTTCATCCACATATTTTTTGAACGATTTTACTCTGTATTCTTTCCATGCCCAAACTTTAGGGGAAATATAATAGTGAACAGGAATGGAAGTCTTAGTTTTTACAAACTTGGCTATTTTAAGATTAAATCCGGGGTAATCGATCAGAATTACCACATCAGGCTGATATTCAATGATGGCTTCCTGACAAATTTTCATGTTGCGGAGGATTGTACCCAGATTGAGCAATACAGGTATAAATCCCATAAATGCCAATTCGCGGTAATGCTTAAGCATTATACCTCCTTGCGCAAGCATAAGATCACCTCCAAAAAATCTGAAATCGGCAT
This sequence comes from Indolivaga capnocytophagoides DSM 22835, assembly GCF_000426485.1. Taxonomy (GTDB): domain Bacteria; phylum Bacteroidota; class Bacteroidia; order Bacteroidales; family Dysgonomonadaceae; genus Dysgonomonas_A; species Dysgonomonas_A capnocytophagoides. Next base: position 285,922 of record NZ_AUFL01000005.1, read on the forward strand.
GAGGATCTTTAGACTTTAGAGCTGACATCAGATTAGATGCGTGCAAATCGCCCGAAGCCTCTCCTGCAACTAAAAAATATTTCATATATCGAATATGTTTAGACTAACTCTTCCAGTGATAGCATTTGAGATAAACTGTCGTGATCCGTCATATCCACTTTAATAGGAACAATAGACGTATATCCATTTGCTAAAGCCCATTCGTCTGTTGCCTCATCATTTGGTTCGTCATTATCAAAACGTCCTGTCAGCCAAAACACCTGTTTGTTAGCTCCGTCCTCGGAACGCTTAAATTCTTCGACCCATTGTCCGGCAGCCTGACGGCAGACTTTCACTCCTTTCAGTTCATCTTTGGCATTAGGAATATTCACATTCAGACAAACGCCGGAAGGCAAACCTGTTTTTAATATCTTCTGACTCAAAGCCCTCGTTATAGAATAAGTATGACTAAAATCGGCATTATAATCATGATCGAGCAGCGAGAATCCGATAGACGGAACCTTAAATAAGGCCCCTTCTATAGCCGCCCCCATCGTTCCCGAATACAACACACATACCGAAGCATTCGAACCATGATTAATACCCGAAACCAATAAATCGGGCTTACGACCAATAATTTCGCTGATGCCCAGCTTTACGCAATCCACGGGAGTACCCGAACAGGCATATACCGTAACGTCCTTCTGTTCATCCTTTTTTAGCAGATGGCATCTGATCGGGTGTATAGATGTGATTGCGCTCGACATCCCCGAACGAGGTCCATCGGGTGCAACAACAACAATTTCGCCTAATCCTATGAGCGATTCTACCAGAGAGTTAATACCTTTGGCTTGATAGCCGTCATCATTAGTTACTAATATTAAGGGTTTATTTACTGACATATTATTTTATAAATTTCTTTATTCTGTAAAATGAGAAGTGCAAAGATACTGAAAATATCTCCCTTATAAAAGTTCTATATATCTCTGTTAGAGCTGAAATATTAAGTTCTAGTGAAAAAAGAGAAACAAACAGATTATATTTCAAAAGCAGACTTCTCGGGAAGGATCATTTCAAATCCTCTTATAAGCTGATTTTTTACTATATCGAAATTTTGAATATTAACATTATCGTTCAAACAGATCATATCAAGGTTTCCACCTGTTATACGATCAACAATATATTGAATATCCTTATCGGCAATATCCATTGAGATTGTATTCCGTCTGGTATCGGCCGGATAAAAATTACCCTTAGCTAACTGCCAATAACGAAAAAGCCACTGATTCACATCTTCATTCGAACGAAATCGAGAAAGACAAGTCTTTTCCAGAATGTCGGGTTCGGCAGCCCAAACTTCTTCGAATGTCGATTTCAAATAAGCATTCGGAAGGTGAGGATCAATAAAACCCGAAAAATCCCGCCAAGGAGCGAGCAATATATTATTGATTACACCAATACCATAACGAATATTAAACCACTTCATAAGATTCGTACTCATCTGCCTGCGCTTACTGAAATGTTTATCTATAACATCCAGATCATTGATTGCCATATGAATAATTCCTCCGTCTGATGGCTTAGCTGTCATTACCCCTAAATCGCAAGGCAGTCCTTTTTTGAAAAATCGGCTAACAGGAATCGGCCTAAGCGCAAATATATCATCATTGAAATAGATAAATTTATCCGACAACCCTTTGATCCGATGCAAATTCAATTCGATAGTATTAGCACTGAAAGTGGGCAGATAACAAGACGGGATAAAGTCGTCATGCTTTACCCAATTAAGTTTAGGATTAGACAGATCAATCCATTCAGGAAGATGTCCACAGGTTACAAAATGAATCTTTCCGACCCATGGCATAAGCTGCTCGATCCCTCTGAACCAATACCGCATCAACTCCCAGTCCCGATAACGTATCGGATGACAATCTCCATTCGTATTGGTAGAAACGTATTCCTTAAATTGAGTTTGCCATAAAGGATCCGAAGAATCGACCCATGGAATCACTATGTCTATTTTATCGTTTGCCATCAAATCATGTTTTCTGGTATAAATATAAACAGAATAGTTTTATCGGAAAATTTTTACCTTTGACCAAAACAAATCTTAGTAACTGTTTACCGGATGAAAATTCTTTTGTTAGGAGAATGCAGCAACTTACATTGGACGCTGGCACAAGGTCTGCGCCGGCTCGGACACGATGTAACCGTAGCTTCGGACGGCAGCAGGTGGATGGATAACAAAAGGGATATAGACCTGAGCCGCAGAGGATATAATATTACAGACAGTTTCAGATATACGTGGACAATATATAACAATCTAGATAAATTAAAAGGATACGATATCGTACAGATCAAAAATCCATTATTTATAGATATGCGTGCCGAAAGTAATTTATGGTTATATAAATACCTGAAACGTAAGAACGGCAAAGTTTTTTTAGGAGCGTTTGGTACTGATCATTTTTGGATAAAAGCTTGTTTAGACAAAAAAGTTTTTCGATATTCCGATTACTTTATAGGTACAACGGCTACAAATATACAGATGGCCGGAATGCTGGCTGAAGAATGGAAAAGAAAAGAAAAAATATATCTAAATCAATATATTGCGGAAACATGCGATGGAATTATATCATGCTTGTATGAATATTATGAATCATACCGTCCTTTTTATTCTGAAAAATTATCCTATATACCTATCCCTATAGACACTGCATCACTAACATTCAAACAAAAAGGGACGAAAGATGACAAAGTTCGTTTCTTTATCGGTATCCAATCAGACAGAGACCAATTGAAAGGCACCGACGTCTTATTGAAAAGTGCTAAACTTATTGAGAAGAAGTATTCGGATAAAGTAGAAATTAACAAAGCAGAGAATATTCCAAACACCGAATATCTAAAACTTATGGCTCAATCGGATGTATTGTTGGATCAGATATATTCGTACACGCCGGGAATGAACGCTTTAACAGCTATGGCTCAGGGATTGATTGCTGTTAGCGGTGCAGAACCTGAGATGTACTCACTTCTGGAGGAAGAGGAACTTAAACCAATTGTAAATATACTTCCTGATGAAACAGATATTTCTCAAAAACTCGAAAATATTGTTCGGAAAAGGGTGGAACTTCCTATATTATCCAATATGAGCCGTAAATTTGTAGAGAAATACCATAATACAGATATCGTAGCGCAACGTTATATAGATTTTTGGACAAAAAGATAAATTTCTATTATTTTGTAAACAATGGCACAGCATAACAAACTAGGCAAGCAAGGAGAAGACCTTGCATCCGATTTCCTTTCCGATAATGGGTACACTATTATCGAACGTAATTGGATAGGGGAAAGGCACGAGATTGACATTGTGGCATCGTGTGAGGATTTTCTTCTTTTTGTCGAAGTGAAGACCCGTTCTTCGGAACGTTGGGGAAATCCCGAAACTGCTGTTTCGGAAGCCAAGATCAAGCGAATGGTAGCTGCTGCCGATCATTACCTGAAAACCAAAGAAACAAACCTGCAAATAAGATTTGATGTTATATCAATCATTTTCAACAAAAAGCAAACAGAGATTATTCACATCGAGGATGCGTTTTTTCCTCCGTTAAACGGATAAAATTATGGATATAGAAGAAGTTCGGGAGTTTTGCCTGTCGGTCAAAGGAGCGGAAGAGTGCTTTCCTTTTGATGATACGGTATTAGTGTTCAAAGTAATGGATAAAATGTTCGCTTTTATGGCTCTTGATCGCAAAGAGCGGGGATTTATGATAAACCTGAAGTGCGACTCCGAATATGCCATAGAATTGAGAGAACACCATGAATGCGTAATCCCCGGATACCATAGTAATAAGAAATACTGGAACTCGGTCTATATTGAAGAAGTCAAAAAAGACACTGACCTGAAAGGCTGGATATTGCACTCGGTTGATGAAGTAATAAAAAAACTTCCAAAAAAGAAACAAACAGAATACAACGATCTCAGAAACGAATAACAGATGTTCGAATCACCCATCATATATATAGAAGAATTGGATTCGACTAGTTCCTATTTAAGAAATATAGGTACCGATACCCTATCCGACGGAACGACCGTTTATACAGGATTCCAAACAGCAGGGAGAGGCCAGCGAGGCAATTCATGGGAGTCTGAAAAAGGAGAAAATCTGACATTCAGTACGGTGCTTTTCCCTAAAAACATTAAACCGGAGGATCAGTTTTTAATCTCCCAGATCACATCATTGGCTATAAGAGATGTGTTAAGCGAATATACTGACCATATTACAATAAAATGGCCTAACGACATCTATTGGAAAGATAAAAAAATTACAGGAATGCTTATCGAAAATGACATTATGGGTTATAATATCACTCAATCCATTTTAGGCATCGGAATCAATATCAACCAAACCAAGTTTAAAAGCAATGCCCCTAATCCGGTTTCATTGAAACAAATAACCGGGATCAATTACGATATAGCCGCCATACTCAAAAAAATCTTGCAAAACCTGTATGATTATTATACCGGGCTAAACACCCCGATCAATAGAGAAGAAATCAAAACTCGATATAAAAAATCCCTCTACCGAAGAGAGGGATTCTATAATTTTGCTGATAAAGACGGTACTTTCTCTGCCTGTATAGCCGATATCGAAGAAACAGGGATTCTTGTACTGAAAACAAAATGGGGTGACATCCGAAAATATGGATTCAAAGAAATCAAATACCTATTCGATTAACCCTGATAAAAAAATTCGAACTCAAACGCTATACTGTCATATATCTCACGGAGAAAATCATCTTCGGAATCTTTGTACTTAGACAGATTTCTCATTATCTCTTCGGCAATAGCAGCCGATTGTTTGCCTGCATTTTTAGCAAAAAGCAAAGCTGCATTTCTCAGGGACACCTGTGGAGACACTACATCATCCCAAAGATATACGAAAGCACTTATATCTATATTTTGAGTCAATTGTTTTGTCAATATCCGCCGGACATATAACCAATATCCGGTTGTACGAACTTCATAATCATTGTCAACAACCCATTCCGATGCCAATTGATCAGCATATGTCAAAGATTGGAAAAGGTTAATACAAACCTGTTCTCTTATCTCCTGATTAGGAATTTGCCTTACCCACTCACAAGCAGACTCTTTAGTGCAAGCATCGTGAGGACAAAGCATCGTAGCCAGAATTTTTAATTCACGGGTTCCATCCTGCCATAGCAACTCTGACAATTGCAGATCAGACTCATAACGAGCGGCAATCTCTTTTATTTTCTTTATATCAACTCCAAAATTGAGTTTATAATTTAATCCATGACTTCTCATACTTGCCGAAGCGATGCCATTCATCGCCATACGGCATCGACGACGTATATCGCGGATAATATCTTCGTGTTGCATTTCTTTTTAATATAGGCCTACGAACTTAACAACTGTTTTCTATTACATCTTCGCTTACCAAGGTAATAAGAAGGTCTGAGACCTTTAAATCTCATAATCAACGGCAATACGACCCGACACCACTTCTCTCACAAAAGGAAGAACCGCCTGATGCAGAGGGTGATTTTGATAAAAATCCAATGCTTCTTTCGATGCTACTTCTGAATACAAAGCAACATCGTAATTTGCCGGAGAATCAAGAAAATTGATCCCGACCTCTACCTTTACCAGGCCTTCTATCTTTCCGTTCAGATCTTCGAGTTTTTCTTTAATCAATTGGGCATTAGCAACCTTGTTATTACCATTAGCCTCGTCTTTGAGTTTCCAAAAAACAATATGTTTTACCATGATACTTTAATTTTAAATGAATCTATCACAAATATAATGAAAAAGAGCTATAGGGCAGTCCTTCCGACTCGGATATAGCAACTTTTATAAACCAAAATACACATAGTCAAGTATATTATATATATTTTTGTAAAATAAAAGTAAGTAATAGTAAGAATTTAATATCGTGTTTCAAAGTTATAACGCCCTATTGTTCTTATCTTGAATAGACAAATAAAAAGGTCTGAGACCTTAACAGTTAGTATTTATGAGATTATTATTATTAAGTAATTCAACCAACCCCGGAGAATCATATCTGGGATATCCTAAACAAACCATCAAGTCATTTTTAGGTGATAAACCTTTAAATATAGTATTCGTGCCTTATGCTGCTGTAACATTCTCTTACGATGAATATGCAGCCAAAGTAAACGGAAGCCTGAACGAAGTAGGCTTAACAGTTAAAGGCATACACACATTCGATAATCCGCAAGATGCCATCCGCAATGCAGATGCCATCATGGTAGGCGGAGGAAATACATGGAAATTGACTCGTACTTTACAGGATAACGGACTGATAGATCTAATCCGCGAGAAAGTACAAAAGGGAACACCTTACATAGGATGGAGTGCCGGCTCAAATGTTGCCTGTCCTACCCTGCGCACCACTAACGATATGCCGATAATAGCTCCTTTAAGTTTTGAAACGTTCAATCTCGTACCGTTTCAGATAAATCCTCATTATCTTGATGACAACCCTTCCAATCACGGCGGAGAAACCAGAGAGATGAGAATAGCTGAGTTTATGATACAAAACCCTGATATTTATGTAGTAGGATTAAGAGAATCTACAATACTGCATTTCGAAGACGGCAAATTATCTCTGATAGGAGAACGTTCTGCCCGCATTTTCAAACAGGGAACAGAAACTGTGGAGCTGACCTCTAAAGACGACTTTAACTTTTTATTAAAAAGCTGATAAACCAATCCGACTACGATATATGGAAATCCTGAAAAGAAAAGTAAATATACCAACCCCTGTTTTATTTGTATTTGCAATAATACTGATAGCTTATTTTGCCCCACGCGAATCGAAGGTCAGTTATGACGAAAGCGAAGGCAAACCATGGCGGTATGGTTTAGTTACTGCCCCTTTCGATTTCCCTATCTATAAACCGGAGGCTCAGCTAGAACACGAACGGGATAGTATCATGCGTGAATATGTAGGATATTATTCTCAGGATAAAAAAAGGGCCGAACAATCGATCTCTATATTTACAAACGATGCGAAGGCTGCTAACGTTGGTACTGAATATATATCGTACGTACAACGAAAAATGAGTGAGATATATTCAACCGGACTTATTTCCGCTACGGAATATGAAAAGATAGAAAACAGCAGTCTAAAGCAGCTATATCTGGTTAGTAATGACAATATCGCCGACCTCAGAGCGATAAATTCATTCTATACATCGAAGCTTGCTTACGAAAAGCTGATCAACGATGCACCTTCAACATTGAGTGTTCAGACACTGCAATCGCTCAATCTCAACAACTATCTGTTTGACAACATCATACAAGACACTGAACTTTCGAAGAAAGCCAAGGACGAACTAATGATGAGAATACCTTTTGCAGAAGGGAATGTACTGGCGGGACAAAAAATCATCGACCGAGGAGAGATTGTTACGGCTAAAACCGTACACATGCTCAACTCTTTGCAAAAAATGACCGAGGAAAAAGAAGGTTCAGGCACACGCCGCAACTGGATGATTCTGGGTGATATCATTCTTATTTCGGCTCTTATCATGGCATTCATGACCTATCTGCGTTTTTTCAGGATACGGGAATACCTCGACCGGAGAAATGTGCTGTTTATGCTACTCATGATTGTCTTGTTCTGTATACTCACGAGTCTGTTTCTTAAGGCAGGCATAAATGTATACGTCATACCTTTTGCTATAGCAACAATCATGGTGCGTACCTTTATAGACTCTCGTACAGCCATGATCACTCACCTTGTCACCTCACTCATAAGTTCGCTGATGGTTCCTTTTCCGCACGAATTTCTGATGTTGCAAGTACCTATCGGATTTGTCTGTATTTTCAGTCTGAAAGACTTGTCTGAAAGATCTCAGCTGATCAAAGCATCATTCTTTATACTTCTGGCATATGCGTCTCTTTATGTAGGAGTTACACTTGCCTTAAAAGGAGATTTCAAGCAAATAGATCCATTGATGTTTTTATATTTCGGCATCAACTTTATGTTTGTTATGTTCGCATACTTACTGGTATACATGTGCGAAAAAGCTTTCGGATTTATATCGGGTGTGAGTATGATAGAACTATCGAATATCAATAAACCGCTTCTGCAAAAGCTATCGGAAGTAGCTCCGGGAACATTCCAACATTCGATGCAGGTATCTAACTTAGCGGCAGCGGTAGCATCGCGTATCGGAGCTAATGCTCAGCTTGTCAGAACAGGAGCTCTGTATCACGATATTGGTAAGATGACAAATCCTGCATATTTTACCGAAAACCAGATTCCGGGAATGAACCCGCATACTGCATTAGGATATAAAGAAAGTGCTCAAATTATTATAGGACATGTTGCGGAGGGAATTAAAATTGCCAAGAAGTATAATTTACCTCAACAAATTATCGACTTTATTGCAACACACCACGGAACCGGAAAAGTTAAATATTTCTATAATTCATATCGAAACGAACATCCCGATGAAGACGTAGACGAAGCTGACTTTTCGTATCCCGGGCCTAATCCTTTCAGCAAAGAAACAGCCATCCTGATGATGGCTGACACAATAGAAGCCGCATCACGCAGTCTTCCCGAATATACAGAAGAATCTATCTCAAATCTGGTAGAAAGGCTGATAGACTCTCAATTGGCTGATAAACTATTGAGAAATGCCCCGATAACCTTTTCTGATATAGAGGTGGCCAAATCAATCTTTAAAGACAAGCTGATGACTATATACCACTCCCGTGTGGCTTACCCCGAGCTATCAAAAGAAGCAAAGGAACATGATAAAGAGGTGGAAACTAAGTGATCTTAGTCGATTCCTTCCCACAAATTATCATGCACGTGAAGTCTCTTTCGTAGAATGTAGAGTTCCTTCTCCATATTCTCCATCTTCTTCAGCAGGTTATGAATAATATCTATACCCTCGACATTAACCGAGAGATCATAGTATAGGTTAGCAAACCGATCGAGCTCAGCAAGCTGCGATTCGTACAGATACATCTGTCCGTTTGCTACCTGAACATCTATCAGCCCTTCATTTATCAGCAAACTGACGAAAGAAGACTCTATTCTTGAGTTTTTGCAATATTCTTCTATTATAATTAGTCCTGTTTCCATAGTTATGATTTTTTAGATTCTGCCAACTTCCGAAAGAATGATTTCTGCTCATCGGTCAGATCGGTCGGTATCTGTATCGAATAAGTTATATATAAATCACCGAAGTGTCCGTCCTGTTTATAAACAGGAAAACCTTTTCCCTTCAGGCGAACTTTGGTTCCATTCTGAGTTTCGGGTTTTACTTTTAATTTTACTTTTCCCGAAATCGTATCTATGGTTGTTTCACCACCCAAAACCGCAGTATATAAGTCGAGTGAAGCAGTATGATACAGATCATCGCCTACCCTGTTAAAATCAGGATCATTTTCTATAACGAATGTGATATACAAATCGCCGTCGGGGCCTCCGTTAGTACCTTTTCCGCCTTGCTTAGGCAGCTTGATGACTTGCCCGTCTGCAATTCCGGCAGGAACGGTTATCCGTATGTTTTTTCCGTTTACGGTGAGTGTCTGTTTATGGGTTTGAGCAGCATCCCTCAACGACAGATGTAATTCTGCCTTAAAGTCTTGCCCTTTAAATCCACGGCTGCTTCCGGTTCTGCTCCCTCCTCTGTTTCCAAAAAGAGATTCGAAGAAATCAGAAAATTCACCATCCTCACCCGAAAAACTGTAACTATACCCACTGCCGCCATCTCCAAAACCGGAGAATCCTCCTTGCTGCGATTGTTGTTGACGGGCTTTTTCATATTCTTCGGCATGTTTCCAGTTTTCGCCGTATTCGTCGTATTTCTTTCTTTTTTCAGGATCACTCAGCACTTCATTTGCTTCATTTATCTGCTGAAACTTTTGATGTGCTTCGTCATTATTGGGATTTACATCCGGATGATATTTACGAGCCAATTTCCGGTAAGCCTTCTTTATATCATCCGCAGTAGCTGTTTTCGACAGCCCGAGTACGCTATAATAATCAATAAAAGCCATATAATTAATGTTTTTCTATTTAACGTTTATAATTTCAGTTTGTTTAAGGTCGCAGTCTGTTTGCTGATTATTCCGATACTGGATTAAAGTCTCAGACCGATTTAACGTTCTATTACTTAATCGTGTTCATCGCAGGGACATATTGTCGCCTATTTGTTGTTTTTATTTATTTCGGGCGTATGCAATACACCCCTGCGAAAGCGGAACAATCGGTTATTTGACTGATTGTCATAAACACTTATCAACAAACCATTAAATTCTTATTGTATGATAATATACAAATACCTTGCCTTGATTTTTATTGTCATACAAATTTTATTAGTTTTGCATCAGTAATTTCTATTTTTAAGGTCGCAGGCCGAAAATATTTTCTGTTACTTATTTTTATATATCTGATTAATGGCACAGTACAAAAGGGTTTTACTTAAACTTAGCGGAGAGTCTTTGATGGGTGATAAGCAGCACGGTATTGACGAAAAACGTCTTAACGAGTATGCGGCACAGATCAAACAGATAGTCGATTTAGGAGTTCAGGTGAGTATTGTTATCGGAGGAGGAAATATCTTCCGTGGATTAAGCGGTGCTTCTAAAGGATACGACAGGGTCAAAGGCGACCAGATGGGAATGCTTGCAACTGTTATAAACAGTTTAGGTCTAAGTTCGGCTCTGGTGGCCATCGGACAAAAAGCCAGAGTGCTTACAGCGATCCGGATGGAACCTATCGGCGAATTTTACTCAAAATGGAAAGCAATAGAAGCAATGGAAAACGGAGAAGTAGCGATTATATCCTGCGGAACTGGTAATCCGTTCTTCACTACAGATACAGGCTCGGCACTCCGGGGTATAGAAATAGAAGCGGATGCAATGCTGAAAGGCACACGGGTTGACGGTGTTTACACAGCTGATCCCGAAAAAGAACCGACTGCAACTAAATACGACCGGATTTCGTACGACGATGTATATAACAAAGGTTTGAAAGTAATGGATCTGACAGCAACCACCATGTGCAAGGAAAACAATCTTCCGATTGTTGTTTTTGATATGGATACTGTAGGGAACCTCGTTAAGGTTATAAAAGGCGAAAACATAGGAACTTATGTTCATGCCTAAGGTTATATACCTATTTTAAGGATAGTAATAAACATTATTTTATTGTAAATTTTTTACAACAAATGGCAGATATAAAAGAGTTAGAACAAAAAGCGGAAGCAAAAATGTTAAGTTCAGTTGAATTCCTTGAAGAATCACTGGCTCATATCCGCGCGGGAAAAGCAAATCCGAGAATATTGGACGGTATCAAAATTGATTATTACGGAAGCATTACTCCTCTGACAGGTGTAGCTTCGGTAAACACTCCTGATGCACGTACTATTATAATCCAGCCTTGGGAAAAAAATATGTTGAGAGAAATCGAAACAGCAATCATTAATTCTGATTTGGGACTAAATCCCGATAACAACGGAGAACTTATACGTTTGTCTATTCCTCCGCTGACCGAAGAACGCCGTAAGCTTCTGGTTAAACAATCGAAACAAGAAGCCGAAGATGCAAAGATTAGTGTACGGAATGCCCGCCGTGATGTAATTGACGCTGTAAAAAAATCGGTGAAAGATGGAACTCCCGAAGACGTGGCTAAAGACGCAGAAGCATCTATCCAGAAAATCCATGACAAATACATCAAAATGATTGAAGACTTATTTGCTGCAAAAGAAAAAGAAATACTTACAGTATAAAGGTCTCAGGACTTTTTATATTGTAACAAAACCATAAACAGAGTGAAGGGCTTAGAGGAGACCTCTTGGTTCTTTGCTCTGTTTTCTTCTATTAAGTAAATGAAAGTATTTAAATATATATTTTCAATATTATAACAAGCTTGGGGCATTATACCTGCCAAAGCACTAAATAGGTCTGTGACCTTAAAAAAAACAATGATAATATACAGATGACAGGTCTGGTTATAAAAAACACAGGAAGCTGGTATCTTGTCCGCTCCGAGGAAGGAAAAGATATAGAATGTAAACTGAAAGGCAATTTCCGCCTCAAAGAGATCAAGAGTACAAATCCTATTTCGGTTGGCGATAAAGTATCTTTTCTTGCCAATGAAGACGGGACAGGGCTCATTACGGAAATTTTTGACCGCAAGAATTATATCATTCGCAGGTCATCAAATTTATCCAAGCATTCGCATATCATCGGGGCAAACCTCGATTTATGTTTCCTTATCGTAACAGTAACCAAACCTATTACATCAACTGTATTTATAGATCGTTTTCTGGCATCTGCGGAAGCTTATCGGGTTCCTGTCAACCTGCTGTTCAATAAGGTGGATTTATACGACGAAGACGAAACCGAATACATGAATGCCCTCATAGACCTATACAGCTACATCGGCTATCCATGCCATAAAATATCTGCACTGAACAATATAGGATTAGATGAACTGAAAAGCAATCTGAAAGATAAGATCACATTATTTTCAGGGCATTCGGGCGTAGGAAAATCAACACTGATCAATGCTCTGGTTCCAGAATCGAAGCTTAAAACCGGAGCCATATCCGACTATCACGGTAAGGGAATGCACACAACTACATTTTCCGAAATGATGGAACTGGCTCAAGGAGGATTTATCATAGATACTCCCGGAATAAAAGGATTCGGTACGGTAGATATGGTTCCCGAAGAAATCGGACACTATTTCCCTGAAATATTCAAATTTTCGCACGACTGCCGATTCAATAACTGCATACATATCAACGAGCCCGGATGTGCAGTACGTGAAGCTGTGGAAAATCATTACATCAGCGAAAGCAGGTACAAATCGTACCTAAATATACTTGAAGACGAAACAAATGGCAAATACAGAAAATAACACTCTTTTCAAATTCAGATTTCATCTAACATCCTTTTTAATTTTTTTACTTATATTTGCTATAGAAGTAATTATTGCCATCTTTATAAAAGACAATATTATCCGCCCCTATGGTGGAGACATATTAGTGGTAATCATGATTTATTATCTCGCAAAGGCATTTATTTACACCAATCCTCTTTATATCGGTATCGGCACTCTGTTATTTGCTTATGCCATAGAAATAGGACAATATTTTAATCTGGTCGAAATATTGCATTTGCAAGACAACAAAATAATGCGGATAGTCATTGGCTCATCTTTCAGTTGGGGAGATATGATATGCTATACAGTCGGAATATTTATTTGTTTGTTTATTGATCGGAAAAGGATTAATCTTATGAAATAAGTGTCGATCCCTTAACTTCCCTAAGGGGGACTTTAAAGCAGGGATAGTTCCCTTTAGGGGATAGGTTTTATTAATCATCACTTAATTAGAATGATTCAGCAACGCAAAAAAGATTATTTAATAAAGTTGATTGAAGAGTTTTTCGCAAAACTTCAACAACTTAAACAGGCTCAGGAAGGAGAGAACCCTACTGAGGAAAAAGAAATAATCAATGATTGTATGGCCTTTTTTCAATCAAACTTCAACACAACACAATCTGATACGGCCAGTGAACTAACAGACAAAATAAAAGATCCTGACCTATTGGAACAATACGCCAAACTTCTTTTAAACAAGTACAATATTTCCGATATTAAATACATATACCAACTGCACGTTGCCCTCGACATTGTTACATATATAGAAGCTAGCGACAACACATACTCTTGGGATAGAAATATATTGAGGGAAGATTTACTGAGATTACTCGATCAGCAGGGTTAAGACATCAGACCTGTTTACTGCATTGGCAAGTATAATAACCTGAGTCTGTTATAACTTAATATATATTTAAATACTTTCATTTACTTAATTATTTACTACTGCATTGAATGAATTTTTATTAAAAATCGATTTAAAGCCTTTGTTAGAAGTATTTTCGGCTAACAATTTCATTCTTGTATTCCAGCTACTGTATATTTTTACGGCACTGGGGGTGGTGATCGTGGTAATTTCGGAAAACCGTAATCCTTTGAAAACCATATCATGGGTACTGGTACTTCTTCTTTTACCTTTAGTCGGACTTATTTTCTATTACTTTTTCGGGGAAGATCACAGAAAACAACGGCTTATATCACGAAAGATGCATAAAAAGCTGAATAGAAAGACTCTGGAGCGTATCGAATTGAAAGAAACTCTAAATACTCCGGTTGAATACAAAGGATTAATAAACCTTCTCAATAAATTAAACGACTGTCCGCTTTACGGAGGAAGCAATATTACTTTCTACAGCGACGGGGCGACTAAATTCGATTCACTTTTCACCGAAATAAAAAAAGCAACCAAGCACATACACATTCAATATTATATATTTATGGACGATGAGATCGGTCATAAATTAAGAAATCTCCTGATAGAAAAGGTACAAGAAGGGGTAGAGGTAAGAGTACTGTATGATGCGATGGGGGCATGGAAAGCCAAGAAAACATTTTATAAAGAAATGGCTGCTGCCGGAATACAGGTTACACCTTTCCTTAAAGTCGCATTCCCGATACTTACCAGCCGTGTTAATTACCGCAATCACCGGAAAGTTGTTATTATAGACGGAGAGATAGGTTTTATGGGTGGGATGAATGTCGCAGACCGATATATCAAAGGAAATGGTACTGGAATATGGAGAGACAGCCACTTCAAGCTCGAGGGCAAAGCCGTTCACGGGCTCCAAATATCTTTTGTGATAGACTGGTATGCTTCTCAAAACGAATTTCTGGTATCAAACAAGTATTTCCCGCTGCTAGAAACCAAGGGAGACAATCTGATGCAGATTGCGACAAGCGGACCTACCGGAGAGTTTAAAGAAATACATCAGGGGATGTTTCAGGCAATAACCAATGCCAAAGAGTATGTTTATATACAAACTCCGTATCTTATTCCAACAGATGCTTTGATGCTGGCATTGCAAACCGCAGCCATGTCGGGTGTTGATGTACGGATAATGATTCCCGAGAAGTCCGACACGACTTTTGTACAGATAGCATCAATGTCATTCATCAAAGATTTTCTGGAGTCGAAGGTCAAGATATATTTCTTCACCGAAGGATTTTTACATTCTAAACTGATGGTCATAGATGACTCCCTCACTATCACGGGATCAGCGAATATGGATGTACGGAGTTTTGAGCATAATTTTGAAATTGATGCCTTTATATATAATAGAGATACAACGCTGACTGCTAAAGATATTTTTCTGAAAGATATGCAGTCTTCGGTACCAATCGATTTAGAGACATGGAATAAGAGACCCCGCTATAAACGATTTGCGGAATCGTTTCTACGGTTATTTACACCTTTGTTATAAAATGAACTACCAGGAAACCGTACAATATCTGTACAACCAATTGCCTGTTTACCAAAACATAGGAGGCAGCGCATACAAAGAAGGGCTGGACAACAGCCTTGCATTAGATAAATATTTCGACCACCCACATAGCCGATATAAAACCATACACGTAGCCGGTACTAACGGAAAGGGTTCCACGTCTCACTTATTAGCAGCAATATTGCAGCAGTCGGGTTATAAAGTCGGCTTGTACACGTCTCCTCATCTGGTCGATTTCAGAGAACGGATCAGAGTAAACGGTCAAAAAATATCGGAACAATATGTTATTGATTTCGTAGCAAAACATAAGGATAGTTACGAGAGCATCCATCCTTCATTTTTCGAACTGACAATGATGATGGCTTTTTGCTATTTTGCCAATCAGGAGATAGATATAGCAGTTATCGAAGTAGGGTTAGGAGGAAGGCTGGACAGCACGAATATTATTACGCCAATAGTATCTGTTATCACTAACATTAGTCTCGACCATACCCAGTTTCTGGGTGATACGTTACCTAAAATAGCATATGAAAAAGCAGGAATCATAAAGCCTCACATACCGGTAGTGATAGGTGAAGCGGAAGGCGAAGTTCGGAAAGTATTTCAGGATAAGGCAGACTCGGAAGATGCACCTATTATCTTTGCCGAAGACCAGCATCTTATTCATGCTGCAGATAAGCTAGACAACGGCTCGTGGCTATTTCAAACAGATGCTTTCCCTAATCTGAAAGGAGAACTGGGAGGATTACCCCAGATAAAGAATGCGGCAACGGTTTTGTGTACCGTAGATGTTCTCCGCAAGCAAGGTATACACACAACCATACAGTCCGTATACTCCGGATTCGGCATGGTAAACGAACTCACCGGACTGATGGGTAGATGGCAGATCGTAAAACAAGCAAACCCGAAAATTATCTGTGATACCGGACACAACGTCGGAGGCATTAAATATGTGGCTGAACAACTTTCATCAGAACCCTCTGATCATCTGAGAATAGTCATCGGTATGGTAAGCGACAAAGACATCAGCCATGTTCTCGACCTTCTGCCCAAATCTGCTATCTATTATTTTACAAGAGCTAATATTGCGCGTGCCATGGGAGAAACGGAATTAGCGAAACTAGGCGAAAATCACGGACTGTCGGGTAAAACTTTTCATTCTGTCAAAGAAGCTGTAGAAACTGCTATTGCAGATTCTTCAGAAAAAGATGTCCTATTTATCGGCGGCAGTAATTTTGTTGTAGCAGAGGCTCTTGAAGTATTATCGACTCAATTTTAATGTTAACTGTTTCGTAACACCAAAGTAGCTTAAAAGAGATTATATTATTGTTTCTTTGCAATAAATCAAATATTATTGAATAAATGCGAAGACTTAATTTATTTCTGGTTGCTGTAATGCTGCTGGCATTCGCAACTCAAAGTTTTTCACAAGAAAAAGACACCACTACTTTTAAACCATCAGGGCGTATTATAGCCCGCAGTTTCTTTGATTACAGCAAAGGATTCGGTTCGGTCAATAACGAATCAGGATTCGATATCACCCGTGCATTTCTAGGATACAGTTATCAGATCACCCCTACCCTTCAGGCTCAGGTTATAATAGATGGAGCATCAGGAAAAAACGATAAAGGAAGTTACGAAGTTTATCTTCGCAATGCGTTTATCCGTTGGCAAGACAGAGGCTTCGATATCAGTGTAGGGGAAATAGGTCTCCTTCAATTCAGCATGCAGGAAAGCTACTGGAAACACCGGTATGTTCTGAAATCATTTCAAGACCTGAATAAAATGGCTCCCAGTGTCGATCTGGGTGTAACTGCACAATACAAATTCAACGACTTTCTCTCCGCCGATATCAGCCTGACAAATGGCGAAGGTTACAAGAAAATAGAACAAAACAATAGTACCCGATATGCGGCAGGCCTAAGCATAAAACCCCTCAAAAATACGATATTCCGGATATATGCAGACATCTATAATGACGGAGAAGATATGCGAGACGCATTACCCTCGAATGTTACAGAAGGCAAGTATTCTGATCAGAAATCAATAGCTCTTTTCGCAGGATACCAAAATTCTGTTATTTCGGCAGGAGCAGAGTACAACAGGGTCTTCAACAAAGGCTTTATACAAGACAAGGACTATTACGGATACTCGCTGTACGCATCCGGAAAGATTGCCGACAAGTGGAGATTATACGGACGTTACGATCTTATGGACTCAAAGACTCCTGAGAACTTCACATCGCCATGGAACAGTCTAGACGGGCAATTAATGATTATCGGAGTTGAATACCAACCGGTAAAACAACTGAAAATTTCGCCGAATTTCCGAAACATCAATCCCGATAGGAACAAGTCGGAACAATATCTATTTGTAAGCGTGGAATTTAATTTATAAGAACTATTCTTAACAGAAACGTAACTAAATCGTCGTTAACTTGTTATATTTCTACAATAACATTGCATCAGAAAAAAGCATGAGACTTTTTTATTACTCTGATTACATAAAACAGACAAAATAGATCATTAAATATTGTTATCAAGTTAGAAACAAAAATTATGAAAAACTTATTATTTATAGCAATAGCAGCAGTAATAGCTCTTACAAGCTGTAATTCGTCTCCAAAACTTTCAGGAGCCGGAGCAACTTTCCCTGCACCGTATTACAATCTGGTGTTCAAAAAGTTTACCGAAACATCGGGTAGCAATGTTACTTACGGAGCTGTAGGCAGCGGAGGTGGAATAAGAAGCCTTAAAGACAAGACAGTTGATTTCGGAGCAACAGATGTATTCTTATCCGACAAAGAATTGCAGGAAATGGGGTCAGATGTATTGCATATCCCTACAGCATTGGGTGCAGTAGTTGTATCTTATAACTTGCCCGAGATTAAAGATCTGAAACTTAACTCAGCTCTTATCTCTAAAATATACAGAGGCGAGATCACAAACTGGAACGATGAACAAATCAAAGCTCTGAATCCGGGACTGAACTTACCTAATCAGGCTATCACTCCCGTTTACCGTTCGGATGGCAGCGGCACAACATCGGTATTCTCTGAATACATGTCTAAAACTGATTCTCTATGGAATAAAGATCTGGGCACAGGAAAATCGATCAAATTTAAATTTGGTGTTGCAGCAAAAGGTAATCCCGGCGTTGCAGGCATCGTTAAAGAAACAGTAGGCTCTATCGGCTACATCGGTTCTGAATATGCTTTAGCACTGAATATACCTTCTGCACTATTGCAAAACAGTTCAGGTAACTTTGTTGCGGCAAACGACAAGAGTATATCGGCTTCTGCAGAAACTGAAATTCCTGATGACACCCGTCTGATCATAACAAACTCAAACAATCCCGAAGCTTATCCGATCAGCACATTTACATGGATCATCGTGTATAAAGAGCAAAACTATAACAAACGTACTGTAGAACAAGCTAAAACACTAGCATCACTACTTCAATTCATTATCAGCAAAGATGGTCAGGATCTGGCAATAAAAACACATTATGCCCCGCTATCTGCTAAAGCTGTAGAAAAAACAGACGCGATAATCAAGTCAATGACTTTTGACGGACAACCCATTAAATAAGTTTGTCAAGCAAAATTGTTGAAATGAAAGACAAAATATTTAAAGCCATACTATTTACAGCATCCAGCCTGATACTCTTGTTGACGGCGGGTGTTGTTTATGCTTTGGTTTCACAAAGTATCAATACATTCTCGGCATTTGGGTTCTTTAACTTTATAACCTCTACCCATTGGGATTCGGTTAATAATGATTTCGGAGCATTGCCTTTCATTACAGGAACTCTCATAACGTCACTTCTTGCATTGTTCTTTTGTATACCTTTTTCTCTGTCCATCGCATTGTTCAACGGCGAATATTTCAAAGGCAGCAGGGTTGCATCAGTTGTTAGTGCCATTGTAGATCTACTTGCCGGAATACCATCTATCGTATACGGATTGTGGGGATTTTATGTACTACGTCCTATTATGATAGATATGGGAGTCAGTGCACAGGGATTCGGTGTATTATTGGCATCAATAATACTGGCGATAATGATAATCCCTTACGCTTCATCATTAAGTACGGAGTTTATATCGATGGTTCCGAATGAATTAAAAGAGGCTGCTTATAGCCTGGGAGCAACCAAGCTCGAAGTAATCCGCACTGTTAATATTCCGGTATCCATTTCGGGAATTACGGCAGCTTATGTTCTTGCATTAGGACGTGCACTGGGTGAGACAATGGCGGTAACGATGCTTATCGGTAATACAAACAATATACCAATGGCTCTGGGAGATACAGGCAACACTATGGCCAGTATCATTGCGAACCAATTCGGGGAGGCCGATGGGCTGAAACTTAGCTCTCTGATGGCTATCGGGTTATTACTGTTCTTAATCACAGCCAGTATAAACTTTGTAGCTAAGTATATCATGAAACTTGTAAACAAATGAAAAAGACAATCTTTTCATCATCAAAATACAGGCAATACAAAAGCAAGCTATTCTTTTACACAGTTTGCGGGCTGAGCGGTATTACTATGATACCTTTGTTCCTCATCATTTGGGAATTACTGAAAAGAGGATATAAACAATTCAACATCAGCTTATTTACGGAAGTATCCCCCACTTCGATGGATGCAATGCTTGCGAAGATAAGCAATGATCCTATTCCGGGCGGTATTCTTAACGGAATAACAGGCACACTGCTTATATTAGCTATTTCTATTATATTGGCTATACCTGTCGGAATCTGCACTGGCATATATCTAGCCGAAAATCCAAAAGGGACATTCAGTAAACTTATACGGAGTCTGTCTGACTTATTGCAGGGCATTCCGTCAATAGTAATCGGTATAATCGTTTATGCCTGGGTTGTAAAGCCGATGTACAGCTATTCGGCTCTGGCAGGAGGTATTTCTCTCGCGATAATGATGCTTCCGATGATTATCCGCTCAACAGAAGAAAGCCTTAAGATGCTGCCTACATCATTAAAAGAAGCAGGACTTGCATTAGGCGGCTCATACAGTTCAGTTATTATCAGAATATTATTACCTTCGGCTTTCAGCGGATTATTTACAGGATCACTGCTTGCCATATCCCGTGTAATGGGAGAAACAGCTCCCCTGTTGGTAACAGTATTGGGTGCTTCGGTTGTAAACTGGAACATAACCCAACCGACGAGTGCTATATCGCTGCTGATCTGGGAATTTTACAACGATCCCAATCTGGCTCCGTTAGTCTGGACATCGTCACTATTATTGCTCTTCTTGGTTTTGAGCATCAATATATTAGCAAAACGCATTTCAAAAAGATGGAAAATACAGTAAATACGAATAACGACAAATATATCCTCGAACTGAAAAATGTATCAGTCTCTTATACGCCCGAAAAAAAAGCGGTAGAAGATGTCTGTGCCAATATCCGAGAAAATACCGTAACCGCTATCATGGGACCCTCAGGTTGCGGAAAGAGTACTTTGTTGCGGGCCATCAATCGGATGCATGACTTATATCCTGAAATCAAAACAACAGGGGAAATACTACTCAAAGGAGAAGATATTTTCAAAATGAACCCGATGAAAGTCCGCCGTCTGGCAGGAATGGTGTTTCAACGCCCCAATCCATTTCCGACGATGAGTATTTTCGACAATGTGCTGGCCGGTTATAAACTGAATAATATAAAGTTAAGCAAGTCTGAAAAAGACGAAGTTGTTGAAAACAGCTTGCGAAGTGTGGCTCTTTGGGACGAAGTAAAGGACTCAATCTCTAAGAAGGGTACTTTCTTATCGGGAGGTCAGCAACAAAGGCTTTGCATAGCACGTGCAATAGCACTGAAACCCGAAGTACTTCTGATGGATGAGCCCACATCAGCACTTGATCCAATCTCGACAAACCGTATCGAAGACCTGATTCTGGAACTGAAGGAGCATTATACAATTGTAATAGTAACTCACAATATGTCTCAGGCTGCTCGTATATCAGACAATTCGATGTTTATGTATCTTGGGCATTTGGTTGAATATGATACAACCAAACAGATGTTTACCAAGCCTAAGGATAAACGTACGGAGGATTATCTGACCGGGGTATTCGGATAAAAGAGATCTCTGAAAATTTATCTATACAAAAAGGTTCTGAAGAAATCAGATCATACAAAAACAGAGAAAAAGGAAACATACGAAAAAGTAATAATTTATATGTAACTTTTGTTACCTTTTTGACAAAATGACCCAAAAACCCTAAAGGGGCTTTTCGAAGACAATGAAATCCCCTTCAGGGGACAGAGGGATAAAAAGAAACAACCTAGAAAAGACAAATGCAGAGTTACTTTTGTAACCTTTTAGTATTAAAACACTGTAAAACAGACTCTAAAAAAAAGACGATATGACCACAAATATGAAGTCGAAACA
The DNA here is from genome assembly GCF_000426485.1 of Indolivaga capnocytophagoides DSM 22835. Taxonomy (GTDB): domain Bacteria; phylum Bacteroidota; class Bacteroidia; order Bacteroidales; family Dysgonomonadaceae; genus Dysgonomonas_A; species Dysgonomonas_A capnocytophagoides. The sequence goes on from NZ_AUFL01000005.1 coordinate 307,726, forward strand.
ACTCAAGGTATTGCTTAATGATTTTGAGCTGCTTTCGCAAACAGTATTACTGCAATTACAACTATCCGCCAAGTTGATGCTGGACAGAGGAATCGAGTCATTAGAAGAAGAAGCTGAATCCAATGAACTGATTATAGACCGTGTGGAAATTAAAATCAGGGAAGAGGTTGTATACTCTATATTTCAGTTTACACCAAAGGCAGCCGATCTGAGACGTATTGTCACTTATCAGGATATCACCACCAACCTCGAACGTGTGGGAGATATGCTTCTCAATATTATACACTACTCAAGAGAAACAAACCTCAACCTTGCCGAATTTACAGAAGAACGAAAACAGCTAAGCAAGATGTTTCAGTATGTAGATGAGATGTTACGCAATGCGATTATCTCATTTACAAATGAAGATACAGCTCTTGCTTATGAAGTTATAAAAGAAGATGACAAAGTGGATAAACTTTTTCACGATGTAAGCCGTTCTACTCAGACATCATTTTCGGGAAGAAGCCTGACCGAAGACGAGGTGCGAAATATCATCAATATAAACTCTATTGCCCACAATCTCGAAAGAATCGGAGATAGTGCGACTAATATTTGCGAATCAACCATTTACCTTACAGAAGGAAGGGATATAAGACATGGAAACAAAGACTAAAGAAATATCAATCCTCATAGTGGATGACGAAATAGATATCCGGGAAATACTCCAGTTTAATCTTGAAAACGAAGGATATCAGATCGATCTGGCAGATTCGGCAGAAGAAGCAATGAAGAAGCTTCGCCCCGATCATCAGCTTATCCTGCTTGATGTAATGATGGGGGGGGTATCAGGATTCAAAATGGCTGACCAATTGCGTAAAACAGGAAATGAAATTCCGATTATCTTTCTTACAGCCAGAGATACCGAAAATGATATGCTTACGGGTTTTTCCATCGGTGGAGACGATTATATAGCCAAGCCATTTTCGATTAAAGAAGTCATAGCACGTGTCAAATCGGTGTTGAAACGCAGCGAACTAAAGCATATTGCCGCAGCCGAAGACGGACTATCATTCGGCAGTCTGAAAATAGATATGAAATTAAAAACCGTTACGATAGACGGACAGCTTATCGACCTTACAAAAACCGAATTCAACATATTGGTATTACTGGCTAAGAATACCGAAAAGACATTCTCTCGTTCTGAGATTCTATCAAAAGCATGGGATGGAGACGGAGTTGTTCTCGACCGGACAGTAGATGTACATATAGCCCGGTTAAGAAAGAAAATAGGAAAATACGGCGAAAACATAGTAAACCGTACAGGGTACGGTTATAACTTCAATGCAAATATTTAAGGTTATATACCTATTGATTATTTTAATAACAGTTACTTAATGAAACTAACATATAAGCAAAGGCTGTTCGGATTTATATTTATCATATTTGCTGTATTCTCGGTATGTATTATCATATCCGAGCAACGGGAAGAACGCAAATATCGTACTGAGGCTCTCGAATCTCAGCTTGATGGCTATGTAGAAGTTATTCATCAATATATCGGGCAGAACCACCTTGTAGCGAACGATACGATTGCAATATCTCCGCTTATAAAGATACTGCCTTCTGATCTGCGCGTAACTCTTATAGATGCCGAAGGCAAAGTCTTTTATGAAAAAGACACTCACGATCTGAAAAGCCTGAACAACCACCTCGACAGGCCAGAGATAATGAAAGCTCTTTATCAGGATTATGGATCAAATATCCGCATGTCTGCATCGCTAAATCACGAATACCTTTATTATGCGAAGTTCTTCAACAATTATTTTATCCGTGTTGCCTTGCCATATGACGTACAGGTGCAAAACATCCTGAAACCTGATAACTTCTTTATATATATAGTTCTGACACTATTCGTTTTAGTATTTATTCTGTTAAACCTGGTTGCCGGCCGTTTCAACAAATCTATCAATAAACTGAGAAACATCATTTCCCGTTTAAGAAACGACCAACCTCTACCGGCAAATATCAACTTTCCGGATGACGAGTTAGGAGAAATGGGAAAAGAACTAGTGGATATTTTCAACTTCAGGGAAGAGAGTAAGCAGGCTGTTGAACTGGAAAGGGAAAAACTTATCCAGCATTTTCAGTATTCCGAAACAGGCTTATGTATCTTTACTCCTAAAAGAGAAAAAATATATGCTAATTCTCATTTTCTGCAAAATCTGAACCAGATAGTAGACAGACCGATATTCGATATCGACAATATATTTGAAGATAAGGCACTGCATCCTATCGAAGACTTTTTTGCAGCACGGCATACAGGAGAGAATCATTTTGCTTTTCAGATCGAAAGAAACGGCAAGACATTCAATCTGCAGGTAATCATATTCGATGACAAGAGTTTTGAAGTCACCATCCGTGACATAACCAAAGTAGAGAAAAACCGCTTGTTAAAGCAGGAAATGACCAACAATATAGCTCACGAACTGCGTACTCCGGTAACAAGTTTACGGGGATTTCTTGAAACTCTTACAGATCAGAAACTACCAGCAGAGCGTCAGGAACAATTCATCCAACGGGCTTATCTTCAGTCTATACGTTTATCAAACCTGATTGATGACATCAGCCTGCTGAGCAAGATAGAAGAAGCATCCGATAAATTCATCATGGAGAAAATCAATCTGGTACAGGTTATAAACGAAGTCCGCATTGACCTCACAGACAGATTAAGCAATAACAACATAACGCTATTTATAGATGTAAAACCGTATATAACAATACACGGAAACGAAACCCTGTTGTATTCGATATTCCGCAATCTGATGGATAACTCCATCAATTACGGAGGAAAAGACATTGAAATACATATCAAAGATTACATGCAGGATAACAAGTATGTATATCTTTCTTATTACGACACAGGAAAAAGTGTTGAAGAACAACATCTAGCCCGGCTTTTCGAACGTTTTTATCGTGTAAATGAAGGACGTACCCGCGAAACCGGAGGTTCGGGATTGGGTTTATCCATCGTAAAAAATGCTGTTCTGCTGCATAAAGGAGAAATACATGCCCGCAAGTTCTCGAAAGGAGGATTGGAGTTCTTGTTCACATTGGCAAAGTAAAAAAATCTGTTACTTTTATTACCTTTGTCACCTTTAACAATTGCATATATATAGAATGATAATAACCCTTTCTCCGGCTAAGGTGCTCGATTTTTCGCCAAAAGTTTCGACGACGGAATATTCCGAACCGACCTTCATCTCCGAAGCAATGGAGTTGAATGATATACTGAAAGATCTTCAGGTTACCGAAATCGGTCATTTAATGAAGATCAACCCGAAACAAGCTTTGGAAGTATATCAGTATATACATTCTTTCGATATGGATATTTCTCCCCGGAAGCAGGCGGCAGCGGCCTATAACGGAATTGCTTATACGGGACTCAATTCTGCGACTTTTGATGATAATGATTGGAAATTTGCTCAACAGCATCTTGTTATTCTGTCGGGATTATATGGAGCCTTACGGCCTTCGGATATGATAATGCCATATCGTTTGGAAATGCAGACCAAACTGGCAAATAGTAAAGGGAAAGATTTATATGATTACTGGAAACAGGATATTTCAGCATACTTTAACCAAAGGCTGAATGAAGACAATAAGGTATGGCTCAACCTGTCATCGAATGAGTACAGCAAAGTCATAGATAAAAAGCAACTTCCGAAAGACCTCAAGATAATTACTCCTGTATTTAAGGAACAAACATCACAAGGCTTCAAACAGGTTACTGTATATGCCAAAAAAGCTCGGGGAATGATGGCTCGTTATGTGATTCAAAAGCAAATCGAGAATCCGGAAGAAATACAATTGTTCGATAGTGAAGGATATACATTCGCAGCTTTCTTATCTACTGACAGCGAATGGGTGTTTATACGATAAACATCAACGCTTACCTTTGAAGAAGTCCTGCATCAACTGTGCACATTCCTGTTCCATGATTCCGCCTATGATTTGGGTCTTGGGGTGTAAGGCTTTAGGTGCAATGCCTGTATATCCTCTCTTTGCATCGGGAGCACCATAGACAATCTTCGGTATTTGTGACCAGCCTAATGCTCCGGCACACATAGGACAGGGTTCTACGGTTACATAAAGAATACAGTCTGTCAGGTATTTTCCACCTAAGACATTGGCTGCAGCGGTAATAGCCTGCATTTCGGCATGAGCCGTTACATCGTTTAATGTTTCGGTCAGATTGTGTGCCCGTGCTATAATACGATTCTGGCATACCACAACAGCTCCGATAGGTACTTCGTCCCGATCAAAAGCTTGTCTGGCCTCATTCAAGGCCTGGCGCATAAAGTATTCATCACCTAGTACCTGATTAATCATCGGCGCATTTCATTTTCTCCAAAGAGTGTAGGATAGTCCATTTCCAGATTCTTCAAGATATGGGTCATTATAGTCTCTCTCAGCCAACGAGATTTATTGGATATCTTGTATTTCTTCATATACTGGCACATCAAGCTATACTCTTCGTCACTTAACGAAAAATTAGCCTGCTTAGAGCGAATAACTGCAGATGTCTTCTGTTTCTGTTTCGGTTTCATTCACTTACAAAAGTAAACTGCTTTAGGCTAAAATAAAAGGATTTCGATAAATATTAATGAAATACCCGATCTGTACAAGCTAAATAATATACCTTAGCAATATGAAAAGAGGACATGCCGATCTGCCATTACACTATGGAACAGTTCCACCGTGGCTTGCTCAACGCATGATGCAGTTGGGTGGTGCTATCGTAGAATCCATCATTATGGAATATGGACGAACGGCTTTACTGCAAAGAATGAGTGACCCTTTCTGGTTTCAGTCGTTAGGCTGTGTGCTGGGTATGGATTGGCATTCATCGGGCATTACAACCTCTGTGATGAATGCCCTAAAGAAGGCAATCAATAAACGATCTCAGGACTTAGGTATTTATGTCTGCGGAGGGCGTGGTAATGCTTCACGGCAAACACCTGATGAATTACTGAATATCGCTGACAGAACCGGGCTAAATGGGAATGAACTGGTAAAAGCGAGCCGATTATCAGCCAAAGTCGATAATACCGCCATACAGGATGGATTTCAGCTATATCTGCATTCATTCATAGTGACCAAAGAAGGAGAATGGGCAGTTGTTCAGCAAGGAATGAATCAAAACGAACGCATGGCTCGCAGATATCATTGGATGTCTGCTGCCGTGAAATCATTTACAGAAGAACCTCATACTTCTATATACGGAAAGAATCAAGGTCTGATATTAAACCTGACTGATAAAAATGCCCAACCTCTAAAAAGAGGGATTCTTGATCTTACCAGAGAAAATCCGGATAAACTGATTAAGGAGATCTCACTGATAATGCCACGCCAACACGAAGTACAAGCAAAGGATGTCAAACTAAAACGATTAGGTGCAACTCTCGCTTTGGCTCATAATACAGACATAACCGATATTGAATCATTACTGCTCTTGCAAGGTGTCGGCCCCCGCACTATTCAGTCATTGACATTGGTAAGTGAAGTTATACACGGTACCCCCTCCCGATTTAGCGATCCGGCTCGTTTCAGTTTCGCTCACGGAGGAAAAGACGGACATCCGTTTCCGGTTCCTACCTCTGTTTATGATGAGACAATTGAAGTCTTCGATAAATCCATACATCTGGCTAAGCTAGGAGACAAGGAGAAATCCGAGGCTTTACGCAATCTGTCTAAAGTATCATTGGAAATGGAAAGAGGATTTACGCCTAATGATAACTTTGACAAAGTTATTCAGAAAGAGAGAGATGATTCATATTTGTATGGTGGACGTACTGTTTCCGGCGAAGCAAAAAAGCCGGATAAGCCTAAAGGAGGTATTCAATTAAACCTATTCGATTGGTAATATTTTCTTTTATCCATGCGATTTTTTCAGCAAAAGGTCTTGCATCGAATAATAAAATAACTATCTTTGCACCGCAATAGCAAGATGGTGATCGTAGCTCAGTTGGTTAGAGCGTCGGATTGTGGTTCCGAAGGTCGCGGGTTCGAGCCCCGTCTTTCACCCTGGTAGGAAGCATTTAAGAATAAATCTTAAATGCTTTTCTTTTTTCATCTTTTTTACATACGTTTGTGAAATAACACTAATGAAACCAAATATGAAGAAAAAACTATCTACAATAGGTAAAATTATTATTTTATTGTTATCGGCAACGACCTTATTCAGCGCATGTGGAGAGGATAAATATTACACCGATTACTACGATTCCACTGATATATATCAGTCATATCCCATAATCAATGCTGAACAGTGGATATGGAATGCTGACTTGAGTAGGTATGAGGCTACAGCAACTCTTAAGGATTTTGACCAAACTCTATACAATGATGCTGCGATTGTAGTATCCACATTTTGGAAAGAGGAAGGTTCTGAAATACAGACTAACTTACCTTATGTAAGAACCTGGGTTGATGAATCTAACATTCAATACATCGAAACTGTAGGCTACGAACTAGTTAAAGGAACCAATTCTATTATATTCTATATTCAAGATTCGGATTGGCAACCAAGACCCTCTTCAAAGATGAAATACGAGTTTAAATTTACTGCAATACTAAAGCATAATTAATATAAGAGATATACAAAACAAGAACAGCTATCCAAAATTGGATAGCTGTTCTTGTTTTGTATATCTCTCGGTTATAATATAAATAGGTCTTATTCAAATTTTACCCTTACATAAGCCCTATCATCAAAAGAGTCCTGTCCTTTTTGCACGCCTTTTGTTGACTTAAACAAACGAATCAACATAGGATCTTCATTAATAACCTTTTTAAGAAAGAATTCAGATTCTTTTAATGTATCAAAAAGATTAGGATATCCATCTGATGCTAATATAATCTCATCGGCCTCAATCGGAACAACAATCACTTGATTCATATCTATTTCAAAGCCATCCATAACAGGAAAGCCATAAGGGTGTCCATGATAATTCTGTAATACACCTTGTATCTTTAAAAAAGGAAGAATAAAATCACGTCCAGGATCTTTGATTCTTAAAGACTCCAAAGTTTCACCTTGTAATAAAGCTACCTCATCATAGGCAGCTCTGGCATCAGCCATAATATCATCAATATCCTTGTTATTATTGTAATGCTTACCTTTTATCAAAGCCTGACAATCTCCTATTTGCCACAACTCTTTACGAGCAATACTATAAATTACACCATTCGATGTTAATCGGGCTGCAGGATTGTTATTGACACTTTCTAAAAGATTATTCTTAACATAAAAATCATGTAATTTATTAGTTATAAGCCTTACAGCCTCTGATGCATCAATATCTTTCGGAAATTCGTTTATTGCCTCCAGAACAAGTTCCATAGACAATCTACCTGAGGTCTTTCCTTCCATCGAAAAAGCTGATTTACTTGTTGCCCCATCTATAACCGCAACAAAATAGGGAGTAAGTATAATCCCATCTTCATTTGCTGACGGAGACTTTTTCCCTTTCAGAAAAATGTCCTTGACTTTATATTCCAGATTTTCAAGAGAGCCGCTATACTCATTCTGAGTAGATAAATAACTAAAATCGATATTTTGAATATTCAACTGTTTCACCTGTTCCGGGTGATGGTAAGGATCTATCATTTCTTGTGAATTAGAGAGAAATACACTAAATAAAAATACGGATAATAATAAATATTTTTTCATAAATTTAGATATTAGGTTTAATTTATAATCATTTGTATACGGAGAGAAACAGCATTAAATCGTTCTTTTCCTATCAGCGAGCTATTATCCAAACCTACATTTGTATAATTTAATCTAAAGATTAAATACTTCGAATAATAATAGTTGACCGCTGCCGAAACATCATTTTGCTTACCTCCATATATTTCGCTTTTCGAATCATTCAAATCAACCCATGAATAGCGAACCAAAAACTCCCATGTACCTGGACCAGGTCTTAACATACGCCCCCAAGATTTATCATAGCGATACCCTCCTCCTGTAGCCAAAAAACCAACTTGCCCATAAGCACCTTCAGCATTATATGACTTCAAAGAAGATTCTTCCCTTCTCACATGAGCTTTATAATATTCCATTTGAGTATATAAAGGACCTACAGCTCCGATAAATTCAAAATTGTACTTAAACTGATCTTTTGCCTTATTAACCTTAGAATTGATAAACTTGCGGGTTTCTACAACCGTCTCAGAATTACTGGAAAAAGATATTGATCGAGGAAGTTCACCTATTACATTATCATTGTCATCATACTGAAAACCGGGGGCATCTGATTTTCTATATGTCCCTGCAGCAGCAATATGAAATAGCTTTCCTTCTTCTCTTAAAGGATTAAATACTACTCTTGAACTAAAGGCATATCCCTGATTACCCAAATTAGTTCCTGAAGCCATTTTAGAATCAGCAAAAATACCTCCCGCATACCAAAATTTATCACTCCATCCAACATATTCAAACCCTAAATTTCTTTTTCCAGCAAAAGTCTGAGAAACAGATGATGAAGTCACAAATTTATTTCCAGCAGAACTATCAACATATTCCAAACCAAAAGGCTCTGTATAATTCCCTAAACGGATATAGGAACTTTGCTCAAAATTATACCTAAGAAAAATATCCTTGTATGAAATCTTTGATTTGGCAAAGCCAAACTCTATTTTCCCACCCCACTTATCACCTAACGAAAATTTAGTACCAAGCCGAATATCGCCAAAAGCCGCTCCTGAACTCAAAGGGGTCTTATCTTTAAAATACTTGGCAACATCTACATAGATACGTCCAGTAGGCTCTAACTTAAATTTATCAACAACTATAGTAGTCTTCTCTTTTTCCTGAGAATGACTCTGCGGCAATATAATAGCCACAAATAATAAGATTAGCATTGTTTTTTTCATGATAATAAAAATAAAAGGTTAACACCCCATAAAAGAGGCTCCGAGCTTCAATAATTTTTAGACTTGCAAGTGTTTATTCATGACAAATCTATGATCATTATTTAAGATAAAAAAATATGTGTACGCACACACACTTATCCATAAAAAAAAGACAACAAGTAGTAAATCAGAAACTTATCAAAAAGGACAGGCCTGAATATATGTTAAAAAGCATATATTCAGGCCTGTCCTTTTTGAGTTTATTTTGAGTTTTTAAGGAGATTCTCAAATAACTCAATGCATTATCTTAAACAATAATTCCTTCAGCAATTCTCCATCAGGAGCCGATGGATTACCTACACCTTTACACTTCGCATCATACATACGCAGCAAAGACATAATCTCCATAGATTTAAAAGCATTATAACTCTTCAAAGCCAAGACATAATCTTTAGCCTGATATGAATTACGAAAACTCAATTCTGCTGCTATACCGTTCTCCGATTTATCTTTTGCCCAATAGCAAACCATCAGATTACTGAAAAAATTGAATAATACAACCAAAGTTACAATCAATGGATTATTCTTCGGATTCTTTTCGAAGTAGTCCGCTATACGATTCGCTTTCAAGATATCTTTTTCAACTATAGCCTTTAACAATTCATAGTTATTAAAATCTTTACTAATACCTATATTACGTTCTATCAACTCTGCCGTAATACGCTTGTCGGACTGTCCCATAGAAAGGAGCAGTTTATCCACTTCATTGACGACCTTACTTAAGTCATTACCCAGATAATCAGCCAGCATCTGAGCCGACTTGGTATCGATACCCAAACCTTTGGATGTAACAAAAGAAGTAATGAAAGCCGACATCTTATAATCAGGTATCTTCTTCGACTCGAAGACAGCACCTCGTTTTTCGACTTCAGCATATAGCTTCTTCCGTTTATCCAGTGTACCTCCTTTATAATTGAGAACCAGAATAGTGCTGGGCAAAGGGTTCTTAACATATACTTCCAGATCCTCAATCTTTTTCAGTCCCTGAGCCTCTTTCACTACAATAAGCTGATGATCCGACATCATCGGAAAACTGCGGGACAAAGTCACGACAGAAGCAACATCCGTATCAACACCATACAATATCGTTTGATTAAAGTCCCTTTCGGTTTCGGGAATAACTGTTTCCAGAAGATGGTTGGTTATATCATCTATATAATAAGGCTCATCCCCCATCAACAGATAAACAGGATGAAACTTACGAGCTGATATATCTTTCTTTATTTGCTCAAATGACATGGATAGTAGTATTGGCTATATACTTTAAAGGTTATTGTTTTCAAAAATCTTCAAAACGTAAGTGTTTCACTGTCGAACCGTTGTTAATCAAGGTAGTCAATGCTTTGATTCCAATCATAACATGTTCGGTTACAAAATTCTGAGTCACTACTGTATCGCTCTTTTCAGTCTTCACTCCATCTGAAATCATCGGCTGATCCGAAACCAGCAACAAAGCTCCCGTTGGTATCTGATTGGCAAATCCGCAGGTAAATAAAGTTGCGGTTTCCATATCAACAGCCATCGCACGTATGGAACGAAGATATTCTTTGAACTTATCATCGTGTTCCCAAACCCTGCGATTGGTGGTATAAACTGTACCTGTCCAATAGTCCTTATTAAAGTCACGGATATTTGACGAAAGTGAACGCAACAGGTTGAAAGCAGGCAAAGATGGAACTTCCGGCGGAAAGTAATCATTAGATGTACCTTCTCCTCTTATCGCTGCGATAGGCAAGATATAATCACCCAATTGGTTATGCTTCTTAATACCACCGCATTTTCCTAAAAACAATACCGCTTTAGGCTCAATGGCACTCAATAAGTCCATTATAGTAGCTGCATTAGCACTACCCATTCCGAAGTTGATAATAGTAATACCATTTGCCGAAGCATTGGGCATGTTACCATCCAAACCAAGAATAGGAACTTTGAAGTGCTCAGCGAAAATTTCTACATACTTCGAAAAGTTGGTCAGTAGGATGTGCTTTGTAAATTGTTCCAGTGGACGTTTGGTATATCTGGGCAACCAATTATCCACAATTTCTTGTTTTGTCTTCATAATAAATCTATTTTTGTTTCGAGGTTTCCGACCTCTCTTATTGTTGCAAAATACTTGTAGGTTTAGTCGACAACTATAATCTACTGAACAATAACAAACTCTATTTGTTCTCTGTTATACTTTGCCGGAAGAAGTAAGATTCCGATAGCACAGCATATAAAAAATTAATCGACAAAGATAGCAAAATGTTAGCACTTAATCTTCCCGAATACAATCCAAAAATCAAAAAAACGGACAAAATATGTATCTGGGATCAAATACGAAAGAAGTATGTCGCACTCACTCCGGAAGAATGGGTTCGGCAACATTTTGTCAACTATCTGATTACCGATAAAGGATACCCCCCTTCATTAATAGCGAATGAAATACAAATAACCCTGAATAACCGTATCAAAAGATGCGACTCTGTCGTGTACGATAATACTCCGTCACCATTGGTTATAGTTGAGTATAAAGCTCCGGATGTACCTATAACTCAGCAGGTATTTGATCAGATTGCCCGCTATAATATTGTACTGAAAGTACGTTATCTGATTGTATCGAATGGCTTAGAACATTACTGCTGCCGGATAGACTACGACTCTCTATCGTATCAGTATCTGCCTGAAATCCCCAATTATCACGTATTAGAAAAGTAATCCTTATTTCTGAAATTTCAGATTCAGAACCACAATCTCCGAAATAGTACCGATACGGTACTGCGGACCGGCAAGTCCCAATCCCGAGGTCACATACACATGGGTGTTGTCTTTCTTTTTATAGCCATGACCAACCTCATAGATCAAGTTTATAAGTATGTTATAAGGGAATAACTGTCCGTTGTGGGTATGCCCGTAAACAGCAACATCAGCTTTTTCGTTGGATTCTTCTGATAAATCTTTCGGCTCGTGATTCATCACAATAACAGGGTACGACTTATCTGCATTTGACATTACTTCTGATAACTTCTTTCGGTTTGGTGCATGGTCATCTTCCCTTCCTACCACATAAAATTTATCGTCTATTTTTACAGTCTTATCCCGAAGCAATGTCATTCCGGTCTGCTCTCCCAGCCATTTGATTTTTTCTTCGGCATTCAATCGGTATTCATGATTTCCGGTAGAAACATATACACCGTAAGGAGCCTTCAACCGTCTAAACTCTTCTTCCATATGCTGCTCTTGCAAAGGAGCCAGATCATAGTCTATAATATCACCGACCAGAAGTATAATATCGGGCTTTTGTTCCATAATTCGGTCTACGTACATATTCAGGATCTTCTTATCGATCAGGTATCCGGTATGCACATCAGCAACCATTACAACCCGCAGACTATCCAGATCTCCGGCTTTCTTATCTACCTGCAAAGTATATTCATTTATTATAGGATGATAAAACCGATAGTTGCCATAGCACATTGCGGATACAACCACTACAAGAGACAGTATAAAGTATGAACGTCTGAGAGAAAGCCTCTCCATCTGCCATTGTTTTATTTTACGGTTCCATCTCGCCAGCCATTTTACCCCGTCAAAGATAAGCAGCAGTGCTGTCAGATAGCCGATCAGCACCATCCACGATGTCCCGATCAGTAATATGGGTTTAAGTAGTTCGTGCGGCAGGTTTACATTACCTATAAGCCCTATCAGGTATATAAGTAGTTCCACTATAAAAAATGCCGTGTAAGGCATCCGATAAGATTTTTTGGGAGGCAATAACTGCCGTCCACGGATGTACACATATACATTCAGCACAAGATGTACTACCAGCGCATTAAAGAATACTTTCATTTATCTTTTCCTTTAAGTGTTATCACCACATATTCGGACTGTGTTCCGATTCTGAATTTACCACCCCAGATACCAATACCTGAACTCACATAAATATTAGTACCGCCTTTTTTCAAAGATCCGTAAGAGTCTTCATAGATAGCATCCGTTATCAGTGATATTGGCCAAACCTGCCCTCTGTGAGTATGACCGGAAAATTGAAAATCAACCCCGTTCTGCTCAGCTTCTTCGAGATTATAGGGCTGATGATCCAATAAGAACACAGGCTTTGTTTTGTCAACACCTGTCATTAGCTGATCCAGATTTTTTCGATGGGGATTTGTTTTATCATCACGTCCTACGATATAAAACAGGCTATCTATCAAAACTGTTTTATCACGTAACAATTTAATATTTGCATCAGCCATAAAACGGGTCGAATTATCAACCCCTGCCATATAGTCATGATTTCCCATAATAGCATAAACTCCGTAGCGGGATTTTATCGCCCGTAAATCTTCGGCTAGATTTTCATCCAGAACAGGTCTTATACTATTATCGACTAAATCACCCGCTATAAGAACGACATCCGGTTCTTCCCTGTTGATAAGCTTCACCCAATTCTGTAACTCTTTCTTCCCGATACTGTATCCCAAATGAAGATCACTTACAGCAACTATTTTTAATGAGTCATTCGCAGGAATATTCTTTTCTATAGACAGAGGAATATCGACTCTCTCCTTTATTCTGTATTTAAGATATCCGCAAAACATCAGCAATCCGATAAAACCAACCATAAGCGCAAAACTCAGCCAGTTGTCCTGTGTATAATGGCTCAATGTGTTTTTGGGAATCAAACGTGTTGCCCGGATTAAATCCATCAATAGATTAAATATGAGAAAATAAAGAAAGATAAATATCCATGATGTACCGATTTTATACAATACTGAAGTAAGAGATATTGGCAAATGTTCTCCTGCCGCAAACGTCAAAATAAGAGATCCAATCAGAATAACGGCCAGAACTATTAAACAAATACGGGCAATATTACTGGTAGGTATAATTGTCCATGTACGATAAAAGACATAATAGTTTCCTCCTAAAAACAGTAGCAATATAAATACAAAGAAAAGTATACGCATATAATAAATTATAATGAGTTGTTGTTATTTAAAACCTCAAATCTCTATATTGATTCAGGAAGCATAACAACCACAAAAGTTATCATTCCGAAATATGTAAAAAAACCTGCTGCGACTCGATCAGAAAAAGGTGACAAAAGTAACCCCAAAATTGTTTTTCCGAGGTTGTTTCTTTTTATCCCTCTGTCCCATGAAGAAGATTTCATCGTCTCCGAAAATCCCCTTCAGGGGCTTGTGTTATTTACTGAAAAGGTTACAAAAGTTACAGTAAAACTGTATATTTTTTATTGTTTCCTTTTCCCCTGTAATCTAATTCAAACAATATCAATAGCCGGCAAAAGTTAAAAGAACGTTTTCTAAACTATAGAGTCTTATTCTCTAAAGAATATTTTACAATATAGATAAAATCAATGCAAAATCTCAGGTCTTATCTTATAGATAAAATAATATGCAAATAAAGTATTCACATTATTATGGAAAAAAAGAGTAACGGAATGTTACTCTTTTTACATGATATGAAAAAGGTCTCAGACCTTATTATCTTCTGTTTAATGCTATAAAGATATAATAGATAAGTGTTGCCAATGAACCTAAAGCAGCTACAACATAAGTATAAGCAGCCCATTTCAAAGCATCTTTAGCTTTATCCTTATTACCTTCGCGCACAATACCTGCTGTGTCTAACCAAGCCAAAGCCCTGCTGCTGGCATCAATTTCGACGGGTAATGTTACAAAACTAAATACAGTAGTTAAAGCAAACAATGCAATACCAATCCAGATAAGAGCAGGAAAAACATTAATAGTAAAAATACCTGCCAACAGTACCCACATCACCCATTTAGAAGCAAAACTAACGGCAGGCACCAAAGCCGACCTCATTGTTAAAGGGCCGTATGCCTTGGCGTGCTGTACAGCGTGCCCACATTCATGAGCGGCAACTGCAGCAGCAGCGACACTGTTACTATGATAAACACCTTCGCTCAGATTCACAGTTTTATTTGCCGGATTATAATGATCGGTCAACATTCCTGATGTTGAAATTATCTGAACATCATATATTCCATTATCGTGTAACATTTTCAAAGCCACATCACGTCCTGTAAGTCCGCTATCTAAAGGGACTTTCGAATATTTCTTGAATTTACTTTGCAATACAGCCGAAATACCCCAGCTTAGTAAAGCAATTAAACCAAATAGAATCCAACCTATATACATCTTTTTATCTCTTTAATTAATAATCTCTTTAACCTTATAAATTATATATCAAAAGGTATGCCAAAGATATACATATTAAATGTTTGTAAATTTGAGAATTACTTAAAAATATCTAAACGGCTCATCCAAACAAATCACCGCGCATAACAGTCTGTTCACGATCGGGTCCTAAGGATATAATGGTAATGCCGACCCCTAGTTCCTTTTCGAGGAACTCGACATATTCATTAAACTCATTTGGAAATTCTTCTTCACTTTGCATCTTAGACATATCGAGTTTCCACCCTTTAAATTCCTTATATATTGGTGTAAGATCGTCATTTATTTCGAAGGGGAATTCCTTTGTTTCATTTCCATTTATACGATATGCAACACAAGCTTTTATTGTATCAAATGAATCGAGAACATCACTTTTCATCATAATCAATTGAGTTACGCCGTTAATCATAATAGCGTATCTGAGCGCAACCAAATCAATCCAACCGCAACGTCTGGGACGTCCGGTTACAGATCCGAACTCGAATCCCAACTCGCGCAGCTTATCTCCTGTCGAGTCAAATAGTTCGGTCGGGAAAGGTCCACTGCCTACACGGGTACAATATGCTTTAAAAATACCGTACACTTCTCCGATTCGTTTTGGCGCAATCCCCAAACCGATACATGCACCCGAAGACACTGTGTTCGATGAAGTGACAAATGGATATGATCCAAAGTCAATATCGAGCATAGTTCCCTGAGCTCCTTCAGCAAGAATACTTTTTTCTTCGGATAAAGCTTTATTTAAATAGTATTCACTGTCAACAAAAGTGAATTCTTTTAATTTTTCAACACCTTCGAACCATTCTTTTTCGATCTGGAATAACGATGTACAATTAAAGCGGTATTGTTTCAATATTTCAAGATGTCTTGCTTTCACTTCCTGATATTTAGCATCGAATCCATGCAGTAAGTCTCCGACTCTCAATCCGCCACGTCCTACCTTTTCGGTATATGTAGGGCCTATTCCTTTTCCGGTTGTTCCGATTTTAGATTCACCTTTAGCCGATTCGTAGCAAGCATCAAGTAAACGATGGGTTGGAAGTATTAAATGTGCTTTTTTCGATATCAGTAGCCGTTTTGTGAGATCGTGACCTGTTTTTTCCAGAGCTTCAACTTCCGCTTTAAACAAGGCCGGATCAAGCACAACTCCGTTACCTATAATATTGACTTTATCTCCTTGAAAAATCCCCGAAGGAATAGATCTCAGCACAAATTTTTCTCCTTCAAATTCTAGTGTATGTCCAGCATTAGGACCTCCCTGAAATCTTGCAATAACCTCGTATCCCGGAGTCAAAACATCAACTATTTTTCCTTTTCCTTCGTCTCCCCATTGCAACCCCAGCAACACATCTGCTTTCATTATTTTTTATCGGTATTTATTTGGTTTTTATTCGGTTTGTTCTTCGTCTCGGCCTGCTGCTTTTCTTTCAGGCACTTTGCACATGTTCCGTATATATACATACTGTAATAACTCACTTTGAATTTCTGTACCTTCTTCTGCTGAGCCTGAGTAAACAGATTACCGTTTTTATACTCTTTCACTTTTCCGCAGGAAGTGCAAATCAAATGATCGTGATTTTCATTGCCTATCGCCCTTTCATATTGAGAAATATTCTCTCCGAACTGATGTTTTATCAATAAACCACAATCAAGCAGCAACTCTATCGTATTATATAAAGTTGCACGACTTACCCTAAAATTACAGGAATTCATTGACTGAAAAAGAGATTCGACATTAAAATGGCCTTTTGTCGAATAGATGTGATCGAGTATAGCAAAACGTTCGGGTGTTTTACGATGTTTGTTTATACTAAGGTACTCAGTAAATTTAGACTTTACTTGTTCTTTTATTTTGTTCGCATCCATCTCTTAAAGTCAATATTAGCAAATATACGCTTTTTTGAGGAAAGAACAATTAGTTTAAGATAAAACAAGTCAGGCTATCCCTTTAAAAGGGATAGCCTGACTTGTTTTTAATATTAAGGCAAAATCTATTGAGGATTTTGCACTAGATCTGGATTATTAGACAATTCTCTTTGAGGTAAAGGGATAATTGTCTTATTATTTGTATAATCTACAACACCAACAGTAGAATTATCCACAGACTTCTTATTTCTCCAATAGTCCCAAGCGTTATGCCCTTCAGCAAAAAGCTCCAATCGACGCTCTGTCAGGACATCATCAATATTAACAGTTGCAACATTAGAATAACCTTCAATTCTATTGGATCTCAAGGCATTAATATATTTCAATGCTGTAGAAGAATTATCTCCATCTTTTTTAACTGCTGATTCAGCTGCAATCAAATAAACTTCTGATAATCTTATGATTTTAGGGCTATCAACATAAATATTTCCATCTCGACCAGGATATTTCTGAGGAAAAACTTCTGTATCTTCTTTTTTTACAAGTTCTGAACGTATGTCATTTGTTCTAGTAGATAAAAAACTTACAAATTCATCAGTTGCACCACATTCAGCATACCCCTCCTCATGAGTGTAAAAGCCTAAAGAATTACGTTGAGCATTGTATGTCTCTGTTACATTTATCTCAAACATCGACTCATTCGTATAAGCCTTACTCCAAACACCCAAATACTCATCTCTTGTATAAAGTTTATATGGAGATTTTTCAATTACTTCGACTGCACTTTTCAAAGCCTCATCATTATTGCCCAGATACAAATAGGCTCTGGCCTGTAATCCTTTTGTTGCCCAATAGTTTATATATCCATCATGTTTTGATTTTGAGAGTAAAGGCAGTGCCTTTTCAAAATCAGACAGAATAAAATCATAAGTTTGTCTTAATGTAGATCTAGATGATTTATAAGTATCGGGGAAAACTTGATCAGAAATAGGAATTCCAGAAGATGCCGCATCCAAATCCGAAACTGTAGTTGGCAATTTACAATATAAACGAGCTAAATCAAAATGGAACAAGCCTCTTAAAGCATACAATTGACCTACCAAATCATTATAAGTAGCTTTTTCTGCTTCAGTTTCAACTTTAATATTTTGAATCTGACTCAATGCAAAATTTATCTGAGAAATAGACTTATAAAACTTTCCATAGAACAATAATGTCAGTGAATGTGAAGGGTCTACAGAATATTTACCGATTGGAGCTAATTGATTATATGAATCTTTAGCTTCAAAGTCTCCTCCAAGCATGTCTGCATATAGTGTAAAATCAGAAGCATAAACTCCCTGAGGTGTACTGAAGGCCTCATCTGAATTATACCATGCTCCGGTTTGGATATAATGTATACCATTGACAGCTAATTGCAATTCTTGCAAATTGGTGATAGATTCACCTGCAGGCAAAGATGTCGATGAATTTTTATCCAAAAAATCTGAGCAAGAAGGCAATAAAATTGCACATGCGCATATAATTGTATAAAATATTTTTTTCATAAACTTAAGTATCAATTAAAAATTAACATTAAGACCAAACACGTAAGATTTAGTCACTGGTGTATCCACTTGTCTATAACCCTTTAAAGAAACGTCTGGATCAATACCATCTTCTTTAGCCCAAATCATAGCTAGGTTGTTTGCTGTAAAGTATAAACGTAGTCCCGATAATGCATTTCTCAAAAACGATATATTTTTAACAGGAACATTATAACCGACAGAAAGCTCTCTTAATCGAATATTTGTAGATAAAATGTGACGAGTAGACCACCGATCAGATCTATATCTACTAGAATACGAATAAATAGGTTTTGGATTATCCACCTTATCACCTGGATTTTTCCAATAATTGCCAGCAACGTCCTTTAAGATACCAAAAGATCCCATACGAAGACCATCTGAATTAGAGAAATATCCAGGATAGTCAAACAAGTCTCCACCAAACTGATATGATATTAATGCTGAGAAATCGAAATCTCTATATTTAAATGTATTTGTCATACCTCCCATTACATCAGGAGTAGGTTTTCCGACAATAGTTTTCCCTGCTTGAGAATAATAATTAGTAAGACCCTTTGAGTGATCATCTGGATCAATCCAGAACTGTCCAAGCCCAGTCTCAGAATCAACTCCAGCCCATACAGGCAAATAGAATGAGTTAATAGACTCACCCACTCTTTGGATATACATCTCGCCATCACCAAAAGGAATATCTCCTGTTGGCAAACTTGTTATTTTATTCTTCAAATAGGTCAAGTTAAAGTTTGTTGACCAAGAGAAGTCTTTTGATGCTATATTTTGAGAATTGATTTCAAACTCAAATCCCTTATTAGTCATTGCTCCGGCATTAGATAACATTGTTTGAAAGCCTGTCAACAGAGACACTGGCACATCAAGCAACAAGTCTGACGTCTTCTTTACAAAATATTCTGCAGAAAAGCCAACCCTTCCTAAGAAATTCACATCAAGACCAACATTATACGTAGTTGTTTTCTCCCAACCTAATTTAGCATTTCCAATACCAGACCAATAAGTTGCACCCTGAGCTCCATAACCTCCCGTAAAAGAATACAATGCTAGGTTTGCATAATATGTATCAGGTAAATTCCCTGTTGTTCCGATAGACGCTCTTAACTTCATATCATTAATAAGATCACTTTCTTTTAAGAAAGACTCTTCTTTCATTCTCCAAGCTAAAGATCCAGAATAAAAATTAGCCCATCTGTTATCCTTACCTAAGAAAGAAGAACCGTCTGAACGAAAGCTCGCTGTTGCATAATACTTTTCTTGGAAATTATAACTAGCCTGGCCTAAATATGACATCAAACTAGAACCATATTTAGCGCTACCAACCTTATAAGGTTGTCCTACAGATAACTCAGGAAGTTTTCCAGTAGCATAACCTTTAGCAGAACCTGTGAAAGATTGCAATTTCGATTCTGAAGTTTCAAATCCGGCTAATAATCCAATAGTATGATCTCCTAGCTTTTTATTATAATTAAGAGTAGAAGATGTTGTCAATGTCCTTTTTGTATAATCACCTCTATAACCTAAACCATTCAAAGACTGCCCATTAACACTAGAAGGACTCCAAAATTCTTGATGTTGAGAATTTAAATAATCAAAAGCAACTGAAGTTTTAAATGTCAACTCAGGAAGGATTTTCACAGAAAGATCTCCATTAGAAATACTTCTAAAAGTTTTTGATTTAACAAATTCATCATTACTTCCCAACATTAATAATGGATTAGAAACTTTTCCCCATCCAGCATTAGCATTAATAGATCCATCTTCATTATAAACTGTTGCGGTTGGATCCATGGCAAATATAATTCCCACAGGAGACGATGTCCCGATTCCTTGACCTTGATCTGATTGGTCTCTAAATCCGTTTTTATTAATATAAGATAGAGATTGACGTATAGAAACTGAGACAGCTTTACTTATCTCGTGATCAACATTTATACGACCGGCAACACGTTCAAAATCACTACCTTTTACAATCCCCTCTGTCTTATTATAGCCTAAACTACTAAAAACTTTAGTTTTATCACTCCCTGCAGTTAAAGACACCTGATGATCTTGTGTATTTCCATTTCTAAACACCTTATCCCACCAATTAGTACTGGTATTACCTGATGGATCAGCAAAGAAACTAGCCAAATCATTTTCTGAAGCAATTAAATCATAGGCAGCTTGCTTATCTGCAACTGTACCTCTTATTAAATAATAATTAGCAATACCTTCTCTATAATAATCAATAGTACTAGCTGCATCAGCCATCTCAAATTGCTTTACAGCCATTTTCGTAGTTCCATACTCACCTTTGTAAGAAATACTTGTTTTCCCTGCTCTCCCTTTTTTGGTAGTTATTATAACAACTCCATTCACAGCACGAGAACCATAAAGAGAAGCCGCAGCTGCATCTTTCAATACAGTCATAGATTCTATTTCATCAGGATTGATAGTTGACAAAGCACTCATACTATTTAAGCCAGAACTAACATCCGTTCCTGCATCAAAAGGAATTCCATCAATCACATATAGAGGAGTGGTAGACCCATTAATTGTACTGATACCACGAATATTGATTTCACCTGCAGCTCCAGGATCACCAGTATTTGATGAAACTCTAACTCCGGCAACCTTTCCGACCAAAGCCTTATCTAAAGACTCTTTACTACCCGAACTAATTTGATCAGCTGAAACTTTCGAAGCGGACCCGGTAAAAGAAGCTTTTGTAGTAGTACCATATGCAACAACCACAACCTCATCCATCAACTTAGAATCACTTTCTAAAACAATTCTAAGGTTTTGACCTGCGGCAACTTCTTTTGTTCTTAAACCGATCAAAGAAATAACCAAAGTCTTTTTATCAGACGGAATATTCAAAGAGAATTTACCGTCAACATCAGTTACTGTACCGACTGTGGTACCTTTAGCAACTACCGAAGCCCCAATAACAGTTTCGCCGGTATCATCAACGATAGTACCGGAAACTTTTGTTGTTGTCTGAGCCACTGATAACCCCACACTTGCTATAATGCAAGTCAAAATCATTATCAATTTTTTCATAAACACTACTTTAATTTTACTCAATTACTTAATTTATAATATTTTACTTAATTTTCACAAAACAATGTTCACAAAATTTCACAAAGCAGGGGACAAATATAATAGTTTTTCACAAAAGACGCAAAAAATAACATTGATAATGCAACTAGATATCCCATTTAACTAGATTTTCGTTAGCTAAATTAACATAGAAACACCGAAAACGACACAATAAGAACTCCAAGCAATATCATTTTGTAAAACAATACATTATTTATCCTTCATTTAACAATAAAAAAAACTGCAATATATCTATATTGCAGTTTTCAATTATCTTTTTGTTATTTTTTTGTTAATTCTAAAGTAACGGACCTACTGATAATCAATACTTCATATTTTTATATAATAATCTACAATCAAATGCTTCATATAACCTATTAAGTAAATAAGAACGTCTATCTTCCGGTATCTGCTCTACATCTTCATCTTGATAAAACAAGACGTAGAACGATTCAAGCTCTTCATCACTAAAAGAATCTAAGGTCATCCTGTAATTTTCTTTATCTCCTTTTTCAAGATAGAGAAGAGCAAGCCGTCTCAGCGCAAGTGCAGAAGAATCAATACCCAATATTCTTTTTTGCCAATCGATAGCTTTTACCAGATTACCTTGTTTCACATTCACAGAAACAAGTTTTTCCAAAACATCCTCGGTATCGGATTGATGTATAGACAATGCTTTCAGATAAAAAGTCTCGGCTTCGGACATATTATCCAGCCTGTAGTTTAGCTCACCGGCAATCATGTTAGCCTCAAAAGATTCCGGATTTGTAGATAATATCTGATCAATAAACATACGTGCCTGCTCAAGATCGCCTTTCAGTAAATAAGCGTATGCTTTCTTTGCCACTGATTCGGTATTCTCTCCTGCATATTTTTCGTACGCCTCAATATACACCAACATATCATCATACAACTCCAGCTCCATATACGAATCGGCCAAAGACAGATATATAGAATCGTCTTCTGGATATAGCTCCAGGCACTGCTTTAAAACCTCCACGGCATCTTCTGTCCGACCGGATAGAACAAGACAATGGGCTTTTAGTTTAAGGGCAGTCAGATCCCTTTCATCCAAGGTAAGAGCAAAATCAAAAGCATCAATAGCATTTTCATATCCCCCGTTCAATGAATGCAATTTCCCCAACATCAACCACCCCTCAAGGGAATATGGGTCGAGATCGAGTATTTTATTGCAGATACGTATGGCAGATTCAAAATCCCCCTTAGCCTCATATCCATATGCTAAATCATCCAAAACCTCCCGATTAGATGAGTCATACTCCAGACTCTTCTCTAAATACAGAATAGCTTCATCGTAATATTCAGCTTCAAGATAAAGAAAACCCAATTCTGACAATATAATATCCAGTTCGGTTTCATCATCATTCAAAACTTCGGATGTCAACTGATAAGCCTCTGCATACAATCCCATATTCAGCAGACATTCTATTTTCATCAGATACATTTCGAAATCATATGTTCCGAAATGGGCATTCAGGAAATACAAGGCTTCAGTATACTTTCCGTCGTATATCATAAATCGGGCAGATTTCAGCATCAACCGCTCATTTTCCGGATGAATACGTAAACCTTGAGCTACTATATCACGTGCAGAATCCAGATCATCTAATTTATCGTAATATTCTGCTAATTCATCATATTCATCAGCATCAAAATAAACAGACTTACCCGACACGAGCATTTGTTCGTACCGGGCTATCAAATCAGATATATCTCTTTCTGCCATATCAGCTACAGAATAATCATTTGTCTTTTATCTTACTCCAAGAATCTTTCAGAGTCACCGTCCGATTGAAAATCAGATGTCCATCCGTCGAATCGGGATCAACACTGAAATAACCAATACGTTGAAACTGGAAATGATCTAAAGCTTTTGCATCTTTCAGGAATGGCTCCGCTTTACATCCTGTTTTCACTATTAATGACTCCGGATTCAAAAAATCTCTAAAATCCTGATCTTTATCATCTCCCGGATTTTCAACAGTAAACAGACGGTCATACAAACGGATATCTACATCAATAGCATCACTTGTTGAGACCCAATGTATAGTACCTTTTACCTTACGATTACTTTCTGCCATACCACTTTTTGTCTGCGGATCATATTCAGCATATACTTCCAAGACATTACCATCAGCATCACGTTTACATCCGGTACACTTAATGATGTATGCATTTTTCAGACGCACTTCCTGCCCCGGAGTTAACCGGAAATATTTTTTCGGAGCATCTTCCATAAAATCGTCTCTTTCAATAAACAATTCTTTAGAAAATACCACATCATGCGATCCCGCTCCGGCATCTTCCGGATTGTTCTGAGCCGATAATGTTTCCGCTTCTCCCTCCGGATAATTAGTCAATACAAGCTTAACCGGATCCAATACAACAGAAGCTCGGGTTGCTCTCTTATTCAGGTCTTCTCTTACCGCATACTCCAATAAAGCAACATCTATCACTCCATCGTATTTAGTATATCCGATCTTATCTATAAAACTGCGAATCGATTCAGGAGTATATCCTCTTCTTCTGAATCCGCAAATAGTAGGCATACGAGGATCATCCCACCCGTTGACAAGATTTTCCTTTACCAGCTGCAACAGCTTACGCTTGCTCATCATGGTATATGTAAGGTTCAATCTGTTAAATTCATATTGATGCGGACGATAATCACTATCAGCCAACTGATCTATAAACCAATCATATAAAGGTCGATGTACAACAAATTCCAATGTACATATAGAATGAGTCACACCTTCGAAATAATCGCATTGCCCGTGAGCAAAGTCATACATCGGATAAGCATTCCATTTATTACCGGTACGGTGATGAGCCTGCTTAATTATACGATATATGATAGGATCTCGAAAATGCATATTCGATGCAGCCATATCTATCTTGGCACGCAGTACCATACTACCCTCCTCGAAAAACCCCTCATTCATTTTTGTAAATAAATCAAGATTTTCTTCAATCGGACGATTACGGAACGGACTCTCTGTTCCTGCTAAAGTAGGAGTCCCTTTTTGCTTAGCGATCTCCTCTGCAGACTGTTCGTCTACATATGCTTTCCCGTCTTTTATCAAACAGATTGCAAAATCCCACAATTGTTGAAAATAATCGGACGCATAATACACGTTAGCCCAATCGAATCCCAGCCATTGAATATCTTCCTGAATAGAATCAACATATTCAACATCCTCTTTTACAGGATTTGTATCATCAAAACGAAGATTACATATTCCGCCATACTGCTGTGCCAAGCCAAAATCTAAACATATCGCTTTTGCATGCCCAATATGCAAATAACCATTTGGCTCAGGAGGAAACCGGGTTTGTAAACGACCCCCATCTTTCCCTTCTTCTAAGTCTTTTACGACAATCGCCTCAATAAAATTCAGGCTTTTCTTCTCTTCAGTAGGCGTAATCTCTGACATTTTTCTATTAAATATTTAGATTTTTACTTTTTAAGGCCTCATACCCTATTATAACTTTCAAGCTTAACGGCTACAAACCATTATCACTCTACAATATATCATTAAATACTATCTTTCAATTTTTCTATTCTACCTGTTTCGAATCTGTTTCGGACGGAGCATTCCGCTGTTCCATTTTAGCGTCCTCAATCCTTGCACTCTCTTCTAAAAAAGAGCCATACAATTGATAGAATTCATCAAACTTATCTATTTTTTTGTATTTCTCCATTATTTCCTGAACTTCACTATATGCTTTTCCTGCACCGGCCATGTCATTTTCAATGGCACATTGATTTGATATACGGGACAGGTCGGCAGCAGCCCGCGCATCATCTTCCATAGAAGGCTCAGAGCATGCACAAAAAAAAGGGATGAATACCAACAATAATACTATTCTATGCAATCTCATTCGTATAATTCTTTTTTGCAAAGATAAATAAAACAAAACAAACATATCATATTAATATCAATTAGTCATTGAATAATCAGTCCATTAAGACTACACAGCTATTCTTTAGTTTACAAAACACGCCAATAACAGGCAGTTACCTATCTAAGGATAGCAAAAAACACTTATCAACACTTAGATATTAACGAAGATAGCCACAGTATAACAAACACTTAAATGTCCCCAAAAGAATAAATTATATATTAAAGATATAATTCGGCACACCTCCATAACTCACCTTTACGTCTCAAAAGAGAACGCCAATCAATCAAGAGTAAACAACAGATTCACGAGCTATCATATTAATAAAATAAAAAATGCGACATTCAAACTAATACTCCTCGTTTATATAGATCAACTTTTTCGACATAGTGCAATACCTACATTTTGTTATTTAGACTCTTTAATATACTTATTTATTGCGATTGTTCAACTAACAAAATTCAAAGATCTTTGCACCTAACTCATGGATTTAATATTTCTTAATAAAAATCCCTAATAAATAATAAGTAATTCAGACATGTGTAGAAAAATACTTTTTTCTCTTTGCCTTATTTTTGCATGTATATCATATACCTATGCTCAGAAAGTAAAAGGATATGTATACGACGAAAACGGCGATCCGCTAACATCAGCAACAGTAGTTATAGAAGGTTCTAATCTATCTGCTTTAACAGACAGTGACGGTTCATTTATATTTAAAGGCCTTCCTAAAAACGCTAAAAAAATCACAGTTAGTTTCATAGGCTACAAGCCAAATACTCAAGCTCTTGATTTAAGCAACGAAATGCAAAAATTAAGATTCGACATGCAAGTAAGTAACACTCTCGAAGAAATAGAAGTTTTCGGAGAACGTTACAAACAACCCGAAAAATTGGATGCAATTACTCGTATGCCGCTTCGCCCTAGTGAACAGATACAATCGATCTCTGTCATTTCAGAAAAAGTAATCAGCGAACAAGGAGCCTTAACTATCACTGACGCAGTGAGAAATGTTCCGGGCGTAACTCTTTTTGGATCATACGGAGGAGTAAAAGAAAGTATGTCGAGCCGTGGATTCCGAGGAATACCGGTATTAAAGAACGGCGTACGTATCGACTCTCAATTCCAGACTGCATCAGGTATCACCGACATGCAAGGTATCGAAAGCATACAAATGATAAAAGGATCAGCAGCAGTAACTCAAGGAGTAATCACAGACTTAGGTAATGCCGGTGGTGTAATAAATCTCGTAACAAAAACTCCTAAGTTTATCAATGCCGGACAAGTAGACCTTCGTGCCGGAAGTTGGGGACAATTCCGTCCGACCTTTGATGTGCAAACTGTTCTGGATAGCAAAAAAACAGTAGCATTCCGCCTGAACGGAGCATACGAACGTTCCGACAACTATCGCCCGATCGTATCCACTAACAAGGCATACATCAACCCTTCTTTGGAATGGAGACCCGATGATAAGACCACAATTAATTTAGAGATGGATTATTTGAACGCTGATATCACTCCGGCAACAAGCACCGTTAATCTGGGACCTATTTCAGAAGAAAAGCTTTACGATATGCCTCATAACAAATTTCTTGGTTTTAGAGGAGAAAATAACAATACTAAGATATTGACATATTCGGCACGAATTAATCGTCAATTTACTAAAAACTTAAGCGTTAGAGCTGCTTATTTTAATTCATCGTACAATGTGGATAACACATCAAGCGCGTTATCCGATCTTAGAAAAGTAACGAACTACGAAGATAAAGTACGTAAACTTTCTAGAAACCTGCGTGATGATAAAAACACAACATTCCAATTGGACTTCATAGGCAAAGATGTATATACAGGTTCTCTGAAGCATACATTCCAAGTTGGATTCGATTATAGAATCGCAGACGCAACAACAACTAACCTAGGCTCATTTACTGTAGACACAATAAATGTTATTTCAGGTAATATTAATCATACAATACCCACACATGCAGCAGACAGCTTGAAAAAATATGCTGGCGATCCTGTTCAGTCGAAATACACTACTTATGGGGTAATGGCACAAGAGGTCTTAACTATCAACAAATACATAAAAGCAATCCTTGGGTTAAGATACAGCTCTATAACAACCAATAAAGAAGTAGGTTCAGACACTCGTGACGCATGGGATCCAATGATTGGACTTATGATATCCCCTATCGAAAATGTAAATATATTTGCATCATATACTACAAGTACCAGCTTGAGATCCGCAGCAAACATCCTTACAGATAAAGTAACCGAAGTGGGTCCATCTAAAACCAAACAATTCGAAGCCGGCATTAAATCAGACTGGTTGGATAATCGACTGAGATTCAACTTCACATATTTCCATATTATCAGTGATAATCTATCGAATGCTGAATACGTTGAAGGAACCACAACTACAACAGGATATTACTATAAAGCAGGAGATTTGAAACGTGACGGTATCGAAGTTGAATTAAACGGACGTATACTTTCAAACCTGCAAGTTATGCTTGGATATGCTTACTTGGATGCAAGATACGACGACAGCCCATCATATGTAAATGGATCTGCACCAATGAATGCTCCTAAACATACGGCAAACGGATGGGTGAACTACACTGTAGACCGAGGTCCACTAAGAGGCTTATCTGCCGGTGTAGGTGTATACTACGTAGGAAAACGTCCGGTTAACGAATTTAGCAATGCATACGACGGACACACATACAATCCGGGGGTAAAACCTTTCGATATGCCTGCTTATACAACAGTAAATGCACAGCTTGCATATAAAGTTGGACATGTAACAACTCGTGTGTTCTTCAACAATGTATTTGATGCTTTAGGATACAACTCTTATTATAGAGGTGGTTATATTAACCAAATTGATCCTCGCAACTTTGCGGCACAAGTATCATACTCATTCTAAATATAAAAACATAAGATAAAAAAAAAGCTCCCTGAAATTATCAGGGAGCTTTTTTTATCACCATAAGTAATGAGTAGGACCTCGCAATATCATTATTTATTGCGATTGCACAGACTGTTCCTCATAACTATCTTTGTAATGTAAGAAATAATATATTTTGACTTTTAAAATACAACTTACTGACTTAATGACAAAATACGACCGATGTTTTGAATGATATTCACTACATCGGTTTTATTTTTATGTAATATCAGATTATGACGACCAGAAAATTCTTCAAAAAAGTACATCTTTGGCTCTCTATACCTATAGGGCTTATTATCACAATTATTTGTATAACCGGAGCGATATTGACATTCGAAACTGAGATTTTAGAATTAAAGTATCCAGATCGTTATTTTGTAAAAGAATCCAATAAAGAAAAGATACCTCTGCCCGAGCTCATACCTATTATAAGCGATCAGTTAAAAGAGAAAGACAATGCCATTGCCAGTATAAAAATAACATCTGATCCCCAAAGAACTTATACCATCGGATTACAAAAAGGAATGAGATCTTCCGCTTTCGTTGATCCGTACACCGGAAAAATTACAGGTACATATAATTTCAAGGACAGTTCTTTTTCGACAGTGATGTCTCTCCACCGATGGCTACTTGATGGAACTCGTACATGGGGCAAATATACCGTAGGTATTACCACTATTCTCTTTGTTTTCATTCTTATCAGCGGAATAGTATGGTGGGCTCCAACCGACAGAAAGAAATGGAAAAGCAGATTTACCATTAAAACGACAAGCGGAGCTAAAAGATTTTTCTACGACCTGCATCTTGTGTTAGGTATATACGCCGGCATATTCCTTTTGCTTTGCTCGTTAACAGGACTAATGTGGTCTTTCGAATGGTATAGAAACGGAGTAGGCACAATATTCGGTGCAGAAAAAGCTGAACAACGAGGTGGTGGTCACGGAAGAGGAGGTAATAGTGATGATAAAAAAACAGACATCAACCCTATGACATGGGCGACAGCTTTTGCCAATATAGAAAAAAGGGATGCAAATTACCAATATATAACGATAAACGACGGAGCTGCTACAGTATTACCAAAGTCCGCATCACACTCGAGAGCTACGGACAGATACAAATGGAACAAAAAGAACGGAGAAGTTACCGAAATCAGCAAATTCGGGGATAAAACAACATCGTCATCTATTATGTCTTGGGCTTATGCCTTGCACGTAGGAGCCTATGGAGGAATATTCACTCGCATATTGACTTGTATAGCATGTATAATAGGAGCATCTCTGCCTCTCACCGGATATTATATATTCTATCGCAAACACCTGAAAAAGAAACCAAAGAGAGCTTGAGAAGCCATTCCCTTTCTTAAGCTTTTATAAAACTAAAAGGATGATATGCGATATTTAAGCCTTTTTGTTTAATTTCGCAAGCTGGACAATAGTCATTTTGACTATTTTTATTCATGCTTTTTTAATCAATATGAGCAAAGACAAAAAAAAAGGGGGAAATCAAAAAAACTCTGATTCAAAACATAAAGTCATAATAAAACTACTATGGGGAGCATTTGCAGCTATAGTAGTTGTCATAAGTCTGGTATTCACACTTATCTCGGCTGGAGCCATTGGATATATGCCGCCCATTGAGGATCTTGAAAATCCGATTGACAAATATGCATCCCAGGTCTATTCTACCGACAATGAGCTTTTAGGCACATATTCGCAAAGTAAGGAAAATCGGATATATTCTAATTACGATCAATTATCTCCATATTTGGTACAAGCATTGGTCGCAACAGAAGATGCCCGTTTTTACGGACATTCCGGTATTGACCTCTATGCAGTATCCAGAGCCGTTGTTAAACGTGTAATATTTCAGCAGGAAAGCGGAGGTGGAGGTAGTACAATATCTCAGCAGCTGGCAAAGCAGTTGTATTCACCTCAGGCCGAAAATTTCTTCGACAGGGCTCTTCAAAAACCTATCGAATGGGTTATCGCTGTACAGCTCGAAAGATATTATACAAAAGAAGAGATTATCAATCTATACCTGAACAAGTTTGACTTTCTTAATAATGCTGTCGGGATACAAACAGCATCGAAAGTATATTTCAATAAAACCCCAAAAGAGTTAACTATAGAAGAAGCTGCCACATTGATAGGTATGTGTAAAAATCCGGCAGTTTTCAACCCTAAAAGAAGACCCGAAGCCACCAAAGGACGACGAAATGTGGTATTGGAACAAATGTATAAGTCTAATTACATTACAAAAGCTGAATTAGACTCTTTATGCCAGCTGCCTCTTACTCTTAACTATGTAAGAGTCGACCATAAAGACGGGCTTGCTCCTTATTTCCGTGAATACCTCCGCAAAATAATGACAGCAAAGAAACCTGATAAAGGTAATTATGCATCGTGGCAAATGGAACAGTATGCCGTTGATTCGACAGCCTGGGAAAATGATCCACTATACGGATGGTGTAACAAAAACAAGAAATCAGATGGGACTCCATACAACCTATATACAGACGGACTGAGAATTTATACAACTGTAGACTCTCGTATGCAAACATACGCTGAAGATGCTGTAAAAGAACATTTCAGCAAGGAGCTCCAACCTTTGTTCGACAAAGAAAAGAAAGGACGTTCTTATGCGCCGTTTTCATCTTCTGTTTCAAAACAGGTAGACACATTAATCTATCGGGCAATGAAGGTTACCGACAGATACCGAGGCTTGAAAAAAGAAGGTAAAAGCGATGCGGAGATCTTGAAAATATTCAAAAAGCCGACAGATATGAAAGTCTTCTCGTGGGGAGGAGAAATAGATACAACGATGACCCCTTGGGACTCTATACGTTATCATAAATCATTTCTGAGAGCAGGGTTCATGGCTATGAATCCTCACAATGGACAAGTAAAAGCATACGTGGGAGGTATTGATTTCAAGTATTTTCAATATGATATGGTCAATATCGGACGCAGACAGGTAGGTTCTACAATGAAACCATTCCTTTATTCGCTTTGTATGCAAGAAGGTATGACCCCCTGCGACCAAATGACATACGAAGACCGAACCTATATAACAGAAGCCGGCACTCCATGGAATCCCCGAGGTGTACGCAGCAATATGATCGGACAAACTGTTTCTGTAAAATGGGGACTTCAAAACTCAGACAACGTGGTTACCGCTTACCTGATGAGCAGAACTACACCATATGCTTTGGTCAGAATGTTACATACTTTTGGTATTACAGGAAAAATTGACCCGGTAATAGCACTGGCTCTTGGAACTCCGGATGTTTCGGTTGGAGAGATGGCAGGTGCTTATACTGCTTTTGCAAATAGCGGCATAAGGGTAAACCCATTATATGTGACACGCATAGAAGATGCTTATGGCAATACTATCGCAACATTTGACGCACGTGTGCAGGAAGTATTTAATGAGCAGACATCTGTAAAAATGTTAGATATGCTTCGTGCTGTGATGGATGGCGGAACAGGTAGTCGTATTAGATACAAATATGGACTGAGAGCTCCTATGGGAGGTAAAACAGGAACAACTCAGAATAACTCTGATGGTTGGTTTATGGCATTCACTCCTAGTTTGGTTACAGCAACCTGGGTAGGTGGCGAAGACAGATCAATCCACTTCGACAGAACGGCTCAAGGACAAGGAGCAGCAATGGCTCTTCCTATATATGGACTATTTATGCAAAAAGTATATGCCGACCCTAAACTCGGTTACAGCACAGACGAACAATTTCCGAAAAGTTCAATCAATCCATGTGCAGGCTCAGGAATAGATGAGAGTCTGCTCGATTCAGATGCTGTACATTCAAGTTCAAATTCCGGTAACGGAGGAATAGACGATATGTTCGACTCATATTAAAACCTGAAGATTAAATGAAAGAGGTGGCGATCTTAATCATGGCTCATAAAAATCAGGCTCAACTCGAGCTACTGATTGAGAACCTTCTGAATAATTTCGCTCTGTATATACATATTGACACAAAGTCTACCATAGACATTTCTCAGCTTAAGAGTATGTATCCGACAGTTAACTTCTATTCGGAGTATAACATAAACTGGAGCGGTTTCAATCAGATACAATGCCCTTTATACTTATTCAGGAAAGCTCATCAACAAAAGCATAGATACTATATACTTATAAGTGCACAGGATCTACCCATTGTTTCGAATGAAAAAATTATCGAATCTTTGAGTAATGGAGAGTGTAGTTATGTCGTATCGGATAAGCTTCCCCTCCCCCAATGGAAGTTTAACGGAGGATTTGACAGAGTACAGCTATATTGGGAATCTGATATTACAGGAAACTCGTTATATGCAAACCTAAGACGGAGAATCATAGGACATATCAGAAAACGTCAGAGAATGTATAATTGGAGAAGGCCTTTATATTCTAATATGGAGTATTACGGAGGGTCTAATTGGGTTATATTAAAAGCTGATGCTATGTCTTATCTGATTAATTTCATAGACAAACATCCTAGGTATATAAAATCATTGAGATATTCATATTGCGCAGACGAACTATGGGTACAGACTATTCTGGCAACATCAGATTGCAATATAAAGAATGAACATTTCACCTACCTCAATTGGCAGAAAGGGCCTGAATATCCAAGAACACTTCGTTCGGACGACTATATTGACATCATAAGCAGTCCTTGCTTATTTGCTCGTAAATTCGATATGGAAGTCGACTCCGAAATCATACGGAAAATATTGCAGCACCGCAACTCTTTATAAAAAAATAAGCAGACTATTCGTCTGCTTATCCTATCTTATATCAAATACAAATTAGAGTATCAACATAGCATCTCCGTAAGTTCCGAATTTGTATTTTTCCTTTACGGCTTCTTCATATAACTCCATAACCCTGTCATAGCCACCAAATGCAGCTGTCATCATTAATAATGTAGATTGAGGCAAGTGAAGGTTAGTCACCATTGCATCCGCAATATTAAAGTCATATGGAGGGAATATAAACTTATTAGTCCATCCCTTGCTTGATTTTAATTGATGATCTGTACTCACAATCGTTTCGATTCCACGCATTACAGATGTTCCGACTGCACAGATTTTAGAACCTCTCGATTTTGCCTTATTTACAATATCAGCAGCCTCATCGGTTATTTCCATCTGTTCTGAATCCATCTTATGCTTAGTAAGATCTTCCACATCTATTTCGCGGTAATTACCCAATCCTGAATGAAGCGTTACATAAGCAAATTCAAGCCCTTTAATTTCCATACGCTTCATTAACTCACGACTGAAGTGTAATCCGGCAGCAGGAGCCACAACAGCACCTTCATTCTTCGCAAAGATAGTCTGATAACGTTCTTTATCGTCAGCATCCTCATCTCTACCCAAATATCTTGGGATAGGAGTTTCACCTAATGAATAGAGAGCTGTCCTAAACTCTTCGGAAGGACCATCGTATAAGAATCTCAGAGTACGTCCTCTGGATGTAGTATTATCGATAACTTCGGCAACCATCGAATCATCGTCTCCGAAGTACAACTTGTTGCCAATCCTTATCTTACGGGCAGGATCAACAAGTACATCCCATAAGTGGAATTCTTCATTTAATTCTCTTAGCAAAAACACTTCGATCTTCGCTCCGGTCTTTTCTTTATTTCCATACAGACGAGCCGGAAATACTTTAGTATCATTGAAGATGAAAACATCTTTATCATCAAAGTATTCCAGAATATCTTTGAACTGCTTGTGTTCTACTTTATCAGTTTTCCGGTTATACACTAAAAGGCGCGACTCGTCTCTGTTTTTTGCAGGATGAGTAGCGATTAGTTCTTCCGGAAAATCGAATCTAAATTGAGACAGTTTCATATTAAACTTTATATATTTATATTATTTTTCTTCTTGTGATAATTGAGGAACAAGGTTATCCAAATCTTCAATATTCAGACATTTGTCTAAGGTTATATCACCAACCCTTGTTCTTTCCAAACCAATCAGATGTCCTCCCGAACCAAGAGCCAAACCGATATCCCTAGCCAATGCTCTTATATAGGTTCCTTTGCTGCAAACCACTCGTATTTTTATACATGAAGGCTCGTATCCCAGCAATTCTATCTCATCTATAACAAGCACTTTAGGCTTTAGTTCGACTTCCTCTCCGTTTCGAGCCAGATTATAGGCTCTTTCGCCATTAACTTTACATGCCGAATATGCCGGAGGGACTTGTTCTATACGGCCAATAAAGGCTCGCAGTTTTTCTTCAACCAATTCTCGTGAGATATGACCAGTCGGATATGTATTATCTACTTCTGTTTCAAGATCAAAAGAGGGAGTTGTTGCTCCTAAACGAACAGTAGCTATATATTCCTTTGTCTGCAACTGAAAACTCTCTATTAATTTAGTTTTCCTACCTGTACAGACAATCATTACCCCTGTAGCCAAAGGATCTAATGTGCCGGCATGTCCGACTTTTAACTTCTTGACTTTTAATCCGCGACATAATTTATACCGCAATTTTCGTACCAAATCAAACGAAGTCCAATTTAAAGGTTTGTTTATATATAATATTTCTCCCGAAATAAAATCCATTCTTATATTAAGTAAAAGGAAGTATTCAATGTATACTCTTAGTTTATAATAAGCCGCGGTATTTTCATAACCAAGCCCGAAAATAGGATTGAAACGTTATTACATGTGAGGGATATTCATTATCTGTTGTGATTCATAAAATACAACAAATCAGAAAGAATAATTCCGACTGTTATTACATCACTTTCAACTCGTGTCCGGTTAACAAAAAGATGAGAATAGCTAATCCCAGGATAATACGATACCAGCCAAATAGCTTGAATCCATACTTAGTTACATAACCAATAAAGAATTTAATGGCAAGCAAAGCAACAATAAAGGCTACAACATTCCCTAATATAAGGGTTCCCATATTATCTTGCAGAATCTGCACTCCATTTGGCTCCATAAAAAGTTTCAGAAGCTTGTACCCTGTTGCTGCAGCCATAGTCGGAACAGCTAAAAAGAAAGAGAACTCAGCAGCAGCTTTTCGTGTCAATTTCTGGGTCATCCCCCCTACGATTGTAGCCATAGAACGTGATACACCCGGTATCATAGCAATACATTGAAAACATCCGATAATAAAGGCTTTTTTGCGTGAAACTTCTTCTGTTGCTTTTGGTGAGTTAAACCACTTATCAACAAACAACATCAGTATACCTCCTATTAAAAGAGTAGTTGCAACCACATATACATTCTCCAGCATCTCGTCAATCGTATCACTGAACAGCAATCCCAAAACGGCTGCAGGTATAAACCCGATAAGTAATTTCAGATAAAAATCCCACGACTGAAAAAAACGCTTCCAATACAAAACGATTACAGATAATATTGCCCCGAACTGAATGATTACAGTAAATGCTTTGACAAACTCTGTGCTTTCTATTCCTAACAACTGTTGGGCAATAATCATATGACCAGTTGATGATATCGGTAAAAACTCGGTAAGCCCTTCAACGATGGCTATGATAATCGTCTGTAATGTATCCATATAGTTTGTTTGATATTTTTATATTTACGCTTAAACTGATGCGCTTGATTTATTCTTCAACCTTTTTTCCTTTGTACAATATACCTACTATCATCAGTAGAAATCCAAAGAAACAGGCCATCGGAGCCACAACGATACGGCGAGAACTGAAAATATCCGGTTCAAAACCACCTTCGATACTTGAAGCAGGTCCTGTCATCAAAAAGAACCCTATCAGAATAACAGCAAATGCCACTCCACAAATTATGTAGTTTATTTTTCCTAATGCAAAATCTTTTCTGTCCATGAACTTTAGATGTAATAAAGATTATTTGTATTCATTCTTAAATATCTGTTTACTGCCGAAGCAGTTGCGATACCCGGCAACAGTATGCCCAGCAATAAAACAATCGCATATAATATAACAAGGTATTGAATCCGTACAATAGTTATTATTTCGGGAAATTCTTTTGTCAAACTATATATAAGTGCTGTAATACCGATATTGGCGATAATAGCTGCAATTATTCCATAACCTATAGTTTTAAAGATAAACGGACGGCGGATAAAAGCATCGGTTGCTCCGACTAACTGCATTGTATTTATAAGAAAACGTTTCGAATAAATATTCAACCGTATAGTGTTCCGAATAAGGGTAAATGATATAACCATCAGAATCAAAGCCAATAACAGTAGACTAGTGCCAATCTTCGACAAGTTGGAGTTAATCATATTGAGAGTTTCTTCGCTATACAAGAAGCTTTTAACAATCTTCTGGCCTTTCAGCGATTTTTCGACAACCTTTATACTATCAACATTTGCATAAGCCGATTTCAGGTTCACGTCGAAATAATTTGATGCCGGAGTATAACCTAAAATTTCTTCGGGATCTCCACCCAACTCATCTATAAGTTCTTTCTTTATTTCGTCTTTGCTAATAAAGGTAACAGCTCTAACATAAGGGCTTTCGTTCAGTTCTTTTTGTAGTTTTGCGGCGGCGGCCTCTGATGTACCCGCTGACAATTCGATCGTAATACTCAGATTTTCTTTTATAAAAGAGGATATCTCACGCCCCATTACTGCGACAAAAATAGTCAGACCCAGTAAGAACAAAACCAAAGTAATACTGACTGTTGTTGTTACACCCGATCCAAACAAAGATGTAGAACGAAATTGGCGATTCTGTGACATGCTATAAAACTCTTCTTTTTACTGGCGGGTTACACACAGGAACCTATCCTATAGAACACACCCTAAATTGGTGCAAAGAAACAAAATATAATGCTCTTATCCAGCATTATTTACTTTTTTTAATCATAAAAGTTCAAAAAAGAAACCTTTGGGTATCCCAATTAAGAAAAACACCCAAGGGGGATGCAATCAAAAGGCTGTTTATGTTATATTTTTTTAATCCTGATTGATTTGTTTTTTCGAACCCTCATAAAAACAATAGATGAACAAAACCCGAATATCTTTTGTTCTAACGGTTGATTTAAAAAAGACAGAATCAAAGAAATATCCGGTAAATATTTCTTTCAGGCTTTCTTTTAGAATTATATTTGCAGAAGAAATAAGCTATAATTAACACTCATCAGATTTATTGATTGGATTTAGTTATCAGGTTTATTTATATTTGCAATGTGAATACATTAGAATTATAAAGTTTTTAGGTAAATGCAAGAAGATCAAGATAAAATTTTGGATGAAGTAACATCCGGTGAATATAAATACGGATTTGTTACGGATATAGAAGCCGAATCTATAGCCAAAGGTCTCAATGAAGATGTGATCCGCCTCATCTCCTCTAAAAAGAATGAGCCGGAATGGCTTCTCGAGTTCAGACTGAATGCATACAGACATTGGCTGACTATGAAAATGCCCGAATGGGCGCATCTGGACATCCCTGAAATCAATTATCAGGATGTAATATACTATTCAGCCCCAAAACAAAAGATAGCTCCTGAAAGTCTTGATGAAGTAGACCCCGAATTATTGAAAACATTCGATAAATTGGGTATTCCTCTTCAAGAACAGAAAATGTTAGCAGGAATGGCGGTTGATGCTGTTGTTGACAGTGTATCTGTCAAAACAACATTCAAAGAAACCCTTGCGGAAAAAGGCATCATCTTTTGCTCCTTCAGCGAAGCGGTGCAGGAACACCCCGAACTGGTGAAAAAATATCTGGGTTCGGTTGTTTCATACAGAGACAATTTCTTTGGAGCATTAAATTCTGCTGTATTCAGCGACGGATCATTCGCATACATACCCAAAGGGGTAAGATGCCCAATGGAACTTTCGACATATTTCCGTATAAACGCAGCAAACACAGGACAGTTTGAGCGCACTCTGCTTGTTGCAGACGATGATTCATATGTGAGCTACCTCGAAGGATGTACAGCTCCAATGCGTGACGAGAACCAGCTGCACGCTGCCATTGTAGAAATTGTGGCATTAGATCGTGCTGAAGTAAAATATTCGACTGTACAAAACTGGTATCCGGGAGATAAAGAAGGTAAAGGCGGAATCTACAACTTCGTTACAAAACGAGGCCTATGCAAAGGAAACGGCTCTAAAATATCATGGACTCAGGTAGAAACAGGATCTGCAATCACGTGGAAATATCCATCGTGTATTCTTGCAGGAGATAATTCCGTCGGTGAGTTTTATTCTGTAGCTGTAACAAATAACTACCAGCAAGCCGATACAGGCACCAAGATGATACACATCGGAAAGAATACAAGAAGCCGTATCGTATCGAAAGGAATTTCTGCAGGATACAGTCAAAACTCATACAGAGGACTCGTAAAGGTTTCTCCAAAGGCTGAAAATGCCCGTAACCACTCTCAGTGCGACAGCTTATTGCTCGGTGATAAGTGCGGAGCACACACATTCCCCTACTCTGATATTGCGAACGAAACAGCTATTATCGAACATGAAGCTACAACTTCGAAAATCAGCGAAGATCAGGTATTCTATTGTAACCAACGGGGTATATCTACCGAAGATGCAGTTGGACTGATCGTTAACGGATACGCTAAAGAAGTAATGCAGAAACTACCTATGGAATTTGCAGTGGAAGCTCAAAAGCTATTGCAAATCAGCCTTGAAGGCAGCGTTGGGTAAGGTACGATATTAAAAATTTGCTGCTACTCAATATAAAACAATAAAGGCTATTCTTTCGAATAGCCTTTATTTATATGATATAAATAGGTCTCAGACCTTATTTACTTCTTAGTAAAACGCTTGCGGTCGTTTTCATCCAGATATATCTTACGCAGACGGATAGCAGCAGGAGTTACCTCTACATACTCATCTTCCTTGATATATTCCAAAGCCTCCTCGAGACTGAAAATAATAGCAGGAGCAAGAGACGCTTTATCATCTGTACCGGATGCACGGACATTGGTAAGTTTCTTAGACTTTGTAAGATTTACAACTAAGTCACCTTCCTTTGAATGTTCTCCGACAATCTGTCCCATATATATATCAGTCTGAGGTTCTACGAAGAAACGTCCTCTATCCTGAAGTTTATCAATGGCATATGCAAAAGCATTACCCGACTCACTGGCTATAATAGACCCATTCTGACGTTTATCGATATCTCCTTTCCAAGGTTGGAATTCGATAAAACGGTGAGAAATAATAGCCTCTCCTGCCGATAAGGTCAAAGCAGCGTTGTTTATACCGATAATACCTCTTGATGGAATATTAAACTCTAGGAAAGTACGTTCGTTCTTAGACTCCATCATTACCAATTCACCCTTACGGCGTGTCACAAGATCGATAATCTTACTTGCAAATTCATCCGGTAAGTTAACAGACAACTGTTCAACCGGTTCGCATTTCATTCCATCTATTTCTTTAATAATCACTTTAGGCTGACCTACCTGAAGTTCATAACCTTCGCGACGCATAGTCTCGATAAGAACAGATAAGTGAAGTATACCACGACCGTAAACGACCCATGAATCGGCACTTTCTGTGGTTTCGACCCTTAATGCCAAGTTTTTATCCAACTCTTTCATCAAGCGGTCATATATATGGCGAGAAGTTACAAACTTACCTTCTTTTCCGAAAAACGGAGAATTATTGATTGTAAACAACATCGACATAGTAGGTTCATCGATATCGATCGGATCAAGAGGCTCGGGATTCAAAGCATCAGCTATTGTATCACCGATTTCAAAACCTTCGATACCTACCAAAGCACAAATGTCTCCGCATTGAACGGATTGTACTTTAGCACGCCCTAAGCCTTCGAATATATGAAGCTCTTTAATTCTTGATTTTGCAATAGATCCATCACGTTTGCAAAGAGACACATCCATACCTTCGCGAAGTTCTCCACGATGTACACGTCCTACAGCAATACGACCTACATATTTAGAAAAGTCTAATGAAGTAACCAGCATTTGAGGAGTTCCTTCTACTGTTTCAGGTGCAGGAATATACTCTATAATAGCATCTAACAACGCTGTAAAGTCTGTAGTTGGCTGTTTCCAGTCTGTAGACATCCAACCATTTTTGGCTGAACCGTATATCGTAGGAAAATCCAATTGTTCTTCCGTAGCATCCAAACTGAACATAAGATCGAATACCATCTCATGAACTTCTTCGGGACGGCAATTAGGCTTATCCACTTTATTTATTACAACTATGGGTTTCAAACCTATTTCGATTGCTTTTTGCAACACAAAACGAGTCTGAGGCATAGGGCCTTCGAAAGCGTCTACCAACAAAAGACATCCATCTGCCATATTCAAGACACGCTCTACTTCACCACCGAAATCGGCGTGTCCGGGAGTATCAATAATATTGATTTTGGTTCCTTTATAAGTGATCGAAACATTTTTCGACAAGATTGTTATACCCCTTTCACGTTCCAGATCATTGTTATCAAGAATCAGCTCTCCGGCATCCTGATTTTCTCTGAAAAGTTGTCCGGCCAATAAAAGTTTGTCAACCGTTGTAGTCTTACCGTGGTCAACGTGCGCGATAATCGCAATATTTCTAATATTCTGCATACCTAAATTTTGAGGGTGCGAAGTTACAATAAATAATTGACAATCCGCTCAATCAGGTATTTAAAGATGAAAAGTAAACAAAGGTTATATCTTTTGTAACACTATTTTCACATTTTCCTTAGTCAGAGACTCTCCTATGTGTATTCTAACAGGCAAATATATTTACTTTCTCTCTTTCAATGCTTCCTGCAATATCTCAACTTTTTCTTTCTCTGATTGCAATAGTCTATCATAAAGTTCGACTATTTTATCAATTGGATTAAATGTGGGACACCAGTTAACAGCTGAAGATTGATTATCGAATGTATTCGCTACAATATTTATTGAAGCCCCATCTTCTATTTCAGTTATTGCTTCAACAGGTATACTTAAAACTTTAGCAATTTTCTCAAGCACATCCTGATCCAATTTACTTTTCTTTTCATAACTCGAAAGAGTTGCCTGAGATACTCCGATCTGTTCAGCCAGTGTATCCTGATTTATATTGCGCCACTCCCTCCAACGACGAACGTTAGCACCGTGATTACTTTTTCTTACGGTTGTTTCTTCCATTTCGATTCATGAATTTGTTTACCTACAAAAATAAGGATTTAGGGTTAATAATGTCAATCTGGTATCGAAAAAGGTTATATATTATTCATTCTTTTCAGTATAGATAATTTTTTCAATCTCCGCACCCAGCGTTTCAGGGTTTCACATACGACCAATGTACATGCACTATTTTCCACAACTCTCCATCTTTTTTATAGACTTCGGCACAATTCCATTTCGATTCTCCCGTATCAATATACGATGTCAGATTATAAGAGAGTACAGCCGCATCCGGCAATATCTGGACCACAGGATTTATCATCTCATATTTACGGACATTTATTTCTCCTCGAACCTGCTCATAATAGGCTCTCAACTTTGCTATACCTTCGAGTTTCGTTTCAAAATAGGGATCGAAATAAGTAACATCGTCCGAATAAAGGTTTAAATATCCATCGGGATTTCCCTTATTCCACATCTCCAAAGCATTTCTTTCCAATGATACGATTTGAGACTTTACATCTTCGATATTCTGTCCCTGAACCTGTTCTATATTTACATTCATAGCCATAAAAATAAGTGATATTAAGGGATAACATTTCTAAATAGCATATTATACAAAGATAATATTGGATATTTTTCGATAATCAGTACAAAAACAGCTAATAACCAAATAAGGCTGACAAATATGCCAGCCTTATTGTATTATTAATGAAACACAAAGTACCTACTCTGCTTTTTTTATCTGAAGATTTCCTTCGTATTTAGAATCAACAACTACTATAAGCAATGGCTTAATAGTATAAGACTGCTTTTCTCCTACTTTGTATTCATAAGTAAAAGTCAGATTATCTCCTGACTTCTCTAGTTTTAATGGATTTAAAACTACTGCCGAATCCGTTTGATCTGCAACAACAGCTATAACATATTGCTTTGTAAAATCAATAACTGTAGGTTTGCCATCCTCTCCCATTACTGTTGCAGCTCCAAATAAAGCTGAAAAATCTTTTTCACTTGTGATTTTTCCGTCTTTTAATAAACTCAGATCCGCATCATTCTTCACAAAATAGCCTCGGACTACTGCATAAGGAATATTTTCGCCCTGTTCGTTTGTGGGAGCAGTCGAACTTTTACAA
Organism: Indolivaga capnocytophagoides DSM 22835; assembly: GCF_000426485.1. Classification (GTDB taxonomy): domain Bacteria; phylum Bacteroidota; class Bacteroidia; order Bacteroidales; family Dysgonomonadaceae; genus Dysgonomonas_A; species Dysgonomonas_A capnocytophagoides. The sequence continues at coordinate 350,512 of NZ_AUFL01000005.1, forward strand.
GAAAGCAACATAAAACTGCCGAGTACCCCTAATAACATTACAAAATTTTTCATCTTATCCTTTTTTCGGTTTTAGTGTATTAACAAACTTCCCTCCCGAAAGTTTAGAATCTTAAGTCTTTTTAGACTCTGCGTGGAAATAAGTAAGGGTTGTCAAAATTACTTTTCAACAACCCTTTACCATCTGAAGATAGGTTATCTTCTTTATTTAAATATCTTATCCAATACGGCTGCTAAACGAAAACCTCCTCTTTGCAGTTGAAGTTCGACCACCGATTTGTATTTAAAACTATAATCATACGACAAGCGGTCTTCGTTATTTACTCCTGCATAAATTTCATTCGCTATGGTATGAGATTCATACAACCAGTCTTCGAGAGTTCCCGCACTCAGTTCTTTTTTCTTATCTTTTGATACAATATTCAGAATATGTGCATACTCTGTATAACTATACTTCTCGTAATCAATTAATTTACCATCCCAGACCGAATGCAAATTGGTTTTCTCATTGAACCAAAGCAAAGAAATACGGTTTCCTCCTAAATCGTCTTCACAACCAACGTGCATAGGCTGGTGAGCATCCCCGATCAGGTGAATCAAAAATATAAGGGCAACCCGTTTCTGTTCGGATGATGATACATGATCCTCGATTGTTTTCTCGAGCTTAGGAATCTCACTATATATATTTTCCTGCTTAACGCCTTTAATATAGGTCAGAAAAGCATCTTTCGTCTGATTTCTTGGAGCATTTACATAATGCCAGATAAAGGTATTATCCCATTGACCGGTTTTATCCGATTTTATAAAATCAGGCCAGTTAGCCCAATATGCCATCGGCAGATTGTCCAACAGTTTATCCATTTTCTTTTTTGTGCTTGATTTAATGTTCTGTTCTGCTATCTCAGCAACTACCCTATGCCCGGTTGTTCCCCAAGCAAATAATTCAGAGGGCAATAACAAAGCTGCCAGCATTACAAATAAGACTATTTTCTTCATTCAAATATTGTTTTGTTCATAAAAATTCGCCGTCCTTACAGCAAATCTACACATTTTTCGAGTTGAATACCTCTCGAACCCTTAATTAATATATTCTTATCCGTCAATGGGTTTTCTTTCAAGTATTCTAAAAAGGCATTCAGATCCTCAAAACGAGGTAATAACGTGTCTGTCTTGCTAAAATTTTCCCCGATAAAAAAGGCATCTTTAATATCACTATCCTGCACCAGATCAACTATCGCCTGATGCTCTATAGCTGCGTCTGCTCCCAACTCTCGCATATCGCCCAATATTACGGCTTTATTTGGAATATCCAGCTTTCTGAAATTCTGCAATGCAGCATTCATACTTGTAGGATTAGCATTATATGCATCTATCACCAAAGTGTTCTTATCGGTTTTTTTAAGCTGCGAACGGTTGTTTGTCGGCATATAGTTAGCTATAGCCTCGCTTATTCTAACTTTTTTCACTCCAAAATATTTTCCGACAGCCACAGCCGCCAGAGCATTCGACAGATTGTATTCTCCGATCAAATGGGTATGCACCAAATGATCATCTTTCGAAAACTGCCATGTAAAACTCAGATAAGGATCATTCGATACGGCTTTTCCCTTTACAAACAAATCTTCACCTTGTCCATACTGAATGGTTGTCAAGCCTTCGGCCTGCTTCATCAGGAGATCATTATTAGCATCAATAAAAACTTTACCGTCTTTTCTGTTTCTGATGTAATCGTAAAGCTCACTTTTAGTTTTAATGATGTTTTCATACGACCCAAAACCTTCGATGTGGGCATGTCCGATATTAGTTATCAGACCAAATGTTGGATCTGCTATTTCAGCCAAAATCTTTATCTCCCCAACATGATTAGCTCCCATCTCGATGATCGCAATTTCATGAGTCTTATTCATCTGCAAAAGAGTCAGCGGAACCCCTATATGGTTATTAAAATTCCCCTGAGTTGATAAGACCTCGAATTCCTGAGACAATACTGCTGTAATCAGTTCTTTGGATGTAGTCTTTCCGTTTGTTCCGGTAATACCTATTACCGGTATCGAAAATTTAGAGCGGTGGTAATGCGCTAAATCCTGCAATGCTTTGAGACAATCCTCAACCAGTAGTATATTTTTCTGCTCATCAGCAAACTCGGCCTCATCGACTATCGCATAGCGACACCCCAATTCTATAGCTTTTGATGCATATTGATTTCCATTGAAATTAGCTCCTTTCAATGCAAAAAAGATAGAATCTTCAGGACAGTTACGGGTATCTGTTGTTATTGTGGGGTACTGCTTAAATATCTCGTATAAGCGTTCTATTTCCATCGTGGTATCAATTTAGGTCACAGACCTCTTTTATTATGTTCAATAAACCAACTTTAACAAGTAAATGTTCAATATCAGGAATAATTCATGCTCTCAATATCCACCTTTACTCAATATGCAAAATAAATACTTTTATCCGTGTTTCTGAAGCTTATTCGAAGTTAACTTTTGCTAGAATTATTAAAATAAACTAAGACTCTGGATGCTTGATCATTACAGCAAACCAGAAGATAACAAACTAATAAAAAGACACTTACAGTCAAACTACACCAATCTAGAATAAAAAATAGGGCAAACAACCGTTTACCCTAATATATTTATGCGCTTTAGCTTATAATTTATGAAACTCCTTAGATATTGAGTCTGCTATTATCGCAAATTCTTCTTTTTCCAGCTTTAATCTGGCATTCGTTAAACTCATATCCGATTCTTTATTAATCGGAATCAAATGAATGTGAGCATGCGGTACTTCCAGACCTATCACCATCACTCCTACCCTTTGGCAAGGAATGGCATTCGAAATAGCTTTTGCGACCTTTTTACTGTAGATAATCATGTCGGATAATAAGTTATCATCCAAATCGAAGATATAATCTACTTCTTGTTTAGGTATCACCAATACATGACCTTTCGCCATAGGACTTATATCTAGGAAAGCTAAAAACTTGTCGCTTTCCGCTACTTTATAAGATGGTATTTCGCCTTTTACTATTCTACTGAAAATGCTCGACATCTGGTATTCTCCTTATTATTAAAATATAATGCCTTGCGTATAAGTTAACAGCACAAACTGTTTCACCCGGCAAGACAGCAAATTATGTATGGACTTAAATCGAGATATCTACAATCTCAAAGGAAACTATTCCGTTAGGAACTTTTATCTCTGCGATATCCCCTACTTTCTTACCCAGCAATCCCTGAGCGATAGGAGTACTTACCGCTATTTTATTTTCTTTCAGATTGGCTTCACTCTCAGCAACAAGAGTATAAGTCATCTGTTGGTTATTTTTAGTATTCTTGATCGTAACTCTATTAAGAATCTGTACAGCATCCACCCCGATAGACTTTTTGTCGATCAAACGTGCATTGGCAAATAAATTCTTCAATTGCGCAATCTTTGCTTCAAGAATACCTTGAGCCTCTTTCGCCGCATCATATTCAGCGTTTTCAGAAAGGTCACCTTTATCACGAGCTTCCGCTATCTGTTTCGAGATTTTAGGTCTTTCTACTGTTTCCAACAAGCTGATCTCTTCTTTCAACTTCTCGTAACCTTCTTCGGTCATATAAGCAACAGCCATAGCAAATTGTTAATTATTAAATTATTACTCTTTTTTGTAACAAAAAGAAAAAGAATTCTCGTCGTATAGACCAGAACTCCTTTTCTTTTTTTATGTCTTATGCAAATATATACTTTATTTTCGGAGAAAACAAAATCTAATATATTTATTAACCAACAGATTAATATTCAGCCATCTATTTTTGATCTATAAATAAACTTTAGACTTTTTTACCACCTCTGAAATTATAAGATCTGAAACCTTACAATATTTTTTGAATCTCAACATCTATATTATCCTTTGGTAATAAACGCTTTACAATCTCACCGTCCTTATTAAGGAGGAAAACTGTAGGTAAATTCTGCACATTATATTTAAAGATCAGATCGGAGTTGACAGACCTCTGATCATGTACAGCTATCCAAGGAATATTGACTGCTGCGTTTTTCCATAAGTGAGCCTCAGAATCAAAGGAAACCTGATAAATTTCGAGGTTAGTCTTATATTTAGCATAAAGCTTGTTCAACTCCATATTATGCCTTGGTGAATTTTCATCCTGATACACTGTAAAATCAAGCAATACTGCTTTCCCCTTCAAGGATGCCAAGCTTATATTTTTCCCATTTACATCGGGTAATTCTATTTTATAATACTCAGTTGCATCCACCTGTCCAACTTTATCCGGATCTATCTCCATCTCGCTTTGCTTGCGAACTTTCATCGCAGTCAATGTATAATCATGCAGCTGTTTACTACGGGGCGAATCTTTATAGAACATATCCCATGATGTTGCTACTGCTGCAAAAACTTTATAATCGGTACGGTCGTAAGGATCAAAAAACAGATACCCGCTGACTTTCTGAAAGAGGGCAAAATATGCAGCCGGACTTTTCAGGTCGGTGAATATGATCTTTTTTGCGGCATCCTTATATTCATTGGCGATAGCCTGCACCTGAGTTATATAATCCTGCTCATTAATTGATTTTTCATCAAATCGCTTCTTCAGGTCTACCAACTTATGATTTGCATCATATTGAGCCAAAGCAACTTTTTTCAGTTGATTATTAGCATCAGATCCCTCAACTGTATAATCTGTAGAAAATGTTTTTTGCGAGGCATTTACAGTAAGCGTTTCGGTCGAATCTATAGCCAGATTTATAACCTGTCCCTTCAACCGGAGTACATAAAACTCTGGATAAGACGAGGTTGACTCCGAGAACTTAAATTCACCTTTTGTATCTCCCAGTTTTACGGAATCCAACAATGTGATTTTATCCAATTCCCTTCTTTCTAAATATAGAACAGAGGTATCGGCATCTGTGATTTTTCCTTGTATCAGAAACTCAGGTCCTTTATTAGAACAAGATACAGCCGCAAGTATAGTAAGGGCAACTGCAAAACAGCGAAACAGCTTCATAATGTATTTATATAAAAGTAAGTATTCGTCTCATTATTTATGCAAATATACAGAAAGTATTTAATGATGCATTTAAAAGCAGTAACTGTCTGTTGCTGGAAAATCCAGTGAGCGTTGCCCCCTCGTGCCAAATCTAAATTGCCCCCTGAAAAAACTTTATAATTACCCCTAAAATATCCTGGTCGATGGGGTCATTTTTATTTCAGATTTACTTGTTTTTACCTACCTTCATTTTTCTCACACTCTCACCGGTGAGTTCTATCAGATGTGCCGAGTGCACGATGCGGTCAAGAATGGCATCAGCGACTGTTGGCTCTCCTATTGCATCATACCAGTTGGCAACCGGTAATTGTGAAGTCACAATGATAGATTTTCGCTCATGACGATCCTCGATGATGTCAAGCAG
>NZ_KE384530.1:0-111756 GCF_000426485.1 Indolivaga capnocytophagoides DSM 22835
CATTTCCTCTAGGCGCTTTGCTGGCATCTGCTGAAGTTGCTCCATCGGTATACCACTCTCTTGAAACAAACGCACATACTTGCGCACTGTGTTGCGGGATAGCTCAAAGGTCGCGCTGATACCTTTTATCCCCATCCCCATTGCATAGCAATGAAGAATGTTTGCTAACTTTGTTGTCATTGTAATTTTAGCTTTAACCCATCGACCAGGACGGGAATCTAAATTACATAAAAATCCCCTGTTGGTTTATATTCCGACAGGGGACATTTTTATTTTGGCGAAAAGGGTCAAACATATTTTGGTACATGGGGGCAATTTAGACTGGCACGAGGGGGCAACGCTCACTGGATTTTCCATAATCATAGTATAAACAAAAAAGTAAATTACTATGGAGATAATGTATATTGAAGCCCAAACGTTCGAAGCACTGATGAAAGGTTTTGAAGGGTTTGTTCGAAAGGTAGACCAGTTATGTGAAAGGCATATAGGCAAAGAACTTAATGAGTGGCTGGATAATCAGGACGTATGTTTAATTTTGGATATACGCCCTCGTGCATTGCAGACCTTACGAGATACAGGTAAGTTGGCATACACCCAGATAGACCGAAAGGTATATTACAAGCCAAAAGATGTGGAGAAACTTATTGTGAACTTAAAAAAGCAAAAAAAATGAGCAGTGAAGTTATAACAAGAGGCAATGAGCGGATAAAAACATTGCTAGGTTCACTCGACAAGGTGTTGGTCAAACTGGAAAAAATATTGACAAACTATAAGCCGACGTTGAACGGAGAGCGATTTCTTACTGATGTACAAGTTTCGGAGCGGTTAAAAGTAAGCCGTCGGACATTACAACAATATCGCAGCGAAGGTAGAATCCCATATTTTAGATTTGGAGGTAAATCTCTGTATCGGGAGTCCGATATACAGAAAATATTGGAAAAAAGTTATTGTGAAGGGTGGGAGTAGCTTAATACCTCTTTGTTTATCAGTATTTAATTAAGCATCCCGAAACTAAGCCATTTCGGGATGCTCTTAGTGTTGAAGGATTTGTCCTGTTATTGGGTGTAAGGGGATAAAAGCCTTAACATTGGTTTTCATCCTCCGTTTTTCGAATATTTACTGTTTTGCTAATATGATACGGATGAAACCAGTACATATACACATAGGCGAGCTCGAACAATGAAGAAAAGATAAAAGTTCTAAGGATAAGTTCTAAATGGGCATCAGATAATAGCAAGTATAATTATAGCGAATATTCAAAATAAAAATGTATCATTCGTACTATTGCGAATTAAATATCAATTCGTATATTTGCGAACAATAAATATAAATAGATATGTCAAAGAAAGAACTTACAGATGAACAAGAACAACTTGCACGTTTTGCCAAAGCAATGGGGCATCCTATCCGTATAGCGATATTAGGAATGCTTGCCAACGAATCATGTTGCTATCATGGTGATATGTCTGAAATATTACCGATAGCTAAAAGCACGCTTTCTCAACATTTGAAAGAATTAAAAAATGCAGGTTTAATTCAGGGAACAATTACATTACCTAGCGTGAAATATTGTATAAACGAAGAAAACTGGGAGAAAGCTAAAAAGATGTTTTCTACATTCTTCACTGATATTAATAATCAAGAATCTTGTAGCACTAAATAAAAAATTTACTCCATACATTCGTAATTCTACGAAATAAGAACAATTAGTAATTATACGAACTATATCCATTAAACAATGAAAATACTTATCCTTTGTACAGGTAACAGTTGCCGTAGCCAGATGGCACACGGCTTTTTACAATCTTTCGACCCTAAACTGTTGGTTTATTCCGCAGGCACACAGGCAAGCGGAAAAGTAAACCCCAAAGCAATAGAAGTGATGCAGGATGCAGGAGTAGATATTTCGCACCATACATCCGATAGCATAAATACATACATAAATGATGAATGGGATTATGTGATTACCGTTTGCGGTGGTGCGAATGAAAGCTGCCCGACCTTTTCAGGCAAAGTAAAGAACCGTTTGCACATCGGATTTGACGATCCGTCCGAAGCCACAGGGACACCCGAATTTATACAGTTCGAATATGTCAGGGTAAGGGATGAAATTAAACAGGCATTTTACGAATTATACATTAACAAGATAAGGTTATGAATAAAAGAAAAATGAGTTTCTTAGATAAAAATCTGACCCTTTGGATATTCCTTGCAATGGCAATCGGGGTAGGCTTAGGTTACTTTATACCCTCTTTTAGCGGTCATATAGATTCTATGTCGAGCGGAACAACCAACATCCCTTTAGCAATCGGTCTTATCCTGATGATGTACCCGCCATTGGCAAAAGTCAGTTACAAACTACTGCCGAAAGTATTTACCAATGTGAAGATATTAGGCACATCCTTATTTTTAAACTGGCTTGTCAGCCCCATTTTGATGTTTATTTTAGCCATTACCTTTTTACATGACTATCCCGAATATATGGTCGGAGTAATCCTTATCGGTTTAGCCCGTTGTATTGCGATGGTTTTAGTCTGGAACGATCTGGCAGAAGGCAACAGGGAATACGGGGCAGGGCTTGTCGCTCTGAACAGTATCTTTCAGGTATTTTTTTACAGTTTCTATGCGTGGCTGTTTATAACAGTATTGCCTCCTTATTTTGGTTTTGAAGGTGCTATCGTCAATATATCTATCGGTACGATTGCCGAAACAGTCGCTATCTATCTGGGTATTCCTTTCCTTATGGGTATTCTAAGCCGTTTAATCTTAGTCAAAATAAAAGGGGAACAATGGTATCAGGATAAATTTATCCCTGCTATCTCTCCCATTACATTAATCGCATTACTGCTTACCATCGTACTCATGTTCAGTCTCAAAGGAGAACTGATCGTACAAATACCAATGGATGTAGTACGCATTGCGATTCCTTTACTGATCTACTTCGTAGCCATGTTCTTTATCAGTTTCTTTGTCAGTAAGGCAATGGGAGCAAGTTACGATAAAAATGCTTCTATCTCGTTTACCGCAGCAGGCAACAACTTCGAACTGGCTATTGCGGTGGCTATCGGGGTATTCGGCATTCACAGCGGACAAGCCTTTGCAGGCGTAGTGGGTCCGCTTGTTGAAGTGCCTGTTCTGATCGCATTGGTAAATGTCGCTTTTTGGTTGAGAAAGAAATACTACAAATAAAATAATTACAATACTTTTAAACATGAATACAAACGAAGAAAAAAAAGCATTGGTAAAACAACGTTACAGTGAGTTAGCTTTGAACAGCGATGCGTTAAAGTCTGGTTGCTGTTGTGGAACGAATCTTGCTACTCCTTCAAAAAAAGTTTTTACAATTATGAGTGAAGACTATAGCCATCTTAAAGGATATGAAGCCGACGCCGATTTGGGAGTCGGCTGTGGATTACCTACTGAATATGCAGGCATTAAACAGGGAAATACAGTTTTGGATTTAGGCTCCGGTGCAGGTAATGACTGTTTTATAGCCAGAGCTGAAGTTGGAGAAATAGGAAAAATTATTGGTATTGACTTCTCTCCACAAATGATAGAGAAAGCACGAAAGAATGCGACAAAGCGAGGCTACACCAATATTGAATTTATCGAAGGTGATATTGAGAATATGCCTTTACCTGACAACTCTATTGATGTCGTAGTCAGCAATTGTGTTTTGAATCTGTTACCCGAAAAAGATAAAATATTTAAAGAAATATACCGTGTGTTGAGGAAAAATGGTCATTTCTGTATTTCTGATGTTGTTTTGAATGGTGTATTTCCAAAAGAATTTACAGATAATGCGTCTATGTATGCAGGTTGTATAGCCAGTGCGATACAAAAAGAGAATTATATAAGTGAGATCGAAAAAGCTAATTTTTCCAATATCAAGATCGAACGGACAAAAACAGTTGTAATTCCAGATGGTGTTTTACAGGAACATTTAGATGAATTGACGATTGCTAAATATAAAGCGGGCAATGCCGGCATTTATTCGATTACGGTTACAGGCTATAAAAAGTAATTAATACTAGGTTTTTCCTTTTGCTTCTCTTGCATCGTTCGATGGAATTAATCACTATTTAAAGTACAAATGAGTCAAATTTGCTCAAAAATATAATTATATGGGGTGTTTGTCCTAGATAAGAGATCCAACCAAGGAGCTATCTACATTTAAGGTAGCCCTTTGATAGGATTTTTCTTTATCATATTAATTTAGTTCAATATCGCATTTTGCAAAGACAACACAAGTGTTGTAACAACATTGCTCCTTATCACTTTATTAATAACCCATCCCCGAAAAATATCTACATTAGGGGATTGTACTCTAAAAGCAAGGGCTATGATCATATCCAATCCATAATAATAAGGGTAGATATTCTTTCCATCAACGATGCAAGATGATGAATCATCACCACTTGCAATACCCGATTTTTCAATTGCACGAACCTCTCTTTTTACAGTTTGAAGAAAAACACCAAATAGTTCGGCTATCTCTGCAATAGTCATGCTGACTTCGCTTGGAATAGTTATATTTCCATTATCTGAGATTTCAATCTTGTCTCGTTTCATGATTGAATTGTTTTAGATACTTTATTTTGCATTGTTTTTCTTCGCTCCATCAATTTATCCATATCCTTAGATATTTTTTGCTCTGTAATTTGGGCATACACTTGTGTGGTGCTGATGTTGGCGTGCCCCATCATTTTGGCAACACTCTCAATGGATAATCCTGCCGAAATCGCCAGAGTCCCGAAACTGTGGCGACTTTGATGGTACGACAAATTTTCTTTCAATCCCGTAGTAATCCCAATTTGATTAATGTCATACCAGATCTTATCTCGAATAGGCAAGGGGAATACAGGTTTGCTATCATCAGTGGTATTGTAAAGCATTAGTATCTGCTCGGCTATTGGATGAAGAGGGATGAATGCCTCTACATTGGTCTTTACCCTACGCTTTCGGATATAGAGCCTGCCTGCTGCCGTTTTACCTATATGCTGTGGATAAAGGCGGTGCATATCTACATAGGCAAGCCCCGTCAGTGACGAAAATATAAAAGCCCTGCGTACTAACTCCAAACGTTCATCCGGCATTGGGTTCTCCATAATACATTTCAAATCGGATTTGTTTATATGCCGATGCTTGGGCGGATCTTTCTTTTCGTATCTCACATCTTCCAATGGATTACTTCTCAATACTTCTTGGTCGATAGCAATATAAATAAGTCGGTTCAGCCAAGTTAATGCTCGGTTTATATATGAATTCTTTCGATCGTGTATTGTTCTCAGATATAGCTTAAATGATTCTGCGAACTCTTCTGTTATGGCTGCAAAGGCGATATCTTTCATTCCTTTGGAACAGATATATTCTTGCAGATTGCCTTGCATAAGTCTGGATTCTCTATAACTCGACCTTGAGTTTATCTCTATTGAGCGAAGCCGTAAACGTTCCAATTCCACTTTGCCTGCTTCAAGTAAAGAAGTCGGAATGGAATTTATTCCAACTATGGTATTTTTCAAAAGCTCACTACTGATAGCTCCCTGCTCTCCCAAAATATGCTCGTAGGTGTGTTCTATCCGTTGGCGAAAGGCTTTCAATTGATTACTGATTCTTTCGTTCTTGATACCTCCTTTTTTAGCATCCCAATTTTCTGCTTGACAGTAGATCCCGGTTGTGACAACAATCGGTTTTCCGTCAATACTGATTCGACAAAGAATGGCTGTCGTTCCGTCTGCTCTTACTTTGTTTTTGTTGATGTAGAATAATATTTTGAATGTACTACGCATGGTTATTTCTATTTATTGGGTTTATAATTAAAGAACTAATTTGAAATCTGAGGTTGCTTCAATAAGCTTATCCATGTCTTCAAATAGCTTCTTGGGAGTGACACGGGCATAAACCTGTGTCATCTGAATATTACCGTGTCCCAGCATTTTACTGATCGTTTCGATGGGCACACCCTCTTCGAGCGTAATCAGACTGGCAAACGAGTGGCGCCCGGAATGGTAGGTCATCGGCTCTTTTACATCTGCCATTACCCGTAAGCCTTTCATATTGGCTTTTACCATTTCAGGTGATTGCCACGGAAATAATGTATCTCTATTTTCATCCTTGTATTTATCAATCAAGTCAATGGCTTCGGGCAATAATTTGACACGTGCCCGAAAGTCCGTCTTCTTTCTGGCATATTTTAGCCAAAGACTTCCTTCTTCGTCCGTAAAAAGATTCTCTTTCGTTATACGAATGACATCGGCATAGGCAGTGCCGGTGTAGCAGGCAAAAAGAAACAAGTCTCTTGTGAAACGGGTTGAAGGACGTTTTTGGGGTATATCCAAATCCCGTACTTTCTCAAAGCTCTCTCGGCTTAGTGCTTTGGGAGTCGTTTCTTTTTGTTTGGGTAGTTTGTAATAGGCAAAATGAAATTTCTCTGAAATTCCCTCTTTGAAAGCAATCTTGCAGATTTTCTTTAGAATAGCCAAATAGTGGCGAACGGTTTGCATCGCATAGCCTTGTTCGCCCAATACTGAATCTTGGTACTCTCGGATAAATTGTTCATTTAGTTGTCCGAATGCCACATCTTTGGTTTTAAACTTTTTTTGGATGAATTTACCTAATGAACGGTGCGTATAAACGTAGGTCGATAAAGTCGTTGGAGCAACGTCAATCCCAACACGGGCTTCCAATTCTTCTATATGTCGGGTAAGAAGAGCAAGCAGGGTTATTTGTGCCCCCATGTTGCCCTGAAACAAATTCTTGACTGCCTCAGCATCGAATGGCTTTTTGCGTTCCACTAGACTATCAAAAGCTGAATGAATATCGAGCAGTATTTTTTCGATTTTCTTATTAGCTTCTACTGCTTCCAGGCTCTTACCATTCAGACGGCTCTCACGTGGATTCCACAAGTCGAGACTACAGGATAGCTTACAGCTGAACTGTACCTTTGTACTGTTTACAGTTACTCGCCCCATAATTGGAGTCTTACCTAATTTGTCGGGTGAGCTCTTTTTCAGGTAGAGCAAAACCTTGAACTTTTCTACTTTCATATCACTTATAATTTTGAGGACTTTGCCGTTAGGCAAAGTTACCGGTTATATAAGTGCCCTTTATTACGCAAAGATCAGTTAATCAAAGAAATAGAATCATGTCCTCAGGCTTCGATTATCTCCAGTTACCTATTCTATTTTGGTAACTGAGCTGCTAACGATTTGGTTACTGAACCTCTTCCTAAATCTGCTTAGGTGATTTGTGCCTAAATCAGCAAATCTGCTAAGTATAAACTTGTTACGTTTTTACTTCTAACATTTGCATACGCTTGTATTACGGTGTATTACACATTGCTTCCGACATACTTTTGCTACATTGCAACTGGCTATGGGAACTGATATTTATACAGTGAGTAAAATGTTGACTCATAAAAATATATCGACTACCCAGATATATCTTAGTATTGTTGATTCGAAAAAGAGAGAAGCAGCAAGCAAGATAAGCCTAAAATCACCAGATCAATAATTTATATAAAATTATCGATAAACAAAAATGTTTATCAACCAGTCTTAAGTATATTTGCATTAATGAAAGAGTGAATTATGTTACCAGAAATAACAAAAATAAAAGGGATACACCCTGGGGCCATCCTTAGTAGGGAATTAAAACGCAGAGGCTGGGAAAGCAAGCAATTTGCACTTACTTTAGGTGAATACCCTCAAACTATTAATGCGATCAGTAAAGGTCGTAGGGGAATCAATCCGGCCTTATCAATAAAGTTAGGACATGCTTTGGGAATTGAAGAAGAATATTTTATGCTTCTACAGGCATATTATGAAATCGAGCGGCAGCGAAAAGAACTATTGAAAGAACAAAAGAAGCCGAATTTGGATAAAATCCGCAGTATCTTGTTCTGGGATACGGATATAAATAATATCGACTGGCAAAAACAGAAGAAAGCTGTAATTCGCCGGATATTTGAACGCGGCAACGAGGAAGAGATAGAAGAAATAATTTCATTTTATAGTATTAGTACTGTAATTGAAGAATTAAATACTATACCAAGATATTTACCATCTCTTGCTGAAAATGCCGACAAATATTTGGGTATTAAATTGATTAGCACAGATGGAGAAAAATGATTTATATCTGAATACGGTTTCTGATACATTGAAAATTACATAATCCCCTTAATATTATCAGTATGAGTGACAATGATATAAAACTATGATAACAAATTCATTTACAGCACATAATATTGTTCTATTTATATTCCATCATCAATGGTATATTCCTTTTTTAATTTAATGGCCATTACATTAATAGCCATTAAATAATAGTGCACTTTAATAGTGCATAAAATCAAAATAATTGCACTGTTAGAGTGCAATTATTGCTATCTTTGTAAAAAACAATAAAATATGGATAAGCTATTTGAATATTCCAATAGACTAATAAAAGAAACCGATATAAGTTTCTTCCGCTATATGTATAAAGAGATCAATTGGAAAAATAGGATGATTGGGCTTATTGGCCCACGCGGAGTCGGTAAAACGACCTTAGTTCTACAATATATTAAGCAAAATTTGAATGCTGCTGAAACACTTTATGTAACAGCTGAAGATTTTTATTTTGTAGACAATCGGTTTACTGATTTAGCTGACACTTTCGTTAAACAAGGTGGTAAATATCTTTTTATAGATGAGATTCATAAGTATAAAGATTGGGCAAAAGAACTGAAACTTATTTATGATTATCATAAAGATCTGAACGTCGTTTTTACAGGTTCTTCAGTCTTGGATATAAAAAAAGGAGCTTCCGACTTAAGCCGTAGGGCCATTATTTATAATATGCAAGGTCTGTCTTTCAGGGAGTATTTACAGTTGTTTCATAATATATCAGCAAAAACATATTCTTTGGATGAGATATTGCAACACAAAATAGAATTACCTGATTTGCAGCATCCTTTACTTCTTTTCTCTGATTATTTGAAAAAAGGTTATTATCCTTTTGCCTTAGAAGAAGATTTTGAATTGCGCTTAGGGCAAATTATCAACCAAACATTGGAAAACGATATTCCTATGTATGCTGATATGAACGTAGCTACAGGAAGAAAGTTAAAGCAATTGCTTTCAATCATTTCAAAAAGCGCTCCATTCAAACCTAATATGAGTAAAATAGCTGAAATGCTATCTGCCAGTCGTAACAATATCGCAGATTATTGCCTATATATTGAAGAAGCAGGTATGATAGCCCAATTAAGAGATAATACAGGCGGAATAAGAGGATTAGGCAAGATTGACAAAATATATCTTGATAATACCAATCTAATTTATAATCTTGCGGAAGATACATCTAATATTGGAAACCTTCGGGAGACATTTTTTTTAAATCAAATGAGAGTAAAACATGATATAGTTTCATCACCTGTTGCTGATTTCTTAATTGATGATAAAACTTTTGAGGTTGGAGGAAAGAACAAAGGACAAAAACAGATTAAAGATATTGAAAACGGATATATCGTAAAAGATGATATTGAAAGTGGTTATTTGAATGTTGTTCCATTGTGGAGTTTTGGAATGAGCTATTAATAATTAGTTAATCTTTAGAATTAAAAAGATTTTAAGGTCTTAAATATTTTATGAATTGATAAAAATAAAGATATATGAATATTTTTCTTAGTTGGTCTGGAGAACAAAGTAAAAGAATTGCGGAGCTGTTCAATAGTTGGCTTCCATCAGTAATACAATCTATAAATACATTTTATTCTTCAAATGATATTGCAAAAGGGAAAAAATGGGATTATGAGTTATCTCGATCTTTAGATTCTTGTAATTTTGGTATTATAATCTTAACGAAAGAAAATATAACTGCGCCATGGATTATGTTCGAAGCTGGAGCTTTAGCAAAAAATATAGATACTGGTAGAGTTTGTACATTTTTATTTGACATCAAAGATACTGATGTTGTTGGCCCATTAGCTTCTTTTCAAAATACTAAAAATGATAAAAAAGATTTTTTTAAGTTATTACAAGATATTAATTTATTGGGAGAACATAAAGTCTCAGATGATGTTTTAAAACGCATTTTTGAGAAAATGTGGCCTGATTTAGAAACAGAGCTTGAAAAGATAAAGAAAACTACAAGAAAATCAAAAGAGGAAATGCGAACTGAACGAGAGCTATTAGAAGAATCGTTGAGAATATTGAGAGATATGCATTTTAAACATACCATCTTTGCAAATGATGATGATTTTGAATTTGAAAGTGATGACGATAAGGTTATTTTTGATAGAAAGAATGAAACTATCAAATTCTTTAATAAACGAAAAAATCTTTATAATATTCAGCTCACACAATTAACGGATGCCGCAGAAATACTAGATTTTGTTTTTCAAGTTGCAGGAAAAAGTTGGTGTAAATCAAAGCATATTATGGATTTTATTAGTTGTATCGAAGAAATAACTAAGATGTATTTTGATAAAAACGCTCAAGGTGTTATTTGTCCAAGAGGTAATTTTATGTCGATAGATTGGAGTAATCGAATATATAAGGAGATACAAATAGAATAATCATAATTTATTGTATCTCTAGTATACGTAAAAAGAGTATAATTCCTATCAATTAAACATAATTGATTTTCTGTATCGAAGAAGCATTTTTTAGAAAGTAGCAATATTACATACTGTAAATAAACAACTTACACTTTCCCAAGAGTGGTGTTTTTCTATTCAATTTATCAAAATCATAACATGCTGACCTATAAAAATATACCTATTTTGTATCGGCAAATGATAAGTGATTAATATCAATCGATATTCTAAAGGATTGGGTCGCTAGTGCAGGGATAAGAAAACACATTCCATTCCATTGTTTTCGCCACACTTTTGCTGCCTTGCAGGTAGCTTTAGGTGCTGATATCTACACTGTAATCAAGATGCTCACGCACAAAAATGTTTCGACGACCCAGATCTATGCTGACCTGGTAAATGCGATGAAAAGAGAGTCAGCTAATAAAATAAGTCTAAAGTAATATGCAGTAAAAGCATAATGCAATTGTTGCAAAAAACGAAACAGTTCCATTTTGGAACATCTGTTTGAATTTGTGTATTTTTACCCAGGTTGGAAATAAGAATAACTAACTATGAATTTTAAAACTAAGCTTTCTCAACGTATCGGGATCGATGGTGTCAATGAGATACTTAACCTAACTCATAATAGTGATACCCGAAAGCAAGAGTTATATAATTTAGTTATTGCTGAAGATGAAGCCATTGGATATCATGCAGCTTGGATTTTTACTCATTTTTCGTCACAGGATAACGAGTGGTTATATAATAAACATGATCAATTGATTAATGAAGTTCTTGTCTGCAAGCATGGAGGAAAACGAAGGGTAATGCTCAATTTATTATACAGACAGCCATTCCCGAATCCGCCAAGAGTAGATTTTCTGGATTTCTGTTTAGAGCGAATGATGTCTGGCGAGGAATTGCCCGCAGTAAAATCTCTTTGCATGAAGATCGCTTATGAATTATGCCGTCCCATCCCTGAGTTGATGCAGGAATTGAAAACAATGCTTGCAATGATGGAGGGCGATTTAGTGCCATCTATCCAAGCCGTTAGAAAGAATATTCTAAAGGCAATGCAAAAAGGAAAGAGTTTACAAAAACTTTAATCATAATAATATGAATTATAAAGATTCTGAAAATATACTGCTAATTATATGTGGAGCGATGGGCATCGCAGCACTTGCATTGATATTTCGCTATCTCTTTATTGCAAAATGGGGATTTGATGCTTTCGGGGCAAATCTTGTATTCATTATTATATTTGCAGTCGGGTTAGTCTTTTTTATTTCTTATCTGGAAGTTATTCAGAAAGTCATTCCTCCACTCTTTAAAAGTCGAAAACCAATAATAGAAAATTAGTCCTATTTCTTAAAGTCGTTTTTACTCGAAATCTAAAAGATGTTGATATAGATACTATAAGACAAAAGCTTACTTTTAAAGAGTGTAAGTTCAAAATTGGAATAAAAGAGAAAATATGAACTTGATTAAGTAATATCCTTTAGTTAATCTTTCTCAAGGCTTTCTATAAAAATCTTTTATTGAATTAGTGTAAAAGCAATAATTAAGAGGGAATTTTTGTTGAAAAATAGTTGGGTTTTTCGCTCCTATGGGCACCAGCATTAAATCAGATTTACCCTGATAAGTATATTGTTTTTCTTTACTTATATTCTCTCTATTATCGAACTTTATAGAGAAATAATACAAATATGGGTATATCCACGGAATATATTCTTCGGAAGTTGTTTGTTCTGTTGTCCAAACACTTACTTTTTTGCGATTGGTAATGGCAGATTGAAGTTCAATGGCATTTAGAGGTTTTCCGTCTATGTGAGGGATAATATCCCATTGAGGATCAACTACAATCCATTTATCCAGATCGTTAAGGAATACTTCTAAAACAACATGCCCCGCCCCGACTGGGCGTATCTCAACATCTTTAGTCTTTAGAGATAGTGTTCGAGCCTTTATTCCTATTGAATTAAGGCAAGCGGTGGTAACTATTCCGTATTCAACACAACGAAACTGTTTTCCTTTTTTCACTTCTTCCAATATATATAAAGCATCTTTCTTTTCAGGCTCATTCATTCCATTGTGTTTCCATAGATGATGTACCCAAGAAGAAACATTTCGAACCTTTTCCAAATCAGAATTTCCAGATGAAGCTATACTGTCAATTGGATATTTATTTTTCAATTCTTTCAAATATGGACTATTAATATCATTCTCATATAGGAGAGAAAAATCTTCATTCTTATTATTTTTGTCAAAATTAATCTCATCATACTCAATTCCATTCTTGAGATTTATTATAATTGGTTTATTCTCTTTCTTTTCAACTGATAATGTGACACTATGACCTATTGGTAAAATAAAATCAGTAGTGTCAATATCGGAATACACATTAAATCTATTGTTTTCAGGTAAATATAGTGAAATAGATAATGTGTCACTTTTCACAGAAGAAAAAGAAAGCTCTAAATCTTCTTTTGTAACATCAACAATTTCAACTTTTATGCTATTAGAATTCGTTTTGAGACTAAATCTGTTCTTATCGCTATCAACTGTTTGAGCTATTATATTAGAGATGATAATTGATGATAGTGTGAATAATAGAATTTTTTTCATAATTTCTTTTTTTAATCTATATGACGTCTATGTATAGAAAAAGGTTACTCCCTCTCCCCGTACTCCCCAATCTTCTCCTCACAGATCCTCTTAGTAATATCTCTCAACAACTCTACTTTCGGAATAAGAGCATCAATATCTTCTTTTGTAACTACAAAATCAGGATCGTAGCGACCATTTACATAAGCAGCCTTGATAAGCTCAAAAAGTCGCTTCTCTTCAGGAGTATCTTGTGGAAAAACTTTGATAAACTCGTTAGAATATTTCTTTACAGAGTTAAGCAGCTTTGATAGATTATGTTGTTTGGGATTCTCTAACGTAAAGACTAAACGAATTGCATAAATATAGTTTTCACACGCTTGGTGTAAATAAAATGAAGACATTTGAAATCGTCCTTTTGTATTGTTTGATATTGCATCATCAAAGAAGAATTTTCCTTTTTCAAATTTATCATCAAAATACTCTTGAGCCTGTTGCTTTATTTCATCAAAGCTAAGTTTACGACGACGGGCAAGTTTAAACTTACCACTATCATATAGCACAACACCTTCCTGCTTTATTTGTGTATAGAAATATCTCCCATCGTTCAGATACTTATTCAGCTTCTTCATATCCTCACTAATAAATTGAACAGGAGGCTGACGATCAGGATCTGTTGCCCGATCGTAATATAAATCTTCTATATTGCTAAGTATCTTTATCGCAATGCCATCCGATATGCCACTCGTTACCACCAATATGTCGTAATCGCTTACATAGAATTGTATTTTGCCAAACTCATATTTTTCATCATACACCACATAATTATTTCGGGCATAACTACCAAAAAGTATTATCATCTCGGTCTGCTTCAATCTCTGTAAAACAGATTCGATAATAAAATGTAAATCTCTCTGATTAGTTGATGGTAAATATGATATGGACTTTTTCATTCAGTTAGTTTAATATTAAATGCGTCTAAAATTTTCTGTATATGCGCCTCTTGTTCTTTGGGGATATTAATTATTGCAAGACTTCCAAAATCGACTTGCCAAAATCCACCAATTTTTGTTATTTCATCACCGAGTAACCTGTATTCAGATTCTTTAAATTCTGAGGTTAGAATAAAACGTTTTGTAATATAGTTTGAAGTTTTTAGAATTCTTACAACTTCATGTTGTCCGTTCTTATTTTTTTGAGTTTCAAATTCAGTACCAAAAGTTAAGTTTTGACTAAAAATATCATTCCCCAATGCTCTAAAAATATTAGTAGAAAGTTGCTCTACAGGAATTGTTTGTGAGACCTCCTCTTTTGGATTATAAATTTCTATATCAACTTCTTTTGGAAACATTTTGAAAATGCATTTATAAAATTTCAGATATAAAGATAGGTAAAAAAGAAAAATCGAGATTAACTTTTTGTTTGTTAATTGTATATTTGTATTAACATCCTGTTATCGTCTGTCGGAGATCTAATTCTGACTGACGAATGAAAACCGCAGAGATATACTATTTATTAATATTTATATCAGTCTGATTCTCAAATTAGGCTTAAATGCGGACACTATGACAACAAAAGAAATACCTACCGAACAACTTTATTCTAAAATAATTGAGCAGGCAAGCTCAGTGTTAAAGCTTTCTATATCACAAATTAAGGAAAAATACACAGATTATCCTATTTGCCTTATGGATTATATTGAAAGAGATATTCATGAAAAATCTATTGAGATACGTTTTGATAAAGAAAATATTACATTAACATGTGCATTTAATAAAGATGGAAATTGTAATAAATCATTTCTGTTTCCTGATGATGATCAACTTATTGAAAACTTTGTTGGTTATTTGACAGATCATCATGATTACAGTTTTATGAGAAGTCGCTTTATGCTAGGTAACTGTTATTTGAAGATAAAGGAACTGAAAGAACAAAGAAGTGATATTTGCTTGGTTTTCTATCAATAAAATATGAGATTTTCGGGTAAGATTTAAAGTGGTCTTGCCTGATTATTTTATCGTCTTAATGTTCTTGACTTTATGCCTCTGATTATCAATATTTATATTCTAAAATACATTAGTCGAAGAAACCCCTACATTATCATCTAAGTCTATCATAGCGTTGATAAGGTAGGCACGTGAATACCTATGTAAATCATCGACCCTGATGTCTTTTTCAATGATTGTGCCTGCATCGATCAATAACTGCCGTTTGATGCCTGCTAACAAAGGTGTTGAGGGAGTAAAGAGTCCTTCACTATTTTCCAGCACGATGTTCGAATAAGATGTATCGGTAATATATCCGTTTTTTACAATCAGTATCTCGTCACAATTCCCTTTTTGCGAAACAAGGGATTGCAGCCTGCTTCTGTCTTCCGACTTATAAGTATAATCTATGTTATTATCGTATACTAAGGCCAGATTGGTTATCGGTCTGAAACGGTAAGGTTCGAAAGTAATACTTTCTACGGTATCGCTGTATAATATACGGCACTTCACAATACCTATTCGCATATCCATCGGAATAATATCTGTCGGAATATCAAAATTCAGCGATACACCAAAATGAATTTCGGAAGTACGGATAGCTCTTCGGCTGTGAAGAGACAGATTACAGAATGATCCATCTTTCACTTTAATGGTTTCTATAAATCGGGGTTTACTCATACAAATGGCAGATAAATTTTTTTCAGAACTTCGTTATATTCTTCTTCACACCGACTGTAAGCTGTAATACCTCCGCCACTCCGATAATAAAACTGTCCGTTTTGAGATTCTATAAAGCGGATAAGCACAGCCGAATCGAGCTCGGTTCCATCATAATAGCCGAATACACCCGTATAAAAACCACGGGATTCGCCTTCTGCCTTTTTTATGAGGTCTATTGTCGCAGATTTTGGCGCACCTGATACCGATCCGGCAGGCAGCATTAGTACAATAATATCACCTAGATGTGAATGATAATCGGACGATAATTGACCTTCTATCTCCGAACTTACCTGAAGTATGTCTCTAAACCTGTTTTTGATTTGTTCGATGTACCTGAAACGTTTGACATATACTCCGCGAGCCGACCGGCTCAAATCGTTTCGAAGCAAATCTACAATGGTATTATGCTCCGCTGTCTCTTTAAAATCTGAGAGTATCTTCTCTGCGGCATTAGGTATCTCAGCATCAATGGTTCCCTTCATCGGATTGGTTGAAATACTGCCGACGGATATTTTCACAAAACGTTCGGGCGAGAAGCATACAAACCGATCGGGTATATACAACTTGTAAGGAGCATTACTCAGCAGGAAGATGTCTTGCAGACTGAGATTTGTATCTATAGGCGTTTTTATCGTCAGGTTGGTCAGAAAAGAGTCTCCCCGTTTCAAGCCTTTGTGTACAATGTCGAACTTTTGCTTATAGCTTTCTAATGAAATAGGAGAGGGGTGGAAAGTTACTTCTCTATCAATAATTTTGTTGCGTTTGATATTCTGATAGTTACCAGCTTTGAATTCAATAAGGGTGTTGTCCATCGGTTTCTCGATGAATATGGCCTCCTGCATTTCAAAATCGAATGCAAATAAAAAAGGCTTGCCTGAGTGTCCGCATTCATTCATTTTTAAACGGACTGTATCTATATTTTTATAGAACATATGTCTTAGACCTTAATAGTATTTTTCAATTCCTCCAAATCCTGTTATTATTTTATTCTCTTTCGTTTTATTGATAAAATTATTTAACCGCTTTTCAAACTCTTCCGGTCGTTTCCTCGCTGCTTCAATGTATGCAATTCGGATACGTTTATATGTATCGGAGAAATGCTGATAGTTTTTCCAGACTGTTTTATCTTCTTTCAATCTTTCAATTATGTCATTGCGGAAGACAAAAGTCTCAGACAAAACATTTCGTATTTTATCCTCTAATTTAGGGTATATCATTTTATTCTCCAATAACCATTTAAGCCTTTCTTTGTTGGCCTGCGAGTATGTACTCTTCGGATTTCTAGGTGTGAAACGCTGAATTCTGTGGTCTGCATCGAGGGTCTTTATCGTACTGTCAATCCATTCGAAACAAAGTGCTTCTTCAACAGCATCGTTGTATGCAATACTTTTCTTATCCGAAGATTTATTGGGAAACACAAACCAGATTTCATTAGCAGTCTCGAAGTTGTCGGTCAGCCACTTTCGCCAATCCTTTCGGTTTTCAAAATATTTTATTTTATTTTCTGTTGTCATAAGAACTTATTCAAGTTGACTGTTTGCGATCTTATATTTTGTTTCACATATTGTTCCGGTAAAGGTAACAAAGGTAACAGAATGAATGATCAGTCAAGAGTTCTCAATTATCAAATTTATTATTAAGCCTTTTTAGAAATCCGCTAAACACTAAAAGTTAGAAAAGGTAACAAAAGTAACAACTGAGTCTCTATTCATTATATTCAATAGCTTGATTGTTGCTTCGAGCCATCTCTTCGGCTGATGTTCTGATTGTCTCCTGAAACTCTCTTTCTTCTTCCTCTTTCCATAATCTATATTCCAGTTCTTCCTGCAAAATACGTTCTTTCTCCTTCACCTCAACAAGTATCTTTTTCTCCTTATTGTCAATATCACTTTCTTTAGATATTGCCATTTTGAGGGTCTTTTCATCCGGAGAATATTCTTTCACTGTTACTGTCTTTCCTGCCAGATACAATTCGCCGTACTCATCTACGGCATATTTATAACGGGTGGTAGTTACTGTACGACCTTGTTCTACCCTTTGCTTGAGTATCTGACGTGCTTTTTGTGCCAACCGTTCGTCTCTTTCCAAACGGGCATTATTGACCATTTCCTCAAAATCGGGATATTTGATCATCCACTGATAAAATGTTTTGCGGCTGATGTTGTGCATTGAGCAGATTTCGCCTAATGTATATTCATCCTGCTCTATTGCCTCTGTTATTTGCTTTCCTAGTTTATCGGTATACTTTGCCATAATTGTAATGTGTTTTTAAGTATAGATAAAAACTAGTCGATGCCCACTGTAGGGCGAATCACCATTAGCCAGATGATGGATTGTGTGCTCGGGCATATGCAATACGCCCCTACAGGGAACTTTTCGCTCGGTTGCGGTATTCAGACGGAGGTGTGTTGAACTTCTTTTTGAAACATTGAGTAAAATACTTTGTATCGGATATGCCGACCATATATGCGATCTCTTTAACCGAATAGCTTGTTTCCTCAAGTAAGCGTGCGGCATGATTCATCCTTATATCCCTGATAAAGTCCACAGGAGCCTGTCCCGTAAGGCTCTTTATTTTTTTGAAAAATACAGTGCGGCTCATAGCCATTGCGGATGCCAGATCGTCTATAAGGAAAGAACTGTCATCCATATTTTTGAAAATTTCGTCCTTAACCTTTACGATAAATATCTCGTCTGCCTGAGTTATCGATACGGGTTGTTTATCTTTCAGGTCTTTTTTTGCCGAAGTTTGCTTCGGAGACGATGCCGATAAACTTTCTATCAGCGATTTTCGCTGTCTGATAATATTTTCGATACGGGCTTTCAGGTAGTTTACGCTAAACGGCTTGGTGATATAATCATCTGCTCCGTATTCCAGTCCGTGGAGTTTGCTTTCGATGTCCGATTTTGCCGATAACAGGATAAAGGGAATATGGCTTGTTTCCGTTCTATTTCTTATTTTCTGGAGAAATTCAAGTCCGTCTATCTCGGGCATCATAATGTCGCTGATGATAAAATCGGGTAGTTGCTCTACCGTGAGATTGTATCCGGCTTTACCATCGGCTGCTTCCAAAATATGGTAATGCGGGCTCAACATCGACTTTATAAATTGCCGTAAGTCTGTATCGTCTTCGGCAACTAATATCGAATAATTAGTGTCGGGTGTTTCTGATTCAGGAAGATTTTTTATTTCGGGATCGGATATCTGTCGGGTACTGACCTCAATGCTGTTATCAGCATGGGATAAAATAATGTTACTGTCGTTTTGGAAATGTTCGAATCCTCTTTCGAAGAATACCGAGAACGAAGTGCCCTTATTCTGTTCACTGCTCACGGTGATTTTTGCATGGTGCTTGTCGGCGACTTCTTTCACGATCGACAGCCCTATTCCGGTACTTGGTTTGCTTTTGTCCTTATTGAATGATGCAAAACGGACAAATAGTTTGTTTTGTACATCACGTGTCATGCCGGTACCTTCGTCTTTTACCTGCAATTCTATCAAATCGTCCTTTTTCGAAGGGCGTATGCTTACTTCTATACGTCGACCTTCGGGAGTGTATTTGAAAGCATTGGACAGCAGGTTGAATAAAAGTTTCTCGAAACTGTCCCGGTCTATCCAAAGCAATTCATTGCCGGCCTCATTGTTAATAATCAGATCTATGTGCTTATCTCTCGATATATCGGTAAAGCCGTTGCAGATCTCTTCTACATAGTCGCCGACAGGGGTCTTTTGCAGGTTGAG
Organism: Indolivaga capnocytophagoides DSM 22835; assembly: GCF_000426485.1. Taxonomy (GTDB): domain Bacteria; phylum Bacteroidota; class Bacteroidia; order Bacteroidales; family Dysgonomonadaceae; genus Dysgonomonas_A; species Dysgonomonas_A capnocytophagoides. The sequence continues at coordinate 19,613 of NZ_KE384530.1, forward strand.
TTTTTGTTTTTGTACTTTTCTGAAATCAAGTATCTGGTTTACCATCCGTATCATACGGTTGGTATTTTTGAGAACGAGCTGCAACTGGCTTTTTATGTCTTCGGGCGGATGGCTGTTGTGCAGGATATTTTCCACAGGAGAAACAATCATCGTCAAAGGAGTGCGTATTTCATGCGAAATATCGGTGAAGAAACGTATCTTCATTTCGGCTTGTTCGTGTTCGAGTTTTATCTTATCCTGCAGACGGTAGAATACAAACAATATACGCATGATCAGGTAGATGAAAAATATTATTGCTGCGATATACAGCAGGTATGCCCATCCTGTCTGCCAGAACGAAGGAGTAATCTCTATATCCAGTATATGTTCGTTGTTCATCCATACCCCGTCGCTGTTGGTCGATCGTACTTTGAACCGGTATTTTCCGGGGGCGAGGTTTGTGTAATTTGCAAATCTTTGATTTTGAGTTACAATCCATTCCTTATCGAACCCTTCGAGCATATAGGCATATATGATACGGGCAGGATCTACATAATCCAAAGCCACAAATTCGAGGCTGATTATATTTTGTTTGTGGTTCAGTTTTATGTATTTCAGATCATCAATATTCTCTTTGAGCGGAGAGTCTTCTCCCACTGCAATGTCTTTGTTGCTGATCTGGAATTTGGTTAATGCAACGTATGGCTTGAATGTATTGTTACTCACCTGATCGGGATCGAGGTAAATAAGCCCTTTGGAGTATCCGAAGTATATAATTCCCGAATCTGCCACACAGCGTGATCCTTCGGAAAAAGTAGCTCCGCTGATCATCCGGCTGGCTTCGCTATATGTTTCAAATTCTTTCTTCTGAGTATCGAGTTTCAGTATATTTCCTTCGGTAGCTATCCATAGGTTGCTGTGACGGTCATCTATAATGTTGAGTATAATGTTTGAAGGTAATCCGTTTCGGGTGGTATATGTTTCAAATCCCAGCGGAAATCCTTTCGGGTCAACTTGATTTATCAGGCTCAGACCACCTCCGAAAGTCGCAAGATACGTTTCCCCCCGACGGGTGGTGCGTATATCGTAAATGTCGCTCGAATGTAGCGAATTATCGCCTTCCTGCCTGTTATATACATTGTACTTAATAGATTCGGGATACTCGAAATCAGAAGAAAATACAATCAGCCCTAAAGTTGTGCCGACACAGATATTGCCGTACTTATCGGATGATATTACCCGTATCTGCGCTCCTGTGGAAGGGTAGCCTTTCAGGTGGTTCTTTATATTGATGAATCGTCCGCCGTTCTTATTTTCGAATAGGTTGAGACCTCCTGTTCCGTATGATCCTACCCAGATACGTTTTTTATTGTCCTGAAAGATCGAATATATACTGTTTCCTGTCAGACTGTAAAGATCTTTGTCGGAGCTTTTGTATTGCGCTATCTTGTATTTATTGCTTCCCGTTTGTGTTTGCAGGCGAAATACTCCGTCTCCTTTCGTCCCTATCCAGATATTATTGTGGTCGTCCTCAAGAATACTGTAACATGTCCCTTTGAGTGGATCCCCATATCCTATCGAACCATCGGAGCAGATATATCCTAATGGCTTTTTGTGTCTGTCGTAAACGAATGTCTTCCCGAGTTTGGTCGATACCCACATCCGCTTCTGAGAATCTACATAAATGCAGCGAACATCATTATTGACCGTTGTATGTATGTTTTCGTCGATAATACGGGTACTGAACAGGTCATTCTTGAAGATTATTTTTTCCAGCCCCTGAGAGCGTGTACTGAGCCACAGATTGCCCTGTTTATCTGAGAATGCGCAATGCAGCATGTTGGAAAAACGCCAGTCTGCCGATTGAGGTTCATTGTAAAACGGGATGAGCCTGTCATTCTTTTTATCGAATAACGAAAATCCCCCACCTCTCGGATGGACCCATGTCCGTCCGTTTTGGTCTTCGAGTATAAAAAAGTTAGGCGGAAATACGTTCGAGACGGCGGTTTCTACTTTCGTGTCGTAGTGTTTCAGCGTATTGTCTTCCGTGTTGAAACGGGCAGCCCCTATACAGTCCAGTTCGAGCCATACATTGAGATCGCGGTCTATATGGCTCGAATGTATTGTGTTTGTCCGCATATCATGCAGATTGTCTTTGGTATAATGAGTCATTTTATCCGAGGCTTTATGATAGATGAAGAATCCGTCGGAATTGGTGACTAATAATATCTGATTTTCGTCGATGCTTTTTATGTCCTGTATTTTGGAACTGCTGTGAGTTTCCATCAACCTGAATTGTCCGCTGTGCTTATTGTATATCCATATGCGCCCCATATCCGAACCAAACCATATTTCGCTTTTCATCTCGAGTACCGAATAGAAGCTCTGCGAAAACTTATCACCTCCTCTCGATGTTTTTTCCACAAAGAGGTCGGTAATCTTCTTTTCTTTTGATATCTGGTATAATCCATTGTCAGTTAACAGCCATGAGTTACCCTGAGAGTCTTCGTGTACTGTGTATATCCGGTTGGTACGTATGTGTTTACTACTCTTGTTGTATATTTCGACACTGAACTTGATATCGGGTATGCATATCGCTCCGGTATGGTCTGATACGAACCATACTTTGCCCGATTTTGTTGTGATAATATTTTTATACGAGAAGGTGAGGTCTGCATATTCTTTCAGGAATCGGAGACCCATAAATTTTTCGGTTTTCGGATCGAATCTTAATGGTTTTCTTTCGTATGGAAGTGTTATCCATATATAACCGTTAATATCTTCGTAAATGCGTTCGATGCGGTTTCCCCATATCTGTTTGCTGCTTTCGTCTAATATCCGGTATGTTTTGAAGTTGTAACCGTCAAATTTGCAAAGCCCGTCCCAGGTCGCAAACCACATGAATCCGTTTTTATCCTGATGGATATCCATAATGGAATGCTGCGGCAATCCATCATCCGATCCGTAATGTTCGAAGTAGCATTTGGGCTGGGCTGATACAATTACCGGAAACAGGAATAGAAGAATATATGATAAATATCTGAGTCTGTCGACTGTCATAGCAGGTGTTTTTGGTAAGGTCTAAGGTTTCAATACGGCCTTTATACAAAAATAAACTTGTTTCGTTTAAAAAACACCTCGATAAGTAAAATACTGGATTTTCCCCCTATAAAAAACACTTTACACCCTGTCTTCTGTATTTTGCGGTTTCTTCGGTCTGTGTCTCCCGGTAAACCTGAAAACGGGGATTTTCAGGTTAGAACAGATTACCCCCTCCGAAATTTAAAGGCTTCTATATATTTGCCCTGTAACCTAAGTTATGAACAAATACCGTGACATAAGTAATGTTAACTGATCTGATTGAAAAACAAGAAAACAACAGCGAATTGACACTTTTTAAATCATCTATGTAAACCTAACCTTTAGACGGTATTTGTATAAAAGTAATAAATAGGTCTGTGACCTTACTTATTTTCTTAAACCTAAAATTTGAAAAATCATGAATGAATGTAAAAACAAGAGAAAAACGGACTCTACTCTTAGAGGTTTGCTTTTGTCATTGCTTTTTATCTTACTGGGCACAACCGCATCTGCCCAATCCGGTATTGTGATAAAGGGGACAGTCCAAGACGAGATGGGCCCTTTGCCGGGTGTAAGTGTAGCAATAAAAGGAACCTCTACAGGAACACTCACTGATCTGGATGGAAAATTCAGTCTCTCTGTACCCAATGAAAAAACAATCCTTACATATTCATTTATCGGATATGTATCGCAAAACCTCGCGGTAGGTCTCAGCCGTGATTTTAACGTAATCTTAAAACCCGAAGATAATTCTTTGGATGAAGTTGTTGTGATCGGTTATGGTGCTGTACGGAAAAAAGACCTTACAGGGTCTACAATCTCGGTTAAAGGTTCCGATCTGGCAAACATTCCCGTAACTACGGCTGCTCAGGCATTAGCAGGTAAGGCTGCAGGTGTAAATGTTATTCAGCAGAGTGGTGCTCCCGGTGCCGATGTGCAGATAACGGTACGTGGAGGAACGTCTATCACACAAGGTACTGAACCTCTTTATATTGTCGATGGTTTCCAGATGGAGAATGGTTTACGCAGTGTCGATATTAATGATATTGCATCGATCGATGTTATGAAGGATGCTTCTGCGACGGCTATTTACGGAGCGAGAGGATCTAATGGTGTTATCCTGATCACTACAAAGTCCGGAAAATCAGGAAAGACAGAGGTCTCTTATAATGCCTACGTCAGCTTCAATCGTTTAGGCAAGAAATTAAAATTGCTGGGAGTTGAAGATTATGTAAAGTATCAGTATGAATTTAATACCCTCCGTGGTAGTGAAAACAGTTTCGCCAACTTTTTCGGGGGAGATATAAATGCGCCCGATTTTTATACCGGAGCTTATTCTCGTATCTCGCAGGAATACGGAAACCGTGCCGGAATAGACTGGCAGGATGAGGTATTTGGCGATACCGGTATTATTCAGAATCACAATATCAATATCAGCGGAGGATCTGAAAAGACCAAATATATGGTGAGTTACAACTATACCGGAGAAGATGGTATAATGGAGAAACATGGATACCAGAAAAACAGTGTCCGAGCCAAACTTAATCATGAATTATGGAAAGGCATCCGTTTTGATTTTGCATCCAATCTGCAAATGACCAAAGTTGAGGGCGGAGGCTCGCTGGGTGGTAAGCTGAAACAAACCATATTGCAGCCTATTACAGGGGGAAACAAATGGACGAACGAAGAAATGATAGGTTCTGATATCGGTACGGAGATCGGCGATCTGATGAATGATGCCAATTACGATGCTCAGAATCCGATTCTAGATAACCGTGCTATTTCGAATGAAAAATACACAAGACTGGCAACTGTCAATGCCGGATTGGAGTTCGACATCATCAAGAATATGACATTCCGTACTGCGGGCAGTTATACGTGGGAACAAGTACGCAAAGACTATTGGGACGATGGAAGTACCAAGCAGGCCAAAGCCAATAAAAGTCCTTACGGATATGGTTCGCGCGATAACAGCGAAAAATATTCATGGCAGATAACCAATACTTTGAATTATGCTTTGAATCTGAAAGAGAAGCATCGTTTTAACTTTCTTTTAGGACAAGAAACGTATTATACCGAAGATATGAAACTCGAAAACGAATACCGTAGTTTTTCGGATGGTAATTTCGGGCTGAACGATGTCAGTATGGGGATTCCGTACACCTGGAAATCGGGTAAAGATAAAATAGGTTTGGTGTCTGTATTCGGACGTGTGTCTTATAATTTCAAAGAACGTTATCTTTTCACCGGAACATTGCGTGCCGATGGATCTTCGAAGTTTGCAAGAGGTCAGCAATGGGGATATTTCCCATCGGCTTCGGGAGCATGGCGTATATCCGAAGAATCGTTTATGGAAAGTACCCGTGATTACATGAACAGCCTTAAACTTCGTGTCGGATATGGTATTGCCGGTAATAATAATATCAAGAACAATATGTACACAACCTCTTATGGATCGGGGCACTATGGATATAACGGAGGAGATTATATTACATACATTCCCGGAACTGTACTTGGAAATGCGGCTTTGAAATGGGAAAAAACCACTACAACCAATATCGGATTGGATATGTCATGGATCAACAGCCGCTTCAACCTTACTGTGGATTGGTATAATAATGAATCGTCCAACCTGTTGATTGAAAATAAAATACCAACATCTACCGGATATTCTACTCAAATACAGAATCTGGGGTCTATTCGTAACAGAGGTCTTGAAATTGTGTTGAATACAACAAACATAGCAACCAAAGACTTTACCTGGACAACAGACTTCAACATTGCATTCAATCGTTCTAAAGTACTCGAATTGTACGGAAACAAGGAGCAGGACTATTTTACAAAAGATTATGAATCCCGCATGGGGTATATGATAGAAGTAGGTAAGCCTTTGGGGCAATACTACGGATTGATTTATGATGGAATTTATACAACCGACGATTTCAATCAAAACTCCGATGGGTCATATACTTTAAAGGACGGAATACCTTATCTGAAAGGAAGTACCCGTTCGAAAGTAAAAGTGGGTGATGTAAAATACCAGGCAATTACGGGAGAGGTGGACAAAGACGGAAATCCGGTTTTTTCGGTAAACGACCGTACTGTTATCGGCAGTGCACAGCCCAAATTTACAGGAGGTATGAGTAATACCTTCAGATATAAAGGTTTTGATCTGAGTGTTTTCTTCAATTTTGTATATGGCAATAAAGTATTCAATATGAGTACGCAGCGTTTTATAGGTCCATATTTGGCTAACCAGAATACATTGTCGAAGATGAATAACCGATTTACATTGATAGATCCCCAGACCGGAAAAGAAAGTTCCAACCTGACACGATTGGCGGAACTGAACCCCGGACAACATAGCGGTTCCATGCTATGGAATATATCTTCGAATAACAAAACTGCAATCAGCGATCACAGCAGCTATTATCTGGAAAACGGCTCTTATCTGCGCTTAAATAACATAACTCTGGGCTATACATTGCCAAGGAACTTGGTACAGAAAGCCCGAATCAATAGTGTTCGTGTTTATGGTACGCTTAACAACATCCATACATTTACCAGCTATACAGGTTATGACCCTGAAGTATCGGCGAGCGACAATGCTCTGACTCCGGGTGTTGATAACTCTTCATTCCCCCGTGCAAAAAGCTGGGTGTTAGGATTAAACCTTACTTTTTAAGCTATTCTTGTTAAAGTTATACAAAAGGTCTGAGGCCTTAAATAGATTATAATATGAAAAAAATAATAAATATTTTAGGAATATCTGCTCTGTTATTGATGTGCAGCTCATGTCAGGATTGGCTGGATATGCCTTCCGAATCCAAAGCCGACAGCGGTACTATTTTCTCTACAGTCAGCAGAGCCGAAATGACAGTTGTAGGGGCGTATCCTTACCTCTATACACAAGAATTGGGTTACCAATTGTTGATGGGAACGGACGAATCGAGCTCAACAGAATCAAACTCCAAATACAATGTTTCGAATTACGATTATACCAATCTTACAGGCATGCTCAGTTCTACATACACTACCATGTATAGGGCTATCGAATATTCGAATGTTTGTATAAAGAATATTCCATTGATGAATGTTTCGGAGAGTGATAGAAAAAAGGTCAACTCATTATTGGGTGAATCTTATGCTGTTCGGGCATATGCATATTGGAATATTGTGCGGTTTTACGGTGATGTCCCTTATTCTGCTATACCAACAGCCGATTTAACGAGCTTTACATCTTCTCGTGTCAGCCGTGATGAAATCTGGGATCACTGTATCGAAGACCTTCAAAAAGCGATCGAACTGCTTCCGTGGAAGAGCGAAGGAATGGTACAAACTTCGGAACGTTTTACGAAAAATGCAGCATATGGTATGCTTGCCCGTGTGGCGTTGTATGCAGCCGGATATTCTTTGCGCTGGGATCTGAATACAGTTCCTTACAACAAAGCTACAGTTAAAATCGCCCAGCGTGATGATGCAGCCCGTGTCAAAGAATTGTACAAGATTGCAGCTGATGCTTGTGCAGCTGTCATTGCTCAGAAGGAGAACAGCTTATTGAGCGATTACGATCAGGTGTTCCGTGATTTGGCATTGAAACAATATAATAACGAAACGATGCTCGAATATGGGTGGTACGGTTCGGAAAGCCCCGATGTGCGTACCGGTTATGTAAATGGAATTGCTACCAGCGGAACAAGCGCTACATTCGGTAAGGGAGGTCCTCAGATGATAGTTATGCCGACTCTGTTCTTTGAGTTTGACGAAGGAGACCAGCGTCGTGATGTTTCGGTATGTAATTATGGAATATTGGCTAATGACAATTTGCAGATGAGTACTTACATCGGTGCTGCAATAGGTAAATACCGTATCGACTGGAAAGCAGACCGGGGTACGACCGACAGTAAACGGGATATCAATTTCCCTCTGCTGCGTTATTCCGATGTATTGCTGATGTATGCCGAAGCATTGAATGAATTAAATAATGGTCCAACAGCAGAGGCAGCCGAAGCCCTGAAAACTGTTCGCTTACGTGCATTTAAAAAAGATGCATCTAAGGTAGGAACGATACCGTCAGGATATAGCGATTTCAGAAACACTATTATCAAAGAACGTAAGTTGGAGCTTTCGAACGAATCGTTACGTAAGACCGACCTTACACGCTGGGGCATTTTATACGAGCATCTAACTGCTGAAAAAGATAAACTGTATCAGTTGGCAAAACGACAAGGACAGTATGCCAATGTGGAAGTTTACCGGGCTTATAAAACGATAAAAGGTGTTGTGAAGAACCCCGTTGTGGGAATTCCATATATTTCGATGAGTGATGCGGATATTGCTTCTCTGAATCTGACAGATACTGAAACAACGACTCTCAATACGCTGAACTCATCGGGGAAAGGCTATTTGGATAAAACATTCTATGAAAATAAAGCTACCGGACAGGTTTACTTCAGCAAAAACGATGTTCCTGCGGGAGTTGAAGCTATAGAAACTTCTTATACCATACTGAATATGTTTGGCTGCCATTCAGTAAAACAGATGGGTGGACTGTCGGTCGAAGATGTTCCCGGATTAGCTTCTGCTAATAAATGGATTGAAAGCATGTTTTATGGAATGCAGAAAAATATGGTGGAGATTCTGCCTTTCAGCACAAACAACATAATTGATGTAAATCCCGGTTTGATAAACCAACAGCATCCAATGTATTAAGGTCTTAAATGAAAAAGAGCATGGTGAGATTGATAATTCTATGGTTTGGTCTGCTTTCTTTGGCAGGAGACGTTTGTGCTCAGGCATTGGCTTTTCCTACAGCCGAAGGTTTTGGCAAGTACACCTCCGGCGGACGTGGAGGGCGTGTTATCACGGTAACAAATCTGCATGATTCGGGCGAGGGCAGCCTGCGTAATGCTATTGAGCAGACAGGTGCCCGTATAGTTGTATTTGCTGTAGACGGAACCATCGAATTACAATCGAAACTTATTATAACAAATGACAGCATAACCATTGCCGGGCAGACTGCGCCCGGTGATGGTATATGTCTTCGCAATTATCCTTTTTACATAAAGGCAGACAATGTGATAGTCCGGTATATCCGAGCACGAATGGGCGACCAGTGCAAGATGGAAGACGATGCGATGGGAGCTATGAATGTGAAAAATCTGATTATAGACCACTGTTCGGTGTCCTGGTCTGTAGATGAGGCTTTGTCTGTCTACAAATCGGAGAATGTTACAGTGCAGTGGTGTATGATAACACATAGCTTGTCGAAATCGGTACACTCTAAAGGTGCTCACGGTTTCGGCGGAATATGGGGTGGACAGAAAGCGACTTTTCACCACAACCTGCTGGCTCACCATTCGAGCCGTAACCCCCGTTTTGCTTCGGATGGAAACTCTCCCGTTGATTTTCGAAACAATGTAGTTTATAATTGGGGATACAAAGCTGCTTACGGCGGAGGCAGAGGCGGACGGATCAATTTTGTGAGTAACTATTACAAGCCCGGACCCGCTACATCGGACGATAAGCGGACTTGGTTTCTCGATCCTGCGGAAGATGGAACGGGTTCTTATTATCTGGCAAACAATATAATGTATGGCAGTGATATTGTTACTGCCGATAATTGGCTGGGTGTAGGAGCTCAGCACCGTGTACATGCTATGGAGCCTTTTGACGTTGAGGACATAAAGGAAGATATGCCTTTGACAGCTTATCTGAAAGTGTTGAATATAGCCGGATGCAGCCTGCATCGAGACAGTTATGATGCTCAGGTGATAGAGGATGTAAAAAGTGGAACAGCGAATCAAGGAAATAACGGCATCATAAACTCGCAGGATGAAGTAGGTGGATGGTCTGTTCTGGAATCGGGAGTTTATCCGAAAGATACCGATGGTGACGGCATGCCCGATGATTGGGAGTTGAGTAAAGGATTGGATCCTCATAATCCCGAAGATGGAAAATTATACAATCTGACCGAAGATTATACAAATATTGAAGTATATCTGAATTCCATTGTATCTTTTCAATAACCTTTTCTGGAGATAAGCGTATTTGAAAGCAATAACAGTTTGTAACTGTTGTGTTTGGCTAACCATAAAAAGGTTTGAGACCTTAAAAACTTACAGACTATATAACATATGAAAATATATAATAGAAATACTATGAAAAAATGGTACTTTATCATCTTATCGGGCTTATTTGTTGCCTGTGGGAGTAATAAAACAGAAAAGATAGACCGCTATGCATTAGTGGAACGAAATAACCCCAAAGTGACGGAATTTGAAGAACTATCGTCATTGTCGGTAGGTAACGGAAATTTTGCAATAACAGTAGATGCTACAGGGTTGCAAACATTCCCTGAACAGTATTCAGCCGGAGTTCCTCTTGGTACACAATCGCAATGGGGATGGCACAGTTTTGCCAATCCTGAAAAGTTTAAACCCGAAGAAACCCTCAAAAACTACAATTTCAGAGGATGGGAAGAACCTTATGCGGTTCAATTTAATGAAAAAGGACGGCAGCAGGATGCAGCCAACTGGTATCGAAACAATCCTCACCGTATCCATTTGGGATATATTGGGTTAGAACTGTCTCATGCAGATGGGAGCAATGTGAAGTCGTCTGAAATAAAAGGTATAAATCAGACGCTCGATTTGTGGAAAGGGCAAATTCTGAGCCGTTTTGTTGTTGATTCAGACTCGGCATTGGTACAGACAGCATGTAACCCCGATAAAGATAAAGTCGGTGTTAGCTTGAAATCTGGATTAATGGCTAAAGGGAATATGAAAGTCAACTTCAAGTTTCCATATCCTACAGGTAAACATGTAGATGATGCGACAGATTGGACAGTCCCCGAAAAACATAAAACCGAAATAGTATCGCAAGACGAGAATTCGGCACTATTGAAACGTACACTCGACTCTACTGTGTATTATGTAAATATTAAGTGGGAAGGAAAAGCTAAGCTCGATAAAAAGGAAGATCATTATTATATTCTATCCCCCGAAAGCAAAGATTTTGCTTTTACATGCGAATTCACAGAAAAAGAACCTGAACAGAGTGGAAATACTGAAGAAACACTTGCAGCATCTGCTAATTACTGGCAAAATTTCTGGGAAAAAGGAGCAGCGGTTGATTTCTCGAAGTGTACAGACGAACGAGCTAAAGAATTGGAGCGACGTGTGGTGCTTTCTCAATATCTGATGGCTATTCAATCGGCAGGAATATATCCTCCGCAAGAAACAGGATTGACATATAACAGTTGGTTCGGCAAATTCCACTTGGAGATGCATTGGTGGCATGCTGTACATTTTGCCCTTTGGAATAGAGCTGACCTATTGGAACGTAGCTTGGGATGGTATTCTACTGCCTATCCGAATGCAAAAAAAATAGCCGAAAGACAAGGTTTCAAAGGTGCTCGTTGGATGAAAATGACCGATCCTTCGGGAACCGAAGCTCCATCGAAAGTGGGATCATTTCTTATCTGGCAGCAGCCTCACTTTATCTATATGGCTGAATTGATTTATCGTAACAATCCTTCTAAAGAGGTACTCGAAAAATATAACTTCTTGGTTCAGGAAACAGCTGAATTTATGGCATCATTTGCTACTTACGACGAATTGGAAGGTCGTTATATACTGAAAGGAATTATTCCTGCTCAGGAAACATTGAGAGCATCGGAGACTATCAATCCTCCATTCGAACTTTCGTATTGGCACTACGCCATGTCTGTAGCTCAGCAATGGCGCGAGCGTATGGGTGAAAAACGTAAACCTCAATGGGACGAACTGATCGATAAATTATCGCCTCTGGCATCGCTTGACGGATTGTATCTGGCTGCCGAAGATGCAGTTGATACATACAAAGATATTCGTTTTACATCAGACCATCCTGCTGTATTGGGTGCAGTCGGTATATTGCCTCAATGTAAATTGGTACGTCCTGATTATATGAAAAATACACTTGATTGGATTTGGGATAACTGGAATTGGGGTAAAACCTGGGGATGGGACTATCCGATGACAGCTATGTGTGCTGCTCGTATGGGTGAACCCGATAAAGCTGTAGGAGCTTTATTGATGGATAAACGAACTAATACTTATTTGGTAAATGGGCATAATTATCAGGATTCGCGTCTTCGGGTATATCTTCCCGGTAATGGCGGATTATTGACTGCCGTAGCCATGATGTGTGCCGGATGGGATGGAAACATAGAGAAGAATCCCGGATTCCCTAAAGACGGAAAATGGGATGTTGTTTGGGAAGGTTTACAACCTATGCCATGATTAAATAGTAAAAAGTTAACTTTCTGAAAGATGAAATATATTGGAATAGCATTAATCCTATTGACATTGATGTCGTTACCTCTGACCACACAAGGTCAGGGGTACTGGCACAGCAAAGAACGTAAACTGCGTTATACCCCCGAAGGAGAAGATTTTGTGATTGTCAATGGTGATCGTAAATTCAATCGTGCATTGTACGGAACACACACGGCTTTCAGGGTAGAGACTAGCGATGTACCTGAGTTTGGGCTATTCATGTCTTCATCGGGGATGGGCGGTAACGTTCAACTTGGACTTATCAAAGAAGGAAAAAGCTTTTGGTTGAACGATGCCGAATATATCAAATCTATTTACAGAGCAGGATCGAGAATTTACGAAATAAAAGACCCTTTTTTCGGAACGGTAAAAATCAGAGTAACCGTATTGGCTCTATCCGATGCTGAAGGAATGGTTGCCCGAATAGAGACCGAAGGTATATCATCTCCTATCGACTTGATCTGTACATTCGGAGGAGCAGACAATAAACGTTTTTTCCGCAATGGAGATTTAGGTGTTGACGATCCGAATGCTTTTGCTCTGAAACCCGAGTCGTGCGAAAACAATATATACATTATCAAAAATAATACTTTCACCTTAGAATACGGACAAGGCACAAAAGGCGGAGTACGTCAAACAACGGGAATTTTTCCTGCTGAATCTCAATTGAAAACAGCTTCTCCCTATTCTATGATGACAACTACTGATGTATGGAAATCCGTAGCTGCAGATAACCGTCCTATCGTTGTTGCTAAAATTCCTATTAAAGATAAAAAAGCCATAGATTTTGTAATTAAAAGTAACGATGCAGTTCAACTTTCAGCAAATGACTTAGGTAAAGCTTTTGATGCAGCTGAAGCGAGACGGAAAGAAATTGCAGGTACAGTAAAGATTACGACCCCCGATCCTTATTTCAATACTTTAGGTGGAGTATTAAGCATTGCCGCAGATGGTATTTGGGATGAGGTTACAGACTGTTGGCAACACGGAGCTGTTGGTTGGCGTATGCCTCTCAACGGATGGCGAGCAGCTTATGTAGGCGATGCAATTGGCTGGCACGATAAGGCACGCAAGCATTTCGATGGCTATGCCGCATCTCAGATAACAGATATTGAGCCTACTATTCCGCATCCTGCGCAAGACAAAGATTTAAACTTGGCACGTGCTGCAAAAATATGGGGTACGCAGATGTACAGCAACGGCTACATTATGCGCAACCCGAATAGCGATAAAAAGGTGATGCATCACTATGACATGAATCTCTGTTACATCGATGAATTGCTTTGGCATTTCAATTGGACGGGCGATATGGATTACATCCGTAAAATGTGGCCGGTACTTCAACGCCACTTAGCATGGGAAAAACGAAACTTCGATCCCAATAACGATGGATTGTATGATGCCTATGCGAGCATCTGGGCGAGTGATGCCTTGCAATACAATAGCGGGGGTGTAACTCATTCGTCAGCTTACAACTACAGAGCAAATAAAATGGCGGCAATGATTGCCCAAAAGATAGGAGAAGATCCAAAACCCTATGCCGATGAGGCAGCCAAAATATTAAAGGCTATCAATGCCCAATTATGGCTACCCCAAAAAGGCTGGTGGGCAGAATACAAAGACCTGATGGGTAATGGTATGATTCACCCCAATGCTGCTGTATGGACAGTTTATCATGCTCTTGATTCGGATATGCATACTCCATTTCAGGCATATCAGGCAACAAGGTATATTGATACGGAGATACCGCATATACCCGTTTTAGCCAGAGGGTTGGAGGATGAAAATTTTGAGACTATAGCAACCACTAACTGGTTACCGTACTCGTGGTCTATCAACAATGTGGCATTTGCCGAAGTGGCGCATACCTCATTGGCATATTGGCAGGCAGGACGTTACGATGACGCTTATAAACTATTCAAAAGTTCAATTCTTGATGGGATGTATCTCGGTTCGAGTCCCGGAAATATAGGTCAGGTTAGTTTCTATGATGCTGCTCGTGGCGAATGTTACAGAGACTTTGCTGACCCTATTGGGGTATACTCTCGTACACTTATTCAAGGTTTATTCGGAATATTGCCCGATGCAATGAATGATAGGTTAGAAATTCGTCCCGGATTTCCTGCAACATGGAAATACGCATCGGTATCTACACTCGATATCAGTTTCGATTTTAAACGTAACGGATCAAAAGATACTTATAAAATAGAATCTAAATTCGGTAAACCTCTCAACCTATTCTTAACATTAAAAGCTCAGAAAGAAAATATAACCGAGATAAAAGTAAACGGGCAGAAAGCTGTTTGGTCTTTAGTCGAAAGTGTTGGCTATCCGACAATACAGATAGATTGTAAAACAGCTAAGTCGTATGATGTTGAAGTTGTTTGGAGTGGCTCGGAATTAAATATACCTGAATATTCGGGAGAGGGAGTGAAAGGAGAGGCATGGAGCCTTGAATCTAAAGCTAAGGTATTAAAAGTGTATGATCCTCAATCAGTATTGAAAAGTCAGAAGGTGAAAAGTAATTCGGTAGAAGGAATTATCGAAGGTGAAATTGGGAATCGTACCCTCTTTGTTCAGCAGAAACAAGGACAAATGACTTGGTGGCAGCCTGTTTCATTGGAGATTAAAGAGCCCTTTACAGTTTCGTATAATGCAGAATCTTCGGATTTGCAGTTTACGATCAAGAATAACACAAATAGGGTAATAGATGCTCAACTGCAATTAAACTCCTACACACAACAATTGAATATAGCCAAGGGCGAAACATCAGCAAAGATTTCCGTCCCTGAAGATGAAATTCGCTTTGGTTCGAATCATCTGGAAGTAAGTGAAAACGGTAGATTATTGTATTTCGAAAATCTGGTCAATTGGAATCTGAAAAATACAGCACCTGTATACGAACCCGTAAATATGGATAAAATGCTGAATGCAAGTGTGACGCAAATCTTTCGGAACGAATATCTTACACCCCGTTCGCCCTATACTACACTGCAAGTACCCAAACAAGGAATAGGAGAGTGGTGTCATCCTAAACTGATGGCTGATATTGACGATTCGGGAATCAGAAAAGCGATAAAGAATAATGTTTTTGAAACACCATTTGGCATACCTTTCCGTTCGATGGCAACAGGTAATAATATTGTTTTTACTACACTTTGGGATAATTATCCTACTGAGATTTCTGTACCGTTGACAGGCAAAGCATCTCATGCTTATCTGATGATGGCGGGTTCGACCAATCATATGCAATTTCATGTGGTAAATGGTACTGTGACTGCTTATTACAAAGATGGAAGTTCGGATGTTTTGAATCTTGTCAACCCCGAAACATGGGTTCCGATAGAGCAGGATTTCTATATAGATAATGAGGCTTTCGGATCTAAACTGCCTCGTCTTTATCGTGTTGCTCTTAAAACAGCAGTCGTGAGTCGGGATATGGAAAAAGATATGAACATAAAACCAACAGAAGTTTACGGACGAAGCATTGACGGAGGGGCAGGTATTATTCTCGATTTGCCACTTGATTCAAAAAAGGAACTCGACCGTTTGGGAGTAAAATCTGTAGCCAATGAGGTTGTTATCGGCTTGATGAGCATAACATTAATGAGATAGATATGAAAGTAATAAAAAGAATAGCAGTAATAGCTTTGCTCGCATTTGGGGGGTTAAGTATTGATGCCGCCGTGAAGCTGCCGGCAATTATCTCCGATAATATGATATTGCAGCAGCAGACTACAGTAAATGTCTGGGGAACAGCTAATCCGCAAGAGAAAGTTTCGGTAAAGCCATCGTGGTCGGAAAAAACTTATACAACTATTGCCGATGCTAATGGAAAATGGCTGATTAAAGTAAAAACGCCAAAAGCCACAACTAACCAGTCGATTGAAATATCGGGTGAAAACTCTATAATCATACAGAATGTGCTGATAGGCGAAGTTTGGCTTTGCTCGGGTCAGTCGAATATGGACTTTCAAGTATCAAAAGATAAAGGTTGGCGAACTGGAATTTTGAATGAAGAAGAGGAAATGAAGGATGCCGATTATCCCGAAATACGCCTGTTTCATGTCACTCAGAAACTTTCGCCTGAGCAGGAATTAGACGATTGCGAAGGTCACTGGATGGTCTGTAACCGCGAAAATCTGAAAGACTTTTCGGCTGTAGGTTTTTTCTTTGGGCGCGATTTGTATAAAAAACTTCAAGTGCCTGTCGGATTGATTCAGTCGACATGGGGAGGTACTCATGCTGAATCATGGACCAAAATGTCAGTAATGACAAGCGATCCTGTATATGCATCGCTAGTAAAGGATTTCTATACTTCGAAAGAAAATTATCCTGCCGATCTGAAAAAATATGAAGAGGAAAAAAAGGTATACGATGCCGAAAAAGCAAAAGGAAATACCGATCTCAAAGCTCCTAAAAAGCCACAGGGGATAGACCATAACAAATCGCTATCTACTTTGTGGAATGCAATGATACATCCATTGTTACCCTATGCGATTAAAGGTGCAATATGGTATCAGGGCGAATCGAATTCTATTCGTGCAAATGACTATACACATGTTTTTACAAAGATGATAAACAGTTGGCGTAAAGAATGGAACAGAGGTGATTTTCCGTTCTATTTTGTACAGATTGCACCTCATTACAAGCAACCGCCAACTATACGTGAAGCTCAGTTGAATACATGGAAAACGGTAAAGAATACAGGTATGGCTGTAATTACCGATGTAGGAGATTCTACCGATATACACCCCCGAAACAAGTTGGTTCCGGGAATACGTCTTGCAAATTGGACATTGGCTAAAACTTACGGTCAAAACATACCTTATTCAGGTCCTGTATATAAATCGATGAAAGTAAAGAATGGTAAAGCTGTTTTGACTTTCGAGTTTACTGATAAGGGTTTAACTGATCCGAATAATAATCTCTCAGGCTTTGTTATTGCCGGAAACAACCGACAGTTCTATCCGGCTACAGCATCTATAGTTGGCAATACGATCGAAGTATCTTCACCTCAGGTACCTGATCCTGTAGCAGTACGTTACGATTGGGATAAGTTTTTCAGAGCTAGCCTTTTTAATACTGCGGGGTTGCCGGCTACTCCTTTTCGTACTGATAATTGGTCAATAGTCGATTAATAAGCAAACATAATATATCATGAAAAAAACTTTACTAACACTATTCGCATTTGCTTTTGTTATGCAAGGAATTTTGGCTCAGAAAACAGCTATCGCATTTGCCGATTCGGAGATGAAACGCTTTCCCGAAGCTTGGCAGCTCGATCATGGCAAACGATTGTATTTCGGCTATTCGCAAGGGGTTGGCTGTCAGGCAATGTTAGATGTTTGGAAACAAACCGGAGATCGTAAATACCTCGATTATGTAATCAACTGGGCAGATACTGTTATCAACGATAAAGGCGAAATCCATTTGTATAAAGTAGAAACTTACAACCTCGATTATATTAAGCCGGGAACAGTACTTTTTGATGTTTGGAAACAAACCGGAAAAGAGAAATATAAATTGGCGATGGATCTTTTGGTTAATCAGCTGAAAAATCATCCTCGTACTCATGAGGGAGCATTCTGGCATAAACTTATTTATCAGCATCAAATATGGCTCGACGGTTTATACATGGCTTCGCCTTTTCTGGCCGAGTATGCTGTTACCTTCAATAAACCGGAGTTGATAAACGATGTAGTCAATCAATTTATCGTATGTGCCAAACATACATACGATGCTAAAACAGGATTGTATTATCATGCTTGGGATGAGAGCAAAAACCAACGTTGGGCAAATAAAGAGACAGGACAATCGCCTAACTTTTGGGGGCGTAGTATCGGCTGGTGGTTTATGGCTTTAGTAGATGTTTTAGATTACATTCCGGCTGAGCATCCGCAACGTCCCGAATTGATTAAAATGATAAACGGGTTAGCCGAGACTCTTCCTAAATATCAGGATAAAACAGGATTGTGGTATCAGGTATTGGATAAAGGCGCAGTCGGAGGTAATTACCTCGAAGCATCTGTATCATCGATGTTTATGTGCGGATATGCAAAAGCTGTAAACAAAGGATATATCGATAAAAAATACCGTACCGTAGCTGAAAAAGCATATAATGGATTGATGAAAACGCTGATAGTGAAAAATGCCGATGGTACACTTACTTTGACTAAATGTTGTGCGGTAGCAGGCTTAGGCGGACATCCTTATCGCGATGGAAGTTTCGAGTACTATGTAAACGAACGCATCCGCGATAATGACGCCAAAGCGACAGGACCATTTATTATGGGATGCTTACAATTAGGAAAATAAGGAGATCGTCAAATAAAAGAGAGAAGAAAAGAAAACTGAAAGTATGAAGAAATATTTTGTTATAGCAGCCTTCCTGTTGGTGTCGGTATATAATTCGATATCGGCACAAGGGGGGCAGTACGCTTATTTATATAAAGATTTACCTTTTGATATGCCGGTGCTTAATCGCCCGACTTTTCCGGACAATAAAGTTTTGATAACAGATTTTGGCGGAATTGGTGATGGTATAGCACTTAATACCGAAGCTTTTGCCAAAGCGATTGATGCATTATCTGTAAAGGGAGGAGGAACATTGGTTGTTCCTCAAGGGGTATGGCTGACAGGACCTATTGTATTAAAAAGCAATATCAATTTGCATTTGATTGATCGGGCTATAATTCTGTTTTCACCCGACAAGTCGCTGTATCCTTTAGTCGAAACAGTTTTCGAAGGATTGGATACCCGCCGTTGCCAATCTCCTATATCGGGACGTAATCTGGAGAATATCGCAATTACAGGAAACGGAGCAATTGACGGAAATGGTCAGGTATGGCGTCCGTTGAAAAAAGACAAGGTCTCAGAGAGATTTTGGAAAAGCGCAACATCTAAAGGTGGAGCATTTAAACGTACCGATTATTGGATGCCATCGGCTCAGTACCTCCATGGCGACACCATCAGTGATATGAATGTGCCTCGTCATCTGAAAACCGAAGCCGAATGGGAGTCTGTACGTGATTTTCTTCGTCCCGTGATGATCAGCTTTATCGAATGTAAGAATGTATTCCTTCAAGGAGTTATCTTTCAGAATTCTCCGGCATGGAATCTACATCCGCTGATGTGCGAAAACGTGATTATTGATGGTGTGCAGGTTCGCAATCCATCGTATGCTCAGAATGGAGATGGTCTGGATTTAGAATCATGCAAAAACTCAATCATTGTGAACAGTACATTCGATGTGGGTGATGATGGTATCTGTATTAAATCAGGAAAAGATGAAGACGGACGTCGTCGTAATCGTCCGTGCGAAAATGTAATCGTTTACAATTGTACCGTATTTAAAGGACATGGCGGTTTTGTTGTCGGAAGCGAAATGTCGGGAGGAGTACGTAATATAAAGGTTTCAAACTGTCAGTTTTTGGGAACAGATGTTGGTTTACGCTTCAAGAGTAACCGCCAACGTGGAGGAACGGTAGAAAATATTTACGTTTCTAATATGAGTATGTTTGATATTCCGACCGATCCGTTGTCTTTCAACCTTTATTATGGAGGAAAATCGGAAGTCGAGGAACTCGAAGATGGTCGTAAGGTGGTAAAAGAAGTCGCATCTGTACCTGTGACTGATATGACACCCGTATTCCGTAATATATACATTAAAGATGTGATTTGCAGCAGTGCCCGCCGGGCTATGTATTTCAATGGATTGCCCGAGCAGAATATAGAGAATATCAATGTCGAGAATGTAACGATTCACTCCCAGTTAGGGGCCGAATTAGCTGAATCGAAGAATATTACTTTCAAAAATGTAAATATATACCCTCTTAGTGGAGCAGCTCTCAGGCTATCGAATGTGTCGGATGTAAAAGTGGAAGGACTGACAACTGATCCGACAATAGAAACAATATTTGAAGTTACAGGACGCAAAACCCAGAATGTAGAGATTAAATCGTCTTACAATACTGATAAGATGGATATCTCGGATGAGGTGAAGAAGTCAACCGTAAAATTAATAAAGTAATAACTACCCCAAATACAATATAAAATGAATTACAAGGCACTATCATTAACATTTGCTGCATTTCTAGGAGCTTCGTCAATATTTGCACAAGCGAAACAAAGTGCTTCTCAAGTAGCTCAGGCTATTGGCGACCGTATTATAAGCGAAACGCCTTACCTATTTGTGAATAAGGCTACAGGACAGACTTACAATAGCCTGAAAGGAATACCTCTGACTATGGATATGAAAGTACAGAACGAGTATAATGACTGGCATTATACTAACGGAGTACTCAATATTGCTTTATTGGAATTAGCTGATGCGACAAAGCAAGATAAGTATGAGACATATGCCTTTAAGAATATGGACTTTGTATTCGATAAAGATAATATCGGATATTTCAAACGTCAGTACGATGAGGCGTTCAAAGACGGAGGATGGAAAGCTATCCGCAAATTGAGCTGGCATATGATTTTCAGGGGAAAACGTTTGGATGATAACGGACCTATGGGAGCAAGCCTTATCGAATTGAATATGCGCAGAGCTACGCCTGCTTATAAGGCTTATATAGACGAAACTAACGAACATCTGATGTATGGCGAACCTCGCCTGAGCGATGGTACTATTGCCCGTATTTGGCCTCACGAAAATACAATCTGGGCAGATGACCTGTTTATGGCTGTATCGTTTTTGAGTCGTATGGGTAAAATGACAGGCGATGTAAAATATTTTGATGATGCAGCTAATCAGGTTCTTAATTACACAAAGTACCTATGGCATCCCGGAAAGCAAATTTATTACCATTGCTATCATACCGATACCAAAGAATTAGGTGTTGCACATTGGTCGCGTGCCAACGGTTGGATGCTGATGGCTCAGGCCGATTTATTGACTATGCTCCCCAAAGATCATCCGAAAAGAGCGGCACTTATCGAGAACTTCAAACAACAGGTGAGCGGAGTTTGCCGTTATCAGGGTAAAAACGGATTGTGGCATCAATTGCTTGATAAACCCGATTCGTACGAAGAAACTACAGGCACAGCTATGTTTGTATTTGGTATCGCAAGAGGTGTAAGAGAAGGTTGGATTCATCCTGATTTTATCTATGTGGCAGAACAAGGCTTAAAGGGCTTGATGACAAAATTATCTGATGCGGGAGATGTAACCGATATCTGTGTGGGTACAGGCATTATGCCATCGTTGGCGTATTACTATAACCGTCCCGTGCAGAAGAATGCACCGATGGGCGAAGGCCCTGTAATCCGTGCTCTGGTAGAAATGTCGAAAGCCAAGAAATACAGTGAAATTTCGGCTGATGCTCAGTATGATAAGATTGTAGTGAGGAAATAGATAACCGATATTATCTGAAAATCTATAACTTTGCCGATCAATCAATATTCAGTATTTATGCAACCAGATTTGTTCGAGAATCCATTGTTTGTATTTGCCTTGGAAGTTGAGGCTGCCGATTTGTTTACCGGCTATAATCCTTTGTTTGTGGGAGTAGGGAAGGTTAATGCCGCTTATCAGCTGACTAAACGCATCGGTGAAAATAAACCCTCTGTCATAATCAATTTAGGATCGGCAGGCAGTAATACATTCAGAAAAGGATCGGTTGTATGCTGTACTCAATTTGTACAACGGGATATGGATGCAACCGGCATTGGTTGTAATCAGTATCAAACCCCGTTTTCAGAGGTTGAACCAATTTTGAATCATGGCATAGTTATAGACGATTTACCTCATGGAATTTGCGGAACCGGCGATAATTTCGAAATAGCACATTCAACTCCTATATACAATGTTATTGATATGGAGGCTTATGCGCTGGCTTATATCGCCCATCAAGAAAATATTCCGTATCTGTGTCTTAAATATATTTCGGATGGTGCAGATAATAATGCAGCGGATGATTGGTCGACTTCTGTTCAGAATGCCGCACGATCTCTCAGGGCTGTTATAGATAAAATCCAGAATAAATAATAATCAGAGATAAAAGAAAGGGCAGATTGTTTATTCAATCTGCCTTTTTTTATTTTACAGGTACTTGGTAAAAGGCTCTGCTCTTATCAAAATCCACCATAATCTGATCAAGTACAACACCTTCATCCAAAGCATATATACGGATGGTATGTTTACCCGGTTTATCGAACCTATGCATTGTCTCTTTAACAGCCTGATTGCGCAGAACATTGATTTTCCACGGTTCACTGCGGAATTCGGTTGCCAGAGATACTATCTGAGGTTTTTCGTTATCAACGGCTATTGCAAATCTAAGGTCTTTTCCTTCAATCGGATGATTTGGAATAAGGCATGTTCTGATTATTGCATCACCCGTACTGGTTGTATGTATAGTATATTCAATCTGATGGGCTTCGCCCACAGGCACGGTGACCGCTTTAAGACTGTGCCCGAGTCCTTCTATAACCCGTGATTGTTTGGATGTTAAAGAACTTTCTGTTGCATCAAGAGCAATCATTCTGTTAGATTCTACATTACTTTCGTTGTTTATCAGAGCCGACAAGCTTATAGGATAATGATCACCATTAACAGACAGAGAGAATGATCCTGATATATTATTATTCAAGTTGTTCCAATCTATACTGAGTATCAGCCGTTTTTCGGCGAATAATCCGGTGTTGATCTCCTTGATGTTCAGCCATTCCGGTTTATTGTCAAAAGACCATTTGACGGGCTTATTTCCTTGTTGAAACAAAGCTATAAATGTAGAATCTTGCTCGTCTTTTACAAGAGTAGTCAACGAAACAGGCTTGCCGGATAAAGCAGGCTGATCTTCATTTTCGAACCATACGGCAACCTTATCCGAATTATCACTTGAGATCTTCTCTGGAAGTGATGCTTGTTCGAAAACAGCCAGTTTACGTGGTTTCATATCCATCATTCCGTCCCATTTCATCTTCGAGATATCTCTGTTGTATGTATAAGTAAGAGCAGCAATGTTGTTATAAGCATTTTTACTCCATTGAGAATATTCGTTCGCAACAGGGAGGTTATGATTTGCAAACAGTCGGGTCTTTTGTGCATACAGCAACTTTTTGTTCATCTCGGCAGACGCATATACCGGATAGGCTATCAGCTGAAAATAAGCGTCTTTTAGTCTTTCGGGAACTTCTGTTTCTAATTGGCTCACCTTATTACTGATATTATCATAGTCGGAGATACGTCTTTGTATTTCGTCCCCAAACATAAACGGATTGAACTGGGTATCTGTAGTCGGGGTCTTACCTCCTTTGATGGCTGAATATTCTTCTACACGGCTCCATCCCATAAATTCTGGACGCCGTATATTTGCCAGACGGTAATATTCTCTCATCACCGAACTTAGTTCAGTAGATAGCCCTGATCCGAAATTTCGCTCCATCCATTTTTGCATGTGACTATAGACGGAATTGTCGTTTACACTGTTTATATTCCATGCCATATCGAGGAAGAACTCCATGTCGTATTCTGCCGGTTTTATATCTCCGACATTCAGTATCCAAAGCTTACGGACATTGTGATCCCATGCGTTTTTCATCTGATAATATATCAATGATGGCTGGGTTGTAGACAGCCACAAGTAGTCATGAGGGCGTCCCCAATAAGAAACGTGATAATATATCCCTCCTCCGCCTTTGCGATTCTGTTCTTCCTTGTTACTCAAGCGGGTTAAGTAGCCGTAGTTGTCGTCGCACCAAACCAAAGTAACATCTTCGGGCAGTTTCAGCCCGTTTTCATACACACTCAGAACCTCTTTGTAGGGGATGAATGCCTGAGGTATCAGCGATGCGTCTTTACCCACATATCGGGTTAATAGTTTGCGTTGATTATTAATCACATCCTGAAGAACTGATGTTTGCTCATCTAAAGTCTTAACGCCTTCCATATGTCCATCATGTACACCACGCATACCTATGGTATAGAAGTTTTCGAATCTTCCGGCTTCGGCAAGTCTTTCTCCCCAATAGTTGTTGATCGTTTCTTTATTCGTCAGGTAATTATATTCTCCGTATTTCTTGTTATCCCATTCTCCTGCACCGTTTCTCATCAAAGGTTCGCAATGAGACGTTCCCAATACTATTCCGTATTTATCAGCCATCTCTTTATTGCCATCCACAAAATAGAAAGGGATGGTCGATTCGTGCATGGCAGGCCAGAGTGTATTGGCTCGTAATCGCAGGAGTAATTCGAAGATACGGGCGTAGGTTTTAGGACCTATCTGACCTTTTCGGTCGGTTTGTTCGTAATTCTTACTGCTCCAAGGCATCAGCCCCCAGTCTTCGTCGTTCAGAAATATACCTCGGTATTGCACCGATGGTTGCTGCAATGTATAGTAGTCGTCTGGAATAGTTATGCTGTCTTTTTTCTTAGGCAGAACGTCTGCCCACCATACCCATGGAGATACGCCGATAAGCCTCGACAGTTCCAGTATTCCGTAAGCTGTACCTCTGCTGTCGCTTCCTGCCACAACAAGAATTTTTCGGTTTTGGTAAGTTACTATCTGTATCTGAAATGCTTCCCATTGACCTCTTAGCTTATCTACGGATATTAATTTCCTGCTGACTAACTCGTCTATAAACTTATTTGTCCCAATGGTTCCTGCAACAACCGAGAACAAGCCGTTAGCATCTTGTAAGTCGGCTTTAACTTCCGATACAAGCGTAGCATCAGAGATAAAGATGTCTTTACTCGTTTGTACGACACTGGTTTCATTCTTGTCAATATATATCGATAACGGTTTGTCTTTATTCAGTAATGCGAAGTCTTCTGCAAACGAAGGCATAATGGTACAGATAAATACTATAATAAAGATGAGTTTTTTTGTGGTGTGTTTCATATGCTGAATCTAATGTAATAGGTCTGTAAATATAAGATAATGGCTAATTTGCAACAATAGCTTTACTCGAATAATAGATCATTTATTGTGATATAATTGTCTGTACTTCCAAATTGTGTTCCGTCTTTTTTATACCATACGCCATGTTCTCCCATTACTTCAATTGTAACCATGTAGTTGTTAATAGGCAATAAAGGACTTACAAATTTAAGAGACTCAATCTCTATCTTGCTGTAAAAATCGACTATTGTATTTATTATCAGATCATTTTTTTTGTTCTTTAGAGTCACTCGGGCATATCCTCCCGTATTCTTCGAAATACCCTTTATCGCAATCCGTCTGCCTTTGAAAGGAACAGTAATACTTGTGCCTTTTTCGTTGGATACAAATCGGTTGTTATCTGTCGGTCGATCATTAAAGGCTGTCAATTGGTATCCATTATTATAAGGATACCAGCTTTCGAGAAATCGGGGAACAGACATTTTTCCGTTTTCAATACTAACGGGCAGCCAGACCTGTGTAGCCGCAGACCCTTGTCTCGGATACGACCAACGGTCTCCCATATAGATATGCAAAGTATCTTGCGCATTGGTTATCAAAGGAAAAACAAACGAGCATTGCGAATTCCATGTAAGGCTTCCTTCAGGGGCAAAAGTACCTTTATTTTCCCAAGGTCCGGCAAGGTTTTTCGAAGTCAGGTAATAATTGTCGTTGCGCTCCCAACTTGTTTTGTTCGAAAACAACCAGTAATACAAGCCTTTGCTTTTGAGCATAGCGGGAGATTCTCCACCTTTCGCAATATCTGATACAACTATATTCTTCACCGATTTGTAGTCTTCTGATAACTCATAAATAAAACCTTCATGCGTGAGAAGGTAGCCTTTTCCATCGGTATCCTGAAATGTACCCAGATCCCATTTTCGGAGATACTTTCCATTATGAAGAAGGTCTCCCTGAAATTGATAATCTCCATTTATCGTTTTGCTGGTAGCATACCCTACATGAGGGTCGTTATATTTTAAATCATCGCAATGCATATACATCACAAATTCTCCTGTCGACGGGCTTTTCATGACCTTCACCCGTTCTCCTATTCTTGAAGGGCCTAACAAGCCGTCTTTCTGAACCGGGAGAACGATTTTTTCGAATGTCCAGTTAATAAGATCGGTAGAGGAATAGCAGCTGAATCCGGAGAAAGCATTGATAGTATCGGATTTATATTCACCGAATAAGTAATACTTATCACCCTCTTTTACTACACATCCACCGTGTGCATTCACTTCCTTGTTGTTCTGATCGAACCATGCCACACCGCTCGTTATAGCTTGATATCTCTGAGATAGAACTGTAAAAGAAGATAAAAATGCCAATATAAATAGTATTCCGTATGATCTTATCATTTTATTTATTGCTTGATAGTTTGAGGTAAGAGATATTCTTGTCGGTAAGTCCTAATACATTATCAGTTTTACTGATGAACTTATTTACAGTACCTACTTTTATATCTTTCATTTCTACATTTCTGATTGGTAGTTCTGCATTACCCTTCAATTCGTAAATAGCATCAGCACTATCGCAAGTTACATTCTTAAGGTGTATATTTTCTATTCGAGTCAGCTTTCGTTCGTAGGTAGGGACAAGGTCTTTCCACTGATAAAGCACCTCGGTATCGATTTCCATTACCCGCTGTGTTTTGCCCGAACTTACATTTTCCATGTAGATATTCTCGATAAAACCTCCTCTGCGGTGATTGGTCTTGATAAAGAAAAAGCGGTGTACCGACTTCGGAGCCGAACAATTGTGCATATAAATATTGCGGATACCCCCCGATATTTCACTTCCGATACCGAGCATGGTATGCCCTTCGAGAATTGTACAATTACGGATCACGATATTTTCGCAGGGAGTATTCAAACGCCAAGCATCCCGGTTGCGTCCGGCTTTAATAACCACAGCATCGTCTCCTTGATCGAATGTACAGTTTTCGACCAGAAAATTGCGGCTCATTTCCAGATCAATCCCATCGTTGTTATGCCCGTGTGCTTTTACATCCAGATTACGGACAATCCCCCCGTCACACATATAAAGATGGATTGTCCAAAACGGGCTTTCCCGTATCTTAAAGCCATCGAGCAAGACATTTTTGCAACGATTGAAATGTATAAGATGAGGGCGCAGATTATTTTCCCCCTTCGCCATTTGACGTTCTGTAACGGGTATATCGGTCGATGCCATCGTATAAAGTTCTTTCAATGCCTCCAAATGAGATTGAGGTCGTTTGAACCATGTCTTCCATGTATCCATTTTCGGTTGTAAAGTGCCTTTTCCTGTAATAGCTACATTTTCGCAATCGAATGCGTATAGCAGGGGCGAATAATTATAGCATTCCATGCCTTCCCATGATGTCATAACAGCAGGCAGATAATCGGTCGGATTATCCGAAAAGCTCAGTGCTGCACCTTCTTCCAGATGCAGATTTACATTACTTTTGAAATGGATAGCTCCTGTCAACCAAACTCCGGCAGGAATGATAACCCGCCCTCCGCCTGCTTCATTACAGGCGTTTATTGCTCTAGCGATTGCTTTTGTATTGTCTATCGATCCTCCCGGTTTTGCCCCGTATTTACTGATCGGAAAATCTTTCACCGGATATACGAAAACTTTGACAGGCTCCATCGGGAAGGGAGCTTTCACTTCAACCGTCTCGTATCTGTCTGATGCCGATACGAACATAATACATAACAGGCTCAGTATTATACCTGTTGAATATTTTAGTAGATTGAAATTCATAGTATCTTTTAGATCTAAAGTCTTATTCTTTCCAGACAGAAACACCTGCTGTTTTTATTTCTTTACCTCCGAAAATATATTTGACATTGGGATTGAGAGGTAGAGATAATGTTTTATCCGAGTAGTTTACAGCTATACCGAATCCGTCCCGATACTCAATATGCAGTCCTGGAGCAAGATCGAGCAACGGGATATTCAACTGTCCGTATAATTTTTTAAGGACAGCTTTTTCCATCTCTCCGTCTTTTGAATCTACCCCGACATAAGTAACCGTGCCTTTACCCAAGCGGTGAGTAATAATAGCAGGGCGTCCTGCATAATAATCGCCTTCGTAAGCAGCCCATGTTTGAGTATCTGTGTCAGGAATTAATATCTCACCCCAGCTTGTCCAGTCGTATCTTTTTCCATCAAAAACGATCTGATCGGGTGTTGAAGGCTGTAACAGATCATAAAAATCTATTTTTGCCCCGATTAAAGAGTAGATAGGCTCTGCAAAAGGAGCTTCCCACAATTGGCCGTTACGGGTTTTGTGTCCTGTACGGCAAGTTAATATCAGGTTTCCTCCTTGTTCTGCATATGTTCTCCATCGTTCCACTAATTCTTTGTCAAGCATTTCGTAAGCAGGAGCAATCATTGTTGTATATTTCGAAAAATCGGTACGTTCGTCAATAAAATCGACAGGAGCACCGAAGTTCTTTAGTGCATCGTAATACTTATCAATGTGTCTTTCTGTATCCCACTCGGTAGTCTGTTTATTTTGTTCCATTTCCCATGAATTTTCATGGTTAAAGAGGATTGCCGTACGGCGTTTTTCGTACGATTCGGGGTTCTTAGCTCCCGTTTTGTATTCCTTACGCAGTTGTTTTATTTCTTTTATAAACTCCGAATATTCCAAACCTCCGGGAGTCGGTGTTACTCCGTCGGGGCCTACTATTCCGTAATGATACAGCTCAGTGCCGTAAATCGGCTGGCGATAGCGGTAAGTACAAGCAAATTTACTGCCGCCCGCAAATACGTGCCACAACCACAGGCGGACAGCTCCGGGTAGAGGCTGCGAGTTTATCTGTCCCCAGTTTACCTGTCCGGGTTGAAGTTC
The DNA here is from genome assembly GCF_000426485.1 of Indolivaga capnocytophagoides DSM 22835. Lineage (GTDB taxonomy): Bacteria > Bacteroidota > Bacteroidia > Bacteroidales > Dysgonomonadaceae > Dysgonomonas_A > Dysgonomonas_A capnocytophagoides. The sequence continues at coordinate 48,727 of NZ_KE384530.1, forward strand.
CATCACACCGTAAACTCCATCGATAGGTCGGAAAAAGTCATTTGCTTTAGCAATACGTTCCACCGGACCTAACCGATAGCCTTTACGACCGATTCCGTAGTTCTCGCCGAATACCATATAACGGGTGTATGAATGAAAATCGAGTTCATCGCTTTTGCGTACATGCCCATCGCTGTATTCAGGTATATAATTGGTTGTAATCCATTGCTGAGGAATAGAGTATTTGCGTATAACACGGGTTTGATCGTCAAGAAAACTTGCCATTTCATCCGTAATGAACCGTTTGAAATCAAGTTTCTGGTGAGCATTCATAAACTGCTGTGACATACGGGGAATATTTACTTCCGAAAAATCGGAATATACCTGACTCCAGAATGCGGTTCCCCATGCTTTATTTAAAGCTCCGATAGTGGTATATCTGTTTTTCAGCCAGTCTCTGAAACGTTGTTGTGCCACCTGACCGTAATCAGCCGAAACACGGGGTTCGTTGTCAAGCTGCCAGCCTATGATGCGGGTGTCTTTTCCGTAATGCTGAGCCAGTTTATCTATTGTTTTCAGTGAATATTCACGAAAAAAAGTATTCGATACCGAAGGATGCTGACGTGAGCCGTGATCCCATTTCGTACCGTCTTCCCTTTCGATCAGTACTTCGGGGTATTTTCGCACAAGCCATACCGGAGGTGTGGCTGTGGATGTACACATGATTACTTTCAGCCCGTTTTTATCAGCCAGATCAACAGCTTTATCCAACCATGCAAAATCATATACGCCTTCCGATGGTTCGATTTGAGCCCATGCAAATTCGGCAAAATGCACAAATTCGAAGCCTAAGTCTTTTATTTGTTTGAAATCCCGTTCCCATTCAGATTGTTCCCAATGTTCGGGATAGTAATATACTCCGACCAAAGACAGGTCTTTGTCGGGGAAAAACTGATGGGGATCTCTATCCGATGCTTGCATGAATAAGATGGATGCTATAAATAAGTAAAATAAAACACTTAGTTTTTTCATGGTTTGCTGTTTTTAATTTCTTTGATTACAACAGGACCTAATAATCCCGAAGGTACAGGCTGCCAGGTATCGAAACGTACATCATTGTAAGTGATACTCACAAAATTGATTTCGTTGAAAATTCGCCAGTTTACACCACGGCGGTCATAGTCCGAAATGCGGTTGGCAGGTAAATTGGTTACTTCTACTTCCAGTGTATTCTTTCCATTTTTCAGATAAGAACCGATATTGCATTCAAACGGAACGGCAAATAAAGTTGACACTTCTTGTCCGTTGATAAATATACGGGCACTTTCCCGAACGTCTCCCAAAGATATACGGTATTCATTTCCGGCTTTCTTTTTCTGGTCAAAAGTTATTTTGTAACGGGCTGTTGCCATATTATTCTTTAGTACAGGATTTGACAGTTCAGTCCATGACCCTAAGGCGTTCAGATTAAATGATTCTTTGACTTCGGGTTCGCTTTTCAAAAAATCCATCGTCCAACCCTTAGTTAATGGTGTTTCTGATCCGGTTTCTTCGAAGTAATTCCATGCAGGAGCATTTACGTCTTCATTGTCGAAAGTCTTTAAGATGATAGACTGTCCCGGTTTCAACTGCATATATACTTCTGTTGTTCCATTATTCTGTCTGATCGCGGCTTTACCCGAAAGACCTGTCATCGGATCGAAGAACATCGCACTTTTAGCACCGACTGCTATGGGAACCCATTTGTCAATAGGCTTGTTTTGGAGCATGGCAAAGAAGTAATGATGTCCGTCTGCATTTTTACGACGGATATAATCACCCCCGAATTCGCTTTTGAATGACTCTTTCGATACATTACATGCTGATAGTAAATCTTCGTAATCAGTACCTGTGACGACTGTTCCTTTGCCTAATTTGGCTTTTTGTACCGAAGCGAAAGACGATACCGATGGGAATTTATTGATCTGGTTTTTATATTCACTTCTTCGTTGTTCGAGGTTCGCAAACCCGGGAACATCCGCCGGATATTGTCCTGCGAAAACAATGGTTGCACCTTGTTCCGCCAGTTTTTCTATTTTTGTTAATGTTTCAAGCGGAATCATCTTTACCGAAGGTAGTATCAGAGCTTTGTAAGTAGTTCCCCCTTCCGTTTTCAAAAGTCCGTTTTCGACTGTCGTTGTGTTGATAAAATGATCGGAGATATAATCAAGATCGTACCCGTTGTTACGTACGCTTGCCACTATTTCGTAGAATTGGGGCAGGCGTTCACGCATTCCGTGAATGGCAAATGTGAGGAACTGTCTATCCTGTTGTTCTTCCCACACATCGTATATGGGGAAATACAGCAGGAAATCGTTGTCGGGAGTCCCTTCCTGAAGAAAGGACTGAGCCCGTGTCACATATTGAAAAAATGCCGGGGCATCCCGCCAGATACTATTTGTCGGGGACATATCTACGGCTGCATAGAATTTCCATCCGGGCCATGCTGCTTCTTCCGGTGAATAAGTTGATCCGTGAAAATAAACATGGTTGACACCTGATACAAACATCTGGTCTATTTCGGGTTTACACTGAGACAGTGATGTACGGAAATGTTCGGTCAGCCACGTGAAAGTTTCTGCCGAAGTGTACTTCTTTCCTGCGAGGTGAGCTCCGGATGAAGCATATTTTAAAGCTGTGGGATCGCCGTCATTTTCCTTACGGATAGAATCTTTTCGAAGTCCCGGTATATCGAAATCGGTAATACCGAAAGTCTCACATTCGGGAATATCAACCGAAGCATACAAATCGATCAGATTAGCTGGTGAACCATGGGCCTGATTACGGATAGAAACTCCCCGCCGGTTTGCCCATTGTTTCCATTGGTCGGTAAAGTTTACTTTAAGAATATCTGCAATTGTTTCTCTGTAATCAGAAACCATTCGGGCTGATGTTTCAGTTGCTCCGTTTTCTAAGAATTCGGGGAAATAATCCTGTAGTTTATATCCTCTGCGGCTTTCGAATTCCTCTAAGAAAGCGGGAGTCCAATTGCCCCCATATACTTCGTAAGAGTCGTTGAAGAACGTGTGTGGATACTTTGTATTAGTGGCAGTGAACGCTTTGTCGAATTTATCGAAATATCGTCCGACTGATCCTTTATCGAGGTGGTTCATCACATATCCTTGTCCCCCGGGTGCGGCACGTTTTACCTTCTGTAGTGTTTTACCTACAAATAAAGCAATTACCAGCCAGTTTTGTCCTTTCGGAGCAGTCCAGTTCAAGGTTCCGTCTGATAATACATTCGCCGTAATGTCTAAACGTTGTTTTTTATCGCCGCTATAAGCCATTACTTTGCTGATATAGGCTATCTTCGATTGATTTTCTTCTGCAACTGTTATTTGTTCGTTCAGTTTATTTCCACCGTCAACTTTGTATTCCTGAAAGATGGATTTGGTCGCCGCATCCTCAATGGTTACTTCGGGTCCGCCGAAAGGCCATCCCGTGCCCATACTCATATCCACAGACATGCCAAGACGTTGGGCTTCCGATTCGGTAAAAGCCAGCATCTTCATCCATTTCGGAGTCAGATAATCTATATAATTGGATTCTTGACCTTTTACCCCATATATAGGGGTTATTTCCACCCCTCCCAATCCGGCTTTACTCATGGCTTCCAGATTGTAGGTCAGTCCTTTTTCGTTTACGGCACTGCCCATCCACCACCAACGTGTCCAGGGTTTGGATTCTATTGTTACCTGCGGCCAGTCTGTATTTTTGACAGATTGCGGAAATACCGAAAGATTAGCAGCTAATAATGCTGTAAATATGATTGTTTTTCTTTTCACGGTGTATACTTTAGGTAAAAGAAAGTATTTAATAATATACTCTTATATTAAACAATCTTTGGCTATTATACTTACCAAAGCTATAAATAGGTCTGAGACCTTACAATACTTTATTCTTCAATTCGTCCGGAGCATCTTTTGTATTGATGTTCAGACGTTCTCCTTCTTTTTTGAATAAATCTTCAATTACTGATATATTCAGAGTCTGTTCCGGATTGAACTTATGAGAATTCATATATTGAACAATAGAATAATAGAGTTGACGGGCAACAGGCCTGTTTTGTAAATCGGAACGAAGATCAGCACTGCAAACAACGATCTTACCGTTGCCGACTTTCGCTTCAAAGAGCATACCTAGTTTACGGTTGATAAACCAAGTGTCGATTGTTTGTACAATCGGTTGGAACGATGCCGGGAAATTATTCATTTCCATTGTTTGGGCTTTATAGATCAATTCCCACCATTGTACGTTTGTATATGTGTCGGTAGGGAAATCTTCCAGTATCGGATGATAGTTATTAACCAGCGTACCTACCGTATGAGGTGGGCGCATCTTGAACCACGATGTATTCCAGAATGCAGGAGTAAGGTATTGTACAACGTCTTTGCCCTGCTCTATTTTTCCGGCAGTCAACAGTAATACTTTACCTCCGTTATTTAATGTGCTTTGAGCCTGATCATCCAGTTTATCGGTAATGTAAATGCCGGAAGTGTTTACTTCGGGTAATGTCTGTGGATATACCCAGAAGTCCCAGTTGTTTGAGACATCGGAACATGCAAACGATACTTCAAGATTCAGTTTCTGAGCCTTATCGAATGTATTCAACGGCAAATTGATTGTGCCTAGCTGCTGACAATTGCCGATGGTGATGTCTTTAGCTGCAAGTTGTCCTTTCGCTAATATTTTTCCGTAAGCATCCGTTACTTTCCAGTCGGTAGGCTGTTGTTTAAGTTCTTTTTCACCGAAGTTTGCTGCTTCTATGTTTGCCGTCATTGTTTCGTTGTTTGTGAAAACAAATTTATCCATGCGGGACAATAGTACCGTAGGCGCACAAAAACGGCGGAACTCCCAAGCGTTGATATATCCTTTTTCTTCCCAGAAGGCATTCAATACACCAACCAGAGCTGTACCTTGTCCCGAATAATCATTCAAACTCAATAACTGGAATCCTGCATAATCCGGTGTACGGAGCGTTTTTTCTATTTCGTGTTTATAGCATAAAGCCTGTAACTTGCCTGACGCCTGAAGAAACTCAGCCGAAAGGTCTCCCATATTGCGGTCTTTGAGGTCTTCACGGAAAAGTTCGAAGTTGCGGGCACGCATAACACCTGTATATTTCTTTATTTCGGTAAAATCGGGAAAGACACACCATTGACCTGTTTCGTGCGATACGTAAGGCTGCTTAACGGTATCGATGCGGGCACGGTAATCAGAATTAGATTCAGGCATCTGTTCCCAAGCCAACCCACGAGCTCCCGCTTTTACGTGAAACTCATTTCGGGGCTGCCAAGCCCAACTGTTTCCTACTGATGCCCCAGTATATACACGGCGCGAGTCGGTTGCTTTCCAATAGTCGACAAATTTACTTACCCAAGCCACCCAGCGTCCACGGGGTTCGTTTCCGATTGCAAACATGCAGAATGACGGATAGTTGCCGTACTCTTTTACGATACGCTTACTTTCTTCCCACAGATAATCGTCTACGGGGCGGCCATCTCCCAAAGATGATCCGTGATTTGGCCAGCTAGGCCCTTCGGGCTGCAGATAAAAACCTACCAAGTCGGCAGCTTTGAATGCTGCTTCGGGAGGACAAAACGAGTGAAAACGCATATGATTCAATCCGAAATCTTTGCAAATACGGAAAACACGTTCCCACGAAGCTACATCCATAGGTGCATATCCGGTAAGAGGGAATACGCAGTTTTCGACAGTTCCACGGAGTACAGTTTTTTGTCCGTTTACATAGAAGTATTTACCCTTGATGGAAAAATCCCTCATTCCGAACTGAACTTCACGGATATCAGTCTTCTTTCCGGTGTTTAGTGTTACTTTCAGTTTATATAGGTTCGGGTGGAATTCATTCCATGTCAGCATATCATTACCCATCGGTAATTCTATTTCAACAGGAGTTTGGTTTCCTTTAGCTGAAAATTGAACTGTAAGGGGTGTTACTGTATGTTTGAGTTCTCCGTTGAAACTTTGGGCTTCGAGTGTTATTGTTCCTGATGATTTTCCTTCTATATTTAATTTAACCAAAGCTTTTCTGGCTTGTACATCAGGGTATATTTGTACATCTTCGATAAAAGTTTGAGGTATTGCTTGCAGTTCCAGTCGTCCTACTACACCATTCCAGTTACCCTGTGTCTGATCGGTTATACTGTGGGAGTCTTTGCCTACATCAATATCTTTTGTACGGTTGTCGATACGGAGTGATATTGTATTTTTTCCTTTTTTCAGATAACGGCTGATTTCGAAAATATGAGGTACACACAGCGAATTCTGCATACCTATTTCCTTGTCATTGATCCATACACGGGTTTCGGTATGAGGACGTTCCAGAAATAACTGGATCAGATCGCCGTTCCACGATGCGGGCACTTCTATATCGGTTTGATACCATGCCACCCCAACGTAATATTTTACGGGTGTCAGCCAAAACGGTAATTTAAGATTGTCTTGTTTCCTGAATTTTTCCAAACGGGGATTATAGAAAAACGAACTGTCATAAATACTTGCAGTCCATTCTGTATGAAGAGTTACATCATCACCTTTGTAATTTTCGGTCATCGAACCCGGAAGAGTTATTTTATCGGGCAGTTTTTTTGAAAACCAGCGTTCCTGTACTCCGGTATCCTTGCGGTCGGTATCGAATCTCCATATTCCTTTCAGATCGATTGTCTTGTTGGTCTGCGCACCGGTCATAGAAATGCCCGTCAGGGAAAAAAACACAAACAGATAGAATTTAAATAATCGCTGTGGTAAAAAATTCATGGTTAATCAGGGTTTAGAGTAAAATAACGGAAAATTGCCCTTTTCGACAGAACAATTTATTTCATGTTACAAAAATATCAAAGGTAGTCATAACAAAACATGTAATTTCATTCAAAAACCTATACAATCTGACCTTTTGACGGGGGTAAACTCGTTTTTTACCGATTGGGTAGGGTACATTAAGTAACGGCAAGTATTTAAACAGGCTCTTAATGATACATTTCAGTTTATAACAGACATTGGCTGTTTTATTTGCCAAAGTAATAAAATAGGTCTGTGACCTTATATTGCATGTTATTGTATTATATGACATGGATAGTAAATGTAACTTATCTATTTTTGTATTATCGCATAAAAGATATCGTATCAATAGAAAAAATCTAAATATGAAAAAAATACTACTATTTTCTCTCATGCTTTTGTTAGCATACAGTTTTACGACAGTAGAACCTAAAGTGACGATTTTTATAGCCGGAGATTCTACTGCTCAATCTTATAAAGAAGAAAAGGACGGTCTGATAAAAGGCTGGGGACAAATGCTGGGTAAATTTCTGACGGATGACGTAAAAGTTGTCAATCATGCGATGGGCGGACGGAGTACCAAAACCTTTATATCGGAGGGAAGATGGGATAAACTGCTATCGGAAGTTTCGCCGGGTGATTATGTCTTTATACAGTTTGGACATAACGATGCTTCTACCCGTCCCGAAAGACATGCTTCGTATGGCGATTATCGGAAGAACCTCGTAAAATTTATAGAGGATGTACGCGCTAAGAAAGCTAATCCGGTATTGCTTACATCTGTGGTAATGCGAACATTCGATAAAAACGGAAATCTGGTGGATGATCGCTTAAAAGGTTATCCGGTTATAACCCGTCAGGTTGCGAAAGAATATAATGTACCGATGATTGATGTCAACCTGAAGACACGTGATTTTATAACTATGCTGGGAGATTCAGCATCTATTCCTTATTATCGCTGGGTGGATCCGGGTGTTGACCATGCAAAACCCGAAGGACTGAAAGACGATACTCATATGATGGAAAAGGGTGCTACTCAGGTTGCCAGTTTCGTTGCTGAGGGAATAAAAGATCTGGACTTAAAAGGTTTGAGTGAATATGTGAAATTAGATGCTGCGAAAAAGTCAGAAAATGATGTGTATTTATTTTCGTATTTTAAAGGTAATGGAGATGGACTGCATTTAGCTTATAGTCTGGATGGTTTAAAATGGGAAAGTCTGAACAATGATTCAGTCTATCTGAAACCTGTATTAGGAAAAGATAATTTGATGCGCGATCCGAGTATTGTTCAGGATGATAACGGCATTTTCCATATGGTTTGGACTACCGGATGGTGGGATCAGGGAGTAGGTTATGCTTCATCAAAGGACTTGATTCACTGGTCTGAGCAACAAAATATTCCTGTAATGGAAAAGTTTACAGGAACCCGTAATACATGGGCTCCTGAATTGTTCTATGATAAGAAGGACAAGACCTTTTATATTTTCTGGGCGTCTACTATTCCCGGAGCATATCCCGAAGTAGAAACAACACCTAACGAAAAAGGGTTGAATCACCGTCAATATTACGTTACCACCAAAGATTTCAAAACATTCAGCGATACCAAGTTATTCTTTGATGGCGGGTTCAGTGTAATTGATGGTGCTGTCCTGCAAAAAGATAGCAAATATTACTTGTTTGTAAAGGATGAAACCTCTGTTCCGACCGAAAAGAACATCCGCCTGACATCGGGAGACAAGCCTTTTGATTTTCCGACAAAAGTTACAGCTCCCATTTCGGAAAACTGGGTGGAAGGGCCTGCTCCTTTACAGGTCGGAGATTATGTGTATGTCTATTTCGATAAATACCGAAGTAAGAAATACGGAGCGATCCGATCTAAAGATATGATCAACTGGGAAGATGTATCGGATCTGATTTCATTTCCAGCCGGAACAAGGCATGGTACAGCATTTCCTGTATCTCGTGATATATTGGAGAATTTGAGGAAGAGGTAGGGGCTTGTCTGTACTAAGTAACTTAATGATAAGTTATAAAAGACTCAGCCTGTAATACTTGCCAAAGCAATTAAAAGGTCTGCAACCTCTATTCCTCTTTGCTCTCAGGTTGCTGCCCATATTTTGACGGCGAACATTTATACTGTGTTTTAAAGCATTTACTGAAATAAAAAGGATCTTCGAATCCGACCTTGAATGATACCTCAGACACAGTAAATTGTCCGGTGAGGAGTAATTCTGCAGCCTTTTTTAATCTCTTTATCTTGATCAGTTCGTTAGGTGAAAGTCCTGTTATACCCTTCACCTTTTTATAGAAGATAGTCCGGCGGAGTTTCGCCAGTTCTGCGAATTTATCAACAGAGAACTGATAATCGGCAATATGATCATCGAGAATCTTATTGATCAGGTTGTAGAAATCCTTATCCTTATCTGTTGTGGTGATGAGGTTTCCATCGAAAACATACTCGTTAGAGAAACGTTTTTTGAGGAGTTCCCGTTGTTCTATCAATTTAAAGACCCTTGCTACAAGATATTTCAGACTGAAAGGTTTCATTATATAGGCATCTGCACCGCTTTGTATTCCTTCGAGCTGATGCTCAATAGATGAATGTGCAGTCAGCAGGATAATTGGAATATGGCAGGTCTGAAAATCTTCTTTCAGGCAGCGGGTTACTTCAAAGCCGTCCATCTCTGGCATCATTACATCACATATAATCAGGTCCGGATTGTTTTCTCTTGCCTTTTCGAGTCCTTGCAAGCCATTTTCGGCAGTATCTACCATGAAATGCTTGCTGAATTCGTCCACAAGAAAATTTCGTATATCATCATTATCGTCAATGATTAGCATTTTGTAGTTACCGAGTACGGCATCGTCTATTTCCGGTAATTGCAGATCTGTAGACTCGGAAGGGTATACGACGTTACTACTGGCTTTTTCTTCTATTATATCTGCATGTGATGAGGAGATAAAGCGGTCTCCTTCATAAATGTCTTTATCGGTAGATAATTCTACATTAAAAACAGAACCTCCTCCTTCGTTACTTTCGTACCATATTTTACCTTTGTGTCCTTCTACAAATTCTTTTACGAGAGAGAGTCCTACTCCTGTACCCGAAGATGAGAAATTGATCTGCATAAATCTGCTGAATAATAGATGCTGCATTTCTTTATCTACTCCTATTCCATTGTCCTTTACTGAAATAAGGCATGTCTTGGTCTCAGGGTTTGCATTGATTACAAGTTCTATTTTTCCATCTTTAGGTGTAAATTTAAAGGCATTCGACAACAGGTTATAAAGGATTTTGTCTACTTTACGTTTGTCGATAAACATCTCAAGAGCTTTAATATTATGCGAGAAAGTATAGTTGATGGATTTTTGTGCGGCCACTTCCTGAAATCCGGCATATATATATTCTGAAAATGAAATAATATCAGTTTCTTCTAGGTCAAGAGTCAATACATTATTTTGCAGCTTTCTGAATTCGAGCAGCTGATCTATCAATCGGGTAAGTATTATCGAATTCCTATTAAGCACATTTACTTGTTTGGCTACCGATTGGGGTACGTCCTGCTGTTCATTCAGATTTTCGACCGCCCCACGAATGAGAGTCAGCGGAGTTCTGAATTCATGCGAAATATTGGTGAAAAATCTCAACTTGTGATTAGTCAGTTCTTTTTCTATTCTGATGTTATTGTTCAGAATATTGAATTTCAGTGCGAGTTTAGCCGCTATATAAAGCATAATACCTATTATCAGAATATAGAATATATAAGCATAAGCCGATTTCCATATCGGGGGAGTTATTGTTATCTCCAGCGTGGTTATCTGTTCATTCCATATGCCATCGCTGTTACTCCCTTTTACCATAAAAGTGTACTGTCCGGGAGGCAGGTTCTTGTATGTGACCGAGTTTACGTTACTGGGGATACTCCATTGCTTGTCGTAATTAGTCAGCATATAGCTGTACTTGTTCTTTTGAGGGTCTTTAAGAGCAAGAGTTGCAAATTCGAGAGTAAAGGTGTTTTCTTTGTAGTTCAGGTGTATCTGGCTGGTATAGCTGATAGCCCGTTTAAGTGGAGAATCTTTTTCTCCGGCTTCAACCTTTTGGCTGTATATAAAGAAATTCGTCAGAGTTACTGGCGGAACATTCATATTGGGCACAAAAGAATCGGGATTGAACATCAGTAACCCATCGAGGCTTCCCCAGAGCATATTACCGTTCTCACTGTAAATATTTGCATTCTCGTTAAAGTGGTTTCCGTATGTTTTTTCCGAGAAATAATAAACCATGAAAGAATGGTTTTTTACATCAAATTTGGTAATGCCGTTTTCACTGCTCACCCAGAGATTATTCTTTTTATCTTCGAGTATGCCTGATATAACATCTCCGGAGAGTCCGTTTTTTGTGGTGTATGCTTCGAATGAGTCCGTTTTTTCGATGTATTTGTTCAATCCGCCTCCTGCTGTTCCGATCCATATAGTACCTGATTTATCTTCATAGAATGTTTTTATATCATTACAGTTCAGTGAATTTTTTTTGTTCAGATCGAGCTGATAGCTGATGTATGCTTTCGGATTCCTGATCAGTTCTTCGGGGTCGAAGCGTATAATTCCGTCGCTTGTTCCCGCCCATATACGGTTTTTACTATCCTGAAATACATAGCGGATATAACTTTTATTACCCAGATTGTTGAAGAAATGAGTAAATGTAAATCCATCTTTGGTCGGAGTTGCCAAATTCAGTCCGCCGCCGAATGTACCGACCCACATACGACCTTTATTATCTCTGAAAATGTTGAATATAGAATTGTGGCTCAAGCCCTTTTTATCGGGAGCATCTTCATTATATTTAGTATGGTATATTTCTTTATGCGTTTTCTGATCGAAAATGTACAATCCGTTTCCCTTAGTTCCCACCCAGATACGGTGTTGAGAATCTTCAGTCAGTGAATATGGATTCAGATCGGGTTGTATACATGTATTGGACGATAAATTATAGTCATATAGATACAGGCTGCCGTTTTTAGTACCTACCCATATGTTATTGTACGAATCTTCGTATATCGTGCGGACATTATTATTCTTACCTATCGATGTTTCTTTTTCAGGACGTATAACCTGTAATTCGTAATCAGCTTTCACTATTTTTATAATTCCGGCATATTCACTGCCGATCCATATATTTCCGTATTTATCTTCGGTGATCGAAAGCAGGTAATCCGAAGCCAGACTGTTTTCCGTCGGGCTGTATTTATAATTATCCAGTTTGCCTGTGACGGGATTATAGCAAAAAAGGCCGTTGCCGTACGTTGTTATCCAGATCAGATTTTTAGAGTCTATGAATACATTGTAGCGTTCAAGGTCTATAATTTTGGCAATACTGTGAGGTATCAGATTTAATTTTTTTGAGAATTGTGTAGCCGGATTGAAATACCAAATATTACCCGAATGGTTGTATAGCCACAATCCGTTATTCTTGTCGGTAATCAGTTCTATATTTCCAACCAGTTCGGGGTCGATACCCCATGAAATTTTCCCAAACTGACGGGTATTGGTATTGTACGAAATAATACCAAAGAAACGGGTTACCAGCATCAACTCCGTTTTTGATATGCGCGCAATATTGGTAAAACTGTATTGAGGGAGAGGAGCTATAATTTCTTCAAATGTTTTTTTCTTCAGATCGTATTCAACCAATACCGAATTCTCGGTCGATAAATACAGTTTATTGTTCATTTCGATGGCATTCGTAAATGAATATTTATCTTCAAACAATCTTTCGACTTTCTTATCGGGACTTATCTTGAATATCCCTGCCGTACCACCGACCCATACTGTCGATTTAGAATCTTCGAGTAGAAATCTGCACTGTTTCTTGTTGATTTGATCCGTTAAAAATGGAGTTGATTTTATTACTCCGTTCTGCTTCTTTATTAATAAACAGCCGCTGGTATTTCCCCATAACCATATATCGCCGTTACTCGATTCGTAGTAATCGGTATAAAACATGGCGGAATTTTTATATCCTTCGGGTAAGTAATTTACGAACGAATCGTTTATCGGATCGTAGCAGGTAAATTCGTTCTTGTACGTTTTTATCCAAAGATATCCGTCTTTGTCCTGAAATACATTCTTGATGCGATTGTCGATAAGGGATTTTGGATTGCCGGGCTGAGGGTTATAAGTGAAAAGCTGATATCCGTCAAATCTGTTCAACCCGTTTAGTGTTCCTGCCCAGATAAAACCTTTACGGTCTTCGAGGATTGCACGTACCGAGTTTTGAGAAAGTCCGTCTTTTGTGCTTATCTGGCTGAAATAGATATTACTTTGTTCAGCAGACCAAAGGGTGTGGACTCCTAAGACAAAGAAAAGAGTTGAGAAAAAGGCTATATGTTTCATTCTGGTAGTATAAACTTAAGGTCTTAGACCTTTCATTTGAAGGTAAAATAATCTCTGTATACTCAAAAATAATAAAAATAGCTTTTCATGTACTCTGTTTGACAATATTTCCATGTATGTGAACTAATTCACATGCCCTTTACTGCATTGCTGTAGGTGGAATGTCTGTATTGATATTTACACTTTTACGGTGAAAAGCTTATTTTCAGACCTGTCTTTAAGATTTTTATTGTCTAAATAGACATCAAAATGAACTATTTTACATTTGCCGGAAATATTCAAACTGTAATTTTGTAACACAGTATGCATCAGAAGCTATATTAATGAGGCGTTTGAAATGATAATCGACTGCTGTTGTCCTCATTAAGTCAATAAAAGTCTGTGACCTTATATTTAAAAACACATCAAAGTTGTACCTAAAATCGAAAACATATGAAACTGCCCATAATCAGTATACTCGGAACTGCATCGGCTTTTGCCGGAATGGTATCTCCTGTTTATTCCGAGGGAAAAGGAGGTGATGATAACAAACAACAACCGAATATCTTGTTTATTCTTGCCGATGACATGGGGTATGGTGATCTGGGATGCTTTGGTAATAGAATTATTCAGACAAAAGCAATTGATCAGCTCGCTGAAGAGGGAGTAACTTTCACAAACAGCTATGCAGGAGCAAGTGTGTCTTCTCCATCCCGTTGTTCTTTGATGACAGGTCTACATTCGGGGCATTCACGCATTCGGGGCAACATGTGCAGAACCGGAGGTATTGTTGGTGAACGTGAAGGAATGGGGACTGTGAGACGTATTAATCTGATGCCGCAGGATTCAACAATAGCAAATGTGTTGTCGAATAACGGATATGTAACATGTTTGGTCAATAAATGGCATCTGGACGGATTTGATCCTGCAGCAGGACCTTTAGACCGCGGATTTGATGAGTTTTACGGATGGCTTATAAGAGAACCCGAAAGTCATAACTACTACCCTTCGAAAAGATGGCGTAACCGTGAAGAATATACAATTGAAGCAAATTTGAACGGGAGTCATGTTGATCACAATACGGATAGAGCAACAGATGAGGCTATAGATTTTCTGCGCAGGCAAAAAGACCATAAGTTCTTTTTATATCTGGCCTATAATGTTCCTCATGTTCCATTGGACAGCAAATCGTGGGGTATTTACCAAAATGCCGATATGTCACCCAATGATAAATCATATGCCGCACTGATAACCCATATGGATGAATCGATTGCTAAGGTATTGGACGAACTGAAATCTTTAGGCTTGGATGATAATACGATTGTGATATTTGCTTCCGATAATGGAGGGGCTAAAGCTGCTAAAACCGATAAACTTGTACTGAACGGTGACCTCAAAGGCTGGAAAGGCGAATTGTATGAAGGGGGCATTAGGGTGCCTTTGATAATACGCATGCCCGACCGAAAAAATGCAGGTTCAACTTCTGATTATCCATGTTATTTTCCGGATCTTTTTTCAACAATGGTAGATATGGCTCAAGCAAACACAACACTAAAAACGGATGGTTTGAGCATTTGTCAGGAAATAAACGCTCCGGGAATAATGCCTCGGGATCAGAGATATCTGTATTGGGAACAATATCCATCAAAAGGTATTTCTCAGGCAGTAAGATGGGGTGACTGGAAGCTTATCAGGCAGAACAAAGAAAAAGAGATAGAATTGTATAACCTTAAAACTGATATAAAAGAGACGAATAATGTGGCTGCAATGTATCCCGAAATTGTGTCTCGCTTATCAGGCTATTTTAACGAGGCTCATACCGAGTCGGATAATTGGCCTGTAGAATTTGTGGAATAATTGTGTATTTCGGATTTCAGACAAATTCTCATTCAATAATATTCTTTAAATTTTTATACTTATTTACTTGATCAGAAATACACAGTTATTACTTTAAATACTGACTATTATTTATAACAAAGGGCGATCTCGTAATATTTAATAATTTGTAACGGGAGTGTATCAAAAATCAGTTATCCGGTGTTTGATATACCCTCCTCAACTCTCCTCAGCACATTTCATTTAAAGGGATATATAATCTTACAGACAAACACTTTAATCACACTTTTAAATTTAATATCTACATGAAGAATTCACGAAGAAAGCTTTTTGAAGCAAGAAGTTTATTGGCTGCATTATTCTTGTGCATGTCGATTATGGTATTTGCCCAGACGAAAACTATTACCGGTACGGTGGTAGACGAGAAGGGTGAATCCATTATAGGAGCTACAGTTTCGGTGAAAGGAACAACCACCGGAACCATGACAGATCTAGATGGAAAATTTTCCATTAGTGTTAATAATAATGATGTACTGACTGTGTCTTATGTCGGATATGCAGAGCAATCTGTATCTATAGCCGGAAAAAATGAGATCAGGATTGTAATGAAAGAGGACTCCCATGTATTAGACGAATTTGTGGTCATAGGATATGGCGTGGTGAAGAAAAGCGATCTTACCGGTGCTGTATCCAAAATGAATGCCGAAAGTATTGGGGAGAGACCATTGGCCCGTGTCGAATCGGCGTTGCAAGGGTCGATGCCGGGTATTACCGTAAGAACTATAACCGGAGAGCCTGGGCAGGATATGCAGATAAGGGTGCGTGGAGCTGCGTCTGTTAGTGCAAGCTCAGACCCTTTATATGTGATCGATGGAGTTCCGAGTAGTACACTTGTCGGATTGAATCCTTCGGATATTCAGTCCATGGAAGTGCTGAAAGATGCTGCGTCTGCTGCCATCTATGGATCGAGAGGATCGAACGGTGTAATTATGGTAACAACAAAAAAAGGAAAATCGGGCAAAACAAAGGTTTCATTCTCGGCTTCTTATGGTATTCAGATGCTCCAAAATAAACTGGATTTACTATCCGGCGAGGAGTGGATTGATTTTTATACAAGATATAATGATGCAAATTATCTGAATCTGGCAAAAAATAATAAAGTCACAAATGCTTCTATTAAAGATGATAATGCGACCCGACTGAAAAATATAGGAGCGAAAAATCCCAATTATTCGGTTATTCTGGATGATCGCTGGCAGCATTATCTGAGTCCCGAGATGGTTGCAAGCCATACATTCGGAGCTACTGACGAAAGACTGGCAATGTTAGACTGGCAGGACAATTTTTACCGTACAGCTCCGGTTATGGATTATAATATCAACTTGTCGGGAGGAAATGATAATACGACTTACTTGTTTTCGCTGGGTTATTTTGATCAGGATGGTATTGCAACGGGTACAGGATATAAAAGATTTACATTAAGAGCTAACATTGATTCGAAGATAAACAAATGGCTGAGTGTAGGGATGAAACTGGCTCCATCTTATTCGATAAAGGATGGAGCGGGACGAGCCAACGGAAAAGACAGTGAGGCTCACCGAGTATTGGCGTCATCGCCTGTCAGCCCATCGGATGTTGGTTATAATACTAATATAGAACCTAACGACCGTTATCCTTGGGCAGGGTCTTCTTCGAGCCCGACTGCGGTTATGAAAAGAAATAAACGCCGTGATTATGATGCTCGTGTATCGGCGATAGGATACATTCGTGTAAATCCGCTGGAAGGGTTGCAGGTCGAAGGTACTGCCTCTACAACTTATACCGACCTGGATGGACAGACCTATTCTTATTCGGATGTAACAGGTAACTGGAATCTGGGAGAGGGGGTAAATTCATCAGGAGGGCATAATACCCGCCGTAAGTTTGATAATACACTGCTACAATTAGTTGCTAATTATAATAAGTCATTTAACGAAAAGCACAACCTTACATTGATGGCAGGTATGTCGACAGAGCAAAATCAATGGGGTTTTGAAACGAACCAAAGTTTTAACAAGCCTTTCCCGAATGATGCGATTGATGGGTCTTTCGATGGAAACAATCTCCCTATTGGTACAGACAAAGTAACAGAACTGACTCCCGACCGATTGGTTTCGTATTTCGGACGTGTGCAATACGACTATATGGGGCGTTATCTGCTGTCGGCAAGTGTGCGCCGAGATGGAGGTTCCGTATTCGGCAGCCAAAATCGCTGGGGTACTTTTCCCGCACTATCTGCGGCATGGAAAGTATCGGAGGAAAGTTTCTTCAAAGGTCTCAATATCTCTAATGTGATCGATCAGTTTAAGTTGCGTGTCAGTTATGGAGCAACCGGAAATAAGCAGATTAATGGAACCAACGCTTATACCTTGTTGTCTTCGGTAATGTATGCAGGGGCTAACGGATATAGTCCTAGTTCTCTCGGAAACTCTAATTTAGGATGGGAAAAAGCCAATAGTACGGATTTGGCTTTTGACTTGTCGATGTTTAATAACCGTATCCAAATGTCGGTTGACTGGTATACAAAAAACACGAAAGACCTGTTATATGAAGTACCTATACCTTTGGCATCAGGTTACGGTACTTATTGGGATAATCTGGGTAATATAAAAAATAACGGATTCGAGTTTGAATTGACTACTCATAATATAAATAAAGGATTGTTTAAATGGTCTACCACTTTTAATTTCTCTTACAATCAGAACGAAGTGAAGTTATTAGGTATAGATGATACTCCTATTTATTCCGGATTCGATAAAAGTAACTTCTCGAACGTATTGGAAGTCGGTCGCCCGATCAATACATTCTATATGTATGAGGCCGTTGGAGTATGGATGAGTCAGAAAGAAATTGACGATTTTAGCGCTGCTCATGGAGGAAAAGCCGTTACTTTTAGTGG
This sequence comes from Indolivaga capnocytophagoides DSM 22835, assembly GCF_000426485.1. GTDB lineage: Bacteria > Bacteroidota > Bacteroidia > Bacteroidales > Dysgonomonadaceae > Dysgonomonas_A > Dysgonomonas_A capnocytophagoides. The sequence goes on from NZ_KE384530.1 coordinate 66,689, forward strand.
AAAGCAGATCAAGCCCGGTGATATAAGGTATCGTGATGTAGATGGCAGCGGTGATTTCACGACGGATGATAAAACTTATCTGGGAAGCCCGACTCCAAAGTGTACGTATGGTATGACCAATACATTCAGTTATAAAGATTTCGATTTATCGATATTACTGACTGCCCAGACCGGAGGTAAAATATTGGGGCTGATCGGGCGAGCGATAGATCGTCCGGGGCAAGGACCCAGCACCAATGCCTTTGCCCACTGGAAAAATGCCTGGTGGTCGGAAGAAAATCCGGGAGACGGGAAAACACCTTATCCGCTAAGTACAACCACCGGAGCAACAATTGACTCGCGTTGGTTATATTCCTCAGACTATTTATCTATTAAGAATATTACACTGGGATATAATGTTCCTATAAATAAAAGTATTATATCCAATGCCAGGGTATATTTCTCTGCCGAGAATCTGGCAACATTTACTTCTTATGACGGAGGATATTCACCCGAAGCTTCTAATTCGGGCTCGAGTTCGGCTCCCGGAGGCTCTGCTGCCTTGGGACTTGATTACAGCAGTTATCCTTTGGCTCGTACATTTACAATCGGTTTAAATCTTACTTTTTAAAAAAGAAGAAGTTATGAAACTATCAAAATTATATATAAAGATATTTTTATTGTCGGGTATCTGTTTGTTTTTGTCAGGTTGCAATTTGGATGAAGACCCCAGAGACCAAATGCCCGGAGGAAGCTATTCTTCGCCTAAACAAGCTGAACAGGCTGTAATCGGAGCATATTCCAACTTGAGGAACTGGGCTAATAACATTTATTTGCATATGTCGGAATGCCGTTCGGATAATACATGGGTCGATCCTGTACCTAACGGACTTAGGGAGTATTCGGAAATAGGAACTTTTAGAGCTGATTTTACTCTGTCTACATTTAATGGGACATGGGCTGACCTATATAAAGTGGTGAATGCCTCGAATCTGGTGATTGAGAGTCTGCCTAATATTACATTTCCGAAAGATGAAACGAATCCTGTAAAGCTAAAAGATCAACTCGAGGGTGAGGTGCATTTTTTGAGAGGATGGGCATATTTCGAATTAGCCCGGTTGTTTGGAAATGTTCCTTTGATAGACCGTACCATGTCTCCGGTCGAAACTAAAACAGTAAAGCAATCAACGGCAGCCGAGTTATATGAAAAAATCATTATCCCTGATCTGAAATTGGCAGAATCGAAATTACCGGTTGCCGAAAAAATGATAACATCGAGCTATGCAACAGCAACAAGTCAGGGAAGAGCCGATCAGATTGCCGCCAAAGCCATGTTGGCAAGAGTGTATATGACCATGGCAGGCTTTCCTCTGAAAGATGTTTCTGCCGAAGCTTTGGCCGAAACTAAATTGAAGGAAGTGCTGGATTATGCAGATGGTAATGGTAAATACTGGGCTCCGACAGCAGAAGAATGGCAAAAGCAATGGTTGACAGAGTATAATAACAAGTATTCGATATTTGCTATTCAGTATCGCAGCGGCGGAACCGGCAATTCAGCAATATTTAATTTTTCACCCGCGTTACCACCCTCCTATACTTCTATCCGTATTTATGGAAACAGTATATTTGTAGAAAAATCGTTGAAGTATGAGTTTGACAAAGTATATAGTAATGGAGCAAGAGATATAAGAGGTGATGGAGCAACTGTTTTAGACGGTTTCGATGCAGAACCTAATTTTCCGGCTTATTCTAATACAAAAGAAACACTGGAGGTTCCCGGAGTCGGAGAAGTGGAAGTATATACAAAAAGCTTCTTTTATAAGTACCTTAATTCTTTGCGTAAAAGACAAAGTCTTGGCTATACAGGAAATTTCGAAAGCGAAATGAAAGATTATAATGACTGGGCTGTAAATTATCCCGTTATTCGTATCGAAGATATTATGCTGATGTATGCAGAGGTATTGTTAAATAAACATGGAGATATTTCGGGAGCTATGTCTTATGTGAACAAAATACGACAAAGAGCCGGTTGTGATGCTGTAACTGCCGCAACTGCTACGGATGCGATGAAGGCCGTAAAACAAGAACGGCGAATAGAATTTGCTGGAGAAGGAATCCGCTGGTTTGATATGATACGCTATGGAGAGTGGGAGAAAAACATAAAAGACAAGCTCTCGCGATATAATAATCCCGTTGGAACTTCTGAGTCTTATATTAAGCCTGGACGTTATTTATATCCGATTCCTCAAACGGAAATGATTGGATTCCCCGGGTTATATAATCAGAATGCTGATTATTGAAAGCCTCTGAAGAGAATTATAATATAGAAAGACCTCATATCCGTAAATCAGATATGAGGTCTTTTCTGGATTAAAAAGATGCTGCCGGTGAAATGTTTTTCGGGAAAGCAGTTCATATTTTGAGTGAATATATATTGGTTCAGATTATTAAAGGACAATATCACAGGCGGTCTATAATAGATTTTCCATCAGAATGGACGAAAATACATTCCCTGTAAATAGCTCGGGTGTAACTTTGTGATGTTAACAAATATTTAAGATCTCATACCTATTTATTGTCTACCCGATGTAAAACAACAATTGGTAGTTATAGCTTAAAATACGACATTAAATACTTACTGTTACTTGAAATCAGATGCCTTAATTAAATAAAATCAATACTAAATCAAGATAATCACATTTTTAAATTTTAATACCTAAATGAAGAATTCTCGAAAAAGAAAGCTTTTTGAAGCAAAAAGTTTATTGACAGTTCTGTTTTTGTGTCTGTCGATCGTGGTATTTGCTCAGACGAAAACCGTCAAGGGTACGGTTTTGGACGAAAGGGGCGAATCAATTATTGGAGCGAGTGTTTCGGTCAAAGGAACAACCACCGGAACTATTACCGATTTGGATGGGAAATTCACCATCAATACAAAGAATAATGACGTGTTAACTATATCTTATGTCGGATATATAGAACAATCAGTTTCTGTAGCTGGACAAACAGATTTGAAAATCATACTGAAAGAAGACTCCCAGGTTTTGGATGAGTTTGTGGTAGTCGGTTATGGTATTCAAAAGAAAAGCGATGTGACTGGAGCCATGATTAATCTTAGCTCGGAACAGCTTAAGAAAATGCCTGTAACTAATCCTTTGCAGGCTATGCAGGGTAAGGCGGCAGGGGTTGATATAACCTCTAATGAGCGTCCCGGAGAGCTTGGTGCTATCCGTATACGTGGAGAACGTTCACTTAATGCAAGCAACGGACCTTTGTATGTTGTTGATGGGATTCCCATGCAGGGGGTTGGTATTGAGAATCTTAATCCTTCTGATATAGAATCTATAGAGGTTTTGAAAGATGCTTCGGCTACTGCAATTTACGGTTCAAGAGGTGCAAATGGAGTTGTTCTTGTTACAACTAAAAGAGGAAAATCAGGATCTTTTTCTTTGAACTATTCAGGAACTTTATCTGTCGAAAAAATGTATGACAGAATGGATATGATGAATGCCGGAGAGTGGATTGATTATAGCCGTTTGGCAAAATACAGACAAGGTACATATACATCAGCTACTCCAAATTATGAATTAGATAAAAAAGTTTATGGTGGTGATCAGGCTTCATGGGCTAATTTCGAAAAAGGCTGGGTTGATGGAGTATGGGATGGCAGCCGTGTGCCGACAACCGACTGGACTAAATACGGGTTGCGTACAGCTTTAACACAAGAGCATACAATAAGTGCAAGTGGAGGTACCGAGAAGTTACAAGCTTACATGTCATTTGGATATCTTAATCAGAACGGGACTCAACCCGGACAAGGATATGAAAGATATACAGCTAAAGTTAGTGTAGATATTAATCCAACTAAATGGTTAAAGCTGGGATCATCGATAAACACTATGTGGGGTAGTCAAGAATATGGTTACAAGTTCAGAAAAAGTGCAACCGGTGCAGCTAGTTTATATGGTGCACTGCAAGGAATGTTACCATGGGCTGTACCTTATGACGAAAATGGCGATTATATCCGCACACCTGGAGGAGACGTTAATATAATTAACCCTATCAGAGAGTCGGATTTGAGCCGTAATCAGCGTAAGACTTTACGTGTAACCGGAAGTTTTTATGCTGAGATCAGTTTTACAAAAGATCTGAAATATCGAATGAATTTTGGACCTGACTTCTATAAATACCGCAATGGTATTTTTGAAGATAAAGCATCAATCAATGGTGATGGAAATAATTTAGGAGAATATAACACCGACGAAAAAAGATCATGGACTCTTGATAACCTGCTTTATTATAATAAAACATTCAATAAGAAACACGCTTTAGGAGTAACCTTGCTACAGAGTTCTTCAAAGTCTCATAATGAGGGATCAAAAATGAAAGCAACAGGTTTGGCAACAAGTAGCGAACTGTGGTATAATTTAGGGTCTGCCGGAAACTTAACGTCATTTTCTACAGAATTGACCGAAACCCAGTTGATGTCTTATATGGCAAGGGTAAACTATAGTTTATCCGATAAGTATCTGTTGACAGCATCTGGACGTTGGGATGGAGCATCTCAGTTGGCTGATGGACATAAATGGTCATTCTTTCCTTCTGCTGCACTTGGCTGGCGTATCGAACAAGAAAAATTCATGCAGGATATTAAATGGGTAAGCCAGTTGAAACTTCGTTTTGGAGTCGGTACAACCGGGAACTCTGCTATAGATGCCTATGCTACCAAAGGCGCATTATCATCATTATATTATACATGGGGACCAAATTTAGAACAAGGTCTGGTATCATCTGATCCTTCAGCCAAAGATCCTATACCGATGGTTAACTCTAATCTGGGATGGGAGAAAACTACACAGTATAACTTAGGTTTGGATTTCTCTATATTTAATAACCGGTTAAGCGGTACTATTGATGTTTATAAATCTACAACAAAAGATCTGCTGATGCTGATGGCTTTACCGTTGGTAACAGGGTATCCTACAACATGGGCTAATATAGGAGAGACAGAAAATCATGGAGTTGATCTGACTTTAAACAGTATGAATATCGATACTAAAGACTTTACGTGGAACACAAGTTTAACCTTTTCTGCAGATAGAAATAAAATTACAAAGCTTGCTAATGGAAAACAACAAGATTTGAATAATAAGTGGTTTGTAGGAGAGCCTTTAGGTGTCTATTATGACTATGTATATGATGGTATTTGGAAAACTTCAGAAGCTGAAGAAGCAGCAAAATACGGAGCTAAACCAGGCGAAATAAGAGTGAAAGATTTGGATAACAGTGGAGATATTAATGCCAACTATGATAGAAAAATAGTAGGCTCCAAACGTCCCGACTGGTCTGCCGGTTTGATGAATACATTTACTTATAAGAACTGGGAATTTTCTTTCTTCCTGTATTCTCGTTGGGGCTTTACTGTAGAAACCGGAGCTGAAACTCTTTCGGGCAGATTCGCTATGCGTAAACTTGATTACTGGGTTGAAGGAACAAATGAAGACGCAAGATACTATGCACCGGGAACTAAAGGCGAATCGGGAGATACCTATAAGAGCACGATGAACTATCAGGATGGATCGTTCATTAAACTGAGAAATGTTTCTTTAGGATATAATGTAAATCCGGATCTATTGAAGAAGTTGGAGGTTAAGAATCTAAAAGTGTATGTTCAATGTATGAATCCTGGATTGGTTTACTCAAAATGCGATTGGATTGATCCGGACTTAGGTGGTTCTACATATAACAGAAGCCTGGTATTTGGTCTTAATGTAGGTTTTTAAGGTTTCAGAACTAGGATTTAAACAAGCTCTTAAAAGAAAAAACTATTATGAAAAAATATAAAAGTATAGCTTTAGGTATATTGACAGCATTTTCGGCTGTGGGTATTACTTCTTGCAGTGATTTTTTGGATGAGAATCTGATTACTCAGGAAAATCAAGATTCATATAATACAACAGCAGGATTGGATAAGTTGGTTACAGGAATGTATCAGACCCTGAAATTCCATTATAACTATGTATGGGCAATCACAACAACCCAGTTCGGGACAGATGAAATGGCTGTGGGTAATGATGCAACCGAAGCGGCATGGAATGACTACACCTCGGTCTTGAATTCGACCAATGGGCATGGTGTTGCAGAAGTATGGGATAATATGTATTCGGGTATAGCATCAGCTAATACCGTGATTCAGAATGTTCCCCAGTATTATGATAAGACAAGTAAAACCTATAATACACGTTTGGGTGAAGGATACTTTATCAGAGGATTTAATTACTTTAAATTGGTTCGTCAATATGGCGGTGTTCCTTTGCAATTAGTCCCCTTGTATAAACCTGTGACCGAATTTGCCAGGAGTTCGGCTGAGGAAACTTTAGCTCAGGTAATTTCAGATCTGAGAGCTGCATATAATTTGCTGCCCGAAAAACCCGATCAGACCGGGCGTGCAACAAAATGGGCTGCTGCTCATTTTCTGGCAAAAGCATATTTGTTTAGAGCCAGTGAAATAAATGACGGATGGAATTCTAAATCAAAAACTACAGATTTGGATTCGGTAATAATCTTTAGTAAAGAAGTTATTGCAGCACATCCTTTGTGTCCTGATTTTGCAAGCCTATGGGATTTTACAGCACCTAACAGCGCAAACGAATCTGTTTCTGAAGTTGTGTTGGCTGCCCAATTCTCAGATAATACTACTACTCAGGGTCGTTATGGTAATCAGTTGCATCTATATTATCCATCTGTATATCAAAATATGGCAGGATTGGCAAGAGATATCTCCGGAGGACGAGAGTTCAGCCGTCTACGTACAACTGATTATGCGATGGATGTTTATGACAGAGTAAATGATTCTCGATTCTGGAAAAGCTTTATAACAAGCTATAGATGTAATAAGCCCGATGGAGCTCCTCGATGGGATACTATTTGGGTCGATAAAAAACCTGTATGGATACCTTCCACATCGTTGATTGACTATGTAGATTCCAAAACCGGAAGAATTTATTTCAAGCGTAAATTTACAGGAGGTGAAGAAGCCATCCGTTATATTGTAAATAATGCAGGAGATGACCGCTATAATGACGTTGATATACAAAAGAGAAATTCTCATATGTTTGTCCGTTATTTCAAAGGCGAATCAAAAACATACACAGGAGCTCATGGTAATAATGGTACTTACGTGACAAAATCACGTTACGTAGCCTTAAGCAAATTCAGAGATGGCTCTCGTATTTCAATCGCGTCTCAATTTGGACAGAGGGATGGTATTTTAGCTCGTTCTGCAGAAGACTATTTAATGGTTGCAGAAGCTCTTGGCCGTCAGGGAAAATATAGTGAAGCATTACCATATATCAATGCATTACGTGAACGTGCAGGTTATGCTGACGGAGAAGTTCGTTCAAAGAATGTAGATGGCGGACAGGCTTATAAAAAGAACAGCTATATTACCAAAACAGGAGATGGAGGTGCCGGAACAGGGTATGCTGTGTATTCGGAAACAAATACATATTTCGAATCAAATAATATGCTGGAAGGCTCAACAACTGCAAGTACCAAATCTTCAATGAAGTTGACAAGCGTATCGGATATTCTTAATTCGAAAAACGATTTCTACACAGAATTGGGATGTTCTACTGAAGCTGAGAAGTTCTTATGTTTCATATTGAATGAAAGATCAAGAGAACTTATGGGTGAACTTTTGAGATGGGAAGATCTTTCCAGAACCAAAACTTTAGAGAAACGTTGGAAAACATTCAATGACGGATCTGTTAATGGAGGAGGAACATTTAATGCTGCTAAACATTATTTGCGCCCGATACCTCAGACATTCTTAGATGCACTAGAGAAAAATGGACAGGCATTAACTGCTGATGAAAAGCAAGCTGTACAAAATCCGGGATGGTAATTCTCTGATATTATTATATAGAACTAAGCCCGAACTGATTAGTAGGGCTTAGTTTTTACAATTTAAGTCATAGAAAGTATTTAATGATGTATTTAAAGTAAAACTGGTTCTTGCTGTTATGCATGAAAAGTTAACAAATAGGTCTAATACCTTAATACCTTTTAACCTATGAAAACAAGAAAATTTCTATTCTATTTTTATTTTGTATTGATCAATTTTGTCATATTCCCGAAGTCGGAGGCACAAACGAATTATGATTATACCAAACTTCAGAAGGAAAAACTAGGTAGAGGTATTGTTGCTATTAAAAAGAATCCACAAACCAATATTGTTACTTGGCGTTATTTATCATCCGACCCGATTAATACTACATTCAATGTATATCGAAACGGAGAAAAGATAAATACTTTGCCTTTGAATAATTCAACTTTTATAGAGGATAAAACATCCGAAAATAATGCTTTAATTTATACTGTAACTCCCGTGATAGAGGGCGTTGAACAAAACTCTTTGTCTGCTTGCTATGTATTACCGGCAGATGCGCCGCAAGGCTACATAAACATTCCGTTGGATATTCCTCCAGGCGGAACTACACCCGACGGACAAACTTATACGTATTCGCCCAATGATGCCAGTATTGGAGATGTTGACGGAGATGGAGAATACGAGATCATATTGAAGTGGGATCCTTCTAATGCCCATGATAACTCACACAACGGATATACAGGTAATGTGTATTTCGATTGTTATAAACTAGACGGAACGAAGCTCTGGCGGATAGACTTAGGTCGGAATATTCGTGCAGGAGCACACTATACACAATTTATGGTTTACGATCTGGATGGAGATAATAAAGCCGAGATCGTAATGAAAACAGCTGACGGCACTACTGATGCCAAAGGCAATATTATAGGAAATAAGGATGCCGACTATCGAAACGAGAGAGGATATATTATCGAAGGGCATGAATACCTTACCGTTTTCAATGGATTGACCGGCGAGTCCATGCAAACGATAGACTATATACCCCAGCGAGGAGATGTCTGCAAATGGGGTGATTGCAAAGGAAACCGTGTTGACCGTTTTCTGGCTTGCATTGCTTATCTCGATGGAGTATACCCCAGTGTGGTGATGTGCCGAGGCTATTATACCCGTACGGTATTGGCTGCTTTTGATTGGAGGGACGGCAAACTAACTAATCGCTGGGTATTTGATTCGAATACACCGGGCAATGAAAAGTATGCAGGACAGGGTAATCATAATCTGCGAGTGGGAGATGTGGACGGTGACGGCTGTGACGAAATTATATACGGATCGTGTGCTATTGATCACGATGGAAAAGGTCTTTACAGTACAGGTCTGGGACATGGTGATGCTTTACATATGACTGTTTTTGATCCAAGCAGGAAAGGTTTGCAGGTTTGGGATTGCCACGAAAATAAACGGGATGGCTCTACTTTCAGAGATGCTGCGACAGGAGAAGTTTTATTTCAGATACCATCACCAACAGATGTCGGACGCTGCATGGCGGCAGATATAGATCCCAATCATCCGGGAGTAGAAATGTGGTCAATAGATTCTAAGGGTATATATAATGTGCAAGGAAACGTTATCAACCCATCTACAGCAGGGGTATCTATCAATATGGCATGCTGGTGGGACGGAGATTTATCGCGTGAATTACTCGATAAGATATCTATATCCAAGTATGATCCAGCCCAAGGAAAAAGCAATGTGATTTTTACAGCCGATGGTTGTGCTTGGAATAATGGAACGAAATCGAACCCAGCATTACAAGCCGATATTTTAGGCGATTGGAGAGAAGAGGTTCTTTACCGTACAGCAGATAATAAAAACCTGAGATTATATGTATCGACAGAACCTACAGATTATCGTTTCCATACATTTTTGGAAGATCCTGTGTACAGAATAAGTATAGCCATTCAGAATGTAGCATATAACCAGCCGACACAACCGGGATTTTATTTCGGGTCGGATTTGGGTAAAATGTTTAAAAATAAGGAAATCGTAATCAAAGAAGATCATTTGACTTTAGATGCCGGTATGGATTACGACAGCTACAGTTGGTCAGTCGGAGGCACGGAACGGGAACGTACATTAACCACAAAAGATATCCCCGAAGGGAATCGAACCCTAGTCTCGCTCAAAGTAACTTTTCGTGGATATGAGTTCTCCGACTATGTATATGTCACCTTAAAAGCTAAGTGAAAATGAAATTGTTAAGAATAATATTGATATGTGCTTTAAGCGGACTATCTTATGCTTCGGCATCGGATATAGGTCGGCTTTTCCCTTCTGAGAAGTATGTGATGATAGACCGCATTACAGGCAATCCGATAACAGTGCTGACTAGTGCAAAAACGAGTGATGCCAAATTGTATCAGACCCATCCTCAATGGACATCAGACGGCCGATTTATCATATTCAGGTCTTCGGATCGGTCTTCGGATAAGCATTCTCAGGCATTTGCCGTATCTGAAAGTACAGGCGATATAATACAACTGACCGATGGTGACGGTACGGGAACCGGGAGTCTGAATGTAGCCCGTTTATCAAACAAGCTCTATTATTTCAGAACGGAAAATAATATAAAATCATTGATCGAATTAAACCTCGATTCACTCATTAATGACAGTTACCGAAATTCGGTAAAAGAAAGGACTGCATATGAGAGATTTATTGCTAAATTACCGGATGATTTGGCCGAGTCGGGAGGCTTTACCCTCGATGCTGATGAAACTAAAGCATACGTAGGAGTGCGCAGGCTCGATGCGAAACCAACGATACAACACGACGATAGTTACAGAATAAAACAAGTACCATCAGGGATACGGATGATCGATTTACAAACAGGAAAGATTTCGTCAGTTATAGATGTGCCTTTTACCATGGGGCATTTGCAGGCTAACCCCTTTGTTGCCGGAGAGATACTCTATTGTCAGGAAACAGGTGGAGATGCTCCGCAACGGATGTGGATAGTACAAGCCGACGGATCAGGCAACAGACCCTTGTATGTAGAAACTCCTGATGATTGGGTGACTCATGAAACATGGGTCGATAAAGACCATGTTTACTTCAATGTTATGGGGCATCTGGATCGTTTGAGAACAAAAGCCACGGGATTATTCAGTATCAATGTACGTACAAACAAGATACAGGTACTGGGTCAACTGGACTATGGTTCGGGATTCTGGCATTGTGGAGGAACATCGGATGGTAAATGGGCTGCTTCTGATAATTTCGAAGGAGAGGTTTATCTCATTAATTGTCACACCGGAGAACGTACCCTGCTGACAGCCGATCATAAAATGAAACCCGACCATACACATCCGTCTTTCAGTCCGGACAATAAACGTATACTGATTCAATCAGGATATGTGACCGATGGACAAAAACTCGATTTGATGATTGTAAACATTCCTCCTTATCTGAATAAATAAGTAACAATAATATATAGAAGAAAGATCAGACCATGAAAAAGTCTTATAAACAAGTTTTACTGGTATCTCTCCTGATAGCGAATGGTATTAACGCATTCGCTCAGAAGAATCAGCATGATAAAGTAAATGATTTTAATACACCGCTTCATCTATTGGCTCCGGATTATAAGCGGCCATACGGGGAAGTGTCGACAGCTGATATAAAAAAATCATTAGACAGGGTTCTTAAATATCTGGATGAAGTAACTCCTGCAAAAGTTGTTAATAAGGATAACCATCAGGAAATTAAAGATTTTTCGAAAATAGATAAAGATTCACAACTCGACAGAGGTGCATTCCGCCTTGCCAGTTACGAATGGGGAGTAACCTATTCGGGCATGCTTGAAGTGGCGGCTGCAACATCCGACAGCAGTTATTATAACTATGTGAAAGACCGCTTTAAATTCTTGGCGGAAGCAGCTCCTCAATTTAAGCGGATTATGAATGATTATGGGGTTATAGATCCTCAGATGAAGCAGTTGCTAACACCTCATGCCCTTGATGATGCCGGAGCAATGTGTGCGGCAATGATAAAACTTCAGCAATCGGAAAAACTCGATTTTGATCTTCGGAGTATTATCGATAATTACATGAACTATATCATGTACAAAGAATATCGATTATACGATGGAACATTTGCCCGTAAACGTCCTCAGATGAATACCCTGTGGCTCGATGATATGTATATGAGTGTACCTGCCATTGCCCAAATGGGAAAATTGACAGGAGAGGATAAGTATTACAATGAAGCAGTTAAGCAGATCAAACAATTCTCCGACCGTATGTTTGTGAAAGAAAAAGGTTTGTATATGCATGGCTGGGTAGAATCGATGGATGATCATCCTGCTTTTTTCTGGGGGCGTGCTAATGGATGGGCGGTACTGACGATGACGGAAGTTCTGGATGTCCTTCCCGAAAGTCATCCAGACAGACCTAAAGTGTTGGCTCAGTTGCGGGCGCACATCAAAGGAATTGCTTCTTATCAGTCGGGTGAAGGATTCTGGCATCAGCTATTAGACCGTAATGACTCATATCTCGAAACATCAGCCACAGCTATCTATGTATACTGTATTGCTCATGCTATTAATAAGGGGTGGATAGATCCATTGGCTTATGGTCCGGTGGCTCAACTCGGTTGGAATGCGGTATCATCGACTATCAATGCTCAGGGGCAAGTAGAAGGTACTTGCGTGGGTACGGGCATGGCATTCGATCCGGCGTTTTATTACTATCGTCCGGTAAATGTATATGCCGCGCATGGCTATGGCCCTGTATTATTGGCAGGTGCAGAAATGATAAAATTACAGAACAGATTATACCCCAGAATGAATGATAGTGCTGTTCAGTACTATACATCACCAGAACGTACGGCAGCACCTATCTTCAGTATAGAAGATTCAAGCCGCCCCGAAGATATTGTAGCGGGAAGTACCCGTAAAAATGAAAAAGCCCCTGTTGTGTTTCTTATAGGAGATTCAACCGTAAAAAACGGACGAGGAAAAGGTGATGGTGGTCAATGGGGATGGGGAAGTTTCTTCGACCGTTTCTTCGATACCTCACGTATCAGTGTTGAAAATCACGCATTGGGAGGACGAAGCAGCCGTTCCTTTTTTACCGAAGGATTATGGGATAAAGTATTACCCGGATTGAAAAAGGGAGATTACTTGTTTATCCAGTTCGGGCATAATGATGGAGGACCTCTTAATACTGGCCGTGCCAGAGCTTCGCTGAAAGGGACCGGCGATGAATCCGAAACTGTAATAATGGAACGTAACGGAGGCCCCGAAGAAGTATTTACTTACGGGCACTATCTACGATTGTATATCCGTCAGGCTAAAGCGGTAGGTGCAATCCCTATAGTTTTATCTCCTACTCCAGGTAACCGATGGACAGACGGGAAAGCAAACCGGATGACAGCATCTTATACCCAATGGGCTAAAGAGGTTGCACAGCAAGAGGGTGTAGAATTTATCGACCTGAACGATATCTCAGCCGATAAATTAGATAAACTCGGAGAAACTCAAGGTCGTCTGTTGTTTAAAGACAGTGTCCATACGACTGAAGAAGGAGCGTTAATAAACGGAGAATCTGTTATTGAAGGTTTGAAAAATATATCAGGTTTTTCATTGAATCAATATCTGAAAAAATAAGGTCTGTCTTTAAATTAATATACGATGAATAAAATAATAAATGAGTCTGTGATCCTGATAATATGCTTGACTCTTTTCTGCATTCCTGATGTGGTTGCGAAGAAAGGAGCAAAAATTGCAGATAAACCATTATTCAGAGATACAAAATATGATGGAGCCGCCGATCCCGTCATAATTTGGAATAAAAAAGAGAAGTGCTGGTTTATGTTTTATACCAACCGCCGTGCTAATCTCGAAAATGCAGTAGGTGTTGATTGGGTACATGGTACACCTATCGGCATCGCCAAATCGACAGATGGCGGAGCAACATGGCAGTATAAATGTGATGCTGTGATCAACTACGGTGAATCCGATTATACATTCTGGGCTCCTGATATTGTCGAATATGAAGGCAGGTATCATATGTTTCTGACGGTTGTACCCGGTACTTTCACCGATTGGAAACATCCCCGTTCTATCGTTCAGCTCGAAAGCGATGATCTGATAAACTGGCAGCCTGTAAAAGAGATGAAACTAGCTTCGGATAAGGTTATAGACGCAGGCATATTCAAAGCGAAAGACGGCTGGTGGTATATGTATTATAATAACGAAAAAGACCGTAAATCGATATATGCAGTAAAGAGCAAAGATCTTAAAAACTGGGAAGATGCAGGAAAAGTTGTGGGGGATAAATCGGGTGAAGGACCAAAAGTATTTTACTGGAAAGACCGTTATTTTATGATTGTCGACAATTGGGATGGTTTGGGTGTTTACACCTCTGCCGATCTCAAAAACTGGGTACGTCAACCCGAAAATATACTCAAGAATCCGGGTAAAGGAGCAGACGATGCGACCAAAGGTCTGCATGCCGATGTGGTTGTCAACAAAGGAAAAGCATATATCTTTTATTTTACACATCCGGGACGTTTCCCCGAGGCTGTAGATTCTTATGAGACGCGCAGAAGTTCTATACAAGTGGCTGAATTGGAATATATAGATGGTAAGATCGTATGTGACAGGGATAAGCCTGTACTCATAAATCTCCGGCCATAGTATGAAGAATATTTCTAGGCTTTTGTACGAAATTGCATTGATAAGAAAAACCTATAAATCTATTTTTGTTGAATCATAAATGAAGTGAATAGCATGAAAAGACAAGCATTCAAAATGTATTTGAAACCGGGTTTCGAATCCGAATATGAAAAACGCCATAATGCGATTTGGCCTGAGTTGAGAGCTTTACTGAAAGAGACCGGAGTTTCTGATTATTCTATCTTTTGGGATAAAGAGACTAACGTATTATTTGCTTATCAGATAGTTGATGGAGGCAGTTCTTCACAGGATTTAGGCGATAATCCCATCGTCCAGAAATGGTGGGCTTATATGGCTGATATAATGGATACGAATGAGGATAATTCGCCGATAACGATCCCTTTGACAGAAGTCTTCCATATGGACTGAGAGCCTTTGACGAAATAATACAGGGATATGTATATTGAACAATATCCTTTTAGTTAATAAGAGACTTGGGTTGTTTTACTTACCAAAACAATATAGGTATGAGACCTTAGAAGGGCTGTGGCATACATGGCTTGAGTTTGTTTTGTCTTTAAGATCTTACAAGATGAAAAGAATACAATTAATAGTACTTTTGATTATTACATGTATATCGGGTGCGGTAGCTTCCGGAAAATATGTGCGTGTATTTGACTTTACAGGTGGGGAATTGGGTCAAAAAGAACCTGTAAATAGTTCAACGATATATGGATTAAACTCAGGATTTGGATACGATCTGGGAACCGGACAGAAAGATGGCGAACCTTTTTTCTTTTCGGTGGATGTTCCCGAAGGTAATTACAGGGTCACTGTAACTTTAGGGGATAAAGATGCCGAAAGCTGTACTACGGTTAAATCCGAATCGCGCAGATTAATGCTCGAAAATATAACCACAGCCAAAGGAAAATATAAAACATACACTTTTACTGTAAATGTACGCAATACAAAGATCGGAGAAACCGACTCGGTACGCATCAAACCGAGAGAAGTCGGAAAATTGATATGGGATAACAAACTTACACTTGAATTTAACGGAGACAATCCTTCTGTAACACAAATTAAAATAGAAAAAGTTGATAATCTGGTAACCCTTTTTCTCGCCGGAGATTCTACGGTTGTAGACGAAGCCAACGAACCTTGGAGCGGGTGGGGGCAGCTGCTTCCGCGTTTTCTGTCGTCGGATATTGCTGTCGCTAATTATGCCGAATCGGGAGAAGCCGCAAATAGTTTTGTTTCGTCTAAACGTTTTGCAAAACTATTATCGGAAATGAAAGCCGGAGATTATCTCTTTATTCAGTTCGGTCATAACGATCAGAAACAAAAAGGAGAAGGAAAAGGCCCTTACGTCAGCTATACCCGTGATCTGAAATACCTGATTGACGAAGCTCGTGCAAAAGGAGGAATACCTGTGCTTATCACGTCAATGAACCGCCGCACCTTCGATAGCGAAGGTAAAATAACGAATAGTCATGGTGATTATCCGGATGCCGTACGAAAATTGGCTAAGCAAGAAAATGTAGCATTAATAGACCTTAATGCGATGAGTAAAACCTTATACGAAGCATGGGGAGATGAAGGTTCAAAGAAAGCATTCGTTCATTTTCCGGCAGGTACATTCCCGGGTCAGGACAAAGATTTGGCGGATAACACCCATTTTAATCCTTATGGAGGATATGAACTGGCTAAATGTATTATTCAGGGGATAATTGACAATAATATTCCGATAAAGAAATACATCGTGAAGGATTTTAAAGGATTCGATCCTGCACATCCTGATGCGTTCGATTCGGTTCGCATACCACGTTCGCCATTGTATTCGATGGTAAAACCCGATGGAAATTGAGGTGCTGACGGTTCCTGAAGAGCCAGAGCGCAAGACAAAAAATAATCGCAAAATAATAAAAACGGTCTAATGACCTTAAGATAAAAATAAAACGCATGAAACGATCAGCAATTCTACTGATGGGAGTATTCACTCTTATGGCCGGCTCTGTTTTTGCTCAACGCACTGATGAAGAATGTATCAGGGCAGTAGCCGATAATATTTTAAAGCAACCTGTAACCCAGTTTGTAGGAGTAAAAACGAAAGCTACTTATAACAGTACAAAAGAAATACCGAAGGGTGAAGATGTAACGTTTAAAAGCCCCCTCAGTGAATGGCATTATTCTAACGGGGTACTGGATATGAGTATGATTAATTTAGGCAAGTATCTGAATGAACCTAAATATATTGATTATGCGAAAAATCATGTGGCTTTTGGTTTTGCCAATTACGAGTACTTCAAAAAAACATTCAGAGGAGACCGCAAACACTGGCACTGGCCTTTCGGACAGTTGTGGAATACCAAAGAACTGGACGACTGCGGAGCGATGGGTGCAGCCGTTATCAATGTATATCAGTTGGATGCAAAGAAAGAATATAAAGCATACATAGATACTGCGGCTCAGCATATTTTGTACGGACAGCACCGCCTTACAGATGGAACTCTGGCTCGTACATTTCCTCGGAATATGACAGTTTGGGCAGATGACGTTTACATGAGCGTGTCGTTTCTTTCGCAGATGGGAAAACTTACCGGAGAACGTAAGTATTACGATGATGCAGCAACGCAGATTATCAATATCTCAAACTATCTGTGGTGTCCCGAAAAGCAATTGTTCTATCATTGTTATTACACTGATCTGAAAAGAAACGGAGTTGCTTTCTGGGGACGTGCCAATGGCTGGATTACAGTATCGTTGGTGATGCTGCTGGATGTACTGCCTCAGGATCATCCGAAACGTGCCGAGTTGATCGCTTTGTTAGATAAGCAGATTGTAGGTGTTTCGCGTTATCAGAATGCCAATGGTATGTGGAATCAATTATTGGATAAACCCGAATCGTATGACGAATCTTCAGCTACCGCCATGTATGTCTGGGGGATAGCCAAAGGGATAAATAACAAATGGCTGGATCCAGATTATGCCCGTATTGCATTGGCGGGATGGGATGCCTTGAAAAATACCCAGATTACCGAAGACGGACATTTCAAGAATGTCTGTGTCGGTACAGGTATAACTGATGATCTTCCTTTTTATTACAATCGTCCGGTCGGAGAAAATGAAAAGCATGGTTTGGGTCTGATTATCGAAACCGGAATCGAAGTAATGAAATTGAAGAAACAATCGGTAAAATAAGCATGAAAAATAGAATCAGAATATTACCGATGCTATTATGCTGGGTGCTGTTGTCGGTCACGGCAACAGCCCGGATACCCGATTTAGCATGGACAAAAACAGTCGGAGCGCGTACCGTTCCTCAAGGCACAGCAGTTTTCAATGTATCGGATTACGGTGCTAATCCCGACGGTGTAACAATTAACACAAAAGCGATACAAAAGGCAATAGATGATTGTGCGTCCAAGGGCGGAGGTGTTGTGACATTCTCTCCGGGGCGTTATCTGACAGGTTCAATTTACGTAAAAGAGGGAGTAAACTTTAACATTCCTAAGGGGGTGACTTTATTAGGAAGTCAGAATCTGGACGATTATCCGGATATGGATACCAGGGTTGCCGGAATAGAAATGCGCTGGCCGTCGGCTTTAATCAATGTTCTCGATCAGAAAAATGTATTGATAAGCGGCGATGGAGTAGTACATGCTCAGGGCAAAGTATTCTGGGATTCTTATTGGGCTTTGCGCAAAGATTATGAAGCACGAGGATTACGCTGGATTGTAGATTATGATAGCAAACGTCCTCGGACATTACTGGTTTCGCGTTCCTCAGATGTTACGATTAAAGATGTGACTTTTCAGCAGGCGGGATTCTGGACTATTCAACTGTTATATTCTACACAATGTACCGTAGATGGTGTTATTATCCAGAATAATGTAGGAGGCCATGGTCCCAGCACCGATGGAGTGGATATTGACTCTTCATCACAGATATTGGTTCAAAATTGTGATATTGATTGCAATGATGATAATTTTTGCCTGAAATCGGGGCGTGATGCCGATGGTTTGAGAGTAAACCGTCCGACAGAATATGTCGTTATACGTGATTGTGTGTCACGGGCAGGAGGCGGACTTCTGACTTGCGGCAGTGAAACATCGGGAGGAATCCGCTATGTGTATGCCGAAAATCTCAAAGCAAAAGGAACAAATGTTGGAATACGTTTAAAATCGGCTATGAACCGAGGAGGAACAACCGAGCATATTTATATAAAAAATATAGAAATGGATGATGTCGGTACTGTTTTTGAAGCTTCCATGAACTGGAATCCGGCATACAGTTATTCGACTTTGCCTAAAGAATATGAAGGAAAACCGATTCCGGAACATTGGAAAAAAATGCTGGAGAAAGTGGATACAAAAGCGGGAACTCCTTATTTTAATGATGTTTATTTGTCAGATTTCAAAGTGACAAATTCACGAAGTATGATGAGTGTTTCGGGAAGTAAGGAATCTCAGATGCGTAATTTCCATTTCTCGGATATTGATGCTGACGTTGAGCATGTCGGTAATATTGTTTTTGCAAAAGACTGGACTTTCGAGAATGTAAATATTAAGGCGAGAGATCAAAAGCCGGCTTCGGTCAAAAACTCCTCAAATGTTGTTTTTCCGGTACATTTGGCTATGAAAAATGTGAAATTCTCTCATAAATTAAAATCGGGGCAGCGATCTATTGTTGCAGCCGATCATCCTGAATTTGCTTTTTATCTGCCCGAAATGGCAGGGAATCTGAAATTTGGGGTTATAGTCGGAAAGAAAAGCAAATGGTTCAGTGAATTTGCCTTAAAGAATTCTTCTGGCGGCAACGGTTCTGTAAACTATACTCTTTCGGATGCTATTCTTGGCAAAGGTTCGATTGATCTAAAAGTTGTGTCGCTAGCCGATACTGACGGAATAGTATTACAGGTGTCGGGCCAAAGTCTTCCTGCCGAAGTAAAATTATTTTGGTCATATGGAGGGGCTTACGGTCAGATATTGTCCGAAAAAGAGTCAGGGGCATTAAAGCCCGTTTATTGCAAAGATAATATCTTCAGTGTTGAGCATACTGCGTTTACATTGTATTATGGCGAGAGTATGAAATTGAAGGTTATAAATATGATTGCTCCCATAACTTCGGAAATAAGATTGTCGGATGCCTTTATGCAGGATTCTCCGTTAGCTTTTTTCGAATCGGGAAAAGAAACTTCTGCTCCGGCATTGGCAGCGGCTTTGCCTTTAGCCAATGGTGTAAATGAATACTTCTGTGTCTATAAACAGAATGATAAAGCAGACTACAACCATTTTATGCTGCCTGAATTATTTAAGGTGTCAGTAAAAAAGGGGAATCAGTAGCTGAAAAATGTTCTTTAAGATTATGCTATTTACTACGCGCAATCAGAGATTGCTTGTGTTCCTTTTGTCCAAAGCCCCAAAAGGAACCAAAAAGTCTTTGGCGCTTCGAAGCTCTGCCTATCTGACTACGTTCACGGGCGAAACTAAATAAAACTCGCCTTTCAGGCTCAAACAACATTTAGTTTTAATGCCCGTTTCACTGGTCAGATTACGGCTTCACCTCTGTATGCGACCAAGCTGACGCCAGACAACGGCTTGCACCAGTCCACAAAAGGGTCTGTGCCCCCTCGTCCGTCAGGCTCTCGACATCGGCGGAAGACCGGGGCACCCGCTGCTCGAAGAAAGCGTTAAAAGACAAATGGATATCAGCGATAATCATTTTTATTTGTCTTAGCATTCGAGGGCTGAGCGGGTTGGGATGCAGACGCAGTCTTGATCTTTTGTTTCGTTTTGCATCAAGGCAAAATGAAAAACAAAGCCGGGAGGCTGCGTTAGGAAATAGCCTAACTTAAAATGTATAAAATAAAAGAACATTTTTATCAGTCCAACTACTAATTCCTATAAAAACTAGAATATATTATGAGAACGAGTATCGGTTTTTTCATTATATGGTGTATGAGTATTTGTTCTGTAACAGGACAGACCGATACCTCGTTCTTTAAAGTATATTGTTTCCCAGCCGATAAAGTACCTGTTATTGACGGCGATACCCGTGATTGGGATATTGTGCCTCAATCGTATGTTTTGGGTATCGATCAAATGACGGAGGATGAGGGAAAGCATAATAAGCCGGATAAAGAAAATCTGGATATAAGCGTAAAAGTCGGTTGGGTCGAAGGGCAGAACCGATTGTACTTTCTTTACGAAGCCTATGATAATTACTGGTCTTTTTCCAGAGATGATCTGATGGTAGATATATTTGAGGTAGTAGTAGACGGCGACCGTTCGGGAGGACCCTTTATCGATAAGTTTTATCCGTTCAAAGATATTTCTAAAGAAGATGCATGGAATTTATTTCACGGACGTCAAGCCCAAAATTACCATATCTATACGCCTCCTAAACGAGGCGACTGGTGTATGTACTGGGGACCCCAGCAATGGCTGAAAGAAAAACCTTTTTCGAATTATAGTTACAAGTATAATTTTAAGGAAGGGGAAAGCGGTAAACTGACTCTCGAATTTTATATTACACCTTTTGACTATGCTTCTCCTGAAGGAGCAGAGTTTTCTGTTGAATCGAAATTGTATGCCGATAAACTGATCGGTTTATGCTGGGCTGTTATTGATTATGATAATAATGAAGGAAAGCCCAAAGACGGATTTTGGAATTTATCAAGACATCATACTATGTATGGTAATGCATCCGAACTGAGAACTTTTAGGCTGATGCCGATAAGTAAATAGTTTTTTATCTAGGCTCACAGACCCTTTTGTTCCTTTTTTATCTATAGAGAAAATGTTCTTTGGGTCGCAGACCCTATTGTTAAAAAAGGTTCTTTGAGTAGCTGGAGAAATTTGAGAAAAGGAAAATGATGCCACCTCAGAAAGTATATTTTTGATGTCACCTTTTTGAGAAATGGAAAATTTATAATGAAGGATGAAGAATAGTTTTCAATTGATAATTGTACATTTACCTTGTTACCTTTGTAACCTTTTTGGAAAATGAAGAATTGATAATGACTAGCTTTCAATTGATTATTGTTAACTGATCACTGTTGATTGATTATGTTACCTTAAAAATGCAAAAAATGAAAAGAAGAATAAATGCGTTATTGCTCTCCTTGTTGGTTGTGTT
The DNA here is from genome assembly GCF_000426485.1 of Indolivaga capnocytophagoides DSM 22835. Lineage (GTDB taxonomy): Bacteria > Bacteroidota > Bacteroidia > Bacteroidales > Dysgonomonadaceae > Dysgonomonas_A > Dysgonomonas_A capnocytophagoides. The sequence continues at coordinate 88,375 of NZ_KE384530.1, forward strand.
GTCGATTACAGCTCAATCTTCCCGTATCAAAATCGCTTGTGTAGGCAATAGTATAACCGAAGGTGCTGTCGCAAGTGACAGAGTACACAAAGGATATGTGGGACAGCTTGCAGTGCTGATGGGTGAAAACTATGATGTGCGCAACTTCGGTGTAAGTGGAGCGACTGCCTGCCGCAATACCTATAAGCCATACGATAAATGTGAAAAATTTGAAGAAGCAAAATCCTTTCTGCCCGATATTGTAACAATAGCATTAGGTACGAATGACTCACAGCCAAGAGTCTGGTATGAGGGAGATTTTGCAGCTAATTTCGAAGCCGATCTTACTTATCTGTGTGAAACGTTCGAGTCTCTTCCATCCAAACCCAAGATATATTTATGTTTACCGATCCCTATTATGCCAAATACAAACTGGTCGCATCAGCCTAAAGTATTATCAGATGAAATAATTCCTTTGATAAAGAAGGTTGCTGCAGCTAAAGGATATCCGGTGATTGATTTATACTCAGCTTTATCGGGACATGAAGAATGTTATCCGGATACCGATAAACTACATCCCAATGATCAGGGGCATAGATTTATAGCTGAGACTGTTTATTCAGTACTGATGAAAAATACAGAAAAATAAAATGAAATATATATTACTTGTCATTACATTATTTATAACGGTGGTGCAGGTTCCGGCTGCCGTTTACGATGTTAAGAATTACGGAGCAAAAGGAGATGGGGTACAAATTGATTCGGATGCTATAAATAAGGCTATCGAAGCGGCCTCTGCCAATGGTGGAGGAACTGTTTTTTTGCCTGCCGGTACATATCTGAGTTATTCTATACGGATGAAAGATAACATAACTCTTTATCTCGATGCCGGCAGTGTACTGTTGGCTGCATATCCCGAGAAGGATAGAGGATATGATGCCGCTGAAGAAAATGAACATAATAAATATCAGGATTTCGGGCACAGCCATTGGATGAACAGCCTGATATGGGGTATCGGTTTGAGCGATATATCTATTGAGGGAAGAGGACGTATAGATGGTAGAGGTCTGACCCGTGAAGAAAGCCGTCTGGCAGGTGTTGGAAACAAAGCCATCAGCTTGAAGTTATGCAAGAATGTTACTATAAAAGATGTGCAGATGGTCAATTGCGGACATTTTGCTTTACTGGCAACAGGTGTCGATAATATGACTATCACAAATGTTTGGGTGGATACAAACCGTGATGGTTTTGATATTGATTGCTGCCGTAATGTGCGTATTTCGGATTGTTCGGTTAATTCTCCCTGGGATGATGCCATTGTATTGAAGAGTAGTTTTGCCCTTGGCTTTTTTCGTGATACTGAAAATATAACGATCACGAACTGTTATGTAAGTGGTTACGACAAAGGATCGGTACTAGCAGGAACTTTTGAGCGTAAAGAGCCTCAGGCTCCTGATCATGGTTATGTGACAGGACGTATAAAAATGGGAACAGAATCGAGTGGAGGTTTTAAGAATATCAGTATCTCGAACTGTGTTTTTGAAAACTGCAGGGGATTGGCATTAGAATCCGTTGACGGAGGTTCTTTAGAAGATATTGTGATCAGTAATATAACCATGAGGGATATTGTAAATTCACCGATTTTCCTTCGTTTGGGAGCACGATTGAGAAGTCCTAAAGGGACTCCTGTAGGTAAGATGGCACGAATAACACTGAGTAATATTAATGTGTATAACGCCGATTCTCGATATGCCTCAATTATAAGCGGCATTCCGGATAATTATATTGAAGATGTCGTTCTCGATAATATTCGCATCGTATATAAAGGAGGAGGAACGGAAGCAGATGCAAAGCTGACTCCACCCGAAAATGAAGCAGTGTACCCCGAACCTTGGATGTTCGGAACTATTCCTGCATCGGGATTCTTCATCCGTCATGCCCGTAATATAGAAATGAATAATGTGCAGGTGAGCTTTCTTTCGCCCGATTTCCGCCCGTCTCTATGGTTGAGCGATGTAGACGGCTGCCGTCTGTTCAATTACAGAGCAAAGGTACAGAATGGAGTAGAACCATATATTAACAGTAATGTAACGGGCTTCGAAATGAATATGAGCAGCATCTCGGAATAATTGCTTAATATTGCAGAGTGAAAAAGGTCTGAGACCTTTTTGTTTGTCCATCAAGGTATAAAAGCAATATAGGCTGTTATTACTTTGAAATACGACATTAAATACCTACTATTACTTAATAATGATATGAAGAAAATAGTTTTTTTATCTGCAATGTGTGCGATGTTATTAGTTACAGTAAATGTGAGTGCCCAAACAAAAGTGATAGCTCATAGAGGATATTGGGATACCGAAGGTTCGGCTCAAAACTCTATCGCCGCTCTTAACAAAGCCCATGAAATAAAAGCTTATGGCTCGGAATTTGATGTGATCATCACTTCGGATGGAGTTACCGTTGTTAATCACGATGATGTAATTGAAGGGATGCGTATCGAAGAAACTCCGTACGAGAAGATAAAAGACCTCAAACTAAAGAATGGTGAGGTATTGCCTACTTTGGAAGAATATCTGATTGCCGGAAAAGCAAATAACGGGACTCAATTGATCCTGGAGATCAAACCACATAAAACCAAAGAAAACGAAGACAGAGCAGTTGCTGCTACTTTGGCTTTGGTGAAAAAGTATCATTTAGAGAGTCAGGTTGAGTATATCTCTTTTAGCCTGAATATCTGCAAAGAGTTACTGAAAGGTTCTCCCAAATCTCAAATAGCATATCTGAGAGGTGAACTTTCTCCGAAAGAGATAAAAGAGATTGGCTTAACAGGACTTGACTACCATTACAGTGTATACGAAAAGAACCCTACTTGGATTAAAGAAGCGCATACTTTAGGTTTAACCGTAAATGCCTGGACTGTGAATGGCACCGATGTAATGAAACGTCTTATCGATCAGCAGGTAGATTTTATAACAACAGATAAACCTGTAGAGGTACAATTGCTGCTGAAATAGAGTTGTTTATCGGACTCTTAGTCTTGTTTACCTATCTGTGTAGAATAAATTATTCTAGGTGTGTATGCGTGGTGGATTATTTGAGTGACAGCATGTATATAATGATATAATTTTAGTTGATAACAGATTTTGATAGTTTTTCTTACCAAAGTAATAAGTAGGTCTGAGACCTTATTTTAGGCTGTTCATAAAGTCATTGAGATTAATGTCTTTATCTATTTCAAGCTTTTTCCGGAGCCTGTATCTGCTGACTTCAACACCTCTGATGGTGATGTTTAGTAACGATGCAATTTCTTTGGATGATAAGTTCATCTTTAAATAGGCACAAAGTACTTTTTCGTTTCTGGTCAGATTAGAATATCTTTTTTCCAGTGCATTGAAGAAATCCGAATGTAATACATTGAAGTTCGACTGGAATACATCGAAATCTTTGTCATGCTCAATGTTATGATTGATCTGTGAAATCAGACTCATCACTTTTTGCTTTATCGTAATGGAAGGCTTATTATCATCTATTGCTTTTGATATAGTGAATACACCTTTCTTTACATTCTCGAGCATTTCATTTTTTCGAGCTAGATTCAGTATATATCCCGATAGCTCTTGTGTTTTGTATTCGAGATTGCTTTTCAGATTTTCGTTTTGCAGTTCATATATCTCTTTGTCTTTTAGTTGCTTTTCCTCTTGATGTCTTTGCTTTTGGGCTATAAGTTCCTTGCCTTTTTGATCAATAATCCGTTTCTGTCTCCATATGGTACGTCGGTAAAAGATGAATATACAAGTCAGTATGAGAGTGAGGTATGCTATATATGCCCACACAGAACGATACCATGGAGGAAGCACCCTGAAACTTAGGTAAGTGATTTTATCCGAGTCGGTTTCACCCTTTTTCATTGCTTTTACTTCGAATGTGTACATTCCCTCGGGAAGTTTAGTGTATTCTTTGTTGTTTTTCTCGGAAGGGGTGCTCCATTTTTCATCGATATTATGCAGGCGTACCGAATATACAATTTCATCTCTGTCTGCATATTCCGTAGTAGAAAAGTAGATGTTTATGGAGTTGAGTGAATAGGGAATCTTTAAAAACTGTTTGGACTTCTCATAGAAAAGTGTACTGTCATTGTCTGTGGCTATTATCTTTCGGATGGATGCCGTAAGAGGTGTCGTTTTAGTTTGCTTATCTGAAAGGTTTATCATAACAAAACCTCGGTCTACTCCCAGTATTGCCGAAACTGAATCTTTGAGCATTACATTCTGATAACCATTGATCAATTCGTTACTTAATCCTAAAGCCTGTTTCTTTTTCGAATAACCGTTGTTATAACGTAAGAACTTAAGATTGTTATCTGTGACAAACCAGATGTTTTTGTATGGATCTATCGATAGGTAATCGTACTTCTGAGGCCCTTCGAGCAGATTCTCGAGTTCCGAAAAGGGAATGAATTTATCGGACATTTTCACATACTTCAATATCTCGTTCCTCGTGCAAATGAATAGAGTATTGTCTATTTTATTAAAGAAAGGGTTTTCCGGATTTAGTGGCGATTGTAGTATGTATTCTTTCTTTGCAATTACCTGAGTTAAATCGTCATTCAATGTAAGGCGGAGTACTATATTATCGTTGCCCATCACCCAGATTGTTTTTTGGTCTTCTTCGTAAAAGTCCCGGCATGAATTATAAAAGTCGGGAATGTTGTGTGAATATTGCCACTTCCCCTGTTTCTTGACGAGAACTTTTAGCCCTGAATAGGAGCTTGCTATCATCTTGTCTTTTAATGGTTTTACTTGCCATATGCCTGTTAAAGGTATGTTGTATATCGATTGATTTTCAATGATGGATATTTTGGTATCTCCTGCACAAAACAAGGTTTCGTTGTACACGGACAAAGACCATATCTGTCCTTCGGTGTCTTTGACTAGGGTATAAGCCCCTGATTTATCGACTTTATATAGCCCTTGATTTGTACCCAGATACAGATCTCCTTTATAGTATGCTGAACAATATCCTGTACCGATAGGTGAGCTGACAGAAAACATAGGACGGATAGACGATTCTATATTAATATAAGCTATGCCCCGGTCGAGCCCGATCCAAAGATTTCCATCGAGGTCAAAGAGAGAGCTTAATATTGTGTTGTTATATAATCCATTATTCAAATTAAATTCCTCTTGGTATTGAGGATTCAATAAGTCGGTTACCAACACCCCGTTTTGTACTGAGCCCAGCGATAATAAAGAACCTTCTAATGAGGCACAGAACAATTGATTGTTCTCTATGAAATTTTGAGATGCAGGCAGGGTCATTTTTGTCCGTTTATTAGAGCCTAGCAGATATATCCCTTTTCTGGCAGTTACAGTCAGTAATTTGTTGTCGAAAGAAAGAATACTTACTATTTTCTCGCCTTTGATATTCTCTGTATCCAGCAATGGCGTAAGCTTGTCTTGATAATTTATAAAGAAGACACCATCGGGGCTGCCTATGTATATATAATTATTGATGAGTGAGGCACAGTCTACTTTTACACCTGTTGATATTACCTTCATTTTATCTTTTCCGTCATATATAACTACTTGCCCTTCATCGAGAAAATATACTTTATCACCTCTGACGAAGATATTCCAGACTTCTCCTCTCCATTCCGGAGCCAGATTTGTAAGGCTGTGATATATAAGTTTTCCCGAATTGTCAGGTTCAAAGTATCCTATTTCGGAGCTTCCCCCTACATATATGCGGTCTTTATCTATCTGTAAGGCTCTAACTAATTTATTCCTTATAGGGTATAATGACCAGAATATGCCATCGAATTCGAGCAGTCCTGATGTATTGGCAAAATATATCTTTCGGTTATTTGGACTTTGCTTGACTGACCAGTTTTGCGAACCTGCCATATATGTATTGCGTTCATAGTTGATGATATTTCTCTGCCATACAGAATCAGAAGATATTAGAGGACCTGTTATAATGAAGAATAGAATATATAGAATAAATTTCATGGCTAATAAAGGTTAAAATAACACTAATAGATGTGTAAATGTCTTCAAATATAATAAATCTTTTCTGATGTAGGTATTTTTAATATATAATATTGATATATAGGTATTTATTTTTAATGTGTAGTAGTCTTGAAGTATTCTATATTGCTATACGTGAGTTTTTGTAGTATTGTTATTTTTTTACAAAAACTAACATATTTATAGGTTTGCCAATGTAAACCAAAAAAATGATCAAATATATAAGTAACAGGAGTATCTAAAAGAGATAATTCTTTGTTATGAATATGTTTGATTAGTAAATAAATAGGTCTGAGACCTAAATCGTTAACCAACTAAATGAGAAAACATGAAAAAAGAGTCGTTTACAGTTAATCGGCTATTATCAGGACTAATATTATTCCTGTTATTTCTACCGATAGCTGCTTTTGCTCAAAGCAGTTCTATAAAAGGCACTGTTACAGATGCCAAATCGGGAGAAGCTCTGGTCGGAGTTTCTGTTGTACAAAAAAACACCAATAATGGAACAGTAACAGATCTGGACGGACACTTCCAATTAAATGTACCTTCAAACACAACTTTAGTTATATCTTATCTTGGATATAAAACAAAGGAAATAAACGCATCCCAGAGTCCGATGTCGATTTTGTTAGAAGAATCGGGAGAGCTTCTGGATGAAGTGATCGTTGTTGGATATGGCGTTCAGAAAAAGAGTGTGGTAACAGCTTCTATAGCTAAGGTTTCGGCCGAAGACTTGGGCTCTACAGCACCTGTGCGGGTCGATAATGCTCTAAAAGGACTTGCTGCCGGTGTAACGGTTACATCTGCTTCGGGACAGCCGGGTGCCGCTGCCAAAATTCGTATTCGAGGAATCGGTACGATAAATAATTCAGACCCGCTTTATATTGTAGATGGTATGCCTATAGAGGGTGGTTTGGATTATCTTAACCCGAGTGATATTGCTTCCATAGAAGTGTTGAAAGATGCCGCTTCCGGAGCTGTATACGGTGCACGTGCTGCTAACGGGGTAGTTTTGGTTACGACCAAAACAGGTAAGGAAGGAAGAACAAGAGTTACCTATGACTTTTCTTACGGATGGCAGCGTCCATGGAAAGAACGTGATGTATTGAATGCAACCGAATATGCAATCATGATGAACGAAGGAGCAGTTAATGCAGGTATGGCTCCTAAATACAATGATCCGTATTCTTATGGAAAGGGTACCAATTGGCAAAAAGAAACATTTAATTATGATGCGCCTGTAGTGAATCATCAAGTAAGTATAAGTGGAGCCAGTGATAAAATCAATTATTTGGTTTCTATGGGTTACTATACACAAGAAGGTATTGTGGGAGGAAATTTCGATCGTTCTAACTACGAACGTTTAACCCTGCGCAGCAATACCAGTTATACATTATTCGATGAATCGAAAAGCCGTAATTGGTTGAAAAGCCTCAAGGTTTCCTCAAACCTTTCTTATGCACGTATAAAGAGTAAAGGAATCGAAACAAACTCTTCTTACGGGTCACCTTTGGGTAGTGCTTTAGCATTATCTCCTATATTGGGTGTATACGTAGAGGGGCAAGCAGCACAAGATCAATTAGATCAGTATGCCGGAACAAGTGGTTACACCCCAATGTATGATCCTAAAAATGGTAAACTTTACATGCTGGCTGGGTCTGACTATAATGAAATGGTAAATCCTCTGGCAAGTCTGTCGTTACCTGGTAATCAGAATTGGAGTCATAAATTTGTAGTCAATTTTGCTGCGGAATTAGGAATCTGGGATAATTTGAAATTCAGAACTTCATATGGCGCTGATTTGGGTTTTTGGGGATATGACGGTTACACTAAACTGTATTACCTAACAGCTAATAATAAGGCTGATAAGACCAGTGCTTATTCTAATAAACAAGATGGAACTACATGGCAGCTCGAAAATATATTGATGTATGACAAGACAATTGATAAGCATACTTTTTCGCTGCTTCTAGGTCAATCTGCTAAGAAATCTTCGGGAAGTTATCTTGGAGGAAACAGATTTGGAATAATCAACTTGGATCGTCCTTATATCGATGCAAGTAATGGTTTGCAGGAAGATGGACATATGGGTGTTTACGGTGGTCCTAGTGATGATGCCACGTTAGCATCATTGTTTGCCCGTGCCAGCTATAACTATGATGAGAGATATATGTTACAGGCTACGGTTCGCCGTGACGGGTCTTCCAGATTCGGTTATAATAATCATTATGCCACTTTTCCTTCATTTTCTTTGGGGTGGAATCTGACAAATGAGAAGTTTATGGAGGAACGTCCTGAGTGGTTGACAGCAACAAAAGCTCGTTTGTCTTGGGGTAAGAACGGAAACGAGAATATCGGTAACTTCAGATACACTGTATTGACAGAGCCCGGAAACAATTATATATTCGGATCAGGTGAAAATTTGGTAAATGGGGTAAAAGCAGGAGGATTGGCTAATCCTGACCTAAGATGGGAAGAGTCAGAGCAGTTAGACTTTGGTTTGGATTTTGGCTTCTTTGATAATGCACTGACTTTTACAGTGGATTACTATAAGAAAAAAACCAACGGAATGTTGATGGAGATGAATATACCATCATACGTAGGTGAGTCTAAGCCTATTGGAAATGTGGGTAAGATGGAAAATAGCGGACTTGAATTTGAAGGAGCTTACAGATTCAGCACTAACGGATGGAATTTCCGATTTGGAGGTAATTTGACCTATTTGAAAAATAAGTTGATCGAATACGGTAACGATTCAGGTTGGGCTAATCTAGACGGTTTTCAAGGTATAAATACTATTACCCGGGCTCAGAATGGAAAACCTTTCCCTTATTTCTATGGATTTAAAACAGATGGTATTTTCCAAAATACAGCAGAAGTGAATGCTTATACAGGCAAAGATGGAGAATTGATTCAGCCTAATGCTGCACCCGGTGATGTTCGTTTTGTAGATATTAACGGCGATGGAGTGATTGATGATAAAGACCGCACAGATATTGGTAAAGGTATGCCCGATTGGACATATGGATTTAACTTCAATGTGAATTGGAAAAATTTTGATATGAGTATGATGTGGCAAGGTACTATCGGAAACGATGTATTTGATGCTACACGCCGTACCGATATTACGTCGAGCAATATGCCATCTTGGATGCTCAATCGTTGGACAGGTGAAGGTACTTCAAATAAATATCCTCGTTATGTACAAGGAGATAATGCAAACTGGCAAGCCTCAGATCTTTACATATATGATGGTAGCTACCTTCGTTTGAAAAACATACAGCTGGGTTATACTCTTCCGAGTAACTTGACACGTAAATATTTTGTGTCTTCTCTACGTCTGTTTGTAGCAGCAGAGAATCTACTGACAATAACAAAGTATCATGGATTTGATCCGGAAATCTCATCTGGAGGTACATCTTTGGGTGTTGACCGAGGTGTATATCCACAGGCAAGAGTATTTACTGTAGGAGTGAATTTGGCGTTTTAATCTTAATATTTAATCATCATGAACAAATATAAATATATAATTACCGGTCTAGTATCATCAGCATTGCTGACAACCGGCTGTTCCGAGTCATTTTTAGAAGTAGAGTCTAAGACAAAAGAAACAATTGAAACTTACTTTACTACAGATGAGCATATACAAGAAGCTGTAGTTGCTGCTTACGATCCATTGCATTGGTCTGATTGGGCAATGGGACAGTATAATCCGGCGCTTATAATGAGTGATATTATGGCTGACGATTTATGGGTTGGCGGTGCTGATAAGAATGATAACCAGTATTGGCATTTGATGATGAATTACGAAGCACTTCCTTCTAACTGTATGACCGGACTTTGGAGTGTATCCTATTCGGGTGTGAAGCGAAGCAATGATATCCTTACTTATATTGGTTGGGCAGGAGAGAATTTGACCGAAAAAAATGCAACCTATTATGAGGCTCAAGCTCGCGTACTTCGCGTATTTTATTACAACTGGCTTTGGAAATTCTGGGGTAATATCCCTTATTATGAAATAAATCTTACAAAACCTTATATCGCAGAGCAGTTTAAAGCTGATGATGTGTATAATAAGATGATTACGGATCTGGAAGGCGCAATTGCATTGGATGCTTTTCCGATGAAGGAAAGCAGTAACAACTTAGGACGTGTAACAAAGGCTATGGCATATATGCTTTATGCAGAAATAGTAATGTATCAAAATGACGAAAGCCGCTATCCGAAAGCTTTGGAGTATATGAAAGAGATTATCGATAGTGGAAAATATTCGCTGGCTACTGATTATACTGGTATTTTTAAAGAATCAGGAGAATGGAGTGATGAATCTATATTCGAGATTAATTATAAGTCACAGAATGCTGCTCGCTCATGGAATTCTCCTCTTGCAGCCGGAGGAACAGTTCTTCCTCGTTTGATAAGTCCTCTGGGATGGGCTGATGGTACTGATGGGCATGAGAATGGATGGGGGCTTGCTCCTGTAAGAGCAGAAACATACAGTCGCTATGCTAATAACGATGCTCGCCGCGATGCAACTTGTTGGAATGCCGCAGCTGCAGGTAGTTATAAGCCACGTTATCAGGATACTGGTTTCTTCTTGGAAAAATATGCTGCGAAGTCTGGAGGAACTACAGGGCAAATTGCCGATGCTGACCTTAATTATAATAACAACCTTCGTATTTATCGCTTCTCTGAAACATTGCTTAATGCAGCCGAACTTATTGTTCGAGGAGCAGGAAGCGGCGATGCAAAAGAATATCTGAATCGAGTACATAAACGTGCAGGGTTGACTGTTGAAGTTGCCGCAACCATTGATAATATTATCGAAGAACGTCACCTTGAGTTTGTCGGAGAAGGTAAGCGTTACTGGGATCTTATTCGTACAGGAAAGGCTGCAAGTGTACTTGTTCCTGATAGTTATGGTTATAGAACTAATGCCTGGACTGCAAATAAAAAATACCTGCCTATTCCTCAAAGTGAAATAGATGCAGCACAAGGAACCTTAACTCAGAACAATTATTAAGGTCTCAGACCTATTTGCGATTACTTAAAATTAAAAGGATTATGAAAAATATATATAATTATATCAAAGTCACTTTCATGCTGGTGACCATAGCTCTAAGTCAGGCAGGCTGTTCTCCAGAAGACTTTAAGTCACCCAATGAAGCAGGTATTCCTTTAGCTTCGGAATATGCCGATGCGGTTAAAATAGAGGTGGATCAGGAAACAAATACAGTTACTTTCGCTTTCGAAAGAACCGATGTTATTCCTTTTTGGACTATTCATACAGCATCTAAAGAAATTTATTCATCAAAGACTAGTTTTACTCAAACTTTTCCGAAAGCAGGAGATTATCTTGTCGAAGTAAAAATTCTGAATGCGAATGGACAAAGTGATGGTTCTGTAACAAAAACAATCACTATCGACAGGAGCTTAATTAATGGCTTCGGTGGATTTGTATACGATTCAGAATTCAACATCTGGAAAAGTGCTACAATAAGTACACCTACATTCTGGTATGCTCCGGGATGGAATCAGATTGCCGATCCGAAATATACATTCAACGAACCATCTTATTCTATCACTTTGCCTCAGGCAACTACCGATCAATGGCAGGGACAAATGATTTTGACTACCGATTTCGGAAGTAGTGCAGCATTGGAATATGATTTCTCTGTGATTCTGACCTCATCCAAAAAACATCCGGGAGTTACAGTTAAATTGGTTGATAGCACTGATGATAATATTTACTACTTTGCCGAAAGAGTCGAATTAGAAGCCAATCAACCTCAGTGTTTCTGGAATAAAAAAGGTCCGATGAAAGGGTTAGATATTAGTAAGTTAAAATTAGTATTAGACTTTGGGGGAAATGCAGAAGGGACAGATATTACGGTAGAGAATATCGTATTCAAAGATCACGCAAATGATGATGGAACGGTTGTTCCTGAACCTGAAGAACCGGATCATACTTGGGTTGATGTGAATAGTACTGATAACTTATGGCATGGCATTAGTTTTACTAATACATTTCATTATGCTCCGGGATGGAATCAGCTTCCTAATCCGGTATTAGTAATCAATGGTACAGAATATTCAACAAGTTTTCCTAGTGCTACTTTTTTGCAATGGCAGAATCAGGTAACATTTGTTACAGACAATTTAGCTCTAAGTGCTAGTGAGTACTATGATTTTCGAGTAACACTGAATGCTTCACAAGATATAAGAGCTGTGACTATAAAATTGGCGCAGAATGACGATGACGATACATTTCTTTTCATGAAAAACTTCGATCTTTCGGCAGGAACTAATGTTGCAGCACAAGTTGTAAATGTCCAGGGAAAGGATATTTCTAGAGCAAAGTTAGTATTTGACTTTGGAGGTAACCCCGACAATACGGATATACTTATAAAAGATATTATACTGCAAAAGCATATAGATTAACCCTAACCCAAACGGGTGCGGATTTTGCCAAAGATCCGCACCTGTCTTATTTATAAAATTATGAAGAGAATCTTAGATAAATTACCCTTATTCATTCTACTGTTTTCATTTCTCAATTGCAGTAGCAGTAACGATAATTCAGATCCTGCAGAAACTGTAGTCTGCTCACCTACTGAGGTTAGCGTGGATTATAAGACAACAACACAGACTATAGATGTTGTAGCTTCGGGAGAATGGACTGCTTACAGCAACGAGAGTTGGATCACTTGCAAACCATCGAGTTCTATAGATACTAAAGGTACAATAACGGTAACTATTGCAGCTAACTCGAGTTCTGTAGCTCGCGAAGGTTCGGTGATCGTTAAATCGGGAGCAGGTCGTACTTCTGTAGCTGTAAAACAAGCTGCAAAACCCGAAACGCCAGTCGATCCGAATATTCAGGTTCCTGATGGTTATAAAATGGTTTGGAACGATGAGTTTGATGAAGGTACTGAACCCGGATCAGAATGGTGGTATGAAACAGGCGGCGGCGGCTGGGGCAACAACGAGTTACAAAACTATGTTGCAGCATACCAAGGTACAGAACAATTGGCAACTGTAAAGGATGGAATTCTGACTATAACTGCTAAAAAAATAGGAGGAACAGTTTATTCGATCCGTATGAATACAAATCAAAGTTGGAAATACGGTTATTTCGAAGCTCGTCTGAAACTTCCTTCGGGAAAAGGTACATGGCCTGCATTCTGGATGATGCCTAAAAACTTTACGGCATGGCCTGCTGACGGCGAAATAGATATAATGGAAGAAGTGGGTTACAGACCCAATTACGTTTCTTCGGCAATCCATTGTACTTCTTACAATCATACAATAGGAACAGAGAAAACAAAAGAGACATATCTCGAAACTGCTCAATCAGATTATCATGTATATGCTTTGGAATGGACAGAAGACTATATCCGTACTTATGTTGATGGCAAAGAATTATTCTACTTCGAAAACGATAAGAAAGGAAACAAAGATACATGGCCTTTTGATGCTGCTTTTTATCTCAAGCTGAATTTGGCATGGGGTGGAAACTGGGGAGGAGCCCAAGGTGTTGATGAATCAGCATTGCCAGCCAATTATAAAATAGACTATGTAAGGGTATTCCAAAAAAAATAAAGGTCGGAAGATACATTCGGATATTGTAAGAAAACAGGTCTGAGACCTTAATTTAAACAACCTAAATTATGAAATTGAAACTTATAGGTATTGCCTGTTTGCTAAGTGTGGCAGCCGGTTATGCTCAGCAAGGTAATTACGAGAAGGAGATAAATGCTCTGCTCTCAAAAATGACTTTGGAAGAGAAGATCGGACAAATGAATCAGTTAAGTTATTTCGAGACGAGCGATCAGTTACTTACTCAGATTAAAAAGGGAGAGATAGGATCTCTGTTGAATATTATAGACCCTGTAGAGGTCAACAAAGTTCAAAAAGCAGCTTTGGAAAACAGCCGTTTGGGTATTCCTTTGATTATCGGGCGTGATGTTATCCATGGTCTGAAAACTGTATTTCCCATTCCATTGGGTCAGGCAGCGTCTTTTGACCCTCAAGTCGTAGAAGCAGGAGCGCGTGTAGCGGCAACTGAGTCTCGTGAGTTGGGTATCAACTGGACATTTGCTCCCATGTTGGATATTTCGAGAGATGCCCGTTGGGGACGTATTGCCGAAAGTTTGGGTGAAGATCCTTATCTGGCAGGTCAGCTTGGAGCAGCTATGGTGAAAGGTTTTCAGGGAAATGACTTGTCTTCACCTACATCGATAGCAGCTTGTGTGAAGCACTTTATCGGATACGGTGCTGCTGAAGGCGGTCGTGATTATAACAGTACCAACATTCCTCCTCACTTGTTGCACAATGTGTATCTGGTTCCTTTCAAAAAAGCAATAGATGCAGGTGCGGCAACATTGATGACTTCATTCAATGATAATGACGGAATACCAGCATCAGGTAACGATTATTTACTCAAAGATGTATTGCGTAAAGAATGGAAGTTCGATGGATTTGTAGTGTCTGACTGGGCTTCGATGGCGGAAATGATTCCTCACGGTTATGCGAAAGACGGAAAAGATGTTGCACGCATTTCTGCTAATGCCGGATTAGATATGGAAATGGTTAGCGGTACTTATCCGAAGTATCTGAAAGAGCTGGTACAGTCGGGACAAGTTTCTATCGCTGATATAGATAACTCTGTAAGAAATATTCTTCGAGTGAAATTCCGTCTGGGATTATTTAAAAATCCATATGTTGATACTTCTAAAGCTTCTACAATCTATTCACAATCTCATTTAGAAGAAGCTCGCAAAGCGGCTGTAGAATCTGCCATTCTGTTGAAGAATGAGGGAAGTCTGCTTCCTCTTAAAGCCAATCTGAAAGTGGCGGTTATCGGTCCTTTGGCTGACGCTCCTCATGATCAGATGGGTACATGGGTATTCGATGGAGACAAGGCACATACGGTAACTCCATTGAAAGCATTGCAGACAGAGTTTAAGAATATAAGTTATGTGTACGAACCTGCGCTCTCGTACAGCAGAGACAAGAGTACCGCAAACTTCGAGAAAGCAAAGCAGGCAGCTGCGTCTGCTGATGTTGCGATCGTTTTTCTGGGCGAAGAATCTATCCTGTCGGGAGAGGCTCATTCTTTGTCTAATATTAATCTGATAGGTGTGCAATCTGATTTACTAAGAGAGGTCAAAAGTGCAGGCAAACCGGTTGTGTTGGTAGTGATGGCAGGTCGTCCGCTTACTATTGAGCGTGACCTGCCTTATGCTGATGCGGTGTTGTTTAATTTTCATCCCGGAACAATGGGAGGGCCTGCAATTTTTGACCTTATATACGGAAAAGCCAATCCGAGTGGAAAACTTCCTGCAACATTTGTTCGTGAAGTAGGTCAGATTCCTATGTATTATAATCATAACAATACAGGACGTCCTGCTCCGGATGGTAACGTGATGACTTTGGATCAGATTCCGGTCGAAGCAGGTCAGACATCATTGGGCAATACCTCATTTTATCTCGATTCGGGCAAAAATCCGTTATTTCCATTCGGGTATGGATTGTCGTACAGTAAGTTCGAATATTCGGGCTTAGCATTATCTTCAAACTCTATTCCGATGGGTGGAATGCTTACAGCAAGAGTCTCTATCAAAAATACAAGTTCGGTAGATGGTGTTGAAGTTGCTCAGCTTTATATCCGGGATTTAGTCGGATCTATAGCCCGTCCGGTTAAAGAACTGAAAGGATTCCAACGTGTTGCATTGAAAGCAGGTGAATCAAAAACAATTGAATTTACATTGACTACCGACGATCTGGCTTTCTTTGGCAGGGATATGCAGAGAAAAGCCGAAGCTGGCGACTTCAAATTGTGGATAGGAACTAGTAGTGCTGAAGGTTTGGAAACAGAATTTTCAATAAAGTAAAAAACAAGTCTCCTTTCATCAGGAGTATGTAGTATTAGGTTAGAAAGGTAGCCGGAAGTTATATTTATATAGCTTCCGGCTTTTGTTTTACAACTGTCAATATTAAAAGGAATAGCGGTTGTTTTCTTTGTAAATGCATATAAACCAATAAGACCTTAAAAAATATAAAAAAGAATAAGTGTGTCATTTTTCAAAGTATCTAAATCAAATAAAACAATATGAGTGTAGAGTGAAACATTACTTTTGCTACATCTAAGGTCTAAGACCTCTTTGTTACTTTAAATTCCAGATCTAAACCGAGACATGAAAAATATACATCACTTTTTTGCATTTGACTTAGGCGCAACAAGCGGACGTTCTATTTTAGCTACTATCCAAAATGATAAATTAGAGCTGAAAGAACTCACTCGTTTTCCCAATAAGATAATACGTATACACGATAAATATTATTGGGATATATACGCATTGTTCGATGAGCTGAAAAACGGACTGAAAGCAGTAGCGTCTCAAGGTATAAAAATAGATGCTATAGGCATAGATACATGGGGGGTAGATTTTGTTTATCTCGGAAAAGACGGTGCTATCTTGGGGCAACCCCGTTCATACCGAGATCCGTATACAGAAGGTATGCCCGAAGAATATTTTAAGATTATATCTAAAAAAGAAGTTTATGATTCAACAGGAATTCAGATAATGAATTTCAACTCTATATTCCAACTATTTGCAGCAAAAAAAGAAAAATCGTCAGCTTTGGAAGCAGCTGTTGATGTTCTTTTCATGCCGGATGCTTTTTCGTATTTACTCACAGGCAAAAAGGTTTGCGAATATACAATTGCATCAACATCACAACTTGTAAATCCGAGGACAAAGAATTTCGAAGCTAAATTATTCGACGCTATGGGTATAAGTCCATCGTTGATGCAGCCTATTGTAATGCCTGGCGAAGTAATCGGCTATGTAACAGATAGTGTGATGAAAGAATGTGGAATAGATAAAGTTCCTGTGATTGCGGTTGCAGGTCATGATACGGGTTCGGCTGTAGCTGCTGTTCCTGCAGAAAACGAAAATTTTGCTTATCTGAGTTCGGGTACATGGTCGTTAATGGGGATTGAGGTGAAAGATCCTATTATAACAAATGAATCTTTTGAACTGAATTTTACCAACGAAGGAGGAGTAAACGGTACAACTCGTTTCTTGAAAAATATCACAGGAATGTGGCTTCTCGAGCAATGTCGTAAAGAATGGGAACTTGTCGGACAAAAATATACATATCCTGAGATTGTAGCTTTGTCCAACTCTGTTGAGGGATTCCGTTCGATGATTGACCCGGATGATGCTTCGTTTGCCAATCCCGAAAGTATGACTGAGGCTATTGCAGTATATTGTTGTAAAACAGGGCAACAGTCGCCTGCAAGTCATGCCGAATTTATCCGTTGTATATTCGATAGTCTGGCTCTTAAGTATCGATTTGTATTGGGTTGTCTGCAAAAGGTAGCCCCATTCAAAATAGAAAAACTACATGTGATTGGCGGTGGCTCTCAAAATAAATTGCTCAATCAGGCAACAGCCAATTCTATCGGTATACCAGTTGTTGCGGGTCCATCCGAAGCAACTGCTATCGGTAATGTTATGATACAGGCAAAAGGAGCAGGATTGATAGATTCTTTACAAGATATTCGTAAAGTAATTAGTAATTCAGTGACTCCCGAAGTGTTTGAACCTCAGGATACAGAGTTGTGGAATGAGGCCTATAACCGATTCTTCTTATTATTGAAGAAATAATAGTAAGTAACAAGATTAAATTTTTTACAAACAAAATAATAAATAGGTCTGAGACCTTCTTGTGACCTTAACCTCTAAATAATAAAATCATGAGTAAATCTGAATTAGTTCAAAAGTCATTTGAAATAGCAAAAGAACGTTACGCTGCAGTAGGTGTAGATGTAGAACAAGCATTGAAAAATCTTCAGAAGTTATCAATTTCGCTGCATTGCTGGCAAACTGATGATGTGGTAGGTTTCGAAACATTAGGAAACCAAGGTGGAAGCGGTATTCAGGCGACAGGAAACTATCCCGGACGTGCAAGAAATATCGGAGAAGTACAGGCTGATATAGAAGAAGTGTTGACTCATATCGGAGGTACTCACCGTTTCAACCTGCATGCTATTTATGGTGATTTTGGAGGTAAACCTGTAGACCGTGATCAAATAGAGCCTTCTCACTTTACCGGATGGATGCAATGGGCTAAGGAAAAGAATTTGAAGATTGATTTCAATTCAAGTTCTTTCGGTCATCCAAAAAGCGGTGATTTGACTTTGGCTAATCCTGATAAAGCTATCCGTGATTTTTGGATCGAGCATACAAAACGCAGCCGTGCTATTTCGGAAGCAATCGGTAAATTCCAGAACGATCCATGTATCATGAACTTATGGATTCATGACGGGATGAAAGATTTGACAGTGAACCGTTTGAAATACCGTCAGATTTTGGAACAATCTCTGGATGACATTTTTGCAACAGAATATAAAAATATGAAAGACTGTATCGAGTCTAAGCTATTCGGTATTGCTCTTGAAAGTTATACCGTTGGTTCTCATGACTTCTATTTGGGTTATGGCGCTAAGAAACAAAAAATAGTAACTCTTGATACCGGTCACTTCCACTTAACTGAAAGTGTTGCTGACAAGATTTCTTCTCTGCTTCTTTTCACTCCCGAAATTATGCTTCATGTGAGCCGTCCTGTACGTTGGGATTCTGACCACGTAGTAACTCTTAACGAAGATACTATCGAATTGGCTAGAGAAATTGTACGTGCTGATGCTCTTGACAGAGTGCACGTAGGTCTTGACTTCTTTGATGCTTCTATCAACCGTATCGGTGCTTATGTAATCGGGGTACGTGCAACACAAAAAGCATTCTTGCAAGGATTTCTTGAACCGCTTGCACAACTTCGTGAGTATGAAGCAAACGGTCAGTACTTTGAAAGATTGGCATTGTTGGAAGAAGCGAAGAGCCTTCCTTGGAATGCTGTTTGGGATTATTTCTGCTTGTCAAGCAATGTCGAAGTAGGCGAAGACTTTATTCCTGCTGTTCAGAAGTATGAAAAAAATGTAACATCTAAGAGATCATAAATTATGTGCAAATCGGCTTGCAGCGGGTATAACTTACCATGGTTAATTTAATTCAACAAATAACCCCGTTGCAAGCTATTTTCTATATATAAGTAACAGAAAGTATTTAATGATGTGCTTTAAAGCGATAACCGGCTATTGGTGTTATGCTTGCAAAGTCAATAAAAAGGTCTGAGACCTTAAAAAATCTATCTATGAATACAATTATAGGACTGATAATAATAGCTCTGGGCAGCTTTGGTCAATCAAGTTCCTACGTGCCAATCAAAAAAATCAAAAGTTGGTCGTGGGAATCTTTTTGGTTAGTACAAGGTGTGTTTGCATGGCTGGTTTTTCCCTTGTTAGGAGCTTTGCTTGCCATTCCCGAAGGGCAAAGCCTTTTTGATCTTTGGGGTTCGGGCGGAGCGTTCAATGCAATGTTTTTTGGTGTCTTGTGGGGAGTCGGAGGACTTACTTTTGGATTAAGCATGCGGTTTCTGGGAGTAGCTCTCGGACAAAGTATCTCATTGGGTACATGTGCCGCCTTTGGTACATTATTTCCGGCCTTATTTGCCGGAACAGATTTGTTTCAGGGCGAAGGGTTAATGCTGTTGATAGGTGTGGCGATCACCATAGCTGGTATAGCTATTATCGGGTATGCTGGCAGCCTTCGGTCCAAGAATATGACTGAAGAAGAAAAAAGAGCAGCTGTAAAAGATTTCGCTTTGACAAAAGGTCTTCTGGTGGCTTTACTTGCCGGTGTGATGAGTGCTTGTTTTGCTTTAGGGCTTGCAGCCGGAGCTCCGATTAAGGAAGCTGCTCTGGCCGGAGGTGTTAAACCTCTTTATGCAGGTCTGCCTGTTATTTTCTTGGTAACTTTAGGCGGATTCTTTACTAATGCCATCTATTGCCTTCAGCAGAACGTAAAGAACAATACGATAAAAGAATATACATCTGTTGATTCGGGAACGTTGGTGAACAATATTCTGTTCTGTGCGTTAGCAGGAGGATTATGGTACTCTCAGTTCTTTGGCTTGGAGATGGGTAAGAGTTTCCTAACAGAGAGCCCTGTATTGCTTGCTTTCTCATGGAGTATACTGATGTCTCTCAATGTATTGTTCAGTAATGTCTGGGGTATCGTTCTAAAAGAGTGGAAAGGAGTAGGTAGTAAGACAATCGGCATACTTGTATTAGGATTGGTTGTGCTTATTTCATCCATTATTGTGGTGGCAATGTCGCAGCAATAAAGGTCATAGACCCCTTTGTATAAATCTTCGAAAAATAATAAAAGGTCATAGACCTTAAAATAATAGTTATAAATATATTATGAAATCAATATTAGATAATCGCCCCGAATTGGCAAAACAAGTAGCAGATGTTGCAGAAGTGGCCGGTTACTTGTGGCAAAAAGGCTGGGCTGAACGTAACGGTGGTAATATTACTATTAATATTACAGATTTAGTGGATGACGAGATCAGAAATATGAAACCGATCAGTGATCCGGTTTCTATAGGTACAGTATTACCTCATCTCAAAGGATGTTATTTTTTCTGTAAAGGAACAAACAGACGTATGCGTGATCTTGCTCGCTGGCCAATGGAAAACGGATCGGTAATCCGTATTCTTGACGATTGCAGCAGTTATGAAATCATAGCAGATAACCCTGTTAAACCTACTTCGGAACTTCCTTCTCATTTGTCGATGCATAATTATCAGATAGGAATAGGTTCGGGCTACAAAGCAGCTCTGCATACCCATCCTATTGATTTGATTGCCATGACTCACAATCCGGAGTTTATGAAAAAAGATAAGCTTACTTATTTACTGTGGAGTATGATTCCCGAGACACGTGCTTTTTGTCCTAAAGGATTAGGTATTATTCCTTATAAAATGCCGAGTTCGGTAGAATTAGCAGAAGCTACAGTCGAAGAGCTTAAAGATTATGACGTGGTTATGTGGGAGAAACACGGCGTTTGTTCAGTAAGTGAAAATATTATGGAAGCTTTTGATATGGTTGATACTTTATCGAAGTCAGCCCAGATTTATCTGACTGCTAAATCGATGGGATTTGAACCCGAAGGTACTTCAATGAAAGATATGGAAGCATTAAAAGAAGCTTTCAATCTTCCGAAATAATACACAAGGACTTGTTTGTACTTGATTATAAGATTAGTTATTTTAATTAGATTAGATGGGTAAAGAGTCTCGGTGAAAACTGAGACTCTTTTCTTAAATATGTGCACATATCTAAATAGGATATGAAGTTGTAGTGAATGATTTTACTTTGTGGGGACGAAAGTTCAATAACTTTTCGTGCGCAGCGTGGGGTTTACGGGCATTACTCCTCTGGGTGTGGAGAACCAACTGGCTGAAAAAGTAGGAAGTCCCGTTGTGCAGTTCCCTAAAAGAAAGTTATTGGGTGTTTGATATATTTTGATGTTATTATAATCATTAGCATTGTCTATTATATACATATATTTTGTGCCAGTTTTACTCCAATATATCCGTTTGTCGGGTCCTAATTGGATAGCTCCACTATTACCGAATGTCGATGTAAAGCTATACTTCTTTTTGGTTACAGTTGATATATTATTAGAAGCAAATAATTCATCAGCTTTAAAAGCATATAAACCGTTTTCGTCAGTAAAATATACAACAGACTGGTCAGAGGAAAACTCTACACCATAAGGTCGAGCCAAATCAGTACCATTAAAATCAGCGATACTTTTTATATTGCTGAAGGCTCCCGTTGCAGAATTAAAATCGCCATACCAAAAACGATTATCAGGATAAGTAGCTAGGATAAAGCGTCTCCCGTTCGGGCTTATCTTCAAGTAGCCGGAACTCCCGAACTGATCTCTGTATGCGAGGTTAAAGGATGTTGAAACAGGTGTAGTTGATACCCCGTTCTTTGTTACTAACCAAGCATTAAAATACGAAGGGCTTATCTCATATCCACCTTGACCAACTGCTATCACCCAATAATCTTGTCCGTTTTGATGATGTACTACTGCAATATTCTCTCCGGTAAGTCCTTTTGCTCCTTGAAAAAGAATATTTTTTTTGCCCGATTCTATCCAACCTCCATATTGATCTTCATATGCTACTGTATAGGATAGATTATTAGCCCTCATTGCACCTACTGCAATCACAAAGCATTTTTCCGGCGATCCGGGATAAGGGCAAAAGACCCCGGATTGTGCAGAAGATATATGACCTAATAAATCAGTAGCAATTGCTACTCCTTTATAGAATAATCGCATGCCATCCGTATAAAAAGTGAGAACACCATCGCTGTTAGATAGTGTAGCGCATCCCTCTAAATTATTTAGGCTGCTGGTAATATTATTAGGCAGCCCACTTAGTGTAGCATTGGGAGTTCCCGCCAATCCCGTACATGCAAGACTGCGTGTTGTATTCCATGTTAGTCCACAATTAGCCCCGAATGTCCAGTTAGATGTTTCCTTCTGGGCATAAGTGGATAAGTATGCAAAACAAATCAATATTATAAATATATTTTTTCTCATATTCATTATTTCTGTTTTATTTAACCCTAACAATGATATTTACATATGCATCTATCGGGGGATTTATTGTTGTAGGAGTATATGTCATTACGCCGTTGGCATTTATACTAACCGATGTTATATGTCCGCTGGATCCTACCACCAAGTAATCGTAAGCCGCAGCTGTTGTAGGCAGTGTCGGTTTGGCTGCACTGGGGCTGCCGGCGATAAGAGTTCCTGCAGCCAGCAGCTGCTTTACCCCCAGGTTGAACAGGTCTGCAGTTTTGGCAGAAGTGGATCCCATATCGAGATTGATTGACGGCAGATAAAACCAACTCCCCGACAGCATATTTGCATTCTTCCAGGTGGCATTTCCCGAAGCGTCGCTGGAGAGCACATTTCCATTAGCAGCACCATGGCCAGTATATTGGAGGTCTCCGTTGAGAGTGGTTTTTCCGGTAACAACCAGCGTACCGCCAACCGTTTCGTTACCTGTTACGGTAGAACTTGCTACCCTCGAATTTCCGGTGATATTGCTTGTACCGGTAACCTGGAACTTGTACGATCCGGCCGAATTAGAACCGATAGACACGCTCCCTGTTTGGTAGATATTCTGGGCATTGGTCGTTGCTTGTGTTGTGCCACCCTGTACCTGCCAGGGCTCGGTCGGTACAGTCGGTATACTTATGGCTGTCCAAGTTGCTTTACCGGCTGCATCCGACATAAGGTATCTTCCTGCTGCTGCCCCGTTTCCAGCCAGAGTAAACGTACCGGACGAGGGTATGATAGTAGGCACATTCAAAGTCAGCGTATTGGTTGTTGTACCTGTTATGGTTGTCGCTTTGTTCAACGCCCCGCCCAG
>NZ_KE384530.1:112221-278806 GCF_000426485.1 Indolivaga capnocytophagoides DSM 22835
CCAAGTTGCTTTACCAGTTGCATCCGACATAAGGTATTTTCCTGCTGCTGCCCCGTTGCCAGCCAGAGTAAATGTCCCGGACGAGGCTATGGTGGTAGCTCCGGTAACAGTCAGGGTCCCGCCATTGTGTGTATTTCCTTGTATAGCCAAAATGTAACCTGTCGCAGGAGTTCTGTTGATGCCGATCTCCCCTGTTGTAGATATTCCCATACGGTATACTCCACGTGTAAGAAACTTGATACCTCCATATGCGGCCATCCAGAGAGAATTGCCTGCTGTAGTCCAAGAATCAGAAATCCATTTAAGAGAATAGTGTCCCATCTGCTTAGCATCATACGTAAATACATCAGTAAGAGATGCTCCTAACATATAATTAGCTGGCAAATTGACATTTTGGGTACGTGTATCGCCTGCTATGTCTAAAATAAAGGGATTGTCACAAGCCTTCCCGATGCCTACAGTTCCGTTCAATCTGGATTTGCCTTCCACAAAAAAGTTTTCGTTGGCAGAACTGCTAGTCAGAGAGACTCCTACAGCTACTTTACCTGCCTGATAAATATTCTGAGTATTACCGGTAGCTTGTGTGCTGCTTCCCTGCACCAGCCACGGCTCGTTAGGAATAGTAACGGAACCACTGGTAAAGGGCTGCCACAGACTGCCGTCAAAATAATAATATCCGGGTTTGTCTATATTTGTTGTTTTCGTACTGACAGTACCGTCGGCAACAGTCACATAGACGATAGCCCCCCGTTGGTCTGCATTGTATCGGGTATCTTTGCCGATGAGTTGAGCACGGCTCAGATTGGGAGCTATAATACCTTCGGCTGTCGAGCCATCTGTCTTGGTAGGTACTATGTGGAATGTTGTTTTCGGGGTTTCTGTATTAACTCCCACCTGGGCATGTAATAAACTTATAGATAATAAGCTTATTGCCGTAAAATAAATTTTTTTCATTGTCTTTTGTTTGAGTGTTGTTTTGGCCTTGAGACCTTGTTGTTGTTTATATTTCGAGTTGTTAAGGTAGTAGTAGCGTATCTGTAACTTAGATAATCATTGATAACTGTTAGCTGTTGGCGGCTAGCTGAAAAATGCAGTAAAGTGCATTCTATGCACTTTACTGCATAATGAAACCGATTGTCGGACAAGGATATGCTGACAGCAGAATCAGAACGACAACAAAATAACAACAAGACTGTCATACACAGTTTGTCCGGTCGGTTTATATAATTGGTATATGGTTTTTGGTAAGCCAAGAATGGAGGAAAGGCCAGAAGTCTGTATGGGCGAAACAACGAGCGACAGCAAGGGGTATAAAAAACGCCTGTTGACTGTTCACTGATGACTGCTAACTGTATATGCGAAGCATAAAAATAGGCTCCGTTATTTTGACACAATAGAAAATTTTGATTATTTATTACGCCAGGTGCGTCTCTCTCTCTCTCTCTCTCTCTCTCTCTCTCTCTCTCTCTAATATTTCACACAAAATAGCCAAATCCAAAACGTTAATTTTTAGATTGATTGTGGAGTTTGTATGTGTGAAATTTTTAATCATTTGCTTGATTAACTGTAAGTATTATTTTATTAAGCTGGTGCAAATATATATATTATTTTTAATATTAATAGAATCAAGATCTTTTCTTGAGACTTTATCTTGTCTCTTCAGCCAGCACATCTTCTCTCGACTTGCTTTGTGTTACCAGATATACACCTCCCAGAATAAGAACTCCCGATATGGCTTTCTCTACTGAGAATGAGTCCTGTCCCAATATAATAGCAATAAAAGAGGCTATAAGCGGCTGCATGTTATTATACATGGATATGGTGGTAGGTCTTATCCGTTTCTGAGCAATGGGGATAAGCATATAGGCTATAAATGTGGCAAAGAGTAATGTATATCCTATCAAAACAAATGGTGTTGTTTCGCTCTGCTGAAATAATGGGGCTTCTATCAGGTCTCTATAAAAAAACGGAACAACTAATACAGCCGAATACAGAAACATCCACTTCATGATAGTTATTGCAGAGTATTTCGAAGACAATGGGCGTGTGATAACGATATAGGTCGCATAACTGAGCGAACTACCCATTACCGAAAGATTGCCTTTCATACTCGAATCGGCCGTTATATCTCCATGATGGCTTGTATATACAAGGAATATTGCCCCGACTGCGCCTAGAAATACACCTGATACTTTCTGGGTTGTAATCGGTTCTTTTAACACCAGTGCAGCAATAACCATTGCAAAAAGGGGGGTGCTGGTTGTAATGATGGAAGCATCTACCGGAGAGGTATTGCTTAATCCGAAGATAAACAAGCCCTGATTGAATATGATACCTAATAATGCCCCGGCAAATAGCAGCAGGTGATCTTTCCGTTCGACTTTATCTTTCGTAGTAAAAAGGGATGCTGTCCAGAATGCAATAGCCGCAAAAGTGATTCGGGCAAGAGTCAGCCCGTAGGCGGAGATATAACCCGATTGAAGCATGTGCTTACTTACGGGAATATTGACTGCGAAAAAGCATACAACCGAAAACATGGTTATATGACCTAATTGTTTTTGCGAAAGTGCCATTGTTATTCGAATGCTTATGAATGAACTGCAAACTTACTGAATAAAACAGCATAAATACATTCTTTAGCTAAATATATTTGAGCCGGTTATCTTTATCATTCCTTCAAGCCTCCGCCTAAAACTTTATACAGCATAACTACCGAGTTGAGCTCTGCCAGGATAGCATCATTTAACGATATTTCGGCATCAAACAGCTGACGCTGGGCATCCAGTACATCCATATATGAAATGATGCCGTTCACATATTGCAGACGCGACAGATTCTGATAAGATTGTACTGACTCATACAGCTTTTCGCGTGAAACACGTACTTCTTTTGCCTTCTGAAAGCTATTGATGGCATTGTTTACTTCCTTGAATACATTCTGAACGGTTTTCTCATAGCTGTATATCTCTTGCTCATAAGCTGCTTTTGCTGCATTATGTCCTGCCTTATTTTTCCCGAAGTTAAATAATGGGCCGGTCAATGCACTGCCGACAAACCATGTGGGACTTTTGAGAAAATTAGCTAATTCGGAGTTTTCTCCACCGACTCTTCCTGTTAATTTAAGACTCGGAAACATACTGGTCAAGGTTACCCCCACTTCTGCATTGGCAGCGATCAGCCGTTGTTCGGCTTCGGCAACATCCGGTCGTCTTTTCAAAAGGGTAGATGGTAGATCTATCGGAAGATTAGGCGGCGTGGGTATTTTGCTGATGTCAGTCTTACTTCTTAGTATTTCACCGGGAAATCTCCCTAATAAGGTGGATAAATCATTCTCCTTCAGCTTTATTTCGTTTTCAAGGCTTGGAATCAAGGTCTCGGTACGAGCTAATTCTACAATGCTCTGCTTATAAGTTATTTCGGATGTTAAGCCCCCTTCGAACCTGAGTTTTGCAAAACGCACACCTTCCTTACGGGCTTCAAGAGTCTGTTTTACAATTTCGAGTTCACGGTCTAAAGCTTTCAGTTCGAAATAGTTTTGAGCTACCTGAGATATGATCGTAAGCCTTAATGCCTTTTGAGCTTCTACCGACTGCATGTATTCGGCAACACCTGCTTCATTTGCCCATCGTAGTTTTCCCCAGATGTCTACTTCCCATCCGAATGTGATATCTGCATGAATTTCGGGTGTGAATTTCTTATTGTCTCCGCCATAATTAAGGTATTCCCTCTGAGCCAGTCCGTCTAATCCTATTTCGGGCAGCATATTGGCAAAAGAGATACGCTTGTTTGCTATCATCTCTTTGATACGGGCTGTGGCGATCAGTACATCTTTATTGTGATCTAATGCCTGCCCGATCAGTTGCTGTAGGATAGTATCCGAATAAAGTGTACTCCATCCGATATCGGCAATAGATCCGTCTTGTAATCCGTCGGTTTCGAAAGTGTCGGGCATATCGCTCATTACAGGGCGCTGGTACGATTTCCCGATTTTGCATGAACCGAGAAAGATACTACTCAATAAAATAAAGCCGATAATGTATTTAATTTTTGTCATTTCTTTTTGTTTTTGAATCTCTGTGATATGAAACGGGGAAATTTAAGTTCGGGTATTTTGAACTTATTCTTTACTTTATAAACCATCACAAAGAAGAAAGGAATCATTACAATGCCTAATGTACTGGCAACAATCATCCCGAAGAATACACCTGTTCCGATAGAGTGGCGGCTTGCCGATCCGGGTCCTGAAGCTATAACCATTGGGAGCATACCCAAGATGAAAGCAAAAGATGTCATCAGGATAGGACGGAAACGGAGTTTGGCTCCTTGTACCGCTGCAAATACAGGCTGCATACCTGCATCGACCTGTATTTTGGCAAACTCTACAATCAGAATGGCATTTTTTGCCGCCAATCCGATGAGGGTTACCAATCCTATCTGGAAATAAATGTCATTTTCAAGCCTTAATAATGTGATACCGGCAAAAGCACCGAGTACTGCGATCGGCATGGACAATAGCACGGCAATCGGTACAGTCCAGCTTTCGTATTGGGCGGCAAGAAATAGGAATACAAACAGGAATACGAGTCCCATAACGATCCCTGTTTGTCCACTTGCTTTTTGTTCTTGAAAAGATAATCCGCTCCACGCTAAACCGATATTATCGGGAAGTTTGTCTTTTACAATGTTTTCGATAGCAGACATGGCCTCTCCGGAACTGTGCCCGGATGCAGGAGTAACCTGTATCGAAGATGAGGTGTACATATTGAATCGGGTGATGTTTCCGGGACCTGTCGTATAACTGGTTGTGCCTAATGCGGTCAGAGGTATCATTGAGCCGTTGCTTGCCTTTACGAAAAACAGGTTGATATCATTGGCTGTTGCCCTGAATGATTGATCGGCTTGTATATAAACTTTATAAATACGGTTAAACATATTGAAGTCATTGACATATACAGAACCCAGATAAGCCTTCATCGTGGAGAATATATCGGCGATGGGTACTCCTAACAGTTTTGCCTGATCCCTGTCTACATCAAAATATAGCTGCGGTATTTCGGATTGCAGAGACGAAGAAACATTCGAAAATTGTTTGGCTTTATCTGCATACAGCATAAATGTATCGGTTGCCGCGACCAGATCGTCCCATGTAGCATCCGATCGTGCCTGAAGTTTCATTTCTATACCGCCTGCACCTCCAAGTCCCGGTATGGCAGCAGGACTACTTACAAAAGCCCGTATTTCGGGATAGTCGTAAAATTCTTTCTGTACATCTTTCATTACCTCTTCAACACTTTCGCTGCGATCTTCCCACGATTTAAGAATAACGGTAAGAGTGGCTCTACCCTGATTAGTACCTACTCGGGGACTTGAGCCTGTTACATTCTGAACATAAGCTACCGCATCGTGATCATCAAGATAAGCTATTGCACGGTCTGTAACAGTCCGCATACGTTCGAGAGTCGAACCTTCCGGCATTTCGAGTTCAACGGTGAAGTATCCCTGATCTTCCTGAGGAATAAAGCTCGTCGGGGTCATTTTGTTAAATACGAAAATGAGAATGAGCACCATACCGAATCCTGACATAATGCGACGGGGGTTGTTGATGACTCTCACCAGCAGGTTTCCGTATTTAGTGTTGCCTTTGGCGAGCCATTCGTTTATTTTACGGAATACGATATTCTTTTCCTTATGATTGGGCTTCAGTATCAGTGCGCACATCGCAGGGCTGAGTGTTAATGCTACGATTGCCGAGATAACTACGGATACAACAATAGTTACCGAAAATTGCCTGTATAAAGATCCTGTTATACCATCGAGAAAACTAACGGGAACAAATACCGCTGCCAATACAAGAGCAGTAGCAACCAATGCCCCGACCAATTCTTTCATGGCCATATGCGTGGCTTCCCGTGCCGAAACTCTTTTCTCTTCCATAATACGCTCGACATTCTCGACGACGACTATTGCATCATCTACAACAATCCCGATAGCCAGAACCAGTCCCAGCAAGGTAAGCATGTTGAGCGAGAATCCCATGATGAGCATAAAGCCGAATGTTCCGATCAGTGATATCGGTACAGCAATAATAGGTATCAGTGATGCCCGCCAGTTTTGTAAGGATAGGAATACAACCAAGATTACCAGAAATAATGCTTCGAATAAAGTTTTGTACACTTCGTGGATAGATTCTGATATATATTTGGTCATATCAAACGGTATCTGATAATCAATCCCGGCTGGGAAATCGGCTTTTAGATTTACCAATGTTTCTTTTACTTCTTTGGCAACCTGCATAGCATTTGCGCCGGGCAGCATATATATGCTCAGTACGGTGGCGTATTTGCCGTTCAATCCGCTCTCGGTGTTGTATGATGATGCTTCGAGCGATACACGTGCGACATCTTTCATACGGATAAAAGATCCGTCGTTATTGGCTCTGACTACAATATCTTCAAACTGACCTACTGTGGATAAACGCCCTTGTGCTGTAATAGGAGTCGACACATCTACATTTACAATCGGCTGTTTGCCTAATTCTCCTGCGGCAGACTCTCTGTTCTGGTCTTTCAATGCATCTTGCAAATCTTTTACAGTAAGACCGAAACTGGCAAGCTTATCAGGATATACCCATATCTGCATGCCATAATACCTACTGCCGACATTCGAAACACGTCCTACTCCGGGAATACGACGGATAACATCCAGAACATTGATTGTGGCATAATTACTCAGGTATATTTCATCGTATTTTGCATCTGAAGAAGTTAAAGCGATAGTCATCAGCTGGCTGGGAGCCTGCTTTTCTACTGAAATTCCATTTTGTAGAACCTCCGCAGGTAATCTGGATTCGGCTAGTTTTACCCTATTCTGAATTTCAACGGCAGCGAGGTCTACGTTTGTGCTTACATCAAAAGTGACGGTTATGGATAAGCCGCCCGAATTGGAACTGCTCGATTCCATATATATCATACCCGGAGTACCATTCAGTTCCTGTTCGATAGGGGTGGCAACCGCCTGAGAAACGGTCGTTGCATTTGCTCCGGGATAAGAAGCACTGATTTTTACAACAGGGGGAGTTATCTGAGGATATTGCTCGATCGGCAACAGGATGATCCCTATAACCCCGATTATAACAATAAACAGAGATAGCACTGTTGATAAAACAGGTCGGTCGATAAAAAATCCAGCTTTCATTGTTTAGCCTCCTTCTTTTCTTCGAGACGGCTTTTTTCCTTATCGACGATTTTTTTCTCTTCGTCAGGGGTACGGGCTATAACTGTTTGTCCGTGGGTAAGTTTTTGATAGCCTTCTATTACTATTTTTTCGCCTTTACTTAATCCCCTTGTTACCACTATACGGTTATTTTCTTCGGGACCTGTTTCTATATAGCGTTTTTCCGCGGTATTATTCGGTAAGATCACAAATATAAAAGCACCGCCTTTTTCTATTGATATGGCTTTTCGGGGGACTACTATTACATTTTCGAGAACGTCAAGCAGTAACTTTACACGAGTAAACTGTCCCGGCAATAATACCTGATTGGGGTTTGGTAATACAGCCCGTACTCCGAATGTACCGGTCTTGGGATCTACCAGCGGTGATGCAAAATCTACGATTCCTTGTTCGCTGTATGCGCTGTTGTCGGCAAGTGTTACTGTAACGGTTGGCTGCCATGAACGGTTTTTGTCTTGTTCGCCCAAGTGTACATTACGCCGTTGGCTTCTCAGGTAATCCAGAGATGTTAATTTAAAGTCAACCTGTACTGTATCTCTTTGTACTACTGTTGCGAGTAGTGATGTTCCTGATTTTCCGACCAATGTGCCGATGTCTACATATCGCTCACTGATATACCCCGAGAGCGGAGACCGAACAACAGTATAACTGAGTTCCAACTCGGCTTGTTCGAGGTCAGCCTTACTCATCAGCACACTTGCTTTTGACATATCGAGAGCGGCTTCGGCATTATCCAGATCAAGCTGGCTGGCTGCATTTTGTACGTATAGCGGACGCAGTCTTTCCACATCGCGCTGCGATTTGGCTGCCTGAGCTTCATCCTTTTTTAGCTGGGCTTTGGCTTTTTCTACCCTGGCTTTGTATGGAGCATTGTTTATATAGAACAAAGGTTCTCCGGCAGATACTTTTTTTCCTTCATTGAAAGTCATTTTTTCAAGAAAACCTTCTACACGTGCATGGATCTCTACTTTGCGGGCTGCTTTTATAAGCCCTACATATTCGCCGTATATTTGAATGTTGTCGTTCGAAACGTCTTCGACTTCTACAACCGGAGGTTTTACTTCGTGTTTTTTGCAGGCCGCAAGTAATAGTATACAGCATGCCGAAAAAATAAAGATTTTATTATATCTCATAGTGATTCATATATTTCATGTGCTTGTTTCAGAAAAAAGATGTCTTGTTTCAGATAAACCTTTAGAAATGTAAACAGTCTTATTTTGAAAAATGTTTAGTCTGTTAATAATCTGAAATCAGAAATAAGACTTGCTTTTTAGCATAATGATGCACAGACAACGTCAAACGATGGGTTCATTAAGGCTTTTTTTGACTTTATTAAA
The DNA here is from genome assembly GCF_000426485.1 of Indolivaga capnocytophagoides DSM 22835. Lineage (GTDB taxonomy): Bacteria > Bacteroidota > Bacteroidia > Bacteroidales > Dysgonomonadaceae > Dysgonomonas_A > Dysgonomonas_A capnocytophagoides. The sequence continues at coordinate 120,792 of NZ_KE384530.1, forward strand.
GTTTTTAAAGCCTTTTGCAGAACAGATTTCAAAGACTTTAGTATTGTGTTCTATATTTGTGTGTTTCGTTTCTGTGAAAGTAATTGTATAAATGTTTTTTTTATTAAAAATTTATATACTTTTACGTAAGTAAACACAAAAAGATAATTATGAAAACACACGCAGGCTTTTTAATACTGATGCTATTGGTTTCTACATGTTTATCCTATTCTCAAACTAAATTTGGTAATGCGACAATGGATGAGCTGAATATGACAGTTTATCCGCAGGATTCTACTGCTTCTGCCGTTATTTTATCCAAAGAAGGAGAGACCCGTTTTATCTATAATGAAGTGAATGGGTTTCAGTTTGAATATACATTGAAAGTCCGCATGAAAATTCTTAAAAACGAGGGGCTTGATCTTTGTAATCAGAGTATTTCGTATTATCAGGAAAGCCGGTCTACCGGCGAAAAGATCATAGGTTTGAGTGGTACTACATATAATCTGGAAAATGGCAAGATCGTAAAGACAAAGTTGTCAAACGATTATATTTTCGATGAAGATGTCGAAAACTTGTGGAAAGTTAAAAAATTCTCCATGCCGGGAGCAAAAGTAGGGTCGGTTGTAGAATATAAATATACGATAACTTCCATATATCTGTATGAATTGCGTGAATTTGTGTTTCAGGCTTCAGTGCCGACTCTTTATACTTCATATGAAATTATAATACCCGAATATTATTCGTATAACGTAAATATGCAGGGATATGAAGGAATAGCAACCAAAAGGACTCCCGAAAATGTATCTTTCCATGTCAGTTACAGGGATGATAATGGATCGATGCGTTCAGACCGAGTGTCTGTATTAGCGGAAAAATACTATTTTTCCGGGCAAAATATACCCGCAATAAAAGACGAGCCCTTCCTTTGGTCTTTGAATGATTATATAACAAAGGTTAGTTTCGAATTGAGATCTATAAAATATCCGTGGTCAACCATAAAATCCCTGACTGCCTCATGGTCTGATGTCGACAAGCGTTTGTTGGATGCGTCATCTTTCGGCGGAAACCTGAAAAAAAGCGGATTGTTTAAGGATGAAATCTCAAACAAAGGTCAGACAATCGAGAGAGCTTCCGAAATTCTTGACTTAGTGAAAGCAAAAGTCAAATGGAACGAGAAGAATGATTTGGAACCTATAAATCTGAAAGATGCCCTGAATAAGAAAATCGGAAATAGTGCCGACCTTAATTTCTTATTGATAAATGCCCTTAAAGCAGGAGGTTTTGAGGCTTATCCTGTGGTAATGAGTGTAAGAAACAAAGGACGTCTGCCTTTAGCTAATCCATCGGTGTCGGAATTGAATTACACGATTGCCGCAGTGAAAATAGATACATCTTTATTTTATACCGATGCTGCTGCAAAATTCGGAGCATGGAATGTTTTACCCGAAAAATGTATGGTGCAACAAGCTCGTATAATTGATGCAGCCTATTCGGGATGGAATGACTTGTCGTCATGTTCAAAATCTGTTTATGGAATGATTGCCACAATAGGCTTTACCGATGATAAAATGAAGATGACCGTAAGAGATGTGATGAGAGAAGAGGCTGCTTTGGTATTTAAAAATTCGTATGAAAACTATAAAGACCGGAATGAATACATAGAGAAACTGACATCGAGGCTCGGCGGTGGTGAAATAGAAGACTTTTCGATCAACGGAATAGATACAGCAGGTACGGATGTCAGAATAGCTTATACCTATCTTAAAGATAAGCAGGAGAACGGCGATATGATTTATTTAAATCCCTTGGTGGAAAAATTATATACAGAGAATCCGTTTAAAGCTGAGACCCGTAAATTTCCAATTAATTTTGGAAGTGTAACGGATTATAAGCAAATAATATCAATTAATGTACCTGATAACTATACTGTAGAAGAAATACCTCAGTCGGCTAAAGTGGTGTATGGCGATAATGATCTGATCTTTCTATATCGTGTATTGGCTTCCGGAAATAAAATACAATTACAATACAGTTTACAGATCAATAAATTGATCCTTTTACAGGATACCTATCCCGATTTGCAGGACTTCTTTGCTAAAATCGTACAACAGAGCGGAAATCAGATCGTGTTGAAAAAAGTCGCATTATAAAAATAAGGCTATGATTAATAAAGCTTTCCGTTGTGTTTTGTTTATACTTGTTATTGCGTTCAGTTTTTCTGCATACAGTGCCGATAAGCTGTCTTATCCGGTATCGGAAATTGCCGATAGTTTGAAAAAGAATGCTTATGCTGTAGTGCGGTTAAACCGGCAGGATTTTGTCCAATCGGATATAAACCATGCTGTTTACAAATACACAAAGGTGATTACCGTGCTGAACAAACAGGGAGAAGAATACGGTGATTTTAGTTTTAGTGGTGATAAGTTCCGTGAGTTATCTTCTTTTTCGGGAATAGTTAGAGATGCTGCCGGAAACGTTGTCAGGAAGATCAAAAAGAGTGATCTTATTACTTCTACTATTTCGGACGGAGCTTTAGCGACTGATGCAGTTGATATTATGTATTCATATAAAAGTGCAGCTTATCCTTATACTGTTGAATATGAATGTCAGGAGAAATGGAAAAACGGGATAGTCGTTTATCCTCCTTTTTATCCATATCTTGGATTCTATACCTCAGTCGAGAGCAGCTCAATAAGGATTGAAGTTCCCTCTAACCTGACTTTACGGAAATACAGTTCAGGAGATCTGGTACTTTCGGAAGAAAAGACCGCAGCTTCTGTCGTATATACGGCTTCGGCTGAAAATTTACCTGCGGTAGAATATGAAGCATTGTCTCCCTCGTACAGAGCGATTTTTCCAAGGACATTGATGGCTCCTTCTGATTTTTGTTATGATTCGTACTGTGGAAATATGACCGACTGGAAGAATTACGGGTTATGGGTTAACGGGCTGTTGAAGGGCCGTGATCAGTTGCCGCCAGCTTTGGTCGATCAGTTAAAAAATATGACTGTACAGTATAAAACGTCCAAAGAAAAGGTAAAGGCAGTGTTTGAATACATGCAGAAAAATACCAGGTATGTGAGTATTCAGTTGGGAATAGGCGGATTTCAGCCGATGGATGCCATGACTGTTTCGAAGTCTGGATTCAGTGATTGTAAAGGATTAACGAATTACATGGGAGCCCTGTTGAAAGCGATTGACATTCCGTCTTATTATTGTGTGATAAGTTTAAAAGAAAAGGAACTGTTTGCAGATTATCCAAATTTTAATCAGGCAGACCATGTCATACTGATGGTTCCTGACGGAAAAGATAGCCTTTGGCTTGAGTGTACAAATCAGACTTTGCCGTTCGGATATATACATCAGGACATTGCCGGACATGATGCGCTGGTTATTACAAGCGAAGGTGGTGTACTGAAACGGTTACCATCGTATACTGACAAGGAAAATAAGATAGAGTCGGCTGTGAAACTCGTTCTTGATGAAAATGGAGGCGTAACAGGAGACTTAGCTCTGAAAGAATATCTGGATGGATTCGAGCAGAGTTTTTCAGTGATAGAATCAAATGACAGGGAACGCCTGATCCGCTATATAAACTCTAATGTACAGATACCCAAAGTTCAGGTTGGGCAGATAGAAGCTTCCGTTGATAAGTCCCAATATCCGTCGGTATCATTATCTGCTCCATTTACTGCGGCTGATTTTGCCAGTAAAACCGGAAGCCGTTTGTTTGTGCCCATTTATCCGATGAAGCAATCAGGGATACCTGTCCTGACAGCTCAAAACAGGGCTCATGATATTTATATAAGCAAAGGTTTTACCGATACGATATCTATAACATTTGTTATGCCTGAAGGCTTTGATGTGGAATCTTTACCCAAAGAAATGAACATTGACAGCTCTTTCGGGTTATTTACATGTAAGAGTGAGAAAAAAGATAACCGGATATTGTATAATCAGATGATTGACATTTATTCGGGTCAATATGATAAAAGTAAATATAAGGAAATTAAAGACTTTTTCAATAAGATAAATTCAGCATTAAAGCAAAAAATGGTATTGAAAAAGTTATAGTGAAAAAAGATAGCGGCTTTAACTTATGTCAGATATTTCAGAACGGGTGGTTTTTATAGGAGATTCAATATTTGAATATTGGGAGAAAGAAGATCCGTTGTTTTTTGCAGACAATCATTATATAAGCAAAGGTATCCGGGGGCAGACTACCGGTCAGATATTGGCTCGGTTCGAAGAGGATGTTATCGCTCTTAAACCTTCGATTGTAGTAATAGAAGGGGGACTTAATGATATCTCCGAATACGAAAGCGGTCCTTATAATGAGGATGAAACAATGCGGAATATAATAGAAATGACAGAACTTGCCGATTTCCATGGAATTAAGGTCATATTGCTATCGGTTCCTTATACAAGTGCATTCGGGTGGGGAATTCATATCGAAAATCCACAGGAGCGGACACAGAGTCTCAATCTGAAAATAAAAGAATTTGCCCTGAAAGAGCATATTATGCATGTCGACTGTTTTGCTCCTATGCTTACAGACAAGGGGGTAATGGCAAGAAAATACATTCCGGACGATATACATCCAAACGCAAAAGGCTATGCCTTGATGAAACCTCTTATTCAGCAGGCTATTTCGGCCTTACGTTAAGATCTCGGGCTTTCTTGTTGAGCCTTCAAGCATAAACAACGGGAACAGTTGTTATTGTTTATTTGTAGGTGACTTTCAGAAAGTGTGTCGCCCGTTCATCTTTCGGCGGAATCTGCATATAGTTTCCATACTGTTTACTTAGGTATGCATCAGGATTTGCAGGAGCCGAAAATACTTTTCCTTCGAATACGATGGTACTCGTCGGGAACATATACGATGCATGATGATTTGTGGTATTCCCTATACCGTAGCTGTGTAATATATTATCAGGTTTGGTTACCGTGCAGAATAATCGTGCAGCCCATTTGAATACAGCTCCTAAAGGATACATGATCAATGAAGTCGAATATTCGAAAAAATATTTGAAAGAGTGAAAAGGGCGTCCTCTTTTTATTCGCCGATATCCTCTTCCATAAAAATAATCAACAAAACTTTTCAGGGGTTTGTAACTCCTTTCCTCTGGGAATATATCTATATATACGCCTTTTTCGGTATATCTGTCGAGATTGTCATCTTCTTCATGCACAATGGAGTAGCGGTCTCTTACTTTCGAAAAAAGCAAACGGTACCCCTTGTCGTCTGGGGTTTGTAGATATAGGCTGTCGGGCAGGTCTTTCCTTAGAATTTTCAACAGTTTTTTGTAGTCATCCCAGAGAAGTTCAATATCTATGTCGTCATCCCACGGAATGAACCCACCGTGACGTGCAGCTCCAAGCAGGGTTCCACCACTCAACCAATAGGGTATATTGTGTTTATCGGCGATGGAGGTTACCGTAATTAAAATATCAAGCATCTTTAGTTGAAGCTTTCTTAATTCAGAGCCTTCAGGATTGTATTCGTTTAGATTTTCAGACATGTTTTCGATAATCGGATGTGCAAAAGTAAATAATGTAAATCAGTATTTGAAATAATTCTGTTGTTTAGTTACAAGTTACAAGACTGGCTGATCCATGATATGATATCTTTATCCGTCTATGAAATGAATTTGAGTTATGTAACATGTAAAAAAAGGAAAGCCTTATAATGACACAATTGTAAAAAAATGTATTTTTGTTTATCTGATCAATAATGTTTCTTAGATGAAGACTGTTTTCTCTTTTCTCTATCAATGGTTGATATTTACACCGATACTGGTGATTGTTACTATCATAACCGCAGTGTTGGTTATGTGTGGCTGTACAATCGGAAAACATAAATTCTGGGGATATGTTCCTCCGAAGTATTGGTCTAAGATAGTCTGCAGGGCTGCCTTATGCCGAATAAAGGTGAAGCTGAATCCGAAGGTCGATCCGGACAAATCGTATGTGTTTGTCGCTAACCATCAGGGCGCCTTTGATATTTTTCTGACATATGGTTATCTGAATCAGAATATCAAATGGGTACAAAAAGCTGAATTGAGAAAATTACCTTTTGTAGGGAAAGCTTCCGAAATAGCAGGTCATGTTTTTGTAGACAGCTCCAATTCGAAAGCGATGCTGCATACGATAGCTAAAGCCGAAAAAGAGCTGGTTGAAGGCGTATCGATGGTTATATTTCCTGAAGGTGCAAGGACTCTGAATGCCAAAATGGGACGATTTAAGAAAGGGGCTTATGTGATAGCTACACAGATGCAGCTGCCTATTGTGCCTATAACCCTGAATGGTCCTTATAACGTATTGAAAAGAAACACATCGACAATGCACTTCGGAAAGACAATGGAAATTATTGTGCATGATCCGATTCCGACCGAAGGGCTTAATGCTGATGATATCCAGCGATTGATAGACGAGAGCCGTCAGGTTATCGAATCAGGATTATGGCCAGAATTCAGATAAATCTTAGAATTGATCTTTGAGCCCGAATCTTTTTATAGTAGAATTCCGCTATATTTTATACCTTTGTGATCATAAGTAACTGTAAGTATTTAATGATATATTATTATAGGTTATTAATTACTTACTAAGACAATAAATAAGGTCTGAGACCTTAAAACGTATAAAAAGATGAATTTAAAAAGTATTAAATCCATTCTAATTTTAAGCTGTATAGCGTTGGTGTCATCACTAGAGGCTTCGTCAGGGATATTCGGGATAAATAATGAAATTACATTCAATCAGGTTGAGAAAAAGTATAGGTTGCATGTCGTCTCGAGAGGAGAAACTGCTTACTCCATATCTAAGCTGTATAATGTAGCCGTTGCAGATCTTTATATATTGAATCCGGAAATAGAAAACGGATTGAAAATAGGATCGACTATTAAAGTTCCCGACAATGGAACGGTAGTTGCACCTCAAACTCAAGTCCAAAACTCAGGAGCACAATACAATGGAGTGCGTCAGCATTTTGTAAAAGCCAAAGAAACTCTGTATTCGATTTGTAAACTGAATGGAATAACATTGGAGGATATCGTAGCTGCTAATCCTGAATTGAACGAGAAACCGTTGTACGTAGGTCAGCGGTTGGTTATACCGATGGGTGATGTGGGTGGTTCCGTGCCTGTTTTTACTCAACCCCGTCTGACAGCAAAAGAACTGAGACAGCATACGGTAGAGCCTAAAGAGACATTGTATGGAATATCCCGTTTGTACAATACTACTCCCGAGGCACTTATTGACCTAAATCCGGTGTTGAGGGATGGACTCAAGCAAGGAATGATAATTGCTATTCCCGAAACTGCTCAATCTGTAAATAATGTTCAGACTGTACCTGTAAAATCTACTTTGCAGGATATAAACGGATTGAATATCGGCGTGATAATGCCGTTTCTGAATAAATCGGAAGGACAGAGTGCCCGTTTTCTCGAATATTACGAAGGGTTTCTGCTTGCTTTGCAGGAAATGAAAGCAAAAGGTTTATCTGCCAATGTATATGTTTTTGATATGGGTTCGGAAACGGGTACTGCAAAGTTAAGGAGCCTGCTTGATACTTATGAGATGAAAAATCTGGATATGGTAATCGGAGGGGTATCTCCCGATCAAATATCAATAATGTCCGCATTTGCACAGAAACAAGGAATCAAATATGTGATTCCGTTCCCTACCAAAAAGCAGGAGATTCAGAATAATACACAGGTATTTCAGGTTAATACTCCGCACGAAGAATTGTATGTGAACGTATCTAAGGTATTTACACAGATATTTGCCGGAGCCAATGTTATTTGTATAACAGGTTATGCCGATGATAAGAAAGAATTTGTATCGACTCTTGAAAGCTATCTGTCTCGTTCTGGAGGGAGAATTCGGAAAATTGCGGCTAATCAGAGCTTGACTGCTAATCTTGCCTTGGCGATAGATCCTACCCGTAAGAATGTGATTATTCCAGCTTCGGGTTCAGTTCTGGCATTGCAGGCGGTACTTCCGGCATTAACATCTGTTACAGCCGAAAAGCCAGGTGTGAGCCTCACCTTGTTCGGACATACCGAGTGGCAGACTTACAATCAGTATCAAGCCGAGTTTGGAAAATATGATACATACTTTTATACTCCGTTTTATGCAAATGATTCGGACTATAAAGTATCCCGGTTTATCCAGAACTATAAGGGCTGGTATAACAATAAGTCTTTGATAAATACATATCCTAAATATGGAATGCTGGGGTATGATACCGGCTTGTATTTCTTGACTGCTTATTTGAATTATGGCTCTGATTTTCAGAATAAGATGGGTAACCTGTCAGTTCCGTCATTACAGACTCCGTTTACTTTTGAACGGACAAGATCCGATGGTGGATTCATGAATAATGGATTCTACCTGATCCATTATAAATCGAATGGTAGTATAGATAAAATCGAATACGGTAAATGAAAAAATTATTGCTGATCAGTTTGTTATTACTGTCGGTTTCTCTACAGTCTTACGGGCAGAACAAGTTTACTCCCGAATGGAATATCGGGGTTGGCTTTGGGTCTACATTTTCTTCAATGAGTATCGTTCCTACGAGTACAAAATTGAACTTCAAGACTCAATCCATGATGCAATATCAGGGTGGAATTTCAGTCCGATATATCTCCGATAAAAATGTGGGACTTATCGGTGAGCTGAATTATTCGCAGATGGGATGGGAAACTAAATTCGCTGACGAAACATTGGTGGCTAACAAACATCAGCATATGCTTAATTATATCAGCATACCTTTGCTTACTCATATTTACTTTGGTGATAAAACCCGTTTCTTTTTCAATCTGGGACCTCAGATCGGGATCTTATTGAGCGACAAGGAAAAGACTAATGACGCTTTTGACGAATGGCTTGTTACAGCCGATACTACTGTTTACTCCACAGACTTATATGGTTTAAAAGCCCAAAAGAAGATAGATTACGGTATCACTGCCGGAATGGGAGTCGAAATCCGTACGGGAATAGGAAATTTTGCTCTCGAAGGCCGTTATTACATGGGCTTTGGAGATATATATAATAACAAGAAACAAGATCCCTATTCACGATCTGCAAACCGTGTTATTTCAGTAAAGCTGACTTATTATATCAAGGCTTTTTAAGTTCTTTTCAGTGCAAATTGTATTTGCTCCAAAAAAAAATATAAATGAAAGACGGTCCGACAAGGCCTTATAATTATATTCTTATATATAACAGACTCTAGACTATTATGACAAAATTCTCTAAAGCCTTTTGGGTCGCCAATTCGGTCGAATTACTCGAGCGTTTGGCGTATTATGCTGTATTTATTGTATTAACCATCTACCTGTCGAATGTTTGGGGGTTTTCTGATATCGAATCGGGAATCATCTCCGGAGTCTTTTCGGCATTACTGTACCTCCTTCCTACTTTTGTAGGGGCTTATGCCGATAAAATAGGTTTCAGAACTTCTATTCTTATTGCATTTGCTTTACTGACGGTCGGTTATTTCGGATTAGGAATTTTTCCTACCTTATTTGAAAATGCAGGATTAGTTAAGTATGGAGCAGGAACTGGCGATGGGCTATTTTCTGCTTTTTTTAAGGACAGAGGACTCGTTACTTTCGGACACGATACCGAGTTTTCGGGATTGTTGGGTAGTGTTCAGCAATGGACTATTGTTCCGGTATTGCTATTGATCGTTATCGGTGGTGCATTTATCAAATCGGTGATATCGGGTACTGTGGCTCGTGAAACAACGGAGACTACAAGAGCAAGAGGTTTTGCTATCTTTTATATGATGGTAAATATCGGAGCCTTTACAGGAAAGACAGTTGTTGATCCGTTACGGAAAAGTTTAGGGGATGTTGGTTTGGTTTATCTGAACTATTTTTCGGCTTCGATGACATTGCTTGCTCTGATTGCTGTTTATTTTTTCTACCAATCGTCTAATACAACAGGCCAGGGGAAATCTTTCTCGGATATATTCAGGGCATTGGGTAAAGTTTGCTCTAATGGACGCCTTATTATTCTAATATTGATAGTGAGCGGATTCTGGATGGTACAGCAGCAAATGTATGCTACTATGCCTAAGTATGTTATCCGTTTGGTTGGAACAGATGCTTCGCCGGGTTGGATTGCCAATGTCAATCCGTTTGTAGTGTTCCTGTTGGTGAATGTTGTAACCTCTATTATGCAGAAACGATCGGCTTTGGTTTCAATGACGGTCGGAATGTTTATTATTCCTATATCGGCTCTGATAATGGCTACAGGAGCAATGATGAGTGACGATCTTATTTTCGGAGCTATTCATCCTGTAACTCTTATGATGATTATCGGTATTGCATTTCAGGCTTTGGCAGAATGCTTTATATCTCCCCGCTTTCTCGAATATTTTTCATTGCAGTCACCGAAAGGAGAAGAAGGGCTTTATTTAGGTTTCAGCCATTTGCATTCGTTTGTCTCATCTATATTGGCTTTCGGGCTTTCAGGGTTCTTGTTAGATAGGTATTGCCCCGATCCTAAGGGATTTACTCCCGAAGAATATATACATGCAACGGAACATGCTCATTATATCTGGTTCTTCTTTTTCGGTATAGGACTTGTTTCTGCCATCGCTTTAGTTATTTATGGTAAAGTGACAAGGAAGATAGATGGGGCAAAAGCTGCTGATATTTAAAATAGTCTGAGCTGATTATAACCTGAAAATATATGATTTAAATAAAACCCTTGGCTTGGTTAGCTGAGGGTTTTTTATCTATACAGAAATTAATGTGATAATAAAAAAAGACAATAGGTGTCATCTGAAAAAAGTACAATTTTGGAGTAACCTTTATTACCTTTTCGGGCGGCAGCTAAATCCCCTTTAGGGGACAGAGGGGTAAAAAGTATTATTCGAAAAGTGAATATAAAGTGCGTAACTTTTGTAACCTTTTGCTTTTACGAAGAAAAAAAGTTACAAAATCAGAATAGACTGATCAACCCTTTATTGAACGCCTAACCCTAAACTTGCATAAAATATATTACTTTTGCGTATCAATTAAGAAGAAAGTAACTTACCAAAGTAATAAGAAGGTCTTAGACCTTAAATAGAAATGAGCAGAAAGAAAAAAGCATTACCCCTATACCCTTCGGTAGAAGTGGTTACTGTTGCCGCTGAAGGAAAAGCAATAGCCAAAGTCGATAATATGGTTGTGTTTGTACCTTATGTAGTACCCGGCGATATTATTGATATACAGGTAACACGAAAGAAAAACAGTTATGCAGAGGGTAAAGCTGTCCGGTTTGAAAAATATTCGGACAATCGGTGCGAGGCTTTTTGCGAGCACTTCGGGATATGCGGAGGATGTAAATGGCAGATTCTTCCTTATTCCGAACAATTGAAATACAAACAAGATCAAGTATCTAACGACCTGACACGCATAGGTCATATCGAGATCCCCGAGATACAGCCGATATTGGGTTCTGAAAAGACTCAGTTTTACAGAAATAAACTAGAATTTACGTTTTCCAATAAAAAGTGGCTGACACTGGAACAGATTAATTCAGGAGAAGTATTTGAATATATGGATGCCGTAGGATTCCATATTCCCGGTATGTTCGATAAAGTATTGGATATAAACAAGTGCTGGCTGCAAGATGATATATCGAATCAGGTGAGAAACTTTGTGCGTGACTACTGTCATGAGAAAGGATATACTTTCTTTAACTTGAAGTTTAAAGGCGGACTGATGCGTACGCTCATTATCCGTACCTCGACAACAGGCGAACTGATGGTTATAGTTGTCTTTTATGAAGACGTTAAAGAGGCGCAGGAAGATATCTTAAATGCGATAGGAGACCGTTTCCCTCAGATTACATCCCTGTTATATATTCTGAATGAGAAGGCCAATGATACAATAACCGATCAGGAGGTATTGACATGGCGGGGCAATGATTACATATACGAAGAGATGGAGGGTCTTAAATTCAAGATCGGGCCTAAATCTTTTTATCAAACTAATAGCGAACAGGCTTATAACTTGTATAAAGTAGCCCGCGATTTTGCTGGACTGACAGGTGATGAACTGGTATATGACCTTTATACGGGAACAGGCACTATTGCCAACTTCGTGGCGAAGCAAGCCCGTAAAGTGGTAGGTATAGAATATGTGGAAGATGCTATTGAAGATGCAAAAGTTAATTCACTGAACAATAAAATAGATAACACCCTGTTTTATGCAGGCGATATGAAAGATATACTTACACAGGAGTTTATCAACGAACATGGTAAGCCCGATGTAATTATCACAGACCCACCGAGAGCCGGTATGCATGAAGATGTGGTCAATGTGATTCTTTTTGCCGAACCGCAACGTATTGTATATGTAAGTTGTAATCCTGCGACTCAGGCTAGAGATCTTAATCTGCTGGATGAAAAGTATAAAGTGGTAAAAGTTCAGCCTGTGGATATGTTCCCTCATACACATCATGTGGAAAATGTTGTATTATTGGAACGGAAATAAGGTCTCACAACTGTTTATTGTCCGGCAAGTATAACAGCCATAGTTTGTTATTATCTTAAAGATGGGACACTAAATCCTTACTGTTGCTTAACAAATAGGGCTGTTTGTATGTTTAATTCTAAAACATTTTGAAGGTATGATTCTAAAACATTTCACAGATAACGACCTGTATAAATTCTCTGTCATGCTGGCTATCCAGAAATTATATCCTTGGTCTTATGTTAGATATGAGTTTATAAACAGGGGGCATACTCAATTTCCCGAGGGATTTGCGGAAAGACTTAAAGAAGAAGTTGCAGCCATGTCGGCATTGAGAATGACAAGGGAGGAAAAACGATACATCTCGAAACGCTGTTATTTCTTCGATCCGGCTTTTATCGATTTTCTTGAAGGGTATCAGTATGATCCCGAAGAAGTGCATATAACTCAGACCGGAGGTGATCTCGAAATATATATCGAAGGATATTGGTATCGGACAGTTCTGTGGGAAGTACCTCTGATGGCTTTGGTTTCGGAGTTATATTTTATCATGACAGGAGCAGCTCCTGATGATGTGGAATCTCATGCGAAAGAAAAGGCTTTAGGGTTAGCCGAAATAGATGCAGACTATTCGGACTTCGGTACACGCCGCCGTTTTTCATTTGATGTTCACGATAAGGTTGTCGGAACATTGAAGGCTAATTCGGGCGATTATTTCAAAGGTACCAGCAATGTATATCTGGCAATGAAACATAATACTACACCGATAGGAACCATGCCTCACGAATGGTTTATGTATCATGGAGCATTGTTTGGTTACAGAGCTGCCAATATAAAGGCTTTAGAAGCTTGGGTAGATGTGTTTCAGGGCAGTTTGGGTATCACATTGACCGATACATATACAACGGATTCTTTTTTCAAATCATTCAGCCTTAAACAAGCGAAGTTATTTGACGGAGTGCGCTGCGATAGCGGTGACGTTCTCGAATTTACAGATAAGGCAATACAGTTTTATGAAGCCAACAGAATAGATCCGGCATCTAAGACTATTGTGTACAGTGATTCCCTCAATGTGGATGAAGTGAAACGTATCAAAAACTATGTAAATGGTCGCGTTCACGATACCTATGGTATAGGCACTTATTTTACGAATGATGTAGGAGTAAAACCTCTTAATATCGTAATAAAGCTGACTGCAATCAAGTCTAAACCGAAAGAGGAATTTTTGCAAGCTGTAAAACTTTCGGATGTAATGGGTAAGAATACCGGTAACGAAAAGGAGATTGAGATCTGTAAGATGACTTTGGGAATAGAATGAGAAAGAAAATATCGACCTTATTTTTAATTATAACTATGTTTGGGATGGTACACGCGAAACAGAAAGCTTTGATTATCATAGATATTCAGAATGATTATTTTGAAGGAGGGAATATGCCTCTGGTCGGAAGTCATGAGGCTGCGATAAAAGCAAAGGATGTATTAAAGTATTTCAGGGAGAAAAATTTACCGATCGTTCATATTCAGCATATTTCGAATAGGGAAGGGGCTGCTTTTTTTCTGCCCGGAACTAAAGGAGTAGAAATATATGATCTGGTAAGACCTGTAGAGGGTGAACAGATTATAGAGAAACATTTCCCCAATAGCTTTTTACAAACAGAATTGCAAAGTTACTTATCGGAAAAAGGGATTACCGAACTGGTTATCTGCGGTATGATGACAAGCATGTGTGTGGATGCAACAGTACGTGCAGCAAAAGACTTCGGCTATAATTGTACATTAATTGCAGATGCTTGCGCTGCGCCCGATCTAAGTTTTGATGATAAGGTCATCGGAGGATTGGATGTCAATACTGCCATAGTCGGAGCTCTCAGTTATTATTATGCCAGAGCTATCAAGTCCGAAGACTTTATAAAAGAGTAATAGTAATACGAATAATAAGAAGCGGTTTAAGTAAGGTTTCAGTCCTTACTTGAACCGTTTTTCAATTTCAGTATCTTCAATGACTGTAATTATCAGTTTGCCGTCAGGAGTATATTTATGAGAAGATGAGGCAAATAGCTTATCCACAATATTGGATGTCTCGTCTGTTGTCAGCTTATGTCCGTAAGGGATTGCTGCCGCGTATGCCATTGACAATGCCAGTGATTCTTGTATCTCTTCTTTTACGTCACTGCCTGTCTCTATACTCTTCGATACCATATTGTGTACAAGCTCCATCGGATTAATCTTATCCAATTCCGAAGGTACGCCGTTTATCGCATACGAATTATTACCCAGATTGCTGAGGTCGAATCCTACAGCCTCTATATCTTCAAGCAGATAAGGTATCATAGCGGCTTCTGAAGCCGAGAATTCGATTATTTCGGGGAATAGTGAACGCTGTGATATACCCCGCTTAAGTTTAATATTCTGTAAGAATTGGTCAAACAGTATTCTCACATGTGCCCTGCGCTGATCTATCATCATCAGACCCGATTTTACCGAGGTCAGTATATATCTGTTTTTATACTGATAATGTATCGTTGTATTGTCATCAGAAACTTGCTCTTCGAATAAAGTTCCCGCTGAAAAGCCGGATGGAGATTCTATGACTTGCTCTTCCTGATAGTCGGGTGTCGTGTCCTTCTCGAATCCCTTATAGAGGGTATCCCAATCGAAACTCGGACGATTGTATGATGATCCTCGGGATACACTGCCTGATGGCGACTTGAAGGGGTTATATGATGGGTCGATATTTATCTGAGGGCGTGCGGCCTGTACCGAATTGTCGTGAATGGGTATATCTATAGCACCATCAGTGTCAAAGTCGATGGTCGGTACTTCGTTGAACTTACCCAAAGCTTCTTTGGCTGTGGCTGCCAGTATCTGCCAGATGGGCTGCTCATTTTCGAACTTGATCTCGGTTTTGGTCGGATGGATATTTACATCTATAGTATCAGGATTTACATCCAGATATATAAAGAAATTAGGACTCTCTCCGGTTGGGATTAACGGCTCATACGCTGATGTAATTGCCTTCGCAAAGTATGGATGCCGCATGTACCTTCCGTTTACGAAGAAGTATTGCAGTGCCCTTGTTTTACGGGCTGATTCGGGCTTACCTATAAATCCCGATATTTTAGCTATCGTGGTTTCTATTTCAATGGCTATAAGTTGCTGGTTGAAGCTTTTGCCGACAACACTGATTATTCGTTGTTTAAGATTGGATGCGGGGTAACGTAAAACCTCTATCTCGTTGTCGATAAACGAAAACTCGATATCAGGATTTACCATTGCTATCCGTTCCAGTTCGGTCAGTATATTTTTGCGTTCGGTCTCATTCGATTTCAAAAACTTACGGCGTGCGGGAACATTGAAGAAGATATTTTTGATGGAAAAATTACTACCCGTTACACAAGCTGTTTCTTCCTGCTTTTCTACAACAGAGCCTGAAATAACCAAATGAGTTCCGATCTCATCTTCAGCTCTTTTGGTTTTTAAGTCGACCTGAGCTACAGAGGCTATAGAAGGTAATGCTTCTCCCCTGAAACCCATTGTACGAAGTGCGAATAAATCTTCGGCCGTACGTATTTTAGACGTGGCATGACGTTCGAATGCCAAACGTGCATCAGTAGGAGACATGCCCTTACCGTTGTCAATAACTTGTATGAGAGTACGCCCTGCGTCTTTGATAATAAGCTGTATGCTGGTCGCTCCTGCGTCGATGGCATTTTCGAGAAGTTCTTTAACAACAGATGCCGGACGCTGAACGACTTCTCCTGCTGCTATCTGGTTTGCTATCGAATCGGGCAGAAGGTGTATAATATCATTCATTGTTGCTGTTGTTTATATAAGTCGCAGCACCATTTTAATGTCATACTTTTCAGACACAATAAAAGCGGCTGTTTACTTTATAAGTTAATAAGAAGGCTTATCTTAAAATTTATTGAGAGACCGGAGGTGGGGTTGTCGTGGTCGTAGTACGGTTGGATCGCCGTTTGCTTGAATCCCATCCGGCTTTTCGCTGTACTTTACGGAAGACATCATCCCTGTTCAACGGTCTTATATAGTCATACCATTGAAAATCGGTAAGTTTACCTAACTCGGGTTTCAGATCGGCTAGGGGAGTCATTTTTCCTGTAGCCTTCGGCCAGAGTTTTATCTTTTGTATCTTCTTATCTTCAAAATCCATAGATAGAAAACTGCTCTCAGTCTGATTCATGCCCATCATCGACTTGTCCTTTTCTTCGGGATAGAAGATCGATTCGGCATTACCCGACACCAATATATGCTTTATACTCTTATTCTCGAAATAAGCCTTCAGGTCACGCCCTTTAACCTGATTGTAGTGGATAGAGTCTTTATCTTCTATCGCAAAAGCATTAGGCCATATATGAGTCCAATCTATTGTACTGTCGTTGAAGAATACTTGTATAGTATCACCTAATATCTGGTGGTTTTCATTCCATAAAATAGGGTTCTGATACATGTACAAGGTCGAATCTTTCGTGTTGAATTGAAGAGAATCGCATACACCTTGTAAGTCACTTCTGTAAAAACGAGCTCCTTTGTAAGCTTTCATTTCCCTGTATATCGAATCTGTTATCAGTTCAAGAGAATCTGCATGAAGGAACAAGCTGTCGGCTTGCGAATATTCGATCGCAAGTGCCGAATCTGTTGCCATTGCATAATTGGTTCTCTCGTTATAAAGTCCGTAATGACCGGTGAGAATAACCTTTTTGGTAGTATCCTGCAAATGCATATTGCCGAATACCTCACCGTATCCTTCTTTTTTATGATAAAATATTGAATCTCCGGTAAGAGTCCGGTCTCCTTCTTTATTGATAATGCGTGATTGATCGAGTAACAACGACTGCTCGGTACTGGTATTATACCATCCTTTGGTTGAATAGATCGTTGCACTGTCCGATTCGATACGTGTTGGACCTACTATTGTCGATATTTTGCTTTGGGTGTCATATAGTAGGGTGTCAGTGTACATCACAAACTTAGGATTTGTCAGACGGGCACTGTCTCTGAATAGTGCCATGTGTTTACCGGGTTCGTATTGTCCCCAGTAGGAAGTGAGTTCATTGAGTGAATCAACAAGCATTCCTCCGTCGAAATAATAGCCGATATTGCCTACACGATCATAATCTAAACTATCCGTGAAGAGGGTTACATCCTTATTTACCAGACGAACATTCTTCCGTACTTTAAGCAGTTTAATATCCCCTTCGTATTCGAGGTAGCTCCCGTATAGGAAAAGTGTATCGCCTTGTACAACCTGTACTGTTCCGAATGCTTCGAAACGGTTTGCGGCTTCGTCCAGATATGCACTATCACAATACATGACAATACCGTCGTGATATAAGATAACACTATCTTTGAGTATTTGCGGCTCGAAACCTATCCTGCGGTCAAGAAACAGAGCTTTCCTTATCTCTATCACCTTTTTCCCTCCTTTGGCAGGGTGAGCCTTTGGTGCTTGTGTTGTCATCGGAGGTTTTTGCTGCGTTTTTTGCTGAACCCAGGCTTGTGCTGAACCATATATAACAAGCAGGCACAAAATAGCTGCTATATGCATTTTGCGCCTGTTGTTTATAAATTGTTTTATGTACTTATTCATTGTAAAGGCCTCAGACCGTAGTGTAATTATCTATATACAAATATAGCTGAAATACTCCGTTCGGACAGAAAAATATCCATTAAAAGTAATCTCTCTATAAGATCGAGAATATCTTACTTGTTGTTTTTGATCCATCCGGAATGTTGGAAATCACAGTTTTTCCAATCATCGTCAATCCTCACATAAGTAGTCTTGATTTTGTCCTGTACCCATTTTTTCAAAACCTCTTCTCTCTTTTTTCCTTCGACTATGGATTTCATTACCTGATAGTCGTCAGATAAATTGGCCTTATGAGAATTTACACGTTGACGAACTTTTACAATTGCAACAGTTTGCTTACCGTTGCTTCCGATCATAGTGAATGGTTTTGACAGTTCTCCTACCTGAAGTTTATCTACAGATTTCGCTACCTCCTGAGGCAGGTCTTCCATTCTGAAACGTGATGTTCCCGAATAATTACTGTATTCGTTTTTGTTGACCATCAACCCTTTGTTGTTGCGGGTGTCTTTATCTGCGGAAATGTATGATGCAGCTTCTTCAAATGTAAATTTCTTAGCATTTAAATCTATAACCAAAGAATCCATTCTTGCAGAAGTTTTCGCTAATTCTTCGGCAGGTATAGTTGGCTTAAGAAGAATATGACGGACATTGACGCGGTCTCCTCTTTTTTCTATGAGTTGTATTATGTGATATCCATACTCAGATTCAATAACATTTGAAACTTTGCTGGGGTCGTTCAATGAGAATGCCGCATTGGCAAATTCGGGTACAAGCTGTGCTCTACCCATAAAACCTAGTTCACCTCCTCTTTTAGCCGATTCTGTATCTTCTGAATATAGTAGAGCCAGAGTCGAGAAGTCTGTTTCTTTGCGGTTTACACGATCGGTAAAGTCTCTCAGTTTATTTTTTACAGCGTCGATTTCCGCCTGTGGAACTTTCGGATTCATTGTGATGATCTCAATTTCGACTGTTGTCGGGATGAACGGTAAACTATCCTGAGGAAGGTCTGTATAATAGTTACGTATTTCGGAAGGTGTAAGCTTTATATGTCCTACAATGTTCTGCTGAACTTTGTTTACTATTTCATTATCACGAACCTGTTCTCTCCACTCTTCACGCAGTTGCGAAATGGTTTTACCTAAATATTCTTCCAGTTTTTCTTGAGAACCAAGAGATGCTATTGCATTGCTGATACGTCTGTCCACAGTACGGCTGACAGTAGAGTTTTCGACATCGATACTATCAACTTTTGCTTGGTGGAGGAATAATTTTTGTACAGCTAATTGTTCGGGTATCAAACAATAAGGATCTCCGTCGAAATGTTCTTTTTCTAATTGCATTTGCAGTCTTACGGCTTCTACATCCGATTTGAGTATAGCTTCGTCTCCGACTACCCACACTATCTGGTCGATAACATTGTCTTGCGCGTTTGCACTAAATAGTATCGTGCAGAACAAACTGATGAAAAATACGGTTTTCTTAAGAACGGTCATTATGTATTTTATTAAGTAAAAGCTAGTAAGGTCTCAGACCTTTTTATTCTATGTCATGAGACATTTCTCGCGATTTGGCAAAGTAACAAAAAAGTCAAAAAACCAAAAGTGGCGTAAATATAGTAATAATCGAAAGAATTTATATTTTGAATATATTAAAAGAAGTTATTAATATTTCATACTTCTTTAAGGTATAAGGCCTTTTTGATATTTTAGAAGCACATCGGAAAAAGAAAATCGTTATTTTTTCTTCTGGGCTGTATTTTCTTCTTTGTAATATTTTATTTGTTTTTTGTTCTCTGCCGACTGTAAAAGATCTGCTTCAAATGTTTTTAAAAAGGTCTCCCTGTTTTTGTTAATTAGAATATCAGTGATCTCCGATTTTGAGTATTCGTAAGGGGCCTTAGAGCCGGCGAGGGCATATTCTTCGATATGCAGAAAATATACATACAGAGAATCTTGTGTTTCGTAATTCTTATTATTTTTGACAAATTGGCTTTGGTCGCTGATAGATACCGGTATGTTGGAGGCTATGTCGTCGAAGTTGACCCATTTATCATAAAAATAATCATAAATAACGGCATTTTGCAATGAGGCTTTTTCTATTTTTTCTTTTGCAGCATCTGTATTCGACTGATACCATTGTCTGAAATTTTTAACTTCGGACGAAGACTGCGGTATTTTAAGAAATAAGCCTTTGACTAAACATGATTGCAGTTCGAAACTTTCGGGATGTTTGTCATAATAGTCTTTCATCTCGGTTTCGGTTATCTTTTTCGACAATTCTTCTTTCAGCAGCTGCTCCAGATAAGTGAATGTGGTTAATGACTGTCGGTAATTTTCAACCATTTCGTCAATACTTTGCTGATCAGTAACGTTTTGTTTTGCTTTTTCATAAATGAGTTCGTCTTTTATCCACATTTTTATGTATGCGTCCGCAGCCTGAGTACTGTCTGCCGCACTCAATCCCGATGGTATTGCATTATTCAGATCGGCAAGATACAAGGTCTTTCCATTGACAGAAACTATCGGCGAATCGTCTTTATTCGGCGCTGCACTTTCTTTGTCGGAACAACTCATCAAGATTGAGATTGAAGCGAAATATATGACGGCCTTTTTTAGGGAGCCAGAGATTGATTGAGTCATTGCTGATATTTTTGAGTCAGGCGTTTCAAGGCCTCGTTATTTACTACTACTTTATGTTTTTTGATAATATATTCTGTCCATTGTTTTTCCAATGCGTCCTGATAATCCTGAATCACAAGCCCTTTTACATCTTCGAATGTCTGGGGTTGATCCAACATTTTTCCGTGTATGAAGAAGAACGGATAGCCAACTACTTCTTTCTTTATCTCGGTCTTATAAAGAGTATTATCTACAAAATCATTTTCGCCTTTAGCCCAAATACCCTTTTCGATATATAAAGGTTTGATGGAATCGTTGCTGAAACTCTTGGTGAGTATCTGTATAAAGTTATCCTGAGAACCGTATTCATTTTGTATAGCTAACGCCTTGTCAAAAGCAGCACGGTCTTTTAGGTATATAACATATCCTTTGTATTTCGGTTCTGTCCATGTGTACTTATTTCTGTTTCGGTCGAAAGTTTTGGTCAAGCCTTCGGTGTCTATAGATGCCTTAGTCCATATCTCTTTATCCATAACGGTAAACAGTAATATACCGTCATAATACTCCTGCAAAAGATGTTTTAACTCGGGTGTATCATCTATGATTCTTTTTTCATTTACTTCTGTTAATTTGTTTAGGACAAATCCATCCAGTTTTTCATAAACTATATCGGTAGATAATGTCGACTTTGCAGATAAATTATTGAAAATATAATCAATGAAATCCGAAACGTTATGCTCTGTATTTCTGATTGTTACTAGTTTTTTGTTATATAAATCAGGTAAATTTTTGAAGAACAAACTATCCGAAGCATGATGTGTATCGGCTATGTCAAGTATGCTTCTCAACACCTTGCTGTTGATGGCATATGGATATTTTTGTGATAATCTTTTTAATTTCAGAGATTCTATGTCTCCATTACGATTGTGTTTCTCCATTTCGCTAATCAGATCGGGTTTGATCTCAGGCCAAGGATCGAGATGTACTTTTCCTATCAGCTTAAATATATGAAAACCGTAATCGAATTCGATCGGACGGGTATAGTCTTTAAGTTTTTTCAGGCTGTAAAATATCGAGTCGAATTGGGGTATAAGATTACTTCTTGTGCTAAACCATCCTAAATCGCCTCCTTTCGGAGCGGTTGCCCTGTCTGCCGAGATTGCCTGACAAATCCCTTCGAATGGTTGATTGTCATCCAAATCGGTTATAACCCTCTGCGAAAGGCTTCTTACGCTGTCTTTTTCGGCTTGTGTGGCATTCTCGGGATATAGGAACAAGATGTGGGCTATGCGTACTTCGCCTCTGTCGGGTCTTTTGCGATATGTTTTTACCAGATAATAGCCGGTATTAGTTCTTATTGGTTCGGATAAACTGCCTGTGGGTGTATTGTAAATGGCGTCTTCCAATATTTGGGGAGAAGTAAGCGCAGTTGCCCAGACTATATCTTTTTCAGCAGGAGATTCTGGAGCCGGATACAGGCGGGCTGTTTTTCGGTATTCACTATCGGGTGCATTGATGATTGATGCTCTTATTTCTTTAATTTTATTATATGCCGCCAAAGTATCTTTTGGGAACAATTTGTCTGAAGTAAACGGAATATAGATTTTACTTACTTCAACATTATATTGCAGGCGGTCGTATACCAGCTTAGCTGCAGTTTCTGCGGATGCGGTATCGTTGATATATTTATTTTTGGTTGATTCTGCATATTTGTTATACTCCGAAACAAATACAGGATCTTTGTCGAGACCTGACGCTTCGGCTTCGGCGACCTTGATTTTAAGGAGGCTAAACGATTTTAGAAAATCGGGTATCGTTACCGGAGGTTGTATGTTGTTTTTTCGGTCTTTGAGGTAAGCGTATTCAAAGTCTTCAACAGAGACTGTTTTTTTGTCTATTTTGAATAGATAGTCGTCAGTCTTCTGAGCAAATACCCCGACTGTCATAAATAGGAAAAGAAAAAGACCTGAGATTTTCAGTTTATTCATGATTAAGTGTGATAATTTGATAAGCCAATTTAAGGTCTCAGACCTATTTGCCTCATCTTCGCTTCGGCAATTGTTAATTATTGGCTTAATAAGTGTAAATACGATAGATAGTCATCGCTTTTGGATGTGTCATTGAATACTATCTGTTACTTATTGTATTGCAAATATATGAAGTTTTTCCGAAACTGGAGTCTGACAGGCCGAAACCGAATTCTGTATGGACTGAGGGTGTATTGCATACTTTTGATAATGGACACACAAGTATATAAAGTATGGAATAACAGCTAAAAGAAAATATCTTTTTTGTTCAGGGGTACAGATCCTTTTATTCGTTTTTTATCTATAGGGAAAGTGACCTTTGGGAGCAGGCTCTCTTGTTAAAAAAGGTTCTTTGAATAGCCGGAGAAATCTGAGAAAAGGGAAAAGTTGGCACCTCAGAAAGTACATTCTTGTTGTAACCTTTGTTACCTTTTCGGAAAAGAACCACGAACCCCTAAAGGGGATTTTCGGGTGGTGGCTAAATCCCTTTTAAGAGACAGAGGGGCAAAAAGCATCATCCGAAAAGTGAGTGTAAAGTGTGTTACTTTTGTAACCTTTTTGATGTTGCTTGAAATTGTTAATTGATGACTGATTTTTCTAATTACCTTTGTCCGTATGAATAAAGCTATTTTACGACTGGCGATTCCCAATATAATATCTAATATAACCGTACCCTTGCTTAGTATGGTAGATATGTCTATTGTCGGGCATCTCGATAAAGAAATATTTATAAGTGCCATTGCTATTGCCGTCATCATATTTAACTTTATGTATTGGAGTTTTTCCTTTCTGCGTATGGGAACGAGCGGTTTTACTGCTCAGGCTTACGGTGCTGGTAACAGTACGGAAACGGGTGTCATTTTATTGCGTTCTTTATTGATTGCTTTTTCTGCGGGAGTGCTGATCGTAGTGTTGCAATATCCTATTTTCGAAATATTCTTTAGAGTGGTTAATGCCGAACAGGAGCTTAAAATTTATGCAGCCGATTATTTCTATATATATGTTTGGGCTGCTCCGGCCGTACTTGGTATGTACGCTTTTGCGGGGTGGTATGTAGGAATGCAGGATGCCCGTACGCCGATGGTGATTGCTATTGCTGTAAATGTTATCAATATATCACTGAGCCTTTTGTTTGTTTATGTATTCAATATGCAGCTCAGGGGTGTTGCTCTGGGATCGGCTTTGGCTCAGTTATCGGGGTTTTTATTGTCTTTCGCTATCTGGTTCTTTAAGTATAAGAATATCAGGTTGACATTGGATTACAAGCGGCTGAAAGACTGGTCTTCTTATCTTCCCTTTTTTCGGGTTAATGCCGATATATTCATCAGGACACTATTACTTATAGCGGTTACTACGTTTTTTACATCTATATCAGCAAGAATGGGTGCTATCGTTTTAGCTGCAAACGCATTATTGATGCAGTTATTTACATTGTTCTCTTATATAATGGATGGATTTGCTTATGCAGCAGAAGCCCTAACAGGTCGTTTTGTCGGAGCGAAGCAATATTTGCAGCTTAATAGAATGATTCGGAATGTCTTTCTTTGGGGATTGTGTTTCGTTGCGTTGTTTACACTCGGATATGGACTGTTCACAGAGTCTATTTTAGGTATTCTCACCGATAAATCGGAAGTTATTGCTGTTTGTGAAGAATACCGTATGTGGATACTGATTGTGCCGATAGCAGGTTTTTCTGCTTTTCTTTGGGACGGGATATTTATCGGAGCGACTGCGTCACGTCAAATGAGGAATTCGATGTTCGTGGCAGCCGGATGTTTCTTTGTTATTTATTATTCTTTACAATCCCATTTGGGGAATAATGCTCTTTGGCTGGCCTTTATCGTATATCTGTCTATGCGTGGAGTGATGCAGGCGATACTGTATCGAACCAAGATAAAACAGACTCTTATCTGAAATCGACAGGGTCTATCTTTTTCATCAAGCTGAGTATCTTGTATTTTCTCTTTTGGACATATGCCGAAGGTTTCGCCGAGTTAAATCTCTTTGGGTTGGGTAATGTGGCGGCAATAAGGGCGCACTGTTCCGCTGTAAGTTTGCTTGCCGGTTTGTTGAAGTGTTTTTGGGCTACAGCTTCTGCCCCATAAATATTTTCGCCCATCTCTATTGAATTGAGATAGACCTCCATGATGCGCTCTTTGCCCCAGATCAGCTCAATTAATACAGTGTAATAGGCTTCTAATCCTTTTCGGATAAAAGATCTGCCTTGCCACAAGAATACATTCTTTGCAGTTTGCTGACTTATGGTGCTGGCTCCACGCAATCGTTTGCCTTTTTTGTCGGCATCTTCCTGAGCCTTTGCTATTTGCTTGAAATCGAATCCGGAGTGATCAATGAACAGGTTGTCTTCTGAAGCTACAACCGCTTGAGGGAGGTGTTTGGATATCTTTTCGATAGGAACCCATTTGTGTTCGCATTCCACGCTTCCTTTATCGAACAGTTGGCTTAGGTTGTTCGATATCATCAGAGGAGTATAATAAACAGGGATAAATTTTAGGATAAGAACTTGTACTATGCTGAATACGAATAGACATATAACAATGTTCCGTATCCATTTTAAAGCCTTTTTCATTTGTATAACCTATTGGAGATCTTTTTTTTCTTAAAAAAATGCATCATACTTCAGATCCTATTGTACAGATCTCAAATATGATGCAAAAGTAATAATTTATACGTTGATTCGATTAAAAAACGATTTGCATTTGTGCATATACAGTATTACTGTCTTCTGCACCCCATTTTTTAGAATAGTTCGAATGGATGTAGTTTAATTGGAATCTGCATTGAGGGAAGAAATAGTAGTTTAACCCCAAGGTATAATCCATCACTTCACTGTTGATAGCTTTGTTGTTATTGTAATAATCGACTTTAGCTACAGCATTGAATTTTTTAGGAGCAAAATAGTATAGCAGCGAGCCGTACACTCCTTCACGGTCTATACCTCCGTCATTTCCTTTGAACCATTCGGCACGGGCTGTCAATCGGTCTGTTTGGTAGTCTGAACTGATACCCCAGCGGTTTCTTACATGGTCGGCAGTTGTAATTCCACCATCGTTTGAATATGTGGCCTGTCCGAAATAAGCTCCGGCTCCTACTCTGAAGCCTTTTATGGGCTGTAATAGCAGAGTTCCGGCAAAGTCCTTAGTATTATTTTGTTCGCGGGTAGTGATCCCCGATCCCTGAAATACACCGAGTGAATATTGGATCAGATCGTGATTACCCATTGGTGCTAATGATCCGGATGCCTGAATACCGATGTCACGACCGCCATTGTTTCTGTTGTTCTGTTTTTTCATCACATCATCGCCCATGCTTACTAAACTGGAGATTGTTCGGGAATACATTACGGTTTCCAGATTAGTGAGGCTGATTTGATTTTCTAAAGAGAAAGGTACTTTAAACTGTCCGGCTCTGATGTTGAATTGTTTTGTAGGTGTCCAATCCAAATATAATTCATGTAAAAGCGGATCGACTAGTTCAGCCATAATAAAGTAGCTTATGCTGTTGGTAAGTTTTCCGTTCATATGAAGAAACGCTACACGGGGTTCAAAATCGTGTTTTACATTCGATACATCGCTGTATTTGTACATCAATAAGCCATAGCCGCCAAATTTCATATACGGTGTATTGAATGCATCTCTGACCTTGTCTACTTTCTGAGACAAGGATACAGGTTGAGATTGTTTGTTGTTTTCTTTGGCTATTTCATCAGCTTCCTGCTGAGTAAGGACTTGTTTGTCGACAAGCTTCTTAAGTAAGGCGTTGTCGTCATTCTTTTGTCCGAATACACACATTGCAGACAAAAGTAGGGCTCCTGATAGTAGTAATTTTTTCATGGTCTGAGTTTTTACGTCAAAAATAAAGAATTTTTTTAAGTAAGAATAAGCGGTTGTCTTCGATTTCTTTGAGTGTTATTTTAAGTGTTATTCAGATGTTGATCATTTAAAGCAGCACCGTTTATCCTAATATCATAGGTTTCTAAATTAGTGAAAAAATGCGAAAATATATAAATATATATATAAAATCTATCTGTTTGTAAATCTGTTATTTGTTTAGCTGAGGTCTTATAAGCCTTACCTGTTGAAAAAAGTCAGGAGTGAATGATATAGAAAACAAGTTCGAGATATACAAATTGTGCAGGAATCGAGAATATGACGCTGTCTATTCTGTCTAGAATACCTCCGTGCCCGGGAAGAAGGTCTCCTGAGTCCTTTACATCAAGGGTTCGTTTCATCAGAGATTCGATAAGGTCTCCTAAAGTTCCGGCAGAGATCATTATGACAGCAAATCCAATCCATGCCCATAATGGGAGCTCAGTATAGAATTGAGCATAAATAATGGCTGCGACTATTGAGAATAATGCTCCTCCGATGAACCCCTCCCATGATTTTTTAGGAGAGACACGTTCAAATAACCTATGTTTGCCGAAAAGAGAACCTGTGAGATAGGCAAACGAATCATTAACCCAAATGAATATGAATAGAGCTAACAACAGCGCATGGTGATAAGAGCCTGTCAATCCTTTGTATCCGAAAGCCAGAAAGTTCAGCAGCGATAAGGGGATGGCGATATACATTTGTCCTAATACTGCATACGCAAGTGATAAAATAGGATTTGGGTGTTTGGCATATAATTCAGACACAAAAAGTATCAGAAGATAGATAGCATATGGCACTAAAAGTATAAGTGAATGGCTCGTAGATGAAAAGAAGAAGTATGCACTGATAAACAGGCATAACCCTCCTATTGTATTTAGTATTTTATTTAGTGGTGTTTTACCGGCTTTGCTGAGCAGTCCGTAAAATTCATAGAGAGCCAAAGACGTAATGATTGAAAATACAATCAGGAAAGTATATTGGTTGAAGAGGATACCGCCCATTAGTAAGCAAATGAATATTACTCCGGTAAAAATGCGCGTTCCTAGATTCTTTAGATTTAGCACCTGTTTTATGATTTTAGCAGAAAAGCACCTGCTTAATTTTAGAATACTGCAAATATAATGAAAAAGGTATAGTTTATGAACTATACCTTTTCAGTTAATTTTATTCTGATTGATCTTCTGAAGCCAAGAGGGGGGAGCCCGGCTGTGATACATCCGGTTCCGATATCTGATTCTCAGACTCTTTAGGTTTATCCGCCTGTTTGGGAGGTTCCTGTTGGTGCTCGGCTTCTTTCAGTATTTCTTCCGAACGAGAAATCCATTGACGCTGACCGAATATCTCTTTGAGGTTATCGGAGAATATGACTTCTTTTTCGAGAAGAAGATCTGCCAACTTATTATGTCCTTCGGCATGTTCGCGTAATAGGCTTTTGGCTCTTTCGTATTGAGTATTGATCATTTCCTGAACTTCTTTGTCTATGATCAACGCAGTCTCTTCGCTATAGGGTTTTGTAAATCCATATCCCTGGCCTGTAGAATCATAAAAACATACGTTTGGAATATTCGGACTCATACCCATGTACGAGATCATTGCATAGGCTTGTTTGGTGACACGCTCAAGGTCATTCATTGCACCGGACGATATTTGACCTATAAATACTTCTTCTGCAGCACGTCCTCCCAATAAGGCACAAAGCTCATCAAGCATTTGTTCCTTGGTTGTGATCTGTCTTTCTTCGGGCAGATACCAGGCTGCACCCAATGCTTTACCACGTGGCACGATTGTAACCTTAACCAACGGATCGGCATGTTCAAGAAACCAGCTTAGAGTAGCGTGCCCAGCTTCGTGTATCGCTATTGTTTTACGTTCGTTGAGGGTTGTTACTTTACTTTTCTTTTCAAGTCCCCCTACAATGCGGTCAATCGCACTTGTGAAATCACTCTCGGTAACAACTTTCTTATGATTACGAGCTGCAATCAAAGCCGCTTCATTACATACATTCGCAATGTCTGCTCCTGAAAATCCGGGAGTCTGGCGGGCTAAAAACTCGATATCAGCACTGTCGTCTATTTTGATCGGACGTAAGTGTACTTTGAATATTTGTTTACGGTCGTTTAGGTCCGGCAGGTCAACATAGATCTGACGGTCGAAACGTCCAGCACGAAGTAAGGCTTTATCCAGAATATCGGCACGGTTTGTAGCTGCAAGAACTATTACACCGCTGTTAGTTCCGAAACCATCCATTTCTGTCAAAAGCTGATTCAGTGTATTCTCGCGCTCGTCATTCGATCCCATATTCGGATTCTTACCACGGGCACGTCCTATCGCATCTATTTCGTCAATGAAAATGATACAAGGCGCTTTTTCTTTCGCTTGTTTAAATAAGTCTCTTACACGTGATGCTCCAACTCCCACAAACATTTCTACGAAGTCAGATCCAGACATAGAAAAGAATGGTACATCAGCTTCGCCTGCAACGGCTTTTGCCAACAAGGTTTTACCTGTTCCCGGAGGGCCAACAAGCAATGCTCCTTTGGGTATTTTAGCCCCGATTTCGGTATAACGTGACGCATTGCGCAGAAACTCTACCATTTCTTCGAGTTCTTCTTTTGCTTCGGCTAATCCGGCTACATCTTTAAATGTAATTTTAGCATCCGATCCTTTGTCGTATAACTGTGCTTTGGATTTTCCTACGCTGAATACACCGCCTCCGCCTCCGGAACCACCTCCCGACATACGGCGCATAATGTATATCCAGATACCGATAAGAACGATAAAAGGAAGAAAGCCTACGAGCAAATCAGTAAAATCCGATCCGGTTTCGTAACTTACATCTATCTTGTATTTATTAGTAGCGATAACTTTATCGTAAAAATCCGAAAATTTATCAGCCGATGGTATGCTTACTATGATAGAAGGATCACTGCCAACCTTTGATGGTTCCTGGTTGAACACACGTTGTACCGAATCTTTCCGTATATACGCCTGCAAGGAATTCTTCTTATTGTAAACCACAATACGCTCAACACAATTCTCTTCGGTGTATTTTTGGAAGTCAGACCAGCCGACTTCTTTTACCATTGCGTTTTGCGAAAAGAAGTATATTCCGATAATAGAAGCTAGAAGAATGATATATATCCAATAGCTCGAAACAGGTATTTTAGGACCTTTACCTTTTGATAAAGGATTTTTATTGTTTCTATTTTCCATATAATGAAGGTCGCAGACCTTTTTTGTTATCTATTTCCAATTCAAAATAAGGCCTCAGACCTTTTTGTTGATTTTGCAAGCATAACAGCAACAGTTGGTTATCGCTTGAATGCATTATTAAATACTTTCTGTCACTTAATATGATACTTCTGAAAAGTAACAGAAATTAAAATCCCTGAACTTTAATTCTGTTTATTCATAACATTTTAATGTTTTGATTGTTCAGCCCTGAACTAATCTATATCAGGAATCTGCTCCAATTTAGCATCCGCCCATAGGTGTTCCAGATCATAGAATTCACGAAGTTCAGGTATAAAGATATGAACAATTACTGTGCCATAGTCTATACCAACCCATCTGGCTTCACGCATTCCATCCATTGTGATAGGTCTTTCGTTCGATTTTTTCTTGAGACTGTCAACTACCTCATCTGCAATGGCAGAGACTTGTATTGGGGTATTACCTTCGCAAATAACAAAATATTTGCAGATAGCACCGGGCAGTTCGGACAAATCGACAGTTACAATATTTTTTGCTTTTCGATCTTGACATGCAGCCACAATATGATTCACCAGGTTTTTTTCTTCGTTCATTATTTCTTTTGATCTATTTTATATAAATATATTTTATGGTCGCAGAGTTATCCATGTCTCAGTTTATAGATAAAACATGTTGATCTGCGATTTTTGTCTGTTGATTTTTAACATTCAACTTTCAACCGTTTTTTATTTATTCAAAACTTACTGTTGTTCAATTGTCTTAACAACTATTGCTCTGAGACTTTTCCGATTTGCAAAGATAACGGTTTTTTTATTTTAGAAGACGCAAAACAGTTATATGAGATTTTATTGTCTGATCTTTTTTCAGAAGTTTTAGATGTTTCTTAAGGTATATCTAAAAAAAGACTAACGCATAAAAAGGTGACAAAAGTAACAAGTGAAATGTATTTTTCGGTTTATTGCTTTTTTCAACCATTATCTTTTTTACTTCTAGATCGGCTGCACGTTTTTTAGGTTATTTCAAAAAAGGTAACAAAGGTAACAGCAAAATCAGTTATCCGTTATCAGTCTTTATTTTCTAATTATCGAATTTTCATGTCGGGACACTGTTTTTCTTATAGATAAAAAATATAAGTGAAGACAACCAATGATTCTATTTTAACGGTTTTAAACCCAAAGACGCTGCTTTTTTTAATAAATACTGATAGGCCGGCTCGTATTCGTTGGGTATGATTCCGTCTAAGATAGCATCTTTTATAGATGATTTGAGACGTCCTACCTCAGCGCACGGAGACAGACCGAATATTTCCATGATTTCTTCACCACCGATAGGCGGTTGAAAATTCCGGACGTGGTCTTTTTCTTCAATATCCTTCATCTTTTGACGGACAATCTGAAAGTTTTTGAGAAAACGGCGTACTTTATCCTGATTTTTGGAGGTTATATCAGCCTCGCAGAGAATCATCAGGTCTTCAATATCGTCTCCGGCTTCGAATAATAATCTTCTTACCGCCGAATCGGTTACCTCTTCTTCGACAAGAGTCACCGGACGCATATGCAGACCGACTAGTTTCTGTACATATTTCATTTTTTCGTTCAAAGGGAGTTTCATCCTGCGGAAAATACCCGGAATCATTTTTTCTCCGATAAAATTGTGATTGTGGAATGTCCATCCAAGGCGTGGATCCCAGCGTTTGGTAGCAGGTTTGGCAATATCGTGTAATATAGCAGCCCAACGCAACCACAGATTTTCGGTTTTGCGTGAGATATTATCAAGAACAGTCAATGTATGATAAAAATTATCTTTATGCCCCACACCGTCTTTTGTCTCAGCACCTTTCAGCGCAACTAATTCAGGGAAGATAATTTCAAGTAATCCTGTCTGATCCAGAAGCAGAAAACCCACAGAAGGCTTAGGAGATAAGACTATTTTGTTGAGTTCATCGATAATCCGTTCTTTGGATACTATCTCTATTCGTTCTTTATTGCGGGCAATAGCATCAAATGTCGTATGTTCTATATCGAAACCTAATTGGCTCGAAAAGCGTATACCCCGCATCATACGAAGCGGGTCGTCACTGAATGTTATGTCGGGATCGAGTGGGGTGCGTATGATGCAACGTTCAAGGTCTTCCAATCCGCCAAACGGATCGAGAAGTTCTCCGAATCTCTGTTTGTTGAGGCATACAGCCAATGCATTTATGGTGAAGTCTCTCCTGTTCTGGTCATCTTCGAGAGTTCCATCTTCAACAAAGGGTTTGCGCGAGCCTCTTTCGTAGGACTCACGGCGAGCCCCTACAAACTCTACTTCTATATTCTTATATTTTATCTGAGCTGTTCCGAAATTATGGAATACCGATAGTTTTGTGCCTTTACCTAGTTTATCCGCAACAGCTTTCGCCAGATCAATGCCTTTGCCTACGGTTACCACATCTATATCTTTTGATGGGCGGTACAGGAATATGTCACGCACGTATCCGCCTATCGCATAGCACTCGAGATTCATGCTGTCGGCAGTTTCACTGATTATATCGAATATTTTTCCGGAGAAGTACCGTTCTATTTTTTCTTGGTCTAAATACATCTTAAGTTTCTTATCTACAAAAAGCAGCAAGGCTTTAAATTTCTCGCAAAAATACAACAATCCGACTTATAAGCTGTAAAATAATGCTATTTTTGTAAAAACAGAATTCTGGGATTATGAAGAAATATATATGTATACTAGCCTCTGTGAGCGGGTTGCTGATGTTTAACTCGTGTCAGGAAAAGACAAATGAAGAAGCTGTTAAATATCTGGCTGAAACGAAATCATTGTACGAAAAAGGTGCTTATCAGGAAGCGTTGGGCAGAATTGACAGTATTCAGGCTTTATTTCCGAAAGCTTTCCCCGAAATAAAAGAAGCATTGACACTTAAACAGGATGTGAGAAAAGCATTCGATACAAAGCAGATTACCGATTGCGACTCATTAATGGCTGTGTACCAACCAAAAATTGATTCGGTTAAAAAGCTTTTTGTATATCAGAAAGACAAGGAGGATACTAAAGGTGTTTTTATCCCTAAAGCAGTATCTTCTCCATTGTTAACTTCAACTATGCTGCGTGCAGGAGTTCAGGAAGAAGGCCCTATGTATATAGAAAGTGTTTATATCGGAGGGCAATATCATAATACTATTCAGGTAAAAGCGAAAGATGGTTCTGTTGCAGAGACAAAACCGATTGATGATGAAGGCCTCAACTTCCGTTTCAGCCATATGGGGAGACAATATGAAGTTATAAAAGCGGCTCAGTTTCACGATAACGGGCTGGCCGGATTCATTGTTGCCAATGCCTCACAGCCTATGACTGTAACACTGAAAGGAAAAAATACAACTTCGTTTGGTTTATCGAATATCCACAAAAAGGCAATAACGGACTCATATACTTTATCTAAACTTCTGCTGACTCAGGACAGCCTGATGGGTGCTAAAGATAAAGCAACATTGCGGATCAAATATGTTGATGAGCAGAAACAAAAAGCCGAAGCTCTTAAAATTGAACAAGAAAAACAAAAATCGAAATAACGGGTTCAATAAATTATTCCGAAAGCAGTCTTTTAACAAGGGCTGCTTTTTCTTTGTCGGGTAATGTTCCGTCTATCCATCTGATTTGTAGTCCCCGTTTTTCCATGCCCCTGAACCAAGTCATCTGGCGTTTAGCAAACTGATGAATTGCAATCTCAAGTTGAGAGAACATTTCTTTATAGCTTAGTTCTTTTATCAGGTATTGAGTCACAAATTTATATTCCAATCCGTAATAAAGCAGGTTTTCAGCGGATATTCCCTTGTCGAGCAATCCTTGTACCTCTTCTATCATTCCTTCTTTCAAGCGGGTTTTCAGACGGCGGGTGATACGTTCACGGCGAAGTTCCCTATCTACATCTACTCCAAGTATCAGGCTGTTTATCGGCGGATATTCGTTGCAGTCTGTCGGGTTTGCCTTTTTATATTCTTCTATTTCGATTGCTCTGATGGCACGTTGAGCTGTGTCTACGTCTGTAGAATTGTGCAGGTCTTTATATGAGGTCAGTATCGTTGTTAACTCTTCGAGGTTTTTACCTTCAAGCTTTTTTCTCAGCTCTTTATTTTCTGGTACATTAATGAGGTTGTATCCTTTTAATACCGATTCGATATATAGTCCCGATCCTCCGCAAAGGACAGGCAACCTGTCTTTTGCCCGAATGTTGGTGTATGCATCGTGAAAGTCGTGCTGGTACTCAAATATATTATATTTATATCCTGCGTCTTTGATATCTATCAGATGATACTTTACAGGATTCCCCTCGACAATATAATCATCAAGGTCTTTACCTGTACCGATATCCATGCCACGGTACACTTGCCGGGAGTCTCCGCTTATAATCTCGGTTTCCAGCTCGTATGCCAAACGGCAGGCAAAAGACGTTTTGCCGGAAGCCGTAGGGCCCAGTATCGTTATTAAGTCGTAATTGGCCATATAGATGCAAATTTACAGTTTTTAGAATAATCCACATCTTTCTTTCGAAAGAATGATGTGGATTCAAATCTATGACGGTAGAATAATTAATTGTTATATAATGTTAATCTGTGAATTTTTTTATTTCGTAACATTGTTATAATCAATAATAGTTACCTCTGTGTAAGTTTATTACACCGTGATAACTTCTTGTCAGGACAGAATAACTATAATAGATTTGCTCTCAATAATAAAGTAAGTATAAAAAAGTAACTAATGTGTATTAAGATGAAATATCTCGAAAAAAACAATGATTTAGGATTATTAATTCTGAGACTGAGTGTCGGAGGATTAATGTTATTGCACGGTATATCTAAATTGGTTCACGGAGCCGGTTTTATCGAACAGGTTGTTGAAGGGGCCGGTTTACCCACTTTTATCTCTTATGGAGTATATATAGGCGAAGTGCTTATGCCTTTACTTATAATCATCGGACTGGCAACAAGAGGTGCTGCTTTGATTTTCGCCTTTAATTGTTTGGTTGCAGCCTTGCTGGTACATGCTCATGAGATATTCTCACTGAACGAACAAGGTGGATGGACAGTAGAGCTGTTAGGTTTGTTCTTCTTTGGAGCAATAGTTCTGGTCTTTACCGGAGGTGGTAAATATGCGGTTAGCAATAAATATCTATGGGATTGAATTATAAACAAATAAATAAACAGGAAAAATGAAAAAGTATTTAATTTTAGCAGTATTAGCTATAAGTACCATTGCCGGTACAGCACAAACTAAGACATGGACAAATGATCCTGCACACTCTCGATTAGGTTTTGTGGTAAAACACCTTACAGTATCGGAAATTGACGGACGTTTTGCAGATTTTTCAGTAAAAGTGACCACATCAAAAGCTGATTATTCGGATGCCCAGATAGATCTGACAGCGAAAGTAGCCAGCATCAATACAGATGTAGAAGCAAGGGATACCCACTTAAAATCAGCTGATTTCTTTGATGCCGAAAAATTTCCGACTTTAACATTCAAGAGTACTTCTTTGAAGAAAGTAAGCAAAACCAAAGGTAAACTCTATGGAAATCTGACATTCCACGGTATTACTAAACCGGTAATTTTGGATGTAACTTATTTCGGTACAGTGGTGAATGCAATGAATAATGCCGAAACAGCAGGGTTCCAGATAAAAGGTGTTGTAAAAAGATCAGATTTCGACCTTGGTCCTAAGTTCCCCGAAGCTATGCTAAGCGATAATGTTCAGATTGTAGCAAATGTTGAATTTAGCCCCAATAAATAAATATTCTTAATAAACAGATTATAGTACATTCTTGACAATGAAAACAATAATAATTTTAGCTCACCCCAATATTGAGCAGTCTCATATTAATAAATCATGGATTGAAGCTTTAGCGAAAAACAATCCCGAAGTACATGTTCACAATATTTATAAAGCATACCCCGACTGGAATATAGATGTTGCTTCTGAGCAGGCTTTATTGCTCGGATATGACAGGGTTATCTTTCAATATCCTTTCCAGTGGTATAATATGCCGCCATTATTGAAAAAATGGTTAGACGATGTTTTCTTACAAGGATGGGCCTACGGAAATGGAGGCGAAAATCTTCAGGGTAAAGAATTCGGAGTTGTAATATCTACAGCCGGTATAGACGAAGTATACACAGGTTCTGTGTTTGGAAACATCTCCGATCTATTGAAACCGATGGAATCTACCGCCAAATTCGTAGGGGCAAAATATATATCACATCATGTTTTTCATGGAGCATATACTCCAGATGTGAATGACAGATTGCCAAAGAATATTGAAGAGTATCTGAAATTTATAGCTAAGTAATATACTTTAACAGAGAGAGCCGTGAGGAATTCCCTCACGGTTATTCTTATTAATAAAATGTAAGAATAGGAGGTTGAGCATGACTAATAATGTAATATCGCTTTTCATTGATTCGCAGCAGACAATACTGGCAGAGCCCGATCACAGCTTATCATTGATATTGCCTGTCGGGTATGATATTACTTCTGATAAGTACTTTAAACAAACACCTCCTGATGAGGCTCAGATAGAGGCAGCTATAATCGAAGTGGAAGATATGATTATGACTTTGGTTGCTCAGGTAAAAGCAAAGAACTATCGGTTGGAAACTTCCGACCCTAAGATACGGGAGATTGCAGGATATGTAAATATCAAAGAAAATGTACTTAGCCTGTCCGAAATGGAATCAGTCTTTTCCCGCTTTGCTGCTATTGTAATGGGAATGCCCTCATCAATGGATGTATTACCTCAGACAAAAGAGTTCGCTGCAACTTTATTAATCCTTAGGGAAATAATGCATCACTTGGGTTTCGAGAACATTTTTATAGTATAAAGTTGTTATATATAGATGTCTTATTATTCGTCTACTGTTGAACAATACTAAAAAAATAAAAAATCCAATTTGTGTTTTATACATACAATTACAGCATAAGAGTAAGGTCGCAGTTGCTTTATTCTGCTAACTGCAGAGCTTTACTCTCATTTTAGGAAAATTATTCACGAACTAAAAATGTAAGATTATGTCAAGTATTAAAACCGTAAATCCTGCAACAAATCAGGTTGAAAAAGAGTATCCGGTTATGACTGACCAACAAATTGATTTGATCTTGTCTGATGCTGATAAAGCATTTCAAAGCTGGAAAAAAACTTCATTTGCCGAAAGGGCAAAACTTTTACATAAAGTTGCTTCTATTCTGAGAGAGCGTAAAGAGGAACTGGGAAAACTTTGCTCTATCGAAATGGGGAAACTACATCGCGAAGGTATTGGTGAAGTGGAATTATCTGCAAATATTTTTGATTATTATGCCGATAATGGAGAAAAATTTTTGGCTGATGCGCCACTGGATACTCCGCAAGGTAAGGCTTTTTTAAGCTATGAACCGATTGGGGTACTTCTAAGCGTGCAACCATGGAACTTCCCCTTTTATCAGATAACACGTTCTGCTGCTCCAAATATTATGGCAGGTAATACAGTTGTGTTGAAACATGCGTCTAATGTTCCTCAGGCTGCAGAAATCATGGAAAAGATATTTGCAGAAGCAGGAGCACCCAAAGGAGTATATACAAATTTATTTGTTCCCGGTGCTAAAGTATCAGAGTTAGTGGCTGATCCCAGAGTGAAAGGAGCTTCGCTGACAGGTAGTGAGCCTGCCGGATCTAGCTTTGCATCTATGGCCGGAAAATATCTGAAAAAATCAACTTTGGAACTCGGGGGAAGTGATGCCTTTGTAGTTCTCGAAGATGCTGATCTTGACAAGGCAGTCGAAACTGCTGCTTTCGGTCGTTTGTGGAATGCCGGTCAGGTTTGTGTTTCCCCGAAACGTATTATTGTGATGGCTTCTGTAGCTGATAAATTTATCGAAAAGGCAAAAGCTATTTATGATAAAGTAGTAGTAGGAGATCCCCTTGATCCGAAAACTCAATTGGCTCCATTGAGCAGCGAAAAGGCTGTTCAGGATGTAATCAAACAGGTTGAAACAACTGTTCAGCAGGGAGCTAAGCTTGTGAGAGGAGGAAAGCGGATCGATCGTCCGGGTGCTTATATGGAACCAACTATCCTGACTGATATCAAGAAAGGTATGCTGGCTTATTCCGATGAGATATTCGGTCCTGTACTGGCTATCTATGCAGCAAAGAATGTAGATGAAGCAGTGGAATTGGCTAATGATACAAACTTCGGGTTGGGCGGTACTGTGTTTGGCACAGATACAGATAAAGCAGTGGAAGTTGCCCGTCGTATAGATACCGGTATGGTGTATATAAATCATGTGACCGGTATTGCTCCCGAATTGCCTTTCGGGGGAACAAAAAGATCAGGGTATGGACGTGAACAGTCTCCTGCCGGCATTTACGAATTTGTAAATGCAAAATTGATACGGGTTACGACTCCCGATGCTGCATATTGAGATTAATAATTGATTCGAGTTATCCGGATTATACCGGAATTTTATACATGGAGGTGAGTGATGAAACGTAACATTGAAATGACAGAATGTCCGGTACGAACTATTCTTGATAACATTTGCGGAAAGTGGGCTATTCTTATATTGGATGCTCTGGGTAATAATGGTACAATGCGGTTTAACCAAATCAGTAAATCTCTTGGTGATATTTCTCAAAAGATGTTGACCGTGACTTTACGCTCACTGGAGACTGATGGCATTATTTCCCGAAAGATGTATCCTGAAATACCTCCCAGAGTTGAATATGAACTGACTTGTTTAGGGCACGATTTATTGCCTAATGTCCGTATTATGATCAATTGGGCGGAAAGCAATAAATATCAGATATTAGATAGCCGTCAGAAATGCAGGCAGGTTAGTTAATAATAAGATATCTGCTGGATACACAATAGAAAAAGAGAGGAGCTGGATTTATGGGCTTCTCTCTTTTTTATTAGTAATGAGAATCAATAGTTGCAAATCGGCCAATTTCATTGATTCGGCTACTGATTAATATCAATCATCGATGTTACATTCAAACGTGTGATTTCCTGATCCGACCTTATGAATTTTCTTATTCGGAAGTATAATCGTTGCACCGGTGTTGACCGGAATCTCTGCTTTTAATATAAACTTGTTATTCTCTCTGGTCCAATCTACTTTTATATCTCCGTACAGATTACGGTGATGAGCTTTTACCCAGGTGAGGTCTCCTACCGGTGTCGGCTCTATTATAACATCTTTAAAGCCGAAAGCTGCAGGCTTTATTCCGGCCAGAGTTCCGAAAAACCATTCGTCTATCTGACCCATCATAAAGTGATTCCATGAAGCTCCCTTACGTGGATCCCATTGCTCGGTGAGTGTAGTTGCTCCGAACTTTAATTGAAAACCGTATCCCGGAGCATCCTCGTGGTTATGCATCAGATACATCAATTCGTTCTCGCCGTTCAGGGCTAGTGCCTGAAACAGATAACGGTTTCCAACATCTCCTGTTGTCAAACGGTTTCCGTATTTCGCGATATCGGATTTCAGATTGTTTAAGACGTCTTGTTTATATTTCGGGTCAACCAGATTCATGTAAATGGCAATCGCGTTGCAAAACTGGCTTCCCGATCCGTATTGACGGCTGTCCGGATGGAAAAATCTTTCATTGAACGCCGATTTTATATCATCCGCTAATTTAGAATAGCTTTTCTCATCTTGCGATTTGTTCAGCATCTTGGCAGCTTCTGCAACCAGATGTGCCGCATAGTAATAATGTGCAGTAGCCGATACTTCTACAGGACTATTTTTTGAGAAACCTGCGCGATGCTCACCATAGTCGTACCAGTCACCCAGTCCATGAGAGACAATGTGGTCTGTTGCCCGTGATGTCATGTGGTTTACATACCCCTTCATTGTATTATAATATTCCCTGATCAGGGTATCGTCTCCGTAAAATTTGTAATGCAGCCACGGGATCATGATTGATGCTATCCCCCATTCCGGAGAATCGTGGAAAACGTCAAGACTTTCATCAAATACGACGTATTCAGGCACGATTGTAGGAACAAACCCATTCTCGTTTTGCCTGTCTGCGATATCCCGCATTATTTTAGGGTAGAATTGGGTCAGATCCCAGTTGTAGAGCAGGCAAGGCCCCATCAGGTGGGTTTCCTCCAGCCATCCGAGTTTCTCCCGATGCGGGCAATCCATAAACACTGATTGCATATTGCTCTTAACGGCATTCTTTATTAAGATATGGGCTTTGTTGAATATCTCATTCGAGCACTCAAAACTACCGACTTCGTCTGTAGAATTATAGATAAAATCCGATTGTATACCTATTACAGACGGTTTATCGTCAGACATATTCAATATCTCGGCTCCATCGATCTGAATGTACCTGAAACCATAGAATGAAAATTGAGGATGCCATTCTTCAATCCCTTCTCCTTTCAATGTATAAGTGTAAAAATGAGGGCTGCCCGATTGTTTCTGTGACACCTTTCCGGTTTGCTCGTTCAGTTGTTCCCCCACGGTAAGTTTTACCGATTGACCTTTTTTCCCTATAACCTTTATCGCTGGAAATCCGGCGAGATTCTGTCCCATATCCAAAACGTAACTGCTGTCTATCTTCGATACTTTCTGAGCCGAAAAATGTTCACGTATACGTACACCAGTCAATTCTTGCGGGCGAAGAATGCCTTTTGGAGCGCCTTGTTCTACAACCTGTTTCCATTTTGAAGAATCAAATCCGGGCAAATTCCATCCTTCCTGCTCGCAACGGGCATCGTAGTCTTCCCCTCCGTAAATATCGTTATATACGGTAGGGCTTATATCGTATTTCCAGGTCGTGTCCGAATTAATAATATCCGAAGTTCCGTCTGTGTAATCAATTTGCATTTCGGTGAATAGGGTAGGCGGGCCGAAAGTTACCCACAGTTTACGGTAACGGTTTCCCATTGCGTTATAAAATCCGTTTCCCAGAACGACACCTATAGAGTTTAGTCCGTTTTGTAATAATGAGTCGACTTTGTAAGTATTGTAATAAACGGTTTTATCATAGTCGCTCCATACCGGAGTAAATATGTCTTTACTGACTTCTTGTCCATTTATTGACAGGTTGTAATGTCCTAATCCCGATATATGTATGATGGCTCTTTTGATTTGTTTTTCTATTCTGAATTCTTTCCTGAGCATGATGCTGCGTAGAGCCAAAGTGTCGACCTTATCGTAAATCTGTTTGTATTCTTTGTTCTTGAAGGGAGGTCCGTGAAAATCCCTTCGTCCAATCGGTAAGTTAGACTGTTCCCGGGGTATTGCTCCAATCCATTTTGATCGGCTGGCAGAAAAGTTGGGTGCTATCTCGAAAAAGGATGTTTTACTTTCTGAAGCGTTCCCTTTAGAGTCCCAAATTTTGACATTCCATGTATATGTCTGATCCGATTTTAATGTCTTTCCTCTGTAAATAACCATCTGGCTTCTTCCTGATTTTACCTTTCCCGAATTCCATATTTCACCCGATTCGGATCTTACGATAATTTGATAAGCAGTCTGATAATCTCCCTGATTTGCTGATATTAATTTCCACCCGAAGCGAGGAGATTGTACGTTGACGGCCAACGGAGTTCTCATCATTTCACATGTGAGGTCGTATACTTCCACTGAAAACGAATGGAGAGCAAATTGAAGTAAAATAAATAGTAAGGTCAACGACCTTTTTATCGAGTTTGTATACATAAAATAGCAAAGTTGATTATTGTTTTAAGTAACAGTAAGTATTTAATGTCTTATTTCCTGTATTCTGTTATTGTTACATTACCTACTAACCCGCTTTTTACCAATTTCTTTTCGGGTAAACGATAACGGGCATTTGTCCAGATTTTTTTCTTCTCATCTTTTTCTATACCGAAATCTTCATCTCCCATTATACGGTTTGCCCAAGTATTTGCAACAGTTATTTCGATATGATTTGTTCCTTCTTTCAGAGCCTTAGTTATGTCTAGTGAATAAGGCTTAGTCCATATTATTCCGCAAGATATTCCATTTACTTTAACTTCAGCTAAGTCGTATACAGCACCAAAATTTATGGTGTATTTACTGTCTTTCTGTAGCGATACCGTAAACGTATTTTTATATACAGCCTCGCCTGAATAATACTTGATGCTATCATTCGTGTTTTCAGACCAATCGGTGAGAGTCTTAAATTCAACCGCATTCTTTATACCCCTTTTAGTAGTATCGAATTGTACCGACCAAGGAGAATTAACTAAGATACTTTCTGTTTTGCGATATGCCACTGATTTATTCTCTGTTTTATCGGTCGGTGTTTGAAGGACTACGAAAACAGATTCGTTTTCATCCAAATCCAGATTAAAGACAGTTCTATTGTCTTTAATCTCCCAACTAACATCTGAGTTAATTTCGGCTGTTACAGGATTCCAAAGTTCGATGTTGCGTCCATATTCTCGTAGCGATATAGATACATTTCTCTTTTCCGCTTTCTGGTTCGATATAAAATATATATCGGCATTACTTCCTTTTCGATGAGTGAAGGCAATGTCTTTAGCATACTGATTGTTTTCGATAGCAATAAAGTCTCGAGCCACTCCCAGATTATCAAGCGTTTCATTGGTATAAGGCAATGCTATGGTTTTGTTTTTAACAAAGTTGTCCCAAACTAAATTTGTTACATTATTATTTATTCCTGTTGTTTTATCGGGCAATTCGTTTATCATGACCTTACATCCTGATTTTACCAACTCAGCAATTTTATTTGCAACCTCTTGAGACATATAATCGGCATCGGGTTGCATAGGATGTTTTCCGGGGATCACTAATACATCGTATTTTAGTCCATCGGGAAGAACTATTTTTCCTTCTTTAGCTGTTGCCAAACGAATCAGAGCATCTGCATTGAAACTGTCGTAATGATAACCTCTCAACGCATTTACCCATTGCGATGCGTCTGTAATGTTAGAAGAATGATTTACACCTACGGGCATCTGATGCGAGGGAGTACCTACATTTGCCAATCTGATTTTTTCGGCTTCCACTTTTTCTTCACCGAATAATCCTGGCAGAAATGGTACTAGTCTATCAGGAAGAATGGCTCTTCGAGGCAGCTCTTCTCCAGTAAATACAGCTATATTTACCACCGGTTTTCCATATTGAAGCAGGGCATGGCAACGAGTGGCATAGTCGACCCATGCACGTCCCAGATTCCACCATGTCTGATCTCGTTGAAAATAAAAACCGATACCATCTAGTGTCATTCCCGGTTTTCTGTCCAACCATGGATTATGTACATATACATGATAGCTTAGTTTGTTGATCCCCAAAGCATATTCCCGATCTTGTAGGCTTTTCACCATGGCAGGAGTTTCATTCCACATGGTTCGAAGTTGAGTAAATGATTCTGCCTGAATAATATTTTTACCATAGATATGAGCGCCTGATACAGCGTCTAATACATCATTGGGTTTATCGTGAGTGGGACTTTGCAGCCAAAACTCGTTCATGGGTATATCTACATGCTGATAATGCAGCATACCATCGCTGAGCATGGTTGGCGAAACATTTTCGGCACTGAATTGAATACCTCTTTCATTAACCATTATTTTCAGTTCCTTATAGAATTTATCGACAACAAGTTCTGATATGGTTTGGCGGACATCATGCAGTAGTCTTTCCGAAAAGTCAGCACTATTGATCGGTATTCCAGCCATCACGGGTAGATAAGTTACCAGATCATAGCCCCGTCTTTTCTTAAATTCTTCCTGAAATACAGGTGACCAATTCTGACTTCCGCACTCCCAACTGTCAACATGAAATACTTTAACTACACGCGATGCTAGATCTTTTCCGGCAACATCCAATGCTTTGCCGAACCATGAACTGAATTGTAACCGTATTGCTTCGGGATTGAATTTATCGCTTTCCAATCCGGAACCTTTGCCACCTGTAGCATTGGTATGCCCTGTAGAAGTATGCCCCATACGAAGTATAGTCCAATTGCCTTTGGGTGCTTTCCAATTCAGCTTTCCGTTGTTATCTGCAAATTGTGTTATGTCTATCAAGTATTTTTGGTTAATAGAAAGAGAATTAGGTATTTGATTATCGGTTGTACGAGCACTTACCCTCCATACCGATCCGTTTTTACCTTCAAATTGATTGATCCGTGCATCCGAAGACAACCGTATACCTTTTATCTTTAAAGATTGTTTCCATTTGGCAGCATCCAAGTCTTCGGATCCCGGTTCAGATCCTTCCTTGTCGTAAACGAAACGAAAATATCGGGCAGTAGTTTCAGGTACGCTGTGAGTCATTGCAAAATCTTGATTCTGCCACCCTTGTCGTGGAGGTGTGAGTTGAATGATCTTTCTAAAATGAATACCGTCATCGCTCGATTCAATCGTTAAGCGTTGTGACTGAAAGTTATTTCCCGATGCTATTACCTGTATAGTTCGGCAGGTAAAAGGGTTCTCGAATGTATACTGAATCCAACAAGAAGACTCGCTTCTGAAGTTTTCTTCATTCTTTTCGATTGCCAAAAATTGAGCATCAGTATTTGGAATACTTGTCGATACCTTTGGCTTTATATCATACGATGATACATTTTCTCCCTTCGGAGTAGGATAGGCAAAAATAGCAATGTCTTTATAATATCCTTTATAGCTTTCGGGTTGAGGGAGGGTAATGTCTATTTGTTTTCCTCCGCTTACCTGAGTGCTTTTCCATACTACTTTTTGCATCGATAGTTCAGGAGTTATCCAAGGACCTCCGGCTAATGCAAATCCGTCGCAAATATGAAATCCTATTTCAAGACCCAATCTATTGGCTTCGGTAAAGGCATGTTTAACCATCTCCCACCAAAGTGGACTTAGTTGCTCCACACTCGGAGTGAGCCAAGGTTTTTCGGGTACTCCTTTTATCGGCATCAGATAAGCACCGGCAATACCGTTTTGCTTCATGGCTTCGAGGTCGGCGGTAATTCCTTCTTTCGATACTGCTCCCTGCATCCAGTACCAGAATACCCATGGCTTA
This sequence comes from Indolivaga capnocytophagoides DSM 22835, assembly GCF_000426485.1. Taxonomy (GTDB): domain Bacteria; phylum Bacteroidota; class Bacteroidia; order Bacteroidales; family Dysgonomonadaceae; genus Dysgonomonas_A; species Dysgonomonas_A capnocytophagoides. Next base: position 165,616 of record NZ_KE384530.1, read on the forward strand.
GCATCTTTTGGAGGAGCAGACCATAGCTGTTTAATATCGCCAGCCATACTATTGAATATAATTGATAGTAATAAGCTGAAGAGTATAATATGTCTTTTTACAAAAATCATAATTGATAAAACTTACTTAGTATTAAAGTTCAAACGAATACTTCCTCTGTGAAATCCTTCCGACCATTGAGCTTGGGATGAGGGGCCAACCAAGTCGGTCGAATTAACTTTGTTTCTTACGGCAGGGATAACTTCCAACATGGCAATACCACTCTGAGGGATTGTGTAAAGCAATGCATCACGTCCGTCACGAGGGGTATATACGCCCAGATATTTACTTCCCGAGACATTGCCGATATTAATTGTACCTTCGGTTGTTTTCAGTGAAAGCCATTTCCAGTTATTAAAATATCCTTTGAACTCGGGATATATAAATGTTTCTCCGGGAATAGGGTCGTTGTAATCGTTTTCCCATATACCGAAGTTGGTTCCATGAATACGGTTTTGCCAAACACGGTAAGGTCCTTCGCCCAACCATTGTTTAGATACTACCTGATTTTCGGGATAGTCGAACATAACGCCCATCAATTCAACTGTGCCGTCGTACTGATAAGCGTAATCGAGTAGTATTTCACCATTCGATTGAATAGTCCATTTCGCCTGACGCATATTACCGAAATAATCGGCTGTAACAACTATACTGTCTGTATATGATTTGAAATTGAACGAAGTAAGTTTGCTCTCGCCCGAAATATCATTGTAAATACGTTCTTTACTGCGAGCTTCGTTATCATCGTGATTATAATATACATCCATAGAACGGTCGCCCCTGCGAGCAGCTATAAAACGAGGTCCTTTTTCGAAAGCGATACTCTTTTCGTTTTCTTGAACAGAACTTAGTAAACCTGTCGATTTATCGAAAGTAAGTGTTGTGTTACCAGCTGATACTTGTAAGGTTTTATCGTTGTCTTGAGTAGAAAGTTTTCCCCTTTTATCGGCAAAGGGATAATATTCCGATGATTGTTTCCAATCCCAGTCCCAAGTCCATAACTCTTCATTGTCTTTTCCGTAAGCAGTAAGATATAATGCATCGGCATTTCTCCAATTCTGAGGAAGATTGATTTTTAATGTTCCGGCAGAATGCGGAGCAATATCTGTTCCGTTAACTTCACCTTGATTGAGAATTTTTTCTTCACCTTTGAGCGATTTTAAAACCCATTTGAATTTGCAATCTTTCAGATTAGTAAAGTCGTATCTGTTTTCGATATTGAATGTTCCGTCAAAGTTGTCGGGGAGCGATGTATTCATCACCTGCACAGGCGACCATATTTGTTTTACAGTATAGAAACTTCCTTCACGTTCGTGATGGGGACCTACAATACCATCTGCACCATAGTTGCCTACATTGTCGATACGTCCATCCTGATCAGTACGCATAACACCTTCGTCTGCCAATACCCAAAGAAAACCTCCTGCACAACGAGGATGCTTGCACATCATTTCCCAATAATCCCAAAGACCGGCTCCGTGACCGCCATCGTATAATCCATGTAAAAATTCGGTAGGCATAAATATTTCAGGCTTACGCATATATTCCTGACTTTCGCCATACGAACGATAGTGCATCGTTTCGAATCCTCCGAAGTTTTTCTGAGGGTGAAGTACAGGTCTTTTCTGAGGATCGAGTGGGGCAAATTCTTTATCTATTTCGAGATTATGACCACCTTCGTTTCCGTTCGACCACCATGTAACTGATGGATGATTAACGTCGCGTTTGACCATCTCGTGTACTAATTTAGCACCCACATTGCTGTCGTATTTACCGTGCCATCCGGCAAGTTCTACCATCACATATAATCCGAGTTCGTCACAAGTATCCAAGAATTCGGGATCGGAAGGATAATGAGATAGACGAACGGCATTCATGTTCATTTCTTTGATGAGTTTTACATCATCATAATTATTTTTTTTGCTGAGAGTACGTCCTGTTTCGGGGCGGAAACTGTGGCGATTTACACCTTTTATCATTACTCGTTGTCCGTTGACGTACAATCCGTCACTTGGCCGAACTTCGATAGTACGGAATCCGATTCGTTCTTTTACTATGTGTTTTACTTTACCGTTATCTGTTAATGTAAATTGGACATAATATAAATTAGGTGTTTCGGGAGTCCACGTTTTTATGTTATTGAATTTACCCGAAACGGCAACCTTGTCCGATCCGTTTTTTACAGGAGTTTCGATGCTCTGACCAAGTGGTTTTCCCTCTTTGTCTAATAGTTGAGCTGTAACTTTAGCGCTATTACTCATAGCTGCACCTAAGAAAATATCAGCATAGAAACTTCCATCGGCTTTGGCATCGATAGCTGTACGATCTATATTGAATGCTGGCAAAGCTTCTATAAACACCGGGCGAAATATCCCCCCGAAATTCCAGTAATCGGCTCTGCGTTCAGCCATGTTTACACTAGGGTTCGACGATTCTTTGCTAACCGTCATTTCCAACACATTTTCTTTATCGCCGAAGTTGATTCGGTCGCTGACATCGCTTTTAAAACGATAGAATGCACCTTGATGCAAGTAACCGCAACGGCGTCCGTTTATTTCGGCTGTAACATCTGTCATAACACCATCGAAAACGATGCGGACAGTTCTGCCTTCCCACTCCTTGGGTAGTTTAAATTTATATTTGTATTTACCCTGCTCTTTGGCTATCCCTGCAGGGTATTCTTTTCCATAAAAAGGCATACCGTACTGATATGTGCCGAATCCTTGCAGTTCCCAGCAAGAAGGAACAGGTATGGTTGTCCACTTACCGCTGTTGCGTCCATCAGTGCAGTAAAATTCCCAGTCGACAGTATTATCTGATCCCGTACCCGATAAGTATTGAATACCTGTTTCGGTTTCGCTCTGTTTTTTTGTTTGTGCAGTTAGGTTGAACGATAATATACAACTTAGTGCAATAGATAGTATAGATATATATTTTGTAGTTTTCATCATTTATTTTCAGGTTTAATGCTAATATTCAGATTGTAAGTCCTTTTTTCGATTGCATATTTTTTCAATACACCAGGTCCGCAGCTGCTGTTACCCAATCCGAGCATAATAGCATCGAGCGATAGTATAGTTTCTTTACGAGGTTTCAGTAAATAAGCATGGCTTGCATTGTCGAAATCGCTTGCCGTGAAATGCAATGCAGATGCAGACATCAAACCCGAAGTGCAACTGATTTGTATTCCTTTGCCTTTTTTGTCGGTTAGTTTCAGCCATTCTACATTTTCTTTGTTGCCCGTATCCTGAGGTCGGGGGTAGGGAATATACTGATCGGTTACTGTACTGCGATACAAGCCAATCGGTGAACTTTCTTTACGGTCAGAATAATTTTCGTAAGGTCCGTGTCCATACCATTCGAATTGCTCCAAATTCTGATTCAAAGGCATCACAATTCCTAAACGGGGCAATTCTGGTAATTGTCCTTTCTGTGTAAAACTGTTTTCAATATCAATACTTCCGTTTCCGTTTATAGTCCAGATAGCAGTGTGTTCTATATTTCCGTTTTTCGAAAGATTAGATACTGTTGTCTTTATTTTTATAAAATCTGAGGTTTCTTGTATAACTTCACAATTATTGACAACTCTTTGCAGACTATCCAATCCTTGCTGTTTCCAATCTTTAGCTAACCAGTTTCCAAAACCTTTGTCATTATCCACAGGCGAACGATATCCCTGAAATATAGGAGACGAAACTAACATTTCTTCTCCACCATATTTGAGTGAAGATAGTGTTGCTGCTTGCATATCGAATATTGCATCAAACCCTTGCCCTGAAGTCAGAATTTTGTTTCCATCTTTTATCACCGATTTTAAAGGCTTACTTTTGTTTGTTGAGTGAGGCAAACCTTTTTTTATTTGCAATTGTTCAAAACCTATTTCGTAGCCTTTTTCAGCCCACAGCGTATTTTCTTTTAATCGGAAACTAATTCGTAAATAGACATCGTTTTCATTTACCGTTGAATATTTTCCTATTTGCACAGATATGCTTTTACTTTTGCCGTATGGTATGTTGAATATTGTATTACCCGATTTTAAAGTGTCGCCATTAGCAATAACAAACCATTTTACATCATATTCATTCAGATTGATAAAGTGATTACGATTAGTAACTTTCAGAATAATATTGCTGTCATTGATATTTTCCACCTCGACTTTCATGGGTTGATATACTTTCTTTACCTCAAAGTATTTAGGTGTAAGACCTCTATCTGCAAATACAATTCCATTGAAACAGAATGCATGAAGATTGGGTTTATCTCCGAAGTCTCCGCCATAAGCAAGAAACTCTTTTCCATCAGCATCTTTTTTGTATAAACCCTGATCTACCCAATCCCATATGAATCCACCCAACATTCGTTTATTAGAATATATTTCGTCCCAATATTCTTTGAAATTTCCTAGAGCATTACCCATCGAGTGAGCATATTCACTTGTCAATACAGGACGATTATCCACCGTATCGCGAGCGATGCTTAGCAACCGTTCCCAACGGGCATTTTCGGCACGCTCTTTATCTTCACCCTCTGCAATGTTGGGGTTGAGGTATTCGTCTTGTACCCGAGGATAGAAACGGCTGATAACATCTACCGTTTTTGGGTCGGTCGGAGTATCTTGTGCACCTTCGTAATGAATCGGTCGGGTAGGGTCGAAGTCTTTCAACCAAGCGGATATTGATGCAAAATTAGCACCATATCCGGCCTCATTCCCCATCGACCAGAATATGATAGATGAATGATTCTTATCTCGTTCAGCCATGCGAATGGCTCTATCCATAAAGGCTGCATTCCACATAGGGTCGCTGGCAAGTTTTCCTCTTAATCCGTGTTCCTCGATATCAGCTTCGTCCATCACATACAATCCGTACTGATCGCACAATTCGTACCACCGAGGATTATTCGGATAGTGTGATGTACGTACTGCATTTATATTGGCTCGCTTCATCAGTACAATGTCTTTTATCATATCTTCTTCAGATATGCTGCGACCGGTTCGGGGACTATGTTCGTGACGATTTACACCTCTCAAGCGAATGGGGTTACCATTGATCAATACTAGTCCGTCTTTTATCTCTATACTTCTGAATCCGATTTTACAACCGATAGTTTCTATCGTTTCATCCTTTTCGTTTTTCAGACTGATAACTAAGGTATATAGATTGGGTGTTTCGGCTGTCCACATCAACGGATTAGAAACTTTACTTTCGAGCCAAGCAAATTTGGCACGTCCCCGTTGAGGAGTACGATCGTTCAATACCCCTGCTTTATTATCTGCATTGAGTATCGGTAAAGCATCTTGTTGCAGGGCTTTGCCGAATACAGGTTGGTTATTAGCATCAAACAGCTCAGCCTCTACATTCCATCCTTCGAGTTTATTTCCTTTATACGATTTCAGTTCAGGTTTTATTTGCAGACTTGCATCTTTATAATCTTTGTCGAGAATGGTTCGTACAGCAAAGTTCGATATACGCACATCGCTTGTCGAATATAAATATACATCGCGGTGTATACCACTGGTTCGCCACATATCCTGATCTTCGAGATAACTTCCATCGCTCCATCGGTATACTTCTACAGCTATCTGATTATTGCCTTTCTGAACATAATCCGTAATATCAAATTCGGATGGAGACATGCTGCCTTGACTGTATCCTACTTTTTTACCATTTATCCAGATATAGAATGCACTCTGTACTCCTTCGAAACGGACAAATACCTGTCGGTTGGTCCAAGCCTCGGGCAATCTAAATGATCGGCGGTACGATCCTACCGGATTACGCTCTTTGTATGTTGTGTAATCTTGCTTGGGTTCACTTGTTACTCTGGGTAGATCTATCTTAAATGCATATCCCGAACTCACATAAATGGGTGTACCATAACCCTGCATTTCCCAATTAGATGGAACAGTTATGTTTTTCCAGTTACTGTCATTAAAGTCGGTTTTGAAAAAATCGGCAGGACGTTCTTCGGGGCGAGCTACCCAATGAAATTTCCAATTGCCATTCAATGATTGATAAAAGGGCGATTGGTTTTTATCTCCTGCTAAAGCCTGCTTTTCGTTTGCAAACGGTATAAAATAAGCTCGGGCAGGTTCTCTGTTTATTTCCAAAACAGACAGATTTTCCCAATCGGGTTTATTTATCTGGGAAAATACTGTGTATACCGATAGTATTTGGAGTATCAGTATATACATGTATTTGGTATAATATCTTTTCATCATTTATCTTTCATTTATTGAACATCCAAAGCGTCAAAAGCTAATCCTTCGAGATTATCGCCGCTTATCACTACCTGATAATGTCCGGCATTGATGTATTCGCCGGTAGTAGTGCTTATCATTCTCCATTTTTCGGGAGCCGACGGAAACTGTATTTCGCTTTCGCGCATCACTCTGTTGTCGCTCGATAGTATTTGAATTTTTGCTGTAATAGGCTGGTTAGTGGTATTTATGTACTTAAACCGAAGGGCATACACTCCGGCAAGACCGGGAGACATAGTCCACGATATGCTGTGAGTAGCTTTGCCGATAGCTTTTACTCCCTCTTTTTTACGGATAGTTACCTTATCCCATTTACCTTTTGTTACAGCACTTTCGGCTTCTAATGATATTTCGGGACGAAGATTTGGTTCGGCAGGCCATTCTATCTGAGGTACGGCAAAAATGTACTCACTGTTAAGATTTAATCTTTCTCCGGCTTTACATGAGGTCTTAACAAATCCTGTATCTACTTTCTGATAGATATCTGCATCTTTGCTGATGGTAAAAGAAATAGGATTAGTATTGGTTTCTTTTTTAATCCATTCTGCTCCGTATAGTTGAGCCGGAAGTGATGTGAAATCATTACCTGTATCAGCCCAATGTTTGTGAGTTCCACCTGTTACATTCAAAATAAGGGATGGGGATGCAGGTTTACCTTTTATATTTTTATCGGTCGATGCTATAGCTATAGCCGAAACAATGGCTTGCCCTGTATTGATTCGAGGAAATGATATTTCTAGCATCCCGTTTTTAACGATGCCTTTTACTGATTTCTTTAATACTTTGTCGTGACCTGCTTCTTTCCATATATCCAGATTCTTGATTACAGTATCTTTGTTTACTGCAATATCGAATGTTCGGAAACCTTCGCAATTCATGCTGCGATCTGTTCCCCACCAAGGTTCTATAAAGTATAATTCGATAAGATATTCTCCATTCGGAAGAGGAAATTGATATTTCAGTTTCTCACGTCCAAAACGGAATGTCTGGAATAATTGCCAATCTTTAGTTCCATCAATAGGATCTTTCGTTCTGCGTTGAGATGCCAGAAAATCAGGCAGATTGCCGAAGTCATCAGTCCATGACAGCGAGCCCCAATAATCGCCTTTTACTTTGTGTACATCCGTCATCCATAAATTGCCGTTTTCGTCTGAAAAATTATCACCTCCGCAATTTACACGATAGATATAATTGTAGTCAGGCTGAGGTTGGGTTACATTTTGTACGTCTTTATACAACTGTCCGAAGTTTGGTGATTTTGGCAGATTCTCCATTACTATATAATCTTCCGTAACAGCTTTTCCGTTTACATATCCAATGGCATACAGCACATTGTATCGGATATTTACATTATCCCACGTAAAATGTGTACCGATACCGTTTCGGGTGCGTTTGCCTAATGATATAGACTTCACATCGTTGAATAGTTCTACTTCATCGCAATTTGAATATACTGTAATTCCGTTTTTGATGCCCCGTTCAGTCCATCTGTCGTTCCATGTATGAGAAACGATATAAACCATCGGTGATTTTTCTTTCAGCACATAGTTCGAACGATACATGTAGTATACATCCAAAGGTTCTTCCCAAGGGGTAACCAACCCTTTATAATTAAATGGACCAATACGGTCTATGTCTCTGAATGCCTCATCGTTTTGTATCCTACCGGGATTATCGTGCGAACTGTATATCCATTGAAATTGGCCGCAAACGCTGTCGCGAACTTGTTCAGCCATACGAATTTTCATTTCCATAAGAGCAGTCATACGGTCTTCACTCCATTTCCCGTCCGGAATAAAACCACCTTCGGTATGCAGGTCTATGCTTCGCCAAGCACCATACTCTCCATTTAATAGTTGATCTTTTTTACTTAATTCTTGATTGTATTTGTAAGGATCGCCGCTATATGTTCCCGACCAGTTTTGTACGACATTCCAGTCTGTACCATCGCCTCCGTTACATGTAGTGACAAGGCGTTGAGTAGGAGAAGTCGGATCTATTTCGCGAATGATGGCAGTACATTCTTCTGCAAAATCTTTAGGGAGTACGCTCTCGTTCTGTAACCCCCAAAGCACAACAGCCGGAGAAGAGCGTCTTTCTTTTACCCATTCACGCAGATTGTTTTTGAAGTTTTCTCTGAATTCGGGAGTGTCGTACCATACATGAGCCGACAGTTGAGTCCATAGAAGTGTGCCGTTTTTCTCCCACAAGTTTTGATACAATAAATTGTGAGGCTGATGTGCATCACGGAACGCATTGAATCCGGCAGCTTTCATCTGCTCTACACGAGATATAATTTGGTCGTCGCTAAAAGCATGACTATTACCTAGTATATGCTCGTATTCGCAGACTCCATTCAGGAACACTGGTTTTCCGTTCAGATAGAAACGATTGTCACCATCGTTGCGGTATATAGGCCACGATATCCAACGGAAGCCATAAGGAGTAGTCTCCTGATCGATAATCTTTCCGTTTTCTTTGATCATGGTTATCAGCTTGTAGAGATACGGATTTTCGGTATCCCAAAGTATCGGATTTACAATCTCAGTACCTATTTGTTTTATTGTTCGAGTTTCGTTCGGTTTGAGAATAATTGTATCTGTAACACGCTTGATCTGTATGTTTTCGGTATTGACCAGCTTTTGTATAATTTCAATTTTACGCTGATTATTTGTATAGTTCTTTATCTCTGTATCGACATTTAATGAGAATGTTTTGTCTGTTGCTGTTATTTGTGGTTTATCGTTCCATGCATGAACACCAAACGGTTCTATCCGAACATCATTAGATACCACCAAAGTTACCGGACGAAATATTCCCATTGGTTGAGAACCTTCGGAGAATCCCCATTCCGAAGAGCAACCGCCACACACCCAAGGTAAGTCTGAAATCATCGGAGGATGATCTGCCTGTACAGCGAGTATATTCGGTTGATCGAAACGGATTGCATCCGTAACATCGAGAGTGAAAGTGGTACGTCCTCCTGCATGATATCCTACTTTCTGATTGTTTAGGTATACAGTAGCATACGAACCTACACCTTCGAAAAACAAAAAGTATCGTTTGCCTTCGCCTTCATTTTTTGCATCAAATGTTTTTCTGTACCAAGAATATCCGTGTAGGTTTCCATGTTTCAAACGACGAACCCCTTCGTACTGATCCCAATTGTGAGGAACATTCACTTTTGTCCATTTCGAATCGTCAAAATTGAGAGATTCAAAACCTGTCATTGCATTTTTGTCTGTTTCGTTTACGGTTGTTTTCCAACCATTATTTAAAGATGTTTCTTTTCTGAAAGTTTCTTTATCGGGTTTAGGAAAACGAACAAGACTTCGTCCCATATCTTTCGATGTGGCAACAGCTATTGCACGTTGATCATCGTTATTTACCGCACAGTAAAAGTGATATACAACATCGTTCCATTTAACTACATACGATTTATGAGCAAACAGATTATCGTATTTTTCGGTAGGAATAATCAGATCATCACCATCCCAGTCTGTCCAATTAATCAAATCATAGGAGCAAGCAAATGTATTGAAGGCTTTGTAAGTACGGGTTTTGTGAAATGCCCCGAAATAGAACATTACGTATAAATCGCCGATTTGCTGTATAACTCCATCACCTGTAATGCCTTGTTCGTGATTGACAATCGGATTGCCGTGATAGCGTTTCCAATGTACCATATCGTCCGATAGGGCAATACCGATTCTTTCTGCTTTAACGTTATTCGAGGGGTTAATTCCTCCTGCATTATAGAACATAACGAACGGGTGTCCTAAGCGTTTTGTTTTATCCCAGATAACGGATGATTTGTATTGTGTTATATTTTCCCACCATCCTTTGTTCGGATCAAGAGGTGATAATCTCGGTTTTTCAAAGCTTTTCCATTCATGAGCTTTTGTAATATCTCCATCGGTATAAGCCATTCCTTCTTCGAGGCGACCTTGTTCGTAACCTTTACCGATACCTCCGAAGTATGACATCCAATATTTATTGTCGAATTTTTCGACATTGTAGTTACCTCCCCATTGATAATCGACAAGGGCTATGTATCCTGCCCTTTGGTTTTCATCCCAACGTCCACTTCCTTTTTCAGGAAAAGATAATATCCGTCCCAATGTTTTCCATTCGAGCAGATCGTTGCTTTCGGCAAGCCATGTTTCGTAGCCTCGACCGTCTTTTCCTGTTTTTCCGTTATAAACAATATACGACATGTACCATTTTCCATCTTTTCGAAAAACGGTAGGGCAGTCGATTTTGTGCATATTATCCTCGGGAGCGATTACAAGCCCGTATTTATAAGGAGTTTTGACTTCCTCATATACTTTATTCATAACATCTTTAGCTACTGTTTTCTGAGCGAAAACAGCAACTAAAGAAATAAAGTACAGAAGTATGATTGAAGATATTTTTTTCATGAGATAAGTGTTAGGGTCTCAGACCTTAATAAAATAACCAGTCTATCTTGCTCGATTCGCCTTCGCCACCGAAACCGGCATTACGAGGGTCTATTTTCTGATTGGCATTTGTGAAACCGAGTATCAGGGCAGCTCCTTTGCCCAAAGACAATGTGTTGGTTCCCGCAGGGAATGTGTAGGTATGAATATTAACCGAAGCTCTGCCCGGAACATCTATAGCATTAGCAATCTTAACATCGCCTTGACCGAACTCGTTTGCACTGGCATCGGTTTCGAGAGTAGGTGCTTTGGCATATTCTTTACGTTCGGTGTTAAAATAACCGACCAATACATTTACAGGCTCTTTTGAAGTGAAGGTGATAGATGTGCCGTTTTTAGCTTGTTCGTCCATACTCAAACGCATTAGCTTCATGTTTTTCAATTCTTCGGCAAAGTCTCCAAATACGTAAGTTTGATTCGAAAATACTTTATCTCCTTTTTTGATAGGATAAGTAGGAACATTACCGGAGATAGTTACTTGAGCAGGGGTCAGAATTTCTATTTTAGTGTTTTGTCCTCCATGTTTTTTAATAAACTCTATATTCTTTTCGAAATTTGCTAATTCAGCCTCGAAAGCAGGAAGCAGTTCAGCCCATGTTTTATTCTTAGCATCATCGCCTCCGATAGGAATACGACGTTGAGCCGTTTGCATACTATTAGCATACAGATAAGTATCTTTAGTCAGATCAACCAGTTTGCGATAATGTTCGAGACTCGTTTTGATGTATGGAACAGCCTTGTCCAAATCCGAAATATCTTGCGAATGGGTATAACGAAGTATTTGCATTGATGCTTCTACTTTAGCAGCAAAGAAATCGGCAAATTCGCGATAGCAGTATATATCATTTTTCAGACGGTTGAACTCGTCTTTGTTTTTAGTTACTTTCGATGCTGCTTTGTCTATTGCTTCTACAGCAGCCTTGCCATGTGCAACCGCTTCTGAAATCAACTGAGGAGGTGTTTCTCCGATGTGAGGTTGTTTACTCCACTCTTTGTTTATATATTCGATAAGCATTTCACCTTCAGGTCCGCATGATTCGTGAAATCCCGGATATACTTTCCATTTTGCCGGATTAACTAATTGGCTGAGGAACATTCCCAATAAGAATGTCTGTCTGTTTCCTTCTGTAATACCGAATTTACGGGTCAGTTTCGGAGATATTTCTCCGGCTTGTTCGTAAGCATCAAGAATGTATTTTCCGGCATCGCCGCATCCGTACATATCGCCAAGCTGATTTGTCCAGTATTTGATTTCGCTATCTCTGTCCAGTGATTCGTTCCATGCATATCTGGCCCATGCCTTGTACCAAATCCAGTCGCGATCCATTTCTAATAAACGAGGATCGCTTTTGTCAGCCGTATAAGGCCAATCCCAATAAGATGCTTGAGGGTATAAATGCAGGGCATTAGCTCCGTGTATGTTATGCATTGCTTGCACGCATTTTTGAATAAAGTCAGGAGATCCGAATCTGAATGGTTCAAGATTAGCTAGGATATGTACATTCGAAATATGTATTGATCCGAGGCTGCTCAAGTCAGTATGAATTTTAGACCACGACCCTCTCGGTTGATATGTTGTCAACGATTCGCCATTGTATTTATGCATAGTGTACAGGTTATGATATATGGGTAAAGCTGCATCCATAACCATTTTAGCATCTGTATCGTGAGCACGAACAACGATAGGAGGTTCTTCGGTACGCCCCAAAGCTTTAAGTCCGTCTTGTACTCCCGGAATAATTGTTTTAGTGAACCAGTTTACATCATCTTCATAGGTATCCATTGCTTCTCCAAGACATACTAATAATCCTACATTTGGATATTTTTCGATAAATGCAGCAACAGATTTTCTGGTATAGTCAGAAAGTAGGGGTGTGATAGGACGGCTGCGATCTTGAGTCTTTATATTGTAATGCTCGGCAAAAGGTTTAGACACTATAATATTGTAGAACATCTGAATAACCCAAATACCTCGTTTTTCGGCTTCAGTAGTCAAGAAGGCATACATTTCTTCGTTCTTCTTAAAAGTTTCTTCATCTACTTCTACAGCAAAAGGATAATCGTTTAACTTAACTAATGAAGCAAAAGGATGACCGTTCCATAAATACAGTGAGTTGTACTTATTTTCAGCCATCATATCCAAATACTTTATCCATAGATTTTTGTCGTAAAACCAAGGGAATGTTTCTTCAGTATATGGATATTCATATACGGTACGTTCCGGCAGATAGTATGGTTTTTGCACCCCGATACAAGTCCCGCGCAAAACCATGTGAGGCTTTTCGGTGGTATTGATATCCAAGGGAAGTTTTTTATTATCTTTTATTGCACTTATAATATCCATACATCCATATAATGCTCCGGATGCATCATTTCCAATAATCGATATTTTTTTGTCTTTGCTCGAAATGGTGTATCCTTCTTTAGCAAGAGAATCGGTTTTATTTTCCGAAACAGATATTAAGATTCCTGTACGTTCGTCAGCCGAAGTATTAATTTTTACGTCATACTTAGCCGCTTCTAAAGCCGCTTTTAATTTATCTACTCCGTACGTTATTCGCGTCGAAGGGTTTTCTTCTACTACAATCGTTACTTTCTCCTGTGCACACGAGAGAAATAAGATTGAACATAAAACTGTAAATAGTAATCTGATATTCATAATTCTATAATGTTTACAAAGTCAATAAAAGGTCTGAGACCCGAATTAAGTAACAGAAAGTATTTAATGTCGCATTTTAAAGTTATAACTATCAATTGCTGTTATACTTGGATGGACAATAAATAGGTCTGAGACCTTAAAATTTTCCTGTGATCTTATAATCACCTTTATTAGCTAAAATTTTGATTCGGTATTTATTTTTCGAAATATTTTCGATGGTTCCTTGATTGCTTTTTGGTTTGGATGTGCTTTCGAAGGACAAGTAGCCTTCACCTTCGCTTGCCGATACTGTGATGTTTTTTCTATCCATACGCACTTTAATATCTCCGTTAGGAGTCGGTACTGAACCTTCCATCCATTGCAAATCACCCAATACAGGAGTGATGGCAAATTCTTTGTAACCTTCTTTTAGAGGTTTTACCCCTATATAGTATTTGCCAAGCAGATAAATGGGGCTTGCCCCCCATGCATGACAAAGGCTTTTGCCGAAAGGACGTCCGTACATGGCTAAATGTTGAGTACCGGTTTCATTCGGATTGTATTTTTCCCAGAAAGAAGTTGCTCCCAGATTGACCATACCTCCCCAATAGTCGCGCATTTCTTTCAGTACAAAGTCTTGTTCGCCAAGCTTACATAAAGCCTCTAATTCGTAGAAGCGCATATAAGGAGTTGTTATCTTTAAAGCATTTGGGTTAAGTAATACACTTTGTTTTACTTGTTCGGTTTTTTCGGTATCGAGATAACCTAAAAGAACAGCAAACATATTGGTATAAGGTGTAACTTGTTTGCTTTGAACACCATTTTCGCGATTGTGGACAAATGCTTGCTGACTCTCAGACCAGAATGCCGAGAATAGTTTTGATTTAATTTCTGATGCCAATTCTGCATATTTTCTTTTGCCTTCGTCATCTTTCATTATTTCTGCACATATTGACATTGTTTCCAAGCTGCGACAGAAAAGTAATTGTTCGAAGCTAAGTTCTCCGCTCTTACTCATCTTGAAGTCTGCCCAATCGAGAAATACCCAATCACCCGAAAGACCTTCCATCAATCCATTTTTATTTCTCCGTGAAAGACAGAAGTCCATCAGGCTTTGCATACGGGGATAAAATTGTTTAACAAATTCTTCATCACCTGTATATTGTAAATAGTCATAGATTCCCATAAACCAGTAAAATGTATAATCCATAATGGTATTTATATGGCTGGTCACAGGATCTTTACCCCTAAGATTAAGCATAGTTCGTGTTACAGAAGGAGAGTCAAAAAACAGGTAGTAATTCATCAGATAGCTTTGATAAGCATCGCCGCTCCAGACCCAGCGATCGCGTTTGATTCCATCAATGAAAAATTCACGGGAGGTAAGGTGCATAGTATATGCTGATATGTCCCATATCTGATTAATAAGATTATCGTTGCATTTAAATGATCCTCTGTATTCGAGAGGCAGATACTCATATAACATAAATACAGTATCGAACACTACATTTTCATCTTTTTCGATATAGATATAGCGGAATGCTTTAGAACCGGGAGCTGTAAAGCCTTTTGCTTCGGGATTCTTTATATCAAAAAAATCGAGGGTTTCGCAGGTTTCTTTAGTTAAGGCTTCTTCGGGTGATTCGCCATAATAGACATACAACTTTCCTAATCCTTTCAGATTTTTGAATTGAATGAAACCGAATGTTTCTTTTCCAAAGTCAACAAGTAGTCCATTATCTTTAGGTTCTGTTTTAACAGCATCCAATGGTATTGTCTCTAATTTGAATTTAGAAGGAGGCGTATCGATGTTATTGAAGTTCCACGATCCGGCATTGAGGTATACTGTACCTGACGATGTATCGGATGCTTTACCCGATTCGTCAATCCATTCTTTGTCTTCGAATGTTACCTGCCATGTATTATCCGAACCGAATGTTTCGCCTTGTACATATACCGATGGCACATTCGCCTGATTATGTACTTTTATATTCAGACTGTGTTTTCCTTCTGGAATAGTAATATTAGATGGATTGCCTGTCAATAATTTCCCATCTAGTTTTACATTATATTGACCTTCTACAGCAATGGTTACCTTCTCAGTCTTTACTAAATCTAGTTTCTTAGAAAATTCGACCAATACATAATGGCTGTCCATTTTCCAAAAAGGAGGAAAAAATGCACCTCGTTCGGTACGTCGGTTTTGCATATCGTTGCCCAGCCATATTTCAAAATCGCCTGGGTAGTATATCCATGTAGCTTTTTGTGCAAATATGCCGGAAACGGATACACAAAGCATAATTAATATTAGTTTATATTTCATGGTTCATAGACTTTTAAGGTGTTTGTATTCAGGTTTCAGTCCCGCCCTCGTTTTGATTGAATCGGCAACCATCGGACCATTGTTTTCCCAAGTATTTCCCGGACCGTTTGCATTCTGTAGGAATTTTTCTTGAGGAGTCCAATTATCTTTTACTGTAATAAAAGAGCTGCCCTCGTCGGTATATAAGTAAAACCAATGCTGAGGATCGTGCACATACGAGGGGCTGTAAATATCTTCGACCCTATTTTCTGTGATGAACGATTTCGATTGTACCGAAAGAGTATATATGCCGGCTACATCATACATATGTTTACCATAATGATGTATATAGTTGGCATGTATTCTGTTGTTGCGCATACAATTAACAGTTTTAGTCCATCCCCATCCAAGGCTGATACCTGTATATGATATCTCGCTGATCTCGTTGTGTTCGATATTGATGTCTGTAACAAATCCGGCACAGATGGCTACACATCCCCAATCTTCGTTGGCTACATCGGTTATCAGATTATTCGATATAGTTTGATAAGAGCATAATTCTCTTTTGTCCGAAGGATCGTACGGTAAATGGCTCTCCATACCTATGTCAGACATTTTACCTATTTGCATGGCATTGCCTGTAATATCCGAAAATGTACATCCATTAACAATATCGTATCGGGAAGCTGAAATGAAATCAATTCCACAAGAACCCAGATGTTGAAATTTACAGTTGTCGAAAAGGGTGTTTTCGGCAAATTCAACCATTACTGCTGCCGGAGGACTACCTATCCATGCTTGATTTTCTATCCCTTTATTCAAGTTTCCGTGTACTCCGGGTGGACGTAGTTTATAGCCGTCCAAAAGATACATTCCGGCTTGAAGAGGTACATGCCCTTTTTCGGATGGACGTGTCCATGTTGTATATCGAAAATCAATACCTTTGAATTGAATATGCTTAACAGGGCGGTCGATAGTTCCTTTTATATCTACTAGAGTTTCGAGTGTAGGAACAATTACTTCGGCTGTTTTCATATCTTCTTCCGATCGGGGCAAATAATAAATTTTATTAGAATCGATATCGTGATACCATTCTCCCGGTTTATCGATTAACTGAAAAGCGTTAGTAAAATAAAAAGCAGAATTAAATCCCTCTTTTATCATAGGTTGAGGCCAAGGATGCTCAAACTGTATGCGAGCTTCTGGATTATGAAATTTGATACCTGCCGAATCGCCTTGTACAACAATCGATTTAACCCGAAGGTTGGCAATAGCCCACATTTGATGGATGACTAACTCCAGATTCGGTGCATTTTCTAAACCTTTTACAGATGATGCAGGAACCCAAAGTGTTTCATTCTTTTTATCATTACTTCTGATTCTGTCCATTTTTTCGAAATCAGAAACATTACGAGCTCTGATTGCCTTGTTGCCGTTTACCCATAATTGCCTAAAGGTTATCCGATTACCATTGAATCGGGGAACTGAAGCTGTCCAGTATTTGCCTTCTTTTTTCCAGTTACTTATTTGCATACCTCCGCTTAAAACAGGTGTTCCGTTTATTGCTTCGATGATAGTTGGACTTGATTCTGTTCCCGAATCTTCGGGACGGATAAAGAGAGGTTCGTACAAATTGTAGGTACCTCCATTTACCTTAATATGTATTGCTTCATCTTTCTTTATCTTCGAAAGACGTCTGTACTCACGTGCTTCTCTTAGTGCTGCGTTTAATGTTGCTTTGGGTTTATTTTTACTGCCATCGTCAAAGTCATTGCCTTTGGTAGAGACATATATCTCTGCTCCTGATAATGCAAAAGCATAGCAGAATGCAAAGAGTGTATGTATATATTTAATCATTATACAGCGTGTTTATTTGATTTCATTTAAAAGACCTGAGTCCTTATTATTGGAATACTTGCTTTAGGTATCGAACATTTGCTCCATAATTTTTCTTCACATTATGTACATCATTAGTGTCACGAGATCTTTCTACTACAAGCCAACCGCTCCATCCCATTTTATCCAATGTCTTTTTTATTTCGGGCATATTGATTGCAGGATCGTTTTCTAACCAATACCCATCGGTGTTTGAAGCATGAATTTGAATGATACGATCTTTACCCAGAGTTTTTAGATCTTTGATAATATTACCATTACGTTTAATAATACTCGAAAAGTTGACATAGCTTTTTATAGACGGAGAGTTTATTTTATCGATCAACTTTGCTTCTTCTTTAGCAGTCAAGGTAGTTTCGATACCGATAACTACTCCTGCAGATTCAGCTTTTTTAGCCACCACTTTCAGCCTTTCTACAACCGTATTGTATAACTCGGGTTCTTTTACTAAATCGCTTTGATTACCCATTGGCAGAAAAGCTACTTTGATACCCATTGCTTTCATCGTAGCAATACATTCATCTATCAGTTGTTCGTAATTGTCTCTTTTGGCAAACGATTGCCCGTAAAAAGCCGACATAGCCAGAGAACTGTATTGTATACCTAACCGGTTACATTCGGCAATAAACATTTCCTGAAAATGCTTTTCCGTTAGTTTATTGTCAAAGCTGACGCGTTTACCTAAACCTCCCATATCAAGCTCAAGACCGTCTGCATTTAATGATTTAGCAAGCTCCATTGCCCCTACTTTTTGACGTTTCAGCATCATCCAGTCACAAACAGAAACTTTGTATCGTTGATTGTTTACCACTTGTATTTCTGCTGTTTCGGTAAGTGAAGGCCATTCCATGTTTTCGATCTTCGATAAAACTAATTTAGAAGGATCTACGACCACATGTTTAATGGCTTTACGTCTCCATGTATAAACAATATGCACCAATCCGTCGGATGATTGAATAACTGATGGATATGAATATTGACTGATAGGTGAGTCTTCTAAAACTAAAGCTGCATACCATACTTTACCATCTTCGGATATTGCTACATTTAAAGGAGTTCTTAGTCCTTTACCCTTTTTCAGTGTATCATTGGGCAATACATGGTTATATACAAGCAATTGACGTCCGTCTTGTAATGTTACGGCATCTGTTCCCGAATTATTGTTGGGAAGCATCGTTGGTTTAAATTCTGACCAAGTTTTGCCATTGTCGGCAGACCACGATTGTGCTATTGTTCGTTCCTGCGTTCTACACAGAATCTGCAATTTTCCATCAGGATAAGTAAGTACTGATGGTTGAATGGTATGTATTGATTTACCTTCGTTGATAGGACCTATCATAGACCATGTTTTGCCAAAGTCTTTAGTCACTTCAAGGTGAGTTCTCCAAGCTCCGCCTTCGGTACTCGATGGACAAATCAGTAATCCGTTTTTAAGGAGTACAGGTTTATTCTTTACAGGTCCGAGAAATCCTTCGGGTAGGTCTTTCGGTTCAGACCAAGAATAACCTCCATCGTTTGATGTAATTACTTTTCCAATCCATCCTCCGACATTAGGTCCTACTTTGTAGTATAATTGAAGTTCACCATTTGGCACTTGATACAATACAGGATTCCAACAAGCATAGCGAAGAGTGTCATTCACGATTCCGTTTGCAACGTTTCTTGGTTCAGTCCATTTACCGTTTATATAGTGGCTTGTCCAGATACATACATCAGGGTTTCGTTCTTTTGTTCCGCCAAACCAAGAGGCTATTATTGATCCTTCTTTAGTTTCGGCAATGGTAGAAGCATGACTTTCGGGGAAAGACGGTTTTTCGCAAATAAATTCATCGGCAATAATACCCTCTCTCCAACGATCTTGTGCAACACCATATTTACAAGTAAATGAGTATTCGCCCGAGCCTATTTCGAGATTGATACGTCCGTTTTCTTTCCGTACAAATTTTAACCCTTCTACATCAGTAATAGGTCTACCGTTTTCGGTAATGTCGTTTATTTCGGCAGCTGGTATAAGAATATTAGCTCTACTATTAACAGGAATGGTAATCTTCCATGTAAAGATTCCTTTATTTAATGTCCAATCGCTTTCTACCAGACCATAAGGTGTGGTATGAGATGCTTTTGCCTGATTCAAATTTTCGGTTGGGGTAGGGTGCATCCACAACCACTTAAATCCTGTATGCGTTTCGTGGCTCTTGATTCCTGCAATATTCTCGTACATCCATGCAATAAGGTCGCCTAAAAGCATCACATGGTTTTGTGAATTCATTTTTGGGCTGGCTGTATTTCCATTCCACAGTTCCCATATAGTAGTTGCTCCGTTTTCGATCATATATCCCCATCCCGGATAATCTTTCTGAGTAGCAATAGTATATGCAACATCAGTACATCCTCGTTTCGACAGTTCACGCATTAACCATTGAGTACCGATAACCCCTGTACTTATATGCAGTTTATCGTTCTGAACGATACGATACATCATATTCTTGAAAACACGATCTTCATTTTCCTTGTCTACAATACCGAAAGTCAAAGGTAAAAGATTGGCTGTTACGGTATAATTGCTATATTGACCGGTTGCGTTATTATAAAATTTATTGTTGAAACCTGTGCGGATATGATCAGCTAAGTTGACATATTGAGGTATATCACTCTCATGTCCGGCAATCTTAGCAAACTTTTGCATCAATTGCATGAAATAAAAATAATAAGCTGTTGATATTAGTTCCCCATCTGTTTTTCGGGCAGGATCGAGAGAATGAATCAGTTCTTTTGATTCGGGCGGGACACACCAATCTCCGTATTTATCTTTGGTGACGATGTAAGAAGTAGTCATATACTTACTCCTCATATATTCTAGCCATTGCTTCATAGAGGCATAATGACTTATAATAGGGTCGGCATTTCCTGTTTGACGGTATATCATATCAGCCACCATCAGATAAGTACCGGGCCATGTCATATTATCACTGTAATATGTTTTGTAAAATCCGGGAGACATATCAGGAAGCTGTCCCGATGGCATTTGTGATTGTTCTATATCATTTAACCATTTGGCATACAATCTGGTATTATCAAAAATATAGCTTTCTCCTAGCGAGCCCGTTGCCCTGTCTCCTAGCCAAGGCTGTCTTTCGTCCCGTTGAGGGCAATCTACAGGCATTCCTTTATAGTTACCTCTGATTCCCCAATATGCATTCTGATATATTTGATTCAATAGCTCATTCGAAGAGCTAAATTCACCGATTGTAGCCATATCATCGTATATGACCTTTCCTTCGAAATTGTCAATTGTAGGGATGCTTTGAAATCCTGTAACTTCGGCATATCTGAATCCGTGATAAACAAACGATGGCTCCCATGTTTCAATACCCGAACCTTTCAGTATGTATGTATCAGTAGATAGGGCACTTCTTAAATTATCACGCTTTAGGCGTCCATTATTATCTAATGATTCTGCAAAGCGGATAGTTATTTTACTTCCTCTATGTCCTTGTGCTTTCAGTTGAAGCCATCCGACCATATTCTGACCCATATCGATAATGAAAGTATCTTTTGCTAAGGGTTTTACTCTTATAGGTTTCAGTACTTCTTTTATACGCATATTGTCGGTGATCTGAGCAATCAGACTGCCCGATGGAGCACTTACTACAGATGCTTTAGTCCATTTAGAATCATTGAAACTATTCAGATTCCAGTTCTGTAATTCTTTGGTAGCATCGTAATCTTCACCGTCAAATTCATTATTTGATCGGATAGGTCCGTCAGATGTTACCTTCCAATTATTGTCGCTGTTGACAAACGATTTGCTGCCATCGGTATATTCTATTTCAAGCTGAAGTCGCATTTTAGGATAGCCGTAAGTTTTTACTTTATGCGGTTTAAAGTTTTGACGCATATTGTAATAGCGGCCATTTCCTAAAATAGTTGCAACAGTATTCGTTCCGTTTTTAATGAGTGATGTAACATCAAAAGTATTATAAGTAACAGATTTATCATAATCTGTAGGGACTGGGGCAAGAACTTGATTTCCAATCCGCTTACCGTTTATATAAAGTTCATACAGACCTAGCCCTGCAATATATACTTTAGCCGATTTTACAGTTTTGGCAGAGGTAAATTCTTTTCTGAGGTAACGAGCCGATAGTCTCGAATGTTGAGTTTCGCTATCCCAAGGGAAAGCTTTATCTAGCCCGATCCATTGAGCAGCCCAATCGTTAGAATTAAGTAACCCTATTGAGAAATGAGACGGAGTACTCCATCCGCTATTTTCTTTATTGGTGGTAACTTTTACTGTCCAATAGACTATATCTCTCGATTTAAGAGCTTTTCCCGCATATTTGACTAAAGTGGACTGATCGCTTTTGATGACTCCCGAATTCCATAAATCGGCATCTTTTTCGTTTAATTTTTCAGGGGAACTGGATGCTAATATCTGATAAGAAGTTTGTAGCGAGTTGCGCTCATTTGATTTTATGATCCAATTGAAGCGGGGAGTGGTAGTACTTATGCCCTCAGGATTAGTCATTAATTCGCAACGTAAGTCTTTTATCTCAATCGCATGGACTGAGATAAAAAGACTTAGTGCACCCCAAAACAATATAATACGTTTGAAATTCATCATTTATTTTTTTTCTTGAAGATTGTCTTCTACATATGTTTTTGTTGCATCTGTAATGATCAGTACCCAATCGTTACCGGCTCTGTATCCCGAATCGTTGATGAAGTCTTTCGATCCGTTGTCGAATTCACCGATAAATTCAGTATGTCCATCAAGAGGACTATACCACCAAGCTTTTTTCTTAGTTCCGCTGATCTTGGTCATATCTATCTTGGTCAAACGGTTTGTATAGTTATATACTAAAATATAATCGTTACCTCTGGTTGCGATTACCCGTTCGTATTGTTTTCCATTGGTATCGGCAATAATACTCTGATCGGGAATCCGTTCTGTAAAAGGAAAAGCCAACATTAATTTTTTCAGGTATTTCATTTGTAAACATCCCGGATCGTGCAGTGCATCCCACCAAGACTTTTTTGCACCAAAAGAAGCCAGATATCCGGGGCGCAGCATTTGCATAGTCGAATTGTGTCCGTATGTATGACCAAACGATCCTGCCAAAACAGACCAATATGCATATCGGCGTACATCTTCGGCTTGCCAATATCTTTCGCCCGAATTGTGCAATCCATGAGGAATATCTTCGTAAGCAGGTTCTCCGTCTATTACTGGTTTATGTGGAGATACAGCTAAACTGCTTTCAACAAATCGCCAGTTGTCTTCTTCGGTATTTTCTTCAATAGGATAATCTCCATCTCCGAACCTTTGTCCGTATCTGCGATGCCCTGATTGAAACATATTAAAATCTAACCAATCTTCGTTATTAAACCAAGTGGTAGAAGAGGTACGACCTCTGGGGTGGAATGTCATTAAGTGCTCGGAATCTTGTGCTCGTATTGTTTTAGCTAATGTTTGCCAAACTTCGGGTTGTACATCGCCACGAATATCACCTCCGATAAACCAGATTATGTTTGGGTACTTTTTGTATCTTTCTACCAGAAATGTTCCATATTTTTTAGCATCTTCAACTGTCATTAATTTTTCATTGACAGGACCTCCCCAAACACAAACAATGCCTACATATATTCCGCTTTTTTGAGCTCTTTCTACGATGTAGTCTATATGTTTCCAATAATTGTATTGACCTTTTTGATCTATGTTTTTGAAATCAAAACCATTGGGTAAAGCCTCGTGTCCGTAAACATTCATAGCCGGAATAGTATGAAGTACTGATATTTGTAAAACATTATAATCATTTTTTTGAACTTCGGACATCAGAAAATCAACTTCGTCTCTATTCGATCTGGAAGGTAAAAGCCATGCTGTTTCTCCTAACCAGAAAAATGGTTTGCCATTGGCATGTTGTAAATAACGTTTATTGTCGCTGACAATTAATCTTCCATTGTCCCACGGTTTTTCTTTTTTCTTTTTATTGTTGTCCTGAGCTGTAATACTTAAAGATGCAGCTAAAGCAAAAAATAGAACTATATGTTTGGTAATAAATTTCATGGTATTATTTCTGTTTCTTTTGTTTTTCGTTTTCTATGGCAGCCCAGATAAATGGTGCAACGGATTTAGGGTCGTTTTCGATAACAGGTTCTCCGATATAATATTCGAATGATCCGTCTCTGTATACTTTTTCTCCACCCAATCCGGCAACAGCACAACAATTAGTTATTGTATATGTGCCATCCGTTTCTAACTTGGTAAATTCTTTTATCAGACCCTCGAATCCTTTATTTGCCGATGCTAAATATTCACTACTTATATATCCTTTGCGAATAGCTTTGTACAGAAATGTAACAAACATAGCAGAACCTGATGATTCGAGGTAATTACCCTTACGATCGCCTAAATTGGTAACCTGATACCATGTGTCTGATTTTTGATCTTGCCATTTGGTAATCCCCTTAGCCAATTTATCTATAATATTCAGTATGTCTTTTCGTCCGGCATGATCTTGTGGTAGATAGTCTAATACATCTACCGAAGCGAGCGCATACCAACCGATACTTCTCGACCAGAAATTTGGAGATAATCCTGTTTTAGGATCTGCCCATTTCTGTTTACGGCTTTCGTCCCATCCATGATAATACAACCCTGATTCTTTATCGTAGCAATATTTGTCTATCAGCGTGAATTGTTTGACTATATCATCGAACATTTCTGGCTTATTAAATTGTGCTGCATATTCAGCTAAAAAAGGTTCAGCCATATATACACCATCGAGCCACATCTGATCGGGATATATTTGTTTATGCCAATATCCGCCGACTTTAGTTCGTGGTTGGTTTTCCATTTGAAGAACCAATGTGTCGATAGCCAATTTATATTTATTATTTTTTGTATCGGAATAGAACCGAAATAGAATCTTTCCGGCATTGATATTATCTATGTTGAACTTTTCGAACTGATATGTTTTGATCGAGCCTTCAGCAGTAATTAAGGTATCGGCATACCCTTTAGAATATCTATAGAAAGTACTGTCATGTGTATGATTATACAAATCAAGCATAGCTTTAGCTACACATCCGTGAGTGTATCCCCATCTGGGAGATTTAGCCTTTTCTATCATCCATGCTTCAGGGAAACGTTTGATTTCCGACTCTGCTAATTTTACAGACCACGGTTTGTTTTGATCGGTTATATTGTTATTGTTCTCCTTTTTATTTCCGCAAGCGATTAAACTTGTAGATAGAAAGAGGAGAACTGCAAAACGTATAAGTGTATTTTTTTTCATAGTCGATTTATTTATTTTTTAAGGTCTCAAACCTATTTATTGACTTTGCAAGTATAACAACAACAATTAGTTATTATTTTAAGATATGTCATTAAATACTTACAGTTACTTAATAGTGAAAGTGTATGCTTTACCTTTTTCTGTTTTCAGATCGTACATATTCGATGCTGATGTGTAGGTATTTGTTATATTTCGATTTATTGTTGCTTTGTCCGAAATCAAAGGAGTTGTAATCTGAGGTGTTGCGTATAATGAATTTGGATTTTCGCCTTTGGCAGATTTTATCCCTTGTCCACTCAATTTGCCAACCACTCCGATGCGACAATTACCTCCGTTTTTCGAGTAGATTTGTATTCGAGTAGCTTTTCCGTTTTTCCATTCTATGTCAAACACAAAGCCACCTCTTGCGACTAAGCCTTTAATCTCTCCGTCTTTCCATACATCGGGCAATGCAGGTAGTATATGTGCAAATCCGTCGTGGCTTTGTAGAAACATTTCGGCAATACCGGCAGTACATCCAAAATTTCCATCAATCTGGAAGGGTGGGTGGGCATCAAACATATTACTGTATGTTCCACCTTTCTTTTTTTCGTTTGTTACTAGATTCAGTTGTTCTGTAAGTAATTTATATGCGTGATTACCATCGAGTAAGCGAGCCCATAAACAAACTTTCCAACCCATCGACCATCCTGTTGAAGGATCTCCTCTGTAAATAAGCGAATTTTTAGCAGCTTCACTAAGTATAGGAGTTCTTATCGGAGATATTTGATTGCTGGGATACAAACCATACAGATGAGAAACATGTCGATGTTTATCATCGGGAGAATCCCAGTCTTGCATCCATTCTTGTAATTGATTGTGCTGTCCGACCTGCATAGGAGGTAATAAAGCTCGTTTAGATCTTAATGTATCCGCAAAATCTTTATCCAAACCTAATAGATCTGCAGCCGTAATTACTTCCGAAAACAGATCGAAAACCAGTTGGTTATCCATTGTGGTTCCGGCTGAAATTGTAGCTTTATTTTTGCTTCCGGCATGCGTATTTTCAGGAGAACTCGAAGGACTAACGACCAACCAACCATGCGAAGGTTCGGTTATCAGAAAATCATTGAAGAACATGGCTGCACCCTTCATTATAGGATATACCGATTTCAGAAATTCTTTATCGCCCGTATATAGGTATCTGTACCATAAATGTTGACTTACCCAAGCTCCGCCTGTAGGCCACATACCTGACGCTGCCCTATCTACAGGACCTGTTATTCGCCATATATCGGTATTGTGATGTAATACCCATCCTCTACAGTTGTACATCTTTTTTGCTGTTTCGGTTCCTGTTTCTGCTACTTCACGAACAAGTTGTAACATGGGCTCGTGCATTTCGCTCAGGTTGGTAGGTTCTGCAGGCCAATAATTCATTTCGAGATTGATATTACAAGTGTATTTACTGTCCCAAGATGGTAAATACCTGTCGTTCCATATACCTTGTAAATTTGCAGCCTGAGTATTCGGTTGAGAACTCGATATCAGCAGGTAACGTCCAAATTGATAATATAATGCAGCCAAAGAAGGATCGTAACTCGTCGCAAAATTACGGATTCTTTCATCTGTAGGCTTTTTATTGTTTTCTGTCTCTCCTAAATAAAGAGACGAGCGATTGAAGTATTGCTGATAATATAGGCTATGCTCATCTTTAGCCTTATTGTATTCATTGTTATATGCTTTATTCAGATACGCTTTACATCGCGCAGTTTTGTCTCCTGTAAGGTCATTGTAATTGTTGAAATTAGTAGCAATAGCCACATATAAGATCACTTCATCAGCGTGATTGATAGATATTATACCATTATTAACCGAAACGTTTCCTCCTGAGACTTTGGGTTTGACTCTTGTTTCGAGTTGTACCTTTCCGCTTTGTTTCTCATGAGCAGGGGTAATTGCCGTAAGTATCAACTCTCCGTTTTCGGATAATTGTTCGGCTTTCTCCTGAGGTGTAGTCATGAATATGTTACAAGAAATACTTGACTTCTTATCTGCAGTCAGTTTTATTATTACTGCCTGATCTGTAAATGACGTGAATACTTCTCTTCGGAAAGTAGTACCATCCACTTTATAGCTCACAGAGGCGGTTGCGTTGCTGATGTCCAGATCCCGATAATAGTCGGTGTATTTGTTATGACCATTGAACGAAATAAACAAATCTCCCATGGGTTGATATGGCATGCCATGGTTTGTTTTAGACATGATTTTTTCTGTAGCCATGTCTTCTGCTTGTTTGTATTTTCCTTCGAATATGAGTTGCCTGACTTTATTCAAGACACCGTTTTCTAGCTCACGTGCATTGCTGTTTGGCGAACCTGCCCAGATTGTTTCTTCATTTAACTGGAGATGCTCAACCGAAGGATCGCCGAATACCATAGCTCCCAGACGTCCGTTACCTAGAGGTAGGGCTTGATTCCAATCGGTTGCAGGTTTGTTGTACCACAACTTTAGGTCTTGTTGGGCAGAAAGGCATGTTCCCAAGACTAACATTACGAATATGGATAAAACTTGTTTCATGGTTATTCTTTAATGATTTGGTACTCTTTCAGGACTTTTAATAAAGACTCTTTTCCTTTTATTGCATTTTTGGGGAGGTTTTCGCCTTTCTCTCCGAAAGCATACATTTCAGATTCTTTTTCGATGGTTACTTTGCTTTCGTCTATATTTCCGTCCGAATCCGAAATACATTTCAAATCCAGATTGAAATGTTTTGCTATAAAACGGTACATTGCCAATCGTTTAGAAATCCCATAATCATGTCCTTCTTCGGGGAAGTGGGTATTTTCGATATTCTCTTCTGCTCCGTAAAATCCGTATATACGTTTGATGTAGGGCAGTTCCAATTCTGGAACATTCGCAGTCCAGTCTTTACCATCGGATAAGATAAGCTGGGGCTTGGGTGCAAACATCGCTGAAAGCTCTGCATTATTAGTCCTGTTTCCGCAAAGATGTGCCGGAAGACCGCTTTCGCAAGGACACCCTCCGACAAAGTAGGATGAAGTCATAACAGTAGGTATGCTTAAAGTAATACGGTCGTCAATGGCTGAGACCATCATAGTCATGCTGCCACCACCCGATCCCCCAGTGATGCCGACTTTGGTCTGATCTGCTTCTTTCAGCGATAGCATATAATCGAGTATGCGTAAGGTATTTAATGTTTGGATGGCATGAGCTGCACTTAGCCGATGTAGAGTTCCATCGAATTGGAGAAGACTTTCCCCCCATGCGAACAGATCCCAACTGGCTGCTATTGCTCCCATACGGGCTTGCATAGCGCAGCGATTTTGCTGATCGGCTCTGTATCGCCCTTGTCCGAAATGTCCGTTAGGGTTTAATATAATCGGATATTGCTTCATTTTCAGGGAAGATTTGTATATGGATCCGCACACATATATTCCCGGCAAAGTTTCCAATGCAAAGTTCTGAACAGTATATCCGTTGTATTTTCGTATCTTGGTTAAAATTATTTGTGTGCTTGGTTTGGTCGGCATTGGAGATAGCCCAAGTGCTGAAGGCAGGCAGGCTTTTAGTTGAGCCTTTCGTTGTTCCCAATCTGTTTTATTTGGATAGAGCAAATTAAGATAATCGAGAAATTGCTTACCTTCCTCCGTAGTTGTTCGGGCGTATTCGAATGATTTGATTTTATACTTTCCGTTATCCATCGTGTATATATAATCAAAAGGAGCAAGTACGGCTTTCAGAGTTTCTGTTACGCTCCACGGTTTGATTCTCCAATCTGCATAAGTGAGAACTTTCCCATCTATCATCTTTTGATCGTATTTGATTTTAATACCGAATTGGTGTTCTATATTATTCAAAACTTCAATCAATGGACGAGAGTAAAGGCTGTCTGCGTTTTGTGTCTGCGAAAATAGACCGGAGATACAAATAAAAGATACGAAAATATATATGCACGCTTTTAGTTTCATTGCTTATTATTCTATAAAGGCTGCAGACTTCTTTAACAGGTTTCCCTTTTCAACTGCAGTCGTTAATCTTATAAATGAATTATTGGATAAGATAATGTTGTTGGTTTCAGCTCCATCGACAGATACAAATGATTTACTGCCCTTTAGGGGAAAACAGCCTTGAATAAAGGCATCTTTCACATCAGTCAGTTCTACAACAGGTTTTGTAGCGACTGGATTGGCTGTCGATATATTATTTACATAAAGATTTTCAGTTGAACTGATTTTGTATGCAGTACCCAATTGTGTCCCTATCTTTATATTGTTTAGGGTGATATCTTTGGCCTTATCAATCTGAATTCCTGTTTCGGCATCTATATTGATATCAGATAATGTGATATTGCTAATTGGTGATTCTTCAATACCGAGTATCGTGCAGGCTGTATTTACTTTACTGCCTGTAAGTCCTGATATGTGTATATTTCTAAAAATGGGAGTCCTCTCCGAAAAGCTTTCCTGTGGAACATTTGAATAAAACAGATTGATTGTAATTGCTTCCTTCTTGATATCTTTCATAACAATATTGCTGACTCTTATTTCTTCAACAATACCTCCACGTCCCCGAGTCGATTTTATACGGATTCCCCGGTCTGTTCCATCAAAAATACAGTTACTGATAGATACTTTGCGAACATCTCCCGACATTTCGCTACCGATTACAACTCCACCGTGACCGGCTCTCATGACACAATTAGTGATAGTGATATTTTCGCAAGGAGTCGAATATTGACGCCCTTGTAAGTCGCGTCCGGATTTGAGAGTAATACAGTCATCACCCACAGTAATGAAACTATTGGATATAATTACATTTTTGCAGGATGAGGGATTTATCCCGTCAGTATTAGGTGCATCAGGGTTATTTATTGTTATGCCATCTATTAATACGTTTTCGCAAAACTCAGGATTGATAGTCCAGAATGGTGAATTTATAATTTTTACCCCTTGTACCTTAAATCCTTTGCATTTGTATGGCTGCATCAATGGAGGGCGGAAAAACCTTTTACCGAGAGTCCGTTTCCAATCTGATTGGTCTTCGATGGTGAGGTTCGGATTCTCCTTATTCCAAAGCTCTTGATACCGATTCAATTCTTTTTTGAATTGTTCATCTTTGTGAGCTCCTTCTACGGTGAAAGTACCATACCACCACTTTTTGCCGTTACCGTCTATTGTGCCTTCACCTTTGATGGTGATATTTTCCTGTTCATAGGCATAGATCATCGGGCAAAAACTTTTCATGACTACACCTTCGTATCTCATTTCAACAAACGGAATATATTCCGAAAAATCATCCGAAAACTTGATGGTTGCACTTGCATCTATTAGCAGAGTGATATTGCTTTTCAGTACGATAGGTCCTGTAACGAAAGTTCCTTGTGTGAAACTTAATGTTCCACCACCTTTTGATGACAACTCGTCTATGGCTCTTTTTATAATGCCTGTATTGCTGGTTTTTCCATCACCGTTGCCTCCGTATTCGGATATATTTATATCCTTAGCCTGAGCAGATAATGAAATAAGCAATAGTAATATAATGTAGATTTTTTTCATGGAGCAGGTAAATTTAAGATTATACAAAAATATCAGATTAAACGTTTTAGCAAAAATAGCTCGATATGTTGTAAAACATATCGAGCTGTATTAATCTCAATAAAATATCTGAGACTTTATTGATTCTTTTCGCCGAATTCAGTCTGTTGAAGCTCCACTTCATTTAAAGCTTTTTGCTTATCTTCTTCTGATAGCTGGCGTTGATAGTCAAAGCTATAAGAGCTTTTGTTTACTGTTCTGGGTTTTTCATTATAAATAAGCTGAAAATCTGATGGTATACTTTCGAATTCTATTACGGCAGGAGTCGGAGCATGCTCTCCTTCAAACAAAACTCTTGCCTTTACTTTAATTTTTCCGGCAGTCGTGGTTGATCTGATCAATACGGGTGCCGAACCGAATTCTACCGTACGCGGATTAGCACCTATAATTGCATCCCCGATGATTTCGCCTTCCCCTTCTACCGAGAAAAGTATCTGTTCTTTGGCGAGTCGTCTTACGTTTCCATCGTCGTCGGTAACTTCACATATTACAGGTATAAAATCAGACCCATTAGCAGTCAGATGTTGCCCGGCATTGTCAATTGAAAGGCGGAGTTTTGCAGATCGTCTCGACGGCATTTTCTTTTCTCTGCATACCACCTTGCTATTTATCAGCCCTTCTGCGATAAATGACACTTGCTGCCATTTTTTCTCAACATAAGGGAGTACACGCATTTGGTTAAAATCATATACATTTTTGAATGTTACCGGAGGATTCGGCATTCCCGGATTTGTACGAGGAACTTTTTGTATAAGAGTGTCCTTTTCGTAAACGATAAGACGAACTTCGTCACAATTTGTAAATATAGTCACATCACTGCTTGAAAAAGGAGATATCTCATGAGCAATAAATAGCATAGGACCTGTTTCTAATAGAGGATTACTGAATGTGGCAGGAACCTGGCTTTTGAACATATAATATGAATACTTCGGTTGTCTGAACGCATCCATTATACCTCCCCAATATGGGTCGGGGTGATATCCTCTCTGATGATCAAATGGATGCCATAATGCTCCACCTATAAATTGACGGCTGGCCGGGTACATTTCATTATATGCTTTTGCCAACTGGAGAGACTGTATTAAGAGAGGAGTTTCTCCCCAACTGCGTGATGCTCTGTTATTTGTGTTATGAGCATACCAGTCGTCCACATTCTCCCCGAATTCACGTGTAAAAATACATTGTTTATAACTGCCTGTATCTTTTGGCCATCCGTAAACGACCTCGTAGTTTTCGGCAACACCTGCTGAATGATTATCAGCAGCACATGATGATCCCGGCATTTCCTGGTGTGTAATTTGCTGGGCCTTTAGTGAAAATTCGAGCGGAAATCTTGTCTCATTAAGTATAGGTTCCCACATCAATACAGACGGGTGATTGCGATCTCGGCGGATCATATTGCGAATATCATCATATACCAACTCGGCAAACTGAGGGTCTTTGTTCCAGTATTGCCATCCGGGAGTCGCTACAATGACAAACATGCCCAGTTCATCGCAGGCATCCATAAAAGAAGGATCCTGAGGGTAGTGCGCAACCCGTATGATACGGCATCCGGCTTCCCTGAGTTTCTTTGCGTCACGCCAGTGTTGACTATTGGGTACGGCATTACCTACATATGCATAATCCTGATGGCGGTTTCCTCCAATAAGTTTATCGCAGGGTTCTCCGTTAAGCCATAATCCGTCTTTTCCTCGGAATTCGATTTTTCTTATCCCTGTTCGTGTTGTTACTCCGTCTATAGCATTCCCTTTTGAATCAGTAATCAGAGTTTCAATACTATATAAATTCGGGGAGT
This sequence comes from Indolivaga capnocytophagoides DSM 22835, assembly GCF_000426485.1. Lineage (GTDB taxonomy): Bacteria > Bacteroidota > Bacteroidia > Bacteroidales > Dysgonomonadaceae > Dysgonomonas_A > Dysgonomonas_A capnocytophagoides. The sequence goes on from NZ_KE384530.1 coordinate 197,906, forward strand.
CGGGATGCCACAGAAGTGGATGTTTTACTAATAATTTTTGAGCATTATTTTTAGACTCATCCGCTTTTAATGATAGCTTCCCTTGAGATACAGCTACTGCTTGTCCATTTTTGTCTACCAGTTTTTGGTGTATTATAATGGTTTTCCCTTTAGTATCTGCATTATGGATGTCTGTATTGATTATTAATTCAGCTTTTGTTTTGCATATATCTCCAAATTGGACAAAGATGCCGCCTCCGGCAACTTTGTTCGTCTTGTTCGGATCAGTGATAAAAGTCTTAGATGTTGCGATCATCCATACATCCCGATAAATTCCCCCATGGTATGTAAAATCAAGCGTTGTTTGTTTTTTTCCCGGAGGAAAGTTTTTATCGTCTGAATTATCAGTCTTAACAGCAATTAAACATTCGTCTCCGGCTTTGATTCCAAGTTGAGTAAGTTCTATGCTGAAAGGAAGATATCCCCCGAGGTGTGTGAGTATTTCTTTGCCGTTGAGGTACACGGTTGATTTACCCATTGCTGCTTCGAAGTATATGTTTATAAGCCTGTTTTTTAAGTCTTTATTTACCGTGAAATGTTTTCTATACCATGCCACTCCTTGGTAATTACGGCTTCCGCTGGCTTCCGCCGGCATTAGTTGCACGGTATGAGGAGTAGATACTATATTCCAATTAGAATCATTGAATTCGGTTGTCTCAGCATTCGGGATGTCTCCTTTATGAAATCTCCATCCTACATTGAAATTAAATACTTTTCGATCAGAGTTCTTTAAATCATAAAACCCACCTGCCGATATTTTAGGTTGGTATTCTATTTGCCCGGAAAAGCATGGACAAATACTCATAAGAAAAAAAGAAACAGTAAATAAAGTTAATCGTTTTATCATATTGTATATATTTTTGCAGATCAATTCTGACTGTTTTTCCTTTTAGTGAAAAGTAATTTTAAAATAAAAAGAAGGTTATTGTTGTTTTATAGGTCTTTATATTGAGTGTTTGTCTGTATGTATTCTTTAAAGTTGATGTCCTATAAGTGTACAAAGGAATATATTTTTTTAGATAATTGATCCTTTTATTTCTTATGTTATAAAACATGCCTAAACGTTTTACTTAAGATTTCGTTTTTTATATTTTTGTCGACATTCCTTAATTGATAATATGAATAATTCTGAAAAATAATTTCATTTAAATATATAAAGTGTCATAATACAAGAGAAACGCTCAACTTAACCAAGGAATTTTTTATTCACTTATTAAATAACCCATGATAAACACAGATTTATTTAAAACCTTTTTTACGGCTAAAATAGTTAAACGATTTAGCGGTAGATTTTTTACTTTTCTGATAGGCTTGATTGTATCCGTGTGTGCTTATGGTCAATCGACTATATCTGTATCAGGAAATGTGCTCGACGAGCAAGGAGAAGCCGTGATTGGAGCTTCTGTTATTGTTGATGGTGAAAAAACCGGAGTGATAACAGATATTGATGGTTTTTACAGAGTAAATGCCTCACCTCAAGGTATCCTGAAGGTCTCATTTATTGGATATTTATCTCAGAATGTTCAAATTAAAAATCGATCTAAAATTAATATTACTTTACAAGAAGATGCTAAAATTTTGGATGAAGTGGTAGTTGTAGGGTATGGAACCCAGAAAGTGAAAGATGTAACTGCTTCTATTGCTGTGATAACCCCGAAAGAATTTGAGAATCTTCCGGTTTCTAATCTAGGTGCGGCATTAGCTGGTCAGATTCCGGGATTAAGCGTAAGTGGTGGCAACAGTAGACCAGGAGAAGGTGCAACATTATCGATCCGTCAGCAATTTGGGTATTCAAAGGATGGTAGCTCTAATACTCCTTTGGTTATAATTGATGATGTGATTCAAATTGACCCGAATACAGGGCAAGCGTCTTTATCTACATTCAATGCCTTAGACCCTTCTGAAATAGAGAGTATCTCAGTTCTCAGAGATGCCGGTGCTGCCATATATGGTTCACGTGCTTCTCAGGGAGCAATTATCGTAAAAACAAAACGTGGAAAAATCGGGACTCCAAAAATCAGTTATTCCGGAAAATTCGGGATAAATGATGCTGTCGGACATCCTAAGGTTCTTACAGGGTCAGCTTATGGACGTTTTGCCAACTCTATGAATGTAGCTAATGGTAAAGTAAATAATGCTGTTGCAGGATGGGAGAATAAGTTATATAGTGAGGCTGAATTGGCTCAGATGGATAATTTAAATTACAATTGGCTCGATAAGGCTTGGTCTTCTGCTTCAACTGTCTCTAATTCGGTAAATGTAAGCGGTGGAGGTGAAAATGCAACTTATTATGCCGGAGCTACTTATTTTACTCAAGGAGCAAACTTAGGGCAGCAGGACTATGATCGATGGAATTTCCGTACAGGTGTTGATGTAAAATTGACTTCGGACTTGAAATTTTCGGCTACCCTTGCCGGAACACAACAGGATATTCTGAAAAGCTTTGCTAAAAGCGGAACAGGTATCAATGGTTATGACAAAATTCAACCCGGAGAGTCCGGCGAATATCTTTTGTTATCTCATATGCCTAACTACATTCCATGGGAAATAACATTGGACGATGGAAACCGTTATTATACATCTCCATTGCTTAATAGTTATTCTGCACCGGGTAATGCTAAGTCGAATGACCAGATTGGCAGTTGGAATTATTTTGCTATGTCGGATACGGATGGTGCATATTCCAAATCAAACTCATTTGGCTATGATGCAAGTTTCTCTCTTACATATGCTGTGCCATATGTGAAAGGTTTATCGGTGAAAGGTTCTTATGCATTGAAGCGTGACGCTGAAGATGCAGAACAAGTAATGATGCCTTATACATTGGCTTATCTTAATGCAAGTAACAGATTGGACCCTGGTACTCGTTTCTTTAGCGAACATACATCTGTGTCTGATTATAAATTTGATTCGTTTTCGGGACGTTCACGTGTTGCCTATACAGATGCAATTTCAAAAAATGAACAAATGAACTTCTTTGTTAATTATGACAAAAAAATAGGCGTTCATAGTATTGAGGCCATGGTGGGTATGGAAAGGATGAAAGCTTCTCAGACCAAAAAACAAATGCTGTACAACAATCCCGATCCCGATTCATATTTGGGAACCTCTCCTAGTGCAGGTACTATGGATGTCGGAAATTCAATAACATACAAATTCGAACAAGGAGCTTTGTCTTACTTTGGTCGTTTATCATATAATTATGCAGACAAGTATTTATTCCAGTTTATATTCCGTACCGATGCTTCTACTAAATTTTCGCCGTCAAACTACTGGGGCTTTTTCCCGGGCGTTTCTGTTGGTTGGGTAGCTTCTGAAGAGCCGTTTTTCAAGAATTCACTTCCTCAATGGATCGATTATACAAAACTACGGTTCTCTTGGGGTAAAACCGGTAAGGATAATATAAAAGCTTGGCGTTGGATGCAGTTGTATGAAGTCGATGGCACTAAAGGGTATGGATTCGGGTCTAACAGCGGTATTGCAACTCCGGGTTTGAAAGCGGGAGCAACGGCCAATCCTGATGCCCATTGGGATACTACGAATAAATATAATTTAGGATTGGATTTGCAATTCTTGAGAAATAGATTGACTGCAACTATGGACTTCTATTATGATCAAAATTCAGACATACTGAATCAAAACATTGGAAGTATTATTGGAACTCCGATTATTGCAGGTGGTGCAATTTCCGAGAAGAATTTTGGTACAATTGACGCATGGGGTAGTGAATTTTCTCTCAATTGGAGAGACCAGGTTGGAAAGGTTAATTACAATGTGGGTGTTAACTTTGGATTCAGTGGGAATAAAGTGAAAAAATGGCCGGAACTTCCCGTTGATCTGCCAGCCAAGAATACCGTTATTGCAGGTCGTTCGACTTATATGCCTGAATGGGGATTTAATGTTTGGAGAGGTACAAGCTCCGGAGATGGGATTTTACGTAATCAGCAAGATATTGATAATTACTGGAGTTATTTGACTGAGAATGCTAACGGCGGTCAGGTCAAATATCTGGGGTCTACTAATAAATCAGACCTGAGACCTGGTATGCTTGCTTATAAGGATCTAGGAGGTGAGATGGGTGATGATGGTAAACAAAAAGGGCCTGACGGGCAAATTGAAAAAGAGAAAGATTATGCCAAATTATCTAAAAACAATAAAACATACGGATTTACCACCAAATTGGGAGCAGAATGGAAGGGGTTAACTTTCAGTATGATGATTTCTACTTCGTGGGGAGGAAGCCGTCAAATAGATGTGGCATCATACAATACTTCTTCCAATCAGAATATGGTATGGGCTCCGGATTCCTTCTGGAAAGATATGTTTGATGAAACATCGAACCCTAACGGAAAGTATCCGAATATTGGTATGGAAAACAGACTATCGGGATCAGTAGATGCTCCTTCTGATTTCTGGACTATCAGTACATTCCGTTGCTTTATCCGTAATCTAAGCATTGGTTATACTTTGCCTAAACGATGGTTGGTACCTTTAAAAGTTGATGCGGCAAGACTTAGTCTAACCGGAAATAATTTATGGGATCTGTATAATCCATACCCCGATAAGTATCGTAATATGTATGACAAAACAACGACCCTTTATCCAACATTGAGAACATGGTCTTTGGGCGTAAATGTTACATTTTAAATATAAAAAAGAAGAATATGAAAAAGATAATCGTTATTGTTAATGCTATATTGGTTTTAAGCTTATTCTTTTCTGGTTGTAGCGACCAGTTTTTGAAAGATATGTCTCCTTATGACAAATATTCTCCTGAAAAAACTTTTGGGAATGATGTCAATATAGATAAATTCATACAGAATATTTATTATAATTATTTTAGAGTAAGTGGCATGACTCCTCCTCAGTCTTATGGATTAGTCGGGAAATATGATGATATGACCGGATATACTGAAGAAAAGTGGGGTATTGGAGATAAGTTTAATGCCAATAAGGATATGAAACTAGCTTCGGAATGTGATACTTATTTTGGATCGACTCTTTCTACTACGGTAGCCAATAATCCGTACACCCGTATCCGAAATTGTAATGAAGTATTGGAAGGTATTGAAAAATATGGCTCAACCTTGTCCGCTGGTGTAGCTAAACAATCAAAAGGGCAGGTTTATTTTCTTCGTGCACTTCAGTTGTTTGATTTAGTCCGTGTATATGGAGGTGTTCCTATCGTTACAAAAGTTTTAGACGCAACCGATTATGAAGGCGCGAAAACATTTAGCCGCTCTACAATCGAAACATGCTTCACTCAGATTATTGCTGATCTTGATTCAGCATCGACTTTACTGCCTACACGTGCCGAATGGGGAGATAGCCAATACGGACGATTAACAAAAGAGGCAGCATTAGCTTATAAAAGCCGGGCGTTATTAGTATTTGCCAGTCCGATTTTTAATTCAGATTGGGATAATTCATCAAATCAGCGTTGGAAAGATGCTTTGAAAGCTACTCAGGAAGCTAAAGCCTTTCTTGATGCTCAGGGATATGGCTTGTATGGAACTACTGCAAAAATGTGGGATGAAATGTTTTACAATTTTGACAATAAATGGAATAAAGAAGTTATTATGGTGAAGATGCTGTCTAATACAACATCTAATTCCGATGAACATAGTGGTTGGCAGAAAGCTATTCGCCTGAAAACTATGGGTGGAAGTGGTTCCGGTTATCAGGTTCCGATGGGTATGTTAGAAATCTTCCCGATGGCAAATGGCAAAGAGGCTACAACTGCAAATGGTTATGATGAGTTCTTGTTTTTTAAGAATCGTGATCCACGTTTTTATTACACATTTACATTTTCAGGAATGAAATGGGGTTATGATACCGATGCTAATGCTGTTGTTTGGAATTATCGCTGGAGTGATAATGCTAATAAGCATTATTATGCAGGTAATGTTGGTGGAAGTAGTCCTGCAATTGTCCGTAAAATGTCTGACCCTAAAGAAGCGAGTGCAAATACTTATCAGGCTGATGGTACTGATGTATATGAATATCGTTATGCGGAATTATTACTGAATTTGGCAGAATGCTATGCTGCGACAGGAGATATTGCCAGTGCCGTTAATACCATTGGTCTCGTACGTGCCCGTGTAGGAATTCCAGCCGGAGACGGAACCTACGGTCTGGGCATGATTTCGAATACGCATGAGGCAATTAAGGCTTGTCTTCGTGAACGGCAGATCGAATTAGCTTATGAAGGTAAACGTTATTGGGATCTTTGGCGGTGGATGTTGTTTAATGATGATGCAGCAAATGATAATAATACTTGCGCAGCATTGGGACTCGAACCTATGAACGGAAAATACCGAGAAGGTAAGTATCTGCAGGTTAAAGGTACAGGTTTTTCAAGTACCGATCCATTAACAAACAGTATAACTGCGTTCACTCCGATAGATGTAAATACCAGTGCCGACTTACAGGCTGATATGAATCTATTGGCAAATTTCTGGAATACTAATTTTGAATTTAAAGAGACTGAGACTCCTGTCGATAATTTGAATAATCAACAGGCATATATCACCTGGAGACAAAATTATTATTTATCAGGTTTGCCCTCTGATGTCTTAAAAATGAATACATGGTTACCTCAATCTAAAGGTTGGCTCGACTTTACAGGAGGAGAGGGTACCTTCGATGCCAGAAAGTAGCAGTATTATAAGATAAAAACTTCTTTTCTCCCGAAATTGTTGATGTATAAATGTTATATTTTCAGCTTTTTATCATAGCATTTTGGGAGAATTGTGTTTACGTACGAATTGTTTTTATAATCTGAAAAGAAACCTAAATATAATTTCTGAATGAAAAAAATAGTGATTGCGAGCACTGCATTTCTTGCTCTGGCTCTTACAAATACTGTATCGGCGCAGTATCCTAAAATTACACCGGAAGTAAAAAAACAGGAGACTGAGTTGATTAAAGCAGCATATGCTCGTTCTGATTCAGCTTTTGCAATAGCTAAACCAATAATTGATCAACAGGCAAAGGAAGGCAGACCCTATATTCCTTGGGCTGCACGACCAACGGATTTACCTCAGGCTGAGATTCCCGCTTTTCCGGGAGCAGAAGGTGGAGGTGCATACAGTTTTGGCGGACGCGGTGGTAAGGTTATAACTGTAACAAGTTTAGCTGATAGTGGTCCGGGATCATTAAGAGATGCTTGCGAACAGGGCGGTGCACGTATCATTGTTTTTAATGTAGCAGGTATAATACATCTGAAATCTCCCTTGATTATACGTGCTCCTTATATCACTATTGCGGGACAAACAGCTCCTGGCGATGGCGTTTGTATTGCCGGTGAAACTATATGGGCTAATACTCACGATGTTGTTGTCCGTCATATGCGTTTCCGTAGAGGCGAAACGTGGGTAGGACGCCGTGATGATAGCTTTGGAGGTAATCCTGTGGGAAATATAATGATCGACCACTGTTCTACAAGCTGGGGATTAGATGAAAATATATCGTTTTATCGTCATATGTTCAATCCTGAAGATGGCTCGAAAGATCTAAAATTACCTACGGTTAACGTTACTATTCAGAATACAATCTCGTCTCAGGCATTAGATACTTACAATCATTCCTTCGGCAGTACTTTAGGAGGTGAAAATTGTACATTCATGCGCAACCTTTGGGCTAATAATGCAGGACGTAATCCGTCTATCGGGTGGAATGGTGTTTTCAATTTTGTAAATAACGTAATTTATAATTGGGTGCATCGTTCAGTTGATGGAGGCGATTATACAGCTCTCTACAATATAATAAATAACTATTATAAGCCCGGTCCGTTGACTCCTAAAAATACTCCGGTCGGACACCGTATTTTGAAACCCGAAGCCGGTCGTAGCAAATTAGGGTATTTTGTTTTTGGTCGTGTATATGCAAATGGTAATGTTGTAGAGGGATATCCTGAGATTAGTAAAAATAACTGGGCTGGAGGTATTCAAGTTCAGGAACAGGCTAATACAGACGGCTATACCGAAAATATGAAATGGGATAAACCGTTTCCTATAGATAATCCATTTCCTATAATGTCAGCTAATGAAGCATACAATTTTGTGATGGATAATGTAGGTGCAACATTCCCCAAACGTGATATTGTAGACCAACGTGTTATAGAACAAGTAAAAACAGGAAAAGTGTATTATGACAAGAACTTAAATCCTGAAGATTTTTACCAATTCGAATATCGTCGTTTACCAAAAGATTCTTATAAATCGGGTATTATTACCGATATTAAACAAGTAGGAGGATATCCGGAATACAAAGGTAAACCATACAAAGATTCGGATAATGATGGTATACCCGATGCATGGGAGATCAAATACGGATTAAATCCGAATGATCCTTCAGATGCTAATGGTGATTTGAGTGGTGATGGTTATACTAATATCGAAAAATATATTAATGGAATAGATCCAACTAAGAAAGTAAACTGGAAGGATCCAAAGAATAATTATGATACATTGGCAAAAAGAAAGAGTCTGATGAACTAAGGTGTCATACAAGTAACATTAACATGCTGGTTTTTTAATTATATTAATGGGAGATATAGGGGTTATCGTAAAGATTTTGATGTGGTTTAGAGTTTTTCATGTATCTAATAAGAAAAAGCGATAACCCCTCTCCATTTTATCAAAAAAAGAAAAATTATGACTCGATTTGGCTTATTCATTATACTCGTATTTAGTTTTGCGATAATTTGGGCTCAGGATAACGATTCCGAATATACAAAGGTTTTGACTCAAAGGTCAGAAAAAATTGTAGATGTGTTGAACCTTACCGATAAATCGGTATATAATAAAGTTGTAGGTGCTGTTGTGGATCAATATAAGAATGTCGGCCGTATAAATGACCGCGCCGAAGATGCTAAAAAACAAACAAAACAGATCACAGATAAAACTGCGAAGGAACTAAAGGTTACGGCTATCGAAAATGAAAGAAATGCTGATCTTTATAATCAATATTGTATGTTTATAGGCAATTTATCTCCTTATCTGGACGAAAAACAGATAACAGCAGTTAAAGACGGGTTGACATACGGAGTTGTAAAAGTAACCTACGATTCGTATTTAGATATGATTCCATCATTGAAAGACTTCGAAAAACAACAGATATATGCATGGCTGGTAGAAGCCCGCGAACATGCTGTTTGTGCATCTTCATCGAAAGACAAGCATGGATGGTTTGGGAAATATAAGGGGCGGATAAACAATTATTTGTCTAAACAAGGCTATGATGTTCAGGCAGAACGAAAAGGCTGGGAAGAAAGATTGAAAGCTCAGGGGAAAAGTCTTTGAGAAGAAAGGATATTATGAAAAAGATTGTATTTATTGTATTATTATCAGCTTGTTTCGGTTTTGTATGCGCTCAATCTCCATTGATTTACAAATCGGATAAGCTTGTTTACACTCCGGATAGTTTAGGTAATAGAATTCCCGATTTTTCGTATGCGGGTTATATGGCAGGCGAAAAAGCTATTCCTAATACTTCTCCGACTATAGTTGTGCCTACTGTTGCAGACGATGCAACTTCTATTATTCAAGATGCAATCGATTATGTAAGTTCTTTACCACTGAATCAGAATGGATTGAGAGGGATTGTATTATTATCTACGGGAGATTATGCAATCAAATCATCGTTGAAGATAACAACATCGGGAGTAGTGCTTCGCGGATGTGGAGTTGCCAAAACCAGACTCGTTGCAACCGGAAAAGACAGGCGTACGCTTATTAGACTTTACGGAACTGATGATCGTAAAATGGGAGAAACTCACGAAATAATAGATGGTTATGTTCCGGTGAATGCATTTTCTGTAAATATCACTAACACTTCAAAACTACAAAAAGGAGATAAAATATATATTCAGCGGCCATCGGAACAAAGCTGGATAGATAAAATCGGGACGAAACATTTTGGAGGAGGAATAACCTCTTTAGGCTGGAAGCCTTCTGCTACAGATATTTATTGGGATAGAACAATCGTTTCTGTCGAGGGCACAAAAGTAACTTTTGATGCTCCCATAACAACAGCTTTAGACAAAGCATACGGAGGTGGCATGCTTATTCCTTATATCTGGAATGGGCGTATATCAAATATCGGTGTCGAAAACTTGACATGCATATCCGAATTTGATAAAAATAATCTGAAAGACGAGGCTCACTCGTGGACAGCAATTACTATGGAGAATCTTCAGGATGGATGGGTAAGAAATGTAAACTTTTTCCATTTTGCAGGCTCTGCCGTTTATGTTGATAATTCGGTAAAACAGGTAACTGTTGAAAATTGTAAATCTTTAGCTCCTGTTTCAGAAATAGGAGGAGAGCGACGTACTTCATTTTTTACAGCTGGTCAGCAATGCCTTTTTCAGAGATTATATGCCGAAGACGGATATCACGATTTTGCAGTTGGATATTGTGCTGCCGGTCCTAATGCATTTGTTCAATGTCATTCTTTTCTGCCTCATAGTTTTAGCGGCGCAATTGACCGTTGGGCATCAGGTATTCTTTTCGATATAGTTAATGTTGAAGGACAAGCTCTAAGCTATAAAAATCATATGCAGGAACGTCAAGGATCGGGATGGACAGCTGCTAATAGTGTATTTTGGCAGTGTTCAGCTTCATTAATCGAATGCTTCAGCCCTCCTACAGCTCAGAATTGGGCATTTGGTTCATGGTCTGAATTTTCTGGAGACGGATATTGGCAAGACAGTAATAATAATATTAATCCCCGAAGCCTATATTATGCACAGAAAAAAGAGCGTTTTCCGGATAATACAGAAGATACAGGATTGATGCCTTTTGAGGGGGAAGCATCCAGTTCTCCGAAAGTAGAAGTGGCAATGGAATTGACTAAACAAGCTTATTCGCCTGCATTGAAGTTATCGGAATGGATTGATTCTCTGAATAATAAAAATACAATATTGGTCGATGTTGCTAGTGCTAAGATATTTAAACATGATAAAAAGAAACAGCCTGTAGAAATGAATAAGCCAGCCCTTGAAGTTAAAAATGGCTGGTTAGTCAGAGGAGATTTGGTTCAAACAGGAGGAAAACACGATATCAGTTGGTGGAACGGAAGTGTACAGCCTATTTATCTGGCAAAAACGGCATCGCCACATCTAACCCGATATGTACCCAGTAGAGTTGGTACAGGACTGACAGATGATATCGATTCTGTAGCTAAATGGATGCATGATAAGCATATAATAGCTATAGATCATAATTATGGTTTATGGTACGAAAGACGAAGAGACGATCATGAGCGCATACGCCGCATCAATGGAGATGTATGGCCTCCTTTTTATGAGCAACCTTTTGCCCGTAGCGGACAAGGTACAGCTTATGATGGATTAAGTAAATACGATCTCACTAAATACAACGATTTTTATTGGAATAGACTTAAAAAATTTGCAGACCTTGCCGATCAGAAAGGTTTGGTATTACTGCATCAAAACTACTTTCAGCACAATATAATTGAAGCAGGAGCACATTGGGCTGATAGCCCCTGGCGTCCGGCAAATAATATAAACAATACAGGTTTTCCCGAACCAGTGCCTTATGCCGGAGATAAAAGAATATTTTTTGCCGAACAATTTTATGATATAACACATCCTGTTCGTAGAGAATTACACCGAAAATTTATCCGTCAGTGCTTAGATAATTTTAAAGGAAACAATAGCGTAATACAATTAATCAGTGCCGAATATACAGGTCCGTTACATTTTGTCGAATTCTGGTTGGACGTAATAGCCGAGTGGGAAAAAGAAACAGGCGAAAAGCCATTGATTGCATTAAGTACAACTAAAGATGTACAAGATGCTATTTTGGCAGATCAGTCACGAGCCAAATATGTAGATATAATAGACATTCGATATTGGCAATATCGAGCCGATGGTACTACTTACGAACCCAAAGGTGGACAAAATTTGGCTCCACGTCAGCATGCCCGTCTAGAGAAAGTCGGAAAGGTTTCGTTCGAATCGGTTTACCGTTCAGTAAGAGAATATTGTCAACGTTTTCCCGAAAAAGCGGTAATGTACTATGCTGTACAGTATCCTGAAAATGCGTGGGCTTCATTTATGGCGCAAGGGTCTTTGGCTTGTTTACCTGTTATTTCCGATACTCGTTTTTTACAGGCTGCATCAAAAATGGATGTGGTTGAAAATCAGACTAAAGACGGGCAATATGTATTAGGTAATTCTAATATCGGTTATATTATTTATACCGAAAAACAATCGGTAACAGTAGACCTGTCTTCTGAAAAGGGTACGTATGCAGTTTATCAGGTAAATAGTAAAACCGGTGAAGTGAAAGATATAAAACGAAAACTGAAAGGAGGAGGATCTTTTAACCTTGCTATTTCTCAAAACATAGTTTGGCTGGTAAAGCAATAATATTGAATCTAGAATAATCCATGAAAACAATAACGAATCTTTGGTTGATACTTCTTGTGTCAGTAAGTTTTGGAGCATGTAGTTCCGAGAAGAAAAGTATAGAACCTGCTCAGGTATATATGTTTACATCTTTTCACGAACCAGCTACCGAAGGATTGCGCCTTCTTTATAGTTACGATGGTTATAAATGGGATAGCATTCCCGGAATTTTTCTTAAACCTGAAGTGGGTACACAAAAGATAATGAGAGACCCTAGTATTGCACGAGGTAAAGACGGAACATATCATTTGGTATGGACATGCAGTTGGAAAGGCGATTTTGGTTTTGGATATTCTTCTTCGAAAGATCTTAAAAACTGGAGCAAACAAGAGTTTATTCCTGTAATGGCTTTCGATACCACTACTGTAAATGTATGGGCTCCCGAAATATTTTACGATGATGCTGCCGATGATTTTATTATAGTTTGGGCATCTACTATTCCTTTCAAGTTTGAAAAAGGAATCGAAGATGAATATAATAATCATCGCCTATATTATACTAAAACCAAAGATTTCAAAGAATTGACTAAGGCAGAAGTGATATACGATCCGGGGTTTAGTTCTATCGATGCAGTATTACTTAAACGTGCCGATTCTGATTATGTAATGGTACTGAAAGACAATACCCGTCCCGAAAGAAATATGAGAGTTGCTTTTGCTAAATCTGCGACAGGACCTTATACCGATCTTTCGCCGAAAACATTTACTGATAATTTTACCGAAGGGCCATCAGTAGTGAAGGTGGGTGACGAATGGTTGATCTACTTTGATTCGTATCAGAAAAAAACTTACGAGGCTGTTTCTACAAAAGACTTTAAGACTTTTACAAATATCAATAATAAGATTTCTATCCCCGAAGGACATAAGCATGGAACTATATTTATGGCTGACGAAAAGATAGTAAATGATCTGTTGAAAAAATAAGTTTCTTATAATCGAAATATGAATTTACATAAAATAAATAGACCCATACTGAGCTTTTGTTTGTTCGGGTTAGCTTTATCGGCATATGGGCAGGCAAATACAGATGGGGTACATTATACAGGTTCAACTTTATCGAATGTCGATTATCATCACGGACAATTGAGCCCAGCTGTAGGAACTCATAATATCCAGACAATGAGGGCAAGCCGCCTACACCCAGATAAGACTGACGGGTTAGGTTATACATACAATCATGCTCCGATGTTGGCATATTGGAACGGACAGTTTTATCTTGAATACCTCAATGCACCTGTTGGAGAGCACATGCCTCCCGGAGAGGCCATGTTACAAACCTCGAAAGATGGTTATAATTGGTCGAGGCCGGAAGTTATTTTTCCTAAATACAAAGTGCCCGACGGATATTCGAAGGACGGAAAAGGAACTCCTGCAAAAGATTTATATGCGATAACACATTTTAGAGTAGCTTTTTTTACTTCATCAACAGGACGTCTTTTAGCAATGACTTCGTACGGAGTATGCTTGGATATGAAAGACGATCCGAATGATGGAAACGGCATAGGCAGAGTAATCAGAGAGATTAAAAAAGACGGGTCTTTTGGCCCTATTCATTTCATTCGTTACAACCATTCTTTTAATGAAAAGAATACAGATTATCCGTTCTATAAGAAATCGAAAGATAAAGGATTTGTTCAGGCTTGCGACGAACTGTTAGCTAATCCGTTGTATATGATGCAATGGGTGGAAGAGGCTGATCGTAACGACCCCATTATACCTTTGAAGAAGCCTTATAAAGCATTCAGTTATTATAAATTGAATGACGGACGTACTGTTGGCCTGTGGAAACATGCATTGACTGCTATAAGTAATGATGATGGTAAAACCTGGCCTGAGAATGCTTACCGAGCACCGGGATTTGTGAATAGTAATGCAAAAATATGGGGGCAGAAAACATCTGACGGTAAATATGCTACGGTATACAATCCTTCGGAATTTCGTTGGCCAATGGCAGTATCAACTAGTGACGACGGATTGGAATACACCTCATTATATTTAGTGCATGGAGACCTGACACCCATGCGTTACGGAGGTAATTATAAATCGAGAGGTCCTCAATATATCAGAGGTATACAGGATAATAACGGTACTCCACCCGATGGCAACATGTGGGTAACATATAGTTTGAATAAAGAAGATATATGGGTGTCAAAAGTACCTGTGCCTATTACAGATCAGGCTATGAGTCATGCCGATGAAATATTCAATAATATGCCAGAAGGCAAAGAGTTGGATGTGTGGAATATATACAGTCCGCTTTGGGCTCCTGCAAAAATAGAAAGGCGTGCCGATGGTAAACGTTGGTTAGCTCTTAAAGATTGGGATAAGCACGATTATGCCAAAGCAGAAAGAGTTATACCCGAAGCGAAATTACTCAATGCATCATTTTCGGTTATTCCTGAGCAAAACGATAAAGGCAGTTTACAGATAGAGTTTCAGAATGCAAAAGGAGAGGCTTGTACACGAATTAGTTTTGATGCTGATGGAATACTGCGAATAAAAAATGGAGCAAGATATGGAACATTGTCTCCGTATGTTGCCGGAACTCAGTATGATTTTGATATATCATTATCAACACCTACCCGTAGTCTGACAATGAAATTGAACGGAAAAGATATTTCTACTAAATTATTCTTTAATCCTGTTGAATCGATCAAAAGAATAGTGTTCCGTACAGGAGATTTACCGCAAGATCCAACACCGGAAACTCCTGCCGATAGATTTACTGATATGCCCGATGCGGATGCAGATGAATCAATGGCAGCATATTATATATCGGGTTTGCATACCAAAGATTTAGGAAATACAGCCGCTATTTTAGTTAGTGATAATTACAAACCGTATGTGGATTATTTCAATGCAATGGAAGATGAGAATGTGGTGCAGTCTATACCGAATGCTCAGTCGTGGGATTGGATGAAATCTAATATTCCGTTATTCGATTGTCCACAGAAAAACTTCGAAGAGATTTATTATTATCGTTGGTGGTCGTATCGAAAGCATATCAAAGATACTCCTGTCGGATATGCGATAACCGAATTTCTGGTCGATCGTCCTTATGCAGATAAGTACAATATGATAGCCTGTGCTATCGGTCATCATGTGTATGAAGGACGGTGGTTGCACGATCAGAAGTACGTGAATCAGTATATTCATACGTGGTTTAGAGGCAATGAAGGTCAGCCGATGAAAAAATTGCGTTTCTTTAGCAGTTGGACAGCCGATGCTCTATACAATAAATATATGGTAGATGGTAATCAGTCGTATCTGACAGATATGTATCCCGATCTTCAATGGGAGTTTACGCAATGGGATGATCATTTATTACCCAGCGGGTTGTATTGGCAGGAAGACGTAAAAGATGGCATGGAAGAACAAATCAGCGGAGGACGAAGAAAGAAATATGCTCGTCCTACTATTAATTCATACATGTATGGAAATGCTAAAGCGCTTGCCGAAATTGCCAAACTCAAAGGTGATAAAGACAATGCAGATAAATATGCAAATAAGGCAGTTCAGATAAAAGATTTGGTAGAGAGTCAATTGTGGAATAAAGACAGTGTTTTTTTCGAAACATTACGTAAACCCGGCGAGTTTGCTTTGGTTAGAGAAGCTATTGGTTATATTCCATGGTACTTTGGTCTTCCATCTGATAAAGAAAATTTTAGTGCTGCTTGGAAACAAGTAACAGATACTAAAGGTTTTTGTGCGCCTTTCGGATTAACCACAGCTGAGCGTCGTCATCCTTTGTTTCGTTCGCATGGATGTTGTCGTTGTGAATGGGATGGGGCAGTATGGCCTTTCGCTTCTTCGCAAACTTTGACGGCAATGGCTAATGTACTGAACAACTATTCCCAAAAGGATGTATTGAACGACAGTATTTATTTTAAAGAAATGGAAACATACGTTCAGAGTCAGTATTATAGGGGAAAACCGTATGTCGGTGAATATCTTGATGAAAAGACCGGTTATTGGCTGAAAGGTGATGAAGAGCGCAGTCGTTATTATAATCACTCTACTTTTAATGATTTAATTATTTCGGGACTGATCGGGTTACGTCCTCGAGCTGACAATGTATTGGAAGTAAATCCGCTGTTACCGAAAGATAAATGGGATTGGTTCTGTTTGGATAATATATTGTATCACAATCGAATAATAACCATTGTTTGGGACAAAAACGGTGATCGCTACAAACGAGGTAAAGGTTTCTACATATTGGTTGACGGCAAAGAAGTTATTCGTAAGGTTGATATAGAAAAGGTTATATACAATCTGTAATATTCAGGTTAGTGTGTTTACAAAAAAATATAAGTAAATGAAAAAGGTCATATTATTTATTATTGTTGCTGTTTATATACTTCAAGCTCATGCAGGAATTAAATTGCCTGCGATTTTTAGTGATAATATGATGTTTCAACAAAACTCGGAAGTCAAAATTTGGGGTTGGGGAGAGAAAAACAGCACAGTAGAAGTAAGGCCATCGTGGACTAACGAACCTTATTATACAAAAGTTGATAAGGACGGCAGGTGGTTTGTATATGTCAAAACACTGGAAGCCGATAACCGCGCTTATTCGATCGCAATCAGTGATGAACAAAACAGTGTCACCTTCAATAATATACTGATAGGTGAGGTGTGGCTTTGTCTTGGGCAATCGAATATGGAAATGCCTATGAAAGGTTTTAAAGGACAACCTGTGAAAAACAGTAATACTGATATACTGAAGTCTGCGAACAAGAAGATTCGTTTGTTTACGGTAAAAAGAACATCTCTTTTGAATCGGACTGATGATGTGATTGGTACATGGACTGAGGCTTCTCCCGAAACGGTACGTGAGTTTAGTGCAACCGGCTATTATTTTGGTCGTCTTCTGAACGAAATGCTTGACGTACCGGTCGGACTTGTATTGTCGTCATGGGGTGGTACATGGATAGAAAGCTGGATGGCAAAAGAATGGCTCATCGGCTTCCCTGAAATAAGTATCCCGAAAGCCGAAGCCGATATTAAAGTACCTAATCGTACAGCTACTACATTGTACAACGGTATGATAAATCCGATCAAAGGGTACACTATTAAAGGCAGTATTATGTACCAGGGCGAGTCTAATTACGATCGTCCGAAACAATACGTTCCATTATTCGAGAAATTCGTAAAGGAGTTGAGATCTTCATGGGGACAGGGTGATTTTCCGTTTTATTTTTGCCAGATTGCACCTTATGACAATCCGCCCGAAGCGCATGGAGATTTTAATGCTGCCTATCTGAGAGAAGCCCAATTGAAGGTATCCCGTAATATACCCAATTCGGGTATGGTTGTATTGATGGATATAGGCGAAGAATATAATATTCACCCACAGGACAAACAGACCGGAGGCGAACGTTTGGCGATGATGGCTTTGGGTAAAGCTTACAACAAAATGGGTTTTGCTTTCGAAAGCCCAAGTTTCGAAGGTATGGAGATCAAAGATTCTGTGGCTATTCTCAGTTTTGCCAATGCACCGATGTGGATGACATCATTCGGAAAGGAAATGAAGGAATTCGAGATAGCCGGATCAGACCGGAAATTTTATCCGGCAAAAGCTAGATTCAACAGAAGCAAAGTAGAGGTGTCTTCCGACAAGGTGCTTCAGCCTGTTGCCGTCAGGTATGGTTTTAAAGATTATGTGAAAGCAGACTTGTTTGGTACTGAAGGACTTCCTGTATCTTCATTCAGAACTGATGATTGGGATGAATAAAAGGTTATTATTGATATACATTCTCTTTTTGAGTTCTCTCTGTTTTAGAGCAGCGGATGTAAAGACGTATAATGTAGTGTGGAACACTCAAAGCAACAATTCATCTGAAAGTATGCCCTGTGGGGGTGGAGATATCGGCTTGAATGTCTGGGTGGAGGATGGCGATATCCTGTTTTATATGTCCCGCAGTGGAGCTTTTGATGAAAATAATACTCTATTGAAGCAAGGGCGTGTTAGGATACGTTTATCTTCAAATCCTTTTGGAGATGATAAATTCAGTCAGGAGTTGCTTCTGGATGAGGGTTGCATAAAAATAAGCGGAGAGAATAAAGGTGAGAAGACTACGGTTCGTATATGGGTGGATATATTTAATCCCGTTATTCATGTCGATATAGAGAATAATAAAAATATAACAGCAGAGATACATTACGAGAATTGGAGATACAAAGACCGATTGCTGAGAAAGCAGGAAAGTAACCAGAATTCCTATAAATGGGCGGCACCCACAGACCTGAAGACGTTGAAAGATTCTGTGTCCTTTGATAAGGGGCGGATATTGTTTTACCATCGGAACAAGAGTTACACTGTAGTCGATGAGACTGTAAAACAGCAGGGTCTGTCGGCATATATGTCCGATATATATAATCCGATAAAGAATCTTATATCCGGCGGCTATATTCAAGCTAAAGGCTTTGATATTATAAATCGGGGGGAAGGTATCTATGGTCAGACTGATTATCAGAGTTGGATATTAAGCAATTCCCGACCCATGCGTAGTATCAATGTATCTATTGCCTTAAATGTCGAACAGGCAGAGGAGATCGAACAATGGAAGAATAATCTGTATAAACCTGTTTTGTCGGACAAGAATAAAAATATAGCATGGTGGAAATCTTTCTGGCAACGAAGTTATGTCCATATCTCACCTTCTAATCAGGATAAAGATGCATTTCAAGTAGTGAAGAATTATCACTTATTTCGTTACATGCTGGCATGTAATGCTTATGGTAAATATCCGACTAAATTCAATGGAGGGCTGTTTACATTCGATCCCGAATCAGTAGATAGTACATTTGCCTTTACACCCGATTTCAGAAAATGGGGAGGGGGCACATTTACAGCTCAAAATCAAAGGTTGGTATATTTTCCGATGCTAAAAAATGGTGATGGTGATATGCTTCGCTCTCAATTCCATTTTTACAAGAATCTGCTACCTGTGGCTGAACTTCGCAGCAAAGTTTATTGGGGGCACGATGGAGCGTGTTTTACCGAGCAGTTAGAAAACTGCGGCTTGCCCAATCCGAGTGAATATGGATGGAAACGCCCCGAGCAGTTTGATAAAGGTTTGGAGTACAATGCTTGGCTTGAATATCAGTGGGATACTGTTCTGGAATTTTGTTATATGATTTTGCAATATCACACCTATACAGGAGTCAATATAGATGAATATCTACCTCTGATCAAAAGTTGCCTTGTATTCTTTGACGAACATTATCAGTATCTGGCAAAAGAGCGGGGACGTAAATCGTTGGACGGAGACGGTAAATTGGTTCTGTATCCGGGATCGGCTTGTGAGACATATAAAATGGCTTACAATGCTTCGTCAACTATAGCTGCTTTACAATCAGTAACGTCATCTTTGTTGAGATGTGAGACAATATTGAAGGATAGCAATGATATTAAATATTTTACGGAACTAAGAAACCGGATTCCTGAATTACCACAACACTCAGTGGATGGTAAAACGCTGATAGCTCCTGCGAAATTATGGGAACGTGTTAATAATGTGGAAACTCCTCAATTGTATCCTGTGTATCCATGGGGCATTTATGGTATTGGTAATAAAAATATGGAAGTTGCTCTTAATACGTGGAAATACGATAAGGATGCTATCCGTTTCAGAAGCCATATCGGGTGGAAGCAGGATGCTATATGGGCAGCCCGGCTGGGATTGACCGAAGATGCCTGGACTTTAGTTAAAGCCAAACTAAAAGATGGTGATCATCGTTTTCCTGCATTTTGGGGCCCAGGATATGATTGGACGCCCGACCACAACTGGGGTGGGAGCGGAATGATTGCATTGCAAGAAATGCTAGTACAGGAAACTGCTGATTCGAAGATTATTCTATTGCCATCGTGGCCTCAGGATATTGATGTGTCATTTAAACTTCATCTGTCGAAGAATACAACTGTTGAGTGTAATTATGAAAAAGGTAAAATAACTTATCTGAATATATATCCGAAAGAGCGGTTCTCTGATATTCTTGAGATTAATTAAGGTCTCAGGTCATTTATTGATTTTGTAAGTACAAAGACATTAGAAGATAGTTTTTTATATGTCATTAAATATTTAATGTTACTTATTTTGTAAATTAGGCACGGAAATAAATTAACGTTTAGTTGCATATTTCTGTGCTGTAATTTTTGCAGATAGGTTCAGAGTTTAGTGTCTTATTTTGTGCTTAAACGTTTAATTTTGCGTATATTTGTGATATAATCCTTAATAAACGAATAAAGAATGTCCCGAGTATCAATAAAAATGATTGCCCAAACGTTAGGTGTCTCTAATGCAACCGTTTCGCTTGTTCTGAACGGAAAAGAAAAAGAAGGACGTGTAGGAAAAGAGCTGGCGGAGAAAATAAGGATAAAAGCGAAAGAATTAAATTATGAGCCTAATAGTCTGGCTCGTAGTCTACGTATGGGCAAATCCCAAACTATCGGGCTTATTGTGGCGGACATTTCAAATCCTTTTTTCGGAAAATTGGCCTTTCATATACAAGAGCAGGCTCAGAAATATGGATATACGGTTTTCATAACTAATACCAACGAGGATACGGAGAAAATGCAGACGATGATAAATACACTGAAAAACAGGCAGGTGGATGGTTTTATCATTATCCCTACCGAATATGGAAGCGATGCTATACGAGACCTGAATAAAACTAATATTCCTGTGGTATTATTGGATCGGTATTATCCGGATATTACAAATAATTATGTGATTATTGACAACTTTAATTCGGCATATAAGGCTGCTGAATTTATTTTGTCTCAAGGATGTAGAAAGACAGCTTTCATTACATATCAGAATTCTATGCAGCACTTTACCCAGCGTCTGGAAGGATATACAGAAGCTATGAAAAATGCTAAGATGCTTGATGTGAATCTTATAAAGAAAGTTAGGTATTCGAATTTAGAGAAGGATATTATAAAGACAATCGATAAGGTGCTGGAAAAAGACATTGACAGTATCTTTTTTGCAACAGACTCAATCTGTGCAGCTGCGATAAAATATTTACAGAAGAAAGATCCTTCGGTTTTGAAAAAATTACGATTAACCAGTTTTGACTATAGCGAAATTTTTGATTTTATAGATAAGCCTGTATCGCATATTCTTCAGCCTTTACCCGAAATGGGGAAAAAGTCGATAGATATTCTTATGGATTTAATCAATTCAAAATTAGAGACTCAGGAGACACAGACTGTTTGTTTCCCTTGTGAATTTGTTTTATATAAATAATCCATTTGCTTATTAGCAGGTGGTGTATTTTTTATATTTTCAAGTTAATCGTTTTAGCGTTTATTCCTGAAAAAACAAAAAAGCAAGAGAACCTTAACTGCAACAAAATAATAAAAGACTCATGTTTAGAATAGAAAAAATAATATGGAATACAGAAAATTAGGAAATACAGACCTCAAAGTATCAAACATCAGTTTTGGGGCGTCTTCTTTGGGTGGAGTATTTCATCCTGTGGATGAAAGCAAAGCCATACAAACAGTACATACGGTAATAGAACAAGGCATAAACTTTATAGATGTATCTCCTTATTATGGGCATTTGAAGGCAGAAATCATATTAGGCAAAGCTTTAAAAGATATAGACCGCAATAAATATTATCTGTCATCTAAGGTCGGCAGATACGGGAGTAATGGCATTAATACGTGGGACTATTCGGCACAGAGAGTCAAGGAAAGCGTTTATGAAAGTATGGAACGTCTCCATGTAGACTATTTGGATATAATAAATGTGCATGACATTGAATTTGCTGATCTGGATCAGGTTTGTAATGAAACGCTGCCTGCATTGAAAGAATTGCAGGAGAAGAAAATAGTGGGGTATGTAGGGATAACCAATTTAAATCTGAATCATTTTAAGTATGTAATCGAACATACTGCACCTCATACAATAGATGTATTGTTAAGCTTTTGCCATTATTGCTTAAATGACGATAGCTTGTTGGATTATCTTGATTATTTTGAAGAAAAAGGAATCGGAGTTATCAATGCGTCGCCGTTCTCAATGGGGCTATTAACCGAAAGAGGAGCTCCGGACTGGCATCCAGCCCCACAGCAGTTGAAAAATCTATGCCATAAAGCTGCTCGATATTGCAGAAGCCGCGAAACTCCAATAGAACAGCTTGCTATAAAATATTCAACATCAAACCCGAGAATAGCTACTACATTATTCAGTAGTGCCAGACCTGAAGCTGTCATTCAAAATCTGGAGTGGGAAAAGGCCGCCCTTGATAAGAATTTATTAGAAGATGTTCAGAAGATACTGGCTCCCCGCTTTAGGGATTCATGGGTGAACAGTTAAATAACTCAATAAAAATAAACCAGAACTTAACCTTCCTGAAAATATGAAAACAATAATAATACCTAAAGAACACGAGATTGATGTTGTTGAAAAAGAGCAGCCTATTTTAAAATCGGGAGAAATTCTCGTTGAGATTAAATATGTTGGTTTTTGCGGTTCTGATTTAAACACCTTTTTAGGAAAGAACCCCATGGTTAAACTTCCTGTGATACCCGGTCATGAGATTGGTGCGGTTATAGCTGATATTGCTCCGGGGGGTCCGGATATTTATAGAAAAGGAGCATCGTGTACCATCAATCCATATACCAACTGCGGACATTGCCCGTCTTGCAGAAATGGGCGTCCGAATGCCTGCCAGTTTAACGAAACATTCGGTGTGCAGCGTGATGGAGCCATGTGTAAATATGTGGCAGTACCATGGTCAAAAGTGATTGTAGATGATGAACTTACTCCGAAAGATTTTGCTTTAGTCGAACCCATGAGCGTAGGATTTCATGCCGTTGATAGGGGAGAGGTCTCGGATCTGGACAGAGTATTGGTTATTGGATGCGGAATGATTGGCATCGGAGCCATTATCCGTTCAGTACTGAGGGGGGCAGAGGTTATAGCCGCGGATATTGACGATACAAAGCTTAGCTTGGCTAAAGAACTTGGTGTTAAGCATACCATTAATACAAAAACCGAAGATATTCATCAAAAATTACAAAGTATAACACAGAATCAAGGACCGGATGTCATTATAGAGGCTGTAGGATCTCCATATACCTATCAGACAGCTATCAATGAAGCAGCGTTTACCAGCCGGATTGTATGTATAGGATATGCGAAAAGCGATATCGAGTTTGAAACCAAGTTGTTTGTGTCTAAGGAGTTGGATATTAGAGGTTCCCGCAATGCAATGCCCGAAGATTTCAGGGCGGTTATCAAATATCTGAAACAAGGTATCTGTCCTAAGGATAAATTAATCTCAGGCATATATCAACCCGAAGAAGCCCGGCAAGCATTAGAATATTGGGCGGAAAATCCAGGAAACGTATTCAGAATACTTATTCAATTTTAAGTGTATGGAGTTCTCGATAATAGATGCTCACAGCCACCTTTGGCTAAAGCAGGAAGCCATTGTGGATGGTCATAAGATACATGCTTTGAATAACGGAAAATCGATGTTTATGGGTGAAATACGTCAAATGCTGCCTCCATTTATAACAGATGGGCAGAATACGGCTGAGATATTTCTTTCCAACATGGATTATGCACAAGTGTCTGCTGCTGTTGTTACTCAGGAGTACATTGACGGAGATCAGAATGACTATCTGTTGCAGGTGCAGCAAAAATATCCCCATAGATTTCTTTGCTGCGGATTGATTGATGCCCGGAAGGATGGTTTCTTCGAGCATGCAAAGTCTTTGATCGGTTTGGGTTTCAAAGCAATAAAAATACCGGCGGCACGCCTTATCACTCCCAAAAAGAGGACATGGCTTACATGCGATGAAATGATGCGGGTTTTTAAGTTAATGGAAAGTAAAGATATTATTCTGTCGATAGATCTTGCGGACGGAGATTCTCAGGTTCAGGAGATGAAAGAGGTTATAGCAGAATGTCCCCGTCTTCGTATAGCTATTGGGCATTTCGGGATGGTTACTACACCTCATTGGCAGGAGCAGATAAAATTGGCTCGAGAAGAGAATGTAATGATTGAATCCGGAGGAATTACCTGGTTGTTTCACCACGAATTTTATCCTTACAATAAAGCTGTATACGCGATAAAGGAAGCTGCTTCTTTGGTTGGTATCGAAAAGCTTATGTGGGGATCAGATTATCCCCGTACCATTACTGCAATAACTTATCGTATGTCTTATGATTTTATTTCTAAATCTAGTTTGCTAGAAGATGACGAAAAATCGTTATTTTTAGGCTTAAATGCAAAAAGATTTTATCGGTTTGCAGAACTTATTAATCTTCCATACATAAAAAATATGTCAGAGTAAAAAAGACAGTAAGCTTGTTTACTGATGCATCAATTAAATGCTCTGAGATCTAAATTTTAAGCAATAGAAAGTATTTAATGACGGATTAAATTGATAACTGTCTGTTGTTTTTATACTTACAAAGTCAATAAAAAGGTCAGAGACCTTAAAATCTGTTCTATGAAAAATAATCACAAAAATTACCTCCTTTCTTTATCGTTGATTTTCAGTTTGTTTTTTATCTGGGCAATAAGCAGTAACCTCTTGCCGACAATGATCAGGCAGCTGATGAAGACTTGTGAACTGAATACTTTTGAAGCATCTTTTACTGAAACTGCATATTGGCTTGCTTATCTGATATTTCCGATTCCGATAGCTATGTTTATGAAACGGTTCAGCTACAAATCAGGCATTATATTCGGTCTTCTTTTAGCGGCTTTCGGAGGAATGCTTTTCTTTCCGGCATCACAAATAAATCAATACTGGGCTTATCTTGCTATATTCTTCATTATAGCTGTCGGTATGTGTTTCCTGGAAACAGCAGCTAACCCTTATGTTACGGCGTTAGGAAATCCGGAGACATCTTCCCGCAGATTGAATCTCGCTCAATCTTTTAATGGATTGGGTGCTTTTATTTCGGCTATGTTTCTCAGCAAGTTTGTTTTAAGCGGACATAATTATACAAGAGACAATATTCCGTTTGATTATCCCGGAGGATGGGACGGCTATATTCAGGCGGAGACCGCCTCTATGAAGCTACCTTATATACTCTTGGCTGCGTTGCTAATTATTCTGGCTATAGTGTTTATATTCGTACACTTTCCTAAAATGAAAGAGGAAGAAACAAGCAGGGATAGTAAGGATCCTGGTAAATTGATCGACTTCTCAGTCTTGAAAAGAACCCACCTGAGAAAAGGAGTCATCGCTCAATTTTTTTACAATGGAGGTCAAACGGCTATCAACAGTCTCTTTCTTGTGTATTGTTGTAATTATGCAGGTATGACGGAGAGTGTAGCTACGACGTTTTTCGGCTTTTATATGCTGGCCTTTTTGCTCGGTCGTTGGATTGGTACATTATTGATGGGACGTTTTAAACCTCAGAATATGTTGCTTACATATTCTGCCGTAAATGTGGTATTGTGTCTGATTATAAGTGTTTACGGAGGTTTTATCGGGTTATATGCGATGTTGGGTGTGTCATTTTTTATGTCTATTATGTATCCGACTCAATTTTCATTGGCTATCAAAGATTTAGGCAATAATACGAAAAGTGGTTCCGCTTTCTTAGTGATGGCAATTGTAGGAAATGCTTGTTTGCCTCAGGTAACGGCTTATATTATGCATCATTTTGAGAGTATATATCAGATAGCATATATTGTGCCTTTGATCTGTTTTATATTTTGTGCTCATTACGGGTGGAAGGGGTATAAAATTCTTGATTAAGGTTTATTTGAGGGTTAAAGTGTTCTTCGATTTATTATTATATATTTGGAAAAGAGAATATTATTTTGCAAGTATACGTTATATAAAAATCAATTAGATGAAAACACCTTTTACTCTTTCAGAAAAAATAATTGCTTCAATATTGTTTGTTATTGGAGTTTTCTTAAGCTATCAGGCTATTGAAGGTTATATTTATATCAATTTGTTTTTTTGTGATTGGAGTATGTTTGCAAAATAAAAAAAAGCAATCGAATTTTCGATTGCTTTTTTTATTAGTTGTCTCACCAGGATTCGAACCTAGACAGGCAGAACCAAAAACTGCAGTGCTACCATTACACCATGAGACAAACTCGTGCTTTTTCTAAAGCGATACAAAAGTAGAATATTATTTTGGATTTTCCAAATATGAAAAGCGAATTTCGCTCTTTTGCTTTAATAATTGGTTTGTAATATGCTTGTTATCAATATTAATATGGGGCGTTTACTTCGAAAAAAAACTTGCTATTTACTCAACTCTGTAATGCAAACCCTCAGACTATCTTCCCATTGAGGTATTTGTATCCCGAATGCTGCTTTAATTTTCGATTTATCTAAAACGCTATATTGAGGACGGCTGGCTCTGGTTGGATATTGATCAGTACTTATCGGGTTGACTTTGCAGGTTGTAATGCCTGCATCGTGATGAATTGCTTTGGTAAAATCGTACCATGTAGTTATTCCCTCATTTGAGTAATGATATATTCCCGCTTTAAAGTGAGAGTTTGCTTCGGAGTAATCAAGTATCTTAACGATTGCTTTTGCCAGATCGGCAGCATTAGTAGGTGTTCCGGTTTGGTCGGCAACAACATTCAATGATTCTCTCTCTTTGCCAAGTTTTATCATGGTTTTGACAAAGTTATTCCCGAAAATAGAATAAAGCCATGCAGTGCGAATGATGATAGAGTCGGCACATGCTTCCAGCAGAGCGCTCTCACCTTCTTGTTTCGATTTGCCATAGACCGACTTTGGGCATACCTGATCACTTTCGGTATAAGGACGGGAACCTGTACCGTCAAAGACGTAGTCGGTAGATACATGGATCACTTTTGCCTGATTGTTAGCTGCCGCTATACCGAGATTTCTTACTGCATCCTTATTTATTTTATAGCAAAGTTCAGTATCATCTTCGGCTTTATCTACAGCAGTGTAAGCTGCACAATTGATTATATATCTGATCTTATTGTTTTTTACAAATTCATCAACCGCTTGAATGTCTGTAATATCAAGTTCGGCTACATCTGTAAATATAAAATTGAGTATATCATTATGATCGGCTGTAGCCCGTCTCAACTCACTTCCTAATTGTCCGTTTGCACCTGTTACCAAGACATTTTTAGGATATAGTTGGAATATAAATGTGTTTTTTGCGGTTTCATCCTGATCGTCTGCCTGTTTGTTTCCTGAAAAAAATGCCATTATCTGCTATTTTTATAAGTTGTGATTCTTTTTTCTTTTATTGGATAAGGTCACTGATCTTTATTCGAGATCAAGTTCTCCATCCTTTTCTTTTTTGTATTTTCCGGACAGCAGCCGAAGAAAACTGCTTATCTGGGCTATAGCGGCCTGAGTCTCTCCTGATATTTCTTTCTGCTGCAAACGCAACAGTAGAAAGCCGTACAGAGCCGAAAAGCAGGTCTCGAGTTCCGGTATGCTTTTATCTTCGGTTTTGGATCGGAGTTCAACGATAAACGGCAGTGTTTTATAATATACCGCTTTGTACTCCGGTTCGGTAGGAGCTTTTAATAACCTTAAATGTAAATCGGTCAGGTCTATTATAATATTCTTATTGATTTGTAAATGCCCGCTTTCTTTTACATTTTCATATTTCATCATTTCGATGAGGCTTTCGTACCAATCGGTCATTTCGAGCTTAATATCATCCGTCAGATCAAACTTTTCTATTACATTTTGTTTGATGAGGTCAATGTCTAGGTTATTAGCCCTTATTATATCTTCGACCTGCCACATATAGAGGAGGTATTCGGCTATATTTTCTTTCTTTTTTTGTCTGGCTATCAGCATTGGTTCAAAAGTTCTTTCTTTGTTTTCAGATTACAAAGATAACCCAGTTTATAAAAATCCAATATCTTGAGTGAGGGGTTATTTCCTCTCAGATTGAGAAGTAAAACTTTTTTTAATAATCTGAATAATAAAGCTATCGGATAAGATAAATATTGTATCGAATAATATAGCTTCAAAAGTCTGATTCTCTTTTCTTTCTTTATTTCTTTCAGCAACGGCTCTATTGTAATGAGATTGCGGATACTCGATTCTACCTTTTCCAGATACGTATAGGATATATCGAGTCCGGTATGGAGAAGCGGATTGTCGATAAACTTTATGTCTGCATTGTTATGCTGTAAAGTAATACCAAAAAGAGAATCTTCATATCCATAACTGTTCAGCTTTTCTGAAAAAGGGTATTTACAGAATATGTCCTTCGGAATAAGAAAATTGAAGCACGAAAAATATTTTCCAACACCTTCTTCCCTCTGTTTTCCGAACTTCCAACGCAAAATAAACTCTGTTTGAGGAAGAGAGTCTGAATAAACGCACCCCCCGAAACAGGCCGAATTGGATGTGCAAAAAGAGATATACGTCTGCCAGTAATCTTCTCGCACGATCTCAGCATCGCTGTCTATGAACAGAAGATATGGGTAGCGCGCTAACTCAGCCAGCTTATTTCTGGTAGCCGACAGTCCTTTGTTTTGTTCGTTTTCGAATATTCTGACATTAGGAATTCCTGCTAATTTTTCGTTCTCCTGTTTAGTCTCAATATCGGCAGAGTCGTCGTCAAGCAAAATTATCTCAAAAGGATCGGATCCGGCTGATGCTTGTTTATATAGTGTTCGGACTAGCAGGTTGACATCGGTATTATATACGGGAATACATACCGAGATCATTCTTCACTGTCTTTTCTGAAAATGCTGAAGTTAACACTGCCATAAACCCTTCTTTCGTAAAAATAGGGAAGTGCTGAAAAATCGTTGGACTTGGAGTGTTCCATAATGAAAGTACCTCCATCTTTGAGCATGTCTTTCTCGAAAATAAGTTTTGGTACTTCCGGTAAAAATTCTAAATCATAGGGAGGATCAGCAAATATAAAATCGAATTGTTCTTTGCAGATGCTGATGTATTTGAATACATCCATTTTATATGAACATAATTCTTTTGCATCCAGCAGTTTTTTCGTTTTTTCAATAAATCCGTAATGCATAGGGGATTTTTCGATGCTGATTACTTTGGAGCAGCCTCTCGATACCAGCTCGAAACTGATACTTCCTGTTCCTCCGAATAAGTCTAAAGCCGACAGACCGTCCCAGTCTATCCAGTTATTAAGTATATTGAATAGATTCTCTTTTGCAAAATCTGTTGTCGGTCTTGCTTTGAAACTAGACGGAACTTCGATTCTCCGTCCTTTATATCTTCCGCTGATAATTCTCATTTTGTTGATAAGATTAATAGATCTAAGGGTGTTTTACGCCCATCTTCCCCTAAGAATTCGACTTCGCTGGGTAATCCCAATGATTCAATCCGACTGATATAGTCGCGAAGAAGAGGGTGTATTTGCTGCGATACCGGAGACTCGGATTCTACAAAGTACATAAAGTCCTTGTTCTGATCGAAGTCGCATTTATCCCATAAGTTTAATATATGGTACACTATATTCTGAACAGGCTCGTTGTGATATGATATCGCGTGTAAAAAATGTCCCAGACTATCAAAACATACGATATCAAGAAACCTGCCATGAAAATTCAGGTACATCTTAGCTCCTTTTTCGGCAACACGGTTTTTACGGTCTGTATATCCGAGTAAGAGATCCGTATGATGCCAAAACTGAGGGTTATATAAACTGCGTGACAAGAATTGATATATTTCATTGTCGACACTGTATAGCAAGAGGTTGTTTTGAGTTTTTTCCGCACCTATCAGTATCCGGTCTGCTTTTTTTGAATGCGAAATATTATAAAGTTCCGATTTCTTTTTTTTCTCAAATAAATATTGCGGAACTACTTCGTATTCGGTTGATACAAATACTACATTTGTTTGTTTGAAAGGCTGAGACAGGAAGTTAAAGTCAAATATCATCCTTTGGATGTTATTTAATATGTCGGAGTCTTTCGAAAAAGATACTTCTCGATAACAATATTCTCCGCCTATTTCGGGCTCATGTATCGAAAACGACCATCCGTCAGGTTTTATCCTGAGTGACAGCACATATTTCTCAGATTGAGCAAAGTCTATTGTATCTGGTAAAAACATATGTATATAGTTCAATTAAGGTCTCAGACCCTTTTATTATCCATTCAAGCATAAGATCAACAGTCTGTTATCATATTGATATACGACATTAAATACCTACTGTTACTTACATCTGCTAATTATAAAGATTCATCGAAATTATACAAATTTAGAAAAAGAAATTCTATATCATATTCTTATAGCTTAATTATTGTGATTTTAAGGGCGGAGACCTTTTTGTGTTTTTATCTAGAGACAGAGATCTTTTTTCCCTTTTTATCTATGGTAAAAGAGTTCTTTAAATAACAGTAAAAATTATAGAAAAGGAAAAAGGTATCATCTGAAAAAATGTAATTTTGGCGTAACCTTTGTCACCTTTTTAGGTAATTGAGAATGAATAATTAATAATGATTGCTCACAATTGCTCATTAATCTTGTAACTTTTGTTACCTTTTCGGGGAGAATGGTCACAAACCTCTGAAAGGTTTTTGCCGGTGGTAGCCAACCTTCTTTAGACCAGAGGTATAAAAGTAACAATAGAAAGTGTGCAATTTTGCTGTAACTTTTGTCACCTTTTTAGTTGAAAGTTGCAGACTGATAACTGATTTTGAGATGTCTTTAAATAAATTCTTTCTAAAACAAATAATTGAAAATTTTCAATTCGAACCAACTTCGCAACAGGCAGAAGCATTGGAATTGATTACGAATTTTTTATTTCAACCTCAATCCGACGGTTTGTTTTTATTAAAAGGTTATGCCGGAACCGGAAAATCGTCTCTAATCGGGGCTTTGGTAAAAACAATGACCGAACTGAAACAGAAAACCGTTTTGTTAGCCCCTACGGGACGAGCTGCTAAAGTGTTCGGAGCCTATGCTGATCATCCAGCTTATACTGTTCATAAAAAAATATACAGACAGAAGCGATTCTCCGATCAGGCGACGGACTTCGTTCCTATGGATAATCTGTATAAGGATACGCTGTTTATAGTGGATGAGGCTTCGATGCTGAGTAATGACGGTATCGATTCTTATATTTTCGGGTCGGGTCGAGTTTTGGACGATTTGATCCAATATGTATATGGTGGGGAAAATTGTCGTTTGTTATTGATCGGAGATGAGGCACAGCTTCCTCCCGTAATGCAGGAAGTAAGTCCGGCTTTGCAGATAGATACTCTTAAGGGATACGGATTGGATGTCTTCAGTACTACGATGACTCAGATTGTACGTCAGGGCGAAGGGTCAGGTATATTATATAATGCTACGGAAATTAGAAATGCGCTGTTGAATGAAACCACAGGATTATTTCCTAAGATTAAGCTGAATGATTTTCCGGATATAAAAAATGTCGGAGGAGACGAACTGATTGATACGATCAACGCCATGTACGATCGGGACGGAATAGACGACTGTATGGTGATCACCCGATCTAATAAGCGTTCGAATATTTATAATGATGGTATCCGTAACCGCATACTGTACAGGGAAGAAGAATTGTCGGCAGGAGATATGTTGATGATTACAAAAAATAATTACTTTTGGACAGAGAATATCGATCAGGTTGATTTTCTGGCAAACGGAGAACTGGTAGAGGTATTACGGGTACGTAAAACTCAGGAGTTATATGGTTTCAGATTTGCCGATGTACTGGTAAAGCATCCCGATTACGATATAGAGTTGGAGTTGAAGATTTTATTAGATACCTTGCATTCCGAAACCACAGGGCTGTCGAAAGAAAAGAACGGTGAACTGTTTTATAATATTCTTGAAGATTATTCCGATATAAGATCTAATGCCGCTAAAATGCAAAAGATGAAAACAGATCCTTTCTATAATGCGGTTCAGGTAAAATACGGTTATGCGATAACATGCCATAAGGCTCAGGGAGGGGAATGGAAAAATGTATTTCTGGATATAGGATATATATCAGAAGAGCATTTAGGTATAAACTTTTATCGGTGGTTGTATACTGCGATAACGCGGGCAACGAAACAGCTTTATTTCGTGAATCTGCCCGAAGAGTTCCTTTAATCGCGAAGAATGTTAATAAGTGCAAAATGAAAGCTTCAAATGCAACATTTTGTAAATATATTCATCTTATAATTGAATGTTAAATCTGAATGGAAGAGTTGCAACTAATAGAAGGATGCAAAAGACAAGACCGAAAATCGCAACAGCTTGTATACGAAAAGTATGCGAGGGTGATGTATGGTATATGTCTGCGTTATGCATCTGAAAAGGAAGCTGCTCAGGATTTATTGCAAGACGGATTTATCAAAGTATTTATGAATATCAACTCGTTCGAAAACAAAGGTTCATTCGAAGGCTGGATGAAAAGAATCTTTGTAAATCTTGCATTAGAGAATATCCGGAAAGATAAAACAAAGAAAATGTACAGTGATGATATCGAAAATGTGTCGGATCTTGATATTATAGATGAAGCAGAAGGAGATATCGATGGAATTACTGAAGATGAATTATTGAAGATGGTTCAGGAATTACCGCAAGGATACAGATCGGTATTTAATTTATATGCAATAGAAGATTACTCACATAAAGAAATAAGCGAAATGCTAGGCATTGCCGAAGGTACATCACGCTCACAATATATAAGAGCCAGGGCTCTGTTACAAGAAAAAATAAAAGAATATTTTAAGCAATAATGGTTCCAGATAAAGATCATATAAAAAAGGTTTTTGCTTCAAAGCTGAAAGGCATTGAGCAGGATCCTCCTGCATTTATGTGGGAGAGGATCGAGTCTGGTCTTATCGCTCAGGAGCGTAAGCCTAATACACGTAAACTGATATACAAAATTGCAGGATGGAGTACTGCGGCCGCAGCCGCTGTTGTCGCTTTTGGTTTATTCTTATTCTTGCCAAAAGGTGGTGAAGAGGCTCTGACAAACCATGTAGCAATAGTACAACCTATGCCGGAGCCCGCAGTTCCAGAGTCTCAGGTTGGGGATTCTGTTCTTCCGTCTATAGAAAAAGATAGCCATTCAACAGGAAATCAGTCGGGGAAAAGATCTTCTGAAATATTATTTGCTCATAGTGATAATACGGAAAAAGATAATAATACAGGAGTTATTGGTGCTGAAGATGTAAAAAAAGAAGAATTGGTTAAACCAGCTCTTTCTTCTCCAAATTCTTCTCAACCTGAAAAAAAAGAAATGCTCGCTGCATCGGCTCCCATAAAGAAGCAGGAGGAAAAGAAGTCTGAAGAAACTGATGCTGATCTACAAAGACAAATAGATGCTTTTGCAGCAGAAGGGCTCAAAACTGAAAAATTACTGGCTGATAATGCTGAGGCAGAATCGGTAAGTTCTTCTCACAAAGGTTTAGCTTTGGGGGTTAATGGAGGAGGAGCTTTCTCTAAAGCCGATGGATATAAACGTACGGTAGTGGCGATGGCTAATGCTGACCAACAATTTAGTCTCAGATCTGAAACCGTAAAGCTGGAACATAATCAGCCGATAACTTTTGGTTTATCTATAAACAAAAGGATAACAGACAGGCTGTCTATCGAAAGCGGGATAAACTATGCTTATCTGTCGTCTAAAATAAAATCGAAGTCTGCATCTTCTTATAGCCGTAATAATGCGCAATATTTTCACTATTTAGGTATACCGTTGACTCTTAACTATAATATTGCCGAATGGAACAGGTTACGCTTATATATATCAGCCGGTGGAGCAATACAGAAAGATATTTACGGGCGGTTAAACCGTAGTGGCGGTATATCTCAATCGTCGGTTTCTGATAAGAAAAATATCTCGCAAAAAAACGTGCAGATGTCATTGACTTCTTCTGTTGGCATCAGCTATCCTATCTATGGAAATATGTCGGTATATACAACTGTAGGCGGGGCATATTATATTGATGCCAAGAATGAATATGAAACTATTTATTCGGATAAAAAGTGGCTGTTAAACTTGAATTTGGGTGTGAAATTTGGATTTTAAGGTCATAGTCTCTTTTGTTTTAGAGTAAGCATAACAGCCCGAGTATCTTACTATCTAAAAATGATCATTAAATACTTGTTGTTACTTAATATAAAATATAAAACCATATAAAAATTATGAGAAAAACATGTCTGGGCTTATTTTCAGCCGCTATTTTAGGATTGTCTTTATCGTCGTGTCTGGGAGATGGAGGTGAGCAGTCGATAACATCACAAAATGAATTTGGTGTAATTAAAGTTGTTTCGGAGAGTGGTGTGTCAGTTACTGCTGCAACTATGGCGAGAGGAGTTAATATCACAGGAGGAGATATAACCGGTTATTCTGCAGGAGATGTGGTGCTTGTGTCATATAAAGCTAATTTGAATGATTTTATAAACTCTACAACTATTAAAGCTGAATATGCAACTATAGATGCTTCGAGTGGTGTTTTTAAAGTTGCAAATCAGGTATCTGTAACTGAAGGGTCGGTAGGTGATAATACTCCGAGTGCAAGTACAGCTTTTACCGGATTTACAAGCAAATATGGGAACAGTGCACAGACTTTCTCTAACAGATGGTTGGTTTCGGTTTCTGCTAATATCAGAAAAGATCAGGAGATCAGAGGCATCGAATTGTATTATGATGAAAATGATCAGACACTACCTGCAAATTTAGGTCTGACTTTACCTGAAGATGCAATTGTATTGGATGTGAAATTGTTAAAGACAACTCCAACATCTGAAAGTACAGATACAGCTGTGAAATCGAAAGATATAGCTGTGGATCTGACATCTCTTAGAAGATTAAATCCGAAGCAGATGTCAGAAACAGCAACGGGTAAAACATTATACATCTGGTTGAGGTATCCAAAGTATACGACTTCTGATCAAAAGTATGCAGTAGCAGTTATGCAAAATGCATTTGGGATAACTTATTATACAACAAATTAAAGTTGAAAGATTTTTATAATATCCAATATACGACAGAGAGGTGCAACGATGTATCTCTCTGTTGTTTTGTAGTCCTGTTCGACTAGAATAAAAAATATTTTTTTCTACCTTTGAGGTGAAAAATACCTTATAATATGAATTTCGACTTAACTCAGATACTGAGCGCATTTGTAGTATTATTCGCATTGATAGATGTTTTGGGATCTGTGCCCCTTTTTCTTAATTTTCAGAAGAATGGAGAAGATGTGAATCCTTTTCAGGCATCGATATATGCTTT
This sequence comes from Indolivaga capnocytophagoides DSM 22835, assembly GCF_000426485.1. Lineage (GTDB taxonomy): Bacteria > Bacteroidota > Bacteroidia > Bacteroidales > Dysgonomonadaceae > Dysgonomonas_A > Dysgonomonas_A capnocytophagoides. Next base: position 233,572 of record NZ_KE384530.1, read on the forward strand.
CGCTATAATGACAGCATTTTTGTTTGTCGGTGATTGGGTGCTTCAGTTATTTAATGTGGATGTATCTTCTTTTGCGATAGCCGGTGCTTTGGTTATCTTTATTATCTCGGTTGAAATGATCTTCGGGATAGAAGTGTTTAGGAATGATGCTCCCGGAGGATCGACAACATTGGTTCCTATAGTCTTTCCTTTGCTTGCGGGACCCGGAACATTTACTGCATTGCTGTCTATGCGAGCCGAATTCTTTGTCACTAACATTATTCTGGCTCTCCTCCTGAATATGGTTATCGTCTTCTTTGTACTGAAGAATTTATCATTTGTAAAGCGTTTGATGGGTGTCGGAGGAGTATATGTGATGCGTAAATTTTTTGGCATTATTTTAATGGCCATATCAGTCCGTCTCTTTACATCTAATTTATCTATACTATTGGAATCGTTTAAATGAGATTTACTGAATAAATTCTGAACTTACTTTTATCGTGGAATATATCCAAGTATTTGTTTGAATTTGTAATAGGCTGTACTTTTTACAGAGTAAAATATGGTCACATACCTATTTGTAGCTTTGTCAAGTATAACAACTTGAGCCTATTATTACATGAAAATATATCATTAAATACCTCGGTTTATTTGAATAGAAGGACATGTATACTTAAAATTGGAATACAAAGGCAAAACTATTTTTATAACCAAAAAAAAGAAGTATTTTTGTTACACTAAAGTCAGAAAGAAAGTATCATATTATATCATTTAACTAAAAATAAACCAAGCATGAAAATCGAACGTATTTTCGGTCGTGAAATTTTGGATTCAAGAGGTAATCCTACTATCGAAGTTGATGTAACTTTAGAATGTGGCGCTTTTGGCCGTGCAGCTGTTCCTTCAGGAGCATCTACAGGTGAGCATGAAGCTCTTGAACTTCGCGATGGAGACAAAAAAAGATATTTAGGAAAAGGTGTAACTAAAGCAGTAGATAACGTAAACAATGTTATCGCTCCTGCCTTGATTGGTGACTGCGCTTTAGATCAAAGAGGTATCGACTTGAAAATGATCGCTCTTGATGGCACTCCTACAAAATCTAAATTAGGTGCTAATGCTGTTTTGGGTGTATCTTTGGCTGTAGCAAAAGCTGCTGCTAATGCACTTGATATTCCATTGTATCGTTATATCGGAGGAACTAACACATATACACTTCCCGTACCTATGATGAACATCATCAATGGTGGATCTCACTCTGATGCTCCTATTGCATTTCAGGAATTTATGATTCGTCCGGTAGGTGCTGCTTCATTCAAAGAAGGTTTGCGTTGCGGTGCTGAAGTATTCCATGCTTTGGCAAAAGAATTCAAAAGCAGAGGTTTAAGTACTGCAGTAGGTGATGAAGGTGGTTTTGCTCCAACATTGAACGGAACAGAAGATGCTTTGGATTCTATCCTTAAAGCTATCAAAGCTGCTGGTTACGAACCAGGAAAAGATGTAACAATCGGTCTTGACTGTGCTTCTTCTGAATTCTTCGATAAGACAGCTAAAGTATATGACTACTCTAAATTTGAAGGAGCAAACGGAGCTAAACGTACTTCTGCAGAACAAGTAGAATTCCTTGCAAGCCTTGTAGCTAAATATCCAATCGATTCTATTGAAGACGGTATGGATGAGAATGACTGGGATGGTTGGAAACAACTTACAGACAAACTTGGCGATAAAATTCAATTAGTAGGTGACGACTTGTTCGTAACTAACGTTGATTTCTTGAAAAAAGGTATCGAACTAGGTTGTGCTAACTCTATCCTTATCAAAGTAAACCAAATCGGTTCTTTAACTGAAACTTTGGATGCTATTGAAATGGCTCACCGTGCAGGTTATACTAGCGTAACTTCTCACCGTTCTGGTGAAACTGAAGATGCTACTATTGCTGACATCGCAGTTGCTACTAACTCAGGACAAATCAAAACAGGTTCGTTGAGCCGTTCAGACCGTATGGCTAAATATAACCAACTACTTCGTATCGAAGAAGAACTTGGTTCAAAAGCTGTTTATGGTTACAAACGCGTACAACGTGTGAAATAAGAAAATTAAGAAATTTCTTTATAACAACAAGAAGGGTGGAAGCTGGATCGTTTCCGCCCTTCTTTCTTATATTGAGGATAGGTGGCTTGTGAGATGAATAATTGGATATTCTGTATTTGAATGGATAAGCTAATCAAACATATCAGCCATTATCTCGGTTTGACTGAGGTAAGTATTGATCTCTATAAATATTTTGAGGTTAGAAAGATCAGGAAGAAGACTTCTTTGTTGGAACAGGGGGAGGTTTGCAAGTACTATTATTTTGTGAATAGAGGATGTCTTAGAATGTACTTTTATCGGGATAACGGGTCTGAACAGATTACTCAGTTTGCGTTAGAAAATTGGTGGATAACAGATTATTCAGGATTGATGAATCAGTCTCCATCTGATTATTGTATTCAGGCAATAGAAGACTCCGAAGTATTGGTAATCAGTAGTTTAAACTATGAAAAGCTTTTGATGGAATATCCAATATTGGAGCGTTACTTTAGGCAGATGTATCAAAGAGCTTTAGCAGCATCTCAATTTCGATTGAAATTGATTTTTGAGATGTCAAAAGAAGATATGTACTTGCATTTTAAAGGGGCTTTTCCGGATTTCATACAAAGAGTTCCTCAATATATGCTAGCCTCTTTTTTGGGGTTAACACCTGAATATTTAAGTGAACTTCGGAAGAAAAATTTATGATTTGAAAGCTTTCTTAAACCAGCTTAAGATTTCTAATCTTATAAATTGATAGTTTTGTGATCAGAACAAAACATATATAAGATGGAAAAATCAGTTAAGCTATCCGACAAATTTTACGAAGTCCTTCAACATGAAGGTGTAGTTGCTATTGTATCATGGACTGCAGATGATGCTCATGTTGCAAATACATGGAACTCATACCTTGTAGTAACAGATGATGAGAGAATACTAATTCCGGCATATGGGTTACGAAAAACACAGAAGAATATAGACGTGAACCATCAAATAAAGCTTACTTTAGGCTCGAAAGAGGTATTGGGATATAAAGACTATCAAGGAACAGGTTTTCTTGTAACAGGTACTGCTCGTTATCTGAGCTCGGGAGAAGAATTTGATATGATGAAAGAAAAATTCTCTTTTCTTACAAGGGTCTTAGAAGTAACCGTTATCAAAGCTAAGCAAACTTTATAGGGTCCAAGCATAGACTAAAAATAAAAGCTATCCATTTGGATAGCTTTTATTTTTTATAGAATAAGATCTTTGCGATCTTTATGCTTCAGGAAGATTTTTTGTTTCATCAGTAGGTTCGAATGTTCCTGCAGCTAAGCGTTTGTAGCTTTTCCAGCGCCACATAGCATTATTCTGAGCTGCTTCATACAATTCACTTGCTTCACCTGGATTAGATTTCTGCAAAGCTGTATAACGAACTTCATTACCTAAGAATGATTGGAACTTGGTCCAGTCAGGATCTTTACTATCCATTGTGAATGGGTTCTTACCTTCTTCTTCCAACATTGGATTATAACGCCATAGATGCCAGTATCCGCATTCTACTGCGAATTTTTCTTCATCTTGCGCATGTCCCATACCTTTACGTAAACCGTGGCTGATACATGGAGAATAAGCGATAATCAATGATGGACCTTTGTATTCTTCGGCTTCTTTGAATGCCTTCAAACATTGCATCTGATTAGCACCCATTGCTACTTGAGCTACATATACATAACCGTAAGTTGTAGCAATCATACCTAGGTCTTTCTTGCGTACTTTCTTACCTGCAGCAGCAAATTTAGCAACAGCCGCTACCGGAGTAGATTTAGAAGACTGACCTCCTGTATTAGAATAAACCTCAGTATCCAGAACCAGGATATTTACGTCTTCGCCCGAAGCTAATACGTGATCGACACCACCGAAACCTATATCATAAGCCCATCCGTCACCACCAAAGATCCAGATAGAACGTTTTACTATATATTGTTTCAGCTCAACCAATTCTTTACATATAGCACATCCTTCTTGTGTACCGGCTTCGATTACCGGAAGGATTTCTTTATAAAGATCTTTTGTTTTATCAGCTTCTGATTTGTTATCAATCCATGATTGGAATAGTTCTTTAGTTGAAGCAGAAGTACCTTCCAAAGCGATTGCTTGTTTCATTAATTTCTCGATTCTATCTCGCATTGTAATGTTTGCAAGAGCGAATCCAAGACCAAACTCAGCATTGTCTTCGAACAAAGAATTAGCCCAAGCCGGACCTTTGCCTTCTTCGTTAGTTGTATAAGGTGTTGCAGGTGCTGAACCTCCATAGATTGAAGAACATCCTGTAGCATTAGCAATCAACATTCGGTCACCGTAAAGTTGAGTAACAAGTTTTACGTAAGGAGTTTCTCCACAACCCGAACATGCACCTGAGAACTCGAATAATGGAGTTGCAAATTGTGAATTTTTCACATTTTGTTTAACATCCACTAAGTGAGCTTTGCTGGTTACATTTGCAACCATAAAGTCCCAATTGTTTTGTTCCGGATATTGACCTCCGATTTCAACCATTTCAAGAGCACTTTGTCCTTTTTTACCGGGACAGATATCAGCACAGTTACCGCAACCAAGACAGTCAAGAACGTCAACCTGTATACGGAATCCCATTCCATCGAATTGTTTTCCCTGAGCTTTCAACAATGATGCACTTTCAGGAGCTTTTGCTTGTTCGTTTGCATCCAGTACGAATGGACGGATTGTAGCGTGAGGACAAACATAAGCACATTGATTACATTGGATACAGTTTTCCATGTGCCATACAGGAACGAATGCAGCTACACCACGTTTTTCGTAGAATGTAGTACCATTGTCCCAAGTTCCGTCCTCGCGACCAACGAATGCCGATACCGGAATATCATATCCTTTTTGAGCATTAACAGGACGAACAACTTGTTTGATGAAATCAGGAGCATCATCATCTGTAGGTTTACCTACTGTGATGTTTGCCCATTCTGCAGGTACTTCTACTTTTTCAATTTCGATACCTCTGTCAACTGCCGCATAGTTCTTATTGATTACATCTTCACCTTTACGTCCATAAGACTTAACGATGAATTTCTTCATTTGTTCTACTGCTAATTCGTAAGGAATTACATTAGAAATCTTGAAGAATGCAGATTGAAGAATTGTATTTGTACGTCCTCCAAGACCAATTTCTGTAGCAATTTTAGTTGCATTGATGATATAGAAATTGATGTTGTTAACAGCAAGATATTTTTTTACATTATCAGGTAAATAGTTGCCTACATCTTCCTTACTCCATACAGAATTAAGAAGGAAAGTTCCGTTTTTCTTCAACCCTTTAGTTACATCATAAAGGTGTAGATAAGCAGGAACGTGACATGCTACGAAGTTTGGTGTATTCACCAAATAGGTAGAACGGATTGGGTGATCACCAAAACGAAGGTGAGATGATGTGAAACCTCCTGATTTTTTAGAGTCATAAGCAAAGTATGCCTGACAATATTTGTTGGTATTTTCACCGATGATTTTTACAGTATTTTTATTTGCTCCTACTGTACCGTCAGATCCTAATCCATAGAATTTTGCTTCGTAGTTTGAATCGTCTACAGAAACTTCATCTTTCAATGGAAGTGATTTGAAAGTAACGTCGTCTACGATACCGATTGTGAAATCATTCTTAGGAAGATTCATCGCAAGATTTTCGTATACAGACATAATTTGAGAAGGAGTGGTGTCTTTTGAAGACAAACCATAAATACCACCGACAATAGTCGGAGCATCTTCTTTTCCGTAGAAACAGTCTTTAACATCTAAATAAAGAGGTTGTCCTAGAGCACCAGGTTCTTTGGTACGGTCAAGAACTGCGATTCTTTTAGCTGTTTTAGGAACAGCAGCCATGAATGCTTCAGCTTTGAACGGACGGTATAAGTGAACTGCAACAAGACCAACTTTTTCACCTTTTTCGTTAAGGAAGTCAACAGTTTCTTTTATGGCTTCTGTAACAGAGCCCATCGCGATAATTACTCTTTCTGCATCTTCTGCTCCGTAGTAATCAAATAAACCATATTTACGTCCTGTGATTTTTGCTATTTCAGTCAGATATTTTTCAACAATCTCAGGTACAGCATCATAATATTTATTAGATGCTTCACGAGATTGGAAGTAAATATCATCATTCTGAGCAGTACCTCTTGTTACCGGTTTTTCTGGATTAAGAGCTCTATCTCTGAATTCTTTAAGAGCTTTTTGATCAATAAGAGGAATTAGGTCTTCCTGATCCATCAATTCGACTTTCTGTATTTCATGAGAAGTACGGAATCCGTCAAAAATATTCATAAAAGGAATACGAGCTTCGAGTGTTGCCAAATGAGGAACAGCTGAAAGATCCATTACTTCTTGTACAGAACCTGAGAAGAACATCGCAAAACCTGTCTGGCGTGCAGCCATAACGTCTTGATGGTCTCCGAATATTGATAGAGCCTGAGCCGCAAGTGCACGGGCTGATACATGAAATACAGAAGGCAACAGCTCTCCTGCAATCTTGTACATATTAGGAATCATCAACAAAAGACCTTGTGATGCGGTATAAGTAGTGGTTAGTGCTCCTGCCTGAAGCGATCCGTGTAAAGCTCCTGCAGCACCTGCTTCAGACTGCATTTCTTGTACTCTGAGCAATTCTCCGAAAATATTTTTTCGGCCGGCGGCAGCCCATTCATCAACGTACTCAGCCATAGTTGATGAGGGTGTGATAGGATAAATCGAAGCTACTTCACTGAACATATATGATATGTGTGCAGCAGCTTGGTTACCATCACAGGTTAAAAATTTTTTTTCTTTTGCCATACTCTGTAATAGTTGATTATTTAGTTGTTTACTTAAACTGTTTAAACCTGAGTCTTTGGCTCTAAGTGCAGGATTATGTTTATTAATCAATTATCCTCAGTGCAAAATACTCATTTCTTTATTGAACTATATTTTTTAGCCTTTCTTCAATTGGCACAATCATTTTTCGTGCCTATATACCTGACGAATTATAATGGTAAGGTCGGCGACCTTAATATAAGAACCCGAACAACCACAGAGGGATAGTATTATTTTCACCTATCTCCATCATTTCGGCTGTTGTGTACAAATCCGTTTTTTTATTGTTCTTGGGTTTCGAATCATCCACTTTGAAAACAAACTTTTTATCTTCATCTTCAACTATAAATACACCAGCTTTGCTTCCTTTCTTCAAACGAGAGTTGTTGTGATGCAGTTGGTTGTAGAAAAAAGTTTCACGTAATGCGTGATCATCTGCCACTCCCGGTTTCATTGCGAAGATCAGGTTTGTATTGTGCATATAAACCAAATCAGGCTTTTTGGGAAACTCTTCGCCTTCTCTATACAGTAAGTTGATTAATCGGGCACTTTTCAGATAATCCAGATAATTGGTTACTGTCGCTCTGGAAATTTCACAATCGACACTTAGCTGGCTGATATTGGGTTTCCCCGGAGCTGTTATAGACAGAAGATACAGTAGCTTTCTGAGTTTAGGCAGGTACGATTGTTCTATTTGTTTGATTGAGAGAACATCTATCTCAAGCATCATATTGATTGTCTTCAACAGGTTTTCCGAGAAATTTCTTTTCTCTAGAAAAAACGGATAATAACCATGATGTATATAGTCTCTGAAATATGCCAAAGGTTTTACTTTATTACATATTTCTGTTGCTATCGCCTTATGATTTGTGATAATATCTTCAAGCGAGATTGGTTCGAGGTTATTGTCTGTAATGATATTAAGGAATTCACGGAACGAGAATCCTCTTAAATTATAATGTTTTACTATTCCCGACAGGTCAGGGTTTTCGTCAAGTTTCATGACTGTAGAGCATGTGAAAATGATTTTCAATGCTGGAAACTTTTCATGACAGGTTCTCAGTTCGGCTGCCCAATTTGGGTATTTGAATACCTGATCGATAAGTAGAATTTTACCACCTTTAAAGAAAAATTCTTCGGCAAACTCATATAATCCTCTGCATGTAAACGAGAAATTGTTCATGTTGATATACAGGCAATCCCGTTTATCTAAGTCACAGTGTTTTTTCGCAAACTGCAATAAAAACGTAGTTTTTCCCACACCCCTGGTACCTTTGATTGCAATCAAACGGTGATTCCAGTCTATTTCGTCCATCAGACGTCTTTCTACCGGGCTTCCGAGGTGTTCAACTAAATATTTATGTGTTCTAAAAAAAGACTCCACAGATCCATTAATTTATTAATAGCAAGTACTTAATGACATATTCCAAGGCAATAACTACCTGTTCTTCTTATGCCCCAAAAGGCACAGAACCTTAATTCACACGAAGGTAATTGTTTTTTATCTTATTGCAAAGTCAACTTTGCATTTTTATTCTTTTTTCTTGTTTTTAAGTAACAGCAAGTATTTAGGAATATACTTTTAGTCTATAACAGAATTTGGTTGTTTTTACTTACTAAAGCAATAGATAAGTCTGAGACTTTAATTACGGAAAATACCGCTTTTGAATAATAAGATATTCTGGAGAGTTTTTTAATCTTGTTATCCAGTTGTTTAGAGAATCCAGAAGGATTGGCGACTGTTCTCTGACAGCCCAGCCTTCGAGGTGTGTAAATCCGATGTCTGTATTGATATCGATCTCAGGGATCTGAGAAGCCAGCTTCTCAGCCGTTTTGATATCGCATACAGTATAGTCTATATCTTTAGAAGCTACCATCATGGCTAATTGGTTGACTTCGTACAGGCTGTCTTCGGCGATGAATATGCTGTCCCCGATTTCGTGGGCTAAATTGTTTATCCGGACTTTATAAGGTGAATTGACTGGTATATGAAACGTTTTATTAGCCAGATCCAAATGATTCTTAATAGGCCCCATCCCGTCATTATATTCAGCCTTTCGTTGAATTAGTACCAGTTTGTTGTATAATATAGTTGATGTGAATTTGTATTGACTTCTCAGGTTTGTATTGATCGGAATGTTTCTTGCAACCAAATCGTATTTACCCGATTCGAGGCCTTCGAAGCATTTGTCAAGGCTGTTTTCCAAAGATATCTCAAACTTGAGGTTTGAATATTTTTCAATGGCAGCTAATATATCGTGATTGTATCCGGCTATGGTATCCGATGATGGGTAATATCCTACCGGATCCATATTTGTAACTATCCGAAGTACTCCGGATTTTGCTATATCGGGGTAGTCCGGGATTTTTTTGTCAGCCATAAGCTTATAAAGAGACGTGCCTATACCAATAATTAAGACGGCTATTATTGTCAGTCTGATATATTTGCTCTTCATATTATAATCCGATTAAGTTAATCTGTGAAATTCCATGATAAGCCCATTTTGAAAATCATAGGGTTGACCGGATAATGGGCTGCAGAGAAGTATCTCGAATTACTAAAGTCTTTACCTATATTATACATCATTACAAATATGCGGGTTTTCTTCAAATGAAAATTTGCATAGGCGTTGATAAGAGGGAAATTACCGACTTTGGTTTCTGTTTGGTTTTGAAACTGAAGCAAAACAGGATCGTATCCGGGGCCATAGTATTCTGTGAAATACCTGGCGTCGACACCTAGCTGTATGCCTAATACTTTAGCTAACTTTAAGTTTAAATACAGGTTACTGTATATGTTTATTTTCGGTAGGGGAAGTACATCTTCGTTTGAACTGGTCTGGAATACTACCTGATTATCCCAATGTAAGGCTTTGAATTTTAGATTCTGATCTAAACTCAATGATACTACCTGAATATTTTTATCAGCTTGTAGGATATCTGTAGTATTATTTCTTATTTTGGATGCAGGTGTTGTCGCAGATGTGTAAGAATAGTAAATATAGTTTTGCAGATTCTCGACACCTCCTTTTATTCGGGTTTGGGTTTGGGGAATAATGATTTCACCTCCTATATATATTCTTCTTATATCACTGAAATCGTTGTCATAGTTATATAATTTCGATCTGTAATGATTCTCAAAGAAGGTCGGTTTTAGATTCTTTATATACGCTTCGGCTTTTATTATGGCATCTTTACCTTTAATGTTGATTCGTGACGAAATATCTGCTGTTAGTCTGGATTCTCCTATGTTGTATCCTAGTACGCCGAAAGCTGCCGAAAGGTTGTAGCGCAAGAGGTTTCCTTTGTCTTTGGATAGTACTCCTCCTATTGTAGTGGAATTTTGCGAAAATTGCTGACTGCTATAAGCCGGATATTTGTCTCCTGGAGCTTGGTATTTCCGCATATCTTGTTCGATAAACGCTTTTAATCCGAATTTTACCCAAGGTCTGAACCCTTCATTTAATGCGATAGCCAATGTGTTCTTGAAAGACCAGTAAGACATTCTGTCGCTGATAGACCCATTGTCTAATTCTAATTCAGGATCTACGACATAGTTGTACAGAGAATCTATTCCGTTAGAATTGGATAGAAAGTGGCGTTGTTGATCGGTATAGTTGTTCGTCAATATGATGCTTGCTACCGGAACGAAGGTTTCATCATCATCGTCTTTTCTGTAGCCTACACTGTATTTGTTGGTTAAGAAAATATGTCTCCCCCGCATCTTGTTCCATGTTTCATCCAGAGCGGTTAAGAATTCCTGTGTTTTATTAGTGTTGACCTGTTTACCACCAACATTACCCGAAAGATATCCATCATCGGCGAGACCTCCGTTTTCTGAATTAGTGTAATTATTATTTGCGATAAAGGCATGCATTTGATAGTTATCAGTCCTATAGCTTGCCCAGATGTCGTAGTTGTTTTGTTTATTAGCAAGAGATGCATAGTATCCACGGGCATAGAGGTAATCGATGTTGAATCCGAAACTGAGTTTTTTATTCAAACTGATAGCCATCTCTCCCGAAAAGCATTCTTCTTTACTTATACTACTTCCTCCTGATTGGTAGAAGATATTTGAGTATGGACGTTTGGTGTCTATAAACCTCTGATTTCCGGGTCGCTTATACATATAGCTGAAAGCATCGAGGAAATTGAACTGAGATGTTTCATCCCTGTCGAAGAATATTCTCGATTGAGCAGGAGACCCTATATTACCCAAATATGTCATTGCTACATCAGATCCTTCAACCAGCGTTTCGTTATGAAAATTAGTGAACATTGTATCCATTGGTATAGGTATACGTTCGCCAAATCTTTCATCGATATTCCATGCGGGGATAGCAGGCGGGACTTTGCTCAAAGAGTCAGCCATGTTTGCTCTTGCTAAAGAGTCGCTTGGTATTACAGGTCGAGGGCGGGATTGCTGCTTGGGCTCGATCTGCTGCATAAGACTGTCATTGTCAAAGATAAAACGAGGGGTTTGTGCACTTGCATTAAGTACACTTATATATATAATAGCTAATATAAAAGCGAATCTTTTCATCGGCGCAAACTTACATAAAAAAACGAAAAGGTTTATGGCTTTTTTCGTGAATTGTAGTTAAAGGGTATTCAGTCCTTTTTGCTCGATTTGTCATGGATGGCCAATAGGGCAATGATTCCGCAATTGAGTAATTTATCCGGATCTAATCGATTCTTTTTGTTAATACAAGCCTTTGAGTAACTACATCAGGTATTTCGTCTTCGTAATGAGTCACGTATATCAATGATTTTTCTTCAGTGCAGAATTGTTCTATAATTGATTTTATGTGTTTCTTGTTGTTTGCATCAAGTCCATGAAGAGGTTCGTCAAGAATTAAAAGATCAGGGTTTTTGACAAATACTCTGGCTAACAATATAAGCCGCTGCTCGCCCGTTGATATATTTAGGAAAGATGTGTCTTTTATATGGTCTATGCCAAAGGATTTCATCCATTCGAGAGCAACCGCTTCTTGTTCTTCGTTACACTTCCGGTATAGGCCTATTGTGTCGAAGAATCCGGAGCCGACTACATCAAGGCATTTCACATTCTTGAGATAATACAAGTGCATTTCCGGAGATACATATCCGATTCTTTTTTTTATGTCCCAAATGCTTTCTCCGGATCCGCGTTTTCTGTCAAATAAGGTTATGTTATTTGCATAAGCTTGAGGGTTATCTCCTGATATCAAGCTTAATAAGGTCGATTTTCCTGCTCCGTTTTCTCCAAGTAAAGCCCATTTTTCGCCTCTTTTTACCACCCAGTTCAGATCTTTTAATATTGTGCGTGATCCATATCTGACAAGTATGTCTGTTAGATTTAGTGCTTTTTCGAAATCAGTGTTATCGATGTTATATTTAGCTTCGTTGATTAAGTCTGTTATTTCAGATCTGAATAATCCGGATTGAAATTCAAGATTGTTTCTGAAATCATCCGGATTCATTATCGGTAACAGAGTCATCTTTTTTATTGGAAGAATATGGGTTATACATTCAGGCAAGTCTTTCGGGTCGGACAAAACGAGCCCTATCTGAATGCTTTCCAGTTTTGATAACCTTTCCAGTACGTCATTAAGTATTCTTCTGGACTTTTTATCCAGTCCGATAAACGGATTATCCAGAATAAGTAGGCGTGGTCTGTTTAATAAAGATCGTATGATGAGGGTTTTACGTAGTTCGCCGCTTGAAAGCAAATTGATCGGTTTTTCTATCAGATCTTCTATGCCGAAAGAGCGAACAAGCGTTTCTACCCATTGAGGATCTCCTTTCGAGAAGAGCTCTTTAACGAATGGTACTTCATGTTCATCTCCTGCGTTCCATCGTTGTTGGTAATAGCTGTTTTGTATGTCGACAAGGCTATATATGTCACTGAAAGCAACACTCTTGACTAATTTGTTGGAGCTTTCATTTCTGAGAGTTTTGATTTCTCCCGATTTAAGTGCATGTTTAGAGGTGAGTATATCTATCAGTAATGTTTTACCAGCACCGTTTGCACCGATAATAGCCCAATTTTCACCGGCTTTGATCTTCCAATTGATAGGTGTCTTGAATGCAAGATTTTGCAAACGGGGGATTCCCCCGTTTATTTCTATTATTGTATCCTCGTTCATTAAAGCTTATTCTGTTTTATTCTACTTGTATTGCTTGCGGGTGTTTATGTCTTGTTGCAGGAAGACTGAAAGTTTGTATAACATTTTCCTCTATATGTGCTGCTAATGTTTCTACCGCAATGTGTAAGCAATCGGCAACGTTTTTATATATTTGAATTAAAGGAGTATCGGAAACATCTGTTTCACAGAAAAGCCTGTCTATCGGAATTTCCTGTAGAGCCTCGGCGTTAAATTTCTCTCCAATGGAAAAATAGAAGCCATGAGATACCAATTGTCTGGTAAGTTCGGGTTTTCCTCTGTAGCCATGTGCAATCCATGGCTGATGGGGTTTTATTGTCTTTTTTATGTGCAATAAGTCGTCCCACGCTTTAACACAATGTATAATAAGGGGTTTTTGAAGTTTCTCGGCAAGCTCTACTTGTTGGATGAAAACTTCTTTCTGAGTGTTTAAGTCCGGACCTTTGAGTTTATCCAGACCTGCTTCTCCGATAGCTACAATCCGAGGATCGTTGGCTATTTCTTGTAGAAATTTGATTTGTGGATCTGCGTCTTCTGAGTACCATGGATGTACTCCGCACGAAAACCATGGGTATTGTTCACTATCTTTAGCGTATTCAAATCCAAGTGGATATACATTTAATATATAATGTAATCTTTGCCTCGGGACGCCATCATCATCAGCCCCGCCCGTGACCGAATCGTGCGTATGTATGTCATATAAGTCCATAATTGTAAAAATCTAGAAGTTGCAAGTTAGCCAAAACTTTTAAAAAACGGATAAATAGGAACTATTTTTTTCTTGAGCCAGTCTGGATGCTTATTGAAAGTATTATTTTTTATATAAATTAGTATAATGAAAAACGCTGACAGATATTGTCAGCGTTTTTTCTTGAGGCGGCTATTAATGAAATAGCAATAAGATCAGAACCTTTATTTTCTGTTTTTTACATATTTTTCGAGCCATTGATCTTGTTCCCAAAGAGTATGTAGGATCGATTCTTTAGCGGCATATCCATGACTTTCAAGAGGTAATATGACTAACCGTGCCGGAGCTCCCAACCCTTTTAATGCCGCAAAATATCGTTCACTCTGTAGCGTAAATGTACCCGAATTATTATCGTTTCCTCCATGAATTAATAATATGGGGGTTTTCATCTTATCGGCATGCATAAAAGGAGACATTGCATTATATACATCTGTTGCCTCCCAATAGTTGCGTTCTTCAGACTGAAATCCAAATGGAGTCAATGTCCTATTATAAGCTCCGCTGCGAGCTATACCTGCAGCAAAAAGATCAGAATGAGTCAATAAGTTGGCTGTCATAAAAGCACCATATGAATGACCTCCGACAGCAACTTTTCGCCGATCTATATAACCTAAGCTGTCCACAGCATCGATGGCTGCTTTTGCATTAGCAACTAATTGTTTGATGTAAGTATCATTAGGCTCTTCATTCCCTTCTCCGATAATAGGAAAAGCAGCATCGTCCAAGATTGCATATCCTCTGGTGACCCAATAAATAGGCGATCCGTATGAAGGGTATATAAACTCATTCGGATTAGTAGTGTTTTGTCCGGCATTATCTTTGTCTTTATATTCAGTAGGATATGCCCACATTATCATAGGCAGCTTATCTTTTTTATTCAGATCATATCCGGCAGGCAGGTATAATGTTGCCGATAAATCTACGCCATCGGCTCGTTTGTATTTAATTACTTGTTTGTGTACTCCGCTTATTGCTTTGAAAGGGTTTTCGAAATGAGTAAGGGCTATAGGAGCTATTCGTTTTTTTGTATTCAATATATAATAGTTCGGGTATTCAGTCGGCGATTCGAGGCTTACCAGAATCTCCCCTGTTTTGCTATCGATAATAGAACTTATCTCTAGCTTTTTATCAGTATAACCTGACTGGAATATACGTTTGGTCTTTTTAGTATTAAGATCTATTTCATCGATAAAAGGAAATTGTCCTTTAGCTGTAAATCCTTTTCCGACCAAATATGCTTTTCCTGCATTTATAGAAAGAGTGTATTCTCCATAGAGGTTGCGTTGAGTATCAAAATCTCCCGGATCTCCATATGTATCTTCCGAACTGCGATCAAAAATGACAGAGGCTTCTTTAGTACCACTTGGGTCGAATACATATGTTTTAACGTTACGTGTATTCCACCATCTGTCATACAAGACAGCAGTATTATCATTTCCCCATATAATTCCGGCATAGCGGTTGATTGTTTTCACTACACTTTTAGGCTCTCCCGAAAAAGGAGCATCTAGAGTAAATACTTCATCTCTATAATCGGCTTTTACTGCCGGGTCTCCGTTGTCTAAAGCTTCTACCCAATATATAGTCGAAGGTTTGTCTTTTCGCCAGGTTATGTTTCTTCTGCCTTGTTGTACAGCCATAAACCCTTTTGGTAATTCTTCAACTAATGGTTTGTCATTGATTTCTTTAACTAGAGATCCATCCAGATTATAGATTGTGCTTTTCATCGGAAACCGCGAAAACGGCACAAGGTAAGAATACGGACGATGCAATGTTGTAAGCATGATATAACTTCCATCCGGAGAAATAGACTCATCAACATAAAGATCCTTGGCTTTCCATAGTGTTTTTTGTCCATTCAGATCTAATTTATACAACTCTGAATAAACTAATGTTTCGAAGTTGTCTTCGTCATTCTTGTTTTTCAACAAATCCTGATAAGTGCGATTTTGTGCTTTAGATCCGGCTTCACTTACAGATACAGTCGGACCGCTAGGGATAGTTTCTTTGGTATTGATCAATCCCTTCCTGTCTGTCGGTAATACTTTGATAAGAAATCCCAGACCATCCTTTAGCCAAGTAAAGGGGCTCCCCATATTGGCGTTGAGTATGCCTTCGGTTAGTTTAAACGCTTTCCCCGTCGAAAAATCAAAGCACCACAGTTCAATACCTTTATCTGATGTATTTGTAAATGCAACTTTTGACTCATCGGGTGAAAATGAGAAATATGCTAATTGGGCATCCGTCGGCAGGCCTTGAACTTGTTGAAGTGCCGCCATACGTCCATGTTTGTATTTTAGATTGGTATTATAAATTACCGTACTTGAAATATTCTTCTGAGGATCGAGTCTTAGTCCTGCCAGCTTCATCTCTTCGGCCGATAATTCGGATAGAGTCTTATATGTATTCCGATACCGAAAAAGAATATTCTGTTTTTTGCTATCCATTAGTAATGCCGGTACACGTTCATAATCTGCCAATTCCAGAATCTCTTTTGGCGGTTTTTGATACGTTAAATTCTCTTGGGCTGCAACTCCTCCAAGGTAGCCAAGTAGAATTGCTAAAAAATAAAGACGTTTCATAAGTATATTTTTTTAATTAGATAAGTAGTTTATGCTATGGGTTTGTATAGTAACCAAAGTTATTAAAAGATAACTATTAATGTATTTCTTTATTCTCTTTTTACCTTTCTTGATATTGTTTGAAAAAAGAATTACCATAGAAGGTTATTCTATGGTAATCTTGTTATCTATATTTGTCCTGACAATAATATCAATAGTTCTTCACCATTAATTCGTTATAATCGGTTTCAGCTTTAGGTATTTCATAATACCAACCATCAGCGGATTGATCTTTTTCCAAGAAACCGCAAAATGCAATATTGAAGTTCGACCCTGTACGTTTACATGGTAAATTCAAGCGTTTCAAATCGAACCAACGGAATCCTTCTCCCCAAAGTTCAATTCTACGGCTATTCATTACCTCTTCGGCAAAAGCATCTCCAGTTTTACCGCTGTCTTTGTATTCCGGATCTCTCTGATCCATTAATATCTTAAAGTACTCTTTAGCAGAAGTGGTATTTCCTGAGCGGGCATAAGCTTCGGCAGCAATCAAGTAAAGCTCTGATATACGCATGAATGCAAAGTCCCCAACTGCATTGGCTGTAGAACGAGCTCTGAATTTTCTGTTTTGATATGCACGTTTATTGTAAGCTGTTGTAGGTACAGCTGAAGTACCTGTTGGATCCCACCATTGGCGACGCAAGTCTGTAGGCGACATCAAATCGTATGTACTTTGGCTGATACATTTAATACCTGTACGTATAGCTCCTGCATTGAAGTTCCATGACATGTAAGCATAGAATGAATAAAAATATACTGTTTGATCATCTAAGGTCATTGCTGCATACAATGCTTCACTGGTAGTAGTCGTAATATCAGCAAAACCATTAGTTAACATTGCTTGAGTCATTACTGAATGACCATCAGCTTTAGCTAAAGTAATAGCTTCTGCTGCATACTCAGCTGCTTTAGGATAATTTTGTTGAGCTAATGCTACTCTTGCTCTCAAACCATATACTACAGTTGGGCTATAGTGATTTATATCATTAGGTTCATAATCTGCAAGTAATGTAGATGCTTCTTCTAGGTCGCTATTGATCTTTGTATATACTTCTTCTACAGTATTACGAGCCATATTTACAACTTCCGAAGATTCGCGATATGGTACTCCTAATTGAGTGTTTTGAGTAGTTGCATCATATCTTTTAGCATAATACTGAACCAACTGGAAATGAGCCCAACCTCTAATAGCAAGACATTCTCCTTTGATATGTTTAGCTAATGCTTCTGTTGAGTTAGGAAAATTCTGATCTAATTTTTCTAATATCTTATTTGCATTTAAGATAAATTGGTAATATGTTCTCCATACTCCCGAATTGTTTACGATATTATCATTGGTATTTATCGCCCATGTAAGATTTGTTTGGTGCCATGTCTGAGTATCCCATGTCATATCATCACCATGTGCCTCACGAGCCACAATGAATCCTGGTTCACCACCTAATCCTTGGTTTTCCAAATCTTGAGATATCATTTTACGGTGAATACCATTCAAGGCAATATAAAGCCCATCAAGGGTACTTCCTACAACCTCTTCAGAGATTGACGATGAAGGTGTCGTATCTAAATAACTTTCAGAGCAGCTCCCTAATAAGAATAATGAAGCAAATGCTAAAAAAGTAACTTTTGTGCTTTTTATATATCTATATTTCATAATTATATTCTTTTAAAAAGATAAGTTAAGACCCAATGTAATTGTTTTAGCAGGCATGTATACGTTATATGAGATACCTGAATAATTCATCTGAGGATTGAATCCTTGACGAGCTTTAATCATAAACAAGTTTTCTGCATTTACACTAAATCTTGCTTCACTTAGCTGAATTTTACTTAATAAACTTCTAGGGACTGAATATGATAGATTAACAGAACGTAAATTCAAATAGTCTGTACTTGTTAACCAACGGCTTGAATAACTTTGGCCAATGCTGGTATTGTATGTTGAGGTATTATCTAAACGAGGGACAGATGTAACATCACCTTCGGTCTTCCATGCTTTCAATACGTCTGTACTCATTGATGATCCATAGCTGGCTGTACTCATCAAGTTAGCATATACAAGGTCAAGAGCTTTGCCGCCTAATTGATATGAGAATACAGTGCCAAGAGTGAAATTTTTATAGTCTATTGTGAAGTTGAATCCACCATACCACTTAGGGATAGATGTACCACTATAATCAAATTTTGCATATGAATAAGAACTTGTAACCTGCACTCCATTAATCTCCTGCACAGTTTTTTCGATAGCTGCAGTTAAAGTTCCATCTTCTTTGTTGTAAGCATCAGTATCCAGTAGGTATAACCCATTTCCGTTTTGAGAATCAACACCATACCATTGTCTTAACCAAAATTCATAGACTGATCTTCCTTCAATAAGTTTTTTAGAGCCAGATATCAAACCATTTTTATTTACATCTGGCATTCTAATAATCTCATTTTTGATATATGTAGCATTAGCTCCAATATTTACCTTCCAATCTTTATTCTTAAATGCTAAATAATTCAAATCAATCTCAACACCTGAGTTACGTACTTTACCTATATTTTGAATGATGGAACTAATGCCATTAGATGTTGCCTGAGATACATCAAAAAGTAAATTTTTAGAGTCTTTTATAAAATATTCAATAGAACCGTTTAATTTACCAAACAAACCGAATTCGAGGGCTAAATCTTTTGAAATCTGAGTTTCCCATTTCAACTTATCATTAGCTAAGGTTGTAAAATAAACTCCAGCTTCTGTTCCATTGTTCTCTCCTAAATTATATAGAGTTTGGTATGGATAATAGTCATCTTCAGCATCATAATTAAGTATCTGGTCTACGCCAGTTTCCCCGTATGAAGCTCTCAACTTCAAATTATCAACCCAAGTCAATCCTTTCATAAAGTCTTCTTGAGAGATTCTCCATGACGCACCATATGACCAAAAGTTACCCCATCTGTTATCTCTAGAAAAACGAGATGTACCATCGCGTCTGTATGAGAACGATCCATAATATTTATTATCATAATCATAATTCAAACGACCAAAATACCCTTCTTTATTA
Organism: Indolivaga capnocytophagoides DSM 22835; assembly: GCF_000426485.1. Lineage (GTDB taxonomy): Bacteria > Bacteroidota > Bacteroidia > Bacteroidales > Dysgonomonadaceae > Dysgonomonas_A > Dysgonomonas_A capnocytophagoides. The sequence goes on from NZ_KE384530.1 coordinate 253,031, forward strand.
TAGGTGTCAGTATAAGACGTTAAATTGTTTACAGAAGTAAAGTTTTCAAAATCAAATACATCTTCAAATATTTGAGAAACTTTCATACCATACATATATTCATATACATATTTGTAAGACTCATGTCCTAATAAAGCTTCAAAATTATGATGCTGAATTGATTTTTTATAGTTCACCAATTGATTTAGAGTCTGAGTAGTAGTTCTACTTGAAGTCAGAGCTAAACGACCTGGTCCTGCCTGTCCATCACCAATAAATGGATTTTCATATACCTTTGCTCTATAATCGTTTGTTTCTAAAGCGTAGTTGCTAGTAATATCTAGACCTTTAATTGGCGATATTGTTACATATGTGCGTCCTACGAGACTGTTTCTATCATATTTTCTTGAGTTCATTTCTGTTTCAGCAATTGCATCACGCCCAGTGCTTGATAGTCTACCGCCTTCATAGTCATATACATATTCATCTTTGTTTGTAGTTACATTACCATTACTGTCAAGATATGCTCCGGTTTCTTTGTCGTGTTTATGTATCGGATAGATTGGAGCCATATTTCTGATAAAACGGGTTAAGTTACTCGAAGCACTTGAATTATCTGCTGTAGACGATGAATATGTCGCAGAAGAACGTGTGTAACCAACGTTAACACCTGCCTTAAACCAATCTACAGGATTTATATTATGATTTAAACGTGCTGAATATCTTAAATAGCCAGTGTTTAACATGTAACCCTTATCATCTAAATACGATATAGAAGAGTATGTATCACTCTTTTCTGTTTTAGAACCATACCCTATGGTATACTCCTGACGATAACCCGTACCGAAAGCAGCAGCATCCCAATCAAGGTCATCACCCCATTTCAAAGCAGATGCTCCGGAGTTTAATTTACCATCTGTACCTACAACCTCGCCATCAGCTATACCAACATAAGGATTATATTTTAGTGTACTTACTATATTTGCAGAAGCAAGTGAAGCAGCCTCTGTTTGAGGCTTACCTGCAGTAACATATGCATTTTTCAACATTTCCCATTGAAGTGGATAATATTGTGAGATACCTACTCTTGCATAATCTTTGTATGCTCTTGATGACCACCCTTGTTTGATATTTAAGGTAACACTTGAATTAGCAGTTCCCCTCTTTGTCGTAATCATTACTACACCATTACCCGCACTAGATCCATACAATGCAGTTGCAGCTGCATCCTTAAGAACAGTCATTGATTCTATATCATTAGGGTTGATACTAGCTAAACTTCCATTATAAACAGCTCCATCAACAATATATAACGGAGAATTGGACGCGTTAACTGAACCAAAGCCTCTAATGCGAATAGCGGCAGATTCTCCTGGTTGTCCTGTAGCAGCGGTTGCCTGTACCCCTGGAACATTACCTTCAATCGCCGATATAACACTTGTTATAGGACGAGAACCTATAGACTGAGATTGGATCAAGGATGCAGATCCTGTAAATGATGACCTTTTAGCTGTACCATAAGCAATAACCATCACTTCATCTAAAGCTTTAGTATCATCTTCCAAAGTAATTACCATTTGGCTTTTAGCCTTAATTTCGACTGTTTTGTAGCCCACTAAAGAAAACATCAATACATCTTTACCTTGGGGAATATTCAGCTTGAATGATCCGTCAATATCTGTATTTGTACCTACAGTTGTCCCCTTTACCACTACAATTGCACCGATAACAGGCTCTTTGTTTACATCCAATACCTTACCCGAAATCGCAGTCGTTTGTGCCGAAGCATATCCTATCATTAAGAAATAGGACAGAATAAATAGTACGATTTTTTCCTTCATAAAACAATCTTCCTTTAAATTAACTTCTTTTTTAACTCTTTTTTATTTCATTAACTATGCGCAAAAGTATGTAAAATTTATTAAAAAAAATGCTTTTGGTTCAATTTTTAAGAAAAATATGTCAATTAGGTCTTGTTTGGATATAATTAGTTTAATTATTGTCACTATTAGTTCCCGTTTTTTTGTATTTGTCCAAAAGTATTAACTGGATATTTAATCGAATTCTTTTATCTTGTTTAAATGTAAAATTTATTGGTTGATGTTTCTTATGTTTGTAGATGGGTTGTCCTGGAGATGTTAATGTTGCTAATGTTAAAAAAGTGGTATTGTTTTGTTTAGTACCTGTATCTTTGATGTCTTTGAATGAAAAAACGCTAACCAATTGATAAATCAATGATTAGCGTTTTGCTCTGTACTCGGAGCGGGACTTGAACCCGCACAACCTAATGGTCACAAGATTTTAAGTCTTGCGTGTCTACCATTCCACCATCCGAGCATCCTATGAGCGAAAGACGGGATTCGAACCCGCGACCCCGACCTTGGCAAGGTCGTGCTCTACCAACTGAGCTACTTTCGCGAATGCTGCAATCGCCGAAACTTATCTCTCTAAGCCGTTTTGCAATTGCGAGTGCAAATGTAAAATCTTTTTTTTGATTTTACAAACTATTCATCAATATTTAAGAGACAGAAAGTATTTAATCTCGTATTTTCAAGTAATAATTATCTATCGGTATTATACTTGGAAAGACAATTAATAGGTCTGAGGCTTCAATTTTGGATACGATAAGTATCTCCATTCTTATTTATATAATATTTTCTTAGCCGTTCAGTAGAAGGTCCTGATTTACACCTGCCTGTTCCATCTCCGATTTCAAATATAGACTTACATTTTGGGCATTGCATCTGTAATATATTTAAAGAGTCTACTCTGTTATTTGCTGCCGCTTCGTATGGGCAAGCCTTGTCGAATGCGGCCAGGTTTACTTCTAGCCCTGAAGAGTAGTTAATAACCAAAACACCGCCATATCCCTGATCATTGTACGATTTCCTGTAATACGGCTCATTGAATTGGTGCTGAGTTTTTGTATTAATTACTATATTAACAGGTCTATCAGGGATAGATGTTGACATATTCTCGGACTTCTCACATCCCCAGAGTGAAAATATAATGGTCAGTACAATTAGTCGTTTTATAGTGTTTGTCATTGATTTAATATTGTTTCTATCTGTTGGATTTCCTGATCTGAGAAATCTTTGTTATTTAATGTGCCAATATTATCATTAAGCTGTTTAACCGAACTAGTTCCTATAATAACCGAAGTCACATGTCTGTTGTATAATACCCAAGCAAGAGCCATTTCGGCCAGAGTCTGACCTCTTTGTCGAGCTAATTCATTTAATAGCCTAGCTTTGGTAATAACCGAATCATTTACCTGATCTTTTTTGAGAAATCCGTTTTCTTTGGCAGCTCTCGAATTTTCAGGGATTCCATGCAGATATTTGTTGGTAAGCAATCCTTGTGCCAATGGCGAGAATGCGATAAAGCCGCTTCCTTGCTCTTCGGTTAGTTGTAAGATCTCTTTCTCGACATTGCGTACAAGCATATTATATCTGTCCTGAAAAATAAGGCAAGGAACTTTATTCTCTTTTAGTATCGTATATGCTTCTCTGGCCTTTTCAGTTGGATATTTGGATAAACCTACATATAATGCTTTTCCTTGTCTCACGATATCTACTAATGCCATCATCGTTTCTTCAACCGGAGTTTCTCCATCATAGCGATGGCTGTAAAAGATATCGAAATAGTCGAGACCTGTGCGTTTCAGGCTCTGATCGATGCTGGCAAATAATGATTTGCGAGAACTTCCATCACCATAAGGGCCATTCCACATGAGGTGCCCTGCTTTTGATGAGACGATCATTTCATCCCGATGATGTAAAAGATCATTCTTTAAGATCTTTCCAAACGTTGTTTCAGCACTTCCGGGAGGAGGGCCGTAGTTATTTGCCAGATCAAAGTGTGTGATGCCTTTGTCGAAAGCAGTGCAAAGCATTTGCCTGCAATTGTCAAAATCATCAACTTCTCCGAAGTTATGCCAAAGTCCCAGAGATAGTACCGGGAGCCTCAAACCGCTTTTACCACAAAGTTTATATTCCATATTCAAATTTGTCTGTTTTTCGTTAATAGTAACAAGAAGTCCTTAATGATGTATTTCCAAATAAATAGAAATTAACTTGTCCTAAAGTTACACATTTCTGGATATTTTAGGTGTATCTCTATATTTATATACAATATTGATTGATCAGTGTGTTTGAGAAAAGGTAACAAAGGTTACTTGACTGGTGAAGAATTATCAATAAAGAGTAAGTGGGTGATCTTTATTATTTTATTACTAAAAGGTGACAAAAGTAACAACTAAAATATATTCTTCTGGATAGCAGCTTTTACCCCTCAGTTCTCTAAAGGGATTTAACTGTCTCCCGAAAAAGGTACTTCGTGAGTTTATGGTAATTAAAAAAAAGGTAACAAAGACACATCAAAATAAGACTTTTTTATTTGTCCCTTTTTTGAATTGATTATCCTTAACTGACTGTAGGGGCATGTAACCAACAGTTCTCTTTATTCCAGCTATTTAAAGAACTCTTTAACTATAGATAAATCTTTTTATATGATATGTCAATCATTCGAAAGATTTATCTAAAAATAGAATTGGAATTACATATTGTGTAGATCTGATCTGTCGTAAACTATTTTTCATGATTGGTGGATTATTCTTACCATCTGTCTTCAATTTCATGTTTTTCAGAAAGAGTCACTCTCTCCGATAGGATTGAGAAACTCCATTTGTATTTTCGTCCAAAAAAGATACATATTAGCATACCGCATATAATCAGAGAAATCAGCTCTTTCATCGGATCCATTGATAATTGAGTAAAAATAGCATCAGTTTGTAAAGCCGACGACTGATTCGTAACGAATAAACTCAAAAATATATTATTAGCGGCATGTACACCCATCGGTAGTTCTATTCCATCGTCGAGAGTCGCCATTATCCCGAAAAGCAATCCGAAGAATATATACTGGGGCATTACGGAAAAGAATCCGTACGCAGCAACTTCGGGATTCAAAGAGTGCATAAGACCGAAAAGAACAGAAGGGATAAAAATAGAAAAGATGCGGCTGCCAGTTGCTCCTGCAATACCTTGAGCCAGATATCCCCGAAAAGATATTTCCTCGAACGATGTTTGCAACGGTATTAGTACCAGGCTGATAAGAAGAAGGATGAAAAATGACACAGGATTGAAATTTATAGTAAAGTTACTTGGGCTCACCAGATAATCGATAAGTAACAACACTGCCATAACAATAGTCCAGACTCCGGCTCCCCAGAAAAAGTGTGACCATCGGATCTTGTTTGTCCCGTTTATCACTTCCTTAAGTGTACGTTTGTTGAAGATTTTAAAGAACGGGATCATGGCAAAAAGACCCACTACGAAGGAAAATAAAAGAAGACCGAGAGCAACATTCTTTGAAATTCCCAAAACTGTTATATTCGTCATGTTGGCTGATATCTCCTGTATGGAAAATCCATTTTGAAGACCTTGGTAAAATATAACGGAAATATATGGTATTGCTCCGATAAAATTAGCTGCAATAAGAGCTATTAATATCGTTAGGATATAGTACCATAACGAAGTTTTAGGCTTAAGAGAGGATTCAAGAAAGTTCATACCGTAAGTTCTTTTATGTTTCAAAGTGTTCAGATTATATGAGTCTGCTTTATTTCGGGAAAATCACAGATCTGTGAAATAAAATGCAAATAATTCTATCCAGATTTTATATTGGTAAATGAAAGTATTTAATGATACATTTTCAAGCTGTGACAGACCCGGATTGTTGCCCTGACCAAAGCAATAAATAGATCTGTGGCCTTATTGTTTTTATATAGGCGGATCTTCTCCGGTTAGGGATTGATTTAATGAATAAAAAACAGAGAATTACTCTAAGTAGATGGCATAAATCCGTACCTTTGCATTCGAATAACAAAAAGCAATTGTATGTCAATAAGTGTATTTATTCTAATCTTGTTCATGGGAGCAATATTAGCTGGTTTTTTAGGCTCGCTTACCGGATTGGGTGGGGGAGTAGTTGTTATTCCCTTGCTTACTTTAGGTTTTGGTGTTGATATGAGGTATGCCATAGGTGCAGCCTTGGTTACATCTATCGCCAGTTCTTCGGGTGCGGCAGCGGCTTATATAAAAGAGGGAATAACGAATGTCCGTATCGGTATGTTTCTTGAAATTGCAACTACTACCGGTGCAGTAATTGGTGCTATTATAGCTATTTGGCTCGATAAGCAATATATCGCGGTTATTTTTGGCTGTGTTCTTATATTTTCAGCAATCCGTACAATAACAAAAAAGGAAGAGCATATCGATCCGAATGCACCGGCGGATAAGCTAGCCGAAAAATTGAAATTGAATGGCTCATATCCGACAAAAGACGGAGTTGTACAGTATAAAGTTCAGAATGTAGCTACCGGTTATTCGTTGATGACTCTTGCGGGAGTACTATCCGGTTTGTTAGGTATCGGTTCGGGGGCTTTAAAGGTTTTGGCAATGGACACAGCTATGAAAATTCCATTTAAAGTATCTACTACAACCAGTAATTTTATGGTTGGTGTAACTGCCGCAGCCAGTGCTGTCATTTATCTTCAAAGAGGTTATATTGATCCGGGATTGTGTATGCCTATTGTGGTTGGTGTGCTCTTAGGTGCTTTTTTCGGTTCCAAGATATTGCCGAAGGCTAATGTGAAACGGTTACGGCAGTTGTTTAGTGTCGTTATCTTCTTGTTGGCATTGTCTATGATGTATAACGGTATTACCGGTAAACTTTAAGGTCTCAGACCTATTTAATGACTTTTTTAAGTATGATGGCGATATATGGTTGTTTTCTTGAAATGACTTCATTTATACTTGCTGTCGCTTAATTATAACGAAACGAAAACATGAAACATATATTTTCACGGGAATATTGGGATCAACGGGATGTTGAGCAATACATAGGCAAGCTTCTGCGTTATGGAGTAATCCTGTCGAGCATCATAACCGTGTTTGGCGGTATTGTTTATTTATTTCAGCACCATTCCAAAACAGCGGATTATACGCCTACGCCATCGGGACAGCCATTTCCGGGGGTTGAACATTATCTGAGAGAATTGAATACGATTATACCCAGTGTGCTGAATTTCGATGGAGCAGCCATCATTCAGTTAGGTGTGATTGTGTTGATTGCTACACCTGTTATACGGGTTGCGTTCTCTGCTATCTCATTTCTTATAGAGAGAGATTATCTGTATGTATTTATTACATTGCTGGTATTAGGTATTATATTGGCTAATATGTTATTGGGGCTGCACTAAGATTACGTATCCTGAAAAATATACAGGCTGCTCTGAGTTTATCGGAACAGCCTGTTTCTATTGTATATTGTATAATAAGGGGTTAGGTGTTATTCTATGTTTTTTCTGACCTTGGTCAAAAAGTTTTTCATTTCGTCTGAATTTTTCTTCTCGATAATGGCGAGGAGGTTTGCAAGCTCTTCCCTTATTTGTTTTACCTGATTTGGAGTGTACGGGTTGAACAGTATCTCGGTAAGCAGGTAATCATCTTCCGATAATAAGCCTTTGGCGATATCCATATGTCGTTTGAATGTTGTACCCGGAGCTTCCTGATGTTTCATAACCGAAGCAAAAACCAGGGTAGAAGCAAACGGGATTGACAAGGAATAAGCGATGGTTTCGTCATGCTCATCAAATGTGTATTCAAATACCTGCAGGTTTAAGCTGTGATATAGATCAAGGAAAAATTTCTTACCCTCTTCCGATGATTCCGATATAACAATGGCACTTTGTGTTCTGAGGTTACGGAGATCGGCGAAAGTTGGGCCAAACATGGGGTGGGACGAAGCAAAAGGCTGTTTCAGGGTTGAATAAAAATCCTGTAATCCTGTTTTTACCGATGCTATATCCGAAACAATACATTGGTCGCTGATATAGGGTAGTATTGTTTTGAATGCTTCTATTGTATATTTGACTGTAACTGCATTTATTACCAGCTCCGGATCGAAAGTTGTTATTTCTTTCGGGTCGCTGAGGCGTATTACATTATATGTAAATTTCAGTCTGTCGGGGTCAGTATCGAATAGAGCGACTTCGTGATTTGAACTTAATACATCCGAGAAGAAAGATCCCATCTTTCCGGCTCCAAGTATAAGAATTTTCATTTGCTATATTGTTTTTTTGTTTAATCGTTAATTGATTATGCCAAAATGCTTTAACGCATTAGGTATGCCCTCGTCATCAACAGATGTCGTTACATAGTCTGCTACAGCTTTTACTTTGTCCTCGGCATTTCCCATTGCAATGCTGGTCGCTGCATGCTTCAGCATTGAAATATCGTTTCCTCCGTCGCCGAAAGCCATTGTTTCACTCAGATCTATGCCATAAAATTTGAGGATCTCATCTATACCTCTTTGCTTGCTGTTTCCTCTCGCGATAGCATCGGTAAAGAGTGGATGCCAACGAGCCGAATCGCAATCAGGCAATACTTTAGGCATAATACGATCTTCTCTTTCCTGAGTAAGAAAGGATACTAATTGGAATATTTCGCTCTCAGCAGCTTCTTCATTGCTCTTTATGGGAACAGGAGGGAAGTTGAGCAGTTTTAGGATTGTTTCCACATCTTCATTTACAAAGTTTAAGAACATATCGTGTTCTCTTACAAAAATACAAGGGAATGGTTCGGTCTTTTGATATTCGATCAGAGCTTGTATGTCTTTTTGCGGAACAGCGTTTTTGTATATGATGTCTCCTTTTTCTGTAGTACAGTATCCTCCGTTTACGGTAATGAACCCATCGAATTCAAGACCGTCCAGAGTGTCGAGTACAAGTCGTGGGCGGCCTGTTGCAATAAATACCTTTATTCCTTTTTCTCGGACTTTATGTATGGCTTGTATAGTGGGTTCGGGGATACGGTGGGTTTTAAAACTGACAAGAGTTCCGTCAATATCGAAAAAAATAGCTTTGGGTTGTTTTATTGTCATTTTATTTTGTTTGAGAAGGTCTCAGACCTTTTTATCTATATCTCTGAATGGTTTTCTTTTACCGAAGATCAATATTCCGATAATTGTATGTTTTGCAAAAGTACATAATATTTTATCGAATGAAAACTTTCAATTCGGAGTGTTAAGCCGTGTATTGAAAATAATCTGATTCATTCTCAATTTATTCGTTTTTCGTAACACAAGAATTTCCCTTTACGGAAAATGACGGAGCCGACTTCTTTATATCCTAATTTTAGATATAGATTCATCGCTGTTGGGTTTTCTGTGAAGGCATCTAATCTTATCGAATCGTATTTTTGCGCTGTTGCATATTCTTCAGCAAAAAGCATCATTTTCCGAGCTATACCCTTACCCTGCATATCCGGAGAAACGGACAGCCGATGTACAATGAGGTTACGTCCTTCTATGCCCCATGCTAATGCTGCATACTCGGGGCTTTGTAGCTCATTAAGGGTTATATAAGCCGAGACTTTTTCATTGTGGATGTATCCAAAAGCATTATTGTTATTAATGTCATTTTCTATATCACTGCGAGCCGGATATATTTCGTCCCATTGGTCTATGCCTGATGAGTTCATTTTCAGGATAACGCTGCTGATGATATCGCAGCAGTCATTTATATCCGATTTTAGAAGAAGCCTGATCATAATTAGCGAAGCGGTGCCGCCAATATATCCTGCAACTGATTGATATCTCCGTCATTCGGAGCAGGTTTGATTCCTAAAAGATAGGCTAGCAAAGGATAGATGGCTGTATTATCAAATATAGCCCCCTGTACATTCTTTTTGAATGCAGGTCCTGTTGCGTAGAATATAGCCTGCATATCGGGTTCGGAAGGTTCGTATCCATGTGCACCTGGTACTCCTTTGTGCTTGAAACTGAATTGCCATCCTATTTCAGGAACGACAATCAGGTCTCCTGCGTTTTTATTCGTTCCGTAATTCAAATCTGCTGGAAGTTGCCCCTTTCTATATACTTTGATATGTTCAATATTTGCCAGTGCATTACATATGGAATCCTGTTTTGCTTTATCCGAAACATAAATGGATGTGGGATTTGTTCCTTCTATATGATCATACCATGTTGGTTTCAAATAATCCTGAGGCTTTATTAACCTGTCCTGAGAAACTTCTGTCATACCGTGGTCTGCCACTATAACCAGATTCACTTTATCGGCAAAAGGCAGATTGTCGATTTTCTTTACTAACACTCCCATTAAACTATCCATTGCATGAACGGCCATGCCTGTTTGCAGGCTAAGCGGACCGTAATAGTGTCCTGCCGCATCGGGTTCATCAAAATACAAGGTTATTAGGTGTGGGCGTTCTGCTTCGGGTTTATTCAGCCATTCTATTGTTGTATCTATTCTTTGGGCATATCCCAACCTAGGTACATCACTCCATACTTTATAGTAATCGGGGTGAGTGTCCATTATATTTATATCGGATCCGACCCAATAAACAGATCCTGCTTTTACTCCTTGTTTTTGAGCTGTGATCCAGATAGGTTCACCTCCATAGTATTCCGTATCATTGCGGGTGATAGAATCGCCCATGCTATATGCCCGATTATTTGTTGTATCCCAGAATGAATTATTGATGATACCATGATGATCGGGAACCAGTCCTGTAATAAGTGTATAGTGATTAGGAAAAGTTGATGCAGGATAAGATGGCCGCATTACTGCTTTTACTCCTCGTTGGGCAATACGCTCTAAATTGGGAGCCTGATATAAACGGGGGTAATCCCATCTGAATCCATCCATTGATACTATAATAGTGTAGTTGTCCCGACTCTGAGCATTTACACTTAAAGCCATACCAGCCATTAATAATAAGACGAAAAGCATTTTTATAGCTTTCATAACCTAATGATTTAGTGATTTTATAACCTCAAAAGTACTGCAAAGAAAGGAGATCAAAGGGAGTTACTTCGGTTTTTAACACCATCTTAACAGGCAAAACAAAAGACTGCCCGTTTCTGAGCAGTCTTTCGGTTGAAAGATATTTTCGATGTTTTTCTTATTTCAGTAGGCTTGAAACTACAGCGTTTCCTGCGAATTTAGAGAATTCGATGTCAGAAGCGGCACGTTGTTTCAATGAAGGATCAGCACGGAATGCGTCATTCAGTGCAGAAGCTACTCCGGTAGCATCGTTAGTACGGGCTGCTACAAGGGCTTTCAGATAAGAGGTAGTAGCATTTTTATTGCTTACACCATTTAAAGTTTGTTCTGCCTGAGAATAATTTTTAGTCAAAAGCTGAGCTAAAGCAGCATTGTTAGATTTTGTGCTTCCAAATGCCTGTACAGCTTTTGAGTAGTCACCTTTCTTCAAATAAAGAAGACCAAGAGCTTCGCTTGCTGTATTTGCTTTAGATGCAGATCCGATTAGCTGTTCTGCTTTAGAGATGTCATTGTCAGCTAAAGCCAATAATCCAAGATTTACACTTGGTTCGGCAGCTCTGCTATCCAATTGTTGAGCTTTAGCAAAAGCTTGTTTTGCAGCATCTATTTGTCCATTTGAATAATAATATGCACCTAAATTGTTCCATCCTCTGTAATCATTCGGATATTTTTGAGTTACAGTAGTATATATTTTTTCGGCAGGAGCACCTTGTAGATTTGCAGCATAAAGCAATTCGTTGATGTTCAGGCTTGATGGGTTAGAATTAACAGCTTGTAAAAGTTCAGCGTCTGTTTTGCCAATAGTTTCTACATTGGCTACTAATCTTGATCTACGAAGTTGAGGTAGGATTGTTTCGGCTAATTCTTTGTAAACAACAGATACATTCTTGATTTCTCTTTCTCTGTCGGCAGGATCTGTGTACATAGATAGAACACGAAGTACCAAATCTTTGTCTTGAAGGCTTGATGCTTCTACAAGTTTCTTAAATCCTTCCCAGTCTTGAGCTGTGTAATTAGCATATACGTTTGTACCCACATTTTCTTTTTTGAATTCGTTATTCAAATAAGAAGTTGTGTTTTTTTCGCGTTCTCCTGCTAATTTCTCGTTTAGTTTATAACCACCATCAGGAGAAGCGTATGCCTGTACTTCAACATTAACGTTTTGTTTGCTGTTTTTATCGGCACTTTTTACAAGATCTTTCCAAGCAGCAAGATTAGAAGAATTAAGTTCGCTCGATCTCAATTTTGCTTGTTGTATCAAGAATAAGATGTTTGCGTCATAAGATTCTTTGATCAGCTTTTGGAAATCGTCCGGAGCCTCAGATGGAGTATTGGAATAAGCATCTGCTAATGTAGCAGTAGTGATTAAGCCTTCAGCTACTTTTACATCCGGTAATTCGACTGATTTATTTTTGATCTTAGATGTAAATCTCAGGTATAGTTCAGGATTTACCATTCCGTCTTCATAGTCAAATTCAGATTTGATGGTGAATGCTCCTCCTTGTTGTTGTGATATAACAATACCATTTCCCGAAACATTTTCGCCCTGATATGTAACTGATGTTCCATATTTTTCAGAATTTCCTGATTTCAGGATTGGAGTAACGGTAACTTCTGCATTCTTATTAAACCATTTCTCAGGGAATTTACCGTTTATAGTTACCGGTATTTTAGACCCTTGCACTTCCATTGGTGATGGAGATACAGAGAATAATGAAGATGATAACGGGGTTAACTTACTACTACATGACACTAGAATGATTGCAAACAAAGCAACCAGCATAGAATTGATTAGAATTTTTGTCTTGGCTTTCATGACTATTATTTATTTATTGACTACTTTTAAGACTCCAGATTTATTTGTATTTGTCCATTCAGGTAAACGGCTTAAGTCCGCTGTTTTCCGAAAATGGACATTAAAGACTTGTTATTGTTTATAACAAGAATACAATGCGACTAGTTCTGTAAAGCTATATATAAAACTACAATTAATAAATATGAATTCCGTAAATTTTAGTAATCTTAAGCATTTTCTGAATCAAAAGGTCGATTTGTATAATTGTCAGGGTTTCATAGCCGATGATCCGATATCAGTACCTCACCGGTTTACACGAAAAGAAGATATTGAGATTATAGGTTTTTTTGCGTCAATCTTCGCATGGGGACAAAGGCGTACTATTATTAATAAATGCATGGAGCTATCTGATAGAATGGATAATAGTCCATACGAATTTATGGTGGGGCATACTGATTCCGATCTTAAAAAGTTACTAGGATTTAAGCATCGTACATTCAATGATACGGATCTTCTTTACTGTGTAGAATTTTTTAAACAGCATTATCAGAATAATATTTCATTAGAGTCGGCCTTCTTTCCGGACGGAGGTATGACTGTTGAAGAAGGTTTGAATTATTTTAATCGTTATTTCTTTTCGTTGCCGGATGCTCCTCGAAGAACCCAGAAGCATATACCCAGTCCTCATAGAAAGTCGGCTTGTAAAAGGTTGAATATGTATTTGAGGTGGATGGTAAGAGACGACAATAGTGGTGTAGACTTTGGTCTGTGGAAAACAATCAGCCCAAAAGATCTTATTTGTCCTTTGGATTTGCATGTAGAGCGGACAGCTAAAAAACTAGGATTGCTGTCCAGAGATAAGCCAGACTGGCAAGCAGCATTGGAACTGACCGAAAACCTGCGGCAATTAGATCCTTTGGATCCTGTGAAATATGATTTCGCTTTGTTTGGGGTGTCAATCGAGGAGAAATGTGTTGTTGATATGCGATAGTATTCCTCTAAAAGACAATAGGGCTTTATTTGAATATTTTAACTAATGCCCTTACCAGAAACGAAAATAGTTTGCTTTTTTTGAAAACAGGAAGAAGGTATTCGTAATCTGCCAAATAGTGAAACCGTTCATAATCTTTCTGAATAGAGTGGGGGATACATTCATTTAAAACAGTCAGTCTTTCCTCTTCATGTTCTTTCTGCAACTGAGGATTAGTACTGATACCATCCCATTGAAAGAGTACAATGTCTGTATCTGTAAAAAGAGGTTGTTCGTTATGTAATCCTATTGTCTGTAGAAAGAATTTCCAATCCGCTGTTATCTTTAAATTCTCGTCATACATTCCGTATTTGGCAAACATGCTTTTGTGTATAAAAGTAGCCTGATGCTTAATTGTTCCCCAATAAAAATCGAAAAGAGTGAGAGGGCGGTTCAGTGCCGGTACCCGTTTGGTGTAATTCCCGAAATCGTTTAACTGATGCCCGTTTATGAAAGGAGCCGTATAAGTTTCTCTCCCGAATATCTTGTTTAATACATCGTTGTCAGCAAACGCATCAGCTGAATTCAGAAAATACAGGTAGTCGCCTGAAGCTTGCTGTATTCCCTTATTCATTGCGTTGAATATGCCTGCATCGGGTTCACTCACCCAATAACTGATGTTAGACTGGTATTGCGTGATAATATCGACACTCTGATCGGAAGACGCTCCGTCTATAACGATAAACTCATAGTTGGTATAAGTTTGACCGATTACACTGAGTATCGTCTTTTTTAATCCTACGGCATTATTGCGGTTGACTGTGATGATGGATATTCTGTTCATAAAGCTGATAAACTGAGAAAGTGGCATTATCGTTTGCCACTTTCTGATATTATTATACTAGGTCAATCCAAAGTAATAAAAAAGTCTGGGACCTTAAATGTATTTGTCTCCGTACTTTAATTTAGAATCAGCCACGAATTGTTTGATCCGTTGTTCTTCTTCTTTTTTACAAATAAGAAGAAGATCATCCGATTCTGCTACGATGTAATTGTTCAGACCTTGTATTACTGCTAATTTTCCTTCGGGAAGAGCAATAATGTTTTCAGAGCTGTCGAAAAACATAGTCTCGCACTTCAATGCAACGTTTGCATCTTCGTCCTTGTCCGAAATATCATGAAGTGATCCCCATGTTCCGAGATCCGACCAGCCGAAATCGGCAGCAAGTACACATACATTGCTTGCTTTTTCCATAATACCGTAGTCTATGGATATATTGGGGCAATATGCGTATTGTTCATTAATGAATTTCTGTTCTTCGGATGTTCCGTAAATATCAGTGCCGAGGTCGAAAATGTTAGATACTTCCGGCAAGTGATCGTGAAACGCTGATATTATTGTGTCTACATTCCAGATGAATAATCCCGAATTCCATAAAAATTCGCCGCTTTCGTAAAAGATTTTGGCTAATTCGTAATTCGGCTTTTCGGTGAAAACTTTTACTTTGTTTATGTCTTCAACTTCTTTTTCTCCTATTTGGATATAACCATAGCCTGTTTCTGGACGGTTTGGCTTTATTCCTAATGTAAGTAATATGGGTTGCTTGTTGACAAAATCCAATGCGTGGTTAATTACCGAGATAAATTCATCTTCTTTCAGAATCAGGTGATCTGAAGGTGCAACAACTATATTTGCGTTGGGATTCTTTTTCTTTATATGATAACTGGCATATGCGATACAAGGTGCTGTATTTCGCCTTAAGGGTTCCAATAGTATCTGTTCGGGGTTTAATTCAGGAACTTCTTCTCTTGTTAGTCCTGCATACCCTTCGTTTGTAATAATATAAATGTTCTCGATAGGTAAGACCTTTTTGAATCGATCTACGGTCATTTGTAGGAGAGAACGTCCTGTACCAAAAAAATCGAGGAATTGTTTTGGGCGGCTTTCTCTGCTGAAAGGCCAAAAACGACTACCAATCCCTCCGCTCATTATTACGCAATAGTTATTATTCATGTTATAGCATTTATACAATTTAGGTCTCAGACCTTTTTTTTGACTATCCTTCATTCCTTCGAATTTGAAGAATCGGAAGAGCCAATAGTTCTTTGATTTATTAAGGACAATAAGCGATTACTCAATTATTTTACTAAAATACGTTATTAAAAAAAATTCCCGTTGCTTATAAGACGGAAACAAATGTAATATATTTTATATCGAGAAAAAAATTAAGGAAGTTTTTTCAAAAAACAAAAAAAGGTATTGTTATTTAAAAAATATCAATACCTTTGCACTCGCTAAATAAAAGCAATGCCCAGATGGCGGAATTGGTAGACGCGCTGGTCTCAAACACCAGTGGATTCACTTCCATGCCGGTTCGATCCCGGCTCTGGGTACGATTTAGATAGAAGCCTAATTGATAATCAATCAGTTAGGCTTTTTCTTTTGATTATTTGTTCCCAAATTGTTCCCAAATATCCTTTTGGTATTTTTATTTCGAAATAATACCTGAATAATAATCATAAAAATGGGTTATCAAATTTCTTTCTGCTCCGCAAATATTCTTGATCTAGTATCCAATGATATAGAGCATAATTCTCATCTGTTTCTTTCATATGGTGTATTTCAACTCCAAGCGAATTAGCAATATCATACAAATTATTAACCAATTCTTTGCTCGCTCGTGATCCTACGAAAATAGATTTAATATACGGAAATGGTATCTTGTTGTCATAATATTTACATATTTTGTCGTCAACGATTAACCTCCATTCCTTTTCATAATTCCACACGGTAGATTTATTAATAAATGACTTGATGATTAGCTCTTTGAATTTAGGATTAGACAAAGTGGTATTATCTGATTCATAGGCCAGTTTATTCAACAATGTTTTGGGTATCAATGTTCTTTTATTGGAGTACGAGATAGGGAATAATCCTGCTTTTAGAGTTGCAATTATTCTTTCATCAATATATTTTCCAGGATTGACCGATGGGGCATACCATTCAACTTCATAATTAATATCGTTTTTCAAGGATGATATGTCATACTCTACACAAAACCCTCTATGGCTGTCCGAATAATGAGACCACAAAAGCATCTTTTTTATACTCTCATCGAACCAACGTAATTCTGAAAAACATGCTACTCTTACCGAATGATGTCTTGCATTTTCAATAATGGCGTTAATTCTTTTAATCTTAGGAAATATAAGCTCATTATATTTTCCTTGTAACAAATTCGATTTAGAATTTACTATTGACCGGCATACTATTGAAAAGTCTCTTTTATTACTATAAATATTATAGGGCGGCTCAGTAGTGAATGTATTGCATATTTGTAATAAATCGTCTTTGGTGAAATAATCCGCGTTTATACTGTCATTAATCCTATTATTCTTACGAATATAATCGATCAATAAATATTTTATATACTCATCACTATTATAACCTATGCTACAATCAAAAGGATCGTTAAAGGAGCTTGGAGATGACATCCATACACATTTATTCTTTACATCCTGAACATTTTCATGCGTAGGCGAATAAAATTTTAATAATGTTTCCGGCAAATACTTTCCTTTTGTATTTACTATTTTGGTATCCTTTTCGATTGATTTGGCAAAAAAAGTCTCGGATGATTTTTCAAAATCAATAATATCCCGTATAAATCTATTCTGCCACTTCATACTATTTTTGTACCATTAACCTTAATGAAACAGTGCTTTTCCTATCATCGAGTGCATATGACATATTATTTACGGTTATTTATGTAGGTTAAGTATTTAGTGAGTTGTTTTGACTCTACTTGTTTCATATATTGTTCCATATATAAAAAATCAGGGTCTTCTTTTTCGTTAATTGGAAGCATTATTTTCTGACGCTTCAATCTACCTGTTCCCATTTTGTAACCGTATCCATATTTATCTTTTTGCGCTGTTATTTGACATGCAATAAATTGACCAATATGTTTTGAACTATGCTTAAGTCTTAGTTTTCTGCAGTCATTTGAAAATAGAGCAGGGTAAGTATGAAAAAACGAGTAGCCTACTGACCCATTCCTATTCACAGATAAACAATTTGACTCACAAGTTTCATTGTTATTAGAAACAAAATAACCTATTCCATTATTGGATGCCGTAGCTGTAATATATGGATTACATCCCTTTACTCTCTCAGCTTCGTAAATGTCTTTGCCTGACAAAATTTCGGCGATATCTTCTACAAAAAATTCTTTCCATTCTTTTGCAGACAAAGGTTTAATTTGTTTGCTTACCGCAATATCAAGCGTCTGTGCATATTTCTTATAGTGCTCCAAAAGTGCAGACTCTTTCTCTCGCATATAGGCTTCCATAAATTCGTAATCAGGCTCTTCAATGATATTAATCGGGAGTAATACCTTACTTCGTTTCAACCTAGTTAATGTTGCTCCATTACCGCCCCAATTAAATTTCTCCATCAAACGCTTTAATAAAGGAATAAGAAATGCCGCTACATATTTGTTCAAATTCGAGCTATGTAAAATTTGTATGTTCTGCCCTGTATAAAAAGCCGTTGCCTGAAAAAAAACCGTTTGGGTATCTAATCCAATTGTTATTACATTTCCGGGATCCAGTTCGTACTTTGCGTCTTGAGTAACTACAAAAATATCTATCCCATTATTTTTATCTGTTCTTGTAATGTACGGAATGCTTCCATCTCTATTATTTAACCTGCTCTTGTCTATACTGCTGCTTGTAGATTTAATATCGAATAACGACGATAATACAAACTCTCTCCATTCTTTATTTTTTAATTCCTGTCTCATATTTTTTCCTCCAATCCAAATAGATAACCTTTGCCATGTGTTATCATATTAAACTCAAATGTCAGGTAGTCTGCCATTGTTTTTGCAAAATCCTCGTCAGATGGCAATTCGTCATTGAAATAATAGAATGAATGTAACCATTCATCATCAAGTTCAATCTTAGTTTTTACCATAAACTTACTCTCGGTGGGAGCATCATCAAGCCAACAAGACAGTAAGTGTGCTTTACGTTCCTTGGCTCTCTCGGTTTCTACCAATCCAATGTGCTTGTTTACTACAAATCCATCATCATCAAAATTGACAAACTTGCAGTATTTGCCTTTTGGGTGTGTTTTATGTGCCGTGAAAATAGCAAGACAAGGATTGGTACCCACACCGTAAAAAGTGTTTTTATTTAGAGTAATTACACCCTCTAAGGTGTGCTTTTTCAGAATCTCATTCTTAATTTTCTTGTCTTCTTTGGTCTTACCCACCATTGTCGATTGAGGAACAATCACTACACATCTGGCATCATCTGCCAGGCTATCCAATAGGTGTTTAATAAAACATATCTCAGACAAATGTGCCGTATCTTTCCCTTTTGCTTGAGAGTACGGCGGATTCATAAAACCGACGGTTGATTTTTGTTTCCGCAAATCAGCCACGGTACATTTTAAGAAGTCCTCACATATTAAATTACTTTTACCATCACCCCGAAGGATCATATTTGTGGTGGCAATAGAGAACATATCATCCCTAACTTCAATACCGTAAATTTGATTCTGCTTTATATTCTCTCTTTGTTCTTTAGAGGTAGCCTTATTTAGCATATGATGCATCCCTGCAATAAGAAAACCACCAGTTCCACAACAGGGGTCAAAAAGAATGTCCGTGGGTTGAATATTTACAAGGTCACAGAATAACTCAGTAATATGTTTTGGAGTCAGTACAACACCTAATGATTGTCCATCACCGCCACTATAACGAATAAATTCTCCATAGAAACGTCCCAATACATCTTCAGCTGTATTGCTTTTGACCGAAGTCAAAACATTCTTATAAATATATTCTGTAAAATACCTTAAAGGGGTTTTGGCTAACTTATAGTCTTTATCTGTTATTCTATCATCTTTGCGGTTTAGGATGGGTCTATCTTTAATAAGCGTGAATTGGTTTAATATCTGACTTTTCTTTGTCTGGGGTTGCACCTTGACCCTATCCATATGGGTAGACAATGCATCGTATATTATTTGTCCGTCAGTTCTTAGCTCGTCTCCTTTCAGCGAATCAATCGAGAATGACTCTTCACTTAGAGCTAATAATATTGCCGACACAACAAGTGGTTTTTCATTATCACCAAGTTGCCCGTAGTTGCGTAGAGCTTCGTGAAGTTCAGAAGATTTTTTCAAAATATCCTCTAATTCCAATGTTTCCTGTGGAGTTTCACCAAGAACTTGTTCTTTGTAGTATTTCCCGATGTTCTCTGCTGAAAAATTCTCAAAGTTCTCAACCTCTGTAAGTATTTTATACCCTCTTTTGTCAACATATATCGGTCTTATTTTATGATGTTTCTCATCACCAGAGCAACCAAACGCAAAGATTTTATCAAAAGAGGTTTTATTAATAATATGTTGAGCGTAATGGAGTGCCCCGTTTTCGGCATAATCCCTAACCGATTTAACATCCATTAGCAGAGCAGTTTTATCATCATTTGAGTATGCTGCCTGCTTGTCTAAGGCAGCCTTATCTTCAATGACAATGATAAATTCGTTGGATCGCCCAATAAACTCAGGAAAACCAGCCTTCTCGGTCTTCTTTTTCGAAGATGTTCTAAGGGCTTCCTGAATCTCCTTTATACTGCTCCCATTGGGAGTGTATTCTATTTTTGCACTATCCAGTAGTTTTCCTATAAGGAAATCTGTTTTTCGTTCATTCGCCATGCTATGTTATTTTATCCGTTTTACTTTAAAATATTTTTTATCATCGATACTCTCTGAAGAGAAATCAAATTCCCACTGATAACTATCCTTGATTCGTTTCTTTGCATTATGAAACCCCGTATAATCCGTATCTACCAACAGAAAATAGCGAACCTCCCCTGTTGAGAAACTTCTCAAGGTGTCGATATAGCTTTTAACTGTCTTTATTTTAGATGGTTTTATACTCATTTTTATTTATCAATGATAATACAAAGATATATTATTGACAATTAATATCCAAATTATATTTTCATCCCCTGATCTTGTTTTGGTTGAATAGTTACTCCGATAGATTTTAGGAACTCTTGTTGTTTTTGCCTGAACCAATTCGTTTCGCTTACGCCGTCAATTGTTCGGTTGTTAGGTTTAGTTTGCCTTGCTCAGCTGGGCTTTTTTTACCTCGGCAACTGAGTGGCCAGTTTCAAAATGGCGTTGGTATTCCGATCAATAGATTTTACCCTTGAATCCGACAGGCTTTTCTCCAATATCATTTTGATTAGCTCATCTGAAAATCCCAGATATTTACAAAGGTTTTCAATTTTGAGCAACTCCCGAATATGAGGGAATAGGTCGTAAATCTTTTTGAGTTCTTGACGGAGCTTGTCGGTAATTTTTGCGTATTCCGCTTCGGCAGTGTTCATCTGTGCTTTAAGTTGCCTTATTTCATTATAACTTTGTTTTCACATGCAAAAAACGTAAGCTTTAACATGATACTTTAAAATATTAGTTTTTTTTGAGAATAGAATACTCTATTTGATATATTGGAATTAGAACAGACTAAGAGTGAAATGTTATGTAATTTCAACTAGTGCTATTAAAAATAAACTGCGAAATATTCGAGTGTGAAAGAATATTTGTACATTTGAAGAAATAATTTCAGTCATGTACGATAAATTTACATCTTTAGAGAAATATAACTTCTGGAACGGAAATGTTCCTGAATTGGGATTTACACGTAAGGATTATACCAATAAGATTTTTGACTATACCGGAAATAAATTAATCAAGGTATTGGTTGGGCAACGCCGTGCAGGAAAAAGCTATATCCTTCGCCAAATAGCACATAGGCTTATTCGTGAAGGTGTTAATCCGAAAAATATATTCTATATCAATAAAGAGTTCACGGATTTTGATTTTATTGGAAATTATAAAGATCTCGGGACTTTACTTAATCTATATAAAGATAAGTTACAACCTTCGGGGAAGGTATATCTTTTCATTGACGAGATTCAAAATGTAGAGGGATGGGAACATTTTGTCAATTCTCATTCTCAGGATTATGTAGATAGCTATGAAATATTTATAAGTGGGTCTAACTCTAAGATGTTATCGGGAGAACTGGCAACATTATTATCAGGGCGATATGTGAATTTTGAAATATTACCGTTCAGCTTCAATGAGTACGTAGGGATAACGAATACAACTGTTTCAAAGCAAAGTTATATTAATTATATGGAAAGTGGAGCTTTGCCGGAATTATTCGTATTGCCTAATGCTGAGACAAAACGCAATTATATATCGGCAATTAAAGACACTGTACTTTTGCGAGACATTATACAACGGCATAATATCAAAGATCCCAAATTGTTGGAAGATATTTTTGTCTATTTGGTAAATAATGCCGCTAATCTGGTATCAATAACCAATATCGTTAATTTCTTTAAGAGTAATAAACGAAAGACAACTTACGATACACTTTCTAATTATATAGGCTTCATAGAAGATACCTTTTTGGTTCATAAGGTCGAGCGATATGATATTAGAGGAAAGGATACTATTTCGGGAAACTGCAAATATTACATTAATGACTTGTCTTTCAAGAATTATCTGTATCCCGGATTTGGCTATGGTATAGGCTATAAATTAGAGAACCTTGTTTATCTGGAGCTTCGCAGAGCAGGGTATGAGGTATATGTTGGTGCAATGAGAGATAAAGAGGTTGATTTCGTTGCTAAAAAAGGAGATCGTGTCATTTATCTTCAAAGTACCTATCTAATGGCTGACGAACAAACCGCCAAACGTGAATATGCACCATTGGAAGCTATACAGGATAATTACGAAAAGTTTGTCGTTTCTCTCGATGATATTTCTCTGCCTTCTAATGAGGGCATAAAGCATATTCAGGCGTGGAATCTGAGTGCGATTTTATAGGATTAATGTCCTCGGATACTAGTCGAGGTAAATTTTGTACGAATGTATATTTATCCAGATTTCCGGCAGTAGAGTTAGTGAAAATATCAGGGCATAAAAGCCCTGTTGCCTTTATCATTACCTAACATTAAGTAATAAAGGAATTGATCATCAATTATTTGTTTCTAATACTTGGTTAAACTTTCAGAGAAGAAAGTTTTAGAGGGATTTAGAAGGAAGTGGTTGAAATAATAACCATTTATTTGTTAATGGCCAACTTCTTTTTTTATCATACAAATACAGTAGGGGTTAAATGTATAAAAGAATTCAGTTTAACAAAAACTATATGTCAATTGTTTTTTGTGCAAACAACAAAGTAAGTAGCCCACAACAACAGTGGTAAGGTTCGACAGGAAAGCAAACCCAATCTCCAACTCCGTATAGTTCGTAATGTTAGATTACATTGATAAACAACTACAAACCATTAAAGGCAAAATTGAATGAGGTAAAAATAAATACACAACAAAGCTTTGAAAAATGATTTTAGTTCTGTATTTTTATATCGTTCTTAATTAACAAATAGTAATAACTTTTTTTTAAAAAGATTAACTTATGACTTACACAAAACCGAAAGTTCTAGCAAAAAGTACTGCACAAATGGCAGAATGTCGTCCCAATAGTAAGCCAAGTGGAAGGCCTTGTAATAAACCAGGGCCAGGTGGACGTTAATGAACAATTTAATCAGGAAACGCTCTTTTATATTGAACTCGTTTCCTGATTATACTAAAAAAAGCATTCTTATGTTTTTCAAGCAAAAATCTACTATCATATTCAGAAACTATGGGTCTTTTGGGTATATCACAGACAATCGGAATTTCGGGTATAAACTAACTAATAGTAATGAAAATTACATTGGAGACAAAATTCTATCAGAAAGTGGAAACGTGTTTTTTTCTGCTTTAGATAGAAAGCCGCAAACTATTGATGAACTTTCTAAAAAAATTAATGAGCAATTTACAGGTGTTGATATTCAAACAATAAAGAACGATGCTTACGAATTTTATTGTATGCTCGAACAAGATGGATTTATTGTATCGGGTGAAACATTTCAGGAGTGCGAAGAAAAAGATACGAGATTTGCGTATAGAATATCAGAACCTGAAATAATAAAAAAGGATTTTTCTCCGAGTATTATACCTTCTGAAAAAGATACGCAAGATTTCTTCGAAGAATACTTTAAAGGCAAGCCACAGCTTACAAATTTACATATAGAGATTACAAGTAAGTGCAACGAAAGATGTGTACACTGCTATATTCCCCATGAAAATAAAATAACTAATATTTCTCCAGATTTGTTTTATGATATTTTAGAACAATGTAGAGATCTGAAATTGTTGCATTTGACCTTAAGTGGTGGAGAACCAATGTTGCACAAGGAATTCTGTGACTTTTTAAAAAAATGCAGAGAGTATAATTTTTCTGTAAATGTACTTAGTAATTTAACATTACTAAATGATGGCATTATTGAAGAAATGAAGGCGAATCCCCTTCTAGGTGTTCAAGTCTCATTATACTCAATGAATCCCGCTATCCATGATGAGATAACTCAAATGAAGGGAAGTTTTGAGAAAACAAAAAATGCAATTTTAAAACTGATTGAAAACGATATCCCTTTGCAAATAAGCTGTCCAATTATGAAACAAAATAAGGATTGTTGTAATGATGTTATAGAATGGGCTAAAATACACAAGATTCATGTCGGAACGGATTATAATCTTATAGCAGAATACAATCATACAACACAAAATTTGAATTGTCGCTTGTCAATTGATGAAATCAGAGGGATCATACACAATAAAGTCACACGTGATGCAAAATATTTAGAACAGTTGCGAATGACTGCTAAGGAGAAAAAAGATGCTACATCGAATGATTTTGTTTGTAGCGTTTGTCGTTTCTCTATTTGCATAACAGAGAATGGAGATGTATACCCATGCGCGGGCTGGCAGGACTATATTGTTGGGAATGTAAAAGAAACTCTTCTTAAGGATATTTGGGCGAATTCTGAAAAAGTGCAATATTTAAGAGGTTTGCGTAACAAAGATTTCCCTAAATGTATTCAATGCTCAGATAAAGAGTATTGTACCATGTGCATGGTCAGAAACGCCAATGAAAGTCCTCAAGGAGACCCTTTAGCTCTTAGTGAGCATTTTTGTAATATCGCAAAACTGAACAAACAAATAATACTTGATTTGAAGAAAAAAACTATGAATATTTAATTGGAGAATAAATCTTCTTTAAGGATATTGACATTAATAAGACAGTGTAGAGGCATCTAAGAATTTTATATTCAACCTAACAAATTTATGGCTAAGAAAATAATGAACCTTAATGAAAGATCAGAAGAACTTTTTAATCAGGACAAGTTTGACGAAATTATTGAATTGCTTACTGACAAAATTCTAGAAGAGCAGAATGATGCGGAATTATATGCATGGAGAGGAAATGCATGGCATAATAAGATGGAATATGGCAAATCTATTGTAGATTACAATAAAGCTATAAAAAACAATCCAGATGATGCAGAATTATATGTATGGAGAGGAAATGCGTGGTATAATAAAACAGAGTATGACAAAGCGATAGATGATTATACTAAAGCTATGGATTTAAATCCTGATTCTGAGGATGCATACTTTAGTAGAGGACTTGTCTGGCAAAGTAGGAAAGAAAATGACAAAGCTATTATAGATTTCAATAAAGCAATTGAAATCTATAATAAAGTTATAAAGAATAGTCCGGATGATTCGAAATTATATTTTGGAAGAGGAAATACATGGTATTATCAAGAAAATTATGAAAAGGCCAAAGCGGATTATACTAAAGCCATAGATCTAAAATCTGATTTTGTATTTGCATACTATAATAGAGGACTAGCTTCATTTGCTAAAAAAGAATATGATAAAGCGATAGAAGATTATACTAAAGTTATTGGATTCAGACCTAATTCTGATGTTTACTATGTTGACAGAGGAAATGCATTGAAAGCAAATGGAAAATATGAAGAAGCAATTGAGAATTACACAAAAGCTATAGAAATCAACCCTGAGTCAGAAAATGCATATTATATCAGAGGGCTAGTAAAAAAAGGAAAAAATATTGATTTAGAAGGGAGTGGAAAATCCAGTGAGCGTTGCCCCCTCGTGCCAAATCTAAATTGCCCCCTGAAAAAACTTTATAATTACCCCTAAAATATCCTGGTCGATGGG
>NZ_AUFL01000008.1 GCF_000426485.1 Indolivaga capnocytophagoides DSM 22835
GAGAGAGAGAGAGAGAGAGAGAGAGAGAGAGAGAGAGACGCACCTTGCGTAACTAATCATTTTTTTAACAAAACAAAATTTCTATTGTGTCAAAACGACGGAGTAGTTTTTCTTGCATCTAAACTTCAGCTAATATATACCAATTTATTTATAAACCGACGGGACCAACTGTGTAAAGCAGTCTTGTTGTTTTTTTGTTGTCGTTCTGGATCTGCTTTTTGCATATACCTGTCCAATAGTCGGTTTCATTATGCAGTAGAGTGCAGTGAATGCACTTTACTGCATTTTTCAGCTAATAGTCTGCAGTCAATAGTTTTCAATAATTATTTAAAAATAAAAAATAGGCATTGGAGCATATTGCATATGCCCAATGGTTATCATTACAACATATTTATAGACGGGTGTATGCAATACACCTCTGCAAGATGTACAACAAATGGGGCTGCAACCCTAGCAACTCGAAATATAAACAACAATAAGGTCTCTGACCTCAAAAACAACAATCTACAAAAGAATGATGAGAAAAATTTTTATCTTGCTCTTGAGCATACTATCTCAAGAGATATGTCATGCACAAGTAGGAATCAATACCCAAAATCCGCAGGGAATATTCCACATCGACTACCTCGACAACTCCACGAGCAATACAAACTTATTAGACGATTTCATTGTAATAAACGATGGATCGGGAGGTGTTAGTGCTGCATTAGGAGCACAACCATCAACAAATGCGTCTTTATCCTTGAATGACCCCAACCAAGGTTTTTTACCCAATAGAGTAAACCTCACATCTATAACGGATCAAACCACAGTACCAAACCCTCAGGGAGGTATGATGGTTTATAATACGGGGAGAAACGGGATATTTCCAAACAATGTCATTCCCGGTATTTATACCTATAATGGATCTAAATGGGTGCGAATGCAAACCAACAGCTACACGGGATTAAGAGAAAAGATTCTGTTAAAGACGGATTTGGCTCTTCAAGCAGCAAATGCAGCCAGTGCATCAGAATCTTCAACTTTGGATTTTGGAGATATTATCATCAAAGAAGATGGCGGATATGCATTCTCATTAAATCTCGATATAACGGCAACTTCGGGCACAGAATTGGGGGGGAATGCGTCTAACACGATTCTAAGGCCTCAAATATACCTGTTTATATATAAGAAGTCTGATGGTGAAACTTCTTTTACAAAAGTGGATGTTGCGGAATTAAATACTCCGATCTACAGAGGTACTACACGGATAACAGCCAGTATCATATTGGGATGTACAGCTTACGCCGGAGACCAGATACAAATACGTGTAGGGTGTACAACAAGTTATACCACAGGTAAGCTAAACAAAACATATACATTTACCAGCTACTGGAAAGTATAATATCACAGATAGCAAAATAGTTGTAATATTTACTAATGATCGTGAACAATGAAAATATATATAATTCTAATAATTCTGGTTTTTACATCTATCGCAAAAGCTCAGATTATCATAAATAAAGATACAAGTAAATCTCAGTTTATTATAAATTCGGTCAATCAATTCGAAATCAGCAGCAATAATAATAACCAGACAGTATGGAATATCGGAAAGGCGGTATCAACAACGTCATCGGCCCAGATAGAACTGGCTGCCACAAATAAAGCCTTTCTTATAAACAGGGTAAAACTGACTTCTGTCCAAGACAGAGTAACCATTCCTGATCCTAAAGAAGGGATGATGACTTATAATACTAATACAGCAGGTACATACCCCGATAATGTAGTACCCGGATTATTTTATATGAGTGAAAACATCTGGTGGCGTATATCCGATATAGACCCACAGACCTCGCAAGAAGTACGTTTGTTAGACCTACAATCAAACACAATATCCAATGCGGTAGCAGCATCCAGTGCTCAGGCACAATGGAGCAATGCAAAAATACTACCTATCGGATCCATCTCAATAGATAAAGCAGGAACATACACTTTTTCTATTCGATTGTATGGTACATCATCAAATACTACCAGTACATATATCCGGGGAGTCGGCTACCTGTATCTTGTTAAAAACAATTCGAGTTTGATCGATTTTCAAGAAGTAATAATACCGTTTGCTCCCAGTCAGGCGGTTATTACTTATACCATTGTACTGATGTCCCCTATATTATCGGCAGGCGATCAGATTACGTTAAGATTAGCAACCCCTTCGGGATCCCCAACGATAACTCTTATTTCTCATCTGGGATTAAGAGCCGACAAAACATCGTTGATTTATTGGAAAAATTAAATGATTGATTCAAAAAAAGCTATTATGAAAAAGAAATATATATTAATACTGGTTCATGCAATATACCTGATGATTCCAACACGTGCCCAAATTGGTGTTTTTACCGATTCCCCTCAATCATTTTTTCATATCAACGGTCAGGGAGATAATCTTCTGAGTAACGATTGGACTTTATCCGGGTCTAACGGACATATAAAAGTTGCATTAGGAAAATTACCCGATACAACAACAGGAGCCCAACTAGAATTGGGAGGTACACAATCGGCATTTTTGCCTAATAAAGTTGCATTAACATCGGTATATGATGCAGTAACAGTAGCAACACCTGTTGCTGGTATGATAGTATACAATACAGCCACAACATCAGGAGTTAATATGGTTATACCCGGCTTATATGTACATGATGGAGTGAAATGGAACTATCTGTACAATTCGGGATTTTCAAATATGTCTTTGACGTACCGCGATTTGCAAACCTCCGTTACAACTGTTACGGCAAATGCTATTCAACCGGAAAATACAATACTCATGAATTTCGGAGGACCAATAGATATTCCGGAAACAGGAGGATATAACTTTTCTTTCCGAATGTATGGATCAACATCCAATACAACTACGAGCATTTTTGTAGGGATATACTATCTTTGGTGTATGACCTACAATTCAGCTACCAATACATATACTCCCAAAGATGTAGTAGAACTAGACCTGCCTGTATATTCAACAGGTGTACCGATCACTGCAACGGCAACTTTAGGTGCAAATTTCACAGCAGGAGACAAAGTTGTATTTAAAATTTCGCACTTGCCTACAGCCAATGAAGTAAATGTAAGGTGGACGCTTAGAGCTACTCCCGGATTAAATGCGAATAAAACATCTGTAATTTATTGGAAGAATTACAACTGATAAAAAAAATTGTAATTAAAAAAACAAACGCATATACCTGAACGAAAGCAGTTATATGCGTTTTTTATATAAAAATACCAAACCCTAATATTTGCGGGACATGAACATAGGCAGGCTGTTGAAGATACGTATGTGGTTCGTGATGAGCGGTTGTTTCATCGGTCTGGAAAATCTATAATGTCCAGAGAGGGTGGATATATGCAGATCGAAACTAAAACCACTTATACTAAATCTGAAGATGATAGTTTTGAAATAATTGATAATCAATATGTTGTGTGAAAATCGACTTTTGGCACCCGAATCATCAGATACAAGTCGTCTGGATAGGGCTATAGTTGGAAATACCGACACATATAAAACGTAAGAGATTAAATTAAACATTCAGTGGTACTTTTGTTACTTTTTGAGTATCTATTTATTGTATTTTAAGATATTATCAGGGTGACAGTTTTGTTACAAAACAATACATGAGCATTCTCTTTTTGTATAATTATGTCACTTTTATGTATATTTGTGAAACAAACAAGAATTCAAATCAGAATATGAATACATTTGGCAATATATTTAAGCTGACATCTTTCGGTGAATCTCATGGTTTGGCAATCGGTGGAGTAATAGACGGATGTCCGGCAGGAATAGAGGTAGATATGGATTTCATTCAATCGGAACTGGATCGCCGCCGTCCCGGACAGTCGAAAATAACTACTCCCCGAAAGGAAGCAGACAAGGTAGAATTCTTGTCGGGAATATATGATGGCAAAACCACTGGTACATCTATTGGTTTTGTTGTCTGGAATGCAAATCAGCATTCTTCGGATTATGATAATATGAAAGACCTTTTTCGTCCGTCACATGCCGATTATACTTATCAAGAGAAATATGGTATCAGAGACCATAGGGGAGGAGGACGTTCTTCGGCTCGGGAGACCATTGCCCGTTGTGTCGGAGGAGCTGTTGCAAAACTGGCATTGAAGCAATTGAGCATTGATGTTACGGCTTATACTTCACAGGTTGGTCATATCAAACTCGAAAAATTATATACGGGGTATGATCTTACTAAGATCGAAGAAACGGCTGTGCGTTGTCCTGATTTAGATAAAGCCGAACAAATGATTGATCTGATCAGCGAAGTGAAAGCGAAAGGAGATACCATCGGAGGAATTATTTCATGTGTAATAAAAGGTGCACCGATAGGATTAGGTGAGCCCGTTTTCGGAAAACTGCATGCCGCTTTGGGTGCCGCCATGCTTGGAATCAATGCCGTGAAGGGTTTTGAATATGGAGACGGTTTTGATGTTAATCACAGAGGATCGGAAGTAAATGATGTTTTCTATAATAAAGGCGGTGCTATCGGTGTACATACTAATCATTCAGGAGGAATTCAGGGTGGCATCTCAAATGGTCAGGATATTTATTTCAGGGTGGCATTCAAACCTGTAGCAACTATTTTAATGGAACAGGAAACGATAGACAAAGATGGTAATGATACTCATCTGAAAGCCAGAGGGCGTCATGATGCCTGTGTTTTACCTCGTGCGGTTCCTATTGTTGAAGCTATGGCGGCAATGACTATATTCGATTATTATTTATTGAATAAAGCGAGTAAACTGTAAAAATGACAGATAATAGTCTTTGAAACTAACAATATTGTACTAAATTTGCCAATATTAAATAATAGGTCTGTGACCTTCAAAATCTTCATATGAAAAGAGATACTGCAATTTTTGATATTATTGAAAAAGAATATCAGCGTCAATTAAAAGGAATTGAACTGATTGCGTCAGAAAACTTTGTTAGCCAGCAGGTAATGGATGCTATGGGCTCTTGCCTTACTAACAAATATGCCGAAGGGTATCCCGGGAAACGTTATTATGGAGGGTGCGAAGTTGTGGATTTGAGCGAAAGTCTGGCAATCAATCGTTTGAAAGAAATATTTGGAGCCGAATGGGCCAACGTTCAACCTCACTCGGGAGCACAAGCCAATGCTGCTGTCTTCTTGGCTTGCTTAGAAGCAGGCGATAAGTTTTTAGGTTTGAATCTTTCACACGGAGGTCACTTATCTCATGGTTCACCCGTGAATTCATCAGGGCTTTTGTATAAAGCATTAGAATACAATGTAACTCAAGATACTGAAACTGTAGATTACGATCAGATGGAATCTGTTGCTAAGAGCGAAAAACCAAAATTGATTATAGCCGGAGCATCAGCGTATTCTCGTGAGTGGGATTATGCCCGTATCCGTAAAATTGCCGATTCGATAGGTGCTATCTTTATGGTTGATATGGCTCACACTGCAGGTCTGATTGCCGGAGGACAATTGAATAATCCGCTGCCTCATGCACATATTGTAACTACTACTACACATAAAACATTGCGTGGCCCTCGTGGGGGTGTTATCATGCTAGGTAAAGATTTTGAAAATCCTTGGGGAAAAGCTACTCCAAAAGGTGAGATCAAAATGATGTCGGCATTGCTCGATTCAGCTGTGTTCCCAGGAATACAGGGCGGGCCCCTGGAACATGTAATTGCTGCTAAAGCAGTTTCGTTTGCAGAGGCTCTTGATCCGTCATATAAAGTGTATCAGGCTCAGGTAAAGAAAAATGCAGCAGTCATGGCTCAAGCATTTATCGACAAAGGATATAAAATTGTGTCGGGAGGAACAGATAATCACTTGATGTTGGTTGATCTTCGTACCAAATTCCCTGAACTTACAGGTAAGGTTGCTGAAAAAGTATTGGTGGAGGCTGATATTACTACAAACAAAAATATGGTTCCATTTGATAGCCGCAGTCCTTTCCAAACATCTGGATTGCGTTTTGGTACACCTGCGATTACAACCCGTGGTGTAAAAGAAGAACTTCTGGGTGATATTGTCGAGATGATTGATACCGTATTGGCAAATCATGAAGATGAGAAAACGATTAAAGCTGTCCGAGAGAAAGTGAACGGTATAATGAAAGATTATCCGTTGTTTGCCTGGTAAAGGAGAATTCTAATGTGATAATATATTGATGTGCCAATGAGATTACCAAGGCTTATTGGCACATTCTTTAATTATCTCGGTACATTGTAAGTTAGTGGCTAAAAGAAGAAAAAAAAGGTCGAAGAAGGGTAGTGGTATTAAGAGGAAGTTGCTGTTGCTTCTGTTTGTGGTGTGTGCAGTTTCTTTCTTCTTTGTAAAGGACATTCAGATCGATTATTATAAAGATCAGGAGGGGTTGAACGGTTCTGCTCTCAAAACAGCAATGCACGACCTTATCCGTAAGCATAAATATCTTAATTTTGATCAGAATACAACCGCACGTTATTGGTGGGATAATTACTTCCCAAAAACCGACTGGCATTCCGATGGTTATTTCTGGGATATGTATTCGTCGGAAAAGCATGATAAGTATATAGATGGTTCGGTGCAAAGCCGAGAACATTGTATGCCCCGCAGCTGGTGGGGTAAGAGAGAGCAGTATTCTTCATATGATGCAAATGGTGATCTCATAAATCTTTTCCCTGCAGACTATAAAGCCAATCAGGCAAAGAGTAATCTGCCTTTAGGCGAAGTCGGAATCACTAAGTTTGATAATGGTATGTCGAGAGTGGGTATGAATACTTATTCTGATGGATATAGAGGAATGGTTTTTGAACCGGCGGATGAATACAAAGGTGATTTTGCCCGTGTTTATTTTTATATGATTACCTGTTACGAAGATTATGCATACGATTGGCGTTCCGAAGGGTTGAAAAGTATGCTGACTAAAGGAACTTATCCGGGATTTCAACCTTGGGCATTGGATATGTTGCTGAAATGGCATCGGGATGATCCTGTGAGCGAAAAAGAAAGAGCCCGTAATGATGAGGTATATATATTGCAGGAAAATAGGAACCCTTTTGTCGATTATCCTGATCTTGCAGAGTATATTTGGGGTAATAAGACAGATGAGTCTTTTGCCCTATCTGAAAACGGAAAAATAAAGTATCAGCCGACTGTATCGGATCTTATTCATATATATTGGAATGAAGGAGTTAATTATGTGCTAAACCATATTCCGAAAAAATGAGAAAGGTTTTATCTAGAAGTAAAAAGGAAGGATGTAATAACATATTTCTAGTTTGTGTCAGGTTTTACTCTTTCTACCAGTTAGTAGAAATAAAAAGGTATCAGATCTAATGTCTTCAGATGCTTGTATCAGTTTAATTCTTTATTTGTAAAGTCGACATGACATAATCGGAAGTTCTTATATTTCAATGGTAAATATTCGGAACAGGAGGTCTGAGAGAGCTAAAAATGCAGTTGGATAATTAGCAAAAGATATTTTTTTTTCTTATTTTTGTCATGCAAAAAATTAAGGTTGCAAACACATGTTACTTTAGCAAATAAGATGTCTAAAGTAAGTTTGATTAAGGAATAAATTTTTTTAACCAATAAAAATAAAACAAAATGATTAAAGTAGGTATTAACGGTTTCGGTCGTATCGGTCGTTTAGTTTTCCGTGCTGCTCAAGGTAGAAGCGATATTCAGATTGTAGGTATCAATGACCTTATCGATGTTGAATATATGGCATATATGCTAAGATACGATACAATGCACGGACAATTCAAAGGTACTATCGAAATTAAAGATGGTAAATTAGTTGTAAACGGACATGCTATCCGTGTAACAGCTGAGAAAAATCCTGCAGACTTGAAATGGAACGAAGTTGGTGCTGAATACGTAGTTGAATCAACAGGTCTTTTCTTAGAAAAAGGAAAAGCTCAAGGTCACATCGACGCTGGTGCAAAATATGTAGTAATGTCAGCTCCTTCAAAAGATGATACCCCAATGTTCGTTTGTGGTGTTAATGATGATAAATATGTAAAAGGAACTCAATTTGTTTCTAATGCATCTTGTACTACTAACTGTTTGGCTCCTATCGCTAAAGTATTGAATGATAAATTCGGTATCACAGACGGTTTGATGACTACAGTTCACGCTACAACTGCTACTCAAAAAACAGTTGACGGACCTTCAGCTAAAGACTGGAGAGGTGGACGTGCTGCTGCTGGTAACATTATTCCTTCTTCTACTGGTGCTGCTAAAGCTGTAGGTAAAGTAATTCCTGAGTTGAATGGTAAATTGACTGGTATGTCAATGCGTGTTCCTACTTTGGACGTTTCTGTAGTTGACTTGACAGTTAACTTGGCTAAACCAGCTAAATATGACGAAATCTGTGCTGCAATGAAAGCTGCCTCAGAAAACGAATTGAAAGGTATCCTTGGATATACTGAAGATGCAGTAGTTTCTTCTGACTTCTTAGGAGATGCTCGTACTTCAATCTTCGATGCTAAAGCTGGTATCGCTTTGACTGATACTTTCGTGAAAGTTGTATCTTGGTATGACAACGAATGGGGTTATTCAAACAAATGTCTTGATTTGATCGCTAAAATGGCTAAAATCAACGGATAATTTAGAATCCCTGAATTATATACGAAAGTCCTGTTTCCTTTGGAAGCAGGACTTTTTCTATATTATATTTTTTGATCAAACTAAAGATAAGAAATAAGGCTAACCTGAAAAGGTTAGCCTTATTTCTATATTATAGGATATTGAAATTACTGATTTAAAGCAGATGCTCCACCGATAATATCCAATAGCTCATTAGTAATAGCAGCCTGACGGCTCTTATTGTATTCGATAGTCAAATCTGCTACAAGCTGTTCTGCATTATCTGTTGCAATCTGCATGGCTAGACTTCGTGCTGCATTTTCGGAAGCATTGGAGTCAAGTAATGCAGCAAACAGATTCGATGCTAGGACCTTAGGTATAAGATGTGACAGGAGTATCTCTTTAGATGGTTCCAAAATATAATCAGTTGCAGTTGATATCTTTTCTGAAACAGCATCTTGCTGAGCTTTATCTTGTGCTCCTTGTAGATCGAATGGTAAGTAGATCTTATTCGTAACTTCTTGTACACCCATCGATTTGAAATGCGTATAAATAAGTACTATCTGATCTAATTCTCCGGAAAGAAATTTACTTATCAGCTCTCTCGATAATTCTAAAATTAGTGCAAAAGCCGGTTTATCGGCCATTTCCAGAAATGTTGGATTATGTACAGGTTGTAATCCCGATTTATTTGCAAAATCAAGAACCTTTTTGCCTATAGGATAGATGGACACATTCTCTTTTCCTACCGATTTTGAGTATGAGGCAACTGTCGCTGAAAGCTCCTTTATGATATTAGCATTGAATCCTCCACAAAGACTAGAATTAGAAGAAAAAGCAACAATAGCAATCTTCTTATGTTCTCTTTGCTGTGCATACGGTGAGTCAAAGCTTGTATCAGAAGCTAAGAGATTAGTCAGAATCTCATTCAACTTTGTTGAGTAAGGCAAAAAAGCAGCGATAGCTTGCTGAGACTTACGTACCTTGGCCGAAGCAATCATCTTCATCGCAGAAGTGATCTTTTTCGTACTTTTTACTGAGTCTATCCTGTCCTTAACTTCTTTCAAAGATGCCATATCTCAATTAGTTTTTATACCTGCCGGAAATTTCTTCTGCAACTTTCCGTAAGATATTGGTTACATCATCGTTAATAATACCTTTTCTCAATTGATCCAGTACTGAATCATTGTATTGAGTTTCGAGTATTTGTAAAAAGTCAGATTCAAATTCGTGTACTTGATTGATCGGTACATTTTTCAACAAGCCGTTTGTTCCGCAATAAAGTATTGCAATCTGTTTTTCAACAGGTACAGGAGAGTATTGAGGTTGAACTAGCAATGCTGCGTTTTTCTGCCCTTTATCGATAGTCAGTGCTGTTACCGGATCCATATCTCCACCAAATTTGGTAAATGCTTCCAATTCACGGAACTGAGCTTGATCTATTTTCAGAGTGCCAGCCACTTTCTTCATTGCTTTGGTCTGCGCACTACCACCTACACGAGATACAGAAATACCCACATCAATCGCAGGACGGGATCCCGAGTTGAATAAGTCGATATCCAAGAATATCTGACCATCGGTAATTGAAATCACATTGGTCGGAATATATGCGGAAACGTCTCCAGCTTGAGTTTCGATAATTGGCAAAGCTGTTAAAGAACCTCCGCCTTTAACTTTACCTTTAAGGCTTTCGGGTAGGTCATTCATCTGCTCTGCAATTTCCTGCTGATTAATAACCTTTGCTGCACGTTCTAATAAACGTGAGTGAAGATAGAATATATCACCGGGATACGCTTCACGACCCGGAGGACGTTTAAGCAACAAAGACACTTCACGGTATGCAACAGCTTGCTTCGATAAGTCATCGTAAACAACCAATGCATGACGACCTGTGTCACGGAAATATTCACCGATAGCAGCTCCCGCAAAAGCACCGAAGTATTGAAGGGCTGCCGGTTCTGCAGCTGTAGCAGATACGATTATAGTATAATCGAGAGCTCCTTTGTCTTTCAGCGTATCAACGATATTTGCGACCGAAGATGCCTTTTGACCGATTGCTACATAGATACAATATACAGGGTCTCCAGCTAAATAGTTAGCTCGCTGGCTGATAATAGTATCAATGGCAATCGCTGTTTTTCCGGTCTGACGGTCTCCGATGATCAACTCACGTTGTCCTCTACCGATAGGAATCATGGCATCAATAGCCTTCAAACCTGTCTGCAGTGGTTGAGTTACAGGCTGACGGTAAATAACACCCGGAGCTTTTCTCTCTAAGGGCATTTCTAATAGTTCACCGGCAATATCTCCTTTACCGTCAATAGGTTCGCCCAAAGGAGTGATCACACGTCCCAACAAACCTTCTCCGACATTGATAGAAGCTATCTTTCCTGTGCGTTTTACATTATAACCTTCTTTAATAAGGTTACTCGGTCCAAGAAGTACGGCTCCTACATTGTCTTCTTCCAAGTTCATTACAACAGCTCTCACGCCGTTGTCGAACTCCAATAATTCATTTGCTTCTGCGTTGTTCAGACCATAGATACGGGCTACACCATCACCAACGGAAAGTACAACCCCGACCTCGTCGAATTGAACACGGTTGTCAATACCGCTCAATTGCATCTGTAACACGTCAGAAACTTCGCTTGCTTTTATATTTTCAGACATATATATTTTTCCTTGTTTAAAAAAGGGTTTCCGTTGTGGAAACTATGCTACTTTTTTATTTCTGCTTAACAATTGATTCTTTATGCGTTTCAATTGTGAAGCAACACTCGCGTCTAAACGATAAGTATCGATATACAAGACAAAGCCTCCCTCAATAGTTGGATCTACTTCTGTTACAAAATCTACGACTCCGGTTTTCTTTAGCAAAACCAGTTGTTTGATTTTATCTACAGTCGCTTGATCTATAGGACATGCTGTGATCAGTTTGCCGACACTTATGTTTTTATAGTTTCTGTATAAGTCTAAGTATCCAAGACTAATCGTTTGCAGATGTTTTTCTCTTTTCTGATGCAATACTAATTCTATAAACCGAATATACTCTTGGCTAACCGTATTTCCTCCGGCAGCTTTGATAAGTTCGAATTTATCTTTTGTCCTCAGAACAGGATTATCTAGTGTAGCCCGAAGGTTTCGCTGTTTAACAAAACTTTCCGAAAGAGTTTTCATTTCGGCATAAACTGCATCCTCTACTTTATTCTTTAAAGCATAGTTAAAGAGAGCCCG
Organism: Indolivaga capnocytophagoides DSM 22835; assembly: GCF_000426485.1. Lineage (GTDB taxonomy): Bacteria > Bacteroidota > Bacteroidia > Bacteroidales > Dysgonomonadaceae > Dysgonomonas_A > Dysgonomonas_A capnocytophagoides. The sequence continues at coordinate 11,832 of NZ_AUFL01000008.1, forward strand.
CGCATAACGCATAGATACCATTCCTGAATTCATATTCGTTAAGATTTAGATACCATAGTTTCGTCAATCAAACGGTCTATCATTGCCATTTGCTCTTGAGGATTAGTCAGATTGTTGCGGATTACTTTTTCTGCAATATCAACCGAAAGTAGTGCAACCTGACGACGAATGTCTTTGATCGCATCTTCTTTTTCACGTTGAATTTGCTTTCTAAGCTCATCCAATTCTTTTTGTCCTTCGGCTCTGGCCTGATCTTTAGCCTCGCTGATTATACGGTTTCTGGTGCTTTCAGCATCTTTTAAGATTTTCACCTGCTCATTACGAGCTGAAGCTAAAATAGCTTCGCTCTCTTCTTTTATATGAGCCAATTGATTATTGGCTTCTTTGGCTGCATCCAAAGACTTCTCGATATACGCATTGCGGTTTTCGACCATCTTTGTAATCACCGGAAATCCGAATTTCGCAAGCACGAAAAACACGATGCCGAATGATAGAAGCATCCAAAATAAAAGACCAGCTTCAGGTTGTAAAAGCATAATTGTTTAATTTAAATTTTTAAAGGATAAATCCGCAAACTACCACAGCAAATAGAGCCACACCTTCAACAAGGGCTGCTGCAATAATCATAGACATACGGATGTCGCCGCTAGCTTCGGGTTGACGAGCAATACCTTCCATTGCCGAACCACCGATTTTACCGATACCGATACCAGCACCGATAGCTGCTAGTCCTGCTCCTAAACCTGCACCTAGAGTTCCCAATCCTGCACCAGCTTCTGCTGCTGCTTGTAAAATAGTAGATAGTAACATAATTTTATTTTTTAGTTTGTTTAATTATTTATTCTTGTTTGATTTTCTGATGATATGAACGAAAGTCGGGAGACCTTAATGTTTTGCATGATGAGGTTCTACTTGTGCCAAGCCGATAAATACAGCCGATAACATCGTAAATACGTATGCCTGAATATAAGCTACAAGTATTTCTACCAAATCAATAAATATGGTAAGTACTACAGATACCACAGTCATAGATGTATTGATTGCTGTGCCTAGCTGAACGGTAACGAAGATCAGGCACACAAGCCCCAATACTATAGAGTGGCCGGCAAGGATATTTGCAAAAAGACGAATCATCAATGCGAATGGCTTAGTCAATATACCTACAAACTCGATAGCGGGCATAATGGGTATAGGCACTTTCAACCAGGTTGGAACTTCAGGCCAAAAAATTTCTTTCCAGTATTCTTTTGTGCCGAAGATGTTTACAATTACCATTGTAAATAATGCCAAAACCAGAGTGACCGATATATTACCCGTAACATTTGCTCCGAACGGGAATATAGGAATCAATCCCATTATGTTATTTATAAAGATAAAAAAGAACGCTGTTAATAAATAAGGAGCGAATTTTTTATAATTCTTACCCACACAAGGTTTGATGATGTCGTCATTGACATTCATAATGAAGAGTTCCATGAACCCGAAAAACCCTTTGGGTACTTTAGGATCGTCTTCCTTCGAATGTCTTTTATACCAGTTGGCAGCAGAAAGGATGATAACGACTAATATTACACTGCTCAATAACAGTCCGAATGCATTTTTTGTAATAGAAAAATCCCAGGGGCGGATTTCCGCTCCCGAAGCGTCCTTTTCTACGACTTTTCCTCTGTATTCACCTGATTGAGCGATATAAAAGCCATTGTGTTCTGCCGTTCCGTGGTGAAAATTAGAAGACGAAAATACATGCCATCCACTGTTTTCACCCTTAACGATTACCGGAAGAGGTATCGATACATTCAATCCGAATATACTGATATGCCCTTCGTATGCATCTGCTATGTGATCAAGTATCAGCTCTTTCACGTTGACTTCTTCACCGCCCCCTTCGGACGATTCTGCTGCTGCAACAGTTGGAGCAGCACCCAGAACAAATATGCATATAAATGCAAGTATGTATTTTAGTCGACTATTCATCTTTACTTTTTTTTTCTTTGATATGCTTCTCTATTTTTACAAAAAGAGATGTTTCAACAGCCAGATACAATAAATAGAATAATATAAAAACAGCAATAAATCCTTTGAGATGTTCTTTGTCGTTGAATGCAAAAATACCAATTACTACCAATGATATCAGCATTTTCACCACTTTGGTAAGCATGTACACATTTACCATCTGTTTTTTTTCCTTAGTTTGGCTGGCACTGTTGACATACAACATAATACCTGTTTCGATGATAAGGAAAAATAAAACGATACCTGTATACCAGTCCCAATCAATAAGAGTAGGAAAGAAATAATACAATCCTAAACCGATACATCCACTAATTAAAAGACCTGATGCTACAGTATACGTGATTAATTTGGTTTTAAAAACATCCATAAATTATTCAGCGCAAACTGTTACATTGTTTTTATTTACTTCGATAAATCCACCTCCGATAGGAACTTTTACGGCATCAATACCCCTCTGTACCTCATATACAACTTCGCCTTTGGAAAGTGAAGATACAAGAGGTGCATGATCGGGCAAAAGACTGAATTCGCCTTCTGTTCCGGGCAGTTTCACAAATTGGACACTGCCTTCGAATAAGATTTTCTCGGGAGATACTATTTTTAAATGTAATTCTTTCATTATCTGACTTATTTCGCTCCGGATGCTTGTTCGTGAAGTTTTTTACCTTTCTCGATAGCATCTTCTATTGTTCCGACATTCAGGAATGCTTGTTCCGGAAGGTAGTCCACTTCTCCGTCCAAAATCATCTTGAAGCCTTTAATTGTATCTTTGATATCAACGATCACACCGGGTACGCCTGTGAACTGTGTAGCCACATTGAAAGGCTGTGACAAGAAACGTTGAATACGTCTTGCTCTGTTAACAGTCAGGCGGTCTTCATCTGATAACTCTTCCATACCAAGTATCGAGATAATATCCTGAAGTTCTTTATTACGTTGCAATATTTGTTTTACACGTTGAGCTGTGTCGTAATGTTCCTGACCTACAACATTCGGATCCAAACTTCGTGAAGTCGAATCCAGAGGATCTACCGCAGGATAGATACCAAGCTCAGTAATCTTACGGCTAAGTACGGTTGTGGCATCCAAGTGGGAGAATGTTGTTGCGGGAGCAGGGTCAGTCAAGTCATCGGCAGGTACATATACAGCCTGTACTGATGTGATAGATCCGTTTTTGGTTGAAGTAATACGTTCCTGCATCGCACCCATCTCGGTTGCAAGTGTTGGCTGATAACCTACTGCAGAAGGCATACGTCCAAGCAGAGCCGATACTTCGGATCCGGCTTGTGTAAAACGGAAGATGTTGTCTATAAAGAACAAAATGTCTTTAGGTCCATCTTCACCGCCTTTGTCACGGAATGATTCTGCAACAGTCAAACCTGATAATGCAACAGACTGACGTGCACCAGGAGGTTCATTCATCTGTCCGAAGACAAGCGATATCTGAGAGTTTTCTAGTTCTTTTTCATCTACTTTCGAAAGATCCCAATGACCTTCCTCCATGCTTTTCTTAAATTCGTCACCGTAACGTACTACATTAGATTCGATCATTTCGCGAAGCAGGTCATTACCTTCACGGGTACGTTCCCCTACACCGGCAAATACAGAATAACCATTGTGTTTTTTGGCGATATTGTTGATCAACTCCATAATAAGTACGGTTTTACCCACACCGGCTCCACCAAATAGCCCGACTTTACCACCTTTAGCATAAGGAGCAAGCAGGTCGATAACTTTTATACCTGTGAATAATACTTCACGAGAAGTAATAAGATCTTCGAATTTGGGAGGTTCTCTGTGGATTGGCAGTCCGCCATTATTGTCGAGTTGCTTCATCCCATCGATCGATTCGCCGACAACATTAAGCAAACGACCTTTTACCTGATTTCCTATGGGTACTGTAATGGGATCGCCTGTAGCCTCAACTTCAAGATTCCTTTTCAGTCCATCTGTACTATCCATCGCTACAGCTCTGACAGTGTTTTCTCCGATGTGTTGTTGAACTTCTACAATTAATACTCTGCCATCCGGCCTTTTGATGTGTAATGCTTCATATATCTTCGGTAAACTGGAAGATCCGTCTATGTTCTCAAAGTAGACGTCCACTACTGGACCAATTATCTGAGATATACGACCTACTAATTGTGACATAATTTATATAATTTTTTATTTTCCTGTTTTTATTACTGTGCAGGGATATTCCGGTACAAAAGCAAGGGCTCAGACCCATTTGCTGACCAACCAAGCGTAACAACTATAGATAGTTATTGCTTTGAAACGTCATTAAATATGTTGTCTTACTTATGACGGAGACTCGATGTTCGCAGTAAAATACTCTTTAAATTTTTTACTTATTCACAGTTATATTAATAATTCCTACTTTAAGGAATATTGATTGTCTAGATAACTATCCTAATACAACAATCACAGCGGAGAAAGGTTTATAATGCAAATGCTCAATAGAGAAATATGCGTTCTTAAATTATTACAGATATGATAACTCTCTTATGATTGTAAAGCAAATGTAATATATTATTTTAGTTGGAAAATTTTATTTGGAGAAAAAAATAAGTGCACTTACTATATTTTAAATATTAATTAACAATCATAATTTTATCTGTAAATATTGGTCGTTACAGATGTCGTTCTATTTTAGATTGTTAAATCTGTTTTCGCACACAGTATGATAATTGGATATTAAACTGAAAAAAAGAAGCATTTTATGATATATTTAAATTGTAGTTGTATCGTTTACAAGACTTCCGTCTTTCCTGTTGTCAATTTTTATCTGTAGGAAAGGAGACAGATACTCCTATTTGTAAAGTTTTATTTGGGTGGTGAAGAGAAAAGTGTTGTTGCAGAAATGTAATTCAGTTGTAACTTTTGTCACCTTTTTATTTAAGACTCAAAATATTTCTAATTATACGATGTTGACTCTCGAAAAAAACGGCAGATAATTGAATTGCAGCCTTAACAAAGATTTAGTAGGTCTGACTGCTTAATTATGTGGGAATGTTATTTTAATGTATTATTTTTGTAAGCGTAGTCAGTTTATAAATAACAGTAAGCACTTAATTAGCGTGTTTTTATAGATAACGAACTATTCACATTAGATAATAAATAGGTCTGAGGCCTTAAATATAAAAATTAGATATACAATGAGTAGAGTTTTGATCATAGGAGCCGGAGGGGTAGGCACTGTAGTCGCACATAAAGTGGCTCAGAATTCAGATGTCTTCACAGATATAATGCTTGCGAGCCGCACAAAATCGAAGTGTGATGCAATAGCTGAAGCTATAGGCGGTAATAAGATAAAGACAGCTAAGGTTGATGCAGATAATGTAGATGATCTGGTTAAACTTTTTAATGAGTTCAAACCCGAGTTAGTTATCAATGTTGCATTGCCTTATCAGGATCTTACAATAATGGATGCCTGTCTTATTGCCGGAGTTAATTATCTGGATACTGCAAATTACGAGCCTAAAGACGAAGCTAAATATGAATATAGCTGGCAATGGGCATATCAGGATAAATTTAAAGAAGCAGGATTGACTGCAATTTTAGGCTGTGGTTTCGATCCGGGTGTAACAAGTGTGTTCACCGCTTATGCAGCAAAGCATCATTTTGATGAGATGCATGAACTCGATATCGTAGACTGCAATGCCGGAGATCACGGTAAAGCATTTGCTACTAATTTCAATCCTGAGATTAATATACGTGAGGTTACTCAAAAAGGTAAATATTGGCAGAACGGAGAATGGGTGGAAACCGAGCCACACGAAATACATAAGCCTTTGAATTATCCGAATATCGGAGCCAAAGAATCGTATGTGATTTATCATGAAGAATTGGAGTCTCTTGTTAAGAACTTTCCATCGTTAAATCGCGCCCGTTTCTGGATGACCTTCGGGCAGGAATATCTGACTCACCTGAGAGTTATTCAGAACATCGGTATGGCACGTATCGATCCCATTATATATAATGGAGTAGAAATCGTTCCCATTCAATTTTTGAAAGCAGTGTTGCCTGATCCGGGCGAACTGGGAGAAAACTATACCGGAGAAACATCTATCGGTTGTCGCATAAAAGGTATTAAAGACGGAAAAGAAAGAACATATTATGTATATAACAACTGTTCGCATGAGGCCGCTTATAAAGAAACCGGAGCTCAAGGGGTAAGTTATACAACAGGTGTACCTGCTACTATAGGAGCTATTATGTTTATGAAAGGGCTCTGGAGAAAGCCCGGAGTATATAATGTCGAAGAATTTAATCCCGATCCGTTTATGGATGAATTAAACAAGCAAGGATTACCTTGGCATGAATTGTTCGATATTGATCTGGAAATGTGAGATTTTGTCAATCTTTGATCATTATAAAAAGAAGTCCGGCTAATTTCCGGACTTCTTTAGTTTATAGTACAGGATATTTTTCTTGTTTATCCTTTTGTTTCGAGATATACAACATGTGTTTGTAAGTACTCTTCTAATCCGTGTTTTCCATCAGCGCCACCGATACCCGATTTACGGCATCCTGCATGGAATCCTTGCATCGCTTCGAAATTTTCACGATTGATGTAAGTCTCTCCGAATTTCAGAGCTCTCACTAACTTGAAAGCTGTATTCAGGTTTTGAGTATAAACGGATGATGTCAATCCGAATTCCGAATCGTTAGCCATTGCAATAGCATCATCTATATCTGTAAATTCAACAATCGGCAATACCGGTCCGAATGTTTCTTCCTGAATAATGTCCATTTTATTAGTGACATTATCCAAGACAGTAGGTTCGAAGAAGTACCCTTTTGTACCGATACGTTTTCCTCCGCATACAAGGCGTGCTCCTTGTTTTACGGCTTTGTCTACTTTTTCCTGAACGGATCTTAGAGCATTAGCCTCAACCAGGGGTCCCATATCAAGGTCTGCTACCTGATTAGGATCACCTACTTTAACGGCTTTCATTCCCGCAACAAGTTTGTCCATGAATTTATCTTTGATGGATGAATGTACATATACACGTTCTGCGCAGTTACATACCTGACCTGTGTTAATGACTCTTGAGGCGATAATGCACTTAACTGCAAGGTCGATATCTGCATCGGGCATCACTATCGCAGGAGCTTTTCCTCCTAATTCCAAAGATACTTTGGTGACATTCGCCGCCGCCGCTGCCATTGTTTGTTGTCCGGCAGATACACTTCCGGTAAGGCTTACCATCGCTACCTTGGGATTGGCTGCTAATTCGTTTCCAATTACAGAACCACGCCCGTTCACAAGGTTAAATACTCCTTTCGGTAAACCAACCTCTTCTACTATCTGAGCAAAAATATAAGCGTTGATAGGAGTTTGTTGGCTTGGTTTGACAACGATCGTATTTCCAGTAACTAATGCAGGTGCCGCTTTGCGGGCAATCAGGAAAAATGGAAAATTCCAGGGGAGTATTCCGGTTGTAACACCCAGCGGTTTTTTGAATAAAAAGATGTTTTCATTAGGACGGTCGCTCTGTATGATTTCTCCTTCGTATCGGCGAGCCCATCCAGCCATATATTCAAGATAGTCGGCGGTGAAAAGTGTTTCTACATTTGCCAAAGCTTGAGTCTTACCTCCTTCTTTTACTATTGTATCGGTTATTTCTTTTTCTCTTTTTCTTATTCCGGCTGCTATCTTTATGAGATACGAGGCTCGTTCTACAGCAGGGATTTTCTCCCATGCATTTTGTGCAGTCTCTGCTGAATCAATCGCTTTTTTTGCATCTTCTACAGTACCGTCGGGCATTTTGGCGATCACTTCTTCGGTAGAGGGGTTAAGGACATCTATCCATTTTCCGGAAGTATTATCGATGAATTTTCCATCGATGAACATTTTTAATTCTTTCATGGCGTTTTTCTTATTTAAAGATTATAGTTCTATATAAAGTTCTTAATTTTAAGGTGTCAGACTTGCTGTTTAGCTTTAGGTGCTGTATATTTGACCTTTCTCAAAATTAAGAAAAAATACCGGTATCTATAATCTTTATGAAAGCCTGAAAGGTATAAATAAAATTAAAAAGTCAGTTTGTCCCCTGTTAATACCGGAACATCCTCTTTTTTTGCTTTACGGGAATACATGATTATGTACAAAATTCCTGTTAGTGATATAGCTAATAATAAGTGTACACCTGCTCCGGCATTGGATAATTTGAATATTTTGGAAGATAGGAAGTAGTAATACATATACAAAGAAACTACTATGCCGAAAGTACACGTAAGGAATAGAAAGATACGGGCAATTCGTTTTTTTAGATTGTAGAAAAATAGTATCGAGATAATACCAAGTAAGGGAACGATGTATATGAATTTTGCCAAATGAGGAGAATCTTTTTTGGCGAAGAATAAGATCGCATTTGATACATTAGTTGACTTACGGTATAAATCGGGCAAGCCCCATCCTGAAATGTTCAGTACTTTTCCCAGATGAATCCAGTTAAGGGAAAAAGCAATCAGTATAACTAAAATAACAACGGTTTCGAAACGGAAAAGAGCGTATAATTTGGGCTTCATTTTGACTAAATTTTATCTATGCAAATGTAGAGAACGTATTGAGATTCCCAAAGAAAAAAATCAGTAGTTTTTAATAATTTTTCTAGGCCGATTTGAGGGGGGTAGTATTCGTTATAAAAATGAAAATAAATCTACGGACTATTACGATTCTGATACAAGGTTTATATATTCGTGTAAAAAAGTGTACTTTTGTAAAAATGAAAGAAATATTATGATACAATCAATGACCGGGTTCGGTAAGGCAACATTGGAGTTGTCGACAAAGAAGATAACCATCGAAGTAAAATCGTTGAATAGTAAGCAGATGGATTTATCTGCACGTATTCCTAGCGTTTATAAAGAGCAGGAATTAAATATACGCGGCTTGATTGGTCGTCGTCTGGAAAGAGGGAAAGTTGATTTCGCAATCTATGTCGAAAATACAGGAAAAGAGACTACTTCTCAGATAAACCAGAATGTATTGGAATCGTATTATAACCAAATAAAAGAATCTTCTGAAAAATTAGGTGTTGATGTGCCTGCAGATTGGTTTCAGGTACTTCTTCGTATGCCAGATGTTTTGAAATATGAGGCTCAGGAAGCTGATGAGGAAGAATGGAGTAAAGTCTTGGAAACTATAAATAAGGCAATAGATCAATTAATAGAATTCAGAAGGCAGGAAGGAGCTATGCTCGAAAAGCTTTTTACTGAAAAGATATCTAATATTACGACTTTGCAGTCAGATGTAGAGCCTTATGAAACTGAGCGCGTAGAAAAAGTAAAGAGTCGTATTATAGAAGCTCTCGAAAAAATAGAGAAGTTTGATTATGATAAAAATCGTTTCGAACAGGAAATGATCTATTATATTGAAAAGCTAGATATCAACGAAGAAAAGAATCGATTGACAAATCACCTGAAATATTTTCTTGAAACAATGAAAAGCGCAAGCGGACAAGGAAAGAAACTTGGTTTCATAGCTCAGGAAATGGGACGGGAGATTAATACTATGGGTTCGAAGTCTAATCATGCCCAGATGCAGCAGATTGTTGTACAGATGAAAGACGAATTGGAACAGATTAAAGAGCAGGTATTAAACGTGTTATGATCTGACTGATCGTTTTCGTTTGTTAACTATATAGATTAAGGTAATAAAGAATGGGGAAACTCGTCATATTTTCTGCTCCGTCGGGAGCAGGAAAATCCACAATAGTAAATTATTTGTTAGATCAGCATCTAGATCTTAAATTTTCCATATCTGCAACAAGCCGTCCTCCGAGAGGAACGGAACGGAATGGGGTAGAGTATTATTTTTTGGCTCCCGATGAGTTCAGACAAAAAGTAGATAATGGAGAATTTCTAGAATATGAGGAGGTTTATAAAGACCGGTATTATGGAACGCTGAAAAGTGAAGTTCAACGTATTCTGGATAATGGGAATAATGTGATTTTCGATGTTGATGTTGTTGGAGGATGTAATATTAAGGATTATTACGGAAAGCAGGCTTTGGCTGTATTTATAAAGCCGCCCTCGATAGAAGAATTAAGGCAACGGCTGATAAAACGAGGCACAGACAGCGATGAGGTGATTAATGACCGGGTATCTAAAGCTGAATATGAGCTTACTTTTGCCTCTAAGTTTGATGTTGTTATTCATAATGAGGATTTAGAGAAAGCAAAGGCCGAAGCATTATCTGTAATTCAAGAATTTTTAAGCCAATGAAGATAGGCATCTTTTCCGGATCTTTTAATCCTATTCATGTAGGACATTTAATTCTGGCAAACTATATAACAGAGTTTACGGAAATTGATGAAATTTGGTTCTTGGTAACACCGCAGAATCCATTGAAGGAGAATGCTGAATTGATCAATGAGGATTTAAGGCTTGAAATGACTCGATTGGCATTAGAATCTTATCCGCAGTTTAAGTGTTCAGACTTCGAATTTAAATTGCCGCGTCCTTCGTATACAGTAAATACTTTGGACGCTCTGAATGAAAAATATCCGGAACATCAATTCTCTCTGATAATAGGAGCTGATAACTGGGATACATTTCATCAATGGAAAGATTATAAATTGATACTCGACAAGTATCATATATATGTATATCCCCGGCTGGATGCCAAATTAACTATTGCTAAGGGGTTGAGAAGCAGTGTCGAGGCTCTCGAATCACCGATTATTGAAATATCGTCTACGTTTATCAGGGATAGTATTGCCGAAGGTAAAAATATGAAAGCTTTTCTTTCCGAATCGGTCTATAATTATATCGAAGAAAAGAATTTGTATCGATAAATTGGGTAGTGAACAATTGTTTGTTGCATAAAATATAAAAATACAATGGACTATAATACAGCTTTGTCTGACGACTTGGTTGTCCGTCGCAGACGTTTGCAAAAAGAGATGCAGAAGAGTGGTATTGATGCTTGTATATTGACTACAAGCGTCAATGTCTTTTATATGGTGGGAGGTGTTTATAACGGATATTATTATCTTCCTGCATCAGGTGAGCCCACTCACTTTATTAAAAGGACGATTGATTTTCATCTGGACAATGTTATACATATTCGTAAGCCCGAGCAAATTGTCGAAGAATTACGAAAGGCGCGAATAAATGTTCCGTCTAAAATTTTGCTCGAAGTGGATGCTTTGTCACTTACGGATGCCAACAGATTGATCTCTTCTTTGAATTTAAACCTTCCGGATATTTCTAATGCATCTGTGTTGCTTAGAAAATTACGGTCTGTTAAATCGGAATTTGAATTACAGCAGGTGCGTCTTTGTGCTGCCCGCCATGTGGAAGTTTATGAGCAAATCCCTTCGATATATAAAGAAGGAATGACAGACTTGGATTTACAGTTCGCAATAGAATTTCTCATGCGCAAGCATGGGTCTTTAGGTATTTTCCGCAGCTATGGTGCTAATATGGATATCTATATGGGAAGTTTGCTGGTCGGAGAAAATGCAGAAAGCCCTTCGCCTTTCGATTTTGCTTTAGGAGGAAAAGGCGGTAGTCCTATATTACCATTAGGGGCATGTGGCGAAAAAATAAAACACGGAGATACAATTATGGTAGACATGGCGGGAAACTATTCGCCTTGGATGACGGATATGACTCGTGTTTTTTCTGTCGGAAAAATTTCTGATCTGGCATATAAAGCACATGCGGTATCCGGTGAAATACATCAGCATATAATATCCGTGGCAAAAAACGGAACGGCATGTGCCGATTTGTACAATATGGCTCTTGAAATCGTTTCAAGAAATGGATTAAGTGATTATTTCATGGGTACAAAACAGCAGGCCAAATTTATAGGTCATGGGGTCGGTTTGGAAATAAATGAACCGCCTGTGTTAGCTCCACGTTCAAAAGAACTCTTGCTGACTAATACTGTTTTTGCTTTGGAACCCAAATTTGTGATTCCCGAAGTTGGGGCTGTTGGGTATGAGAACACATATCTGGTAAAAGACGAAGGGTTGGAAAACCTGACTGTTTTTGACGAAAATATTATAGACTTATGCTGAACCGTGCTGTATCAAAAACAATTAATATAAAAGGAGAGTTATTCAATTTATCTCATCCTGTAGTGATGGGTATTCTGAATGTAACTCCCGACTCTTTTTATTCGGGTAGCCGTAAAACTGAAGTATCTGATGCCCTAAAACGAGTGGAGGAGTGTGTTTCGCAAGGTGCCGATATTATAGATATTGGGGCTCAATCGACTCGTCCTACTTCTGAATTTTTGTCGGCGGAAGAGGAAATCAGGCGGCTGAAACCGGTATTGTCGGCAATTAATAAAGAATTTCCGGATGTGATTCTTTCCATAGATACTTTTTATGCCGATGTTGCCCGCTTTTCAGTACAGGAGCATGGCATAGATATTATAAATGATATATCTGGCGGAGAATTGGATTCCCGGATGTTCGAGACTGTTGCAGACCTCAATGTGCCTTATATTTTGATGCATATGAAGGGTACGCCCCAAAATATGCAACAACAGACCGATTACGGCGATCTGCTGGAAGATATCGTTTTATATCTTTCAGAAAAGGTGCGTAGATTACACCTTTTGGGAGTGAACGACATTATACTCGATCCTGGTTTTGGATTTGCTAAAGATGTAAAACAAAACTATGAATTGATGCGTAGTTTGAGCTTCTTCAAAAATTTTGAATTACCTTTGTTAGTAGGCATATCCCGCAAATCGATGATTACCCGATTGTTTGATATTCCTGCATCAGAGGCTCTTAATGGTACAACTGTATTGAATACCTATGCTCTGTTGAACGGTGCGGATATTTTGAGAGTGCATGATGTGAAAGAAGCGGTTGAGGCGGTAAAGATCGTTGCGGCATTAACTGAATAAGGCTGAACCCTAAAAATCTTCTGTTTTGGAAAATTTCGGAATAAAAGACATAATTGACATTCTGCTGGTTGCATCTATTATGTATCAGCTGTATTATCTGGTGAAAAAATCAGGTACCACAACTATATTCAAAGGAATATTCGCTTTTCTGATATTATGGATTGTAGTTACCCATGTATTTCAGATGAGACTGTTAGGTGCTATTCTCAGTCAGTTTGTGAGTATTGGTATGTTTGTTATCATTATTCTGTTTCAGGATGAGATACGGCGTTTCCTAATGTCTCTGGGTTCTAATAACACATTCAGGGTGTTGGCTAAATTCTTTGGCGCAAAAAGCGAAAACAATGTGACCAATACGGTGATAACTCCTATGGTGCTGGCCTGTATGAATATGGCGAAAACTTATACCGGAGCTCTTATTGTAATTGAAGGTGAAATGTCGTTGGGGCATTATGTTCAAACCGGAGAAGTATTGAATGCTGATGTAAGTACACGGCTTATCGAGAATATTTTCTTTAAAAACAGTCCGTTGCATGACGGTGCTATGATCATTTCGAATGAAAAGATAAAAGCTGCGGGATGTATTTTGCCTGTATCGCAAAATCCGAATATACCGAAACAGTTTGGATTGAGACATCGTGCCGGATTGGGTATAAGTCAGGAAACTGATGCCCATGTGATTATTGTTTCAGAGGAACGGGGGCGTATATCTTATATGAGCGGAGGTCATATCCATCCGAATATTACAGCCGAAAAGTTACAGGAGCTGCTTAGTGAACCATTAATAAAAAAGAATGAAAAAACCGATAAAAAGCGTAAATGATATATGTATGCTTATTAAGGTTGCTTCCTGTGAATGAAATAAATGATAAATTTGTAATTATACATGTGCTAACATATAAATAAGGGTCTGCGACCCCGGAATATAAACTAAAGGTGAAGAGTATGAAAAAATATATTGTCTTATCATGTTCGTTTGTTTTAATCTGTTTTATGGGATTCTTTTTCTTGTCAACATCTGAAAAAAGCGTTGAGGAACAGAAAAATCCCAAGGTATTATCAATGACAACCTCGATAGAAATTCCTGATAAAGTAAAATTTGCAGGAGAAGATATACAATTGGAAAGATATGATCTTTACGAACGTTTCGATCGTGAACTGAATAGCTTTGCATATCTTCATTCTACAACAATGTTATTGATAAAAAGAGCAAACCGCTTATTTCCGATAATAGTTCCGATACTCAAAGAAAATGGTATTCCAGAAGATTTTAAGTATCTGGCAGTGATAGAAAGTATGCTTGATACCAGAGCTATATCATCGGCGAAAGCGGCCGGTTTATGGCAATTGATGCCTGCTACCGGTACTCAGTTCGGGTTGGAGGTGACCCCTGAAGTAGACGAGCGTTATTCGGTCGAAAAGGCTACAAGAGCCGCCTGTAAATACTTGAAGAGTGCTTATAATAAATACAATAGCTGGTCTAGCGTAGCTATATCATATAATGCGGGTATGGGACGTGTAAGCGGAGAATTGGAAAAGCAACAGGCAGAGGACGGTGTTGACTTGTGGCTGGTCGAAGAATCTTCTCGTTATTATTTCAGGATGCTCGCAATTAAAACGATTTTCGAAGCTCCTTATAAGTACGGATTTGTAATTACTTCCGATCAATTGTATAAACCATTTAACTTTAAGACTATAGAGGTTTCGGAAAGTATTCCCGATCTGGCATCTTTCGCAAAAGAAAACGGAATTAGTTATGCTCAATTAAAGGATTTCAATTTGTGGTTAAGAGATCGTAAATTAACTATTACAGCAAAAAGTCAGAGTTCATATACTATTCTGATTCCGACACAGGAATCGTTGTATTACAAAAAAGGTGAAAAGATTGAAGTGTATGATAAAAAATGGATTGCCGACTAAAAGACAATCGCAAAAATAAGTAGAAGTAAGTGTTTACTTACAGAATAATAAACAGGTCTGAGACCTTGATCAAAAAAAGTTAGGTTAAAATATAGAATGGACCAGAAGGTTGAAGAAACTGAAAAAATTGAAGTGTACGGAGCTCGTGTACACAATTTGAAAGATATAGATGTAGAAATACCTCGTAATTCGTTGGTGGTGATTACGGGATTGAGCGGAAGCGGAAAGTCTTCTTTGGCATTTGATACTATCTTTGCCGAAGGACAGAGGCGTTATATAGAAACGTTTTCAGCATATGCCCGTAACTTTTTGGGAGGAATGGAGCGTCCTGATGTAGATAAAATAACGGGGTTAAGTCCTGTTATTTCTATTGAACAGAAGACCGTAAACCGTAACCCTCGCTCGACTGTTGGAACTACAACCGAGATATATGACTTTCTTCGTTTGCTGTATGCACGCGCAGGAGATGCTTATTCGTATCTTACCGGAGAGAAAATGGTAAAGTACACCGAACAGCAGATTCTCGATCTGATTCTGACTCGTTATCTGGGTAAAAAGATATATATATTAGCACCTGTTGTACGTAATCGTAAAGGGCATTATAAAGAGTTATTCGAGCAGATACGAAAAAAGGGATACCTTAATGTACGGGTAGACGGCGAAATAAGGGAAATACTTCCCGGTATGAGGGTCGATCGTTACAAAAACCACAGCATAGAAATCCTTGTGGATAAAATGGCTGTTTCCAACAAATTTGCTGATCAGTTGAGAAACAGTGTTAAAGTGGGAATGAAACAAGGTGACGGGCTCATTATGATACAAGATGTCGAAAGTGGTGATGTGCGGCATTACAGCAGCCAGCTGATGTGTCCGAGTACAGGACTTTCGTATGGAGAACCTGCTCCTCATAATTTTTCCTTTAATTCCCCTTATGGTGCTTGTCCTAAATGTAAGGGTTTGGGAGAAGTCAACCAAATCGATATGGATAAGATTGTGCCGAAACCCGAAGTCAGCATTTATTCGGGAGGAATAGCCCCTTTAGGCAAATATAAAAATTCGCTGTTCTTCTGGCAGATAGAAGCCATTTGCCAAAAGTATGATGTGACAATCAAAACCCCTATAAAAGATATTCCGCAGGATGCTCTGGACGAAATTATGTTCGGAACAGACGAAAAACTACAGATTAAAAATGATACTTTAGGTACATCCTCTTATACAGTAGCATTCGAAGGTGTAGCCAAATATATTACCATGCAGCAGGATAGTGATGCCTCTGCAACAGCTCAGAAATGGGCAAACCAATTTATAAAGACATCGCTTTGCCCCGAGTGTAAAGGACAGCGGTTGAATATCGAAGCTCTTAACTACCGCATAAATGACAAAAATATAGCGGAACTGGCAGCAATGGATATTCAGCAGCTATACGATTGGGTTCAGACTATGGATGAACACATTTCTGAGAAACAGCGTCATATAGCAGCAGAGGTTAAGAAAGAAATCTTATCCAGATTATCGTTCCTTCTTGATGTAGGATTGAGCTATCTGTCACTAAACAGGGCTTCGGCTACACTCTCGGGAGGAGAGAGTCAGCGTATACGTCTTGCCACTCAGATAGGTTCTCAGTTGGTTAATGTGTTGTATATTCTAGATGAGCCCAGTATAGGGCTGCATCAGAGAGATAATGTTCGGTTAATCAATTCATTGAAAAAATTACGCGATACAGGCAACTCTGTTGTTGTGGTAGAGCATGATAAAGATATGATGCTCGAAGCCGACTATGTTGTTGATATGGGCCCTTTTGCCGGTAGGAGAGGCGGAGAGATTGTTTTTGCGGGAACCCCAGCCGCAATGCTAAAGGCGAACACCCTTACTTCGGATTATCTGAATGGTCGAAAAGAGATAGAGATTCCAACGGTTAGAAGAGAAAGTAATGGTCATCTCCTTGAATTGAAGGGAGCAACCGGAAATAACTTGAAATCGGTTGATGTTTCAATACCTTTAGGTACTCTTACGTGCATCACGGGGGTATCGGGCAGTGGTAAATCCAGTTTAATAAACGGAACATTATTGCCGATACTAAGTCAGCATTTTTACAGATCGTTAAAAGATCCACTTCCTTACAAATCGATTGATGGAATAGAGCATGTTGATAAAGTAATCAGTGTCGATCAGTCGCCTATCGGCCGTACTCCACGATCCAATCCAGCAACATATACGGGCGTATTTTCTGATATTCGCAATTTATTTGTGAATCTGCCTGAAGCGAAAATCCGAGGTTACAAGCCGGGACGTTTTTCTTTCAATCTGAAGGGCGGACGATGTGAAACTTGTGGTGGAAACGGTTATAAAACTATAGAGATGAATTTTCTGCCCGATGTATTTGTTCCTTGCGAAGATTGTCATGGTAAACGATATAATCGAGAGACTTTGGAAGTACGTTTCAAAGGTAAGTCTATAGCGGATGTTCTCGATATGACAATTAATGCTGCTGTAGAGTTTTTTGAAAATACACCTAACATTCTGCATAAGATAAAAGTCTTGCAGGAAGTAGGGCTCGGCTATATTAAGTTGGGGCAGCCTTCGACCACATTATCCGGAGGAGAGTCACAGCGTATAAAACTGGCTACTGAACTTGCCCGTACTGAGACCGGTAATACCATGTATATTTTGGATGAACCGACAACAGGGCTGCACTTCGAAGATATAAGAGTATTGTTGGGGGTGCTTAATCAGTTGGTAGAGAGAGGTAATACCGTGATTGTTATCGAACACAATCTGGATATTATAAAGTGTGCAGATTATATAATAGATATGGGACCCGAAGGTGGTTCTGGTGGAGGTCAGTTGTTGATACAAGGGAAACCTGAAGAAATTATTACTAAAAATATAGGAATAACGTCAGAGTTTCTAAAAAGTGAGTTAAAAAAGTGAAAAAAGAGAGATTTTCTTGATGAATTAAAAAAACAGTATTAAATTTGCCCGTATAAAAAAAGAGAAAACATTGATATAATAATTAGACTTTAAAATAATTGTTATTCAATTTAAAGATATATAAGAAACACTGAGTTGGTTCCTGATTTTATATCAGACCACAATCAACTCTATTGTGTAGTTTTGTAAAGTTTGTGTTAAGAAGGAGAGTCTGCGAAGTGATTTCGCGGACTTTCTATTTTTTTGATTTTATCTATATTTAAGAGACTGGAAATGGGGTAGGGTGCTCCTATTTTTTCTATCTTCGTACTTAGTAACCGTCAGGAATTTATTCGTTTCCTCAGTTGCATTCGAGCTTTCCAAAATAACAAAAGGTCTGAGACCTTAAAACTCAATTTCAAATAACGGATTATGAGAAAAGTAACAAAAGAAGAGGCTTTGATTTATCATTCGAAAGGTAAACCCGGAAAAATAGAGGTGGTTCCGACCAAACCATACAGTACACAAACAGATCTGGCTCTGGCATATTCTCCCGGAGTAGCTGAACCTTGTCTCGAGATAGAGAAGAATCCCGAAACAGCATACGATTATACAGTTAAAGGCAACTTGGTTGCTGTGATCTCCAATGGTACAGCCGTGTTAGGTTTAGGAGACATTGGTGCTTTAGCCGGAAAACCTGTAATGGAAGGAAAGGGTCTCCTGTTTAAGATTTTTGCCGGAATTGATGTTTTTGATATTGAAGTTGATGAGAAAGATCCTGATAAGTTTATTCAAACCATAAAAGCTATATCTCCCACATTTGGAGGAATAAATCTGGAGGATATAAAAGCTCCTGAATGTTTCGAAATAGAACGCCGCCTGAAAGAGGAACTGGATATTCCTGTTATGCACGACGATCAGCATGGTACAGCAATTATATCGTCAGCAGCTTTGTTAAATGCTTTGTGTATAGTTGGTAAAAATATAGAAGAAGTACAAGTTGTTGTAAATGGTGCAGGGGCTTCAGCTGTAGCTTGTACTAAGTTGTATATGAGCTTGGGGGTAAGGAAAGAAAATGTAGTGATGTGCGATAGTAAAGGTGTTATCTCTACAAAAAGATCAGACCTGAATGAACAGAAAAAGTTTTTTGCGACGGATAAACCCCTTGCGACTCTTGCTGATGCTCTGAAAAATGCTGATGTCTTTTTAGGGCTTTCGGTAAAAGGTGTTGTTACTCCTGATATGCTGAAATCTATGAACAGCAACCCGATTGTATTTGCTTTGGCTAACCCCGATCCCGAAATCAGTTATGAGGATGCAATGCAGGCTCGTGAAGATGTTATTTTTGCAACCGGACGTTCCGATTATCCCAATCAGGTGAATAATGTACTAGGTTTTCCTTATATATTCAGAGGTGCTTTAGATGTAAGAGCTAAAGGTATTAATGAAGAAATGAAACTGGCCGCTGTACGTGCGCTCGCTGATCTGGCGAAAGAGCCGGTATTGGATGTCGTGAATGCAGCTTATGGCTTACAACGGACAACTTTCGGGCGGGACTATATTATACCAAAACCTCTTGATCCGAGATTGCTGACAAGTGTTTCTATGGCTGTGGCTAAGGCTGCGATAGATTCCGGAGTGGCTCGCAGACCTATAACCGATTGGGCTGTTTATGAAAATCGGTTGACAGAGATGATGGGTTACAGTAATAAGATGGTACGGCAACTTACATCTTTGGCTAAGAAGCATGTAAAACGTATTGTTTTTTGCGAGGGCAACCATATCAACATGATAAAATCGGCAGTTATTTGTGCTCATGACGGAATTTGTCATCCAATATTGATCGGTAACCCCGAACGTATTCTGAATATAGCAAAAGAACATGATCTGAATCTGGAGGGTATTGAAATTGTGAACCACAGAGCGATAAGTGAAGATAAGAGACGAGAGGATTATGCTGCTATATTGTCTCATAAGCGCGAAAGACAGGGTGTTACTCATCTCGAAGCATTTGAGAAGATGAATGATCGTAACTATTTTGGAATGATGATGGTAGAAACCGGGGATGCAGATTCTCTTATAACCGGAGTTTACAGTCATTATCAGGATTTTGCTCAGAAAGCAATTGAAGTAATTGGTTTACGTCCTGGAACAAAACACTTTGGAGCCATGCACATTGTGCAAACAAAAAAGGGGACTTTCTTTCTGGCAGATACTCTCATTAATAGATGGCCGGATACAGATGCATTGATTGATATTGCTAAATTAACCAATTATGCAGTGAAGTTTTTTAATCACGATCCTGTCATGGCAATGCTGTCTTTCTCTAATTTTGGTGCAGATAACAATGGAAGCCCCCAGAGTATTGCGGATGCTGTTCGTTATATACATGCAAATCATCCCGAAATTGCGATTGATGGAGAAATGCAAGTGAATTTTGCTCTAAGAAAAGAACTTAGAGACGAGATGTTCCCATTCAATAAGATAAAAGGCAAAGATGTGAATACTCTCATTTTTCCGAATTTGAGTTCTGCTAATATAATAAGCCGTTTGTTAGTTGATCTGGGAATTTCCGGAGAAACAATAGGCCCTATTCAAATGGGGTTGAACAAACCGTTGCATTTTACCGATATTGAGAGCTCTGTGCGTGATATTGTAAACTTGGCTACGGTTGCGGCTGTGGATGCTATTGTCTATGAAAGTAAAATGAAAAAGCAGCAATGATAATAGTAAGTATTATCTTTGTCGCTTTAATCGGAGAAATTACTCTTTAATAACTATAAAATGAAAAAACTATTTATTCTATTATTACCGTTTGTATTTGTGGCATGTAGTAAAGGGCCTGAAAGTGCAGCCAAAGGATTTACTGAAGGAATGGCTAAAGGAGACTTTACTGAAGCTAAGAAATATACGACACCTCAGACCGGAGCATTACTAGATATGGTTAGCAGTATGGGAGGAGCCGATAAAATGCCGACAACTCCTGATTACAAGTTCGAAATGGTAAAAGACTCTATCGAAGGAGACAGCATCGCCTGGGTTACTTATAAAACACCTAAAGGTGATGAAGATGTCCTAAACTTAGTGAAACAAGATGGTGAGTGGAAAGTATCGATGGGTAAATAACCTGTTTGTTGTACTTTTTTTAATCTGTATATCGAGCTGCACTTCTTCTCCAACTCAAAAAAACGGAGTTGAAGAACGTAAGGTGTTACTGCTCGAAAACGGAGATATAATATACCGGCATGGAAATGGTTTCTTCTCGGGGTATTTCAAGAATACATCTCAGAAAGAACAGCTATATTCTCATGCCGGTATAGTTTCTGTTTCCGGTGATAGTATATTTGTCATTCATTCTGAGGCTAGTGAATTCACCGGTATAGGCGGGGTGAAAAAGGAAAGTTTACAGTTCTTTCTGAAAGATATTACTACTTGGGGTGTATATCGCCTCGATACAATTAAAGAGGTCAGAGACAGTATTGTTATTACAGCACTAAAATATTTGTCAGATAACAGACAGTTTGACTTTGATTTCAATAGTGATGATGATTCTAAAATCTACTGTACGGAATTAATCGCCTTGTCTATAAATAAGGTTATGCACAGAAATCTTATTGAAGCGAATGGACATTTGGGGAAGAAAGTCTATTTTGCTGTAGATGATACTTATATGATTCCTCAAATGAGGAATATTATCCAGCATCACGAAGATAATTTAAACAGCAGGTAAACTCATGCCTGTTATTTTTCGGTATAAATCCAGCGCATAAACATCAGTCATACCCGAAATATAGTCTAGTATAGCGAGTGTTTTGATATATAGTGATTTATCGTGAACCTCATATTGTTCGGGAACACGTCTGAGGAGTAATTGAGAATATGCCTTATCCGGATTCAGGATAGCATCCATCAGAGCGTCTAAAAGTATTCCTATGATGCGATGTCCGGCAAGTTCTATATCCAAAACATCCTTAGCCCGGTATATATATTTGATGCTGTATTCTGTGCAGGTTTTATAAGCCGTAGAGGGTAAATCTGAAATATACTTGATTAAAGAACCGCTAAAACGACCTTCCAATATTGCTTCTTCATTGTTGATAAAGACCTGTGCACATTCGTTAACAAGTAGTCCTATGACATTTGATCTTAGGTATGCCAATTGCTCATTTACATCATTTACGTGCTCCATAACCTTCTTCATCTTCTCCTGTTTTTCAGAAGGGAAGAAGTTCATGAATAGTTCAATGGTTTTTTCGGTTGTAAGTATATGCAGTTTATGAGCATCCTCTATATCCATGATTTTATAGCAGATATCATCGGCGGCTTCGACCAGATATACCAATGGATAACGAGCCAGTTTCAGCGGCTGTTCCTGCAAAATCGGAATTCCCAATTCTTTGGCAATCTGTTTTACTGCATTTTCTTCAGACTGGAAGAAGCCGAATTTACCTTTGTTATGAGCTAATTCCGATGAGAACGGATATTTGATGATGGATGCCAGCATGGAGTACGTCATAGCAAAGCCTCCTTTTCGCCTGCCTACAAACTGATGAATCAGTAACCGTATGGAATTGGCGTTACCATCGAAGTTTGTAAAATCTTCCCAACGTCCTTCTTCTTTGATTATATCATGATATAAAGGACGTCCTTTTCCTTCAGAGAAATACGTCGCAATGGCTTTTTCTCCGGAATGACCAAATGGAGGATTACCTAAATCATGAGCAAGACATGCTGCGGCAACGATGGATCCTAATTCGTCAAAAGCAGCATCCGATTCGGGATACTTTTTGTTGAGTGCTTTGGATACGATTAAACTGATTGATCGTCCGACAGTCGAAACCTCGAGACTATGTGTGAGTCTATTGTGTACAAATACACTTCCCGGAAGGGGAAATACCTGAGTTTTATTTTGTAGTCGTCTGAATGGAGATGAAAAGATAAGCCTGTCATAATCTCTCTGAAAATCAGAACGATCGTGCTGCCTGTCGTCATGGTATTCTTCCATGCCGAATCTCTTTGAAGATAATAGTTTATGCCACTCCATATTTTAGACTGTCTGTTTTGTATATCAAAGATAATCTTTATAATACAGAAAAGATTCAGTTCTTTCAGAAAATAAGGTCAAAGAATATCGCTTTGACCTTATCATATATAACTGATTTATCTCTTTATCTGTCTTGTTTCAGTCTGTCTGCCATTGCTTTACCGAGCTTGATACAGCCTTCATATGTTGGAATATTCATGGCTTGTTTCATTTCAACCGGTTCGCCTATAATTTCGAAATTCGTTGTTTCCGCAAATTTAGCAATGCGTTTAACTGCTGCTCCTGCCCACGTAAATGAACCAAAATAAGAAAGGTAACGGTTTTTCATATCCCGTTCTTCTATCTTTTCCAGTATAGCACTTATTTCCGGGAACAGGCGGTTGTTGTATGTAGGTGATCCGATAATTAAACCCTTGTATTTGAATATATCACGGATGATATAAGAATGAGCGCGCTTGGATGCATTATGCATTACAATCTCTTTAATGCCTTGCTGAGCAAGTTCGTGAGCTATTGTTTCGGCCATCTGCTCTGTATTTCCGTACATACTGCCATATACAATAACAACACCTTCGTCTCCTTCGTATTTACTTAGTTTGTCATAAATAGAAATAACCTTTTGTATTTGCTCCGGCATTGTCCATACAGGACCGTGTGTAGAACAGATGTAATCTATTTGCAAACCACTCAGTTTTTCAAGGGCTTTCTGAACGGGAGATCCGAATTTACCAACAACATTTGAATAGTAGCGAATCATTTCATCATAATAGCGTTCAGCATGTAATTGTTGGTCAACAACGCCTCCGTCTAATGTACCGAAAGTACCGAAAGCATCCCCCGAAAAGATGATCTTATCAGTCGAGTCGTAAGTCATCATGGTTTCAGGCCAGTGAACCATCGGAGTAAGGTAAAATACCAGATTATGTTTGCCTAAAGCAAGTTCTTCTTTGTCGGCTATGATTTTAATACCTTCTGTAATACCGTAAAATCCGGTAATCATATCGGCTGTTCTTTTATTGCCGACAATCTCTACATTCGGATATTTAGATCTGAGTAAGCCTAACGATCCCGAATGGTCGGGTTCCATATGGTTTATAATCAGATAATCTAAAGCTCTCCCGTTCAGTGCAGATTCTAATTTCTGAAAAAATACATCAGAATAACAGATATCCACAGTATCAAACAGAGCGGTCTTTTCATCTACTATTAAGTATGAATTGTAAGATACTCCTTTAGGAAGAGGCCATAGGTTTTCAAATAATGCTTTTGTCCTGTCATTTACACCAATATAGTAAAGATCTTCTTTTATTTGAATAGGTTTTAACATAATACTGTTATATGTAAAAGTAAGAATTTATAATGTATTCTAAAGTTATAGCGATCAAATTGTATATGAATTTACCATAGCGGTAAACGGATCTGAGATCCGGTGTTATTTTTGAGTGCTTTGTTTATTCGTCTTCAAAGAGTTGTATATGAGGCATACTCCCCAGATTATAAACGGTAAGCTAAGCAGCTGTCCCATATTCATCCCGATTGTATCTCTCATTTGTATTTCGAAAGGTTCTTGTACATATTTAATGTATTCGATCAGGAAACGCGAAAAGAAAATTCCTATCAGGGAAATGCCTAGTATCAGCCCTCGTTTTTCTTTGGCATTGGTTTTATAAAACAAGTACATAGTGGCTCCGAATATAATAAGATAGATAAGGGCTTCGTAGAGTTGGGTCGGATGACAAGGTAATTCTCCTGCTCCTCCCATCTCCAGAGGTAAATGCCAATTTCTATCCCTTACGAAATTGAATCCCCATGGCATAGAGGTTGGTCCACCGTAAATTTCCGAATTCATAAGATTACCGATACGTATAAAAGCTGCCCCGATAGCAACACCTACGACTAAGCGATCCAAAACACTTATAGTCATTTCGCGGGTGAGGTATACCATATACACACATAATCCGAGAAGTAGTCCTAAGAATGCGCCTATTGTACTATATCCGCCATCCCATAACATAAATATCTTCAGTGGATTTTGCAGATACACTTCAGGTGCATCGAAGAAACAATAACCCAATCGGACACCTAATAAAAGACCTATAAGACCAAAAATTGAAAACTGCTTCCAGTTGATCTTTTGTCTACTAATAGACTGTGCGTAAAAGCAAACGGCCAAAGTCATTCCGATAGCTCCTCCGTGGCTGGCAAGTCCGCCTTCCCATATTTTAAATAACTCCAAAGGATGAGACAGGTAGTGTACTGGGTCGTAAAATAAACAATGTCCGAGACGAGCCCCGACAATAAGTCCGATAACTACGTATAAGAACAGCCGGTCGAATAATTTTTCCGGTTGTTTTTCATACTCATACATTTTTCGGATGAAATACGATGTACAGAGAATACCTACAGCCCAGCAAAGGCCATACCAACGGATTTCTCGGCCAAATAGATTCACTAGTTCAGGATTAACATCCCAATTGACAAATGCAAGCATATTTTCTTTTCAGTTAATCATTACTACTATTGTTACTCAAATACCAGTGTCGTTTTAAGGGTTGAATCCATCAATAGCTAAAGTTGATTGTTGAAACCTATTCGACCTATTATCAAAAAGCCCTCAATGTTAGGCAAAGATAGCAAAATTATGTAGAATCATTCTGATTAAGAATGATAAATATAGCATTATTGTATTATCCGAAAAGCAGAATAGATTATAAAATAATCAGTAGGTTATGGCTGGAGGGGAACAAAAGGTTACAATCAGAAATGGGAAATGAATTTCGATGGTTCTCCTTGTAATTTGTTTTTTATTAAATGTTTATAGGATATTTTCTTTTGAAAAGGTAACAAAGGTCACATCTTTTATGTTCACTCTTCGAATGGTACTTTTACCTGTTAGATAAGATAGCCTGCTATGTTTTTATTTCTGGCGTATAATTTACGCCTCTACAAAAAGATTCCGAAAAAGGTTACAAAGGTTACAGTGAAATTGCATTTTTTCGGATAATACCTTTTTTTTAAAATTTTCCAGCTATTTAAAGATCGTTTTTCTATAGATAAAATAGAAAGAAAAATATCCGCTTAAATAACAACAAAAGCAATCATATAAAGATTGCTTTTGTTGTTATTTAGATAAATGAAAGTATTTAATGATATATTTTCAAGTTATAATAAGTTTAGGATACTATACTTGTCAAAGCCATAAATAACTCTGAGACCTTATTTATACAAACTATTGGCTATACCTAACTCAAGCCCTCTCAGTTCGGCAAGTCCGCGTAAGCGTCCGATGCACGAGTATCCGGGATTTGTTTTTTTGTTTAGATCATCTATCATTTGATGACCATGATCAGGCCGGAATGGGATCGAAATATGTCTTTTTTGCTGAATCTCAAGAAAGCCTTTCATTACATTGTACATATCAACATTTCCTTCGAGATGATTGGCTTCATAAAAGTTACCTTCTTCATCCCTTTGTGTCGATCTAAGATGTACAAAATTGATGCGGTCTCCGAACTGTAATATCATTTTAGGCAGATCGTTATCAGCTCTTACTCCGAATGATCCCGTACAAAAACATAGACCGTTTGAATCATTGGGTACTGCCTGAACTAATTTGAAAAAATCGCTGGCTGTACTGAGTATGCGTGGCAGTCCTAGTATCGCAAACGGAGGGTCATCAGGATGGATGGCAAGTTTAGCGTTTACTTCATCAGCAACAGGTGCTATTTCGCTAAGGAAGTATATAAGGTTGGAGCGAAGCTTTTCAGCATCTATACCGTTGTATCTGTCCAACTGTCTCTGGAATTCTTCAAGGGTAAAGCTTTCTTCCGCTCCGGGTAATCCTGCTATCATATTACGAACAAGCAGATCCTTTTCGGCTTCGTCCATATTTTCAAATCTAGCTTTCGCCTTAGCTATGTCCTCCTGCGAATAATCTTTTTCGGCATTTGGTCGTTTAAGGATAAATAAGTCGAAAGCTAGAAAAGCTGCTCTTTCGAATCGTAAAGCTTTCGAACCATCCGGCATGGTATACGCCAGATCGGTACGAGTCCAATCCAACACCGGCATGAAGTTATAGGTTATAATCATTATACCGCATCGAGCCAGATTGCGGATACTTTGCTTGTAATTTTCGATGAACTCTTTGTAGTTTCCTTCTTGTGTTTTAATATATTCATGTACAGGAATACTTTCGACAACCGACCATGTAAGTCCGGCTGCTTCTATTTCAACTTTTCTCTTTTGAATTTCTTCAATAGTCCATACTTCTCCGTTTTTTATATGATGCAGGGCGGTAACAATACCTGTTGCTCCTGCTTGTTTTATATCAAGCAGGCTTACCGGATCGTTAGGCCCGTACCATCTCCATGTTTGTTCGCTTAGTATCATGATTTATTGTTTATTATAGATAAGTTACAGAGCGTATTTAAAGACATGTTCTGAAGCAATACTCTGCTCCTGCTGTTATGCTTACAAAGTCAATAAACAGGTCTGAGACCTTAAAAGTGTTTAGTGATTACAGTGTTTATATTAGTCAATTGTTGATAATACAAGTTTAGATAGAGAATGAATCGAATCCTCCGTCAACAACAACAATGGATCCGTTGACGAATGTTGAAGCCTCACTAACCAAATAATGAATAGATCCTAGCAGTTCGTTAGCTTCACCGAAGCGCTTGAATGGAGTATGGGCTACAACCGATTTTGCACGGTCGGTATAAGATCCATCGGGATTTAGCATCAGATTTTTGTTTTGTTCTGTAATAAAGAATCCCGGAGCTACTGCATTTACCCTGAATTTGTCTCCAAACTTCAGAGAAAGTTCGCCTGCCATATATTTAGTGAAATTTGCTACTGCTGATTTGGCTACGCCATATCCCATAACCCTTGTCAGAGGTCGGAATGAAGACATTGAGGCTATGTTGATAATATTGCCTTTGCCTTGTTTAACCATTGCTTTGGCAAATACCAGAGTAGGGATTACTGTTCCGAAAAGATTGAGATCGACAACTTTACGGAAATCATTGATATCTATATCGAAGATTGTTTTATCGGGAGGAATTGTTGCTCCTGGCATATTACCTCCGGCTGCATTGATCAGTACATCTACCTTGTTGTATTTTTTGATTATCTGTTCTTTGCAGCATTCAAGGTTTGCCTGATCCATGACATCCGATTTGAAAAATGTAACGTCATATCCTTTTTCTCTGATGTTTTTAGCTAATGCTTCACCTTTGTCCAGAGAGCGTCCCAGTATTGCTACTTTGGCTCCGTTCGATGCCAGGTATTCAGCCATGCTGGATCCTAATACACCATATCCTCCGGTGATAACTACTACTTTTCCTTTGATGTCAAATAAATTGTTTTCCATTTGTAGAGAGCTTTTATTGTATGATTTGATATTCTATGCAATAGACTTATTAAGTCTTTAACTTGGTAAGTAAAATAAAGGAAGCTTGTTTCTATCATAGAAGACGTTCTGATATTTACCTTATAAGTAAATGAAAGTATCTAATGATATATTTTTAGTTTATAACAGCCTCAGATCATTACACTTGCCAAAGCTATAAATAGGTATGTGACCTTAATTATAATACTTATAGTCTGAAATTATTATAATAATCTATATTCTCTTTTACTAATATATCAAGGGGCATATAGTTTAATTTTTCGGGATACTGTTTGAATAATAAATAATTGCTTAAAGCTTTGATGCCGTCATAGCCTTGCAAACCTGGTCGTTGAGCAATAAGAAATGAGACAAGATTCTCTTTTAAAGCATTCATGTTTTTTTCAATAGAGTCATATCCAAGCAGTATGATCTTGTTTTGAGGGTCACTCAGCTTCTTACAAAGAAATGCAAGTTCATATATTCTAGAGTTGAAGACTATGCCTCCTACCGAAGATGCAGAGCTCTGTGATATTTCTTTTATTATTCTTATTGCCTTTATATAATCTTCCGGATCTATTTCTATATGATGGAATGTACCTGAAAATTGGATTTTCTTTAAATAATCCATAAATCCCTGTTCTCTCCCCTGCATTTGAGTGGATGTGCCTTTATCCGTATTTTTTATATGGGCGATAATTATATCAGCATTATTGCCTATTTCTTTCACCATCAATTTGGCTGCAATGGATCCACTGATAAAAGAGTCTGCCCCGAAATAAGCGAGATTATTCTGCCCCGGTATATTGGAATCTATAAAAACATATGGTATTTCTTTTTCATCGAGTGATTTCGCTAAATCCGTTACTTTGTCTCCAAATAATGTAGCTATAAGTATTCCGTCGTATCCTTTCCCCATCATATCTTTCGTTATTTCCATGAAAGATTTGGTGTCCTGCTGATCGAAGAGCAGGTATTCAACTGATACATTAAAACTTTTTAATTCGGAAATGGCAAGGTTTATACCGCCATATACCTGTTCCCAGTAATCTCCACTGGTATACTTAGGTATAATTACACAGAGATTGTATACCTTTTTAGAAGCGAGAAAGCGAGCGACCATATTGGGTTCATAATTGATCTCTTTAAGAACCTTCTCTATTTTTTCTCTCTTTTCTTCCGAAACGTAGCCTCTTTTATGTAATACTCTGTCGACCGTACCGGCTGATACACCGGCAAGCTTTGCTATATCAACAATTCGTATATTTCCTTTTTGATCTTTTTCCATAAAATTATTTAACCAGTTATGTGTACGCACACATAAGAAGGGCAAATATATGTATTATATATAATAAAAGAAGGTAATTTCCCTGAGAATATTTATTACAAATATATTATTTATTTTCGAAAAGAGACCTTTATACTGTAAAATCATAAATAATGATCATCTTAAAAACAAACACTTAGGAGAACTGGCTTTGATTTTAAAGCATTAACTCTTCTAAAATAGAAAGTCAAATAAAATTAAAGAAAGATGTTGAATAGTAGGTGATTATATTTAAATGATATTGTTTCTATAATTTCCTGTTTTTCGTTGTTGAACTCATCTTTTATGTTTTCTGTGATGAGTTTCTTAAACTGTATCTCATCAAAAAAAGCTAAAGTTTTGAGACTAGGCTCGATGTTCACTGACTTTATTTTGATATCAAAATCAGATGTTTTTGAGAATCATCAAAACTCTAATCATAATATTATTATTTATCGTTAATATTTCTTATTGAGAATTCCCTTGATTTAAACAATTCTGCAATTCCTGTGAGTTGTTTCAAGCGTAGGATCTCATCTATATCCATGCCTATATGCTTGGAAATCCAGACTGCTGATTTTCCTGAAGTAATTAATTCCCGTACAATTTCTGACATTAGCGTTATATCATGAGTCCCTCTTGCCCTATTATGGCGTATTGTTGATGCCATCCTTTGACTTAATTCCCGTTTAGATTCGCGTATATAAGTAACCGGAAGCCGGCCGAGTGTACTCCCGCTTATTTTCTTTGAACTCTGTTCCGCCTTTCTGCGGTGAAATCCGTCCACAATACGGATTGTTCCTTTTTCGGGACTGCCGACAATAGGCATTGTATAACCGTCTTCTTCTATAGAGGTAATTAATAAGTTCATTTCAGGAGGGGCTACACTATTGGGATTGTAATCATTCCCTTCCACATCTTCTGATTTTTCCCAAGCGACAAAATCTACAGGGTGATGCTTCATCGGACTAATTTCATGTAGCATAGACCTGACATAATTTAAAGTATCGATTTTGTCATTCACATTCTCAATTCTCTCAATATACTGACAAATATTTTCTACTGTCTGTAAAAAAGCTTCTTTAGGATAGTTCTGATGGTTCATAATATTTCCTGGTATTTCCTGATTAATTCCTGTTGTTTCAGTATCTGCTTTTTAGTCAAAGAAAATGACAGAGTTCTGCATGTAATATCATTTTTAAGAATGGCCATACACATCCGTCTCCAGGAAAGGAAATCTGTTTTATTATCCAGCCCGGGCAATACGTCGGGTATCGTTTTGAAACGAACGACATCCTTATCTCCTTTTCCTCGCTTACTGTATTTATGGGTATTAATAATCATGTCTGGATCAAGTTCAAGAATATCTTCATCGCTAACAGGGGAACCTACTTGGTTCCAGTAACGAATAAACTTTATAAACTTGACTGTATATATTTTTCTTGTTTCATCAGGAAGTGTTTTTAACAGAAACTTACAATAACTCTTCCATGTATGTCCTTGGGGGAGTTTTATTTTCCCCATGCCCAATGCTTTGGTTCCGCAGTAGATATTTCCAAAATTAGCACCACTGACCCGATCGACTACCTTTACCCATGTTTCCGGTTCGAGTTCTTTGAAAAGATTTAACCCAGCCTTTTGTTCGTCACCATAGGGTTCGCAAATCCGCATTTTAGATAAAGGAACTCCAGCCTTATAGAACAAATCATAGATAGTGTTATATAGCTTACGGAATTTACCATTATAAGTCCATATATCTTCTGTGCGCCAATCGCTTATAGGATAAAAATTATAAGTTGTATTTGTTATTCTGGTCGAATACCTTTGGCTTTTATAAGATACTTTATCTCTTCTGGATATGGCATGATAACGATTCAGGCTTTCGTCGGCACGTATGCCTATCAGGCAGGCGGTTCTTTTGCTTCCATGCTTATGAGCATACCAATCCCCAAAATGCAAAGCAAATTCTTCAAAAGTCATATTCTCTTTGTAAAAATCGAAGGAATGGTTATTACTGTTAATTATAAAATTATGTTCGGGCATCGGACGTACCCATTTAGCTTTTTTGTCTGGATCCCAAAAGATCCAGAAAGGTTCATACATAGAAACTGCATTCGTTGTTATCATAGGAAGGCATACCCAATAAGGCTCTATTAAATCAAGGTTGCCGAGAAACATCCGTTCGATAAATTCGACAGTCCTTTTATATGAGGCCTCCACGTCCATATATAATACTCCGACTTTCCGCTTTATATCATGCTTGCGCATATAGTCCAGAACTATATTCAGCATTACACCACTATCCTTACCTCCGGAAAAAGCCAGGTATATATTTTCAAATTCAGAAAAGATATATTCGATACGATCCAGAGTTATCTCATATACATTTTTCGTATATTCTTTCATATAACCTTAGCCATTTTAAAATATTTAGTTCCTTCTTTTTCCATAGAGAATCCCATTTCTTCGAGAAGTCCCATATCAGAGTTGTCTGCTACAAAGGTGATGAGTGTTCCCTTTTCAATATCATTAAAAACCCGTTCTAAGAGCTGCTTTAATACATCCTTGTCCTGCCATGTAAAATCATTGCATAAACGGTTATTCACAATAGAAATAAAACCGGTTACCATATTCTTTCCCTTAATGGAAATATACCAAAGATGGTCTTCCGTGTTCTTGAAAGGATAACCGCCATTTAAGCGAATAACTTCCGGATTCATAACAAATGGCGCGATTAATTCATATAAACGGTGATCTGTACCCCAGATTTTTTCTATTCTTGTATCCCCATTCCTATCCATCGTATCATATTTTTTTGTATCTATAGATCTTCAACAAATTCTTTCAGCATCTGGCGATTTGCGAATAACCGGTTGATTTGATTAACCAGTTTTTCTTTCCTTGCCAGATTCTCTATGATGTTTTTGTCAATTCCACTATTCGTTATAAAACGTTTAATCGAGGTGTTACGGGATATTCCGTTATCCCTGATATAAGACAATTCTCTTTTGTAACCTTTGTATTTAAAGGAAAGTGAAAAGAATATGATTTCACAAGGTTTATTAATTCCTCTCAAACAAAGCTCCCTGACATTCAATGTTGAAATAAGATATTTTTTATTATTTCGAATGAATTGCATTTTCTCAGCTGCTCTTTCCTTTTTGTTTTTACCACAAAAAACAGCACATTGTTTTCGTCCCCAGAAGTTGATTAATAAATCAATCTCAAAAAGATATTTACAAAAGACAACAACCTGGGATTTATATGATGTGAATTTTTCAAAAAGCGATAATTTATTTGTCACATAATTACCGCCCTTTAATTTAGTGGGAATATAACCACATACAATCCGTTCCATTTCACCCATTATTCGAAAAATATCATATAATCTGATTTCATATCTTTCGATAAGTGTTAATAATTCGTTTTTTTTCTTTTTATATAGCTCCTTTTGTATAGCGGTTAACTCACATATATATGTTTTGATTATCAGGTCTGTCTCTATATTTTCTTCTTCCTGCATAGAGTACGTATAAGGTTCAGCCAGACTGGTCAGGTAAGCCAGGTTCTTATATCCCAGTATTTGACTTCCGCCTATTCCTCCATAGATTATGTGCTTTTTAGAAAAATCCTCCCAATGATAATAACCGAGTATATCTTTATTGAGAATACGATACTGCATATAAATATCATGGATATTATTTAAAATCAGAGAATCCGTCATCATTAATTTATAATTACACTTGTCTGCTATTTCCATCATCCGCAATGAGCGTACAGCTTCAGGTGATTTGAATAGGTGGCAGTCATCAATAATAATCATTGTCTGTGAATCAACAGATTCAAGTAGTGCCTCATGGGTAATGATATCAAAACTCAAACTTTCTACTGATACCAGAAAGACGGGAAGCTTAATATCAGGCCATTGGGTATTCAGATCCTTCTCAAGATCGGGAATTCGAGCATTAGACAAGAAGATGTATAACTTTTTAATCCTTTTATTCCTATAACGTATCAAAGCCAGAGTGATCGACAAGAACCATTTGTCCATCCAGTTTCCGGATAACAATATCGATACTTTCATCTTGCACAGGAACCGAAGTGCACCAGCCAGGTGAGGTGTTATATTTCTCAAAATAGGAAAAAGATTGTCTTTGAGCCTAATTGCTAAAGGGATATTTCGGTATATCAATTCACAATTGAATATAATTTCATGAAACTGATCCTCGATCATTGATCTGATACGATCGGTTTCCTGCCTGCACCACATAGCCGTATAATCATTTGAAGAGACGTTAACATTTAGCCTTAGGCTGTCATTGACAACTTCAAAATAAAGCTTTGTTCTTACTTTAAAAGGAGCATAGTTAAGTAAAAGGGGTACATATACTCGGCAACCCATATAAGCGTTATGATAAAGTTTGGCCCCTCTTATTCTGCTTAGCAACTCTATGAGAATCGGTGGTACTATCATTGATTTTATCTTGTGTTCTGTGTTCTGGTAGACAATCAAATTTACAGAATTTTTTATTTAAATACAATTTGTTAAAAATAAATATTCAGGTGAAGTTTGATTTTTTTATAATTTATTAGCAATCCTGTAATCCATATTGTCTAATCTGGTTGATGTATCCATAGGATCTATTTCTGTTTTTTTCGGAAAGATGTGTCTGTATATTTTCTGCAGGTTTTCTTTAAATTGAATTCCAAAATTTAGAGATTCTTATTGTCCGGAATTGTTCAAAAAAGCACTTTGATAGTTCTATTATGTGGTCAATTGTATTGTTTTTATCTTTTTATATTATTCTGAATTGTTCCAAATTTTTATTTTTATACTTTAGTAAGCCGCAAACTGAATATTTAATATTTATAATTGATTATGAATAAAAAAGAAATATGGAAGTCGAAACAAACAACTAGGTTAGATTTAAAGAAACTAGGTTATCTGAATAATTTTATTTTATTAAAAAATCCGGACGCGGAATATCGAGTAAATGAACCTTACGTGTTTGAGGAGATTACTTTTGCTTTGTGCACAAAAGGCTATGCAAGTATCAAAATAAATATGGAGGAATATGCGATAGAAGAAGAGTCTATCCTTATTATCCCATCTGACCATTTGATAGAATTGATATCAAAAAGTGATGATCTGGAGCTCAAAACTTTATTCTTTTCTTTTGATTTTATATCTGACCTTAATTTACATAACCGTTATGGGATTATTGAAAAAACGCTAAGAACCCCTAGTTTAAAAGTTTCACAAAAGGATATGTATATCCTGATAGAATTCCATTCACTGATATTGCATTTATATGACAGTGATAGCGATGATGTAACTCTTCGAGAGAGCATGATAAAAGGGGTATTATCCGGATACTTGACTAAGATTAGCAGCCTATATATGTCTATCGACTTAAATCAATCTAAAATCCAGGTAGATAAGAACAATGTCATGAAGCAATTTATAGACTTGATTGGAATATACCACAAAGAAGATCGAACGGTTAATTTTTATGCAGATAAAATGAATATGACAGCACGTGGTCTTTCTCAAAATGTTTATAAGGCAACAGGGAGGACAGCTTTAGTTTGGATTAATGATTTTGTCATAACTAAAATAAAAGTTTTATTAAGAACAACCAACCTGACGGCTACACAAATCTCAGATGAGTATAATTTTCCTACTCCATCTTTATTCGGACGATTCTTTAAAAAGCATACAGGTTTGACTCCTAATGATTTCAGGCATAGTTGAGTTTTATACCACGGTTTTCTAAGAAAAAGAAGACAAAGAGATTAAGTTGCAGAACAACTAATCTTTTGTCTTGTCTTATGACTTCTAATTAAATATTCTCAGAAAATATAAAATATACTTGCTTGTAATACACTGTTTTTAAAGTCCGGCTTTATATTAGAGGAGTCAAATTTTCCAACTTTAGTTAGCCCAGTATAATATCTTGCTCCAATCCCAAGGTTCTTAAATTGATAACCTATACCTCCGGCAATGCCGGCATCTACCTTATCTGCAAATTCATCAAACCCGGTATCTTTTACATCAGAGACCAGCATATTGAATTGAGGTCCGGCTTCAATATAAATACCGATGCTGGTTTTATATTTTAATAGAATAGGAACTGAGATATATGACAGTTCCAGCTTATCTTTATCGAAAAGACTATTGTCGCCTTTAATTTCTGCACCTTGTGTTGAGAAGAGAAACTCCTGCTGAACCGATAAGCCTTTGATCAAATCAAAGCCAACTATAGCTCCTGCATGAAAACCCATCAATGGATCTGTGTCAAAATTTGCATTGGTAAAATTACTGTAATTACCACCGGCTTTAATTCCGAAATGGAGACGGCTCAAAATACTCTGAGCTGAAGCTCCGGTTGATACTATTACTAAAAGAATTAAAAGAATTTTTTTCATAACATCTCTTTTTTATTAATTACTTATTGATATTGGACTCAATCTATTTCAGAAAAATTATATCTTTTCCTGATTACAAAGATCAACCCTTTTGCCCGATATTTTTCGTTCTAAAAATGTCCTTTTTTGTTCCAAAAAGACATTTTAAATAAATTGAAAATATTCAATAAGTACTATTTCCTCTAATTCAATTATCCGGATATAAATTAGAACCCGAATCTGTCCAGTTTCTGTTTAGTCTCATTTAATGTTTTATTAACGAACTTATTACCCCAGTTAAATCGTTTTATAAATGTAAGTTGTATGTTGAACTCATTTACACTCAGGTTATCTTTTCCATCAATAAATAGATACACGCGGTTATAATAAGAAGATAGACCGAAAGACCATGAATCCAGATTATAGCCTGCAGCGATACGGCTGTTTAGTGTCGGATAGATCTTCATCTTCTCATTAAATATTTGTTTGGGATTATTATGTCCCAAATTGACTCCCAGATCGAGAGACCCTGTAACAAACCATGATTTGCCCAATACCCATGAATATGCATATCCTCCGGTGATTCCGAATTGTATATTTTCATGAAGACTCTCCATATTAGAAAATAATTTCAGGGTGTCAGTGTTAAGCTTTGTGTAATAAACAGCTGCTCCCAGAAGAAAGCTCCCCGCTGACTTTAGTTGTTGCTCGTTTTGATTGAATGCCGCTTTGTAGGAAAATTTCTTATTATTAAAAACCCATTGAAAAGTCCCTCCATACATATGAAGTTTCATTTTTGGGTATGTTGTATAAGCTCCATCGGGATTCATTATTTCATTATAAAATCCGGTATGTTGTTGTAAAGATAAAGTGTATGCAAACTTCCGCCTATAACCGTAATACTGAAGTTCGAGTGAATTTGTTTTTCCTTTTTCAGGATCCCTTAGAAACCCAATCCTGCGGCTGAAGGCAAATGAATAATTCTTCCATGATGCACCTATACCTATTCCTACCGGAGCATTGATCCGGTATATGAGCCCGATGTATTCTTGTTTAGTCATTTTATCGAGACCCGAAATCTTTGTTGTTATATAAGAGCGGGCAGAGAAATCCTGATTAAAAGAGCTTATGTATGTACTGTCTACCTGAGAATAAACGTTAAGACTGGATAATAAAATTGGAAGAAGAAATAATAAACGGATGTTTAACATTTTTGAGAGAGTTTTTTATAAAACACAAAGATTAATTATTCTTCCTTTTTTTTAACTGTTCAATAAGTGTCTTTTTTTGTTCCAAAATGTATTTCTAACTAGCATTTTCTCAAGCTTAAAATGACTTCGTATCGGTAGTCTTCTTGTAAAAGGGTCTTTATCGAACAAAAAATTTCCGGCCTGATATACTCTCTTTGTATTAAAATAAAACAAGTTTATGTTTTATTTATAATTTTAATTTTTAACAATAAGGTAGTATAACTATTAAAGCTATAAGTAACTTAAATCGTTACTTATAGCTGATTATTGATCGTATTTTAATAAGATGAGATTCGAGATATTCAGACAAGATCAAATTGCCTATTAATAAGTTTGACCATCAACACCGAATATCGGTTTGGTCGTATTTGGTTTAGTTGAATAGTACTGAATGGCACTATCATTCATCTGAGGAAAAAACTTATTAATGAGATTAATTATTTCTGCACCAGCCAAAAGTACAGGACCATAACCGTGAGCAGCAAATACATTCACCGGGCGATGATAATAGAATGCAGGATCGAATGCCATACCTGTTCCGACACAAGTACCTTCGACCTGACCTTTATCATTGATTGTTGTAGAGACGGCACTCCAACCTAGTTGAGCTACAGGACCATACGATACGGCATCAAGCCACCCTTTATTAATTCCGCGAGCAATACAATAAACAAAGATAGCAGTAGCTGATGTTTCCAGATAAGAATCATTTCGATCGAGTAACTGATGCCAGAATCCTGTACCGGACTGATAGGATGCAATGCCTTTGACATGAGCTTTGTAAAGGTTCAGTATATTTTGTCTTTCCGGATGATCTTGTGGCAAAACCTCCAATACTTCAGTCATCGTAAGCAATGCCCAGCCATTAGCGCGTCCCCAATGAAAAGCTGGATGGCTTTCAGCACTCTCTACCCATCCATGCATATACAATCCTTTTTCAGGAACAAACATTCGTTTGCTAAACAGACTTATTTGCTGGGCAGCTTCATCGAAGTACCGTTTCTTGCCAGTATATGCTCCCATCTGAGCAAGAGCAGGAATAGCCATATACATATCATCCAACCACAGAGTGTTGGCTTGCGGGCGCATACGTGCAAACGTACCATCGGCGAGCCGATGCTCTTTATTTTCGATAAAATCCATATAATTGTTTATCATATCGTTGCAGTTGAGATCAGGATAAATCCGGTTTAATTTAATCATAGCAGCACACATGGCTCCGGCATCATCTAATGCTCGGGGCTGTATAATCTGGCGCATTTGTCCATCAATGACATTGTATTCTTTGATTAATTTAGAGAAGTGAGGAACCATTTCGACTAAAAAACGTAAACGTTTTGTTACATATTCCTGATAACGCTTGTCACCGGTGGCTCGGGTTGCTTCTATCATCCCCGTATAAGTAACGCCCCATTCGTAACTTGCCAGCCTGAAATCTCCTTGTTCTAATTGCGAGTGTTGGTCGATCTGTGTGTAATCCAAAATTTCTTTTCCCGATTCTTTATCTATTACCCGAGTCGGAGTCGATTTATCGAGATAAATATATATTCGATCCAAAAATTGCTTAATCTCCTCAGTATTCCACTCTTTATATGCAAACTTGTAATCGGGATCAAGTAAGTGCAATGGTGTATTGGAGTCGTTAACCTCAGGTGTTGATGTTTTTGGTTGTTTACAGGATGTAAGCCCTAATATGGATACGAATCCGATAACTAAAAAAAATTTCATAATCTATAACGGTTTAAGAGGACTCATTCAACAAATTAGTATATTGAATGAGTCTTCAATTTTTTTTGTTCTATTAAGTATATAAAGGGATCAGAATCATTAATATCCGGGGTTCTGTTCGGCTTTCTTTTCTTCAGCAGTTAAAGCTTTTCCATTTTTTTGAATGATATCCAAATAAGTTTGAGGGATAGGACGCAGCATATGATAATCCTGTATATTAAGAGCCGCATCTTTATTGAAGGCTTTAGCTCGGTTAACAAGAGTTTTTGTACGAGCGAGGTCTTCCCATCGTTGAAACTCGCCGCACATTTCGCGCGTTTTCTCGTTTAGTAAGAAGCACATTGCTACATCGTATGCTGAACTATATCCTAATTTTGAACAAATATCCTGATCTTCTTTAGGCAGATTACCTATAGAAGTAATGTCTGTTATTGACAGTTCGGATGCTTGAGCATTTAGTGATCCCATCTGAAGGTTGTTCGATTCGTAATACGAATTTCGGTCGCAGAATGTACCTTTACCTGCCACAGCCGTATACACTGACCAACCTAATGCATTCTCGTTCCATGCAGCTCCTCCATCAGTATATCCGGCACGATCTTCTCCGGCTTTCCATTGAGCCCGATTGCGAAGTTGATTAAGGTACGATACAGCCTGTCCATATTCTCCCTTACGGATGTAAGCCTCTGCAATGAAGAGATAATCTTCGGCCGAACGAGCCAATATTCCGTCTCTGTAGCCACTTTCCTGAGATACTGTTTTACGCGATCCGTCGGAGTATTTGTTCAACGGAGCGTAGTACTTCACATAAGTATCGGTCTCCATAGGCTTAGATGTGGCATCAGTTCCTTTCGGATAGATAGCAAAAACCGTTGGTACTAACTTGTCTGTTTCTCCGTCTTTAACAGTTTCTTTATTCCATATTTCTGAGAAACGGGTATCTCCCGGTTTGTTTAATATGTACATTACCCCTCTGTCTCCGGCTATATAAGTGGCATTAGTCCCTTTTACGGATGCTTGAGTACAGTTTAACTTAGTACGGAACGATTTCCATAAGCGAGAATCAGTCTCATGATTATACACATTATACGTATAATAGGTTGTGCGGAGACGTTGATATTCACGGCCTCCTGAAATATCACGAGCCATACCCGGCAAATCTCTATAAATACTCGGAAAATACAAGTGTTGTTGATTGCCATAACTACCCTGAGTAGCATCTGCTGATGTAAACTGTGCAGCTAATACTATTTCTGAAAGTTTTTCATTTGCACCATCAGGTCCGGTATATGCCCAAAGACTGCTGTAGTTGGCTGTTAGCGGATGTGCAGAAATCACTTCCGAGGCATATTTAATTACATTGTCCAAATCGGAACTTTTCGTTCCAGAATTCCAGCTGTCGTTGATTTCCGATGCACGCCACAAATAGGTCTTAGCCAGAAAATGCGCTGCTGCCGATTTTGTAAGCTTCCCTTCGACCGATTTCGTTGATGGTAATTTAGCATAAGCTTCTAATAAATCAGCAAGTACCTGCTCTGTTACTTCTTGAGCAGAAGATCGCACAAATTCGCGTTCGACAGTAGTCGATGGTGTTAATTTTAGAGGGACACCTCCGTATTGTCTTAATAGTTTTAAATAATTGAAACCTCGCATGAAATGAGCTGTTCCTAATATTTCATCTGTCATTGAGCCTGTATACTTGGTCTCACATTTCTGAATCAAAAGGTTAGCTGATGCAATGCCTGTATACATATTATCCCATATATCATAGGCATGCGTTGTATTTATATTGACTTCGGGTACATCTGAATTCAAACTCGAGCTGTATGTATTCCACATGGCATTGGCACCATCTCCACCAACAATAAACTCATCAGTTCCGTAATTGGTTGTGGAATATCCCCACTCGAAAGAAAAATGGTAGCGTAAATTGTAATAAATACCGGTCATTAACGACTCTATACCTTCGTTTGTATCGAAGTAATCGGTATTCTGCTTTGTTGACAGCTCTTCATCAAGAAAGTCACTGCATGAGGTTATCGAGGCTAATGTCAGAGATCCGGCTACTAGACTGATAAATATATTTTTATGTATTTTCATATTCTTAATGCTTTTATTATTATCAAAACGATACATTTAACCCGAATGTAAAACCTGAATTATAGGTATTCGTATAAGTATCCATATCCAAGAAATCTATATGACTGAAAATCATACCCGGATTCTTACATTGAACATACATCTTGAGGTTTGACATACCTGTACTCTTTAATAATTTATTGGGGAGTGTATAACCTAAAGATATATTACGGATTTTCAAATAAGAGCCGTTCTTATACCCTAAAATATTATAATAAGTATCTATACCTCCTTCGTCGAATATTGGTTTTTGATACTCTGCATTTTTGTTGTTTTCGTTGTAATAATCGTAGTGACGTACATTGTAACGTCCTCCAACCCAAACACCTCCGCTATTATAAGTGTAATCCAAGCGTCCATAAAGTTGTACACCCAAATCCCACCCTTTATAGGTGAAATTAGTATTCAGTCCGAGTGTCCAACGCGGATCGGTATGCCCTATGATTTTACGGTCGTTATTCGCATCTATTTTGTAGTCTCCATTCTGATCCACCGGTCTGGTCATACCAGCCTGAAAGTTATGTCCGTTGGCATTAAACTTTGCCATTTCTGCAGCATCCTCTTCTTTCCAAAGACCGGCTGATTCATACCCATAAATTATTCCTGTTGATTCACCAATAAACCAACCATTGGTTATATCGTCTTCTTTGCCGTTAGACAGTGATACAATTTCATTTTTTGTATATGCGGCATTAACACCTATCGACCATTCAAAATCACGAGTTCTGACCGGTACAAGGTTTAGGGTCAGATCATAACCGAAATTTTTAGTCTCACCGATATTATTGTAAGTGGTCATATAGCCTGTAAGAGACGGAATATACTGTTGCATCAACAGATCAGTCGTACGTGAAGTATAAATATCAAAAATACCGCTAACACGTCCGTTTAGGAAATTGAAATCCAAACCGACATTCCATTGCTTTGTTTTTTCCCATCCCAGATTCTGATTAGCCATTGCCACAGCTCCACCTCCGATTAACGACTCGTAACCGACATATCCCGGAGTAGCAGAACTGCCATATGGATAGAACAGGCTTACAATACCTCCTTTTGTTTGATAAGGATCAATAGCTGAATTACCCGTCACGCCATATCCTAATCGCAGCTTTAATTGGCTGATCCACGAAACATCTTTAATAAAATCTTCCTGATCGATTCGCCAGCCTAAAGCCAGAGACGGAAATGTAGCCCATTTATGACCTTCTGCTAATTGGGAAGCTCCGTCTCGTCTCACAGATGCTGTAAGCATATAG
Organism: Indolivaga capnocytophagoides DSM 22835; assembly: GCF_000426485.1. Classification (GTDB taxonomy): domain Bacteria; phylum Bacteroidota; class Bacteroidia; order Bacteroidales; family Dysgonomonadaceae; genus Dysgonomonas_A; species Dysgonomonas_A capnocytophagoides. The sequence goes on from NZ_AUFL01000008.1 coordinate 54,074, forward strand.
CGGCTGTTGTATGTGTAGTTTATACGAGCCATATATGAAAGCAGTTGTTTTTCAGTTAAAGAAGAATCCCAGCTTTTCAAAGAACTGATATTATTTGTATTCAATGCATTCCACAGGGAGCTTGACAATGGAATACCTTCTGCTGCCATGTAGTTATATTCGTATTCGTATTTTGTAGCTGTTTGCAAGAATGTAAGACCAAAGTCATGTTTACCAATGCTTTTATTATAGTAAATAAGATTATCTAATGTCCACGAAAAGTCAGTACTCTTGGTAAGTGATGCGTAATTTACACCTTCACGGTTTACACTGCTTTCATCATTGAACATACCCCGACGGTAATAACGAAAATCGGGACCAAAATTAACCTTATATGCCAATCCTTCGAGTGGAGACCATATTTTGCCGGCATTAAACTGCGCATAAAAGCTACCTAATGCTCTGAATACTTTACGCTCATCAGTAGAATATTTCCATTCATCAACTACTGTTTTAATTTTAGAGTCAGCTCCGGGATATTCAATACGATTATTGTTATCATCATAAGGAACAGCATAAGGAAGGTTTCTCTGAGCAGCTGCATAAGCACTGTTAGGGCCTGAAGTAGTACCTCCATCATTAGACATTCCGTAGTTTTGAATACTGTATGTGGTATTTATAGATGATCCTAAAGATAACCAGGGTGTAAGTTGCAGGTCATTACTCAACTTAGCTGTATATCGGTCGTAATCTTGACCTTTTATTGTGCCTTTATTATTGAGGTATCCGAAAGATACATAAGATCGGCTTTTTTCAGTGCCTCCCGACCCACTGATTGTATGTTCTGTGGTAATCCCTGTCTGTGTCACAAAATCAGTCCAATCTGTAGTTGCTACTTTCGAACCATCCCAAGTTCCGTTATTCCAACCTTTCGATATATTTGCCCAGGCATAAGGGTCGTTATTCCCATTGAATATTGCTTTATCATTTTCGATAGTAGGTTGATCTCCTCGGGGATAAATACTCGGATCGCGGTAATAATATGCCCAACGTCTCCATTCGAGATATTCTCCTGCCGACATCCATGTAGTGCGATCTTTGAGTTCCTCTATTGAAAGAGATCCATTGTAATTGATAACAAAACGTCCTTCTTTTCCTTTTTTTGTTGTAATAAGAACAACACCATTTGCTCCGCGCGAACCGTATATAGCTGTTGCAGAAGCATCTTTTAGTATTTCGACAGATTCTATATCGGAAGGATTTATAGACTCTAAAGCTCCTCCTCTAGGAGATAGATTATCCCGGCTTTCTTCCGGTGTTTTACCTATTGTGCTATTCAATGGTACACCATCTACCACATAAAGTGGCGAACTTGAAGCAGTTAAAGACCTTACTCCGCGTATCAATACATCACCCATTTCTCCCGGACGGTCACTGGTTCGGATATCCACGCCTGCAGCCTTTCCTTGCAAGGCCTCGAATACATTGGTCGTGGGGCGTGCTTTTAACTCATCAGCACCTACGCTTACCATAGCACCTGTAACATCTGATTTTTTTTGTGTTCCGTAACCAACCACTATTACTTCGTCTAAAGCCTGTGTGTCTTCAATTAATGTAATTCTCAACGTATTATTATTTCCGACTACAACTTTTTGGCTGATGTATCCTAAATAACTAAATTGAAGTTTGGAATTAGGGGGAACATTCGATAAAGAGAAATTACCATTGATATCGGTTATTGTTCCATTAGTGGTTCCATCAATAGAAACACTTACTCCGATTATCGGCTCGTTCTGGTTATCAATAACAACTCCTGTTATTGATTTGCCTTGTGCAGCAGAATGTATTGCTATCGTTAATAATAACATTACAAACAATAGGTGAAGTGCTTTACCTTTGAGGTAGTGGTACTTCCGTCTTTTTTTACAGTTTTTCATGCAATAATCCATTTAACAATGTTTTACAATTTTGTATTATAAAAGTTAACGTAGCAAATCTATAATCGAGCGATATGGATTAAAATGCAAATCAGTTCAAAATGATGGATTACAATACGCGGACTCGATTCTATTGATGTGTATGTATTTTATTATCAATAATATATTATTATTTCGAGTTTCTTGTAGATGCGTCAAGCTAATGTTTGAAACGTACTATTTCACAGTAAATATTTATATATTTGTTATATTAATATCCTTAAGAATCTGATTAAATGAAAAAAAAATTACAAATATTATTAATAGTAGTATTTGGTTTTGTCGACCTTCCTACACTTGATGCTGATAATATTAACTTTTCTCAAATCAGTACGAAAAACGGTTTATCTCAAAATACGGTTAGAGCCATCACTATAGATAAAAATGGATTTATATGGTCGGGAACTCTTGATGGATTGAATAGATATGATGGATACAACATTCGTTCTTATCAGCCGGAAAATGCTTTAAGCGACCATCGAATCCGAGATTTATATGTGAGTAGTAATGGTAATCTCTGGGTAAAAACGTATAAAAACGAATTTAGTTGTTATAACCCGGTTGCTGATACATTTACGCATATAGAGGATGAAACCGGAAAATTATTGACATACACTAATTTCAACGAATCGTCTAAAGGCAAAATATGGTTATGGGGACCAACTGATGGTGCTATATGTATACAAGAAAAACAAAATAAAAAATTTGATAAAACAGTATATTCTTCACCTTCTGAAGGTTGTAGTTTTTTTAAGGAAGATAGTTCTGGTAATATCTGGATTGGAACTCGCAAAGGATTAAAAAAGATTACAAAGCAAGGTGCCGTTCAAATTTATTATAACGACAAATATTCTTTTACTCACGCTATTGAAATTGATAAGAAGATTTTCTTTTCGACACTCGAATCGACCTTAATTATCTATAATATGCAACAAAATAGTTTCGAGGAAATAGTTACGACTTTTGGCGATCCATTGATTAGTCTTTATCGTTTTTCTGCTAAAGAATTACTTGTTTTGACCGAAACTCAGAGACTATGGATCTATAATATACCGGAAAATAAGTTTTATCTGTCTGATTTGAATAATGACATTGATTATACGAAAGGAGAAATCTGGTTTGTACGGGATAAACAAAATGCAGTTTGGTTTTACAATCAATCAGGAGTATTATGGTATTGTAACGGAATAGATTCTAAAATACGTAAGATGAGTCTTTTGACCACAGATGTGGCTGTTTTAATAAAATCAATGCACCACTCATTTGCAATAGATAATATCTTTTTAGATTCGAAGGGAATATTCTGGATTGCGACTTATGGTTATGGACTATATTGTTATAATCCAAAATCTGAAAAATTAACTAATTATACAAATCAATCGAATCAACATAGCTTACCATCGAACTATCTTCTCTCGATTGCCGAAGATCGATTTGGTAATATCTGGATCGGGAGTGAATATGCAGGGCTTATACGTGTTGTGAAAAATCCGGATTATGTTCATATAATGCGTCCCGAGATCAATAATATTGTTGGTAAAACGAATAATGTACGTTCTATTTGCGAAGATTCGAATGGTAACATTTGGATAGGGCTTAAAAACGGTAGCTTATATGTTTATAATTCAATGATAACAGAAGGAAGGTGTATTGCCGAGAACTTGAATCCTTATGCATTGGTCGAGGATGGACAACGGCGAATGTGGGTCGGATCAAAAGGAGGAGGTATTTATTTGTTTGATATAAACACGTTCAAAAAAATAAATTACTTTACACATAAAGATAACGACCCTACATCGTTGCATGATAAAGAAATATTCCATTTGATAAAAGACAACAAAGAGAGAATATGGGTTGCATCTTTCAAAGGAGGAATCAGTGTTATTATCGAAAATGAAAAAGGTAAGAATTTTATATTTAGAAATTTTCTTTCTGATAAAGGAAATCAAAGTATGTTTCGCTATCTCTTGCAAGACAGAGAAGGTATGATATGGGCTGGCAGTAGCGATGGTTTAATTAAATTTGATCCGGATAAACTTATACAGAATCCAGATGCTTATACATCTTATAAAATGAATCCGAACCAATTGAATTCTCTGAGCAGTAATGATATAAAAACAATTTTTCAGGATAGGGAAGGAGTGATATGGATAGGTACAGCGGGTGGAGGATTGAACAAATATGTGAAAGCAACTAAAAAAAATCCCGAACATTTTCAGTCATTTGTCATAAATAAAGGAATGCCAGAGAATTATGTTGTAGGGATGTTGGAGTACAACGGTTATTTATGGCTCAGCAGCGAAGGAGGTTTATCTCGCTTTAATAAAACAGACTATTCTGTGGTCACTTTTCAGTTTGCCCAAAATATATATGGTAATATATTTAATGAAGGTGCAGCTTTTAAGCGTAAAAACGGGACTATGCTATGGGGTAGTTTAGATGGATTAATGATGTTTGATCCTCAGAAATTTAAACCGGATACTCTAACTCCAAAGGCTTTAATAACTGGATTGCAAATAGATAAAATAGATTGGAGAAATATAGATTCATTATCAAAAAATAAGTCTATAACCTACACTGATAATATCAAACTCAGCAACAAACAAAATGTCTTTACAATTGAGTTTGCTACATTGGACTTACGGAACCCCGAAAAAAATTGTTATACTTATATTTTAGAAAACTATGACAGAGCATGGAGTACTCCCTCTCATAGCAATATTGCAACATATAAAAATTTACCTCCCGGTAAATATATATTTAAGGTGAAAGGTACAAACTCTTTCGGAATCTGGAATGAAGAATATACTTCGCTGGAAATAACAATAACTCCTCCGATATGGAAGTCGTCAATAGCATATGTTCTTTATTCTTTAATGATTCTATTACTATTTTACATTGTATTTCGACTCATAATTAAATTTAACCGTTTAAATAATGCCATTGAAATAGAAAAGCAGCTAACTAACCATAAATTACGTTTTTTTACAAATATATCTCACGAATTCAGAACACCTCTCACTCTAATACAAGGTGCTGTAGAGAATATGAGCGAACTACACAGTCTTCCTGAAGCCGCATACAAACAATTGGCGGTGTTGAATCGCAACTCGCTAAATTTAAGAAGACTAATCGATCAATTGTTAGAGTTTCGAAAATTGCAGAATGATGTACTCAAGCTTGATCTTGAGGAAATTGATATAGTTGACTTTTCATATAATATATATACGGGATTTAGAGAGTTAGCCGAACGAAGAGCAATTAATTATTTATTTACTAATGCTGTCGAATCATTATTTTTACTGGTTGATCGAAAAAAACTTGATAAAGTTATTTACAATCTGCTATCAAATGCTTTTAAATATACGCCCAAAGAAGGAACAATAGAAGTCTTGCTTACTGAAGAACAATCTGCTCAAAAATGTGTAATTGCAATTATAGATAGTGGAATAGGGGTTTCGAAAGATAAACAACATTTATTGTTTAGTCGATTTAGTCAGATAAATTATTCTGATTCAGGAACAGGTATTGGTCTTTCTCTAGTAAAAGAGTTTGTAGAAGTACACAAGGGTAAGGTATATTTTGAGGATAATGTAGGTGGAGGCTCTATTTTTAAAATTGAATTATCTACAGATAAAAATATTTATACCGGAGAAAATCTTCTTACCGATAAAAAAGACTTAGATATAACTGAATCGCATACTGATGCCGAACATTTCATTTATCAATCGATATTAGAGCTAGAGCCGATAGATACAATAAATAGCAGTATTATTGAAAACTATAGATTATTGATTATAGACGATAATGACGATATACGAAACTTTCTAATGGATGGTTTTCGTGACAGACTGAGAGTTGATAGTGCTGTGGATGGTAAAGACGGCTTACATAAAGCTATTGAAACAAATCCCGATATTATAATTTGTGATGTAATGATGCCCGAAATGGATGGATTTGAAGTGACCCGTCAACTCAAAGAAGAATTTCAAACATGCCATATCCCAATCATTCTGGTTACTGCACATTCTTCTATCGAACATCAACTCGAAGGAATAGATAGCGGTGCAGATGCATATATTACAAAACCTTTTAGCCTGAAGTATGTACAAAAAAGAGTAATAAAATTGATAGAACAACGGGAGTTGCTGAAAAAGCGTTTCTCTAAAGAGTTTGTTATTGATGAAACTCTTATTAATACTACCGAAGAGGATAAAACTTTTTATGAAAAGATAGAAAAAATATTAGACAATAATTACCATAACAGTCTATTCACTATTGAGAAGTTTGTTGAACTGTCTGGCTATGGTAGAACTACTTTCTTTAAAAAGGTAAAAGGTATTACTGGATTTGCCCCAAATGAATTAATCAAAATAAAACGTTTAACAGAAAGTGCCATATTGCTAAAGAATAGTGGATTCAATGTTTCAGAAATATCTTATAAAGTTGGTTTTGAAGATCCTTTTTACTTTAGTAAATGTTTTAAGATTCATTTTAATTGTACCCCTTCTCAATATAAAAAAGGAAGAGTAGACATATAAAAATCTTTTTCTATCAAAGCCTTTATTTTCTGACGGCAATTATAAGAAGCTAAAATTATTAATCTTTGGTATATACAATGCTATGGTTACATTCCCTAAGGATTCTCCGGGTCATACTTAATTAATGCCTAAAGTCCTTTACTAATGTCTGAAAGGGGGAATTTTATGCTTATCTCGATGAGTTATATGAAGTTTTCAAAGAAAATAGTAAAGAGAAAAAATAAAGGAGTTAGTTGAAAAAACAGTAAAAGTATATTAAGATAGGTATGCCGGTCAGATTCTAATGATTGATCGTTTTTTTTTGAGAATCTTATCTTTTATTGTTTAATATATCTGAGTCTTTAATTCGTAACATAGCAATAATCTCTATTGAATTTGGTCGGTATACTAAAAAAGAATTATCTTTGTATTCAGATATTGTTTAGACAAATTTTCACCATTTTTTGTTACTCAATATCTATATTTTGATATTAAAGCGTTATATATCAGATGGTAATAAACCCATGGGGCTGACTGGTTTTGACAGCGAGATGAAGTGGTTTGTAAGCATGCAGTGCATAGTCGGCTGGCACTATAATCTTAGACGTCAAATTTTTAACTGGCGAAGAAAATTACGCTCTTGCTGCTTAATCGAATCATAGTAGATATAGCTTAATCCTTGCACAGGTGTGAGGACAAGACATCACCCGGAAGCTGTGGCTTCGAAGCATTCCGAATCGGTGGTGTAGGTAAATCGGAGATAGGATAGGGGAGGCTTCGGCTCTTGTCTTAAATTAAGAAGCTAAGGTTTGAGTTGGTGGCTTTGGTCTTGCTCATTCCCGACAATCAAAGCAAAGATAAGCATGTAGAAAGCAAATTAGTTCCTTGTTTGGACGAGGGTTCGACTCCCTCCAGCTCCACAGAATAAACCGCTATTTTAGCGGTTTTTCTTATTCTATACCAATTGTAAAGCACATTACAAAACATCTAAAAACAGACGAAAACAAGAAAAATCAAAAGTATTTCTACTATATTTGCGAAAAGTAGAAAAATTGGTAGAAAAATGGATAGCCTAAAATTACGCTTTGTTTTCAATAGGAAAAAGACCGCTAATAAGACTGATAAACAGGCTGCTTTGGAGGTTTATGTATATGATAAATTAACCGGAAAGAAAGTATATATTTCTACCGGGATTGATTTGCTATTAAATCAGTTTGAACAAAAAAAGGGAGAAATAGGCATTATAAAGAATCATCCTAATGCTGTAAGCAAAAACGGACAAGCAAAACGGATAATGCGAGAAATTGAGGCCTTTGCTCTATCAGACAAATGTCAAACAATAGAAGATGTTAAGAAGTGGAATAAAAAAGAGGAGACTAAAACACACTCCGTTATTTCATTTATTGAGGATGAATTAAAACGCCGTAACCCCTCGTTAACGGTTCTATCACAAAATAAATCACTAATAAAACGGATGATTGAATTTGGACGCTTTAAGACGTTCAAAGATTTTACTTATGAAAATGTAGTCGATTTTGACGCTTATTTAAAAAGTGAGGGTATTATTTGTAATCGTTCAGGCTTATTGGTATCGTAAATTATTACTCTTTTTTCGAAGGAAATATGTTCAAACTGTATTGAATGAGTTCCATTGGGTACGGAAAATTGAAAATATCCGTAATTATCTGTCAAAGTATTTATGTTGGGTATTTTTATTCCAACTTTTACTTCGGATACGGGCAGTCCAAGATTGTCTGTAACAACTCCTTCGATACGCTGCTTTTGTCCATAGATGACTAAGGGTATTGATAAGAATGCTATAAGCAGTAAATATTTACATATGGTACATAAAGATGTCATTCAACGTCCTGTTCGTTTACATTGCAAAGTTACCCTTGCTTGATGGAATAGGACTGACACAAAACGGACTTTGAATGGGACTTTTATTCCTCTAAGAATTCGTTGAAGTGGATTTTATACTCTTCGGGGGTATATCCGGTTTGTTTTTTGAAGAAACGACTGAAGTAGGTGGGTTCGCTAAAACCTAATTTGTTTGCGATTTCTTTGAATGAAAGATTGTTGGTGGCAACCTCCCTTTTGATCTCTAAGATTAATCGTTCCTGTATCAGGGATTTTATAGTTTTGCCTGTTGTCTTTTTTGAAAACTCGTTTGCCGCTTTCTCCGAGAGGGAAAGTTGTTGAGCGTAAAAGCCGCATTCTTTATGGACGGTATAATTTTCCTCAATCATATTGAGCAAATCCGAAACCCTATTTTTTTCATTTTTAGCACAGTGACATTTTTCGAAGATAGGGCTAAAATGGATAAAGAGAGCTTTGAAATAAGCTTCTAACAAAGCATAACGTCTCGACATATCATATTCGTCAATTATCATTTGAATAAGTGTCCGGCACATATTACACTTCTGTTGATTAATAATCGAATTTATAACATAAGTAGACCTGGCTTGTATTTCAACAGGAGTTACAGCATAATAAAAACTCTTGGATAAGGATATTACCCATCCTTTTTTATTGGTCCGGTCGATACGATGCAAATGTCCAGCGGCAACCAAATAGAAACAATTTGCGGAAATAGGAAATTCTCCGAAGTCGATTAGAATTGTATCTTCTCCTTGTACCTCTGTAAACCAGATAATTTCAAAATAATCATGTTGATGAATGCTCTGGCGATCATATTCTCGACATTCTTCAATTGGAGTTATCCCTATAAAATCATCATGTATAATCTTTTTATTCACGTATTTGAGAATTGAATAACGGTACTTGAAAAGAGTCAGATACTTTTGTAATACACGTTAACTTTTGTGAACAAAGGTCACAAAAAAGTAATTTCTCAACAATCCCTTTTTATAGGTATTTTGACAAAAAAACAAACTATATAGGTACTAATCGATCTGTAGTTAGATACTCATAAGATACGGTTTTAAGAAAGTCATAACGTTTCCATATAGCTGTCTTTACCTTCATTCACAGTAATGGTCGCTATGCTTGGCTCTTTTGTCACCAAAACACATAGGCTTTTATGGAGTCGCATCGTAACTCCTTCCGTGAAGTCACAGGTGTTCTCTCCATGACGGTTTACGATATGCGGTAGCCATCAAAGAGTTTGTAGGAGCCGAGAAAAGGCCTACAGAGGCCCTACTTCGTCTGAGCAACTTCTACCAATGTCATTATCGCTTTTGTAATGCTCGTGCAGGTTGGGAAAAAGCGAAATATGTTCGCCGCAAAGCTTTTAGCGTCCTTCTGCACTTCGACAGTTTAGAGGAAGTTCAAAACCAACTCCCTACTACTTGCAAGCATATCAATACCGAAGAAGGCAGCTTGTCTACCGTAGGTAAGCAGACTAAATTGGAAGCGGAGTTAGCTGCTCTTAGAGCATGTCATAATGAGATGGGATGCTTTGAGTTAGATACTTACAAGGTAGATAAATGGTCTACTATCTGTATGAAAGTCTCTCATTATTCAGTTCCTGACACCTTGGTCAGTAAGCTGGTAGATGTAAAAATCTACTTTGAAAAAGTTGTTATGCTCTATAATAATCAAAAAGTAGTCGTGCATGAGCGCATCTATCATCTAGCGTTTACACTCAAGTATAGAAAAGTGAAGTAAAACAGCGAATTATTAACCTATTAAAAAAAAATCAGGGTCGTGGATTTGCTGTGATTTACATTATAGGAATTTGAACTTCATTTGGTAACTGACCTTCTTCGTAGATTTGGATCGTTCTGTATTGCTTAAGGTACAACAAAAAGGACTATCGGCTATTAATCAGTGGATTATAAAATACTCATTCCTCAATAGATAACGATTTGGCCACGAACTTTGCAATATTTCAACTACATCTTTTTCTGTATTTCTGGCTTTTCTGTTATCAAGCCTTTATATAAATGGGTAGAGATTGAGATTCTACTATTTTCGTAGATTTACTGCTTGTAGTATATCTACAAAAAGGTAACTATTGTTTTTCTGCGTTTTTCTTATCTTTACTTGGTTGATTTTTAGAATATAAGCCTGTTTTTGTAGATTTTGCTGTGATTTGCTATGTTTTGCTTAGTAACTTTACTATTCATGTAGCTAGGCATATTAATTATCCTTACCGATTGATAAAGAGTAAATTATAAGAATATTTTTCTTAATAGTTAACAGTATAGAAACGAGTGGAATGCTCATATTTGCTTCATTATTCTGCAATGATCAAAGAACTCTTTACGAGTATAAAGTTAAAGAAATATCACTATATGACAAACTTTTATTAAGCTATTTGTTTCTCTTTTTGATAAAATATCGTCTTGATTTTATTCTTGAAATTAGATCTCATTCAGCAACCATCATATATTCTTAGATACAGTAAATGCATAGATTCTGTTACTGACTTAATAACAGACCTGTATATTAATAAACTAAAGTAAGTCACAGAAAAATAGACTTTAGGTTTTTCCGATGAGGTATTAGGTGTTCTTTAATTTAATCTAGATTGTCTATTCATCCTCTTTCTTTCTGTCGGAAAATTCAAAAGCAGATAAAATATCTGCTAAGGGTGAAGATTCGATTATTTGGTGTCGTAAAATAAAAACACTTGGTTATCTATACCTTTTTGTGTGCTAATGAACATAAAAAGCTTACCTAACGATAAACCTTTGTGTTTGTATATAGTTGAGGAAACTATTTTAATCCTTTGCTAATTAATATGGAAATCTTATCTGTTGAAAACAGATAACAGAGCTATTTGAGTGCATGGAACAATAAGTATGCCTAAGCGCCTTATTCTTACTTCTCTACTACATTTTTTACCCAAAAAACTTTGTTTGGTTGATATATAAATGATTAACTCTGAACTGCCACAAATATGTTAAAATTATTTGCAAAAAACATTGTCTTAGAGAAAACATCAGAGATCTCCCTTTCTTAAAATTTTTGTAACTAAAAAGCTACAAGAAAATGATCTTTTTTATTATTTGAATGATTTTTCGTCCTTTTTGAATGATTTTTTACCTCTATTTTTCACCTTTTTTGTTTTCATTTGTATCATTAGCACATAACCTTACAACAACTAATGAATAAAACAATCAATATAGATGAATATATCTATAAATTAAATCATCAATTAACGATTATACAAGACAGAAAAGACCTGCCTATCGGACTTTTATCCGGAAAGATGGGGTTATGTATTTATTTCTATCAATTAGGACGATCTAATAACAATGAAGTGTATGGTAAGATTGCAGAAAAACTAATAGATGAGATATTTGTGCAAATTGGTACAATTTCTGCCATCGACATAGAAAATGGTCTGTCGGGTATAGCATTAGGCATAACCTATTTGATCAAAAATGGTTATGTTCAAGGAGATGAAAATAGCTTATTAAAAGACATTGATGATGAGATTTTCAAACAAATCAGTTTCAACAGACTAGAGGAAAATATTTCTGTTCTTATTCAAATTCTATATTATATTTACATAAGAAAACAATCTTTAAAGAATGAACAAGACTTTCTTTTTAATGAATTTGCCATACAAATAATCAATGATCTACACTCAAAAACAGAACAGATATTACATGAAAACACCATAGTTTTTAATATTAATACCCATCTACCTTTACTCCTTTTTACTTTGAGTAAAATATACCAATTGAATATATATAATAACAAGATAATAAAGATAATACAGGAGATCAGTCCATTCATTTTATCAAAATATGCATACCTCGATTCTAAAAAACTTCTTTTATTATGGGGTATTAATCAAATAAATAGTTGTATAAGAGATAACCGCTTAACTGAATTTTGCAATTTATTAGTTTCTCAGATCAATATTAATAATTTACTTGACGAATTTAAGAATAAAAATATTTTCCTCAATAATGGTATAGCCGGAATATGCCTGCTGTTGCTGACAATGGAGAATAATATAACACAAAATCTTGAACTGAATAAATTTTACATTAAAGCCAAAGAAAAGATAGAAAATTCCTCAATATGGGAATTATCGGCAAATACTGAATACTTAAAAGCTCATATTGGATTAACCGGTTATTGTGGGGTAATAATGATTTTAAATGCAATAAATCAATCGATATGCGAATAGACCTGAAAGACACAACATTTCTTATAGCCGTAAGATTGGATTCTATTCAACGTTTGGAAAACACTCTGGCTGTTATAGCCCAAATATGTAAGTATTTTGATACAAATATAATCCTTGCAGAAGTGGCAGATTGCTGTAATGGAATTCTGAAATCATTATTATATAAAAGAGTAACATATATATTTATAGAAGATAAAGACAATGTATTTTACCGGACAAAATATTTTAACCAGTTGACTTCCGAGATTAAAAGTCCCATAATCGCCTTATGGGATGCAGATGTAGTAATAGACAAAAAAGCAATCTTAGAATCGGTAAATAATATACGTACTTATAATGCCGATATTTCCTACCCGTATAATGGTATTTTTCTGGAAACATCTGATATAATGCGGAAATATTATTTAAAAACAAAAGATATCAGGGTTTTATATAGAAACAAGAATAAACTCAAATTATTATATAATAAACCAATGGTAGGAGGAGCTGTTGTTGTCAACCGGGAGAAATATATACAAGCCGGAATGGAGAACGAAACTCACTACGGTTGGGGGAATGATGATTTTGACCGATATTATCGGTTTGTCGCATTAAATTACAAAATACATCGGATCAATACCCCGCTATTTCACCTACATCATCCCAGAGGAAACAACAGCCAATTTCGTTCAGATATATTTCAACAGATTTCTTCTTTAGAGCGATTTAAAATGGAAAGTAGTTCGAAAGAGGAAGTGGAAAAACTTCGGTAAACAATAGATTCAGAGACTGTTATATAATAGACAAATAATTAGACTTAATATCATCATGAAAATTTATGCAACAATTATACTTATCATATTTCACAACATATCTTTATGTTATGGGTATACTGTAGAGCAATCTAAAGATTCTATTTCTAAGAAAATGGAAGTTCCGTCTATAAATTCGGAGGACGACAAAATATATGCATTGAGTCAGATATGGTCAGAGATAAAATATAATTTTGTGAATATAGATCAACTACAATTTGATATTGATAGCTTGTACAAGATAACTTTACCTCGAGTGGTTGATACAAAGAATGATATTGAATTTTATGATGAACTACAGCGCTTTATGGCATCTTTTAATGATGGGCATACAGAACTTATAGGACGGACTTATGGGTGGAATGAATACAATGATTATATTCCGGCAAGTGTAACTGAATTAGACCGAAAACTGTATTTTACCTCTATTCGAAAAAATGCTGCTATTGATTCAACGTTATTAGGTGCAGAAATAATTGAAATAGAAAGAAAATCAACCAATAAATATCTGGAAGAATACATATTTCCGTTTATTTCATCCTCAACTACTGATTTTAAGTGGACTATTGCGGCATCAAAAGTAGTTGGAGGATGCAAAGGTACTTCTTTGAATGGAAAAGCAAAAAAGCTAAACGGAGAAATTGTTGATTTCTCTATTTTAAGAAATGGAGAAGCAACAAGGACAAAAAATGATATTTCATGGGGGGCTTCTTTTAAGCATAAGGGAAGCATAAGCTTAGATTGGATAGATAATATAGCATATCTTGATATTCGTGCCTTCAGTCCAGAAAGTATAATGAAAGACATTGATTCTTTGTCCTTGCTCATTAACCAAAAAGCAAAAGGTCTTGTAATTGATCTTCGTTACAATGGAGGAGGTAGCACTAATGTCGCAAACCATTTACTCAAATATATAATGAAAGAAGATAGTTTTTTGAGCTTTGGAGCACAAATGAGAATAAATGATGGATATGGTAGGGCTCAAGGTAATTATCGGGATGAATATAAGGATTTCTATAATTATCGTGCATATAAAACAGTAGAGCCACGCATTATTAATACAAAGATTCTCAATGCCTATTGTTATATTAATAGGAAAATATAGCTTTTCTGCTTGTGAGGATTTTTTAGTCAACTTATATGAAATCTTTAATCGCCCAATTCTCATCGGAGAATCTACTGCCGGCTCCACAGGTGCTCCTTTAGTTATCCATTTACCTCATGGAGCTATAGCCCGAATAACAACAGTGAGAGACATGTATCCAATTAGTCAAAAACCATATGTAAAAAACAGTATTACACCCGATATCAAAATAAAGCAAAACATAAATGATTATCTAAATAATAACGATATCGCTTTACAAAAAGCGATATCAATTTTAAAATAAAAAGAATATTATGAAAAAATTAAACAAATTAAAATTAAATGAACAACTTCTTAATGAAGATGAGTTAAAAATGTTAGTCGGAGGGTATGATATTAGTAATAATAACTCACATTCAACATGCTCATGTACCTATAAAAACAATAGTCTTTCTCTGACTAATAGCAATTCTGTTAGCGGCTGTGAATGTACATGTACAAGTCATTAATGTATATAGATGGGAAATCGATACATACGTCCCCGGGAAATATTCTTTCTTCCCTTTATTAATAGGAACGACAGCTTCCTCGATGATATCCGTTTCCGAAAAATCATAAAGGATCTTGCCATGATTACTCCTGACTATCAATAAGCCTTTGTATCGTTTTACGATGACCAGTAAATCAAACAAGCCCCGCGGAATGTAATTGTTGACCTTATCGAACTTATCGAGAATAGGATTGCAGGAAGAAGCGTGTTTGAAGGCATATCTTAAAACATCATCATCATCTATCTGGGTAAATAAGTTCGATTCGGGTATATTATTGTCCGCCCGGTATTGCTTCATTAACGATTTAACAATGCCAATGCCAAAATCAATAAACGAAAACTGTATGAGATTCTCGTTTTTATATACGCCGAGTTTATCATCATAGAAAAATGGCTTTGACTCTGGCAGTTCCTGTGTTTCAAAATTAAACTCTGACAGGTTCTGTTGGATATATTCTATAATAAAATCAATATATTCGTCGTCTTTAAATTTTATCTTTATGTTACCGATGTCATATCTCAGCCGTTCAAGGTTAGGGATATTTCTGTACTCCAGATAATCAAATATCTCCTGTTCTTTTTCACATTCTTTCAGGGCATAACGCAATTTTTTCAGTTCCAGCTTATTCTTTAATGAGATGCTCATGAACGCCCAGTTCTCCGAACTAGGAAAGAACGAATTGCCGAAATGATCGAGAAAATTATCATACAGCTCTTTTGTTATAATAGAACTGATCGTTTTTGAGACAAAAGGATGCTCACATTTGGTCGCCGATAATTTTGTATTGACAGCCTCATTTAAATCATAGACCGGTTTGAGCTGATCATGCATTATCCTGTCATAAACCCAGTCTTTAATATACTCCAGGGAGACAAACGGGATGATATTGAAATCATCGAATATTTCGTTGTTAAGATCGTTTGCAAGAGAAAGAACTTACGTCGTCCTTAGTAGATGTATATTATTAAAGAAGGAAAAAGCAAATGAAGTTCTGAGATATTATCGGGATTTAGCTCCGTCAATAAAAGAAAGCGCAAATAAACTCTTAGAAACCATATAGGCATGTTGTATTATAATACAGTAACTCCATTACTGCAGAATGCTTTGGAGAAACCAATGCTGGTAGAAGTTTTAAAATCATTCCGATTGGTTGGTGGTACATCACTCAGTTTACAACTTGCTTATAGAGAATTTGTTGATATTGATTTATTCACAGATATGGTGTACAATACAGTGGGTTTTAAAGCCATTGAAGAATATTTGACGCTAAATTTCTCTTATGTTTCCACATCTAATATTGACTTGGCCGGATTTGAAGAATCATTCTATATTGGGGACTTGGAATCATACTATGTCAAACTGGATTTATATTATACAGACCTTTGCCAAATGTTGGAATTTTATTTTGAACGATATCCATATGGCGCAAGTAAAGATCAAATTCTACAGAATATTATAGAATTTGAATATGCGGATAACGATGCTGATCCAAACTGTCTAAGAGGTAAATATTGGGACCTGATAAAATTCGATTTTATTGAATTATTAGAGCCC
The DNA here is from genome assembly GCF_000426485.1 of Indolivaga capnocytophagoides DSM 22835. GTDB lineage: Bacteria > Bacteroidota > Bacteroidia > Bacteroidales > Dysgonomonadaceae > Dysgonomonas_A > Dysgonomonas_A capnocytophagoides. The sequence continues at coordinate 70,641 of NZ_AUFL01000008.1, forward strand.
TAAAAATAGAAAAAATACAGTTCCCCCGAAAAATTGGGGATGAACTCGTCCCTAATAAATATTTGAACCGAATAAAATATTAATATCTAATTATATATAAAATTACTGAAGTAGGGAATTATACCTAACTTTGTCTCAATCGAAACCCGAAGCGATTCGCAGAATTACAGCATGTGCATAAATGCTGACAGTTCTAATTTATAGCATATAAGATATTGAAAATCAATAGCTGTTTGGATATGTAACGTTCCCTCCAGCTCCACAATAACACTTATAGAAATATAGGTATTTCTTATTTTCCGGCTTTGTGCCTTTTTTAGAGAATAGGAAAAAATAGGAATGCCACTATAGTGAACACGGACTATTGCGGATTAGAAAACATGTAAGAAATATAAGCAGTTCTTCTTTTTAAGCAAAAGATCGAATGTATACATATAAATCAATATTGGCATCGATTTTTAGCTTTTTTCTTAACCTGCTCTTCCTTATTTGGATTGATCTGTGTTCTACAAAACTGTACTGCGCAATTTCTTTGGATGTGAAATTCAGAAAGATCATTGAGCATAACCAAAATTCAGAGTTGATCAAATCAGGATATCTGTTATAAATGTTTTCTGTAAATTCAGAAAATATATCTTTGAAATTTGTAATAAAAGAACTGTCGTTTAATTTTGCCAACTCTATCAGATCCTGTGTTTTGTCATTTAATTTGAATTCAAGGGTTTCTACCATCCTTTTCTCTTCCTTTAGTTCTTTCTGGTGTGTATATCTCCATTTGGCCCATGCTGCAAGTATGATAATAACGAAGATAGTCAAAACAGAGATGAGCCGGATGGCTTTCTCCTGAAAGAGACTATGTGTTGCACTCTCTTCTTCAAGTATCAAGTTTAATGCTTTTTCTACCGCTTGGTTTTTAGATAAGAGGAGTTTGTTTTCTGCAGAAATCGCCTTATTCTGATAGAACTTTGCACTATCATTCATCTTCTTTTCTGTATAAGCTTGGAAAATTTGTTTATAAAGATCAGGAAGCTCGTTGTTGAGGTTTGTTCTTTTTATATCTTCTAAACTCAGATTATAGTACTTTAGAGCAGAATCGGGATTCCCTCGGCCTAATTCCATATCCCCCCAATGTTTATAGGTCCATGAAGTATAAGGACTTCCTGATTTTTGAGTTGTTTCTATTGATTTGTTGAAATAATAGCTTGCAGAATCGTATTGATTTGTCTTAGAATAGTAATCGCCGAATAGAGTATATAGATTTACCCAATTACTATATATATAAGGTTCTTCGGAATCCATTTTGTGGAGTAAATCTCTATTTTTTGATAGATAATAAAAAGCAGAATCATATGAGACAATAGCTATATATCCTATGCTGAGATTTTCATAAGCTAAACTTTTTAGCCGGTTTTTGACACCTCCTTCATCCATTTTATTTACACAATGAAGCCCCTTTCTGAATTCTTCCAAAGATTTTGAAGGAAGTCCCAGATACATATATACCTGACCTCTTATTCTGTGAGCTTCGGAGTTTATAGATGCTTTATCCTCATTGTATTCTTCCTTTTCACATCGATCCAGATATTCTAAAGACATGTTATATTCTCCGACATAACTTAATGCTCTTGCTATATAAAAATATGATTTAGCTTTGCCTGCCCCGTAATTAATTTCTTGACTTTTCTTCAGAGCTTGTTTTGCTGTCTTAAGATTCTCTGTAATATTAATATTCAAAAAATGTTGGAAAGATACAGATAAGATACTATCTACAACTGCTTTGTCGGAATGTTTTAAATCTCTGCTAAATGCATCTGATGGAATAATTGTGAAGATATAACTAATAAAGCAACACAATATATGTCTGTATCTCATTTCTGTATTGTAAGAATAAATGAATTAGTGCTAGCTGTTTTTATAATATAAGCTATATATTAATATAGCCTTTCATAGAACAAAATTAAGTAAAATTTGCGATAAAAACCGTTTGTGCTACTAAGATTTGAGTTGTTTTTGTTTTGTTCATTTATATTCAGGTTTGGTGTTCGGACGTATATCTAAGTATATATTTCTTCTTAGACGTATTTTGTTATTTTGTATTTCATTAACATTGTTAGACGCACTTTATTAACATTGAACACTCCTTATATTCAAAAATTATGTTAAGTGAATTTTCTATGTGCTTATGGAAAATAGTAAGCTAATGGCGGGTTTGTAGAAATGTTGTATGTATGTTGTATCTGTTTATAGTCCTTTAAATGCTATAAGAGTATAGTTTTGTCTAAAATTTATAGTGTTCTATATTTTTAGATTTACGATTTCTGTTGGGTGGTTCGAAACGAAATTTATACCAATAAAATAATACAACTATTAATAAAAATGAATTGTCATTTTAAATTTAAAGGCTTAAAACTATTTTTTTTATTAGCCGCTTGCACATCTTCATTTCTACTTCATGCGCAGGAGGTAGCTATAAAAACAAATCTTGCTTATTGGGCAACAACAACTCCTAATTTACAACTAGAATTAGCATTGACCGACAGGACTACCTTGGAACTTGGAGGAGGCATAAATGTGTTTTCGTTTTCAGATAATAAAACATTAAAACATTGGCTTATTGAACCCGAATATCGTTGGTGGTTATGTGAGACATTCAATGGGCATTTTATAGGTTTGCATGCATTGGGCGGTCAATTTAATGTGGGCGGATGGGATATCCCTATCGGACGCTTAGATGTTTTTAAAGACAGCCGGTACGAAGGTTATCTATATGGAGGAGGCTTAAGCTATGGATATCAGTGGATATTATCAAATCGTTTAAATTTTGAGTTAAATGTAGGTGTCGGATATGCCCGTATCCATTATGATAAATACCCGTGTAAGGATTGTGGAACAAAGTCAGATGAAGGAAATTATAATTACTGGGGTATAACACGATTAGGTTTGTCTTTAGTCTATTTCTTAAAATAATAAGTAATGAAAAAATCAATGATATTGAGAGTATGCTTATCGGCAATTCTGATAGTATTTACTCTATCTACTCATGCTCAATCTGAATTTGGAAAAATACAAATAACAGAAGAGCATTTTATTAAACAGCACGACAAAGTATCTGTATCTATGACTTTTGTTTTGGATGAGATATCTGTTCGTCGAAATGAAATGCTTATTCTTACTCCGGTTTTAAAATCTAATGGGAAAGATAATGACAGTCTTAAGCTCTCTCCGGTAGTTGTCTCCGGTAGTTTGAGAAATAAGATATTGAATAGAAAGAAGAGTTTAGGTTCTCAACTTCCATTCGATAGAGAACCACAAACTGTGATAACCAGAAAAAACGGTACTGTTCAATCTGTTAATTATGCTGTTATAGTACCTTATAAATTGTGGATGGATAATGCTTCATTGTCTATTTCAGAAATAGTTTCCGGATGTGCCAGCTGTTACGATACTGAAGAAGAACGTTTGGTCGCTCAAAATATATTACCTAAGCAGGCTCCTGTTTCTTATAAGCTGACATTTATTGTTCCCGAAGTAGAACCTGTAAAAACTCGCAGCGACAGACATACTGCAACTTTTAATTATATCGTAGACCGTTACGAATTGTTACGCAATTTTAAGAACAATTCAGTAGAATTTGCGCAGGTGGATAGTGTAATAGGTGAAATACAACAAAATCAGGACTTAAAAATTACTGAATTTAATATAGCCGGTTATGCATCACCGGAAGGAGGATTTGAACATAACCGGATATTATCTCAAAACAGAGCTAATTCATTTGCCGATTATCTTGTGTCGAAATTTGGAGTTAGAAGAAATCAATTTATTGTCAACGGATTTGGAGAAGATTGGACTGGTTTATATAAGTCGGTTTCCCAATCATCACTGAAGGATAAGCTAGAAGTATTGGGCATTATTGATAAAATAGGAAGTCCGGACGCTCGAGATAGGGAACTGATGAAGCTTGCCAATGGGAATACGTATAAAATACTGTTGAATGACTATTATCCTCCATTGCGTCGTACAGAATATGTAATAGCATACATTGTGAGGCCTTTTGATGTAGAAGAAGCGAAGAAACTCATTAAAGTTAATCCTAAACTGTTAAGTTTAAACGAAATGTATTTGGTTGCTTATAGCTATCCGTCTGATACAAAGGAATTCAGAGAAGTTTTTGATATAGCCGTAAGATTATATCCACAGAGTGATATTGCGATTGTCAATTCGGCAGGAGCTGACATTGAGGGTGGAAATTTTGATGCAGCCATAGAACGACTCCTGAAAATAGAGAATAATCCTAAAATATGGAATAATCTGGGTGTAGCTTATCTCTACAAAGGCGATTATGGCAAAGCTCGGGAATACTTGTCCAAAGCGGCAGCAAATGGTAATGCTGAAGCTCGATTCAATTTAGATAATTACACTGAATAGATAATTCGGTAACAAGGCTTTTTCGACATGTTTATACGTTACATGTCTCCCTTGTTATGTTTGATCAGAAGAGAAAAATATAAACTTGACACTGGCTTAATTAAAGGCAAAATTTGATTAGAAAATTTTATGAAAGAAAATAGATGTCAAAATTATAATTAAAAAAGAATGAAAAAGACAAAACTATTATTAGTACTATTAGCTTCAGCTCTTGGGTTTATCGCTTGTAGTGATGATAATGATTTGCAAACCTCTGCAGAGACAGATGCAAATACAAACGTAAGTATAACCCTTAGTTTGCCTCAAAACTTATCGTTGAGGGCCTTACCTTCGGATTATAACGATGTAGGGGAGTGGGCAGGAAAAGATAAGATTGAAAAGGTGGCCATATTTTTAGTGGATGGTTCTACTGTCACTACTGCTGCATATACAGTTGGTACAACAGTTGATGACGGATATACTCAGGAAGTGTCAAACACTTCTAATCAGGTTGTATTAAAACCTAAAAAAGCAATTAAGACATCAGCCGGCATAAAAAAAGTTTATGTGCTGATCAATGGTAATTCTGATATTGAGGCTGCATTAGCTGCAACACCCGCAAATACATTTGAGGACACTTATAAAACTGCAGCGTTAAACCTTGTAAATTCAGGAACAAGCCTTACTGTAAGTACATCTGCCGATAAATTGGCAGCGAAAAATGGTACAGCAGACGAAACTATTGTTATGACAAATGTGCAGGAAGTTTCTATTAATGTAGCGCCGAATGTAAGTGCCGAAGATGCCCTGAGAGATGCTAATCCGTTGAATAGAGCGAGTGTACAGGTTGAAAGGGCTGTTGCCCGGGTAATGGTTACCACTGCAGCCCCAACATATGAAATAAAATCCGGAGCAGATTTACTGGGTACAATTTCGAATATAACATGGGTATTGGCTCAAGGTGAAAACTCGGTATATATTCAACGTAAATCAGACTATGTAACACCCAATTATGGATGGATTCCTACTACTAATGCCGAATATTTCGGTAATGCGGGAAATAAGTATGACTATTCAGGATTATTCGAAGAATATAATGGTTCTGCACTGTTTGGAGGAACTCCTGTTCCGACAATGGCTGATTATGCAGCAGCTTCTGCTCAGACACAAATTACTGATGAACTAAATGCTAAATTATCAGGAAAGTTTATTCTGCCGACAACACATGCGACAGGTGTAGCAGATGCGTCGAGTTACAAAAAAGGGAATACTGCCTATGTTCTGGTCAGAGCCAAATTTACTCCTGCCGCTTTAGCTGATGGCGGAACTTATACTGCAGGCAAAGATTTTTATCTCGGAGCTAATGGTAAATTTTTTGCTTCTGCCGAAAATGCTGTTGATCCAGCCAAAGGAGGAGTTGCAGGCCAGACAGTTGCCAAATATGTAGGAGGTAAAGTGTTATATTATGCATGGGTCAATCCTGATAATATTCCAACCTGGTATAACTCTCCGGTAGTTAGAAACAATATATATCATGTACATATTTCAGGTTTTAAAAATCTGGGAACAAACTGGAATCCGCTTTATCCCGAAGATCCGAATAGTTCTACTCCCGCCAATCCTGATCCGAAGCCTGTTGTACCGGGTATAAATGAACCCCAAAATCCTATAGCCCCTACTGACCCTTTAACTACTCCTGAAACATGGATGAGTGTGGATGTAAAAGTGTTGCCATGGAAACTTCACTCTTATAGTGTTGACTTAGGCATTTGATTTTACAGTCAGTAAGTGTATCCGGAGGGGAACCCCTTTTTCTCCTCCGGTTTTATAAAAATCAATTACAATGCAACAAATGAAAATTTTGCGAATTAAGATATTCATAGTGATACTTACCCTGGGAGCGTTTCTTTGGGGATGCGATTCTTTGATTTATGACGATTTGTCGGATTGTCCTCAAGGGGTATATGTGAAATTCTTTGCGTTGACACCTTGCGATGTTGATTCGACTTTTATTGGAGATGTCACTTCACTTACAGTTTTTGCTTTCGATGATAAAGGCAAATTGGTATCAACAGTTAACCGGCAGAATGTTGACCTTAATCGCAATTTTGAACTTTTAATACCTGTTTCGAATGGTAATTTTACCTTTATCGCGTGGACAGGTGTAGATGATAAGTTTGTTAGAAATACTTTTTCATCAGGTGTGACCACAAAGAAGGATGTGATGTTAGCCATCAAGTCGTCTGAGAAAAATGTTGTTGCTCTAATTAATGCTCAGCGAATCTGGCAGGGAGAAAGTGCCTCTGTTTTTTTGCCTGATCCGAAAGAATCAGGGTCTCTTTACAAACATACAGCAATAAATCTACACGAATTAACGAACCGGGTTAAAGTGATTGTTGAATTTGATGCTTCAATAACAGCTCTCACACCTCGTGATCTCAATGTAGCAGTATCCTCTGCTAACGGGACAATAAATATCGATGGCTCTATGCCTCTCAACTCTCCGATATTGTCTTATCCGATACAAAATACAAAATATACCGAGAATACCGTAGCCTGGGACTTTTCGTTGCTCGAATTAGCAACTGGCTATCATAATAACCTCACAATAACTTATCCCAAAACAGGGCAGCAGGTATTTAGCGGAGATCTTATCGGCAGTATTCTATTAAATACAGTCAGTGGAGGTATCAATCTGAATTGTGAGAATGACTTTACCATAAAATTCGTACTGAAAGACTATTGTGCCGAATGCGGGACAAATTTTAGTTGTGCCGTTTATGTAAACGACTGGTTTGTACATAGCTACAGTACCGAACTGTAATTATAGGCTTGTATGCTTAAAACAGTCAATATGAATATGACAAGAATTCAATTATTATATATATTACTGATCAGTATTCTGATTGCATTTTCGGGGTGTCAATCTCAGACTGATGATGATTCCTCTACTACCGATCCTCAATCGATTGTTTATCTCTCGGTAACGAGAGCTCAGGTTGACGGACTAGAAACATTCAATGCCGATGATGAGGATTATGAGGATCGTGTACATGATATGGCTATGCTGGTTTTTGACTCATCTACAGGAACCAAAGTCGGTGAATACTTTGATGAACATATAGCTTTATCGGAGAAGGATAAAAGTTTTGTAATTCAATTGACTCCGGGGAAGCGGGATTTTTATTTTGTTGCGAATATGCCTGTTAACGAATTAAAGAAGATTACGACACAATCGGATATGGATGTATATATGAATACTTTTTCGGATCTAGATACCGATCTTTATCTGAGTGCATCCGAAGATAAAGGTTTTCCGATGTCCAGAGTGTACCGTAATCAAATAATAACAGAAGGGGGAAGTCTTTATTCACCTCAACCCTTTTGTCCTGATAATGAAGATCGGGTGAAGTTAATTCGGGTGGTTGCTAAACTTGATGTAAGGATTGATACATCCGGCAATAATCTGGACGTGAAGAATGTTTACTATAAAAATGCTTCACGGCAGTTTAGTCTGACATCTTCTTTGGAGGGGCGTGTTCAGGTTTATTACGAAGACAAACCATTGAAAAAAGTAAACAACACTTATCTCTACTATATTCCAGAGGCTCTGATGATTTCACCGAGTTGGCCGACTGCGGTGAATCATCGGCCTATTAATTATTTTGTAATCGAAACACTTGATGGTACTCAATATGAGATACCTATTGTAACATACGATGGTACTATTCCCGAAAAAGATTATCTGTCTTTTGCTATGGGAAATACAACCGAAAAGCCCGACTACAATGTTTACCGTAATCGATATTACTTATATACAATAAAGAAATTAGAAACGCTCGAAATTGTATATACTATAGACCCTTGGCATGTTGTCGAAAATTCTACTTATATGGGATATGGGTACAATGTAGAAGTCGGCGAAGATGGAAATGTCACCATTAGCAATACGATTGAAGCTTGTGATCCACATAAAGTGACACTCGAAACTGTAGGTGATTTTAAATTTTCGGATGGAACGACAACTAAAACATTTACAGATGCAGATCCTCAGTCTTCAGTTCAATATGTATTGTCTCCAGTTCCAACTTCAGGTACATATATGAAGGTATATTACAACGGTAATCTGGTAAAAACATTCAGTAAATAATTAAAACAAAAGTCGCATGAGTCGAATAATATATATGTTGTTGTCGGTTAATCTGCTTTTGATGCTGTCTTGTTCCGAAGATAAGATCATCGAAGCAGGTGCAGATAATGACAAAATCGAATTGTTTTTCGATGTAAATAATTATACAAGAGCAACGTCAACTGTCATAGAAAATGAAACAGAAGAAGAGCAAGTGGTCGAAAACTTGTATGTATTTCTATTTCCCACAACAGATAATCAGGCTGTAGTCAAATATTATGTTTCAGCATCGGTTTTTAGTGCAGGGACATGGAGTACTGCAGATAATAAAATTTCGCTAAATGCTAATAAATCTGATATAGGGTATAGGGATGTGTATATTGTTGCAAATTGTTTCTCAATCAAATCAAAACTTGATGAGGTAACCTCGGAGAGTGATCTGGAGACTGTTTTGCAAACAACCGAGGAACCTTGGTCAGAAAATATTACTACTCCGTTATTGATGTCAGGAAATAAGCTGCACGATTTCAACACTGCTGCGCGTTTGGATAATATATCTTTGATTCGCGCTGTAGCTAAACTGCAATTGAATATTACATTATCAAAGGAGCATCAGACTTACCCTACAATAGATAACGAACCTCAATACAAATACAAGTTTATCAACTTCGACAAAAATACATATGTTTTACAAACGGGAAATAAAGTCAACTCTTTGATCAGTTCCTCAGACTGGCTGGGGTGGAGTGAATCGGGGAACGTAACTTCTTATCGACGTAATGCAGATGGAAAAGTTATTGGGATGAGTCTTGTTACTTATCTGAATGAGAGTGTCCCCTCTTCGGGTTCTATTGAAATAAGCTTGCCATATCATGATGCAGGCTCATTGCCACCACCCGAATTCGGAGACGAAACGTATAGGTTGCAATTGCCTCAGCATATTGAACGCAATCATTTATACAGATATGATATTTCTCTGTCATCAGATAATTAGATACATAATTGAATGATGAACTAAACAGCATTAATACATTCTTTTATCAGGATAAAATAATATGAAATTAAGGTTTACATATATTATAATATTTCTCTTATTATTTAATTTTCTCGGACAGAGTTTCGCTCAGACTCGTATCTTTTACGATGATTTTGGGGCTCCAGGTACAGAGGTTCAGAAGAGAAAAATATGGCCATATATGCCTACTGGGTTCAATACCTTTGTATTTGCAGACCCAAATGCTCCAAATGTAGGGAATAAGAATTTTTCAGAAGCTAAGGCTATTGAGAATAATTTTTATGCGGTAGTCAGTCCTAAGAAAATTTATGAGAGTGCGGGAAATCTATCTGCTGTACCTCCTTATACAGCGGATGTTTATCGTTTATGGACTGATCTTGAAGCTAAAGGGGATGCTACTCCCGGACACAATGGAGATGGAGGAGCAATGGTCATTAATGCCGGAACTACTATGGCTGCATTTTATGTGCGTATAGCCAATTTACAGGCCGGGAAATATTATCGTCTTCGTTATCAGTTATTCATTCAAAACACAACCGTAAAAATTAACCATCATGTTTTAAGTGCCAATGGGGGAACTTCGGTCGCTGTATATGAAGGCGTTGAGAATGGTCAAGGATCAGGAACGGGTAGTTGGAAACAGCAGGACTACTGGTTTTTTATGCCTGAGACCTGTTCTTCTGGAAATTACACAATCTCGGTTGAGAATGCGAATAGAGCTGATCAGGGAAATGATTTTGCTATAGATGATTTTTTGTTTGAAATGTATGAACCGGATGAAGTAGATCAATCAGTAAAAGATAATCTACCTAAAACTGCGATTGTTAATTGCGGAATAGAAGAGCCTGTTGCTTTTAATGATGAGGTACTTATGGATTGTAATCATGTAGGAGCATTAACTTTGGATGTTTTAAAAAATGATGTTGACGAAAATGGAAATCGGGTGACTCCTTCTGATTTTGGTATACGATTGGATGTTCCGGTAGGGGCGACATATAATGTCGAAGATAATGAGAGTGCAGCAATAAGAAAGGAAACAATAGAAGTAAAGAATGAAGGTATATGGCAATTAGTAGAGAATAGAACACTAGACTGGAGTGGCTGGCCGAATGTTTCATACACATATACAGATATAACTTTCACTTTTACTCCTAAATCGGGATTTACAGGGAATCCTACTCCGATATCTTATCGCTTGTATAAACGTTCTACAGGAGGAACTTCAGGAAGAACGTTTGTCTATATATACAGCGAATGTAACCCTCGAGCGATAGATGACAGCAAAGTTGTTGCGGCTATAGTTCCGGGTCAACCGGTCACTGTGAATATATTTGATAATGATATACCCGCAGAAGGAACACTGGCACCTGTAGATCCGGCAAAGGTGAATAAAGTTACTTTGATTAATCCTTATACCCTTCTTCCTGTAAGCAATGAGCCCATGACTGTTGATGGTGAAGGTGTCTGGAATTATGTCGATGGACAATTAACTTTTACCCCCCAGTCGGGATTTACTGGTACACCTACTCCTATTACATATACTTTTACAGACAATAATGGAAATACTTCCAATCCAGCAAAAGTAAGTATAACGATAGCTGATACTGCAACCCCGAAAAATTACTGGTATGGGACAGAAGATAGCGATTGGGGCAAATCTGTAAATTGGACAGAGCAGGTTATTCCCGTAGATAAGGAAGACGTAGAATTTGCTACAGATGAAAATAATAATGGGAAACCTGCGATAAGAGATTTACAACTGGATACCGATCGTGTTATTGGAGACTTAATAAACAAGTCGGATAAAAGTTTAATTATCCCAACGGATAAGCAATTGATAATTGATGGACAGGTTGTTGATGATCCTGGTAAATCGGGAACTATTATTATTAAATCATCACCTACTGAATCTACCGGAACATTGATTTTCTCAAAACCCGAATTGAATACCTCGGTCAATGCGACTGTTGAATTTTATAATAAAGCATACGAATGTGCTACGTGTGGGTATTATCGCAAACAGTGGCAATATTTTGGTATTCCGGTTCAGAATTCAGATTTTCCTTATTTATCGCCTCAGGTTGAAACCGTGAATCAATGGGCAGAGCCTTATAATGGAAACAAATGGCGTCCGGCTCCATTTGCACCTGACACTCAGTTGATGGCATTCAAAGGATATGAGATGACAAACAGCTCTGATACAGAACCCTCACATATCTATAGTTTTTCCGGAACGTTGAATGTTGGTAATGCTTTGTTGCCGCTAACTAAAACATCAGCCGTGAATTATTCGGGAATGAATCTTATAAGTAATTCATTTACAGCAGCAGTACCTATCACTAAAGATGCTATAGTGTATTCGAATGAGCTGGAAGATGAAACTGTTTATCTATTTAATACGGGAACACGAGATCAGTGGCGTAAATTGAATGGAGGATCTGTTTCTGGAGTCAGTAGCGGTCAATATCAGTCAGTGCCGATTAATCTTGCAGGTAAAGCAGGGTTACCCGATAGAATTTTATCGATGTATACATTTATGTTAAATGCTAAATCCGGAGGAAATATTACTTTGATGTATGACAAGGTTGTAAAGAATGAACTGCCGGATGATAAAATAGCATGGAGATCACTTAGCAGTCAAAGCGAGCTTCCTTATGTGGTGATAGATGTAATAGGTTCTAAATCTGCAGACCGGGTGTGGCTATTTGAAAATGAAGATGCTTCTACAGGTTTTGATAATGGATGGGACGGATATAAAATACAGGAAGAAGGAATTATTCAGGCATATATTCAAGGACGTGATAATGAAAAATATCAGATTGCAACAGTCCCCAGCCTATGCCAGCAAGTCAGTATCGAGTCGCGAAACAATGAAAGTTTTGTATTGAATATATCCGTTAATACCGAAGGAGAGTCTCGTGGACTGTGTTTGCAGGATATGCTTACAGGACGTACGTATTCTATTGTGGATAATGCCGAGTATGTTATTCCTAAGGTTGATGCACACGAGGTTAGAACCTTCAAGATTATATCGCCTTTATCGTCGGTTTCGGAAGATATATCTCAGGTTCTTCCTGTCGATATTTATGTAAAAAATAATGCTATTGTTGTAGATAATCAGACTAATGAAACTTATATTTCAACTGTTTATGATATAATGGGACGGTTAATAGTTAAGGAATATATTCGTGGAGGTGAAACCCTTATTCATAATTATGGACTTGAAAAAGGTGTGTATATCGTAAAAGCGATTGGGATAAACGGAGGTAATGGAAAAGTATCTAGGGTGTTACTTAAGTAGGGGAATTTTATTATAGATTGAAAATCTTCAGTTCTGCATGTTACCTTTTTTGAGAATGTACTTGTAGGCTGAGTTTCATAAAGAATCAGTTATTAAGTAATACTTAGTAACTGATTCTTTATGTTTATATTCATCTATTGATAAAAAATAAAGGCTACTGTTTTAACTTATTTTAATTAATGTATATTTGTGATAAATTGAAGCAATAACGACCTTATATTCTAATACAATGACCACTAAAAGACACTTCTCTCTACTTTGCATGTTATTAGCAGTAATAGTATGCTATTCTTTTACCAATCAGAAACCCTATGTGGTAAACTTTACTCGAGATAAATATCGTGCAGCCAGTAAAAATTGGTCTATAGGACAAGACGAAAAAGGGTTTATGTATTTTGGCAATGATAGAGGATTACTTGAATCTGATGGGATGGGGTGGAAACTTTACCCGATGCCGAATTCGCCTATTGTTCGGGCTCTGTCTGTTAAATCGCATGACACTATTTATACAGGAGGTTTAGACGAATTCGGACGATGGGATAGGGATCTTTCTGGCAGTCTAAAATATACCTCCCTAAAAGAATTATTACCAACCAAAAGCTTGAATAATGAGAGTATCTGGCGTATCTGGATAGATGCAGATAACGTATATTTCCAATCATTTACGAATATTTATGTATATAACAACAATACCATAAAGAGGTTAACCACCTCAAAGGGCTTTATGCTGTTGTTGAAAGTTAACGATGAATATTGGGTACAGGAAATGTACGGACCTCTTTATCAACTTAAAAATGGGCAGCTGAATAAAATTAAAGGCAGCGAATTTCTGAATGGTACTATTACCCGGGTTATTTTGCCTTATGGAAAAAATCGATATTTAATAGGTACGTCTACAGGGCAATTATATATATACGATAAAAAAAGTTTTACCCCGTGGAACAGTGTTCTTTCACGTCAGTTAAACGGGCAGGAACTAAATTGTGCTATATATTGCTCAAAACGTAATACTTATTATCTGGGAACACAGCTGAACGGAATATATGAAGTAGACATCCATGCAAATATTCTGAATCATTTCTATGCGGCTAATTCCCTGCAAAACAATACTATTCTGTCCTTATATGAAGATGAAAGCAATAATATCTGGATAGCCATGGATCGAGGACTTGCCTGTATCCGTTATACAGACGGATTGAGCTATTATCGTACGATGTCGGGAAATTCGAGCTCGGTATATGCCGCAACCCTATGGAACGGATATCTGATAGTAGGTACAAATCAAGGTGTTTTCTATACACCAAGAGAAAAGGTGAACGACCTTGAAATGTATTCGTCGCTAAAATTCATTGAGGGTACGCAGGGGCAAGTTTGGTCTTTCAGTCAAATTGACGGAAAATTATTCTGTTGTCATAATAATGGACTGCTTGAGATCTGTCCCGATTTCAGCGTTCGGAAATCTTACCAGATCAATAATGGAGTATTTAAAACTCTCGAAGCGACTATTAATGGAAAGAAAATCGAGGTTATTATTACCTACAGCGATCTGTATATTATTAATAAAGAAACTGGGAAAATAAATATTATGAGTCAGATTACAGATCATATTTACGATGCCGAAGTAGACCATTTAGGTAATATATGGCTCGAAACCGTTAGGCGTGGTGTGTATAAATGCAGGTTAAATGAACAATTGGATGCCTTCCGTTATTATACGTATTATGGGAGCGAGACGGATAAGGCATTACCTGCTCATCTGCAGATTTTCAAATCAAGCGAACGCATCATCTTTTTAGGCGAAAATCACTTTTATACATACAATGAAGGTAAGGATAATTTACAACCTAATCCTCTTTTAAATCAGTGTTTCAAAAATATAAACAATCTTAAACGTATTATACCTATCAATGGAGAAGAAAGCTGGGCTGTAACCGAATCTTCCGTTTATCGCTTTATCTATGATGGTTACGTAGCACGTATTACTGAAGCATACAAAGTAGAAGCTGATAATTTGTCACTTGTTACGGATTCTGAGAATATCTCCGTTTTGGATGATTCACTTTCTCTGATCTGTCTCGATGTCGGGGGAATTTTGCATAATTCTCGTCAAAGTAAACCTCGTATTGTAGAACTTGCACCTCCTAGTTTGGAGTATATACATACCGGAAGAGATTTGAATAATGGCTATGTTGACATAGAAAAAGATATTCGGATTCCATATAAAGAAAATACAGTAACAATCGGATTTTCGGTAAACAATGCCCTCGCTGAAAACTTATATGTAGAATATCAGCTTGAAGGAGTTGATACCAGCTGGAGCCAGCCTGTACGACGAAACAGCATTACATATGCCCGTCTGCCTCAAGGTAAATATACATTACACATTCGCTCGACAGACGAATTAAACAATTATTCTGCTGATACTATTGTTCATTTTGAGATACTTCCTCCTTGGTATAATACTACCTGGTGGTATCTTTCTTGTTGTTTACTCACGCTGTTTGTTTTTTATGCAGTCTTTTGGTTTATGAGAAGACGTTTACAAAATAGGCATTTACGTTTGATGAATGAACAGCTTCAATATGAAATAGAAGAAAAGAATGCGGAGATGTTTACTCAAACTTCATTTATAATCCGTAAGAATGAACTTATTCTGAAACTAAAAGAGATAGTGGATGAGATTTGTGATAAAAACACCCAAAAAGGGCTTATTCCTCTTTATCAAAGGATAAATAATCTGCTTGCGAATAATCTTGATACAGATGATGACTGGAAGATGTTTCTTATCAAATTTGAACAAAAGCATCACAATTTTTTCCGGACATTGAAGAAAAACTATCCTTTACTCACTAATAATGACTTGCGGCTTTGCGCGTGCCTGAAATTGAATATGGATACCAAAGACATAGCTTCGCTTATGAATCTTTCTGTCAGGGCTGTCGAAAATAACCGCTACCGTCTCCGTAAAAAACTAGACTTAAAGCCTACCCAGAATCTCAATGAATTTTTCTTAGATGTAGAATAGTCCTTGTGTACGATGATGTTGTAAAATTATCTGAGTGTCAGGTTTGTTAATGGTATTTTTAGAGAGGAGCCGAAATATTTTACAGGTGTGTTATTCTATTGATATACAATGGGTAAATTCTTATTGAGTAGTAAATAAGTAGTGGGTGATTTGATGAATATTCGGGATATGTATTGATGGTGAATGTGT
Source organism: Indolivaga capnocytophagoides DSM 22835 (assembly GCF_000426485.1). Classification (GTDB taxonomy): domain Bacteria; phylum Bacteroidota; class Bacteroidia; order Bacteroidales; family Dysgonomonadaceae; genus Dysgonomonas_A; species Dysgonomonas_A capnocytophagoides. The sequence continues at coordinate 86,704 of NZ_AUFL01000008.1, forward strand.
TTTTTATTCTTCACTTTTCGAAATACATAGATTTGCATCCAAGTTGAAATATAAGCACTCGATAGAGCTTAAGGTTCAATGAAACCAAGTTATCCATTAAAATTTAATACAATGAAGAGGAACACACATCTTCTAAAAAAGCCGTCAGGACTTAAAAGTCTATTCTTGATGGTATGCTTGCTATTGATTACAATACCAGCATTTTCTCAAACAAAGACAGTAACAGGAACCGTAACAGATGGTGCGGGTGAAACGCTGATTGGTGTATCCATTATGGTGGAAGGAGCCGAAAACGGAGTCGTTACCGACTTACATGGGAAATATACGTTGAGTAATGTACCTGAAAACGGAATTCTCATAGTTAGCTATCTTGGTATGCTGCCTCAGAATATAAAGGTAAATGGCAGAGCGGTAATAAATGTAACTTTGAAAGAGGACTCTCAACAGTTAGAAGAATTTGTTGTTATCGGTTATGGTTCGGCAAAAGTAAAGGATCTTACAGCACCTATTACTGTTGTAAAGGGAGAGGCTCTGGCATCCGTTCCATCGACTTCTCCAATGACGGCACTGCAAGGTAAAGTTGCCGGTGTGAATGTCATCAATAATGGAGCTCCCGGAGAAGGGCCTATCGTTCAGATTCGTGGTGTCGGATCATTTTCCGACAGCAAACCTTTGTTTGTTGTGGACGGTATGTTCTATGATAACATCAACTTTCTGAACAACGCTGATATTCAGGAGATGTCTATATTGAAAGATGCTTCGGCTGCTGCTATTTATGGTGTACGGGCTGCAAATGGTGTTGTGCTTATCACAACCAAGAAAGGTTCCCGTAACCAAAAAGCAAGAATATCATATGATGGTTATATAGGTATTCAGAAAGCAGCGAATGTACTGGAACTGGCTAATGCAAAAGAGTATGCAACTATGCTTCTGGAGGGGAATTACAATGCATATCAAGCTCATTTCAAACAGTCTGTTGACAAATATGGAGGTAGTTATGCCGATTCTGATTTTCATAACTGGACATTTGGAGCCGATAATGATTGGTACGATCACCTCCTTCGCACTGCTGCTATAACAAATCACAGTCTGAATATAAGCGGAGGCTCCGATAATGCTGTTTATGCTATTGGTGCGAGTTATATATATCAGGATGGTATTATGGATGTGGATAATAACTATAAGCGTCTTAACTTACGCAGTTCATTAGACTATGATGCAACAAACTGGCTGAAAGTAGGTTTTAGTGGCGTATTCAGTAATTCTACACAGCAAGTACCGAATAATCAGGCATGGCAGAAAGCTTTTAACTGTCCTCCTATTGTGGCTCTTTATGATGAGACTAATGAAAAAGGATTTCCCGATAAATATGGTTCTCCAGATGCTATTGGTTACACATCCAACTTTTATAATCCCATAGCAACAGCCAAGTATTTCGACTCGAGTAAGGAAAACTATCAGGTGTTGAGTAATTTTTATGCTCAATTAGAACTTATCCCTACTAAACTGAATTTTAAGACAAACTACTCTTATAGCTTTCTTTCTACTCAGGGACGCGAGTTTACTCCTGCTTATTATGTAAGCAGTTGGCAGCAATCCGCTACGACCCAATTGAAGAAGACTGAAGATAAATACTATAACTATATTTGGGATAATACATTGACTTATAATGACCAATGGGCAAAGCATAAATTCGGAGCAATGGCGGGTTATTCGATGCGTCAGGAACAGTGGCGTTACTTTGAGGGAAAGGCTAATAATGTCCCTGATGGAGCAGATGAATATTGGTATATTAAAAACGGAAATGCAGCTGGTGCTACTGTAACCGATGATGGTTTTTGCTATAGAGGGCTTTCTTATTTTGCCCGTTTGAATTACAACTATGATGATAAATATCTGTTGATGTTCACTATGCGCGCCGATGGTTCGAGCAAATATCAGGAACACTGGGGATATTTCCCTTCTGTAGGTGCTGCTTGGGTAGTATCGGAAGAACCGTTCATGAAAAAACAGAAATGGGCAAACTTCCTGAAAGTACGGGCAAGTTGGGGCAGACTCGGAAACGATATGGTTAAGGCTAGTGATGGATTCGCTTCAATAAGCACAGGTAATGCTTCATCGGGAGTATTCGGTAGTAGTACAGTTGCAGGTTTTCAGAACAGTACATACTTCAGTTGGCTGAAATGGGAGGTTGTTGAAGAATCAAATGCAGGTTTTAACATTATTACCCTCGATAACCGGCTGAATATTGACTTCGACTATTTTCATCGAATGACCAAAAATGCTGTAATCTCACCACTTCTTCCTTTTAGTACGACTACTCTTGCAGGTAATTATGGAAAGATTCTTAATTCAGGTGTAGATGTTAGTGCCGACTGGAGCGATAAGATTGGAAAAGACTTTAGCTATAGCATTGGGGCAAATATTTCGACATTGAGGAATCGGGTGAAAGATTTGAATGGACATAACATTATTAAAGGAGGTAAGACTGTTAATATTGTAGGTAAGGAGATGAATTCTTTTTATGGATTCAAGATGATCGGGGTTTATCAGACTCCTGAGGAGATTGCAGCGGACCCTATCGCTGTAGCTAATGGATTAGTACCCGGAGATTTAAAATATGCCGATTTGGATGGAAATAACATTTTGGATGGTAACGACCGTACATGCCTGGGGTCTTATATTCCTAATTTTACTTATGGTATTAATCTAGGATTCAATTATAAGAATATTGATTTTCAATTGACTACTTACGGACAGACAGGAGCCCAGATGTTCAATCGTAAACGTGCCCTTCGCTATTCGTCTCAAAACTATAACTTCGACAAAGCTCAATATAAAAACCGATGGACAGGTCCCGGTTCTACGAATTCAGATCCATCTGCAGCAGCTCTATTGAAGTCTTGGAATGTGAGTGACCAGAAATATAGTTCGTACTTTGTCGAAAATGCTGACTTTTTCCGTATCCAGAATATATCATTGGGTTACACCCTGCGTAATCTGAAATTGGGAAATTACACCATGTCGGCATTACGTTTGAGTCTGACAGCCGACCGTCCGTTTACAACATTCAAAGCGAACGCATTCTCTCCCGAATTATCAGACAGTCAAGGCTGGGATACAGAAGTATATCCTTTGACATCGACTTATACATTTGGTTTGAGACTCGATTTCTAAGAAGTAAATCTTAAAGGAATAATAAGCATTTTTAATAAATAGGTCTGAGACCTTTAAATTTAGATATGATGAAAACTTTAGTAAGATCTTTAATATATATAATGTCCGTATCAATGGTATTATCATTGGTATCGTGTAATGACTTTCTGGACAAAGAGCCGGAGGGTAAAGTTCCCGAACAAAAAGTAGATTATACAAATACAGCTAATATGTATCAACCTGTATCCGGAGTGTATGCAAAGATACGAACCAGCGGTTTACACTGGGTGATCTGGGAGATTACCACAATCCGTGATCAGGATGTATTCAGTGGACAATTTAATGGCAGCGATTATTATAATCTGAGTATATACAAATACAACGATTCATTCTGGGGCTTTGATGAATTGTGGAAACAGTACTACAATATAATCAAGGTTGCTAATTCAGCAATTGAAACACTGGATTTGTATGCGGCTAATATCACGAGTGACAGTGACATGAAAAAGTATAAAGCATATAGGGGCGAAGTTATGTTTATGCGTGCTTATGCTTATTATCGTCTAGTACAGGCTTTTGGCGCGGTTACGATTCTTCGGGATAATAACCAGCTTGATCTGAGCCGCTCTACTGCCGCTGCGGTAAACAAATATGCGTTGGAGGATTTGCAATATGGTATCGATAATATGCCGCGTATCCGCCCTAACCAAAGTGAGCATGTTGGAGCAGTAACTGCTTTTTCGGCTGCAACACTGGCTGCAAAGATTCATCTGAATGAAGGTAATTACGCTAAAGTTGAAGAGCTTACCGACGATATTATCAAGAATGGTAATTTTTCCCTTTATCCCGATTTTTACCAGCTATTTAAGATACCCGGAAAACTTTGTGATGAATCCATTTTCGAAGTTCAATGTACTGATTTCGGTAATGGTTCGGGTGATTTGATTGATTCGGGCGAATGGTTTGTTTGTCAAGGACCGAATAATTCGGGGAGTAATATTTCGGGATGGGGAGATTGTGGTATAATGAAATCTTTCAGGGATTGGGCATACGGCCGTGGAGAGACCATCCGTGCTACTACTTCGTTTTTATTGGCAGATTCTACAACTCCCGATGGCGATTATATACGTGCCCAGATTAACCCTGCAAATACTGACTGCTGGAACGGCAAAGCTTATACTCCGCTAAGCCAGCTTACTCCGGGGCGTACGAGATATGGAACAAACAATAATGTCCGTATCATTCGCTATGCAGATGTCCTTCTTATGAATGCAGAAGCTAAAGTTAGAAATGGTAAAAGCGGAGATATTCCATTCAATGAAATAAGAAAGCGTGCGAAAATGCCTGAACTTACCAATGTTACCGCCGATCAGGTTCTGGACGAACGTCGTATGGAGCTGCTCTGTGAATGGGGCGAACGCTATAATGATCTTGTGCGCACAGGTTTGGCTGCAACAGCCTTGACTGGTTGGACAAAGGATAAACAATATCTGCCATTGCCATTCAATCAATATACCCAAATTCCGGATTTATTGCTTGATCCTAAAAATGAATAGCTAGTTTGTTGATAGGATGAAGGGTCTGAATAGTATACCTTCTGGTTATATTGAGGATCCTTCATCTTATATTGATAAGGTAAATTAAATGTCTAAATAAATTGAACATGAGATATATAATATTATTTTTCTGTACCTGTAGTATTTTACTGCTTGGATGTAGTAAAGGGAAGCCTGTTAAAGACGATCATCCATTGAAGGTAATGACCTTTAATATAAGATTGGATGCACCATCGGATAGTCTCAATAACTGGAAATACCGTAAGGACAATGTCTGTAAGATGATTACCTACTATCAGCCCGATCTGCTGGGAATGCAGGAGGTTTGTCATAATCAGATGGAAGATTTAAAGCAGGGTTTGCCTCAATATACAGCGTTAGGCGTAGGGCGTGATGATGGAAAAGAAGCGGGAGAATACTGTCCCATATTTTTTTATTCGCAACGATTTTCACTTATAAAATATGGCAACTTTGCTTTGAGCGAACACCCTGATTCGATTGGTGTGAGAGGTTGGGATGCCTCTTATAATCGGATAACAACTTGGGCAATATTAGAGGAAAAGAGCAATGGCTCGAAAATGATTTTCTTTAATACACATCTTGATAATGATGGAAAAGTAGCCCGAGACAAAAGTGTTCATCTTATTTTGGATAAAATCAAAGAGATTGCACCTGATATGCAGGCCATTATTACTGGCGATTTTAACTGTACTCCCAATGAAGCACCGCTTAATACCTTAGAAAAAGGAGGAATGCAAAACACGTCGAAGACTGCATCCATAACTTACGGGCCGTCATGGTCTTTTCATGATTTTGGTCGTCTACCTCAGAACGAACGTGTACTTCTTGACTATATATTTGTTACCAAAGGTGCTCAGGTTGATCGTTATCGTGTAATTCAGGATACACCTGATGATGGTTTTCTATCCGATCACGATCCTGTTTTGGTTAGCTTCAATTTTCGTTAAGGTCACAGAATCTGTAAATTACCCTAAGATAGAGCGTTTATTTATCCTATCTTAGGGTAATTTGTTCTTATAAGTAGTCTCTTCAAAGCATCATTTCCAGAGCGGAGTAGCATCTTGTATAACTCCATCCTGACTAGTCCATTGTTGAATCGAATTTTCTTTGGACTGGATCACAATATAGATCATCTGTTGTTCAGAAGTGTTAGTCATACCTCTAAGTCCGGCAGGTGCTACACGGATAACACTTCCTTCCGAAATATCAAAACACTGATCATCAACCTGAAATTTCCCTTCTCCCTTTAAGATAATATATGTTTCTTCATTCTGTTTGTGTGAATGAAAAATCGGAAGATCTGTTTTAGGAGGTAAAATACTAATAGAAATCTCTGTTCCGGAAGCTTTTGTTGCATCTTTCAGAAATATTTTTCCATTGGCTCTTTCTAATACTAGATCGAGTTTACCAAAATCTATGGCTGTAAAGTTTTTACTCTCCGTAATTTGTTTAGTGCTGTTCATTTTTGTAATGTTTTAATTATTGATAATAATTAAGGTCTCAGACCTATTTATTGGTTTTACAAGTAAACTGACAAAAGTAAGTTGTTGATGTGTAGTATATTATTAAATATTTACTATTGCTTACTATATGTAACTTTCTTACTTTTATATATCAAAGGTATTGTATTTATTTTATTCACACAAGAAGGCACAGATTGGTAAGTTGGTTACATCTAGGTAACAATTATAAATAGAGAGCCTGTTATAATTAGAAGACATATTATTATATACTTTCTGTTACTTATACATACCGAGAGTCGAAAAGAAAAAACTAATAATGAACTCTAAAAAGGTTACAAAAGTCACATACTTTATGTACACCTTCTGTTGTTTATATTTTACCCTTATCCACTAAAGGGGATTTTTGCTGTCGCTCGGAAAGCCCCTTTAGGAGTTTGGGTGCATGTCGAAAAAGGTAACAAAGGTAACATTGAAACTGTAACTTTTTATCGAGGCTTTTTCTTCTTTTCGTGATTATATGTTATCTGTCATTCAAAGATCTCATCTGTTTTTTTATAAAAAGACATTTCTATCAAAACTCTTTCACTATAGATAAAAAATGTAATAAAATCTGTTGAAAGTTATTTCTCTCTCAAATAATAATTAGAAAGCTGTAATTGATTGTTTTTTTAGGTGTTTGAAAAGAATATGGAAATATTTGAGACCTTAATGGTCTTTTGTCGTTTTAATACTTTCTCGTAATTTAGACGGATATTTCAAAATACAGGTCTCATTATCTAAAATAATTCAATTATGAAAACATCGGTTTTAAGAGAAGTTACTCCCTTATCGGAACGAGACTGTTTTATGATATTTTCACGGGTAAAGAAAGAGTTTACTTTCCCTATACATACTCATGCCGAATATGAACTTAACTTCATAGAGAACGGAAAAGGTACCAAACGCATTGTTGGTGATAGTATCGAATTAATAGAAAATCTCGAACTTGCTCTCATTGCCAATCCACAACTCGAACATGCCTGGCTGAACCATAAATGTGAGTCGGACGAAATAAAAGAAATAACCATTCAGTTTCATGGAGATTTGCTGAATGATCAGTTGTTACAGAAAAATCAGTTCAGGTCGATTAAGGAAATGTTTGACAGGGCTTCTTACGGGATAACTTTTTCAGCCGACACTATACAAGGGATAAAAGACCGTTTGTATTCTTTGGCGTCCGAGAATGATGGTGTACACTCTGTCTTGAAATTATGGGGGATTTTATATGATTTGTCTCTTTCTCCGTCAATGAGGGAATTGTCGAGCCGTACTTTTAATGACGGGGAACAAAAATATGACAGCCGACGGGTCGAACGTGTCTATAATTATATGAAAGAAAACTATGAAAAAGAAATAAAGTTAAAAGACATTTCTGACCTTATAGGTATGACGGAGGTTGCCTTCAGCCGTTTTTTGAAAAAGCGTACAGGTCGGAATTTCATAGATTCTCTTAATGATATCCGATTGGGGCATGCCGCCCGTTTGCTAATTGATACAACTTACAGTATTTCCGAAATCTGCACAAACTGTGGATTTAATAACTTGTCGAATTTTAACCGTATTTTTAAAAAGAAGAAAGGCTGTACTCCCCGTGAGTTCAGGGAAAATTATAAAGAGTCTAAATATTTTCTTTGATAATATAAGAACTACCATATCGGTGTCTTATTCGAAAACAAACTTATACAGAAATTATATATCTATCCACTTGTATATGATGAGTGCTTATTTTATGAGTTGAAGATAATCTAGTCTTTAGCTATAGTTCAGTATGTTTTTTAGTGAATAGTGATTAAAGTAAATGATACTTTTTTGACATAGTAGTAGATAAAAAAGTATCTGTTCTTTGTTTTGTATTTATTGCAATGTTTATTCTGTATTATTCCTGAAAATATTGGTTTTACTTTCTTTGTCGTGCTTTTTCTTATTTTTAAGTTGTGTTTTTTTGCAAAGAAACTATCGCTAATAGATAAAATAGTATTTGTTTTTTTATGCACTTTGTGTATAATTTTGTCATAAATAAACTAATGTTAAGTTTAAATCTCATATTACATATTATTAAACCATGAATCATGAAGAAAATCTTTAATTTATTATTCTTTTTTTGTGTGATACCAGCTTTGGTATTTGCTCAAAATCTGCAAATTAAGGGAAAAGTGACCGATGCAAAGGATGGTTCTCCTTTGGTTGGAGTTACAGTCAAAACCCAGAAGAACTCAGGGGTTATGACTGATCTTGATGGCAAATACACTATCAATGCTCAAAAAGGAGATATCCTTTCTTTTTCTTTTCTTAGTATGACTACTCAAACTGTTAAAGTTGAATCGGCTAAAGATATTAACATAGCATTGAGTGATGACGATAAAATACTCGACGAAATTGTTGTTGTTGGCTACGGTACAATGAAAAAACGAGATTTGTCGGGTTCTGTAGGACAAATAAAGAGTGAAGACCTGCTGAAAGGAAATCCTACATCGAGTATCAATCAGGCTCTGCAAGGACGATTGGCCGGAGTATCGGTAAGCCAGAATGATGGAGCTCCCGGAGCTGGAATTTCGATTACCATTCGTGGTACAAACTCTTTCTCGACAAATTCACAACCTCTTTATATCGTGGATGGAATACCTTACGATGTGGCTGCTACCCCAACCAGTTCTGCTAATGATAATAATAATCAGACGGCGAATGCTTTAGCTGCTATAAATCCGCATGATATTGAATCCGTGGAAGTTCTGAAGGATGCCTCTGCTACAGCGATTTATGGTTCTCGTGGAGCAAACGGGGTTGTACTTATCACAACTAAAAAAGGAGAAAAGGGGAGTAACAAAATCGAGTTTACTTCCAACTTCAGTGTATCGAAGATCGGTAAAAAAGTAAAAATGCTAGATCCGGTTACTTATGCACGTTATATAAATGAACAAACTGTAAATAGCGGCAATTACGAAGGTATACCTTATACTACACTTCCTTATTCAGGAACATGGCAATATCAATATCTGAATGGAGAGATAATAACAAGTTCGGGTGTTTATAACCCTTCTCCCGAAGATTTTAATAATTATGGAATAAGAAAAGACCAGTATGGAAATGAAACTTTGGTAGAAGGAGCTAACTGGCAAAATGAAATTTATCAGACCGGAGCATCTCAAGAATATAACCTTAGTGTATCAGGTGCTAATGAAGCCGGTTGGTATGCTTTCTCAGGAAATTATACCGACCAAAGCGGTATTATTAAAAATTCGGGTTACAAACGGTATGCTTTGCGTACGAACATCGGACGCAGGCTCAGAAGCTGGTTGGAAATAGGAACAAATATCAATTATACTAATTCCACTACCGATTTTGCCAAGTCAAATGCATATGACTATAGTATTATCCGTTCAGCCTTATTATTTCCTACAACTTATGGACCGAACATGACCCGTACCGAATCGGATGAACTTAATTGGCTTGCGTCTAATCCGCTTATATATGTAAATACAGCTAAAGACCAATTGAAATCAAACAATGTATTCAGCTCGTCTTATGCCGAAATTAAATTTATGGATGGTCTTAAATTCCGTCAGAATTTGGGATTGGGATATTCCGGAAATAACAGGTTCACTTATTATAACAGGCAGACTCAAGAAGGACGTGATGCCAAAGGAAAGGGCGGACAGAGTGACAATTGGTGGTACAGTACTACTGCCGAATCATTGCTTACATTCGATAAAACATTCAATACAAAACATACATTAAATGCTGTTGGCGGATTTACTTATGAGCAATCTAATTATGGAGGTAAATCGATGACTGCAACTAACTTTCCGAATGATATCACAGAATATTACGACTTGTCGGCAGGATTAAATAAAGGAGCTTTAGTTACAAATCGCGGACAAGCTATTATGGTTTCGTTGTTAGGACGTGTTAACTATTCATACGATGGTAAATATATAGCAACTGTATCTTTTCGTCGCGATGGTTCAAGCAAGTTAACATCCGGTCATAAGTTTGCCAACTTTGCTTCAGGAGCATTGGCTTGGAGAATTTCAGACGAGAAGCTTATTAAGGATCTGAAGATATTTGATAACCTGAAACTGAGATTGAGTTACGGACAAACCGGTAACCAGGGTGTAAGTTCATACCAAACAATGGAGTATCTGACTCCGGCTAACTATCCTGTAGGAGGAGCACTGACTAGTGGATTTGCCGAAGTAGACTGGCGTGGAGCTCTGAACAGACTTCTTAAATGGGAAAGAACAGATCAGTATAATGCCGGGCTTGATATTTCGGTATTAAACAGCAAAGTTAACTTCACGATAGACGCGTATTATAAGAAGACTAATGATTTGTTACAGAATGTAGCAATCCCATCGAGTTCAGGATTCCTTAATATGTGGATGAATTCGGGTTGGGTAACTAATAAGGGATTGGAAATCACAGGTCAATTCTATCCTTATTCGAATAAAAATTTCAGTTGGGATATTAATGCTAATATTTCCTTCAATAAAAATGAAATTGGAGGTTTGAACGGCGATAGCTTCTCCGAACGCCTGTGGTACGGGGCAGATAACATCTTTATCCGCCGTAATGGAGCACCTATCGGAGCTATATACGGATATGTGGAAGACGGATTTTATGACAATGCGGCCGAAGTGAGAGCCGACCCTCAATATGCCAACGCTAGTGATGCCAAGGTAAAATCGATGATTGGCGAAATCAAATACAGAGATGTAAATCACGATGGAGTAGTTAACGAAAGCGACCGTGTGATAATCGGAGATACTAATCCCGACTTTATATTCGGGTTAACTAATAATTTTAAATGGAAACAATTTACATTGAGCTTCTTCTTTCAGGGATCAGTCGGAAACGATATTTTCAACGGAAACTTGCTTGACGTAAAGATGGGTAATATCGCTAACATCCCTACCGATATCTATAATAGTAGATGGACAGAAGAAAATAAAGAAGGTGCATTGTGGCCTAAAGCTGTCGCATCGTACAACAGAACCATGCTGGTATCTGATCGATATATAGAGAACGGATCTTATCTAAGATTAAAGAACTTAAATATAGGATATTCGTTTAAACCTAAATTTAAGGGTGTCGACAATATCTATATCTATGGAAGTGCTACAAACTTGTTTACAATATCAGATTACAGCTGGTTCGACCCGGATGTAAATGCTTTCGGTAGCGATTCTTCACGCCGTGGAGTTGATATTTATTCTTATCCAAGCAGCAGAACTTATTCAATAGGTTTGAAACTTGATTTTTAATTCAATACTGTGTTTGAAAGCGATAAAAAACAGGTCTGAGACCTTAATCGACAAAATCAAAAAACAAAAACATGAAAAAGAACTATCTAAATATAATAAAATCGGTCAGTCTGGCTGTTTTTCTGATCACCGCTTTTTCTTCATGTGAAGATATGCTGGACGAAAAGAAGTTTGATTTTATAGAACCTAAAGATATAGAGGATTCCGACGATGGTGCGGCTCAATGGGTAATAGGTACATACAGTAAATTATCCGACGATATGTTTCGCTGGAATGTATTTCCTCCGGCTATCGAATTCGACTGCGATTATATGACGGGGCCCGATTGGTCGTTTGGTTCATTGGGTGCCGGTAATTTCCAGAACAACGATTATACCGAGGCTATGTGGACTAAGCCATATTCGGTAATCCATCGGGCTAATCTGGCAATCGAGAATATAAATGAAATGAAGAATGTATCCGAAAGAGTAAAAAGTAATGCTCTCGGTGAACTCTATTTCTTAAAAGCCTATTCATATTTTCTGTTAGTAAGAGCATTTGGTGATGTTCCGATTCATGAAAAAACAGTAAACAATGGAGGAGATGTATTCCAACCCCGCCAGCCCATCGAAACAGTTTATGCTCACATTATCAGTTTGTTGAAAGATGCCGAAGCTATGATGTATAAAAATACCGATTCGGGATTTACTGAAGGTCGTGCTTCTGCCGGAGCGGCAGCTACACTCTTGGCTAAAGTATATGTAACTATCGGTTCCGCGTCTTTGGCAAGTGGCAATGTTACGGTGAAAGGAGGTACAGCATATACAATGAATGGTAATGACAAGGTACTTACTAATCCTGTATCTTTTGTTGTTTCGAAACAACAGGTAAAAGGGTACGATAAATTCGATTCGAAAGAATATTTCACACTTGCACGTGATAAAGCCAACGAAGTAATTACAGGTGTTTATGGCAGTTATGCTCTATTAGCGTATGATAATTTGTGGACTCAGGCTTCAAAAAATAAAACTGAACATATATGGAGTCTTCAAACTATATCCGGAGATGATAAATATGGTATGACTTTTTCTCGTGCTTATACCGGAATGTACAATGCAAAAGGTAATATTACCACAGGTCTATGGTGGGGGTGTCGTGACCATTGGTACAAATTATTCGAAAGTAAAGATTATCGTATAACCAAAGGAGTTATGCACCGTTGGGTAAGAGAACCTGATGACACATCGTGGGGTGATGGCGGATCGTACTATCCGAATACTGAAGAGTGGGAAAAGAAAGCAAAAGGATATACCGATGATAATGGTGAGTGGGTTGCTCCTGTAGCTCCGTTTAATGATGGAAAACAGTATCGCAGCGGGGTATCTTCTGCATGGATTGCTTTCCTTACCAAATATTCGTATGTAACCGATAATACTCAGGAAAGAACCGATGCCAATTGGCCGTTCTTGCGTTATGCTGATGTTTTACTGATTTATGCCGAAGCTGCAAATGAAGTGGAAAACAGCGGTGCCGCTAGGGCTGCGGCTTTAGTTAAGCTGAATGAAGTGAGAGTAAGGAGCAATGCAACACCTAAATCATTGACTGGTGCAGGCAATATTGATACTCAAGAATCATTCCGTTCTGCAGTTCTGGAAGAAAGAGCGATGGAATTGGCTTTGGAAGGAGACAGGCGATGGGATTTGATCCGTTGGGGAATTTATATCGATGTAATGAATAAGATAGGCGGATATGATGAGGTAAATGTAAATAAGGCTAGATCTGAGAAACATTTATTGTACCCGATACCAAAATCAGAAATGGATACCAATCCTTTTATAACATCCAATAATCCTGGTTGGAATTAACCTTAATCAACAATCAAATAAGGAAAAATAATCATGAAACGATCAAAAATAATATATGCATTATTGGCCATAGCTCTTTGCTGTGCTTCATGTAGCGATGTTGTCAATTATAATGACGGATACGACGATCAACTAACATCGTATGGACCACCCTCTATCACTAAAATAAGCAAGGCCGGGGATCTAGAATCGGCGATAACTGAAGGAGCTCTTACTGATATGATTGTATTACAGGGGGATAATCTGGCTGGTGTACAGTCTATCAAGATTAATGATGTGGAGGTCGATTTATCTACTGTATATGCGGTGAGGACTCAAATAACATTGCCTATTCCTCGTATGGTTCCCGACAATATCAACAATCTGGTAACTGTGGTAACAGAAAAAGGAACGACTACATTTCCTCTGACAGTAACAATCCCTGATCTGAAAGTAGAAGGTTTTTATAACGAATTTGCTCAGGCAGGAGATACTGTTCAGATTATGGGTAAATACCTAGACTTGTATGAATTGTCAGTAGAGAAAGGTGTATTCTCGGTGGGAGGAACGTCTATAACTCCATTACGTACAAGTGCTGATACAATTGTGTTTATAATGCCTACAGGTACTCCCGATGGATCGGTCTTTTCTATGTCAAGTCCTAAAGTTGCGACTCCGATTACTGCAAAATTCAGGGAAGCTGGAACTTCCATCCTTGATATCGAGAGCATGTCGGGCGGTTATGTAACCGATGGAAAAGCTTCGGGAGACCCGAAACCATTGATAGGTAAATTCTTTAGAATCAAAGGTCAGCTTTCTGCATGGTCGTGGAATAGTATTTTCTGGTCAGGATTTAATCTTCCGGATATTGATGTCAAAAATAATCCGCAAAATTATTATGTCAAGTTTGAGATAAATACTAAATCTTCAGCATCTATAAGTTCCGGCAATATAATTATTGGAGGTAATCGGCAGGATAATAGATGGAATCCGGGTGCAGACGGGGCTTTGAACACTTACGGTAAATGGCGTACTATACGACTCGAACTTACTGATCTGTTTCACGATAATACAAACGGAACATACCTGGTTGAGGGAAACAATGATTTTACTTCGACATATCAACCTGATGCAGAAGTGAATGCCGACTTTAGTATTTGTAATTACCGTATAGTAAAAAAATAAATAATGGCACAAGTAAATTGAATAGTAACATTGGCTGCAGCCTGTTACTATTCGGTTTACTTCAACAATATTTTAACAATATGAAATATGAGACGAATATATCATAATTATATTGCTGTTTTTTTGATGCTGTTACTGGTCATTCCTGTATATGGGCAGGGTGTCGTTACCCGGAACGGATCTTTATCTGTAAGAGAAACGAGTCTTGTTAATAATAAGGGCGAAAATATAACTCTAAGAGGTGTTAGTCTTGGATGGCATAATTGGTGGCCTCGATTTTTTAATAACAAAACGATCAGTTGGCTGCATCAAGATTGGAAAACCGATATTGTACGTGTAGCTGTAGGTGTTGAGCCGGAAGGTGCTTATCTGGATAATCCCGATTTTGGAATTGAGTGTGCTACAAAGGCTATAGATGCTGCTATAAAAAATGACATGTATGTTATTATAGACTGGCATAGCCATCATATCCATAGCGAAGAAGCAAAAGCGTTTTTCACACAGATAGCGCAAAAGTACAAAGGGTATCCTAATATTATCTATGAAATATTTAATGAGCCGGTAGACCTTTCATGGGCGGAGATTAAAAAATATGCAGAAGAAGTTATAGGTGTGATACGGAGTATTGATTCTGAAAATATAATATTGGTCGGAACTCCCAATTGGGATCAGGATGTGGATGTTGCCGCTGATTCTCCGATTGTAGGATATAAGAACATAATGTACACCCTTCATTTTTATGCGGCGACACATAAAGAGCATTTTCGCGATAAAGCAGACTATGCTCTCTCTAAAGGCTTGCCTATATTCGTTTCGGAATGTGCTGGTATGGAGGCTACAGGTGATGGACCTGTTGATGTTGCTGAATGGAATCTATGGACTGAATGGATGAAGCAGAACAATATCAGCTGGGTGGCATGGTCGATTGCAGATAAGAACGAAACGTGTTCGATGATAAAAAATACAGATTCAGCTATAAATAAATGGGGTGAAAAAGACCTGAAAGAGTGGGGTCAATTGGTTAGGAAAACATTAAGGAACGAAAAATAATGAAAACAAAAGGCATGACAGTAAAGCTGTTATTGACAAGCTTTATATTCATTTTTATTACTGGAGTATGTGGTGCGCAGGAGTCTGCTGCGGTAACTGATACTTATTCTTCAGCATGGCGTTTTCATGCCGGAGAAGGTGTGGATAGTTTATGGATGGAGAGTTCGTATAATGACAGTGCCTGGCAGGAAGTGGTTATGGATAAGCTGCTTAAAGATCAGGGGGTAATATTTAGTGGCTTTGGTTGGTATCGAAAGAATATTATATTCTCAGAAGAATTACAGTCGGATATAAAGGCTAAAGGTGCGGTGGTGTTGAATCTCGGAAGATTGGCTGCTTGTGACGAAGTGTATTTTAACGGAAAACTAGTCGGTAAAACCGGACAGTTTCCTCATGATTATATGGGATATTTCGACAATGATCGAAAATATCTGGTAACAGCTGACGATATAAATTTAAAAGGAGAAAATCTTATTGCTGTAAAATTTCATGATGGATGGGGAGTTGGTGGATTTCTAGGTGGAGGTCATCTGTTGGTATCATCTGCGGAAACCAATGATAAATTGTCTCTGAAAGTATCTGTTGCCGATCCCGATTATATATTTATAGGTGATGCTCCTATACGTATTACTCCTTCGATTCAAAATAAAAACACTTGGGATGTAAAAGGCCGACTGATCGTAACATTAACAACAGATGATTATAAGCCTGTTAAAGTGGATTCGCTGGAAATAGTAATACCGGCCGATGAGCATTATTCAGGCACCTTTGAATATGCAAAGCCTGTTCCCGGATTTTACAGATATACAGTTCAGTTCAGAAGAAACGGAGAACTAGCTTGTGAGAAGAAACTAAATGTCGGATATGAACCCGAAAAGATAAGTTCGCCAATTGATGCTCAAGCCGATTTCAAAAAATTCTGGGATAATAGTTTGAAAGAGTTAGCTAAGATAGCTCCCGATTATAAACTAACATTACAGCCCGAATACTCGAAATTAGACTACGATGTATATCTGGTAGAAATGCGTTCTCTCGAAAATGAATTGATTAGCGGATATTATGCCAAACCCAAACGTGAAGGAAAGTTTCCTGTGATCGTAGAATATATGGGATATGGCTCATCTCCTTATCCGCCTAATCAATGGTGGGACGGATTCGCCTACTTTGTTTTATCCATACGAGGACAGGCTTTGAATAAACCGACAAACCGTTTTGGTACATGGATTACTTACGGGCTTGATAAAAAAGAAGACTATTATTACCGTGGAGCTTTTATGGATGTTGTGAGAGCATTGGATTTTGTTTGTTCCCGTCCCGAAATAGACAGCGATAAAATAGCTGTTCGTGGGGGAAGTCAGGGGGGAGCACTTTCCTTTGTTGCGGCTTCATTGGATAAACGGGTAAAAGTTGCAGCTCCTAATATTCCGTTCTTATCAGATTATCCCGATTATTTCAGAATAGCTCCATGGCCTAAAAGTGATTTTGATGTATATATGAAAGAACATCCTCAGGCAAAATGGAATGATGTATATAAACTGATGAGTTATTTCGATATAAAGAATCTTGCTCAGTGGATTCAATGTCCTTTGATAATGGGCATTGGAGTACAAGATAACGTTTGTCCTCCGCATATAAATTTTGCAGCATACAATCAGGTAAAATCAGAAAAACGGTGGATGGCTTTTCCTGAATTCGGGCATAGTGTCGGACGTGAATTTAATGAAGCAGCAATGCAGCTCTTCAGAGAAAAATTAAATGTAGAAAAACCATAAAGAAACAAATACAAAGGCTTGAAACTTTTTATTTGTCCATCCAAGCATAACAGCAACAGCCTGTTATTACTTTAAAATACGACATTAAATACCTAGGTAAGAGTTACTATTCATAATATACTGTGGCTTATAAGTCGTGTTTGCTGCTTGTTGGAATTGATAATAGATAGAAAAAATAATAATAGGTCTAACGATCTTAATACTTATTAAATGATGAATGAACTATTCGATAAACGACTGAAAGCTGTTACGGCAGAATATGAAAATTTGATTTCACGTAAAAACGAACCGGTATTGCCCGGAAATGGAATATACGAACGATATAAATATCCTGTACTCACGGCCGAGCATGCTCCTGTATTCTGGAGATATGATCTTTCGCCGGAAACCAACCCTTATTTTATGCAGAGGTTTGGCATTAACGGTACATTCAATGCTGGTGCGATCAAATGGCAGGGGAAATACCTGATGGCGGTACGAGTTGAGGGTGATGATCGCAAATCGTTTTTTGCTATAGCCGAAAGTCCAAATGGTGTAGATAATTTCAGGTTCTGGGAATATCCTTTGACTATTCCCGAAACCGAGAATCCGGATATTAACGTATATGATATGCGTTTAACAGCTCATGAAGACGGATGGATATATGGGGTGTTCTGTTCTGAACGGAAAGATCCGGATGCTCCTGCCGGAGATTTATCATCGGCTGTAGCTGCGGCTGGTATCGTACGATCAAAAGATCTTAAAACATGGGAACGTCTTCCTGACCTCAAATCTAAAAGCCAACAGCGTAATGTGGTTTTACATCCTGAGTTTGTAAACGGAAAATATGCTCTTTATACTCGTCCGCAAGACGGATTTATTGATGCCGGAAGCGGTGGAGGTATCGGTTGGGGATTGGTTGAAGATATAACTAATGCAGAGGTTAAAGACGAAAAAATAATAAATCATCGTTATTATCATACTATCAAGGAGTTGAAAAACGGAGAGGGACCTCATCCGATAAAAACATCTAAAGGCTGGCTGCATTTAGCACATGGAGTTCGTGCATGTGCTGCCGGATTACGATATGTTTTATATCTTTATGTGACCGATTTGGAGCAACCCGATAAGTTAATAGCCGAACCTGCCGGACATTTTCTGGCTCCGATGGGTGAAGAACGAGTAGGAGATGTTTCGAATGTATTGTTTACAAATGGCTGGATAGCTGATGATGATGGTACTGTTTATATTTACTATGCATCATGCGATACCCGCATGCATGTGGCGGTATCTTCGATTGACAGGCTGCTCGACTATTGTTTCAATACAGAACCGGACGGTTACCGTTCGGCGGCATCTGTACAAACTTTAAATCGCCTGATAAAGAAAAACCTGAAATAAAAGACACATCTATAATAAAGGGATTGTCTGATGTTATTTTTAGACAATCCCTTATATCCTAAAAAAAATACCTGATGATAAACGCAGACAAAGTAACTCTTAAAGAAAAGGTAGGCTATGGCTTTGGAGATATGGCCTCTTCTATGTTTTGGAAGATATTCGGCATGTATTCCTTATTTTTCTATACAGATGTTTTTGGTATAACAGCCGCTGCTGCCGGTACTATGTTTCTGGTAGCCCGTGTATGGGATTCGTTTTTCGACCTGTTTGTAGGCATAGCCGCAGACCGTACGAAGACTCGCTGGGGACGGTATCGACCCTATTTATTATGGTTTGCCATTCCGTTTTCGGTAATGGGTGTGATAACCTTCTTTGTTCCTGATTTTGGAAGTACCGGTAAGCTTGTATATGCTTATATTACATATTCGTTGATGATGATTGTGTATTCTCTTATCAATGTACCTTATGCTTCATTACTGGGAGTAATGTCTCCCGATCCGCAAGAACGTAACATTTTGTCGTCTTATCGGATGTCATTTGCTTTTATCGGCAGCTTTATTACTTTTATGCTGCTTCAACCCCTGATCGATTTTTATGCCGGAGCTTTCGGTAATCTACCTGAACTTTCGGCAGCCGAGCATGTCGCTGAAACGACAGTCAGTACATCTCCTATAGGATGGACTTTGGGGGTTGCTACAATCGGTGTTATCTGTTCAATCTTATTTTTCTTTTGTTTCAGATGGACTCGTGAGCGTGTTCAGCCTGTAAATAAAGAAGAAAATACATCAGTAAAACAGGATCTGAAAAACTTATTTCATAATGCTCCATGGTGGATTCTAGTAGGAACTGGATTAGCAGCATTGTTGTTCAATGCAGTGAGAGATGGTGTTGCCATTTATTATTTTAAAGATTATGTACAGGTTGCTTATCGTGTTCCGTTTATCGGGTGGGATGTTACCACAGTTTATTTTCTGTTGGGGCAGGCAGCCAATCTGGTTGGGGTAATATTAGCTCCATCTTTGTCGGCGAAGTACGGAAAAAGAAGAACATATATGATAGCTATGGCTATGGCTGCATTATTTAGTGTTCTTTTCTTTTTTGTCCCGAATCAGCTCGGATTGATATTTCTGCTGCAAATAATTACATCGCTTTGTGCGGGTTATGTTTTACCTCTTTTGTGGAGTATGTTTGCTGATATCGTAGATTATCAGGAATTAAAGACAAACCGTAGGGCATCGGGTCTTATTTTTTCGTCTTCGTCCATGTCTCAGAAGTTAGGATGGGCATTGGGGGCTGCCATTACAGGATGGATTCTTTTCTATTTTAAGTATAATCCAGAGGTTGTTCAGCAAAATGCCGATACTATTTTTGGCGAGCGTATCATGATAAGCCTTATACCAGCGGTTTGTTGTATTATTGCCTTCTTTGGTATGATGGCTTATCCTTTATCAGAGAAGAAAGTAAAAGAGGTAACCGAAGAACTTGAAAGACGAAGAAAATTAGAAGAATAATCAATTATGGAGGGATTTAAAGAAGAACTGATAAACAATATTCTTCCTTATTGGATGGATAAGATGCAGGATCACGAAAACGGCGGTTTTTATGGTCGTATAGATGGGACTGAAGTTTTGCATGCCGGAAGTAACAAAGGATCGGTATTGAATGCCCGTATATTGTGGACATTTTCGTCTGCATATCGAATCTTAAAAGACGAGAAATACCTCATGGTTGCCCGAAGGGCATATGAATATATAAAGACATATTTCATAGATAAGGAAAACGGTGGTATCTATTGGGAATTGGACAGCAAAGGAAATCCTGTAAATACTAAAAAACAAACGTATGCTCAGGGATTTGCTTTATATGGTTTTTCGGAATTCTATCGGGCTACAGGTGATAAAGAAGCACTGGAACTAGCTAAAGAATTTTTCTATTTGCTCGAAAAATGTTATGATCAGCAATTTGGTGGATATCTCGAAGCCTACACTGCCGATTGGAAGCCTATTGATGATGTAAGACTGAGTGATAAGGATGCGAACGAAAAGAAGACTATGAATACGCATCTGCATATTCTTGAGCCTTATACAAATTTGTGCCGTGTATGGGATGATGATGCGCTTAAGATTGCTCAGGAACGTTTGATTAGGATATTTACGGATAAGATATTAGATAAAGGTAATTGTCATCTCAACCTGTTTTTCGATGAAGAATGGAATGTTAAGTTTCCTGCAATATCTTACGGTCATGATATCGAAGCATCGTGGTTGTTGTTTGAGGCAGCAGAGGTATTAGGTAATAAGTCTTTACTGGATGAAATAAAAAAAATATCTATTAAAATTGCTGATGCAGCCGCAGAAGGATTACAGCCCGATGGCAGTATGATATATGAATCTAAAGGAGGTCATTTGGATAAAGAATGTCATTGGTGGGTTCAGGCCGAAGGAGTTGTCGGATACATGTATGCCTACCGAAATTCGGAAGATCACATCTATCACGAAAAAGCAGCTAAATTGTGGAACTATATACAACACAATCTGGTTGATACCCAAAACGGCGAATGGATATGGAGCCGACTTCCGGATGGAAGCATCAATAGGAAGGATGATAAAGCCGGATTTTGGAAATGTCCTTATCACAATAGCCGGATGTGTATGGAAATGATCGAACATTTTTAGGTTTTAAGGTCTCAGACCTATTTATTACTTTGGTAAGCATAACAACCAAAGCCAGTTATAAATTAGAAACGTATCATTAAATACTTTCAGTTACTTATACCTGTATAATTGAAATCAATCAGAGTTACTTATAAACGAAATAGTATGAAAAAAACATTGGTAATAATGGCAACATCAATCGGATTAGTAGCCGGAGTACATGCCCAGACTAAGGCTGAAATAGAAAAAAGGGCACACGAAATAGTGGCTAAAATGACTTTAGCCGAAAAAATAGGTCAAATGTCGCAAGTAAGTATCGATGCTGTATGTAAAGGTGAAGATACACCCCAAGGCAGTACAGTGGCATTAGACAAAGACAAATTGTATGATGTGATTGTCAATTATCACATAGGCTCTATTCTCAATTCTCCTAATACACGTGCTCGTACACCCCAGTGGTGGACTAAAACTATTGAGGAGATTCAGCATATGGCTATGAATGATACGCGTGTCAAAATTCCTGTGATATACGGGCTCGACCAGATACACGGAGGTACATATACTGCCGGGTCGACAATATTTCCTCATGAAATAGCATTGGCGGCATCTTTCAATCCTGCTCATGCCCGTAAGATGGGCGAAATTGCAGCTTATGAAACCCGAGCAAGTAATGTTCCTTGGAATTTTTCTCCGGTATTGGATTTAGGTAGTGATCCTCGCTTTCCTCGTCAGTACGAAGGGTTTGGCGAAGATCCTTATGTAGGATCCGTTTTCGGATATGAATTGGTTAAAGGATACGAAGGAGATAATAATAATGTTGGCGACAAGAATAAACTAGCTGCATGTATGAAGCATTTTATCGGTTATTCGGTTCCCATCAGTGGAAAAGACCGTACACCTGCTTATATACCTATGCCGGTTCTGCTTGAATATCATGCCCCTGCATTTCAGGCAGCTATAGATGCGGGAGTACATACTGTTATGATCAATTCGGGTATTATCAATAATGAACCTGTGCATGCCAGCTATAATCTTTTAACGAAACTGCTTCGTGAAGATATGGGATTCGATGGAATGATTGTTACAGACTGGGAAGATATCAATAAGCTATATACAAGAGACCGTATGGTTCCCTCGATTAAAGAAGCCATCAAGGCGTCAATAAACGCAGGTGTGGATATGTCTATGATTCCTTACGATTATAAAGAATTTTGTGCACTGCTGACCGAATTGGTAAATGAGGGTGAGGTTCCGATGTCTCGTATCGATGATGCTGTGACAAGGGTTATTGTATTGAAATTAAAGCTGGATTTGTTTAACACTCCTAATACATATGCAAAGGATTACCCTCGCTTTGGATCGGAAGAGTTCAAACAGGCATCATATGATGCGGCTGCCGATGCTATTACATTATTGAAAAATGATAATCAGATCTTACCACTCCGCAAAGGAGCTAAAATATTGGTTGCTGGACCTAATGCTGTAAGCAAGCGTTCATTAAACGGAGGTTGGACATTCTCTTGGCAAGGAGAAAAAGTCGATGAGTTTGCCGGAGATTATCATCATATATTATCAGCCGTAGAAGCCAAATTCGGAAAAGAAAATGTAAGTTATGTTCCGGGAGTTAGTTATACCGATGCTGTAGAATATGCTACAGAATACAAAGACCGTTTTGAAGAAGCTGTTGCTGCTACCAAAAATGCTGATTATATTGTCCTTTGCTTAGGTGAAAATTCGTATTGCGAAAAGCCCGGAGACTTGGATGATTTGTATTTGAATGACCTTCAGACTGAATTAGCCAAAGAAATGTTGAAAACCGGGAAAAAAGTGATACTTGTTTTGAGTGAAGGCCGTCCTCGTGTGATTTCGAAAATATCATCGAAAGTAGATGCCATTGTGCAGACTTATCTGCCCGGATTGTTCGGTGCAGATGCTTTAGCGAATATTCTTGCGGGTGAGGTAAATCCTTCGGGTAAATTGCCATATACTTATCCTGCATTTCCTAATTCGTTAGTACCGTATTATCATAAACATTCCGAGGAGCAAAAGAGAAGTGAAGGTGTATATAATTACGAAGGAGATTTTAATCCGGAGTATCACTTCGGATACGGACTTAGCTATACAACCTTTGGTTACAGCAATCTGAAAATAGACCGTACAAGCATAGGTAAAGATTCTAACGATGATATTACCATATCCATCGATGTTACAAATACAGGGAAAGTAGCAGGTAAAGAAGTAGTTCAATTGTATTCGAGTGACTTATATGCAAGTGTTATACCTGATACAAAAAGATTGAGACGTTTTGAGAAAATAGCACTTAATCCGAATGAAACCAAAACGGTAACATTCAAACTGAAAACGAAAGACTTATCGTATATCGATATGAATAATAAGAGGGTAATCGAACCCGGAGACTTCGAGCTACAGATAGGAGCTTCTTCTAATGATATTAAAGATAAAGTGATTCTTACAGTTGAATAACAAATTTGCATGAAAAAAAAACTAATAATATTCTCGATTTTATGTACTGCTATCATGGCATGTAAACCACAAGGCAAGACATTCTCCAAACAGCCCATTGATAGTAATGCTACAACCGAAACGGTTGCATTATACAACAAACTTTTTGATGGTATGGATAAAGGCATTATGCTCGGGCATCAGGATGATCTGGCATATGGGCATGGGTGGTACAAAGAAAACGGACGGTCTGATGTTAAAGATGTGACCGGCGATTATCCTGCAGTCATCGGTTGGGAACTCGGACACATAGAGATTGGAGCTCAAGTAAATCTAGATTCTATTTATTTTTCGGATATGAAAAAGTATATTGAACAGACTTATAAACGAGGCGGTATAACCACAGCAAGCTGGCACGGCGATAATATTGTTACCGGTAATACAGCGTGGGATTGTGCTCAGGATTCGGTTGTGAGGTCTGTTTTACTGGAGGGAGTTAACCATGCCAAGTATTTGACATGGTTGGATCGGGTCGCCGATTTCTTTCTGGGTTTAAAAGATGATGACGGCAATGCTATACCTGTTATCTTCAGAATGTATCACGAGCATACCGGAGATTGGTTTTGGTGGGGAGCAAAGCAATGTACTCCTGAAGAATATAAAAAACTTTGGATTATGACCGTTGATTATCTGCGAGATACAAAAAAAGTGCATAACCTGCTGTATGCATATTCACCATCAGAGACAAATGATGAAGCTCATTTTTTGGAAAGATATCCGGGAGACGATTATGTCGATATAGTAGGATATGACTGTTATGTGCCTGGTAAGGATTCCGCATCGATCGAAAGTTATAAACTGGCAATGGAACGTAATCTGAATACAGTAACGTCTTATGCTTTGAAATCGGGTAAACTTCCAACAATCGGAGAAACCGGAATGGAAAGCATTCCCGACACTACTTATTTCACTCAGGTGGTTCATCCTATTATCAGTAAGTATAAGATTGCGTGGATACTGTTTTGGCGTAATGCATGGGAAAGAAACAGTACTCATCATTATTATGTTCCCTTCAAAGGGCATCCTGCGGAAAATGATTTCAAACAATTCGTCGATCAGAAGAATATATTAATGAACAATGATATAAAGTGAATTAATGATGAAAAGACTTAATTTATTCCTTTTACTTTTATCTCTGTCATTTATGGCAGTGCATGCTCAGAAGAACTTTCAGCTGAAATCTCCGGATTCGAAGCTTAGTGCAGATATTGTTGTTGGTAAGACAATTCATTATTCGGTATCGCATCAGGGTGACGTAATGTTATTACCTTCTGCTATATCTATGAATTTGGCGGATGGAACATCTTTTGGTATCGATTCTAAATTAGCAGCATCTTCTGCCCGTTCAGTGAATACCATTATAGATGCTCCTGTTTATAAAAAGAGTAAGGTTGTTGATTACTATAATGAGTTGACTCTTCGTCTTAAAGGTGATTATTCGATAATCTTCAGGGCTTATAATGATGGTGTAGCTTATCGGTTTGTGTCGAATAAGAAACAAGCCTTTATTGTACAGAACGAGCAAGCTGAGTTTAACTTTCCTGATGACTCTAAAGCATATATTCCTTATGTAGATGACCGCAATGGAGCTAAAGATACATTCGAAAAACAGTATTATAACTCCTTTGAAAACACATATCAACATATTCCTTTAGCTGAATGGAATAAAAAACGGCTGGCTTTTTCACCTCTGGTAGTGGAGGGTGTAAACGGCAAAAAAGTCTGTATTGCTGAGTCAGATCTTTTAAATTATCCGGGTATGTTCCTGTATAATAAAGATGGTGCAGATGGTTTGATAGGAGTCTATGCTCCATATCCCGCCACTACAAAGCAAGGAGGGCATAATATGTTGCAAGATGAGGTTATATCGCATGAATCGTATATTGCAAAGTGTGAAGGACAGACCTCGTTTCCATGGAGAGCGGTAATAGTTTCGGAAAAAGACGCAGAGCTGGCAAACAGCGATATGGTCTACAAATTGGCCTCTGAATCTGATAAAAGCATAGACTACTCGTGGGTAAAACCCGGAAAAGTAGCTTGGGACTGGTGGAATGACTGGAATCTGAAAAATGTTGATTTCTATACAGGAGTGAATAATGATACTTATAAATATTACATTGACTTTGCTTCGAAATATGGTATTGAATATGTTATTCTGGATGAGGGATGGGCTGTGAATCTTCAGTCCGATTTATTTCAGGTAGTACCCGAAATAAATCTGCCCGGACTTGTGGCATATGCTAAAAGCAAGAATGTAGACCTTATACTATGGGCAGGTTATTATGCCTTTAATAAAGACTTGGAACGTGTATGCAAACATTATTCCGAAATGGGAATCAAAGGGTTTAAGATCGACTTTATGGACAGGGATGATCAGATAATGGTGGATTTTCATCATCGGGCGGCACAGGTAGCTGCCCAATATAAGATGTTGGTCGATTTTCACGGTACATATAAGCCAACAGGATTGCAAAGAACGTATCCTAATGTTATTAACTTCGAAGGTGTTCACGGGCTTGAGCAGATGAAATGGTCTCCGTCATCGGTCGATCAGGTGACGTATGATGTTACTATGCCTTTTATCCGTATGGTCGCAGGTCCTATTGATTATACTCAGGGGGCTATGAGGAATGCTACCAAAGACAATTACTTTCCGGTAAACTCAGAGCCCATGAGCCAAGGAACGAGAACCCGTCAATTGGCTGAATACGTTATATTCGAATCTCCATTGAATATGCTTTGCGATAATCCTTCTAATTATATGAAAGAAGATGAGTGTACCCGATTTATAGCAAATATCCCGACAGTTTGGGATGAGACGGTAAGTGTGAACGGAGAGATAGCTAAATATTTGACGTTAGCACGCCGAAAGGGTGATGTCTGGTATTTGGGAGCTTTAACCAATTGGGATCAGAGAGAACTGATTTTAGATTTGTCTTTTCTGGGAGAAGGAAACTTCAAAGCTGAAGTGTTTCAGGATGGAAAAAATGCTCATAGGGTAGCATCAGACTATAAAAAGATAGAGATTCCTGTGCCTTCCGATCGTAAATTGAAGATAAATATGGCTCCCGGTGGTGGCTATGCCATGAAGATATCGAAGATTTGAAGTCTATGATTTTCATCTCAATAGAAGTGACTGGTTTGGAGTAAAGTGTATAAAATAGCTCATAATGAATAACTATACATTATGAGCTATTTTTATTTAGTATTATTGCTCTTTATCAGAACAATCCTTTTTCTCCTCTCAAGGTTAGCAGCACTACATTTAAAGAGGCTAGTATCTTTCGGGAATTACTAGGTAAAAACATTCTGCCCCATAAACTCCGACGTTGGGTGTTTACAGCTACTATGTCTACTTTTTCCGTTTCGATAAAGTCTTTTATTCCTTGTACAAAGTCGGTCTCATTAATTAGTTTATAGCTAATGTTCATATCTGAATATTTCTGAGTGAAAGACTCTTGCAGTTTTAATAAGTCCGACTCAGACCATTTACCATTGCGTGCATCGGTAATTATGTGAACTAAGGTAATTTTGAGACCTTTGTAAGGTAGCAGATGATTTACCAGATAGTCAAACGAATATATATCCCGACGATGTATATTCGTGAAAAAGGCGATATGTCTGACATCTTTTGCTCCTTCAAATGAAGAATTTTCAGGAATTGCCAAAACGGGAATATCCGTCATTTCTATGATATCGGCGGTAACACTCCCCAAAATATTTGTTCTGTTGTCATTTGTACCTCTTTTACCAAGTACTAACAGCATGGGTTTATATTCTTCTATAAAGCTTTCTATTTCTTCTTCAACTATTCCCTCCCTTAACGAATAAGAATAGTTAACCGACGGGAATTTACCTGCTTCGATATTTTTGTCTATTTCGACGCACAGATCAAGCATCTGTTTTCTTGATTTATCCAGAATACTGACGTCCCCATCATTCTTTAGTGCATCTGCGAATGGAATTTGAGTCGGAAAATAGATATTGTTATAAATGTGCAATATCTTTACCTTAGCATCTAATTCCTTTGCTATGCTGAAGGCTGTCTGACATGCTTTCATCGAATAGGTCGAAAAATCGACAGCTACAAGTATCCGTTTACGCCCATCATCCATTTTCAGGGTTTGCATATCATTGTAACTGAATAATTTATTCTCTTCGATAATTGTCAATGCCTTTGAGATCTGCGATTCTTTAATCTTTACAGCATATCCTTTTGCAGTATCGCCTACATAATCATTCTGGCTTAATTCTTCCAGATAAACCGGAATGTTTCTGCTTTCCAGAACTTCTTTTAGCTTAAAGGCTTTTTCTTTGGTATGTATAGCTAAAGTTATAATCTTATCTTCCATATCTCTTTATAATTTGGTTATAATTAAATTTACAGCTCTCTGTAATAAAGGTAGGTTTTTTTAGCTTTCGTCTATACAAAAATAGAATATTTTATGATACTTCAGCCTAAATTAAGAGGAAAAATAGGACATTTGATATGGTTTTTCAGTCTTTGGTAATTATTACCGTATTAATAATTTAGCGATGCAGATAGTTCCATTGAAATGTTCTGTTTTCAGAATTCAAAAGAACAAGCTATTCTATTGATAAGGTGAATACTGCCTTCTTGTTGTTGTCTTAGTTTTGCTTATATTTCTTTATCTATAATAATGTGTCGGAAAAATAGGACATATATAAATGCAAATCAAAACAATACTTCAAAACGGTGCATATTATCGATATATTGATATTTTATTTGCCAGTTATGTAATTTGCAGATTTGGTATGTGATAGATAATCCGAGACCGTTCCCTTTCTTGTTTTCTGAAGTTCGGCTAAATCTTCTGAATATTTTGTCTGTATCTAATGCTGTCTTTTCTCCGGTATTTTCTATAATAAACGAATTAGTATCAACTCTAATGATAATCCTGGCATCCGCAGCTTCCGTATTATGACGGATTGCATTTACAATAAGATTATTTATAAGGCTTTCCAATAGTATTTTATTTGCTGATAAGATCGTATGGCCTACGATATCTGCAGATATTACAATACCATTGCTTTCGGCTAAATCCGTAAGATTACCGAGTTGCTTGTATAAAAGTCTGTTGAAATCTATCTCTTCGGTTTCTTTAAATTGATTATTATCTAATCGAGCCAATAAAAGAAGATTTTTGTTTAACCTTGTGAGACGCGAAAGGATATCGTATAAAGAATGTATTGTTTCGACTTGCTCTTCCGATAAGTTTGGTTCTTGTAAAAAGACATCCAGTTTACTCTGAAACACAGCCAGAGGTGTCTGCAGTTCGTGAGAAGCATTCTGAACGAACTCTTTCTGCTGATTATATGCCTTTAGATTATTGGATATTAAGTTATGTAATATTGTGTTTAGCCGATTGTATTCTATCGTATCGGTCTGTTCGAATTGGGGTGTGTTACCTTTATCAATATCAAAATTTTCAACTTTAGACAAGCTATCATAAAAGGGTCTCCATAATCTTTTAGATATAGCTCTCAGAACAACAAACATACATACAAATAATACTATAAATAAAATACCATATTGTCCTACAAGAGTTCTAGCCAGATCATCATCTTCAATCATGGCAATACGCGACATCAGAATATAAGGTTCGCCTTGTATCGGTATTTTTTGATAATAAACCCTATAGTCTACTTCGTGACCTTCTGCTTTATTATAGAATGGTTTTTCAATGACGTGATTTAAAGAATGATGTAAATCGGTAATATTAATGTCTGATATGGCGGATAAGGGGAATATCTGCATGTCTTCATTATACTTGTTCCAGTGATCAATCTCATCAATAGTAAAAGAAGATAAATGATCTGCCACAAATTCATCACTTCTGAATATAATAAGTTCGTCAAGATCTTCGGCATAAAAATGTTTCATGACGAAAAAGAGCAAAGGCGAACAGCATGTTAATATAATGACAGTAGATATAGTAAACTGCCCCATGCTTTTTCTTAATAAACTTTTTACTCTTCCCATTGATAGCCTGTTCCGTAAATATTCTTAATATGATTGGCACAACCTGCATCGGCAAGTTTTATTTTCAGATTCTTGATGTGGGCATATACAAAGTTCTGGCTGTCGAGCATATCAGCCATATCTCCCGACAGATGTTCGGCAATTGCATTCTTGGAAATAACCTTGTTGCTGTTGCTTACTAAATACAAGAGTAGTTCATATTCCGATTTTGTAAGTAATATATCCTGATTGTTTGCTATTACCTTCTTTCCTAGTAGATCTATTTTTATATTGTTAGATTTGAGGGTATTACTGTGCGAGAACTGTTTTCGCCTCAGTAATGCGTATATTCGCATACTCAGTTCCGATAGAGGAAACGGCTTGGATAGATAATCATCTGCACCTATTTTAAGACCTTCAAGCCTGTCATCGAGTGTACCTCTGGCTGAAATAATAATGATACCGCTGTCGACGCCCTGTCTCTTTATTTCCTCCAGCACTTTCAAGCCATCCCCTCCCGGAAGGTTTAGGTCTAAGAGAATGCAATCGTAATTATATATAGACACTTTGTCCAGAGCATCTTCAAAATTATAAGCCTGTTCGCAGATATAGTTTTCCGAAGAAAGGTATTTCTTTATATTCTGAGATAATTCCTTTTCATCCTCGATGATCAGTATTTTCATAGTATATTCATTTATCTGTTAATATCACCAGCGAACCTCCCGCTATTAATAACGCTCCTAATATGACTTTCCAACTTACAGGTTCTTTCAATATAATGAAAGAAAGAAATATCGTGAATACGACACTCATTTTGTCTATCGGTGCTACTTTCGAAGCATTGCCAAGCTGTAATGCTTTGAAGTAAAATAACCAGGATAATCCCGTTGCTGCTCCTGATAGGATTAAAAATATCCAGTTGGTCTTTGTTAGTGTTTTTATCGATCCAATTTCGTTTCCGGCCAGTACAATACCCCATGTTATAAATAATATTACACATGTTCTGATAGCTGTTGCCACATTAGAATCTACATTCTTGATTCCTATTTTTGCAAATATAGCCGTTAATGCAGCAAACACAGCTGATAATATTGCATACCATTTCCACATATTCTGAAATTGTTTGTTTTTTCTTATAACTACTCTTCTTGACCTTTTTTTATTTAAAAGGTAACAAAGGTTACATCGGAATCCCACTTTTATACCTGTTACCTTTATTTCTCATTCACTGTTTTACTTATAGATAAATATAGCAGTTACAGACCTGTCTTAAGTAAATGAAAGTATTTAATGATACATTTTCAAGTTGTGACAGGTTCAGGATACTTGCTAAAGCAGTAAATAGGTCTGTGCCCTTAATCCATGAAAACACTTCTGACCTTAAATTTAAAAACCTAAAGTTACCTAACGGATTTTGGAGAAATTTAGAATTTAACATTTTTAATATTCCGATCTGTCATTATTCTAAATTCCTACAAAATTGAACTGCCATATTTGAACCACGATTACAAAATAGAAACCGATTATGCTAGACCGTATTTTGCCATACGAAACAGATTTATTTTTTCTGATCAATGGTGCTCATACTTACTTTACCGATTGTGTTATGTGGTTGTTTTCCGGCTCTGTGATATGGATTCCAATAGCTGCTTTTCTGATATTCCGGCTTGTATATAAAAAGAAATGGACAGAATGGCTGCCTCTTCTGATCGCAATTATATTATTATTTATCTGTTGCGATCAGTTTTCTTCGGGTTTTGTCAAACCGACGTTTGCCCGTCTCAGACCAACTCACTATCCTGTAATTATGGATCATGTCAGAACCCTGTATGGATATACGGGGGGACAATATGGCTTCATGTCGGGGCATGCTACTAATGCATTTGGATTTGCAATGCTTACTTCATTGGTTTTCAAAAATAAAGTATATACTATATTTATTTTTATCTGGGCGGCGATTATGGCTTATTCCCGAATTTATTTAGGTGTTCATTTTATCTCGGATGTTTTTGCAGGAGCTGTATTCGGTTCTCTTATAGGATATTCTGTGTTCAGATTATATGTACTTACAACTAAAAAGATATTCAAAACAAAAGAGGCTTCTCCTTCAGTCATTTATTCAGGAAATCAGGTCACTTTTATGTCGATTGTTTTTATCAGCTATATTTTTCTGTTTTGTTTTTTCAGTGAGTGGCTGATTGTTTTTCTTTCTCATGTGAAAGTCTGGTAGAAGTAAACTCTTAGTTAAATAGGTCTGTGACCTTAAAATTCAAGCAATGAAACATTCCGAAAGTTCGATAAATGTGATAATAAACCCAACCTCGGGAACTAAATCAAAAGACTATGTAATAAAATGTTTGAAAAAGTTAAGCCGCGAATATGACTTTCACTTTTTCTATACGGAATATCCTCATCATGCTACCGAAATTGCATTGGAGTCTGTACAACGTAGCGTCCGTTATGTAATAGTAGTAGGGGGAGATGGAACAATAAATGAAGTTGCAAGAGCTTTGGTCGGTACGGATACTGTTTTGGGAATTATACCTCACGGGTCGGGTAACGGACTTGCCAGACATCTGCATATATCTATGAATATAGCCAGGGCTATCGATATATTCAAACAGAATAAAGTGCAGCAAATAGATTACGGCATAGCCAACGGCAATCTTTTTTTCTGTACATGCGGGGTTGGATATGATGCGGAAGTAAGTGAAAAATCCCTTAACCAGAAGAAGCGGGGGATTATGATGTATGCGAAGAATATGATAGATGTATTCAGAAACTTTAAGCCGGAGAGTTATCGGGTAACAACCTCTGCCGGAAACTTTCATGGTAAAGCCTTTACTATTACCTGTGCAAATGCTTCCCAATACGGAAACAATGCGTATATCGCACCTAATGCTGATATCTGCGATGGTAAAATGAATATTTCTATTTTAGATCCTTTATCAGCGGTCGATATTCCTAGAGCCGCTTTGCAGATGTTTACTAAGCGGATAAATGATAATCCTAAGTTGAACGAGCTTATTTGCTGTACAGCCTCCATAGAAAGAGAAACTGATGGAGTGATGCATTTAGATGGAAATGCCATATATACAAGTAAAAATATCAATGTCGAAATAATTCATAAAGGACTTAATGTATTGGTCCCATAGATTCCCTAAAAATATGATAAGTAACTGGATGAATGCTCAAAGCCTGGAAAAGGGGCGGTTTTATGTATTGCCTTTTTTTAAATTAGCCCTCTTATATGTTGTAGTCGGATTTGTTACACGTATTGTGTTGATAACCAATGGGCAGTCACTTGTTAATTTCTCTCTGTTAGAATGGGTACAGATTTTTCTGTTTGGATTTATAAACGATCTATGTATTATAACTATTGGCTATTTTTTTATGTGGCTCTGCCTTAGTTTTATGTCGGATAAGAAATATACTTATCCCTGGGGATATCTGCTTTTTTCTCTGATAGGTATTGCTTTGGGGTATGTTCTCTTTTTTAATACTGTTTTTGATGAGTACGGAAGTGCTGTTCCTAAGATTGTAAAAGGAGTGCTTGCTTATAAATTTATCAGTTTCGGATTAAGGCTTTTTATTCCCCGGATACGGAAAACCTGGAGTTCTATCTGTTATTATTTTGTATTTTACGTATATGTCGTCTGTATTTTATTTATTGCTATCGGAGAGTATTTCTTCTGGGACGAATTTGGTGTCAGATATAATTTTATAGCTGTCGATTATCTTGTTTATACAAATGAAGTTATCGGTAATATTATGGAGTCATATCCTATTATCCCTCTGTTTTCAGTTTTACTTTTAGTATCGGGTGTCATCACCTATTTGTTGGTTAGAAAAGAGCGGAGTTTATTTAATAAATACCCTTCAACCCTATATAAAGCAGGGTTATCCCTTGTATATTTTCTTCTGACAGGTATTGCTTTCATTGTGCTTAATCTGAATGTCCGTTTTCAGAATCGGAGTAACGTTTTTGTCAATGAACTTCAAGCAAACGGATCTTATAAATTTTGTCTTGCATTTGTTAATAGCGAATTAAGTTATACAGATTTCTATATAACCATACCCCAAAAAAGTGCGGAGGATATAATTAATGATATATATAAGAGTAAAGGTTCCGATAATTTACAAGAGATACGTGATTCTTTGCCTGAAATTCATAAGAATATCGTTCTCATAACAGTTGAAAGTTTAAGTGCATCTTTTCTGAAACAATACGGTAATACAGAAAATTTGACACCCAATTTGGATAAACTGATGAATCAGAGTCTTGTCTTTAATAATTTATATGCTGCAGGAAACAGAACGGTGAGAGGTTTAGAAGCCTTAAGTTTGTGTCTTCCTCCGAGTCCCGGCGAAAGTATCATAAAGCGTCCTGATAATTCCAATCTTTTTTCGATCGGGAAAGTGTTGAAGAATAAGGGCTATACTGTTCAGTTTATGTATGGAGGAGATAGTTACTTTGATAATATGGGCACATTCTTTTCGGGCAACGAATATATCGTTATAGACAAAAGTAATTTTACGCAAGATGAAATTTCTTTTAGTAATATCTGGGGAGTTTGTGACGAAGATATGTATAGCAAAGCGATAAAGATTTTTACTGAAGATGCAAAAACAGGAAAACCTTTTTTCGGGCATATTATGACAGTAAGTAATCACCGTCCATTTACCTATCCGGATGGGAGAATAGACATTCCTTCAAACAGCAAGTCGAGGAATGGAGGAGTGAAATATACCGATTATGCAATTGGTAAGTTTATGGATGAAGCTCCCAAGCAGTCGTGGTTTGATAATACTGTTTTTGTAATAGTGGCAGATCATTGTGCGTCAAGTGCAGGTAAAACAGAAATTCCACTCGATAAATACCATATACCTGCATTGATTTATGCTCCGGGTTTTGTCAAGCCTCAAGTTGTGAATGCGTTAGTATCTCAAATAGACTTGATGCCAACTGTTTTCGGATTACTTCACTTTTCATATAATTCTAAATTCTATGGAAAGAATGTCTTTTCGCCGGAATATAAGCCTAAAGCATTTGTTGCCACTTATCAAAATCTGGGTTACTGGACAGACAATATTCTCACAATATTATCTCCGGTAAAAAAAGTGCAGCAGTATAAGGTGATGCCATCGGATAATTATCAGTTTGAAATGAAAACAGTTAATAAAATTGATTCGATTTTATTAAAACAAGCTGTAGCTAATTATCAGTCTGTAGATTATGGTAAAAAGTGACAGCCTGAACATTCTTTCAGGCTGCTTCTTTTCTTCAATCAGAGACCTTAATTATTTACCAGCTTTAAGGATTCCGCAGTATAGCGATCTCCAGTATTAGGGTATCTGGCTATGATAGATTCTATTTCCGTAATATCTTTTTTGTCTAATGTAACGTCTACTGCCACAGCATTTAATTCAAGGTATTTACGTTTTTTAGTTCCCGGTATTGGAATAATATTATCACCTTTTGCCAAGATCCATGCAAGAGCTAATTGCGACGGATTTATATTCTTTCCATGTGCAAACTCAGACAATTCTTTCATTAACCGTTGGTTGTTAATCAGATGTTCACCCTGAAATCGGGGCAGCTGAAACCTGATATCATCAGGCTTAAATGTACTTACATCAAAATTTTCGGTAAACATTCCTCTTCCAAGCGGGGAGTAGGGGATAAGTGATATTCCGAGTTCTGATACTAGAGGATATATTTCAGCCTCAACATCTCTGGTTAACAAAGAGTATTCACTTTGTAAAGCAGCTATCGGATGAACTGCATTTGCCTTGCGAATACTAGTCGGTGATGCTTCAGATAATCCGATATAGCGAACTTTTCCTTCTTTCACCAGTTCGGCCATCGCTCCTACGGTTTCTTCTATCGGAACATTTGGATCTACCCTATGGGTGTAGTAAAGATCGATATAGTCGGTTTTTAATCGTTTCAGACTTAATTCTATTGCCTGTTTCATCCATTTGGGAGAACCATCGAAAGTACTTGCAAGAAGGTTCTCTCCGGAGTATTTGAATCCGAATTTTGTGGCAATAAATACTTTATCTCGATTTGGCTGTAAAACGGTCGATATTAATTTTTCATTTTCGCCGTTGCCGTAAAAATCGGCAGTGTCCCAGAAATTTATACCCAGATCCAATGCTTTGTGTAGTGTGGCGATGCTTTCTTCGTCATTTCGTTCTCCATACACATGAGACATACCCATACATCCCAATCCTATAGCGGATACTTGTTCGCCTGTTTTCCCTAATTCTCTGTATTTCATAACTTCATAAATTTTAGATATTGCAAAGTTAATTCGATATATAAAGACTTGGGGCAGATATATCAAAGGTGTTTTTATAAAAATCAAATAATTTTATTTCTGTACTCTTTTGGAGATATACCAGCATTTTTTTTGAAAAAACTTGTGAAATGAGACGGGTATTCAAATAACAGGCTGTAAGCTATTTCAGACATTGTCCAATCGGTATTTTTGAGTAGAGCCTTCGCTTCCTCTGTGATCCGGGATGCGATATGCTGAGAGGGATTCTTTCCGGTAACTTCTTTCACTACATTGTTTAAATGATTTTCGTGTACCGAAAGACATTCCGCAAAATTCTGAACGGTTCGCATTCTAAGAGGCATATCGGTGTTTTCTATTGGAAATTGGTTTTCGAGCAATTCCATAAACCGATATGTAATACGATGTGCTGCATCGAGTTGTTTATTTCTTAACCCTATTTCCGGATAATGTTTCAATGCCTCATGAACTATAATTTGTAAGTAATTACGTAATTTACTGTACTTATATATGTAATTGGAATTCATTTCCAAAGCCATCTTTTTGAAGATATATGCTGCATCATTTAAAGCTTCGTCATCAAGAAATACTACGGGGTTTTCTCCTATCCGGAACATCGGATAGTCTTTCACCGAAAAAGAATGATCCCATGATTGTATAAACTCTTCAGAAAACAGACAGAACCATCCTTCCTGCTCATTGGATGTCGGTTCCCATGAATGTGCTACCATTGGATTGGAAAAGAATAATGCTGGCTGGTCTATTACAAATTCGTCATTGGCAAAATGTATAATGCCTGTACCTCTCGTTATTAATGAAATTTTATAGAAATCGCGACGATGAAATGAGGCCGTAGGAGAGCAATAACGGCGCGGAAAGACATTGAATAAACCTGCACTTTCGCTATCGATCCGGATATCAGCTATCTCGGAAAGACTTTTATAAAAATCATGGATGGTCTGAATCTGTTGCATAGTGCAAATTTATAAATATCAAATTGTTTTCTAGTGTTGTGCTCTGTAAATCTCAATTGTTTTCATGAGACAGGTGTTTGAACTTCTTTATATCTATCTGGTGTTTATTTACTAATAACCCCATGATACGGCGTGTTATACCTAACTGTTCGGCTGACTTTGTTATATTTCCCTGCATAAGTATGAGAGTATCTATAAGCATCTGCTTTTCTACTCTTTCCAGTACATTGAACAGAGCCCCTTTACTTACCGTATTGGATGATACACCCGTTTGAAGAGTAGGGGGTAGGTTGTACGAATGTATTACATTATCGGTAGAAAGTATCATAGCCCGTTCTATAACATTCTCAAGCTCTCTGATATTGCCCGGCCACGAATACATCATGAGCATGTCTAAGGCACCTCCGGTTATCCGCTTTATATCTGTACCGTTTCGTTGATTCAGTTTCGAAATGAAATGATCGGTAAGAATTGGAATGTCGGCACAGCGTTCACGTAACGCCGGAACATAAATAGGAAAAACATTTATCCGGTAATAAAAATCTTCCCGAAAAGAATTAGTCTTGATCATCTCCTCGAGATTCTTGTTTGTAGCGGTTATAATACGTACGTCTACGTTTATGGTTTTATTGCCACCTATTCGTTCAATCTGTCGTTGTTGCAGAACTCTCAGTAATTTGACCTGTATGGAGAGAGGAACATCTCCTATTTCATCTAAAAAAATAGTGCCGCCGTTTGCCATTTCGAAACGTCCTATATGCTGGGTGCTTGCTCCTGTGAATGCTCCTTTTTCATGACCGAACAATTCACTTTCGATCAGGTTTTCGGGTAATGCCGAACAATTAACCTTTATAAAAGGTTTAGACTTCCTCGTGCTGTTATTATGTATGGCTTCAGCGATCAGTTCTTTACCGACTCCGCTTTCGCCTCTTATCATTACCGTGCTGTTTGTTGGAGCAACACGTTCGATAAGTGCATAAAGGTCTCTCATTAGCGATGAGTTCCCGACGATATTGTCGGGTTTGAAAGTTTTTCCCGTTCTTAACCATTGGTTTTCACGTCGTAATTCTTCGAGCTCTTCAATCTGCTTGCGGCGTATCGAAACATTTTTAGCAATAAGCATTCCTACAATACTCAGAAATTTTACTTCCGGCGAAAAATCCGCCATATCAGCGTGCGTCTTATGAATAC
This sequence comes from Indolivaga capnocytophagoides DSM 22835, assembly GCF_000426485.1. GTDB lineage: Bacteria > Bacteroidota > Bacteroidia > Bacteroidales > Dysgonomonadaceae > Dysgonomonas_A > Dysgonomonas_A capnocytophagoides. Next base: position 125,037 of record NZ_AUFL01000008.1, read on the forward strand.
TTAATGTTCCTGTTATTTCGTTTTTTATAATTATAGGAACACATAAAAATGCCATTAACTGTCCGTCTTTATGTTTGATTCCTGTTTTATTGAGGAATTTGGAGTTCTTAGATATGTCTTTAATTACAACGGGTTTTTCGGATTGTACTACTTCACCTACAATACCTTCTCCCATTTTATAAACACCCCTGCTCTTTTCCTCATCAGTTAATCCAAATGCTGAACTGATTATGATACGGTCGTAGTTTCTATCGATAATGGTGATCATACTGTATTGTGCATCCAGAAATTTGCACAACTCTTTTAGTACAGATTCGAGACTTTTGTATAAGTCTTCGCTGTGGCTTATTGTATTACTGATGTTGACAAGGAATGTTAAATCTGTTTCAACGTAACAATTCCTCCTGATTCGTTCACAAAGCATAACGATCCTCCTAATTTCAAAAATCTTTCAACCTAAATAAATATGAATCAAAATTACTTAAAAATATATTTTATAGTGTTATTTTAATGTGTTATTTGTTTTATTTATGTTTAAATGTTGGTATTCTGTTTGTTTTGGCGTTCTTTTGTTAAGGCGGTTTGTTAGAAAGCTTCGGAATAAAAGGGATGCGTTTACCCCTCTGCTTTGTGCCATCTGAAAACGCATATCTTTCAGAAAATCGTCAACGAGATTGTCACTGATTTCATACCCCTCGTTGTTTGCAAAATATTTAACCGCTTTCAGTCCCGAATGCTTACCGAGTATAAATTCGCGATGTCCTCCTAAAAGCTCGGGTGGTAATAGTTCGTATGTCGAAGGTTCTTTCAGTATTCCGTCTACATGTATTCCTGATTCGTGGGCAAATATTTTATCTCCTACAATGGGTTTTTGCACCGGAATCAGATAACCGATCCATTCGGCAATATCAATGCAGAGTTTTTTCAATCTTATAAAATCGAAGTTTTCAATCTTATTTTCTAAATATTGCATGATGCAAAGAAATTCTTCCAAAGACGTATTTCCGGCTCTTTCACCCAAGCCCAAAACCGAGCAGGATATAACATCGGCTCCCGACTCCCATGCCGCTAAAGCATTGGCGGTAGCCATACCGAAATCGTTATGCCCATGGTAATCAATTACAATATCAGGGGCAGATAAGTACTTTATAACTTTACTAACCTGTAAGGGAGTCATTATACCTAATGTATCGGCAAAGCGGACACGTTTGGCTCCCAGCTGTTGTGCCGTAGTAAATATTTTCTTTAGAAAAACAGGGTCTGTGCGGGATGCGTCTTCAGCACCGAAAGATATAACTGCTCCTTCTTTCAGTGTCAGATCGAATACTTTTTCCATTTGAGGAATTATCCAATCTTTATTTTTACCCATTTTTTTTTCTATCATTATATCACTTGTCGGAACCGATATATGAATGGTTTGTATACCTGCCTTGAATGATGCTGTAATGTCTTCGGGCAAAAGTCGGTTCCATGATAAAATCTCGGCGCTTAGGTTCAGTTTCTTTAGAGCTTTCAGATTTTTTCGTTCTTCTTCACCCATCGAAGGTATACCAGCTTCGATAATTTCGATTCCCATATCACTCAATTCCGATGCGATATAAAGTTTTTCTTTGTTTGTAAAATACACACCCGGAGTTTGTTCACCATCTCTTAGTGTTGTATCCAGTAATATAGGTTCTCGCATTATTATCTCCTTTCTTTGCTAGGATTAAAGGACAAAAGATATACATCTGTATAACTTTTGTTCTCATTTGTTTTCTTGTCTCCGCTTTTCTTTCTGTATTTATCCGCAACCTTTTTGGTCTCCGTTACAGGTTGCACCACATACAAAAGGGCCTGCTTTGTATATGGGGATAAGAGGTCTCTGATTATAAACAGTATCAAGTCCGGTATCGATCAATCCTTTCATCTGAATAACCCGTATACCGTTGCTTTGTAATGTACTTGTCGGCTTTTTACCTGATCCGCTAACCAGTATAGCCTGACAGTCGGTTAATACACTGTTACATAGTTCGATCCATTTATTGGAGCAGTCTCCTGACACAGGAGTTTTTCTTTTTTCAATAAACCGATATCCATTCTTGGTTTTTTCGTATATAGATAACTCTTCAGCTTCGCCTATATGCAAGTCTACCAGATGCCCGTTACTTGTCGCTGCTGCAACATAAGGTTTATATCCGCCTTTATCCACAGCTAAGGTCGAATATTGCTTTACCATATCCATTGCCGCTGTGTTATCTTGTCCTAGAAGTCCTGCGGCATCTGCACGACAGCGTGCACAATGTTTCATTGGTTTTATATATTTTGATATTTGTGTTCTGATTCGGGACATCATTTCCCTCGAAGGTTCTTCTATGTTTTCAAATGCAGTTCCCGCAGTAGGATACATCGGAATGCAGTTCATTGTATCTGCACCCATTTCAGCAACTTTTTGGGCGAGTTCTTCAATATCCTGATCATTTATTCTGGGTATGACAACAGTATTTATCTTGACGATAATCCCTTTTTCTTTTAATTTACGGATGCAGAACAATTGCTTATTCAATAATAGTTGGGCTGCTCCTGATCCTTTGTAGTATTTGTTCCCATAGCGTATCCATGAATATATTTTAGCTAATGTTTCGATATTTAAGGAGTTGATCGTGATAGTAACATGTGAAACATTAAGCCTGGCTATGCGATCGATATGAGGAGCCAGATCGAGTCCGTTGCTCGAAAGGCAGAATATCATATCAGGAAATTCTTTTGCTATCAATTCTATTGTAGTCAATGTTTCGTTCGGGTTGGCAAATGGGTCACCTGGACCTGCTATACCGACTACACTCAGGTTTTCTAATTTCTGTTTTAAGTCTTTGAAATAAAGAGATGCCTGGAAGGGCAGTAGAACCGAACTTGTAACTCCCGGTCTGCTTTCATTGCAGCAATCGAACCGGCGATTGCAGTAATTGCATTGTATATTGCATTTAGGAGCTACAGGCAGATGTACCCGTGCATACTTGTGCTTGGCTCCTTCATTAAAGCATGGATGTAATGATAAGTCTTTCATTTTTCGTCTGATTTTAATGTTTTGTATCCAGGCTTTTGTTGTATAATTAGGTTTTAATTACAGCATGTACTGTAACAAATTAGCCGGCAGGATATACGAAAGCATGGCAGAATCCGTCTTTCCGTATTTCGGTTTTTACTTTGTAGTTGAAATTGCCTAACTCGCGTTCTATCCATTTAGGTGTATGCAGGCAGATAATCTCAAGTTCCACAAATTTATTATTCTGAAAAAACGGCAGCAGGATATCCTTCGAATTCATAGATTCATTTTTCTCTTGTACCTTCACTAAATTTATCAGATAACAGCCTTTTGATAAATCTCCTACTGCTATTGGGCTGGTCTCGTTGTTTTGCTGTTTGCAAAGTTCCGCCTTTTTTATAGCTTCGATAATTTCTGTCCTGACCAGTTCTCTTACCTGATCGAGAACTGCAAGCGGAGAACCTGTAGCCGAAAAAACACGGATGTGCAGTTCTTCTTCGAATATGGTATTAAAGATACCCATACTTAGTTTGATAATGAATGCTTTACATCCTGCCAAATCCGATGCTATAGTATAAATACTCTTCCTTATATCCACCAGGTTCATATTCCGGTTTATATATAAAGGTACTTTACATACACAGAGCCATTGCCCGCTGTTTTTCATTTCATATATGTAAATCATTCCGCTCGAATCGAATGGTAAGGTATTTCCTTCCGCATCCACAAATGCTGCTATTTTCATAGTTCTTTCCTGTTAGGTGAGAGAAAACGTATTCAAAGACATCCCCGAATTTACATCGTGAGTCAGTACATAGATACGACCTGAGTTAAACTCCGTGTTTTTTGCCTTTAATGGATTCGATATCTATACGAATAACGGCTGTGGCATGGAGATTCCCTTTCGGATACTCAAATTTTTTGTCAGTAAATTGAGATACAATTCTATCCAGAACAGCAATTTTATCATCTTCGGATTCAACAAATTGAGCTTTGCCGAATCCTATGATTGTGCGGTGTTTCGCTTCGAAGTCGCATGCCATATCGCTTTCCACTATTCCGTTATCAACAGATATCTCGAAGCATACATTGTTGTTCCTTTTCAGGATATCAATCTTAGTTCCTGCTTTGGCCGAATGAAAATAGAGTGAAGTGCCATCGTAAGCATAGAAAACGGGGATGAGAAATGGTAAATTATTATCAGATAGGGCAAGGTGCATGACTTTGCCCAAAGAGATTATTTGGTCAATCTCTTTTCTATCTGTAATTTCCCTTTCTTTCCGCCTCATTGTTCCATGCGGATGTGCAGCTGTAGTTCCTTCCATAATTGTTTATTTTTGTTTACATCAATGATTCTTTAACCTCTTTGATTTTTTCTTTGTCGAAAAGATTACCGGCCTCGTCGCATAACCGTAAAGTTTTCTCTGCATCTTCTTGGGTAGGTGTTCCGTGAAAGTAATCTTCGAGAAAACAGATTCCGAATATCTGATCAAGTGACTTTACTTCTTTGCTGAATTCTTTCGGAGTGTCGATCAGTTTATCCACAGCCATCATAAGAGAGATAAAGTTGTGGTTCATCGGTTCTTCTCCATATAATTCGCATATGGCAACCAGATATCTTTCAAGAGCGACAGATGCTATGTTGAATACCAAACTGAAAGCCTGACCACTGTCACGAAACTGCAAAGCCCGCTTGTGATATGCCTGAGCATCCCTGTAATCGTTTTCGAAAAGAGATTCTACACTGTAATCATACTCGACATTTATCATAGCTTATGATTTTTTCGATAGGAGGGTTACCATACATTCAGCACCCATTCTTTATTGTGTTTGTATTCCATATCAGTAAATATCGCATTTGCCATTTGCTCCGCCAGCCATGTTGCTCCGGCGTATCCTACTACAGGATGACGGAAGTGTCCGGCTCGGTCATAGACCGGAAATCCAACTCTAACCATTGGAATATTGTTGTCTATGGCGATATATCGACCTTTAGAATGTCCCAGAATAAGGTCTAATTCCAAACCTTCGTTTTTTATGCGGTTTTCAAGTTCCCAAAAGTCAGCGTTAGTTATTATTTCCATATTAAAGGTTACTCCTTCTATCAATGCTTTGATACGGGGATCATCTTTGTATCCGCTGTTATCGTCGCCCAAAAGAAGAAGAACAGGTTCCATTTCAAGATCAATACAAAATTCGGCTAAGCCTATAACTAAATCGGCACTGCCATATATAGCTACTTTCTTTCCTGCCAAAAACATATGAGAAACATCGGCGATGGCATCAATAGCGATACCTCTTTTTCTGACAAGTGATTCGGGTATGGGTTTTCCGGTCATTTTCTTTACATTCTGAAGAAAAGTATCCGTATTGCGTATACCAATGGGTGTTGGCCCGATAATGGATGGAACATCAAACTCCTGTTCGAGGTATTTGGCTGCTTTGGCACCTTCGTATTTATTTAAAGCAATAGTGCCTATTGCATTTGCTGTACTACGCAGATCTTTGATTGTAGTTTCGCCATGTGAAACATGATTGCCATCGGGCATAAGGGGCGAATCGAACGTTTCTATTTCAAAAAGTACTGTAGCCTGTACATCCATTTCGGATAACAACGATTTTAGTTCTGTAACATCTCCCGGATCTACCCAGCCTGTGATAAGATTGATCTTACCGTTTGTATGATCTTCTTTTTTTGCAAAATACGATACAAAATCCTTTACGGCTATATCGTATCCGCTTATCATACTTCCAACGAAACTGGGTGTATGTATGGGTATTAAGTGCACTTCTCTGTCTGCATATTTTTCTTTCAACAGTCCGTTGTTCAGCTTCAATACCACACCGTCTATATCATCTCCTATAATTTCGGTAGAGCAGGTTGTGATGATAGGGATAACTTTTACATGGGGATAGCGCATCAAAAGCACATCTACACCTTGTTCCACTCGATGCAGAGCCCCGAATACAGCAGCGTCTTCGTGTAGAGATGAAGATGCCAATTCGAAACTTTCTTTGAAATGCTGTGAAAAAATAAGGCGGACAAACATAACACAGCCTTGACCTCCATGTACAATTCCGATACAATCTTTGATGCCGATACTGGCAAATTGGGCTCCTGCCGGCTGACAGGTAAATATCGGATTGATTACTCCAACCCGGTCTTTCGGTTTTAATTCACAACTCATACCTTTTTTCTTTTATAGTTTTTTTAATTAAGATACTTACTACTGAAGGCTTACTGTATCTTAATATTGCTCTTTTACCAGTTCTGTATTCAGTGAACCTTTGATCATTGTATAATCCATTTGCTCTTTAAGTAATTGCATAATCAGAGTAATGTCTTCATTACTGGTTTCTTCTAGCCACGGAAAATATCGTTTGAATGCTTCGACCAAAGTCATGGCTTCGCTCCAGTAATACCTGTCCGCATAAGAATCGTCTTCTTTTGCATTTTCTCCGCAGAGTAGTTGACGGCTTTTGGTGAGAATACGCTCGTTTTGTATCTCCCTGTCCCAGCCTCGCGAATTGTATTGCCAAAGGCAATGCTTTGTGATGTACCATTCGAGTTGAGCCATTTTCTCTTCAGCTGTCTTTTTATCCATAATTTTTTTCTATTTATGACTTGTTATTCAACTTCTACAACTTTGTTTTTCCTTAGCTGCTCTATGGGAATTGTTCTTAGTTCGCCTGTTTCGGGATGAGGAAACAAATATGGATTTTTCTCTCTGAGATCGGGAATCGGGTCATATTTGCTGGTGCATTGTCTTAACTCAGTTGACGATTTAACTTCATCACTAAGTTTTGTGTCAGATAATAGTTGCTGCGTTTCGAAACCTTTATCTGTCGGGATTTCATCTTTGCTGATGTCGAGAAATGATAGCTTGTGTATAGGTGAATATACAGCATTGTAAATATCTCTGGCAAAGCGTACCCATCCTTCGTATCCTTTGTATGGTCCATTATGATACCCATGAGCATTGAGGTAAGGCACTCGTATTTTCTTAGCGACTTCTCCCGGACGTTTACCTGTGAAAATAATATCAGGTTTTAGCTCATACATGGCTTCAAGTCCTTCCAGTTCGTTAGGGTCATCAATGGCTAATGCTCCGGGCTCGCAGCGAGAGATTCCCTTTTCCATATCGCCTTGATGTCCGAATTTTGTATATACTGAAACTACTTCAAGCCCCATTTCTTTATGAATTGAGTGAGCCCAGTGCCATAATTTAGATCCCCCCGGCCACAAACATACTTTCAATCCTTTCAGTCGAGCGGCATACCAATCTAGTTCGGGTTTCCAGCGGGCGGTTTCCTCAGCTATAATCTCACGTGCTTTGTCTTCTATACCAAAGAAGTATCCGATTTTAAGTAAAGAGTCAGAGATCGCTTCGAAACCGAATCCATCTATATCCATACGTGGAATTCCGTATCTTACCCGTAGTTCATCGCAGATATATTCGGCTGACCGGGCACATTCCAATACATTGAGCTGAGCTTTGTGCATACCTCTCAGATCATCGAAGCGTCCGTTTCCGGTGAAAGTCGATAATATCTGTATTCCCATCCGGTGGAGATAATCTTTCATTATTTCCTGATCACCTTGAATATTGTATTCTCCGACATAATTGACTACATATTTGCTGTAGATTTCCGGTTCGACAGTACCTACCATCTGAGACAGCCATGCCAGATTTATTTTATGGTGACCTCCTGACTGACTTGGACCCGCAAATCCGGGTGAGTTGCATACAAACACTTTTACATCGGGCATTTCCTCCATTACTTCATCGGCAATGGCATTGATATCATCACCAATAAGAGCCGATGCACAGGTTTGGTAAATAGTCATTCTTTTGATATGAGGAAATGCTTTGAAAGCCTCAATGATATTTTTTTTGAGCATTTTTTCTGCACCGAAAACGATGTGGGCTTCTTTCATATCTGATGCAAATGTGTATTTCAACTGAAAGTTTCCGTCATCGCTGATGTATCTTTTGGTCTGCCATGTATCATAGGTGCAGCCGACCGGTCCGTGGCTGATGTGGATTACATCTTTCATCGGGGTTCCTATTACATGCTTTGCTCCGCAGTAGGCACATCCTCTTTCGGATATTGTTCCGGGAATCGTGTTCAGATATCCCAACGGAAGAGCATCTGTCAATTGTTCCCCGGGTCCTTTATCTACAGCATGTTGCAGACGTTCGGGGATACATTCACTACATTTAAATTGATGATATGGCATGATTCTTATTTTATTAATTAATACTAAGGTTATAGAGCCGAGTCGCCACTTTCTTTGGTCCGTACTCTTAAAGCATTATCTGTAGGGCAGATGAAAATTTTGCCGTCGCCGATATAACCCGTTTTATTGGATTTGATAATTGCGTTTACAATAACCTCCATATCCTCATCTTTGGCCACAATAACCAGCATACGTTTTGGCACAAATTTCATCCCTGTTACATGCCCTTTAACCAATGCGTCTTTACTGATGTCTATACCACTCAGAATAGGATTCAGTCCTCGTTGATTTCCTCTTCCAAAAACAGGAATAGCTGTAACTGAAGGTATATTTAATTCATCGAGACTCTTTTTTGTGGCATTCATTTTACTGGGACGGATGATTGCTATTATTTCTTTCATAAGCGTCTGTTTTCTTATAATTCATTCGATCCAGTACGTACGGTGCGAACCTGTTCGACCGGCGAAATAAATATTTTGCCATCACCTTCACTCCCTGTATAGGCTTTGTATTGTATGATCTTTATAACTTCATCTACAGATTTATCATCTACTACGATGATAATGAGAGTTTTCGGAAGTTCGTCATAATGGGTGTTGCCAACTGTAAGCCCTTTTTGTTTACCTCGCCCGAAAACAGGCATTTTAGTCATAGAATAGTATCCGGATTCTGCTAATCCTTCCGTTACGTTGTCGGCTGTTTCGGGACGAACAATTGCTCTAATCATTTTCATATTCAATAGTATTTAGCGGTTTTGATTATTGGTAGTCCCATTAGTTATTCTGCGATTCCGTATTTAACAACCATCGATTCCAGCTCAGGCATTGTTAAAGGTTTTGGTATTACAAAATTTTCATTAGCAATGATTTTTCTTGCTAATTCGCTGTACTCATGAGCCTGGTTACAGTTTTCATCATATTCTATCACTGTTTTCTTGTTGAATTCAGCTTTTTGAACAATATTGTCACGAGGAACGAAATGAATCATTTGAGTTCCGATTGCAGCCGCAAATTCTTCGATAAATTCTCTTTCTTTATCTACTTTACGGCTGTTGCATACTAGTCCGCCAAGTCTTACTCCGCTCTGTTTTGCATATTTTACCAAACCTTTGCAGATGTTATTTGCGGCATATACAGCCATCATCTCGCCCGAGCATACAATGTATACTTCCTGAGCTTTTCCGTCTCGGATAGGCATCGCAAATCCTCCGCATACTACGTCTCCCAATACGTCATAAAATACATAGTTGAGATCTTCGGTATATGCTCCCTGATGTTCCATTAGGTCAATTGCTGTAATAACTCCTCGTCCGGCACAACCTACACCAGGTTCAGGACCTCCTGATTCGCAGCAACGAATTCCTCCGAATCCTGAGCTGATAACCTTATCGGAAGTAACTAATTCTGCACCATCATCACGAAGTGTGTCCATTATCGTTTTTTGATTCATCCCTCCCAAAATCATACGGGTAGAATCTGCTTTTGGATCGCAACCATGTATAAATACTTTTTGATTGTGAAAGAATGCCATTGCTGCTGCTGTGTTTTGTTGTGTCGTAGACTTTCCAATTCCTCCTTTTCCATAAAATGCAATCTTCTTCATAGTTTCTGTTTTTTAATTTGTACCATTACTGACTTTCATGAACCAACAAATATGCCATAAGCAAATAGTTAGTTATGTTTGTTGAATGTGGTTGTAGTTTAAGATGTTTTTAATCAGGTGTTTGTGTTTGTGCTTTTTGCTTGTTTTTTTATTCTGTAGGTATGATTCTATTGTTGTGTTTAAGTGTGTTATATGAACATATTGGTACTTTGTTGTGTTAAAATGTTCCAAAATGAACTATTGTATGTTCAGGGATAATTTACTCTGGTTATATCAGATCTGTAACCTTTATGGGGTTATTATCCTGTTTGTTTTTGTCTAGGTATAAGTGTGTCAAGGTTAGAATGTATTCTTTTTACTTCAGAGAGAAAAAATTAATCTTTATTATAATATTTAAGGTTTTTCTATTAGATATGATAATAATGTTATTTTTTACACTTATTGGTATGTTTGTCCACCTAAAATGGAAATTTGTCCACCTTTATTTAGGCTCCTAAAGTTACTTTTGCTTTTGTTAATCAATAAAAGGGTATATGGAAGGAATAGATATCCAATTCTGAAAATCTTATTCTTTATTCTATTTCATATAGTTTACACAATATTTGTTCGTGTAAATCCGTGTCAGAAATCTTGTTAATAAAACTAAAATATTCAATTAAGGGAAGAGTTCCGGTTTGATTGTAAATGATGAGTAAAATAATAAGAACCCCTTACCAAGTAATCATCGAAAGTTAACAAAAGGTCTAAGACCTTAAGAATCTACCAATAAATCATTTTATCATGAAGAAGACATTATCAATTTGCCTCTCTTTATTTATCAGTTCCACGATCTTAGCTCAACAAAAAACTACCGTAATTGTAAATGCGGATCAAGGGAAATATCAGATCGATCGTAATATCTATGGACAATTTTCAGAACATTTGGGACGCTCTATTTATGAAGGTCTTTGGGTTGGAGAGAATTCACCTATACCTAATATAAATGGGGTTCGTAAAGATATTATAGATGCTCTGAAACACATTAGAATTCCAAATTTGCGCTGGCCAGGAGGTTGTTTTGCCGATGAATATCATTGGATGGACGGTATTGGACCTCGGGAACAAAGGGCAAAAATGGTAAACACCAATTGGGGGGGAGTCGTTGAAGATAACAGCTTTGGAACACACGAATTTCTGAATCTTTGCGAAGTGCTGGGAACTGAACCTTATATATGCGGAAATGTAGGTAGTGGCACTGTTGAAGAAATGTCGAAGTGGGTAGAGTATATTACTTCGGATGGAGAAAGCCCTATGTCGGAACTCAGAAAAAAGAATGGGCGTGAAAAACCTTGGAAGGTTAAATTCTGGGGGGTAGGAAATGAAAACTGGGGATGCGGAGGTAATATGTCTGCTGAAGCTTATGCTGAACATTATCGCAGGTATGCTACATATTGTAAGAATTACGGAGATAACAGATTATATAAAATAGTGGGTGGTCCGAATGTCGATGATTATCATTGGATGACTACCATGATGAAAAATATTCCGTTGGGATTAGTCAGCGGGGTATCTTTACACAACTATACTTTTACTCACCGTTGGGAAGATAAGGGCGATGCAACCGGATTTACCGAAGATGATTATTTTACTGTACTCGAAAACGGACTTTGTATGGATAATCTTATCACCCGTCATTCTTCTATAATGGATATATATGATCCGGGTAAACGTATCGGACTTATTGTTGACGAATGGGGTGCATGGTATAATGTTGAAAAGGGTACTAATCCAGGTTTTTTATATCAGCAGAATACCTTGAGAGATGCTATTTTAGCCGGACTTATCCTTAATATATTCCATGACCATGCCGATCGTGTGAAAATCGCCAACATAGCACAAATGGTTAATGTACTGCAGGCTCTTTTCCTTACTGAAGGAGATAAGATGCTTTTGACTCCTACCTACTATGTTTTTGATATGTATAAAGTACATCAGGATGCAACAATGCTCCCTACCACTGTCAACAGCGGTGAATATAGCAGGCTCAACCGCAGTATAAAAGAAATATCGGTTTCCTCATCTAAAGATAAAGATGGCAAAGTACATATTTCATTCGTGAATATAGACCCTGAAAAAGATATTGATATTGAATGTGATATAAGGGGAATGAAAGATACTCGTCTTCTTGGAGCAAATATAATTACGGCTCCTGAAACAGGAAGTCATAATACATTTGACAAAAAAGATGTTGTAACACTAAAAGAATTCAACGGAGCAACTGCCAAAAATGGGAAACTAACCTTCAAAATACCTGCGAAATCACTTGTGACAGTTGAGATTAATTAAAATAAAAAGTATAGCCAGCCCGAAAACATTATTGACTTTGTTTTCGGGTGCAGACCTTAAATAATACCAATTACCAAAAAGATAAACAAAAGATACCAGAAAAAACGCATTTAGAATAAGCCATACTACAGGGTTTTTCAAAACACCGGACATATAATGTATACGATCCTAAAGGATGCTATGTTTGAAAAAGAGAAAAACAAAGTATCGAAACCTTATGTCATTAAAAGAATAACAGCAAGTTACTTCAACCTTTTATTAAATAAACTATGATTTTGTTTAGAATAAAACAAAGGCTATTATCCTATAGTGTTGTTATAGGTATGATAGCATTTATCCTCAGTTCATGTCAGGATTGGGGTGAGATGGATTCTCCTGCAGGGAATCAGGTTTACCCGAAACTAGAGAAATTGGTTAGTTACTCATTCGAGGACGATCTTGATCCTACCGTATTTAACTTATATGCATACAATAACGGTGCTATTCCTGTTCAGACAGATGACGAGGTACTCGCTAGCCGGGTACTACATCTGAATGGAGGATATGCTCGTATTGATAATCCGCTAAATAGTGTAACTGTACAGAATGGAGTATCGTTAACCTTTTGGGTAAAACAGACAGCTCAAACCGAAGAAGGTTCGGAACAGGATTTGGAAGGTTCGCTTTTTTCTTTTCAGAATGAAAATGGTACGCAGAATCTGTTCATCACGGCTAATGGCTGGTTGAGCTATAATGGTGTAGATGGAACATATGAGGATAATAACCCCTCGGGATACAAAACAGGACTGATGAGTGTCGGCGAATGGCATTATGTAGCAATGATGGTTCGTGACGATGGTTATGCAATATACGTTGATGGGCAGAAAAAAATTGATAAACAGGTTACAGATTTCGATTTTTCTAAAATTGTTCAGTTTATGGCGTCTGTTCCTAGTCTGTATATCGGGTATGGTTCGGATACGGATACAAAAGAATGGATGCTGGATGATCTGACAATCTATCGTAATCAAATTACCGATATACAGATAAAAGTACCAACAACAGGCGGCGGCGAAGAGGAGAGTGATTATATCATTGTAGGCAATGAAGATTATTCTACCACATGGTGGAGTGCTTTTTCCGACTTGGTGACGATGGCAGGCAGCCAGACTACTCACTATGGTTTTTATAATTATACCGATGGAACAGCGAATTACCGTAACTGGGTATTGGTTCTAACTAATGGAAAAGATAGGGGAGAAACCGGATATGCCGAATATTTCGTACTGCGTGCCGATGGTTACGGTTGGGGAGATGCCAATTATAAGGCAGACAATATTACTCATAATTTCAATTTCGATGATGGAAGTTTCACTAATGATATGAAAGGTGCATATGTTGATCTGACTATCAAGCGAACAAATAACCGTGTCGATGTGAAAGCTGTTGTAACATCTACAAGCGGAACCGTATATAATTATAGTTTCTATTACGAAGGAGAAATGACTTCTACGATTGGTTCTTTCCTTACCTGCGAAGGTTCATATCTGGCTATCGATCCTAAAGTTACCTATGTAGGAGATTCATATACTACTGGTTCTTATTTAGTAGGTCCGGCAGATTATAGTGCAGGCTGGTGGTCGTATTTTTCAAGTCTTTCAAAAATATCGGGTAATACCTCCTCTCCTTTTGTATATACTTTCTACAATAATAACAATGCAACACAGAATTATCATAATTGGTTGTTGGTTGTAACTAATGGAAAAGATAGGGGAGAAACCGGATATGCCGAATATTTTGTCTTACGAGCAGATGCTTTCGGTTGGGGAGATACTAATTATAACGGATCTAATATATCAGCAAGTTACGATTGGGATTCCTATAAAACACAGATGAAGGGCGCATACTGTATGCTGATAATAACGCGAAGTAGTAATCGAATAGATGTAATTGCAAAAATAACAACAGCTGCCGGAGTACAACTTCCCGATTATACATTCTATTACGAAGGCGTATCAACAACAGATATCGGAACATTCCTCACAGTAGAAGCTGCAAGTTTAGATGTGCGTACTGTTGCTTATTATCCGTTTTTTAATACTGAAGAATAATCTATTCATAAAATACCATATATGAAAAACAAACGAACAAAAACAAAGGCATCGGGGAGTCCTTTACTCTTCCGATTGTTACCTGTGGTTTTTCTGATTTTTATCGGGACTAACGTATGGGGGCAGTCTAAGCAGGTGAAAGGTGTTGTGAAAGATGTTACCGGCGAAACGGTTATTGGTGTCAGTATTGTAGAGAAAAATACAACCAATGGAACAGTCACCGACTTTAATGGTAATTTCACACTCAATGTCAGTAGCGACAATCCTGTTTTGCAGGTTTCATACATAGGATTCAAATCACAGGAAGTAAGTACTAAAGGGAAAACTTCTCTTACAATCATTATGGAAGAAGATGCCGCTTTATTGGGTGAAGTGGTAGTAGTTGGCTACGGAGCTCAGAAAAAAGAGAGTGTAGTCGGAGCCATATCTCAAGTAACTTCTAAAGATTTGCTGCAATCTCCCGGCGGAAATGTATCTCAAGCTATTGCCGGAAAAATAAGCGGGGTTGTAACCTCCCAGACATCCGGAGCACCAGGGGCTGATGATACTCAGATTTATATTCGTGGGCGTGCGACTTTTGCAGGTGATGCTCAACCTCTTATTTTGGTAGATGGAATAGAACGTCCTTTCTCTCAGATTGCTCCTGATGATATCGAAACTATTTCGGTACTGAAAGATGCTTCTGCCACGGCGGTATACGGTGTGCGTGGAGCGAACGGTGTTATGCTGATCACAACAAAAAGAGGAAAAGACCAGAAACCTGAAGTAAACCTGACAGCTAATTGGCAGATACAAAGCCCCACCCGCAAAGACACATATCTTAATTCTTATCAATCTGTGAAGCTGCTCGAAGAAGCCTTGTCTAATGATGGTTTACCTTCTCAATTTTCGGCAAGTGATATCGAAATGTATCGTAAGTCCAGTGCCGGAGAGTTGAGCGGTCTTGATGCTATGCTTTATCCGAATGTGGATTGGTACGATCAGGTTCTGAAGAAAAGTGCACCGGCTCAACGTTACAATGTGAGCATACGAGGTGGAACAAAGCGTATGCGTTATTATGCATCGGGAGAATTTTACGATCAATCATCACTTGTCCGTAATTTGAGCAATAATATATATAACAACAGCTCTAATCCTAAATACCGGCGTTATTCGTTCCGTGCGAATACCGATTTCTTCCTGACTAAAGATCTTACGTTTTCAGTAAACTTCGGAACTCGTTTTGAAGAACGTAAAGGTTCGAATACCAATGAGTCAAATACATATAGCGAAATATTCTATGAGATGAATCATACTCCGGGATGGCTTTTTCCGGTATCATACACTGTACAGAACGGCGAAACGACTAAAACTCTTTATGGAGGGAGCTCCCAATACCAGAAAAATATTGTAGCGGCTTTAGCCGATGGTGGGTATTTCCGAGCCGTGAATACAATTAATGAAACCAACTTTATAGTAGATTATAAAATGGATTGGCTGACTAAGGGCTTGAGCGGAAAAGCGATGCTTTCTTTCGATTACGAGAACTATCATCGTAACCTTTATTCTGCCGGATTTGCCACTTATGAATTAAACGATCGGGATAATTATACATCTATTGATGCTTATAATCAGTTTAATACGGATACGAAACTGTCTAACTCGCATACATTTGAATCTATCTATAAACTTTATTTGGAAGGTCAGTTAAACTATGCACGAACTTTTGGTAAACATGATGTTACAGCCATGATGTTGTATATGCAGAACGACTATCGTTACAAATCTGATCTCGCACAGCGTTATCAAGGTTTGGTCGGACGTGTTACCTATGGATATGACGGGCGTTATCTGGCCGAATTCAATGCCGGTTATAATGGATCTGAAAACTTTATGCGCGGAAAAAGGTTCGGATTTTTTCCATCTTTCTCTTTAGGATGGCGTATAACGGAAGAAGCATTTATGAAGGATACACAAAAATGGCTTGATAACCTCAAGATAAGAGCGTCTTATGGTCAGGTTGGTAATGACATATATCAGGTAAATGGTGTGCGTCAGCGTTTCTTATATGAAGAAAAATGGTCGCAGGTATCAAATGATTATTATTTCGGAACCACAGGTCAGAGTGGAATATACGAAGCTCAGTATCCTAACTATGGGGTAACATGGGAAAGGGCTCATAAATATAATCTGGGACTCGAATTTGGTTTGTTCAAAAACCGTTTGAACGGAAATATTGACTTGTTTTATGAAAAACGCAACGATATATTAACCGAATATCTTACCAGACCTCAATGGGTGGGTGTTGTGATGGCAGCCGGAAATTTAGGTAAGACCAAAAATAGCGGTTATGAACTCGAATTAAAATATGCCGACCGTATTGGCAAAGACTTCAGTTATTCAGTCGGAGTTACTTACTCTCATGCCAGAAATGAAATATTGGATATGGACGAACCAGCATCCAAAACCGATTACAGAAAAAGAGAAGGACACCCTATTAATCAATATTTCGGATTGGTTTCAGAAGGTTTTGTGACACAAGCAGATATTGACGGAGGTAATTTGCCTGTTTCTACTTTTGGTAGCGTCAAGGTCGGAGACCTTAAATACCGAGATATGAATAAGGACGGATTTATTGACGAAAGAGACGAAACATATATTGGAAACAGTGATATACCCGAAAATATATATGCTTTTACATTGGGGCTTAATTGGAAAAACTGGGGCTTTAATATAATGTTTCAAGGAGTGAACCATGTTAGCCGTTACTATGATGCCGAAGCGATGTATGCTTTTGTCGGTGGTGGAAAAGTGAAAGAACATCATCTGGATCGTTGGGATCCTTCACAAAGTGAAGCATATAACCTTGCTAATGCTAAATATCCATTATTACACTATGATAGCTATGGAGATCATAATCAGAGGCAGAACTCTTTCTTCTTGAAAAACGGCGCATTTGTCCGTCTGA
Source organism: Indolivaga capnocytophagoides DSM 22835 (assembly GCF_000426485.1). Lineage (GTDB taxonomy): Bacteria > Bacteroidota > Bacteroidia > Bacteroidales > Dysgonomonadaceae > Dysgonomonas_A > Dysgonomonas_A capnocytophagoides. Next base: position 142,268 of record NZ_AUFL01000008.1, read on the forward strand.
AGAATATAGAACTGAGTTATAGTCTGCCGTCTGCTTGGGCACGAAAGGTCGGTATGAGTGATTGCCGTTTGTTTTTCAATGGTAATAATTTGATAACCTGGGATGATTTGGATGGTTTGACTGACCCCGAAAGTAACGGTTCGAACCGTTATCCAATCATGAAGACTGTGAATTTTGGTGTAAATATTAAATTCTGAGAAACATGAAGAAAACATTTATATATATACTATCTGTCCTTAGTATTACTTGTATCACGATGTCTTCCTGTGAAGATGCTTTCGGCGGATTTTTGGATAAACAGCCAAGTAACGAACTTACCGAAGAAGAGGTGTTCAGTGACTGGAATTTGATGGTGGAATTTCATTATGATACTTATAACTTTTTACGTCACGGAGCCTGCCGAATAAATAATTCATGGCTGGATGCAGCTACGGATCTTGCAGAAACAAGTTATTCTACTGGAGGTGTACGGTCTTCATTCAATATAGGAAACTATTATGGATCCGCAGGTGCAGCGGAGCTTACCGGCACATGGGAACATTATTACCGTGGAATACGTAAGTGTAATATGATTATCAGCCGTATAGACAGCGTGCCGAAAGAACCGGCATTGAGTGACAGTAAATACAAAGAAGATAAATTAAATTATACATCTGAAGCTCGTTTTCTGCGTGCATTTTTCTATTGGGAATTATTTCTCCGGTATGGTCCAATTCCTATAGTCACCGAAGTCCTTGATCCGGATGGTGATCTGTTGAGCAATTATACAACCCGTCCGACAGTGAAAGAGTATGTGGTGGATTTTGTTCTGAAAGAACTGAAAGAGTGCGAACCCGGCTTACTTTCTTATACCAACGCATGGAACTCAAGTCAGGCTGGGCGTATAGGTCAGCCTATGGCACGTGCCCTTTATTCACGGATAATGTTGTATATGGCTAGTCCCAGATATAGTACCGATTCGGGTATTACATGGCAGGAGGCTGCTGATGCCGCAAAAGGCTTTATTGATGATTACGGCAGCAACTTCAGTTTATTTACAGCAACTGACGGAAGTGGAAATACATTAGGGAACGAAGCTTATACAAATGCTTTATTAAGAACTGCTTATTCGGGTAATAATAAAGAAGTTATTTTTTACCGCAATGATGTGGTTGTAGGTTGGAGCAGTATTCAAAACGATACTCCGGTGGGAGAAGGAGGAAACGGAGGTCTGTGTCCCTCTCAGAATCTTGTAGATATGTATGATATGGCTGATGGGTCTTCTCCTTTTTCTCAGTATGATGCGACAGGATCTCCGGTATATGGCAGTGGAACCTCAACTCCGGTTGTTAATACAGCCAGTGGATACAGTGATGCTAAGCCATGGGCAAACCGCGATCCCCGTTTATCGGCATCTGTCCTTTATAATGGAGTGGCATGGGGAAATGGTACAATAAATGTGGTTCTCGGTCAGCGTGATAATCCTACGGGTAATACCAATGCTACACCTACAGGTTATTATGTACGGAAATATATTCCGGAAACAATTTTAAGTGCCGAGCATTCTCAGACGGCATACCGTTTATGGACATTTATCCGTTATGCTGAAATATTACTCAATTATGCCGAAGCACTAAATGAAGCTCAGGGACCTAATGCCACAGTTTACGGTTTGCTCGATCAGGTACGTCTCCGTGCAGGTATTACAGGAAGTGTAGCCAATCGCAACGATCTCACGTCTTCTAAAGATAATATGAGAAACTTTATACATAAAGAGCGTACAATAGAGTTTGCATTCGAAGAACACAGGGCATGGGATGTTCGCCGCTGGAATGTGGCAGTAGAAGCTTTGGCACGTCCTATTTATGGAGTAAATGTAAGTTCTGACGGAACTATTACTCGTAAAATAGCGCAGAGCAGGGTTTTTGACGAAAAGATGTACCTCTATCCTATACCTGAAGGAGAAGTTTGGAAAACAGGTATTGAAAATAATCCGGGTTGGTAATCCTTAAATAGAATACATATGTATACAAGTATATATAACATAATAAGCAAATTGCCCCAAAAAGGAAAATATTTGTTGGTTGGAGTTCTGATGTTAGCTTGCTCCAATATCTGGGCTCAGGAGGCCGGAGTGCTTAAAGGGCGCATTCTGGATGCCGAAGGTAAGCCTATTGCCGGAGCTGTCGTGAATGTTGCTGAACAGAGCCGTATTGTTCTTTCGGATGAAAACGGATTCTTCTTTCTGAAAAATGTAAAAGCCGATGATGAATTATGTGTCAGTTGTATCGGTTATAAAAATGCCACAGGGATAGCCGAGTTTGATAGCGATTTTACAATCACAATGGAGGCCGATCTGGACGAATATCTGCATACTATGCCTGTACCTTTTGGTCGTAAACCCCGAAAGTTTATGACTGAGTCCACCTCTGTAGTAACAGGGCAGGAGCTTCAGAAACACCCGATTACTGTACTGCAAAATGCTTTGACCTCCACCGTGACCGGAGTTGAAACATACGAATGGTCGAGCGAACCGGGATGGACGGAAACAGCTATGTATATAAGAGGATTGCGCACCATGAATAAGAATGCCCGCAGCCCGCTTATTATAGTGGATAATGTCGAAAGAGACCTTTCTTTTCTTGATGCATTCCCTATAGAAAGCATTACCATACTGAAAGATGCTGCAGCGACTGCTATTTATGGTATGCGTGGAGCCAACGGCGTTATTCTGGTAACTACCAAGCGTGGTGAGGCTGGAAAAACAAAGATAGACTTTACTCAGGAGGTCGGTTTCCAGATGTTAAGCAATAAAATGGAAACACAGAATTCTTATAATATGGCATTGACCCGTAATCAGGTTAGATACTTGGATGGGTTAGAACCGATGTATACTGATAAACAGATTGAAATGTACCGGAGAGTGTCTTCTGGTGAAAAACTGACGGGTATCGATCAGTATAAATATTTTAATACAAACTGGTTTGACGAATTATATCGGGAAACAGCTCCTTTGTATAAAACCAATATGCAGATTAGTGGGGGAAATGCTCGTGCTAAGTATTATGTATCGTTTTCTTATCTGAGGCAAGAAGGCATGTGGAATGATAAATGGACAGAGTACAACGATGGTTACAGTACCCAACATGCTTTGAATCGTTACAATCTTCGTTCGAATCTGGATATAGATGTTAATAAGTACCTTAATGTGTCATTAGATTTGGGTGGACGTATTGATAATATAACTCAGCCGACTACCGGTGTATTCAGCTTAGTTACTTTTGGAGCAGTAGAAGCAAACCCAATGGAACCCGTTTATACTCCGGGAGGGCAGATATACTCCTCGAATACAGCAAACAATCCGGCACGTTTGCTTGCCTCGTCGGGACAGGAAAAGAATCGTCGACGCAATTTATATTCGACAGTCAATATTACAGGAGACTTAGGAGCATTAGTCCCTGGTATTAAGGTAAATGCTATGGTTAGTTTCGACTCTTATGATGTATTCGAATCCACACAAACCAATAGTATTAACTCTTATTCCTATGATTATGCTAATGCTGATGTGACCGATCCCTCAGGATTTACCTTGACACGTATGACTTCATTTTCAGCATTGTCCGATCCTTCTGCTGTGGAACGCAGTAATTATTATAATGTCAATTTCAATACTGGATTATCGTACGATCATACATTCGGAAAAAATAGTATAAGTGCCCGTGCTTTTTTTCGTACATATCAGAACACAGTCAATCTGATAGAGAACTCAGATTATACAGGTCAGTCGTCTAACCGCTATATGTCGTATAATGGACAAGGTACTTACATTTATGATAATAAGTATATATTTTCGGGCAATATATCCCGTATGGGATGCGACAATTTTGCACCTGATGGTCGTTGGGGAACTTTCTGGGGAACATCTGTGGGTTGGGTTGCATCTGAAGAATCCTGGTTGAAGAATAAAAATATAAGCTTGCTCAAACTTAGAGCATCCTATGGCAATTCTGGACAATCTACCACAGGTGCTAATCGATATCCGTATCAGAATACATACAGTTCGGGAACAGGATATAGCTTTGGTACTTCAAATTCGAGTATCAGCGGCGTATATGAAAGTTTAGCCGGTAGTTATAATAATAAATGGGAAATCTCGGATATGTTGAATTTGGGATTGGATTTTGATTTTTGGAATAAGAAACTTTACGGATCATTCGATGCATTTAAAGAATGGCGGTCAAATATTCTGGTAGATCGTTCTACTATTCCGAGTTTAGTAGGGGTTTCGGTTGCTCAGGATTCTTATGGAAAGGTAGAATCCAAAGGTTTTGAGTTGACTTTAGGACATCATGGCAATATCGGTAAATTCAATTATTTTGTAGAGGGCATGCTTACCTACAACACAAATAAAATAACAGAGATGGACGAAACCGAACCCAATGTATCTTGGCAGCGTAAAACCGGAGGACGTATTCGTGATTATACTTCTGTTGCAGAACTATACGAAGGTTCATTTTCTAATGGAGTGGGAGGTTGGAACATTTATAAATTCGATAGATGGGCAGCCGATCCTAATAGGGTTGCTACAAGCTTGCAGGATGCCATAGATCACCCTGAGAAATATCCTTACAATACTGCATCGAACGGTTCTCAACAATTGGGTACGGCTGTCTTTAAAGATTTGAACGGTGACCGCCAGATAGATTCGAACGATATGATCCCTGACAGCTATACTATAATTCCGGATCTTATCCCTTCTGTAACTTTCGGATTTGAATATGCCGGATTTGATGCACGTGCTATCCTTACTGCTTATCTCAATCGTTCCGTATTTCTCTCTCCTTCGCTTAGTTATTCGGGATGGAGTAATATGGGAACTCATGAGGTTACTAAGGCATGGGGATATTATAACGATGATCCTACCGACCCACGTAATATTAATGCTAAATATCCCCGTCCTACATACGGAGGATTCAATTCTATTGATAGTGACCGAAGTACAGGTACTTATCAGAATGATATCTGGATTGTAAACGGTGACTATCTATCGTTGAGGAATATCGAAATAGGTTACTCTCTTCCTAAGAAACTTATCGCTAAGGCTAATCTGACCAAATGCCGTTTCTACTTTAGCGGATATAACCTGTGCAACTGGAGCCATCTTCCGAAAGGACTTGATCCTGAAAAACCGATGAGTTATTGTTGGTGGTATCCTAAAACCCGCTCATTCTCATTTGGTGTAAATATCAGTTTCTAATATCGAGACCTTAATTCATGAATAAACAAGGAACATAATATGAAAAAGATTGCAATATATATAGCTTCCATACTGTTGTTGGGGGCAAGTACCGGGTGTAATGATTATCTCGACAAAGAGGTCGATCTATCACTGTCAGATGAGCAGGTATTCAGCAGTTATGAAAATACACGTGGATTTCTGGCGAATGTTTATACTTATCTTCCGGATGCTTTTGCCGGATATACTAATGGTCAGTTTTTAGCAGCATCACGTGATTGTATGACCGACAATGCGCTGTCGTTTTGGGATGTGCATTATTATCACAGTGTGCTGACCGATAGTTATTCGGCTGCCGATCACCCCTTCTCTAAGACTTTCTGGCCAAATGATTTTAAAGCTATACGGGCAGCCAATCAGTTTATGAAAAATGCAAGACAGACGGTGGTTGGTAATGCCGAGAAAGAAGGAGATGATAATCATCTGTATGAGCGTTATGTAGCAGAAGCTCGTCTACTTCGAGCAATATTTCATTTCGATATTGCTTGCTGGTTCGGAGATGTGCCTATTATCGGCAATGATGAAAACGGTCAGCCCATTGTATTTGACCCGAGTGATACCGAAGGTATGAATATGGCCCGTACAAATTGTGCTGATGCCTTGAAATGGATTGCCAATGAATGTGATTCGGTCATAAATAAGCTGCCGTTTCGTTATAGCAATGAAGATGAAAATTGGGGACGGGTAAATGGAGCTACAGCTTATGCTCTTAAAGCCAGAGCCTTATTATATAGAGCTTCGGCTTTGAATAATACAAACAATGATGTTACTTACTGGCAGGAAGCAGCAACGGCAGCACTTGCATTTATAACAAAGAACAGTAGCCAGAGTGATCCATATAAATTGTATACGACCAGTGATAATAATTCGAGTAAGAACTATTACGAGTGTTTTGTTACAACTCCGTATTATAATGATGAGTATATTCTTACCCGTTCGGTTTGGAACACATATCAGATTGAGTTGTTTCTTGCTCCTTGCGGATTTAGTGGAACGGCTAGTTCTACAGGACGTACAAATCCGACTCAAAACCTGGTGGATAGTTATGAGACCATAAACGGACTACCGATAGATCAGGATCCGACTTATAACGATCAGAATCCCTATGCCAACCGGGATCCCCGTTTGGAGCAGACTATCCTTCATCATGGTTCTACATGGGGTGACCCTTTGCAGGAAGAGCAGCGTAAGGTAGATATATCTTATCCAGATGGGTTAGATTATCAGCAGCTGCATGGAGGAACATTGACCGGATATTATACGAAGAAGTTTTTGAATAATATGTCCTTTAAGAGTCCTTCAACTTATAATCATGCCTGTCCGATATTCCGTTATGGTGAAATTCTACTTAATGCTGCCGAGGCTATCAATGAGGCATATGGTCCAGATCAGGCTTATCAGTATGTAAATCAGGTTCGTGCCCGAGTAGGGATGCCTGCTTACAAGGGAATGACTAAAGATCAGCTTCGGGAACGTATCCGTAACGAGCGTCGTATCGAATTTTGTTTTGAAGATCATAGATTCTTTGACGAGCGTCGCTGGAAATTGTTTCAGGGACAAACTGTAAGCACTGAAAAGAGCCTGCCCCGATACAAACAGGTGTATAATATTTATGGGGTGACCATTACTCCTGATGCTTCTACAGTGTATACATACGGATCGGCACAAAAGCACCCCACAAGGGCATTTAACAGTCCGAAGAATTATTATTTCCCTTTACCCGAAACTGAAGTTAAAAAGGCTCCGAATCTGAAACAGAATCCGGGATGGGAACTATCTACTTCAGCTGAGTAAATAATGTCAAATGGAGAAAAATCTAAAAGGAAAATATATGAAACTCTATAAATGGTTTGGCTTGCTGATTGGCTGCATAGTTCTTTCGGCGGCATGTAGTGACGATGATAAAAATTTCGGGGAGTTAGGGGTGACTATAGAAACGCCAGTAGCTTCCGATACTACTTCGTCTTCGATACAATTGAAGGCGACATTGGAGGTTGCAAATGATGTAGTACTATCGAAAAGGGGATTTTGTTATAGTACTAACGAAAATCCTGATATTTACAGTGCCACAGTGGTAGCTGATGGAGATAAAATCTTTGCTGCCACTATTGATGGTCTGCTTGTGAATACCACTTATTATATCCGTGCATTCGTTGTTTTATATAATGGAGGAGTAGCTTATTCGCCTCAGATAGCAGTAGCAACGGGGCAAGGAACATTGGAAGAACAATTGGCTCAATATAAAGCACCGACTTATCTTGATAATTATGCGAGTATTTCGGCTTGGAGTATGCGCAGTCAGTGGAATTTATCTAATGTGCATGACCCTACGGTGGTATTGGCAGATGACGGATATTACTATATGTATCAGACCGATGCTTCGTATGGAAATGCCCATACAGCCGGAGGGCATTTCCATGGGCGCAGATCGAAAGATCTTGTAAACTGGGAATATCTTGGCGGAACTATGAAATCGTTACCCAGTTGGGTTGTTCCGAAATTGAATGAAATACGAAAAGAAATGGGCTTGAGTGCTACTACCGGGGAAGGCGATTTCGGTTATTGGGCTCCGTGTGTACGTAAAGTCAAAAGCGGATTGTATCGGATGTATTATTCGATTGTGTGTCCCGGCTTATTGAATGGTGAAGGCACATGGGGTGAGCGGTCGTTTATTGGGCTCATGGAAAACTCCGATCCTTCGAATAATGACGGCTGGGTAGATAAAGGATATATAGTAACTAACGCTTCGGATAAAGGTCTCAATTTTAATATATCATCTACAGATTGGGCTAATGCTTATTATAAGTGGAATGCTATTGATCCGTCTTTTATAGTAACTCCGGCAGGAGAACATTGGCTGATCTATGGATCATGGCATAGTGGTATTGTTGCGATGCAGCTCAATTCGGATACAGGTATGCCCAAACAGACACTAAGTGTTCCATGGGCAGAGGGCAAGGCACCCGAAGAATATGGCACTCTGATATATACCCGTGGGGCTGGTAATCGCTGGCAGGCGAGTGAAGGTCCGGAGGTTGTTTACAATGTCGAGACCGGATATTATTACCTCTTTATGGCTTACGATGCATTGGGTGTTCCTTACAATACAAGAGTAGCCCGTTCGAAAAGTATTACCGGTCCTTATCTGGGTATAGACGGAGTAAATGTTACTGGTGGAGGGGATATCCTTCCGGTAGTAACACATCCTTATAAATTTTCGGGCAGTGATGGTTGGGTAGGTATCTCGCATTGCGCTATATTTGATGATGGAAAAGGTAATTGGTTTTATTCATCGCAAGGAAGACTTCCCGAAAGTATTGATAATACGATCATGCTTGGGCATGTGCGAAGTATGCGTTGGACGAAAGACGGATGGCCGTTGGTTATGCCGGAGCGTTACGGAGCTGTTCCGAAAGTAGCTATAACCGAAGACGAATTGGTCGGTAATTGGGAGCATATAGATATGTCATATAGTTATGGCAAGCAAAAAGAATCGTCTGTGATGACACTGACATCAGACCATAAAGTATCTCTTGGAACATGGAAGGATGCTTCGTGGAGCTATAATGCAGATACCCAAGTGCTGACTGTCAATGGTGTAGAGTTGTATTTACAAAGAGAAGTGGACTGGGAGGCTGTACCCCGCACTCACACCATTGTGTATGCCGGATATGGAAGTAATAATAAAACATATTGGGGAAAGAAAAGTAAATGATAGTGTTAAGTATTTGATCTAAAAAAAAATGATATTTATTAAAAGAGCCGACTTTAAAAAGCCGGCTCTTTTACTTTTTATTTAATGTTCTTATTATATTTGTATGGAAACTGAAAGACTAAAAACTGCATTTAAGGGAGAATCAGTAAATGATAACCATAGATATTGAAAAAGAAAGCTGCATAAAGTGTGGTAAATGTGTAAGGGTATGCCCTGCTTATATTTTGACGCAAGAAAATCCGAAAGATGAAATCGGACGGAGAAACGTTCATACTTGTATTGCTTGCGGGCATTGTGTTGATGCTTGTCCGACAGACTCTGTCATTCATTCTGAATTTCCGGCTCAAAAAGTTCATGTCCTTAAAAGGGACATTCTGCCAGATCCCGATCAGTTAATGGAGTTGCTTAAAGCCCGTCGGTCTAACAGGGCATTTCTTTCGTCAGCAGTACCCGAAGAATATTTACGGCGGATTGTAGATGCTGCCCATCTTGCTCCTACCGCTAGCAATGGTCAGGAAGTGTGTTTTACTGTTGTGACCAATCCCGATTTACTGAAAGAAATATCGGAGATTACAATCAACACATTCGAATCTACGGTTAAAAAAATATCAAACCCTCTTATCAAGCCTATTTTAGGATTTATATCACCCGAGGCTAAAGGTGCTGTTCCGAAATTGAATGCTGTAATAGCGAAGCAACGCAGCGGTATAGATGCTATATTACATGATGCAAAAGCAGTTTTATTTATTCATACTCCGGCATCTAGTAACTTTGGACGGCAGGATGCTAATCTGGCTTATCAGAATGCATCCCTTATGGCTGAAAGCTTAGGTGTATCCCAATTTTATACAGGTTATGTTTGTATAGGAATTGATCTTGATAAGAAGAGAAAACTGAGTCAATTATTGAACATCGAGGGAAAAATACATGCAGGTATGGCTTTATCCATGCCCGCTTTCAAATTTCAGAAATATACAGAGCGTAAAGAGGTAGACCTTACTTTTTTGTCTTGAAATATAGATGCAAAGTGTAAAGATGAAGTTTATTCGTCTGATAAAAGTTCGTTATAGAGTTCTTTGAGTCGTATACGCAAATGTTTAGTGGCATAATGCTTACGAGACAGCAATGTATTTACTGAAACACCGGTGGCTTCGGCAACTTCTTTAGCTGATAAACCGTCTATCTCCATAAGTTCAAAGGCTTCCTTTTGTTCTGGAGGCAATTCTGACAAGGCAAGTTCAAGCTCATCCCAGACCAAAGAACGCATGTATTCAGTTTCGGGGGATGGGGATTCTTCGTTGAATAAAAATTCAGCAAAGTCCTGTAATACTTCTTCTCCTTCATTAGTAGAATATATTGGTAATTCTTCTTCTGTTTTTTTCTTACCTCTGTTAATTATTGTATTTCGTGTTACTTGATATAGCCATGCTGAAACCTGTTCGATCGGATTAAGAGTTTCATCTACAGTTTTTACCAATTGAAGAAAAACATCCTGAAGGATATCTTCTGCATCGGCTTTGTTGGATACTCTTTTTCGAATAAAAGCTTTTAACTGAGGTTCGTTTTCGGAAATTAGTTGATTGATATTTTGATTATTGGTCTTTTCCTGATTCTTCATACATTGCTCTATCAAAAAATTGCCTGTTCATCATGCCGAAACGTCTTCTTTTTTCTACAAACTCTTTTCGCTGTTCGGGAGTCATTTGTCTCCAGCGTTTGTGAATAGGATTCTCTCTGTGATGAAAAAAGCCACCTCTACCTCCAAATCCTCCGAAAAGGATACGTGAAAGAACCCATAAGCCTAAAGCTTGCCAATAATTAATGACTGTCAATCCGAATATAGAAGGTATCAGCGAATTCCACAGCAGCATAACTACCAGTCCGGCAATTCCTAAAATTAATATTCCTCCTAATGAAAATTTAAGAAATCTAGCTTTCATATTATAAATAATGAAAAGTATTTAATGATTATATATAGTAAATGAGTGTAAGATGTATATTAACTTATTTACTGATAGATAAATAGGTGATCGACCTTGTTTTATTGAGTTGATAGAAAATCGGAAGGCTAATTTAACTAACCTTCCGATTTTTTTATTTGTTGTTATTCAGCTGATTCATTTTGGAAGTGTCCTCTTCCGTGAAATCCGAAACCCGATTCGAATCCATGATGGAAAAAGTGTTCCTTCATCATTGCATGCCGTTTTTCGAATTTACTTTTCAGGTCTTCAACAAATTTTGCTTTTTCTTCAGGTGTTTTGCTCATCCATTCTTCGCAATGAGCATCAATATGTTCAACCGAAAAAGGATTTCTGTCGCAATCTTTACCTTCTTTGAATGCAGTGATCCGTTTATTGACCATTTCTAGTTTTTCATTGTCCGGCATTTTTTCCCATTCTTCAATAAGTTTTTTTCTGTCATCAGCATCAAAATGTTTGTTTCCGAAGAAACCTTTTCCAAAAAAATCTTTGGTTATCATATTATTATAAGTTTAAATGTTTTTATTAAATAATTATCAGAGTGCACTCTCTATTAATGCAGACAACCGAGACTTAAAAATATTTTACGTGTGATCAAAAAAAATATATTTTAACGATTAATAAGATCTTCTTTCTGACCCGAAATACCATGAAATTGGCATGTACTAATGGTGATAATACTATACTTGCCACCAATATAAAGTAAGTTCCCCAGGCATATCATTTGGTCTTATCTTTAAAGAACTGATACATTAACCACATACCCGGCAAATATAAAGGGGCAGTCATAGCAGTAATCAATGCACCGAACATCAGCCTTTGCGTTGATCCTTCTAACATTAATGTTGCAAACTTAATATCAACATTTGCTGTATATTTTAGCGAAAATAGAGGGTAATCGTCAGGATTTACTTCAAATCCGGCAACATACATATCTCCTATAATCCAACAAATTGCAGTAAAAATAGCGGAAGCAAAAGCCCATTTTATTTTGTCTGATAATTCATTTTGTGTCTTTATGTTATTAGCTCATATCAATCGACATATCTTCCCATAATATTATCATCAGTAGATTATAGAACGTATAACTTATCTGAAAGAATACATTGGAAGATCTAATCAAAATTTACAGATATGGGAGAATATTAAGTAAGCGATTAAATAAATAATAAAAATACCTAGCGACCAAGCAAAATATTTCAAAATATATCTTTTTCCTTTTTTGAATGGTACTAAAAATAAAAGATTAAAAATGAGTACGATTAGAGCCACTATGAAATTTATGGTGGCTAAAAAGCTGCAAAATATAACAGCGAAGCAGGCCGGCTGCCAAACTATTCCAACCAATAATCCATACAATCCACCTGAAAAGAAGGTAATGGGTAAAATCCACAGAGCATATACAAAACCTTTCTTTATTTGACCGGAAAAGAATTTCCATACATTCACTTTAAGAAGCTCTTGTACCTCATTTTTCTTGAATACTTTATCTTTGTTTTTTTCCAGATATTTTTTTCGACCGGTATATCTCGGCCACCAAATAAAAAATCCGGTGATGGTTAATATGAGAGGAATCAACCCCCCGATTAATGCCGATATGCGAGTTATTATTCCTCCAAACGAACCATAATGGATAGGTTGTATCCACGATAGATAAGCATGAACCACATTGGGTAAATCAGTTTCAGAATTGAAAAGTATTTTACCCGAATATTGATCAACCGTAGAAAGCACCTTTCGCCCCTCAGCCATTTTCGAAGGACTTTGCGCATTAATTAAATATGCCCCGGTAGAATCCTTCGGAAAAATAATGGCTGTGACTGTAGCATTGGGTTCAACCTCCTGAAAAGAATCTAAGATATTAGCGAGTGGAAGTGATTGTGCCTCTACCGAATAATTCGATTTTGCACCAAAGATATTCATCAATATTTGAGGCGAACTTCCTGCAAACATAAACATCAGAGGTAAAATCAATATATTGAGCACAAAAACACATCCGCTTAATGAAAGCATAGATACTACAGGAAAAGTAAATACTCCCAGAATATTGTGCCACGAGCGATTCTGTTGAGTAAACGAAGACGAAAACTTTACCGTAAGAGACGATTTTATCTGCTTTATCTTTTTAGGAAGCCATAATCGGATACCAGTAATAGATAAGATTAATAATATTAATGAAGCTGCTCCTACAATATAACGTCCGACACCCGGGATCATCAGTGAACGATGGATATCCATCACAGAACCCAGAAAACGACCAAAACGAGGGCGCGAATCAAGCACTTCCCCTGTATATGGGTTAATAAATACCTCTGTTTTATAACCATCCTTCAAAATTCGATAGGTTGGATGCTCCGATCCTTTATTAATCATAATTGATTCGGCACCCAGTTCCGGATAAAGTTTCTTTACGAGAGGCAAAATTTCGCCATAGTCTTTATACGTTCCGTTTGCCTGAACGGTAAATAACTCAGGATTCATTTTCTGATCGATTTCGTCCTGAAAAACAAGAATACTACCCGTAATCCCGACTACCGAAACTATCAATCCGGCAATTAATCCTAAATAAAGATGCCACTTGCCCCACCATTTACTTTGGTGGCTTGCCCATTCCTTAATAGTCATACTACCTGTTCTTTCGCTATTTTAGCATGCTTCCATAAAGTTAGAGTAAGCAAAATGTTAGTAATTACAATTAACGATAATAAAACAACCTGAGAAAGATTGAAAGGCTTTTCAACGGCAATAGCCTCTATCATATGAGCAATATTTAGTAACAAGAATAAAATACTCCAGACTAAAGCGCTCCATGATAGCACTTTTGATGAAAAATTCAAGAATAATACCGATAGGATGAAAGGTGAGATTGATACTAATATTGTAAATATATGTATGCCCAAAGGAAGAACACCACCGGCGTCTACAATATCCATGCTTTTTCCATAATAAATTTCGAACTGATGTAACGAATTGTGTAGAATAAAACAAATACCGATTAATAACCAGTAAAAAATTATTTTAGTTGTTGTATGCATGTCTGTTATTTTATAAATGATTTATAATTACTCTTTGAGTTAATGATATGAGGGTATTAACAGTTGTCTGTATTATTACAGACCTTTAATACCCTCATTATATTGATGTGCTAAAATGCAGAATGGTAAACTGATAGCAGCTATTAATCAGCTTTTACTACAAGTTTACAAAATCCCCATACTACTCCACCCGAAGCTACATTGAAGGCTTGTGTAGCTGTGTTGTTATCACCCAGAACATAATAACCGTTTTGATCTGAATTATTTACAACTCTAAAGTAAACTTTGTCATCAATAGCAGTTATAGCTTGTGCACACTGGAAAGGATAAGTTGTTAAAGGGATATTTGATATTTTGGTCGGACCTCCAGCAATATTTTCTTTATCAAACGAATAGTAGCTATACGATACATCTGTTAATAAAGAAGTGAAAGCCAGTGCCTGAGAGCTCATTAATGTATATAATTTATTGTCTTTTACACAAACAGTGCCAAAAGATGTTCCTTTTGTATAATCATCAGCTTTAATAATCCAATCACTATCAAAATCACTAGATCCTTTTTTGATTCGTACAATTGCCGATCCGTTAATAGCTCCGGTTGCACCAAAGCCGTGCGAACAAAAGTACAATGCGCCATCATCTCCCAGACTCCACATCTGATTTTCATTTCCTGGATATCCGATATAGCTGATACCTTCGCGACGGATTGTTTTTTCATACTTTCCGGTAGCAATATCAACTACAGCTAATTGTACAAAACCTAAGGGTGTGTTTGTGAAAAAATTCCCTTTTTGTTCGCCTGTATTAGAGAAAATATCTACATATAACTTGCCTTCTTTTGCAGTAATAAGAGATGTTCCTACATCCTGATAACCATATTGTGTATCACGAATATCGCTCAGATCTACATCTCCTGTACGAGCCATTGTAGAAGGATTAAATTTTTGTATTTTTAAAAGACTTCTATCGGCATCTACATAAAAGCCGAGAGTATCATTATAAATATAATAATTAGAATTAAGTCCCGAAGAAATTCTTGCGTCTTCAACAAGGTTTCCTGATGCATCAATAGAATATCTGATCAAATCGTCTTTACTTTGGCTTGCCAAGCTTGAGCGTTTAAATACCCATTTGCTGGCACTCTTCATTCCATTGGTTTGAATAGCCAGTGATCCGGTTTTGATATTATCAATGCTACCCGAAGGTATTTCTGTATAAGTGGTTGCATAGCCAACATAAGGAGATGCAGTCATATCTCCGGTTAGCAAAACATAATAATTGGTACTGTTTTCTTCTATCGCAGGAGTGTCGTCATTATCAGAACAAGCTGATAAGAATATTCCTGCTAAAAAAAGAAGAAGTAATGAGTTTATTTTTAAATTTTTACGCATTATGGAATTTATTTAAATTAATAAAATGTTAATTAATAGCAAAACTTATTTTTACATGAGCGCTGCGTCCTGCATTCTGAATGCGGTAGTTATCATATATTGCAGCGTCAAAAATATTTTTCATTTCAAAACTTAGAGCTAAAGTGCCTGCTCTATTCAATTGCCATGTACATCCTATACTATGTAAGTTCTGATCAGGAATTATTAATGCATCGACATTTACACCGGGTTTTCCCCATAAGCCTAAAAATCCGTCAGGTTCATATTCTTTTGGAATATAATTCAGGTAATATTCTCGAACAAAACCATAGTTCCAGTAAACAGATAGCTGGTCTTGCTTTCTTAATACATTATTGAAGAAAATATTTGCGCCTAAATTTGCAAAAAAATAGGGGGTATTACGAAGTCTGGCTCCTTCGTAAGCAGCGTCCGATTGTCCGAAAAGTCGAAAATCCTGATAAGTGAAATTACCGTTGATCTTCAATCGGCGAAAAAAAGTATACGATGCATCGAATTCCATTCCCAGTCCTTTTACTTTATTTACATTCTGATACTTTCCCGTAACTCCGGTATTGATCAAAAGAATAAGATCGTATGTCCGACGATAGAATAAATTCAGATCGGCAGTAAACGAAGATGGAGTAGAGTAGTATGCTCCTAAATTAATGTTGTAGCTGCGTTCGGGCTTAAGTAAGAAGTTGGCTTCGATAAAAGATCCATCACCGAAAAAATCAGACTGTTCGGGTAAGCGAACTGTTGATTCAGCCGAAAGTCGAACGAAAGAATAATTTGAGAATGAATATTTAAGGGCTTCACCTATTCCAAAACGATCCGTAGATTGTTTATCCCAGCCCTCTTCAGCAGACCCGTAAGACCCGCTATATCCTTTTCCCTTTGCACTAAAATATTTTAGTAAGAGATTGTTAGTTAGCTTTCCCTCCATGAAAAAAGATTTTAAGCCCAGAGCCAGGATTAGCTTTTCGTATTTTGCAGGAGTCGACAAAACATCTTCTCCGGATTGGGGATAGGTGTCGCCAAACGGATTAGAACCTGTACGTGTAATTTGAGAATATACAATATTTAATTCAGCTTCGTGCGATGGATGAAACCGATAAGAAGCATTTGTTCGCGAAATAAAGTTTTCGTATTGAAGCTTTGTTAAGCTGCCATCATTAGTTGCTTCTCCATTCCGGGAGGGCACAGATGTGAAATTGCCATACCAATCGTAAACACCTTTCACTGTATCGGTATAATTTGAGTGTAAAGTATTGTATACTAGAAACTGGTCGAACTTGAGTCGGTTATCGAACAATTTCTTTTGGTATCTTAGGGTCGGAACTACAGAATGCGCTCCACTTGTGACTTTACCGAAAGGGGTATCCATGGTTACTCCATAGTTATTATCTCTGTCGATATTGAAATATGTTAAACCGAAACGTAACTCATCTGCCCACCTTTGATTACGAATTCCCCCAAATAATTCACCGTATACATTCGAAAAGCTATAATGGAACAATGGCAGTTTTTCGCGATGACTTACCGCCGTTTCCGAATCCACAATAGGTACAGATACTTTATAGTCGTTATCCGAATGATTATAGAAGAAATCTCCTCCGATAAAATATTTACCGGAAGCATCTGTTACAGACGTTCGCAAAGATATGCGGTGGGTGTTAAAGGAGCCATACTGATAAGACATATCTAAATTTCGGGGAGAGCCATCCTGACGGGTTACTATATTTACACCACCGCCTAGCGCATCGGCACCCAAAGCAGTCGGTAAAACACCTTTGTAGACTTCAATGCGGTCGATTTGATTTATAGGAACAAGGGAAAAGCTGAAAGCCGATCCTAAATAGTCCATCGGAATACCATCTTTAAAATATTTGATGGCTTTTCCTTCAAATCCATTCATCATTAAGTTTACACTAGAGCCCAACCCTCCTGTTTGTCGTACCCTTAATCCCACTGTCCGGTTCAGAAGCTCCGATAGATTAGCTGTTTGTACACTGACCGATTTAACATCAACAACTGTTGTCTTAATCGCTTGCTGTTCTATTATTTTAGATTTTGAAGCACTTGTTACTGATACTTCATTCAGATTGACATTTTTGACTGAGTCATTTTGGGCATACACACCACCTGTAACAATAAAAACCATAGCAAATAAAAGAAATCTCATTCTTTTTTTTGTATGTAAAGTTAGCCTCCAAAAAGCGGGAGGGATATCGTCAGACGGATTATCAATAACGTCAAACGGATTTTTTATATTTGCATAAAATATATAAAATGATGAAACGGGAATATAATAATAAAGATGAGTATTTAGTAGAGAATATTCCGCACGATTATAGTATAAAAGAACATATAGAAGACTCTTTTGTTGAGTATAACAGTTCGTTAAATGAAAATAATATATCAGGAATATTCAGAAAGATAAAAATTAACGGAATTTCTATCGATTATATTGATGTGAGGCATAAAGGCCCGATAGAAATGGATGTTAAACAAGATGGCGATCATCTGGAAATTTGTTTTGAATTGGATGGGCATAAACATTATGTACAAAATAATGGAGATTGTTTGGAGACCCTTAATGGTCGATATAGTTTTTTCTATTTTAAAGAATTAGATGGGAAACTTTCATTCTTCCCCGAAAATGGAAGTAGAAGATGCATCGAAATAGAATTGTCTATTGCTTTTTTGACTAGATTGCTGAACAATGACCTTAGTGTATTGGGTGAGTTTGGAGAAAAGTTACAGAAAAAAGAAAATACTGTTTTTATTAATAACTCTACGATTAGTTTACCGATGAGAAATATTCTGAAAGAATTAATCGTTCCATCGCAGAAATTATCAGGTGTATTACGAAAAATAGCAATAGAATCACTAATCAATGATTTGATTTTGCTTGTAGTTTTACAGGTAAAAGAAATGTCGCATAAAACCTTAACGATTTCATCATTGTCACAGGATGATATTAATAAGATATACAAGGCCAGAGAAATTATCATGGAAAAGATTGATGATCCTTGCTCTCTGATTGAATTGGCTCGATTATCCGGTATAAATGATTTTAAATTGAAGAAAGGATTCAAGGAGGTTTTTGGTACAACTGTATTTAAATATTTGTTTGACCAACGAATGGAGCGAAGTAAAACTCTTATTCTGGATGAAAAGTACACAATTTCAGAGATTGCATTTATGATCGGATATAAAAATCCGGCACATTTTACAGCTGCATTTAAACGAAAATTCGGATACCTGCCTAGTGATTTAAAGAAGTTTTTTTGAAATTAATCAATAAAACGAATATCCGAATTCCTTAAGTTATATGGTAAGCTATTTCTCTATTTGCATCTTTATCATTTTTGCAAAAATTCCATTTTGTTCTTTCAATTCTTTGGGTGTACCTATTTCAGCAACACCGCCTTTGTCCAATACCACAATTTTATCTGCATTCGCAATGGTTCGCATACGGTGAGCAATGATCAATACCGTTTTATTTCTTACTAAAGATGAAATCGCAGTTTGTATTTTAGTTTCATTCTCAACGTCGAGTGAAGCTGTAGCCTCATCCAGTAAAACAACAGGTGCATCCTTCAACAAAGCACGGGCAATAGATACTCGCTGACGTTCTCCTCCCGATAAGGTTTCTCCATTCTCTCCTATAACAGTTTGATAGCCTTGTGGCATTTTTCGGATAAACTCGTCACATTGGGCAAGCTCTGCTGCTTGTATCACGTCTTCATCGCTCGCACTTCGCCTCCCTATTCGGATATTGTCCATTATGGAAGCATTGAAAAGAACTACATCTTGAAAAACTACTGAATAGTTTTTTAATAGAGTTTCGGGTTCGACAAGACTAATATCTTGTTTACCTAGCAATATTTTGCCTGATTGAATGTCCCAGAAACGAGCTGCAAGTTTGGCTGCTGTGCTTTTGCCGCTACCCGATGGACCAACCAATGCTGTAATTTCACCTTGTCGCGCTGTGAAAGAAATATCTTTCAATATCAGCTTACCCGATTCATAAGAGAAAGCTACATTTTTAAATTCAATATTATAATCGGATGGATTAAAATCTGTCACGCCCTGTTGGATCGGCAATGCTTCCATTTCATTCATCCTATTAATGCGGATGTCAAGATAAAACAAAGCTGCCAGATTGTTAAACACTTCCGAGACTGGACCATATACCCGTGACCCTATTACCATAAAAATAAGATACGCAAACAAATCGACATCCCCTGTTGCCAATAACTTAGCACCAACAATAATAACACTGGCTAGTCCCAGTTTCAATAGGCTTTGTGCTCCGTTTACAAGTACTCCTGTCATCAATTCGCCTTCTGTTTGTGTCTGCTCATATTTATTGATTTTCTCATTTAAATTTCTGAGATAATCTTCTTCCTTATTGTAGGATTTTATTTCCTGAACCGCTTCCAAGCCTTCTTGTATATGTTCGCTTACATTCCGCTTATGCAAATAGCTATCTCGGAAATCTTTTCGCATTTTCTTTTTTGATATAAATAGAATGGCAAAGGCTAATGGTACAACCCAAAATAGAGCCAAAGACAATTGCCAATTGTAGAAAAACATTCCGATAGCAATAAGTATAATACTGATTATAGATGCAAAGAGTTGTGGCACAGCATGAGAGAATGTATGCTCCAAATCTGTACAATCGTCCATAATAGTCGATGTCAGATCTGATAAATTCTTTTCGCCAAAGAAAGCCAATGGAAGTTTTCTTAATTTTTCGGCTAATGATATGCGGCGGTTAGCACTCTCTTCGTATACACAGGTAAAAGTGCTTTGATATTGCCAAAGAGCTATAATATACATGACCAGCATAAAAGTAAGAGCTACTGCAATATAATAAGTTATTCCATGTATTACACTGTCCGATGAATTGAGTATAGGTCGAAGGTAATCTTCGAGAAAAACAAAAGTAAATACAGCAGGCAGCATCAATGCTATATCCAACAGTGTCGTAAAAAATACTCCCTTACAAAAATCTTTAGCCCCTTTGGTTGATAGAGCAAAACGTCGTTTTATTATTTCAAGCATTGTATGTTTCCTTTCCTATTGTCCAACGAACTGATTGTTGGTATTCGTTCCACATTTTTAAATATATTCCTTGTTTATCCAGTAAATCTTTATGTGTGCCTTGCTCTGCTATTTGTCCATTATCAATAACAAGAATCTGATCAGCATCAACAATGCTGGTCAAGCGATGAGCAATTATTAATACAGTTTTTCCTCTTGTCAATTCTTTCAATGCCCTATGTATCAAGTGTTCATTCTCAGGATCAGCAAAGGCCATTGCCTCGTCCAATACTACAATTGGAGCATTTTTCAATAGCGCCCGAGCTAAAACAATACGTTGCTGCTCTCCTCCTGACAGGTAAGTCCCCTCTACTCCTATTTTCGTTTGTAGTCCTAAAGGTTGTTTGTCTATTATCTCCCGACATTGAGCCATGTCCACAGCTTGGTTTACCTCATCCATTGTAGCATCCGGATTACCATATCGGATATTGTCGAACAGAGTGGTTTTGAAAAGTTTTGTATTCTGAAACAGAAAAGATATTTTATCCATCAAATCTTCTGGAGTAATATCTTTTACATCGATTCCTCCGATGGATACTTGACCTTCAGCCGCATCCCAAAAACGAGGAATAAGGCGGGCAATGGTTGTTTTCCCGCTCCCCGAAGCTCCAACCAAAGCTACTGTTTTGCCTTCGGAGATAACAAAATTTATCTCATCGACAGCTGTTTGCTTAGCATCGGGATAAGTGAATGAAACTTTATTAAATGCGATATCGTATTTTCCCATTTTTTTCGGATTGACTGAAATAGGTAGAGACGCAAAAGATGTCAGGTTATCAAGTCGTTCCATTGCTTCGTTCGTTTGTTCAAAAGCCTGCTCCAAATACATACTTTTCATTATACTTTGAGAAAAAACAGGAGTTACCAACACATACAAGAAGAAGTTGAGTAAAATAGTAGTATAGTCACCTGAATAACCAATCAATAAAATAGATATCGGCGCCAAAAAGAAAACAAATCCGTTGATAATAACTGTATATATTGACATCGGATGCTTCCACATAATAGTATAACTATATACCATCTGATTGTAACTCATAATTGCCTGATGAAAATTCTTAAACGAGTAAATTGTCTGCTGAAAGACTTTGACCACTGGAATTCCTCTTACATACTCTACTGCTTCGGTGTTCATTTCTTCGAGCGAAGTCATATAGCTTTTCATGAATTGCTGGGATTTGCAACCCATCATAGATGTCATAAGCATAAAAGAAATTATAATGGGTATCACACATGCGATTCCAAGCTGCCAGTCGAAAATGAAAATAAAGATAATAGCCACAACCGGAATTATTATTGTAGCAGCAAGATCTGGCAGCTGATGCGCCAGAAAACCATGAGTAATACTTGCATTGTCATCTATTATCTTTCGGATACGGCCACTGGTATTGCTATCAAAGAATCCAAGTGGCATTTTTATCACTTTTCGCATAGCTTCACTCCGTATGTTAGACTCTACTCTGAATGCTGCAAGATGCGATGACATCAGAGCAGCAAAGTATAGAATAACACTTCCGGCGGCTGATCCGGCAGCCCACCATGCATAAATTGTCACATCTTCCCCTGAAATACCTCTCGTTTCCAAAAGATTTTTGGCTATAAGCCAAATAAAAATAAAAGGCAGCATACCCGCCAATGCACTGAATGCTGAAAGCACCATGGAGATAGGAAGAAGTATCTTCCGGCTCCCCATGTAATGTTGTAATTTTTTTAATGTATTCATACGATCATATTATATATTTACTAAGTTAAGTTTAATCAATAGCGAACAATGTTCTATTTTGTTCAAAAAAGAAGGGAGGCCATCGTTAGCCTCCCTTTATATTCCTGTTAATTCGCGCCATCCGGCAATCTGAAACCGAAAGTATTCTCTGAAAAATTCCCTGATCTTATGTTTTTCCATATCGTGCGTTACAATTTCACCTACAATACTCACCATAAATGCACATAGGGTATGAGTAAAAAAAGACGAAACCTCCTGTACTTGCGGATAATAGTTCTTCACTATTGCTTTGTGATTATTCGAAACGTCGGTAAGATACTCGGTAAGAGTTTCCCTAAAATTTTCCATTGTTGAACCTTGCGAGTAAAAAAGTAAAAGCCGGATTTCTTCCTTATACTTTATCAGCAATTGTATATACACATCCACAGTTTCTTCCTGATAAGCACGGGTAGACATAAAATTGAAGTCTATATACTTTTCTGTATGTTTGTCTTTTACAAAAGCAAACAAATCATCTCTGGCAGGTGATACAATTTCAAGAAATATTTCATCTTTATTCTTGAAATAGTTATAAATATTGCTCAATCCTACATTTGCATCCTTTGCAATAGTACGCATGGATGCATCTTTAAAGCCTCTTAGTATAAACTCCTTTCGGGCGGCTCGTAGTATAGATCTATATTTATCGTCTTTTAATACCCTCATTTCAATAGAGAACAATGTTCATTAATTGAATCCAAAATAACAACTATGAACGAAATAGTACAATCACCATTTCTTGGTATTTTAACTTATTTGAATACCTAGAAATATTACATAATTCATTCAGATAATAATTTCAGGAAGGAATCAATAAACCTATATATTTCCCGTCCCAATATTCTGTCATAAAATCTAATAAGTTATATCTCTTCTTCATCCAGCAAGTTAATACGAGGCTTTTTTTGTAAAAAGAATAAATATGAATGCAGAACAAATATTAAAAGAGCATAGCGTCAAGAAAACGGTTTGTCGTAAATGTATTATAGATAAACTGATAGAAAGCGATGACACTGTCGTAACTGAGAATGAAATCAAAGATGTATTTTTAGACTTATTCGATCGTGTCACTTTTTACCGCTCTCTGAAAACATTAGAAGAAGCCAAAGTGATACATCATATTGTACTGAACAACACTACAGTAAAATATGCCTTAAGCAGCCAGTTTGTTTTATCAAAGGTACATCCGTATTTTCATTGCACTCATTGTGATAAAGTTACTTGTTTAGATTTTTCTCTATTAGATGAAAATCTACTTTTACCTTCAGGATATCAAGTTGAATCAGCTCAAATTTTGCTTGAGGGTATATGTCCTGATTGTTTTAAAAAATAAATCCGAATACAATTTAATATATTCGGATCTTAAGACGTAATTTTTTCCAGAAGGAATAGGAAAATCCTGATTATACTCATCTCTATTTGATTTTTTTACATTGGATTCACTCAAATTAGCGATATGAGCTGATAGTTCTTTTTAGTTATTCTTGAGTAATATTTCTTTGACTGATTCCATAATGCATATTTTTAATTAAAAATAAATCAGGTTGCAAATGTGATATGAATACAATATGAATACAATTGTGTTATTGTTTCATTTATGGAAAATGATTGCATTTGTTGAAAATTTTATTAGATCTGGCAAAAAGCTTAGCTGTAGAGGAGATTCAATGTTTTTATAATAAGGATCATACCTTTATATCTCCAAACGTTATATGCGAGAGGAAAGAGTATTTACTTGTTAGTGGTTCGTCGGGTTGAGGGAAAACAACATCATTGCACTTGATAGCAGATCTGATAATCTCTGGAGACCGAATATCTATGTGGCGGAAATGGATATTATCCAATTAAAAAAGAACTTCGACAGATATAGAGGACCAGAAATTAGACGACTGCATTTTTTTGTTTTTTGTGGAATCTGTAGCTATTAACTTTCCAATATCCACATCTTGATGACTGATAATAGTTAAGTGTGGGAATGAAAAAGACTCCCTAAAAGTTTATCTTAGGGAGTTTCTTCATGTTTTTTTAGTGTATACCTATAAGAGAATATATTTTAATGATTGAATTTTGACTGATTTATACGTTGCATATCGGATTTATTGAATTTTACAGTACAGATTATTGAAGTATACTAAACCAATTCAATACCCTCCCAAAACCATCTTCTTAATAAGATCATCACCATTCGCAATTCAATACAGACACCTCTCCTCCTAATAGAATCCTAAATTATTCTGCTTCAATCATACTTGAAGTAACATATATAGAGACAATAAAAACTTCATTCTTTCTTTATATTTCGGGTCTTACATTCTTATTCAATTCTACAGCAATTATAGTCAAATCTCCTTGAATAGGATTGATACCATTTAATATAATATTCTGATCCTTGCGGCTGGTATTAATATTTTCTTTCGTATAAACGTTATAAGCCTTAAGAACCTTCATTCCTTTATTGACCGGAGGCATTGTAAATGAATCTCTGGTGTATTCTCCTAAGAAGTAAACATAAATAACATTATCCTTATAGCAGAATCCATACTGCCCATCTACCGGTTGCCAAGGACCACCCCGTGTTCCATAGACTGCTCCAGATGTATTATTAACCCAATCTCCAAAATCCAAAAGACGCTTTTCATAATTTTCAGGAATATTGCCATGTCTATCAGGCCCAACATTTACAAGGAAACACATATTACGCACTATACAATCGGCAAAAATCCGCTTAATTGCACTCAATGACATAATTTTGGAGGAGTCCTCAGCCATCTTTGTATATCCCCATCCGGGGGCTAATGTAAAACATTTCTCTACAACACCACCTCTTATTTCACCTTTCACAGCACCACCTCCTTCTTCATTAGTGTAGTCGCCGACCCATCCACTACGTATATTACTTACGATGTCAGGTTGGTATTTACGTACAATTCCCATCAAACCTAAGGGCTTGTCGGTACTCTCTTCTACATCCTGAAAATAAGGATTTACAGGCCATTGATTATCGTTTCGCATATATTTTCCCGATTCCCAAAAGTATGCTCCATCAGCATCCGATCCCTGTTGCCCTAACCAACCTCCGTCCCAGAATAATTGATCTATTTTTCCGTACTTTGTCATTAATTCTTTGGTCTGGCAGTAAAGTTCTTCTTTCATTAAACGGGCATTTTCTTTATGCCAAGAGGCTGTAGTATAGCCAAATTTATTGGGTTTACAATCGGTTCCGGTTACATCATAGTATCCGGGGAAACGCCAATTGATGAGGGTCTTATAAAGACCGACTTTCAGTCCGCCTTCACGACAGGCTTCTACGTACTCTTTTACAAAATCACGATTATGAGTCTGTTTAGCTGTAAAAGCATTTATGTATTTACTTTCAAATAATGCATATCCATCATGATGCTGGGTAGTCAGACTCATGTATCTGGCTCCGATTCGTTTCGCTAAATCCACCAACTTCTGAGCATCAAAATCTTTCGCATCGAAATATAAGTCTCCAGATATAGGGTAAGCTAATTTTCGGTATTCTTCGGGATCAACACCTTGGTTTTCCATATACCATTCTCCTTTTGCAGGTCCGGCATAAAGTCCCCAGTGAATAAACATACCTATTTTATCATCAAGCATCCATTGTATTTTCTCGTCAGGTTGCATTTCTATTCCCAAATCAGATTTAACTTCCCTTTTCAGGGCATTAGGTATGCCTGTATAAGTAATCTCTTTATAATCACCTATACGCTGAATACTTACTTCATCGATCCATGCGAAAGTATTTCCTTGGGAATTACCGAATATAACACCAAGGTCTACAGTGTTTTGGTTGGTTGTGATATTAAGTATACGTTCAAATTTAGTCCAGGTAGCGAGAGCTGTCGTTATACTTATATTATTTTTGCCTAAGTTGGACGTTTGTACAGTCATATCATCCGCACCGCTTTCTGTTCGCATCCAGACCGTCAGATTGTAACGGGAAGCCGATTGTACCGGAAAGGATAAAACAAGATTGGTATTAGGCGATAATTTCAAAGCTTTGCCTTTATATGCTCCTTGTTCAACAACCTCAGCTTTTCCTTTTTTCACGACCCAATTCTGTGGTTCATCAAAGGAGAAAGGTGTTAGATTTTGTGCAGATATTGTTATGGAAATAAACAATAAAAATACACTTAGTTTTAGTTTTTGCGTCATATTATTTTAATTTCAGTTTTAAATAAGTCATTTGATAAAAGATAATTTCCATATAGAAGGTTTATTTTTATTATCCCATTTATTAAAAGTAATTCTGATAAAGGTTGCCGAATCATTTATCGGTATAGAAACAGGTGATCCTGATATTCCATATTCGCTATAGTCAGAAACCAGCTTCCAGTTTTTTTCATCTGTCGAAGATTCTATTTTTATAAAATAATCCTTCCATGGGTATTCAAATTTTATCTTCATGGAACCAAAATGAGTATTATCTTCAAAACTGCATATAATAGTAGTAAGATTGTCTCTCGAAGAAGGTTCCCATCGGGTTGCATTATTGTCATCTATGATATTTTTCACCGACAAGTATTTGTTTTGTTCACTACTCGCTGTAATAAGTTTTGGTTTGATGTATTCTATTTCTTCCTTTACCAGATTAGGAAAGGATACAGTAAGGGCCGGGGAAATGTTCTTAATTAAAAGGGTTGTGTCATCATACGCTAATTCGTTGATACAAATTTGCCTTAAGGCTGTACCTGTAACAAACGGCAAGCTATGTCGATGATACAAAATATAATGCTTCTCTTTGTAATCGAATATTGTATGATGTCCGGGACCATATACTTGCAGGCTGTCATTTGTTTTGAGTATCGGACTGTTATCGGCTTCAATAAATGGACCTAATGGATTATCCCCTATTGCATAACGTACCTCATAGGTTTTATCAATGGTTTTTCCTTGAGAATAAGTTAGAAAATATTTTCCATTGTGTTTTACCATAAAAGGAGCTTCGAAGTAATGACTTGGAGTTATTTCTTTAGGTTCTGTTTTGACTGAAGACATGTCTTCGTTGAGTTCAGCGACGAAACAATGGCCATTAACCCATTCCCAGCCGGATCCCCAATAGAGATATGCTTTACCATTGGAGCCAATGTAAGCCTCTGCATCTATAACATGATAATAGAGGCTGGTGTCGAATAGTATCATTGGCTTATTGTCTAAGATATTCTTCCATGGCCCCAGAGGATGATCGGCTTTTCCACACCAAACTTCCGATCCTACTGAAACATACATATAAAAAGTATTTCCTTTTCTGATAACAGAGGGAGCCCACACATTATTATGGTTTGATTTTTCAGATGTACATGCCGCCTTAGTCGGCCAATTTAGTTTATGAAAAGTCCAATTCTGAAAGTCCTCAGATACCCAACAACCCAAAAATTCAGCACCCCACGGATCAACTGTAGCATATATGAAAAATTTGCCCTCATATTCAACAATTGAAGGATCGGCAAAATATCCCGGGATAATCGGGTTATTAAGTTCAATGTGCGCTTTCGGAATTGTTTCACTAATGCAAGCCTGAAAAAATACAGATGCGAGCAATATCAAATAAATACATCTCATATTTTTAAATATTAATAATCTGGTAGGTTCCACTTGTCTCTCCATTTCAGTACAGGTAATCCATCTTCAAATTTTACAGGTAACCATATATATCTTCCGTCAATTGGATTTTGCGGATTCCACCGGTCTCCCATAAATATAAACCGGTCTGATTCTCCTGCAACAGGTAATACATATGTGCTTTGAGAATGAAATGTAAATGCTGAATCATCTCCTTGACAGGGACTATTATGCTGAGTCCATGGGCCCCATATTGATGTAGAAGAGAACATTCTGGCCTCATTGGGTTTCCAACCTGTACAACCCGAAGTTATCATCCAATATGTTCCGTCCTTTTTGAAAACGGCTGGAGCTTCGTTGTATTTGCCCGGAAATATTCGAATATATTTACCTGTATATTGCAAGTAATCATCAGTAAGTTCTGCTATATGCAGAGCTCCGTTGTCTTCGGAAGAATAAATGTGATATGCCTTATCGTTATCGTCAACAAATAAAGTCATATCGCGACTCATCTGACCTTCTTTAAAATTTTTCCGGACAAAAAGCCCCGTCTCAACTGCTTGTAACCATTCCGGAGTCCACGCCTTTTTCAATATTTCTTTGTCCTCCTCATTTTCTTTTTGCTGATCATATGAAAGGTTTTCAGGCCATATCCCGGCGTTTACTCGACTATTACGAACAAGTGTGTATGGCCCGGTTGGCGTATCACTTATTGCAATACCGACATGAGCTGAATTATAACCTTGATCTTTCAGTTCAAGATGAAAATACATCAAGAATTTATTTGTCTTCTTATTATAAATTACTTTAGGTCTTTCTATAATACAATCTTTTACGATGGGGCTGTCTGGATTATCCGAGACAGGTAAAGCTATCTTTTCAAATGACCAGTTATACAGATCTTTTGATGAATAACAAGTAACTCCCACCAATGCATTGTTAGAGAATTGTCCTTTGTGTTCTCCAAACCAATAGTATGTTCCTTCGTAAAAGAGTATTCCTCCACCATGAGCATTTATTATGTCAGCATTTGTGTCAAACCAAAGTTTTCCGGGATGAAAATCTATATATTTGATAACTTGTGCCCTTAAGACTAAACTAAAGATTAATAAGAAAATAGAGCAATACATTTTGATATTCATAATAATTTTGTATTTATAACTCAGGCAGGACTAGGATCCTGCCTGAGCTGCTTTATTATTTAAATTATCACTTTATAAAACTGCTTATTACAATAGTCCAATCTTTGTAATTGCCAGATGCGGATGTCACACGATAAGTATATGTTTTTCCCGAATAGTCTCCCAATGTACCTAAAACCGGGGCACCATTTAGAGGAGTAACCTTAGCTCCACGAGATACAGTCAGCATACAGGCTATTTTAGAAAGACTTACCTCATCTCTTATCTCTGAGGTAAAATTTCCGCTTGTACCAGGTACAGTTATATTCAATAACACTTCAAGCTTTTCGGTATTGATTACTTTAGTAATATCCAGACCTTTAAAGTATAAGGTGTATATGCCTTCTACATTAGATTCAACAGCCCATCTGTGCTCAAATTCTATATTGGAAACTTCACATTCGACAGAGTATTCCGATTCATCGATGTCCGAGTTCAGACAAGAGCTGAATAATGCAGTCCCCAATAATGTTCCTATTATTAAGTATAAAAATTTCTTCATCATTTTATTCTTTATAAAATATTATTTCCAATTATCATTTTGCCATAAATTAGGATTCTGATCGAGCTCACTTTGCGGCACAGGTAACAGATATCTTTTCTTTGCTGTGAATATAAAGTTATGATCACTTTGGGGAGTAGGCAATTCGCGGTAGTAATAGGCATTCGGCTTCATAAAATCCGCTTCGACCATATAATTACCCGGGACTTCGATCTCTAGTTTCTTCGTAGGATTATCTCCTCTATTCAATTCGGGAATAATTCCACCTTTAGCCCCTGTCGGATATCCTGTTGCAGGATCTGTAGTCCCCCACGACAGTCCAGTACGAAGCAGTGTAAAGTAACGATCGTTTTCTAAATTCAGCTCAGCTGCTCTCTCATCCAGATAAATCATTTTCAGTTCTCCGCCTGATTCGGATGTTAACGCCGGAAGCCCTCCATGTTGGACTCTAGTTTTGTTTATATATTCTTTGGCTTTGGTTTCATTACCTAAACTGAGATAAGCTTCTGCAGCATTTAAGTAACAGCGTCCTAAACGAAAAATCGGATATGTAACATTAATCGGCGAATTACTCGGCATATCCCTGTATTGAGGGATCTTTTTTTGATATAATATTCCGGTTTGAGATCCGAATTCGCGACCTTGAGATGATGGAGTATACGAATCCCGATGGTAATTTCCTCCTGTCCGAAAATAGATCGTATTTCCTAAAAACTCTCCGCCATCATAGATAAAAGTTGCATAAAAGCGTTTATCCCGGTTTTTATAAAGTAAATCGGAAATAGAGGTATAGGACGAATTAGCTTTCAACTTCCGTTTTGTCCGAGTTATATCTTTTCGGTCTTTTTCTGTTACAATATCAATATTATCAGCAAATAGTTTCGACTCTTCAAAACGCTTCGCCTTACCATCCGAATCGACTATATAATATGCTTTTTCGATCATTGCCGGGTCTGGTTGTATCTGAGCCTGGGCGTCATTCACTATTTTATACCCTTTGTCTAACGACTGGAAAGAAGTATTAATAGTCACGCCATCATTCAAAGCTGAAGTCCATGCTTTTACCAACAATCTATGTATATGCACATATTTACTATCGGTTCTTGTATATAGCTCGCTTCTCTGTATACTAAATATATTTTCGGGACAAGTTGGAGCATAATCGTAGTCACAGCACATTTTACGAAAATTCTCTGAACCGGAAACCAACGAATATTTACCTAAAGCATCTAAATCCTCAACAGCCTTAATTGATTTTTTATAATAAGCCTGTATATCGGCATCTGATACTGTATTCTCAAAATAATCAATATACGATGCTCCATGCAGGCAAACCTCCGATAACAGGGCATATGCGGCTCCTTTAGGAAGTAAGCCTGTTTTAGGATTTTCATTTAACAAACCTGCTGCTTTTTCACACAGATCGATAATATAATCATACGTTTCTTTCATCGTTGCACGAGGCAGCTTCAGCTTTTGAGCAGCATTCTCGTCTTTTCCGGCATTGGCTCCATCATTGTCCAAAACCTCGTCTACAATAATCCAACCTCCATATTTACGTGCCTGCATAAAATAAAACGAGGCTTTAAGGAGATAGGCTTGTCCGAGTAAATCGTCAGCCGTGGTTGTTCCCATAGCTTTTCGGTTTTCTTCATTAGACAGATTAGCAATCGCAATATTGGTTTTTCGTACCAACCCAAAGGCATCCCATCCGAAATTAGTAGATGTTGTCCATCCTGTATCGTCTTTTCCTCTAGCAGACAGCCAATGCCCCCAAAACATATCACTCTGGCATTCGGAGTTATACGAATTCTCACTACCGTTATATGTTATAGGGTCACCATTCCAATGCGAGAAAAAATGCAGGTTTTCATACAATCCATTTATGTTAGCTTGAGCCATAGCACCATCTTGCCAAACAGCATTTTCAGGTATTAAATCCAAAGGCTTTTTGTCGAGAACATCCTCACAGGAGTTCAAGAATAAGCTTACGGTTACAACTCCAATAGTTGCTAGTATTTTATTTACTTTCATAGTTTTCATGTATTAAAATCCGATATTAAGGACTAATGAATATGTTTTAGTAATCGGATATCCAAAATTGTTTGTATCATTTTGTTCCGGATCTATGTAATAATCATTGGCTTTAGATATTGTAAACAGGTTTTGTCCGACAAGCGACAGAGTTAAGTTAGAGAGCCAAGGTGTATTTTTTAATAATTTATATTTAAAGTCATATCCAATCTGAAGATTTTTTAATCTCACATATTTGCAATCTACTGCCCAAAATGAAGATTCCTGATAATTATTGGCTAAGCCTGATCCTGTATCCGGAATTGGATATCCAGCTCCGGTATTCTGAGGTGTCCAATAATCAAGATCCTGAGAGAATCTAATACGACTAAACCCGACTGCCATACCTTCTGTCCCTATTATCTTATAATTCTTACCAGCCCCTTGTATCAAGCCGGTCAATGAAAACCCCTTATATGCCAAGCTAAAATCGAGACCATATTGCATGATCGGTTTTTTTGTTAAACCATTATAGACTTTGTCGTCAGACCACGAACCATCTGTATCTATCCGTCCATCACCATTTACATCCAAATAGCGGATATCTCCGGTTTTGACATTGGTAGTCCAAAGAGCATGCGGATTGTTTAAGAGTTCTGCCAGATCGGAATATAGTCCGTTCGAGATAAACATCCTGGTACCATCAGATAAAGTTTTTCCAACAGATGTCAATAGCGGGTTTTGGCTGGTATTGATATCCTCATTCTTTTTAACCCATAATTCATCATAAAATGATATATTTGCTCCAATTTCATATCGTAATTCATTATATGAATCTTTCCATCGGACAGTGATCTCGCTACCAGCCCTTCTGAATTTATCATCTGACATTATTTGAGGGAGATTTGTGCCTAGTGGTGTTTTATAAATATCACTGGGACTAATCAGATATCCCTTTGTTTCTTGTACGAAATAGTCGAAAGTGGCACTCAACCTATTTTTTAACATAGAGAAATCAACACCGACATTCGTCGACCGGGTCGAATACCATGTCAGATCCGGAGAGATCAATCCGGGAGTATTGACAGATGGTGCCCGATTACCTGCAATATCAAAAGCCGCAGAACCCATGCTCCAATTCGAAAAATAAGCAAAACGCGAGCCTTCAATACCGGTCTTACCCCACGAACCCCTCAGTTTCAATAAATCTATTTTAAACTTTTCGGCTAAAGGTTTAATAAACGGCTCATCCGAGAAAACATACCCTGCCGATACCGAAGGAAAATATCCATAACGATTTCCATCAGAATAATTGTCACTACCATCAATACGCAAACTGGCGCCCAATATATAACGCCCCATATAATCATAGTTAAGTATACCGACATACCCCAAGCGTCCACTCTCTGCGGCTTCACTACCATTGGTCATTGTATCTTCGGGCCCTGCAAATAGTTGATCAACAGACGATGTTAGATAATCGGTTCTACCTCCTCTCAATTCCTCAGAATAAGATTCTGTTTGATTGTAGAAGGTTGATAAACTTAAGTTATGTTTTTCAGCAAATGTTTTTTCATATTGCAGTCCCACATTAAATTCATATCCCCAAAAACTCTTCTTTGTCATACTTAACGAAGGTTTGGTCGAGACAGGCAAAGCTGTACCGTCGGGATAATATGATGCAACATAGGCATTATTCCAACTTTTAGAAGTATAAGCCGAAGTTTTATAGTTTCCATTAAAAAGAGCTTTCAGACCGTCTATCCCATATACATTCCATTCCATATTTAAGCGGTTATTCATTACAGGATCGGTATTTTTCGTATATCCGCTTTTAGGATGCAAGTACAAGAAAGAGGTGTTAGCAAAATAAGTTCCATCAGCATTGTAAATTTTTTCTGTAGGATAAGATTTAATGCGACGCATTATTTCCCCTTCACTCTTACCGTCCTGCCACATAAAGTTATTTTTCATATCCAATCCTACTGTTAACCCTATAGCTCGGAAATTATGAGTAAGGCTCAGCCCGATATTCGCGGTACTATATTTGATCACTTCTTCACCTTCGATAGGCTTGATTAATGATCCCTGATTAAAATATCCTAACGAAATACGGTATTGCGTATCTTCGCTTCCGCCATCTATTGTCAACGAATGCCTGTCAGATTGTGCGAGGCTTCTCATAATCTCATCCCGCCAATTAACATTGGGATAATTTTTAGGGTCAGAACCTGTCCGGTAGGCCTCTAATGCTTCGACTGAATACGTTGGTGTATAGCCGTATACATTATCGAGATAGTTACGGGTCGAAGCCAAATCATACGAACTAATATTGCTCTTTGCCCTTGTTGGTTTTGTGAACTGATGATCCAATGTATAATTTATTCGGGCCTTGCCAACGTGCCCCGATTTTGTTTTCACTACCACAATACCATTTCCGGCCAAAGCTCCATATACAGCAGCAGATGCAGCATCTTTCATTATAGAGATAGATTCTATGTCCTGAGAGTTGAGCCTGTTAAACATTGTAGCATCCTGTACAATACCATCGATTACATATAATGGAGCATCTGCACCACGTATACTTATCGCAGGAGTAGCTCCCGGCATACCCGAAGAATTAGTAATAATGGCTCCGGGCGTTCTTCCTTGTAGTGCAGAAGATACATTGGAATATCCTCCCATATCTCCGATCTTATCGACATCGACACTTGTTATGGCATTTGTAATTTTTCGTTTTATAACTGACCCATAGGCTACGATCACTACTTCATCCAGCACTTTATCATCTTCCTGCATAGTGACTTTCATCTCTGTCTGTCCATTTACAGAAATCTTCTGAGATAAATATCCTACATAACTCACATTCAGTAAGGCATTTGATGAAACCGTAAGGCTGAATTTGCCATCAAGGTCAGTGATTGTTCCATTTTGTACCCCATCTTCACTTACACTTACACCAATGAGAGTATCTCCTGATTTATCTACAACAATACCTCTCACCTGAATATTCTGAGAAAAAGAGGATATAGATAATGACATCAGAACAATTACAAACAATGATCGCAGACATCGTTCCTTTCCTCCGGATTTGTCGGTCATATCCTCAGCTTTCATAACAGAGAGAGGATGACCTTTCTTCTGAAAAATGTTTTTCATGTAAAAAATAAATTAGTTATTAGAAATGTAATGTCAACGTTGATGAAGCAAAAGTATTTTTCTTGTTTTTGCATCATGTGTATTATCCGTTCATTTATGTGTATTTTCACATCAATAGTATTCTTTCGGTGGTTATCAATGATCAAAGACAATAAGTAAGTGCTATTTTTGTACACATTTACCTTAGTAAATACTAGCACTATGAGAACTATACGTTATTTGATCTTATTCATCATATTGATCTTCTCACATATATCGGATATGTCTTCTAATCGCATAACTCTTAATTCAATTTCTGTTATCGATCAATTTCCCTCGAAATCAGTCCATAGAATAATACAAGACAAGGATGGTTTTCTTTGGTTTGGAACTGACGATGGATTATGTAGATACGATGGATATAATATTCTTGTGTTCCGTTCGGATTTAAACAACCCAAATCTTCTGACAAATAATGAAATAACATGCTTGCATGAAGATCATAAAAACAACATTTGGATTGGGACAAAAAGAGGTCTGAATATTTTGAATAGAGAAACGTTACAAATTATAGAATTCCCAGATAAAAAAATCCAGGAGTTCAATATACAAGCTGTTTTTTGCGATTCTAAAGGTTATATCTGGATAGGGGTTAACAGTCATCTTTTTCGTTACAACCCTGAGACACGAAAGACAACAGAATTCAAAAATAGCTTAATCAATCAAGGTCAGGGTGTTAGTTCAATCTATGAAGATCATTCGGGTAATATATGGGTACTGATCTGGGATAAAGGAATCTTTAAGTATGAAAAAGATGGAAAATTTACAAGCTATCCGCCAATTGGAGAAAAGAATATTCCATTTAAAATGTATCAGGACAATAACCAACGATATTGGATATGTACATATGGAGATGGGGTATATCAGTTCGATCCCAATAATCGAAAGTCGATATACAAAAAATGTGTGATTGTCAACAATAAGAATAACGAAGAAGAGAAAATATTTTTTAGTATCGTACAAGATAACACCTATGGATACTTGTGGTTAATGTCACTTTCGGGTATATATGCGCTGCACTGCAACAAAGATAACCAAATACAACAGGTGGATGTTTCGTACTTATTTAAAAAAACAAATAACCTATTTAATGAAATTATAAAAGATATCGATGGAAATCTATGGATTGCAGCGTATGATGAAGGAGTGTTTTCTCTAAATTTTAATAAGCCTATTATTTATAACTTACCTTTTAGTGACATCCTAAATTCAATTGGCGTTGTTCCTAATATCACGGCGATATATAAAGATTATGACAATATTTTATGGATAAATCAAGATAGAGTCGGATTAATCTTCTATAATCAGAAAACAAATAAGGCTAAAACATATAAAGATTTCATTGATCTCAAGAATCTCAGTTTTTTAGAAAATGTATCCTGTCTTAAAAGTTTCTCAAATACAGAGGTATGGGCGGGAGCCGGAAATGAAGCTAAAATAGCTGTCATAGAAAAGAATAATAAAGATTTTCATTTAAAAAATATAATCGATTTAAATAATCATAATAATGCCCATGAAGTTGGAATAAAAAAGATATTCAGAGATAATAATCATAATTTATTTGTAATAGGTCAAAGGCATGTGTATATAAAAACTCATCAGACAAAGAAATTTAATCTTCTGCCTTCTGAATTAAGCAATATTGCAAATATAACAGAAGATCAGGATGGTAATATATGGATGAGCAGTAGTCAAAATGGTTTTTATCGAGTAAATATCAATTCTTCGAAAACAATACCGGACGTAAAGATTACAAACTATAATAAAAGAACGAGTAAATTGGTGAGTAATAATATTCATTCTATCTGTTGTGACAAAGAAAATAATGTATGGCTAGGATCTAAAGAAGGGAATATAATACTTTACAACAAACAAGAAGCAAAATTCGAGGATTATTCGAATGAATTGAGAATGACAGGAGAAGCTGTTCTTGATATATTTGCAGATAACAATAATAATATCTGGGTTACAACAAATAAAAAAGTTATAAGCTATAATAAATCAATAAAATCTTCCCGTGTATATTCAATATACGATGATCTTATTGTCAATTCATTTCGTTCAGGATCTTATTTTATTGATAAGGATAGTAATATGTTATACTTTGGAGGCAACAGAGGTTTGTGCATATTTAAGTCTCCTGATTTTGAAAAAAAGAATATAAACAGTAAGATTATCATATCCGATGTAAGCATCAACGGACAATCGCTTTTAGTTGGTTTGAATAACAATAAGTTCGAGGTAATTTCTCAAAAGCTGGCATTGTCTCCGGATGACAGGAATATTGAGCTCAGTTTTACGACATTTGACTATACATATCCGGGAAAAGTATTATATGCCTATAAGATGGAAGGGGTGGATGATGATTGGATCTATACAAACCGACAATTTGCACATTATAATCAACTAAAAAAAGGCAATCATATTTTTCGAGTGAAGGCAACTGATGAGAACGGAATATGGAATACCCCAATTGCCACACTCTCTATATATAAAGCTCCGGCCTTCTATGAAACATGGTGGGCATACACATTATATATTTTGATATTTTTGATATTGGCATATTATATTTATAGAATAATAAGGCAGAGAATACAATTGCAGCAGGAATTAAAAATAGCGCAGATCGAAAAAGAAAAATCAGAAGAGCTGACTCAGGTCAAACTAAAATACTTTACAAATATTTCTCATGATTTACTGACTCCATTAACTGTCATTTCGTGCCTTATTGATGATATTGAGACGTTACTGGCTCCTGAAATACATCAGTTTTCCATAATGCGGGCAAACGTAAACCGCCTCAAGAGATTATTAAGACAGGTTTTAGATTTTAGAAAAATGGAAAGTGGAAATATGAAACTTCGTGTTACAAATGGAGAAATCTCAACTTTTATAAAAGATATTTATTTAAATAACTTTATTCCTTTATTTGAAAAAAAGAAAATTGACTTTTTCTTTTTTTCCGAACCCGAATCGATTTTAGGGTACTTCGATGCAGACAAAATCGATAAAATAGTTTATAATCTACTTTCTAATGCTTTAAAATTTACCGAAGAAGGAGGAAAAATAGAATTGAGATTACAGCTGTGTAAACAAAGTAATCATAACTGTATATCTATTATCGTTGCAGACAACGGGATTGGGATCTCTTCCGAAAATATAAAAAATATCTTTACTCGCTTTTATAATAATAGAAGTATTGATACAGGACAAACAAATGGCATAGGTCTCTCTTTAGCCAGAGATTTAGCAGAACTTCACCATGGTCAGATTTCAGTAGAAAGTAAACAAAATATAGGATCGACTTTTACCGTAATTATTCCAATCGACAAATCGGGTTTTGATGAATCAGAGTTAGATAATCATCTATTAAGCAATAAAATAGTAAAAGAAAAACACAATAACACCCCCATAGAATTATCAACTTCTGAAAATAGAATTAGAATAAGAGAAGATATTAATCTGCTACTGGTAGAGGATAATGACCAGATTCTGCAGACGATGAAAAATATACTCCAAAAACGTTATAATGTTTTTATAGCATCGAACGGAGTTGCCGCAATAAAAGAAGTAAGGAACAACAATATAGATATAATTGTAAGTGATGTAATGATGCCTCAATTAGATGGTTTAGAATTATGCCGAATTATAAAAAGTGATATTAATACAAGTGATATCCCAATATTGTTGCTTACAGCAAAGAGTAGTATAGAAGATAGAATAGACTGTTATGACGCAGGAGCTGACGGATATATCTCTAAACCTTTTGATCTCAAACTACTAGTGGCACGCATCAACAACTTTTTAGCGAATAAGAAAAAAAGACAAACTGAATTCAAAAACAATATTGGGATAAATATATCTGTACTGGAATACCCCTCCTTAGATGAACGTTTTCTGAATAAGGCCATGAGTATTATTGAAGAACATCTGAGTGATACAAGTTTCGATCTTGAATTATTCTCTCAGGCAATGAATATGTCTAAATCATCATTATATCGAAAGATTAAATCGATGACAGGCTTCTCTTCTAATGATTTCATACGCAATATAAGATTAAAGCATGCTTGTCAAATGTTAAAGGATAAATCGATAACAATATCGGAAGTTGCTTATGCTACAGGTTTTTCCGATCAACGCTACTTTGCCAAATGCTTTAAAAATGAATTTAATATGACTCCCAGCCAGTATCAGCAGCAGTGAATTTATCCGTTGTGAGATTCCTTGTCTGGAAAAGCAATTATATTTATCGATTTCCATACTGATTTTTATTTCGAACAGTATCAATTGAAATATCCAGTCATTAACAGAGACCTGAAATATTGCTCTGTTAATGATATCATAAAACAACGTTAACTCAAACCCATTGAAGTGTTTAAACATTCAATAATTCTTTTCTCTTCATTATGTCCATCAGTTGATAGCCTAAGCAATGGCAGTCCGATAATTTCCAAAATGTGATCTTTCTTATTGTCCCTTTCCTGTTGTAACTTATTATCATGGAATGAAACACCGTCTACCTCAATAGCTAAAACAGGGGTTTTATCCATTTTGTTATACAGTAGAAAATCGATTCTTGAATTGTTCTTTATAAATTGGATTTCATCTTCAGAAAATGATTGAAAATCCCGAACAAGGTCTCTAAGCCGATATTCTCGAACCATATCAATTGACGAGAATTGAACATTGTTTTTAAGTATATCTTCATTCAATAGCTTATCAATAATAATCTCTGCGGCAGAGCCTTTTATATTCTTGTTGGATGAAAGAAACGAAGTGAAGACTTTATTGTATTCTTTATATAGAAGGTCAAAAACGGAACAGATACGACCTTTAATAATCGTTTCATTGGGGTCGGTGGTATAACATATATAGCGTATCATATCACCGATATTTGTTCCGTGAGGAAGCTCCATTGATTCAGGTTTTACGACAATAAATTCTTTAACGGCTCTTGATACAGCTACGTTAATAAGGTTCGGATTATCTATAAATTCCCCGATTTTGCTTCTGACCGTATTGAATATAATCACATTTTTCTCACGCCCCTGGAATTTATGTATCGTGTCGGCTTCCGCACCATCGGGTAGTCGCTTCTGCAGCATATCGGCATGCTTTCTATAGGGAGCAATAACTCCTACTTCCGTATAATTCATTGAAAAGTTTTCTCGTATATAAGAATCCGTTTCATCTATCTGTCTTTGATTATAATTATCTCTTTCTCCGGATATATTTGTTTCTATGATTCTGAACGGATGATTACTTCCATCAGTCATAACAACCAAATTATTATTGTAGTATTTCTTATTGCAAAATCCAATAATAGTAGGATGGCATCTATAGTGTTCTTTTAGTAAAACTGATTTTACACTATTCCCATACAAACTTTTCAACGAATTCAGAATATTCTGTTTAACATAGTCATATACAGGAGAAATATTGTACTCCACTTGAAATTGCTCTGCAGCCTCTTGGCTCTGTTTATCTACAATATGAGTTAGTTGGAGACTATCTCCGACAACAATCACATTTCGACAACACGAAAAGCATACAGCAGACTTTATTATATCTACCTGTGAAGATTCATCTATAATCAAATAGTCGAAAAGATATCCGTTAGGGATACTTGTGTGCAATGAGAGTGTAGAACTTAGTATTACTGGATAACGCTTTGCAAAATCATTAAACTGCTTGCGATAATCTTTTGCATTAAATTCGGCTTTATCTAAACGATTATACTTTTTAAATAACTCACCATTGAATACTTCTTTTGATGTTTCAATAAAATGTTTAAGGTTAGATTCTTCATTATTAGATGCTAACCAGTTCTCAACATCCAGTATTTCGTTTTCTATTTTTGTTATATATAGTTCATAGAATTTATGATTTGCATAGATGGGCAATTCTTCACCATAAACACTGATACTTTTAAGGTCAAATAAGCCATAATGAAAAAATAACCGCAACGTATTTCTGATAGACAGTCTTCTTTTAAGCTCTATATATGATAACAAATCTTTTAAACTCAAAATTCTGCTATAATTCCATTTACGACGGAATTTCTTGTCAAGCATAGCTTTTACCTCCAGATTGATTGGCTGCTCTGCTTTTATATGTTCAAATTCTATTTCAGCATCTGATAACTCCGTTTTTAAAGTGGCTAATTTATTTCGGTACTGAAAACATTTAGTTAGTATGGAGTCTAATTCCTCAATCTCATTCTTTGCTCTTTTTAATCGCTCTTCCGAAATTTTAAAATTAGGATCAACTGTTTGTTCTTCAATACTGTCAAAGAATGAAGTTTTATTCTCTTTGTTCCCAAGTGATGCTACAACCATCCCATAGCCATATTTTTCTAACTTCTCCCGTACATTGAAGACTGCAGAATTGTTGTTAGAAACGATTGCAACAGTTTTGTTTTGTACAATAAGATTGGCTATTATATTTAAAATTGTTTGTGTTTTTCCAGTTCCCGGAGGTCCTTCCACGATACTTATGCTATTTCTTAGAGTCGTCTCAACTGCCAGTTTCTGACTTTCGTTGCATCCGAAAGGGTAGATGAGGGGTTCTTTAGATGTGGCAACAGCAGGATTAGTTCCGTCAATATATTTGGATAACGCAGACCTTGATTCGAATAAATCTATACCGTCAAGAGCCTTGAGCAATATTTCAGAACTTATTTGATTTGGATTTTTGTTTTCAGTATCCTCTGCTGGGATGTCAAATGATACACCTCCTGATTTTTTCAGTATTTCTTTAAAATAATCGATAATCGATTTAGCTTGATCTGTGTCTTTTTTTATATTACAAATTTCAATATCAGAACTTTTTTCAATAGGATAAGAATTGTTATCTCCATTGCGGAAAATCAAATAATGACCGTAACTATCAACTGTATCATATTTCTCATTCAATTTGCCATTCTCGTATATGCGAACATTTTCGCAAGTTGATATAAACGGATAGTACTTAACCTTATCGGCTCCGTAATTATAGCTTCTTGCATTACTAAATGTGATGTGATATCCGTTGTCGGTACGGGTAACTGCTGAAACATCTCTCCTGTATTCGAACTTTAGAGATGTTTTATTTTTCAAGTATATTAGGAACGGGTACTTCATCGATCACTTTTTATTATAAGTTGTTGTAATAGTAGTATTAAGTTAGATTTATGAATAATCTATAGAATTTTACTCCAAATTTTAATTCCTTTCTCTAAATCTGCTTCGGACAAAGATGCATAACCCAATCTAATTCCAGATATCGACTTGTCAAAACTGAATCTGTCAGGTGTATAGAAATTGATAGCTTTAAGATTAGCCCTTTTCTGTACTTGAAATAAATCAATGTTTTCAATCGGTTTAATCCAAAAAGCCAACCCTCCATCGGGTTTCTTGTAAGTTACTTTATTTTCTAAATAATTATCTAAGAGAGATGCGAAAAAATCTCTTTTCTGTTCATAATAGCTTAACATTCTTTTCTGATGCCTGCGAATAGCTCCATCTGCGATCAATTCCATGATAGACTGTTCCATTATTGCATCTCCCTGTATATCTATAATTTTACGGAGTTGGCCTACCTTTTCTATAAAATCGGGATTAGCTGCAATATAACCTACCCTTATTGCCGGAGCAATCAATTTGCTTAAAGTTCCTATATAG
Organism: Indolivaga capnocytophagoides DSM 22835; assembly: GCF_000426485.1. Lineage (GTDB taxonomy): Bacteria > Bacteroidota > Bacteroidia > Bacteroidales > Dysgonomonadaceae > Dysgonomonas_A > Dysgonomonas_A capnocytophagoides. The sequence goes on from NZ_AUFL01000008.1 coordinate 184,681, forward strand.
ACATAGTGGTTTTTGTCAATATTGTCGTATGAAGATATGGGCATGATCGGACGTTGGGAGAAATGAAACACATTGTCGTAATCGTCCTCAATGATAGTAAACCCATATCGGTTAGATAATTCAATCAATTTTAACCGACGGGCAAGACTTAAAGTTACCGTTGTTGGGTATTGGTGATGCGGTGTTACATAGATGGCTTTAATATCTTTCTTTTTTAATATAGCTTCTACTTCTTCTACATTTATTCCTTCATCATCAACAGGAATGGGCAAAATTGTAGCACCTGCATGTTCAAAGGTTTTCCATGCGGGCTTGAATCCAGGGTTTTCAACTAAAATGATATCATCTTTTTTCAATAAGCAATGAGCTGTTAAAAATAAAGCCATCTGGCTCCCTCGTGTTATACAAATTTCCGGCAATGAAGTATTCATGCCTCTATTCTGGTTCAGCATATTTGAAATCATATCACGAAATTTATCATCACCAAACTCACTTGCAAGATTCATTATCTGCCATCTGGCTTTGCGATTGAATATCCGACGGTATGCCCGAGCCAGCTCTTCCATGGGTGCACATGAAGTATCCGGTAGGCCATCATCAAACAAGATATGCTTTTTTATGGCAGCGTCTATCGGCTGCTTCACTCGCTTTGGTGTTTCATTTACAGGAGATATCCGTATCTTATCCGAGACATAGGTTCGCTTTCGCTCTTCGGAGATAATCCATCCTTCTGCCGACAATACATCGAATGCCTGAACTACAGTATTCCTGTTTATACCGAGTTCCGCCGCTACTAGCCTTGTGCCGGGCATCAGTTCCCCGGTTTTAATCTTTCCGTTTTTGATAAACTCTATTATGCTATCAGCAATCTGGATATAAACCGCTTTTTTTTGAGTCTTATCAATTCTGGTTTGTAACAATTTAAAATCGAACATCTGGACTGCTTGTTTTTGTTCTATCTGTACCACAAATATAGTCCAATTGTTTAATAGCTTTGCGGACTAAAGAAAAATTAATTATCAAAAAATAAGAGTTATGCAAGGAAGAATGAAACAACATCAGCTTAATCCCACTGAAATAACAGATGTATTAAACAAGGCAGAAGTAGGCAGAATTGCGACTAATGATCCGAATGGATTTCCTTATATCGTACCGGTTCATTATGTCTATTGGAATGATAAGATATATATTCATGGGCTTATCAAAGGGCAGAAAATAGCATATCTGAAACAAGACTCCAAAGTGGGGTTCGAGGTAGACGAGATGGGTGCTATTTTGCCTGATACCACGATTGTATGTGATACAAATACAGAATTCAGAAGCGTTATCATATTGGGAAATGCACAAATGATAGATGAGCCTGAACTAAAAAAAGAGATACTTAAACATATCGTGAAAAAATACACACCCGAACTTAGCCACATGGAATTTCCAGCCAATATGTTCAAAGCTACCGGAATAATAGAGATCACTCCATCTGCCATTACTGGCAAATACTATAAATAAACCTAGTTTTAAAAGAATAAGAACAGAATAATATTTCTGGCAAAATGGGAAATGATATTATCAAGAATGGGTCTCGATCTTATAATGTCGGTTTATCTAATAAATAAAACTGTGTTCATATTTCAAATGAGGAATATAATATTAGGCCGCCAGTTTCTTTAGTCAGAATCCCGTTAAAAACATAAAATCAATAGAAAAGGATTCTCTATATTATGTATGATGCGATTTGATTTTAATAAACTCTTATGACGAAAATTCGAGTAAAGCCTCATTCCCGTTTTAGACATGGGAAGAGACAAATAGAGCATAAGTACTATTGAACTGTTTGGGGGGATTAGTAATAAATGATAATTCAGTTAACATGAATCAAACTAGTGTTACAGTCTCATATTAGTTTATAATACCAGCTTAGGTTATTGATGTTCACCTAAATGGATTAATGTATGTAGATGGGTAAATAATTATCAGAGTGCACTCTCTATTAATGCAGACAACTGAGACTCAAAAATGTTTTACGTGTGATCAAAAAAAATATATTTTAACGTTTAATAAGATCTGCTTTCTGACCTGAAATACCATGAAAGTGGTATTTCGGGTGATGGATACAAGTTATACTTTTATCTGCTGAAATTGAGTATGTATGTGCCTAGGTTAAGAGATCATAAACCGATTTTGGCTTACAGGCTTCATCCTAAAATATATTTTAAATAAATAGAAGTATTTAATGATATGCTTTCAAGTGTAATAAAATCAGTTTGTTATATTTTTCAAAGCAATAAATAGGTCTGTGACCTTAATTCCCCATTATCAATGAAAAGATTATTATCAAGTACAACCATCAGGCTTTTTCTGGGAGTCGTAGGTGGTGTTATTATTGGATTGCTAGCCTCTGAGGATGTTATTGGATTTATACTTCCGATAAAACATATTCTGGGACAGATTATTTTTTTCTTAATTCCTCTTATTATTTTCGGATTTATCACACCATCCATAACTCGTCTCAAAAGAAATGCGTCGAAGTTGTTGGGGATATCGCTACTGCTGGCTTATGTTTCATGTATAGGTAGTGCCTCACTCGGTGCTTTTGTAGGGTATATGGCAATACCTTTGCTAAATATTACACCCGATGCAGGAGTTACTAATGTTGTTCCCGAAATGTTGTTTAAGTTAGATATCCCTCCGTTAATGTCTGTGCTGAGTGCTTTGATTTTTGCTTTTCTTATAGGGCTGTCTGTAATCTGGACTAATGCTTCGAAAATAGAGGCGGCATTATATGAATTTCAAAGTCTCATTTTTGCTTTGGTTAAGAAGGTTTTAATCCCGATACTTCCATTTTTTATTGCAGCTAATTTCAGTATATTGGCGTATGAAGGAACGCTCGCTTCCAGATTGCCTGTTTTTCTGGCTATTCTGCTAATTACGATCTTATGTCATATTATCTGGCTGAGTTTTCTCTATATTTCTTCGGGAATATACGCAGGGATAAACCCATGGAAAGTGCTGAAATATTATGGCCCGGTTGTTCTTACAGCATTGGGAACCCAATCATCTGCAGCCAGTCTTGGTGTAGCTATAGAGCAAACCAAGAAGAGTCCTGTGTTGAAAAGCGATATCAGAGATTTTTCTATACCCTTGTTAGGTAATATACACTTTCCCGGCTCTATATTAGATGTTGTTTTTCTGTCTTTGGCTGTGTCTCAGTTGTTATATGGAACTATGCCCGATGTTAGTAAATTGTTAGTATTTATACCTCTATTGGGAATTTTTGCGATAGCAGCCCCTGGACTCCCGGGTGGTACCTTGATAACTTCTTTAGGTTTAATTCATGCCGTTTTGGGAATCGATGAGGCAGGCATTGCTCTTATGATTACGATATTCGCTCTTTTGGATAGTTTCGGAACTACTCATAATATAACCAGCGATGGAGCTCTGACTCTTACATTATCAGCTTATTCGGATAAGAATAATCTGCATGCAGATTCTTAGTTTAAAATTGGTTATACATAAAAAAGCTGCCATTTATAGGCAGCTTTTTTATTTTTATAGATGTCTATTTATTTAGATAACTCCTTAATTTCATAAGAACTGGTTTGTGTAAAAGTTCGTCCAAACATGTCTGTCGCACGTACTTCTATCTGGTGTACTCCAATAGGGAGGGTAGTGGGTATATTAGCTCTCCAAAGGTGATTGGATATCTGTGCATTAGAAGGACGTCGAACAGGTTTTACTTCTGTATCATAATCCCAGTCTTGCATGTATCGATAGTAGGTCGGATCGTAATCGTCTATTCTTTGCATTTTAGTCCATTTTCCTGTGTCGACACGATACTCAACAATATCATTGTTGCTTCCCATAAAAAAGTTGGCGTATATTCCGGATGTCACCCATCTGCCTTTGTATGGAACGACCTTAGGATTGTATATCGATAATTGATAATCGTCCGGCTGTCCGGCGGTTTTATAGTCTAATGTGTATTGATTGCCTGATATGTTTAGAAGAGCATATCCTTTAGGTGTACCATCTCTCATTGTTGAGACCGGAACTCCGCTTTCGTTAAGTACTCCTGAGTACCAATCACCGCAAGTCGTTCCGACATTATATTCATGAATTGGATTTGTTCTGTTCAACCCCTCTTCTTTACCTATAAAATTATTATATTGTATATGTGTATGTGCGGTTAATACCAATACATTAGGATACTTTTCAAGCAACGAATAAAGTTGTTGGCGATCGGTTTCTCTGAAAGCATCTTTATCCTGTTTATCATACAACGGAATATGCATACTGATAACAATTAGCTGATCGGGAGTTATATACTTCAGGTCATTTTCAACAAATTTCAGCTGATCCGCACGTAAACCACCCAGGTAACCTTTACCTGTTACCGGATTGGGATATAGAACATCATCCAATACTATAAAGTGGGCTTTTCCGTAATTGAAAGAATAATTGGCCGGCCCAAAATTTGCCTCAAAAGTTTCATCTGAAAAGATATCTTCTTTAGCATCGTAGTTCATATCATGGTTTCCCAGTACATTGTACCAAGGTAGTCCCATTCCTTGTATTGCCTTCTGATACGAGGAATGTAAAGTCAGATTATCTCCGACCAAGTCTCCCAAAGTAATACCGAAACTGATACCCTTTCTCTTGTTGGCTTCATTGACAATCCCTTTGGTGAAGTATTCAATTTCTTGTTCTGAATAAGCTTGTGAATCGCCGAATATGTAGGAGGTGAAATTCTCTGGTTCTTCTGTTTTTATCAATCCAAAGTCCACGGATTTAGGCAATTCTCCCGTCGGAGCTGATCCTGAGTAAGTCAAAACAGGAGAACCCTGAGGTTTGTGTATGTAGTATGATTTTGGAAAATTGTATTCATTTAATGAAAATTGATACCCCGATGGTTTTATAACAAATATAATACTATTGTCCGTTACAGGTAAATTGTATTTTCCTTCCGAATCCGTTAATACCACATCGGTTCCATTTGACACCGCTACATTTGCTATTCCTTTTTCTTTGCGGTCTTTTTTTCCATTGTTGTTGTCGTCTCCATAGATATAGCCCTTAGCTATCTGTTGTGCAGACAACTGCATTGTACATAATAAGGCAATTATAATAGGAAATTGTTTCATTATTTTATAATTAAATTTTTTACTTATTAACTGTCATTTTACTTGCTGATAGTTCAATCTGATCATACAATGCGATAATATCTTCAGCCTTTTTAGCTTTGCTAAGAGCCTTTTCGAATTCGTCACTGTTTTCATAGAACAGACAGTATGCCAGATCGAGGTAGCCGGATAGTTTTGATGCAGCTATTTCCCGATTCATATTATCTTTCTTTACGGCTTTCCTGTAATATTTATCTAACTTCTCGACTGACTCCAAAAGATCTGGTTTTTGAATTTCAATATCAGAACCTGTTAAGCCTATTTTCGTTTCGAATCTTACCAAAAATGTTTTTTCAATAACTTGTAATTTTTTTGCGATAACATCTCCCAGATCATGGGTGCTGTAATCTGTTACATTTTCGATATTTATCGGTTGAGCATATGTGTCGAATACAAATTTGTTATTTGCACTTTGTCCGTGTATGTTGCTTATCATAATAAACAATCCGGATGTAATTACAATAAATAATCGTTTCATAATCGTTTTTATTGAGTTAAGGGTTGGAACCTCTTATTTGACTTAATTCTTTTCCCACCATAACTGGGTATTAATATTATCTCCTCCAATATTTTGTACTGCAATTTTGTAATTTTCGTTATTCATTCTTACTACAACTGTCGGATATTGGTATCTCACAGGCATTTTCCCATCGTTTAATAAACCTCCGTTTTTAGGTAATACAGGCAAACCTGTTCTCCTGAATTCAAACCATTGTTGGAAGTCTGTAAAGAATAGCGCGTAGTATTTTTGTAGCATAATACGTTCTAATGTTCCATCATATTTTGCATTAGTGTTTTCGAAATAATTTGTAGGAACGGTTCCTCCCCAGTGAGAAATAGCTGATGTGACTCCAGCCTTATAATATTCTTCTGCATTACCTGAAATTATTTTTTTGAAAGCTAATTCAGCCAGAATGAACTTAACTTCGGCTGTGCTCATCAATATTATCTTCAAAGGAGCTTTTGCCAGAGCCTGATTCAGATTAGAAGGAGTGTAATCAAAGTTAGTACCTACAACATATCCCGAAGGAATACCTTTATATCCCATATCCTTATTGTTCAGATCCTTCGCCTTTCCTGCCCACAGGGGTAATCTGGGATCATTCATGGCCAATAGGTTATCTATGAAAAATTCTGATGCAGCACGTCCCGTTGTAAAATCCTGAGGTCTGGCTATTGGCGGTAAATATGGAGCTGTACCCGAAATCGGGAGTAAAGCACCATCTGTATCACTCGTGAAAATCGGATATTCTGTAGGATTATTTATAATTTGTTTCATTTTGTCTAATACCTGCATTTCCGAATCCCTTTTCGAAATTCTTAAGAGGACTCTCAATTGTAGCGAATTACAGAATTTCTTCCATTTCAATATTCCTTCTGCATCGGTGTCAGCATTATACATGAAGTCTCCGGTAAAGGTCAGTTTCGAAGAAGTATTAAATAACTTGTTAGCAGCATCAAGATCGGAGATAATTTTGGCGTAAATCTCTTTTTGTGTATTGAATTTAGGGTGTAATAGGCCTTCTTCCGCACGTCCAGCTTCTTCCATCGGGACATCTCCGAAGCAGTCGGTTAGATTGGCGTATATCCAACTATTGAGAGTCAGGGCTATTGCCTGATAGTTTGCATCGTTATTCTTAACCGCAATGTTGTACATTTCCCTGATAGCTGTCAGCCATTGATAAGAGGTCGACCATGTGCTGTTTCCTGAATTTTCTGTTAGATAATAGTGACCTATATCTGTTCCGTTGCTTGGAAAACTCAAAGAATTCTGCATAATATCGAATGTGAAATCATCGGCTCTCATATAATTAAAAGAGGCCATTTCGAACAGAATAGGACTTAATAAAGAGCCTTGAGATATTTCGTCTATCCTGTTTGGATCTTTGTTCATATCTTCAAAACCGTTGTCGCAAGCACTAAAACTGGTTAGAATAATAGATGATATAAAAGCGAGAAATATATTTTTATTGATTTTCATACAAGTATTGCTTATTAGAATTTTACATTAAGATTTACGCCCACTGTTCTTGATGATGGCAATTGTCCCATCTCCACGCCCGGAACAATGCTTGAACTGTTAAGTGCAGCGGCTTCCGGATCGAAGAGCGGATATTCTTTTACCCACATCCATAAATTACGACCAAAAAGAGCAAGAGATAATGAATTTACATTCAGCTTATTTGTAATTTTCTTTGGGAAATTGTATTCGATACGTGCATCTCTTAACTTGATGAACGTAGCATCGAATGAATTAGTTTCGACATTGGCGCGACGGTAATAGTCCGAATAATACTGAGATACTGTTATTCTGGTCGTATTGGGTGAATAAGTACCGTCACCATTGTCTACAACCCCGTTTCCTACAATTTTGCCGTCTTCGGAGTCTCTACCATATAAAGTATGTTTCAGTTTGCCTTGTTCAGTCATCTTGTGGTGTGATTGAGAATATACAAGACCTCCGTATTGACCATCAAAAGAGAAAGATACCCTTACATTTTTTATAGTAAATTCGTTTTGTATTCCGGCTTTCCATTTTGCATATGCGTTACCGACATATTCTACGTCAGCATTTCGTGCTGTTAGTCCTGTTTTAGAATCAAATACAACCTGTCCTTCAGGATTTCTTACCAGCTTATACCCGTACATATCTCCCATTGATCCTCCTTTTTTAGCATAGAAGTATACTGTACCGGATTGTGCTATAAGTTGGCTCTCGTCATCAGCTAGGTCGGGAGATAACTCTAATACTTTATTCCAATTTTTAGACCAGTTGGTTGTGACCCTCCATTTGAAATCTTTGTTTTGTATGGGTGTTCCACTTAATAATATTTCCAACCCTTTGTTACGTACCTTACCTGCATTTACGGTAGCTTTACTGTATCCGGTTGTAGGATCAAGAGGTACATCTATTATTTGGTTCTTTGTATAATTCTGGTATCCTGTTAGATCTAAATTCAATCGATTGTTAAACATCCTAAAATCTATACCTGCTTCATAGTTTGTCGAAATTTCAGGTTTGAATGTCGCGTTGTAAAGGGTTCTGGGCATAAGAGCCGCGCCCGAGAATTCACTCATGCTATAGTATTTGGATGTTTTGTAAGGATCGGTGTCATTTCCAACCTGAGCCCACGAAGCTCTCAATTTTAGAAACGAGATTTGTTCAGGTAGTTCTACCATGTCGGATACAACACCGCTAAGGCTTGCAGATGGGTAAAAGAATGAATTATTTTGAACTGGAAGAGTACTCGACCAATCATTACGGCCTGTAATGTCAAGGAAGAGTATTTTTCCATAATTCATGTTTATAGTACCATACAAGCTATTTACCTGTTTTTCTCTATTGGTTGAGTTCAAAAATGGTGAAGTTATCCCATTAGATAATTTATATACACCGGGAGTAACCAGCCCAATAACATAGCCGGACTTATTTCTGTATTCGGTTTTTCTTATATTTCCTCCTGTCGAAGCCCGGAAGCCAAGTTGTTTCGATAACTGATCTCTATAAGTAAATAAGAAGTCAGTATTTGATTCTAAATAATTAATGTCATCTTCCCTGTAATATCCCTTTGTGTAATTAGCAGTATTGTAAGGTCTTTCCTGAGATCTGTTTTCGTGGGACATTTCAAGAGAGGTTCTTAACAAGAGCTCAAATTTCCGAGAGAACTCGTATATGGCATTTGCTGAACCGATCAACGTATTTTTATCCGATGGATTTTGCATTTCGTATGCTATGATATAGGGGTTATCTATATAGCTGCTGAAGGGGTGGATCTGTTCTATTTGATTTTTATCCTTTTTCCACATAGGGCGATACCATGCCAGATCAACATTAGGATTCTGGAAGATCATAAAATAAGCGATTGACTGGTTGTTGTAACCTGTACCCGGTAAGTTATCACTGCTGCGATTGGTGAAATTGATTTTTGTATTGAATTTCAGTTTATTCGTTACTTTATAATCAAAAGAAGTGGCAAACGATATGCGGTTAAAGCCTGTATTAGGCATCATCCATTTATTTGCCTGATGGGATAATGACATACGAAATGCACTCTTTTCAGAAGCTCCTTCTACTGATATATTATTCCGAAAATCAGTTCCTGTCTGCCAGAAATCTTTTATGTTGTTTTTGTAGGGACGCCAAAGCTGCCTTTCGAGACTTTGTCCTTCCTGTTCAGGATCATATTGAAAATACATTTGTCCATCAAATTTAGGTCCGAATGCACTACTGGTTGATCCTGTGTTTACACCGTCCTCAGATGCTCCGTAAGAGTAATACCAATTCCCGTTTTTGTCTTTTTGTTGAGTTCCTTGTCCGTATTCATATTGGTAATCGGGCCAGCGAAGTACATTGTCTATACTGAAACTGGAACTGAAAGATACTCCGATTCCTTTTTTTTGTTTAGTTCCTGATTTAGTAGTAATAATTAAAGCTCCATTTGCTCCACGGCTTCCGTAAAGAGCTGCGGCAGAAGGTCCTTTTAGTACAGTGACAGATTCTATATCATCAGGGTTAATATCACTAATAGCATCCCCGAAGTCAATAGGAATATCACTACCTGCTCCTGCTCCGTAAGAATCGGCACCCGTACCTGTTGCCGATCCTCCGATAGGTACACCATCCAATACGACAAGGGCATTGTTGCCATCTATATTCATAGAGTTATCTCCCCTTAGCGATATTCGTGAAGTTCCGAGTGGACCTCCTCCTGCACCGGTGATATTTAATCCTGCCACTTTTCCGGAAAGGGCTGTAGCCCAATTGTTTGATCTTGAGTCAGTCAAGGCTTCACCGTTTATTGTTTCAGTCGAAAAACCAAGACCTCTTTCTTCTCTCTTAATACCTAAGGCTGTTACAACAACTTCATCGAGGCTATTCTGATTCGACTTTAATATTATTGAATAAATCGATTTATTCGGTTCTATTTTAACGCTTAACGGATCGTATCCTATATACGTTACTGTTATTATACCATTATCAGATGGTATTTTAAGCTCGAAAGCTCCATCAATGTCGGTTAGTGATGAGATTTGCGTTCCTTTAAAATTAACGGTTGCTCCGATTAACGGCTCTCCCGAATCGTCTTTTATAGTTCCTTTGATTTCTATTGTGTTGTTTTGGCTAAAGCCGGGCTGGATGCCCATAAATAACAGAATGCAAAAAGATAGTAATTTTAGTAGATTGGGTTTTTGTTTTCTCATTAGGCTCTAATTATTATAAATGCTTAATTTTTGTAAACAAAAGTATTCTGGAATGATTACTGTATTGTAAACCTAATGTTGAGTTTGTGTTAAGACTGGCTTCTCCGAAAATAGAAGCCGTGGAAATAAATTCGTATTATTTTTATTTATATTCTAAAAATCATACAACTGTAATAAATCTGTTTATTTTTGCTTTATATTATAATAGTAAAGAACACTCATCACCGGAATATATGTTAGGATTTAACGATAAGCTTATAAAAGCTATAGAAGAACTTATACCTCGAAAAAAGGATCAGCAGGCTTTTCTTCAGAACATACTACCTTTGGGTAAAGAAACTATTTATAGGCGGCTTAGGGGTGAAATTTTCTTTACTTTTTCGGAAGCTTGCATTATTGCAAACAAATTAAAAATATCACTGGATACTTTAGTTCAGGTCGAAAATCAGAATACGCCTTTATTCAGTTTAGGTCTGTCTACATCTAAAAATCCTGTTGATACTGTAAAATTAAAACTGCAACAGCATGAAGACTCTTATACTCAATTTCTAGAAGATCCCGGACTTACTATAAAATCAGTCTTTAGCTTTGTTCCCTACTCATTATTGTTTCCTTTTGATGGATTGTTTAAATTCAAGATGTTTCAGTATCTATATCAGTTAGATACAAAGAATGTCCCAGATCGATATTCTGCTTTTGATTTACCGGAAGAATTAAATCTGTGTAGGCAGGATTTGTCCGAAAAGAACCCCTTTATGCCTAAGGATATGACCATTATAGACCGAAAGATATTTATATATATGGTTGAAGAAATAAACTTTTTCCATTCTCTAGGTATCTTAACAGAAGAGGAAAAAAAATATTTAAGAGAAGAAATGCTTCAACTGATTCATTATTTCGAATATATAACTTCGTATGGAGTACGTGAGGCTAGTGATATGGAAAGCCTGATCTATTTATCAAATGTTAATGTATATTACAGCTATACACTAGTTCGGGGTAATGACTTTGTCTGTTCTTATATGGATGGTATTTATTCGTTAAATACAATTTTGTCTACAGATGCAATAATATGCAAAATGCATGAAGAATGGATAGAATCATTAAAGCGGTTTTCGACTCTGATTAGTGTCAGTGGCGAAATAGATAGACGTTCTTTCTTTAGCTTGCAAAAGAAGCAAATCGAAGATTTATTATCTTGAATAATTTTTCATGATAAATATATCAAAAAAAGACTCAATTATACTAAGTGTATATTTGAGTCTGCTATTGTGTTTATATATGATAAAATGACATTTAATAACAAAACATCTTACATTTATATTATTCCTTTATTATATTGTGTCAGGTTCTGACTCAAATTTGAATCATCTTCTGAATTGAAGCCTTTTTTGACATAGAAAACCAGATTAAACTACATAATAAGCTCGTAAAATAGATTAGATAAAGGGCGTTATTCCAATATATTTGTATTAACAAAGAATAAGAAATACCTGCTGTTATTATTAAATTAATAAACATACGGAATGGTAAAGAGAGATATTAATATTAGGGCAAAATTCATCAGAGGGCTATTACTGACAAATAAAGAAATGTCTTTGAGACAGATAGTCGAAATTACAAAGCATGATGATATTACTGTTGCGGTCACTATAGGCTGGCTTTTACACGATGAGAGAATTAAAGCATATAAAGACCAGTTTGGAAGTATACATTTGGTATTTGACAGTCCAATAAGTGAAATCTATTACTAAATATTATTCAGTTCTTTTTTTGTTTACGCTTAATAAAAAACGGGAATCATAGATGTGAGTTGAATGCCCCTTGACTAAGAAGTGATTTTTTGGTCTTGGGGCGCTTTTTATCTTTATATTTTCCAAAACTAATATATCTTTGTATGACTTTGCCACGGACATTTATCTTAAATTAAAGAAAGTGATGCTTTACTCCCGATTAAAAAAGCTATCTGTATCTATCGAACAATTCCCTGTCTTTTTATACCTGATACGCTGGTTATGCCTATCAACAGTTATCGGTTTATTGGCGGGATCTGCCTCTGCTCTATTATTAGTCTCTCTAAATTGGGCGACCGATTATAGAGAGTCGCATCTTTGGATTATATCGTTACTGCCTTTGTCCGGACTTCTTATCGGTGCGATGTATCACTATTGGGGCAGTACCACAGTTAAAGGTAATAACTTGTTGATAGAAGAGGTGCATTCTCCCCGAAAGATTATTCCTTTGCGTATGGCTCCGCTAGTATTTATCGGCACCTTTCTCACTCACTTATTCGGAGGTTCGGCGGGTCGGGAAGGTACTGCCGTACAGATGGGGGGAGCTATTGCCGACCAGTTCTCGAAACTATTTAAACTGAGAAGCCGTGACCGTAAAATTATAATAATAGCAGGGGTAAGCGCAGGTTTTGCGTCCGTTTTCGGGACGCCTTTAGCAGGAGCTGTCTTTGCATTAGAAGTTCTGATTGTCGGTCGTGTAAGATACGAAGCTATTTTACCTAGCTTTTTGGTGGCTGTTATTGCAAATTATACATGCCATGATTTATGGAAGGTAGCACATACACACTATTCGGTTCCTTTTGTTCCGGAAATGACTCCTTTGAATTTGTTATATGTGATTTTCACGGGAATTGTTTTTGGACTAGCGGCATTGACTTTTTCTAAGTCCGTACATTTCTGGAGTAAATTATCTAAAAAAATAAAATTTCCCCCGCTAAGACCTTTTTTCGGAGGAATTATTATTGCATTGTCGGTGTTGCTTATGGGTACAACCAAATACATTGGTTTGGGAGTGCCTACTATTGTGGAATCTTTTACCGTGCAGCAGGACTGGTATGACTTTCTATTGAAGATACTATTGACAACATTTACCATTGGTGTTGGTTTTAAAGGAGGAGAGGTAACCCCTTTATTCTTTGTAGGAGCAACATTGGGTAGTGCTTTATTTGGTTTTATACCATTGCCGATGGCTTTACTTGCTGGCATGGGGTTTGTGGCTGTTTTTGCCGGAGCAACAAACACGCCGATTGCCTGTTCGTTAATGGGGATTGAACTATTTGGTGCCGGATGTGGCATTTATGTAGCTGTCGCTTGTGTTGTAGCTTATTTATTTTCGGGACATACCGGTATATATACTTCTCAAATTATAGGAAGTCCCAAGCATTTACTTTTTGGACGATTGAAAGGAGTATCCTTATCTAATATTCTAGATAAAGATAAAAGGTTTTGATCGGTTGATCAATTCTCTTTACTGACTAAAATTACTCCTGTACTCTACAGGGGTTTTATTTGTGTAGGACTTAAATAATCTCGTGAAATAGGAGATGTTGTCATAACTGAGTTCGTAAGCTATGTTTTTTACTGAAAGATTAGTGGTTAGCAATAACAACTGAGCTTTTTCTATTTTCTTCATTGTAATGTATTTCAACGGAGTATACTTCATTTCGGATTTGAATATGCGGATAAAATGATCGTTGCTGATATGTAATAAATCAGAAAGATTATCTAATTGAATATTATTGTGTATGTTTTCATGGATATACTGCAAAGCTATATTTATTCGTAAATCTTTACTCTCGAGTTTTTCGGTTCTTCTCGCTAAAAAACGAGATATCAGTTGAGACAGAATCCCCTGAGTTTCGATCATCGAATGTAGCGGCAGTTTGTCATTCTCTGCATTGTATTGCGAAAATGTAGGCGGATTATCATAAAACTGAGGATCGAAAAACTTCAGATTCCTCTCGGGATTTATAGCTAGCAGCCGTTTGATAAGTTCACTGTCTAGCGGAGAAGTTCTGATCGCTACCGGAAAATTATATTTATCGAATATGGTAGCTGTATTGATTGTGCTTTCATAGAAATGAATGTAATAAAGCGAAAAGTAGCTATCGCATTCATCGTCATGGAGTGTAAAAGGTGGAGTCAGATATAGATGATCGGGTTTCAGATCGAAAGTATATCCGTTTATCTTGGTTCGGGCAATGCCTTTGTCTACATAATATATACGAGCAAAGGGGCTGTAGATATCTTTCCAGTTCCAGTTAGCATTTAACTCCGAATAACCGATATTCAGAAGTACAAGATCAGGATTTGAAGTACTGCTTGTCATAGTATATATCGTTTTTAGATGATTATTAAGGGTTGATAAATATAGTGTTTATAATCAGATAAAATAATAGGTCTTCGCATTAATAATAAGTAAAAGAAAGTATTATATGGTCGCCTGGAAGCGATAATTATTTGTTGTATTTATACTTACAAAGTCAATAAAAAGGTCTGAGACCTTAAAAAACGGATAATTTATCACATTTATGTAAGATTATCGATATTATGTGTTAAAAAACATAATATCGATAATCTGTTATTTATCTGTCGAAAAAATGAAAGTGAGATATGACTTATTCTTCTATTTTTGAAACAAAGGAGAATAAGCAGATTGAAAAAGGGTATAAGACCTTGTAACCTAAATTATAAATATGATGAAAACAAAAAGATTTCAGGGGCAATGGCCTAAAATAGGTATCCGCCCGACAATCGACGGACGTATGGGCGGAGTAAGAGAGTCGCTCGAATCTCAAACAATGGGAATGGCTCAGAGCGTAGTCGATTTATTAACATCTACATTAAAATATCCGGATGGAACTCCTGTTGAATGTGTTATTGCAGATTCTACCATAGGTCGTGTAGCGGAAAGTGCTGCTTGTGCCGAAAAGTTCCGCAAAGAAGGAGTCGGCGTTACCTTAACTGTTACTCCTTGCTGGTGTTACGGCAGCGAAACGATGGATATGGAACAGCATACCGTAAAAGCGGTTTGGGGTTTTAACGGAACAGAACGTCCCGGAGCAGTATATCTGGCAGCAGTACTGGCAGGCCATGCACAAAAAGGCTTGCCTGCATTCGGTATTTACGGGCACGATGTTCAGGATGCCGGAACAAAAGAAATTCCATCGGATGTAAAAGACAAACTCATCCGTTTTGTAAAGGGAGGTCTGGCTGTTTCTATCATGAAAGGAAAATCTTATCTGTCGATAGGAGCTGTATGTATGGGTATTGCCGGTTCGATAGTGAATACCGATTTCTTCGAAGATTATCTGGGGATGCGCTGTGAGGGTGTTGACGAAGTGGAAATAATCCGCCGTATGACCGAAGGTATATATGATAAAGAAGAGTTTGAAAAAGCATTAGCTTGGACGAAGGCTAATTGCGCCGAAAACGAAGATATATGCAACCGCGAAGACTTGAAAAAAGACAGAGCAGCGAAAGACAAAGATTGGGAATTTGTAGTAAAAATGGCTCTGATTGTCCGTGACCTGATGAATGGTAATCCTAAATTGAAAGAAATGGGATTCGGAGAAGAAGCCTTAGGTCATAATGCTATTGCAGCCGGTTTTCAGGGACAGCGGCAATGGACGGATTTTTATCCAAACGGGGATTTTGCGGAAGCTATTCTGAACTCGTCATTCGATTGGACAGGAATCCGTGCGCCTTATGTACTTGCTACGGAAAATGATGCTCTGAATGGTACTGCTATGTTATTCGGATATCTGTTAACAAATACAGCTCAGATATTTGCCGATGTACGTACTTACTGGAGTCCCGAAGCTGTAGAACGTGTTACCGGACAAAAGTTAACGGGTGCTGCATCCGAAGGAATTATACACTTGATCAATTCGGGTGCTGCAACTCTGGATGGTTCCGCTCAACAACAGGATGCAAACGGAAAACCTGCCATGAAACCATTTTGGAATATATCGGAGAAGGAAGCAAAGGCTTGTCTGGATGCTACCAAATGGGTTCCTGCCAACAGGGAGTATTTCAGAGGCGGCGGTTTTTCTTCTAAATTCCTGACTAAAGGTGAGATGCCTTGTACAATGGTTCGTCTGAATCTGATTAAAGGCTTAGGACCTGTATTGCAGATAGCCGAAGGATGGACAGTTGACCTTGATCCGAAAGTACATCAAATTTTGGATGACCGCACAGACAAGGGATGGCCTACAACATGGTTTGTTCCTCGGTTGACTGAAGATCCGAACTTCAAGGATGTTTATTCGGTGATGAACAACTGGGGTGCAAATCACGGTTCCATCAGTTACGGACATATAGGCGCCGATATTATCACATTGGCTTCGATGCTTCGTATTCCGGTTTGTATGCACAATGTTTGCGAAGACGATATTTATCGTCCGGCGGCGTGGTCGGCGTTTGGTATGGATAAGGAAGGTTCTGATTTCAGAGCATGTCAGGCATACGGACCTCTTTACAAAAAATAGGTTTTCAGAGCTTATTGCTTCTTTTTTATCTATAGGCAAAGCGGTCTTTGAAATCAGTTAACAGTGATCAGTTAACAAAACCAAAAAGGAAAAAAGTAACATCGAAAATTGTGTGTTGATGTTGTAACCTTTGTAACCTTTTAGGCTGAATTGAAAGTTCAGAGTTGAAGCTGGAGTTTTTAAAACAAAAAGGTCTGTGACCTCAAAACAGTAAAGAATGGCTGAAGATCTAAAAAAAGGATATCCGAGAAATCCGGCAGGAGTAACGAAACGCTTCTGCCAGTTTCTGAAACTGAATCAAGAAACGGTGGATCAGTATAAATACTGGCATGATAGACGTAATATATGGCAAGAGATCCCCGAAGGTATCCGCAGAGCCGGAATTATCGATATGGAAATATATGTGATAAATGATACCGCCTTTATGATACTCGAAACACCGGTTGATTTTAATTGGGATGAATCTTTCGGAAAATTGGCCGGCTATGAAAGGCAGTCTGAATGGGAGGATTTTGTTTCTCAGTTTCAAATAACGGCTGATGGCAGGCGTTCCGATGAAAAATGGGAGCTGGTCGAGCGGATTTTTTCCTTGGATGAAAGTCTGAAGTAAGTAATATATATAATAAACTGAAATAATAATAAAATGGTCTGAAACCATAAATATACTATGGCAACAAAAGCACAGATAGATAAATTTATAGAACAAGCCCATCGGGTTGGAAAGGAGAGATTGCAGCTTTGCAGCAGCGGAAACTTATCGTGGCGTATTGAAGATAATGTAGCTATGGTATCGGGAACAGGATCGTGGCTGCCCCGTATTTCCGAAGATAATATCTCAGTATGCGATATATCTGCAGGGATACGTATTGACGGGCCGAAGCCTTCTATGGAGAGCGTTTTTCATCTGGGAGTTTTACGTGAACGCAAGGACATGAATGTTGTTTTGCATTTTCAATCAAAATACGCAACAGCAATCTCCTGCATGAAGAATAAGCCAAAAAGCTTTAATATAATAGCCGAAGTTCCGTGTTATTGCGGCAGCGAAATTCCTGTTATTCCTTATTTTCGACCTGGTTCGAAAGAATTGGCAGAGGCTGTGACCAATGCTCTGAAAGAGCATGATTGTGTACTGATGAGCAAACACGGACAAGCAGTTTGCGGCAAAGACTTTGATGATGCTTTTCAAAAAGCCGTGTTTTTTGAACTGGCTTGCAGCATAATTGTACATGCAGGCGAAGGGAATTATCTGACCCTTTCTGATGATGAGATTCGAGATCTCGAGATTTATATACTTGGAAAGAAATCGTAAACCTTAAATCTAATACTATAAAGCATGTCATATCTGGCTATAGACTTGGGAGCAGGAAGCGGTCGGGCTATTGCCGGTACGTTCAGCAACGGAAAAATAGAACTGACCGAGGTTTTTCGTTTTCCGAATGTTCCTGTAAAATTGAATGATACTTTATATTGGAACTTTCTGACTTTGATGACGAATGTAAAAGAGAGTATTCGTCAGGCAATAATACAAGGATACCAACTGAAAGGTATTGCTGTGGATACATGGGGGGTAGACTTTGGGCTGCTGGATGAATCGGGTATGTTATTATCAAATCCTGTTTGTTATAGGGATATACGTACAAGAGGTATGTGCGAAGAAATGGAAGAACTTATATCGAAGGAAGATATGTATTCCATGACAGGTATTCAGGCAATGGAAATAAATACAATATTCCAACTGCTGAGTATGATCAAAAGCAAGAGCCCATTATTATCAATAGCTCGAAAAATATTGTTTATGCCGGATCTTATCAATCATTATCTGACAGGTATATCACATACAGAGTATACTATAGCATCTACTTCGCAGCTGTTGAATGTAACTTCGGGAGGATGGGAACAATCGATATTCAATCATCTCGAGATATCACCTTTGCTCATGCAGGATATCATACAGCCATCTTCTTTTTGGGGTAATCTAAGTCCCAGTTTATCTACTGAAACAGGAGCTGAAAACCTGAAAGTATTCTCTGTGGCTTCACACGATACGGCCAGTGCTATTGCAGCGATACCCGAAGAAGGTGAAGACTGGGCGTTTCTAAGTTCCGGAACCTGGTCTTTGTTAGGCGTTGTAACAGATAAGCCTATACTTACCGATCAGGCGAGACTTGCGGATTTTACGAATGAAGGAGGTGCAAACGGAAAGATATTATTCCTGCGGAATATTACCGGACTGTGGTTATTACAGCGCTTATTGGATGAATGGCGGACTAATGAAGGAATTATCTATTCTTATGATTATTTGCTCGAAGAGTGTAAGAATAGTCCTGTATTCAGAAGTACGATCGATTGCGATTATCCGAGCTTTGTTAATCCTTTGTCGATGATCAAAGCTATACAGGATTATTGCAGGAATACCAATCAGCCCGAACCCGAAACCAAAGGACAGTTTGTAAGATGTATATTTGAGTCGTTGGCTATTAAGTATCGGGATGTAATGGATTGCCTGCAGCAGATAACAGGAAAGAAATATAATCGGTTGTTTGTTGTGGGAGGTGGCAGTCAGAATCAGTTCCTAAACCAATGTATTGCCGATATTTTAGGTATAGAGGTTATAACAGGGCTGACCGAGAGTACTGCTATTGGTAACATCGTACAGCAGGCCATCGCTAATAATGAGTTATCAGGGTGGGAGGAAGCCCGACAGGTAATATATAATACTTTTTCTCTGACTAGTTACCTTCCCCGGAAGGAGTAGTCAAGATTTTGATACTAAAATTTTTAAGTAAATGAAAATATTTAATGGTATATCTTCAAGTTATAACAATCTGAGGTTGTCATACTTGCCAAAGCAATAAATAGGTCTGTGACCTCAATAATGAAAAATATAACCTATGGAAAATAATACTGGAAACACATCTATCTTCAGAGGGAAAAAAGGCGAGAACTACTTATTACCTTTTATTCTGGTTACAAGTCTGTTTTTTCTCTGGGGATTTGCTCATGCCCTACTTGATGTACTGAATGCGCATTTTCAGGAAGTACTTCAAATATCGAAAGCTCGTTCGGCTTTGGTTCAGTTTGCTCTTTATGGAGGCTATTTCGTAATGGGTATTCCTGCCGGATTGATCATCAAGAAATACGGATATAAAAAGGGTATTGTATTTGGCTTGCTGGTATTTGCTGTCGGAGCATTTCTGTTTTATCCGGCAACACAGATCAAGACTTTTCTTCCTTTTCTGATCGCTCTTTTTGTGATTGCATGCGGACTCACTTGTCTGGAAACGGCGGCAAATCCTTATACAACGATATTAGGTCCACCCGAATCCGGAGCCCGGCGTATCAATCTTGCTCAGTCGTTTAATGGTCTTGGGTGGATACTCGGTCCTTTGGTTGGCGGTTTATTGATTTTTTCAGACGAAGGAGATCCATTCGCCGCTCTGGCTACACCTTATATGGGCATTGGCATTGTTGTTTTGCTCATAACTGTCTTGTTTGTTCGTACACCACTGCCTCAGATTACAGATGATGATATTGTTCACTCTTCGGATGGCAAAGGCAGCTATCGGGACTTGCTTAAGCATCCCTTGTTTATATTTGCTGTGATAGCCCAGTTCTTCTATGTTGCGGGACAAACCGGAATCGGTAGTTTCTTTATCAACTATGTGATAGAAGTACGACCGGATATTTCACACCTGCAAGCTTCTCAGATACTGGCTTTTGGGGGCATGGGCATGTTTATGATCGGGCGCATATCGGGTAGCTATATCATGAAATTCTTTAAACCGAAGAAGCTGCTGGCTATCTATGCCTTCATCAATATATTGCTGATGGTAGTTGTGATCATGGGACTGGGGATGACCTCTGTAGTCTGCTTGTTTGGTTCATACTTTTTTATGTCTATTATGTATCCGACTATCTTTGCTGTAGGCATAAGCGGACTAAACGAGAATACCGAGAAAGGATCATCTCTTATAGTGATGGCTGTTGCCGGAGGTGCTATCGTTCCCATGTTAATGGGATACATTGCTGATACATGGACTATGGCTATCGGCTTTCTTATTCCATTAGTGTGCTTTATCATAATTATGGTATTTGGAATGAGTAAGCTGAAAAATTGATGTAATCTAAGAAAATGGTCGAGTCTATTTAACTCGACCATTTTCTTACTCATCTGTACTTTTGGATAAAAGCGGCAAGAGGTATTCCCATTACCGGATAATTAGGGTACGGATGTGGATTGCCCCATTGAACATCAATCTTATGAATGTCTGGATATTCCGAATAAGGAAGAGTATATTTTTCGTCAGTAATGAATTTGTATCCGTCCTGATTATCAATGCCAATGGCAGCATCAACTACATACATACGATCGGCTTCTCTTCTGTCAAATATATCAATAATATTCTTGCGTAACTGCCACATACAGGCATTCTGTTTTAGGGTGAAGTCGCCGGCCATATTGTCCAGTATTCCGCAGGTCGATTGGGGAATCATTATCACAAACCGGCCTTTGGGTACAGCTTTCAAATACGATTTAGCCATCAACTCAATTTGATTGTTCCATGTGTCGAAATTGATCGTTGCAGGATTCGAAAAATCCCGAAAATCGTTTAAACCCAGAAACTCGACTAGGATAGACGGGGATTTCAGCTTCCACATCGACAAATATTTTCCGTAATCGAAGCTCCAATGATAGCTTTCATATTCAGTCTTTATCCACTCTTTACCATCGAATTCGACGAATTGTTCTAATGTGTTATCAAACATAATATCATTCTTCTCTGGATGCAGTTTATAGCCTGAATGCTGATCGAACAAGGCTGCTTGTTTATAAAACCGTTTAGTGAAAAAGATATCTGTCGATTTCCATGGTTTATCGGGAAAGCGATTGACATTATGCACCAATTGCCAATATGCCGTAGATCCCCAATATCTGAAATTACCTTCGGGTTGCCAAAAGCCATTGTATGCTTGCGATTTCTCTTTGCTTATTTTGAAATAGCCCTGCAATGTCCATCCGGGGCGGCCCTCGTCGAATTGTCCGAGGCAGCCGTCTACTTCCTGTAAGCCCACTAATCTGATTTTTGGAACATAACCTTTAGTAATCAACGCATCCTTAAAGAAAGCACCGTACGTAAAGCTATCTCCTATAATAGAGATTGTTACCGTATCTTTTCCGACTCCGGGTCTGCCTGTTTCAATAACAGAAGTTATGTTTTTTATCGTTTCGAATTTGTCCGTATTAACCAGTTGCAGCAGCATGGTATCTCCATCTACAGGAGAATCGATACTTGCCACACGTTGAAGTTTTCGGGTATAATGAGTACTGCCGCCAAATCGTACGACATCGTTGTAAGGACGCCAGCGTTTGATCAAAGGTTCTACAAACAGATTATTACGGATATCGCTCAGCATGTACAGTTTATGTGGCAAACAAATATCGTTGATAAATGTACCGGATGAGATTTTATCATCCGGTTCGAAATTGGATTTGTTTTGCGAAGAAGCTGTACATGCTGACAATAGCATTAAGAACAATATTAATTTCGTTTGCATGTTCGTCTATTTTTTACAATTCACTCAAAACAGAGATACACCTTGTATCAGTTTACGATAGCGGATCAAAGCTTCCAGATAATAATAATCTGCATATGAGAGCGGAACATCTACTTCTATATCATCGGGCATAGAACCAACACTGTGCATGAGCAGGAAGTTTCTGTTAGAAGCATCTTTTGCCAGATATGCAGGAGAAGACAGCGATACCAGCTGTTTTTTAGCTATATCCAAATATCTTTTTGCTTCATCCTGAGGTACATACAGGCTCAGCTCCATCAAGGCCGAACTGATAATCGCTCCTGCCGAAGCGTCTCTCTCGGCATTGGGTATTTTTGTATCGTCAAAATCCCAATAAGGAATTTTGTCTTCGGGTAGACGTGGATGATTCAGTATAAAGGATGCTATTTTTTGTGCCTGACTCAGATATGCAGGATCTTTAGTCTCGCGATAGCAGAGCGTATAGCCATATAATGCCCAAGCCTGACCTCGTGACCATGCCGATTCATCGGCAAATCCCTGACGTGTTTTACGGGCAGTAACTTGCCCTGTCTTCGGATCATAGAATACTACATGATAGCAGCTGGCATCGTTACGAAAATGGTTCTTCAGAGTTGTATTCGCATGGGTAATCGCCACATCCCGATACTTGTTGTTGCCTGTTAGCTTGGATGCCTCGAATAACAGTTCCAAATTCATCATATTATCTATGATCACAGGATAGATATTCTCACCTCTGTCCCATGATTTTATACAGCCTGTTACCGGATTGAACCTGACACAAAGGGCTTCGGCGGCTTTCTCTATTTTGGTTCTGTAATCGGTGTTGCCAGTCAACCGATATCCGTTACCATAACTGCAATAAATGATAAATCCGATATCATGAGTATTAGTCGCATATTGCATTCCTTCGAGACGGTCGGAGAACATTTGTGCATATTTTTTCACCTGCTCATTTTTCGAGTATTCGTACAAATACCACAATGTACCGGGGAAAAATCCGCATGTCCATGAAGTTGTATCGCATAATACCAGATCTCCTTTTTTGTCGACAGTAACCGGAAACTTGCCGGACTTGTCCTGTACGCTTTGAGCCATCTTTATTTCCTGTTCTACGGCAAAATGAAGCCTTTTATTGATAGCTGGAAGCAGAGATTTGTCTACTGTTTTGTTTTGGGCACATAACACTATGCCGCTTATCCATAAGAATATTACAATTTGTATTTTCATTTTTTATTTCAGTATTTTAAAGTTAAAAAAGAGACCGTGTCAGTTATCAATGAACAATAACCAATTCCAAAAAGGTTACAAAGGTTACAAAATCTATGTGCGTTTTTCTGATGTCACTTTTTCCTCTTGTAACTGCCCGAAGGACGTAATTTCTTTTCATTGTTTATTGCTTGTTGATCATAGTTAAAAGGTTACAAAAGTTACATCCTTTATGTCCGCTTTCAGGTGTTACTTTTTCTTTTTAACTGATCACGGCTAACTGATGACTGTTAACTGTTTTCCCCTTCTTTCTCTATAGATAAAATTTTACAACAGAAGGGTCTGAGACCCTAGATAAAATTGTATAGAGGAAGAACTGTTATCTTAATTCCAGAGCATGGTCGTTTTGGACATCTTGTCCCGACCATATTTTTACAGAAGTCCAAGGTTGATCTTCGCAAGTCCAGAACGAATCATCAGGCGATAATCCCAATGGCAGAAAAATGTTGGTGCATATGTACAGGCTTCCTGTATTATTATACTCATCAGCTAAGCCCGGTTGATCGCCATATATTCCCAAATTGAGCCACCCTTCGGATGAAAAGGTGTTCGGAGCATCCAATGTTTTTCTGATTACTGCAGTAAGTCCCGCTCTTACCTGACCTTCGGTTATCGATGCCGGTAATCTTTTTATCAAAGCCATGTTTGCCAGATGCTGAAATGCTGCACCCCGATATACGATAGACCGTCCCGTTGGAGGGTAAGAACCGTCTGTATTTATCCATCTTTCCTGTAATTCGGCATATCGCTTAGTAATCGTATCCAATTTCGATTTATATTGCCTATACCTCCCTGTTTTTTCTATCATTACATCCATAATTGTACTCATATAAGGTTGTATGACATAGCTGTTGTAATAATTGATGTTAAACGGAATGCCATCCGAGAACATCCCGTCTCCGACATACCAGTGCTCCATAAACTCGCGTATACCATAATCAATACGTACGGCATCATACGGAATATCATACTTACAGAAGAATGCTTCGATCATTGAGGTAAATAGTATCCAGTTGTTATATACAGGAACAGTAGCCCGGGTTTCTTTGAGGGCAGCAACTACCTGTTTTTTCACTTTAGCACTGAGGTTATTCCAAAGCCAAGGCGACCTGATCAGGGCCAGAGCCACATACGATGCATCGACCAGCGGTTGAGGTATGTGGGCAGTCCATGCTACATAATCTTTAGCAGAGGGATTTGTCGCATTATCTATTGCTTGCAGGCTCCATTGACGGTATTGGTTTCGTAATGAAATTTCTTCAGCAGAACCTCCTTCCGAATTTAACCACGGAGCGATGCCGCTGAGAGTCCTTCCGAAAATTTCGAGATAAGCTACTTTTTTTCGGTTTACCGGATCATCGCTGATAATCGGTACAGATACAGGCATCTTTTCATGCAACTGATTATTTGCCAGATTTGCCATTACGGGGTTACTTATTTTATCAAGATATTTAATCCATTCCATTCGCCGTATGCTTGTATCCCCTTTTTGTGCGTGAAGTCCCGGAGGCATATAAAGTCCCGTAATTAGAATACATCCTAATACAATTTGTTTCATAGTTCAGTTTATTAAGTAATAGAAAGTATTTACTTATACATATAAGTAAACTAGTAAACGAACTGATGCACATTTTAGACTTGTTTACTAGTCTACTCATTAGTTACAAAAAGGTCTGAGACCTTAATTAATTATTCCCGTTTCGATCAGCCATTTTTCAGCCAATACAGGCCAAAATCCGGTAATTCCGGGATTTTTCCTTACCCGAATACTATGTCCTCCCTGAGGAAATATATGCAGAGAACACCCTTTGATTCCGTGTTTCAATAAACCGGAGAAATACAATATACTATTTATTGGAGATACAGTTTCATCATTTTCTGCATGTATCACAAACGAGGATGGGGTATGGTCATTGATATGTAGCTGGCACGAAAGTTTGTCTATCATTTCGGGAGATGCATTTTTACCCAAAAGTGTGTTCCGACTCGGAATATGTGTACCTTCTGACATGGATATAACCGGAGATATCAAAATGGCAAAAGAAGGAGCAAAACTGTTCGTGTCGATAGAGTCTGAAGGATCGTACCAACTGTCGGTGATGGTTGAAAGGCATGCAGCGATATGTCCTCCGGCCGAAGCTCCCATCACTCCGACTTTAGTTTTGTCATATCCCCATTCTGCAGCATTGGCTCTGATTAATCTCATAGCTCTTTGGGCATCCTGTAAGGGGGCTTTGTAAGATTCTATAACATCAGGTGAGTGTGGCAATCTGTATTTCAGAACGAAAGCTGTGATACCAATGGTATTAAACCATTTTGCAAGTTGAAAGCCGGTAGCATATGACAGAACCGAATATCCACCCGAAGGCAGTATGAGTACAGCTACACCTTTATTTTCGGCCTTTGAAGGCTTGAATACATAAACTCCGGGAACAGATACCTGTTCTATCAGTTCTGCGTTCATCTTTTCTGTTACTTCTATACCCTTGCTGTTCGGCACCTTAGATGTATTCCATATCCGGATAAAATCTTGTCCTTGGATAGTATCAGTGATGCAAAAGCATAAGAAAAGTATAAAAATTGTATAGTGTTTCATAATTTCGTTATTTGGACAAGGTGAAATTTTTCTTTACCGGCATTAATGCTGTAAAAGTCCATGCGTGATGGTGATAAGGGTGTATCACTGGATTTCTTGACAGAGCAAACTCTATATACTTGTTATCGTTGTAGATACCTCCCATTGCCAGAAATAGATTTTCAGGCCAATGTTCTCGAACCCCATTTCCAGGGTTCTTAAACCACGGCCATTCAGAGGGATGTTCCGTATAATAGAGCAGATAATCGAGTGCATTTTTGACTAATTTGCCCTTCTTTTCCGTTGTAAATAGATCTTCTCCTGTGAGGTTATAGATAACCCAATAGGAAGCCGTAATAGGAGCCAAGGAAAAATAAGTATACCATATTCCGTTCCGTTCCCGTTTAACTTCCTCTGTCATACTGCCATCCGGAGCTATTTTATGGGTGATATCCGATTTTATCAGCTGTATGTTGGTTTGTACCTCTTTTTTATCATTCAGAAAAGATGCGGAAAGTAGAGATCCGAAACGTCCCCAATCTGCCCAGTTGTTCACTTTGGTTCGGATGGCATTCGCCGCTTTACGGTAAACAGAGATTATCCATAAACTGAATTGTTCTTTTTCTTTAGCCTTCCATATATTTGAGTCGTACATCAATTCCGCAGCCATCAGTAGTGCCGAACCATTGTAAGCCATAACCAATTCGCCATCATATTCAGAATATTTTTTATTGATTGAAGACCATGAGTTTAAGAAGTAACAGGCTTTTTCTCCGTACTTTCGATTACCCGATAGCCGGTAGGATAAGGCACATGCATACGCAGCGAAGGCATCACCGGAAAGAGTCGCCGAACTAGCTCTGTGTGCCTGTGCATTGAAATAAAAGCCCGGTACGGAAAAATCCTCAACTGCATGATGCGAAACATTTAGAAGAGAATCAGCCGTGTATATCAGTTGTTGATAAGTTCCGTAATATGGCTCGTTTTTCTCTTTTATCTGTGATTTCACATAACGTATTTGGGCATCAGGATGCATGGAGCTTTGGTGAGCCATACATACGGATGAACAGATAATTAGTATGGATAAAAATAATTTAGTCATTTTATTTGATGTTTTTTAGTTTCATTACATATCCTCCGCCGGGTTGTAGCTGTATAGATACAGAGTCTCCTTTTTGAATAGTTTTTTCTTGACGAGCAAAGGTATCGGGGACATTATCTTTATCCGAAAGAATAATTGCTGAAGCTTTGTCTGTAATAAAATCCAATGGAAATGATATATCTGCCGGTTCTTTGCCGTTCATCACTCCAACCCACCACTCACTGCCTTTTCGTTTGGCAAAGGCGACGACTTTTCCTATTTTCGAACAGGTTAGTACAATTGTTTCGTCCCATACCACAGGAATATCTCTCAGTAAATCTTCTGCAGGGTTGTCGAGATAATTGATATAGTTATCGGCAAAGTGGGTCAATGGCGAATAATAAACTACAGCCTGTGCCAACTCATGTGCCCAAGTATATCCTCTGAGCTCTTTCTTTTCGAATATAACAGGTGTGAAATCAGCAGGTCCCGCTAGAAAACGAGTAAACGGAACTATTACATCCTGATCCTGGGGCATCAATCGGTCATAACGTGTTATCTGATACTCATTGCCCCGTACACCTTCCCTAGTCATTTCGTGAGGCCATGTTCTTTGTAATCCGGTCGGTTTTGCACAACCATGAAATACACACATCAGTTGGAGTTTATATGTTTCTTCACGGGCTATTTCGTACCATTGCATAATCTCGGGAGTAGCAGGTGGAATGAAGTCTATTTTAATGCCTTTTGCACCAACTTCCTTTACTTTCGTCAGATAAGAGCGAATGCCCTCTCTATCACGCATTTCTTCGGAATTTACCCAGACTATACTCTTTACACCAACTGAATTACCGTAATCAATTACTTCTTTCAGGCATTGCCACTGATCTTTACCGGCTTGTTTCCAATCTCTCCATCCATCATCCACCAGATAATATTCCCAGGTAAGCCTTGCCGCTGCATCGTACCATTTTTTCTGATCGGCAAATTGAGGTGCACCTCCACTCCACCATTGCCACAATACACGTCCGGGTTTGACCCAATCGAAGTTGGTACCGTCGAGAGGAGCTTTACACAGATTGATTATCAGGTCGCTATTGACTAACTGAGTTAGATTATCTGCCAGAATAACACATCTCCATGGGGAGATAATTGTATCTCCCGAGTTTTTCCATCCTTGAGGGTTAGTGGTAAAATTTGCTTTTATACCTTTACCTTGTTTTATCCAGCTCATATCGGGAAAGTTCAGGCATTCGGCTTCACTGAATGCCTGATAGCCATTGTCTGTTTTGACAGTTATCGGAGCAACAATCGCTTGTCCTTCGGGTAATTCACTGAATTTAGATACCTTGTGCAATTCTTCATTGCTGTCTGCGTAATCAGCCCAAAAACATAACGTGGAATCCTGTATATTAAAAGTCGTATTATCATTGTTGATCATTTTGTCTTTTGCACCAGGTATAATGTATCTGATTGCAACACCATCGTCATAAACTCTTACAAGAATCTGATAGCTTATTTTGCTATTGTTTAACGGTATAGTAATTTCTTTACAATGATTTAGGGCTTTATTGTGGTTGCCATAGACAGGATAGCTTTCATTGATTGTTTTCTCTAGTACCTTTCCGTTGATTGCTGCACCTTTACCAATGTCTGTATTATCGACTGTCAGACCTAATAAGCAATCGGATAACGAAATATCTCCGTTTTTAGAAATATTCATTCTCAATTGATTATCTGTAAGATCTATCGTAACTGATACCTTATCGTTCGGGCTTTTGACTGAAATCTTATCTTCACCGCAGGATGCCATTGTAGATAAGAATGTTATGATAAAGATAAAGAAAATATAGTTTGTCTTCATATAGTAAATAATAGAAAATATTTAATAATACATTTTCAACTTATAATAAGTTCAGTTTGTTATGTTAGCCAAAGCTATAAAAAGGTATGAGATCTAGGTTAATTGTAAACTCAAGAGGTTTTGAAACCTTATTTTGCTCCTCCTGTAACTTTAAATACCCATGCATAACTGCTTAAGTTATCCGCAGGAGAAACCTCCGGCAGATGAATTGTTATACTGTTTTTAGAGACAGTATAGTTAATTTTTCGATTGAATCCTAACATGTTCACAGCATCAGTTTTAGATACACCTTCTATTTTTATTGGTTGATTTTGCCAGCGGGTGATGATGACATATAAATCATCGCCTTTGGCAGTAAAGAATATGGTTTGTTCTTTCTTTTTTTCTTTAGCTGTATATTTCCAAGCATGGGTTCCGTAGATTGCATCGCCGTTTACCGAAAGCCAGTCCCCTATATCTTTTAATCGTTGCTGCATAATAACCGGAATTCGTCCATCGGCAGTAGGACCTACATTTAGCAGCAAGTTGCCTCCCATCGAAACTTTATCGATAAGAATCCGTATCAGGGATTCGGATGTTTCATAGTTTTCGAGATTCTCATTCCGATTGTAACCGAAAGATCCTCCTATGCCCCGGCATTCTTCCCACGGATGTCCTGGTTTTACTCTATCGGCTGCCAGATCCCCCACCAAATCATACTCTGTAGTGTAGATCCCTCCGTGTTTTCCACGTGTTTCTTTGCCCCATCTGTCATTTACGACTACCGTATTTTTTACAGGTGATTCGTTATATAACCATGCCAGAAAGTCGGTACTTTTCCATTGATCGCTGGTTAATTCCCATTCTCCGTCAGTCCATACTATATCAGGCTGATAACGGTTAACCAAATCTTTCATCTGGGGAATCATATGATCGGATACATATTTTGGCAGGTCTTTTTTATATAACGGGTTATACCATTCGTACAGCGAATAATAAAAACCCATGTGCATTCCTGATTGTTTTATCGCCTCTGATAAGTCTCCGGCTAAGTCGCGATGAGGTCCCACTTCTTCCGAATTCCAATTCCATGCTTGTTCCGAAGGCCATAAGGCAAAGCCATCGTGATGTTTTGAGGTCAGCACAATATACTTTGCTCCTGATTGTTTAAATATTTCAGCCCACTTTGCAGGATCGAACATTTCAGCTTTAAACCCGCTTACAAAATCAGTATAGCCTATTTTTTCTCCGTACATTTTATTGTGGAAGTCTGTAAATGCAGGAAAAGGTTTATCACTTGGGTTTTGTCTGGCCCAATACCATTCAGAATATTTTTCATATACAGGTCCATTTGTAGGAGCCCATGCCGGAACGGAGTACAATCCCCAATGGATAAATATTCCGAATTTAGCTTCCGAGAACCATTCTGGAATAGGCCGGCTGTCAATCGATTCCCAGGTCGATTTGTATTCCTGAGCATACGAATAGTGTAAGCCCAATGATAAAATAAAAGAGATAAATAATGTTTTTTTCATAAGTGACAGAAAGTATTTAATGACGTAAATAGTAAACTCGTTTATTGATTAATAAAAAGGGTCTAAGACCTTAAGTTGAGATTTAGGCGACTAAAATTGATATTATTTATAAGAGCCGTCAATTAAAATTTTGCCGGCATACCAATTGTATTCTTTGTATTGTTGAGGGCCTTTCATTGTACGATTTAATCTAGAGAGTATGGATACTTTATCAAATTGGTCGGATAATACACGGATGGATACCTTGTGTTCTGTATCTTTCAGTTGATCTATCACGAAATAGTGCTTTCTCCAATAGGTACAGTATGGGTCGAAGCGCATAATTGTATCTGTTACATTACCGTCCACTGTAACTTCTATACTTCCCGATCCCGGACCTATAATATCGAATATACCGAACGACCTTCCTTTAAATCTGAAATTCAATTTACTATCAGGTTCTGCCTGCCCGATTGTTTGTACGTATTTGGTAAATTCAGAAAAGAGAGAATTGTCTTTAATTGACAGCATCTTCCATTCTTTTGATAGGTTTACTTCAGAAATGTCTATCATCTGTGTATTGACAAAGCAATTTGGATCTATTGGCTGAGGTAGTATCTGTCTTGCATTTTTTTGAGTAGAATTCTGCATAATCCTCTTAAATGAACGGGTAAGCACATCTAGATAAATTTTCTGACCTGTATTAGGGAAAGGATGTACTCCATCGGGACTAAAGACCATAATACCGTTATCTTCTTCTGATTTGCCTGTAAATATGAGCTGTTTATTTTCAACCCGGCGGCATATTTCGTATCCATAATTGATAGAGGGAATAGAGTATTTTGTGGCAACCTTTTCCATAATCTGTATAGATTGCGGAAGTTTTCCTACCGTTTCTTCTAGCATATATCCATCCATAATTGTATAAATGAAGCAGATATCTGCTGAGGGATTGTCTAACCATATCTGCCGGACAATTCCTTCCATAGAGCGGGTTATTCGTTCTGGAGCAACACCATTATCATTTACCCCGAATTCGACAAACACAAGATCGGGCTTGAATTTCAGCACATGATCTTGCAGCCTGAATGCTCCAAAGTCAGATCCTGTGCCTCCTATTGCAGCATTTATTTCAATAAACTTAACTTTCGGGAATGATTGTCTGAACCATTCGAGTGAGTACCTCCTCCATCCGTTTTGTTCCGTAATGCTCCCTCCTAAGTATGCAACCCTGATAGAATCTTTTTTATTTACTTTTTCCGTAAAATTGGATAATCCGTTCCTGATCTGTAATTCTTTCGATGTAAAATCATTGTTCTGAGTAGTCTGTCCTTTTACTAAAAAGGACAGACCGGATAATACAAAACAGATAATAAAACAACTTATTGTATTTTTCATTTCGACAAATATTACTTAAAATCAATATAATTTGAACTTACCTTGCATATCCAGATTGACGGGAGAAGTTCCTTGCATTTTAATCTCTCCCATCAGAGCTTTGATTAGCGCATTATGCATAACGGCAGTATTAGAATAGGCGTTGATACATGTATTTACCCGCTCGAAATACTCATTGATAGAGTAGGGGCTGCCTAATGAAATAACAATAAGTTTTTCTTTTGGCATTGCATTTATTCCCCAGACAGTTTGAGCTTCATCGTCCCAAAATTCGAGAGGTCCGAATGGTGCATGCATATGCCGGTCTACTAAAAACAGTATGCGGTCGTATTGGGTGGTTGCAGTTTCTGTCCATCCTTGGGTTTCGTATAGAATATTATGCTGAAAGTCTACTTCAAAACCTTTTTGTCGGAGCAGGTCGCTGAACGACTTTATTCTGGTCAGAGAAGCGTCTCCTCCTTTTCTGCTGATGGGAGTTACGCCAACCACCAGAATCTTTTTATCTTTATCCTTCTTAAGGGGCAGTGCGTTGTTTCGGTCATGTATAAGTGTTATTGCTTTTTCGCAGATCTGTTCCGAAACAGAAAGTGCATTTGTCTTTTCTTCGGGAGTCATGGGTACTATCAACTGATGATTTCTATCCATCAATCCAAGGCTTTTTTTGAAATTCCATGCTCTGCTGACAGCATCATTGAGCCTTTCAACAGGTATCTCTTTTCTTAGTATTCGTGCTTCCAGAGTATCCATAAACTCATACGATGGCCACAACAGGATATCCACTCCAGCCAGAAAACTTTGTATTTCTCCTTCCAGCTGATTATCATACCAACCCCGAAAACCACCCATCACCATTGCATCCGACACTACTACACCTTTGAAACCCATTTCGCCTTTCAGCAGGTTTGTCAACAACTCTTTTGATAAGGTTGCAGGTAAGTATTGCCCGTTTTTCTTTTCTTTTTGATAACCGGGCAGAGTGATGTGTCCCGGCATGATTGATTTGACACCGTTGTCGATCAGGGCTTTGAATACTTTTCCATGTTGTCTTTTCCAGACATCATATGGTAAAAAATTACATGTAGTCAATAAATGCTGATCCCGAAAATCTACGCCATCACCTGGAAAGTGTTTTATTGTAGCAGCTACGCTGTTATCTTGCAGCCCTTTTATTTGCTGGGTCAGCAGTCTTATTGCTTTATCCGGATCATCAGAAATACTGCGTGTATTGGTGACGGGGTTGAACGGGTTTATATTCAGGTCGGCAACGGGATGCAATACCCACTGTACTCCTACCGAACGGCTTTCTTGTGCTACGGTTTTTCCGTATTGATATGCCAGTTTCGTAGAATTGGCTGCACCTAATGCCATTTCGTTTGGAAATGAAGTCATTCCGGGTAAAGTAACGCCGCTTTCGTAATCTTCCTGAAAGATTAAAGGTAATTTGCTGGCTTGCTGATATTCCGCACATGTCTTTCGAATATGATCCAGATATTGGTCACGTTGTACACTATCCCATAATTTCCATCCCATAAAGAAACCTGTAACCGGATATTTTTCGAAAAAACCGGATAATGAACCGTCTCCGAGTTGCAGTTCTTTTTTTCTGTCGGGAAGCATCAACATGAGCTGTCCGATCTTTTCACGTAAAGAGAGTGATTTCCATGTTGTGTCGGATAATGACAGTACACTCTTTGTTCCGACTTCGTTGGGAGAAGGAGAGTCTTCTTTTACGGATTGCCTGTTACAGGCGCATACGAATGTTGAGGCAAGTATAATGCAGATAATATATGATATGTGTTTCATGTTAATTTGATAGGAGTAAGGGTTATTGTATTCTACCTATTTTACTGAAAGGAATGGCTTTGAACTCAGGTAATTTCTCGAAAACAATAGAATTGTCTTTCAAAGAAAAATCCTGATGGGCAAAATCCGCAAATCCAATATCCTGGTCGGTGATCATATTTTGATCAAGTACGGGACCCCATTCTTTTTTTCCGTTATTGATTAGTTTGATCCGTACAAAAACATTGTTCTTGACATCGTTATGTTTGGGTATAGCCGGGCTGTCTTCGAAATAACGAATCATTTCAGGATATTTTTTTGCAAAAGGAGATTGTTTATAATTCATTGCATTCATTCTTATTTCGAATGTACCGTTTGGCCTTAATGAGTTCTTAGCCCAATTTTCCAGACGATTGTCGAGATGTATCGCCATTTCGGCATCAATAAAAATATTGTTCTCTATTTTGTTATATTGTCCACCGCCTACAAGAACATTGCGTGTACCGGCTTTGTAAAAGACATTGCCATATAGCTGCGTGCCGCATGCCCCGTCGTCGAAATACACTCCCATGGTGACTCCTATATTACCTATGTTTTTCAGAAAATTATATCGGATTATATTTCCGAATTCCGACGGATCTCGTCCAAGATACACAGCTCCCTGGTCGTCCATAAACTTACATGCCCCGTCTATGACATTATATTCGACGATGTGATCGTTTCCATGTATATAGATGGCTGTTGCCTGGCAGGTATTGAACTGGCAATGCTGTATTTTGTTACCTACTCCGTCTATATTTACAGGCGATTTGTAAGAGTAATCCAATCGTCCGCAGTTGCTAAACTCACAGTTGTAAACATAATTTCCGGCTTTTTCCAATGTTAGGCGATTGCCTCCTCCTATGCTGATGCCTCCGCATCCTGTGTTTTCGATCAGGCAGTTGATGATACCGTTATTCTTTCCTCCGTCGCGGTTGAAGGTGGTATTTTCGTATATGTAATCATAAAGGCTGCCGATTCCTCCCGATAATTTTTCGCCGGGAAGAAAGGGATTCGTTTCATCGGGATGTCCGTATATTGTTGCGGGTTTGCTTCCTTTGCCTATAGAAACTGCTACTACTCCCATGTTGCGTATAGTACAGCTTTCTATTTTATTCGATTCTGTATTTTCCATATATACCCCGATTCCCCGTCCTGCTTCGAAATCAATATTTCTGAAACTGATGTAGTTTACATTTTGCATAACTATTAGCGGTTCTTCGAGCAGAGATACCATAATAGTGTCAGACGATTTTATTTTAGAAAAAGGATAGAAATATAACAGCCCTTTCTTATGATCGATATAATATTCACCCGGAGCATCCAGTTCTTCGAGGATATTGAAATAATAGTACTGATTCCATTTATGCTCTCCTGAAATACCAAACATGTGTGAGTCTTCGAATCTTACTTCTCCGCTATTTGCATCTATACTTTTTACTTTGAGTTGGTCGGTTGCCCACGCATATTTGAAATTTCCACAGGTAAATATATTTTGTGCATCGCCCCATAGAGCGAGCCTTTTTTTATCGAAACGTATTGTACCGGGGTAAAACTCTTTTTCGGCTTTTATAACTCCGGCATCTATAACCTCATCGGGTTGTATCCGTATTTGACTTTTGTTCGGGTATCTTGCCAGATGGAACGGTTGCCCATTTATAAACAGTTCCATGGCTGCATTTACGTATGGTCGTCTGAATCCTGTTATCTGGATGTTACCATAGTCTGTAATTCCTAAATCTTGCAGGTTTATGACTTTTATCTTATCTGCAACTGATTGGTCTGTAAATCTGTTCTTAGTGGAACTGTTCGATATTGATTTTACTCTTTTGGGTGAAATAATCCGTCCTCCTGTCAGAATGACTTTTTCACCCGGATAAGATTGATAAGTGATAGCACAAGATTCTGAACCCGAATTGTCATTGTTCAATTCGAAACTGCTTAACAATTCGTATGTTCCACCTCTTACCCATACATTAATATCTGTGTCGCTATTCTTTTCGATGTATTTTCGTACCGCTTCTTTTGCTTCATTCAGAGAACTAAAGGGATACTGTTTGCTCCCGTCATTTCCGAGCCTGCCTTGAAGAGATACATAAAATTCTTTTACAGGTTGAACAGCAGAGGCTTTAGCTGTAAATAAAAGGAGAGATACAGCTATTAAAATATATTTCATAAAGACTAGTTTAAGGAAGGTCACAGACCTGTTTTTATATCACTAACTAAAGTAATAAGCAGGTCTGTGCCCTCAGGTAATTATGGATTAGTCGATCCAACCTTCGTTTTGAGTCAGGTTCGGATTTATTTGAACTTCTGATGCCGGTATAGGCCATGTGTAGATATAATCTCCTTTGAAAGAATATGGGCTTACTATTCCACCCCAAGGTTGTTTAGAGCCATTACCGTTATAAAAGTTGCGGTCTTTCCATATTTTCCAGCGAAGTTGATCGAAGTAGTTGACTCCTTCTCCCGCAAACTCAATGCTTCTCTCGTTTTGTATTCTGATTCTTAAATCAGCCTGACCTGTTACTGTTGTTGCAGTGTTTGAGTTTAAGAGGGCAATGCCGGCTCTCTTACGCACTTCGTTTACTTTTTCGATGGCTTCTGAGGTTTTACCTTGTTCATTCAAAGATTCTGCCCAAGAAAGAAGTACATCAGCATAACGGATAACCGGTAAATCCAGTGGGCTGTAATTTCGATCTATAATATCAGTAACACCTTCGATAACGAACTTACGATACAGGTAATATAAGTAGTTCTGGGTATCGGTTTGTAAGTCTCCACCGACTAATGCTTGTCCTCGGTATGGCCACCTCATAGTCGATATTGTGACTGTTGTCGTGTTGTTATAAGATCCGACAAACGTTGAGTAAGGGGTAATACAAGTTGCCGCTAAGCGGGGATCTCTGTTCTCGTAAGCTTTTAATACACGAGCCTCGTTGCCTGTAGTAAGGTATAAACTCATTTTTGCTCCTCTTAATGTCGCAGCAGTTATTTCAGCAGGTGTTAAGTTATCACGTAAAAAGAATACCTCTCTTTCTGCCACTGTAAGGTTTGAATAACCGGGAATTACATCGTCCCAATTGAATTTAGAACCATCTGTATTTTCGTACAAGTCAACTAAATCAGGTGTCGGCATATAATAATTCCAGTCGAATGTAAATGCCGACCGACTACCATAATATAATTGAGTAGTTCCGCCATAATTCTGCTGCGAGATATTCTGAATGGTAAATATCATTTCGGGACATTGCTCATTAGCTACTGTAAATAAAGTCTTGTAATTAGAGAATAAAGAGTAGCCGCATTCTTTTACTTTATTAAAATCATTCGTTGCCAAATCCCATTTCTTTTGATACATATATACTTTACCGCGCAAAGCATAAGCTGCTCCTTTGGTTATATGTCCGTAATTTGCGTTTCCTGATGGGTATATATTCGGAAGATTTTCTTCGTTGATACAATCCGTAAGGTCAGTTACAATTTGATTCCAAACCTCATCTTCGGTCGAACGTGCTTTAGTTGCTTCTTTTGCTGTAAATGGCTCCAGATAGATAGGTACACCCTTGTACAATTGATTTAATCTGTAGTAGAAATATGCTCTGAAAAATTTGCATTCAGCAATGTATCTGGCTTTCTTTGTTTCTACAGAAGGTGACTTCAACGGAATATTTTTTATACCGTCATTGGCTCTTTGAATACCCTCGTAAAAATTTTGCCACATGGTCGAAAACATACCATCACTAGAGGTTATAGTGCCTCGTAATAATGATTCATCGAAACGGCTTTGACCTGTAAATGAGTATTTATCCATCACATATAATTCGTAAGGCGAGCTGCTGCTACTGCTGCCGTTACCAAGCCGTAGAGATGCATAAACTCCCGTGATACCGAGGTTGGTTAGGTTATCGGTTGTCCACATGGTTTCGGACGATATAGCCGAATAAGGTGACGTATCGAGCAGATCGCTTGTGCAGCCTGTTATTAAAATAATTGAACTGATATATATAAATATTCGTTTCATATCCTTGATTTTTTAGAAAGTAATGTTTAAACCCAGAGTGTATTGTCTCATTGTCGGGTAAGCTATACTAGCTCCGACTTCGGGATCCATACCCGGATAATCTGTTATAGTCAATAAGTTTTCTCCTCCGATAAATACTCTTACATTACTCATGGATGCTCTCTTGGTTAATTGCTCAGGAAGAGTATAGCCCAATTGAAGACTCTTCAGTTTCAGATAAGAAGCATTGTATAGATAAAAATCACTGGCTCTGGTATTTTGAGGATCAGTTGTTTTTAGTCTGGGGTAATGTGCCGATGTATTATTTGCCGGATCTGAAGGATTGGTCTCATTATAATAATAATGATTGTTGGCTACCAGAGTCGGCACTGCTTTGCCCAACGCAACAATTGATTGATTCATATATAATTCATTCCAGTAATATGACATGCCGGCACTTCCTGCCCATATCATAGACATATCAAATCCTTTGTATGCAAAATTCATATTGACCCCGTAGTTTATTGTCGGAGATGCATTTTTCCCTGTAAATTTCTGATCATAGGAGTTTCCGTAAATACCATCGCCATTGGTATCTGCGTAGATCAGGTCTCCATACCATATTTTAGATTTACTTACATCTCCCGATGGTTGGAAGATATAACCTTCCGCCATCATCATTTTCAACCAATCCATATCTTGTTCGGTTCTGATCATACCATCTTTAGGTCCTCCATTTATATTTACAGATCCGTCTTTGTTAGTATAACTTCCGTTTCCTTTATATACAGGATATAGATAATATTCGTTTATGCGGTGACCTTCTATAATACGCTGGGTGGTTCCAGTAGAAACAGATCCCAGATTTGAAGAATATTCCCTTTCGCCATTGGCATTGATAAAATAACCTTCTTCAAGAGTACCTTTATACTTCTTGACCTTGTTGTAATTATAGGCGATATTACCTGATACACTATATCTGAAATCGTTGAATCGTCCATTGTATCCGAGTGTAAATTCAATCCCTTTCTTGGTAACCTGTGCAATATTTTGAGTTGCAGCAGTTGCTGTGCCTGCTGTAAGAGGTATGGTCGGCACGAATAAAATACCCTCGGTAAACCCTCGGTAAACATCCAATTCGAAATTTAATGCACCTTTCAGAAGATTACCACTCAATCCTAAATTCGTCGTTGTAGTTGTTTCCCATTTCAAATTCGGATTAGCACTTTTCTTTTGGATAAGCCCGTTAGATGCAACGCCGTTGAATGAGTATTGAGTGGTATTATAAGTTGCCTGATAATCGTAATTTCCGGATGCATTATTTCCCGTCTTGCCCCACGATGCCCGTAGTTTTAAGTTGTCTATATACTTGCTGAAATTTTTCATAAATGGTTCTTCAGAGATTCTCCATCCTCCGGAAAATGCCGGAAAAAATCCCCATCGGCTGTCTTTTGAGAATCTTGACGATCCATCGTACCGAAATACAGCTTCGAATAAATAGCGTTGATTATATGCATAATTCAGCCTTCCGAAAAACGACCGTAAAGCAAAGTCATACGCATCGCCGGATATTGAAGTCATGTTGGTTGCAGTATTCAGTGTTGTTAATGATTCATCTAACAATCCTGTTTTTCGGGTTGTGAAATTATACAACTTAAAATATTGCTGGTTATATCCTGCCAATGCCCCTATATCGTGTTTTTCTGCAATAGTTGTATTGTATTTTAATACATCTTCCAATATCACATTGTAGTTTTTGTATAAGGAGTATTGAGTATACAATTGACCGGGACTTGTAGCTGCATTACCTATTGTATTGGTTGCAAAGTTCCATCTTTCCTGAGGTACATTGTGCATATTATTCTCAGTGAACGAATTGTCATAGTGAGCTTTGGCTTCCATGCTCAGCCCCTTTATAATATCAAAGTTTGCGAAAACGGTGGTGTTTAATAAGCTTGTAGTATTATCTCCTCCTAAGGAATATAATGAAGCCAATGGGTTATTTGCTGTTGCGGACTCTTCAGCAGCTGAAGGATAACCATATTTGCCATTATATTTTGAATATACTCCTGGTACGGTTGCCGTCAGATATTGAAATACAGTATTCATATCGGTTACGCTGGAGTTCTGTACCGACCCGAATGTCTGCGTTCCTACGGTAAGGAAATTCGTAACTTTAGATTGGAGGTTAATACGAAGCTGATAACGTTCGGCTCCTGTATTAGGCATCGTTCCGGGGTTATTCATATAACCCGCAGACAATAAGAATTGCGTAGTTTGGGTACCCCCTCTCAGCGATATATTATGATTTTGAAGCAGTTTATTGCGGAATACTTCTTCTGCCCATTTTGTGTTGGGATAAGCTACATAATTAGGTATACCTTCGGATGTCAATCCGTTGGGGTTTGCCTTCGCATTTTGCCAGAGAGCAATGGTTGCGTCTGTGTATACAGGTGCCTGTCCGATATTAGAGTAACCTTGATTAACTAGCTGCATATGCTGTGCGTAGTCGGATACGAATCCCGGTAGATTATTTGGTTTGGTTATGGATGTATTGCCAGAATAATTAACCGATACTTTGCCTTGACTTCCGCTCTTCGTTGTAATCAGAATAACTCCATTAGATGCTAAAGATCCGTATATAGCTGCTGTTGCTGCATCTTTTAATACCGATATACTTTCTACATCATTTGGATTAACTCCTGTTGTAGATCCGGCAATTCCGTCAACGATTACTAATGGTCCTGTACTGTTTAGAGTACCTGTCCCTCTGATCAGAATATCCGCTCCGTCACCTCCCGGTTTACCCGAAGTATTGCGTACGTATACTCCGGTTGCTAATCCGGCAAGAGCGGATGATAAGTTTGTGACAGGTCTGCTGTCGAGTGATTTAGAATTGATAGTTGCCACAGATCCTATAACATTAACCCTTTTTTGAGTAGCATAACCTACAGCTACAACCTCATTAAGCCCTATTGCATCATCCTGTAGTACAACATTTACACTGTTTTGACCTTTTACGGCAACTTCTTGTTTTCTCATACCGATAAAGGAGAACTCCAAAACAGAATTATCTTCGATATTCTGTATTGTATATGCTCCATCTAAATCGGTCATTACACCTTGCTTGTTTCCTTTAACCGTAACAGTTACTCCCGGAAGTGGCTGTCCTTCTTCATCTTTGACGAAACCTGTGATGCCTTTGCCGTTTTTTTTTGCTGTTTCATTCGGTACATCCTGAGGCTGCCCTGCTGTTTTCTGATAAAGAACGATAAGATTGTCTTTGTCTTTCTTATAATTAATACTTGTTTGTGATAAAAGCTGAGACATTACTTTATCAATGGATGTGTTGTTTACTTTGAGTGTACACACCTGATCTAAGCCTGTTAGTCCTTCATTGTAGAAAAAGCGGTATTCACTTTTCGATTCTATCAATTTCAGAATTTCTTTCAGTGGTTGTTGTTTTACTTCAATGCTGATTTGCGCCCTCACAAAAGACGGAAAAAGCAATAGCAATACAACTAGGTACCGCATGGCAGAATGTCGCCATCTGATTCCTACAGTGTCATTTACTTGCATTCTCATACGTATTAAATTTAAAGTTAAAAAAGGTTTAGAGTCTGTTTAAATTTTATAGCAAAGCTTTTTTATAACAGTTGTTAGATGAATTTTTCAATTTGTTTTTAAAGGTTTAGCCCGCTAAACCAAGAAGATAAATTGAAAAATAGACTCACAAGAGCAGAAAAAAGCAGCTAAGAATTAGTTTGGAGAGCCTTAATGAAAATCTTCGCTAAAATTTAAACAGGCTCTAAATAAAACTCTCTTATATGTATACAGTTGAGGCGGAAAAATCCACTACCCGGTTTTCATTTTTAACATTTTAATATCAAAAAAAGAGCAACCTAAATAATATCCGGTTACTCTTTTTTTGATGTAAGCAATTTGTATATAGTGTTTTGTGCTGTTTTGTATTGACTGTCTTTCAATACTGAAAGCGGACGGGGTTTATTTATTTTTTCTGTAAAATAACCTGTTGATCTTCTATCCTGAACTTTAACGATGAGGTCAGTGCTAATATATTCAGCATACTTTCGAGGCTGCTGTTATTTATTGTACCCGTAAAATATTGATTCTCGATATCTTTCGATGCGAATATCAACTGTACATTGTATGTCCGTTCGATACTTTTGGCTATTTCCTTGAGTGAAGCATGCTCGAAGCGGAACTGATTGTCCCTCCATCCTGTAAAGTCGGTTGCATTGGTCACTTGTTTGACTTCATTGGAGTGTGTATGCTTGTCATACTCTATTCTTTCGTTAGGGGATAATAGGAGTTCTCCTCCCGGAGTACCAACCCTTATTTTTCCATTTATCAACACTGAAGATACAGTTTCGTCGTCGTCATAAGCCCTTACTACAAATGCAGTTCCTAATGCTTCTACCAAAATATCATTACACTTCACCCTGAATGGCCTATCCTTATTATGAGCCACCTCAAAATAGGCTTCTCCGGAGAGACTCAGTTCTCTGTCTTTGATATTAAAGTCGGGAGTACATATTAGTTTAGATTTAGAGTTGAGCCATACTTTAGTCCCGTCAGGTAAAGTAACGGATGCTTTTTGTCCTTGTTCAACAGCTATTGTATACGGAGACAAGTCCGTTTTATCTGTTGATCCTTTCGCCGTCAAGTAGAAATACATCCCCATAGCCGTTAGTATAGGCAGTACGGCAGCCGCCACAAGCCACCATCTTTTCTTGGAGGCAGGTAAATGTAGAGGTTCATCCTCCTGCTTTATTTCTTTTTGTATATTGCGGAGCATCCTATGCTGTATAGTAGGATCTATTTCGGAAGGTGAGTTTTCGATCTGTTGTTCGAGCCAACAAGAAAGTTCCGGATTGTTTTTTATCCAATCAGTTAATCTGGCAATTTCCATATCAGAAGCTTTGCCATATACATAGCGTTCAAAAAGTTCTACACATTCTTCCGGTTTCATATATTTAGACTGTTCTTTGCTGTTTTTTTCTGGTATAGGTATTTATACTTGTTTACCTGTCAACTCGTTTGCTCTATATTATTAATTCATCTCTTTACTTAATATACAGTTATACCTAACTTTTCCACTATCTAAAGTTAAAAAAACATCCATAAAAATAAGATATAGATGATGTAATATTTCAGCTTTTCTCTCATATAAGCCAATGATTTAGCTAATTGGGTTTCAATGGTACTCTCCGAAATCTGTAATTGCCTGGCAATGGTTTTATTTGAATATCCATATTTACGGCTTAATATAAAGATTTCTTTTCGTTTGGGAGGCAATTCTTCTGTAAGCTTATCTATAAAATCTTCGAGTAATTTACGGTCGATCTCTTTTTCTGTCACATTATCATATAGCATATCTACATTGTTTTTTACGTATTCGGTGTATATATATCGAACCCCTTCGTGTTCATAATCATTGAGCAGCAGATTTTTGGCTATAGTACATAGGTATGACAGAAAAGACCTTTCCGGATCTATTTTAGTTTGCTGTTCCCATATTTTGATAAAAGTGCGCTGTACCAATTCTTCTGCGACATGAGTATTTCCTTGTGTAAGCTTCAATATAAAATTGTATAGCTTGCCGCTGTACAGATAGTACATGTGTTCGAACGCCTCATTGCTTCCTCGAGAAAGCAAGTATAATTTTTCTTTTTCGCTCATGGTAGTCCGATATAGACGCGGTTTTTTGCTGCTTAAGGTCTCAGACCTTTTATTTATCAGTAAACGATTTTTACAAGGAAACGGGTAAACGAGTTAATATCTTTTTTATACTTGTTTACTGTATTCATTGATACTTTCTGTTACTTGTGTATTTTTACAACTTATATAAATCCATGATGATTGGATTTGTTTATATCAGGCAATATTTTCATAGTACTAAGCCTTAGACTCTAGTTTTTGTTTTTCATAAAAAGGTTATTCTATCCTTAACTATTCGATAAAAACCTGAAATAGAGAACAAAGGATATTGTTTTCTGTTTTTTTCATTTATAATATGAGTTTGTTTAGTATTAGAGGTTCTTTAAAATCTATTTAGTATTTTTGACGGCGAAGAACACAAAGATATGCTAAATATCGAAACTACGGTTGTTCAACCGGATATTTGTATATAGCAGCACATTTTTCTTCATTAGATTATATTTATCTGATTGTATTAAGGTCTTAG
Organism: Indolivaga capnocytophagoides DSM 22835; assembly: GCF_000426485.1. Lineage (GTDB taxonomy): Bacteria > Bacteroidota > Bacteroidia > Bacteroidales > Dysgonomonadaceae > Dysgonomonas_A > Dysgonomonas_A capnocytophagoides. Next base: position 228,611 of record NZ_AUFL01000008.1, read on the forward strand.
TTGTTTTTGTTACTAATCTGTAAATAAGTAGATTAGTTGACAATTAAGTGAATCTATTTATATGTATCATTAATACTTACTATTACTTATATTATGTTTCATAAAATTACCTTATTATCTATTATTTTATTTATCAGTATTTCAGTTTTTTGTGTTAATGACACAATACGGGTTTTGACTATCGGTAATAGTTTCTCCGAAGACGCTGTCGAAAATAACCTCTATGATCTGGGTAAAGCCGACGGCATTACTTTTATTATAGGTAATATAATGATTGGAGGCTGTTCGCTTGAAAAGCATTGGAATAATGCCGCTAATAATCTGCCTGCTTATTCATACCGGAAAACAGAGTCCGATGGAGCGAAAAAAGTGCTTGGAGGTGCCAGATTATCGGAAATCATTCCGAGCGAGAAGTGGGATTATATTTCATTTCAGCAAGTAAGTTCCAATACAGGTAAATATGAGACTTACTTTCCCTATCTTTCCAACCTTTTTGATTATGTAAGAACAAGGAGTTCCAATCCTGATACAAAATACATTTTGCATATGACATGGGCGTATGCAAAAGATTCAAAGCACGCCGGATTTGCGAATTACAATAATGATCAGATAAAGATGTACACAGCTATTGTTGAAACTGTAAATAAGGTCGCAGAGAAGGTCGCTATTAATATTGTGATTCCATCAGGAACAGCAATTCAAAATGCGAGAACATCATATCTGGGAGACACTTTTTGTAGAGACGGGCATCATCTCAATTTGATTATCGGACGATATATTGCGGCATGCACATGGTACGAAAAATTGACAGGGCGCAATGTAATAGGCAATTCATTCGCTCCGGCATCTTTGACTGAAACTGAAATTAGAATAGCTCAGGAAGCCGCTCACAGGGCAGTCATACATCCCGATCGAATAACGGCATTTGCCGATTAACGGATAAATTAGCCTGAAACACGATTGAATTAATAGAAAGTTTATATCTTAGCATCTGTCATAGATAAAACAACAATATGCAAATATTTGAAACGTACTACAAAAACATATATCAATTGCTTGATTATGAAGATTACTCAGGACTTCTGAAGCGATTGATTGATTTAACTCTGGATACAGAAGATCTTGTATATTATAAGAAAATGCATGATTTGCTTGACTGGCTGGAGAGCAATCAGAAGAATATTTCTGAAATTCAGGTTAAGTTCAGATCGATGCTCGAAGAGCTAAAAGATGTCTTGAGCAGAAAAGAGATAAAGAAACGTGATACACTCCTTGAAATAAAAGATCTGACGAAGGGATATTTAAATTCGTCATTTTCTTTAGGTCCTATTTCGTTATCAGTATCGGAAGGTGAGATAATCGGATTGGTTGGTGAGAATGGAAATGGAAAAACCACCCTGTTACGGTCTTTGTGCCGGGAGTTGGAGATTACCGGAGGAACTATCAATTATAATTTTCCGAGTAAAGATAATTACGATCTGCGCACTCAATTGGTATATATTCCTCAGAGAACAAAAGACTGGCATGGCTCACTTTTAACCAATTTGCAATTTACGGCATCGTCTTATGGTATTCGTGGAGAAGAAAATGAATACTTGGTTCAGCTGGTTATTGCTCGTATGGGATTAAGAGCATATCGTCATCTTAATTGGAAAAGTTTGTCCTCGGGTTATAAGATGCGTTTCGAGCTGGCTCGTATGTTACTGCGGAAGCCTAAGCTACTGTTAATAGACGAACCTTTGGCCAATCTGGATATTCTGGCACAGCAAGTTGTTCTTGACGATTTCAGCGATATTGCTAAGTCACTTTTCCGTCCTCTGGGTATCGTTTTAAGTTCTCAACAACTTTACGAAGTTGAGAAGACATCGGATCGGGTTGTGTTTCTGAAACAAGGAAAACCCCAAAGTATTAATTATACAAGTGCGACGGAAGGATCTGATATTCTGTCCGTTAAAGACAAGGAAGAAGCTATACCTGAACTTATTATTGAATTTGAAAGCGATTGGGGACAGGATCTGATACGTGAGTCTTTAGCCGTTATCGGAATGGAAAGCCTTCAGCTAAAAGGAGGAACGTATGTCGCGATTTTTTCTGCAAGTGTTACTCTTAATCATTTTTTACAGCTGGTTGTAGATAAAAATATTCCTTTGAGCTATTTCAGGAATATATCTAATTCCACACGCCGTTTCTTTCTGTAACTAAGGTTAAGCCCTTAATTATTCCTTTTTTACTAAAGCTTATACAAGATGCTAGACAAAATACAAAAATATCTATTACTGAATCATCCGTTGCTCTGGAATATACGGATTGTACCCGTGTTGGGGTTTACAATATTGGTTAATGTCCTGTTCTTTCTTATAGGGTATTTCTCTTCTTCGATTGATTTCTCAAAGTCGAATTACTATGATGATTTTATAGATTCGGGAATTCTTTATTTTTCGATCGGTTTAATCTGTGTACTGACACTTATTATATGGCTTATATTCTATTCGAAGAATAATGCCTTCAAATCTTTTTATCCTCGGTCGGCTAAGTCCCTGTATCTTGAATGGGTATTAATATATACAATTATCTTTATGTCTATATTGCCATTCTTTTCTCTGAATGTCGGAAGTACAATGAAAAAGCGTTCGTATGCAACCGAGAAGGAGGCTTTAAAAGCTGTCGAAACTTTGAATATGATCAAAATACTTATTCCTACCGATAAAACTAATTATTATAGAGAATATCCGGATGAAGAAACAGCCATCATTGAGAATAAAAGAAAAACGATGTCTTTAGATTCGGCTGTGATATTAGCAGAGGGGCAAAATGTATACTATGAAAATTATCCAGATTTCGCTCAACTGTCTTTGCTTAATTATCAGGAGTATACACCTATATATGTGTCGAGCGGCTACGATCATTACGGATTAAAGAATTCGGAGACAGTAAAAGAATGGCTGAAAGGTCAGGATAAAGAAAAAATAGCTCATTTAATGGATGATTTTCTGTTATTACATACCGATCGACATCTCAAAACTAATCTGAACAGAGATTTATGGCTTAAGCTGGTTTATAATCCATCGAAATATCCGGTTGGAGATTTTAACTTGATCAGACCTTATAATCTAGAGAATAGCGAATATAATTATAGATCTTATAATTATAAATCAAACAATAGCAATAGCTATAATAATATCGAATACTATGTCCAATTTGAAGAATTGAAAAGTGGTTACGAAAAAGTCTTCGATGCATACGATACACCTCTTTTTAATCCTATTGCTTTGTTGATTGTTTTATGCGTATCAGGAGGTTTTTCATTGCTTATATTTTCGTATCGTGTGACATCCGGTAAGGCATGGCTGATTGCATTTGTATCTTTAGGAATCTTCTTATTTGTTGATGGGTTGTTTTCTCTAATCTCAGGTGTCTCGGGATTTTTTGCATATCATGTTGTCTTATTGATTTTATTTGGAGTAGAACTCGCCAACATATTATCCCGAAATTCAAATTTGCAGAATAAAGGAAGATCAAATATATATGTCAACCATTTATTGTGGTTTATACCGGCTGTACCTGCCATTCTGTTCTTTTTTGTTTATTCGATATGCAGTTCCGGATGCTATGACAGTGATGGAATTAATCAGAATACGCTGGGTTGTATATGGTATCGTTTTATGGATGATCATATCGCTGAATTTGTATTAGGTAATGTTTGCTTGACATTTGTATCGATGTGGTTTTTTATTCGTTATGTGTTACTTCGATGGAAAAGTTTGTCCGAAGAATAATTTGATGTTAAAAGGCTCTGTATATAATTATAAAACCCGCACTACAAATGCGGGTTTTATAATTACAATAGCTAACTTTGAGGCATTAAAGCCGTAGGCTTTCTTATTGGCTTTATCCGTATACTTATTGTAGTTCGTTTTCGTTTTGAAATACAATATTAAATACTTTCAGCTCATATAATTTTCGAAAAAATAATAATAATGTTATATGCAATCGATTAGGAAAATATTTAAAATAGGCTTTGGTCCGTCAAGCAGCCATACTATGGGACCAAGTAATGCTGCTAAAATCTTTAAGGAGCGAAATCCTAAGGCCGATTCATATACGGTTGATTTGTATGGCAGTTTGGCGGCAACCGGAAAAGGGCATATGACTGATGTTGCTATAGCCGAAATGTTTGCTCCGAAATCCGTAGAAATAAAGTGGATACCTGAAAAAGAATTGCCTTTTCATCCGAATGGGATGATCTTGAGGTCTTTATCCTCTGATAAAGATATACTTGATACCTGGACAATATATAGTATAGGAGGAGGTGATCTGGCTGATGAAAAAACAAAAATATCTGTTCAGCCGATTTATGACAAACATACGATGAAACAAATTCTCGATTGGACTCATAAAACAGGAAAAACATTTTGGGAATATGTCGAAGAGACAGAAGGTACCGAGATATTTGATTATCTGAATGATGTGTGGACTGTAATGAAGGCTGCTATTAGAAACGGCATAGAAGAAGAAGGGATCTTACCCGGTGGACTAGGTTTGCAACGGAAGGCTTCATCTTATTTTGTTAAGGCGAAGGGATACAATGGTTCAATGATGAGCCGTGCTTTGCTTTTTTCGTATGCACTGGCTATGTCCGAAACAAATGCTTCCGGAGGAAAGGTCGTAACTGCTCCTACTTGTGGTTCGTGTGGAGTGTTACCTGCTGTTTTATATCATCTGCATAGCAGTCATCACAATGTAAGTGACAAGAAAATTCTGAGAGCTTTGGCTACGGCCGGTCTAATCGGTAATATAGTTAAAGAGAACGCATCCGTTTCGGGAGCAGAGGTCGGATGTCAAGGTGAAATCGGAGTGGCATGTGCAATGGCTGCGGCTGCCGGTGCACAGCTTTTCGGTGGAACCACCTCCCAGATTGAATATGCAGCCGAAATGGGACTCGAGCATCATTTAGGCTTGACTTGCGATCCCATCTGTGGGTTAGTACAGGTTCCTTGTATTGAAAGGAATGCTTTTGCTGCGGTACGTGCTCTGGATTCGTGCTCTTATGCCATGCTTTCGGATGGAAAGCATCTGGTCAGTTTCGATAAAGTGGTTCGTACAATGAAAGAAACCGGACACGATTTACCCAGCCTATATAAAGAGACATCGCATGGCGGATTAGCAAAAAATATAAATAATGAAGATTGAGTTTGTGCTAATATACAAAAAAGAGAGTTTTATTAACTCTCTTTTTTGTATATAATATTCTATACTTTATTTATTCAGCATCTACCCCAAAACTCGAAATTATTGTTGCTTTTTCATCCAAAGCGTTAGGGTTCATAGTCACAATACCGAATTCCCCAGTTCTGTTTTCAGTGATGGTAATCAGATAAGAACTTGTTCCATACTTTTTTGCTGTAAAAGGTAATTCTTGTAAATTGTTTTTTGATGCTCCTCCAAAAGTAGAAACAGAAGCAAGTTCAGCAGTTCTTTCTTTTTTCTTCGATTCAAGTTGGAATATTTTAATAAAAGCTAAAGGATCGGTATGATTGTCCGCCGCTTTGATAATAAAACGGATTTTGTCCGATTCTTTGGCTCTTACTCCTGCGCAACAGCCTGCGATTTTCATTTTTGTTTTTACATTGCCTATTCCGACGATATACAGGCTGGCTCCGGCTTTAGTCTTTGTTTGTACTGGTGATTTTTCCAAGGCTTCGGTTGTATTATCAGCTCGGATAATAACGACCTCTCCTATAAATTCGGGTTCGGAAATCGAACTTATGTCCTGAGAATAAAGATTAGTGAAAGAGAAAGCTGAGACAAGTAAAAAAGATAAGATTGTTTTTCTAAATGTTTTCATAATAATTCCATTTGTATTTTAATTAGTGCTATATATATGTAGTGTTAAAATGTAAAGTGCAAATATAAATAAATAATCAAATGTGTAGGTGTTTAGATGTTATATTTTCTTTTTGAAAATATAATGTTATTTGGATTGGGCTTTATTTGTTGTTGATAAAGATAATAAATTTTATAAAAAGACATATAATAAGTTCTGCTTATTAAATAAAAGGATGCTTTTTTTGTTTATTAGCTTATAAAAACTACTTGTAATCTTCAGTTTGTTAAGTCTGTTTAACAAAAAGACTGTATTTTGCGCTCCTGGTTTGACAGCGTGTGACATATTGATAAAATATATGGCTTGATAGATGGTTTTTGAAAGTGTTTTGTTTATATTTGTAAGAGAAATGTAACGAAATGTCATTTTTATAGATCCTAAATAACTAAAGATGGAATCAAACTTATTTGACTTTGTTCCTATCCTAATGCAGGTAGCGTTTTCTGCGGTCTTCGTTTTCGGAACAATTTTAGTTTCAAATTTTTTAGGTCCAAAACACAAAGCCTCAAGAAAAAATCAAAATTTTGAGTGCGGTCTGGAGCCGATTGGCAATGCCCGGACTCCATTCGCTGTTAAGTATTTTCTTGTAGCTATTCTTTTTGTGCTTTTCGATATAGAAATTATTTTCATGTATCCTTGGGCTATTAATTATAAAGAAATCGGATTGAGTGGTTTGTTGAAGATGGGAGGCTTTATAGCTATGCTTCTTGTCGGATACCTTTATATTGTTAAACGTAAAGCCCTCAATTGGGAAAGATAGGGGCGCAGACCCTTTTGTTATTATATCGTTAAGATATATCTTTTTCGGCAACTAAAGCAGGTTTAACCATGAGTGATTCAACTAATAAAATAAATATAGCTCCGGCTCCGGATGGTTATTCGGGCAGTGGTTTCTTTGCCACTAAGTTCGATTATGTGATCGGTTTGGCTAGGGCAAATTCTCTGTGGCCATTGCCATTTGCTACATCTTGTTGTGGTATAGAATTTATGGCAACCATGGCGTCTACATACGATATGGGGCGTTTCGGTGCAGAGCGTAACAGTTTTTCTCCTCGTCAGGCAGATATGCTGTTAGTGATGGGCACTATCTCTAAAAAGATGGCGCCTATTTTGCGTCATGTATATGAGCAAATGGCTGAACCCAAATGGGTGATTGCCGTTGGTGCTTGTGCTTCTTCCGGAGGAGTATTCGATACTTATTCGGTACTACAGGGCATAGATAAAGTAATTCCGGTAGATGTATATGTGCCGGGTTGTCCGCCTCGTCCCGAACAAATCCTGGATGGCGTTATGCAATTGCAAGAGATTGTAAAAAGCGAATCGATCCATAGAAGAGGTTCGGAAAAATATCAGGAATTATTGGAATCATATAAATTTGAATAATGTCACTAGAAATTACAGATATTCAAAATAGAATCAGTAGTCGTTTCGGAGAAGAAGTGTTAAACTTCAGGATGGAACGGGATATTCTTACGTTTGATGCAACTTCATCGGTAATAAAAGAAGTAATCAGGTTTATGAAAGAAGATGAAGTTTTACGCTTTAATTTCTTGACGGATCTTTGTGGAGTACATTATCCTGATAATGAAGTGAAAGCTCAGTTTGCTGTAGTGTATCTTCTTCATAACTGGATTGATAATGTACGGGTAAGAGTTAAAACATTCCTTTCGGCAGATAAAGTTGAAGTTGATACCGTTTCGGATATTTTTGCATCAGCTAACTGGATGGAGCGTGAAACTTATGATTTCTATGGCGTTGTGTTTCAAGGGCACCCAAAGCTTAAGCGTATATTGAATGACGAAGGGATGATTTCATTCCCCATGAGAAAAGAATATCCGCTGGAAGATTCGGGGCGTACCGATAAAGATGACCGTTTCTTTGGTCGTACACCAGATAATTATGATCCAAATACTAATAAATAAGGTCTCAGAATGTCAGATTTATTTATAGATAAAGAGCACCCTTTTGCAAAGATTGTCAGAGAGCAACGCTTTGAAGATGGACGTGAACTTTCGGTTTTGAATTTTGGACCGACACACCCATCTACGCACGGTGTATTTCAAAATATATTGTTGATGGATGGCGAACGCATTCTGGATGCTGATACCACCATTGGTTATATTCATCGGGCTTTTGAAAAAATTGCCGAGAATAGAACCTTTTATCAGATTACTCCATTAACAGATCGTATGAACTACTGTTCGGCACCGATAAATAATATGTGTTGGTGGATGACTGTAGAGAAAGCTCTTGGTGTAGAAGTGCCGAAGAGGGCTCAATATATGCGTGTAATCATTATGGAAATAGCACGTATAACCGATCACCTCATTTGTAACTCCATATTAGGGGTCGATTTGGGTGCCTATTCTCCATTTTTATATGTAATGAAATATCGTGAGCTGGCTTACGAAATATACGAAGAGATATGCGGTGCACGTATGACTACCAATATGGGACGTATCGGAGGTTTCGAGCGTGACTGGAGTGAGGCTGCATGGCGGAAATTGGATGAGTTTCTCGAAGGATTCCCTAAAGCATGGGATGAGTTAGAGAGAGCATTTGTTCGTAACCGTATATTCATGGATCGTACTGTGGGGGCAGGAGCTATATCGGCAGAAAAAGCCATTAATTATGGATTTACAGGGCCAAACTTACGAGCTACTGGTGTAGATTACGATGTACGTGTTGCACAACCTTACAGTTCGTATGAAGATTTCGATTTTATTATACCTGTTGGTACAGAAGGCGATACATATGACCGTTGGTGTGTGCGTGCAGCAGAGATAAAAGAAAGTTTGAAAATTATTCGTCAGGCAAAAGATAACTTACCCGAAGGAGAGTATCACGCAGATGTTCCGGATTATTATCTGCCGCCCAAAGATGAAGTTTATACCAGCATGGAAGCTTTGATTAATCACTTCAAAATAGTTATGGGGGAAGTTCCCGTTCCTATAGCCGAAGTATATCATTCGGTTGAAGGTGCAAATGGCGAATTAGGAATGTATCTGATAACTGATGGATCGAGAGCTCCATTCCGTTTACACTTCCGTCGCCCGTGTTTTATATATTATCAGGCATTCCCTGAACTGATCAAAGGAGGAATGTTCTCAGATGCAGTGGCTACATTATCAAGTATTAATGTTATAGCCGGAGAACTTGACGCATAAACTATTGTATCAATGGAAATAAAAGAATATAAACAAGAAATAAATATCACACCTGAATTGCAGGGGCGGATTGATGAGCTTATCGGTCATTATCCGGCTGATAAGAAAAAATCGGCGATGCTTCCTGTTTTACATGCGGTACAAGATGCTCATGATAACTGGCTTAGTGTAGGACTCATGAATAAAGTTGCTGAAATACTTGAAGTAAGTCCTATTGAGGTATATGAAGTGGTAACATTTTATACGATGTTCAATCAGAAACCTAGAGGTAAATATACATTTGAATTTTGCCGGACATCTTGCTGTTCTATTCGTGGAGGAGAGGATATGATTGACTATGCATGCAATAAATTAGGAATTAAGGAGGGTGAAACTACCGAAGACGGATTGTTTAGTGTTGTCGGTGTAGAATGTCTGGGTGCGTGTGGATATGCACCGATGCTTCAATTGGGAGATTTCTATCATGAACATCTCACTGAAGATAAATTTGATGTTCTTGTAGAAGATTGCAAACAAGGTAAAATAAAACTAGATTAAGAGGTTGCGATGGCTAGAAAGATATTATTCGAAAATATAGATATTCCGGGAATAAAGGATTACGAAGTCTATCGTAAAAACGGAGGTTACAGGTCTGTTGAAAAAGCCTTGAAGACGATGACTCCTGATCAGATTGTGGAAGAGGTAAAAACATCGGGACTTAGAGGTCGTGGTGGAGCCGGTTTTCCTATGGGATTGAAATGGAGCTTTATTGATAAAAAATCGGGGAAACCTCGTCACTTAGTGGTGAATGCCGATGAATCGGAACCCGGTACATTCAAAGACCGTTATCTGATGGAACATATTCCTCATTTATTGATAGAGGGAGCTATTGTTTCGAGTTTTGCATTGGAAGCTCATTTGTCTTACATCTACATCAGAGGTGAGTATATGTGGGTTTTCAAGATATTGGAAAAAGCGATAAAGGAAGCCTATGCTAATGGATGGCTGGGCAAAAATATATTAGGTACAGGTTACGACCTCGACTTATACGTACACTGTGGAGCTGGAGCTTATATCTGCGGAGAAGAAACTGCATTGATTGAATCATTAGAGGGTAAACGGGGAAATCCTCGTATCAAACCTCCGTTTCCTGCTGTAAGTGGTCTTTGGGCTGAACCTACAGTAGTGAATAATGTTGAATCTATATCTGCTGTTTCATGGATTGTAAATAACAGTGGTGAAGAATACGCTAAGATAGGTTTAGGTAAATCTACCGGAACAAAATTAATTTCCGCATCAGGGCATATTAAAAATCCCGGTGTTTACGAAATAGAGTTGGGGTTATCTGTTGATGAATTTATGAATTCTGATGAATATCTGGGTGGTATGATCGATGATCGTCCACTGAAAGCGTTTATTCCGGGAGGATCTTCTGTCCCCGTTTTACCGGCACAATATATATTCAAGACAGCTAACGGTGAAGATCGTTTGATGACATACGAATCTTTGGCTGATGGTGGATTCACTACAGGTTCATCATTAGGTTCGGGAGGATTTATCGTTTATAACGATTCGGCTTGTATTGTTCGTAATACATGGAATTTCTCGAGGTTTTATCATCATGAGAGTTGCGGACAATGTTCACCTTGTCGTGAAGGTACAGGATGGATGGAGAAAATTCTGCACCGTATCGAAAATGGAATGGGGCGTGAAGAAGATATCGACCTGCTCTGGAGCATACAGGGTAAAATAGAAGGGAATACAATTTGCCCGTTGGGAGATGCAGCAGCTTGGCCGGTTGCGGCAGCTATCCGTCATTTCCGTGAAGAATTTGAATATCATGTAAGATTTCCTGAAAAGGTAAAAAATAGAAATCATTTTGTAGATGAACCGATGCAAAAGGTTAGACATCTATTAGTTGATCAACGATTAGGAGTTTAGAAAATGAAAATTACGATAGATGAACATACAATAGAGGTCGAACCGGGAACTACCATCCTGCAAGCTGCACGGATGATTGGTGGAGACTGTGTTCCTCCTACGATGTGTTACTATTCCAAATTGAAAGATTGTGGAGGTAAATGTCGTTGCTGTTTGGTAGAAGTTACAAAAGGCAGTGAACGGGACCCTCGTCCGATGCCGAAACTTCAGCCTTCGTGTGTGACGTCCGTACAAGATGGTATGGAGGTAAAAAGTGCCACTTCGCCACGTGCACTAGAAGCCCGTCAGGCTGTGACTGAATTTTTGCTAATCAACCATCCCTTGGATTGTCCTGTATGTGACCAGGCCGGAGAATGTGATTTGCAAAATCTTGCATATGGCAATAAAAATTTCAAGACCAGATATATTGAACAAAAGAGAACATATGAGCCGGAAGATATCGGCCCCTATATTCAACTACATATGAACCGTTGTGTCCTTTGCTATCGCTGTGTGAAACTGGCTGACCAATTGACACCCGAACGTGTACATGGTGTTGTCGGACGTGGCGATCATGCCCAGATATCAACTTATATATCAAAAGCTATTGACAATTCGTTTTCAGGTAACATGATAGATGTATGTCCGGTAGGGGCATTGACTGATAAGACATTCCGTTTCGAATCTCGTGTTTGGTTTAATAAGCCTTTTAATGCGCATCGTGATTGTTCTCATTGTTCCGGCAAGGTGACTTTATGGATGTTTGGTGATCATGTACAACGGGTAACAGCTCGTAAAGATCAGTATCACGAAGTAGAAGAATTTATCTGTAACGAATGTCGTTTCGATCATAAAAAAGCCGAAGACTGGGTAATTGAAGGTCCTCGTAAATTTGAGAAGGATTCGGTACTGAATGTCAATAATTATACTCGTTCATTGAAGAAGGTGAAGATAGAAACTGACGATTTGGTGTTGGAAGGACGTAAGCAGGATCAGAAGAAAATAAGTATGTCGGGCTTTCCTTTTGATGAAACCGAACTTGAAGAAATTAAAAAAGTAAAAGAAGAGTAAGGTCATAAGCATATGGAGATTTCATTTATAATAGAAAAATTGGTTCTTATACTTATAGTATTTGCCGTTACAATGTTCTTTGCTTTATATTCTACATTGGCAGAACGGAAAATTGCAGGGTTTATTCAAGACCGTTATGGTCCTAACCGTGCTGGTATATTTGGTATTTTGCAACCTCTCTGTGATGGAGCCAAATTATTTTCGAAAGAAGAATTCATTCCGAATACACCCAACAAGTTTTTATTTATAATAGGACCTGGTATCGCAATGACAGTCTCTCTTTTGGGTAGTGCTGTTATACCGTGGGCTGAAAAGTTTGTAATTGCCGGAGTAGAATATGTTCCTCAGGTAGGAGAAATAAATATTGCATTATTATATGTTGTAGCAGTTATGTCTACAAGTATCTATGGTATCGTAATAGGGGCTTGGGCGTCTAACAATAAGTATTCGCTATTGGGTGGTATTCGTGCCGGAGCTCAAATGGTATCGTACGAAGTTGCGATGGGACTTTCATTAATCGCCTTGGTGATGATGACGGGTACTTTAAGCCTTCGTGAGATTACAGAACAGCAAGCCGGATTCGGATGGAATATTTTCTTTCAGCCTATTACTTTCCTGATATTTCTGGTTTGTGCATTTGCAGAATGTAACCGTACACCTTTCGATTTGGCTGAGTGCGAGTCGGAATTGGTAAATGGTCACCATACCGAATTTTCCTCTATGAAAATGGGATTTTATATGTTTTCGGAATATGTGAGTATGTTTTTCTCGTCTGCATTGATATCTATTCTTTTCTTTGGAGGATATAATTATCCGGGAATGGAATGGGTTGCTGCTAATTGGGGTATAAACATAGCTAATGTATTAGCTGTATTATCAATTTTAGCAAAAACATCGTTCTTTATATTCTTCTTTATGTGGGTTAGGTGGACTATTCCTAGATTCCGCTATGACCAATTGATGAATCTGGGTTGGAAAATATTATTCCCTCTTGCTATTGTCAACATCTTGTTGGTAGGGTTAGGAGTACTTATATTTAATTAAGGTATAAAAATGGCTATTGAAAATATATCATTATCAGGACGTAAAACAGCGGTAACCAATAAAGAGATGTCTTTTTGGGAACGTATCTACCTTGTGCAGATCGTAAAAGGTATGATGATTACAATTAGGCACTTTTTTATGAAAAAGGTGACGATTCAATATCCTGAACAGAAGCGTACATATAGTCCTGTGTATAGAGGGCAACATGTATTGATGCGTGACGAAGAAGGACGTGAACGTTGCACGGCTTGCGGATTATGTGCTTTGGCATGCCCTGCAGAGGCTATAACTATGAAGGCTGCAGAACGGACAAAAGCTGAGTTGCACTTGTATCGTGAGGAAAAATATGCTGCCATATATGAGATAAATATGCTGCGCTGTATATTTTGCGGATTGTGCGAAGATGCTTGTCCCAAAGAAGCCATCTTTTTGACTAAATCGCAGAAGCATGTAAATGTAGGGACTAATCGTGAGAGCTTTATCTATGGAAAAGATAAGCTGGTAATCTCGGTAGAAGATGGTAAAAACAAAAGATACAATTGAATAATCAAAAAAGATGATTACAATAATTTTTTATATTCTGGCGGCAATTACATTAGGTTCGGGTCTGTTGACTGTATTGTCTAAAAATCCCGTACATAGTGCAATTTATATGATTGTCTGCTTTTTTTCAATTGCCGGACACTTTTTGATGCTTAATGCACAGTTCCTATCTGTAATACATATTATTGTGTATACCGGAGCAATTATGGTGCTGTTACTGTTTACCTTAATGCTTATGAATCTGAATGAACAGCATGAGCCCGCTAAAAAAATAGCGAGTAGGGTTGCTGCAACAGTTTCTGCATGCCTGATGGTGGTGGTTATGCTGGCTGCTCTATTGAAAGCTACACCGCAGATAGAGGTTTACAAGAATGCAGAGGTTGATTTTCAGTCGGTAAAAGTGATTGGCGATGTTATTCTGAATGAATATTTAGTACCATTCGAGTTTGCATCTGTATTGCTTATTGCTTCGATGATCGGTGCGGTATTAATATCCAAGAGAGAAAATAGATAAGAAAATATAATAAAAGGCCTAAAGCCTTAATGCGTAAAAGCTATGCAAGATATATTAGAACAAGTTGGAATAAATAATTACATCTATCTGTCGGCTTTGCTGTTTTGTGTAGGTGTACTGGGTATGCTGTACAGGCGTAGTACGATAGTCATGTTAATGTCTGTAGAATTGATGCTTGCTGCTGCCAATATGTTGTTGGCTGTATTTTCGGTTTATCATCAGGATGCCAGTGCTCAGGTATTTGTCATTTTTTCGATGGCTGTAGCTGCCGCTGAAGTAGCAGTTGGGTTGGCTATCTTAGTTTCAATTTTCCGAAATATCGGTTCTATTGATATTGATAAATTAAAAAACTTGAAAGGATAAGCCGCAGGCTTTTTTATTTGAAACAAGGTAGAATTGTAAATCAATATAATATATAGTTATTATTTTTTAATAATGCTTTAAATACTTACTATAACTAAGGATGGAGACAGGATTGGTATTATTACTTTTGATTTTTCCGCTGATAGGTTTTTTGATAAATCTGTTTGGGGGTAAAAAGTTAGGAAAGACACTACCGGGGCTTATAGGAACAACAGCTGTAGCTGGTAGTTTTGTTATTACGTTAATTTATTTCATTAAGATATTATCGACCGGAGAGGCTCTTCATATCCATTTGTTTCAGTGGGTAAGTTTCGCTGAGTTTACTGTTAATTTCGATTTATTGTTAGATCAATTATCTCTAATCTGGTTGATGTTTGTAACAGGTATCGGTACATTGATTCATTTGTATTCGATCGGTTATATGAAAGGCGATGAGCATATCGACCGCTTTTTTGCTTATCTCAATCTGTTTATCCTGTTTATGATTATTCTTGTGACAGCTAACAATTTGGCTATCATGTTTATCGGATGGGAAGGAGTTGGTCTTTGCTCTTATTTACTTATAGGATTCTGGTATAAAAATCATAAGTTCAATGATGCAGCAAAGAAAGCGTTTATTATGAATAGGATAGGGGACTTCGGATTTCTTACCGGAGTATTTACCCTTGGATATATCTTCAAAACAATTGATTTTGATTCTTTAAAATTAGCGGTAACGACTACTTCTAATTTGGGAGTGAGCGGATTGTTAAGTGTCGGAACATTTTGTCTTTTTGTCGGAGCAATGGGTAAGAGTGCCCAGATACCGCTATATACATGGTTGCCTGATGCGATGGCCGGACCAACTCCTGTTTCGGCATTGATACACGCTGCAACGATGGTGACTGCCGGTATATTTATGGTGACCCGCCTAAATTTCCTCTTCAATCTGACTCCCGATGTACAGATGATTATAGCTGTCATAGGATCAGTTACGGCATTGTTTGCTGCTTCTATCGGTATGTTTCAGACTGATATTAAGAAAGTATTGGCATACTCCACCGTATCTCAGTTGGGGTTGATGTTCTTGGCTGTAGGGTTAGGTGCTTATCATGTAGCAGTATTCCATGTTATAACTCATGCATTCTTCAAAGCTTGCCTTTTCCTTGGATCGGGTTCGGTAATACATGCCATGGGCGGCGAACAGGATATGCGTAAAATGGGTGGGTTGCGTAAAGCATTACCTATAACATTTGCTACATTCTTTATATCTACACTGTCTATTTCGGGAATTCCTCCCTTTGCCGGGTTCTTCTCGAAAGATGAAATAATGATTACTGCTTTTGAACACAATAAAGTTCTTTGGATTTTAGCTGCTCTAGCTTCTCTGATGACTGCCTTTTATATGTTCAGAGCATTGTTTCTTACATTTAATAAAGATTTCAGAGGCACTGAAGAGCAAAAACGTCATTTACACGAATCTCCGTCGGTAATGACTCTTCCTCTTATTATTCTGGCTGTTTTAGCTACAGTGGGAGGTCTTATCAGTTTGCCTTTCGGATATAGCTGGCTGAATGGTTATCTTTCTCCCGTCTTATCCGCAGGTATACCTGAAGCTCATGGGGCGGGTACACTTCAAATCGTATTGATTGCGATTTCAATAGCAATTGCCCTCATTGGTTTAGCTGTTGCTTATTATCAGTACATCTTAAAATCTGTTGTACCAGAAGAAGATGATAAAATCACAGGATTTGCAAAAATTGCTTACAATAAATATTATATTGATGAGATATATAATGCTGCATTTGTAAAACCATTCTATGTATTGGCAAACTTTTTCAAGAATATAGTTGAAAAAGTAATGAATGCTATCGTATTCGGTTTTGGTTACCTGATCGGTGCATTGTCAATTCCTTTAAGAGCCGTCCAAAATGGAAGTATCGGGGTTTACCTGTTCTTCTTTGTTATCGGGTTCTGTACGATTGCAGCTTACCTATTTCTTGTCTAGTTAATCAGTTGGGGGAAACGTTTACTAATAAATGATTATAAAAGGGTCTGAAACCCTTACAATTTTATAAAAATATGAATATCGCTATTATATTACTTATTTTATTAGCAGGATCATTTGTGACATACTTTTCGGGTAACCGGTTTGCATCGAAAGTAGCTATGTTATTTGCTATAGCGGGAGCTGTGTTTTCAATATCGCTTTTATTGGAGCATAATCCGGCTGCAGCACCGTATACTTTTACGTTAGAATGGATTAGTAAGCCCAATATATCCTTTTCATTGAAAGCTGATGGATTGTCGATAGCTATGGTCTTGTTAAATTCGATACTCCTGCCGATTATCATATTGACAAGTATTTCTCATACGGTGAAGTCCGAAAGAATATTGTATAGCCTTATTCTGTTTATGTCTTTTGCTATGTCTGGCGTATTTCTCAGTAGTAATGCTTTGGTGTATTATGTATTCTGGGAAATGTCTCTTATACCGATTTACTTCATTGTTGTGCTTTGGGGGAATGGTGAAAGGGCTAAACGCCGAAGAGCTGCTATGACTTTCTTTATATATACATTTGCTGGATCGTTATTTATGTTGGCTGCAATTATATATATGTATTCGAAAGTAGGAAGTCTCGAACTGGATGCCATATATAATGCAAACCTGAGCCATACTGAACAAATCTGGATATTCCTTGCATTTTTTCTTGCTTATGCAATTAAGATACCTGTGTTTCCTTTTCATACATGGCAGGCAAACGTTTATCAAAAAGCACCTATGGTGGGAACCCTTTTGTTGGGAGCACTCATGTCAAAAATGGGATTGTACAGTGTTATACGTTGGCAGTTGCCGGTGACTCCTTATGCGTCACACGAACTTCGTTCGCTTGTTCTGATACTTTCGATAATTGGAGTTATATACGGTGCAATTATAGCATTGAGACAGGATAATCTTAAACGCTTTTTTGCCTATGCATCCCTTTCTCATGTCGGATTTATAGCAGCCGGCGTATATTCGTTAACCTATGACGGGCTATTAGGTGCAGTGCTGCTTATTCTAGCTCATGGATTTGGTATTGTCGGATTGTTCTTTTCTGCTGAAGTGATACATCGAAGACTAAAAACTCCATTGATCAGCAAGATGGGAGGTATTAAAAGCAGTGCTCCCAAATTTACACTGGCATTCTTTTTTATGGTGCTGGCTTCTATCGCTTTACCCCTGACATTTAATTTTATCGGAGAATTTACCATTATGTATGGTATCTATCAGGTACATATAGGATACTTGCTTGCAATAGGAACATCCATGTTCCTGGGTGCATTCTTCATGCTGCGTATGTATCAGTATGTAATGTTAGGAGACAATAAGCAATCTTCATTTTCGGATCTGACAGTGAATGAAACTTTGGTTTTTGTTTTATTGGCAGCAGTCCTTATATTCTTTGGGATATATTCAAAACCCATTGTAGATTTGGTATCTCCAAGTTTGCAGGAAATTATGATGTATATAAACAGATAAGGTATCAGACCTTTTTAGTGAACAAAATATAGCAAAATAAATAATGAGTACATTGATAGCAGTCTCGGGATTAGGTATACTGAGCTTATTACTTGAGATTTTAAATTTGAGAAAAATCCTTGTTCCGGTAGTCGTTTTAGGTTTGGCCGGAATATTAGGTATGACTTTAGCTGAGTTTTATCTGGATAAATCTTTTTTAGATATCGACAGTTATAATATGGTTGTCGGTACGGGTTATTCACGGGGCTTTTCAAGCTTATTCATTATATTGACAATGTTTGTGATAGTGATGAGCCCAAAGTTTTATGCAGATAGGATAACAAAGATTGCTGATTATGTATCTTTGATAATTTTTATGCTGGCTGGAGCAGTAGCAATGGTTTCTTTTGGAAACTTATCTATGTTTTTCATCGGTATCGAGGTATTATCTATTTCAGCTTACGTTTTGGCTTCAAGTAACCCGAAAGATAAAAAGAGCAATGAGGCAGGAATGAAATATTTCATTATGGGGGCTTTTGCTTCCAGTTTCATTCTGTTTGGTATTGCTTTAGTATACGGAGCTATCGGTTCGTTTGATATCCAAACAATTATTGCTATATCTACGGCACAGGCCGGACATTTACCTATTTGGTTTAATATCGGTTTTGTAATGATTGCCGTAGGGTTATTCTTCAAAGCCGGGGTTGTTCCATTTCATTTTTGGGCTCCGGATGTTTATGAAGGATCCCCCACATTAGTTACTGCATTGATGAGTACGTTGGTGAAAGTTGCGGCTATCGGTACACTTTATAAAATATTCGTTATTTTTTCGGCGGGAATGACTCCAGTATTCCAAATCGTAGTTGTTGTTCTTACTATCTTAACGTTGAGTGTCGGTAATATTACTGCACTTCGTCAACGAAACCTGAAACGATTGATGGCATATTCGGGTATATCGCATGCCGGATTTATGATGATGGATCTCTTATCTAACGGTACAGGTACAAATGCGATTCTTTATTATGCATGTGCATATGCTTTTGCCGGTATTGCTGCATTTGCCGTTATTATGGCTGTATGTGGAGATAAAGACGAGGACATATCTAATATATTCGGTCTGGCTAAAGATAAACTATATCTGGCTGGTATTTTCACTTGTGCAATGGTTTCTTTAGGAGGTATTCCTATTTTTGCCGGATTCTTCGCTAAATTATTTATGTTTAGTCAGATGATAGATTCCGGCTATCTGATTCTTGTAATATTCGGGGTGATAAACTCTATTATAGCTATCTATTATTATTTTGGAACAGCAAACGTTATGTTTACTAAAGATTCTGTTAGAACGGAACCTTTGAAAGTAGATGTTCGTTATGTTGTTGTTGCATCGATAGCTATTATACTGAATATTGTAATAGGTCTTTTCCCTTCTTTAATTATGGGATTATCTATCTGATATTATATTTCTCTAAAGATAATACAACCGCAGATGATGTCTGCGGTTTTTTTGTGCCTGTATTGTTTGTCTGGATTAGGATTGGTTCATAGCAATACATAAAAAACTCCGGAAGAATTGATTCTTCCGGAGTTTTTTATATAGATGGAGAGTTATTTTATTAACCGCATTTTGATGCTCCACAATTGCTGCATTTTAAACAACCTTCCTGATATACAAGGGTTTCTTGTTCACAAACAGGACATTTTTGCCCTTTTAGCTCTGCCCCATTTGGCAGATATTTTTTCAAGGCTCTTTCAACACCGTTTTTCCAAGTATTAATAGTTTCACTATCCAGCTCTAAGCCCTGTACAAGTTTAATGACTTGATCTATTGGCATAGCATATCGTAGTACTCCTGATATTAATTTTGCATAGTTCCAGAACTCAGGATTAAACTTACTGTTAAGTCCTTCGATAGTGGTTTTATAGCCCCTTTTATTTTTGAACTGGAAGTCGTAACTGCGTTCTCCGTCATCATCAGTACGTTTGATGATAATACCTTTGTTCACATGTTTTGGCAGCATAATACCTTCGTCATCATCATTCAACCCGGTGAATATTTCATATGGACGATTGTCAACCATACCAATAAAGGCGATCCATTTTTCTTTATTATTCTGGAATCTGATAACGTCTGCTTCGAGTTCTTTGGGTCTTGAAGGAATTACAGTTGGACGTTCGAAACAATCTCCGCAATCTTCTTTTTTGCTGCTTTTCTTTTTATCATCAGCTGAAATCAACACACCGGCTCTTGATCCGTCACGATATACGGTACATCCTTTACATCCGCTTTTCCAAGCCTCAATATAAAGTTTGTTTACTAAGCCTTCTGATACGTCTGCAGGTAGATTAATCGTAACACTTATTGAGTGATCGACCCATTTTTGTATACGTCCCTGCATTTTTACTTTTTGCAGCCAGTCAACATCATTCGATGTTGCTTTGTAGTAAGGCGAGTCGGCAATAAGTTTATCCAACTCTTCGTTACTATATTTCTTTGCTGTAGGATATCCTTTTGCTTTCATCCATGTAACGAATTTATGGTGGAATACGATGTATTCTTCCCAAGAGTCTCCGTTTTCGTCAACGAAGTCAATTTTAGTAACCTGAGCATCATTCGGGTTTACTTTGCGACGACGTTTGTAAACAGGTAAAAATACAGGTTCGATACCTGATGTTGACTGAGTCATCAAACTTGTTGTTCCGGTAGGAGCTATTGTAAGACAAGCGATGTTACGTCTACCGTATTTTTCCATTTCAGAATATAGTTCAGGATCTGCAGCACAAAGCCTGTTTATAAATGGATTGTTTTTTTCTCTTTCAATATCAAATATTTCAAAAGCACCTCTTTCTTTAGCCAACTCTACTGATGAACGATACGCTGCGATAGCAAGGGTACGTTGTACTTCTTCGGCTAATGCTGTAGCATCTTCTGTTCCATAACGAAGATTCATTGCAGCTATCATATCTCCTTCGGCAGTGATACCAACTCCGGTTCTCCGTCCTTGAAGTGTTTTTTTACGGATTTTATTCCATAAATTTCGTTCTGTGAATTTTACTTCTTCTATTTCCGGATCTTCATCAATTTTTTTAAGAATATGATCAATCTTCTCAGTTTCAAGATCAATAATGTCATCCATGATACGCTGTGCCAAAGCAACGTGTTTTTTGAATAAATCGAAATCGAAGTAAGCTTTTTTTGTAAACGGATTTACCACATAAGAGTATAAATTGATTGCTAACAAACGGCAGCTATCATAAGGACATAGTGGAATCTCCCCGCAAGGATTGGTTGAAACAGTTCGAAAACCTAGATCAGCATAACAATCGGGAACAGATTCCCTTATTATTGTATCCCAAAACAGAACTCCGGGCTCAGCCGATCTCCAAGCATTATGTACGATCTTTTCCCAAAGTTGTGTAGCGTTTATATCTTTAACAGTAGATGGTTTATCTGAGTTTATCGGGTATTGCTGAGTGTAGCTAGTCTGATCGACTACAGCTTGCATAAATTCATCATCAATTTTCACCGAAACGTTCGCTCCGGTAACCTTGCCTTCTATCATTTTTGCATCGATAAACGATTCTGCATCCGGATGTTTGATTGATACACTTAGCATTAATGCTCCGCGTCGCCCGTCCTGAGCAACCTCTCTGGTTGAATTCGAATATCTTTCCATGAATGGAACTAGTCCGGTAGAAGTCAGAGCCGAGTTTTTTACCGGCGAACCTTTGGGTCTGATGTGAGACAAATCGTGACCAACTCCCCCTCTGCGTTTCATTAATTGAACCTGTTCTTCATCGATGTGCATGATAGCTCCATACGAATCGGCAGAACCATCGATACCGATAACAAAACAGTTAGAAAGAGATGCAATCTGAAAATCATTACCGATTCCGGTCATCGGACTTCCTTGCGGAACGATGTATTTGAAACGATCAAACAAATCGAACAGCTGTTGAGATGTCAGTCCGTTTTCATAAACTTTCTCTATACGTGCAATTTCATTGGCAAGTCTCCAATGCATGTCGATTGGAGTTTTTTCGTATATATTACCTTCGGCATCTTTCAATGCGTACTTGTTGACCCAAACCTTTGCGGCTAATTCATCCCCTTCGAAGTAATCTAATGTGGCTTCATAAGCTTCATTAAACGTGTAAACTGTACGTTCCATTATGTTTTCTTGATGTTATATATTTTATGACTGCGAAAATAGAAATACTGATCATAGATCACAAATTTTATAACAATTTCTTTTCAACAAAGTTCTAAGTTTTCTAAAATAATTTTTAATATATTGATTTGTAGTAGTTTAATTTTTTGATTCTGCTTAAAAGTTTTCCGAAAATATTTTTGATAGTATTTGCTGAAAATGAAAAGTTTTCTTAAATTATAGAAGGTTGGATAAGTATAATTTTCCGAAAATAAAAACTTTTTTCTAATAAAAATCCAATAAAAAAACTCAGGAAGATTCTTCCTGAGTTTTTTTATTGGATTTGATTTCTTTATGATTTATTCAAATTTCGTATATATGAGTGTAAGTCTCATATCCTTTATATTATTTCTAAAGATAGATGCTGTTGGGAACATTTGATTATATACCCTAACCGTTTGACTGTTATAATAAGAGTCTATTGATGCTATTTCTATGGGTATTAATACAAATGTGGGATCTTCTGTCAGGTTCTTATCTTTGTATAATGTTATCAGTTGAGATAAATTGCTGAACTTGTAAGAGTTCGTTTCCTTGACCCTGGTCGCTGAGAAAGTCGTCTTACTATCCGGTAGTTTTTTATGTGTAAAGAAATAATCTACAGAATCCTTATTTATAAGAAGAAGAGTCTGGGGTCTTTGGTATGAGAAAGTGCCCGTCGGTTCTTTTTCTGTATAACCGGTTACGCTGAACAGTGCAGTGTTGATGGATGCAAAATTATTCTTTGCTATATTCTCTTTGATCTTCTTTATCGGAAATACTATTTCAGGATATACTCCTGCAGGAGATTTGGTATAGACCATGCCCGAATTTTGATCAAATAATCCATTCGGGTTTTTATTTTCAATATGGATTAATTGATTAACCTCTGTTGTTGATGTTAGTGTGAATGAGCCTTTTCCTAGTGAGTCTGCTTTTGCAGTATAATACTTGTAATCTATTATAATTGACGTTTGTATTGGTTGGATAAGTGTTCCGGATCCTAATGTTGTAGTTATGTATAGTCCGGGGAAATAATTGTTAAATGTTTTTGAATCAGTAACGGTTCCTGCTTTAATCGCTTGATTAAGATTTTTTGCAAAAGCGGAATCCATTGGTGCATAAATCTGTCTGTAGTTAGATGTCGAACTAACCTTTTTGGAACCGGCAACAGAGAAAGTACTGCTTGCCAAAAGCGTTTTCATGTCGGAATATTTCTTAGGATCTGCATTCGTGAAAAAATATTCGGGCAGTTGTTGGGTTACTTTATATGCGGATAGTCCCATGGGAGAAATTGTGTCTCCTAAGAAATTCATATATCCGATAACCAGATTGACGGATGTTATAGATGCAATCTTTTCGTTGAATTTAGCACTGTCAGGAAACATAAATTGGCACAAGTAATCAGATTTGACAGAACCGAAAATATCATCTTCATATTTGCCTAATATTCCGTTTACTGTTTGGGCGTATACTGAATCCTGCATGGAAATAGTTTTTGCTATAACGGACAGAGTATCTGTACCTGCAGTAATATTATCACCGGGAGGTTGCAATGTTCCTCCGATGTTATTTAAATCATCATCACAAGACGCTAGAGATAATGTGATAGAAAATGTCAAGACTAGAGATAATAGCGTGCTTAGTTTCATCCTGCTTATTAAAAATTTACATTCTTAAGGTTTTGATACCTAGTAAGTATCTTTGGCAAGTGTTTTGTCTATTAGAGATAATTAGTGTATCTGATATTTTACAATTGCTAAAGATGCCCAAAGATCATAAAAAATATGTACTTGCAAAAGCAAATACATATTTTTCATTTTTTTTATGAATTAAATGGTGTCATAAAATTCATTAATAGCATCGGCTGCCTCCAAAGCATTTCCGCTGTATGGTAAGAATTTGATCTTATTCTTTTCGATATACTCTAAAGACTGAGGATCCACAGTTGCTTCTTGTTGTATAACTCCATCGGAGTATTTCATTGCAAACTGAGTCAGTTTTGCATAATCGACCTCTGCTCCTGCAATGTCTTTCACATGTTTGTCTGTTATACCTGCAAGCTTTAGTTTATTGGCAAACTTATCGGAGAAAGGCTGTTTAAAGTTGTCGTTGTATAGCGAGTATGCAATCTTCACATCTTTAAAGCAAGGATCATCTGCAAATGCAGTCTTTAGATACAATGGAGCCAAAGCTGTTATCCATCCGTGGCAGTGAACAACATCCGGTATCCATCTAAGTTTCTTTATGGTTTCTAATACACCTCTTATATAAAAGATGCTGCGTTCTTCATTGTCGGCAAATTCTACGCCGTTTTCGTCTTCAGTAGTAAATTTAC
The DNA here is from genome assembly GCF_000426485.1 of Indolivaga capnocytophagoides DSM 22835. Taxonomy (GTDB): domain Bacteria; phylum Bacteroidota; class Bacteroidia; order Bacteroidales; family Dysgonomonadaceae; genus Dysgonomonas_A; species Dysgonomonas_A capnocytophagoides. Next base: position 253,101 of record NZ_AUFL01000008.1, read on the forward strand.
GGCTGAAAAAATCATCATTGTCAATGAAATAAACCTGCATACGAGCTGCTTGTATCGATGCTACCTTGATTATCAGAGGATGGTCTGTATCGTCGATAATCAGGTTCATGCCCGATAAACGAATAACTTCGTGCAATTGGTTTCTACGTTCATTTATACTTCCGAACTTAGGCATAAAAGTCCTGATCTCTTTGCCTTTCTCTTGTATTGCCTGAGGTAGATTTCTGCAAGTTTCTGCTATCGTAGATTCGGGTAGATACGGGAAAATTTCTTGTGTGATGAATAAAACTCTTTTTACGCTCATTGTAGTTGTTTCGTTTTTACGTTACAAAGATAATAAAAAAAAATCTGGTTTTTAGCAATTTTCTGTGAATCAAAAAATGCAAGAGTCATAAATGATGTTGTTTTTTAGGAAATGAAAGCCCCGAAAGTTTCATATTTCATAAATATTTAGTTGCTTTGCACTGTTATTTGGATAACAAATTTAGGTTAAGCGTTTATGATTATTTTAGAAACGGTTTCAGACCTTCAAAAGGCCATTTTTCCATTAAAAAAAGAAGGGAAGTCTGTCGGTTTCGTTCCTACTATGGGAGCCTTGCACGAAGGACATGTCTCTTTAGTTAAGAAAAGTATTGAACAGAATGATATCACGGTAGTCAGTGTTTTTGTAAATCCTACCCAGTTCAATAATCAGGAAGATCTTATTAAATATCCGAGAACTTTAGATAAGGATACCTCTTTGCTTGAGAGTGTCGGTGCAGATATTGTATTTGCTCCTTTGGTCAAAGAAATTTATCCCGAGCCGGATACCCGCCAGTTTGATTTTGGATTATTGGATAAGGTGATGGAAGGCAAATTTCGCCCCGGACACTTCAATGGTGTAGCTCAGGTGGTGAGTCGTCTTTTTGATATTGTAAAGCCAGATAGAGCCTATTTCGGAGAAAAAGATTTCCAGCAGCTAGCTATTATCCGGGATATGGTTAAGCAGTATAATTTCCCAATCGAAATCGTACCCATGCCTATAATCAGAGAGCCATCGGGTTTAGCTAAAAGCAGTCGTAATCAACGATTATCGGAAACCGAAAAAGAACAAGCTGTAGCTATCAGCCGAATATTGTTCAAAAGTAAATCGGAATGCGGTAGATATTCCGTGAAAGAAACGCTCAAGAATGTAATTGATGATATAAACAATGTAGAATCCCTTACAGTCGAATATTTTGAGATCGTGGATGGAAATACATTGCAGACAATAGATAATTGGTCGGATACCTCATATGCCGTTGGTTGTATAACCGTATTTTGCGGAGATGTGAGGCTGATTGATAATATTACCTACTTTAATAAATAGTTACTTAAAATAGAAATGAAAATAGAAGTTCTGAAATCGAAAATACATCGGGTGACGGTAACTGAAGCCAACCTTAATTATGTAGGGAGCATCACGATAGATGAAGATCTGATGGATGCAGCCAATATGATTGCAGGTGAAAAAGTATGTATTGTAGATAACAATAACGGAGAACGCCTCGAAACATATATAATCAAGGGAGAGCGTGGATCCGGAACCATTTGCCTGAATGGGGCTGCTGCACGTAAGGTGCAGCCGGGCGATGTCATTATCATTATATCGTATGCTATAATGGATTTTGAAGAAGCTAAGACTTTTAAGCCGTGGATTGTATTTCCTGACACTAACACCAATAAGCTGATTAAGTAAAATTTAAAGACTAAATTATACAGATGAAGCGGGGTGATCCAATAACAGAATCATCCCGTTTCTTGTCTGTAAGAATATCGAACACGCTCATATTTACTCTATGGAATCAAAGTTATATTCTTATAAGGATATATGGTTGGTAAGTCTGCCCATTATGCTCGGACTGCTTACTCAAAATATAATGCAAATAACCAATACCATCTTCTTGGGAAGGGTAGGAGAGGTTGAATTCGGAGCTGCCGGCCTGGCAGGTATATATTATATAGCTTTCTTTATGCTGGGGTTCGGTTTCAGTATCGGAGCGCAGATTATGATAGGCAGACGCAACGGCGAGCGCAATTACGACCAGATAGGTACAATTGTAATGCAGGGAATGATGTTTTTGCTGTTATTCGCAGCATTGCTATACTTTGCGTCTAATGCTTTTTCATCGCATCTGCTGCCTATTCTGATCAAATCACACCATGTATATGAGGCAGCAGCGGAGTATCTCGAATGGCGGACATTCGGCTTTTTCTTTGCATCGGTCAATATTATGTTCCGTGCATTTTATGTCGGCATTGCCCGTACCAAAGTGTTGACATTGAATGCTGCTGTAATGACCGTTGTGAATATCATTTTTGATTATGTCCTTATATTCGGGAATTTCGGGTTTCCTCAGATGGGTATAGCCGGAGCAGGTATGGCATCGGTATTGGCAGAGATTGCTTCTATTATCTTCTTTATTATTTATACAGCGAAGACTGTAGACCTCAAAAAATATGGGTTTCAGAAAATGCGGTTTAAATTCTCTATTGTGCGTCGTATACTCGATATATCGGTGTTTACGATGGCTCAGTATGCAATATCGATGTCAACGTGGTTTATCTTCTTTCTTGCAATAGAAAATCATGGAGAAAGAGATCTTGCCATCACTAATATTATACGTACATTTTATATGATATACTTTATTCCGATGAATGCTTTGTCTACAACGGCTAATACGTTGGTGAGCAATACTATCGGGGCAAAACAGTATGATAATGTATTAAAACTGGTAGGCAAAATATGTATACTCAATCTGGCTATAGTTGTTGTAATGGGTATCATAACAGCAATAAAACCTGAGCTGTGGATCGCCCTGATAGCTTCGAATAAAGATATGTCTTTGGTGTACGAAACTGTTAAACCTCTTTATGTCCTGATATTTGCTCTTCCTATCTGTAGTTTGGGAACCGTATTATTTAATGCGATTTCGGGAACCGGTAATACTCGTTGGGCTCTTATATTCGAGCTTATCACTATCTGTTTGTATGTATTGGCCATGTATATAATAGTGATACACAACAAATCGGAGGTTGCAATATGCTGGACTGTTGAATATGTATATTGGGGTACATTGATGATACTTTCGTTTATTTACCTCAAAAAAGCCAATTGGCGGAATAAAGAGATTTGATAGATCGATCAACTGTGTTCAGTTAATTGAATTACTTAAAAAAGGTTACAAAGGTAACATGCTCTATGATTATTTTTCAATGACACCTTTTTTACGTTTAAGTAAGATAACCGACATGGTAAGGGTGAAATCTTCTGCCTTAGTTGAACATCAGGTGTGTAATTATATACCCCGACAAAAGTTCATAAAAAAAGGTTACAAAGGTAACAGCGAAATTATACTTTTTTCGATGATACCTTTTCGTTATTCCGGATTTTCACAGCCATTTAAAGAACACTTTCTTTATAGATAAAAAATAAAAGGGCAGATCGAAAATAATTTCACCTGCCCTAATAATATTTTATGTCCTTTGTTGTAATACAGAATTTACTATCTATAAGATTATAAATACCATAAAGCGAAATATCTAAAATGTTTATTTTTAACACTTCATACAAAAAAAAAGCAGGTTATCATTTATTGATAACCTGCTTTTGCTCTTTTATAAAAAATAATATTACTTATTTTCCCATTTTACATTATGCATATCTCCAGTTTCAAGGAAAGCCTTATGGAAAGCATAACAATTATAAGGATCGAAAGGTGTTTGTCCTTTCACTTGATTATTCAGATATTCGTGAAGTAATGGTCTGTAATCAGGATGCGCACATTTTTCGATAATTTCTTCAGCACGCTCTCTTGGAGATTTACCTCTAAGGTCAGCAATACCATATTCCGAGATAATAATCTTCACTGAGTGTTCGCTGTGGTCTTCGTGAGCAACCATAGGAACAAATGCACTGATTTTTCCGTCTTTAGCAGTCGATGGTGTAACGAATATAGATACGTATGCTCCACGAGTGAAGTCTCCTGATCCACCGATACCGTTCATCATCTTAGTACCCATTACGTGAGTAGAATTGATGTTTCCGAATATATCGGCTTCCAATGCGGTATTGATAGCAATTACTCCTAATCGGCGTACAACTTCTTGGTTATTAGAGTATTCAGAAGGGCGAAGGACAACTCTTTCTTTGAAGAATTCAAGATTTTTATAAATTTTCTCTACGCAGGGGTTACTTACTGTAAGAGAACAGCCGCTGGCAAATTTAATACGTCCCGATTCCATCAGGTCGATAACAGCATCCTGAATAACTTCGGTATAAACTTCAAAATCCGGAATTTCTTTACTTTCTCCCATTGCAGCCAATACTGCATTTGCAATATTGCCTACACCTGATTGTACAGGAAGGAATGTTTTTGGCATACGCCCTTCTGCCATTTCTTTAATAAAGAACTGTGCTACGTGATTACCTATTTTAGTAGTAACTTCATCTACCGGAGCAAAACCACCACCTTCGTTAGGTGTATTTGATTCTACAACAACTATTTTAGCCGGATCAACTTTTATATGGTCTTTTCCGATTCTGTCTCTAACCGAATAAATTGGAATTTCGCCACGGTGAGGAGGATCTTGTAATTCTGCAATATCATGCATTCCTCTCATTCCTTTCGGATTCCATGTATTAAGTTCAACAATGACTGTTTTTGCCAAGCGTGCTACAGTGGGTGAAATACCAACTCCGCAGGTAGGAACTATTTCTCCATCTTCGGTCACATCGCAAGCCTCAATGATGGCTACATCTACACCTCCTAAGAAACCATAACGAATCTCTTGTGCTAGAGACGATAAGTGCATATCGAAATAAGGAACTTCGCCTGAATTAATAGCATTCCTTAAATCTTTGTTTGTTTGGTAAGGTGTTCTGAATTTGATAGCATGTGCTCTTGCTAAAACTCCGTCAAGAAGGTCTCCGGTAGATGCTCCGGTAAACATTCCGATTTTGAAAGGATTACCTTTTGCATGTTCTGCGTCGGCTATCTTAGCGATAGCGGTTGGTACTACCTTCGGACATCCGGCATGAGTAAAACCACTGAAACCTACATTATCTCCATTTTTGATAAGGCTCGCCGCCTCATCTGCACTCACAAACTTTAATGCCATTGCTTTATTAATTGATTATTTATTTTAAGGTCTCTGACCTATTTATTAACTCTGTTTTAATATTTACGCTCCAAAATAATGGAATGAATAAATGCCCTCTTCAGATCAGCAGAGGTCTCCAGCTGCAAATCCTGAGCAGCATTACTATTTGTTTTTTCTTCGTATATCAGTGCCATTTCTTTTTTATCATCAGTTATATCTGACATTACCGACGAAACGCCTTCCTGAGTATAGTCATACCCCATAGAAGTAAGTGTCTGATATTTATTTACAGGATTTAGTATGGGAGCTATTGGTTTGTTTTCTTCCGAAATCTCGGATTGTACAGTTCTGGGTCTCGAAAACGGAGCGGGACTAGATTGTGTTGTATTTTCTTGACTAGCTGAAGATACTGGTCTTGGGCGTGCTTGGGTTAATACCCTTTCTTTATTCTTTTTAGCCTCTTTCTGGTAATTGCGGACAATATTTACAATAACAACTATCGCCACAATTCCGTATATTATAAGATTCTCCATATTCAAACAAATTTTAAGGCCATAGACCTTTTAGTAAACTCATCAAGTAAACAACAATAGTCAGTTATGTTTAGATATCAAATTCTTGCCGTTACTCACTCTGAAAAATAGAATAATACAAAGGTACAAATTAAGTTGGTTTACCTAAATATAATACAGAAAACTTTTAAGGCTTCAAGCCTTTTTCTGAATTGGTCAAGTATAACAGCAATAGTTCGTTATCTAAAAAAATACAAGATTAAACTCCTGACTTGAAATAGTATGGTTGTAATGTTTGTCATACGACAAGATAAAATAACATTCTTTGTTTTGTATTGAACAAACAGATGTATATATCGTTTTAATGACGAACAACTATTTTTTTTAGTCAATGAAATCCAAGCTAACATTAACCACTCTCATCGTGGTTTTTACAACATTCTCATCATGTATTAAAGATGAACCTGAAAATATCGAAGCTGATATTCTAAGTTTTGAATTTCCGGAGTATACCGGTTTAAAGGTATCTCCAAGTAAAGAAACCAACCTTATCCTTTTCGAAGTGACGGATACCTCCCAAATTGACATTACGAGTTTGCGCCCTGAAATAAAACTGTCTGAAGGGGCAACGGTATATCCTTCACCCAATGAATATCAAGACTTCTCCGATACGGTAAGCTACACGGTATATTCAGAAAATAAAGAATGGAACAGAGTATATAAAGTTCTAATAAACAGAACCCTTCCTTTAACCTTTCCTTTTGAAGAATGGGGTACCGGGGGAGTTGGTATAATGAGTTATCCTAAATTAATGGATGATACATGGGCTACTGCCAATCAGGGTATTGCATTAGCTAAATTCGGAAAAGTAGAGGAATTTCCCACAGATTTTACGACAGATGCTTATAGTGGAAAATATGCAGCCAGGCTGAAAACCCAACGTGGAGGCAACTATTTTGGTTTTCTGATACCTATTTTTTCGGGATCTTTGTTCAGGGGGCAATTCGGACCTATAGTGATGTCTGATTTTGCCAAATCTGTAAAATTCGGACAACCTCATCCCTTCGATAAGGGAAGGCCTGTATCTTTCAAAGGATATTATAAATATAAAGTGGGTGATCCTTTTTATGACGAAAAGGACAACATTATTCCTGGACGGATTGATGAGTGTTCTATCTATGCAGTATTTTATAAAGTAACGAAAGGTGTGATAGGAACAAAGAATGATGAGTTTCTTGATGGAAATAATATATTGACATCTGATAAAATAGTCGCTATTGCCAAGTTGGACGATACTTCGGAGAAAGGAGAATATACACACTTTGATCTACCTTTCAGGTACAAAGAAACTCCCGATTATACCCAGTATGATTATAAACTGGCTGTAGTATTTGCCTCAAGCAAAGAAGGCGATTTCTACAGAGGAGCTGTAGGAAGTACACTAACTGTCGATGAAGTAGAGGTTGTGTGTCAAGCCTATTCATCAAAAGAACCTCAATAAAAATAGCTTATCCGAATCTAAAAGAAGAGACTGTTAAATTATAAATGTATTTAATACAATGATCAGATATATTTGTTTTACTGTAATCTGTATGTTTTCATTATCTGCATACAGCCTTGATTTCCAAAAAGAAAACCTTGAACATAAAATTGTAGCAGGATTTAACCTCGGAGCTACAACTCCGACCTCTATTCCCCGTGAAGTTCGAAAGATAGGAGCTTGGTGGCCTCAATTCACTCCACAACTGGGATACCATATTATATACAACACCAATAATAAGTGGGCCTTGGGATCGGGTATTCTTCTTGATTATAAAGGAATGGGGGTAAGAGATAAAGTCAAATATCTTTATACCGAAGTAAAATTGGAAGCTGACGGGAACTATCTTAGCGGATATTTTTCGGGCAAAAATGAAACAACCGTAAAAATGGCATATGTAACCATACCCTTATTTGTGCGTTACAAAATTAATGAAAAATGGAATATCCGTGCAGGCGGCTATGCTTCATATGCTTATAGTACTTCATTCAAAGGTAAAGTATGGGATGGTTATATGAGGGCCCCCGACCCAACAGGTTCTGAAATATTAATCGAGAATAAAGGAGATGCTACTTTTTATTTCGGGGATGAAATACGAACCTTTGATTTTGGAGTTTTGGCAGGATGCGACATGAAAATAAATCATCGTTTCAGTTTGTCAGGCAGCTTCAATTGCGGGTTAACTCCTGTTTTTAGTAATAGTTTCAAAGCAGTTCCATTTAAAATGAATAATATATATGTATCATTAGGAATGTCCTATAATCTGTAGAATGTTCTTATATACATCAAATCAAAGAGTCATTCGCTGCTGAATGGCTCTTTGATTTTAACAAATAAATATTTATATTTGTCACATAAAATTTCTCTGTGTATTAATTATGACTTCGATTTTCACATATATAAATGTCGAGATTAATCTAAAATTTAACATTTTGGGTTTGGCTATGTCGTGTGAAATATTAGAGAGAGAGAGAGAGAGAGAGAGAGAGAGAGAGA